>CAXRHT010000003.1:0-803948 GCA_964230645.1 Bdellovibrionales bacterium | reverse complement strand
CCGTAGGAGTCTGGACCGTGTCTCAGTTCCAGTGTGGCTGATCATCCTCTGAGACCAGCTACCGATCGTTGCCTTGGTAGGCTTTTACCCCACCAACAAGCTAATCGGACGCGGACCCATCCTTCAGTGGCCGAAGCCTTTTACTACGTTACCCGCAGGAGTCGTAGTCATATGCGGTATTAGCCACTCTTTCGAGTAGTTATCCCCCGCTGAAGGGTAGGTTATCCACGCGTTCCTCACCCGTCCGCCACTTTACTCGTTCCCGAAGGAACTTTCTCGTTCGACTTGCATGTATTAGGCGCGCCGCAAGCGTTCGTTCTGAGCCAGAATCAAACTCTCCAGTTTAAATTCTAAAGCTTCAAACAAATCACTTTGCTTAAAGTTAATCTTCATAAGTAAATTAAAACTCAATAAGTAATCTTATTGAGACCTCACAAAAGTGTAATTAACTAGCTATTCAGTTTTCAAAGAGTCTTGTTAATGCAAGAATTGGAGTTCTAGGGGATTACCCCTGGAGAGTCAATAGCCAAAAATAAAAAAATTCACTTTTTTTAAAAAAAAGTTCTCTCGTCCTATTTTTGCCTATTCTCTATACAAAAATGATGAAACTTTTTTATTCCCGAGGCTTCTTACCCTCGATTGTATGAGCCCAAACGGGTGGGCTTTTTCTCTCGATAACGAGGTAAATGTCATCAAAAGGAATTTACTACTATATATAGATAAAGGAAAGATCTGTTTTTAGAAGACGAAGTGGCATTAAAGGGGCTAAAAGTATCGATTAAAGGTATTCTAGCTATTTTCCGCTGAACTCCACTCTTAAGCTAGTTTTTCATGGAAAAGTGCGAGTTTATTCTTTCTGAGATTCTCAAACTTTTAAAACCGCTATGACGCTGATCTGAAATCATTTTTTTTCAATCTCTTAGAACTTCACGAAAAAGGTCGAAATTAATCAGCTCCCTTGAGGCGGAGCCCATTCAGGCAGCTCTACCTTGACGGTCGCCCTTAAAAGCGGGGCTCACAGAAAAACTTGAGTCTTAACGATTGAAAAGCCAAGTTCGCCAAGAGAGTCCAAGACTCATGTAAAACTCTTCAACGCCTTGGTTTTTTCCCATACTCGCATAGAGATCCAATTGCAGATCTTTGTTGGGAAAATAAAACACGCCCGCTCCTCCGTAATTAGAGTCTTGGTCGTCGTATTCATTGCCGTAGAACTCGTAAATAATTCCAAAGTTTGAAGTAAAGTTTTGAGCAAAACTAATAACGTAAATGTATTGAGGAATGGCGGTGTCACCGTCATAGGCCACTCCTCCATTAAAACTAACGTTCAAATCATCAAGAAGTGTATGGTTGGTGAATAGCATCGTTGTGGGTGCGATTTGTGAGGACTGATAGTTTCTGCTTACTTGCTTCATACTAAAACGTGTTTGGATTCCAATTCCCGGGATCCAACCGTCACTTTCAGCAATAAGATTATAACGAAAACCTAGTTGCAATGAACTGACCCCATCGAATTCATCTTCAAAAGAAGTGGCATTGTTGGTGGTTGAAGTTTGCGAGTAGTTCCAAACGGTGCTTACCTCAAAACTTTCACTCAAGCCTAATCGAAATTCGTTCACTGAGGTTCGTACCTCCTGATCGATGAGACTCGTTTCCGCTTTATTCAAGTCCAAACCACTTTGAATTTGGAAAACTCCTTTACCGACTACTTGGTGGGTAAAGGCCTGACCCGGGCGATCCGAAACAATTTGCGCAGCTGTTTGAGCAAAAGATGAAACACTGGATAGAACAACAAAAAGAATCACCACAATTTTTTTCATAATGAAACCTTAGAAAGGATCAAACTTCTTGTCACGATTTTATAAGTTCTTTTCAATCGCACATTGCTTGAAATTAGAAATATTTCGACAACACGTAAAAGCGAAATTAAGGGAACTCCCGAGGGAGCTCCCTTTTAGGAAAAAGTTATTTATAAAAAGTAATGCTGGCGAATGTCTGATACCCTTCCCAATAGCAAAACAATCTCGCCTTTAGTCCAGCACAAAAGTGATGCAACGTAGAAGAAGTGAGTAGTTATACTTAGGGTTTTATTAGAAATGTTTAGAGATCTTCACATTTAACCCAAGTTTTTCTTGGTTAAGCACAGACCAAGATCGGGAACAGGAACAATCTGTCATAAAAAAAACTAATAAGCTTAAATTAGAATATTTGATCTTTTCCTTACGTGATACTCTTTGAGACTACAACTTACATAGGGGGACATAATGTTAAGGAAGACATTATTACAATTTTTCGTTCTTTTAGGATTTTTTGCATTCTCTAGTTTTGCCTGGGGTACTTTCATCGACCCTGCCCAAATCAAAAACATTCCAGATCTTAATGAAAGAGACGCCAACATGACTCAACAAGAGTTCAATGAGGTGATTGATAAAGCCGAAGCTTATTATGCTCCGATCATTCAATCCCACGGCGGTCGACTTGTTGTGAATAGAAAATGGGATGACGATACTTTGAATGCCAGCGCATCTCAGTTCTTCGGGACTTGGAATGTTAATATGTACGGGGGACTTGCGCGTCACCCAGAGATGACACTTGATGGATTCGCAATGGTTCTTTGCCACGAACTCGGCCACCATCTCGCTGGCTTTACTTTCCGTAAAGGTTTTGGAGGATTCGGCGGAACATGGGCTGCTAACGAAGGACAATCGGACTACTTCGCCGCTCATTCTTGCTCTCGTGAACTCTGGAAAGATGAGACTGATATCAACGCGACTTTCAGAGGACAAGTTCCTGAGCAAGTGGCACAACGATGTGACCAAGTATGGAGCACCACCGAAGAGCAAGATCTTTGTTACCGAATCAACGCTGGTGGAGAGTCACTCTCGCGCGTTCTTTCAGCCCTTGCTGACGATCCTGAGTTTCCTACATTCGAAACTCCTGACAGCAACAAGGTTAATAAGATTGATGATTCCCATCCAAGAGCTCAGTGTCGCCTAGATACAACCTATGCGGCCTCTCTTTGTAAAGCTGACTTCGACCCTGCGGTTATTCCTGGAAAAAGCATGGAAGACCAATTTGGTGTGGAAGCGGAAGAAGAAGCATCACTCTACACTTGCATGGAAATTAGTAACTTTATGGACGGAATTCGTCCACGTTGCTGGTTCAAACCCGGAATCTAAATTTAAAAATCCTAAAATGATTTTAAATAAAAAAGGTCACTGGAAACAGTGACCTTTTTTTTTATCAGAAGAGAACTTTGTCTTGTTTAAATTAGTTAAAACAAGTTTTCCCTAAGAAAGCCTTCTCTCCACCGTGAACGATGGTATACCAAGACCGACTGTGATGTTTCATTTCAATTTTGTTACCGGCGTGAACCTTTCCTAAGATCTCCGCTTTGGTAGAGGGATAAGCTCTTACATTACAGGTGGCTGTTTTAATTTGCGCCACTCGTGTACGATTAAGTCCAGATAAAGTTCTGTAGTTTTCAGGGAGTTTTTTACCCATTCTCGCTAACTTTTGATCGTAGGCTTGGTCGATTTGAATCGCCATTTCAAGCTCGTTCAACATATTTTCTGCCTTAGCTAAGGACTTTCTATAGATCTCGATCATTTTTTGATACTCATTACTGTCTTTTTTCATATTGCGATAAGTGCGACCAATTTTTACTCTCGAACGCTTAACATCTGCACGGATGGAACTCACTCGAGTGGCCGTTCTTTTGGCATTTGCCTTCATCTCTCTATGCTCTCGGATCATTTGATTTAAAAGCTTGTCAGCTTGCCTTTTATTTTCGGCCACTTTCTGCTCTTCACCTTGAACAAGATCGAATTCTGCTTGGGTTTTCTCAGTTTTTTTGCGCAATTTTTCCTGCTCAGCATCGAGCTTCACCAGTTCTTTATTCATTTTGTCTGCACGCGCTCTCGAATCAGCAATCTTTTTTTCAGTTTCAGCGATTTCTTTTTCAGCTCTAGTTCGACGTCTCTTAGCCGCTGCCTTTTCGCGATCAAGTCTAGCTTTAAGTCTTTCCGCTTCCTTTTTCTCTTCAACCAACTGCTCTTTCAATTGCTCGGACTCGATGATCGCCGCTTCGGAATCAGCACCAATGGCATCGGCCTCAATCAATTCTTCATTAAGGTCGGCAATATCGGCCATCGCAGCCGGTGTAAAAAGCAGTCCAACGATTAATAATAATGACAATCTAATAAATTCCTTTTTCATAACCTCTCTCCTGGTTACCCCTATATAGAGCAAGCCTCATACCAACCCTTAATCTGCTATTTTGCATTTGAACAATTAAAGATGAGACGTTGTGTAGAAAACTGAAGCTTACTGATAAAAATTTAGACATGCCATTTTGATATCTTGTAAAAACAGGAACTTAGAATATAAAGCACACCAATGCTAAAACGTTCTCTCGATTCTAGAGATCATATTCAGAGTGCCTCAATCGATTTAGAAATGAGTTATTCCAAGAGAAAAGCGTCATCCCCCTCAAAGCACTGATAATGTTTACAATTCTCTAACAAAAAATGTCAGTCTGGATTTATTTTGTTTTGAGAGGAGCTCTACGCCAATCTA
This sequence comes from Bdellovibrionales bacterium, assembly GCA_964230645.1. Taxonomy (GTDB): domain Bacteria; phylum Bdellovibrionota; class Bdellovibrionia; order Bdellovibrionales; family JAGQZY01; genus JAGQZY01. Next base: position 799,373 of record CAXRHT010000003.1, on the reverse strand, counting down.
GAGACCTTTTAGGTGGCACATTAATTGTACCATTGTGAGACGTACATCAATTCTGTCGATTGACACGTTTAGCGAGGAGAAGAGGTTGAAGTTTATAAGCATCATTGTATCGATTGGAATATTAATCAGCTTGAATTCGTGGGCCGAACCTCGAAGCCCCATGCAAAGAATGCGTGGGCAAGGGCAAATCGACTCTTCCACTCTGGTGCACCTACGCCCAGCCATTACAGATTTTCGAGGGGAAAGTCGCAACCAAATTCTTTTGAAGTCACCTTATCGCTCGTTTCCGGATTCAAATCTAATGCTCGATCTACGCAGGAGTATCGTTTTAATTGATAATTTGGAAGAAGCTGGCCTTGAAAATCAGTTATCTGAAAGGATTAAGCAGGTCGTTAACAACCAATGGAACAACTCTCACAAATTTAAGAAAAAAGGCCTTCAAAACTTTTATATTCTTGCCAATTTTGTCCATCATATTAATGAAGACAGTGATCCGAGTTTCTTTGTTGCTATTATTCCCAAAACGGCTGCGATCGAAAATATCATTTTCCAAGTGGAATGGTTCGGACAAGGAGTCGGTGCTCATACCCAAATTCGCTTCCAACTTGATCAAGCGATTGTTGCCATTCCGCAGTGGGATGATGAATATACGCCACAGATCATCTCCCACAATGGCCGCGCGGATCTCGTTTACTCTCTGCAAGCCGCTCGTGTTGAAGGTGGCGAAGAGGACTGGAGCCCAACCCTAGGGCTAATGGGTGAGTACGCCAACGCACTCCAATTTTTTTCTGTACAATCTAAAGCGAAAAAACAAATTTATGCCAATGTGGTTAATCAATATAGAATCAATGGATTAAGTTCTGATCAAAAACGCTCCATCTTTTTGCAAGCGCTCAACTCTTCTCACGAATTACAAGAGACCACCATTTATAATACCGTGTTTAACAGCTGCATCACTCACAGTTTACTTTCACTGCGTGGCTCCTTCGCCGAATCCTCTAAAACTCACACAGGTCTTTCACAAATCAATCCAGTCTGGTTTAATCCCTACTCTATCGTCGATCGCCTAGAGTCAGCAGGAGTCTCTTTGACGGCTCTAGAAACGATGAATACAGAGTTTAAAAAATTAGGATACGATCGGCATGGTTCCATTTTCACAGAAGCTCTCAGACAACAAACAAATAGCTATAAACTTCTTGCCCCCCTGCAAGACAGCTTGTTGAAAGATGAAAGACTTGAAAGCTTTGTGAGAAAAATGGCACTTTTTATAGTTGATGAAGAAATCACGGCCTCTCAATTTAATGACTTTTTGAAAGTTGTGAAAGAGCACTACGGTCAATCCGATCTGCTTAAAAAAATGGACAACAAAATGAAAGTTCTCTTTGCTGAAATTGAAAATTTTTGGAACGAGGAATTTCAAGGGCGCTCCATAGAGGATTTCTTTAAAGCCTTTTACGCGATGGAGACCCAAGATGGCTCCCATGTTGAGCCTCTTTAAAAAGTATAGTGCGCTTTATATTTTTCTTTGTGTTCTATTTTAATACAAAATTCTCTTCTCGTTGCCAGTGGGTGATTCTATTCGCCCTACCAGTTATTAACATTCTAATTTGAAATTAAATGTATTGAGGAATCTGCCGATGTACTCCTTAGGTTTATTAACACGAAAAGTTTGGGAGTTAAGTGTGACTGGATTTTCTTACGACATCTTGCTGAAAAAACCAAAAGGCATCGAAGTTGTACTTAAAGGATATATGGACGAAGGGACAGTTCTGCCCAATCCAAATGAACTGATTCAGTACAAAAAAATTGTCGTGAACTTTAGACAGATTCGAGCGGTTCTCTCATTTGGAATCAAGAAATGGATTCAATTCATCAGTGTTTTCGAAAAAATGGATGATATCGAGATCGTCTTTAAAGACTGCCCCAAACCAATTATTGATCAGGTTAACTTGGTTGTAGGTTTTTTACCTAGTAATGGGAAGATTGAGTCCCTTTTTGTTCCCGTATTTTGTAACCAATGTGAGAGATCCTTTAAAGTACTGAAAAAGGTCGATAATCTCAAAACTAACTTCGATTCCGTTATCTCAGACATGGACACCAAAGACTGTGATAAATTTCCCGGCTGCAAGGAAGACTATGAGCTGGAGATCAATACCCACTCCTATTTGAAGTTTTTGAACTTCAAGTGAGGTGCCTCATATTGAAACCGCGACAAGCCCTTCGTCGAGGATAAGCGCGTATAAAGTTTTTTATTAATATCATAGTCTAAGTTTTGTATACTAAGGTATGTCTTTTAAATCTTCCAAGTCGCTCCGTTTTAGTCTGACTATACTTATAGGTTTCTTACTTGTGAGTGGCTGTGGTGAAGATGAGTCTGCGTCTTCACTGGTGACGATTACTCAACTTCCTGCCACTCCATTTGTCACCAATACAAACTTGTTTATTGAACAGCCTGGCCACACCGAAGAAGAGCCTAATATCAAAGAATACGAAGGCCCCTGGTTTCGATTTGCATTTGATATCGTCAATAATTCAGAAGAACAGCTTATTGTGGCCTCTTGGAGCATGGAAGTTGAATCCGCCGATGGACAGAAAATGAGTTCATTACCAGAATTACCAGAAGGGCAGGTTTATATAACCGAGCCCCCAATACAACCAGGAGAAACCTGGGAGGCTCGAGTACGTTGGATCATCGATGGGCTTCCAGAGACGGAGAATGATAATTTTAAATACAGAGTTGAGGTCACCTTCGATGGTTTTTTCATCCCCGCAGATTCCGATGATCTTTTAGCCCCAACAGATCGATTTACCAAGAAAATACGATTCACGACCGAATAGGGTTACAGCCGAACCTCTACATTTAAATCAGTCAATCCGTTTCCAACATCAATGGAAGAGCGTAAAGCTCTTAAAGCCTGTGGATTGGCGGTTTTTATTGTTGTTGTTTGGTTATTAAACTGAACTAACTTTTTACCACTCGAGGAAACACTCTCTTTGGCGTGAAAAAGTAAAAAAGTATTATAGAACTGATCGGCAGAACGGTAGTTGTCCATCCAGATATCCACTGTATAGCTACGATCCCCACAGTTCACGGTCCACCAAGGAGGTGGTGGTGCGGGTGAGCCGGTTTCTAAAGGATAATGTTTGCAGGTTGTTTCCGCTCCTGTTGAAGAGTCAACCAAAACAAAGTGTAGCTGATCTTGCTCAAAGCGTACAATTGACTGAGCGTTGAAACTTATTAATGCGATTAAAAAGAATACTCCTACTGGAAAAACTTTTTTCACCGAACCCCTCCTAGATTTTGTTTCCATCTTCCATGATGTCGTCCCTCTATTTTAAACCAAATAAGCGAAAGCCTCCAGGATCGATAAATTACTCGACTAAGAGCAGGTCTTTTCAAACCTATCCCACCGTCTAACACTTCCTGGCTTTTCATTGTCGGGTCAGTGTTTTAAAACAAAGAGTAGTAATTGCAATTGTAATTCTTTTTGGGGGAAGACTATGAAATCTTTTATTCTGATCATATTATTTTTTACCACTCAAATTAGCCTTGGTGCCTCCAAGGAAGTTAAGAATTACATTGAAAACCTGTATGAAAAAAAATCTAAAGAAAAGGTCGAAAACCTCTATCGATATTTTCACAGTCATCCGGAACTATCTGGCAAAGAGGTCAAAACAGCCGCTCGCATGGCAAAAGAATTAAAGGCCCTTGGAATAAAGGTCACTGAAAACTTTGGCCGCACTGGTGTTGTTGGGATCTATAAAAACGGAGAGGGTCCCACTGTTTGGCTGAGAGCCGATATGGATGCTCTTCCCATTCAAGAAGAAAGTGGTAAGCCTTATGCCAGTAAGAACAAAGGTGTTATGCATGCCTGCGGTCACGATACTCATATTTCTGCAATGATTGGTTACGCCGAAACTCTTATTGCTCTCAAGGATCAATGGAAGGGAACCTTAGTTTTTGTGGTTCAGCCGGCCGAGGAGATTGGCTCTGGAGCGGCGTGGATGATTGAAGAAGGACTTTATAAGAAATTTCCCAAACCCGATTATGTCCTGGGCCTTCACGTCACAGGCAAGCATGATTCTGGGAAAATCTCATTCACTAAAGGCTATGCCCTAGCAGCGGTCGACTCTATTGATATAGAGATAAAAGGTTTAGGCGGGCATGGAGCAGCCCCTTCCGTCTCCATTGATCCCATTGTTTTAGCCAGTAAACTTGTTGTGAACTCACAAACCTTGGTGAGTCGCAATGTCGACCCAAGAGATCCTGTGGTTTTAACTTTTGGTTCCTTTCATGGTGGAACGAAACACAATATCATTCCCGATAAGGTTCATATTCAGGGAACTCTTAGAACTTACTCGGAAAAAGTGAGAGAGAAAATGAAGACAGGACTTGTTCGAATGGCCAATGCCTTAGCTCAAGCGGAAGGAGCTCCCAAACCGGTAGTACGCTATAGCGAAAGCCTTCCAGCGACTTTTAATAACATCAAGCTCACAAATGAAATGATTCCGGTTTATCAAGAAGTGGTTGGAAAAGAAAACGTTATCGAAGAAAAGGGAATTATGGGGGCTGAGGATTTCGCCCTCTACAGTCGAAACAAGAAATACCCCACCACATTTTTCTTTATTGGTGGCGCTCCTGAAGACAAATCTAATTTTGGGTCCAATCATAATTCCAAGTTTGCTCCGGAATATAAAAAGGTATTACCCGTAGCGGTGGAAACCATGACTCGAGCCGTTTTAAAGCTTGCCCCTAAGGAGACTCAATGAACTCAGGGTGCTCATAAAATTTGAAAAATCCACGCCCCTCGTAAGGGAAATCCTGATGTTTTTTGATAACGAGCGCTAGGTACAAAGCCCCTACAGCGAGCCTTTCCTTGATGAGTTCTCTGTAGACACTCATCGACTTGTCTGGACTTTTTCTACCCGTTTTCTTATCCAATTGAAGTAACTTGTCTTTTTGGCTCGCCGAATCTCGGGAAAGCTCTTGTACTAAAAGAAGGATTTCCTTATCATTATTTTTCTTTGAAAACTCCGGCCATCGTTCTAGAGCCTTCTGATAAACTTTTTCTTGGAGACCGAAATTTTTATCGAGATATAATTCAGTCACCATCGAGCCCTCAAAATAGGAGTGGATTCCCTTTTGCCCGCTCAACTGACCATCGTAATTTTTAGAAACGTGAAGAGGCATTGCTAGGTCACCAATATAGTGGCCGATGATTCCGACATGAAGGAGCCATTGAGCCTGCAGTTTATGGCGCTTCTCCTTAGTAATTTTTTTCTGTTTGAGATTTTTCGTAATGGATTCAAGTTCAGTAGCCAATTCTCGAATTCGCCACCACGAGCGCCCTCTTGTCGGCTTAAGTTTTTTAAACTTTCTATTAAATTCTTCTCTGGATAAAACATAAGGCGAAGACTGACCACGCCTCTGCTTTTTGGGAATGACCTCATCAAAATATTCAAGATTCATAAAGTGATTAGCAAATTCTTTTTTGTAAGTTTTGGGACGCTTCCATATGATATCAGGCACATTACAGTAATAGGCCAAATCAAAACTTTTTGACTTGAGGAAATGAGGATGTTTTTTTCTTTTTTCTCCAGAACTAGCAACGTAGGCCGCTGTTTCACAAAGCAAGGCATGGCCGCGAGCACCCCAAGCGAATGCTCCGTCAGGAAATATCAAGTGTGCTAAAAATAGTATGATTGTTGTACGGAACATCCCCACCCCCAAAGTTCACTGCTTACGAGGCTCTTTTTAAATGAAAAGATGGATCTTGACTACTAATGAGTCGAATCGCTCGAAATAAGACTGTTATGGAAGAATTTTGAACGATGACGATCCGCGTGGTATAGCCGCACCGGGGCCGAGTTTGACCCCTTCAAGGTCTTCCTTCACCATTGAGGAATGCAGAGAAATTACCGGAAAATGCGACCAAGATCTTGGAGCTGGAGATGAAGGGAAAACATTGCTACTGGGCCAGTCATGGCATGGTCTTTTCCAACGACAGAACTTTCCGTCCCTGCTGCCGTTTCAACAAAAGTGAAGAAAATGTCTTCCCTCAACAGGGCACGTCGATTCAAGAGGCTTTTGACAGTGAAGCATTCTTGAATATTAGACAAATACTTGCTTCGGGTCAGTTTCCTGATGGCTGCGCGGTTTGTGTTGAGGAGGAGAGCCAGGGACTGCGGAGTTTGCGTAAGATGAAGGGTGAGCATCGAGGCGAGCCTGGCCAGTTGGAAAGTCTCGAAATTTTCCTCGGCTCTCTTTGCAATATGAAATGCCGTATGTGTGATCACGAATCAAGCAGCCTATGGGCAACTGAGTTGGACAAGGAGACTGAGCTTGAGGTTGATATCTCAAGCATCTTTAACAACTCCTCATTTGCTTCTCTTAAAAGGCTAAGGCTATTAGGAGGGGAAACTTTGCTTAATCGAAACTTTCTCCGAGTTTGTGATCGCGTCTCCAAAGAAGTTGATCTCAAAAATGTGGAATTTTCTTTTGCAACCAATGGAAGTGTTGAACCCAGTTCCAAAGTGAAAAATATTTTAAGTAAGTTTGGCACTGTTTTGGTTGACATCAGTTTAGACGGTATCGGTCAAGTTGGAGAATACATCCGCCACGGAGTCAGTTGGTCTAAAGTGGAAAAAGGTGTAAAAAGTTGGTGCCTTTTAAGAGACTCCGGTGACGTGAATCTTATTCTCAATGTACACACAACAATCCAGGCCGCGAATTATCTCGATATACCCAATATTATTTCCTTTTGTATTGATCATGGTTTAACTTGGTCCAATCGAACTCTCGATTACCCCCTAGCACTCAATGTAAGAAGCCTTAGCAAAACAACGAGAAGGATGATTGCAGAAAAACACTTAGGTCACCCCCATGCTAATTTGGTTAAAAACTATCTAGCTCAACGCCAGCGCAATGATATATGGCCTTATTTGACGGAAAAAATTCCAGAGTTTGAAGAATTTCATGGCCATGATTTTGTTGCCGAATTGGAAGCCTACGATCGAAAGTGGAATGTCTGTTGGCGTGCCGCCTTGCCTGAATTGGAAATGATTCTCCACCAGAGTCATAAGACTTCTCTTAAACGTTTTCAAAGTGAATTGGCCCCCTCCTGGGACTGAAATAATAGCGTCCTTGTCAGTCAAAATTAATGGCATGACTGAAGTTGACTCTCTCTCAATACCGAGTGGCGGCTATCAAAATCTGATGGAAAGCCTTCCGTCTAGAATTCTTACCCAAGGAACAAGCATCCTCATTAATTCCGACAGTCCCAATGCACTCATAATCAAGGGAGACGGTCGAGAAGTGTATGTGGGTGAGGAGAAATAACTTTTTTCAATATGGATAGAAAAACTAAAGCAAATTTGCGCTATTTGAATGAGATTGGCTAAATCTCGATGCCGTTTCTAGCCAACATACTCTTTCGGAGTGTTAAAAAAAACTCTTCAGACTTTAAGCCCTTGCCCGTCTCTTTAAAAAAGCTAATAGAGAAGCAGGAATACTTAATAATTGAAATTTATTCAATAAAGAGTGTTTATATAGACACTTGGAAACGAACCCCTTAATTTTAAACTATGGAGAAAACAAACTTAATCAACCTTCCTAACTCGGCAGAAAGTCTTGTTAGGGATTATAGAAATTACCTTCAAAAATCAGTCTTAGTCCAGAAAGAGTTGATTTCACAAATTGACGAGCTACTAGAGCACAGCGCACAAATGCGGGCTGAAGGTGGAAACCCAACTCTCCTTTTGCTGGAAGTTCTAAAAAAGATAAAAAGTAAAAAAATAACAAATTAGACGTGAGTGTTGTAAATTGCATACCAAGCCCACTGAATACAAAACTAACTCTAAACCTCTTTCTGCCTGTAATACAGATAGTCACTCAACACCCCTTACCCGAATTGTCCTATGGTTCTTTATCTTAATTCCCGTAATCAGGGTCACCTGTGCGATTTTTTTGAAAATAGCTGGAGGTAACTAATGTCAACTTTGTATCTATTTGGTGCTGGGGCTAGTGCCAATTCAGTTCCTTTGGTTAAAAACTTTACCGACTCTATTAAATTACCAAGAGAGTTCACCCCTGAAGCAGATGAATTTGAAGCATCTTTCCTTAATGAAGTTAAAGCACAGCTTGTCAACTTCAGGTCAATCGATACATTGGCTCGCAAGTATAAAATAGCTAACAAGGAAACCGAGTACATTCGCCTTAAGAGACTTATTGACCACGTAATAACTTTTTACTCAGTTGTCGGTTTTGACAACCGCAAAAACGAAGTCTCGAAAGAATATAGATACCTTGCTCTGATGACAGATTTACTTTTTAATCTTGAAAATGAATTTTCCGACGAGCATTTATTTCTATCTTGGAATTACGATAGTGTTTTGGAACTGAACTTCTCTGAATTGTTGAGTCTAGAAGAAACCAAAATGCTTAATTCAATTTACAAAAAAATTAACGGATCGACTAATTTTTTCAAGTTTCTCAATGAAGAAAATGGCTCAGTCATGAGTATCGAGAATATGACAAAATTAAATTACTCAACCCCAAAAGAAATTAGAGATCTAATGTTCCAATATTCGAAATATTTGGAGAAGAGTGATTCACTACTATCATTTTCATGGGACAGGCATCAAAGCGTGAATGAACTTCTGGGCGAGGCTTTTCTTAAAAAACTACGGAACGTCAAAAATCTAGTGGTAATTGGATATTCTTTCCCTTATTACAATCGGCATATAGATAGACAAATACTGCAAGAACTTCGAGTTTTGTACGAGGGAACTATCACCGTCCAAGATATCTATCCCAAATCAGCAGCTCAAAGACTAAGCGAATTACTCGCAGAGGTAGCGGCAGTTCGCTTTGAAACTCCGACGGAGATATTCCAATCTATTACCCAATACGACACAACTGATAGTTTCTATGTTCCTCCAGAATATTACCTTCAATAATTAGGGTCCAATAGAGAATCTTAGTGACATTTCAATGCCAACTCCCTGATGTTTTGAAACCAACTTAAATGTTTCAAATTGATACGACGAATCGCTAGTTTTATTGTAGGTTTTACATTTTCGGGCCCTCTAGCTCATTTATTTAGCGTTTGCGTTAGTGACAAAAATTGGCACCTTGATTTTTTACTCAAAATGCCGAATATAGAGGTAACAATCACGCTTGTCGTTAGTGGCAAGTCACAAGGTCGCCTCTGGCGGCCTTTGTTTTTTTATGGATACTGAACTAAAACTGAACACCCATGTCTACGTGGATGGTTTCAACCTTTATTATGGAGCACTCAAGGAATCTAACTTTAAATGGTTAGATTTGAACGCTCTAGTATGTAATCTGTTAACTAAAAACAAAGTAAATAAAATCAAATATTTTACGGCGAGAGTGTCCCCTCGCTATCCTGGGGATTCTGCCCATAAAAGACAATGGACCTACTTCAAGGCCCTTAAAAGTTTATCAAACTTGGAAATTCATGAAGGCCACTACCTCTCGCATGTATGTAAAATGCCTACTGCATCTCTCAAGCGTAACGGTAGACCCAACTTTGTTAGTGTAATCAAGACCGAAGAAAAAGGTTCAGATGTTAATCTCGCATCCCACTTATTGCTAGACGCATTCAAAAATCAATTCGAGTGCGCGGTGGTAATCTCAAATGACTCGGACCTATTCACACCTATAAATATGGTCAGAAATGAATTTAAGAAGAAAATAGGGATATTGAATCCCCACACAAATCAGTCGAAGAAGTTGCAGAAGGTAATAGACTTCTATCGTCCGATTCGTGAAGGAGCGCTTTCAATTAGTCAGTTCCCTCCCGTGGTTTCTCACCAAGGCAAAAATATAATGAAGCCTACGGACTGGTAGAAGAAGTCCTATCCATCGCTAGCGCATTGCTTGCGCAGGTGCTATAATAAGGAAACAACTTACAGTCTCACCTTTGTAAACTATTAAAATATTTAGGAAATTTGGTGGAGGTAACAGGGATCGAACCTGCGACCTTCTGAATGCAAATCAGATGCTCTCCCAACTGAGCTATACCCCCACATGAGGAAAGTGTTTTATCTAATGAAATAAGGGAGAGGTCAAATAATTTAGCCCCAAATTTTTGGGGCTAAAGAGATTTTTTGGTTTGAGAGGCTGGTTGTTAGGCGCTTGTTTTTAGAACCTGAGTAGGAATACGGGAAAATAGGGCTCTTTCCTGATCGAGGTTAAATCCTACTGACTCTCCGCCGCATACAACAGAATCGTAAACCTTTCTAAGCACTTCCAACTCTTCGTCAGAATTGTCTTCGTGGCAGAGACTCTCTTGAATAGCGTCAAAAATATTCATTATATCTGGGGTGGTAACGACTTTTGGAAGCTTTTCCATATCGAGTCCAAACATTGTGAGGGGGCGAAATCCCACTAGCTTTTTAGTGAGAAGAATTTTCTTTCCAGAAACAAAATTCACCTGAAGAAACTCTTGTCCGTCCTCATCGGTTCGGGTCAACACATCTTCCACATCAAACTTATTCACTGTGATTCGGCGCTGGTCCACTTTTTGTTCGATAATAAAGTAATCAGCCAGCTCGCTATCAACAAAGGCTAAGCTTTCTGTTCCATCGATATACTTAAAAATCTTCTCTAAAAGTTGCTCACCGGCACCAAACATATCTGAGTTATTCAACTGTTCCTCCAACGTTACCTTGTTCAGTTACATTCCTATCGTCCCCCCTACCGGGGAACTTTATAAAAAACTTTGGAAAATCAATAAGTTCTCAATCTGAAGCAGGCCTGTATCATAGGAACACGGTCAAACCGAAATAACGTCCAAGATATGGCTAAAAGCTCTAAATCATTGACAAAACCTTGATCCAGAGTCTTTACTTTGGCCGAGGCTTGGATTAGGTTGAGTTGAGGCGAGTTTGATAGCTTCCGGCTTGTTACCTGTGATAAAATGAGTGAGATGCCGCCTCAGGTCTCCCAGATGGGAGATCTAAAGAGCCTAGAAGGGAAGGGAAATCCGGACGCCACCCACCCTATGGAAATTTGGAGTTATTAGATGATTGTGATTCGCTGGCAAGCCCCCCTTAAACCGACCAAAGAACAAGCCTTGATGATTTTTAGAGCCGAAGACCTCCAACCCCGAGAAGAGGTATTAACTAAAGAGGAAAGTTACCCTGAACATAAACACCCCCTCGACGAAGTTCGAATGGTGCTTCAAGGAGAGCTTTCAATGAATATCAATGGTAATCAGCTCCTGTTAAGAACAGGTGATAAAATCATGGTGCCCTCAAATACCAAACACAGCCAAAAGGTATTAAGTGAGGAGCCTTGCGTTTGTATTGTGGCCAATAAGCCTTTTTAACTAGTCTTTTTGCTTCATCCACTTAAGGTAGTCGCTGATTCTTTTTTCAAAACCGCGCTCAGAAGGCTCATAAAAGTCTCTGTTTTTTAGTTTTTCAGGAAAGTAATCCTGGGGAAGCCATCCTGTGGGCCCATCATGACTGTATTTATAGTCTTTTCCGTGCCCAATATCTTTCATCAATTGAGTCTGGCTTGAGCGCAGGTGTTTCGGGACCGGGAGCGGACCGGACTTTTTAACTTCGCTTAAGGCCTTGTTAATGGCCATATAACTACGGTTCGACTTTGGAGCCGATGAGAGGTAGGTCACTGCTTGGGCGAGGTTGATGCGTGCCTCAGGCATGCCCACAAGCTCTACGGCCGAGAGAGTGCTCACTGCCAATGTAAGGGCCTGGGGGTCGGCATTTCCAATGTCCTCTGAGGCCAAAATAACCAACCTTCTTGCAATAAAAAGCGGGTCCTCGCCCCCTTCAAGCATTCGGGCCAGGTAGTAGATGGCCGCACTGGGATCACTTCCACGCACACTTTTTATAAAAGCCGAAATGGTGTCGTAGTGCTCATCCCCTTTCTTATCGAATCTCAGTCCCGAGGAGACAAAAAAGTCTTCAAGACCCTTTTGATCAAGGGGAAGCTTTGTGTCCTCACCAAATCTATGCAGGTAGAATAACTCTTCAATGGCGTTATAAAGCTTTCTGCCATCGCCATGGCTGGAATGTATTAGGTGCTCAAAAGCATCCGGGGTCAATAGCTCTGGAATTTCTATTTTTTTATCTAAAAAGGCTTTTTCAGCCATGGCTCTAATATCGTTGAAATCAAGAGGCTCAAACACCAATAAACGACAGCGACTCACAAGAGCGGCGTTGAGCTGATAGGACGGGTTTTCAGTAGTCGCCCCTACCAAATAGAAAAATCCCTTTTCCACAAAGGGGAGTAGAACATCTTGTTGGCCACGATTGAGACGATGGATTTCATCCACAAAAAGAACGGATTTGCGTCCCCGCTCGAGCAGAGAACGTTTGCTCTTCTCCCCGATTTCACGAATTTTCTTGGCCCCAAGGTCTATGGCGTTTTCTTGAAAAATATCGGCATTCACTTCATTGATTAAAGCCAGTGCAAATGACGTTTTGCCGCAACCAGGAGGGCCCCACAAAATAAGGCTTTGCAGAAAACCATCCTGAATCTTTTTAAAAAGCACCTTGTTGTCCGAAAAAATCTTTTTTTGACCGAAAAGCTCTGAGAAGCTTTTGGGCCTTAGCTTTTCAGCTAGAGGCTGGTGAGCAGTATTGATTTGGCTCTCGAATAAATCCATAGTTTGAGCTTCTACTATGAACTAAGAAAAACCTCATTATGTTAGGCGGAATAAAAAAACAGGCCCTCTCAGGCCTGCTTTGATTCGTTTTAGGAGGGGGATAACTCGATGCGATACCAAAAGGAGCCAGGCATCTTTTGGGAATTAGAGGGTGAGGGAGTCGAAATCGTCATCGAGCGGAGTTTCATCGAACTGGCCCTCGCCTGAACCGGCCTCAGGGTTGTTACCGAAATCATCGTCTCCGAAGTCGTCTTCAAATCCGTCATCAAAGCCTTCTAGGCCATTGGTATCAGATGAGGTCGCTGTTTCAACAGAGTTGGTTGTGGGAGTAGAGCCTTCATCTAAACTTAACTCCTCAAAAGGATCGAAGTTAGATCCAGGAGCTCCAGTTTTAGAGACCATCGGGCCATCCACTTCTTTGATAATTTTAGGCTTTAAGAATAAGAGCAGTTCGTTTTTACTTTTGGTCACTGCAACCTGTTTGAAAAGATAACCGACGAGAGGAATATCTTTCAGCCAAGGAATTCCTCCGTCCGTGTCAGTATCGTCCACCTGGTAAATTCCACCGATGACAGCCGTCTTACCATTTTTTACCATCACAGTACTTTTGGCACGACGTTTCGATAATTCTCGCGCTCCATCTGCGTTTACCACACCAGCAAACTCCCGCTTCATTTCCACATCTAAAATGACATCTCCTTTAAATGTGATCTGCGGAGTGACCTTTAAGCTTAGCACTAGATCGACAAAGTTAAAGGTCACCGTCGGTGGCGATCCTGGATTGATTGTTAGCTGACGAATGGGAACCTGGGTGGTTTGCTCGATTACCGCTTCCACCTTATTCATCGTCACAACCCTAGGCTGAGAAAGCACTTTGATTTTGTTTTGGCTCTCGAAGATGTTCAAAGCCGCATTTAAATCACCAAATATATCGAAAGTACCAACATTCAAATCCAAAGAAAAATTTCTCGTGGGATCGGTCGGTAGATTATTTGATAGACCAGCACTCACCGACCCCGTTTGCGAATTGATGGGAAAGTCCTGCCCAGCAATATCCCAGTTAATACCTGCTTCTCGAGAAAACTCTTCTCTCGCCTCTATTAACTTTGACTCAATTTCCACCTGCATAGGAGGAGTATCAAGAGCCTTCACCAGTTCGAGAATTCGTTCAATGTACTCACCGTAATCGGTAATCACGAGAGAGCTTGTGCGATTATCAAAAGCAATCTTTCCATCTTCACTGGTGAATTCCGCTAGTTTTCCTGAAAGCTCTGACACATTAGCGTAGCTGACTGGAATATATTTTACCTTGATTCCACCGGAAAGAAGCTTTGCTTTCTTCTCATTTTGGATCTGATTACTTACCGACTGGGCTTCTTGGCTTAAGGTAGACTGTTTTGCAATTCTTAGTACATTTCCTCTTTTAACATAGCCAAGACCTTGTGAACGCAGCAGAACCAACAAGGCTTGATCCCAGGGAACGTTTCTTAAACGCAGACTTGTTGTGCCCTCAACATCTTTATCCATGATAAGATTCACTCCACTCTTATCAGCGATCGTATTGATGATGGTCCTCACATCTGTCTGACCAAATTCAAGACTTATTTTTTCTCCGACAAACTGCCCCTGTCCCAAACTCAATCCCGACTTTGCATTCATCCCACCAAGAGCTTCGGTCGCCCCGTCCGATGTTGATGGGCTTTGTCCTGGTTGTACATTCGTCTCCATTTGATTCTGTGAAACTAAGTTATCAAGAGATTCTTCAGAGGCGGCCGTTTCCATTGGAGTGGACTCGGAGGTCATGACCAATATCGCGCCCCCTTCTTGCTGAACCGCTGGATTGATCGGTCTTTTCATTTGAATCACGAATCTTGCTGATCCATCGGCGTTGCTGTAAGCATTGATGGTCGCAATATCTTGTTTGAAGTCTTTGGTAATATAAGGCCTTTTGAAACGCTCAGGTAAGAACACATCTTGGACTTCTATAATAACCTGATTGAGGTCATTATCTACAATCTTCTCATAGATCGCAGGACTTTGAGTTTCTATTACGACAGTCCCGCCTTTTTCATAGGCTTTATACTCAAGATTTGTGACCTGATTGCGTGAAGGGTCAACTTCCGTTTCAGTTTCAGCAACCACCATGGATGTTTCTGGTACATCAATCACTGGGGCTTCAGGAGCTGGCTCATCTACCACTGGAGCTCCGTCAAAAGCAAAAGGATCTTGCTCTGCTATAGCTCCCTCTGAAAAATCCCCCTCTTCAAATTGCGCATCCGAGAATTCATCCAGTTCATTTCCCGCTAACTCTTGATCGATCTGTGCTTCATTGGTGTCACTGAAGTCTGCAAATTCGTCTTCGGAAAATGAGTCATCTCCGAAGCCATCATCGATCTCAGCGGCGGCGAATTCGTTGTCTAAGTTGGCCTCAGTGGTGGTGGCTTGAAAGTCATCTTCGGCGAATGGATCGCTACCAAATTCATCAGAGGCAAAATCGTCACCGTCTCCAAAATCGTCACTGGCGAACTCGTCTCCGCCAAAATCATCACCTCCGAATTCGTCTCCAGCAATGTCTCCGCCGCCAAAGTCTCCTTCCGCGGGCACTGACGCTCCTGAACCTTCTACAAGATCAGCACTCTCTGCGAGCATCTCGTCTTCGGTATCTAATAGGCCACCATCTTCAAGCTCACCTAGGTCGGAGAAGCTCTCTCTATCGATCTCATCAACAGCCACCCCCTCCTCGGATTCAAAAATGGAACAGCCTGTAAATGGCATCGAAAGTAACACTAAAAACATTAGGGAACACAACATCCTTGTCATGATCACTCTCCTTGTACTGTTTCAAGAAAAACAACCTTTGTTGTCGAGTAACGACGGTCGTTTTCCTCAATTGTTTGAATAACAACCACTTCCTTTTCGCGGATCGTGGCAATATATCCAAAGTTTTCACCAATGTAGTCTTTGATAGTTAGTTTATAAATTTTCTCATTGGGAGCCTGAAAAATCGCAACGGGATTCTCAGTGTCCCATAGTAACCCCTTTAAAGTGAACTCCGACAACCTAAAAGTCTGAATTTCTAAAAAGGGACCGTAAACTTGCCCGGGCTCCAATGGAGCCTGCCCCGTTTGAGCCTCAAAAGGATCTCGGTAGATCTCGCGGTCATAAGCGAAAGGTTTAAGATACATTTGAATCTTTGAGATCTTTTCTTTTGGACGCACCTCTTCCTCTTCAGTCGTTGCAGCTTGCGCTGACCCCGGAGGTGGCTCTTGGGCATAGCCTGAGGGTAGCAGTAGGAAAATAAATCCAAAGGTTAGCAAAAATCTAACCATTGGAGCCCCCAGGAGTTGTCACGCTTTGTGGATCGGCTCCAAGTTCTTCGTTAGAGCTGTAAACCACAAGTGTTGTTGCAAACCTTACCACTGGAAAATCGCCACCGACTTCGGTTGAAAATTCCATTTTGGCAAAATCAATGGCTTTTTCCATACGGGTGAGGCTGGCAATGAATTCCATAACGTTATGGAAATTTCCTTCGACAACAAATTCCACAGCCGTTTCCTCGTAAGCGGGAAACTCTTTTTCCTTCTCAACAGCTTTGGCAGACTCGACAGATAGGCCGTGGTTCTCTGCAAATGAAGATACTTTCAACAAAAGCTTGTTAGAGTCCACTCCAACCGCAAAGTATTTTTGAAAGTCCTTCATATTCAGTGTGATATCTTCGATGTCTTTTTGGAATCTCGCTTTATCCTCAATCGCCTTTTTTACTTGGGTTAAAGAGGCTTGAGATTTACTGATTTGTGTTTCAGTATTTGCGATTTGAGCACGCAAAACACTTCCATCATTAAAAAGCATAATCCAATAAAAGGCCGCCAGCCCTAGTCCGATACCAAGAGACTTTTTAATATCTAATTTATTAAATTCTTCTTGAATATCCACTACTGCTTCACCTGTGCCGTGATTTTGAAAGTGTTTATATCTGTCTCGTTACGCTCAATTCTTTTTATTTCTTGAGTCACGCCTGGCTCAACAAAGTCTGCAGCCGATAAAGTTTTAACAATTTGTTGAACAGAGGTGGGAGTGATCGAAAAGCCTGAGATCTCTAAAGTGTTATTGCTAACAGTTAAGCTTTTTAACCACAGATCATCCAAAACACTTTCTTGAATGAATTGAATGGCCTTAAGCTTAAAAGCTCTTTTTTGAGAGATTTTTTGAATAACCGCTAACTTAGTGTCCAGTTGCTTCTTCTCTTTCTGAAGATCCGCCACAACATTCGTTACAGACCCAAACTCTTGCACCTCGTTTTGGATTTGTTGAAGTGCCGCCTGCCTCTGAGCAAACTGGCTTTGGATGGCCGAAAGATTATAGGATTCATAAATATATAAAAGGATTACAAAAGCCACCATACAAGCCACCTTTGCAGCAGGATGAGCCCCGGCTGCAGCACTGATGGCTGCTTGATCCATAGCTATAGCCGTCTGAGTCCCTGTGGGCTGATAGCTATGAGTTTTGGCTAAATTCACCCGAATCATGAGTCACCCACTTTGCGCGACCCAAGCCCGAGCACACAAGGTAAAAAGGGTGTGATCTCGGAAATAAACTGTTCAGAAAAGTTCTTGGGATTAAAAGAGATTTTTTGTAATGGATTCATCACCTGACATTCAAGCTCGGTCGCTTGCCCGATGGCCTCAACCAACTGGGGAACTTTTACCGATCCACCACACAAAAAGATATTAGTGACTGCCGATCCACTCTTTGACTGTTCATAAAACTTGAAACTGTCTTTTACCTCTTCACATATCATTTCGTTGGTAGCCAAAATAACATTTTGAAGTTCGGCTGGATTCGATTGAGTTTGGGTAAAGCCAATTTTTAATTCCTCGGCCTCTTGCGCACTCACGCCCAACTCTCTGGAAATTTCCATATTATAAACATTGCCCCCAATAGGAATGTCACGACAGAATACCACTCGACCGTTTTCAATAACCACGAGATTGGTCACACCAGCACCGATGTTGATAAGAGCCACGGTCTCACCGTTTCTTACTCCATAGTTCATTTCAAAACTGTTAGCTAAGGCAAAACCATTCACGTCAATTAAGGCACATTTTAATCCAGCCATTTCTATAGCTTCAAAGTAACGGATAATATAATCATGTTTGGCCGCTACCAGAAGAATTTCCATAGTTTCGGAGTTCTTATCTGGTGATTGTAAGAGGTGATAATCCAAATTCACTTCGCTTAGGTCAAAGGGAATATACTGCTCGGCCTCCCACTGGATCTGTTCACCGATCAATTTGGGATCGATCCTTGGCATAGATATTTTCTTTACGATCACCGCACCACCGAACATCCCGGTGCAGACAGCTTTGGTTTTTAAACCAAGCTCCTTATGAAGAGCCATAATAATTTGAGAAAGAGCTGTGGGATCAATGATTTCTCCACCATCAATTAAACCCTCAGGAATAGAGGACATACCAAAGTTGGTCATCTTGTAGGTTCGCCCTGATGACTTTACTTCAATCATCTTAATGGAACTGGTCCCTAAGTCGAGACCGATGACTTGTTTACTACCAAAAATCATGAAACCTTCTCTGATGCCGCTTCAAATTAACTGGACCTTTCCTATCCTAAAATTAAATCGAAGGCATGAACTAAAGTCAAACCGTCGAAAGTCCGATTCTTTAGATTTTTTTTAATATCTTCAATTATTTACAGCTCTAGACCGAAGCTTGTAGTTAGACTTTTAAAGAGGACTAGACTTTATGCTTGGTCGAAAAAAATTGGGCGACCACGGGGACGACAAAGGTTTAGTTGAATAAGACTTCGACGGGAAATAAAACTCTCATCAAAATATGGGTGTCAAAAAGCAGATAAATTAAGGCCGCCAATGCCAAACAGGGACCAAAGGGAAACCCCGTCTTTAATCCATCATCGGAACGGAACATGTAGACCAGGCCAAAAAGGATTCCAAAAAGACTTGAGGCAAGCAATACAAAGGGAAGCGACTTCAACCCACACACAGCTCCAATCCAAGCCAGAAGTTTGATGTCTCCCCCACCCATGCCTTCAATTTTACGAACATAAAGATAAAAAGCCGCGATCCCCAGAAGAAGCCCTCCTCCTACGAACACCCCTAATAATGCCTGTAGAAAAACTCGGTCCGGGTTGAAATAAGCCCCCACCAGACCAATAACGATTCCCGATAAAGTAAAGCGGTCTGGTAAAATCATATGATCAAGATCAATAAAGCTTGAGGTAATTAAGGCAAAGGCAAAGAGCCAATATTCGAATGTAGAAAAAGACCATCCATAACGATAAAACAGGGAAGCAAAAAAGAGTCCCATTGTGAATTCAACAATCGGATAACGAATGGAAATCTTCTTTTTGCAATTGTGACAGCGTCCCCTGAGTAGAACCCAAGAAAAAATAGGAATATTCAAATACCAGGGAATGGCTGATTGACACTGGGGACAGCGACTTCGGGGTGTTACCACACTTTTTCCCAGAGGTAGGCGCACTATGACTACGTTGGCAAAGCTTCCCCATATGGCGCCAAACCAGAAGGCAAAAGCCGTCAAACTCCAGTGATCATTCAAAATCTTTTCTCCTGAAAATCAACAAAGCCATAAGAAAAAAGAAAAGCGCCCACAATGTCGCGACCGTAACGGAAAAGACAACCTCATAAGAAGGTACATGTGCCTTGGCGATCGCAAACTGGCGCCAATTTAAGGCTTCTAAATTAGGGAAAACCCGACTCACACCTATTGCGAAGAACTTGAAAACCAGGTCTTCACTTTTTTCGATAATGTAGTCAAGAGTGCCCACCCAATGTCCAATAAGAAAGAACGAAAGCGAACCCGTGATTGATAGGAAGGGTTTCGCGAAAGTTGAAAAGAAAAAGGTGATCGCGAGTAAAATGCAAGACTCAAAAAAGAAGCCGATGAAAGCGTAATAGGAAGTCAGAAGAATCGGCATCCCCAGTAGAAGCTCAATCAGGGTAAAGCAGAGTAAAAAGCCAAAAAGAAGGGTAACGAGAATTCCGACAAGTCCCATGTATTTGCCTGTAAGATACTGGTCTCGCGAGATAGGACGCGCCAACAAGGTATAGATTGTCTTCTGCTCTATTTCTCGAAAAAAAACACTGCAACCAAGAAAAATAGTTAATCCGATAAAGCACAAATGAATGCCTGAAAGGCCGAGGGAAACCGAGAGTCGAAAGATCTCATCATAAGAAAGTTGACCGAGAGCAAAACACAAGGCCATAAAAAGGAGTGAAAACACCACCACAAAGTAAAGCACTCGATCTCTAATCATTTCGATATAGGTGTTTTTTGCTACAACCAAACTTGCAAACTTCATGCTTCCACCTCTTCAACCTCTTGACCATGAAATTCTTTGAAAGCGCGGTCTAAGCTGACTTTCTCTTGCTCCACTCCAATAATTTCAAAACCTTGCTTGCGAATGGTATCAATTTCTTTTTGTAGTTGGGTGATGTTGTCGACTTTAAGTTTCTGTCTATGCCCCTGAGAATTATAGGAGATTTGAAACTTTCGATCGCCTCGATCAACGAACTCTGACTTTTTACCGCAAAACTCCACCACCCCTTTTTTGATCACTACGAGTTCTTGGCAAAGACGATCAATGTCATCAAGCAGGTGGCTTGAGAAAAAGATGGATGACTCTTCATTGTCATAGGCATTTTGAATAATTTTAACAAGCTGACGACGGCCATCGGGATCAAGACCGGAAAGGGGCTCATCTAAAATAAGAAGTTTAGGTCGATGAATTAAGGCCTGCGCCATTCCCACCCGTTGTAACATTCCCTTTGAGAACTGCTTTAGATACATTTTCTTCGCGTGGCTTAAGCCGACCACATCTAAGAGCTCATCAATTCTTTTATCTAACTGGGACTTATCTAATCCACTGAGTTGTCCGTAAAAGGTTAAAAACTCCTCAGCTGTTAAGTAATTATAGAAAAAAGGTCTTTCTGGTAAATATCCGATATTCTTTTTCACCTCTTTATCAAGGTGGTCTTTACCAAAGACCTTCAAATCGCCAGAATCAAATGTCAGTAAACCAAGCAAACATTTTATACTTGTGGTCTTTCCCGCTCCGTTGGAACCGAGAAAGCCAACAATAGCTTTTTTGTCGACGTGAAAATTAACATCTTTAAGAACTTGGATTTTTTGAAGCTTCCAAGGGTGTCGAAAGCTTTTATTGAGATTTTTTACTTCCAAAATCATTGAAAGTGCCCCCTTTTTTGACTGAGAACCTAATTGTAATGAAAAACTCAGGCATTACAAAGCGAGTGTCCAAGCTTCGACGCAGGACCTAAGGTTATTGAGCTGACATGAATAAGAGTCTGATTGCCTGCCAGGTTCATTGGTGACAGATTCTTCGCTACGCTCAGAATGACTGCGTGGATGTTTTTAGACAACCGAATGGAAGCCTCACTAGAGACTTCCACTGCTAACTAAAGAGGATAAACGTCGAACTGCCCGGACTTCTGCGTTTGTAAAGCAATGGCCATAGCCTCAGCGGCATGATCTTCCGTAATACAGGGGACAGCAAAATCAGTACAACTTCTGCGGATGCTAAAAGAAGCCTCCAGCGATTGTCGACCAGAGGTTGTGTTTATAACGAGGTCCACTTTTCCAGAGCGAATACGATCCACACAATTGGGACGACCCTCATGCACTTTTTTTACAGGAATACAGTCAACGCCATTCTCGTAGAGGAAACTAGCGGTTCCAGCCGTTCCTGAGAGAGTGTAACCCATTTCAACCAATGATTTTGCCACAGGAAGGAGAGACTTCTTGTCTTTTTCTCTTAAAGAAAGAAAGACCTCCCCTCTTTCAGGAAGCTCCATTTGAGAGGCTAGAAAGGCTTTAAGGAGAGCTTCACTGTAAGCCTTGCCACGTCCCATAGACTCGCCAGTGGATTTCATTTCAGGTCCCAGAATAGAATCGGCTTCAGGAAACTTTTTAAATGGAAAGACAACACCTTTCACACACACGTAAGGAGACTTCTTCCAATCGTAACGCTCAAGTTCTAATTGCTCCTTCTTGGTGCCCATCATGGCATGGATTCCTAAATCAACGATTGGAATCCCGGCGGCTTTGGCAAGGAAGGGAACCGTTCTCGAGCAGCGCGGATTGGCTTCGATAATGTAAATGCGGTCATCTTTAATGGCTAGCTGAACATTGAGATGTCCTATGACATCCAATTTATCCGCCAACTGAAGTCCGTAGTTTTCAATACTCTTTAGAACATCATCACGCAGTCTTTGCGGAGGAATCACTCCCATACTGTCACCGGAGTGAACCCCGGCGGCTTCAATATGCTCAATCACGCCACCGACAATACTCCAGTCTTTACCGCGAACAATATCAACATCCACTTCGATGGCTCCCTCTAGGAATTGATCCATAAAACAGGGTGCCTTTTCACTGATGTCGGCGGCGTATTTTTTAAAATACTTTTCGAGACTGTCTTCGTTTTCAATCACTTCCATTCTACGCCCGCCAAGAACGTAGCTTGGACGACAAATTAGCGGAAAACCAATTTTTTGGCTGGCAGACTTCGCTTCTTCCCAATTCGACGCAAGACCTGAAACCGGGATTTCAAAGCCAATGCCCTCACAAACTTTGGAAAAGCGTGAGCGATCTTCGGTAAAGTCAATTGACTCAACCGAAGAGCCTAAAAGAGGAACCCCGAAGGAATGCAAATCGTGCACTAGAGATAATGGGGTTTGTCCACCAAGTTGCAGGATCACTCCTACCGGTTTTACGAAGTTAAGAACATCCAAAACACGCTCGGTGGAAAGTGGCTCAAAGAAAAGCTGGTCTGATGTGTCGTAATCTGTGGAAACGGTTTCAGGGTTTGAGTTGATCATGATGACCTCATAACCCATATTCTGAAGCTGCTTCACTCCACGCACACAGCAGTAGTCAAATTCAATTCCCTGGCCAATACGGTTCGGCCCACTTCCGATGATCACAACGCGCTTGTCATTGGCCGGCAGTGTTTCTGGCTGCCCCCAGTAGGTTGAGTAAAAATAGGGAGTTTCCGAGGCAAATTCTCCGGCACAGGTATCCACCTGGAAATAAGCGGGCAACACGCCCAAATCTTGACGCATCTTTTTAACTTCCGTGACTTCGAGTCCACAGATCTCAGCGATGCGAATGTCCGAGTAACCAAGGCGCTTTGCTTTTAGTAGTACTTCTTTCTCAAGTTTACTATCACGAAGAATCTTCTCGTAATCGATGATCTCTTTGATCTGCTCAAGGTACCAGGGATTTACTAAGGTTAGCTTTTCAACTTCATCAACACTCAAGCCTTCTCTAAAAGCCTGAGCGATATGATATATTCTTTTGCTATTAGGATAAGAAAGACCATTTTTATCAAAACTAAATTCTTCAAAACCATGGGAGAATTCTTGAGAGCAAAGGGCTTTTTGCAAACTTTCTTTAAAGGTCCGCCCAATGCTCATCACCTCTCCCACACTCTTCATCTGAGTGGAGAGCTCATCTTTTGAACCCACAAACTTTTCAAAGGCAAAGCGAGGTATCTTTGTGACCACATAATCCAGCGCTGGTTCATAACAAGAGGGAGTCGTTTTTGTGATGTCATTGGTGATTTCATCAAGACGGTAACCAATGGCAAGAAGTGCAGCGATCTTTGCAATCGGAAACCCGGTGGCTTTACTGGCAAGGGCTGAGGAGCGAGAAACCCTTGGGTTCATTTCAATAACCACTCGCTTTTTATTTGCAGGGTTAACAGCAAATTGGATGTTCGCGCCCCCGCACTCAAGGCCAACGGCATCGAGTATTTTCCTGGCCTCATCGCGCATGTCCTGATACTCGGCTTCAGAGAGAGTTTGTTGAGGCGCAACAGTTATTGAGTCACCTGTGTGCACACCACAAGGATCTAAATTCTCGATGGAGCAAATAACAACAAAAGTGCCTGAGCGATCGCGCATGACCTCCAGCTCGTACTCTTTCCAACCAAGAATGCTTTCTTCTACAAGCACTTCAGAGGTCGGACTCTCACCCAATGCGCGCGCTAACATATTTTCATATTCTTCCTTGGAGTAAGCAACACCGCCTCCTCCCCCACCAAGGGTGAAGTTCGGTCGTAAAATGATCGGGAAGCCAATTTCCTCGGCCACCTGTAGGCCTTGCTTGAACTCTCGGACCATACGAGATTTTGTATGCTTAGCTCCCACTTTTTGCAGGATACGGTTGAAGGTTTCTCTTTCTTCCGCGGACTGGATAATTTCTGGGGTGGCACCGATCATTTCCACATCATATTTTTCTAAGATGCCTTCGCGGTTAAGCTCTAGTCCTAAGTTCAAAGCGGTTTGTCCACCGAGAGTTGGGATAATGGCGTCCGGTCTTTCTTTTGCTAATATCTTTTCAAGATATTCTTTTTTCAAAGGTTCGATATAAACCTTAGATGCGATATCTGGGTCCGTCATAATAGTGGCTGGGTTTGAATTCACAAGGATGACCTCTAAGCCTTCAGCAACAAGCGCTTTACAGGCTTGCGTTCCAGAGTAATCAAACTCACAAGCTTGTCCGATAACAATGGGACCACTTCCAAGGATCAGAACTTTTTTATATTTCTCTATTCTTGGCACTAAAACCTCACTTTACTATCACGAGTGTAAATTTGATCTAAGCTCAGATGACTGTATTGTTCCATTTTAAAAAACATTCTAATTAATTCGAGTTGGAAAGCCTGCTGTATTGAGGGATCGGCTTTTTTGAGAGCCTTTACCTCTTTTAAGATAAATTTGTTAACCTCTCTGGGGTGGCAACAAAAACCTTTGGTGAAAAAGAAATGATCTTCATCAGGAATCAACCGGGCATCGCAAATATCACCTTTTTCTAAAGTGATCACAAAATCGTTATTCACTACTTTGACTTTTCTTTTTCGAAACAAGTCTTTAAAAAAAACAAACTCTCCTTTTTGTTTCAAAAACTGGAGAAGACTATGTTCTGTTTTTGCTAAATTTTGGAAAATTCTTTTCTCATCACCATGAAGTTGTTGGAATTCATCGATTTCCAACGCGTATTGGGCGGGAGGTAGATTCATTCCACTGATGGGCCTTGTAAAGAGGTACCAATCAAAAAAGATATTCATCCACTGTTCGTAGCGGTCACTCTCTTTGTCATCCACACCCACATCTCCAAAAAAATGGGATTTGGCCTGCACAACTTCTTTTTCATAACTGGGAGATGAGAAATAGATGGATAATTTTTCAACGGCATCCGCGTAATTCATGACTCCATCCACTCGACAAACTGGTCAAACAAGGTCACCGCATCTCGAGGGCCAGGATGGCTCTCTGGATGAAACTGAACACTAAAACAACGTAAATCACGACATTCAATTCCTGAAACGGTTTGATCGTTTAAATTTTTGTGAGTGATTATCACTTCGGCTTTTAAGCCGTCCTCTTTCACGGCATAACCGTGATTCTGACTGGTCATAAAGACTTCACCAGATTGCATATTTTTAATGGGATGGTTGGAACCCCTGTGCCCAAATCGTAGTTTGAATGTTTCCGCCCCTAGTGCACGCCCCAATAATTGATGCCCCATACAGATTCCAAAAATAGGAATCTTTCCAAGGAGCTCTTCAATTGTTTCGACAGCTACCTCAACATTTTCTGGGTCACCAGGGCCGTTACTAAGCATGAGTCCGGCGGGCTTGTGTTCCATGATTTCACTAGCCGAAGTCCGTGAAGGAAAGATGACAATCTCACTACACCGCGTGATCAACTCTCTTAGAATATTTTCTTTACAACCGAAATCTAGAACAGCCACTTTCGGACCTGTTCCTTTGGCTCCCTGAATTTTTTGAACTTCTTTTCTTGAAACTTCAAAGGCCCAGTCTTTTGATTTGTCTTTGAAAGCAGAAATTAACTTTGAAGCTTCTTGTTTTGCAGAGTTTTCGTCTTCGGCACTGACCATCGCACCGACTCGCGTGCCCCCTTCTCTCAGACTGAGAACGAGAGAACGAGTGTCGAAGGAATCAATCGCGGGAATCTTCTGCTCTTCTAATCTTTTGAGCCAAGCGGAGTTAGCCTTACTTTTTTGAATCTCTAAAGCAATAAATCCGTTGATCCAAAGTTGGCGGGATTCCCAGAAAAGCTTATCCACCCCGTAATTTCCTTGTTGGGGCGCACTCATGACCATAATTTGACCATAGTAAGAAGGGTCGGTGGCGATTTCCTCGTAGCCATTATGAGAGGTGTTAAACACAATCTCTCCGACAGAGGGCTCTCCCACCAACCAATCGCCTTGAAAAGTTTGTCCATCTTCTAAAACTAGAAATCCTTTTTTCACAACCTACTCACTTTTTAACAACTTTTCCATTAAGGCAGCACGGGTGTATACACCGTTTTCTTTTTGCTGCCACATCACCAACCTTTTATCTTCTTGCACAGATGTTTGAAACTCCACACCCCAGTTTACAGGCCCCGGATGCATAATGATGGCCTCTTCTGAGAGCTTTTCTAGGCGCTGAGAATTAAGACTATAAGCTGCAATATAATCCTCCTCACTTAGGAAATCATTTTTCGCTTCATGACGCTCAAACTGCACACGTAGTCCCATATAAACATCACACCAGCTAAGGGCTTCGTCTAAACTAGAGATGTTCTCCACCCCTAGGTCTTTTTTATAGAAACTATTCGGTGCACAGACTTTCACATCAGCACCGAAGCTTTTCAATAATTTAATATCTGAAGACGCCACTCGGCTATGATCGATGTCCCCTACCAGGAGGACTTTCACCCCTTTGAACTTCCCAAAACGCTCCTGAATGGTAAAGGCATCTAACAAGGCCTGAGTAGGATGAGATTTTGCCCCAAAGCCGGCATTTATAACAGGGATTTGGCTTTTCTTAGTCACCTCGCCTAGAGGATCATCGTCGCCACAGCGAACCACAAATAAGTCTGGTTTAATCGAATGCAGAGTCCAGAATGTGTCAAAGAATGTCTCGCCCTTACTCATGCTCGAGCTTCTGACGTTATCAATTACGAGACACTGTGCTCCTAATCTTTGAGCGGCCAATTGAAAGGACATTTTAGTACGAGTGCTCGCTTCACTGAAAACCAGAGCGACTTGTTTTCCTTCGAGAAATCTTGGGTGAATTCCACGGGTTAAATGCTTTTTAATTTGAGTGGCTTGGGTAAACAGCTGTTGAATGTCTTCCTGTGGAAGATCATCAACCCAGAGATAAGAGCGCGTATTGTAGGAGGTCATTAAAAAAAGACACTCTCACTGGGTTTGGGGAAAGTCAAGACTCTGGGAAACTCTGATTATTAAAGGGACAGAATTCTCATCGGGGCGCGATTAGCCGCTTCCATATGTTGAGAAATATAGGACTGCCTGGGCACAGCTCCTGCTTTGCTGACATCGCCCTGCGGGCGAGCGCGTCCCGCTTGTCAGAGCCGCAGTCAGCCCTATATTTCTCAACATATGGAAGCGGCTAATCGCGGATTTATCGGAAAATCTTTAATAATAGAGATTTCTTATTAATGGACCCATTGGAAGAGGCGGGGCCAGCGGATTTGGGTTGTGGGTTGGGAGTTGTCGACGGAGAGCCAGATCCAGGAGATTTTGCTTTCTACGTTTTTTATGGGGACAAAGCCCCAGTCTCTTGAGTCGTCGGCTTTGAAACGGTTGTCGGCGAGAACGAATAGAGAATTTTCTGGGACCTGGAGACTGTCGATTTCGACTTCAGGATTATGGCGGACTTTGTAGGTTTTGCCAGTGCTGTCGGCTTGCTCTATGAAAACGCCTTTTTTTTCTTCTTTGAGTATTAAGGGATGATCGTTGACGAAAATTCGGCCGTTGGTGATTTTAATTTTATCTCCGGGGAGGCCTACCACTCTTCTAATGATTGTTTGGTCTTCGTCTCCTGGGAAACGAAAGGAGATCATATCACCGGCTTCGGGTACTTTACTATTAAGCCTTTCACCTCTCATAAGCGGAAGAGGAAACCCATAAGCCAGTCTCCAGCCGATAATAAAGTCTCCCCTCTTCAGGTTTGGCTCCATATTGTTGGTGGGCATATAAAGAATACTGATGACGAAGAAGCGTAAAAATAACGCCAGAAAGACGGCCGCTAAAATCCCTTCGAAATATTCTCGGAATAAAACCTGAATGGGATATTTCACTTACCTATACTCCTGAATCAACAGCCTGGAAGAATCGCTCCGTTCGAAAATCACTGGGGGCGCATAGAAAACTAGAGAGCTTGTCGGATTCCTCACAACTAAACCAAATCAGTTCTAATTTTCCCATGATATTTTCTAAAGGTAAAGGGCCCCATATACGACTGTCAGAGGAGTAATCGCGATTATCACCCATAAGAAAAATATGTCCCTCAGGAACCTCGTAACTTTCTGGATTCACTTTGCCACCAGAACGGATTTGAATTCGATAGGTGTGCTCTCCATTGGATTCTTTATAGGCTGAGAACTCGTCACTATCATCCTCGAAGGCTTCGTAAACAAAAGGTGTTCGATTCACTTGGATAAAGCCTTTTTCATCCATTGTAATTTTATCGCCCGGTAGGCCGATCACTCTTTTCACTAAAAACAGGTTGTCGTCTTGTTTAGATTTAAAGACGACCACCTCACCTCGTTTAGGAACCTTGGGGCCAATCAGCCAGGATTTAGAAAGGGGAACCCTGACCCCATAGGCATGTTTATTGACCAAGACGTAGTCTTGTATCAAAAGTGTTTTTTCCATACTGCTTGAGGGAATCACAAATGGCTCCCAAAGGATCCATCGAAACCCCAAGTAAAGAATCAAAATAGTGAGTAAAGATTTTATGACATCCGTCCATTTCCCTCGTTTGTCGTCTCGATCTTTACGAAAAAAATGGCCCATTTTTTATTATTTCACCTGATAAAAGAAACGAGTTCCACGCACCGTGAGGGGGTTGCAGAGGAAAGTCACCACGGGAAGAGTCTCCTCGCAAGAGAGCCATACAAACATGGCACGCCCGAGAATGTTTTCATATGGTACAAAATTCCACTCTCTGGAATCCGAAGAACGGTTTCTGTTGTCACCCATTACGAAGAGCTGACCTTCGGGAACGTAAACAGGTCCGTAAGTTTTTCCTTTGTACTCACCTTTGGCTAATAAGACATCATGAACCACGCCATTGATTTCCTCTTTGTAATGTTCAAAATCAGAAATCGTGGCGTAAGGCCTTTTGCCTTTAGCTTGAAAATCCACGTCGCGAAGGTAAGAGAAATTCCCTTCTTCCGTCGCTGGCCGCTTTTCCATAAGTTTGTCGTTTATATAAAGATCCCCATTTTCATAAAAGATCTTGTCGCCCGGAACTCCCACCACTCGCTTGATAAAAAAGGTGCTCTTGTCGCGAGGAAATTTGAAGACAATCACTTCGCCCTTTTTAGGTTTTCCAAACTCCACAAGCCACTTTTCACTGAAGGGGACTCGGATTCCATACACAAGTTTATTTACAAAAATATGATCGTTGATCAAAAGAGAAGGCAGCATACTTTGCGATGGAATCACGTAAGCTTCCATAAAAGCCCAACGAATTGTTAGAGCGATACCGATCGCCAAGGCGTAAGAACCAAGACCATGAGTCCAAAAATGCTTAGAAAAAAGGTTCATATTAATCCTCCACTTTCAACACTGCGAGAAAAGCTTCCTGTGGAACTTCGACTGTCCCGATTTGTTTCATACGCTTTTTCCCGGCTTTCTGCTTTTCTAAAAGCTTTCTTTTTCGAGTGATATCCCCACCATAACATTTTGCCGTAACATCTTTGCGAAGGGCACTGATATTTTCGCGGGCTAGGATTTTAGACCCGACCGCCGCCTGAATGGCAATTTGAAACTGCTGTTTGGGTATTAATTCTTTCATTTTTTTGCAAAGAGCGCGCCCCTTAAAGTCTGCTTGTGCTCTGTGGGTAATCAAGGAGAGAGCATCTACCGAATCTCCGTTGATTAAAATATCAAGCTTCACCAAGTCCGCTGTTTGATACCCCACCACTTCGTATTCCATAGAGGCATAGCCTCTGGAGACCGTTTTTAAACGATCGTAGAAGTCGATCACCATCTCGCTCATGGGAAGGGTGTAGACGATGACCACTTTATTGTCAGAAATATAATCCATTTTCTCCTGAATCCCTCTTTTAGCTTCACAAAGCTTAAGGATAGATCCAATGTACTCAGAGGGCGTGTGCAGAGTGACTTTAACCACAGGCTCTTCAATATGATCGATTTTTGCTGGATCAGGGAGAGCGGAAGGATTCTCTAGTTCTTGTACATTTCCTTGGGTATCGAAAATTTTATAAACCACGGTTGGGGCTGTTGTAATCAGATTGAGACCGAACTCACGCTCTAAACGTTCTTGCACAATTTCCATATGGAGAAGGCCTAGGAAACCACAACGAAATCCAAAGCCTAGTGCTGCCGATGTTTCCACCTCGTAACTTAGACTGGAGTCATTAAGAGCTAGTTTTTCTAGGGCCACTTCCAATTCTTTAAAATCCGGTGACTCAACGGGAAAGATTCCTGCAAAAACCATAGGTTTAATCTTTTGGAAGCCCGCCAAAGGAGTTTCTGCTCCTTTTTTGGCGTAGGTGATCGTATCACCCACTCGCACATCACGGATACTTTTGATTCCACAGATAAAAAATCCCACCTCCCCGGCATGGAGCTCTTTAACGGCTACGGGCTGGGGTGTGAAAAAGCCGAGTTTCAAAACTTCGAACTCTGCATCTGTTGACATAAATTTGATCTTATCGCCTTTTTTGACATGACCATCCATCACTCGGCACAGGACAACGACTCCCTGATAGCTATCAAACCAAGAATCAAAAACGAGAGCCCGCAAAGGTTGACCGGCATCCACTTTAGGAGGGGGCACTTTTTGTACAACTTGCTCGAGGATTTCAGTGATTCCCTTTTTTTCTTTAGCAGACGCCAAAATAGCTTCACTGCAATCGATTCCAATTCCGTCCTCGATCTGCTGCTTTACCCCCTCAACATCAGCGGCTGGCAAATCAATTTTATTAAGAACAGGGAGGATTTCGAGGTCGTGCTCTAAAGCCAAATAAACATTAGCTAATGTTTGTGCCTCGACACCTTGAGCAGCATCAACCACTAATAAAGCTCCTTCACAGGCTTTAAGAGATCTTGAAACCTCGTAACTGAAATCCACATGTCCGGGAGTATCAATGAGGTTAAGCTGATAGGTCTCCCCATCAGAGGCCTTATACATAAGACGCACGGTTTGGGCCTTGATGGTGATTCCCCGTTCTCGCTCTATATCCATTGAGTCGAGAACCTGTTGCTTCATCTCACGATCAGAAAGCCCACCTGTACTATGTATCAGGCCATCGGCGAGGGTGGACTTACCGTGATCAATATGAGCTATAATTGAGAAGTTCCGTATTCGGTTTGGGTCCATAACACCAGAGGCTAACATGACCTCCCCATAAAAAGGAAGGTCACTCAAGTTTTACAATTTAAAAAAGGATTTAAGAGCGTCCACTTTATCGGTTTTTTCCCAAGTAAAGCTATCACCCTCACGCCCAAAGTGACCATAGGCCGCTGTCGGACGGTAACGAGGCTTGAGTAGATCCAGGTTCTTCACGATCTCTGAAGGTTTTAATCCCCAAAGCTCGCGCACGGCTTTTGCCAACTCGTCGTCTTCGACTTTCCCTGTTCCATAAGCATCGACCATAACACTGACAGGCTCTGAAACACCGATCGCGTAGGCGAGCTGAACGAGACATTTATCAGCAAGACCTGCCGCTACAATGTTTTTAGCAATGTGACGACCAGCATAGGCTGCCGAGCGATCCACCTTAGAAGGATCTTTTCCTGAGAAAGCCCCTCCACCATGAGCGCCGTGACCACCATAAGTATCGACGATGATTTTTCTTCCTGTAAGACCACAATCCCCTTGGGGACCACCGATAACAAATTTACCTGTTGGGTTTACGAAAAATTTAGTTTTTTCATCCATCCATTGTGAGTCGATCACTTCACGAATAACACCATCGATGACAAATTCTTTGATTTTGTCTTGAGAAACGTCGGGACCATGTTGAGTGGAAATAACCACAGCATCCACACGTTTTGGTTTTCCGTCGACGTACTCGAAAGTCACTTGGCTTTTACTGTCTGGACGAAGCCAATCGACTGTGTTGTTTTTTCTTTTGTCAGCTAAAGTTTTCACAAGCTTATGGGAAAGCGAGGTTGTTAACGGCATAAGCTCTGGAGTTTCATTGATGGCATAACCAAACATCAATCCTTGGTCACCAGCCCCTTGCTCTTTCCCACCAGCCTCATCAACACCCATGGCGATGTCAGGGCTTTGCTGGTCAATAGAGGTGAGGACAGCGCAAGTTCTATAATCGAAACCTTTATCACTGCTGTCGTAACCAATGTCCTTGATCACTTCACGAACGATCTCTGGAATTTCTACGTAAGTTTTTGTTGAGATTTCGCCAGCCACAACAGCCATTCCTGTTGTGATCATGGTCTCAGCGGCCACACGACCTTGAGGATCATCTTTTAAGATTGCATCAAGAACACCATCACTGATTTGATCAGCCATTTTATCCGGATGCCCTTCAGAAACCGATTCACTTGTAAAAAGGTAGTTTTTCATATTTCTTTTCCCTGTTTAGAATAAAGAGGAACAAGATCACTCAGTTAGGGCTCTAGGTCAATATTATGAGGCTTTTGCTGTGCCACGGTGCAATCCCCGAGAACCCTTTTCAACGAGGTTTGCCCCTTCTAAATGCTTTATTTTTATGCAAAGCAGGAATTCCCCACCCTCAAACCGAAAGGAATGGACTGCGATTATAAGAAAAAGCTCCTCTCCCACATTGAAAAAAAGAATTAAAGTGGTTACAAGCCCCTCTAATCTAAATGGGAGAACTCTTAATGAATCCAATAAAGGTCGCATGGCTCGTTATTTTTACCTCAACTCTTTTTGGCTGCGCCCATAAGGTCGATCTGGCTTATTTTGACGAGGGCACCTCAGTAGGAAAGCCCGTGCTTGATAAGAATGTCGCCATTGTCGTTGAACCAGGAGCTATTCAAGATAACCATGACACCCAAAGTGATGTTTACACTTACCAATTTCGAAATGTCACAGATGGGATTGTTCGAGCCTTAAAAAAAGTGACGGAAAAAAGTGCCAGAAAAGTTGTGGTGCTCGAGCAAGGTGCTGACCAAAAGAAAGAAAACATCCACTACTTCTTTCACCCTGAGATTCGAATACGGTCGGTGAATGACTTTTGGACCATGGGTTGCCTGATCAAATATAGACTCCAAATCAAGAATAAAAAGGGTGACATTGTGGCTGATGAAAAAGGGGAAGGGAAAAGAAACTTTTTTGCTAACAGTCAGGCTCAAGAGAAATGTCAAATTGCGATGAATGAGGTCTTTGAGAAAGTCACCAACAAAGCCGCGGCGACTCTCAAGTAGCACTATTTTTTAAATTGAACCCTCAAGTGCGAGGAGCTTTTTTTTCACGGGCAGACCGCCACCACTGAAACCGCCAAGACCACTGGTTCCCACCACACGGTGGCAGGGTATTGCTAAGAGCACTGGGTTTTTGCCGCAGGCCGTGCCGACAGCTCTTGCTGCTCCTGGTTTTTTAAGACTCTTCGCAATTTCGCCGTAGGACTTTGTTTTCCCATAGGGAATTTGGGACATCTTTTTCCACACCTTTTTTTGAAACTCCGTGCCCGAAAGGTTTTCCCAGTCTATAGCGAGTTTTAAGGGTGATTGACCTTTTACAAATTCATTAATCTGTTTTTTAATTTTGTTTTGATCTGGATTCAAACTCGTCCGATTCTCAGGAAGCTTTTTTAACCAAAAGATTTCGGTGACTCCCTTCTTATTGGCTTGAATGCGAAGAGCATTTCCCATGAAGGGGATATAAAAAGAATGGCTCACTTTCTGACTATTGGAATTCATAGGACAGAATCCCCGCTGGCTCATTGGAGCAAAACTGTTCTTGTACACTTCCAACCACACCAGGAGCAAAGACTCCCGAGCAGATTTTTCGTAAAGCAGCCTGAGCTGTCGGCATAATCCAACGCAAGGGCCACGGGTACTGAGTGAATATTTGGTCTTGATTCACATAGATGTTACAGGAAAAGAATTCATCAATAATGGTACAATGGGCGGTTAACTCATCACTCACCCAACTATTTTCTGTGCCAGCTATTCGAGAGAACTCGATTTTACGATCCGCCTGACCAATTAAGGCCTCTGGGAAAACATAGGAAATCTTTTGAGTTTCGGGCCCCCTAAAGGGCTCAACGATTTGTACAATAAAGCGGGAGTGTGGGACAAGATCAGTGGGAGTTGGGACTATATAAAGAGCTTCAGTGTCCGGTTCCCCTCCTTTCGCAAACAATTGGAGTGCTCCCGTCAAAAAAACGATAAAAACGATGACTAGTTTCATAAGTCCCCCTATTAGCCTTCTGTTATCATAATTAGGCGACCTAGGTAAGCAAATTTTGGTCTCCCAAAAGTAATTAAGCGGCCATCTAACCACTTTTATTGGCTGAATTCTAAAGATAAAAATGCAACATTAGCCACGCATATTCCCCCTCGCCTGATTCAAACCTAGCGACCCGTTGTTTCGCTAAAACTCCCTGGATCTCCAAATGTGGCCTCGGAAAAAAAACAAAGCCTCCTCCATAGAGAAATTCCGTTGTGCCAGCAGCTTGTAGATCCTGCTTCTTTAAGTCTTCTATCAAAATAAAATGAAACCCTTTCTCCATTTCCCATCCAATTTTTGAAAAGTGAAAAAAGCCCTCCTGAATTCTGTTATTTACAGACTCAGAGTTTCGATAGACTGAATCCGTAATAAGATAAAGCTTATCTGTAAAACCTACTAAACCGTGCATCGACAAAGAAAGATCCTCACTTCCTCTTGTCTGTTTCTCTATACTTATACCGATTTTCTCCTTGGTACTAAAAGAATAATTGATCTGGGTATAAAATCCTTGAGCTTCCGTTTTGTTCCTTAGTTCACCTGTAACGACCGCTAAAGAAACATCCCATTTATTTTGAATGTACATAAACTCTAAAGTGTCTCTTTCGCTTTGAAAACCAAACCCAAGAGGACCTCGAGTCGAAAATATGTGTTCAGGAGTATTCACTCCAAAACGTGGAACGAAACGACCGACACGCATATTGAGGTGGTCTGTTAGGTTTGTGTAAAAATAAAATTGAGGAATATACCAGGGGCGACTCTCTTTGAGGGTGTCAGACCCGGCGGTAATATTGAGGTAAGAATTCTTATGCTTTAACGCCGCCTCGACTTGCTCCTGCATGATAATATATCGTCCCATCGTCCCGCGCTGGTTACGAGTATGTACCTGTACTGTGCGAAAATCACCCCCGAGCTTAAACCAATCCGGTTTCTCATCAATTGCGCCATAATCCCACTGTTCCTCTCCCTCGTAAGACCATGTACTTAATAACTCTTTACTGAGAGCTCTACCGTAGTCAGTGGGCATTCCCCCTCCTCTTGGAGACACATGACAAGTGGTACAATTATTGTAGCCATGTCGAATCATCTGGGGGTAGGCCAACAAGGTAAGGGGAAAAGTCGTAGTCAATAGAAGTATAGCACGCAGAAACATTGTCCTAGCCTCAAATTGCTTTGTTAGTAACCGGTTGAATTTGACTCGTGATTTTAACCTCGACTTTGTCAGCAACCGTTACACCCATAAAAGAAGGCACTCCAATCTTAAAATCAGAGATCTTTAGCCCAAACTGAGCCTTCATTTTAGCGTCCGAGTTTAATGTTAACTCAACCTGAATAGGCTTCTCCTTTCCATGTATTGTGATTTTCGCAGGAATTGTTATTCCCTCAATTGCCGGCTCTGTAATTTTCCAATCGGAAGGTAATTCAAAATTGGTGATCGTTAATGTTGCCTTTGGATATTTTTCCGTCTCAAGATATTTCTCTTTCATATGCTGATTTCTTAAAGACATGCCTGTATCTAGAGAGTTGAGGTCCACCGTTGCTTCTCCACTGAGCTTACCCTTACTGACCTGAAACGTCCCCTCCGGTGCTTTGCCACTGGCATGAATTTTTAAAAATCCAGGATTACCCGTTGCTAAGAACTCGGTTTTACCCTCACCCAATTTAAGATGAGTATTAGCTTGGGCGAAAAAAGTTAAAGTTAAAAAGCAAAAACTGATAAGTAATTTCATATACATTCTCCTTGTTATCTTGGTGCTCCGAGCTGAATCCAACGAAGAAGAACACGCCTTGGTATTGTCCCTATAGACGGACGCGGTGGCGGTGGCATTTCGCCCTCTCTAATGACTTCTTCGATATCTTCAATCTCTTCGACTGTGTTAAAATAAGTTTCTAAATTGATTCCATCCACATTTCCCCCAGCATTGGAGTGACAAGAGAAACAGGAAATCTTAAAAATTTTCTCTCTTACGAGTGCATAGTTTATTTCATTATCAGGAGGCACTTCTTCCAGCGGATTTGAGGGGTCAAAGGGTCCGTCTGTATCACCACCATCCGGTTGACCTGGGGAGGTGTCATTACCCGAACCTGGCTGCTTGCAATCAACCCCACTGAGATTGTTAGGGGCACCCGCATCCACCCACGCAACGACCAAATCTTTACCCGCTTGTGGGACGGGAGGGTTGGGGGCTTTAGGCATAATGTTGTTCACGACATCAAACTTAATTTGGGCCGCCCAAGGTGCTGCGGCTCCGTGGGTTTCTAAATTAACACCACCAGCACTTCCCCCATTGCCATGACACTGAAAACAATGGACTTGAAAGACTTGATCTCTTACTTCATTGAAGGTGGGTACAGCTTGCGTTTCGCCAGAAGGCAGAGGCTCACAAATTTCTTGATTACCTGTACTCCCATTGTTAGCTGCAGCGCCACTTCCATTCGGTGGAGTGTGTTGATTGGAATAGTTACAGGAAACCAATAACCCCATCAAAAAACAATCGATTAACTTTTTCATCTTTCTCCCCCATTGAAAAAAAAACCTCAAGTGCTTAGATTGCACTTGAGGGCACCGACTTTACTGACGACGACAAACAACTTCTTTTTTCAAAACAGTCCCACTATTGGACCAGTCGTCAAAGGCTGCACAGGTAAATGTCACGGCATTTCCATCGGTTAAGCTGATTGTTACGACAGAATCTTCAGGAGTCTCCGAAACCACGGAGGCATCTTGCACGCTGTCTTTTAATTCAGGATTGACTCGAACGAATTGCTCAAGCGAGTCCTCTAGGGATTCGGCAACAAATCCAGCCTGACTATTTTTAAAAGCCGCCTCGGCGGGGCTATCAATTCCACCCTTTGCAAATCCTGCTTGTGAGATCCCCATCATTGCGACCACCAAAATTAACTTTTTCATCTTTTTCTCCTTTTGTTGTTAAGTTGTTGAAATCAAGGTAACCCCACAACGAGCTTGCGACCACGAACTCCATCTGGTAAAAATGTTTCGTATTGTTTCGTATCTTTAGGGGAACTGTTGGCTATTAAAAAATATCTTTCTGGACAATATAAGGCCGCCTCAGAGGAAAGAACCTCAATTAAATCAGTGGCTTACAAAATTGGAGGACTCGTTTTCACAGGCCAACATCAGGAGGCCAGGGTCTTATTTGATAGCTTTGAAGCCAAACTCCCGCAGGGCGATCAAGTCGTGGCTCGCTTCCACATCGGTATTAGCTACACACGAACCTCTGATTACCAAAGAGCAAAAGAACTCTTCCTTGAAAACATCTCCACTGTCGAAAAGTATTCTCTTAGAGGTGTTCCAGGGTTTTATGCCTGGCAAGGAATGAGCTTCCTGCATTTTTTCTTTTCAAAGCATTCAAAAAGTCAGGAATTTGCTGAAAAAGGTTACTCGCATTTATTGCTGATGGAGGAACCCCCTCCCCTTCTCATCGGCCTTTCTCTTGATATACAAGGACACAATAAGATCCAAATGGGTCAGGTTCATCAAGGCCTGCAACTTTTAGGTGAGGCATTAAAGGTTACCAAGGCCAACCGGCTTAAAGAGCTCTTTTCAGAAATAGAAATATCAAAACTCATTTATGAAAGTGATTTTGATACCAAAATAAAAAAACAGATTAACAATCTAAAAAATTATTTGAAAAGAACGGACAATAAAAATGACTACTCCTGCTCCGAGCTGGTTTTGCAAATTTCGAAGCTCCACTTCTTGAGGGGTGATTTTGCACAGGCCAATAACTTTCTTAATCAACACTTCGACTATGTTTATAAAAATCAAAACAAAAGAAAAGTGGCCATCTTAAACACTTTAATAAGCCAGCTTATGATTCACAAAGGCCAGTACCTTGAGGCACTTTCAATTATAAATGTCGCTCAAAACTATCTCAATGAGGAAATGGACAAGAGTTTGTACCTCCCTCTGCTTGGACTCAATGTTAAAATATTTGACCTCATCGGGCAGGAGAGCCTAGAGCTTGCAAAAAAATCGAGAGAAATAGCTTCCGGAATAGAGAGAACGATTAATCGAAAGATCCAAGATCGCTTTTCAAATGATATACAAAGTCGAGAAGTGGGTGAAGATCAACTTGGTGACCTTTTTGACAAAGCTTACTCTAAAAACCCTGAGGCCCTAAAAGTCATTTTAAAAAATGAAATTCTAATCCTTTTACTACCTTACTTTGGTCTCACT
Source organism: Bdellovibrionales bacterium (assembly GCA_964230645.1). Taxonomy (GTDB): domain Bacteria; phylum Bdellovibrionota; class Bdellovibrionia; order Bdellovibrionales; family JAGQZY01; genus JAGQZY01. The sequence goes on along the minus strand of CAXRHT010000003.1, from coordinate 760,988 downwards.
CCCGGAAAAAAATACATTGTTGCTTCGGAGACAGAAGCTACCTGTTTTACCATCGATCACGATGGCATCGAAAATCGAGGCAAACATCTTTCCAAGCTCCAACTGAAAATCTTGCATCTTTTAAAATCAGGTCCGGCAACCAAACAAACAATTATCGAAGACATCTGGGGCTATGAGTACGACATTATTCGTCATGATCCTCTAATATACACAACATTGGGTCGATTGCGAAAAATCCTTGGCGACAAAGGAAAATGGATTTACACCGACGAGCAGTATTACTACCTGGCTCCTGAAGTAGAACTGATCCTACCTGAATTCTCCCTACCTGAACCGGAGCTTGATAAAGGCATTCGAAAAATTCCGTTTCCCGACCTAAACCACCGGCAGATGCAGTATATTTCCGACGGGGACCCGACACCGATCAGCGTGAGTTCCTATGGAGAGAAATGGGATGTGACTCGAATGACCGCTCTTAGAGATTTAAAAGAACTCACAGAAAAAAAGCTTGTACAAAAAATAGGGCGCGGCAAAGCCACTCGCTATATCCTTATCTAATTCCTTAAAAACTACTGTACGAATTCAACTTCAACTTCGAAGCGAAGATCCGAATGTTCGCAATCGTTGTTGTCGCTGGAGTTAAAACGAGTGTCATCGTTGTCTCCAAGAGTGACAAAGGTAAATTTATGTTGGTCGGGAACTCCAGCGGCCATGATACTTTGAATGAGCTCAGGCTTATATTCTAAAATTATTTGTCCGTCGGTATCAGTTTCCGGGAAGCTACAACGAGAAGTATCGTTTGCATCCACCTTGGCGCAAAACATTCCTTCTTTAGTTAAATCCCAGGGAATGCCCGCGATATCTTGCCATTGATAATTCAGTAGTCCATTACTACCAAGTTGAAAATCTTCAGAAAAATCATAACTTGAAGCGATAAGATGATCATTCATTAATAAGAGAATATGGTCATCATATAGGAATGGCTGAACTTTAAAATCAAACTTCACATCACAGACGACGGCATCTTTTGAAATGTTGAGAGACTCAACTTGCTCGATACGTGCATTGAAAAAATCATTGAGATTACCATCATCATTGGCCTGGGGCGTGCCCCACAAAGTTTTAGGCTCTAGATTGCCATTTTCTCCCCACGGGCACGAGGTATCCGGCTTTTTAAAAAAGACCGGCACTTTCACCTTTGTTCTTGTACGTTGACAGATTTTTTTAATAAGTTCGACAATGTCACTGTTGTCGTCTGAAAGCTGGCTATTTATATATTCTCTAGCCGAGGGAGCCTCCGCAAAATTCACACTATCAGCACAGTTTTGAAATACAAAAATCAAACCAATTAAAAAAACCAATACAATTTTTAACATTATTATCCCCTGTTCAAAAAAATGAACACCTATCCTTATTGTTAAACATTTTATCTTATTAAGATATTGCTGCTCGGCTTTCGTCTCAGGTTGAGGCGATTTTAACAGCCACTCTTTCTAAGGCCCCTAAAGACTAAGCTCTTTTACTACCCTTTGAACTTGTCGAGCAAAAGCTGGATGAGCTTTTATTAGCCTTTCGATGGGTTCGACAGAAGGATTCTGTTGAGACTTCTTCCATAGCTCTTCAAAAATCAGAGACGTCGCCCCCATACAAGCCGAAGGAAAAACACCATCATACTGCTCGCCGTAACTAACAATTAACCCTCGGCGATAAAGAACTCTTAAGGCCTTACTGTATGTGGACTTAAAAAAGGCGCCCTCAAGCTCTGTTGCTTTTTTTAGTTCTTTTGTAGACAGCGGGGAATTCTCACTAAGGGCTTGGAAGACAAGGCGAGCCTCAGGAAAAAGATTGTGTTGCAATTGTCCATACTGACGGAGGTAAGCAAGATAGGCCACAAAAATATCTTGTGAGAAAAAAGTGCCTCGATCTCGAAACCACTTCGAATAGACGACCTTTCTGGAAGTTGAGAGTTCTTTCATTAGAATCCATAGGTCATTGACTCTTTCATCGGCCTCTTCATCCCAAGCCCAATCCATATTCGAGCGAGGAAAAAAATCAGACCACAATGATGGTAATGGGTCTTTTCCCTTTAAGGGATAGACAAGACAAACTCCATGCTTGTTGATACTCCGAATGGCCTCTCGCTTTCCAAACTTCATTGAAAACCTTGAGAATAGCCAAAGAGTTTATTCGGTATAAAGATCATTTTGGCTTTAAAAGTATTTCTTTCTTTTACTAGAGGGTAAAATTTTAAGAACATCTCTATATTTAGCCACAGTTCTTCTGGCAATCTTAATCCCGTCTTTTTTAAGAAGATCCACGATTTTTTGATCGGAAAGAGGCTTCTTCGGATCCTCTTCATCGATAAGATCTTTAATCTTAAGCTTAACAGACTCACTCGCCAGCGAGCCTCCACCGGTTTTACTAATTCCTGAGTTAAAAAAGTATTTTAGCTCAAAGATCCCTTGCGGAGTGTGCATATATTTAGCTGTCGTCACACGTGAAACGGTGGATTCGTGCATTTCAATATCATTTGCAATGTCTCTAAGAATCATGGGCTTGATAAAAGCCGGTCCTTTTTCAAAGAACTCCTGTTGGTGCTTGACGATACTCTCGGAGACTTTGTAAATCGTGCGCTGCCTCTGGTGAATTGACTTGATTAACCACACGGCGGAACGAAGCTTGTCTTGGACATAATCTTGCGCTTCGTTCTTTTTGCCTTTTTCTTTTTTATTTTTTTCTTCGTGCTCAGCGAGCATATTCTTATAAAAGTTAGAAATTCTTAATTTAGGGAGTCCATCTTCGTTCAAAGAAACAACGTACTCATCCCCCACTTTATAAACATACACATCCGGTGTCACATAGTGTGTGTCATTGGAGGTAAAGGCCCGACCGGGCTTCGGCTCCATGGTATTGATGATCTTGCACATATCAATGACTTCTTCCACAGAGATTTCCATGGCCTTTGCAATGCCTGGATAATTTTTCTTTTCCAAATCATGCATATGATTATTGATTAGGTGAACAAAATCGTGAGTGTCTTCTTGTAAATGCTTCGCTTGAATCAATAGGCACTCTTGCAGGTTACGCGCGCCGACTCCCGGAGGGTCAAACTCCTGTACCATTGTCAGAGTCTCTTCCAACTCTTCAACCGGAACGCCTTCATCTTTGGATATCTCATCAAGAGGGGTTTTCAAGTAACCATCGTCAGAAATGTACTCGATGAGCATTTGTGCTTGCTCAAGCTCTTCTTCATTGAAACCATAAAGTCCGGCTTGCCAGGTTAAATGACCATGCAAGGTTTCTTTGGACGCAATGATATTCTCATAATTCATGATCTCGTCATTACTGCGAGAAAAGTTAGTCTCTCTAGACTTTTGTTGCTTTTCGAAATAGTCGTCCCATTCAAACTCATCTTGTTTTCTGGGGTCTTGCATGTCCGCATCTTGTTGAGGAGTTTCGGATTCCTTTCGAACCTCATCATTAGCAACTTCCATACCCTCTTCGAGAACAGGGTTTTCAACAAGTTCTTTACGAATTTCGGTTTCCAGTTCGAGTCGCGATAGTTGCAAGAGTTTAATTGCCTGCTGCAACTGAGGGGTCATCCTCAGCGCCTGTTTGAGGGCTAAACTCTGTTTCATATGAACGGCCATTCTGCTCCTTCCTAGAGTCGAAAATTCTCGCCAAGATAGAACTTTCTCGCAAGTTCTGATTTGGCGATATCGTCGGGGCTTCCCTTCACTTGGACCGCCCCTTCCTTCATTATATAACTAAAATCACAAATGCCGAGCGTTTCCCGCACATTATGGTCTGTTATGAGAATTCCGATACCTTGGTCCCGTAATTTTTTTATAATCTGCTGGATATCGTACACCGCAATTGGGTCGATCCCGGCAAAAGGCTCATCAAGCAATAAGAACTTTGGTCGCCCGACCAAAGACCGTGCGATTTCCACTCGCCTTCTCTCACCACCGGATAAAGCATATCCATAGCTTTCGGTGATGTGATTTAAACTGAATTCATTCAATAGTCTTTCTAATGTTTCTTGTTTCTGGGAGCCACGGATGTTTTGGGCATCAAGTGCTACTTGGATGTTTTCTTTCACAGTGAGCTTCCGAAAAACACTGGGCTCTTGGGGAAGATAACTAATTCCTCGCCTGGCTCTTTCATAAATCGGAAGTCCAGTGATGACTTCGTCATTCAAATGGATCTGCCCTTCATCAGGGCGCACTAAACCAACGACCATATAGAAGCTTGTGGTTTTACCAGCTCCATTGGGCCCAAGAAGGCCAACCACCGAGGAAGATTCCACTTCAAGAGAAACACCCTTCACCACATGACGGTGCTTAAAACTCTTATGAATGCCTTTAACGACCAGCTGGCTAATAGTTTCTCTCCTTGGCTGAGTTGGAATTGTACCGCGTCTTTGCCTTTTTCACTTCGATGCGGTCACCCCCATTATAGACGATAATAATATCACCGACTAGTTGATCCGGCCCTTCCACCACTTTTGGATTGTCTCGAAAAATATACTTGTCTTCTTGGAAAAAGACTTCAGCCTCACCGGCCACCCCCCAACGGGTTATATCCTTAATTTTTACTCCGCCATCAATGAGCATCGAGTAGAGCTCATTGTCTTTGTAAATAAATTTCGCTCTAGGTCCTGTGATCGTCATATCGTCGACATTGATGACAACGTCTTCTCTAAAAAGAGCGTAATTGGACTGTCCACTAAAAATCGCTTTGCGAGAACGAATTTTCATTTTCCGCCCCCCACTCATTCTTTTGCGGCCACGTACATTTTTCTTTAGATTAATGATGTTCGTATTGAGACTTGCATCAAATGTATCGCTCTCCATAAAAAGGGGACCACCATCGCCATTTTTATCCGGCGGCCCTTTGAGCTTCACCGGCTTTGGACCATCAATGGTGCGATCTTTGGCTTTGTAAAAAATAACCTCTGTATTAAGGACATAACCATTCGAAGAGGTGATAACCACATCCCCTTCGATTTTTAGTTTTTTTTGATTGTCACCCACATAGCCTTCATCGCCGTTAGCGACATAGGAAACGGAGTTTTCTCCAAAAAATTTCACCTTCACGGTTTCAAGGTGCCAGTCTTCACTGTTTTTCTTTTTTGTGGCCTGGTCGGAATCAAGCTCCCATGATTTCTTCTCACCCTTTCCTTCAACCAGGTGAATGCCCGAGAGAACCTGCTCAACATCTTTTTCCACAGCCGCTTGGTCAGCAGAATCTTTCCAATCCTTACCGGTCTTGCGGTCGCCCGCTTGAGGAGCAAAAAAAACAAGCTCCAAAACGATCAGACCGAAAATCAATGTTGCGACAATCCATTTCCACATAAAGCGATTTACCTTTTAAAGCGATTATAATCTCGCCCGAGTCCCTAAGTCATATCATATTGAAACGGGGGCAAAAAGGCTCAAGTTCCCCTGCCCCGCCGCCGATAAAGAGACGATGACTTGGTTTGTTCACCACGATGAAAAAATATTAGGACCTTTTACCACAGAGAAGATTCTTAAAGACCTTAAAGATGGCGAGATCAGCTATGGCGCCTACATTTGGTCTAAGGGACAAGTGGAATGGGTGCCCGTTTCTGAATGGGAAGGAAACCTGGATAAGATGTCAGCCATGACAAACGGCGATGGAAAGAAGTGGAAGATTCGTACGCCCAAAGGAAGCATCGAGGACCTCGATTTCAATCAAGTCGTTAATGAGCTCAAAGAAATGGAGAGTTTACAGATGGTGGCCGTGGCCAACCAAGACTCTCACAATTGGGTTCCGGTTTTCTCTTCCTATCCTTTTATGGAGGCTTTGAACCTCTCAAGGAGAAACTTCCTTAGAGCCCCGCTAATGGGACTGGCCAAAATCACTCGCGATGCTTCGCGTTTTAGCTATGTCGTCAAAACGGCCACCATAGGTCAGGGCGGTATTGGTGTTTACGGGCTGGGGCCTAATTTTGAGCCAGGAACGCAAGTGACTCTCAAAGTCGAGAGCGAAGACCTCGGCACCTCAATTAACGTCAATGGCACTGTGGTCTATAATACCGATCAGGGCTTTGTGGGTATCCGATTTGGGGAGATTCAAGCCGAGTCCAATGCCATAATCTTAGACTATATGAAGCGCTTCCAAGGCCAGGAGCCTGAAGAGCCTAAAAAAGTCGCCTAATTTTTGACCGCCGCTATCAAATCAAAAATATCTTTAAACCTATAGAAATGTCTTTTAATATGCGCCCTTGATTCTTTCTGGGGAGTAAATCATGACATTAAAAGCCACCGTTCAGATTCTACTAAGCTATTGCTTGCTCTTTGTCGCAGCTTGCTCCTCGACACCTCAGGCTGAGGAGGACCCATATCTCTGGTTAGAAGAAGTTGAGGGTAAAAAGGCTGTGGAATGGGCCAAAGACCAAAACAAAAAAACCAATGAACAGCTCGCGCAATCCAAAAGATTCGAAGAAATGAAAGCGTTTACCAATGAAAACCTAGAGTCTTCGAATCAAATTCCTAATATCAACACTTTGGGCGAATACTACTACACCTTATGGAGAACCAAAAAAAATCCTAAAGGACTGTGGAAAAGAACGAAAATTTCCAATCGACTGAAAAATATCGAGGATTGGGAAACTGTTCTCAATATCGATCGTCTGGCGAAGAAAGAGAAAAAGCCATGGGTCTTGAACAGCTACACTTGCTTAAAGCCAAAAGAAACTCTGTGTTTACTCGCGCTTTCACCAGGAGGAACCGACGCAGCGGTTTATAGAGAGTTCAACACCAGAAAAAAACGTTTTGTAAAAAATGGCTTTGTCATTCCCGAAGCTAAAACCGATGTGCGCTGGATTGACCGTCACCACCTCTTGGTATCTTCTAATTTTGGAGAGGGATCGTTGACAGAGTCCGGTTACGGGAGACTAGGAAAGGTATGGCGCCGAGGAACTCCTTTAGACAAAGCTAAAACTGTTTTTGAATTGCCGAAAGATTATCTAGGAATGGAATTTGAAACCTATCAAGACGGCAATCGGCACTATACCTTGGCTCAACTCCACAAGGGTTTCTGGGAAAAACAAATTTTAAGCGCAGGTAAAAACTATCAGAAACCCATCAACATCCCCAGTACAGTGCGAGTTCTAACAATCTTCTCAGGTTTTTTAATTTTTGAACTCAAAGACAATTGGGAAACAAAAGAATTTGAATTTAAAAAAGGTCAGGTCCTAGCTCTAGGTACAGAATCTTTTGGGAAAAAAATAAAAAAAGAAGACCTCAAACTTGTTTTCACTCCGAAACCTAAAGCTTCTCTTTTGGACGCAGTGGTGTTGAAGGACTCTATGGTCTTCACAGTCCTAGAAAACGTAAAAACAAAACTCAAAAAAATATCTTACAAAAACGGAGAGTTTGTTAGCACGAATTTAAAGCTCGCCAGCAGTAGCTCGGTTATAAAAATGATGGACTCCTCCAGAAAACAAAATCATTTACTATTTAAAGCTGAAAACTACCTTAAGCCTTCTAGGCTCTACTACTATGATGCCGACACTAAAAAGAAGAGCATTCTTAAGTCATTAAAAGGAAAGTTTAAAACAAAAGGCATGACATTAAAGCAGTACTGGGCAAAGAGTGCCGATGGGACTCGTGTTCCCTATTTCATTGTTGGTAAAAAGTCGGCATTGAAAAAAGGTCAGGCTCCGACCATTCTCTACGGATATGGCGGATTTCAAATCAATTTATTGCCTCGCTATAACTCCGAAATAGGGCACAACTGGCTTGAGAAAGGCGGTCTTTTTGTCCTAGCTAACATCCGTGGCGGAGGAGAGTTTGGTCCCGATTGGCACCAAGCTGCTCTTAAAAAGAATCGTCAAAAAGCCTATGATGACTTTATTGCAGTGGCCGAGAATTTGATCAAAAGAAAGTTCACAACAAATAAAAAACTAGGTATTCGTGGCCGTAGTAATGGTGGACTTTTGGTTTCAGCTGTCATGGTGCAACGGCCAGATCTTTTCGGAGCGGTTTCCTCGATAGTTCCTTTGATCGATATGATTCGCTACACAAAACTTTTAGCAGGAGCGAGCTGGATTTCTGAGTATGGCGATCCTTCAGTTCCTAAGGAGAGATCCTATATCCTAAAATACTCCCCTTACCAAAATGTTAAGAAAACCAAGGATTATCCAGCCGTCTTTTTTTACACCTCACAAAAAGACGACCGAGTCCATCCGGGACACGCAAGGAAGATGGCTCATAAAATGCAAGATATGGGTTTTGATGATATTTATTATTACGAGAATCAACAAGGCGGACATTCCACCATGGTTAACCTTGAGGAAGAAGCCCATAGACGCGCATTGATTTACGAATTCTTCCACAAACACCTTTTCAAGGTGAAAAACTAGATGAGTCAATCTCGTCCTGATCAAGAAATTCAAGTCGTTTTTGGGGCGAGTTCAGGGATTGGTTTAGCGTTTACCAATCTCCTATTAAATGAAAATCCCTCCTCCCAGGTTTTCGCAACCTATAGAAAAAGCAGTGACAAGCAGAGTTTAAAAGACCTTTCGCAACAATTTAAAGATCGTTTAACCCTGATTGAACTCGAGGGCACTAAGGAGCCCGACTTCTTAAGTTTTTGTGAGAAGTTGGAGAAACTTAAAATTAAAAAGATCGATTTAATCATCAATTGTATAGGTATCCTTACTATAGGTGATCTTGGACCAGAGAGAAAGGCTGAAGAGTTAACCCCCGAGGGACATTTAAAGGTCTATGAAAATAATGTCATTCCAGCAATTTTGATAGGCAAATACTTTAAAGCTCTTTTAAGAGCGTCCGAACAACCCCGCTTTTTTTCCATCTCCGCAAAGGTCGGGAGTATCACTGATAACAATATTGGCGGCTGGTATAGCTACCGAATGGCAAAAGCCTCCTTGAATATGTTTATGAAAACATTCTCTAGAGAATTGGGACGGTTTAATAAAAGTTCCTTAATTGTCGCCCTTCACCCAGGGACTACTGAAACCAAACTCTCTGAACCCTTCATGGAAACCGCAAAGAAGAAGTACAAGATTCATACTCCCAACGACACGGCTGAGAATTTGTGGAAGGTTGTCAAGCAACTACAAATTCCTACTGATAACGGTGCCTTCTACTCTTGGGACGGGGAAAAACTACCTTGGTAGTTGTCTCCTCTGAGACAGACTCAAACGATTACTGAGAAAAAATATTATTTTAGATAAGGTGGCAGGCAGTCGAGGACTCCGCCTGTATTTCCATCATCGAAGATACTGTCTTCGGGGCTGAGGGGGTTGTAGCGGATGAACTCCTCCACTGTGTTGCTACCCCAGCCGAAATAATAGTGGGCTCCCACTCGAGCGTGATATCTGTAGCCTTGCGTGGAAATTTCTTCGAATTCGTGGTTTTCGGTAAGATCGGTGGCGTAAGCTGAGGCGTCTTCTCCTTCATTGATGGAAGGGGCCTGTTTGAAATATTTTAAATTGAAGGAAACCCAATCGGTTCGTATCAAAGGCTTCCCATCAAACTGGGGAAAACGATCAACAAAAACACTAGCAGGATAGGTACCTGTTTCCGTTTGCGTAATTACAAAGACTTGTCCTCTATGATGGGTACTGCCATCACTATTTGAAATAGTGGCCAGACAAACCATTTCCATAATAGGATCAGACTGAGCAGAACTCATTGCTGGAAGAAGCAAAAAAACTAAAGTGGATAGAATTAAATTTTTCATACAAACTCCAATGAACAAGAGTGGTATTTCTATCTATTTCGATAAACTCTTTTCATTGAATTATGTATACATGCCTATTGGCCATTTATTAAGTCAGACTGAAGGTTTTTCAGGGTTGTATAACCAGCCAACAGGTTAGACGTCCTTTGTTTGATTTGTTGCCATTTCGATAACTATTTAGAATGACTATATATTTGCAATCGAGTTACCTATATTTTGAGAACTTCGACCCAGCTCTCACAGGCCCTTCGACTTCGTCTCAGGACGACAGGAAGTTTTCCATATTTTCGGATGCAAAGCTCTATTCGGCGACGTAACTGGCTGTAACGATATCAGAGGTTTGTTCCTCGTCTAGAATTTCAGGAGCTGAATTGAAGGCCACTGAGTAAGGAGATTGGCACTCCATTCGTCCGCCGTCTTCGCCATGTTGGTAATGAGTTCCTTCAGGATTATCAACGTCATGCCTAATATAGTCTGAACCGGATGGATTCAGTGAAAAGAAATAATGATGATCTCGGCCCATGTGCATACGATAGCCCATAGAATCTACCACCGATGATCTCCGACTCTGTACGGTATTTAACAGTTCGTTTCCTAAACTTGTGTAATCTGAAATCCCTCGGAGGCCATCAACTTGAGGGAAAATGGTGACTCGAAAGGGAACCATATCTGTTCTTAAAACCATTTCACCATTTTGGCGTGGGATATTTTCTGAAAAAACGGAACCATCATAGATGTCAGGATTAACTTGCTCGATCACATAAACCTTCCCAGTGTAACCACCAGTGCTCAAGGTCTTCATACAAACCATTCTCATAATTTGAGAGGAGCTATTGCTCTCTTGCGCAAAGCTTGTGTTAAAAGTAAGAAGTGTAGAAATTGTCATTAGAATGATTTTATTCATTTTGTCCTTCCTATTTTGTTCCGCTACCTCTTTTTATATCAAAAGAAGTGCCACTTCGTTTTTTCGCCTTAGTTTTAATAGTTTATAGGCTTTCTCAGTGTGAAACACACCCTGTTAAAGAAATTAAATTAGTTTGTTGTCTAAACCATAGACAGACTTAAAACGTAATTTGTCACCTTGAGATTTTCAATACAATTGGTTTATTTCATTTTGAAACACAATATCTAGTTTTTCAGTATAGAAGCCATTTTCCCGATATAATAGAAAAATAAATCGGGGGATTTATGAATAGAATGCTATTTATAAATTTAATAATTTTAGTTGTAGGCTCTTCACTCATTGCGGAGGACCGTTCCTCTGAAATTTGTGAGTCACCCGCTTTCAACGGTATCGCTTTAATGCAGCATGAAAATCACCTGGTCAATTTGGTGAACCAACAAATTGAAAGAGATAACCGACTCATACATGCCGGCCAACAAACAGCGGCCTTTAATCGCCGTCAGCTTGCACAAGGTGGAAACCAATCAGACATTATTCCCGTTCCAGAAGAATACGTTCATGCCCTAGAGCGTAGACAGCTAAGAAGCGATGATTGTTTGAATGAAGCCATTCGAGTACAAATAAATGATAAAATTAACGGAAATTGCTATGTAGACGGTGTCGGCAGTGCATGTAGCGGTGCCCAATCAATCGTTGATGAACGCCTCCGAATGGCAAGACAACAACTTGCTGAAGACATTAGCAGGGAAAACCCGGAAGGTGCAATAAGGTTTGCCAAAGATAGAATTGAATTACTAAACCGTTACCGAGAAGAGGTACGAGAAGCCAACCAACAATGTGTAGACTTAATCAAAAAATCGACCAGCGACGCCTGCCAAAATACATTTGATCAAATTTTCACCGATCAAGGTTTGATGGATCTTTTTGCGAAGACCTGTACGCCCAGTGGAGTAAGAAAACAGATTCGTGCTTTAACCGATGACTTAAACCTTCCTGGAACAGCTCCAACTATGATGCAAAGTTTAGCGGTTACGCATATTAAAAACCGTGAAAAAGAAAACGCTTTAGCCGAAGAAGTCTCAAGATTGGCTGACTTTGTTAATCAAATGGCCGAAAGAGAGCTGGCACGCCAACCAGCTTCCGAAAATGAGGAGAACTGAAGTTGTTTTTAGTTAGTCTTCTCCTTTCAGGATTTATTCTGGCCGAAGAAATTGTGGTGGATGTGTCCAGCTCGCAAGTCTGCGATGCCATATATAATCCTCCTAACTGCCGAGGCGGAGAGCAATCAAACCATAAAAGTAACTTGCGCTCTAATGTGGGTATTGACCTTGGCTCCACACCGACTGCTATGCCTGACTATCGGCCACAAATTCGTATTATTGACCGCCGAAGAGGACAGCCCGATACTAGACGAGTTATTGGACGCCCACGTGCAGAGGATCTACTCACCGATGGAAGCGAAATTTCTCCCACTGAAGCCGGAGCCGATCCGTCAACCTCTCAGCCTGGGTCTCCTTCAATTAATAACAATGGAGCCTTTTCCCAAGGTGCGAATCCTGCGGCAGGAACTTCGGGCGGTGTATCCAGTGCGATGAGTTCAACAGGCTCTTTCGGAAATGGAACCTCCTCGAGCGGCTCCCAAGGTCGCGTAGTCAATGGTTTTATCTACACACCTGAGGACGAGCCCCCTGGGGTTACACCCCCTCCGAATAATGAAAAACGAGCTCTCTCACCATCGATTTCTGCGGCAACCAAAACAGCTGTTGATTTAAATAAAGAAAATAATAAAACCTCTTCCCCTATATCGCAGCAAGGTGGCCCCTCTTTACCAGCCGCTTCTTTTGGGCAGTTCGAAAGTGGCAAGGCCTCTTCTAATGCTAATACTCAAACGCAAAAAAAAAATGGCAATAGCTTTATAAATCGCCTCAAAAATCTAGCTTCAAAACTTCTTGGAGGAAAATATTTCGGTCTTAATGGAAGCTCCAGCGGTAACAAACAATTAGGAAAGACTCTTCATAATAGACAGAGAAGAAATGGATCTTCTGGAAAAAATGTTACAAATGCGGGGCCTGATGTTAAAGGTCTCTTGCAGGAGCGTATGGACCGTTACCGCGGAATTGCTAGTCAACTCGAGTTTGCAAGCTCGAAGACCAACTTATTCGGGCATCTATGCAAACACTACAAAGCCTATGCTCGTAAAAATAGTATTTCCAACTTGCCCCACAATTGTCCAAAGTAAGCATTCCCATTCTGTTTCATTTGGAGACACCTTTGTCTTATTAGTTAAATCTTTTGATCAATTAATTTTCTATAGTCTAGATTTTTCGGAGCCCTCTGTTTTGATTCAATTTCCCCTTCGAAAAACCCGATAGAGGTATTGAATATGTCCAGTAGTAATTTTGACTACAAAGGAAATGTCATGACTAGAAAGATTCGTATTATATTTCTTTTAACATTCTGCTATGGATGCTTATTCTCCGTGGTGGGCTGCTCTGATGAAGTTTCAGACTCAAGAGAATTGCCAAGCCTTCCAGGAAATCCAAATCCTGATCCAGGCACAGACCCTCCTACTGATGATGATCCCGTTGATGACACGCCGGTGGGTGAAATCGAAGAAACCGGATTTTGGGTCAACGTGCAAAGTGAACAAATCGACCTTTTCGTGGACAACTCTGAGAGTTTCGATTCGGATTGCTTCATCGATCGTGATGAAACTGATTTCATCGACATGAAATGCTATCTGGATATTATGGAGGGTGATCTTTACGTTCATAACTTAGAACTACAATACAATGCACCTCCAGGGCTCTGTCAGTACGTGATCACTCAACCCGCTTGGAACTGGAATTATGGACCAGGGCGAGGCCCCCAGACAATTGAAATAGACATCGATGCCTCAGGTGATAACCCCGTGGTCACAAGCTGTGAGGCCGATCATGACGGTATTGGTGGCCCCCCAGTGGCCTGTAACCTACATCCTGAACTCGAAGATGTAGGAAATACGGAAGGACCTCGTTGTGTCTACGACCACTCCGATCAAGGTTTACCCAATTGTTGTGTGGGTGATTACGTTTTAACGAAAAATACTGATGATGGTTCGGCTGTGAGCACCGAGGTCATAGATGCCAGTTGGGGTAACGATCCCATGGCTTGTATGTCACCACACATCGCTAATGGATGGGCAACATTTTCTCCCAGTGGTGTTCCAGTGGGCCGTATACAACACGTTCCAAGAGATCCAGGCTCAAACAACCCAGTGGGCTTGAATGAATCGATCAACCTCAGCTCAAATGCGTCAACAACTCAAGTAGGTTTTTCTACTTGGGCCAACTATTTCGAAGGCAACACGATCGAACTTCCTATGCAGAGTCCTCACTACCATGAAGACTTTTATGACAATTCTTTGAATTCAAACCGCCCTTTTTTCATGGACCCAGTAACAGATGTGAGCGGAACTCGTCTTCGTAGTGCAGGCATTGGTGTGGGATATGATAATAGTGCATGGACTTTCACATGTGCTGATTCTGCTCTCGAGGTGAAGCAAAGAATTAAGTTCTATATTCGCGAATGGAATACACTCGCTGACTTTTTCCTTTATCAAACCTCGGGAGGCATGACATATAATCCCGATGTAATTGGAACGGAGGGTGTTGATTGCGCGTATGACACAGGCTTTGGAGACGGCTGTAATGACTCCTCTGATATAGGTGATCTTCTCAACTCAGCTGGTGGAGACTATGATTATACTGGTAACCCTACAATACAAGAGTACAACAGCTTTTTCCCAAACATCAATTATCAGTAATTCTATGATTTAAAAATTGAAGATTATCTTTGAGAGCCGGAAAGAATTTTCCGGCTTTTTTTATTCTTGGGATTTTTCCTTCGGTGTGACGGCAAAGTTAATCAGCGAAGCTCCAGCCTCTGTGATTGTGTACATGACTTTTTTGATGGTCAGAAAATCGACCTCTTTGTCCGCCTGCATGGTCACTCGTCCCCATGCATAACGTTTGGCCCTCATCTCTTCACGCTCTTCTTCCGTCATTTCCTCGGGGTCTTTCTCTTGCTCCATAGCATTCTTCAGAGCATTTTTAAGACCACTTTCCATTTCAAGCTTTTTAGCTTCAATGGCTTTTTGCAAGCCTTCTTGCAGTGGTTCGATCAGCCAATGTTCTTGTTCTTTGACCTCTTCAAATTGTGCAACAGCGGTTTCATCCAAGAAAATTTCATCTTGAGTGACAACCACCACATGGGCTGGTTTTAACTTTTTAACAGCGGTTGCTTCAGGGAGAGGCACCGACTTTTTTAGCTGAATTTCTTCCACACGATAGTTTTGTAGTAGAAAGACCGCTAAAACGGTGAACATATCCACCATTGCCGTTAGTGATAAAACAACCACTAGGCTTTTTTTACCGCCGCTCATTTTACCACGACGACTTCGTTTTCCAGGCGCATATATGGCCATTACTCAGCTCCTCCGGTCGCCACTGAAACGGCGGGAAAGCCCGACTGCAACAGAACGTCCATTCCTTGGATGAGAAAATCGTATTTCAATTGCTCTTCCACTGTGATGACGGCGTCCACTTTATCGGGATAGGCCTGCTTCACAGCTTCTAGTTTCTTCTTGAGCTCTTCTTTATCGTACTCACCATTGACTTTATTAATCATTGTATTCTCTGTGGTTCCTTTTAGAGGATTTCCCACGACGAGTCGGTAGCCCGTTTCTTTAACGTCCAACCTTAACGGTACATCCGCATTGGGAGGAGGCGGAGGTGTTTCTTCCGTGTTTTGTTTTCCGTAGATGGAACTACCGAGCTTAATCATCGAAACTTGCGTCCACACAGCCGTGATGAGTAGAAATGTGATCATCACACTCATCAAGTCAATAAAGGGCACCAAATTCAAATCGAAACTGGCTGCTCTTTTATTTCCACCACCATCACTTACCTGTGCCATACGCGTGTCCTACCTATTACCTTAAGATTTAATTTTATCTCTATTAGAAGCAACAAGGTTAATTAAACTCATGCTACTCTCAGTCATCTCATTGAGAATAAGACTGATTCTATGTTGGAAAATACCAAAGGCAGCGATCGCTAAAACGGCTACGATCAGTCCAAAAGCCGTACAGTTTAGGGCTTCCGAAATACCTTCCGAAAGAAGCTCTGCTTTCTTGGCATCATCGGCTGAAGACACCCCTCTAAAGGCAGTGATCATTCCGATAATCGTTCCAACTAGACCAATAAGAGTTGAAAGGTTACCAAACACCGCAAGAAATGAAACCCAGCCCTCCACTTTTGGAGTGTCCCTTAAGACAGCGGCATCCATTGCGACCTGAATTTCCTCATCCGGTCTTTTATTCATCACTTGTACAAGACCAGCCTTTAAAACATTTGTTAATGGCGATGGCTTGCTATCACAGTAGGCAATTGCCTGCTGAATATCTCCTCGAAGAATCATACCGAAAAGATTTTCATTGAAATCTTTTTTATCGATACTGGCATCCTTCAGGGCCATGATTTGTTTTACAATTACGACGAGGGTTAGTATTCCAACCACAGCGATAAAATACATCGCTGTTCCGCCCTCTTCGAACGCGCGCAAAACAAAGTTTTGCGTCTCTTCATTTGCCATGACTTCTGTCATTGTTTCGGTTTCTTCCACCTTTAACCTCCCATGATTATCACTTAGCTGCAAAAGCTAGAGGATAAATTACGTTTACAACTTGATTGCGAGGAGGTTCTGGAAACCTCCAAGTTCTTAACCTATTTAAAATACACTCAGCCACCGTGCGACTCTTCATTGAAGAATCCGACCAATTAATTGAGGGGCGGCCAACCACTCGTCCAAGCTCTCCGATATCAAAATTAAGTTTTAAGATACCTGAAAGGTTGGGGTTTCTATTAAGCTCTCTTTCATAACAAGAACGAATGGCTCTTTGGTTATCATAGAAAACTTTTCTAATACCTTCTCTATCAATTTGACCGCTGAACTCTTCTCCGGATCCACCGGGAATAATTGTGACAGCCTTACGGTCACCGAGTCCTGAGGAACCAAAGCCCCCTGCGCCCAGACCTTTTCCACCTTTGCTAAGACCAGAAACTCCAACGTTGGATTTTCCTTGTCCACCAGCACCAGTGTCTTTAAATTTTGAGCCTAAGCCCTCACCAGGGCGGTCCTCACTAAATCCGGCGGAACCTGAGGCTTGATCAGCAAGACCTGCAAGCTCACCACTTCCGGAGTAAGATTTATCGATTCGATCATTTCGTCCACCGCTTCCAAAAGCAGAGAAGATTCCCGACTTTTTAAGCTTACGCTCAGAGTTGGCTTGAGCTCCTTGCTTTTTAGCCGTTTTGACTGATCCACCCTTTTTAACAGACGTGACCTGGTTGGTTTTCTTACCCTCTTTCGGTCTCATCGCTCGAGGTGATGCGTCTCTGCCACTTCCTTTGGCGCGAGCATTGGCTCCGGCCTTTTTCTTTTTTTGGACAACTTTTCTTTTCTTAACCTTTTTGCTTAAATCCGCTTTCACCTTTTTAGGCTTTTTCTTAGTCACTTTTTCAAGCTTGATTCTTTTTTTCTTTTTTGGCTTGGGCGGTTGCTTCTTCGGCGGTGGAGGAAGCTTTATTTTCTTCTGCGGTGGTGGTTTGGGTGGATTGGTGATGATAAGAGCTGTTCTAAACTCTTCTTCATCGGGTAAATCCAACTGATCCATTTTATTAAGAGCGACCCACAGCGAAAGTATTCCTGAAAGCACTATTGCTAGAAGAATCGCTAAGAATCCATTACTTGAAAGATCTAAGAAAGGAATAACCACTGGTTTTGGAGCTTGAGAAGCATATCGAACAACGATTTCTACTTCACCGCCCAATTGGATTCTCGCCAATTCACCTTGTTGTAAAACAACCGACTGCCCAGAACCACGACCGATATTAGCTAGCTGATTAAAAGGCGTCGCTTGTTGCTGATCGTTGACTAATACCCCCTCCATTCCTGGATAAAGCATTATCTGAACTTGGTTGTTGATATTAATCAGAGGTGCTTTGTTCACGTTGGAAGAAATTAGAGGAACTATCACATCACAAGAAGGATGGGTTCCCACTGTTACCGGACCATTTTCAGTGAAATGATGAGAGGAGATGACTCGCTCTCTCCAAGCAACAAGAACTTCAACCGTTGTACCCTTAGTGGGTTTAATAAACTCATTGATGTTTTTATAGGGACTATTAGGCGCATAAGTCTTTTTGCCAAAATCTACATTTGTGGTCCCGGCACTTGCTCCGGCCCCAGCGGCAGTAACACCAGCGACTGAACTTGGCGATGGTGTAGGAGCGGACTGTTCCTGCTGAACGCTTGAGGTGGTCGAACTGACTTCACTGTCAGTTTCAAGCTGAATTTCCGCAGTCTGAGAGTCATCGATCATATCAATAGAACCATGCTCATCAACTTTAGACCCGTCATCTGAAGGTGTATCAACGATTGAAGTGGCTGTTGTAACCTCTTCAACGGACTCTTCTAAGTAAAACTCGATACTAAATTCGCCAATGACGATTTTGTCGCCAGGCTTCACTTCCGCTTCAAGGATTTTATCAGAATTTTTGAAAGTTCCTTTTTCAGAACCCAAATCGCAGACGACGTATTTACCACCGCGATTTTCAATGGAAGCATGAACGGGTGACGCATCACCAGATAAGGTCACATGGGCATCACTGTCTGAAGAACCCAGAACAATATGATCCTGATTGAGTTTTTTCTCATCAACCAGTTGACCCGCTTTGTATATTTTAAGAACCACCATCTGAGCCAAAACTTACTCCTTGTCTGGTTGCTTGAGTCTGAGTCGGCTACCTTCTTCTATGTCGGTGGCTGTCTCTCTCATCTCAGGTAAAAAATCTTCACGAAGGCGAATAAGTCGCTTGTAGTTAAATTGCTTCTTTTGCAGAAGATAAAGCAAATCGGGTTTTTGATTCTGACCTTTAATTAATTGGTCTTCGAAATTAATTGTTGTTCTTTTCGCCTTACCACTTGATTTTTGAGCGAAGGCACTCAGTGAAACCATCACTATAGCAAGAGACGAAATAAATACTTTCACTAAAGTCATCATTTTGCTGCCGCTACCTTCCGTTGCAATTCTTTTATTTTTCTCTGCACATACTTGTCAGTCGGATTTAAAAACTCAATTTTATTAACGACCTGACGAGCTTTCTCATAGTTTTTCATATATTCAATCAACAAGATAGCATAATTTAAATTGGTCGGGATGTTACGCGAGTCACGTGCCAAAGCTTTTTCATAAACCTTTTTAGCATCCTCGTAGCGACCTTGTGTTCGTAATATAATAGCGTAATTGTTCGCCACAATATTGTTATCTGTCATTCTTGAGTAGGAATCTTCGACCAAAGGCTCGGCCTCAATATAGTCCATATACTTTACGTAAATACTTCCAAGGTTGGCTTGGACCATAGGATTAGAACGTTCAATGTCATAAGCTTCTTGAAAGGTTTTTAATGCCGAGTTTAACTTATCCTCTCGAAGCAAAATGACTCCAATATTGTTATAAAGACCAGCCTCCCCTTTGTGTTTCTCTAGTGCTTTCTCGAAAAATATTCGAGCGGCACCAAATTGACGTTGGTCCATATGATAGATTCCTAAGATTGTTAAAGCTCTTAGATCGTAGGGGTCTTTTGATAAAATTTTAGCCGCTTCACTGAGTAACTCACGATAACGTTTCGCTTTGTAGAGCTTCCTAAGCTGACTGTGAGACCCTCCAAGAGCTTCTTGCTTACGCTTAAGCTCTCTTTTTTCCTCTTCATCTAGATTGACCTTAATCTCTTCATCAGCGGCTTTATCAGAGCTCCCCGATTTATCTCCGGTCTGACAAGAAACCATCAAGACAAGACCAAGGAGAACTAAAAGACTGTTTTTTAACAAAGTTTTCATATCACAATCCCATCATGTCGATAATTTCGCCCACTTCATTTATTTCACCAGCGTTATTGAATCCCTTCGGATCGAGGCGATAGAGAGCTCTTGCACTCTCTAACATTGGCTCTCCGTAACCCTTCAAACTGATACCCTTATCAAAAGCATTCCTGTAAGCAGAAACGGCCTTGTTGTAGAATTCTTTCATTTGCTGATCAGCCATCTGTTTAAATTGATCACGTACTTTACCCTTAGCGTACTCTTTTGGAATCGGAATATTCTTGAAGGTATCGCCAATAATCTCATAAGATTCAGCCTCGGCAGCAAGAGCCGCCACCACATAAGGGGCGTAGTCATATTTAATAACTTTAGCCATCTCCTGAATGAGTTTTTTCTGAATAGACTTCATCTTGTTGAGACCCTGAGTGATCGATGAATCTGTGCGCCCTAATCGAACACGCTTCATCTCACTGAGAAGTTCTCTTGAGATTCGAAACTGAGACTCCGCACCGTAACGCGCTCCAAGCTTCATACCTCTTGAGGTGTTGTTAACCACTCGGATAACCTTCTGGTGCCAATCAATAGCTGTCTTGATCTTTCTTAATTTTGAATAAAAATCAGCGATATAGAAATGAGCCTTGATCATTCTCTCTAGATCAGGAGAGTTTGATTTGATGAACCGGTCATACTGATAAATCGCCTTGGAATAAAGTTTCTGACGACGATACATCTCAGCTTTCGCCCAGGAAGCCTCTTGTTCGCCTTTGTTTTTGGTTTTGTCCAAATTGGCGTACAGGTTATAAACCTTAAAAGCACGACTGTAATCATTTAGGGCATCCCAAATAACAGCAGCGTTAAAGAGTGCGTTGATGGCTTTTTCACCTTTTGCGTTTCGCCCATAGGATTCATAATAAATAGCGGCTTCTTTCAGTTGCCCTAGCTTCTTGTACATATCGGCCAAGCTATTTCTCGCATCCTGTTTTAAACTATCTTTGGCGGCTTGCCCTGGTTTTGCAATCACTTGCTTATACATTTTTAAGGCGTCAAATATCGCTCCAGCCTTTTGATAGTTCGTGGCGGCGTTGAAAAGAGCTGAATGAGCTTGCTCAGATCTAGGATTCGCCTTGGCGAATTGCTCAAAGGCTTTTGCCGCTTTTAAAGTGTTTCCACTCTTGGAATACTTATCGGCTACCAAGAATTTCGCTTTCTGCAGATTAACTTTTAACTCTTTTCCATAAGCGGAGCGAGCAATGGTAGGATTCTTTAAGAACTCTTTCCCTTCAGCTTGGTATTTATCCAAGTCATTTCGCAGACGATGGATATCTAATATAATCTCTGCAGCAATAACGGCGTCTTTTGAACGTGGACGCTCTTTGACGATTTGCCTTAGAACCACGATGGCTTTATCAAATTCGTTGTGAGCGTAGTAAATGGTTCCCAGACGACGACGGATCTCAAGAGATTTTTCCCCTTTTGGAAAGTTTTTGAGATAAATAATAGAAGCTCTTACGAAGGCTTGAACGTCAGGGCTCAAAGGTATCTTTTCTGTTTTACTCTTAAGATTCTTTTGACGAGCTTCCATCACTTTATTGGAAGGAAGCTTCTTTTCTCTAGCTAATACGTTATTAGTGACCGCTTTTTCGAAATATTTGCTTTTAGGGAAGTTTAAAGCCACTTTCTCATACTGATTTGCAGCACCTTCAAAGTCTTGAAGATCGTAAAGAAGCTCACCATAGAAAAAAAGCATTTCACTGTAGTTCTCAGCGCCCTTGAAATAAGCTAAATACATCTTATAAGAACCTGCTGCCAGCTTCTTTGAGTAATCCGTACGAGCGTTGATTGCCTGTTGGTGGAGCCTCAATGTAGAATTTCTCAATGTGCTTTCTTGCAGGTCGAAATTTTCTTTAATAGCCTTAGGATTCCCCTTGTTGGCTTGAGCCCACATACTGCCCGCACCAAATTGGTCAAGCCAGATAGCTAATTCTTTTCTAAAAGCCTTAACTTTTCCGGTTGAACCAAAATCTTGTACGATCTGATACTGGTACTTCGCTGCTTTTGGATTTTCAGGATTGAGGGAAATTAATTGTTTAAATAAATAGTGAGACGCCTTCAGGTTACCAGAATAAGAATAACGGTAAGCCAACTGCTCAATCATGTTAAGAGTTCGTTTTTCTGACTTCGAAATTTCATAGAAGTCATCATAAGCTTGCTTGTAACGGCCTGTTTGCTCGTAAAAAGAAACGAAGTCACCCACTGCCTCTTTTGCCAAGCGAAGTTTATCGATGGCACGAGTTCCTTCAACAGTTTCAGCCACTTGGCTCCCTCTTGAAACTTTGATGACCTGAACTAGGGTGGCAAGAGCTGTTTTATAGTTACCCAAACGGTAATGACACCAAGCCGCCTTATAAAGCGCAAAGGTATAAAGACGACTTTTTCGTCTCTGCACAACCTTCATATACTCAGGCAAAGCTTTTTCCCACTGTTCCTTTTCGAAATAGTATTCACCGAGAGCAAAATGAGATTCGCTGACATAAACACTATTTGGAAAACGCCTTGTGAGCTGAATATAATATTTTTCCCCTTGCTTCAGGTTACCAATCTCAAAATTGTTGTAACCAAGGAAATAAAGGGCCTGAGGCACCTTCTGATCTTTCGGGAAATCACGTACAAACCATTCATAAAGGCGAATCGCTCTTTTATGGTAGTTTCTTACCTCTCGTCGACTGGGTGGACGAGGTTTAACTTTTATTTTCCCACTGTTGTAGGCTTCAAGCTTTTTATCATAGTCATCTTGTAGTTTAAAATCGATAACCTGCGCTTTTTCTACGTAACGCTCACCGAGTCTGAGCCAAATCTCTCCACGGCTACGACTGCGCTTGTACTGCCTGGAAAGCTTATAAAGTCTTTTGATCTCCTCATCGAGCAACCGATTGTACTGCTCTTTTCTTGGATCAGCATCATACTGATAGAATTTGCTCGAAGTTGGAGGCTTAATAAGACCAACATTTCGAGCTCGTACTCGCTTGCGTTGCATGGGTTTGGCATCCGGAACCTCTGATTTAAGCTTCCTTAAGGTCAGGTTCCCCATTTGCTTTCTTTTTCTCTCCTGGGCAAAACCTTCACTAGCTCCAAAGAATAGAGCGAGTAAAGTTATTCCAGTAATGAGTTTTTTAATCATGACACTCTTATTCACAAGCCTGTACTCCAACGTAGTGATAGTTTCCTAATTCATCGAGCCAGTACTCACCCTGGAATGGCCAATATTCAAATCCATTCTTGATAAAGAACGACCGGGTTTCGTCTTCAGTAATTTGTTTTTTCAAAACACCTTTACCGGCAATCTCTTTTCCTAGGCTTTCTTTCTTTCCACTCACCATTTCAAATTTTAAAAAGTCACTTTGCTCAAAAAAGTCTCGCAACTCCGACTTGATTCTCCTTAAATAGTTTCGAGCCTGTTTTCCGAGTACACTTTTTGTACTTCGCATACGTTTATCAACAACGCGTTTCGCGTATTTACCAATACCAGAGGTTCTCCACTCCGTAGAAAGTGCGGTAATTCGAGCCATCTCACCTTCAAGAGCTTTGATATAGTTCAAATTCTTTCTAATATCTGGACGATCAATAATTTCATTCAGCACAAGCTTAGGAAGTCTTGTGGTGTATTTAGGATCCTCTCCATTGCGGATAGCCTGGTAGTTAGCTTCTCCTTTGAGCACCTCATCCAAGTAAGACTTAGAAGAAGCTGTAGAGGCAAAACGTCTGATTCTTGAATTCACGGGTTTATAAATTTCATCAAAAAGCCCAAGAACCTTACCCATTTCATCATAGCGACAAATAAACAGATAAACCATTCCTCTTAAAAGTAACGACTCCGGTGCATACCTATCTTCATAGTAAGCTGAATGAAGAGTGTGAAAATTGGAAAGAGCCGATCGAAAGTATCGCCCCGAACGAAGCATGGCCCAGCTCTGCTCAAACAAAGAGTCGTGCCACTGCCAAGTGTCTCTTGGAATGTCTCGATAGTATTCAATGGCCTTATCCCATTTTTTGTTCTGATAATAAACTCGAGCCATCGATAAAATCGCATTCACACGATTGGGATCCGTGACTCCTTTGGTTTTGCTAGTCTCATAGAGCTCATTGAAAGCCGCTAAGGCCTTAGCACCTTGGCGAGCCTCGGAATAAGCAAGTCCCATTTTATAGAGGGCTTTTGGATAAACCAAAGAATTTGGCTCAACACGGCTGAAGATTTTTGCGGCTTGAATGTGTCTATTTTCCTTGAGTCTCAACTCCCCTAAACGAAAATAGAATAAATCTTTCTTCTCTCGAGGAAAGTCCTTCACCTTAATTTTCGATATGGTGTACTTAAGAAGAACATCACTATCCAGAGCATTACTGAGGAAAGATAATTTACTTAAACTCTGTCTCAAATATTTAGTGGTTCTTCCAGTCCGTATCTCGCCGCTAATGACGTCGTAGAATACGAAAGAAGCCACCTGATAAAGACCCATTTCCATAAGCATTAGACCCAGAATGTATTTGATCTGGGAGTTGTCTTTTCTATAGCGTGAGCTTCTTGTAAGGGAGAAAAGTAGCTGCGAGGATTGCTGATACTGCTTGTCGATGGCAAGTTTTTTAGCCTTCTGCAGCAAATCCGTTTTCATTTTGGCTCGTCTTGCTTCTCTTCGACGCGCCCGTCTTCTGGCGGCTTTTTTAGATTTGCTCTGCGCCACAAGAAGCTGAGGTGAATCCAACTGCTCTTGTATTTCACTCACAAGATCAGGCATCTCAGCACTATTGGCATAAGCTTGTGATGAGATTAGAAAAATAGAAAGTATTAACAGATTAAATATTCTCATCGATACTTAGCCTCCGGAAAGAAGAAACTTAAACCAACATTTAAAAAGAGATTGTTACTCAGTGACTCATCTTCACGAATCACATTGCCATTATTCGGGTCAGTAACGGTCGTTTTAGCTTGAATCATATGAAGTGACATATCCCAGCGAAAAGCCATCCATTTGGTAATCGCAAAGATCTGACCTGTTCCAAATTTTACCGTGTAAGGAGACTCGACCTCAAACTGTTCGGTTGAACTCGATGATGCCGCAAGACGCGGATCTGTTTTTCCCACACCAAATGAAAAATAAAGGTCGAAAGGAATGATCTTCTCATTGAAATAAGCATATTTACCGTAAATTGGTGTCCACTTAAGGTCTATCCCGTAATACCCATCAGTAGAAACAGAGCCTTCAGTATTCACTCCCGCTTCTAAAAGTTCGTTGGTCACATCCCGGTTATCGTTTTGAATAAAAGAATAAATCCCTTCAAGAGCCCACTTCTCTCGCAAATGGTATCCGAAGCGAGCGCTCAAACCATTTCCGACAAAGAAAGCATCGTTAAGATTGGTTCCCCCAGCTATATAGAATTCAAATCGGCCTGTCTTGGGAAGATAGCGTCTCTGAATCACCGCTATATCATCGAAGGTCTCGAGTTGCTTAAGATCTTCAATCTCTTTGGGATCGGGAGCTTTATCTTTTGCCGCTTGTTTTTCGCGACGTTCGGCTTCCCGCTCAGAACGGCGCTCATCAGCTTTTTCTTCGCGATCAAACAGCCCTTCAATATCATCAATAGAGTTGTCGTCTTGCGCGAAAGCAAAAGAGGAAAAACAAAGAAGAAAAACAAAAATTATGTGCTTCATATAACAACCTAACCTAATCAGTCTCCAATCAGATTATAGAAAAGTTTAAGGGTTTTGTAGACTTATAGAAAATAACTGGACCAATTCCAGATGTCCTCCAATTTTAAACACAAGGACCAACACTTATGTTACATTTTGTTAAAGCAAAATTATTAGTGCTGCCGTGAAATGCATGTCGTAATTCATTTGACGTTCAAATTCGCTGACTGAAACTTCTTCAGTGACATCAACACCATTTCCAGGCTCGATGGTATCAGCTAATGGCGAAGCCCCTCCGTCGGAAGCTCGAAAGTAGTTAACACCCTCGTAGGCTAGAAGCCCTAAATCGACACGAAATCCCCACCTTTTTCCAAAATAGAATTTTTGACCAATCCCCAGGTTAAGAGCGGGAGCCATCGTATCTCCTATAGCTATTGTCCCTACGCCAACAAGCCCATAAAGAGAGAGATTCATAACAAAGTCTTTAAAGACAGAAATTTTCCCATAATAAGGAGTGATCTGATAGTTCGCTAAAAGATGGTATTTTGGCTGAGGGGCGTGTTCCATTCTAATGAATAGCTCTCGATTGGGGTTATCCACTAAATCCTTTTGCGCCAAGGTTTTACCGTTACTACCAAGTCCATCGGCATACATTTGACCTTGTAGAAAAACACCATGGGTTTCGGTAAAATGATAGGCCAAATGTCCTCCGAAGCGAGAGGAATTGAAAAAAGGCTCATTCATTATAGTTCCAAGTCCAAGACCAAGTTCGACTTTTCCGGCTGTTGGGACCGTACGAGACTTTACAGCTACGGCGTTGTCAAACACTGGAAGTACCGACTCTTGAGCCA
Organism: Bdellovibrionales bacterium; assembly: GCA_964230645.1. Classification (GTDB taxonomy): domain Bacteria; phylum Bdellovibrionota; class Bdellovibrionia; order Bdellovibrionales; family JAGQZY01; genus JAGQZY01. The sequence goes on along the minus strand of CAXRHT010000003.1, from coordinate 734,896 downwards.
ACTCATCTTCTGGAAATTCAATCGTAACGGCATGAACTTGACTGACGAGAAATAGAGATAGGATTAGCATTATCGTTTTCATTAAGACTCCCCACTGAAGAAACCATGCTTTAGAATAATTTGGCATAGGTCACGGACAGCCCCATAACCTCCACCTCGATTGGTAATATAATCACACTCATTGATCACTTCTTCAACTGCTTCTGGAACCGTTGCTGAAAATCCGGCCAGCTTCAAAAGGGGTATATCGAAGATATCATCCCCTATATAAGCGATCTGTTCGTTGCTGAAACCACTCACTTTTTTTAACTCTTCAAAGGCTGGACCTTTGTCTCTTTTGTTTTCAAAAAAATAATCAATCTTAAGATGTTGCATTCTTTTGCGAACATCTTCAGAATTCGCTCCAGTTATCACAGCCGTTTTGTAGCCCCGGTGCCGTAGCTCAACAATTCCTATTCCGTCCCTAACGGAAAAAAATCTTTTCCAACCTAAACTAGAGTCCAGAATGATACGTGAATCCGTCATTATGCCGTCCACATCCATAACTAGCATCTTTATATTTTTAATTTTTTCTTTATCTAAGGACATGCCTATATATTGAAGTTTTTTTTTAGAAAAACAACTATAAGTTAAAAAAATGGCCCCCGGTAATTTCGATCTACGGAACAAAAAAAGGCCACTAAACGTGGCCTTTTTAAATAAATATTTGAACAGAAAGTTATTACTGCGATTGATCACCGGCAAACACGCGACCGTATAGTTCATCAATCGCATTCACTGCACTATGATTTCTATAGCGACTGAAAATTCTCATTGATTCAGGTGAACGAACAGCCTCAACTCTCATTAAGTCCGCAACACCTGTAACCGTCCATCGGTCAGTTACCTCAAGGGCGTTGATTGCTAAATTCAATTCTCTGGAGATCTGCTGCTGCTCTTCTTCAGGCAACCTTTGCAATCGTCTCACGTAAGCCCAAGCACCGACTGCTCCAACTCCGCTCGAAACCACCCAACGATTTCCAATAGTGTGAACAACGCGCCCTAAACCACTCTCACTGACCTTACTTGAAAGCCAACGAGAAGTTGCTACGGCTAAGCCGGCAGCACCGATACCAGGAAGGGCAATTATTGAGTTTTTAATCTCATGCAAAGTTCCTCTTAAGAGCTTTAATGCAAAATTAGCTTCATAGCATCTTTCATAAATATCTGGCGTCATATGCCCCTGACACTCACCTGCATGAAACATAGCTAGTTGGTGCCAGCGAAGTTTAGCTCTTAAAGCAAGAGTCATTAGCTCTCGAAAGGCATTAGATCGACTTCCATTGCCTTCCTCAAGGAGTTGCTCCGCTCTGTCGATGGCGCGGTTTTGCTCAAAGGCTGGCAAAGCATACTCTTCTGAGTCAGATCCAGTTACTTCAGCTTGAGAAAAACTGACTTGAAAAGTTAAAAGTAATATTAATAAGTATTTTAAGTTATTCATTTTATTCTCCATTTCTCTTTTATAAATAAATTAATAGTTAAACTTCATTTTTTTATTTTAATTTTTAATATGTCACGCTACCCCCACCATTATCACTCTCAGAACGTTCGCAATCATTGATTGCATCAGTGGGAATAGTCTCTTCAATAGCGTTGAGAGCGTTCTCTGTCCAAATTAAATGTTCGTATACAGCTTGCTCGACATCAGAAAGTCCTTCACCCTCGTTAAAGAAGTGCAAAATACTTTCTAGTCTTTGCCTGGCACTAAGAATTGGTGGACGAGAGCCTGGGTTTTCGTAAACCATTTCCGCTCGTGCCAAACACATCATATTGTGTAGAATTTGAATTTTTTCTTCGTTGTTACCAGCATCATTATACCTCTGACTCATTCGATACAGATTAACAGTATCGTCGTAAAAATCTCTCCATAGATCAGGATGCCTGAAGTTACCAAGATCGTTTGCATCTCCAGACCTTAAAAACATGAGGTTTCGCAGTTGTTCTCGAACTTCTCTGCGAATTTCTGGAAAAACGGTAGCTATAGCAGCTGAAGCCACAGCCGTATGCCGGGCCCAATTAGGAACTCTCTGCAATTGCCTCCCTGTCCACAGGGCGCCACTTTGTAAAGGACGGCCAATTCCAGGTACTCTGGCGGCTACACTCGGAACACTTCGACCAGCGGCCGCTAAAATCCTACCACCACCAATAAAACCTAAAACAGCACTTCCGATTCGAGCCACTCTGTCACCTAGGCGATCATGGACTCCGGCTGTTCTTGCCACGTTGTAAAACAGGTCTGGAATTTGAGTATCGAATCGTCTTTGGCAGCTGGCTAGTTCATTTATAAAAGGCTCACTTGCTATAATATCAGCTAAATATACTGAATACCCATCCTGATCTCTCTCCCAACGCCCCGAGGGTTCAGAGCCAAGAACTTCACGCCCCACCCAACGTGCGGGAGTCGTCAGCACACCCGCCATGCTCCTGTCACGAATGGCTTTTCTGAATCCGTCCTGAGCGATATTTCTAGTGAGAACTCCGGCCTGAACATCTCTATTGAATCGATTGTCGAACAAGCCATATCGTCGCCCCATCAAAGAGTTTAAATCACCAAGGTACTCTTCTCGCTCACTTCGGAATTCTTCTAATGTATGAGTGTAGTCGCGAAAAGCTTGTTCGTTCTCCGGGGTGTTATGGTTGGAATAGTTATTGAACACCTCAATATACCTATCGTTGTGATGGCGCTCCATCTCCTCCATACAAATCAATTGAGCAATTTGGGTTGGATTCTCGCGTCCCTCGTAGGCATTTCTAAGTTCGGCCCATGAAAATGAGTAAAGGAAGAATACCAGTAAAAAAACTATCTGCTTCATGGAGTCCCTCCCGTAGTTGCTTGTCTGTACACTTGCATTGTTTGGTTGATTTCGCTTTCAGATAAACGAGCTCCAAAAGCGATCGTCGCTTGGCGGAAGGTTGGTAAATCAACAACTTGTAAAGCAGAACGAGCCACACGTAGCTCTTGCAGGAGAACTCTTTGCTCTTCCTCAGACATATGTTTAATTAAAACGACGTTTTCGTGAATAAAGTGGGTGGATATAGCTGCTGTTGTCCAGATAGAAGCACTGGTCAGTAAAGAGCTTAATCGACCTGTTCGAGTGAGGCGAAAGACAGGCCTTGGACGAATCGAGGCCTCAACACTAATTTGACTACCAAAACGCCTTCCTGAAATAAATTTCGCAACAGCCAGAGGAGCTATGGAAGCAATAAGAGCTGAAAACTCACCAATTCTTCTACCCAAATTTGAAATTTGTCTTTGCAATAGGTTACATGTCTCTGTAGTAGAGTTCTCTTCGAGACATTCATATTCTTGAAGCCAAAAAAGAGTTTCAATGTATTTAATTCTCATCGTCAATACAACTGTCGCTAGTGTATTTTGAGCTTGAGTGATCTGACTATCTATTAACTCTTGAGCATCGAGACCTTCTAAGACTTCCATAACCTGTGGGTCTTGATGAGAAAAGTTTGGAAACTGAACTTCGTCAGTGCCGTTGTTTGTGACTTCCGCAAACGAGGATGAAAAACTCAATATGATCAATACAAACACTATCAAAGTTTTTTGTATCATCTTGAGATTGAATGATCCGTCCTGTTTAAAAAACACTTATTGCTCCTTTTGACATGGTTAATTGCAAGGGGTAGGCCAGAAAAAGTGTGGTTATTTAGCCATACAAAAAGTATTTTTAAAAAAAGAACAGTGCTAATTTGCAAAACGACAATTCTTGCGTGGGAGTGAAAAATTAAAACCTAGCGCGTTTTGTATTGAGACAATACTTAATTGTTTCATAACGAAACACATTTTAAGTTAAGGACTTTTTTAATTTTGATATTGTCCTTATATATAAAGATAAAATTTTATTTCGAGTAGAGGGGGATGAGTACAGGGCCTGGAAGAGGCCCTGAGGGAGGCTATTTCAAGAGGTTAAATATCTTTTCTTTCACAATAAGGTAATGAGGATCCATTAAATTTCAAGACAGCTCCATCAATATTTAAAGTCACACGAGCGATGGGGGTTTTGTCGCCACTAAATCCATTGCAAAAAGTAGTAAAAGACTTATTACAAGCGTAGGCCGCATGAAACTCTCCAATGTTAGAGTGGCGAGTGTCCAGCTGTAAAAATGTAAAAGACCTTGAGTTATTTTCGTTGGAGACTACCGGTGAAAAACGGATCTGATTAAAAAGTCCTCCAACACCCGAGAGGGGCTTAAAAGATTCAACATCCCCATTGGTGTAAATGACCTTCACGAACCCAGGATCTCCTGAGATAAGACTGACCCTTTGAATGTTGGCAAAGTTTCCAGCCTCCCTAAAATCACAGGTGATCTCGGTTTCAGGCACCTGAGCGAAAGCCGTGCAAAAAGATAGGTATATTAAACTTGAGATTAAAATTTTCATTGTCGTTCTCCTTTTTCAAACAGTTCGAAAATACTCTGCCTGAGAAAGAAAAACTTGTCTCCTTATTGAGCCTGTCAACAATGTTGCTTTTTGTGGTGATTATCTGGAATCGAGTGACTACCGAATCTTTGCTCGAATGAGATCTTGTAGATGAATGAGCCCGACGGGTTTATTACTTTCACTGTCGACCACGAAAAGTGACTGAATCGAAAACTGCTCCATGATAAAAAGAGCTTTAACAGCCAATTCGTTTTTATCGATCGTTTTGGGACGAGTCGACATCAGCTCAGAGACTTCCGCTTCCAATGGGTTTTGATTTTTTTCGAGATGTCGACGGATATCTCCATCAGTGATGACTCCCTTTAGAAAACCTTCGGAATCAACCACCCCGGCGACCCCTCGAACATGACTCCCCGTCATTTTTCCAACGATGGCTTTCATAGAATCATTTTCACTGACAACCGGAAGGCCGCCATTGTCATGCATAAGGTCACTAACTCGGGTGAGTAGCCTTCTTCCAAGCTTGCCTCCGGGGTGAAATTCGGCAAAGTCCTCTTCTTTGAAGCCCTTTTTCTTAAGAGCTGCCATGGCGAGCGCGTCACCAAGGGCGAGTGAAACAGTGGAGCTTGAAGTCGGAGCTAGCTTTAACGGACAGGCTTCTTCCTTCACCTTGATGTCTAAAGAAACAGTGGCTGCCTTGGCAAGATCACTCTCTTGGTTTCCTGTCATGGCAATTAGGGAAAGACCTTTTCTTGTAGCATAGGTTAAAAGATCTTGAAGCTCCTGAGAGCCTCCCCCGTAACTAATTACAACCAGACAGTCCCCTTCCGTCACAACCCCTAGATCGCCATGAGAGCTTTCCGCTGGATGTAAGAATAAGGAAGGGGTACCTGTGGAACTTAAAGTAGCCGCTAATTTACGACCGACATGTCCCGACTTTCCCATACCGGCCACTACAACTTTCCCTTTGCACTCACACAAAAGTTTCACTGCTTTCTCAAAAGATTCATCCAAACGATCTTTTAAATCTAAAATAGCTTGAGCTTCAATCTCTAGGACTCTTTTGGCTTCATCAAGACTTGTCATAAACACCTACACTGAAACTGAGGAATCCATACTAGCGGAACGCCTCTTAGGCTTGGACTCCGATTTTTTCTCTGGTTTGGCTAAGTCACGATTCTCCATTGATGACTTCACAAATTGCGTGAAGAGAGGATGAGGCTCTAGTGGCTTTGACTTAAACTCGGGATGAAACTGCACACCCACGAAAAACATATGATCCGGAATTTCAATGATCTCGACCAAATCTCGTTCTTCGCAAATTCCAGAAAGGTCCATACCATTTTTCTTAAAAAGAGCTCGAAACTTATTGTTAAACTCAAAGCGATGGCGATGACGCTCTTTGATAACGGACTTTTTATAGATTTTCTTAACAAAAGAGCCCTTCTCCAAAGCACAGGCAAAGGCTCCCAGGCGCATGGTTCCACCTTTTTTGTCGAGACCCTTTTGCTCTTTCATATAATTGACAACGAGGTTTCTTTGGCCTTTGACATCATCTTCAAATTCGCGGCTTGTGGCATTTTTCAAACCACAAACGTTGCGGGCGAACTCGATGGCTGCCAGCTGCATACCAAAACAAATCCCAAAGAAGGGAACATTGTTTTCCCTGGCGTATTGAATGGCAATCATCTTACCTTCCGCCCCTCTTTCTCCAAAACCGCCAGGAACTAAGATTCCATCCACACCGTAAAGATGTTTTTCCACATTTCCAGCTGTCAATTTCTCAGAGTTTATGTAGGTAATATTAACTCGAGCGTCACTGGCGATCCCACCGTGAACAAGAGCTTCATTGAGAGATTTGTAACTCTCCTTTAGATTGGTGTACTTACCAACAATTCCAATATTTACATATTTGTTCGGAGATCGAATGGTGGAAACCATTTTTTTCCATTGAGTAAGATCTGGTTTTTTCGTGTCGAGATCAAGTACATCCACCACTTTGTCGTCGAAGCCTTCATCATGAAGCATGATCGGCACTTCGTAAATAGAGTCGGCATCATAAGCACTGATCACGTACTCGGGACGAATACTACAAAACAATCCAATTTTAGATTTAATATCATGAGGAATATTGTGCTCACTTCGACAAATGAGGATGTCAGGCTGAATCCCTACTTCCCTTAAAGCCTTCACCGAGTGCTGTGTGGGCTTACTTTTTAACTCACCCGCAGCGGCAATAAAAGGAACGTAAGTCACGTGAACGTAAAGTGTGTTTTCCACACCTAAATCCACTCGCATTTGCCGGATGGCTTCAATAAAAGGAAGACCTTCAATGTCTCCAATAGTTCCTCCGATTTCAACGATACAAATTTCTGAACCCTGAGCCGCTTCAAAAATACGAGACTTGATTTCCTCAGTGATATGGGGAATCACCTGCACGGTTCCTCCCAGATAATCGCCTCGTCTTTCTTTTTTGATAACGCTATCGTAAATTTGCCCGGCGGTGGTTGAGTTGGATTGATTTAAATAAATGGAGGTAAAACGCTCGTAGTGTCCAAGATCAAGATCTGTTTCCGCCCCATCATCAGTTACAAAAACTTCTCCATGTTGAAATGGAGACATGGTTCCCGGATCCACATTGATATAGGGATCACACTTCATCAATGTCACTTTGTAACCTCTAGCTTCTAATAAAGTTCCAAGGCTTGCCGCTGACAAACCTTTACCTATGGAAGACACAACTCCACCGGTTACGAAAATGAATTTTTGAGTCAAAGGCTTCTTTCTTGAAACACGAGGAGACTTTTTCTTCTTCACCTTTTTATTACTTTTCTTTGTAGCCATGTCTTTCCTTTAGTAACTTTTCAACCACTTCAATATCTGCGGGGACATCCACTCCCCAGCTTTCATAATCGACTTTTAAAACTTTAATTCGCCCACCGATGTGAAGGGCTCGCAATTGCTCAAGTCCTTCCATCTGTTCCGCCGGCGAAACAGCCGTTTGGCAGAATTTTTCTAAAAACTCTTTTTTATACCCATAGATCCCTATGTGCTTCAAGCAAGCGGGCTCTTCTTCTCCCATTTCTTGGCGCGAATAGGGAATGGGGTGACGGCTAAAATAAAGAGCCTGCTGACTCTCGTTGAGAACGATTTTAGCGGTATTAGGACTCTGAAGCTCTTTCTCATTGATTGTCCGGCCCAGGGTTAGCATCTCCCAGTCTTGAGAATCCAACATGGCCTGAGCCATCTGGTCGATCAACTGACCACTTATAAGAGGCTCATCCCCTTGTATATTTAATATGAGCGATTCCGGGCGATTTTTTACGGCTTGATAGACCCTGTCACTGCCCGACGCTAAGTCCGAATCTGTCATTTCCACTTCCACGGAGAGCTTCTCACAGACCTTAGCAATTCGCTCATCGTCTGTGGCCACAATGATTTTTTTGATATTCTGAGCTTGAGACACCCCTTCAATAACCCATTGGACCATGGGTTTTTCTAAAATGGGGGCCAGCGCTTTACCTGGAAACCTTTGAGCCCCATATCGAACGGGAATAACGGCGACGACTTCTGACATAGACTCCTAAATTTCAATAATTCCAGAAGGTATAACAACCAGCTCCAAACTTGTCATGAATTTTAGAAAAGTTTCCCTCTGGAAAATCACTTCAAAGCACGCCCCGGCCCGTTGGGCTTGAGAATTTAGAGGAAGCTTTTGGACGAGGCTCGAGCAACGAGCGCTGCGTATCTTGGGTTGCGCCACGTAGTGGTGCAATCCGGGAGACGCCGTGCACCCGGGTGCGTGCCTCGGCCAAAAGCTTCCTCTAAATTCTCAAGCCCAACGGGCCGGGGCCCCCCTCGTCGATTACACCCAGTTTTGCAGGACGTGGCCTATAATATCGTAGGTTCCCCATCGTTTCAGGGAGGATAGGGCGTAGACGGGGCGATCGAGTTCTTTGTTGAGTTTTAGAACCTCGGATTTCCATTTGGATCTTGAGAGTTTATCGGCCTTGGTTAGGCCTACTATTAAGCCCATATTCATTGAGGTGCAGAAATCGAGGATCATGTCCTCTTCTTCCGTCCACTTTCGGCGGATGTCTTTTAGTAAAATCAAGCCTTTGAGCTTTTCGGATTGGACCAAATAGTCTTCGATCATCTTTTCCCAGTCGCCTCTTTCTTTATGAGATCTAGCGGCATAGCCATATCCTGGCATATCAACGAGCCAAAACTTCTTTTCTACATCAAAGATATTGAGGAGCCTCGTTTTCCCAGGAGTTCCACTGACTTTGGCGACTTTTTGGCCGGCAATGGTGTTTATAAAAGAGGACTTTCCCGAATTCGACCGACCGGCGATGGCCACTTCGGGCATTTTTCCGGGGGGAAATTGATCTAAGCGAGTGGCACTTTGAACGAATTGAACTTTGGACATAGACCCTTGTAACTGAAATTTTTGAAAATTAAATCCGAAAATTTGGATTTCGGACAAATTTTCACCTGAAAACCGGAAAAAACAACTTTAGACGACCGATTTGCTGGCACAGAGCTTGAAGTACTCCCTATTCAAAAAAGGAGAATTTATGGAAACACAAAAAGTTTCTCATCCCCACCAGGAAAAAATTCAGAAAGCTTACTTACTTCCCATCAACAAAAACCAGCAAGAGTCCTATGAGGTCGGGGATTTTTTGACCATCGGTCGCGACGAATCGAACACTATTAGTATTGATGACCCATTTATCTCGGGCCGTCATCTTCGCATTGAAAAGCGGCCTCGGGGATTTTTACTTCGCGATATGCAGTCACGAAATGGTGTTTATGTGAACGGAACGGGGGTGATTGAGGCCTATCTACAAAACAATGACAAAGTGCTTGTGGGTGAGAGTCTTTTTGTTTTTTCAAAACTCAAACACCAGAATGATCCTATGAAAAGTAAAAATAAAGATTGGGATCTACAACTGCAACGACTTCCTGCTATAGCCAACACCGATTTCACGGTTCTCGTGCTCGGCCCCTCAGGATCAGGAAAGGAAATTGTTTCCCGTTGGCTTCATGATAACTCCAACAGAGCCGACGCTCCTTACATCACCATTAATTGCAGCGCTTTGAGTGAGAATCTTATTGAGAGTGAACTCTTTGGTCACGTGCGGGGCGCTTTTACAGGAGCTACTGAAGATCGTAAAGGAGCCTTTGAAGCCGCAAGAGGTGGGACTCTTTTTCTTGATGAGATCGGCGACCTTCCCCTTTCTCTTCAGCCTAAACTTTTAAGAGCCCTTGAAAACAATGAAATCCGCCCGGTCGGTTCAGATAAAAGTATTAGTACCAACGTTCGAATTATTGCTGCTACCCATAAAAATTTGAAACAGAAAGTATTTAAAAAAGAATTTCGGGAGGACCTTTATCATCGTCTCAATATCTGTCGAGTGACTCCCCCATCTTTAGTTCATCGTATGGAAGACTTTGAGGCTCTCCTTTACCAATTTGCAAGGGACCAAAAGGTTGGCTTTACTTTTAGAGCTATTGAAAGAATGAAAAATCACACTTGGCCCGGAAACATTCGAGAACTTAAAAATGTGATCATCAGGGCTGCGGCCTATTTCCCTGGAAAACGGATTGAGGAAGAAGACTTAGAGCAAATTATTGAAAAAGATCAACATCACCACCAAGCCAATGGCACCTTTCCCATGAATGGCAGTGACGGAGATAAAGAACTCCCTCCCCTAAAGGAAATGGAGCGCAATCTCATTCTCTCCCAACTCCAAAAGCACTTTGGCAACCAACGCAAAGTGGCTGAAGAGCTCAAAATGCCCAAGTCCACACTTCACGACAAACTAAAGGCCTATGCCATCGACCCCACTTTGTTTAAAAAGAGGGGAAAAATTGGATGATATCTCTTCTAAAATTGAGAAAAGTAGAGAAAAACAAAGACCTTAGTTTATCAAAATGAGACCATAGTTTGTTTTTGCCCCCTGGAGGTATAGAATAATATTATTGATATTATCTGTGCGTTATGGGGGAAATTATGGGAAAAAAAGTCGTTATTCTATGGTTTGGGGTTATCGTCTTTTTAGGATTTTTATTTCAAAACTGTGGTCAAAATGAAGTGTCCTTTGACCAATCAGCGAGCTCTGAAAATCCATTTGGTTTCGGCTATGTTCGCTTTTTAGAAATCGATCCCAATCTCGCCAAAAACCGCCCGCCCATTCATCTCACCACCATCATGGATAACTCCTACAGTACCCAACAAATTCACACTGATATTGTCTCTGGATTCACAAACGCGATCGACCAAGTAAAAGGCTTTAATGTGGAAGCCTCTCTTTACACCACCAGTCACAGTGATGATAAATCATCCACCAAGGCTGAAAAGTTTTATGTTTATCAAGATGACAAGGGGAACGATGTAAAGCTTAGCCCTGAAGACAAAGATCTTATTCCGCCAAATACCAACTATGTAGAAAAAGAAAGTTTTCGAATTGCTGACTCTTGGTTTGAGGGCCGAAAGAATTTAAAATATGAATTTTCTAAAGATGACTTTCAAGACTTCAAAGACCGCTACACAGCGTCTGTGGCAAACCTAGGCACAGATGGCGCAGACAAAGAGCAGGGTCTCTGTACTCTGTTGAAGAAGGCCTATGAAAGTAATAAGTACGATGACCCAAACAACTCGGCCTATCATTTGTATGTCCTTGCAACCAATGAGGACGATGCCACAAGCTTCGATAGCTGTGTGTTTGAGACCAGTCAAGAAACCCAGTTTGTGGGTGACTCGAAAACAGAGTCTTGTTCTCCCGGATCTGCAGACTGTGTCTTTAAGGCACGAGTCGAACAAGAAGATGATATTATCAAACAGAAAAAGCTGAATTATACTTACCAAGACAATTCCGTAAAACTCGATTTTAAAGGTCACCGCATTAGAGAGTGGGTCAAAGGAACTAAGCAAATTGGTGACAATAGTATTCGCTTTGAAAAGAAAGTGGCCAGTATCAATTTTAAAGTCGACAAATACTGTTATAGAGACAATATCAAAGAGCCCTGTGGAAATGCGACAGTAAAACCAGTGCAAGTCGCTGGTAGCTGCAGTAATGGTTCCTCGTATACTTCCTGTGACTCAAACGAATTGTTAGAGGCTGCAAAAGCCTTTGGAATTTCCCCGAGCGAGGTACATTCCTGCCAGGTAAAATGTGATTCCAATTTTGTTTCTGAAAATTTGGCGAAAAGTCGTGTTCCTAACCAAGATGTTCTCTGTCCTGTCGACCAAGATAGCGAGACCAATTGTGATAACGAGGACCTTCAAGCCGTGTTGAATGCTACAAGCTTGAATAGTAGTGAAATCAGAAACTGTAAAAAAACATGTGGTACCGATACTGAAAGTGTTTCTAGAACCTATTGGAATGAAAAGAGCAGTTGCTCCTCTTCAAGTTCTTGCAGCGAAGAGCATAAAGGAAGAATGGCCTCTTTACTGAAAGTGGATAAATCTCAAATCACCTGTAACTACTCTTGTAAACCAGATGAAATAAATAAAGAAATCAACTGGAGTAGCTCTAAAAGCTGCAGTCAGCTTCCTGACTCATGCGGCTCAAGGGAGTGGGATGAGATTGCCCGCCGATTTAGAATTGAATCAGAAGACATTGAAAGCTGTCAGGTAAAATGTGATTCCCGCCCTGTTAATGATAGTCTAACTATCAATTTAGGTGCAGGAGAAAGTTGCACAAACTCCTCAAGTTGTAGTGGTGATATGGATTCGGTTGAAGCTGATGCTCGAGGACCTGTTATTTCCTGCAGCCGAAGCTGTGAAGACAAATCTGTGTCTCGACCTTCATGCACGGTGAGCAATCTAACTGATGTCAACTTTTGCTCGAACAATACCGAGATCGCTCGTCGATGCTCTGGCATCGAGTCCGATAAGATTAAATACGGAAGCTGTCGTCTTCTGCAAGGAACTCGAGAAACCGGTACAATTAAAAAGCAAACTCTTGCTAAGCAAAAAAGCTCTATTGGCGAATTAGTTGGTGCTAATTCTGAAAACGAACTGCCCAGAGCTGTTGCTAACAAACTCATGGAAATTCATGGTAAAAATGGCTTTTTCACTAGCTTTTTTATCCACCCCTCTAACGATCCAACCTGCCAAGCGCCCCCTTCTCTTTCAGCGGGCCGACGTTATGAGGAGTTAGTCAGTGTTCTTGGTAGCAACAATTCACAGTCTTTTCCAGTGTGCTTAGATGACTATTCTCCTGCTTTGGACAAAGTCGTTCAGGTTGCTATTGAAAATGTGCTTACAACTTTTAATCTCGATCTCAAGGAAGGCGAGTCAGTGATCGAGGTCAAAGCGACTTTTCTTGATGATACAACTGAAGTGGTACCAAAAAGTGAATACGAAGTTTTCAAAAACAGTATCTTCTTCAAAAACCGTGAAATCCTAAAAGACATTAAGGGCTTTGAATTTAAAGTTTGGGGACCTTAATGGATAGCAGGCTCAAACCTTCTAACTGGATTGAGCTTAACTTTTTATGAAACTTTATTTTTGTAAAAGAACGGATCGATAATATACGCCAATGACGTAATTCCCTTGGAAGTATTCGTTCAATTGATGGCGCAATACTTTTTTTACTCTCTCTTTACCAAGAGGATCTTTTAACTCTGTCCAACTCATTTGTTCTAGAATTCTTTGAACACGGTCAAGTATCTCGGTTTCGTTTGCTTTAACCGTGCTTTCTACTTCCTTGTCTCGAAGAACTAGGAAAAACTCAAATTGACCATACACGGGCTGGTCTGACTGTGAACGAAGATTGATCATAGCTTTGGGCATAGACCAGGTAACGGTGTTGTTTCTAAAAGAGTCAAAAAGTGGTATTTGATCTTCCTCTAAATCATAGACATGAACTTTTTGGGTGAGCTCATTCATAGAAAGATAAAAGGGAAGGTCGAACTGTGGTAAAAGCCTTCCGTAAAACACTAGAATGGCAGCCGGAACCAAAATCAGAATCGTTATGACTGCGGCCAAATATCGATTCTTTCTGTCTTTCGGTAGGTTGTTAAGGTAAGCGCGAAAAAGTGATGGGGCCTTGGAGTTTTCATCCACCTCATCGGCGGCACTGTTCTTTTCAATCACCACGTTGCTAAAGTCGGTCGAGGCGATTTCTTCAAGTTCCGAAGAAAAATTGGGATCAGCCTCATTGAGAAGCTTATCCACATCGCCCTCCCCGTCTCCTACGTTAGCAACTCCATCGACGTCACCAAGAGCCTCAGCAAGATCCTCGTCTAGGTCTAAATCTTTTTCAGACTCATCGGGAGCTTTAGGTTCGTCCGCCTGGGTAGACTCTTCGGACTCTTGACTGGCATCCTGTTTTGAATTTTCATCGTTGTCATCAGTTTTATCTGCCATCTCTTTCCTATTATTGAGGAAACCAATTGTATATGAAAACTAAAAAAAAAGACAGGCCCATAGTCTTATGACCTTTGCCTATGGGATCAATATTTTACAGTGATCTGGACTCAACAAGGATCATTAAAGTTCCGATTTGATACATATATAAAAGAAGTTCTAAGGAGATAAAAATGAAATTAATTCTGATCCTATTAACAAGTCTGACACTTTCTGCTTGTATGCTCTCTCCCACTCCGAGAAAGAATTCAAGACGAGTGCACCCAGCTCTTTCTGATCTCGATAATTTAGAGATGCTCCTTCTTAATGATCAGCAACCTTTAATCACTCAAAAAAGAAAGCCCTCAACCACAGATTATCTTCATCTTGGAATGGGTAAAAACAATGTTCAAAGAAGCCTGGGAATTCCAACACAAGTGGAAGTGGCCGGCAATCCAAAGTATGAAAATGAAAAATGGATCTATGAGACTCAAGTTCCCACAATGGATGGCTTTTATAGTGAGCGCCGAGTGATTTATTTTGAAAATGGAACAGTTGTCGGTTGGGAATCGGAATAACTCCCGATATTTACCCAATCGCCTCAAAGCTTATCACTTATGATTTTTCTGTTTTTCTACTCTATGGGCGCTGACCTTTCGTTCAAATTGGGCCAGCCCATGTGCTTGAATAAATTGATCTTGTACTATGCGCCCAAACTCATCCACCTTAAAGCTCTCTAAATAAAAAGCCATTTCGTTTTTATCGTTCTCATTAATATGGATGATCTGAGAAACATAGGGCACTCTTAGAGTGGTTTGATCCAATTGGGAAATTTGAGGCTTCTTTATCAAATATCCATACTTAGTGATTGTAGTATAACCATTTTTCCGAGTGACAGTGTGTTTTTTTGAATTGCTCAGAGCCAAGTTCTGTTCGACTGAAAACTCACCACAACTAATCTGATAAGAAAGATCCTTTTCGAAATGAACTTGAAAAAGGGAACAAGACTTCTCTCCAAGGTCGACCCCTTTGATCTTTACCACACTCTTTTGGTTGAGCTGCCATCTATGATGGTTTTTGGAAACTTCCTTTTTATCGGAGACCTCTTTTCGTTTCTGCTGGGCCCCTTCATTGGGTTGAATCCTTGCTGGCTGAGACTCGGCAGCACTTAAAATCAGGGATGTTAAAAAAGTTGCGATCAATACGATGATAGATGTTGGTTTCATTCTTTTACTCTCCTTGCCCCCTATTAATGCCAGATTTGTGCCAATGTGAGACGGGATTATTTAAGAAATAGCACCTAAATTCAACAACTTAGACCTGTTAAATGAAATAAGACGGTGTCAAAAAGTTCGACACCTGAAAAATTGTGTAGGCACGACCGAAAAGTTTTGTCGCCTTTGGGTTTGGCTAATGAAATCCTAAGCCCTAAAAGCGACAACTTAAATAAGCACCAATCTTAACGCACTTGAGCCTGTAGTGCGCGAATGCGTTTATCGAGTGGCGGGTGAGTTGAGAAAAACTCGGCAAAAGAGCTTTTATTCGAGATCTTCATGGACTGAAAAGCCGCTTCACTTTTTTCGACTTCATCCACACTGCCTTTGAGTTTTTCAAGGGCTGCGATCATGGCACCTTTTCCAGCCAATCTCGCACCACCAGCATCCGCTCGGTATTCGCGATAACGACTAAAACCGGCCACAATCGGGTAAGCCGCAAAGGCTACAAGCGCAAAAACGGCATTGAAAATGAAATGTCTAATAAACCAATTGTCTCCAATACCTCGCTCGCTATCTCCCCTTAGCGCGCCCGCGATAAAGTTTGTGACGATAATGCTCACAAGGTAAGTGAATGAGTTAACAACCCCTTGCACAAGGGCCATTGTCACCATATCTCCATTAGCCACGTGAGAAATTTCATGGGCTAAGACTCCATGCACTTCATCATCATCCATTTTTTGTAAAAGACCGGTCGATACGGCTACGAGGGCATTGTTTTTACTGGGGCCAGTGGCGAAGGCATTCACTTCCGGACTCTCATAAATTCCCACTTCAGGCATTTTATTAAGTCCGGCTCTCTTTGCCATTTCGTGCACTCGAGAGACCAGCGGGCCAAATTGTCCCCTGTTATCGACGATCTGCACTCCCATCATGCGCTTGGCCATCCATTTCGAAATGAATAGGGAGATAAAAGAACCGCCAAAACCAATCAGTATGGAAAAGACCACCATTTGGCCCATATAGTCGGCCGGAACCAATCCTGCCGCTGCCAAAAGGCTGTAGACAATACTAATAGATACAATGACTAATATATTTGTAAGAAAAAACAAAAAGAAACGTTTCATGGAAATCCACTCCTTTACCTCTACAATATGGAGGGATTTCTTACAGGGTCAAGGTCCTCGCTACTAAAACTCTTAAAAGAAGAGTCCCGAGTCGCTTTTAATGAGCCTCTGACCAATTATCACCCCACGCGACGTTCACTTTGAGCTTTACATTGAGTTGAACGTTGCCTTCCATAACCTCTTTGATTTTAGCTGCATGGTCCTGAATTTCTTTTTCTGGGAGCTCAAAGATAAGTTCATCGTGGACTTGCAAAAGCATCTCCTCAGGATAGTCTTCATAGAGCTCTAGCATGGCCATTTTAACTAAATCACTGGCCGTCCCCTGAATGGGAGCGTTAATTGCGGCTCTTTCTCCAAAATTTCTCTGCATGGGATTTTTAGACTTTAGCTCTGGCAGATAGCGCCTGCGACCAAACAGAGTTTCCACAAAGCCGTTTTCTTTGGCCCGCTCCACCACCTCGTCCATATATTCCGCTACGCCAGGGAACTTTTTAAAATAATTATCAATAATTTCCTTCGATTCCGTCCGAGATATTTTTAAGGTTTCAGCTAGGCCATAAGGCCCCTGACCATAGGCAATCCCAAAGTTCACTGCCTTCGCTCGACGCCTTTGTTCCGAATCCACCTCGCTCATTTTTATGGAAAAGATTTCGCTCGCTGTCCAACTATGAATGTCGCGATCTTCGTTAAAGGC
Source organism: Bdellovibrionales bacterium (assembly GCA_964230645.1). Classification (GTDB taxonomy): domain Bacteria; phylum Bdellovibrionota; class Bdellovibrionia; order Bdellovibrionales; family JAGQZY01; genus JAGQZY01. The sequence goes on along the minus strand of CAXRHT010000003.1, from coordinate 718,071 downwards.
CTTTGTTAGACCATCATCTCCAGTGATGTGAGCCAATATTCTGAGTTCGATTTGCGAGTAATCCGCGGAAAGCATTTTGCACTTCGGAGGCACTATAAAAGCCTCCCGAACCTTCCGGCCTCTTTCAGTACGAATGGGAATGTTTTGTAGGTTAGGATGATTACTAGAAAGTCGCCCCGTCGTCGTCAAAGCCTGATTGAATACCGTGTGTATTCGACCCGTTTTCTCGTTAACAAGCTCGGGAAGGGCATCGACATAAGTAGACTTTAATTTGCTCAACTCCCGAAAGTCCAAAACCTTTTGAGCAATTGGACTCTCTTCCACTAGTTTCTCAAGAACATCAGTAGCGGTTGAATAACCTGTTTTGGTCTTTTTGCCTTTGGTTAATTCCATTTTTTCAAAAAGTATGCTGGAGAGCTGCTTGGGACTGGCTACATTAAACTTTTCGCCCGCAATTTCTTGCACCTCATTTTCTAATTGTTCTATTTCCTTTTGAAGGTCTTGACTCTCTTTTGCCAACTGGTCGGTATCAAGCATCACCCCCTTATTTTCCATAGCAGATAAAACTTCGACTAAGGGAAGATCCACCGTCTGTAAAATAGGTAACATTTTTTGCTCTTTAAGCCGCTCGAGAACCACCTCTTGAGTCTCTTGATAAGCCGTGTAAATATCAGCAGCCTCGGGAAACTCAGGCAAACTCCCCCCGATATAGGTTTGGTAAACTTCTTCAAAACTCTTAATACTTCCGGCCTTCAGTAAGTAAGCACTTAAAAGAAGATCCTCTTTCACCTCACCTTGACTCACCTGCATTTCGCGCCAGAGAGTCTTGACGTCATAGCCTTTCCAAAAAAGGTCTTTTCCAGAAAGAATCTCACCAAGTTTTGAAAGATCATCACTAACCAATCGGCACTCATTTTCTTTACAAATAAAGAAACTACGAGAGTCTTTCCAAGCGAACACTTCATCTTTTTTAGAAAGCCATTTATCCAACTCAAGAGCATCAATTTCTTTGGTTTTTATTTTGGCCTTTCTTTTCTCTGTGTCGCCACTGGTACCACCTTTTTTGGCTGAGGCTGAAGCGCCTAGTAAATTCTTCTTGAAAGAAGAGAACTCCAACTCGTCGAGGACTTCGGCCAATTCGTCAGATTTGATTGGTTTTAAACTAATCTCATCCAAGGACTTCACCAAATCCAGATCGGTTTTAATGGTGACAAGCTCTTTTGAGACATAGGCCATTTCTTTAGCTTCTTTTAACTTTTTAATATGGGAGGCTGTTTTAACTTTGTCTATATTTTCATAAATGCCGTCAAGACTCTTAAAGTTCGTCAAAAGTTTCTGGGCCCCCTTGGGACCGATGCCTTTCACTCCAGGGATGTTGTCGGAACTATCCCCACAAAGAGCCAGATAGTCGATAAACTGATCCGGATGCACTCCCCACTTTTCAATCACTTTATCCACATCGTAAACCACATCCTTCATCGTATCGAACATGGTGACTTTATCTTTTATGAGTTGAGCGAAGTCTTTATCTCCACTGACAATTACAACTTCGAGTTTGTTTTCTCTTCCGTATTTAGCAAGGGAACCAACAACGTCATCGGCCTCGTACTTCTCAAGCCCTATTCCTGGTATACCCATAAGCTCGGTTAACTTTTTAATATAGGGTATCTGGGGGATCAGGTCTTCTGGAGTTTCCCCACGATTGGCTTTGTACTCTTCATAAATGTCTTTTCTAAAAGAAGGGCCGGGTTGGTCGTAGCAATAAACCATATAGTCAGGTTTCACGTCTTTTAACAGTTTTACCGACATGGAGAGAAAACCAAAAATAGCATTGGTGGGTAAGCCTTCCGAATTATTAAGAGCTCGGATGGCGTAGAAGGCGCGGAAAAACATGGAACTGACGTCGACTAGATAGAGTTTTTTCATTGAGGGTCCTCCGGAGGGGACCAATCTACTCTATCTTTTTCGGAATGGCACTGGCCCACCACCCCGTTCCAATCTTTCTGTGCGGCTCGGGGCTCGTCTAATATTCAGAAGTAAAGCTCAGATTTTTGAGGCCGGGCTCCAAGCCCTTCCCACTTAAACGCATCACGCTCGTGGGAGCCTCAAAAATCTGAGCTTTACTTCTGAACATTAGACGAGAGAACCTGCAAGAAACATTATATCGCTTACCCCCAGGTCGGATATCTGAAAAATGGGGTTTTTAAAAATTTAACTTAGTTTTTAATCGGCGAAGACGAAGATTAGGTCGCCTTCTCTTATGTAGTCGAATTGGTCGGTGGCTTGGCGTTCTATGTAGGTTAGGTTTTTGGCTTGGTGGATTTTGAACTCTAGTTTTTTGGATTTTGCTTCTAGGTCGGCCATTCGTTCTTTTAGGTCTTCTTGGCCTCTTTGAAGACTCCAAAAGCGCCAAAGGCTGCCGTCGGCTAGGAGCATTATGAATGTGAAAACGCTACCCCATAAAAGAATTTTTAAGGGGTTATTGAGCCATTGGTTGATTTGAGTTGAGAAGGCTTTAATCATTATTTTTATTCTATTACTTTTGGCTTCAGAAACAAGTTTTAAGCCTGACTGTAGGTCCAGTTACAATTTAATTCATTAAATCGAGTTTGGCGAAGGTGGCTTTATCGCCCAGCTCTTCTTCAATGCGAAGAAGTTGGTTATACTTTGCGATTCTTTCGCTTCGACAAAGACTTCCCGTCTTGATCTGTGAGCAGTTCATGGCAACCGCTAGGTCAGCAATGGTTGTGTCCTCTGTTTCGCCACTGCGGTGAGACATCACTGTTTCGTAATTGGAGGCTTGGGCGAATTCGACGGCTTTTTTGGTTTCACTTAAGCTTCCAATTTGATTCACTTTTACAAGGAGTGCGTTAGCACACTTTTCTTCGACACCTTTTTTCAGGCGATCGTAGTTGGTCACGAAAAGATCATCGCCCACAAGTTGAATGCTTGCACCCACCTCTTTAGTGAGATGTTTCCATCCGTCCCAGTCGTCTTCGGCAAGGCCATCTTCGATGGAAATCAATGGGAACTTTTCCTTCCAGCCCATATATATTTTAGAGATTTCATCAGCACTTTTTTGTGAGCCTTCCCACTGGTATTTTCCGTCTTTGTAAAACTCCGTCGCAGCAACATCGAGAGCCATATAAACTTCAGAGCCTAATTTATAACCGGCTTTGTCCACGGCTTTACATAAGTAATCCAAAGCCTCTTCATTGGATTTTAGTTTCGGAGCAAATCCTCCTTCATCACCTACAGCGACTGTCAGCCCTTCTTGGGAGAGAAGTTTTTTAAGGCTATGGAAAATTTCACTTCCCGCCTGTAAGGACTTTTTAAAAGTCTCAAGTCTTGGCACAACCATAAACTCTTGCACATCCAACCCATTGTCGGCGTGGGCTCCTCCATTAAGAACATTCATTAATGGGATGGGAAGTTGAGTGGCTTTATCTCCACCTAGATATTTGAAAAAAGACTTTTCTTCCTCAAGGGCAGCAGCCTTGGCGCAGGCGAGTGAGACTCCAAGAACGGCATTGGCTCCAAGGCGTGATTTGTTTTTGGTTCCGTCGAGCTTCAATAGGGTTTCATCAATGCTTGCCCAGTCGCTCACGTCCATACCTTTGATATTATTTTGAATCTCTTTTTGCACAAAGCTGACAGCTTTCTGAACCCCTTTACCGAAAAAACGGCTCGAATCCTCATCTCTTAATTCGCAAGCTTCATGAGCTCCCGTCGAAGCTCCTGAAGGGACAGCCGCGCGAGCTAAAATACCTTTTGAGGTTAATACTTCAACTTCAACAGTGGGAAAGCCTCTAGAGTCTAAAATTTCTCTGGACTTGAGTTGCTTGATTTCAGACATGAGGACCTCCTTGCAGTTCTAAAAAATCGTTGTCATCGGGGCGCGCGGGTGGCTCTTCTTGCTTTTTCGTTTTTTGGGATGGCTCTTGCGGTAAATTGTAGGCTTCCCTCAAACTTAAAATAGAATCACAGGCATCTTCCACCATGGCGGGGAATTCTTTTTGGACATACTCCCAGTCCACTCTTCGCATAGCTTCTTTGACCGAAGCTTTTCTTGCCGTTGGACTTATCAGAGTGATGATCTGTTGCGCTCTGGTGAAGTAATCATACATTTTGAAAAAATCATTTTTTACTTTGAAAAAAGTTTCATCAAACTCTTTTTGTCGAGACAGAAAGGCTTCCATTCTTTTTTCAACTTCAATGGCGACCATGCGCTCAAAAGCTTCACTGGCTATAACGTCAGAGCTTGTGGTCTCAGGGCTGACCTGCAGCTTCTGCATAACCGATTGCACGATCTCAGGATGGAACTGACGACGCTTCTTTTCCTGTTCGTCAAAAAGGCTCTCTTGGTCATCATTCCAGGTGATACTATAAGTGCGACCGCTGATGTGTTGAATATGAGCTAATGGCAGCCCCATATAAAGTGGCAGACCCTCAACGGCTCCCATGAGGTAGGCAAACACATGCTTAACTATGGGTTCACCCTTCATAGTAAGTAGGATTTGATCGTCAGATTTCTTCTGAATATCAAATTCCGGATGGGGAGTTAAAAAGTAGGATAGAAAACGATCGGGTTGACCCAAAATATCCTTGGGGGATTCCACCATCTTTAAAACACTGTCCAAAACGCCCCAGGCCCTTAATTCAAAATTATTCTGACCGATTTCACGGTAAAAAGCTTCGGGATTTTTTTCGGACAAATGCACAGCGAGTTCACTTAAAAAGTTCTCCATCTCGAACAAATCAAGCCATCCTGTGGGATCTTTAAGATACTCCACCGGAGAGTCGGAGCTTTCAAAAAAAGCATCCAACTGGGCCCCTTGTTTTTCGAGGTATATTAGGACTGAATAAGAGACTTTACAGCTCACCTGCATGGTCTCTGTTAAACCGTTATTTTAGGAAGAAAACAAGGAAGGATTTGAATTGCTCAGCAATGACTGAATCCGTCAAGATGCTTGTTTTTTTGGCTTTTTGTTAGGATTTCGAAACTTGCTACGAGGGAAGGGAATGCGATTCTCCTCGATCTCATTGATAAAACTGGGCAAATAACCGGTGGGTGCAATATCACCTTTTAGGGTCCCGTCAGGCTGTAGCTTCAGACTTGGAATATTGTAGATGTCTCGGACAATGTAGTTGTTCTTTTCATCGGTTCCCAAAGCTTCAGAAATGGATACGACGCGGCGCGATCCGTCGCGAAGACGAGAAATTTGAATGACGAGATCAATGGCAGAGCCAATGGAGTGCTGCAAAGCTCGCTCACTAATTCCACCAGCTCCCAGAGCCAATGATTCCAAACGAACGAGAGCATCTTCAGCCGAGTTGGAGTGAATGGTCCCAAGGCACCCCTTGTGACCTGTGTTCATCGCTTGAATCAATTCAAAAGCTTCCGCCCCACGCACCTCACCAACAATGATTCGGTCCGGACGTAACCTCAAACTACTTTTTAAAAGGTCATAAATAGAGACTTCACCCTTGCCTTGGGTGTCTGCTGTTTTCGTTTCAAAGCGCACCACATGTTCATAGTGAACAGTCAGCTCAGAGGCATCCTCAATAACGATGATTCTCTGACCGGGAGGAATTCTCCCGCAAAGAAGACCGAGTAAGGTTGTTTTACCGGAACCGGTTCCTCCACTGACAAGGATATTCTTTCCAAGAAACATGGCAATTTCTAAAAACTGCGCCCCCTCGGGAGTGATGGCTCCCCAAGAGATGTACTTTTTAAAATCCACTTCCACTTGGCTAAATTTACGAATGGCAACCGTTGGCCCCGACTGCGCACAGGGACGAATCACCGCATGGATACGAGATCCATCGGGAAGCCTGGCATCAAGCCTTGGTTCCTCTGTCGTAATTCTTCTTCCTACGTAATTGGCAATAGCATTAATTCCGGCGAGCAACTCGTCTTCTGAGCTAAATTTAACGGGAACTCGGGTGAGCTTACCCTTCATTTCAACAAAGACTTCTTCATGACCATTGATCAGAACCTCGGTGACCTCGGGGTCTTCGAGATATTTTACCACTGGGCCTAAATAATTATGAAGCGCTTCTTTAAATGCCTCTTCGCGACCTGCTGACATTAAGCCCCCCTACCGCGAAGCCGGACGTCGAATAGGTACACTTTCTAATGGAGATTCTATGGCCTCATCGGAAGTAAAAACCACAAACTTTCCTTTGGCCTTTGTTTCAGGACATTGAAAATCAAAGAGTCCTTCTTTGCGAGGCTCTATTTCAAATACGATCTGTTCACCGAAATAAGTGCCATGATGTTCTGAAAATGCATCGAGCATAAAGCTCAAATTCTTTTTGTCTTGATTAACGTTGACTACGTGAACACGGTAGCGCTGATCTCTTTTGACTTGAATGCGATCAGGGTAAAAACCTTTTTCGGTATTGATAATAACAAGGTCCTGCATAGGAGCCTGACGATCAGTCACCATATCGAGGACACTTTTTTCTTCTTGTTCATAAACTTGTTTCTGCTTTTCAAGCTCAACCATATCTTGTTGACGTCTTGAAAAATCAATTTTCCAGTCAGCATAGCCGCCGACACTGAAAACACAAATTAATAAGAACAGCACAAAGCTTTTCATACATCCACCTTAGTGAAGGACTTGATTGGTGTGGAAACCCACAAGTTCTTTGGCAACAACCATTGCCAAATGTCCTAAGTCTTCTCTTTCAAAAGGACTCAGCTGGTTCATAAGATCTTGGTAGTCTCCGACATTGGAGTTAACAATTCCAACGATCTTTGCTAACCGCATGGGTTGTTGTTCAATTTTCTCTAACTCTGAACCCCAGTCCATCTCTAGAACGGGATCAATAACCCCTAAGTGGTAAAGAGCATCAAAAACTTTTTGTAAATCACCTTGTAGTAGCATCCTGCCTCCCACACATTTCTTGTTCATTGTTCTATTCGGCAATTCGTGGGAAAGGTTTAATTTTGAGACACAATTTGAGACTAAAGCCGAGAAAATTATCAGCTCAACGGAATAGCGCTAAAGACGACGCCCAGTTTTGACTGGAAAAATCTTTTGAGTCAGGAAGAAAGTGAAATCAGTAAAACTATAAAACTCTACAGGTTTAGAGGTCCCCTGGGCTTTCGTCGATTTGCTGAACAATATTGAAGCGCAGGGCGTCCTGAACGCCCAATGAGACCTTCTGCTGGCAGAAGTTTGCTTTTTCAAACCAGCGCTCATCAAAAGCCTTCTCGGAGAAAAAGTAATCATAGAACTCTTGATCCATCCCATAGACCAGGTGGTTTTGTTGCATATACCTTTTTGTCGAGTCGGTTGTAACCTCGATAAAATCAGTCAAATCTTGTAAACACTGCCCGGTGTATGCCTCATAGTTCGGACCACACTCTCTTTCCAAAATCATACGCACAAAAGGGCCCGTGCCTGTGCAGTGATAAAATAGAAGTCCTTCAGGTCCAGCATAGCGCTTTATACCGGCTTGGAAAACTAGGGTGCAACTGCTGGCGCAGATCGCATGAGGACGCATCCAGGTGGTAAGACCTCGCTCTCTCACCAGTTCTCCGATCCTTTCAGCCACTCCTGTGCTCCCTCCAGGAGAATGAAGAGAAAGAGCCTGGATCTGTGGATTTTCATTGAGGGTCTTAAAAACTCGGTGTCCTATCCGGCCTTCAACATAAAGAGTCTCTCCAAACAAAAAGCAATTCTCATCCATGGAAACTTTCTGTGTCTGAGCAGGGAAATCGGTCTTATTTGTGATTCGGTCACAAGTCTCCGGGAGTTCTGCAAAGACAGCATTTGATAAACTTAGAATTAGCCCTAATAAACTAAAAATCACCCATCCTCCAAAGGAAAATTGTGAGAGGATCGCCAGATTGGCGAAAATGTAGGATGAAGTCAAAAACTATAGCTCCATGAAAAAAGACTACAAAAATCGTTGTAAATAGTTTTTACAACCGAATATCTCTGACTATAATTAAGGAGCGAGAGGTTTGTTCTATGAGTAAATATAAAATATATTTAATAGTGCTTACTGTGGTAGTGCTAGGTGCTCTGGTTTGGCTTCTCAACCAACGTTTCCAAACAATCCAAGAGCTGGCTCCCGCTCCTGTTATTCAAACAGATTCATAAAGATTGCAATTTTTATGAAAAAGTTTAGGGCAATTGGATATTTTTACTTAGCAGGAGCTCAACGAGTTTTTTGCGAGAGTCTTTATCCAACACTTCATGAACTTGTTTGTTTTCCGTTTTGGCTTTCTCAACCAAATTAGCCGTTTTTTTATAGGCTTCTCTGAAGCTCAAGCCTTCAGCCGCAAAGAGATTTGTAATGTCAGTGGCAAAAATATGGCCCTGAGAAAGCATGGACTTTGCAACCTGCGAGTTGGCGTTAAGACCTTTGATAAAAGGAGAAAGTATTTTTAAAGATTCTACTAAAGAGTTAAAAGAAGTCATTAGTGTTCTTTTTAGCTCATGTAGATCGGTGCCGTAGCTTGGTACTACTACGCGCACAAGATGCATCCCTTCATTGCTAGCCGCGATCACTCGAGCCATTTTTGCTCGAATAAGCTCGAGCACATCGGGGTTTCTTTTGTTGGGCATTATGGAACTTCCCGTGGATAAATTCTTAGGAAGCTCTAGAAGATTGACCTGGGTGGAGCTAAAATAAATTGTTTCCTCACAAAATCGGGTGAGGTGCACGGCTGTTTGAGCAAAAGCATTGAGGGTTTCCAGTATGAAATCTCGGTCACCAACAGCGTCGTAGGAATTCTCAAGTTCTTTTTGAAACCCAAGCTTTGTAGCTAGCTTTTTAAGATCTATAGGAAGGTGAGTGCCAGCAAAAGCGGCGGCTCCTAGTGGACAATAACTGAGACTCGCCTGTTTTGCGTTCGTAATTCTTAGCTGATCCCGTTTAAAGGACTCGCCATGAGCTAAAAAAACTTTTGAAAACGCCACTGGCATTCCGGCTTGGAGATGGGTCATTCCAGGGATAGTGATATCTTTCCACAAGGAGGCCTTTTCACTGATCGCCTTCCCTACCCGCTCTAGTTCCTGGAAGATACTTTCATTGAGCTTCTCACAATGAAGACGCAAGGTGGCCGCAATGAGATCGTTACGCGATCGCCCCATATGAATTTTTTTACCAAGGTCTCCAATCTTATCGGTCATATAGCTTTCTATGTTCATATGAATATCTTCATCGGCGACAGACCAGGGAAACCGTTCCTCCTCCATCAATTGATGAATTTCATCAAGACACTCAAGAACCTTATTAAGTTCCTCTTTTGTAAAAATATCGATGTCGAAGAGCGCTTCAGCCCAGGCTTTTTGAACTCGAATTTCACTGTCATACAGAAAACGATCGACGTCGATTCCCTGTGTGAAAGGGTAAAGAATATCCTCGTCGCTTGAATTTATGGCTGAATCAAGAGTTCTCATTTTTGATTTCTCACTCGCCCTTCAAGTCTAGAGGGATGAGTTACAAATTGGGTGTAACCCTTGGAAGCTTCGTTAAAATTACTTTGATCCGACTCAAAACTCACAGCCTTCGGGTTATAAACGCTGTAAACACTCTCACGTTTTAGAATCTGCATCCTTGAGCCTTTTGACAAAATATCAACTTCTCCGGTTAAGCTTTGCCCCGCTTCCTTAAAAAAGGCTTCAATCGAGTTACGCGCAAGCGAATGCCAATCACCATCATAGATAAGCTGTCCGTACTCTTGAGAAAGCATCTGTGCCGTACGAGAGAGCTTACGACTCCAACAGATTTGTTTTAACTGTTTTATGGCATGGGATAAAATCGTCCCACCCGGAGTTTCATAGATTCCACGAGATTTGATTCCATTGGCTCGCTCTTCAACGAGATCCACGACGCCAATCCCGTGTCTCCCACCAATTTGATTCAGCTCATCGAGGAGGTCATCAGCGCGGTACTCTTTTCCATTCATTTTAACGGGGATTCCATTTTTAAACTCAAAACTCAATTTGGTTTCTTCTTGTGTGGGCTCGGGCTTTGTCCACTGGAAAACATCAGACTCATCAAACTCTACACCAATATTCTCGAGCCTCCCGCCTTCGGTGGAGAGATGAAGAAGATTGGTATCAACACTGTATTGCGGTTGAACATTACTTTTGTATTCAAAACCCTTGGTTTTCAAATATTCCACAAGGTCAGTGCGCCCTTTAAATTTCCAGGTTTTCCAGGGAGCAATGATTTCAACTTCTGGCACAAGATAAGCCCAAGATTTTTCAAAACGGATGTGATCGTTACCTTTCCCAGTCGCTCCATGGCAGATGTATTGAGCTCCGTGCTTTTGAGCACAGTGGGCAATACGCTCAGAAATTAATGGGCGAGCAATGGCTGTTCCTAAAAGATAATCCTCTTGGTATTTGGCCCCACTCCTGAGCATAGGGAACACATAGTCCGTACAAAAAACTTCCTTGAGATCTTCAAAGACAAATTCTTTAGCACCATAAGCTAGGGAGTTACGCTGCATGCGCTCAGCTTCCGGCTGACTGCCAAGGTCACAACAGTAAGCAATCACTTCCGTGTCATAGTTTTCTATTAGCCAAGGTATAATAGCTGAGGTGTCGAGTCCTCCGGAATAAGCTAAAATAGTCACATTTTTCATAACTTCCTCACTGTTTGAGCGCCTATAGGCGACGGAGATGAATTAATATCTCCAGTGCTTGGAAGTGTAAAGTCTTCTTTGTCTTGTCGCAAGGATGAGCTGTATAAGAGCCCACTAAAATTTGCCCTTGAAGATTTTAGACACAAAAAAAGGCCCGCACACCTAAAGATACGGGCCTTAGATCAATTTCTGAATATTAAAGCTGCTGACAGCTTGAAGAGGGCATTTCCACATCACTTTCTTGGTCTTCGAGGCAACAGACAACATCGCCACCAGAGGGCCCATTATCGTTATTAACACCACTGTCACCGAAATCGATCCAGGCAACGGCGGTTGTTGCCGAACTTGGAATGACTTCGGTTACATCACCACTGCTATCAAACCACACGCCCGTATTCGGTTGAGTTTCAGTGACACAATCGTTTCCATTACAGATAACGCGGTATTGATCTAAGCTTGTATTGGCGTAAAGAACGGTGTCTTCATTGATTTCATCGCATGCAGCCGTGGTCCAAACAAACATTACATCCTCATTGGAGTTTGCGTCTTGGCAGGCCGTTGCGTCGGAATTGGAGCATGTTAGAGATATTTGAGGGATTGAAACTCCAACCTCCGTGGGAGTGTTATCGTTATCATCTTCACAGGCTGCTAAAAAGATAAATGGGACGAGAATCAAACTTAAAATAAATTTCTTTTGCACAAAGGCCTCCGCTTCAATGTTGTTATCGTGAGGTTTTATTATAAGTAAGCGAGAGAAATTAGAAAGTCTAGCCAGCCAAAAGCCACCCAATCAGAGAGCGCGCAGTTTGATCGCCAGCTCTTCGACCTTGCTGGAGTCACAACCCGACTCTAGATCAAGCTTTAGGTCTGTAAGACTATAAACGGGCTGCTCCCGATCTTTTTCATACTCGTCCTTCTCCGGAAGGTTTACATAGATTTCGGGAGGAGCCGAATATTTATAAAGTTCATAGAGGTTCGACTCATAACCAAAAGTTTTAGCGGCATCGGTGTTGTCCTCTAAATAAGTACCCAGAAGTTGATGAATATGAGCCCTGGTTTCTTGAGAATAGTAGTACCAAATAATTTGTAGAACAAAATGCCGATCCAGGCGGACGTCTTTTTCCAGAATCTCTTGGGACAAATAAAATTGAGCCACATTATCTTTGGAGCGGTCATAGATTTTTCGTAGAAGGGAGTAAACCGGGTTTTCTATTTCTTCACTGTTTGTGATCTCTTCATAAAGTTCGGCATCCAGAGCTTCCCCCCTGTGAGTGTAGCGCCTTAAAACATTATTTTTTGCCATCGCATATAAAAGATTGTCAGGATTTGTACTTTTAGCAACCTCAATGGCTTCAAGCCTTCTTTGGTCTTCTTCCTCAAGGCCCTTTTCAAAGTTAATAGGCTCTTTGGTCACTTGCCGCTCAAATGCTCCCACTTGCTTTCCGACAAGATAGAAACGAGCCGCCTCTGTCTGGTAGGCTGACGCATTTCCCACATCACCCTCAAGAAAAACTTCCAGCTCTTGGATTTCAGGGTCAGAAAAACTTTTCTCCAAAGCCTGCCACTGCTCAAATTTTCCCTGTGATTTTTCACGGGCGAATGAAAGAAATTCGCAAAGTTTACGTTCGTTAATCAGCTTAACCATCTGGTCCATGATGTTAAGCTCTGACTTTAAGCTCTCTGGCCTCTCAAAGCTCTGCTTCGTTGTTTGAGCCTCGGCAAGTGGTTTCCGCGACACTTCAGCATCGACGTTTCTTTCCACCTGAGAGCGAGGCTCTTCGATCACTGCCTCAGCACCCGTGACAGTGACCTTGATATTTTTGGCAAAGTAAAGAGTCAAAATTCCTAAGCAAACAAGACCCAACAATTGTTTTAGACTCATGAAGCCACCTCCTGATGGGCCCACAACTCCATTTTTATGGGACCACCCCTAGCCTTAGAGAATGTTTGCAGCCAATTCCGCCAATTCAGAGCGCTCTCCTTTAACTAAGGTGTTGTGCGCGGAAATCTGATGCCCTTTGAACTTCTCCACAGAATAGGTGAGTCCGCTGGTAGCACTATCAACATAGGGGTTATCGATCTGATAACAATCACCTGTCAGCACAACTTTTGTTCCGGAACCAGCTCGCGTGACAATGGTTTTAATTTCATGAGGAGTGAGGTTTTGCGCCTCATCGACAATCAAAAACTGATTGGGAATACTTCGCCCACGGATGTATGTCAGTGGTTCAATGTTTAACATTCCTTGATTCATCAATTCCTGTGCGCGACCGGCGGCCTTTTTGTCAGCTCCCATGAGAAACTCCACATTGTCGAAAATCGGCTGCATCCATGGATTTAATTTTTGCTCAACATCTCCAGGCAAGTAACCGATGTCGCGACCCATTGGGAAGATTGGACGACTCACTAGCAATCTTTGGAAGCGACCCTCGTCTAAAGTTTTATAAAGACCGGCTGCTAGAGCGAGAAGAGTTTTCCCCGTTCCCGCTTTTCCAACCAAAGAGACAAATAAGATTTCATCATTAAGAAGACAGTCAAGAGCAAAGGACTGCTCCACGTTTCTGGGGTGAATGCCCCAGATACCCTCGTTCATGCTGATTAGAGGCACCATCGCTTTTTGAGTTTCATCATAACGTCCAATGGCACTGTGATTTTCATTAGAGGAATCTCTAGCAACAAGATATTGGTTGGCGTAAAGCTTTTCATCATCAGGAATGGGTAGAACTTTATCTTCATAGAACTGGTTGATGAGATCCGAAGTCACTGTGATCTCTTTTTGGCCATTGTACATTTCCTCAAAGGAAACTTTCTCTGGCTCGTAGTCTTTTGCAACCACTCCAAAAACATCAGCTTTAATTCGCAGATTGATATCTTTGGTGACCAGCTCCACTTGTGCATTGGGATCATTTTGCTTTAAATGCAAAGCCATCATTAAGATGCGATTGTCTGCTTTGTTTTCAAAAAGGTCATCAGGGATGTCCTCGGCTTTTTTATCGGTGGTGATAAATATTTTGGATTCCGGGTCATCGGAAACTGGAATCCCCTCAGACAAATTGCCCTTTTCGCGCAGAACATCGATAAAACGGCTAAAGTGTCTGGCATTTCTTCCATTTTCCCCTGGGTCTCTTTTAAAGCGATCGACTTCCTCAATCACGGAGATTGGAATATAAACATGGGCCTTTTTAAATTTATTCACTGCAAGAGCGTCAAAAAGAATTACGTTGGTATCAATTACGATTTTGCGAATAGCTTCAGCCAAAAAAGCCCCCCTTGGAAATGGCCCTACCTGAAAGCAGGGTCTAGACTTCATTCCATTACAATTCCTTGCTTATGGCAACCAATGCCAGGAGGCTTCAACTCAGTGCACACAAACTGACTGTCAGTTCTGCCCGCACTAGAGCCGCTTTGAGGGAAACGGTAAAGAAATGTTTTATTTTTTAGGCTGAGTTCTTGGGCAATAAAAAAAGCCCTTCTCTCTGAGGGCTTTTTGGAGTCTCTGCTTTTAAGATCTGTTTAATTTTGGTCTAAGCCCGAAACAATGACATCACCGTGGTCCGTTTTCAGACTGGCACTGACCGATTCGATGAACTTAATAAAGTGGTTGAGGGCCTCTTGGTTGACTGAGCCTTTCACGACAGAAGCTCCATGCCTATAAACACCCTCTTCTTTCACAAAACGACTGGAGCGAACATTGACCACAAAACTGAAGTAGGTTTTGTGATTCATATAAACGCGCATCACCACTTCTTCACCGCCCTTAAAATGGCCTTGTTTCTCTGCCAAATCAAAGGCAATCCCGTTAACCGATATATCGTGAAGAGCGCATTTCTGCAGCCCAGCGCCAGGAACAATGGTGTGAACACCGATAAACTCGGTCAGAATCGTTCTGCGTACAGAACGTCTCTCATCTTGGATGATTTCCTGCCTTTTCAAGCCAATATCGACCACACTGGCCTTTTCGGCAGTTTGTTGGTCGTTCTTCTCTTTTTTTACCTTAGGAAATGTTAATACCTTACCTTCTGTACTCATTCCCCCTCCCTGTGCTATATACTAGTTCGGCGGATTGAGGTCTCAGCTTTAGACATTTTTTGTGTCAAAAGGAGGAAATATCCAGGATTATAGTTCAGATCGAACTCTTTTTGCTTTCATCGCAAGCTTGGGTTTTCACCTGGTTTTATTCCTCCTATTTTATTATGTCGAGCAACATAAAGACGTTTCAAAACAAGACACCCCCATGGAAATTGTCTTGCTTGATAAAAAGCAAAGAAGTCAGCCGGTTTTAGTTCAAACTCCCGATCAACCAGAAACAAAAACCAAACCCAAAGACGAAGCCCGCTTTAAATCCGACAAAACTCATCGCACGGACATGGAAACCTTTAAAAAGCCTGATTTGATGCCAAAAATGCAAGCCGCCATTTCTTCTGGTGGACAGAAGGGACAAAAGAGCGAGCAAAAGAAAGCCAAGGAAAAGCAAAGTAGCCAGCAAGAGAAAACAAAAGTTTCAAAAAGTGAGGATGGCTGGAAGAAGTTTGAAGAAAGTGATGACGGCAGAAAACCTCTTCCTCTACCTGGATACGCCAGCACGAGCTCTAGACCCACGATTCCCGCCTACGTCCAACAGCGCCTCCCTCCAGGAGTACGCCTTGGAAACGTGACTTCGTTAAATACAGATCAACATCGCTTCTACAGTTTTAACCAAAGACTTCTGACCCGCTTTATACCCCTCTGGGGCGATAAGGTAAGAAGAGCCCTTTATCAGTGGCTTGAAGCCAACAACGCTCCTCCCATTAGCAAGACTTGGGTCACCAATGTCGAGATTATTATGAATGAAAAAGGAGAGATCCTAGACGTCCAACCTTTTAGACTTTCGGGTTTGTGGTCGATTGATAACGCCGCGATCGATTCTTTCAAACAGGTCAAAAACGTTCCCAATCCTCCGAAAGAAATGATCGACGAAAACGGCTACATCCACCTACAATTCCAAACCGAAGTCCTCTGGGTCCCCCAACCCGGCGTCCGCTTCCACGGCGGCGGCCCCGACAACTAAATTTTACCCTTTCTAAAAAGAGGTTCTTTAACCCCTGCGGAAGTTTTGGGGAATGCCCTCCCAAAAACGAGTTCTGCAGCGAAGCGAGGACCTGTCTGAAGGTTTTGGGAGGGCATTCCTCAAGACTTCCGCAGGGCCCCGTCTAAAGGTTCTCCTAGACTTTTGGTTCTCTATGCTTCCCATCTGAGTTTTGCTAAAATAAAGAGATGAAATATTGGGCCGTATTACTGATGTTCTTTTCCTTTGGGGCGCAAGCTGGGTATTTTGAATTGGGTGTTTCGGGGAACTATCGCAAACTGAATTTACCAACCCAATCGCAAGAGCCCTCCTACGACACAACCACTTCCTTTACTGGATCTTTTGCCTACTATTTTGCCGAAATGGCGGCTATGGAGCTCAACTACACAAAAGGACAATCCGAGCGTTTCGTGCCGGGGATTACTGCTGACTCTCGAACGACTTATGATTTTAGCTTGGTGGGACTGGATTTGATTTTCACTTTTGCTAAAAGGAAAGAGCCCTTTATTCCCTACGTAAAACTTGGCGCCGCCTATTTTGCTGAAAAAGATGTGACTTACGAGTACACCATTCACTCTGACGGAAGCACCAGATCAGAAAGAGTGGAACTTGATCCAACTTTTGTTCCAAGTGCAGGCTTTGGTTTGAAAATACGACTCACCCGCACCATGGCCCTCAAGTTTGGGCTAGAAGCATGGACTAGTGATTCCTTAGATAAAGACCCTCGCTGGGATGTGGCCGCTCGTGCGGGAATCTCATGGTTTCTATAAGAAAAATAAAACCCCTCTTTTTTCCTTTGTTATTTATAATTTTGACGGGTTGCCAATTAGGCTACATCGCTCAAAGCGCGTTTTACCAAGCCAAAATGATGAGAAAGCGAGTTCCCCTGAAGTACGCTTTGGAAAACTATGACCTCTCTCCTGAGCAAAGAGAAAAGCTCAAACTTGCTATCGACATCCGAAATTTTATGAAGGAAGAACTTGGACTCGACACCGGCTCGAACTACTCGCGCTACGTTCATCTAGACCGCGACTATGTCACCTATGCCGTGAATGCCTCACCCAAAGATCAACTCAAAACCTACAAGTGGCATTTTCCTATTATTGGCTCAGTCCCCTATAAAGGTTATTTTAAGAAAGAATGGGCCATTGAGGAGGCCAATGAGTTGAAAGAAAAGAATCTCGATACCTATGTTAGAGGGGTTTCAGCTTACAGCACTCTCGGTTGGTTTGAAGACCCTTTGCTCTCTTCTATGCTCCGTATGGATGAGCATCACTTTGTCAGCACACTTATACATGAAACCGTACACGCCAATCTATACATTGAAGGAGAATCAAAGTTTAACGAGCGGGTAGCTACTTTTCTTGGACAACTGGGAGCTGAGGCTTACTACGAAAAGCTCAATCGAGGTGACGAAATCCGTGAAATTCTAAAAAACGAGGCTCACGACGAACTCCTTTTTTCTGACTTTATCTCTAAACAACTAAAAGACCTTCGAGAATGGTACAAAGATAACAAAACAAATAAAAAGCTTATTGAACTACGCGAAAAGAAATTCAAAGAAATGCAAGCAGCCTTCAAAAAAGAAGTCTTACCAAATTTAAAAACTGACAACTACAAATGGTTTCCTGATCGAGAACTCAACAATGCCTTTCTCCTCCTCCTAGAACTCTACAATAGCGACTTTTCCGACCTAGAGACTCTTGCCAATCAGTATGGAAGAGAGTTTAAAAAGGTTTTTAACGAGCTAAAAAAGTTAGAAGATATTGAAAATCCGGAGAAGGCTTTAAAAAATAAATTGCCTCAATAAACAACACCTCATAAAAAAGAACATTTGCTTTCTCTCAATTGGTCCTAACACATTTCCAAGTTTCCACCGACCTTGAAATAGATTTTCTTGCAGCGCCAATCTCTTTCTAAATGTGGTTCATATTTTTTTCCAGGGATCCGAAAGAAGTGTACCAATACAAATAACAAACGAAAGGATATTGGATGAAAATGAAGAAAAAAGTTTATGAGTATGGTCCTCACAAATGCAAAGCTTATTTTAAATCAGCAGGAAAAGGCTGGGAAGTTGGTTTTCATTTTGGAAATAAACCGATTTTTGTTGGTAACTTTATTCACAAAGCCGAAGCCAATAAATGGTGGACCCTTATGAACAAAGAAGTTCGTACGTTTTCAAAAAGATTTGGACTTCACGCCAAAGCTCCTATCACCTTTTACAGAAAGTTTTTTTCAAACCACCTCTACAATAACTACTACGCCTGGTTAGACAAAGAGTTCAATCGTTACGAGAAAAATTACCTTCGCGCTGTCAATAGTGGCAAGAAAGAGTATTCAAGAATTCTTAAAACTAAAAAACTAAAGAAATCAGAGACCTATCCACTTAAAAAAGTGGCCTAAAGCAATCGTTCGTCCCGTGGTCTTATCTTTCGATAAGACCTTTTTGGCGACTCTCTCTAGCATTAAGAATCTTTTCTCTTCGCTATGATACGGATATCCTCAACAATTTCATCACTAATGCCAACGTAGGAAGAATCAAGATCTTCAAAAGATCTATTTCCTTTGGCTCCAATAATTTGAGCCTTTGAAGTTACTATAAACCCTACCTTTTCCTTCCTCTTACGGTCAAAAATCGGAGCTAGTTTTTTATGTTCGAGTAGCACCCTGAGCCCAAGAGTGGAATCGATTTCCTCTACTATATGAGCTGGCACTTGTGGATCAAGAACAGCAGACTCTTCAGAAGAGAGAACACGTTGAGCCTCCTTAAAACAGCATTCTTGAATAAATTCACTACGCCGATATCTTTGATGCCAAGGCTGGCATAGCACTGTCTCGATACTGTGTGAGCATATTTCCATGAGGCGAAGGTTAAACCATAAGTGAATACCATCCGCTCCGTAGACTTCAATGACGTCTCCCTCAGAAACTATATCCATAACATCGGAGCCTAACCTCATCCCACGATCTTTTAAAACTCGCCACAGGTATTGGCGATCATCAATGAGGTCGTAGGATTCAATTTCAAGTGTCAGAAAAGTTTGTAAATAATCCTTCGTATCTTTTAAAATTTTAACTCGTTGTGAATCAGGCAAACTTGAAAATATTAGTAGGCTTTCATCAACGTAGGGAATCGCTTGGGCAGCGGGAAAGTATTTGTTAGTCAAATTCGCTAAACTTTCTAAAAGTGTACGAAATCTATCAACAGAGTCACGGGAATTTGGCTGATAACAACTTTCCAAGGCAAACCTCTTTTTATTGAAAATTTAGTGATATTGTTTAGCACTCCCGCTGAGAGGCATCAAGAGTGCAAAAAGTTCAACATCATTTAGGGAGGAAAATAACGATAGTTTGTGAAATCAGGAAATGGATTTACGCAGGCCCATCTCGGTGGCCCAAATCTCTTTTCTTGCATCAGCAAATCTATCAAGAAAATCATGGTGGGAAACTTTATAGAGTCTGGCCATTACGGATAGAACATTCATTGGCGGCCAACAGGTGCCTCTTTCAATGTTGGAAATAAATTGGGCATTCGAAAAACCACAAGCTTCAGATACATCATTTTGGGTGAGACCTGCTTTCTTACGATTTTCTTTTAGATACTGACCAAAGGCTTCACAATGTTTCTTCTCGTACTTGTTCATAAATACCAACTCTCCGCTTGAACTATCCCTACAATTTCTAACAATTTCTAAAGGGATGCAACAGAAAAGTCTTAAAATGCCTCTAAATGGGCCTTCAAACAAAAAGAGAGGCTTTTTAGCCTCTTAATAAAATCTATTGAAAAAAGGAGGATCTCATCCTTGAGAAGCTCCTTTTCTTACCAGGTAATCACCATGCGCTCTTGCAATTTCAAGAGGCCATGGCGATAGTTGGCTTTCGCCGTGTCATAAGGACAGTCCATGTCCTTAGCCACTTCCTTAAAGCTTTTATCTTCGAACACTCTCTTACTAACCGCGTCCTTTTGCTTGTCTGGAAGAGATTTAATAATCCTTTTAGCCTGCAATAACAATTGTTTATCAATTAAGGTGTCCTCGCATTCACTATCCTCCTTAAGCGGCACCTTCTCAATATCCACGATTGGCTTTTTTGACCTAAGAATATTTTTTGAAGTATTAATCACAATTCGGTAAATCCAACTTTTGAACGCCGAACGGAATTGAAATGTCGAAAGTTTTTCGAAAGCTTTCATAAAGCTTTCCTGCACCACGTCTTCGGCTATGTAAAAATCATGGACGTATCGCATACTTAAACTGTGTAGTGGTTTTTGGTATCTAGAGACCAATATGGCAAAGGCCTCGGCCTGCCCCTTATTTGTTCGCCTTACCAATTCGAAATCCGAAAGTGCTTCCAACTCTCCCCCCTATATAAATGAAGTTGGCTGCCGTAATTAAAATGTTTCGATGTGGAGATTCTCAGCTGCTTACCCACCAGTCTCTCCCAGACTGCTGAAGTAGTTGTAGGGCTTACAATCACTAAAGTCGACTAAGATTTTTTAATGGTCTATATAAGAAAGGAAGCCGAAATTTAATTTTCTTTAGCATTTCCAGATACTTGAAGTCATTAAATTAAATTATCTGTTATTATTATTTAAACTTATTGTAATTTATATACAGCTTAAACTCGATGAAAACCGAAGGTTTCTAACCACAAACTCGTGACAGTTAACTACCTTAGGTACTTTCTAAGAGCCGTGATAAGTGGTCCATAGGGAAGCTCATGTCCACCGTCGAAAAGAAGAACGGAAACCTTGGCCCCTTTGCGCCTAAGTTGTCGAAACCTATTTTGGCGTCTCTCGTAATTGTATTTGTCTTTTTTCCCTGCCACCAGCGTGATCGGTCGGCAGGCACGTAGATCGGACCGACGACTTCCTGAGCCCCAAAGCTTAGCCGCACCCACCGTGACTATCCAATCAAGGTTTGGGGCATGACGAGGCGCTAAACAGTATCCAAAAATTTTTGTGGCCATGTACCCACCGTTTGAAAAACCGACGACACCATAATTAGAATCGGGCTCGAAACACTTTGCGGCCGCTCGCTTTGTGACTTTCAAGGTTTCAAGAGCCTGAGTTCGGGTCATATTGACCCCCCAGCAACGTTGTTCGCCACCACGAATTTCGCAAGATTTTTTCGACATCGGGACAGCAATTCTTACATCCATTCTCGCAGCAATTTTCCGCAAATTTTTTAAATTACTTTGCTCGCGCCCGTTCCAATTACGCCCCGTGAATCCATGCAGATAGACGATTGAGTTTTTAGCGCCGACTTCTCCGAGACAAATAAACTTTTCATCGAAGACATCATCTCGATCAACACGACCTGAATCCTTACTCTGGCAGCCCATCAGGCTAATTAACAACAGAACCAATTTTAAAAGGCTTCTCAAGTGATCTGAGGGATTCTTAAGATTTAAAAAAAGAGGGATAAAAATGGTGCGCATGGAACAAAATTTTAACACAAAATTTGAGTGAAGGACTCCCTCATACCTTCAAAGGTCGTGTTTAAAAAAGGGTAGGACTCTGCACACAAACCTTTGGGTAAATGCAAATACGAATAATTTCTTCGTTTATAAAACCCATAAAGCTTCCAATATCCCAGACTGATATAAAAGAAGCGTCACACTAGCCTCCATAAGTGAAATTCACCAGGTTCGAAATTTGGCTTCAGTCTTGCTCTAATTACTTAAATATGAGTTCAACGTCACCCAAAACTCATTTAAAACAACCGAGGAGAAAAAATGAGTCTCAAAATTGTTACCGCTATGGTATTTTTTTCTTACTTTTTTTGTAATCAGGCTCTCGCCGGGTCTTACTCACCCAGTTGTAGCCGAGAAATTCGAAATATTTCAGCTGAAGAAATTCTTGAAAATGTCAGCTTAAGATCCATCGAGCACGGTCTTGATAATCAATCAATGGAACAGTTTGACTTAAGTCATTTCCGTATAAGAAGTAGTCTTAATGTTGCACTAGAAGGAGTACGGTACCAAGTTTTCACAGCGGATATTTATAAAAATATTGAGGGCCAAACACAAAGAGCGGGCCTTTTGAGTTTCTACGTGAGAGTTGAGAATTGTGAAATAGTTAAATCCGAAATCTTATTAAAGTAATTAGGAAAACCTGCCCCTTTTCTAAAAACTAAAACACCCTGAATTGCTTCAAAGTGAGACAAAGAGGAATGTCTAAGAAAGAAACAGGGTCGAAAATATTAGACATGGTCTCATAAGTATAAAAAGGCAGTGCTGATAGAGCGCTTTTCATCTGGCATTGTATTTGCTTTTTTTAATAAGCATGCGCGGGATTCGATGGGGCTTCTCTCAGTTTTTATTTGTTTTTGTTTTGCTTCTAAGTTGTAAAGTTCAGGCCTTCCGCTGCCCTGAGTTTACCACTAGCAACCAGCTGGTCGTCACTTTTGAAGGTCTTGGTGGTGAAACTTTTGGCTCCCCCGTTCACACTCTCGCCGAAGAAGTCAATTTCAGTGAATACCAAATCGCAAGATTCGCCCATGACCACACTCCGGCCACGATCGCCGCCTGTATCCGACGTTGGATGGTTCAAACCCCCGAGTCTAAAGTTTCGATTATGGGACAGGGACTAGGAGGTTCGACGGCCTACCGAGTGGCAAAGGTCATGGGTGACCAAGGCATGAATGTCGAATATCTCATTTTATTTGATGGCCGAGAGGGCAATGAAAAAAGTTGCAAAAGTTACCAAGGGCCTCACTATAAAAAACCTGAAAATGTCTCCTATGTTTTTAATTATTTCCAGTGCGGGAGACTTC
This sequence comes from Bdellovibrionales bacterium, assembly GCA_964230645.1. GTDB lineage: Bacteria > Bdellovibrionota > Bdellovibrionia > Bdellovibrionales > JAGQZY01 > JAGQZY01. The sequence goes on along the minus strand of CAXRHT010000003.1, from coordinate 695,615 downwards.
CCGGACGTCGTTTTACGAAATCAAAAGGGGTTTATAATTATCGATTAAATTCAAGCCACGTCCTTCTGCCAAGAACACGAGTGGCTAAAAACTTTTCACGTCGGCTTCTTAATCAAGATGTTATTGCCTTTGAGCCCCAATCACTCAATGAATTCAATCGCCATCGCAGCTTTCACCCGACTCTTTCTGAGGTGGGTGAGATCACTCAACGAGAGGCTCTTCATTTGATCAAACCGGTGCACAACACCGTACGTGCACCAGCGAGTGCTCCTGCTGGCTTTGCAAACGAACGCTGCACTCAGTTTGGCGTCTCTTTTGAGTGTAGTCCCGGCAGGGCCGCTCAACAGGGTTTTGGTCCTGGTGCTAGTCGATAAACAAACAGACACGCTGGAAAAGACCTAGAAGATCAAAATTGTAGTCGCTCTTTTCTAGCTGAATCAATTTGAATCACAACTTTATATTACGAATTCTTTTATGAATGCGCTTTTATTACTTTTTTTTTCAAAAATGCCGAAGAGACATTTAGATGTTCAAATTTCAGATTACGTTATTCAATTTGGTTTATTTTTTGTCAATTTGTGGAAATGCGACATTGATACCATTTGGTTTTTTCAATCAAAAAACAGCTCCTGATCCTTGCGGATCAACCCCCACAATTGGAAGTCCATGCACTGGAGGTGGTATCTATGCTGGTGTATTCGATGGAGAAAACTATATGGTGACTCCAGGAAATTGTAACGATTCAAGTACCCCGACTTGCGACGGAAGCACTGACTCACTCAACAAAAGATGGAGAGGCACATCTGGTGGTAACTCTGACATTCCTGGAGTAGAAAATATTGCTTCGTCGTCAGCCACCAGTTCGTCTAGTTTTAAAGGTGAAATTAACACCGCAGCAATTATCGCCGATAGTTCCGTAACTGCCGATAGCGCCGCTGACTATTGTGCCAATATGAATTTCGGGGGATATACCGATTGGTATCTTCCAAATAAATCCGAATTGGCCCATATCTACTGTTACGCCAGCGTTTCGGGTGGATCTCATAATTCAAGTTACCCCCAAGAGAATGTGAACTGCACCAGTCAAGGAGGCAAGGTTTCCCTGATTGCGGGTTTTTCTGCTTCCTACTACCACTCCTCCACTGAAATTGCTGCCTCCGGTTACTGGGCTCAAAATTTTTCAAACGGCTTTCAAGATACACCACCAAAAAGTTTTAACACTAGGGTTCGTTGTGTTCGCAAATATTAAGCCCCTTCCACAGGGCAAAAACGAAATCCTTCCTGCTATAAATTTAGTCGATAAATCTGCCGTCTTAGGTTGAAAGTGTATGGGCTAAACGAATTAAATCCTCACCCACTATTTTCCTATTCTTGACGGTCTCTATGAGATCCACCTGAGCCAACTGACCATTCTGAACTCCTACCATAACATCACAAGTTCCGGAGGCTATAGTTTCCACCGCCGAAGCACCCAGACGACTGGCAAGAATACGGTCGCCTGCAGTGGGAGAACCTCCACGCTGAATATGCCCCAAAATACAAATTTTAGCTTCAAACCCAGCTCTATCCTTTAACTCTTTAGCAATTTCGTAGGCTCGCCCCGGCTTCTCACCCTCTGCGGCCACTAGAATACTACTTTTTTTACCTCGTGCGATACCCTGCTGAATCCGATCAATGGTCACCTGGATGTCAGAACTTTTCTCTGGAATAAAAATATCCTCAGCTCCTCCGGCTAAGCCCACATCAATAGCTATGAAGCCAGAGTGGCGGCCCATAACTTCGACGATGAAGAGGCGATTGTGGCTGGCTGCTGTATCACGAATACGGTCAATCGCACTCAGTGCGGTGTTTATGGCCGTGTCAAAACCAATGGTGGAGTCCGTACCCCAAATATCGTTATCGATTGTACCAGGAACACCGACAATCGGGAATTGGTGCTCCTCCCATAAAAGATGGGCGCCAGCAAATGAGCCATCGCCCCCAATACAAATCAGAGCATCAATATGGGCTTTTTTCAGATGTTTTATAGCTTGCTCACGCGACCGGGCTTCATGGAACTCAGGGGAACGACCGGTTTTCAAAACTGTGCCGCCCCGCTGGATAATATTGGCCATGGAACTTAAAGAGAGATCATGTATATCTCCTCTTAACATACCGTTATAACCCTCATTAATCGCTTTGACCTTATAACCTTTAGATATACCGGCACGAACCACAGCTCGAATCGCCGCGTTCATACCAGGGGCGTCTCCACCGCTTGTGTATACACCCAATGTACTAATCTTCTGAGGATCAAAATTTGCCATAAGCCTAACTTAGTGAAGATTTATCGGTTACACCAGAAGTTTTTTTGTTTTCAACTCAATCTACCAGGAATTGGTCTTCACATTCCCCTATTTGGCAAGTGTGCTAAAAATAATTTTTGCGAATTATTTTCCAATTCCAATTTAAAAACCCATCTATTTATAGGCTGTCGCTAGATCTAATGCTAATTGGTCAGAGTTCACGGTACAATGAATCTTTTTCTGCTGTATTTCAAAGTAGTAGCTTCCTTCATCGAGTAAGTTTTGAAATTGTCGATTGAGAAATTGATTCCCCTCAAGAAAACCAAAGAAATCGGGATCGACTGAAATCATCGTGACCTTTTGTAGATGTTTGGAATTAGATATTTGATCAAAGAAATTGGCAAAATTTAATTCCATTCCCGAGGGAGAATCGATTCCAAAAATCAATTCGGCAATCGGTGACAACACGGGCTCCACAAAATTGTTTTGCCACCTGTCGGACCTGGGAATTAATGAAGCGGGAATGGCCGGGCAAACCAATTGCAATCCGTGAAATTCAACTTCCGTGTGTGTGAACCAACTTATCGCATTAAAGCCCCCCATTGAATCACCAAAAAGATGACGAGTGGATATGGGAGAAGGAACAAGGTTTGTTTCTAAATAGTTCACTAGTGAATCAAATGTATCTCTCATAGCTGCACTGAATGTCCAAAACTCTCCAAGACTAAGAGAGACCACATGAGGCTTTTCAATCTGATTTCGATTCCAGTAGACTTCGATATGGTCCGTAACAATATTATAACTCCAAAATTCACTGTCGTGCCCAAAACCATGGAGTGCGTAAATGATTGTGGAACTGCTTTCTGAGCCCTGGTAAAAACAAAAATCAACATCTTTATACGTGTCACATTTATCAGGTTTAGTATGATACTTGCTCACGCCTTTCATAATCTTTGAAACAAGTAAGCCTACAAGCTCAGCGTCTTTAACACCTGAATTTTCAGAATAATTCTTTTTGATGCTTTCAACAAATCCTGCTTGAGCGCTCATGCCCACTAACAGTAATGAAATAAAAAGGCTTTTAAACATTTTTCTCCCCTAACCAAAACGTCTGGCTATTTTATGGGATTTTATTACGAGGGCAAGACATGTATCCCCCATTCTTGACAGGATCTTACTAAACTAAGGTGTTTGAGGCTCACACAAGATCAGCAGGCAACATTGAGGGGCGAGAAACAAATGGTAGGGCTTCGTCAAAGGGATTGTAGAACTATGAATGCTTACGACGAGAGCTCCCATTTTTAATCGCAGGCTGTTCTGGACAAATGCTCTCGATTCGGTATGCTTGTAGTCACATCGATGAGACCATACAGTTCAAAAAAATCACTTCCATTGCAAATGATCAAAGATTTTGGTTCGATTGAAAAAGGCATTGCTTTTTTAGAGACCATTCGAGGGGACCAGGAAATTGCGGCTCTCATAGACTTGCAGGTTCTCTATAACTTAATCGGTGAGGAGGAGAAAGCCTTCGAAGTTTCAAATAAACTGATGAAGCTGGCTCCTAACGATCCTCGAGTCTTGTTCAACCGGGGCTGGCACCGAATGAGTCGTGGCGACATCATCGAAGGATTTTCTCTTCTTGAGTCGGGAAGATTATTAAATTCCTATGGAGATCCTCTTATAAACTCTCCTCTCCCTATTCTAAAGGAGGACAGCTCTATTTCTCCCTACTCAAAAGTTCTTCTCTATGGTGAGGGTGGATTTGGAGATGAAATTATCGCACTTCGATTCGCAAAACATATCCATGACAAATTTAAAGTCAAACCGATCTTTGCCTGTCAGCGCTCTTTACTTCCATTAGTCAATCAGCAAGACTATGTCTCCCTTGGCCTGGATAAAGAATTTGTACTCGGATGCTATCATGACTACTGGCTCCCAGCCATGTCATCGGTCTTTTACCTCGGTGAAGATTCATTGAAAAACCTGGACTCTCCCTATGTGGAATTAAAAAAAGTCGAGCAAATGAAACAATGGAAAAATTTAATTCGTGAAAAAACTCGACCCAATACTCTGAAGGTGGGATTGCGATGGAGCGGGTCTTCTCATTTTGAGCATAAGGAGTTTCGCGACATTAAAACTAAAGAGCTGCAAAGACTATTAAAGGTTAAGGGGGTCACCTTTTTTAGCTTCCAAAAGGGGGACAGTGGAGAAGGAGTACCGGACTCTACAGTTAACCTTGATCCACTCCTAAAAGATTGGTCGGATAGTTTTTCTGCCTTGGCGCAAATGGACCTGGTCATTTCATCTTGTACGAGTGTCGCACACGCTGCCGCGAGTATGGGACGGCCCACTTGGGTTCTCGTGCCAACCCTTCCCTATTTTATCTGGGCCGAGCCGGGTTCAAAAAGTCGTTGGTATAAAAGCGTGCGGCTTTTCCGTCAAAAAGAATTTGGCTCTTGGGAGGCAACATTGGAAGATGTCGCTTCCTCCTTAGAAGAAGAAAGAAAGTAATTTGTTATACAATCCCAAACTTTATCTGAAAAAGGGAAAGCTTTTTTAATTTTAAAAGAACGAAAAATACTGAGTGCCGTAACGAAAGAGTGGGACTCTCCCTGAAAAGTCGGCCAGCTCTTCGGTCTAAACTCATGGCACTTTGAAATCAAAGTTTCATCAAGATTACAATTCACTCCCGAACCATCAAAGCCATGATTTTTAATGAGGGATCTCTGAGGATAAAGAGAGTAGCCATCTTGTAAAACCATAGAAGCAAACCATCGCACAGCCCAAGAATCAAGTTTACCTTCGGATACATTTTTCAGATCGGAAAGGAAATCGAATTGACCTTGATAGGTAAACCAATCGCCTTTCTCAGACTCCAAAATTTTTTGGTGGAGTTGAGCCGCATCTTCTTGAAAAAACTCCCACGACTCCCGCCAAGTACCCCAACCCCAACTGTTAGGTTCTCGGAGAAAGTGAATATCCTCATCCAACCATTTATGTAGAGGATATTGGTAGGCTGAAATATGAAAAACTTTTTCCACATTTTCATACTGTTTTAGAGCCTCATTCATAAAATCCAGAAAGTTCGGAGAAACCTCTAAGTCATCCTCAAGGACAATAGCCGAGGCATGGTTTTCAAACACCATATCTAGCCCTGTTAAAATGGACCGAGAGAGCCCCTGATTCAAGGGACTTTGAAAGTACTGGAATTTAAAGTCAGAAAGTTTTTCGTCAATGATCTTTTTCACCATTTCCGTATCTGTTTTATCTGAGGGTTGTTTCGCTCCATCTTGAAAAACATAAATAGGTGTCTTTCCCAATAGAGGATTCCTAAGAAGTGATTCACAGAGGCGTCTTGTGTGATCAGGACGGCGGAATACAAAAAGACAAAGCGGAGCTAGTGGGCTATTTTCGATAACCAACAAACACCTGCCCCATTGATCTCACCTGTCGCCAATTCGACCCTGTCCCTACTTGAACAGGTTGGCTGTAGGTCACAAAGCCATGACCATTTTGGTAGCGAAATCCCCAGCCCCACAGCTGAGCATTGGTTTTAATTGCTAAGGTAGCAAGATTACCCATCTCAACCAGTTGCCAGTCCGTGTCCGTCCCTACTTGCACCGGACTTGATTTACTCGTCGTTGTATTATCGCCTAGTTCCCCGTAGGAGTTGCCACCCCAGGTCCATAGGGAGCCATCGGTTCGAATCGCTGCACTCGAATTATCTCCGGCCGCGGCTTTCGACCAAAAAGTGTCCGAGCCCACTTGGACAGGCAAAGAAGTCGAAACGAGATTATCTGTACCGTGTTGTCCACTGGAGTTGTTCCCCCAGGCATACAAACTTCCGTTTGTTTTAATCGCCAAAGAAAAGGAACTTCCAGCCGCAGCAAAAGCCCAGTCCGTGTCCGTACCGACTTGAACAGGGGAGCTTTTCGCAACCAGTGTTCCATCGCCGAGCTGGCCGCTCGCATTCGCCCCCCAGGCCCACAATGTTCCATTGGATCTCACTCCCAAGCGATGAGTTGCACTCGAACTAAAATGGGACCAGTCTGTAAAGGAGGAAATCTGAACGGGGGAAGATCGGTGAATTAATGTGTTATCACCCAGCTGTCCGGTATTGTTTCTTCCCCATGCCCAAAGTGAGTTATCATTGCGAATTCCAAATGAGGCATTGGAAGCAGCATGAACTTCCTTCCAATCTTCAGACGAGTCAACGAGAACCCAACTTCCTCGATAGGAAGTCGTTCCATCCCCAATAGCTCCGTAAGTATTCCCACCCCTAGCGTAGAGGTCACCATTCGTCGTAACACGTAAACGGTGGGAGCTTCCGGTAGCTACGTTCAACACATTATTTCCATCGTAGTCTTGATTTAACGGTGTGTCGCCTCCCCAGTAGCCCCAATAATAAGTGCCCGCTTCCTGAGACTGTAAAGTTTGCATGAAAGAAAAGGGAATGGTCTGAGCCAATGCTTTTTTAGCAAAGAGCCCAAAAGAAAAGCTCGCTTGGCACAATCGAATTAGGAATTTTCTTCGTGAAGCCATATCAACACATCCTCAACTCTGCTAGAACACTTACCTATCGGTCATTTCAACGAAAGATAAACTAAATATCTCGTATTGAGATTGAAAAAGAAAGAATTTTGTATTTCGAGAGAGTATTTTTAAGTATTTCGAGCCATGGCTATCTCAATTTAAAATAGTTTCTCACAGAGTGTTGTTTCTAGACCCTGAGATGCTAAAATTATACTCAGGTATCGGGGGACAAGGTGTGGCGTAATCTATTTCACAAATTCAGATTCAAAATATCTTTCTCACTACTATCTCTGTTGATTCTCTTGATAGTCTTCCAAAATTGTAGCGGTCAGTTTGAAAAAAAAGATTTTCTTGGAAGTGGAATTAATAGTTCTGAACAAAGTGAGAACTCCCCCTCAGGAGAACAACCTCGGCCGCAAACAGAACCAGATCCCGCTCAACCAAAGATTGAAGATCTGTCCCTCCCCTACGAAGAACTCAACACTTTAATTTCGACTTTTGAAAAGACCTTTTCTCAGAATTTTAACTCCCACTCTAATTCCTCTAGCTACAGTCTCAATATGTTTGAGCAGGATTTTGAAACACAAGAAACATCTATTATGTGGCAGACAATCGATCCCCAAAGGGTAAAGTTCATTAACGAAAATTCTGAGAAGTTTTTACGAATCGAGATCCCCCGCAATCAGGCTGGCACTCAGACCACAGGAACTCAATTTCAGATTGACATTCCCAATACGAACGAAGCGGTTTTAAATTATAGTATTCGATTACCGAATAGCTTTGCTCCTGACTTAAAGGGAGGAAAAGTGCTCGGGTTGGTTGGAGGAACGAGTAATCCCTCAAAGCCTCATCATGGTGTGACCGGCGGAAATGGTGCTGATGGTTTCAATGGGTTTTCTGTGCGCACGAACTGGTGGAGAACCAGTGGTGAAGCTCGTTTTGTTTCCTATATTTATCATCCCGAAAGTACCAGAGCTCCTTACGGTCAGGAGTTTTTTTGGCAGAAAGCCGATGACTCTTTTATAAACGTCGAAGACCTCCAAGGCCAGTGGCGAAATATTTCTATCTACGTGAAGATGAATACTCCTGGAATGAAAGACGGTAAGGTAAAAATTTGGGTAGAAGGTGTTAAAGTGCTGGATGTTGATATGTTCTTTCGCTACGACAATAGCTTTAATATCGAAACTTTTTTCTTCTCCCTATTCAGTGGCGGCCCTCAAGATGATCTAAGCTTCGCCTCAGAAACCGACACTCATATCGACATTGATAACATAGAAATTTTCCAAAAATTTTAACTCTCTAAAAGGGAAAACTCATGAAGAAGCTAAAAAAATTAACTTTTTGGATTCTAGGAATTTCGCTGGTTTTAGGATATATTCATCTTTTAGTTGGAAGAGATTTGATGAGGAAGCTAAAGGGAGGCAAAGTTATTAAGATTGCTGCCCTAAATAAGACTCAAGAGTTTTCATTCAACAGCAACGACTACTCTGACTTTAACACAGTGACACGATTGCGCCCAGAGTTCTTCGAGGCGTAAAGAGCCGAATCAGCCTTAGCGAAAAGCTCATCAAAGGAAGCCATTTTTTCTTCTTGGCTGCTGATTCCAATGGAAACAGTGACAGGGAGCTCTTCGTTTTCGAAAACAAACTGATGCTTATCAATAGTGGCGCGGATGCGCTCGCCAATCTCTTCAGCTTGTTGGATATTGGAGCCAAAAAGAAGAATCACAAACTCTTCTCCACCAAATCTTGCGAAGTAGTCGTCATTTCTAATAAGCTTTGATTGGATAATTTTCGCCGTTTCTTCTAAAACGTAATCACCGGCTTGGTGACTAAAGTTATCATTCACTTTTTTAAAATGGTCCAAATCAAAAACGAGAAGGCTCAAAGGTACCTCTAAAAGCTTCGCTCTTTTAAAGAACTCCGGCCCCTTAAGAAGTAAGGCCCCTTTGTTCCAAATTTTTGTGAGCGGATCTTTCTCACTTTTTAATTGTAGATTTTGATGGGCGGCTGCCTCGATACTTCCCTCTTCTAAATATTTGAAAAGGACATTTCCAATTTTCACTTGGTCATTATTCTCTAATTTCTTGGGAACAAAAGGTGGAATGGCTGTACCATTGACAACAGTCTTATTGGTGGAATCAAGATCAATGATAGCCACTTCACCAAAAGAAACGGTGAGCTTTGCATGGGATTTTGAAACACTGCGATCATCAATAAAAATAGAAGATGTCATGGAACGACCAATAATGATATCGGAGTTATCAATCGTCCATTGACGACTGACATAACCAGCCGGCCCCATCAAAAGCACGAGGCTGGGTGGAACTTTTTCAGCTTGTTGCATACGCTTAGAAAAAGTTCCGCCTTGAACGATCGAGGTCTTCTCCTCGGTGTTTGTTTCAAAGTCGTCAAAAAATTCTTCTAATTTCTTACTGTCACCCATATAGAAATGATAGGTGCTTTTATAGGGGAACTCAATTGACTTGACTCAAAACACGACGAGCAATGGATTTCCCGGACTCGACTCCTGGCTGGTCAAAGGCGTTTATATTCATCATCTCGCCTAAAACCCCTGTAGAGAGCATCCAAGCCGCCATTAAATAGCCCAGAGATTCTTCATCTAATTTCTGTGTTTTAAGGACCATTGTAGGGATTTGAGACTCGGTCATGGCCTTTTGGGTAGCCTCGGCCTCCACCCCTAAAAGCTCACCAGGACTCTTTCCAATGAGTAGAGACTCACCGAAAAGAGACTCTTTGATAGTTTTCATGGAAACTTCTGAGCTTTCGACACGATGAAAGCAGCAAAAGTTTTTTTGGGGACCTTCAATAATTTGCTGAAGGACGGAGTGTTGATCCGAAGCGCCTCGACAAGGGACGACTGTGGGAAAGTTAGGAGCTTGTCCAGAATCGCGAGTTTGTTTTTTTCCTAATGATTCTGATAAAAGTTGTTGCAGCCATAATGACCACTGAGTGAGTTGATCAGAGTACTGGAAGAAGTAAAGGCTTTGATCTTGCTTTTGTACTGATGTCATGAGACGCGTCGCCAATTCGATAACTAATTTTTTTTCATTCAAACAGGCTTCAAAACCTGCATAAAATTTATTTAAATTCAGCTCCAAAAAGGACAGTGGAAAAAGACCAACAGAAGTGAAAACCGAAAAGCGCCCTCCAATATTTTTTGGCATAGGCAGAAGTGGAAGTTTCTCCTTTTTTGCTAAATCAAAAAGAAGACTTGGCTTCTCCTCAGTGACAACCAGGGTGTTTTCAAGGATGGAAATATTATGTTTCTCTTTTAACCACAAATAGCAGTAGTCAAAAAGGGTCGTAACCTCGATGGTTCCACCACTTTTTGAACAAAGAACCCAGCCCCAACTTTCCGGTTCATCAAGAGCCTCTAGAAACTGATCGAGGCTTTGACCATCAACATTATCGAGGAAGTGTAGCCGAGTTTGGCCCGGGCAAAGAGCGGCACTGATGGCTTTCGTTCCGAGGGAACTCCCCCCAAGGCCAATGACCACAAGCCCCTTTTTATTTTTTAAAAATGGGGAGGCTCCTTTTGTGTCTGTGATAGACTTTTTCATCAGATCCATTTGAAAGAAACCCAGATCTTCTCTTTTTAAAAGAGCTTCAAAGGCTTCGCTCACTTCATCTTGAAGAGATATGTCCATGGGTTCTGGAGAGCTGATCTTCCACATCAATGAATCCTTTTTTATCCAAATAATTCTAGGTGTTTTATTAGAGTCTAGTTCTACGAAATTTGTCGGAATTAGGCAATGACTACGTCTTCTTCAATCCTGTGATAGCCCTTCCACTCTTTAAGTCGACAGAACGGGCGCTCAGCATTCTCAGGGTACTCGACGAGCACGTAGGTGAGCTTTGTAATCTTTCCAAGGGAGCTGACATCAAGGGAGGTGAGCTCGGTCCAGGTACCTGTATTAAAATACTCTTTGTCCCGACTCCACTGACGGTAGAGATAAACGTGAGTATGACCAAAAATTACGGTATGCACTCTTTCGTCGTTGAGAATTTTTTTTGCTGAATCACTGAGATCTGGAAAAATGGCACTTTCTAAAAAGACCTTCAAAATACGACTAAAGGGAAACTGTCTTCTCGGGTCACTCAAAAGAGCAGACTTTGCGAAATAGGCAATCAGCGCAAAAAGGCTTTTCAAGGTGAACCAAAACTCATTCACTATGGCCCATCGAACCAAAAGTCGAAAGGGACGAATTTTATCGATATGGGGGTGCTTCTCTTTAATCTTCATAACGAAATCTACAAAGAAGTGAGACCCAAAGGGAAGATTGAGAATGGGCACTGGAAGATCCCGCTTCAAAAAGAATTTTTTAGGATCGATTCTGTTGGCCGCTTCGTACATATGACCATGCTCCACATGGATGCCATCAAAATAGTGCACGATACTTTTATAACGGATGGGGACTCCAACGATCTCATTAAGATAGGAGCGCAATTTGGGCCACAGCATCGCTTGATCGTGGTTCCCAACGACATAGGTGACCAGATTATCCTCTTTAGCAGTAAACTGCCTGAGGGCTTCGAATACCTCCGGCTGCCCATCAACGATGTCTTTTAAAATTTCAAGAGAAACGTCCTCAGTAAAAACCGTAAGAAAATGGCCCTTATAGTCCACCTGCAAGAAGTTCAGAAAATCGCCATTAATAATTAACTCGACTGAGTAATCACGAAACTGACCGGAAGTGTAGTAGTCGAGAAGCTCTGCGAACTTTTCACCAAAGAAGAACTCCTCAAAACGGTTCACAGAGCCATTTTCAAGGACTTTGCCTTTTCCGAGGTGCATATCACTAACTATGAGCTTGATCTTCTTTTTCATTAACTTGCTTTGTATACAATATTTCGACTTTTATTTTTACCGTAATACATCGCTTCATCAGCGATTCTAATTATTTCTTCAGCCGACTGAGCGTGCTTCGGGTAAAAGGCGAGTCCAATACTGACAGTGATTCGAACCTGAATCCCCTGCTGTTTGAATGGGAAATTTTCCACTTCTCGCCGGATACGTTCGGCCACGTTCACAGCGTCCTGACCTTCAGTATGACTCAAAAGAATGATAAATTCATCCCCACCATAACGAAAGGCGTAGTCTGAGTTCCTAATCTGCCTTTTCAGCAGGTCCCCCAGCTCTTTTAGTACACCAGATCCAATTAGGTGACCGAGAGAATCATTCACTCTCTTGAAATGATCCACATCGATGAATAGAACTGAAAAAGGAGTGTTGTAGCGCTTATATTCCTCAATCTTCTTAGCCAGGGTTTCTGTTAAAAAACGCTGGTTATAAAGATCGGTGAGACTGTCACGATAAACCTGTTTGAGTGTTTCGCCGACTTGAAGGCAGATATTCCAGCGCCTTTGTAAAAAGGAATGAAGATTTTGCATTAATTCTTTAAAGTTTTTTTGATTGCGTATCTTTACTTTATTGAGAATTAAACACTGACTGAGGTGGTCCTCATGAGCCAACCAGACCATTACCAAGTAGTCACCTTGAGAGTTTTTCCAAATTTGAAAATTCTCCTCTTTAACAATTTCTAAAGAGCATTTCTCCAGATCGGCAATCAGGGCGCCTTGATCAATTTTTAGTTTTTCCAGTTCTTGTTTTAGTTTTAATATAGGAGGAAGTTTAGACGACCCCGCCTTTACCTCAACCCAGTGACAGCTCTCCATTTTAAAAGATCTATTAAAATAGGATTTTACTTCAGAGATAAAAAGGTCCTTACCAGTATGAGTCACTCGGTCGGAAAAATGAACCATTTTTTCCGTGAGAAATTTTAGTTTGTCGTTTTCCCTTTGCACCCGTAGCTGCGCAATTTGAGGCCTTAGCTTCTGAATGGTTGATAATATTTGCTCTTCTTTTTCAATAGGATGAAGATAGTCCTCCACATATTGCTGAGAATTCTTTCCACTGTGGACGTATATAAAAGGGACTTTGTAAGAAACGAAAATCTTTCCCAGTTTATCGAGAGCATTAAAATGCTGAGGAAGGATCACCAGATCCACTGGTTTTTCAATAAGAAGGCGAACCAAGTCCTTCAAGTTCTGGACCTGATAGATGCGCGTGTACTCCTCTTCTACCCTTTCAGTGAGATGAGAGCACGAAAGCAAAGCAATATTTAGATCATTCATCGATTCCACTGTCTGTTATCTCGCTTGTGTATTCACTGTCGTCATCCCCTTCTAGTTTGGTAAGAGCGATTCTTAGGGCTCGAATCACTCCACGTACCACTTGTTGCTTTTTCTGCAGCTCCTTATAGTTCTCCTGACTTTTCTTGCGGAAATTTTCTGATTCGGTGGAAACCTCATCAATTCTTCGCTTAAGATCAAGAATCAACTGATCCTTACTTTTCACCACGGCGGCTTCTTCGATCTTGGCGATTTCCAAGCGATGCTCAAGGTCTTTTTCCCTTTTGCGCACTCGGTGGAAATTGTTATCAATTCTCGATTTGTATTCGTCGATTTGCTGCTTGAGCTCTGTGATGTTTTTCTCTTTATTTTGATTGATTCGTTTTAAAAGCTTGATCTCCTGATTGGCCGTTAGCTTTTGATCTTGGCTTTTAGATTTTAGATTTTCGATCTCATGATAGTACTCATCGTTGAGTTTGCGAAAAGTTTCACCGGCCGAAGCTAACTCTTCGTTTTCCCTACGGAGTTTGGAAACTTCATCCTCTAAATCGTTGATTTTTCGTTGAGCGATTCGTAAGTGCTCAGATTGCTTGAGTTGTCCTTCTCCAGTGTCATAACTTTCAAAGTTGGATCTTGGAGCTTGCTGCTTTGCTGGCAAACCGTAAGAAACTTTAACTTCCTCATGATAATTATGAGCACTCTCCTTTGACTCATTGATTTCTTTTTTTTCTTCGACTTTGTTCGGCGAAGGAGGAAGTTTACCTGTTGATGTGTGTATTAAACGAATGGTCTGATCTTTGCCACTGGCCTTGGTTTTACCTTCGTCCTCTTCATTAGAAACATCGGGCTCGACGTTGTCTAAATCGATATCTAAAGCCGCCGAATCCAAACTCATGTCGTCGGATTCGCTCAGCTTCATATCAAGAAGTTCATCTGAGAGTTTTTTCTTTTTCTTACTCATCAGATTCTATATCGGTAAATATCGAAAAAGAATGATGTAAAACGAAAGGAACCGGGCCTAGGCCCAGGAAAAATTAGCTTTTATTGATATCTTCTTTCAATTCTTTGCCCACTTTAAAGAAGGGAAGCTTTTTTTCCGGAACATGGATCACTTCGCCTGTTCTTGGATTACGACCTTGGTAGGCATCGTAGGCTTTATTGGTAAAAGAGCCGAAACCACGGATTTCAATCCGATCATTTCTCAACAGAGCTTCCACCATGGAATCAAAAATAGTGTTCACTACTGTTTCCGCTTTAACCCGAGTGATTCCAGATTTCTCAGAAATATGATTGATTAAGTCGGCTTTTGTCATTTTGTCGGCATCCTTTAACTTATTAATATATTTATTAAATTATACCAGTCCTGCTCTGAAGACCAAGGAAATAAGCATTATGCGAAGACTAAGGGCTAGCGATTGCATAATATTTGAGCAAATCAAAGTTATTGCTTAAGTTGCACCCATCTTGTTCGGCTTAGGATGTCTTCATAGGCCTCAACGGTCTCTTGAATCATCTTTTTGGTATCAAAAATATCGAGAGCCTTTTTTCGAGCGTTCTCCCCCATAAACCCAGGCTTGATCTGGTCTAAGAAAAGGCCCAATAGAAGCTCGGAAAGACTGAAGGTGTCAGCGGGTCGAATGAGGAAGCCATCCACTCCGTTTTCCACAACAGTGGCAATGGGGCTCACTTCTGAACCAATGATGATTTTTTCTTGAATCATGGCCTCAAGCAAATTGGGATCATAGCCACTGGAGCGTCCCCCAATATTGATAAAAACATCAGCCAGATCGATATAACTTGAAATTTCAAAGGCTGGAACAGAGCCCACCAAGGTGACATGACTACTCAAAGCCAGAGTAAGAAGCTCATACTCAATATCTTTGAAAGCTGGCCCCTTCCCCACAACAATTAGATGGGAGGATGGCTTTTTGGTCGCTACTGTTTGAAAAGCTCTTAGAATATTTATGACGTCCTGCTTTTCAATCATATCCGTGACTGTCACAGCGATTTTGGCTGACTTTGGAATTTTAAGCTTTTCTCTTAACTCTTCGGATCGCTGTCTGGGTGAGAGATCTTCGATTTCAATTCCATAGGGAATATTAAAGCTTTTTCGCTCGGGATAAAGATAATAACGTTCCAAAGCCAACATCTGCTGAGGACTATGAGCAAAAACGCCATCGGCGTTTCGTAAGATCTTGCGGTCTCTAAAATAAAAAGTTTTTAAGAAATGATAGGCCACTTTATAGGCTGTTTTGAGCTGACTGGGAACACTGTTCTCTGCCAGGCCATAAATTGAAAAAATCTCAGCCATCTTCGTCGCCGTAACATCATAGGCTACGGCGATTCCCAGCTGCTTTCTCTCCGAGCTGACCTGGTAAGCCGCATGGGAGAGGGAGTGTAAAATATGAAATTTTTCTTTTTTGTGAAGCTCAGTGAACTTTTGATGCACTCGCCTCGGGAAAAGACCAATGCGACTAGAATTGGCTCCGGCCACAAAATAAGTTTTAATTCCCTCTTGTTCGATTTCGGTTTCTCCAAGAGGATTGCTCCACGCAATCACCGAAACCTCGTGCCCCGCTCTCGCTAAGCCCGTAGCGATGGGTGCTATAAATCCACGAGCATGAGTTCTTCCAATAATGGGAAACTTCTCAGCCACAAGGCAGATTTTTAGTTTTTGGGGCACTTTCTTTTTGGCCATAGAGAACCAGTCTAACTAAAAACCCTCCCGCTTGAAAGGAAAGGTACCTGCTTCCCATTGGTAGCGCTTCCGCGTCATCGATGGAAATTAACGCTCTATTGCTACCAATGGGAAGCAGGTGCCCTTGGGTAACGCGATATTGCTACCATTGGGAAGCAGGTACTTTTAGGTAGAGAGGATATCTAGGATTGTGGGTAAGAGTTTTCGATTGGCTTCTGGGATGTTGAGTTTTTTCAATTCTTCGGGAAGAACCCATTTTAGGTCAGAATGATGAACAGGTTTGGGCTCCCCTTTCCAAAATTGTACTTCAAAAAAGACGAGGAGAATTCCTACTTCAGGGTAGGAATGAGTGCAGGCCATTTTTATAGAACCAATTTCGGCTTCAATTCCCAACTCTTCTTGAAGCTCCCTTGCCAGGGCCTCTTCGGGTGATTCTCCAATTTCTACCTTGCCCCCTGGAAACTCCCACTGGCCTGCTAGGGTGTGCCCCTCGGGACGCTGGCCAACGAGCACATAGGGGCCCTTACGAATCATCGCAGTAACAACAGGTATCCATGTGGGTCTTTTATGAGCCATGTTTTATAGGTTATCCCAGCGAGTCCAACCTGTCATGGTCTGACTCATGGTCTTATGCCATTTCTTTTTAAGATTGATTTGATTGCAGCTGACTTAAAACATTCTTGAAAAATCCAGGGCCGTGAAAGACGAGTGCCGAATAGCACTGCACAAGATCAGCCCCGCACTCAAGTCGCTCTTTGACATCTTCCGCACTCCCAATACCACCCACAGAAATCAAAAGCTTATCGGGATTTTTTTTCTTTATCGGCTGAGCTGTCTTGAGCGCCTGTAGAGATAAAGTTTTTAAAGGCGCTCCAGAGAGGCCTCCCTCTTCTTCTGGAAAAGGACATCCGGGAAAACGAGACTTTGTGGTGTTGGTTAATATCCATCCATCCACAAAACTGGCGGAGTTCTCAAGGGTTGCTTGCAATGCCTCCGGAGCCATATCGGGGCTTAACTTCAACAAAAGAGGTTTTTCTATTTTTAGCTCTTTCATTTGCCCGGCCGTATTTTCTAGGAACTCTTGCAGAGGCTTTTTTTCAAGAAGATCGCGAAGACCTTTCGTATTGGGACTGCTTAGATTCACCACAAAAGCATCGGCAAACTTGTATAAGCCTTTCATACAAGCCGCATAATCAAGATAGGCCTCTTCGTTTTTCGTCCACCGGTTTTTACCAATATTTATAAACAGGGGAACTTTGAAGCTTTTCCTTTCGAGCTGTGAAACCAAAGTTTCAAGACCGGGATTAGGAAACCCCATTTTATTCCAAAGAGCTGAGTGCTTAAGGTCTCGGTCCATGATCTTACCGGGATTGGGCCCCTGAGGCTTGGGAGTGACTGTTCCTACTTCAAGAAACCCCACACCTAAACTTTCCCAAGCTTTTAAACTTTTACCAGATTTATCAGCACCCCCAGCTAATCCCATGGGGTTTTTAAAGGTGAGGCCTCGCCACTGTAAAGGACGATACTCATAACTTCCCTTTTGAAAAAGCTTTGCCGCAAGTGGAAGAGTGTAAGGAGCTAAATCATGAGCCAAACGAGAAGGCAGCCATAACCACGGGCGAAATAGACGACTGGTTCTCTCTGGGGTCATCGAGGATAAAGACCTCTAAGGAGCATCGCTTTTTCAAGATGCCTAACCGAGACAGCCATAGCCGATGACCTGAAGCTTACGTTTTCCTCTTGATGAAACTTTAAGACCTTTTGAAAAGCTTTAGTGATCGTTTTTTGCATATTCTCTTCGACAGCTTCTTCGTCCCAATAATAGTTCTGAACGTCCTGCACCCACTCGAAGTAACTCACAATCACACCACCACCGTTGGCCAAGATATCCGGCACAACCAAAGTTCCCTTTTCATCAAGCACCTTATCAGCACTCATAGTGGTAGGTCCGTTCGCTCCTTCGACGATGATTTTTGCTTTCACATTATCCACGTTCTTTTCATTGATCACTCCATCAAGGGCACAAGGAGCCAGTATTGTGACCTCGAGTTCAAGAAGCTCAGCGTTGGTAATCGTCTCAGCTCCGTGGAAGCCTTTGACCACTTTGTTTTCCTTCACATACCTTAGCAATTCAGGGATATCCAATCCTTCAGGGTTGTAGATCCCACCACTGACATCACTAACTGCCACCACCTTTGCACCCATCTTATAGGCCAAATTACAGGCGTGTTGTCCCACGTTACCAAAACCTTGAACCGCGATCGTTGACTGTTCAAATTCGATGCCTTTGGCCTCGCAGGCTTGTTTGGCTACATAAATCACACCGTGTCCGGTGGAGCTATTTCTTCCAAGAGATCCACCAATATCGACAGGCTTTCCTGTAACCACTCCCGGTTGCGCGAAACCTTTTTGCTGAGAGTAAGTGTCCATCATCCAAGCCATTGTCTGTGGGTCCGTTCCCATATCAGGAGCTGGGATATCTTCGTGTGGTCCAATAAAAGGACCTAGCTCTGTAGTAAATCGACGAGTCAAACTTTGTTTTTCTGTTCTTGAAAGCTCTCCGGGATTCACTCGCACGCCCCCTTTGGCTCCACCGAGTGGAAGATTCAAAAGAGAGGTTTTAAAAGTCATAAGAGCGGCAAGACCGGCCACTTCACTGAGATTCACATCTTGGTGGTATCGAATTCCCCCTTTGAATGGCCCCAGAGAAGAGGAGTACTGCACGCGGTAACCACTAAAAACTTTTACATTTCCGTCGTCCATACGAACGGGAATACTAAAAATCATGGAACGCCTGGGCTGCTTCAACCGTATCAGAACATTAGGATCACAATTGATGAGATCCGCGGCGTTTTCAAGCGACGCCATAACGTTTTTAAATAATTGACCTGATATTAGATTTTCCACATGGCCTCCAAGGAGCAATCCCATTAAAAATTTGCAAAGTTAGTACATCATCCCCTCCGCTCTTGTCGATCTCAACTGATAGCGCACAGTATCTATCCTGCGTCATCGAAATAGGGCGAGGGCCTCGCTTTATGGCCCTAAAACCGCTATACACGAGAGATGGTCGACTTAAAACAAATGAGTAAAAATCTGCTAGGAAACCTCACTCAAATAGAGGGAAAAAAAATCTTTATTTTTGGCGATATTGGTATCGACGAATACGTCAAAGGACAGGTCAGTCGAATTAGCCCCGAGGCTCCTGTTCCCGTACTTGAAGTGGACGGCACTGACAAGAAGCTAGGCCTTTCAGGGAACGTGGCTGCCAATGTGAAGTCTCTCGGGGGAGAGCCCCTTCTTTTTTCCACCATTGGAGAGGATCAGAACGCAGAGAGTCTCAAAGATCTTCTTAAACAAAGTGAAATTTCACCGGATTTCTTGATGGTCGATCCCAGTCGCCAAACCACGAGCAAATTGCGAGTCATGACGGGGCACCACCACATCGTGCGTGTGGATTATGAATCGAAGAAAGCTGTTTCCAAGGACCTCCTTGATCAATACGCAGGAAAAATAGAAGAACAAATGAAGCTCTGTGATGGGGTTATCATTCAAGATTACGCTAAAGGACTTATCAACGAATACACCTCTCAGTGGGTGATCGAAAAAGCTAAAAGCCTCGGTAAACCCGTTCTTGTCGATCCCTACCGCAGCACCGCTCTTAAAGCCTATAAGGGTGCTCATTTTATGACCCCTAACCGAGACGAAGCCTTAGAGCTTGCTAAGCAAATCCCTAAACCTGAAATTTGGGAGAATGTGGACGCCATTGGATTAGAACTCATGAAGTCCATTGAGGCACCTCAAATGGTAATTACCCTTGGCCCTGAGGGAGTGAAAATCTTCGATGACCAAGGAACTTTTCACCTCCCTACCTTTGCCAAAAAGGTCTTTGATGTCACGGGAGCTGGAGATACCGTTATCGCCGCCTATT
Source organism: Bdellovibrionales bacterium (assembly GCA_964230645.1). Lineage (GTDB taxonomy): Bacteria > Bdellovibrionota > Bdellovibrionia > Bdellovibrionales > JAGQZY01 > JAGQZY01. Next base: position 676,013 of record CAXRHT010000003.1, on the reverse strand, counting down.
CTCTTGGAATGGGGGCTGGCTGGGAGCTTCGGGAATCGGCCTTTTTTGCTAATATGGCGGCTGGTGTGGTTGTTGGGCACGTTGGGGCGGTGGCTTGTCAGCTTTCTGAGCTGCGTGAGTCGTTGGAGCAGCTCTAGAACTGGGGGGTTCGCTCGATCGAGGGTCCTCGTTAGGGAATTTGGGAGAATATGGGCAGAAAATAAACCGCGGCTCCTGCCTAACCTAAATTTCGCCCTTTGGCCGAAAACGCGTCCGCTTTTAGGAGGTTTATTTTCTGCCCATATTCTCCCAAATTCCCTATCGTGGATCGATTGAGACTTCTTTAGTTACTCTAGGGTGGGAAGGGTTATTAATTAAAAAATCTCATAAATTTTGGCGGGATTTAGGCTCTTAGAGGCGTTGATCCATGGTCAAGCTGACCGTTTCGATTTCACAGCCCTCGTTTACTCTGTAGGTTTAGCTTCTATTAGGTACATGGTGGCTAAAGAGGGATTCAGTCGTTATTTTGTACATTTATGGCATTTTTATAATGGTTGTAGCCAGAAATAGTGCGGTTGTGTTAGGTCCAAGCTATGGAAACTACCCAGAAAGCTGATTTTTATTCGATGACTCTGCCTGCGCTTCAAGAGCACTTTATGGGGCTTGGGAAAGAGAAGTTTCGGGCTCAGCAGATTTTTAAATGGGTCTACGAAAAAGAAGTGCTCGATCCTGAGCAGATGACAAATATCTCTAAGGAATTCCGCAGGCGCCTTTTTGACTATTTCGACTTTAATCTTCCCAAAATGGTGGATCGTCGCATTAGTGTGGATGGGACACGTAAATACCTTTTTGATATTGGTGATTTCAAAACTGTGGAAGCGGTGATGATTCCATCTGACGACCGCATGACTCTTTGTCTTTCTTCCGAAGTGGGCTGCAATATGGCCTGTAAGTTTTGTTTTACTGGAAAGCAAAAACTAAAAAGACGGCTTACGGCTGGTGAGATCGTGGGTCAGTTTCTGCAAGTAAAAAGAGATATGGGTGATAAACGCATCAGCAATATCGTTTTTATGGGGATGGGTGAGCCACTCGACAATACTAAGGCTGTCTTTGATGCCATCGAGATTTTTAAATCCGATTATGGACTCAACGTGGGTCGTAAAAAGATTACGGTTTCAACTTCAGGGTTGGTCCCTCAGATTCCACTCGTCACCCAATCGGGGACACGTCTTGCGATCAGTCTTAATGCACCCAATGATGAAATCCGTAACGACATTATGCCGATCAATAAAAAATATCCTCTCTCTCAGCTTATGGAAGCCTGTAAAGACCACGCAGAGATCACAAGAGATCGGATTACTTTTGAGTATGTTCTTTTAAAAGACGTCACTGATCACATTGATCACGCTAAGCAAGTGGCACAACTGATTAAAGATGTGCCCTGTAAAGTCAATCTTATCCCCTTTAACGAACACCCCGATTCCGGTTATCAAAGACCGCCTCGTTCCCGTGTGTTCCAATTCCAGCGTTACCTTTTGGATAAGGGCTTTCACGTCACCATACGACGCACTATGGGGCGCGACATCTTTGCTGCCTGTGGTCAGCTAACATCCCTTTACAAAGGCCGCCCCGATAAGCAAGATGTGTCCACTGGAACCCTAGGATAGGGCTGGGTTTTTGTTTTTGGAAGTCTTGCTAGTGAGATAATGATCTTCAAAACTAAAACGATCTCACAGGAGACAAGATCAACGCCCCTACGGAGCAAAATATGAAAATGGTGACCCTTTAAAAAATCTTATTTATGGAAAACTTAAAATCAGGGGATGATCTTTTCGCCCCCGCTCTCGTTGAATTCGAAGAAATTTCTAAAGGGTTTATAAAACACCTTCCCTATATCCTATCGGCCATCCTAGTCTTTACCGTCTTTTTGCTAGTGGCATGGTTCATTAGGCAACTTCTTAAAAAGAGACTCATTAGTAAGGGCACAAACCCTTTGGCCGTAAGAGCGATCACCAATGTTTTCTTTCTCGTATTTTTTCTTTTAGGTCTATTTTTATCACTGAGAACAAGTGGTCTCACGGGGCTTGCTTTCACACTCGTTGGAGGAACCGGGGTTCTAGGGCTTGGGCTTGGGCTGGCTCTCCGAGGGACTTTTGAAAATTATATCGCAGGAATCATTTTGAGCCTTCGCAAAGTCTTTCGAGTCGGTGATTTCGTGGAAATCAACGGACGCGAGGGTGTGGTTCAAGGAGTGAACTCAAGAAGTACTCTTATCATGGACCTTGACGGCAACAACATCTCAATACCCAATGCGGATGTTTACTCAACCACCATTAAAAACTTCACTAACAATCCAAAAATGCGCACCAACTTCACTGTTGGGATCGGTTATGAAGACTCCATAAACAAAGTTAGGGAAATAATTCTCAAAAGGCTTGAGGGCTTTTCCGAAATGATTCTTCAAGACCCTGCCCCCTTAGTCTGTGTTGAAAACCTCGGCTCAGCCACGGTTAACTTAAAAGTTTATTTTTGGTTCAATGCCGTTGATCATTCTCTTATTAAGATAAGATCAATCGTCATTCAGGCGGTGAAAGAAGACTTAATGGCCGCGCAAGTGTCTATGCCTGATGATGCCCGTGAAATTGTTTTTGCCAACCCTCTTGAAATATCAAAAACGGAGGCTCATACCACTCCCACAAAAAAGACAGAGGAAAACCCATCGAGCTTCAGCGAGCCCGATTTCATTGATATCTCCAGTGAGACCAGTGAAATTCAAAGGCAGACCCAAGAGAGTCGAAAAATGGAAAAAGGCCAGAACCTTCTCTAACCTGGAATTGGCGCAAACTGCTTTCTTAAACGGAGTAATGGAAAGAGTAAAAAAACAAAAACTCCGATATAAAGAATTCCTAAGCCTTCATAAGTCACATCTAATCCCTTGGCATCAATTTGACTACCAACGAGTGGTCCAATACCAATCATAAGAATACGCGTTCCCAGACCCATTATAGAGTTCGCGGTGGCTCTCATATCCCCTTTAACTCTTTTATTAAGAGCGTCGGCGAAAATAACTGAATTCAGTCCTCGACAAACCTGAAAGCTAAAACAAAAAGCGATTCCCAAAACTCCGGTCATCCACGACATTCCGAAAAAACCGATAATTGGTAGAAGACCGATAAGGACCAATGTAATTTCGGTTCCTAAACGTTTTTCCACTTTATGAGCCTGCCTACCTACAAGCCCCACCACAATATTAATGGCAAACCAAAGGTAACCAAACCAGAAAAGAGAGACATCAAGAGATTGCCAATATTTTTGAAAACTCCACACAGCCACGAGTGTGACGAAACTATAAAAGATACCGTTTATCAGTATAAGGTTTAGAATTTTCGAGTTTCTAAACAAAGATGTGAAAATATAGCTGAAGTTCTCTCGGTGCTTTCTCCCCTTCATTGTGATTCTCGGTGGTTCATACAGTGTATAAGCAATTCCTAAAGGAATAATTCCTACAAAGGCTTGAGCCACCGCAGGAGCTTCAAAATGAAAAAGTACAAGCCAGCCTCCAAGAAGCCCGGCTACACTTTCACCTCCTTGGCGAAAGAACACATTTCGCCCCACCATTTTAATGGGAGCCATTTTTTCTCCAAGAGCTTCAATGGAGTCATAAAGCAAAGAAAGGTCTGTTCCCGAAAACAAACTGATCGCTAGTGCTAAAAACACCTCAGCTAAAATCATATGATTGAAATTTTCCGACAAGGCCATTGTCGCAAAGCCAAGACTGTGAAAACTACAAGCCGTCATCAAGGTTTTGCGCCGACCCAAAAGGTCAGAGACATAGCCGGAAGGAACTTCCAAAATAAGAACAATAAAAGCGAAAATGGCTTGAAGTTCATAGATTTGCTTCATATCCAAACCACGACTTTCAAAGAAAGGCACTATAACTGGCATCAAAACCATGAAGCTAAAAAAAGCGTTGAGCCAAAAAACTTTCTGAATGTTTGAACGTAACTTTTCTTTTTCCATTTTACTAAAACCTCAAAAATTACCCTAAATGAAAAAAGATCTAAAAAGAATCCTAGAAAATTTAATCCGTACCATAAGACTTAGCCAATATAGTAATAATGTTGATTGGGGATTATAAGGAAAGCCTATAAGCTTTAGAAGAATCAAGAGGAAGCTTCGGTCATCGCCGCAGTGTCATCGAAGTTATACCCCGCCTCTTCCAGCAGGAAGTGGAGTTCCGGTAGGGTTTCTTCAAAGCTTTGACGGCGCTCTTTATCAAGAGTTTTAGTGTATTTGATAAAGTCATTGACCATTTCTGGGTTTTCTTCCCCCATGGACTTCTCAAGGCGAGTGACGAGACTATCGACACCATTGGTGAGAAAAAACGATGTTTTAGACTTTGATTTGTAGGCCTTCGAGGTTTGTTTGTACTCCTCAAGACGCTGAAGAGCTTCTTGCTTTATATTATCTGGTAAATGAATGACATCCAGGAAATCAGGATGGAGGCAAAAAAGAAAGTCGACGAGTATTTCTCGATTCGCTTCCTGGCCCACCTCTTCGGAATACTCCAGAAGGTCCACAATATTTAAAATGTTATAAATTTGTATAACGGGGCTAATACCAAGGGCTAAACGAGTGCCCCCCTCCCGAGCCATTTTTCTAAAGTTTTTATCGATCATTGCAAATCGACTGGGGGCTCGAATGTAATCGTTCACGATCCCGTAGCCATCAAGGCTTGCATTCACGCTGGTCCATTTAAAATCTCTGAGCTGCTCTATAAATTCATCTTTAAGATTGGTGAAATTGATATTAAAGAACAGTTCAATTTTGTCAGCGTAACCCAGCTCTCGACAGCGATTAAGAAAATGGTAATTGCCCTCTATCAAGGTGGGCTCTCCGCCAGTCATATAGACCTTTTCGAGGTAGGGAATATTTTCCTCCACACCCTTCCAGAAGTTTTCACTTTCATACCATGGAGTGCAGCCACCATATTCGAGGCCGTACTTGTTCCAAAATTTGGAATATTGCTTGTCGCTTTTTGCGTCTAACTTCTCCCACTCCTTTTGAATCTGGACACTGTTATAGGGATTGCACATTCGGCATTTTAAGTTGCACAGATTACCTAAACGCAAATCCAAATACATGGGAGGTTCATCCACATGGAAATTTGACTCGATGGACTTTTCCACACGTTCTTCCAGAACTTTTTTGCCAACTTTGCGACTCCACTCCTCATTGTGACCCTGGCGGTAACTTTTTTTACCCACCTTTTCCTGCTCGTAACAGGTTTCACAACCTGTCACCGCTTCACCGTTAATCATCTTCTTACGAATGTCTCGCATATAGCCAGAGTTCCATGCGTCTTTAAACGTTTCTTTATCAAGCATCATCGGTTTGCCATCTTCTTTGGGCACGAAGGTGTGCATGGAAATACAACAAAAGTTAATTTTTCCAGTCGGAGTGGTTTGCTGCTGGATCCACGGATAAACGCAAAATGTTTTCGAATACTCTTTCATATTTAGATACTTAAACACTTAAAAGTGACTCACTCAAATCAGGAAAGACCTCATAGAAGTCTGTCCCTCTAGTTTTATCCAAGGCTCTCACATAATCACGCAATTGGGGTATTTTAGAACTCCAGTCCTCAGAGTTCATTATTTGAAGAATACCTTGGTATTTGTCAAAGGGCTCACTGCCCAGTTCATTTCTCAACTGTAACCAGTCCCTAGTGACCCTTTCTTTGTACTCATGGGGAAGGACTTTAATATTAAGATAATTGGGCCAGTGCACAATTCCCGGGTGGACAAAGCTTTGCATGGTCTCAAAGGCCTCTTGTTTCTTAAAGTTCTGAGCCTTCACCCATCGTAAAAAATCAGGAAGATGATGAACATTTAAAGCATTCACAGAATAGAGAAGTCGTAACCAAATGTTTTCGCCGAGCTCATCGATTTTACGCATATTTTTTTCGACAAGATCCCAATTCGCCGGGTAGCGCACATAGTGCCCCACCTCCTCCATGCCGTCTACAGATGTAAAAAACTCCACTCTCTCAAACTTTTCCCAATAAGGGATCATTTCTTCTGGGAAAACAGTCATATTGGTGTGATAGCGTAAATGAATATGAGAGGCATGGCCCGACTCCGCGCACTCCTTGATAAACTTCAAGTGTTCTTTGATGAGCATGGGCTCACCGCCTCCGATGATTATCTCACGAAGGGTCGGTAAGAACTCCCTAAGGTTTTCCCAAAATTTTTCATTACGATACCATTCAAACTTTTCTACACGAATATTGTTTTTGTTACGCCATTCGTACTTCAAACTGATATTTTTTAGCTCTTTTAAAAACTTTTTACCCGCGCCTTGCCATTTAGAGCTCTCTCTTGGCTGGCACATAACACACTGAAGGTTGCATGTGTTTCCCAAGCGAAGATCAAGGCCAATCACTCCAGCTTGGGTTTCCCCCGAATCTTCAACCTTAGCAATGATCTCTTCTAATCTCTCTTCACCGAGTTTATCGGCCCACGCTTTGTTTTCAATACTACGGTGAGAACGGTATCCTTTGGAATCTTCTTCGATACAGCGCCGGCAGTCCTTGACGGGCATATTGGCTAACATCTTTTTTCGAACATTTTTGAGATAGTCACTATTCCAATGATCCGACAGCGTGGACTCATTAAGATTAACGCCAGAGCTATTCTCAGCCACACAACAAAGTGGCATCTCTCCATCGGTGAGTGTCGCTCCATGGATAAAGGGGAGGACACAAAAATGCTGCTGATCTATGAGTTCCTTATAACTTTTCATAGGCCTCGATTGTTCCTCGGAGCCTTAACGTTATAGACCTTAGGAGCGGGTCTCCATATAAACTGCAAACTCAATGTTTGCACCATGCGATGAAATAGTCGATGAAACGTAGGCTCTGGTTCCATAAACCCTAAAAGGTTTTCGTAGATATCCTCATCCAAATGGTGCAAATAAAATATCTGAGCGGTTCGACTTAAAAGATTATGCCTTAAAGACTTTAAATTCAAAAATTCTGATCGGGTATTTTCATGAAACAAATGATAAACCCTGGCATCAAGCAGGTGAAGCTTGTAACCGGCCTTTACCAACCTATAGCCAAGATCGGTATCCTCAAAGCCGTAAAAGATGAAATTCTTTTTTAATCCGCCCACTTCCCAAAACACATCTTTTTTTATTGAGAAGCTGTGGGTACAAACATATTTCCACGCATAGGGAAGTTCATGCCATTGTTCTGTTTTAATAAACTCTTCCCAATAGTTCTCGTCAGGAATGCAATCGGTGTCTTCTCGGACATCTTCGTAATTTAGATCCAAATGACTGGCGTCGTGGGAGAGATTAATCCGGCGAGCCTGTACGGCTCCCCACTGCTCCAGAGCCTCCCCGACTTTTTCTAGATAACCTGAAGGAGTCACGATATCAGAATCAAGAAAGCACAGGTACTCTCCTTCTGCGTTTTTCACTCCGAGGTTTCTAGAAATGCCAGCACGGTATTGAGAGTCACCCATCACCCGCTTGCGAGCTCTTTTAAAAAAGATGTATTTAAAGTTCATGGACTCAGGAAAGCTATCTAAAAGCTCCATCACCAATTCCTGAGTCTGATCAGTTCCCCCATCATCGACCACAATGACTTCAAATTTATCAAGTCCCACGGACTGTCGATAAAGATGCCTTAGGACGACACGCAGATGGTTCTGGTTATTGTAGGTAGGAATAATGACAGAATAAGAGATATCAGGGTTAGAAGACTTTGTTTCGTAGCAAGGAAGTACGAAAGGCTCCATATCGAAATCGTGCAGAGCCCTCCGGTCCCACAGGTCCACCCCTTTGGGAGGCAAAAATTTAATATTTGGGAGTCTTTTCTTTAGGAGCCCTAGGACTTTATGACTTTGCTTGCAGTTTAAATAAGGCTCGCTGATCGCGAGTTGATAGGGGAAGTAGAGGTGAACCTCACTAAAAAAGTTTAACAGAGTCGGTCTTAATAACTCGTCCCACTGCAGACTCTTATGAACCACAATAGAAAGGTGACAGTTTTTAAAATGAGCTGTTAACTCCCCCAGTCTTGGTTCTACTTTGTAGTGATTGTTATCAAGAACCCACTCGACTTCAAAATCAGGACTCATTTCTTTGAGAGCCTTGTAAAAAACTTCATCATAGAGAAAACTTGTTGGAATTTGCAGAACCAAGCCTAAATTGAATTCTTTCGAATAATTTGTGAGCAATTCTATTTTCTCTGTATCGAAGCGGTCAAAAGGGACTTTGATGTGACTGTAGTGCCCTTTTTGTGCTTTTACAAAAGAAGCTCTGATTCCTTCCAGCCGCCTTTGTTCAAAGTTTTTTGCTCCAAGCGCTTCGGTTAATAAGGGACTAAAGAGCACTTCAGAATAAAGTGGCAGGTAATAGTACTTACACTGACCACTGAAATAGTGGGCGACACTTGCGTCAACCTGAATGGAAGAATGCTTAGAGTTGGGTTGCAATGAGTCTATCCTTATTTTTTCGTAACCAAGACTTTGATTTTGAATAAACCTTACGCTCATCCCACTGTGGATTATCTAACGTGGTGTTGTAGGCCCAGTCGTAAAGGTTCATATACTTTATAATTCGTAGATACTCAGTTTCGGACTGAGCCATCTGCAAAGCCTCAAGATCCCTTGTGCTCTGAAATGTTCGATAAGCTTTAGATGAGAAGCCCTCCTCAACACCAAAACGTTGATGACCTTTCGCCTGTCGGTATGCTTTTTCAACAAGTTTGCGGGGATCCAATTCGGTTTTATGGCCGACTCTTAAAGACGAAAGGTAAAGGGTTTCAAAGCCTTTTTTTTGAAGACGAAGATGAAATTCGGCCTCCGTCGCTCCAAATTGGATAGATTCATCGAATCTTTCTCCCGCCTCTCGCAACTTCTTACTTTTGTAACTCACATTCCCCCCGACAAGTCTGGTGGAATTGTAACGACCGAAGAAATCCAATTCTTGCCACTGCTTGGCTACACAATTGTAAGCTTTATCGATTGGATCTGCTTCTTGCACGGGGGTATAGGTCCCCCCAATAGCTGTGGCCTCAGAATAAGTTTCATGAAGATCAATAACTCGTGAGAAAAAATCATTCTCAAGAAGGAGGCAATCGTCATCTAATAGTTGTACGACCTTTCCTTTGGCAATCTGCATTCCCAAATTACGAGCGCGATTGACATTCATCGCTCCTACCCAGCGGTACAGACCTTGAAAAGGTTCCATTTTTTGCTTGAACTCATCACTTTTGTAAAAGGGGTCTTCAAGATTGGAAATGACCAAGACTTCAAATTGCTCCTTTGGAAGGTCTTGCAAAGAAACAGTTTCCAAAAGCTCCATCAGTGAATTAAAGCGCAAATGGGTCGGGATAACGATTGATAAATCCATCAATGCTTCTCCTTTGCCATCTTTGCCTCGCGATGAAGCCCTAGAATGCGTTTTTCATATTGGTAATGGCTGAAGTAATAAACCTTTCGGAACGGAAAAGAGAGTTCAAAAAGGACCCACTTGGCGCGAATCATCCAGCCCTGAGCCTGCTTCAACCAACCTTTAAACTTGTGTGGTAGATAACGAAGCTTCCAGAAAAATTTGTAGGCCATTGGATTAAGCTTCCAAGCATTCATTCTATAATGGTGATAGGTGAAACGATAAATCCTATAGAAGAAACGGTAGATAAAAGAAAAATTCCCCTCCATGGCCACCTTAGGGGAGGATCGGTATAAGGTGAAGTACATATCCTTTGCCCATTGCCAACGGTACTCGGGTATGGTGTTTTTCTTTTCAATTTCTTTTTGACGTAGAGATCGCTCCTGATTTTTCTCAATCTGTTCAGAAAAATCATCTATGGAATCCACGAATTTATGAGTAAACAGTTCAAAGTTAATTTTTTTGTTTAAACTTATGCCTTCGGATTGATTGATATCAATTTTTTGTTTCTGGGTAGGATTGACTCGAACGCGATAGTTCAAATCAAACCAGGCCATATCGATATCGGTATAAGCGGGGTCTAAGCCCCCTTTTTCGAGGAATTGGGTCTTTTCAAAAACGCCAGGAAGCTGGCTAACTTTTAAATCTTCTGGGGAAATGGAACTCTCCAATAGTTTTTTGAGTCCAGCGTCCAGGTCTTGTTCGGAAAGATCGTCTATGAAAAACAAAAGCTCCCCATCAGCCTGTGAAGCTGAAAAATTATAGAGATGAGGTGTGGAGATCTCTTTAGTCGAATCGATGGGATGGACCCAATAGCGGGTGGTTAAGACATTCTTAAGTTTTGGAATCACCTGGGTCTTTTCTCCCGCTACCCTTGCAATGAGAATCTCTATTTCATTGCCGTACTGTTTTATGATGGAAAGGTCCTTTAATTTTTCAACCTGCTCTGGAGTCCTGGTGACCAAAGACAGCTTGGGAGTCGCTTTGGATAATTTTCTTGGCATTGAAATGGAGGCGATGTTGCATTGAAGGCCAGTATTCACAAATCGTAAGTGAGGGCAATAGGGAGTTGTAAAATCTTTTCTGAAGTCGCGACTCATCTGACTGAGGATTTCTTGGATTTCTGCCGTCTCATAAAAAGGGTCATGCGCGTAGGTGGAGAGAGGAAAGTCGACATACAAATAATCTCTCATAAAATGGGGAATGGATCGAAACGTGTTTCTGAAGTTCCAATCCTTTCTGGCGATAATGACAAACTTCATCTGACCTATGAACTCTTGAAGACCTAAGATTTCATGAAGAAAATCGGGGGTCACTGAGTTGTAAATTAGAAAGCAAAAATGATGACCCTTCTCAAGAGACTCTCTCTTGTTGTGCCATTGATTCCACTCCTCAAGAGTTAAAACATGTTCGGTGGTCAATCCATAGTTTTGCAATTGCTCTTGAAGCTTTTCCGAAAAATCACTGGATTGCGGGACGCGATCGAGCATCACCCTTTTAACATCAAAGGCTTTGAGCATGGAGAAGTACCATTTGAAGTCGATCTCTTGATCTCTTTGCCAGAGGTGACAAAGATCCGAGGTCGGAACAATAAAATGTCGGTGCTCGTATGATTTATTCAAAACTATCCCCAATGACTCCAAGACATACAAAATGCAAGAAAATGACCCCCAACGCAAGCCTCCTTTTCCCACTGAGATCAAGTGAGGCTGTTTAATTCCTAAGACCCGAAGGAGCTAATGCGCTGTTTAAAAGACAGGCGTCTCCCTCGCCCCCTCAACCTTCTGCATTTGGTGATATAAGCGGCTCAAGCCAAGAGCCACTCCGCAGGCTGGAGGCATGCCTCTTTCTAATGAATCTAAAAACTCAGAGTCGACAGGAGAGGTCTCAACCTCTTTATTCTGACGCTTTTGATTCTCAAACTCAAAACGTCGGCGGTTTTCTTGAGGATCGTTGACTTCTTTATAGGCATTAGCCAACTCCACTCCCTGCCAATAGATTTCAAAACGTTCCGCCCACCCTTCTTTGTTGATTTGAGCCAAAGAAGCCTGGGAGGCTGGAAAATTAAAAACTCGAGTGACCTCACCACGCCCCAGTTCGGGCTCCACTTTTTCTAAGAAGATTCGAAAGAACAAATCGTTCCAATCGTCGCTTTCGTGGCAATCGATCCCTAAGTCGCAGCCCCACTCCCAGAGTGTGGCACGGTCAGTTTTAGGGGTCAGATTAAGGCCGGCGTAAACTTCAAAAGCCTCAGAAATGCTGAGAGATCTCCTCAACTGCTTCTTACCGGTCACAAAATCAAAAAACTCGAAGACTTCCCCAGCTAATTCGTCAAGACTCCAGTAGGATCGGTACCACTCCAGCATCGTAAATTCTGTCTGATGAAGGGGGCCTGGCAAATCATCCCTAAAACAAGATTTTATTTCATAAATATGTTCCCACCCTTCACTGAGAGCTTTTTTTAAATGGATCTCAGGACTTGTCGGCAAACACCACTCTCGACCCGTTTGACTGGCCTGCACTCTTAAAAAGTTAATGTGGTGGTCCACACCCGGCGAATCGACCAATAAGGGCGTTTGAATGGACTTTAGCCCTCGAGACTCTAGGAAGTTTTTGGTAATTTTTAAAAAGTTCTCCCAATCGTTAGCGCGTTTATAAACTTCTTCACCACAGGAGTTTTTAAGATTTGGAGAGAGGAGAAAGAAGGTTTTCTCACTTTTATGGAAAGCAACAACGTCACCTTTCAACAACAGAGAGGGGGAAATACTTTTTCCAAGCTCCAAGTGCAATACTTCTTTTTCATTTTCAAGTTTTACCCGAAGCGATTGGCTTTGATTGCTAAGTTCAATTTCACCCGTTTTGAGCTCTTTGACTCTGCCGCAAAAAAAATGATCCCTTGAGGAAAGTGTCGGATAAGACTTCCAATGGTCATTAAGAAAAGCGCTACGATTCATGGTCTCTCTTCTTACTGCCTGCTCAAATACACATCAAGAAAATTAGCAGAACACACCTGGAAGGAAAATTATGCAATTTAAGAGTCTTATTGATATTTTGACTCAACAAATCCTATAAGATCAGTTAAGTTGAGTCGTCTTAGTTACCAAAGGGAGAGACATGATTTCATTAGACCAGATAAAAAAAGAAATTAACCGCATCTTTCAAGGAGACTTTCTCCAAAAAGAAGTCAATCGCCTTAAAAAAGAGTTAAGAGAGCTTGAACCCTATAAAAAAATTCAAGAGCCCACTCAGAAGCATCTGAATCAGCTCGAAAAACAATACCGTGACATTCAAAAGAAAATTCAGAGCAAACAAAAAGATTTGGACAAAGAGTTTAACGAAGCCTTGAAGGCCTTGAAAAAACGTCGCACCGAAGCTGAGAAGCATATTAAAGACCTTCAAAAGATGGCCAATGATCAGAAAAAGTCCATCGAGAAAGCGGTTAAAAAGCAGATGTCGGCTTTTGGGTTAGCTTCTACCACCAAAAAGAAGACGAAAAAGAAGAAGACCACCACGGCTAAAAAGAAGAAAACAAGCTCAAAAAAGAAGGCTAAGACTTCCAAAAAAGCCAAGAAGAAGACCACCACTAATAAAAAAACAAAGACCAGCAAAAAGAAGACAAAATAATTCAGACGTGCTAGAAGATCCTCTTACAGAAATTGTAGGAGGCTCTTCATGGATATTTTTGCGCGCCGGCACATTGGTCCCCAAGAGGACGATCAAGCTAAAATGCTGGAATCACTTAATTTAAAGGATTTCAACGAACTTCTCTCTGAAACCATTCCGGACAATATCCGCCAGAAAAAAGCTCTCGATCTACCGGCCCCCCTCTCTGAGGCCGAGGTGTTAAAAAAAGCCAAATCCTATGCCGAACAAAATAAGGTTTTAAAGTCTTTTATCGGAATGGGTTACTACGGTACCTACACCCCAAGTGTTATCCAAAGATCCATCCTAGAAAATCCAGGCTGGTATACCGCCTACACCCCTTACCAGCCCGAAATTTCCCAGGGACGCCTTGAAGCCTTGATTAATTTTCAGACGATGGTGCAAGACCTTACCGGTATGGAGATTGCCAACGCCTCTCTTCTCGATGAAGGCACAGCCATAGCCGAAGCGGTCGCGATGAGCTTTCAAATCAAAAGACGAAAGAAAAATAAGGTTTTCGTTCTCATGCCGGTTTTCTCTCAGAGTCTTGAAGTTTTGAGAACTCGCTGTGAGCCCATAGGCTTAGAAGTGGAAACTGGCTCCGAGCTTCCCAACAGTCTCGACGACTATCTTAGTGTAGTGATCCAATATCCCAACGGGCTTGGCTCGATTGAGAAGCTCGATTCAAAAATTGAAACTGTGGCCAACTCTGATGCTCTTTGCATCGTTAGTGCTGACCTATTGAGCCTCTGTATGCTGAAGCCTCCAGGAGAAATGGGAGCGGAAATTGTGGTCGGAACCACTCAGCGTTTTGGTGTCCCCATGGGTTTTGGTGGACCTCACGCCGCCTATTTGGCCACTATGGATAAACATAAGCGACTTATTCCCGGGCGAATCGTGGGTGTTTCTAAAGATTCCAATGAAAAACCAGCTTATCGCTTAGCTCTTCAGACCCGAGAACAGCATATCCGTCGTGAAAAAGCGACAAGCAACATTTGTACAGCTCAAGTTCTCCTAGCTGTGATGGCTGGAATGTACGGAGTCTATCACGGTCCTAAAGGGTTGAAGAAAATGGCTGAGGAGATTCACTCCAAAGCTTGTCGCCTTGTGCAAGGCCTCGTGAAAATGGGCTTTGAAGTTCAAAGCACAGAATTTTTCGACACATTTTTTGTCAAAGCCACTGATGAGGAAAAAACTTCCCTCAAAGAATCGGCTGAAAAACTGGGATTCAATCTCAACTATTTTGAAGAAGGTCTTATTGGTGTTTCCATTGATGAAACAACTACGAATAACGATCTCATTCATCTTCTTGATATTTTCTCACAGGAAAAAGGAGCTTCGGCTCAATTAGGCAAACCCGCAGAACTCCTTTCTGACTCCGCTCTTCGAACTAGTGAATACATGACTCACCCTGTGTTCAACCGCTATCATTCGGAAACAGAGCTCATGCGCTATATCAAAAGTCTTGAGAAAAAAGATCTGACCTTAGCGGATGCCATGATTCCTCTTGGCTCATGCACCATGAAACTCAATGCAGCCACTGAGCTTATGCCCATCACTTGGCCGGAATTTGCCAATCTTCACCCTTTTGTTCCTATGGAGCAAGCCAAGGGAACTTTGGCCATGATCAATGAGCTACAAGGCTACCTGAGAGAAATTACCGGTTTTGCCGAGATCTCCCTACAACCGAATGCTGGCTCGCAAGGAGAGTACGCCGGCCTCCTTGCCATCCGTAAATACCATGAAGCTCACGGCAACAAAGAGCGCAATGTTTGCCTCATTCCTAGCTCGGCTCACGGAACCAATCCAGCCAGTGCTGTTATGGCCGGTATGAAAGTGGTTATTGTCCAGTGTGACGAACAAGGAAATGTGGACCTGGCCGATCTTCTTGATAAGTGTAAAGCCCACAAAAACTCTCTATCCACACTCATGATCACCTACCCTTCCACTCATGGAGTTTTTGAAACGGAAGTGAAAAAGATCTGTGAAATCGTTCACGATCATGGTGGACAGGTCTATATGGATGGAGCCAATTTAAACGCGATGGTGGGACTCTGCCAGCCCGGTCAGTTTGGGCCTGACGTCTGTCACCTCAATCTCCATAAAACTTTTTGTATTCCCCACGGCGGTGGTGGCCCCGGAGTGGGACCCACAGGTGTGGCTGAGCATTTAAAAGAGTTTTTACCGAATCACAATATCGTTAAAGAGGCTGGCCCTGAAAAAGGAACTCCCAACATCAGTGCCGCTCCCTGGGGAAGTGCTCTTATTTTACCAATTCCTTGGGCCTTTATTTCCATGATGGGGGCCGATGGCCTAAAGAGCGCCACTAAAATGGCGATCCTCAACGCAAACTATATTGCTCACCGCCTTAAGGACCACTATCCGATTCTTTTCACAGGACGCATGGGTCGCGTGGCGCATGAGTGCATTATCGACTTGCGCCCCTTAAAAGAAACCACAGGAATCACCGTGGACGATGTTGCCAAACGCTTGATGGACTATGGTTTTCATGCACCAACCATGTCTTGGCCCGTGGTGAATACTATGATGATCGAGCCCACAGAGAGTGAAAGCCTTGAAGAGCTTGATCGCTTTTGTGATGCGATGATCGAGATTCGTAAAGAGATTTCCAAAATTGAAAAAGACGAGTGGACCAAAGAAGATAACCCTCTTCGAATGGCCCCTCACACGGTGGAAGATTTGATGCACGATTGGACGCGCAGTTACTCGAAAGAGCAGGCTTTCTATCCGGTTGCAAACCTGAGAGACAGAAAGTTTTGGGCCAGTGTGAATCGCATTGATCATGTCTATGGTGATAAAAATCTTTTCTGTTCCTGCATACCTCTTAGCGAGTACGACAACGACTCATCAGAAGCCCAGCACCCCTCTTAGGGTGCTGGCGACTTTTAAAGGCACCTGTGTGTTTTGATTTTAAAAAACAAGGTGCCTTTTTATTTTTTTAGGTAGTTGAGATCATTTAGTTTTTCTTTGGTGATGACTTGGTCGTCAATCACCATACCTGTAAGTAATTGGCTTGGGGTGACATCAAAAGCAGGATTGTAGACGGGAGCTTTTTCTGGAGCCCACCGAATATCACCAAAATAACCAAAAACACCTCGCCCTTCGGAATCCTTGCGCATCTCAACGGGGATCTGCTCTCCAGTAGGACATTCAAAGTCTATGGTAGTTAGTGGTGCTACCGTATAAAAAGGAACTTTATGGTAATTGCACAGCACAGCTAAGTTGTAGGTTCCAATTTTGTTGGCAAAGTCACCATTGGTCGCAATACGGTCAGCTCCTAAGAAAACTTTGGAGACTTTACCTTGGGCCATCAGGCTTCCACTCATATTGTCGCAAATCAAAGTGTAGGGCACTTGCGCTTTTTCAAGCTCCCAAGTGGTGAGCCTGCCCCCTTGAAGAAGGGGTCGGGTTTCATCCACATAAACATGAATTTTTTTTCCCTGTTTATGAGCTTCAGTAATAACTCCAAGAGCTGTGCCCACCCCTACTGTGGCTAAACCACCTGTATTGCAATGGGTAAGAATATTATCGCCGTCTTCGATCAAGTCCGCTCCTGCGCGAGCCATTTTTAAACAGAGATCCACATCCTCGTCGAAAATTTCGAGGGCTTTGTCCAAAATCGCTTTTTTATCAAAGGAGGTCTCATTGGAAACTTTCACCATTCGGTCAATGGCGTTCATCAGGTTCACAGCTGTGGGTCGGGCCTGTTTTAACCTCTCAGCGGTTTTTAAAAACTCGCTCGAATCATCACTCTGCTGGGCCCAAAGAGCCAAACTAAGAACGGCAGCCACTCCGATAAGCGGAGCGCCTCGAACTTTTAAGTCCTTAATGATTTGCACCATATGATCAGGATTTTCGACCGCGATCCAAACCTCTTTATCAGGAAGAAGTTGCTGGTCCAAAATAAGGAGATTTCCGTCTTCTAGTTTTAAGGAAAGCGAATTGAGGTTTTTCATAGTGTTTTGTTCCCTATTGTTTCTCGGATTTTGTAAAGGGCTTCCATCTCTTCATTATCAAGATAAGTAAGATCCTTGAGATTTTTGGCTTTATATAAAATCTCTGCGGAGTGCTCCAAGCGTTCCATTCCCATAAAAGCTTCAGTGAGAGATTCTCCCCAAGCCAAACCTCCGTGACGAGATAATATCATGATTTTATGGTCTTTGACTTTTTCCTTTAAAACATCGCCCATAGCCTGGGTACCCGGACGAGCATAGGAAACTATGGGTATATGGCCAGCCGCTAGCACCACTTCGGAAAGGCAGTTATTGGGTAGTTCCTCTAGTTCTGGAAAGGCCACACTCCAGGCAATGGCGGTCGGAGGATGGGCATGGACAACCGCTTTGGCTTCTTTCACTTCATTATAGACACTCAGATGCATCAAACGTTCCGAGGAAGGCTTTCCATACATAACTTCGTTATCTAAGGTAACAAAGGCAATGTCTTCGGGCTGGCAAAAAGCTTTTGGCACTCCGGAGGGAGTGATCAGTACACCCTCTTGGACTTTAAAGCTCACATTACCATCGGCGGCCGCCAACATATTTCGACTGTAGAGGTTTTTGCAAACGTCTAAGATTTGACGACAAATTTTAGGATATTTCTCATAGGGTTTCATAACTGACAACCTTGGGTAATGTTTCGCTTGCGCATATACTCGACCACATACTGATAGTTTTGCATTTTGTTTCGCGTCCATTTAGGACTCACTAATTCATCCCAACGAGAGGCGGTTGCCACCAGTCGATGTACAGCAATCTCGGGAGACAGGTAGCTTAGAAAATGGGAAACGTAATCAGAATAAAGCTCAAGATCAAAGGGTTTAAACTCTCCCGCTTCAAAGAGTTTCGCAAGATCTGTGTTTTTTAGAACATGAAGATTATGGAGTTTCACATTATGAAGTCCTAGATCATTACAAAGTAGAGCGGTCTCGCGGATGTCATCGTATGTTTCACCTGGCCAACCGAACATCAAATGGATACCAAGGTTCACATCTGGGCAGTTCTCTCTGAGTCTTTTAACCGCTTTTATGGACTGCTCCGCCGTATGACCTCGCCGCATCCACTCGAGCTGCTTTTCATCAAAGCTTTGAACCCCTAGCTCCACAGCCATAAAGCTTTTCTTGGCCACCTCGTTAAAGGTCTCGAGAAGAGCTGGAGATAAACAGTCAGGTCTTGTTCCTATCACAATTCCCACGACCCCTTCATACTCAAGAGCTATGCTGAAGGCCTCTCTGATTCTTTGCACCTGAGTGTAAGTTGTTGTGTAAGCCTGAAAATAGACAAAGAATTTGTTGGTGTTGTAGCGGTCTTTCACCCGCTTGCGGTGAAGTTCAATCTGTGATCGTAAAGACTTCTCTTGATTTTCTGGGTAGGCAAAAGAGCCCCACTCATCGCAGAAGATGCAAGTTTTCAGACCACTGCCATCTTTCATATTCGGGCAACGCCCCGCTATGGCCACTGGGATCTTAAAAACCTTCTCCCCAAATTTTTCCTTATAGAACTGGGAAATAGGATAAAAAGGCTTTTCATCAAGATTGTTTCTTGCAACTTCCATAGGGATGACTTAACGAATTATAGACCTATGAGCAATACAAAATCCCCCTTCTCCTTTGAGATCATCAGCACCAAAGATCAAAGCCCCACTTTGAGCTTAAATGGGGGTGAGAAAATGCATTCTCTCGAAGGGGCACTCTCTGAGACCCTTTATATCTACGCTCCCTGTATTGAGCGAAGTCTCACAGCTCAGAAACCAGCCCTTCTCTCAATGGGTCTTGGTCTTGGCTACAATGAAATTTTAACAAGTGCTTTGGCCCTAAAAAAACAAAAAAAAATCATCCTATATTCCTACGAAATTGTCCCTGAGCTTCGCCACTCCTTCACCCATTGGCTGACAGACAAATCATCAGAGCTTTCTGAGTGCTATGACCGAATTCTCACAATGGTTGCCAAGCCCTTTGAACTAGCTCCTCAAAAAATTAAGTCCAACTTAAGAGAACTCCTCGAAACTGAAGGTTTTAGAGTCTTTCCCGAAGTAGAGGACAAAAACCCTTACGGACTTAAATTTAATGGAATTTTGTATGATGCCTTTAGCTCTAAAAGCAGCCCCACACTTTGGGATGAAAGTTTTCTCGATCAGTTCATCAAAGAATACTGTGATTTGAATTTTTGTACCTTGAGTACTTACGCCGCCACAGGGACTCTGAAGCGTGCCTTAATAAACAATGATTTTGTTTTCAAGAAAAAGAAAGGTTTTGGAATGAAACGAGAGTCCACTTTCGCATACATTGAAACTGGATCTGTGTGACTTTAAAAGTAAGCGTGAAGTTGAAACGAGAGGGTATCCTCTTTTTGATCCTCAAAGCCTTCTTCTTTGTTCGTCTTTGAAGCGTAAAGAGTTTCAATATCGATACCACTAAGTAAAAAGGCTCTGAGCCCAAAAGTTATTTCATCGCCAGAACCGGGACTAATTCCCGTTCCACTCACTGTGTTTTGACGAGCCACTGCGGCGTTAGCCACAGCCATACCCGCTTTTAAGTACATTTCTCTCCAAAATCGAAAACGACCATCCACACCGATAATTTGAGTTTCATCAAGACCCGCCACTTCACGCCGAACGTTGGTGATCTCACCAGTCAGGATAAAGCGATTCAGTTTCATACCGCCATTGATATTCCACATTTCAGTTTTGGAAGGAACTGTGGTTGATTCGTTGTCAGTGGACCAATAGGAGCCTTGAATCGAAGCGCCGAGTTTAACAAACCTCATACCGAGGGTGACATTAAGACCACCTTCGCTGGCGATATCTGTCGCCGGAGCCCCTTCGTCTTTTAAGATAAGATTGACGATACCAAAGGGAACATTCGGAGCGGTCCCAAAACCTGCGGCCTTAACTTTGGCCCTTATTCCCAAGCGGGTGTAGTCTGTGATCATCGCATTGTGATTGGGGTTGTAGATCCCAAACATGGGTCGATAGTATCCGTACTGAGCATAGGAGTTGTACCAAAGATCATCGACTAAAATGTAAGCCGAGCGTGTGATCGCGGCACTCCCCGATCCGAAAAGACGATCAAGGCTAGAGGGCTCATTCAGGCTGGAATTAATCGCACGCCCTTCATACACAAAGGATAACTTTTCTCTGATGGGGCGCACCCTGACACCAAAATCAAAGACCATGGGGAAAAAGGCTCCCTCTTCGAGCTTTTGAGAAGCCGCTCCCTCAGATTGCTGGATATAGAAAAGGCGAAAATCGCCTCCCACTGTTACCATATCCCGTCTTGTTTGCCTGTAAGGGTCATTGCGAGTGATTCTTGATAATTCTTCGACTTTATTTTGAGCGGCTGTGTAGTTTGACGACTCAAAAAAGGGCTTCTCATCTTTAATAACAGCTTTAACTCCAACGAGAGGGGCACCATATTTAGCCATCTTTAGTTTTGTTTTTTTAGAAAGCTTCTTTTTCATGTATTTCTGGTGCTTCAGGGGAGCGGGAGACTTCTTGTTCCAAGCTATATCAGTATAAAAGCTACGAGCCCACCTTTCAGAGGTCCACTTGCCGTACTTGTTTCTCAATCCACCACCATTGGGATTCACATGACAACCCTGACACGAAAGAGTGCAACGTCTCTTTGAAGGAGAACGGTTCAGACGTCCTGGAGCATGGCAAGAAGCACAGTTTTGCGCAAAACGATTGGAAAGCCAGGGTTCGGCTTTCAAATCAGCCGAGTAAAAAAGGACGATAAGACCAAAAAAAACTATGAAGGTTTTCAAAGCAGCTCCTCTGATGTTCGATCTGTTGGAAATCACATGATGAGTCGAAATCGTAGCAATGCTTTATTTTGCATTAATATAAATAGAGGTGTAAATGACTCAAGATATTAGGACCTTTA
The DNA here is from genome assembly GCA_964230645.1 of Bdellovibrionales bacterium. GTDB lineage: Bacteria > Bdellovibrionota > Bdellovibrionia > Bdellovibrionales > JAGQZY01 > JAGQZY01. The sequence goes on along the minus strand of CAXRHT010000003.1, from coordinate 655,033 downwards.
GCTTTTTTAAGAAAAACAGGGAATCCAAAAAGCCTAGACGCTTAGGCACGCTCGTAGAAATACTTAAAACAAATTCAGACAGAAGATAAATAGATTAAAAAAATAATCAACGGTGACTTCTAAGAAGCACTACCAGCGGCATCATCCGCTTCTTCTCTTATTTCCCTAGCAGGAAAAAGCTCTCCCTCGGGACGCTTCAAATGATTTCTGAGGATGTTATTCATCGACTCACATCTCTGTGAAACACTGGCCAAACGTCCAAGCGAGTTCACCTCAAATGGGAGACGGGTCACTTGCCGCTAAAGATTGGGAAATCTGCGAACACCCGCTCGCTCCAAGGACTGGTACTCAAAACAAATTTTGAAATCATAAATAAACTCTTGATTCTCCGAGCTCAAAAAATAAACGTTCTCACACTGACCGTTCACAATTTTAATCCCAACAGAAAATTGTTACAGATCGACCTCAATGGTCTGGCTGGGATTCGAGTTGTGACGACTCCTTCTATTTAAAATTGGGAAACACTTTTGAGCTCCCTCACCTTACTGACAAGCTAAAAGTCCCTATTCAGAATCGGGACCACAGGCAAAGCTCGCTTGTACCTGGCAACTGCCACTCTCCTCTTTCCTGGAGATATTAAGTATATAGCGAAATTGATCCGACCATTTTTCACAATCGACAAATTTGGTTTTCTCGTAGTCTTGCTGCAGACCTTTTGATGCAATTGTACGAATATCAGCACTAACGGATGGGCAAGAGTCCACGTGGTAGACACCAGAAAACCATATCTCCCCGCCACTGTAAGGATTTGAAGAGGCCGCAGGGCTTCCCCGCAGCTCCCTTTCGGGATAAATATTTTCTGAATGGGCAACGCATAAGTGACACACAATAAATGTCATAAAAAAGGTCAATCTCATATTTAAACTTTATCAGTCGTTCTGTGGTTCAAGCTAATAATAGGATATTTTTGTTTCACCTTGATTCACATTCCGTAAAAATAAGTGTAGATGGGCCTCCGAGCTCAAGTAAAAATGTTTTCACTTTTTGCACTATTTTTAGCCAATCAAAACTTAAGAGAGCTGTTTGTCAGCTCTCTTAGACTCAGGCCTAAATTAGTTATAATTCTAAACATTTGCTTAAGGATTTACCGGGTCCATCCGTTATACTCACAGTATGTTGAGTCGTGAAAAAATTCAGGAAAAAATTAACATTATACAGTCTCACTTTGATTTCAAAGATTTCATCGGACTGTCGGCCCTGATTTTTGGACTGCTGCTTTCAAATTCTTCTCTTAAGAAGGAATCCGATAAAAAACCGGCAGACAAAAACACGAAAGTGGAACAGTCCGCCAAAAAATCGGATGATAAAACCGGCCAGTTAATGAAGGCTGACAAAAAGCCTGTTCATCCAGAAAAGAACAGACCACAACGGAAAACCGCCTCTATCGAGGGTAAAAACTAAAGAAATTCGATCTCAATGTCGTCAATTTGACTGGGCACGACCTGAGGGTTCGCTTGTGTAGGAGAAACAACGTTCTTCAAGCCGCGAACAGTGACCTGTATCTTACGATTGATAAATTTATTGCGATCGTACTCTGCGGAATCCTTCGCTTGATCCCAAGCTTTTTGAAAGTTTTGGCGGATTTTTTCGAACAGGTCCATATCTTCAAAATTGATAACAGTGTAATTTCTATGAATCCCATCGCTGTCTTGCTCTCTTACAGCAAACACGTTGAATATTATTTGAGGACTTTTAGGAAACATCACCAAGGGCCCTGTAATTTCAAAAGGCTCACCATGTCCTTCTTCGATTCTTTCAATAACTCGAATCGGATTGGCTGCATCCTCATCCACTTGGATATGGGAGGGCTGCTGAGGCAAAAGACGCACTTGATACTGTAATTCTATCTTGTCATTGCGAAAAAGATTCTCAGTCAGTTTAGGATCTTTATTAAAAACGGGAAGCACTCGGTCTTCTTTTTCCACCACGAGCACTCTGCCGCCGTTAGCCACAATATGAACTTTCGCGATCATTTTATTACTATTTAAAATTTCCGTCAGAACGTCAGGGCTATACTCATAGTCACCACTGGGTCCACTGAAGGCCTTAACCACTTTCACTTCGCTCACTTTGATGTGCCTTAAAGGCGCTTCATTTTGAAAGAACTCACCTTTTAAAATGACCTGGTCATGACGACCGAGACTTTGCAATTGTTTTAATACCTGCGGATCCTCGGAAAACATAGGAAGTTGTACATTCGTGAAAAAGGAGCCCGGTTTGCGCCAAGTGAAAACAAATACCATCTGGTCGTCAACTGAGGCATGCACCCAACCTCCAAGCCCCTCACCTTTGAGCTGGGCTTCGATACAGTCCATATCGATCTCTTGGTTTGTATTTTCAGACTCGCAAGCAGGAGCCTCACTCGGTTGAGCAGATTCGGAAGAACTATGAGCCAGAGAAAATAAAGGAAAGAGAGTCATTAAAAGAGAAATCAAAAGATTCATTGCAGTCTCCTTAGAAAGATCCGTGAGATCTGTCTATCATTGTCGGGAAAGAATGCAAGACCTATTGCCCTCTTTTCAAAGCCTAGCTTTAACTATTTAGAATAACTGATTTTAATACAATCAGCGGCTTTCTGAGCTCTTCTTCTGGCTTTCATTATATTAGTGTCTCTGGCTAGCGCGACAGCCATTCTGCGATTTTTACGTGTACTAGGCTTTCCGAAGACTCTTAGATCTGTTTTCTTGATCGCAAGCGCTTTTTCTAGTCCTTTAATTTCAAATTGGGTGGAATCTTTTTTAGAAAGTACGACCGCTGAAGCCGCGGGTCCATAGTAGTCAATTTCAGGGATGGGAAGCCCAAGTATAGCTCGGCAATGAAGATCAAATTCCGAGAGATTTTGAGAAATTAAGGTCACCATGCCGGTATCATGAGGTCTGGGAGAAAGTTCACTGAAAATCACTTCATCCTTTGTTACAAAAAACTCCACCCCAAAGATTCCAGCTCCGCCCAAGCGATCGGTGACTTTCTTTGCCATTTTTTTGGCTTGAGTGAGCATATTTGGTCGAATGTTAGCTGGTATCCACGATTCTCTATAGTCACCCTCTTCTTGCCTGTGGCCGATAGGGTCGACAAAAAGAGTGGGCCCATCGAGTTGTTTGACGGTAAGAAGGGTTATTTCCACTTCAAACTTTATGAACTCTTCGATGATTACTTTTTTGTTATCCCCTCTCATCCCTTCACACGCAAAATCCCAGGCTTTGCCGACCTGTTTGGGGGAGTTCACAATACTTTGCCCTTTACCGGAAGAAGACATCACCGGCTTCACAACACAGGGAAAGCCGATTCCTGCGCAAATATCTTTTAGCTCTTCTTTGTTGGAGGCGTAATCAAACTTTGGTGTTCTAATTTTTAATTCACTAGACACCAAATCTCTAATGGCGTCTCTATTCATGGTTAAATGGGTCGCTTCCGCTGTAGGCACGACAAAGATTCCCTGCCGTTCAAACTTTTCAAGCATTTCTGTGCGAATGGATTCTACCTCTGGAACAATGAGATCGGGCTTGTGCTTTTTCACAATCTTTTCAAGTTCCACACCATCAAGCATACTAATCACTTCAAAGGCATCAGCCACTTGCATAGCTGGAGCCCCAGCATATTTATCTACGGCCACAACTCTTTGTCCCAAGCGCTTTGCTGAAATCGTAAACTCTTTACCCAACTCGCCAGAACCTAACAACAGGATCGTTTTCATCATACACCTCATTAGAAGATGAAATATTAGACCCGAACGGGTTATTGATCAAGACACCGAGGGTGTTAAATCTGCTTTGAAGGACTTGTACTTGCAGGAGAGGAGCTCTCGTCTTTATCAAATTCAAAAGCCGCCTTGAGATCCAATGTATCAATCGCCACCAATTGAAAAAAGGGAATTTCTCCACGGCTCTCAGGATCACTCAAAATTTTACGTATTTTCTTTTGAGTCTTTTTTTGCAACCGTACAATCGACTCGTAGGCATCCAAATGGATCGACTCCGAACAGTTTGCATGCAATGGATTATAAGGTTTTCGATTTCGGAATTTATTTGTCTTTATGAAGTCAGCAACCACTTTGAAGTTCCTGACGAAGTCTTTGGAAGAACTATTGTAGGATTTTGTTTTTGTGCGGCAAATACCATTGGCAGTTTTCACTATGATTTCGGCTTCCACCATCTCTTGAAGGAGTTTAATTCCGTGGGTACCATAAAGCTCTTGAATCTTACTTTCTAAAACTCCATTGCTATTTAGAGCTAGTTTAAAGATTAAGTACTTCACCGGATCTTTAAGCTCCTCATTGACCCGACCTGAATATTCGCTATCGATTTCTTCCAGATAGGGCATGGCCTTTCTCAAATAATCTGCAATAGGACCAGGATGAAGTGATACAATCTTTCGAACGCTGGAGGTTTTATTCAAATAGGTCAGGATATCAAGAAGTGTTGAAACTTGGGGAACGGTTTTAACCTTTCCGGAAAGGATGCGCCTTAACGTCGGCTCACTCACACCACATTTTTTACTCAGAGAATTGACACTTAAATGACTGTGATTTTTCAGATAAGAATCCACAAGAAATTGAATCTGGCCCATAAGATCCTGTGAATCTACGCTTCTCTCATCTCTTTTGTTGGTATGAGAAAATTCAGGCCTTAGCATTTATATATCCCAAGTTTTTTCGCAGCTTACTTTGAAAGCTGGTTGATCCTCATGAACCTCAGAGGGAGTGACAAAGAGGTCATGAGAAATCTCTTGTAGTCGGTCCACTTGCACATTGTCGAAATCCAGATTCTGAATGCCGTTGCCTGAGTATTCACCGGAAAGGAGATGGATATAATCAGAGGTTACCGATTGATTGCAAAAAGGAGACTTTATAGCAGAGCTGACCTTTTGGGTGGGCTCAACTTGTTGCTCTAAATCAATGGCATCTAAGATACTTGTACCAGCCTCGGCTACGTTAACCATGGTTATTCCAGCCTCTAGCATAGACTCGATAAAAAACTTCTCTGATTTAGATTCCGGGTAACGAAACTCACCCACATTACCAGGCTCTAGTCTCGGTCTTCCAGCACAGAAGGGCAGTTCTCGAAATTCGTTGATATTATTGAAGACATTGCCTCTGGCGTCTCTTTCTACTTGTTGATATTTGAACTGGGTATCTACTTTAAAAAAGCGAGTCACACTATCGCCACCCACTTCCGTCAATATCATTTCCACCTCACGGATGGGTTTGACTACTAAGTCCTCAGAACAGTTCCACTCCTGGCCAGAATCAAGACAATCTTGTTGCGAGCGAAAATATATGTACACACCATCTTGGCAAAGAAAGTTAGCAGAGATTTGTAACTTCGGACCGAAATGAATGTCCGAAAAGATTTGCATGGTGGCGCCCTGAGCCAACGAGGCAATAAGGCTTAGTAGGCCTATGACGAAGATGATTTTTGATGTGTTCATTAACTGTTGTTCCTGTCTGTTTTGCTTAAACTCAATATAATGGGAGATGAGTGTGAAATCTTCACCCTCGAAAACATTACAATTCGTCGTCAATAGCGAACGAAAACTTTTACATGACGAACACTGAAAAGGGACTCAATGTTAAAAGGCCCTTAAAAATAGAATGAGTGTTTTAGTAAAAGACGGTGAGAAAACGACGGCTGGCCGGTTGTACCTTAGTGATTCTTTCAAACTCATCGGTGCAGCTCTGAGAGACAAGCCCTTCAATCATGGCATACCCAGTGGGAAGAATATCGTTGTAGTCAAAGAGTTCATCGGCTGTTACCAACAATGAGTTGGGTGCTCGACGCCGAATACGAGAGGCAAAAAGCCCTGTACTTTTACAAGCGAGCACTCCAATCACTGGCGCTGAGCTAGAGCTCAAAGCTCCTAACATCGAACGAATTCCATCTTGCTGACTGCGGTAATGACTGTAATTCACGGCCCCACTGCTATAAAGCACGGGGGGTAGAAAATCAGGCCCGCCTCCACTTCTTGCATGCCCCATATAAATGACAGCATCGTAGGACTGAAGAGCACCGAGGAATTGATTTTTCACCTGAGCGGAAGAGCTCTGCTGACGGGAAGCGTACTGACCCTTGTTTGCCGCATCCGATGATGTGACTGAGGGTGAAGCCAACACGATATTGACTCGAATCCGAGAATTTGACCAGCGATCACGAATGGTTTTGCGCAAGCTACTTCCATTGCCTTTGAAACCACAGGCCATTGAATCCTGGCCAGACGGGCAACGAGACTTCAGACGGCCAACGAGTGCTTTTTTCGCGTCGGAATCTAAGACATCACCATTGCCGTAAAGGGACATTCCAGAATCTTCAAAGTCTTGACCACCAGAGACATCCATATAGCCGAAAGCAACGAAGATGTTTATTTGACCATCCTCTCTTATTTTTAAAACCTGGCGATGACAGGTCTCTGGACGAGTTTGGGGAACAAGGCCTTTTTGAACAATGGTCGCCTGTGTTCTTCCTAGCATTCTTGAGTAAGTCGCCTCGAGTCCAGGAATATTAGCAAAAACAGCAGGTGCGAAAAGTGTAAAAAAACTGAATAAAATTAAAGCTCTCATCTTTTTCCCCTTTTTTTTAAAAAAAATGCCACCTCTTTGAGAGGTGGCGCTTTTGTAAAGAGTGTTCATACAGAACACTCTTTAAAGTTTAAAAATCCTATCTTAGTTAGCAGGAACTTTTGGAGCTCCACCACAAGAAGGGATTGTGTAAGACTTAACACCAAGTGGACGGTGGTTGTCGTCGTCACCAGGGCTATACTGGCTACCGTAGATTTTTACGTTTTGAGTAGGACGTTGTACGTAGTTTACGGTTACGTATTTTACGCAATCGTCATCTTGGTAGTCAGCGCAACGTTGACGTGTGCTGTAGATCGGTTGAATAAGATCAACAACTTTTGTCTCATAACGGTTACAATCATCGTTGTCTCCGCTTACGCAGTATTTCTTCTCAAAAAGTCCACCGTAGATGAAAGTTCCGTCTGTGCAAAGATTGTCAGACCAGATGTTTCTCCAAACGGATCCGTTTTGGAAGTGAATTTTTGTAGCGTAGTCTGGCTCGTACTTAGCGCTGCGAAGGATTGTATCCCAAGACATGGCTTCGAAATTTGTTCCAGCAACAGCTGAACCGGCTACTAACATTGATAAAACAAAAACAAGTGCTTTCATTTTGTACCCTCCTAAAGGTGATGTTGGTTGTTTGTTTTGCTTAGGGCTCTTGTACGGAGAGCCACCCCTTTTGGTCAAAAATTGAAAGAGCTTCTCAAATATTTGTTAGTAACCAGTAGATGGAAAACGAAGGTCCTCTGAATTCTAGGGGCCTTCAAACGACTTTGAGTTCGTCACCCCCTCGCTGTGAAAGCAGGTGACTAACGCCTCTTGTAAGAAAACGGTGAAAAAATATCTAATTTTCCAGCTCCAAAACTGGAGAAAAGTCCCTAAGTTACTGAAGTTTCGAGTAATTTATCGATTCAACCGCTTTTATATACTTGTATATATATCATTTGACATAGTATATATGCATGCGTATATATGAATCTAACAAGAGGACATAACCATTCACAAAGGAGACAAAATGTTATTCCCAATGCACATCACACTTTTAACAATCGGTGTTTTATTTCTACTTATCCAAAACTTTGTTTGGAATATGAGCTTAATGACGATTGGAATCGGAGCTTGCTTGCTTGCATTTATCTCAGTGTTTATCGACCCTAGCCTTGTGATCTTTTTTTAGAGTATCTGACTAAGCCCTAAAGAAAACTCAGCACTTTTTTAAGTAACGAAAGTTTTTTGTCTGTATATGGTGGATAACGAAAAGAAAGGTCCAACTTAAATGATTTATCGACGACGGATTTTTTATGGGAGAAGAGAGTAAAGCCAGCCTCACCATGATAGGCTCCCATGCCACTGGCTCCGACACCTCCGAACGGAAGATCAGGATCGGAGAGGTGAACTAAGGTGTCATTGATACAGCCTCCCCCAAAGGAGAACTGATTCATGTATCGCTTTTTTACTTTAGGATTTTTAGTAAACAAATAAAAAGCCAAAGGCTTTTGTTTCTCTTGCAACAAACCCACAAGCTCTTCATGCTCTTCAAACTCAAAGATCGGAAGAATGGGACCAAAAATTTCTTCTTTCATCACCGCACTTTCCCAACTCAGATTTTCAATCAAGGTGGGTGCTATGTAAAGTTGATCTTGATCCGACTCCCCTCCTACAACCATCTCACCTTCATTCAAAAAAGGAAGCAAGCGATCAAAATGTTTTAGACTCACAATACGTCCGAAATCATCTGAGTCTTTCGGGTTTTCGCCATAGAAGTTTTTTAATTCGTCTTTTATTTGTTTTAGTAACTTTTCTTTTACTCCTCTATGGACATACAAAAAGTCAGGGGCCACACAAGTCTGACCTGCATTTGTGAACTTGCCCCACACGATTCGCCGTGCAGCGACCTCAATATCCACCTCCGAGTCGACGACACAGGGGCTTTTACCACCAAGTTCTAAACAAACAGGAACCAGATTTTCGCTGGCGGCTTTCATAATTATTTTACCCACAGCTGTGCTACCCGTGAAAAAAATGAAGTCAAAAGGAAGAGAGGTTAATCTTTCTGAAACATCCACCCCTCCGGTGACCACTTTTAAAATTTCCTCATCAAAATTTTGATTCACTATTTTTGCGATCAACTTTTCAGTATGAGACGTAATTTCAGACGGCTTAATCACAACGGAATTACCAGCAGACAAAGATGCGACGGCAGGCGCTAGAGCGAGGTGAAAAGGATAATTCCAAGGGGCAATCACTAGTGTAGAGCCAAAGGGTTCTTTTTGAATTTTTGAGCGGGCTGGGAGTAAAAAGGGCGGCGAGAACCATTTCCTCTCCTCCATCCATGAGCTCAAGTGCTTAATAGAATGATCAATTTCTTTCAATGTGCTTGAAATCTCAGTCACGAAAGATTCCAATTTCGGTTTTTTTAAATCTTTATGTAAGGCGGTAGTGATGTCTTCTTGATGACTGTCGATTAAATCTCGAAGTTTTTTGAGTTGTGCCAGTCGGTGGTCTTTACTGAGGCTTTGACCAGAACGTACGAATTTTTTTTGTTTTTCAAGCAGTTCTTTCTCTTGCATAAGAACATTTAAGCAACGGACGCTTTAAGATTCACGCCGCAATGGAATAGAATTCAGTTCGTAATCAAAGAGATTCTGATTGAACCGCCTCAGGGAAATCCTCAAACAAAGAGCGCCCCTGATCCATTGAATCTTTGGCCGCCTTCGCAATCTTCCGAATGGTGGGATCTTTGGCTGTGGCAATAATCTGACCTAGGTTTTCTTGAAGCATCTTTTTATCCTTAAGTTGCATTAAGGCTTTAAGCGCTAGGACTTTCACAGCCCCTCTTTTATTCTGTTGGATTTCATCCATAGAATGAGGTTTGATTTCTTTTTGCTTGAGAGGGTCTTCGCTAGTAATGATTTCAAGAAGTTGAACCCGTGACTCGGGCAGTTGTGTGGCCAACACTCGAACTCTTTTTAGCTCTTCTTCAATGGTCTCTCTCGGGCTTCCATTAGCCTTGAGAGCGACATTTTTTGGACTATGCTTGCCTTGTTTGGGATTGGATTTTTTAGAAACCTCTTTAACTTCTTGAGGCTTTTGCCTCCTCTTCATTCTAGAAGAAGAAGTCACATTTTCATTTTGATCAGAGGGTTGAGGCTTGGGGTCCTCTGAGTTTATCACAGCGAGAACCCCAATGGTTACGATAATTGGGATAAGGATGAGAAATTTCATCCTATTCAATTAGAAAACCTCCGGCAGACTAAAAGGCGTAGCACTCACCCAGCCTTGATTGGCCACAGGCATCTCAATGTCTTGTAGAACAATATTGTTTCCTTGAAACTGAGCGGCCGATAAAGCTCCTGTATCGAGTAGGAAATACTGCACCCCTTCAAGTCCAAACGAACGCACCACTTTGTCCGCACCGTTTATGAGACGAAAAGGCGAAGGCTCGATGGCCACCTCTTGGCTATCATTCTCAACACACTCGTAGCGATAGAGCTCGCCCTCGTCGTTAAGAATATAGGAGTCGCGGAACTGGTCGGCAGCGTCTTTGGAAAGACTCATCAGTGCTTGCACATTTCCATAGGGATTTAAGTCCGTGTTTCCGAGAGTTAAATCCTTGGTGTCACAAAGGTTGATGAGAGTGTTGTCTTTAAGCAGTCCTCCCGCTCCAAAGTAAGAGATACTTCTATATCTGGCTCGCTCTAGAGGTGCCTCGCTGTTGTAGTGCTTGGCATACAATCCAGGGTTTTCAACATCGGTTTCTAAGGCCACGTCTTGTCTATAGGCATCACTTTGTGGATCCAGTGGGAAAACTGTGAGCGTTCCCCCACTACGAAGGACCATAGAAGGTTCAACTAGTTGGCCCAGTTGATCCATTTTGTCATCCTTTAGCTGCCACTGAAAAACCTCTCCGGCTTGGTTGGAAAGAATGATGGATTTGTTCAAACGAAGTCTTGGGACCGTGTTGAACTTATTAAAGGCCATATAGATGGCTTCAGCTTCGAGAAGTGATTTGTCTCCAACATTCACATTTTCAGCGCGAGCCATGCCCACTAATGTTTGCACACTAATAGCGTAAGAACCTTTATCGCGGATGTTGTTATCACAGGCTCCTTGGTTGCCCTCTTCCATACCTTGCGCACAAGTGACGTGAGCGTGACCATCAAAGTGACGAACCTCATGCATCATTACGGACGCTTGGCTTGAGACATTCATCTCAAAGAAAAGACCGCAAAGGTTTATAGTTCCATTACCAAAGAAAGGTCGAACGAAAGCGGCGACACCTTCTGGGCAGTTTGGAATCACTGCAAACTTTTCGGCCCTCTTAGTAAAGTAGTCCCACCAGTTTTTCTCGGCGATGGCTTTATAAGTAAAGGCATCATCATTAACAATGGCGGGCTCATTCGGTGTTATGTTTTTTAAAACAGTCAGAGCCTTGGCTATAGCCAGCCCTTCTTTACCTAAGTCCTCTTCACAGTAAACACCTTGATCGGAGGACGGTGACTCGAACTGATCAAACTCCTCAGAAATCTCCAACAGATCTTGGCGTAGGACACAATTTTCAGAAACCTGTGACCAACTTGTGGATGGCATTAGTAAAATTGTAGCGATTAATAATAAGAATGAACGATTCTTCATTGAATTCTCCCCCTAAATGTTAGCGAACAGTCCGTTGCTATGGCTGCAACCTAATGATCAATCGTTATAAGGTCAAATTAGAACACCTTATAAATGAACGATTTTTGCTTGCATGACAGAATCTTAGCTGTTTACGCATTTAGACAAAAGTCCAGCCTATTTGACCTATAAGAGAATTGAATACTGTGGCACCTTTTAGCCTCTTTGAGAGAATTTTTAACCTTTTTTGCGAACATCAAACGAGTCAATCAATATCACAAACCAGTCTTATGAGAGTGGCCGCCTCCTTTAAAAAAATGCAAAGTAAACGAAAAGGAGACTCTTATGAGACTTATATTTTGCTGCTTAGTTTTAATGACTCCCCCTGTTCTTGCCTCTGATTTCAACATTGCTGTTATCGATATGCAAAAAGCCATTCACGCCACTAAAGAGGGGCAAAAAGCGAAAGAAGAATTAATGAAAGAATACAAGTTCATGGAAGAAACTCTCAAAAAAAAGGAATTTGGGCTCAAAGAAAAGATCAACAGTTTTGAAAAAAAAGCCCTACTGTTGTCAGAAGCTAAGCGGTCTGAACAGCAAAAAGAAATTCAAAAACTGTCCATGGAGCTGCAACAAAAAGGTCAGGAGTTTCAATTCAACATTCAGAAAAAACAAAGAGAGGTCACAGCTCCTATAATTGCTAAATTACAAAAACAGATTAAAATACTAGCAGATAAGGAAGGCTTTGATGTTGTGCTCAATAAAATGGCCGACAATGTTCTTTGGGCAAAAAAGGGAATAGATATTACCAGTACAATTGTGGGTATGTATGAAAAAAATAGTTAACCGCTTCAACTCAAACTAAAACTTGATCTCGCTTAGAGTAATTTAAAAAGAGCTGAAATAACGGCAAGGATTCAAATACTTTTGGCTGATGTTAATTTTACAATTGTATCAACCAACAAAGCCTCTTGGAAAGGTTTGGTAATATAGGCATCACATCCTGCCTGCAAGGCTTTATCTTTTTCTTCTTTAAATGCATTCGCAGTTAGAGCGATTATGGGGGTGGTTAAACCTGCCTCCCTCAATCGCCTCGTGGTTTCATAGCCATCGAGGCCAGGCATTTGAATATCCATCAATACAAGATCCACCTTGTCTTTACTCAAGAAATCAAGAGCCTGAAGACCACTAGTAACTGTACTGGGAGTGGCGCCATTTCTTCTAAGGTAAACTTTCGCTAAAGTTAGGTTTTCTATGGAATCATCCACAATTAAAATTTTGGCGGACTTCAATCTATTTTCTCTAGAGGGCTCAAAATCCATTCTTGTTTTTAATTCGGAGTCTCGTCCCAACGATAAGAATTCAGATGTGCTTTCCACCTGACAAGCTAAAGAAACACGAAAGCTCGTCCCCTCATGGGGCTTGGATTCTAATAATTTAACCTCACCTCCAAGGGCTTGCGCCAGTTTTAGAGATAAGGTTAGCCCTAAACCTGTGCCTCCGAAACGCCGAGTGGTGGAGCTGTCCGCCTGGGTAAAAGGTTCGAACAATTTTTCTTGAGCGTCTTGGTTCATACCTATACCGGTATCTTCCACATCAAATTCCAACACACCTACTCGATTGAAGTTTTGAAAATATCGAGCTTTAACCATCACATGACCACTCTCGGTGAACTTCATTGCATTGCCGACAAGATTTATAAGAATTTGGCGAATCCGTGTTGAGTCGGAAATTATAAATTCGGGTATTAGACCATCAGAAACTACGTAAAACTCTATACCGCCCGCAGAAGACTTCATCCCCATAGTTTCTTTAATATCAATTAGTAGGTTGGAAAGTGAAAATTCAGACTGCTCAACAAGCATTTTTCCAGATTCAATTTTAGACAGGTCAAGAATATCATCAATAATGACCTTCAACTGACTGGCGTTTCGATTAATTATATGAATATAGTTCTGACGCTGCTCTTCATTGAGTTTTTTCTCTTTAAGCAAATTGGAAAAGCCCAGAATGGCTCCTAAAGGAGTTCTAATTTCATGACTCATATTCGCCAAGAATAAACTTTTCGTACGACTGGCGATCTCTGCCGCTTTTTTAGCATCATTGAGTTGTTTTGATTTTTCTTTAAGTTGTAAAAAAGAATTTTCGAGATCTTTTGCTAAACTTTCCTCAGTAGTTAATTCTGCGAGGATCGATCTTATTTTTTCAAAGATACTCGCTGAAATTTCCTCAACTTGTATTAGTCCCCTAATTTCTAAAAAAACCTTTTTTCTTTGTTTTTCGAAACTATAGTCAACAGACCAATCGTAGACTTTACCGAGCTTTTTTACTCTAGAATACAAATCAGTCGGTGAGTCGGTAGAAAAAGCTAATAGTAATGAAGATTCAGACGAATTGATTCCTAAACTGATTGAGTGGGTGACAAAACCTTGTGATCTCTCTTCCAGAAGGTCAGTGAGGATCGCCACCAAATGGGAAGATTTGTAAGTGCTCATGCCCAGATCCTGCCCAATTCGCATAAACTTGTTCTTGAATACTTGAACAGAGTCAGAGCTTTTTATCTCCACCTTTCCTAGCCAGTTCAATCCGTCCTCCGAATGACCATACAAAAGGCATCATCTGTATTTTTGGAAAAACGTCCTAAAAATGTTTCAGCAGCAATTTGTGCAGATTGACCGATAACATCCAGAAATTCATCTTTTTTTGTATGTCCGACAAGTCCATCAGTATGAAGAAGCAAATATTCCCCGATATTAAGCTCAAATTTTTCTGGATAAATATTAGGAAGTATTTGTCCAAGTAGACCACCCATACTCACAAGATGTTTATCTCTCTTACTCCCAATGATACGAGCTGTCACATTACCTATAGCGACCAGCTCCCCCTGGCCCGAATCCTCTATTTTTAACAATGCTCCGACACCGCCCACTGTCTTTTTTAAGTTCGCGTGCAGACTCTCAACAGACTCCTCCAAGTCCGTGTTCAAATTTTTTTCTACGAAAGATTTGGTCTGTTGAGCGAGCTGAAAAGCTTTTTCTCCATGCCCGGTAACATCGAGAATAAATCCCAACAAAAGGTTTCCCTCTTTTTTGCAAAAACCAATATCCCCACTGTCGTAACAGTGAGGATGGGGACGGCCCACCCAATGGCACTCCAATTTATTCACGGGAATTCTCCCATTTTGCACAAGTCACACAAGTTCCCTCTCCCATTTGGGTGGCAATCGAAAACTCATCCATCATTCTTTTTACTCCCGGTAAGCCTAGGCCTAGAGTGCCACCGGTACTATAATGATCTTGCATAGCCAAAGCGATATCCTCAATACCAGGCCCCTGATCACAGGCTTCGATATGAATTCCTTTTTGGGGGGCCTCAGGTTTGGATTCTCCAAAAAAAATTATCCCCCCATTCCCATACTGAAAAATGTTTCGAGCTAATTCAGAGACAGAAGTCGCTACTAAAAACTGTATAGAACGCCGAAAGCCCATTTTGCCTGTAATTACAAAGGTCTCCTTCACTGCATTAGCAATATCGACTTCCTGTTTCACCGAAACTTTATTAATAAGGACTGATCGTTCTAGAAATTTTCTTGTTGGCTCAATCGTATCGTTAATAACTACCTTACCTATCCACACCCTAGAATTGCTAGAGCCTCGTCCACATTCCTCGTAATATTTTTTACTTCCAGAGGTATTTCAAGGGTTACCAATGCTCCGACAGTCCCTGGCTTCAAGCCTGACAAAACGCAGGCAAAGCCTAAGATTCCTAGTTTATTTACAAACTGATTGATTTTCTCAGCCACTTTCCGGTCCATTATACTCACACCCGAGAGCTCTAGAATTATTCCTTTTCTTTTTGATCGGCTTATATTCTCTAGAAGAGTTTCCAATAATGGTTGGAGTCCAACCCCAAGGGCCCTGTCTGTCAAAGAAACTACTAAGCAGTTTTGAACTGTATAAAAATTGCTGGTCATAAAGTAACCGTTTTAACGAGGTTTCACCTCAAGTTTCAGTTTATCAAACGCAAGCTCTAAAGCACCTTTAACAGTGGTCGTTGAGTCGATATCTCTTAGATCGATCCCTAATTGAACCATCGACTGGGCTATGGCTGGAGAAATACCTGAAATAATAAACTCACACCCCATTAACCGCGAGGCTTTTGACATTTTCAATAAGTGGTTAGCCACGGAAGAATCCACGGCCAAGACTCCCAATATGTCTAAAATTACAATTCGGGTATCATCTTTAGGAATTCTCTCTAGCATATCCTCCATCAAGCGATTGGCACGAAGAGAGTCGACCGGCCCTACGACAGGTATTAACAAGATGCCGTCCCATAATATCGTGATCGGTGTATCTGAATCCATAGTTTCTTTTGTTGTAAGGTTTTTATTTCCAGAATTCGCCATTAAATCTCCCTGGGCTACATGCTTGAAGGCCTGGAGTATTAACAATAAAGATGAAAAACACAAGCCCTCAGAATTCCACCGCGTCTGTAACCGGAGCAGGCAAATTTTATAGCTGAGCCGTAGATTTCACCATTTCACCTTATTGGAAACGATAAAAGTACCGGAATCCAGTATTCAGGGGCCCGTACACGGGATCCTGGATTGTCTTTGCGTGGAATAATTTTGGAATCCAAGTTTTGAGCTTCTCAGAGCTCTGAGCTCAGATATCAGAGATCCGAGCTCGGGAGCAAATGTCGGAGACATTTGCGATTGGTGCGCCTGGAGGGAGTCGAACCCCCACGCCTTTCGGCACTAGATCCTAAGTCTAGCGTGTCTGCCAATTCCACCACAAGCGCGTTGACAAGAAAAAATGTATCGACGCTTTTTTGTTCGGAGCGACGGAAACCGAATCAACATGCCCTAAAAATTACTTTTTCTCAATGAGCTTTTTGTAATCGGGGGCTTTTAACAAGGCTGCTAACTCTTTTTCAGTATCCATTTCGATACGAATTAACCACCCGTCATTCATAGGGTCATCATTAATGAGCCCTGTGTCTTCAGAGTGAGAGTCGTTGACCTCGATGACTGTACCAGAAACTGGAGCAATAAGGTCACTGGCGGCTTTTACACTTTCTACAGCTCCAAAACTCTCGTCTTGGGTGACTTTCTGACCTTCTTCTGGAAGATCCACATAAACCACTTCTCCAAGCTGCTCTTGAGCATACTCGGTGATGCCGACTGTGACCACGTTCTCATCCACTTGAGCCCATTCGTGATCTTTTGTGTAATAGTATTCCTCTGGAACATAGGCCATTTGCGAACTCCTCTACTTCTTATAAAAGGGCGTTTTTACTACCACAGCTTCTATCATTTTCTTCCGCATTTCTACAAGAAGCTTTGTGCCTATCGCGCTTGCGTCTTTATCCACAAAGGCAACGGCTATGGCTTTGTCTAAACTTGGTGAGAAAGTACCACTCGTTACAACACCCATTTCTTCACTGTCAACGGAAAAGACCTTGTAACCGGGTCGGGCGATACCTTTGCCGGTGACCTCAAGGCCTACCAGTTTCCTCTTCAATCCTTTTTTCTTAGCTTCTAACATTTCGGATTTTCCAAGAAAATCACCTTTGTCAGGCTTTACGACCCAGCCAAGGCCTGCCTCGTAAGGGTTGGTGAGATCGGTGATCTCCTGGCCATAAAGGGGAAATTTCATCTCTGTTCTCAGGGTGTCGCGAGCTCCAAGACCGATGGCCTTTACCTCTGGCTCTTTTTCAAAAAAAGTTTTCCAAAGTGCATTGGCTTTATCCCAGGGGACAAAAATCTCCACTCCCTCTTCGCCTGTGTAGCCCGTCTTAGCGATATAACAGAGCCCAAACTCTTCACTCTCCCAATCTTTAAATTCAAAGCTTCCGCAGTCACTCATATCCACTGGCGCCACTTGGCCGAGGGTCTCCATGGCTTTGGGACCTTGAATGGCAATCTGCGCCCACTGCTCGCTTTCATTTTCTATGATCGCCCCGCGGTTGTTTTTGCTGAGGAAATTGAAATCCTTCTCTGTGTTGGATGCATTCACACAGAGGAGATAGTCTTCATTGGGTTCTAAACAGTAGACAATAAGATCATCGACGATTCCGCCCTGTTCATTGGGAAAAAGGGTGTACTGAGCCTTTCCTTTGGTGAGTTTTGAAACATCATTTGTGGTTAACCACTGCAGAGTTTTTAAAGCCTCTCTTCCACGAACACGTATTTCTCCCATGTGGGACACATCAAAAAGGCCAACACTTGTGCGCACATGATTGTGTTCTTGTTTAATCCCCTCGAACTGCACAGGCATATTCCAGCCAGCAAATTCAACCATTTTTCCGCCTTGCTCGATATGAGTGGCTTCCATAGGTGTTTTCTTAATATTTTCACTCATTGATTTTTCTCCCCGTGCAGTTTGGCTAACTTCAACGTATTTTCTAAAAGCATAGCAATGGTCATCGGCCCCACACCTCCGGGCACAGGAGAGAGAGCGGAAACGATGTCTGTAACCTCATCGGCTCGGACATCTCCACAAAGTTTTCCATTTTCTTTGCGATGGATTCCCACATCAACCACAACACTTCCCTTTTTAAAGTCATCTCTTCCTAAAAACTCGGGGCGCCCGGCGGCCACCACTACGAGGTCGGCTTCTTTTAGATGAGCCCGCATATCTTTGGTCCGCGAATGACAAATAGTGACTGTGGCGTTTTCCTGCAAAAGAAGAAGGGCCATGGGTTTACCCACAATTTGACTTCGCCCCACAACCACAGCTCGCTTTCCAGAAATTTCAATTTCGTTTCTTTTTAGAAGCTCAATCACCCCGCTGGGTGTACAGGGGGCCACTCTTTTACGCCCGGAAAGGAGTAAACCTAGATTTTCGACACTTAACCCATCGGCGTCTTTAAGAGCAGAGATACTATCGATCACGCGTTCTTCGTTGATATTTTCCGGCAAAGGAAGCTGAACCAGGATGCCATGAACGCTTGGATCATTGTTTAAGGCCTCCACCACAGATATAAGCTCTTCCTCTTTGGTGTCAGCAGCCAGTCTTTTTTCAATGGATTGAATTCCCGCTTTTTTGCAGGCTTTGATTTTGTGAGACACATAAACTTGGCTGGCAGGATCATCACCCACTAGAACCACGGCTAAACAGGGCGTAATTCCAGTGGTGCTTTGGAAGTTTTCAACTCGCCCCTTGAGGCTCTCTCTTAACTCACCTGCATAGGCTCGGCCATCCAGCTTTAGCAAAATCGCTCCTTCAAGAATTTGTGTAGGGCTGATTTTTAAGCCCTTCCTTTCCTGATGTCACGCCCCAAAGCTGGCTTTCTTAAAGTCTATTAAACTTGACCCCAGAGGCGACTGTGCTAGATTGTGAGCACAAAAAGGAGCGCTCGTGGCAAGAAAGAAAAGTAAATCCAATTCCGATAGCGATGCCCCATCGATCCCCGCGTCCCTAAAAAAGTTCCGCCAAAGCCCCGAGATCGAAGGTTTCTATCGTTTCATCTACGAAAATGATCTCCGCACAGAGGCCTTCGAAATTATTGACAACATTAGTCAAAAGCGCCAAGAAGCCAAAGCCAAAAAGAAAAGTCGCTCAGGTAAAAAGAAGACGGACTAAGTCTTTTTCGAAAACTCTTCCCATCTTATAAGTCCGGCCAGATTTCGGACTAAATGACTTAAATTTCTCATAGGCTCTAAAGCCCATGCCTCCCCTATTTGCACATCTTCTTTTTAAACAAAAAGGAGAATGCATTATGAAACTATTGAAAAACAAAAAAGGACAGGGCCTTGTGGAGTATATGGTCATCGTCGCGTTAATGGCAGTGGCCACTATGGGGATGATGAGGCTTCTATCAAATACAACAAGTAAGAAAATAGCCAGCATCACTCAGACCCTTCAGGGCTCAAGAGCTGGGATCAGCATTGAAATGGAACAAATCGAAGAGTCCGATATTAAGAAGAAAGATATGTCCGACTTCTTTCATGGCGCCGTTTCTCAGGGTCGATAAAATGGGAAATGAAAAAGGCCAAGCGCTCGTTGAGGCGATCGTATTGGCTCCTTTTTTCAAGCTTCTTTTGGTGGGACTGGTGGGCTTAGGCTATGCCTTTATTAGCTTTTACTATATTGATTTCCAGTCTTACCAGACCGCCCTCTGTCTGGAAAAAGGCAAGGGTCGCCATTTTTGTGAGTCTCAGTTTCGTGATCACGTTAATCAAGTTCCCTTTCTTGAGGTCCATTCCATTCATATTTTTTACAATGCTTTTCAACTTCGTTTTGAAAGTGAACTCTCCACTCCTTTTCTTGACCACAAACTTTTTAGCTACGAGTGGTCTCGCCCCTTAAAAGCAGAAGACTTCGGGGAACACTAATGAATAACAAAGGAATGGCTCAAGTTTATCTTATTCTTATATTACCGATTGTCTTTACCTTGCTTTTTTCTGGTATGTGGATGGTGTGGTTTATGAATCAGCGCAACCGTATTGAAAATCTCTGCCACGAAAGTCTTTTAAGAAGTCAGGAAATTTTAGTGGAGGGAAATACGAATCTACTTTCCTACAATATGGAAGCTTACAGCCTTATAATAGCCAAGAGGATTTTAAAAAAGCTTATGAAGTCTCCCAACCCTTGGGTGGTCCTTGCGGCCTCAGCTGGTTACGTCACCGTTAAAGCGGAGCAAAAGAGAGTGGCCGGAATTCAACAAAGTATTATCACTCAAATGAATTCAAGGTCGCAGACCTCTGTGTACGATTTTCGCCGAAACTTTTATCATAAAATTCAAGATATGGCGTCTCTATGGAAGACTACGGAGTATCGAGCTCCTGAACTTCATATATACCCCAAACAATCTCAGGTGAAGATTCGAATAAAGGACATTGCCTCCGTCTACAAACGTCCTGTCCATCATAAAGCAGCACAAACCATGAAAGCTGAGTGGAGAATTCCTTTGAGTAACTTTTTCCCTCGTTGGCTTCAATCTTATTTCACAGGTCAAAATCAATGGGTCGGAGAGTGTGCCTCTCACCCCACAAACAAAGGAGGTCTTACATGGTACCCCGTCATCGGAGAGGCCAGTCTCTGGTAGAAACCGTTATCATCGCTTTTTTTATAAGTTTATTTCTTATCACTTTGGAGGAATGTCATGGCAAAATTAAACACCAATACAATCACTATAAAGTTAAAAGAGTGGCTCACTGAGCCGGAATCTCACCCCAAAGAAGTTTTAGCCGTATTTTTAGGTGTGGCTCTCGTTTTAGGGGGACTTTCTTACGGGTTGCAATATGAAGAAGCACCGGAGCCTTTAAAACAAAAATCCGGAAAGCCCATCGCTATGGACACATTTGTTCCGGATGGGAAGATTTTGCTCCAGATTACTGTTGCAAATTACGAATCTTTGGACCGAACTATCGGACATTTTGGAGTTGTGGACCTCTACACCACCCCATTAAACCCCACAGAAAAATCAAAAAAACTGGCCTACGCCGTAAAAATTGCGAAAGCCCCCGGAAACCCCCGATTTTTCTACGTTTTATTAAGCGACCAAGAAGCTGCACCCATTACAAGCTACCGTGGAGAATTTACAGTCGCCATTCGCAATCCGAAGGTGCTTGGCACGAAAGTTGTTACTCCTAAAAAGGCAAAACCAAAAAGACAGATTGTCTATGAATGGGAGAGTTTATGATTGTTTGCTTATTTATCTTTAATCTATTTGCTGCAGATGTAATGGTTCAATCCGAGCAGAGCCATGATCTTGAGTACCAAAAGTATATTAACGAAAACACCGATAAAATAAGTTTTGTTGATCATTTGTTTCAAAAAAAATCGAAGGACGCCAGACTTGGTGAACTGCTAAAACAAGCGCAATTTGAATTTTTAAAAGGCTCTCTAGATAAGGCTCGCGGTCAATTTCAAAAAATTGTGGATCTTAGTTTTAAGGAGGACTGGAACACAGAACAAAGGGATATTATTAACTACTCCTTTTTACGCCTGGCTCAACTTCAAAAGAATAAACAAAAACAGACTGAGACTCTCCGCCTTTCCCTAGCTTTTGATTCCAAATCCAGTGCCAATCAAGAGCTTTTCCCTCCACCTCTTATTGCGAAAAGAAAGCGACTCAAAGAAAAGCTAAAAACCCAAGTTTGGGCTCTTCCTAAGAACACCGAAAAGTTTGATCAAGTTTTTGTGAATGGACAAAAAGTAGACTTTTCTTCTGGCTTTTTAAAAAAAGAACTCGGACCTCTTAGAATTAGTTTTTATTCCAACAAGTGGCGGCCTCAAAGTTTTCAACTAAAAGCCAGCGAGTTGGGTGAGGTGAGACTACCAATGATTCCATTAGTAACGGGAGGCTGCCACAATCCTATTTTTAACACAGATTCTCTAACTCAGACTAAGCTTACTCTATTTGATCAAGGCTGTACTGGCAGCGCTCAAACACAATTGGCTGGCTTACCCACAAGTGATTCGGCTTTATCTTTTCCCAAAGAAAAGAGGAAAAAAGGACCCAAATTTTATGAAAACAAATGGTTTTGGATCGGCCTCTCAGTCGTGGCCGTTGGTCTTACAGCTTATCAGGTTGATCAACACAACCAAAGCTCTACACCTAGCCAGCCTGCTAGCCCCACCACATCGAGCTCCAATGAGCCCGTTGTCTTTGGCAATAACTAGTGGAAGTTAGGTAAATTAACTGCAAAAAGGAAAGCGTCGGGCCATACGTGTGATACTGCGATTCCCGTTGAGCTTTTGCCAGTACCACGAGTGGCTCCCGGGAATTCGGCCGGTACCACAATAGCCGTCTTTGAAAATTGAAGCACCACACTCCATTTGAAAGCCAATGTCTTGAGTGTTGACTCCACGGTTGGTCGCACAGTGAACAGCATTTCTGCCCGCATCTCTTCTTTGACTTTGCGAGTATTCGAGTTGTAACAGTCCATCAGCGATATCGTTGGTCCCTTGCGCCTGAGCCCGTGGATTACAGCTAGATTCGTAAAAAGCCATTGAGGCAAAAAGAAAGGCAATAAACTGCATCTTTCTACCGTTATTAAACGAATTGTAGTTGGGGCAAAGATTGGTAAAATTAATTCCACCGCTAAAAAAGCAACTCGTTCCCACTCGTCCCAGTGCCGATTGTAATTGTCGACCATAGGTACCCAAGCCGTTGTTGTTAACAAAATTATTACAAGCCCTGGCCATTCCATAACTTGACGGGTTGATACTAACTCCCGCAGGAACAGGCGCCTGCCCTGCTCCAGAGGTTGTGGTTTCCCCAAATGCAGATTGAGACACTAGAAAAATTAAAAATACGATGGAGGCAAATTTCATGATTATTCAGCCTCCAGTTGACAAGTCGTCTTTAATTCCAAGTTTTTGTTCTCGAAGGTCTCAAGTTTGTATTGAAGACTTGTCGGCGAGTCGATTTGAACTTCCAGTTTTGTTAAATACTTTGTCTCTCCACAAATGCGACGCTTATCCATGGTAATGGTTTTATTGTCCCACCGGGTGGTCTGACGATAGCGGCACTCTCTTTCCTGATACTGCTCACGACTTTCGCCGGCTTGGATTTGGCTAACGAGCAAACGTCCACCAATTCGAATTGATAAAGATTCTCCATCGATTTCTAAAACCTCAAGAGTACCCTCTAAGCAGGGAGCGGCTTCATTTTGGTTTGTTGGAAAATAATCACGATTTTCTTTTAATCTCGTTTGTTCGAGAAATCTTTGCTTCAAACTAGAAGGCGAACTCTCAGCACGGCTTTGGGCCACCTGGCGTTTTGTTTTTGAAAGCCCTTTCTTAGGAGAAGAGCAGGCCCCTATAGCTAGTAACAAAAAAACGACGACGATTGACTTAAACATAATTACCCCCGGCTCAGTTTAAGAACCTTAAATTTTACTCTAAAAAGAACATATGTAAGTTTCAACCTTATTCTAAACTTCCGACCAAAGACTTCGTCAGCCGGCTTTTTTCTTTATTATTAATGGCTTAGCGCTTATCCCTTCGCAATATTTGTTAAAAAATACTCATTTTGGGGGCTCAAATCACGTCTATTGAGGTCGTATTTGCAGACTTTTGCTTTTCGGCTCGGAGCTTGACCCTAGTAAGCTTGAAAGATTTCATGGAGAAATGATCCATTTTATTTTTTGCTTATTTTTACCCCTCTATGCCCAATTTGTTCCAGAGTCCTATATAGAAAGTCGAGATCACTTTTTAGAGCTGGGCGAAAGCCTGCAAGAAAAGATACCTAGTGCGCAGATCCAAAATTTTAGCATTCCGACTCAAACGAAAATGCTACTGACCACTGACGTGCTTTATCTGCCTCAAAACGGGGGCGAAACAGAAAGACTTTTAATTATCACTTCCGGTACCCATGGGATTGAAGCTTTTGTGGGAAGTGCCTTGCAGTTTGATTTCTTGAGCAATTACTTTGAGCCTTCTTGGCTTGATCATATGGGGATACTTATAGTTCACGCTGTGAATCCCTATGGTTATCAATTCAAGAGGCGAGTAAATGAAAACAATGTGGATCTTAATCGCAATTATTCGGCGACACAGGAGCATTTTGATTCTAGGATAACGGCCTACAAGGTTTTTGATGAATACTTAAATCCAGAAGAAGAACTCAATGCCAGTTATATCAACGATGCCGTGCTATTTTTACAGTCTCTTAAAAAATTATTCTTTTATGGACGCAAACAAATCGCTCAAATTGCCGTGGGTGGCCAGTACCAAAATCCCAAGGGAATTTATTATGGCGGACAGAAAATACAAGAGAATGTAAAAGTGATTGAAAAAGTCTTTAAGCACTTTGGAAATCCCTACAATAAAATCGTCCATATTGATTTACACACGGGTTACGGCAGACGTGGGCAGCTGCATTTTTTTTCTGACCGCCGTTTAGCCGAAGCGTCCGGCTTCAAGACACTCTTTAAAGGTTTCGATTTGGATTTTGGCGCCGACAAAGATTTTTATAGAACATCTGGAGACTTTGGCACCTTTAGTTTTCGTCTCTTTAAAGAAAAAGAAATTATTATCCCCATGACTTTTGAGTTCGGCACCCTTAACTCGCAAACCACCTTGGGTGGATTTCGGTCTCTTCGAAATATGATTTACGAAAATCAAGGCTTTCGTTATGGTTATGCTGATGAAGCCTCAGAAAAAAGAGTGAAGGAACTTTTCAAAGAGATGTTCAATCCTTCAGACCCTGAGTGGAGAAAAAAAGTTTTTCGGCAAGCTAAAGAGTCACTTTCGATAATTATCGATCGATTTAAAAACCTTTAGTCTACTTATCCCAGTCTCCTAGATAAACGACTTCGTTATGAAGATGAACTCCGGTTTTTTTTCGAACCTCTGTTTGAACATGGGAAATCACATCATGGATATCTTGAGCCGTGGCTGAGCCTAAATTGACAATAAAGTTGGCATGCTTTTCTGAAACTTGAGCCCCTCCTATGGAAAAGCCCTTAAGCCCAAGGCTCTCAATAAGACGACCGGAATGATCGCCTTCTGGGTTTTTGAAAACGGAACCACAACTGGGTTGGTGCAAGGGCTGAGTGCTTTTTCGCCTCTTGTTGCCATCACGAACAAGTTTTAAAACCTCAGGATCGGGTTCATTGGGCCAACTGACTCTGACTTTAGAGATCACACCAGGTTGCCAACCTTGAGTTTTACGGTAGGACCAATCGACTTCGGTGCTTTCATAAATCTGAGTTTGAAGCCTGCCAGCTTCATCAACTCTTAAAACCTCAAAAGAGTCCACAATCTCAACGAATTCTCGAGGCTTTTGTTTCTGACCGATCCCTGCATTCATAACCACACCACCGGCCATATCCCCGGGGAGTCCCGCCAGAAAAATAGCCGGCGCTAAACGACTTTTCATAAAGTGCTTTAGAACTTCAGATTTCTGTGTTCCTGCAAGGGCCTCAAGTACAAGCTTTTCTTTGTCTTCAATCACTTCCACCGAACTCAATAAATGGGTGTGAATAAGAAGACCCTTAACTCCCTTATCGCTCACAAGAGAGTTCGACCCACCTCCAAGAATAGTATAGGGCAGATTTTCTTTACTGGAATAAATGAGTGCTTCTTTAAGCTCATCAATCGTTGAGGGTGCCACATAATACTGAGCGGCTCCACCTACCTTCCATGAGGTAAACTCTGCCAAACTTTTATTCTTCTCCACATTCAAGGACTCAGACAAAACCTTAGGCCTCCAAAAGAGATTGCAGTTTTAATCCAAGCTTCCACACTTGCCCAGCTCCCATGGTCATAACCACATCCCCTGGTTTTAATCGCCCGGTGAGATCTTTTAAAAATTGCTCTTCATCTTCAAAACACTCGGTAGGTACATTGATTTTTTTAGCAAGATTCTGGCTCGAAACTCCTTCAATGGGAGTCTCTCCAGCGGTGTAAATGGGGGCTAGATAAAGTTTATCCACCCCATTGAAGCAAGACTTATACTCTTCCCAACAATCTCTTGTTCTAGTGAAACGGTGAGGCTCATAAATCAAATGAAAATCACCCTTGGCTTTTAAGTCACTGACCGCACTGACTGTGGCCTTGATCTCTGTTGGATGGTGAGCGTAATCATCAAAAATTTGAATGTCGTTTTTTTCTGCGATTTTTTGAAAACGACGATCAACACCATCGTATTGATTGGCGCCTTGGAAACACTTATCCCAAGGGACTCCCGCCTCGTGGGTGGCAATACAAGCTGCAAGGGCATTAAGCGCATTGTGAACACCAGGAACGGCGAGCTGTAACTCACCAATTTTCTCCCCTTCTGTGAAGACAGAATAGGCCAGGCCCTCTTTTTTCAGGATAAAGTCGTTGTTGTCGTTTTCTCCATAAAAAATAATTTTTTTAGTGAAATTTTTGAAAATCTCTCTTGTCTTCGGATCATCGCCCATCACGATCGCAGAGCCATAATAGGGAATACTGAGGGCAAAATTCTTAAAGGCGGCTTGGAGATTCTCAAAGCTTCCGAAGTGATCCAAGTGATCACTATCGATATTTGTGATAATACTGATTTCAGGAGAGAGTCTTGCAAAACTCCCATCACTCTCGTCGGCCTCAGCCACCATCCAGGGGCCAGCTCCTAAACGGTTAGTGGATTCAATCAGTTTCAATCGACCGCCAACAGCAATGGTGGGATCAAAATCAGCGTGAAGAAAGATAGAACTGATGATCGAGGTGGTGGTGGTTTTTCCATGAGTGCCACCAACGGCAATTCCTCTTTTGATGCGCATGATTTCAGCCAAAGCTTCAGCACGAGGAATGATCGGAATTGACAACCGACTGGCTTTTTTCATTTCGGGGTTTTCCCAGTTGATCGCACTGGAGTACACAACCACATCGCAGTCCTCAGCGAGATTGTTTTCATCGTGGCCAATTTTTACAGCGATGCCTTTTTCCTTGAGATGATCGGTTTGCTTGCCCTCTCTGAGGTCCGTTCCCGTCACCTGGGCCCCCAAACGATCAAAAAGTTCGGCTAAGGCTGACATTCCAATGCCACCGATTCCGACAAAATGGGCTTTTGTATTCTTAATACTCATATTTAATCTTTCATAAGCTGGTTTAATATTTCTCTAGGTGCACTTGAGTAATCAAACTCCTGTAACTTCTCCATCATCTGATTTAATTGCTCCGGATTTTGGCGAAGATTCTCAATGACTTGATCTAATTTTTCAATCGTTAAATCTTTTTGCTCAATCATTAGAGCGGCCTTCTCTTCCAATAATACCTGGGCGTTGTGCACCTGATGATTGTCAGCGGCCGTGGGTAAAGGAACAAAAATGGCTGGCTTTCCTGCCATGGCCACTTCGACAACAGACCCGATGCCAGAGCGGCAAATAATGAGGTCAGCCCAGTCGAGTTGATCGGGCATATTATCGATATAGGGAGAGTAACGGAGAAAACCATCAAACTCGCGACCATACTCCTTTTCCCAAAGGTGAAAATCGCGGTGACCGGTCTGGTGATAGATCTCGAAATTTTTTGACTGAGGACCGAGACTTTTCACCCACTCCCCAAAGACGTTATTGATCCCTCTTGCCCCTTGGCTTCCTCCAAAAACCAAAATGCGAAACGCCCGCTCTTCTGTCTTGTAGTTCATCAAGGGCTTCTTTTTGGCTAGACGCACAGGAAGCCCCACTTGTTTCACCTTGCTCTTTGGAAAGAAATCTTTGGTCTTTTCAAAAACAACAAAACATGTGCTAACAAATTTAGACAGCCAACGATTGGCAAGACCGGGAAAAGCATTGGGCTCTAAAATAGCCGACTTTCCACCCATAAGAGCTGACATCAGTACGAAAGGTCCTGAGGCAAATCCACCGATTCCGATCACCCAATACGGACGAAGCTTAAAGTATAGAAACAGAGAGTGAAAAAGAGAAATAGGCAAAAGTATCAGGGTTTTTAATCTTTGCAAAACTCCCACTGAATGGTGGAGCCTTCCGACATTAAGTAAATGGAGAGGATAACCGTGGCTAGGAACAATTTTTTCTTCCAGGCCTCCAGTCGCCCCAACAAAATGGACCTGGTATTCGGGATTTCGACGCTTTAACTCTTGGGCTAAGGCGATCCCGGGGTAAATATGACCACCCGTTCCGCCTCCCGCGATGACTACATTTTTTTGTTTCACAACCCCAACTTACTGGGAAAATCCGATAAACACTAGGCAAAAAGCGACAATAAAAAAGGGGCTCTCAAGCCCCTTTTTCATATTGGTCTTGCTCAAACGATTATTGGAGTACTTGACCACCCATAGACTCAACAAGGTCGTTCATAGGAACATCCTCAGGATAAGTCATAGTGATACAGTGAATCGACCCCAAACCACGATTGGAAAGGGTGCGACTGTCATAGCCGTAAGCTTCAAACCCAAGGTCTCTATAGATCTGAAGAACCTCTTCATCTTTATCTTGCTTAAAGATGGGAACAAAGACTTTACCGTTAATTATGAGGGAATTAACATAAGTCTCATATTCGTTGTTAGGACGGGGCAACTGAACGACTCGGTAACCTTTCTCCTCAAGAGCCGGAATATAGCTTGGTTCATCAGTAAGAACTGTTTGATCGTCCACAAATTTCACACTTTCATCGGCGTGACCAATCCCTTTGACATGGGGAAGTCTAGTAAGAACTTTACAACCGTAGTGGTCTAAAAAAACAGAATCAGGAATTCTTCTTGTGGCTGTTTTGTTCACGATCAGACACTCATTTTTAGAGTTAGCAATAAAGTTTCCACCTTCATAGTAGTATTCATGAGATGTCAGTTCTGAAAGAAAGAGATTTTGAAACTCTTCATCGGGCTCAAAGTGATGATAGTAAACCGCATCGACTACTGTAAAACGTGGATCACGTGCCTGTTTCATTTTGTCGCTTCTATAAACAGGAACAGGAACAGCGTCTCGCGCCCAAAAGCCATTGCCACCAGAAGACATGTAGACGACCACAAGTCGGTCTTGTTCGATAAGTCCTTGGTAACGATCACGGATTCTTTGCACATTGTCGGCTGAATTATTTTGGGTATAGACCACAAGTTTCACTCCGGCCGGTAAATTTTCCGCCAAGCCTTTTTTTATCTGACCTGAGGCAAACGACGTTCCGCTGCTAAAAATTAAGTAACCCGCTTTTTCATACTCCGCAAAAGGTCTGGCATCCGTTTGGGTCAGGAGGGATCCATCCCCACTTTCCGCGATCAGTGATCGACTAAAATCAAACTGGGCAGTCATCCCATTTTGCTCAGCCATAAATTCATTTTCGGCCTTGGTGAACCCGTACTGAGGTACTTCGTTAGCCCATGAAGATTTTGCAAACGTAAACACTAGAAGTGTGGCAAATAGTAAACGCATATGTAATTTCCCCCCTATGGAATAAGTAGCTCCTACACCAGATCCCACAGGTTCGTCATGGCTCTTTTGATGATGCGTCGCCCTTTGCTATAACGCGAAGCGTAGATTTATCACAAAGGTCTATCTATTGCCGCTGAAGTCCTCCAAGTCCGGACTTCCCGTATTTAAATTTTTATCAACCCATCGCACAGATCGAGCGGACGTGACTGAGTAGGAGTGAATGTTATGAAGTTATTTGATGATTGTTTTAGTAATGCTGGCGCCCCGGAGGATGTGATGTTGTGGCCGAAAAAAGTACTTATGGTCAGCCCTGATTACTTTGATATCGAATATGCCATCAACCCCCATATGATTAACAACAAAGGAGAGCTGAAATCCGTTGATACCAAAAAAGCGCGTCAGCAGTGGGAAAAACTCAAACAAACTTTTGAAAGTTTGCAACTTGAAATCGAAGTGATGCCAGGGCGTGAAAACCTTCCAGATATGGTTTTTTGCGCCAACCAATGTTTTCCATTTAAAAAGAATGGGCAATTGAATTTGATCCTTAGTGAAATGCACTCGGAGCAAAGAAAACCAGAAGTTCCCTTTTTCAAAGAGTGGGCGGAGAGTCATCAAATCCCCACCCACAAACTCGGAGACATTCCTTTAGAGGGAATGGGAGACGTTATCTGGGATTATTCTACAGAGAAGGTTTACGGCGGGTATGGCATTCGCACTTCCCATGAAATCTATCCAAAAATGGAAGAGCTTCTCGGCCAAGAAATTATTCAACTCGAACTTATTAATGAGCGTTTCTACCATCTTGACACCTGCTTCTCACCTCTTGGAAATGGCAAAGTCGCCTTTGTAAAAGAGGCCTTCTCGCAAGCGGGCTTAGATAAAATCAAAAAGAATTTTAAAACTTTAATTGAAATTCCTCTTGAAGAAGCGGTAAAGCAGCTAGCTTGTAACCTCTGCTGCCCGAATGGCAAGGATATCATTATTCAGCAAGGGGCTAAAAAAACCAATGAGCGCCTTCAAGCCGAAGGCTTCCGTATCCATGAAGTGGATACCTCCGAATATATTAAATCCGGAGGCTCTGTTTTTTGTATGAAACTTCTTATCCACTAAAGGGAAAGTTGGCAACGCTGTCTTAATTGGCGAAGAGAGCTTGGCTTGACATCATTTAATTGAAGGTCTTGCTGGCTCTGTTCGATCAGCTCTTCCCAACGCTCTTCCAGTCCAGAGATCTCCTCACAATAGTCAGCCAACTGATTTTCAAGAGGAACTATTTCTTGAATCAATTGCGCTCTTTCAATCAGAAATCTCACTAAATATTTTTGACGGTGACTTTGCATCGCTGTTGAACTTTCTAAAAGTTCGGCTTGTTGTTCTTTTTGTGCCATAAGGTTTTCTAGCTCCTGAGTGATTTCCTCTTTTTGATGGCGAAGAGTTTCTAAAAGAGACTCTTTGGCTCTCAGATCGTGGGTTTGAATAAAGTTCTGACGTTGGGTGGAGACTTCTTGCTGCCTTTGACGGGTCTCTTCCAGAGTTTGAGTTAGGTAACTAAATGTTGCCATATAGGAAGACTGAAGACTGGCAATCAATTGCTCTCTTTCCTCATTGAGGGCTTCTTGATTAAGGCGGATGGTTTCTCCGACCGAGGCTAAGGACTCTCTACAATTGAGTGGCAAACTCTCCCGGGTAAAACATTGAAAATGACTTGTGGGAAGACTCTGAATCTGTGACAGAATTCTCGAGTAAACAGCCGAGGCGCTACTGAAAAAATGCTCTTCTTGCTGCTCAAAGCTGCGACTTTGAAGCTGGAAACGAGTCTCAAGACCTACTATGTCAGCCTGACGGCTCCCTATGGCCTCCTCCTTTAACGAAATCTCATCACGAATCTGCAATAAAACCTCCTCTAAAGAGTCCAAACTGACTTGATTAAACTTAAGATCTCTGGCTTTAAAGAATTTCCAGCGCGCGTAGAGAACCGCTTCCCATTTCTGAATCAGCTCATCAACAGGAATTAGACTTACTAGGATCGCCCACTCTAAAGCGATTTCCTCTTTAAAATTTTGCTGGTTGAACACACTCTGGCTCTGCCCTAACCACTCACCGAGCCTCTCAAGATCAGCCGAACTGAGCCCATTGAGGTAATCTTCCACGCGAGCCTGGTTTTCTAAATGGCGAGGGTCTAAACAGCTTCCCATAAAGTCATTTTTTAGAGACTCTGTTGAGCAAACCAAATGGGACAAAAGCTCACTGTTATTTAACTCTCTTCCGACCTCAAGCAACTTATTGTCATAAATTTCGTAGCTCTGTCTAACTTCGGCAACAAAGACTTGGGCCTCAAAGATTTTTGAAGGCTCACTAAGACTCTCTCTTTCTTGAGCCAGCAAAGGCTGAAGTGTTTCAAAGCTTAAGCCGTAGTACTGACCATTGAGGATGTCCAGTACGTCAAGCTGATCGCGAAGCTCTCCTTGAGCTTGTGTGATTTGAGAGCGGATGCTCATGAGCGCTCGACGCTGGTCCATTAGAGTGGAATGAATCTGGGTTAAGCCATCCAGTTCTTCTTGCAGTGTTTCTGCCATCTGAGCCACTTCTAGGCCTTGCTCTTTTCTTTGTTCATTCATTTCAATGGCTGTCACTTGATCGAAAACCTTGGTGAACTGGTCAACACCAGAAACGGCCGATTGGCTTGTCACATAATCCCCCACCAGTTCATGGGAGGAAAGATGGGTCAAATCTTGAAGCTTTTCGCTAGCCTCTATGAGTTGACGACGGACCGAAGACATTTCTGCATCAATGAGAGCTAAAGAAATCGAAAGCTCTGAAAACTCCTCGGTGGAACTTTGAAGGCGTTGTTCAAGTTGAGCGTTCTCACCTTGAACAACTTGAATTTGCGCTCTCAAATTTTCAATCTCTTCACTGGCGTTTTTGATTTTTAGATCCAAGGAAGCGAGTTCCCCTCCCCTTCCTTGCAGGCTTTGGATCGAGTCTTTGACAACATTTAAGCGGGAGGCAAGAGGATCCAGTTGATTTAAAAAAGCCGAGTAGCTGGAGGACTCAAGAGACTGTTGGTCTTGATTCAGTTGAGAAAAGCGATTGAGAATTGACGAGAGAGCCTCGAAGTCTTGACCATTCATTGTACGAAGGAAGAGTTCTCTAGAAAAAGACTGGATGAGGTCATAGTCCAAAACCCCATAAGAGTTTTCCCAAGAAAGCCCCACCCCTTGTTTTCTAGTGACTCCCTCTAAGTAGGACTGTGATTTTAGAGGAAAGCAAAGGTGAGCAATATTTCTAAAAGCGAGATCACTGCCTCTAAGGGAAACTTCCACAGACTGCTGCACCTCTCCGTCGTTGTTCAAAAGCTCAAGTAAAAAAGATTCCTGGGAGTGCAAAAGAGTGAAAAAACTTTGAACTCTTGCAAACCCCCAGAAAGGAGCTTCGAAGACCGCGCCCTCTTTTTTTAAAAGTTCGTAAGGAGTGAGAATGCTTTCCCTTAATCGATCATGATAAGCGGGACTAAAAAAAATTTCTCCTCGGCTATCGACAAAATCAACCTCAGGCCATGAAATCTGGGCTTTGGAGAATTCAGCACCTACGGGAGCGTTCCATTGTATTTTAGCAACTTTTTTGAGACTCGACTCCAAAACTATAGAAATAGAACTACTCGTTTCAGGTTCCTCGCCTGAAAGTTCCACCGGAATTTCCATCTGACATCCATCGGTTTGGAAAGTCACATTGGCCCAGAGCTTAAGCGGAACAAGAGAAAGCAAAACAACAAACAAAGATTTTACTGACATCTCAAACTCCCTTGGCTGACAAGCTGACTTTTATCCATCATGCACTCACCCACATAGTTGTATATTTCACTGATAAAGTTGGGCTGGGCTCTTGATACGATTCGGTAACCTAAAGTCAGACCGGACTCATTGGTGACCCGCTGACAAAAACAACGGTCCGCCAAAGCTCCACCAGAGGGTTCAAAATTAGAATCTTGGTCCCAGAGACTCTCTGTTGAGATATTAAAATTTCCATCACTAAGAGAGCGAAATCCACCGCTGGTTACAAAAGGGGCCACTTCGGGAAGATGATCAATTCCTTGCTCTACGATGTCCATAAAAATGGGGAGAGCCAGTTGTCCGCCCGTCGCGCTACCTGGGATTGCCTGAAAATCATCGTAACCAACCCAAACACCGATCACAAAGTTTTTACTCAGTCCCATAAACCAAGTGTCGCGCCCATCATTGGAGGTTCCTGTTTTACCACCAAAACAAGTTTGGTAGTCACTCCCAATCTCACCATTGAAACAAAGGCTTCGAAAACGACCGTCCGAGAGCTGGCGCGTAAAATTGCGCAACCTCGCTGCCGTTCCTCGGTTGGCAACTTTTGCTAAAATTTCCTGAAGATCTCTTAAAGAATAACTTCGTCTGGAAGGAACGCCAATTGACTCTGGCTGATGTTGATAAAGAGTGTTTCCAAAGTAGTCTTCAATACCTTCAACCATATAACTTTTCTTAATTTCTGATCCGTTGGAAAAATAAGTGTAACTATCCACAAGTTTTTGCAGAGTGGAGACTTGCGCTCCTAAAACAACAGGAATTTGGTTTTCAGTTTCTTCGTATATGCCAACATCTTCTAATAAACTTCGCAGCTGATTAAAACGCTCTCTCCAGTGAAGTTCCCCATCCCAACCCGGTGTTTTTAATAGGCTATAAGTGGCAATGTTATAAGAGCTAATCATAGCGTTTTGTAAAGAAACGTGGGTTGTTGTGCCAGAGGAAAAGTTTCTTGGACGGTAGGTCTTCGTGCCGTTAGCGTAAGGGAACTCTACGTAAGAGTTAATAAGGGTGGTCGATAAACTCAAACCATTTTCTAAAGCGAGATAATACACCCAAGGTTTTAGGGCCGATCCATACTGTCTCTGCATCTCTAGGCTTCGGTCAAAAAAAGCAGCTTCGGCTTCATAGCCCGCGAAATTAGCGAGGACTTTTCCTGTCTGACTATCGACAACAAGTACCGCCGCTTGCAGTTTGGGAGCCGCAAGACTGTAGGAGGACCCGTCTTCTCCAGAAGCCTCGCCCCAGAAAAATGTGGTTTTGCCTTGGGAGAGTTCACTGGCTCTCTGGCGAGAAGAGGAGCTCAATTCGACAGACCGACCACCGGTTGTGAGAAATTCGCCCTCTTCGGTACGTACAATCGGATCGAGATCTTTTCTCTGTTTGTAACGATTCAGTCGGTTGAGGGAGTTTTGAATAAGATTTTGTCCTACTGACCCTGTGGAATAATACTCTCGAAACTCTTCGGCTTCACTTTCCGAAAGGTCCAGAGAAGCTAACACTTCCTGTGGCGAAAGAACGCGCCCTCCCTCGGGGGTGATTTCTACAAAATCCACTTGGCCAACATCCCTAGAGTTCGACAAAAGCTGCCTAAGAACGTCTTGAGCTTTGTCGCTAGCCTCTTCACTCAAGCCCACACTGATAAAAGCACTCTCAAGACTTGCAAGCTCAAGAGTGATCTCCTTGGTGCGAGCGGCACTTAAAGTCACATTAAAAAGGAGTCGATAATCAGGACGCCAGTGTTTTGTCGTGAAACGATCGATATTATAGAGAAAGCGAAAACCTAAATCTTCTTTGCGAAGACGGGCCCTCTGACCTCGGTCATCGTTGGCAGGTCTTATGTATCGACTCGAAGAGCGCTCCCGATCGTAGGCATCCAATTTGTCTCTAACAGCAGAGTAAACAATTTTTTGCAGCTCAGAGTCCATCGTGGTCTTAACCTTCAACTCTTTGTGCATACCAGGGTTCTCGGTCACTATTCGCTGAACGACTTTATCCGCTTGTCGAAGAAAAGGAATATGAGCTTCCGTTGTCGACTCGGAGTCTGCTGAGCCTTGCGTTAATGAGGCTGTGAAATTGACAGCAATCGGTGAAGCTTCTGGCAAATCGCTCTCAGCAAGCTCTACCTGTGGCAATTCGTAAGGTCTCCACAAAGGAAGAGGTTCGGATTTTATCGAGGCAATCTCTTCCTCTTCCGGGCTATCCATATCCGTGCTTTTACAAAGATCGATAAGCTTTAAAGCCCCTTGAGGACGTGCCTGATCGCCCGCTTGCTGGCAGATCTCAACAATTCGATTGATAATATAGTCATCACGTCTTGGCTTGGTCCAAGCCAAATAGTTTTCCGGCTCGGAATAAAAAGCCGGCCTTTTTAACAAACTCACTAGATAAGCCGACTCTGCGACCGATAAGTTTTTGGGTCTTTTTCCGAAATAAAATTGGGAGGCCTGATGGATACCTTGAACACCCAAGCCAAAATTCACCAGGTTAAAATAAAGCTCTAGAACCTTTTCTTTATGAGCTAGAGGATTTTGCTCGCTTTTAAAATTTTGCTCAAAAGATTTCGACCAATACCACTCTCTCACCTTTCTCAAAACATCTTCAAGTTGTCCCTGATTGTACTCGGCGATCTCTGAGGGTTTCCAATTATCAAAGTAAAGGTTTTTAAGAAGCTGCATTGTAACGGTGGAACCACCAGAGGCAGAGTCACTGGAAAGGGCTTCTTTTATAATCCTTGCTACTGAAAGAGTGTTCACCCCATCGTGACTAAAAAATTGCTCATCTTCAGCCGCCAACAAGCTAATAAAGAGACCATGACCGATTTCATTATAAGGCGTCCACTTTCTCTCCATCACGCCTTGGATGCCTACCGGCTGAAGTTGACTG
This sequence comes from Bdellovibrionales bacterium, assembly GCA_964230645.1. Lineage (GTDB taxonomy): Bacteria > Bdellovibrionota > Bdellovibrionia > Bdellovibrionales > JAGQZY01 > JAGQZY01. The sequence goes on along the minus strand of CAXRHT010000003.1, from coordinate 619,287 downwards.
TCGTAAACTTCAACGCCGCCGTAGACTTGAAAGTTTCCTAGAGAGTGAATGTCCTGCTGATCAAGCACTTGAATCTCATTTTTTAAGAAATCTTCCACCTTAGACTCTAAATCTTGTGGTAAGCTATAGGGATCGAATTCAGGATTACATAAACGAGTAAAAAAGTTTTTTAGCTCACTTGGATTAAGACCCCGTGACTCTAGCTTTTCTGCCATAGCATCTGATTCAAGCAACGAAAGAGCGGCTCCCAGTCCGTCTCCTTGTTCTAGAAGGGTTCCCGCGGCGATTCCCAACGCTCCATCGGCTCCAAAGGTTTCGATCCCCGCTGTTTTTGATAAATTGTAGAGGTAAAGACAAGACTGATTTGCGGCAGGGAGAATATCCAGACGCTGCATTTGCTCCACATTGTTATAATACTTGTGTGTGGTCTCAGAATCCTCCGGTAAATACTGGTGGAGGGAAACGAGAGCGGCCACCATTAAAACGATAAAATTGTCCATGCTTAGTCCAGCCCTAGCTCTTCAAGCTCAGGAGAGTCGAGACCTTCCTCCGCTTCGCTATTATTGTCTTCGCCTCCAAAAAGAAGATCCATTCCTACTACACCCACTGAAGAGATCAGATCTCTCCAGCGAGCGTTACTGCGGATGGCTTCCTTTATCCCTTGTTCACCGCGAATTCCCTCTCCAATGGATTGGCCAATGTTTGGGTTTTCAAGGGTTCCTTGCATTTGGCCAAGACCCATCATGGCCGTGTCGAAAGCCGAGATCACATGGTACTTAATCATATGATAGTTAAACTGAATGGATGCCTCACTGACACGAATTTCGATAAGGTCGTAAGAGTAATCAATTAAGTCGTGATCATTTAGAAAAAGTCCAGCATCGTCTCTAAAATTTGAAGCCAGCCCACCCATGGTTACCTGAATAAGAGTTTCCTCAGGGTTTTCTGTAATCGTTATATTGTCTGAAACAAAAGCCAGAAACTCTGCCTTAATAGGCTCTAGCCTTCGATCCGTCATTGCTTCGATTTCAGAGAGTAAGCCTTGTTTCATGATTCCTGCGATTCGGGCGGCTTTTTGAGGAGCTGTAGTGTTATCACTCAGGAGATCTTCCTCTTGAGCGATTGAATCACAAAGGTAGCGTTGTTGAACAGGTCTTTGAGTGAGGCGAAAGCCTCCGCATTGAGAGGCGATTTGGTTCAGGTAATTATTCATAAAAAGAGTAGGATTTGAAATCTCGCCACTGGCACCCACGTGAATTTCGTACTCACGCTGACGTTCCTGTTCGATACCCATCTGAATGGAGAAATCGGCCATCACCTCGGAAGACTCTCCCTCTTTTTCAAGAAGACCCTGATACTGACCAAACAATCGCCCCTGACCCATTTCATTAACAATAAGGCCTTCTGGAGTTCTTTGAAAGTTCACCTGGCTTTCACTGAAGTCTGAGAAAAAAGCCTGAGCCACAGCGTTAGCAAACGTCTCCACTTTTTCGTTAATTTGTGGATGTCCTTTATCAAATTGAACGTCCCCTTGAGGCTCGTTCGCATAGGAAGAAATAGAAATCAAAAGAACGACAACAGAAACGACACCGAAACGATATCTCGAAGACATAAAAATCACACCGACCACCTTTTAGTTTTCACCATTTATGACAGTAGAAATGAAAGAATTTAAGCGCTATTCTTTCACAAGGAAGTCTTTTCACGACTGTTTAAACTTTATTCAGGTGGGCCGATCGACCCACTTCAAGTCATTGAAATTATATTTATTTAACGGCGACGGACTCGTCTTGCCGGAGGCTTTTGATAGTTAATAAAAAGGTTCAAAAGTATGGCGAAAAGAAAGCAATTAATTAGCAGAGAACTTCCTCCATAACTCAGAAATGGCAGGGTGAGACCCTTTGTTGGTAGAAGCCCCAACGTCACTCCGACATTCACAAATATAGAGTAGGCGAAGGTGACGGTAAGACCAAGTGCTAGCACTTGTTTTTCAAGAGTCTTTAATGAGAAGGCCAGTTGGAAGGACTTCCATATTAAGAAGCCATAGGCACTTAATAAAAGAATAAAACCAATAAAACCAAGTTCTTCTCCTAATACTGCCAGGGTGAAGTCGGTGTGAGCGGCAGGGAGAAAAAACAGCTTTCCTTGGCCGTTGCCAATACCCACACCATTGACCCCACCCGATTGAAAACTGATCATACTTTGAATCAACTGGAACCCACTGGACTCAGCGTTCTTAAATGGATCAAGAAAAGCTAAAACACGGGCTTTTCGGTAAGGAACAGTCATCACAAGAAAATAAAAAGACGGAACCAATACGATAAGTGCACCAAAAATATAGCGCCAAGGCAGACCACAAACAAAAAGAATAGTGGCTAGAACCATAAGACAAATCGTAAAGGAGCCAAAGTCGGGCTGTAAAAGGAGAGCACCAATGGGGCCCAACACTAGACCGGCACGAATGACCCAGGTCCACCTCCCCCACTGATCATCAGGACGGGAAAGAAAATAGGCACAGATGAGAGGCAAAGAGACTTTCATAAGTTCACAGGGCTCAAAGCGAAATCCAAAAGCTAAGGGGATCCACCTCTGCGCTCCTCCCACTCTCACCCCGATTCCTGGTACAAATGTTAAGAGAAGCCCAATGACAGCAACTGTCCAGGGAATCCAACCAAAACGGATCAACCAATTCTGAGGAGTTTTAACCACAAGACCAATGAGAAAGAGTCCCGCTAAAACGAAAATAATTTGTTTTTTAAAAAAAAGCAGACCATCCCCATATTTATCCACAGCAAAGATATAACTAGAAGAATAAACTTGGATAAGACCAAAGGTGATCAGAACAAAGAGAGTGAGGAAAACATTTTTTGCTTGCGATTTCATAGACTTATTGTCTCCTGAGGGGCTTGTGGGCGCAACAGATCGGCTAGACAAGTGTCGCGAAGATCTAAACTTTTTAATCCTCGGGAATATCTCTAAAACCTGATTCAGCTGAGGTTTGTCGCTGAAAGCTTGCGTTAAACAGGTCGTCACGCAAAGGCGGCTAGGTTCGTCGTGATTTTATAAAAAGGCTCTTTTTCTTCTCCACGACGAATCAAATTCTAAAAATTGGATCTGACTCGTCTTCTCAAAACATGCGGCGAGTTCCTGTTTTATTTAATGATTTTCGAGTCTTGTAAGAGTTTGACCAATTCGCTCGTTTTCCTTACCTCTTGGCTCAACAGCAAAACAAAAACAACGCAATCAACATCAAACAACCTTTTGGAGGATAAAATGAAAAAACTATTAATCGCTGCAACGACTCTTTTTGCTCTTACTGCTTCTGCTGACTGGGGAACTTCTGCTTTCACTACTTCTGTTAGCTCTGAAGCCGAAGTGGCTCAAGTTATCGCCGGGATCAACAGTGGACGAATTCGTGTTCCTGGATGTAACGGTCAACAAAAAGTCTACGCTTACAACTACAGCAACAACGAAGGTTCTTATGTTGTAAAAGCCGACGGCTCTTTCCGCCCTGTTGGAAGCAAAGCTACTTTTAAAGTGCGTTGCCAAGACTAAATTAAAAAAACAAACCACTTACTTTTAACTAACTAACTTTTTTTAACGAATTGGAGATTAAAATGAAAAAACTACTTATCGCCGCAACAACACTTTTCGCTATGACAGCTTTGGCTGACAACACAACAACGGCTTTCACAACTTCAGTAAGCTCTGAAGCCGAAGTGGCCCAAGTTATTGAAGGGATCAACAACGGACAAATTCGTGTTCCTGGATGCAGCGGCAACCAAAAAGTGTACGCTTACACTTACAGCAGCAACGAAGGTTCTTATGTTGTTTCTGCAGACGGATCTTTCCGTCCTGTTGGAACAAAAGCCACTTTTAAGGTGAGCTGCAGAGACTAAGTCTCTAACCTGTTTGTTTGCTTATAAAGGCCTGGGCTCTGTCCAGGCCTTTTTCTATTTCAAGCTGAGTTGCGTTGAAGAACTATAGAATAATTTTACAAGTCGAGCTCAGAGTTCGACATAGGCTTCGTCATCTCCTAAGTTCTAGAATCGCGACGAAAAGGGGGCTCGTTTGATTCAAATCCTACTCTCCACTCTCTCACTGTGTCTATTTAGCGCTGCCGCGACTCACGATGAATTAAATTCAGACCCACAAATTGTAAAAGTGAATAACCATGTGGTGATCTCAAGAATGGAAAGCTATCCGGGAAATTTACTTTGTCACAATGGAAAAGACCTGTTTTTCAAAAGTCTTAGTGACTGTAAAGACTCTGGAGCCTCCTCATGCAAGAGCCTTAATGTTAGCCCATTGGCAGAGGTGGAGGAAATTAAACTGAACGAGAATGGGACGGAAGTCATCACCCGCTTTTTTTCTAAAAGTCTCTACTATTCGGTGAGTGTGTTTGAAAAGTCGAAGGAGTCTGACTGGGACTATGTTCTTAAAGAAACTTTGAAAAAAAGAATTCCGAGTTGTGATGGTGAGTTTTACCGAGATATTGAAATCACTTATATGGAAAGAAGTCCTGTCAGTCAGCAAGAGAAGCAATTGTTGAAGGCCATTTATGACAGCGGCTTTAATGTGATCAACTCCCCCCTTGGACCCATCGATGATTTGTCCTACCTTGATCAACAAAGCCCTGATTTGGATTGGAGTAAAATTGCGAGCCACCTTAAAAAGAATATCAGTACTCCAGAGTGTGCTGGATCAATTCATGAAGACACCCTAAAACTTCTTGGTGGCGAGCTCAGTGGTAATGGAATAACAGGTCAAATGTTGCAACAGCTTCAGTCGATTTCGCAGCCATTAAAGCCTGAGGAAGCCCTCGACCGTAAAGAGAAGAGTTTAAAATGCGAACCCGAGGATGTATGGATATAAATATTCAAAAGGCCATCGAAAAATCGAATCGTAATGAGGAGACTTCCAAAAAAGAGGCTCTCCTCAACGCCCTCTCCTCGCTGGTCGAAGCTTACCTTGAAAAGCATCCTCATCTCAGTCTTATGGCTTTAAGTCAGCGATGTGATGTGAGCGAGCCCACTTTAAGACGTATAAAAAACAAAGATTTTAAGTCACTTCCCACTGCCAGTACGATACTTAACCTTGTCAGTTATATCGGCGGGGAAAAAGAGATTCCCAAATTGACCCAGCAATTTTCTGGTCCGATTGGTGCTTATCTCAATGAGGTTTTCCCAGGTGCAAAAGATCATAGCCGACGTTTTGACCCTGAGCTCAATAAAATGCTCAAAAATGACGTGTACTATCTGATTTATAAACTTTGCTGCCATCCGGTGGGACTTTCTAAAGAGCGTGCGGTCCGTCTGTTTGGCAACCTCGGGGAAAAAGTGATTAAGAATCTTTTGGACCTCGAATATATTGAGCAAAGAGGGGGACGCTATCATACTCTGGGCGATTGGTTTGCGACCTCACCAGAGGACATTGCTGGAAAAATTAAAATCCTCACAGATTTTATGAAATTCCAGGATCACCCCACAGACCTTTATTTAACTCCCATCAACGCCAATTATTCTTCCTCGGTGAACTCACAGGCCTACAGGGAGGTCGTTAAGCTGCAGAGGAATTGCTTAAAAAAGATCCGCAAAGTTCTGCAATCCGAGTCCTCTCGTGGAAATATCCCCCTATTTATGTTCTCAGCAATCGATACGTTAGATACAAAACTCCCTGATGCTGATTTTGACGAAGACTGAACGGCATCTGTTTTAGAGCTTAAGCCCTAACAAGAAAAAAAATTTAAAAAACTGATAATTTGAGATAAAAAGAGACCTTAACCAAAAAGGTGTCAGATGGGCTTTCTTTCCGATAAAATTGTGGATGGACTTTTTATTTTCATTGGCGTTTATTTCGCTTTTCATTTCGACCAATACCAACAGGATTTGACTGAAAAAAGAGAACTCGATTTTAATCTCACTGAAATTCTAAACCAGCTTCCGGCTGAGCCTCCACCTAAAAAAGTGGCTCGCTTCGAGATTGAGCCATTTCATGAAATGGAGGCCGTAAAGGCCCAAGACAAAGACAAAGACAAAGACAAAGACAAAGACAAAGACAAAGACAAAGACAAAGACAAAGACAAAGACAAAGACAAAGAAAAAGAAAAAAGCCTATCCGCAAGCGGGAGTAAAGACGAAATCTGTAACATTTCCCTTATTCTTCACTACAACAACTACGATGTGGGTCATGAGTATTTGAAAGTAATTAAGAGCCGAGGGCTTTTTAGACATATGGAAAATAAGAGAATTATTTCCCTACTCTCCTATTACTACAACAATCTGGTAGGAAACTATTTAGATATGAGTCGAAAGTATCGCGATATCTATGAGCAAACACTGACGCAAAACTTTTCAAAGCCCGCTGCTCGCTGTGTAAAAAAAGCAGATGTCGAAAAAATAAACTCGCTCATCTCCCCTCATTACAATCGCTTAAAAGTAGCTGAGTCTTTTCTACTCACCGTTGGCCATGATCTCCATAACAGACTCAAAAAGATGGGATATAAGCCCCGTGAGAAAACCTCCGTTAGCTTTAGCTCACGAGTTGAGTTTGTCTCCCCAGAAGAGCTCGATGAAGAAAATACTAGCCAATCCAAAAAGGAAGACACTGATTCTGATATTTAAAAGTTTTCTCCTCCATTTCGTCCTGATTTTATTGACCACATCTTGTTCGACTTTGTTAACCTATCCTGATGATCTTACTCAGGAGGAACGGTTTGCTGATTTTCCTCTCCAAAAGGCACCCATAAAAAATACAGTAAAAATTCGCTGGGACTCTTATTCGATCCCCTTTATTGAAGCTAAAAATGATTCCGACTTGGCCTTTGCCGTAGGTGCTGTGCATGCGCATCTTCGAATTGATCAGTTAGAGCTCCTACGCCTACTTTCTCAAGGACGCCTTAGTGAAGTGGCTGGCCCCTTTTCAGTTGTAGAACAAGTGGACTACGGTCTTCGCATGTTAAACTTTTCGGGAGCAGCAAAAAATAGTTGGGCTATTATGTCAGAAGAAAGTCGAGAGTGGATAACTAACTTCACCGCCGGCTTAAACTGGTATATCAAAAATCTCAAAAAGACTCCTATCACTCATCAAGCGATCAATCGTGATGTGAAAGAATTCACTACTCTAGAGGTCATTACTCTTTCTCAGGTGGTCGCCTCGGACCTGTCTTGGGCTATCTACATTAAATATTTGAAACTCGCCGAAAATAAGGGTTGGGAGAAAATTTTCCATCGGCAACTTGAAGAGGCAAAAAATAGTACGGCCACTTTTGACAACTCAAAAGAGCCCGCGATAAGTTCGTTAATAAAGTCGTTTTCTAAATCAGGAAGTAACTCTGTCGTGGTTTCAGGTAAGAAATCCGATGGTCCGGGCGCTTTGATCGCCAATGATCCTCATGTTGGCCTTTTTCTTCCTAACTTTTGGCTCCTCATGGGCATTAAATCACCGAGCTATCATGCCTTTGGTATGATGATCCCCGGAGTTCCCATTATTGGAGTCGGACGCAATAAACATATCGCCTGGGGAGGAACCAATATGAGAGGAATTAGCTCTCATTTATTTGATGTCTCCGACCTTCCGGAATCAGAAATTACTCTTCGTTCGGAAACTCTTAAAAGACGTTGGTTGTGGTCAAAGACTGTGGATATTAGAGAAACCGAGTACGGGCCCATACTTTCCGACCTTGATTTTTTTGATAAAGAAAAATTACCCTTCAAAGTGGCTCTGGATTGGGTCGGGAGGAAAGGCTCCGATGGAATACAAACCTTTTTAGATGTAGCGAAGGCCTCTAATTGGGAAGAGTTTAAAAAAGCCTTCAGGGCTTATAATGTCTCAGCCATGAACATGGTTTATGCTGATGACAAAGGCAACATCGGCATGGTTGCAGCCTACGGACAGCCGGTTTTAAAAGACTCAAACAAAACCTTGGAGCTTGTCAAAAAAAGAGACAATCCCATTGTGCGTATTAAATCTCCCTTAGAACATCCCAACCCTTATAATCCTTCTGAAAACTTTATTGCATCAGCCAATAACAAACCTTTTGAGTCTCCTGAAATTCCCTTTGCCTTTGGATACGCCAATAACGATCGCGTGGAAAGACTCAAAGAGGTGACATCCGGTAAAAAGAAAATCAAAATCGAAGACCTTAAAAAACTACAAACCGATAATTTTTCTAGAAAGTCATTTCAAATCGCCCAAAGAATTGTAGGTGCTTGGAACCAAACTCAAGAGTTTCCAAAACCCACACTGATCAAAGAGCTGTCACAATGGGATGGTCACTATAAAGAAGATAGTTCAGAAGCTCTTAGTTTTTATGGCCTCTCCTACTCTCTTTGGCAGCATTATTTAAAGAGGTGGGATGATCAGCCTCTAATTCAACAAGAAGAAAAAGACAGTATGGCTTGGAAGGATTATCTCTTAACCTGGCTAAAGGATATGCCTGAGGAACGAATCGTCAAACTCAGCAAGGACTCCATTGTAGAGGTGGAAGAGTTCAAAAAAGAATTCAACACCTGGGGAGAATTCCTTTTGCAAAAGCAAAGCACTCCCCTTGGGATGCTCCCGCTGGTGGGAGAGCGTTTTCGGTTTGAAAATCGTGCTGTAAGCGGAAGTTCAGATACAGTGAACAAATACAACCGACGATTCGATAAAGAAAAAGAGGCCACAAGCTACGGAGCCAGCGCAAGACACATCAGTGACCTCTCTTCTCTTGATGAAAATTATTTTGTTCTTAACGGAGGACAGGACGCCTGGATTCTCAACGATCAAATCAATGACCAGGCTGCACTCTGGAAGCGTAATGAATATATAAAAATTCCGCTCTCTTGGGAGAAAGTGAAAATGTATTTTAGCAAGAAAGAGCTACTCATCTCACCGCAATAGATAATTAGCGTAGAGTACCATCACTGCAATTTTGCAGAGTGCGCATTTCATCAATACCCCAGGCATCGCGAGGGGCTCCTGCCATTATCCGCCCTGCCACTCGAGCTGAGAAGCGATTGTCACTAGAAACTGTAGTCGAAGGTAGAGAACCACAGGCGCTACTGTGGAAGGGATTAATAGTCGTTGCACCAATTTCGTCTCCTGCTACGGGGACTAAATTTTCTGTCCAAGTTTTAAAATTGGGACAGGGTTGAGAACCTCCTCCAGCACAGTTACAGGGATGAGCCGTGCCTTGGCAGGCGAAGTCGAAAGTTCGGGTTGAAGCTGGCATACTAGGATTGTTATTATTGTGAAAACGATAATTGATTCGTCCCTCGGGGGCCCAACCGGTCTGAACCATATTACCAGGATAACGACCAAATTCAGCCCTTGCTGTCGTAGCCGCCTGGTAAAAACCTGTGAGCATATTAATCCCCTCAGCCTGTCTCGCTCTGGCTTGGTAGCGCTCAAATTGTGGCACAGCTATGAGCGCCAAAATAGCGATGATCGCTACGACCACTAACATTTCAACAAAGCTCATCCCTTTGGAATTTGAAAATACTTTAATCAATTTATTCATCACACTTTATGTAATAATATTGCTACGAACTTGTCTATTATAAACACAGTGGAACAGTGATTTCTATCTGAACTCAAAAACACAAAGGTAAATACTCGTACTTTAGACTAGCTACGAGACGAGACTATTGTAAACCCCGAAGCGTCTAATCTTCAGGGTTTGAAAAATTTAGGAGAAATTCTTTACAATTTCTTTAAAGTAGTTACCACGCTCGATGTAACTATCAAAGATGTCAAAACTTGAACATCCCGGAGACATTAACACAATATCTCCAATTCGAGATTTTTGATAAGCGATCAAAATAGCTTCTTCAAAAGTGCCGATAAGGAAAGTTTCTGCCGCATCTCCAATATCTCTATTGATACGCTCTTTGGCTTCGCCGAAAAGTATCAATGACTTCACCTTTCTTTTTACATGATCAAAAATAGGCTCGTAATTAAGGCCTGTGTCTTTTCCACCCATAACCAGAATCACGTTTTCCCCAAAAGAGTCCAATGCTTTTTTTACGGCATGGACGTTAGTGGCTTTGGAGTCGTTGAAAAACTCTACCCCACCCACACGACGAATGTACTCTAGACGATGGGGAATACCGCGAAATTCATCGATCACTTTTTGAATGGCCTCAGAAGTGGCTCCATGTTCACGAGAGGCCAAAAGTGCTGCCATAAAGTTTTCAATCATATGTTGACCACGTGCTTTGCTTTTTGCCATTGAAAAATGTTCGATCTCAGGTCCTGTGCGCACTTTTAAATCACGATTCATGCTAACCACACCACCGATATTCATGATTTGTGGTTCAAGGGCCTTTTTGCAGGAGAAGTAAAAAATACGTCCACGCTGAACGGCCGGGTCTCGAGCTAATTCAATAACAGCGTTGTCATCAGCATTAAGAATGCTAGTGGTCGCCTGATTGGTGTTTAAAAAGATTCTTCTTTTGGCATTCACGTAATCTTCCATGGATTTGTAACGATCTTGGTGATCTTCAGCCAAATTGGTGAATACAATATTTTGAGGAGTGAATCTTTCACAGTGCTCAAGTTGAAAGCTTGAAACTTCGAGGACAAGAACGCTGGCTTTATTTTCTGTGCGTAGGTAATCCACGAGTGGTTGACCGTAGTTGCCTCCAACCCATACATCGACACCAGACTCTTTTAACATTTTATAGATTAGAAAAGTAGTGGTGGTCTTTCCGTTGGTTCCAGTAATGGAAATAATGGGCTCTTTAATAAACCATGAGGAGAATTCAAACTCTCCGGTTACCTTAACATTATGGTTCCGAGCGTACTCGAAAATCTTAAGATAGGGTGAAACACCCGGACTTAAAATAATGAGCTCTTGTTCAAGAAATTTCTTAGGGGTGTGACCTCCAAGATCGTATTCGACGGGGACACCTTCCATTTGCTCTAGGGCTTCGGAAAGCTCAGCGCGAGACTTGTGGTCCGTCACTGTGACTTTGGCTCCATGGTCGGATAAAAAACGACAAAGAGAAACACCCGTTCTCCCCAGGCCAACAACCATAATTTTACGATCTTTCAACTCTGAAGTATCTGAAAACATACTTTATTACCTCAACTTTAATGTACTTAAACTTAATACAGCTAACAAAATGGATACGATCCAAAAACGCACAATGATTTTTGTTTCATCTAGGCCGTTTAATTCATAGTGGTGATGGATTGGTGCCATTTTAAAAATTCTTTTCCCTGTTAATTTAAAAGAGGCCACTTGCGTGATAACCGACAAGGCTTCCACTACAAAAACTCCTCCCAATAAAATCATAACCAATTCATTTTTGGTTAACACCGCCATGGTTCCAAGAAAACCACCAAGTCCTAATGAGCCAAGGTCGCCCATAAAAACTTGCGCCGGATAGGTGTTAAACCATAGGAAACCCATTCCAGCAGCGACCACTGTCGCGGCCACTGGCGCCAGTTCACTGGCACCACTAATAAATGGGATTCCTAAATAATTGGCTATTTCGAAGTGTCCCGCCACGTATGCAAAAATGCTAAAGGTGGCTGCACATATAATAACCGGTCCAATCGCTAGACCATCAAGACCGTCGGTGAGATTCACGGCATTGGCTGTGCCTACAATCACCAGACTGCCAAAGAAAACATAAAAAATTCCAAAATCAAAAGTGATGTCTTTAAAAAAAGGCATGGTGAGCCGTGTAGACAAATGATCATTTTGAATTAAAAAATAAAGGACGATACCGGAAACTAGAAACTCGGCAAGGAGTCTGATTTTTCCAGAGACCCCCTTACTGTTTTTCTTTATCACTTTATTGTGATCATCCAAGTACCCGATCATAGAAAAACCAAGAGTGGTCACCATGGCCGAAATCACTAGTGGGTTTGAGATATCCATCCACAGAAAAAAGGGAACAATGAGCGAGAGTAAAATCAAGCCCCCACCCATCGTAGGAGTTCCCGCCTTTAATTGGTGGCGTTCAGGAGTGTCCTCGCGCACATTGGACAACTTACCTTGTTTTAGTTTTAAGCGACGGATATAGGTGGGACCAACCAGATAACAAACAAAAAAAGCCGTGAAAAAAGAGATAAACGTTCGAACAGTGATGTATCGAAAAACATTGAGTGCTGAGTACTGGTCTGAAAACTGATGTAACCACTGATAAAGCATATTTTATTTTGGTGAAAACTGAACCGGATCCAATCGCTTAACGACTCTCTCCAAGGCTCCACCTCTTGATCCCTTCACAATTACGAGTGAGTCCTTATCTACCACAGTTTCGAGATCAATATCAAGAGATTCTTTATAAGTGACTGAAATCTTTAAGCTATTATCATTTCTCTCAGACTCCCAACCCTTTTTAAAGGCGGGGGCTGATGGACCAATGAAGAGGCATTGTTTGAAAGGGAGCTTTCCCGCTTCTTTTCCAAGAATATAGTGCTCTTCCTCAGTCTTATTTCCAAGCTCCAACATCTCACCGAAAATGGCTACAGCATTGGATGAATTTGCTATGGCTTCTTTGCTGTTTTCGAGCAGTTGTCTGAAACTGTCGGGGTTGGCATTGTATCCATCAAAAAGGAGTTCCGCTCCGTTCTTTAATTCTACCCATTGATTTCTTCCCCAGCCAGTATGGCATTGAGGCAAAAGAGGCCAAAGTTTTTCCGGTCGACAGCCAGCCATATAAGCAAAGGTTACAGCGGCGGCTAGATTGGATATATTATGCTCTCCAAAAAAAGAAACCTCAGACTTTCCAAGAACTCCCCCGATTTGACCTTCAATGAGAAAACCTTTGGGTCTTTTTTCTTTGATCCGAAAATAAACGTCAGCGGAGAAGTTCTCTAAGCTATAAGTGTAACAAGGGTACTCACTGTACTTTTTGTACATCTCTCGCGTCCAAGGGTTGTCGACATTGAAAATTCTTTGAGCTCTAGGACTAGCGGCTTCGTATATTTCCTCTTTTGCTCTTGCGACACCCTCGATGCCATTTTCAAAATGACCGATATGGGCGTTACCAACATTGATCACTCCTACGAAATCAGGATCCCCGATTCCTACAAGTTGAATGAGCTCACCAGCATGATTCATGCCCATTTCTAGTACGCAAAACTGATCCTCTTTTTTCGTATTCAACAAGGTAAAAGGAACACCCCAATGGTTATTGAAACTCCCCTGGCTCACCGTGGTGGGTCCAAAGTTAGAAAAAATTTGTCCCAGGAAATCTTTGGTCGTGGTTTTACCATTGCTTCCTGTTAAGGCGAGAACCTGACCTTTTAGCTCTTTACGCCAGGCCTTAGCAAAAAGTTGGAGAGCTTTCAGAGTGTCTTCCACTTGAATAAAACTTTTAGAGTCTTTGAATTTATCCCAAGACTCATCCCATTGATGAACTAGGGCGCCGGCTGCTCCATTTTCTAAAGCTTTTTCCACAAATTTATGGGCATCGTGCTGCTCGCCCACAAGGGGGATAAAAAGTGTGCCCTTGATATTGGCATCTCGATTATCTGTGGAGTATCCCGTAAAAGTTTTTTCAGGAGAACTGACAAGGCTCCCACTGGTTGCCTCTTTGATGAAATCTAATTCAAACATTTTTTTACCTTAAATATTTTTGTAACAGTTTAAAATCGTCGAAATCTTTTTTTTCCGTACCTGTTATTTGATAATTCTCATGTCCTTTACCTGCAATCAAGACCACATCCCCCGGTTTGGCTTGAAAACAAGCCAGCTTAATGGCTTTCTCTCGACCCACCTCGGTCACTACGTGAGGTAGCCCCCCTTCGGCCGGAGGGGAATCAAGTTTAAAAGCGGTCATGATTTCCGCCACGATTTTCTCGGGATCTTCGGTACGCGGGTTATCCGAGGTCACCACAGAAAGATCGCTGTGTTTTTTTGAGACCTCGCCCATAAGGGCTCTTTTACCGCGGTCACGATCTCCCCCACAACCGAAGACGCAAATCAATCGACTGGTTTCTTTTTTTAATTTCTTGAGGCTTATTAAAACCTTTTCTAGGGCATCTGGCGTGTGGGCATAGTCCACGAAACCAAAAACTCCTGATTGCGACTGAACCCCTTGAAGTCTTCCCGGTATTCCAGGGAAGCTTTCTAAATCTTTTACCGCTTTTTGCATATTAAGCCCAAGCGCATGAATCACTCCAAGTGCTGCCACCACATTGTAAACATTGTGGACTCCAATAAGAGGAGATTTTATTTTTACACTTTGATTGGGAGGAAGATTTAAATCAAAGCTCGTTCCACCAAGCTTATCATCGATATTAGAAATAAGTAGATCCGCCTCAGTTTGACCATAACGATAAATGACTCGGCCCTCAGTTAGCTCCACCAACTTTTTTCCGTATTCATCATCGCTATTGATCAAAGCGAAATTATCACTTCCCTCCTTTAGGAGCTCTCTTGAAAAAAGCTTTGCCTTACTGGAAAAGTAGTCTTCCATATCGGGATGATAATCCAAATGATCGCGACTGAGATTCGTGAAAATAACCCCGTTAAAACTTTGTGCCACTCTATTTTGTTTTAAAGCGTGACTGGAAGCCTCAATGATAAAACTTTGGGCCCCTTGATCTAAAAATTCGTGCAGCCTTTTATTCAATGTGACCGGATCAGGAGAGGTGAGATTTGTCTGCCATCTTTTCTCCCCAAGATGATGATCGATTGTACCGATAACTCCGCAATTCTTTTTTTGCCCATTGAGTAAGTGCTCAACGATATAGGTCACACTGGTTTTACCGTTGGTCCCTGTGACAGCAAGGGAAATCAGCGAGTCACCCGGATTTTCAAAAAACCTTTGCGCAAACAGCGGAAGCACGAGCCTTGTATCAAGTACCTGTAAGACTGCACCTTTGAAATTTTTGGGAACGTTAGAAAGGCTCTCCACTACCAGGGCAGCGGCCCCCAGCTCTGCGGCTTTTTTTAGAAAATCGTGCCCATCCACCTGAGTGCCTTTAAGGGCGACAAATACAGATCCAGTTTCAATCTCCCGACTATCTATGACGAGGGATTGGGGAGAAAAATTAGGATCCTGATCCCTCCAGTCCATTTTTCCATGGGTATTTAACAAGGCCTTTAGAGTCATAACCTATCGTACCTGCTTCGCGAGGGTTCCGATAGCGCGCCCCCTTAGTAACGCAGCATTGCTACCAACGGGAAGCAGGTACCCTGGGGTGGAGTGGCGCGGCATTGGGGTGACTGGTTTTTGGTCACTTTAGTTGCCGCTTTTTAAACATTTTTCAGGCTTTCTAGATTTAAAACCTCCCCTCTATTAATCTGTGGCTATGAATCAGAATTCCTCCAAAAGGCCATTTTTTTGGAACCCTTTAGCAAGGCTCCTTTTCGTTTTTGTTCTTGGAGGTCTATCTCGTCTGTCTTTTGGAATTGACGGAGTTGCTGATAAGAACGAAAAGCTTACCTTACCACTTTCTATTGTTGTGAACAGTCAGAGTTCCTGGCGTGAACGTGAGATTTTGAAATTCGTTTCTGTGGCACAGGATGTTTTCTCTAGGAACTGCAATGTGGAACTGGAACTTGTCTCGGCTTTACAAATGTCAGATTCTTCATTTGAGAATCTTTCTTGTGAAAATGATTACCGCGTTATTGAAGCTCTCCCTCGGGGGATCGGCCGTCCTGTGGCGATCTTTACTGATTCATTGGATTGCTACTATTCGGATGGAACCGGTTACGCCAATGCCGCCTATTGGAGTCGAGATCATGAGTTTGAGCATCTCACTTTAAATTCACTATTTATTGAACACCGAGCCATGGAGACCCTAAAAAATACTCCTCTAGCTCTTGATATAATTTTGGCCCATGAAATCACTCACATTCTTACGAATGCCCCCCACAATGAAGGCTTTCCCCAAAACCTACTCGCCAACAAAGCCTCTGATCGAGGCACTTTTCTTACCGATTGGCAATGTGAGCAGATTCGGAAGCACCCTCTTGTGCATTGATAAAATCTGTTACCAATTTATTCTGTTGCCACTTTATTTTCTTTGAGACGGACGCGAATTCGGCGGGAGACTTTTTGGCCAGGGGCAGGGCTTGTCGAATAGACTCGACCTTCTCCACTCATTCTCACATCCACATCATAACCATTTAGGGTTTTGATCACCTCTTTAAAGGTTAGGCCTTTGAGATCCGGCATCTTTTCCAGTGGAGAGAGTTTTTCAGAAACTTCATCCAAAGTGACCTCAAGCACTTGGGCCTCAGTTTCCTCTGCATTCACCGTGTGTTGTTTTACCAACTCTTGATCTGAGAGATAAACCGGAGCCTTACCTTCTCTTCTAAGAGCGTACTCGGCAATACTTCTAAAAACGGGAGCCGCCACGGTGGAAGCATAGAAGCCTTTTTTCTTTGGACTATCAACAGCTACGTAAATGACATAACGAGGGTCATTGGCAGGGACAAAGCCTGCAAAATTAGAGATATAGTGTCCTCTGAGGTAACCCCGTCCGTTAGGATCCACTTTTTGGGCAGTTCCAGTTTTCCCGGCGACGGGATAACCGTGAATTCGAGCCTTGTAACCCGAGCCCCCTTCGGCCACGACCGAGGAGAGCATCATTTTCATAAGGTTGGCGTTCTTTTTACTCAAAACTCTTCGAATTGTCTTTTTAGGAGTCTCTACAACCTCACCATTTTCCACATCTCTAATTTCTTTAATTATATAAGGACGATTCAGCTCTCCTCCATTGGCGATCGCAGCGTAAGCATTGGCCACTTGTAGTGCTGTGACAGCCACTCCGTGTCCGAAAGAAATGTTGGCTAATAAATGATCCCGCCAGGGTGGCTTATGAAGAAGTCCCCTGGCCTCGCCGGGAAGACCGACGCCGGTTTCTTGGCCAAAGCCAAAATCAAGGAGAGATTCATGCAGAGTTTCAGCTCCCATCTGAAGGGCAATTTTTGAGGTCCCCACATTGGAGGAATAGGCGATGATTTCACTGACAGTGAGCTCTTTAAAATAGTGATTCTTATCGGCCTCTTTGATGGTGCGATTACCTATTTTAAAAATTCCGTCTTCGGTATCAATTCGCGTGTTGGGATGAACAATTCCTCTATTCAAGGCTCCGCCGACGGTGAAAGCCTTCATCACACTGCCCGTTTCATAAATGTCGTGAATGGCTTTATTTCGCCGCGCGCTCGAGGAAGCTTTAAGAGGACGATTGGAGTCAAAACTTGGAAAACTCGACATCGCTAAAATTTCCGAGTTCGCCGGATTGAGAACCACAGCCCAAGCCGCTTCGGCTTCATTTTCTTTAACCGCTTTTTGAAGTTGAGACTCCACCCAAAACTGTAGATCTTTATCGATAGTTAAATGAATGTCCGAGCCCTCAGGACTTCTCGCAAAAAAACGTCCGTCTTCGATGAGAACGCGACCTCTGGCATCCCTTTGCACCTGAACTTTGCGCCCTGAGCCCGTGAGAACCCCTTCAAATTTTTTCTCAAGTCCAGAGAGTCCTTGCTGTTCTCGCCCTACAAAACCCAGAACAGAGGAGGCTAAAGTTTTATTGGGATAAATCCTTTTAAATTCTTCTTTGAATGCTAGACCCCGAATACCCCAAGCTTTTATTTTTTCATAGTCCTCTCGGTCGAGCTTTCTTTTCAACCAAATGAAACGTCGATTTTTATTTTTTATCTTATTATATATAGAGCGAAACGAGACACGGAAATGGCGAGAGAGTTTTTTTGCCGCAGCATAAGGATCTTTTAAGATTTTTGGATCGGCAAAAAGAGAGTAGGAGGTCACTGAAACCGCAAGGGCTCTGCCATCACGATCGAGAATATCACCTCTTCTGGAATCAAGCTTAACCATACGGTTGAACTGGCGTTCCTTAATAGCTTCAAACTGAGGACTTGGAACAAGCTGCAAATAAGCGCCTCTAAAAATTAAGGCTCCCCACAAGGCAACGACGAAAAGAAAAACAAAGATGACTCGACTTTTGTACATATGCTTTTTAAGAGAGAATCCGTCCTCTCCCATCCTTTATTCAATTATACAGTGATTGGTTGAGAGGGCAACCTGTAGAGGCTTTTCCTAAGATTTTATTTGTTGAATTTTAATTGTAGGAATCCACTTGAATGGGCATGCGAATGGACGTTGTTTTTGAACTGTCACCATTATTGATTGTTAAAAGGAAGTTTTTTTGCGCCTTAATAAGGTCACCAGGTTCGCTCCCATCGCTGCACTCTTCAAAAAGATATTTTTTACCTTTTTCAATTTGTGAACTGTTGCCACTTTGAAGGGGCTTATTGATGTCCGCACCTCCTTTATAATAGCACTCAAGCGAGCCACCTTGAAAATCAATAAAAAGGGTCACGCGGTGATTGCCGGCATTGCCTGAGGTCACAGGGATTTCTGTCGGTAGACTCACCTTTAAAAATTCGAGATTGCCGATCTCGTTTTTGATCACATAAGAACCGTCGCGCCAACGACTTGGGTTATAAGACTTCTGGGCATGAAGTAAAATTTGTGAAGGGACGACAACGTCTTCACTTTCTCCCTGATTGCCGTCAGCAGGAATCTCACTGCCTTGATTTCCCCCACTAGAAACCCATTCCAGCGTGGACCTTTCGCAGGCGACAGAAAAAAATAAAATCAGAATACAGAAAAAAAATCTTAAAATGAGCAAAATCTCCCTCCTACTTTAGGAGACGTTTAGAAATCAGAGTCGGTTAAAGTTTTTATTGAACAATCGCCATTCCATCACCAGTCATCTGGATTATTTGACTGGCATCCGCCTTTTTCAAGGGAAGTTTTTGAGTGGCAACGAGTTGCAGTCTTTCAGGGCCAGTCATGCGAGCTAATTGGATGGATTTTTCTCTTTGTTTGTTACGCATGAGTTTTTCCTGGTGGGCGAGTTTCATAAAAGAATATCCCATTCTTCTGTTTTCCATTTTCACAAAAGCAAATGTGAACATAAAACACATAAATAGAATGACACTAATAAATGGCTTAATTGATTTGGCTTGCTCTCGACTCATTTGATCCTCCTGATCTTTTCTGTTTGGGCTCTTCGTGATTCCAATAATTTTTATAAATCTTTAATACTTTCTTCAATAATTCTCTCAAAGGCGCGAAGCTTAGCACTTCGCGATCTGCGGTTTTCCAGTTGCTCGTCTCTAGTGGGTTTAACCACTTTCTTATTAACTGGCTGTCCGTAGTCAGAATTCCTAAAAACTTGTTTTACGATACGATCTTCTAAAGAATGGAAAGTGATAACTACTAAACGGCCACCGGGAACAAGACGCTTCATAAGCGTTTGTAGACCGTCTTTTAGGTCTTCCAGCTCCTTGTTCACCACAAGCCTTAAAGCCATAAAGTACTTCGTGGCCGGGTGCTTCCCTTTTTTTCTCCAACCAATAGACTTTTCAATAAGGCTTGAAAGCTCTTGAGTAGAAGAAATCGTGTTCTTTTTTCTTTCACGAAGAATTGTTTTTACAACATTGTAGGGTTTAAAAACTTCGCCGTAATCTTTAAAGATATCGACAAGCTCTTCTTCACTCCAATAGTTAATAATTTCCTCAGCCGTTAAGGGTGAGCGTTGGTCCATTCTCATATCGAGGGGACCCTGATGATAAAAAGAAAAACCTCTCGAACCTTGGTCCAATTGGGGGGAACTGACACCAAGGTCCAAGAGAATCATGTCATACTTTTGAGGCCAGTTGCGGTTCTCGATCACTTTATCGAGACTGTTGAAACTGGCTTGTTCGATAAAGAATTTTTTAGCCTTTGATTGTTGCTCCCAATTCTTTTTAGCAAAATCAATGGCTTCTTTATCTTTATCAAGGGCATAGATATCAAGTTCAGGAAATTGGCTGGATACTTTTTCGGCGTGCCCTCCACGTCCGAAAGTTCCATCAAGATAGTTTTTAGGCTTTTCCACATTGGCTTGGGAAAACATTTCCATTACTTCGTTTAGCATTACGGGATAATGATTATTATTGTTGTTGTTATTATGATGCATTTTCTACTCCCATATCCAGATTCGCGATCACTCCAAGAGTGTCTTCGAAATCGCTGGCCAAGTTATCAAAGATTTTGTTCCAATCGGCAAGGTTCCAAACTTCTAATTTTGTGCCCATTCCCACAATGACGATCTCGTCTTGGAGGTTTGCGTACTCCCTTAAGCTTTTAGGAATGAGAACTCGACCTTTGTTCCCGGCCTCGATTGGTTGTCCGCCAGCGATGTAGAAACGTTGAAATGCTTGGACCTCTTTTTTAAGTGGCGAAAGTCCGGAAATTTTCTTTTCCAGCTTTTCCCACTCTTGTTTGGGATATATGTCCAGACAACGGCATCCTTGGTACTGACTATTGGTTACGACAAAGGACGAGTTTTCCTCGTTGAAAAGGGCGGAAGGGAAGTTCATTCTTCCTTTCTGATCCATCTTAATTTCGAATCGCCCTCTTAGCTCTTCCACTTACCCGTCCTAGGTTTGCTGGGAATTCCACTTTGAACCACTTTGGTTCCACTTTTTCCCACTTTTCTCCACTTTACGGCATTCGACGTATGGCGTCAAATTTGTCAGAATTCCGCCTTACCCTCGGTCTGGCTGTGCTAAACTTAATTTGGCGAACCAGGACCCAATCATGATGATTAATTGTCCCAAATGTAACTTGCTCCAACCCAAGGACCAGTATTGCGCTGGATGTGGGATCAATATGGAGTCCTATGAACCCCCACAAAAACCAAGATGGAAAAAAATCTTGGGAAATTGGATGGTTCAGTTGGGTTTATTGTTCCTGGTTATATTCGTCGTTGTTTTAAGAGATAACTTTATTCCTCGCACCGATAAGACAGATAGCCGCAGTAATCTTCCTCCCGTCTCCTCTACCATTGCTAGAGATGATTCCGTCAGTGAGCCGCAAGCGGTTGAAAGCTTTCAAAGTGAAACTGAAAGTGTGCAAAACCTACAAGGACGGCAAGCGCCCTCAGAGCAGGCTTCTCTTAGGCAAAACCCACCACCATCCGAAAATTCAGCACCGCAATTACAAAAACAATTGAGTGTGAAAGTTTACAGTATCACTCGAAACGGTTTGGAGACTCTCTCTCAGTCCGCTCGCAAACTGGAACAGGGAGTTTTTATAGTAACCGATCAATTTGCCACTCAATTTCGGGGAAGCAATAAACAAGAGTTTAATAGTTTCGGAAACCAGAGAAAACAGTACCAATTGGGAGAGCCCGTTAATTTATTCATAGGCGAGCAGGATCTAGAAACGGGACTCAATTTTGGTTTCTATGCCCAGGTGATTGTTGCTGAAGACTCAAGCCCTGAATCCATTAAAGCTGAGGTTCGATTTTGGAATCAGCTAAAATTAGACGAGGAACCCTCTCCCCCACTGACCTTTGACATTAATATGCGAACTCAGGACAGCGCTTTTATCGTGGATATTGGCGTGCATGATCTTGATTTTACTCAAGAAGAGAGGAATCTCTTTGAAGGAAGCCGCAAGCTCCAGATTCTTAACAATGAGGAATTCATGGATTCCTTAAGCGACATCGCCCTTGTCCTTGAAGTGAAGTGAGTGTACATAGGGGCCATGTCTTGGCAGCCTCTACAAATCAAACATGAGTATCCAGAAAATATTGTCCTTCTCGACGACCCTTACCTAAATCACCTTTGTGGCGTGGCCTCGGGTGAGAATTGTGGCCAACCCCAGTTTAACCGCTATATCAAAAAGATTTTTAAACAACTCTTTATTCAGATCATGAACGGTCAGTGGCCAAAGAAGGAAGAAGAGCGGCCTACAAGAATGACCACGATGCATCCGGAAGTGAAACTAAAAGAGACCTTCTTTGAAATCTCTCAGAAAGCCGTTTGTGTTGATGTGGCGCGTGCGGGAATGCTACCGGCTCAAATATTTTTTGATGAACTCAATGAAATTGTGACTCCTCAAGGTTTAAGGCTGGATCATATTTTTGCTTCAAGAGTGACCAATGAAAAAGGAGAGGTCACCCACACAGAGTTGAATTCTTCAAAAATCGGAGGAGATGTGGATGACGCTATCTTACTGATCCCCGATCCGATGGGTGCCACAGGCTCCTCTTTATGTGAGGTGATCGACCACTACAAAAATAAGGTCGACGGCAAAGCTCGCCAAATCATCTCCGCTCATATGATTATCACACCGGAATTTATAAGAAAGATTACCGAAACCCATCCTGATGTTATCGTCTACTCCGCCAGGCTTGATCGCGGCTTTTCGCCCGAAAAAGTGCTGAGTGAGGTGCCAGGAAAGCACTGGGACGAAGAAAAAGGCCTCAATGACAGCCAGTATATTGTCCCCGGGGCCGGAGGTGTGGGAGAGTTGATCAATAATTCGTTTGTTTAAAAAGGGGAGTTTTTAGCCATGAAACCATTAAATCTCACAGAACTAATTAGTGCCGAAGACATTGAAAAAAAGGTCTCAGAAATTGGCAAGAAACTCACTGACGAGTTCAAAGGAGAAGACCTTACCGCGATTTGTATTCTTAAAGGTTCTTGCATGTATTTTGCGGATTTAGTGAGAAGTATGGACCTTGATATTCAATGCGAATTTTTTGGAGTCTCTTCTTATGGTGGCACCACTCAATCCTCTGGAGAAGTAAAAACGACTTTGGATCTCACTGTTCCCTTAGAAGGAAAAAATGTTTTACTTGTTGAAGACATCGTCGATACCGGTCTTACTATGAATTATCTTAAAAAGAACATTCAAGCCCGTATGCCAAAACGATTGGTCACCACTTCCCTTCTTTTTAAGCCAGCCGCATTGAAAACCGATTGCACGATTGATCATGTCGGCTTTGAAATAGAAAATCGCTTTGTCGTTGGGTACGGACTCGATTACCAAGGCTACTATCGCAATCTTCCTTATATTGCTCAAAGTTCTGATTTTAATTAAACTCCAGTCATAAACAGACAATGGATTGCCAAAGCCAGCTTTTTAAGAATGCTGGCTTTTTCTTTTCTCCCTACCCCATCGCAATTTTACGACATATTTTCTAAAGCATTCTCTTTGCCCTGGCACAAGCCCTGCATTTTCAGAGTCTTATTCGTAGATTTTTTTAAATGCCCCACTGGGCCCCACATATTTTGGAGTAAACCCATGCTCAGGACACTAAAATGTCAAAAGTTTAAACATGCCCTCGCCGTTGTGACGTTTTTCACTTTTTCATTCGTTTTTGCTGATGACGATAATTTGAGAGAAACCAGAACCGATAGCGACGGCCTCTATATTCAACAGGGGTCTCGATGGTCAGACACCCTTTTTGAATTCAGTGTCTCCGGAGTCAAAGGAGACGACGGGCAAGACGGGGTGAGCTTTCGTGGTCAGCAAGCCTCGGATGGAAGTAGTGGTTTTGCTGGGGGTGATGGCTCAAATGGTAGAGACGGTCGAGATGGCGGGGCCGGAGAAGAAGCTGCACCTGGTGAGAGAGCTGGAGAAGGTTTTTTTCGTTTCGGGACAACGGATTCTGTCGTGGGACTGCTGACGATTGATGGCTATTTAAGAGCCGACGATGGCAATGAAATCGAGTTTGGAAAACGTAAAGTCTATATTGATGAAAATGGTTTTATTCGTCTTGTCGCCCGCGGAGGAAATGGAGGCATGGGCGGTTACGGTGGCTGGGGCGAAAATGGTGGTGACGGCGGTGACGGTGGCAACGGTATTGGAAACCAACGCGGCGGCGATGGTGGTAACGGTGGTCGCGGTGGTGATGCCGGCACAGCCGCCGATGGCGCTGATGGTGCCGATGGAGGCCACCTAAAAATTCAACTCCCTGTTGACCATCTAGAATTAGCTTGGGTGATCGACCCTCTTACCCCCGCTGGATTAGGTGGTGAACATGGCGAGCATGGAAGAGCGGGTGATGGTGGGAGTGGCGGCTCAGGTGGCATGGGCGGTACTTATCAAGAACAAGAAACCCGAACCCGAACAACAACCGATAGTGACGGTAACACCTCAACAGAAACTTATACTGTTACCGTAACCAAGCAGGCCCCCAATGGTTTCAGTGGCTCTTCTGGAAGTGATGGCAATGAGGAGAACTCCCCGCTTTACCGAGGGGATGATGGAAACACCGGAACGGTCGAGTGGGAAATTATCGGTGACAATGGTGAGGTGATTTCCACCCACAGAGATCGCTTTCGTCTACAGCTGGCAGGGTTTTCATTTGTGGATGTGAACCGTGGAGAAAAATCCGATGGAATTTTTGAACCGGGTGAAAAAGGATACTTAAAAGATATTTTTGTTAGAAACTTAGGAGATATGCCGACACCAGCGAACGCAAAAGCCCGGGTGAAGGTTGCGAGTGGTGCATACTATGTCACTGATGAAATTGAATTTTCACTCCCGGAGGGTCTAGAGCCAGGAGAGGTCCGCCAAGTACAGACAGAAAATGGAGATCCCCTAGAGATCGAGTTCAACGTAAAAGATTATTTATTCACGGGCCCAACCCAAGAGCCCTTTGTGCGCCAGGAAATGATTCGTCCTAAAGGGACAGCGGATGTGGCTCAGGTGGCTCGCGTGATCCCTGAATTTAATCAAAGCCCTGAGGGCGTAAAAGAGTTTACAGTACAGTTCCCTGTTTTAATTGAGCCCATCGATACTCCTCCCAGTTTAGCGCGAGGAGAGGCTGGCCGGTTTATTTTAAAAGTCACCAATGTCTCAGGCCAAGATTTTGGGGGCGAATCTGAAATTGGTCGCCATCTGATTCAATACTTTGAACGTATTGGTGGCGATTTAGGAGCGACCGACGTGGAGTTCTTTAACAAAGCCGGAGAGCCTTTAAAAATTGGAGACGGTTTTATTCAAGAAATCTTAAATCTCCGTCGTGGGCAGTCTAAAATTTTAGAATTTGTCGTCGGTGTAAGCCCGGCCGCTGACTCTTATCGCACAACAGTGAATAAAGTCGATCTTGATATCGATCGCCTGGGTCAAAACAGTGGTCAACAGCTACAGACAATTCAAAGTCGTCTTCATACTCTAAGTGTAGCCGATGACTATATGAAAACTCCCGATTCTGATTTTCTTCTGGTGACCAATCATCGTATGGGAAGAACGGCCTATGAATCATGGAAAACTCTCGCCCATGATTACCTTCAAACAGATTTGGATATTTGGGACCTCTCTTATAAAAACTTTATCTCTTTTATGGAAAGGCTGACCGACCTCAATGATGTGGCAGATCCTAATGATCCCTACTCTGAATATCGCACCTCTTTAGCGGAAGACTTTAAAGGAAAGACGATCATTCTCTTAGCCAATGATTTCGGAGACACATCTGGCCAAAACGAAAACAACTCAAGAAACGTTTGGGATTACGCAAAGCTTGATGATCTAAGGAGAGCGGCCGTTGAGCATGGCATCAATCTCCGTATCGTTTCCCAGTCATCCCAGAGACAGACTTTAAAAGACCTTATTTCACCAAGAGAACTCACACCCGGTGTGCTTGAGTACTCCAGCCTCGGTGATCTTAAGGAGGCTGTTGAAAATGGAGAGGATATAAGCCTGGCAGAAGCTGAAGGTCGCCCCTACTACGAACTGGGAATGCGTGTTCCTCTTACTCGTCGCCGCTTTTTTACAAAACCCAGTGAGAATTATCTTTATAAAAAAGCAAAGCAACTTTTCAACTATGTAATGGGCGAGCAGTCCGATGTAGACAATGTGGTCGTGCACCGTTTTAAAGGAGAAGTTATAAAACGCCACGGAGTGCTGTGGAATATAGCTTGGTTTGGAACCTCTTACCATGAGGGAGACCTTGAGGTTTGGCGTTCTCCAAAGGCTCAAATGGGCCATGTCGTCTTATCAAACTTACCTCTTTGGGAAATGAACAGTGAACAATACATTCTCAGTGACCAAAACGTTTTAGAAACTCTTATGGCCCGAAGTTTTGAGAGAAATGTGCAACAAATGGAAAGCTATATCACGGGTTATCAGGGTCTTTCAGAAAACCAAAAAAAGACCCTTCCACTCTTAACGGAAGCCGTAATGAAGCAGCTTGTGTTAGAGCAGGTCTCTTTGAGAGCTCGTCTTGCTCATGTGGGCTGGTCGCGCTCACAACTTTATGAGCACCTTAAATATCTCAATCACTTAGAATCCAGAAACTTTCAAGTTCCAGCGAACGCTCCAGAGGAAGTACTAAAAATGGTCTCTGATTTGCTGTTAAACGTGCAGGTTTATTCGTTGGGGCAAAGGAAGTGGTGGGAGCGATTCCTTCTTATTAATCAAACCAAGAATGCAAAAGTGGGAACATACACTCGGCGAGTCGCAAGAGACTTAATGGACAAGTGGCTTGGAAATAATTTTGATCGCCGAACGATACGTCGTCATATTAAAGATTCCTTAGCCCGGAAAAAAAGTTTCTTGAGAGGACGTAATGCACTCATTAAACGTGAGCAAGGTGAAGCCAAAACCTGGGCCGATTTGACTCTCGATCGAATGAGTGTGGATCAATTTTTAGAAAACGATGTGCGCTTCACAGCGATCGCCAGCGGAGAAGAGTTTGATCGACAACAAGAGCGCCTGGATCGTCGCGATTCCACCGTCCTAACGAGTAGTGAAAGTGCTCAACGGGAAAGGGGGCGCATGAATGTACCCAATCCTATGGTGGAACAGGCTTTTGACCGCATCCAAGGGAATGCGGGGGTCATCATGTGTCGAGATGTCTTTTAAGCCCCTTCGATCTTGATTTATTCAAGAAGAACAGCCATTTCAATAAAATCTCTGCCCTGTGGATCATTCACCCGGAAGGGAACGGGGCTGCGGTACTGCCTGACTAAAGCGTCGGTTGAAAGAGCAAAAGAGAGGTGAACCTGATCAATAACAGTACGGTAGCGTTTGACTTTAAAAACCAAATCGTAACCCTCTTGATCCTGACCTAGGAGACCTCCACGATAAATGGCTCCATTGAAACTGTGTTGTGAAATTTCAATCCAGTCACCGATCTCAGCTTCTCCGAGGGGGCGGTTCACATGATGAGAGCCCAAATTTATGTCTTCGATAAGGGTGAGATGGCCGGTGGAGCGACCTTGCAGGTAAATGAGCAATGTTAATCTATGCTCTCCAGAAGAGTTGGGCACATTGATTTGAAGACTCTGAATATTGATGGCCACGGAATGATTGAATTCCCCAGCCCACAAATTTTGCCCGTACATTAATGAAATCGCTATAAAAGAGAATATCAGTTTTTTCATAAATCGCTCCTTTGCCTGCTATTTCGATGCAAGTTGAAAACCAGGGTGAAAAGGAGTTCTTTTTAATTTCAGCTGTAATTTTTGCAAGGCGAACGGAAATTTGTCATTTTGGGCTCTCATTTTTCCTTTTGTCGCGATGTAGATAACTAATTAAAATAGCTGAACATACATTTGTAGTCTAAGCACCCACATTGCTACAAAAAAATAAGATCCAACAAAGTCATTCAAGGGGGGCCTTTTTTTTAAGTTTTCGCTTGATCCACGGTCCCCATAGTATTGTTTATAATAATTTTCGTAAGGGCTCTTGTGAGCGTGACGCGTTTTCGCCCGCAGGGAGAAACACAAGCAAGGGCCACGGCATGCGAAGCTGTACAGCTTCGCATGTGGCCGTCATGGATGCCGGCCCTGAAGAAATTTATTATAAACAATACTATGGGGAGACGAGGGCTTCGACCGAGGTTCCAAAGGTCCTTCGGCTTCGCCTCAGGACGACAATTTTTTTGCTTCGCCTCAGGACGACAATTTTTTTGCTTCTCATCAGGACGACAATTTTTTTGCTTCTCATCAGGACGACATTTTCATTTCGCCTCAAGACGGCAATGAGTTTTAGCGCCTTACCTTTGAGACCTGTTCGATGAAGTCACCAATCTCTGCACTAGAAGCCTTATAGGCTTTCTCGGTTTCAGTGAGTTGATCTTCGAGAATTCCTAATACTTTATTGAACGCCGATCCATTGGATAACATGAAGTCTTCATCGCCTTGCTTTTCTACGAGTCCGTACTGTGGACTAACACCGGTGGTAAAAATATTGCCGCCGACGTTCACTTCTTTGAGCCAAGAAAAAAGAAGAAGATTGCTAGAGGAAGAGGAGCCAAGAACAATCATTGATTTTTGCTTTTTGTCTCCGTTCCAGTTTTGAAAATAGTTTTCTGCTAACGGCTGAAATGAGAGGGAGTTTTGGGGAATAGCCACATCCAAAGTTTGACCGAGAGCTTCGATAGTTTTCTGAGTGTCTAAAATCACCCAAGGTCTTGAACCGGTCGAGTGGTGGGCCTGGACACTGGCTGACTGAAAAAGGACCATCAAACGATTTTCGATTTTTCCATCTTTTTGTAATTCAAAGGAAACAAAATTTTTGAAGTACTGATAATTGTTTTTACCAAGAGTGAGACCTTGATAACAAACCGAATAACCTTGTTGCTTTTTAGTCATTAGAAAATGTCTTACTTCTTCAAAGCCTAAAAGATGTTCAATGGCATCGTCCACAGCTTTTGAGGTGGTATTGTTTTGACAAGCTTGTGGATTAAGGCTGCCAGAGCTGAACAAATCACTCGAAACTTTCGTCAGAATAGAGCCTTTGGGTTTATTCTGCTGAGCCACAATAACTGCCACCACTTGATTTTCACAAACAAGGGAACCACCGGAATCATGGGCCTGCACTTGCGGATAGGCTTCCAGAAAAACTAAAGATCCATAAGAGTCTAAGCTTTTTTGAGTATCTACTTTTACCTTTTGGGGTACTCCCCATAGACCGGCATTATTGATTCCCGTTCCTAGGAAATAACAAGAGTTGGCTTCTAAAAGTGCCTCCTGTTCGTGGGCTGTGGCGATACCGAGACCATCGACTGAAAAACTCGAATTTATTTTTACAAGAGCTTGGTCTTTTTCTGCACGTCCAAGATCTTTAATGGCTAACATTGGGTTAAGAGGGCCGTTTTCATCAAGAAAAGTCCAATTGTCTTCAGTAGGCACTAAAAACTGATCTCCCGAAACACAATCCACAAAATAGGCTTCATGCTGTCCAGAACCACAGTGCCCCGCAGTCAAAAGCTCCCTTGAACCTACGATTGTCGCCGAGCAAGTTTTTTGGCGAAGATACTGGCCGTTCTCGACTGGAACAATCTGGCAGAGCTGCTCAGGAACTGAATCCACAAGGTTATCCCCTCCCACGATAGCGTCAGCGGGAAAAATTAATATTGATAGAATGATTTGGATAAACATGGCAGTCCCCTCTTCTTTGTCGAAACCAATATTGTTATTGGAGTAAGAGCGTGGCCTCAATGGGAATTCGTCATATTGAAAATTCTTCCTTCCGTGACGAAGGGACGTCTTGTTGAACAGAGCATACAAGCCTTTCCTAATATATCCTCGACCTTTTGACACAACACTGACAGAACATTGATGGAGTCATAATTTGTTAATTCCCTAAACTCCCGTCATCATTGGATATATGCAAATTCAATCCTGGATGAGACAACAAATTTTCCATTGGGTTCACGGCAATAATTTGGTTTACAACCAATGTTGGGAAGACCCCCGTCTTGATCGAATGGCCTTTAAAATCAAACCCTCTGACAACGTCTTAGTAATCACCTCAGCGGGATGCAATGCTTTAGAGTACCTCCTAGACTCCCCTAACCATGTCGATGCTGTTGATATGAATCCCAGACAAAATGCGCTGTTGGAGCTTAAAAAAGCAGGAATTAAAAGTCTTGATTACGAGGACTTCTTCACACTCTTTGCTATGGGCATGCATCCAGGCATCGAGAGGATTTATCGCAAAACTCTTCGAGCCGAACTTCCTGAATTTGCCCAAGCTTACTGGGATCGCCATATTGATTTTTTTAAAACTAATAGTTTTCATAAAGGATTTTATTACCGAGGCAGCTCAGGGCTTGTGGCCCGCCTCATGGGTAGTTACATATCTTTAAAAGGACTTCTCCCTAGCATTGATAAAGTTTTTTCCGCTAAAACCTTGCAAGAACAGGCACTGATCTATTTTTCCGAACTGAAACCTTATTTTTGGAATGATACCCTCCGTTGGGCTACTAGACGAGGGGCATTGATGTCAGCCTTAGGCGTTCCTCGCTCACAGTTTCTACAGATCGAAAATTCCTATATAGGGGGAATGGCGAAATTTATCGAAGACTGTCTTGATTTCGTTTTTTCCAAACTCAGTCTTCACGATAATTACTTTTACCACCTCTACCTTTTTGGTTACTACACTCAAGACTGCTGCCCCGAGTATTTGAAAGAAAAGAACTTCAATACCTTAAAAGACCGAGTAGAGGGACTTAGTACTCACAATTCTTCTTTGATTGAATTTTTCAAGAAAGATCATAAAAAACTACATAAAGTAACACTTCTCGATCATATGGACTGGCTTTACCAAAATCATCGCCAGCTTTTAGAGGAGCAATGGAAACATCTGATTGCTAAAGCGGATGAAACGTCAAAAATTCTCTGGCGCAGTGCCAGCTTAAATGTGGATTTCATTGATCCGCTTGCCCTGTCTACCAACAAAACCCTCGGAGATTACCTTCACTACGATCATGAACTAGCGAAGTCTTTGCACAAGAAAGATCGAGTCCATACCTACGGAAGTTTTTATATCGCGGGAGTGCAACCCTCATGATTGCCGATATAAAAACGATCTATCAAATGCTTAAGCCTCGTAAGGACACGAATCACAAGGATAGACTCGAGAATTTCTATAAAAACCAAACACAAAATTATGACCAATTCAGAAAAAAGTTGTTGGCAGGCCGTGAAACTCTTTTTAGGGAACTGAACAATAGACAACCCGAAGGGACGTGGGTTGATTTTGGGGCTGGTACGGGAGCAAGTCTCGACTTTTTAACAAACGAGCAGCTCGCTCGCTACAAAAAAATATATCTTGTCGACCTCTCCCCTTCTTTACTTGAAAAAGCAAAGAGTAAAGTCTGGAAGAGAGGTCTAAAAAATGTGGAAGTGGTCACAAGTGACGTCACTATTTTCCAACCTCCTGAGTACTGTGAGCTGGTGAGCTTCTCCTATTCACTAACGATGTTTCCACAATGGTACAGGGTTCTTGATCATTGTTACAAGATACTCTCACCTCATGGATATGTAGGCGTGGTTGATTTCTATGTGGCTGAAAAACATCCTCTACCCGGCCTACAGTGCCACGATGCAAAGACAAGACACTTTTGGCCTCTTTGGTTTTCTTACGACAATGTATTTTTAAACCCTGACCATCTACCCTATTTATTGAATAAATTCGAAAAAACTCACCTCTTTGAGGGGTACAATGCCATCCCTTATCTTCCTGTGGGAAAGGTGCCCTATTACTCTTTTATTGGGAAGAAATCTTAGGGCTTTGTCTTTTTACGAGTAAGAATAAAGCCCCTGACTCACTTAAATCTTTAGTTCTCTTTCAAAATTGGTACGATTCTGCTCGGAATGACTGACCACTTGGATATTCATAGTGCTTCCATCGTACTCGCTATTTAAAAGGAGATAATTCCTTTTACCGGTTGAAACGATTCTTCTTTTATTGGGTATAATTCCAGGAACCCCAGGGAAAGTGGTCGAATGAATAGAGCTAGAAGTGAATTCGTAGGTCCGATAGCCCAAAAAATCATCCTCTATTTCTGAAATCTCGCTGAAATGAACGTCTCCTGAAACGAATCCAGCGCGAGTACCACGATTTCTTAGTTCATCGATAAAACCATTTAAGTTGTTAGCGTGGTGTTTTGAAACCGATTCTTTAAAAATCATGGAAGGAAAAATTTGAGTACCGGTCATAATCCAAACAAAACCTTGGTGCTGATCAATAAGATCGAGCGCCCATTTCTCTTGCTCCTCCCCCCAATGAGCGTATCTCTTCGGGGAATGACCCGTTTCTCGAAAACTTCGACCGTCAAGCAGCAAAAAAAGTTGATTGCCATATTGAAAAGCTGAACCGACTCCTGGGCCACGCGCTAAGACAGAGCAATGACTCTCTTCTTGAGCGAAAAAAGAAAGAAAGTTTTTTTGTGACTCTTCCACATAAGGATAAGTTTTACCGGTGTCGTTACGTCCAAAATCGTGATCATCCCAAACGGCGATGATTGGAATGAGTTTTTTACTTTGAAAGATCTCTAAAGTTTGCCTGGCTTGACAGAACCTAAGCCATAACTGATCGGGATCGGCAGAACGACGCTCTTCGCTCCCCCTCAGACGGTCGGCGTAAACGCTGTCTCCCACGAAAAAAATGACGTCTGGGTCTTTTTCAACCATATCGATCCAAATATCGGGATCGTGGTTCTCATCGTCCATACAACTGGCAATAGCAAAGCGTAAATTCCTTTGATTCATTGTGAGTGTTCTGTAAAAACGCTCAGCCACGAGATTTCCATCCGTATCTTCCAATAACAAACTGTAATCTCTATTTTCCTGAAGTCCCGAAAAATAAACCTTCGAAAGAATCATGGGGTGATCACTGTGGGAATAGGTTTCAATTAAATCCGGAAGAATTATTTCCCCTTCTTCATCCGTAGAATAAAAGCTGAGCACTTCGTCTCTTGGATGAAGTACGGAAAATTGTGTTTTATTCTGATCTGTCGCCCCTTGCAGGATCGAAAGTTCGTGAAAGTTCTCTTCACTTCCGATCGACCAAAAGCGATCTTTTGATTGAGCTCCAGCTTTTCCTTTTTCTGGCATCCCAGCCACTATCGATGAAAATATGCCTAATTTTAAAAATTGGCGACGTACCATTTTCATTATCCCCTCCCTTGAGAAAGTCCTATGAAATCAGCAGGACCCGCAGGGGTCTAGCGGAGATTTGGTCAGAATTTGGTTTTTACTGAATTCTATTTAAGATTCTTAATAAAAGCGGGAACAGAGCAGCTGCAACCCAAGTAACAGCTTAACGAAAACAAAATGCGAACAACGAATTTTTCTTAAGTCCGCTTTAAGAATTGTTCATGGATGCTAAATAACTGAATTTACATGGATAAAACAGATCTTCAATGCAAACAATCAACTGGTTTTCAGCTCCGTGATGAACCTGTATTTGACTGGTTGGCTCTTATAAGTGAACTCCGTAGTCACTCATTAACTTTCAAAGGAGTTTTAGTATGTTGAACAACCTGAAAATGGTCCTAGTCATTGTGACCTCTCTATTTAGCCTGCAAGTCTCTGCAGCCGAACTGAATATTTACTCTGTTTACCCTGCGGACGAATTGGCACCTATTTTTGCGCCTTTTACCGAGCAAACCGGTATCGAAGTGAATGTGCTTTCTGGAAAGAGCGACGAACTACTCGATCGCCTCATCCAGGAGGGAGAGCACACCCCCGCCGATTTACATTTAGACAAAGACCTTGTTTATCATGGTCAGGCCACCCGAGCCGGTCTTTATCAAGCCATCACATCTGAGAAGGTGGAAGAAACCGTACCGAATCATTTGATGGAATCTGGAAAAAGATGGCTTCATATCTTTTATCGTTCACGAGTTATTATGTACAATTCGGAAAAAGTTGATTCTGAAGAACTCAGCACCTACGCCGATTTGGCTGATAAGAAATGGCAAGACCGCCTTTGTTTAAGAACATCAGCCAGTAGCTATAACA
Organism: Bdellovibrionales bacterium; assembly: GCA_964230645.1. Classification (GTDB taxonomy): domain Bacteria; phylum Bdellovibrionota; class Bdellovibrionia; order Bdellovibrionales; family JAGQZY01; genus JAGQZY01. The sequence goes on along the minus strand of CAXRHT010000003.1, from coordinate 585,767 downwards.
AAGCCCTTGGTGCTTATTTAGTTGTGCACCACGGTCCCGATAAAGCTCGCGAAATCATGAAAGGCTGGGCCGACAATTTGGCGATGGAGCCGACAACGAGCGACAGAGATGTCATTCGCGCCATAAATGACGGCCTTTGTGATGTGGGACTAGCGAACTCTTACTATTTGCCAGCCTTTATTGAAGCCGATCCACACTATGCCGTGCGCCCTTTGTTTGCCAATCAAGGAACGACGAACGCCCATATTAATGGTGTCGGTATTGGGTTCATCAAACATTCTCAAAAAACTAAAGAGGTTAATCAGTTGATTGAATATCTTATATCAGCTCCAGTACAAACCGCGATTGCTGATGCTTTCAAGCAATATCCCGTTAACCCGGAAGCCTCTCTGAACCCAACAGTACAAAATTTTGGTAGTTTTGCTGAAGATGAAACGAATGTTGGAATTATTAGCAACTTTTCTGATCTCGCCAGCGAGCTTATGAAAGAAGCCGGCTACAACTAATTTTCAAAAAATCTTTTCTTGGTGTCCCATCCAGTATACGAAGCGTGATGGGACACTAGCTCCCTTTGTAGATCTTCCATAAGAGTCGATCGAACATGGCTCGAACCTTCCAGTCTTTTTTTGAAGAACCATTGTAAAAAAACACAAAAGTCATAGGCTGATTGTCTTTAGGACTATCTAAGTATCCACCAAGAGCAACCACACCACTGAGATACCCGGTTTTGGCTCGCACCTTTTCTTTCATCGCGTACTTCATTCGAGACTTCAAAGTTCCGTCAATACCACTAATTGGTAGAGCGGCGAGGAACTCCGGGCTATAGGCAAACTGCTTCCTTGCTCCTTCCAAAAGCTCACCAAGATGATCCGCTCTCATTTTGTTGGCGCGAGTGAAACCCGAGGGGTTTATGAATTGGTAATCCGAGTTTTTCCACCCCTTTTTCAACAAATACTTTCTAATTTCTGTAAGACCATCATCAATGTTTCCTGGCTGGCCTTTTTGTTTTCCAAGGTGTTTTGTGAGCATTTCTGCCACAAAATTATTGGAAAACTTGGAAAGGGCGGAAATCACCCGCGCCATACCCCAACTCTCATGCTCCTCGAGTAACTCAGCACTCGAGGGGGTGACCTTTTTTTTAACATCACCATTGTAGGTGATTCCCATTTGATTCATCATTTTAGAAAAAGTCCAGCCTGTCCATAAAGCCGCGTCTCCTATGCTTTTGTAAAAGGCTTTTTCATCTTTACTGACAGAAATTTCACCACCGACTTGTATGACCATTTTGTTGTCTTTGAGGATTCTTGAAACATTTAAGTTGGTTTTTGAATGTCCTGTGGTTTTTGCTTTATTTTGAATTTCTATATTGTCGAGGTCAGGTTCCACATAAACTCTGGCCTCTTCCCCAGCTCGCTTTCCAGGACGTACATAAATCGAAAGAGCGTTCCAATTAAAGGACAGTCCACTCACAGGAGCATCGTAAGCTCGGTCCACCCTTTTTTGTTGGCGCCCTTCTGAATAATAATCACTATCGAAATAGCTTTCGTCGACATAGAGTTGACCATCGATGGACTTGATATCACTGCGTTTAAGTTTGTTGATTAGACGCCACATGGACTCCGAAACAAAACTGGGATCTCCGCCACCTTTTAAGTAAAGGTCCCCCTTGAGAACTCCTTTTTCAATCTTACCAGTATGGTAAACCCAAGTCTTAAACTTCTCTCCCATATTGGTGTGGTCTAAAAATGCCAAAACGGTTGGTATTTTCGATAGCGACGCCGGGACAAAAAGATCATTGGAATTAATCTCAACAACCTCATCGCCTTTTTTTAACCAAAGGCCAAAATCTTTTTCTTGGCCCCCGACCGATTTGATTTCATCTTTCATCAATTGCTTAGTTTTCTCTGACCAACTCGCGCCGATGGCCACAGATTGAAAAGAGGCGAGCAGCAAACATAGGATCACTCTCATTTTATTCACTCCAATACAGTTTATGCTACATCAAAGAAGCTGGGACAAAAGTCCCTTCAGAAGAGTCTTGGTCACGACCAAAAATATGTTCAACAAAAGTTAGGTCAACTTTTTTAAGGTAAAACACAACCTGATCGTAATTTTTCAGTTGTCGATTGACGTAATTGACCAATTTTTTTGCTGGAATCTCATCCAAATCTCCCAGATCGGGAATAAGATCAACTTGGCCATAGATATTAGAACAAAGAATTTCATCCATGTTTCTTAACCCATTAAGAAAATCAAATAAGGATGGGGAATCTCCATTTTTCTTAGGTAGGTTTGAAATTAAAAGTGATTTTCTATTGGCATCAAATTTCTGTACCACCTCGTCAATCATGTTGAGCTGACTAGCGAAAGGATCAGAAACCGATTTTTCGATAAAGATAAGATTTGAACTTGTCGAAGAGCCAAAATCGCTGGCTGAAAACTCCATGGAATCCAACTCGTAGTCGATCTCCTCCACTGAAGGAGTTATTTCACTTTGTAGAGATTGAGCTTGTGCCGGTATAATCACAGGTTTATGGGTCATTTCATTATTAAAATGGATATTTTCAATGGGCTTGCGAAGTTGAGCTTTGTCAGACTGATAGCCGATAATTGAGTCGATTAAAAACCAACTTGTAATAGCTTGGGTGATAAAGAAGTAACCAACAAAGATTGGGCCTAAGTTGGCAAAAGAATATATTAACAGAGATGAATTAGCTAAGCAGATGAGAGCTGTTATTATTAGTTGTATCAATCTAAAACCTCTATGTTTTTTCTTTCTTTGAGAGCCCTGGCAAAGTTTTCTTTGTTAAAGGGCATAGTCTGAAAATGTCCCATTTCAGGAGTACCATTTCCGTCCCGTATCTCCCATTTTACACGTGACTTTCGTTGGCTATCAATGCTGATAAAGAAAATAGGCTCTCCGTCTTGCTCTAAAGTCTTGTTAAAAACAAGTTGCTTATCGACCCATACCTTCGTCTCACACCTCTGATAGCATTTCTCCTTTGGAACCAGTTGAAATTTCGAAGCCGTTTTATACATCAGAATGGAATTGTTAGCCGGGTACGGCAGCCTGGCTCCCTGAGGCTTTTTTATTTTCGGTACCTCACGACTCGACAAAATTCGCACTGATTTTTTGGGCAGAATGGATTCTTTGGAAATTTCGGGTGGAATTTCTACAGCAACCGATCTTCTATTTTGTTTAGAGCTTGGTTGGCTCCCCTTGGAAACATCGGATTGCTGGCGTTTTCTATGTTTTTTCAGCTTTCTTTCGGCCAACTTCATATCTTTAAGTTCCAAATTGTCTTGCTCATCAAGACTTAAGGATAGGGATTCCACCCCGCTACCATGAACTTCAACAGATCTCTTTTTAGTTTGAAACTCCAAGGTCGAACCGGGTTTAACATCGGCCGAGACATCACCGCGATCAATTCTAATGTTGTATTTACCATTTTTCATTCGAATCACAACCAGGCTTTCCGGCCCAATGCGAACTTTTGAATCATCATTAAGTTCGATAACCGTCTGAGCCCCTTTTTGGGTAAAAACGGAATCGCCATTACCTACTGGATCTTGGACCAAAATTTCAAGAAACTGAAATTGATCGGGAGTTTTTCGTAAGACTCCTCCATTTTTTGAAACCACTCGACCTAAGACATCCTCTGGGTGAATTAGAGGTCTTGAAAAATAGGAATCAAATTTTAAAAAAAAGAATACGGAGGCAATAAAAATCGTTGAGGACAAACCCAACACGAAGAGATCTTTTTTTGGCAAATCACTCATGACACCCATCTCTATTAATATATACCTTCCTCCCTCTAAAGACCTGCTATCAGAGCCGGAAACTGTTTTTTAGTCCGGTGTATAACTTTAAGTCGGCACTTAAGTCGCGATTTGTTCCACTTTGATAAAGTTTCGTAAAAAAGGCACCGTTATGTCTATTGATGAAACAGTTTTTCTTTCAAACATTAATTATTCTCTCCCTTGCTGCCTGCTCTACTGGACGTCTGAACGTATCAAGCACTCCAGGTGAGAGTGAAGTTTTCGTGAGGGCCTCAGGTTCGAAAAAGGCTGAAAGTATTGGCAAAACTCCTATTAATCAGGATGTTTCCACCATCAGTGACCTGGCGGGAGGAGCTGACACTGTCATTATCGATGTAAAGAAAAATGGGTTTCTCTCAAAATCAGTGGTGGTCACTGACATCAATTCACAATCTGACATCAAACTTGAAATTGACCTTCCCAGTGTGGAAAGTTTTGTGAATGGTACGGACCCCAATATGGCAGAAACCCAACGTCGTATTCTGGCAGAACTCAATGAAAAAAGAAATCTAGAGACAAACTACCTAATCGACCAACTCTTTGAGGCTCAAAGATTGGCTCAGGTCGGCAGAACAGATGATTCCCTTCGAAAATTGGATGAACTCGAAGCACGCTTTCCTGAAGTTGCTGGAATTCACGAAATTAGAGGTGGTATCGCCTTTATGAAAAAGGATTATGAGAAAGCTTTGGATGCTTTTAGAAAAGCAGCAAGGTCCAATCCTAAAAATGTAGAAGTATTGAATATAAAGAATTTCCTTGAAAAAAAGCTCGGACTTACCAGCCGTCAACCCGCGGAGAATTTCCAATGATGTTGACCTTGATAATGTCTTTTCTTCTTACCTTCCCTACTGCATCGGCCCAGACACCTGAGCGGCAGGTGATCTCTGTTGACCAGCCTGGACTCGAAGCCCAAAGGCAGGATTATGAAAATAATCTCCAACATAAAATTAAAAGTGCCTTAGGGAGTATCCTCGAGGAAAACTCCTACGTCTTAAATGTGTCTGTCTTTCTTAAAAATCTTCCCCCAGAGGAAATCGCCGTTGAAGCAACTAAGAAAGCGGAGAAAACTGTTGTAAAACCACAAGAGAGACTCCAAATTCAAACGGAATTCAATGGGGAAGAAGGACTTATTCCTCTTTCCAAACTGGGTGTGTGGTCGGCTCCAAAACAAGAAGTGGAAAACACTCAAGAAGAGGAAATCAACAAGCCTAAAAAACGTGTTTTCAAAAGACTTAGAAATTTTGCAGAACTCATTGGTCGAATCAAAATTGATCTTCTCCTCGATGAAAACCGAGTGGAGCCCGATCGCCAGGCCGTCGCTGAGCGAGTGATTCAACAGATCACTAATGGTCACCTACCCGTTCAAGCCCAGCTTAGTGTTCAAGCCTTCAATATGGGTACGACTGCTACGACCAAAGAAAATATGAAAAAAGAGCTAATGAGTCAGCTCAATGCTCAAGTTGAAAAAATAAAGACTGATATCGCTTCAAAAAGAAATATTGCCAGTGTTGAAACCAAGGGAACCTTCGAGTGGGTCTCTGAACTCAAGGATTCTCTTGCTTTGCTGTTTTCTTCAATCATTTTGTTCTTAATGGGACTTATCATTAGTAAACGCTATATAAAGATCCAAGAAAAACGCATAAGTTCTGCCGAAAATCTGGCTCTGTCTCAACAAGCCACGGCTGAAAACACCTTCACTGAGGAGAGTTCCAGTGAAAGTCCTGAATTTACCGAAGACAGAAATCAACTCAATCCTGACGCGATCAGTGGATTTAAACAGTTCCAACACCTTCTAAATGAAAAGCCTGAGAGAAGCACTTACCTGATCAAACAGTGGCTTTACAGTGATGATGAAGCAACCAAAGCATTGATTGTGGAACTCCCCCATCAAATTGATCTCTCTGATCTTCAAAAAATTATTGATCTGTTGAGCTCCGACGATCGAAAACAGTGGAATCGTGTCAACAGCTTACAAACAAAAGCTTTTCCTCTGGCTCAATTAGATCAATTAATTAAACATAAACTTTCGAGCAGTCTTATTGAACCGGAACTTGAGATCGAAGAAAAAACCAAGCAATTGATTGCCAGCATGAGTCCCCAAGAAGGTGTGCATTGCATTCAAAAAGAACCAGCCACAGGCGCTCTATTAGCCTCAGTGATGCCAACTTTACAGTACACACGTATTTTAAGTCTTATTGACAATAATACCATTCGCAAAATTGCTCAGTTGAGTAGCCAAATGGATGATGAAAAACTTAAGTACACGGCCCTAAAACTAGAAAAGCTCATTTTAGAACATAGAAAACAAACGAAATCACAATCTTCTAATTTTATAGAAAAAGTTCCCGAGATGATTCGCGATCTAGGCTACCAAAAAGAAGAGGCCCTGTTTGAAAGTGTGGCCGAAAAAGGTAATGATGAAGCTCTAATTAGAATTGCTGAACAGTTCTACCCGTCTGCTTTAATTGAAGAGCTTCCCGTTCATATTGCTCAGAAAGCATTGCAACCCCTAGGTCTTGCAAAACAGGCTGAGTTAATTTTTGCAGCTCAAGAAAATAGAGAGTTTCTACTAGAAAGTGTTGGTAACAAGAAGTTGCGCGAAATCATCGAGGTTGAGATGGACGAAATCGAAACCAATGAAGACCGTAAAAACTTGGTGTATCAAAACTTCCCTAAGACATGGCAAAGTTTTATTGATTCCATTCGAAGACGTATAAGAGAAGATCACGCTTTACAAAATGAAGTGCACCCCATACTTAATCAGTGGGCTAAAAGACAAGTCAGTCGACAAGCGGGAGCACAAAATGCCTCTTAAATTTGCTCTAGTTTTTATCTCATCTATTTTTCTTTCCTCGGTTAGCCATGCGGCTGTCTCTGATGTTCAGGGACATTTACGCTCTGGCTTAGTGCAGGGTAGTTTTTCTGGGGCCGAAGAGGGCTCTTTTTCCATTGCTTCTTCTCTAGAACTTGAAGGAGAGTACTTTGTGGGAACAAAAAGCTCTCTGCTTGCAAGGGCCACAGTTTCACTGGATCAATCGAGTGGGCAGTTTAAATACATTTACATGGGAATTGGACAACGATTTTATCTTTTTAGCCGAGGACGCCCCTCGGAGAGTTCGGGCGACGGTGTTTATTTTTCCCAACGTCCCAAACTTCGATATTTTTTGGAATATGGCTTGGGACTCGCGCAAGTACAAGTGCGCTCCTTGACCCAGTCTCTTTCCGTTCAAAGTACCATTGTTGAGCTAGGGCTGGGTGGTGGCGCCATTTATCAATTTTCGAATAGCTTTGGAGTCAGTCTTAACCTCATGGGAGCAAAAGGCTATTCCGTTTCCTCAGTTTCTGTGGATAGTACAATCATCAGAGGGATGATTGGTGTTGTAGGATATTTTTAAGGATTATTAATGAATATTTACTCGTTACTTGCATTCTCACTTGCCGCCTTGGTTTTTATCTTTGGAGTTTTTACTTCAACAGATAATACCAGTGCCTTCATCGACGGGCATGCGGCACTGATCGTTTTCGGAGGAACCATGGCTGTAGCAGCCATTTCTTTCCAATTGGATCGTATTTTTATGATGCTCAAAGTTTTCATGTACCGAGTTTTCTTTAATAAAAAAATCGAGTTTGTCCCCATTATTAAAGATTTAATGGATATTGCAGAAGCTTATAAAAAAGGTAAAGCCCCACTTAAGGCGGTTATGGACAATATCGATGACCACTTTATCCATGAAGCCATGGAACTTCTGGAGGATAACTACCTCAACCAAGAAGAATTAAGACATATTTTAACTTTGCGTGTTCAAACCATTCATTTTCGCTACAACGAGGATGCCAAGAAATTTAAGTCTCTAGGAAAGTTCCCACCGGCCATGGGCCTTATGGGAGCTGTTCTTGGTATGATTGCGTTGCTGCAAACTCTTGGACAACCGGGTGCCGAGCAAGAAGTCGGACCGGCTATGGCCGTTGCGATGGTGGCCACTCTTTACGGGATTGCTTTTGCCAATCTTTTCATCTTGCCTATTGCGGAAAACCTGATGGACAGTGCTAAAGAAATCCAAACCAAAAATAAAATTATTGTTGAAGGTATCATGCTTATTTCTCAGAAGAAGAATAAGATCCTTCTGGCCGAAGAACTCAACTCCTACTTACTCCCCAATGAGCGAGTGGACTGGAAAAAGGTTGATTTCAAAGGGGCTGCCTAATGGGTTTAGAAGAACTCCAAGTCGAACATGAGGCGGAGGAGTCCGAAGAGATTTGGCTAATCTCCTACGCCGATCTCATGACTCTTCTTTTTGGGCTTTTTGTGCTCATGTATTCGTTTGCCATGTCCCGAACTCCTGAAGATGTAGAAAAGGTCAAAGAAGGTGTCGCCCGGTCTTTTGGAGGCTCCTACGTGGCTCCATTTAAAAAGCTTACCAATGAAATTCAATCAGCAAAGAGTCGAACACCCTTGTTACAAGATGTGGCGATCCAACCCCTTCGCAATGGACTTGAAGTCACTTTCCAAAGCGGTTTGCTTTTTGAAACCGGCAGTGCCGACCTCACAGAGCAAGTGCAAAATGCTTTAAAAATTATTGCTGAGATTATTGGCGCCAATATCAATGACGACGAAATTGTGATTGAAGGACATACTGACGATGTGCCCATCAACACCGCGCGCTTTCCTAGTAACTGGGAGCTCTCTTCGGTAAGAGCTTCTCGAGTGGTTAGAGAGTTTATTAAATACGGATTTGATCCCACGCGTATTAATGCTGTGGGATTTGCTGACTCGAAACCTCTCGTGCCTAACGTGGACGAAAATGGAGTTCCTCTCCCAGAAAATAGAGCCAGAAACCGACGGGTCGTTATCAAAATTGTCGCTCCAGGATATATTGATAGCAAAAAAGTGACTGAGGAAAAAAAGACAGATAAATAATCTACTTGTTATCTTCTTCTTAACTGAACCCCGGCACCATCGAGACCAAGGATGCTATCATTATTGGTGGCAGAGTCTACTTGATAGATCTTAACATCCAATGGTGAAACTCCAGTGTCTGCAGACTGCTCATAAGGACTTGTCGATTGTAAATCCATTAAGTCCATCCAGCCTGAAGGTGTAACCAATTGCAGGTTCACCCGTCCCCCACCGACAACGCTATCAATATTGAATATTTGATCGGATGATCCGGCATAAAGAGGTGTCGTAAAAAAGGCATCACCGCTTATGGAGCCGTTTACCTGCGCGCCTGAGTCACTGTAGTTAGCTGTAGTGCCTGAGGCTTCATTGAAATGAAGGAGATGTTCTGTGGATCCGTCGTTAAAGAAAGCACTATTCGGAACAGTAAAACTCGCTGTAGAGTACCTAACATTACTTGAGACTCTTAATTCATCGATGAACCCATTAAAATAGCCACTCGCTGCCGCGGCACCCACCGTGGCTGTGGCAGAACTTAGGCTAAAGACAGGTGAGGCAAAATTCATGGAGGTATTCACGTCCTGATCGGCCCCATCAATCCAGAGAGCTATTCCGGAGGGATCTAGAACGGCTGCCACATGTTTCCACTCGCCTGTGGCCCAAGTGTTTGTCGATGAAGAAACACTATAGTTCATTGAGTTGTGCTGAACAGTAAAAGTCAGGTAACCACTACCATCAAACTCCAATGAAATCGCTCCATCAACACCCGAACCTTTTTCAAAAAGAACCTGACCGGCAGGGTTTCCTTGAGGACGGAACCACATCTCCACACTGATGGTGTCTGTTAAACCACCACCATCATTGAGGGAAACATATCCATTGGACCCGGAGAGTCTGAGGGCACCAGCGAAAGCGTTCGCTCCACTACCTAGAGAGGCGTAATTTTTACTGGTCGAGGAACTTGCTGTTCCGTGCTCTTGGATACTGGTGACCCCCATATTACTCGCTACAAGCACTGTGTTAGCGCCAGCATCAGCCGAAGAGGTTCCCTCGGCCACTGAAATATCTTGAATAATGGTTGAGGCCAACTCGGCATTCGAAGCCGTATTATAAGTCCTGGCGGGTGCGAAACTGGCCGCTAAAGGCAGAGTCGCACGGTGAAGACCAACAGAGTCTTCGCCATAATAGAGATCGCCTCCTGAAGTAAGAGCCACGGCGAACACGTTATTAGCTGTGGTGTCTGTGAATAAACCTGTGGGACTTGTTAGATCTAAGACTTCCACCCGGTCGTTGTGTCCGATCGCTAAATAATCTTGCCCAGAAACTCTTTTCGAAGAGATTTTGTTCATGCGTGAGCTTCCTAGTAACGGGTATGTGGTGTCCGTTGACCAAACACCCGCAGAGTTACGACTAGCAATATTGTTACCAGAGACTTCTCTAGCGATGGCATTGGTTTGATAAACTTGATCATTCTCAAGATCGATAATAATTAAGCCACCTGTGGAGGAGCCGTCATCCATGCTGACAAAAATCTTTCCGTTCAGTGCACTCACGTCCACGGGATTTCCAAGATCACTATCAATGGCGTAATCCGATCCGGACTGAAAGCGCATATAAAGATTATTAGTGAATTGATCGATGATATCCAAACCAGAATTATGGGCTACCAGAAGAACCTGTTCTGGAAAATCATCTCGATCTCCGCGATTGGCACTAAGTCCCTCGGAATACCAACTCTGAGTTCCGCTAGTGATCCAAGCCGAAGAATTGTCAGAAGAGATGTCCCACTGATAAACAGCATTCACACTGTTATTGGCTAGATGACTATTTGAATCGATATCGGTAGTCGCTGAGCTAAGGACCGAGTTACCTGAACTCACATTAAAATTAAGAGATTCCGTAGAAGTCCCCGTTGCAATAAGCTGCCCTGTACCCTCTTTTGTAGTGACAACAGTCGTGGAGGAGCCAGTGGCCGGATAAGGTCTATTTTCTATGGCATCCGTTCCAGACCAAGCCACACTTTCATCGCTTAAATAGTTTCCGTAGATATCGTAGGAAGCCGCGTGAATAGTCACTACAGTGTCAATTCCTACAGCCTGCGTGGATAGGGGTGAACCTGCCCCGCCGGCTTGATCTTCTAGACGGATGCAATTGGCCGAAGCCGCTATGACATCAAAAGTGGCTGTCGTTCCTGAAGCATTGTAGCCTGTGTCCTGCTCCGTAACTGTGATGGTTCGACCGGTTTGAGCCCGTTTTAATTTAATATTCCCCGCATTGCTCACCACCCCACTTGAGAAATTCTGTGTCGCACTTGGAAACTCAGGATTCATATTTGAGGCAGTATCGCAGACATCCGTTCCGTTGCCGGCATTGGTGGTCCAATTGATGTTTTTAACACCTGTATAACTTGTTACGACCTCATTATTGGCCCGACGGGCTGTTATTTGAACACTGAAATTGGCTCCAGCCGTTGGGTTTGAGGCGGGTAGAAGATCTATATCGAAGTGATCAACGCCTTCACTCGTTCTAAAAGAAAAGGGTGAGTTAGTAGCTTCACGCTCATTACCAGCCTGATCAAAAGCAACAATTCTTAATTTATAGTCTGTGTTGTCAGCGAGGTTACAACCAGAAAAAGACTGGTAAGAAGTGGCATCCGCTGCGGCTTGATCCACTCCACACTCCGTCACCGTCTCTGCATCGTTTACGATAAAGACGTTATAACCTGTTTCACCTGTGGCATCGACCCAGTCGAGCCTCGGAGCTGTCAGAGCATTGGTCAAAAAGGCATCGGGAGTGGAATCACTTCCACCAGAAAGACCCGTCACTGTAAAAGTAGACGGCCGCACAGTATCGACAGTAAAACTAAAGCCATTATTATCAGCCACGGTTGATTGTTCGGCCGAGTCAAATGCCTCAAGCTCTATGGTATAAGTTTGACCATCAACAAGACAAGACCCAAAAGTATGGGACGTTCCTGTGACCGTTGTTGGCCCACCACAGACAGGTGTACCGCCTTGTTTAATCGTTAAAATATAGTGGTCTAATGTCTCGTCAGTGGCTGCTTGCCACTCAACCGTTGGAGCCAATGTCGTACCCAACCATTCATCAGCTACTGTATCGGTTCCACCGCGAACTCCGATGATGTCATCACCAGCAGGAAAGATTGGTGCTGTGTTGTCGTATGTAATACTTGCTGTCGCATAAGTATTGGAAACATTTTCTGCGATGTCTTTTGCGAAGACATAAATAGAGCGAGTTCCCGTACTAGCCAAGGTAATAGGAGTCGGAAAAACTCCAGGTTTTGCTGACCAACATCCACTATCAAAATCTGGGACAGAAGGGGCCGGATTAACAAGAGGCTGTTCAATCAAACACCATTCGGTTGTGTCACCGGATAAGGTAATATCCAGATCGACCGTGGCCGCGTTGGTATAGTCATTGGAAAAACTACTCTGATCCTGTAAAGTTAAATTAGTGGGATCGTTGGGTTTCACACTATCTAATGTGATAGCGTCGGAAACATTACCGACACTGACGTTAAAAGCTTCATCCGAGGTCCACACATAAAGTGTTTTACTTCCTTGAGAAGATGTCGTGGGCACTGTACTTGGCCGAGAGGTAAACCAACCATCATCACTGCCGGCACCGCCATTACAGGTTCCACGATCATTGGTTCCTGATGACGGACGCGTGGATTGAGTTTCACTTACACACCATCTCGAAGTCGTCCCGTCACTACCGATACTTGTGGCCACAGAGTTTTGTCTTATATATGAGGTATCACTGGTAGTTGGGTCACTTAGGGCTAGGGTCGGATTCACAAGATTTGCTAGGACATCATAGTTTTTTGAAGTACCACTTGTAAAACCTGAGGCTGTTGCCTGAATGTTTTGCGCATTCGAATTGGCCGTGTGATAGAGGGTAAAATCAGCTTGCCCGCCGACCATGGCCTGACTGGCTCCACCACTGATGGTGCTCGCTAAACTCGGCGTAATTGTAACTGTGTCTGTGTCAGCACTTCTATGATTGAAATAATCGTCGGTTGAATAAACTCTGGCAATAAATGGGAAGTCGCTTCCTTGAGTTTGTCTAAAGGGAGTACCACTAGCGGCATCCGCAGCTGTTGCTTGCCCCGGGGAAAAGGTTTGGTTAGGGAGTACCAGTAGAAGTCTCTTACCAGAGCCTAGGGTGACATTGTAATCTGTGGTTCTGTTTTGAGAGTAAGATCCCCCACTTGGGAGCATGTCATAACCTGTGCCAACAAGGAAAGTCTCCACTGCGAAATCAGCTTGACCATTAGTAAGACTCTGGTTGGTTGGAGTCACTGCATGATTAGGGATTGAGGGAGTGATTGAAACAGAGGTCGAATCATCATCGACAACGTTAAATTTGTTATCAGTGGCATAGACTCGTACACTAACGGACTCACCACTTTCTCGATCTTGCACACTTTGATCGGCCACCGCTCCGGCTAAAGTCAAACTTCCCTCATCCAATGTCTGATAATCAGTAAAGACTGCGATCAATTGGCTGGGGGCCCCGGGCTTCACATTATATGTCGCTGGAGTGTTGGCGGCGAGACCTGAAGTAATAGTTAGGTCTTGATTGTCCTGAGCTCTAACGGGATTGATGGTAAAAGTGACAGCGCCTGCAGCAAAATTAGAGGCCGCAGGTTCCACATCGTTGGGGTCATCGGGGGTCGCAATTGAAACGGCACTTGCATGATCCCCTCTTGTGTTAAAGTAATTATCGACAGCAAACAAATTAACGGAAAAGCCACTATCAGTGTCTTGATCTGTCGGTGTACCCAGAACGGCGCTCGCGTAATCTCCCGGGGCTTGTCCTGGAGAATGGGTTTGACCAGGGAGCACGGCAATGTATTGGGTCGCCGTGTTGGGATTTACTTCATAGGACTCAGAGGTTTGCCCGGTCAGAATGGGAGCTGCACCTGTACTTGGTGTAATTGTTAAACCAGAGGTCGCAAGATAGTTCTGTACAGAGAATGTAACGGACCCACCCGACATGCTTTGAGGCGAAGGAGTCGGAACCGCAGCATCAGAGTCCATATTGACGGCTATATTGCTATGACTGTAATCGGTCACATGATTAAAATAAGCATCCACAGCTACAATTTCAGCATCAAATGAAACACCTGCCACCTGCGTAGGTACAATTTGATCGACGGCCGTGGCTAAATCGGGAGCTCCCTCAAGAAGGGTTTGATTCGGTAATATGGTAACAAGTTGTGTGGCCGTATCAAAATTCACATCATAATTGGTACTTGCATGATTGGTAAATCCAGTGGTGGCGTAAATATTATGATCTGTTCCCTGCTGACGCACTTTCACAGTAAATGTGGCCTCACCCGCAACGAAATTTTGAGAGGCTGGAGTCACTTCCAAGTAAGGGTCGGTTGACTCCAAAGACACGGAGCCCGTGTAGGTGGAAACCGTGTTAAAGGAACTATCCATAGCACGAACTTCTACATCAAACTCATCTCCTGCAGTGACCTGGCCTGTTCCCGAAAAAGGTGTGCCCGTTATAGCCGTGGCAAGGGAACCCGTCCCTTCCGTAAAGGTTTGGTCTGGCAAAATAGCAATAGTTCTTGTCACAGAACCGAGCTCCACCACCATAGGCGCATCATCGGTGAGACTGTTATTGGACTGAAGAACCGCTTGAATTGTAAAGGAATCAGCCCTCCTATAACGAAGCCCCGAGAAGACAGCTTCTCCGTTGACAGCGGTCTGAGGGGTATAGTTCTCAAAAGATTGAGAGGCACCAATAAGGTTAAGCTCGACAACATCGGAGTTATTCGTTGTGATCACATTGTCAAAAGCGTCCAACAACTCAACGCTGAAAGGTAACAGCTGATTGATGGTCGTTGAAGGTGTGGTTGGCTCTTCTCCTGGCTTATATCGAATTGAAGAAATCGTCGTTAAAGGTAGAACCACGAGGGGTTCTTCCGTGTTGGTTCCCACAATTCCTGTGGTACTACCACTCACCGTTAAAGTTCCCGATTTTGTGGTCATCAGATCGACGTAAGCTTCTCCGAGCGTCAAGTCACCATTTAAGATTTTTTGATTACCTGGTAGATAGTCAGCAAGACTCGGGTTTACAAGGTTCGAATCCACGATATCTTCATCACCAAGAGAGCTTGTAATATTAAAGGTAACATTTTTCACAGCATCAAGGCCTGAAACTAATTTGTTACCATACTGATCTTCCACTCGAATGGTGTAGCGATTGACTTCTCCTGCAGAAACCTGGGTGTTGGCTGAGAGTAAAGCCAAATGATCGAAGGAATCGGCAGCAACAGCAATATCAGTGGATTGCCCCACAATGGGGGTTCCCACTGTGGTCGAGACCTGTATTCGTGGTGTTTCTATAGAATTGAAAAACGTAAAAGCCTCAGCTCCACTGAAGGTGTATTCTCCATTGACAAAGTTATAGTCGCCACTCGCAGGGGCATTATGGATATAATTGAGACGGGTTAAAGAGTTATTTAATATCGTGATAGCCAAATTCGTTGGCCCGTTCACATCGGTCACAATATTTCCTTTTGCATCACGAATGCTAACGACCACATCTTGTGGAACGCCGGCTACCACGTTTGGAGATGGAATTTCGACTTGTACATAGCTTGGCTCACCAGCTTCTAGTGTAATAACACCGGTTTCTGCCGCTCCGCTTCCCTCGTTGTTGGCAGCCGCTCTTAAAAAGATTTTTCCCGAACCAGGTCTTTCAACAGAAAAAGGAGTTTGCAATGTGCCAGTTAAAATGCCTGAAACAGAATCAGCGGGAGCAAAGGGTTGAGCCGAATCATTCCAGGTTACCCAACTACTTTCGATGTTTCGATTGTTTCCGCGAGCGTCTTTAGCGACAGCAAAGAAGTTAGTTGATTCGTCAGCAGTCATTGTAAAATCAACATTTGTCACATTTGTACCGGTGGGTGGAGCCGCATCTTTCCAAATCTCCACACTATCTATTTCACCGGGTATGACTTGCCAATTAATAGAGTCAGAGATCGAGGGGTCGAGTGCATCTGTCACAGTGACTGTCACCGCATCGCCTGCGTTGGGCGTTATTAAATTTTCAAACCTTGCTACGACAGTGCTGTCTCCTACATTGTCTCTGTCATCAACTGGTATGATTTGCTGGAAAGGGATATTAGGGTGTAAACCTGGCGTAATAAAAGAGGGAGGCGTTCCGTCAGGAGAACTGTTAAAACTTGAACTAATACTGACAGTTAGATTTCGATTGAATGGCTGAGTCAGTCCATTCCCTTGCGCATCTTTGGGAATTACAACTAATGTTCTAGGACCAGTAGCGACAGCCTCATTTGGATCCTGATAATCTCTGCGAAGAATTTTTAACTGGTACTGCGAGAGCACTCCAGGTAATATCGCTCCTCTAAAATATTGATCGTAATTCACGGAGTTATAAGTTCCCTGAACTCGAATCCATTCGTGGTTGGGGTTTCCACCAGTGGCATTTTGAGGGGCTAAAGTTTGCAAGTTTGATGGGTTACTGCCAGAAATTTGTCCATTGAAGCGACTGTTTGGATTGACCATGTCCGTGGTAACCCAAGTCACATCGAGGTTATCTATAAAGTTACCACCAGCATCTTCTATCGAGGCATAAATTTGCACATTGCCAGAACCTGCATTCACAGAAATTCCATTGCAATACTCTTTGTAAGAAGCTCTGTAATCAGGGTCTAAAATATATTCCAAACGCCGCCAAAAGAAAGGACTTGTCGTATAATCTGCTTCACACATAGTGTTTGCACTGGCCCCGAGCCCATCTCGGAGCATCAAATGATCAGGTGGCCCTACCACCATATTGAAGACTGTTGAACCACTTACATTGCTCAATTCTGGATCAGAAGAAGCGTCTACATTAAGACTTATTCTTGGATTTACGGCAGTGGCGTCAAAAAATGTGATTCTCTCAGGCAAAAATTGCGAGCGTCCAGCAAAGAACGGAATCTGAAGCACTTTTGAAACTTCGGTTCTTTCCAGTTGCCCAGAGTTATGGATCATCGGAATGGCTCCACCACTAACGGCAGGACCTGATTGATAATCACTAAAGGTAAAAGTCACGGGAAAGGTTCCGGTGTAACCAGTACTTCCAAACTGCTGACCCACAATATTGTCGTTGGCATCCCGAACCTCAAGATTGAAAGCAAACGGAACGCCTCCTGTTCGGGTCATATTCGTATCAACGGGTACCACTTCAACATTAGCGGGCTCACCTGGGTCAATAGAAATTTGTCCTGACGATCCTTGAGGATAGCCTGAAACATCGGCGTATAAATATCCAAAACTTGGAAATGGGATACTTTGATTAAAATCTAAAATTGTACTCATCCCCATCAGCGTAGAAAGATTACTAGTGATTTGGGTGGGATGAGAGGAAGACCAAGTGGCATTCGGAGCATCTTCAATATAGTTTCCAACGGAGTCGGTCACCGCCGCGTAGAAGGTAAAATCAGGATCATCAGCTGTAAAAACAGTATCTCCAACGGTTTCAGCATCAGCGTCAGGCCCTCCAAGGGCGTCAGTTACAAATACTTGGGCTGGTTCACCCAATTCTACCTGGATGACTTGTCCAAAAATATCAATAAATCCACCATCACCGTCACCTAGAAAAACGCGAGTGGGTACTCTTGCATCTGTCAATGTTACCGTTTGACCGGGATCACAGATACCGTCCACGAAGGTACAAGTTGAAAAGTTTGGAACAAGGCTTGGTTCGACTCCAGCCCAACTCGGTTGCGTAATAAAGGTCCACTCTAAATTAAGTGTTCCATTGTACTCAATGAGAGCCTCGCTGTTAGCATCAACAGTGCGGACTTCGACTGTAAAGGCCTCTCCTGCTGTCTCGGTGCCACCATTCTCAGTGACCAACATAAATTTAATATTCTCAGAAGTGTTGTCCGATCCAAATTCAAAGTCCACGCAAGCCGAGGAATTGGCGACACAAGCCCGGACAACTCCGGTTTGATCAAACTCTCTAGGAGAGCGAACACTAGTCTGAGCTAATCCGTTTCCGTTAGAGGTCACCTCTGAATTGGTGATAAAGACCGAAGCCCCGCTAACTTGTTGAAAGGTGACTTTGATGCCTTCCACCGGAGCCCCAGAAGAATCAGTGACTTGCACAAGCGCGGGATCTTCAAAGAGTTCATCGGGAGCACCGATTTGGTTGTTCCCACTGACAATGGAAATACCTAGACCAAAGGAATTGTTGGTGACTTGCTCGGTACCGCCGCTTCCTAAACAGGCGGAAAGTAAAATCGCTAAAAGGCCTAAAAGACCAGTTAAAAAGGCCTTCTGCCGACTTATAGAAGTAATAAAAATTATTGAAGTTACGTACCGTATAATTGCCATCAAGAGCTTATCGGCAGGAAAGGAAAATAGTTAAGACTTCTGTCTTGTTTTGAAACACTTTTTCTGAATTTTTTTAAAGAAAGTTCCGATAGGCATTTATGGCCAAAGTGAAACGCCCATTGCGTAGAAAGATCTTGATTTTACTAACACTTATTCCGCTTTTAAGCTTTGGGATATTTGTTTCATTTGGATCCAAATTTATTACCGAAGACAAATTGGCCTACGTTTTTGATACAGCTTCTAAAAATGCCCATGTTCTCAGTAACGAACTTTATCTTTCCCATGAAGCTCTTCAAAGCAGTTTGCGCCCTATCGTAAAAAATGCGGAACTTGGTCGTCGTCAGTTCGGAGTCATCAGCCAAAAAAGATTTCTCGAACAGAAAAATATTGAGTTCCTATTTTTAGTTAGAGAAAAAGGGAATCAGTTCCAAATTCTGGACAAACTCATTCATCCCAGACGTGAGATTAAAAAAATCGATTGGAAAAAACTCGACCATAAAAAACTGTTTACAGGCCTTTTAAAAAAAGATTTTATCTACCAGGATTTCGGCTCCAAACCCGCTCTTTTTACCTACTCTAGTAAAATCAGTGAGGGAGAAGAACCTCTCTACATCCTTGGCGTCGTTCGTCTCAGCAATTTGTATGAAAGCTTCTCTACCCCGGGGTTATTTGCCAATTATTTAATCCATTCAAAAAAAGGAATACTCGTAACCCCTAAATTTTGGCGCAAGTCTCAGGTTGATAAGAAAATAACGGACTCTGCTTTTTTCCAAGACGTCTTTACAAACCCCTCTCCACAAGGAGTTATAGACAAAAAGATATCTACAGAAAAAAGTCTGCTAGTTGCCTATTCGGAGACACAACTTCCCAATACTTACACTCTCAGTGTTGTAGACAAATCTTTAGTAACCTCCTCGCAGAAACGATTTTTTATGAGAGGACTGTTGATTATCGCCGCAGCTATTTCGTTAATTGTCGTAGTGAGTGTGCTCTTCTCTCATAGCATTTCGTTTTCTATCACCAGACTCTTAGAAATCACTCGTGAAATCGCTCAAGGGAATTTTAACGTTGAAGTAAAAATTAAAACCGATGATGAGATCGAGGCCCTGGCGCAAAATGTACGCTGGATGTCAAAAGAGGTTCAGTCTCTTATGCAGGCCCAGCTAGAACAGTCTCGTATGGAAAGTGAGCTGGACATGGTGCACCTAGTGCAGAAAAACCTTTTCCCTAAGCTTAGTCACCGAGTAGGAGACTATGTGATAGAATGTCGATTCGCTTCCGCTTCCGAAGCGGGAGGGGACTGGTTTCACTACTCTGTCGTGGGCAAACATTTAATTATATGGATTGGAGATGCTACAGGGCATGGAGCCCCTGCCGCCCTTATCACTGCGGCTGCGAAAGCCACCTCTTCGGTCATTGAACTTCAATCTGAAGACGAAATTCTCCCCCCATCAGAAATTATGAAACTTCTTAATTTTGCAGTGAACTCAACGGCAAAGAAATCAGTGATGATGACCTTCTTTATTGCCTCCATCAACATGGAAACCGGTGAGATGGATTACGCCAACGCCAGTCACGAATTTCCCATTGTTATCCCCAATAGCGACAACCTAAAGAAGTCAGATTTCGAGCTTCTAGCAGACGTTCGAGGCAAACGACTGGGAGAAAAACCGGACTCAGTTTATGACGAGGCAAAATACAACTTGAAAAAAGGTGAAAGTCTCTTCTTTTACACGGATGGAATCACAGACTTAGAAAATGAAGATGGAAAAACCTATGGAGATGGAAAACTCCTTCGTTTGCTAGCTAAAAAAGCCAAGCCAAATGTGCAGGCCGACGCATTAGCCGAAACACTTTTTGAGGAATTTGAAAAATTCCGCGGCAAAAAACATCTAGTGGATGACTTGATGTTTATTATTTGCCGCTATTCACCAGAAGACCAACAAAAAGACGTCGCTTAAATCTAACATTGCATGCCTATACAGCAGGATTCATTGTTTTCTATTATAGAGGAATAACTCTCTAAAAGGATAACAAGTGGGCTTTGCCGTTATTTTTCTCTTACCTTTGACTCTCATCTGTATGGGTGGCTGTTATTGGAATGAGCCTCCACCCAAAGATACTATTGTTTTTGCCGTAGGGGAATCTCCGAAAACCTTAGATCCACGTTTTGCAACCGATGCCACTGGACAGAGAATGAGTCATCTCTTATTCTCCTCTCTCGTTCAACTTGATGAGAACCTAGAACTTAAAGGAGACCTTTCCACACACTGGACTTACGAAAATCTAGAGTACACATTTTATTTAAAACCCCACATCCTTTTCCACAATGGCCAGAAACTGCAGCGAAAAGACTTTATTTTTTCCTTTGAACAGTTTCGTAAAGAGACCTCTCTTTTTGCCAGTGCTTACCGAGTCATCTCCTCAATCATAGTCGATTACAGCTTTGAAACAGGAGGTGAGATTAAGATAACACTGCAACAATTTTCACCGTCGTTTTTGATGAATCTTCGACTTATAAAAATCATGCCTGCCGAAGTGGTTCAAGAAAAGCCACAACAGTTCACTGAGTTCCCCGTTGGGTCAGGCCCTTTCAAACTGAAAGCTCTTAACAGTCACAGTGTTGTTTTGGTACGCAATAAAGATTATTACGACCAAAAGCCTCTATCAGAAAATCTGCATTTTAAAGTCATCAAAGATTCAACCACACGGTTTTTGAAAATGTACAAAGGTCAGGTCGATATTGTTCAGTCAGACATCCCCTTTTCAAAAATCGATTTTTTCAGAAAAGAAAATGAGTTTGAAGTCATTACGCGACCGGGTCTTTCAACTACTTATTTATTGCTCAACAACCGTAAAGACCCATTAAACCAAAAAGTATTTCGACAAGCCTTAGCACAAGCCATTAATGTTGATGAGATTATCAAATTTGCCCTTAATGGATACGCCGATCCAGCCAACAGCCTTCTTCCCTTCTCGCTTTCTGAATACAATCAAAATCTAGAAGCCTCCCCAAGAATAAAACCTCAAAAAGTCCAAGACCTTTTTACCAACAAAACTATTGAGCTTAAAACTAGCAACAATTTTCAGGCACTAGAAAATGGTCAAATCATCGCGGAACAATTAAGACAAAAGGGACTCAATGTTAAAATGAAAAGCTTTGAATGGGGAACCTACTATGGTGACATTAAAGCAGGACGTTTTGAAATGGCCATTATGAAATGGGTGGGAGTTTTACTCCCAGATATCTATCGCAACACCCTTCACTCCCGAGAGTTCCCTCCAGGACGCAATCGTGGGTACTACAACAACACTGCATTTGACCAAATTGTGGACAAAGCTTTTTACGAAAAAGATGAAGGCCGAAGAGTGGCTCTCTATCATAAAGCTCAACAAATTATTTTCAATGACAAACCCGTGATTCCGCTGTGGCATGAAAAACAGGTTGCTATTATAAATAAAAGAGTCAAAAATTACCTATTACCCTTAGATGGTAGTTTCTCTAGCCTAACAAAGGTTTTTAAGGAGCATGATTAAAACGGATTTACCGAAAGTACTATGTGTCGACGACGAGGAGGATATACTCGATTCCCTGACTCGTACCCTACGTCGGCGCTTTGAGGTCCTTACAACAACCAATATTAAACAGGCCTTTCAAATAATGGAGGAGCATAAAGATATCGCGGTTGTCATCAGTGACCATTTGATTGGCCCTGATAAAGGTGTGGACTTTCTGGTGAAATCCACCCGAGTGCTTCCACTAGCCAGCCGTGTACTCGTTTCTGGCCAGATCGATATGAAAGCTTTAGAGGAGGCTATCAATTCCGCTCAGATTCACAAATTCATTCTTAAGCCATGGGAGAATGACGAGCTTCTTTTACAAATTGTAGAAGCCTACAAGACCCATAAAACTCTTGTGGAAAAAGAAAAGCTGCAGAAGTTAGCCATTACTGATCCCGTGACCCAACTAACCAATCACCGTTTCTTTCAAGAGAAAATTCGAGTGGAATGGGATAAGGCCGGGAAGGATCGGAGCGCACTCTCGCTCGTTATGATTGATATTGATCACTTTAAAAAGTTCAATGATCGTTTCGGTCACCCTGAAGGAGATCAATTTCTACAAAAAGTAGCCTCCACTCTTCAGCAAAATATTCCCATGCAAGCCTCTCTTTCTCGCTACGGGGGAGAAGAGTTTGCTTTAATTTTACCTAAAACGAGCTCCCCCAAAGCTCTGCAGACGGCAGAATCTCTACGAACTGTTATTTTAGAAACCTCATTTAGAGACTACCCCCTAAGCATAAGTCTAGGGGTGGCCACCGCTCCAGAACACGCCAGTAGTGTTGATGAGCTGATAATCAGTGCCGATCAGTCTCTGTACCAAGCTAAACGACGAGGTCGTAACCAGACAGTTGTGGGATTGAACTTCGACCATTAAAATAAAGAGATGAAGAAAAAAGATTGGTTTTGGGTTCTTACGTCTCTATTCAGTGTTATTGCCATCGATCAGTTGTCAAAACATCTTATTCTCGATTTTTTACCTCGGGTGCACTGGGAATACTTTCACATAACACTCCATTTTAATAAAGGAGCTATGCTGGGTCTTTTCTCAGACCTCCCTCCTGTATTAAGAATTGTTTCCCTGTCAACAGGAGGCGCTTTCCTTCTTTTTTCTTTTGTGATCTTCCAATATCTCCTCCCCACACGTTCACTCACCCTTCGAATTGGTATGTCGGTTCTCATTGGGGGGATCCTAGGAAATGTGATTGATCGAATTGTTTGGGGGCATGTGGTTGATTTTATTGTCCTTGGAAACGAGTCCCTAAGTACTGGTGTTTTTAATCTCGCTGATTTATTGCAATGGTTTGGATACGGAATGATGGGCCATGCCCTTTTAAAAGATCAGGACAATTTGTGGCCCAAAGAGAACTTACGTAAAGTCTCGTGGATTCATCCAAGCTTTCAACTGCGGTACTGCTATATCTTGGTCACTTGTGGCCTGGGTTTCTCTCTGATTGCCGGGGTTTTCTCTTACACTTTTCTTCGCTTTGTAGTCATTGATCTGATGGGGAATAATAAAGAGCTGCTCGATCAATTTCTTATTCCGTTTCTCGTCACATTCTCCACGGTGAGTTTAGCCTTCACCGCATTTCTTTTTATGGTAGGAAAGCAGCTTTCTCACAGAATTGTGGGACCCGTCTATGCCTTTGAAAAGTTCATCGATAACTATATTCAAGGTAACTACTACAAGCTTAAATTACGAAAAGGCGATGAGTTCCCCGAACTCGAGGATCTCGCTGAAAAAATTGCGCGCGAGCTGCAAACTGTCGAAGACTCTCATATGGTTCCCCTTCTGCCTGAAGGCGAAAAAGATCCTGAAGCCATTTCTAAGAACGGGTAAATGTTCAATCATTACACCGGATGAATTTTGGTTTTAGGGAATCACTTCGGCTTCATCGAGTTTTTTGAAATAAAAGCGCTTGGACTTTTCAGGTTCTTCAGGATCAAGAGCCACCATAAAATCGCCCGTTGGACTACAAACAACAGACAGAGGCTTCACCTCTCTTTTTTTGCCCTTCTTTGATCCACCCGAATAAATAATCTCAAGATTTTTTCCGCTTTCCACAGCTTCAATCACTTTACCCCACTGCTGACTCTGTAAAGCTTTTCCTTTTAAAGAAAAATCCTGCCACCAAAGAGGAGAGCCTTGCAATTTGAAGGCATCCTCAAAAGTTTCCACTGATTTTTTCTCAAAGCACTGAAATAAAAGTTGCAGACAGGCATTGGCGTCATCAAGAGCCCTATGAGCCTGGCCACCATCAAGCTTGAGATACTTCACGAGGGTCTGTAATTTGTGATTGGGTGTGCCAGTGATGGCATTACGAGAAATCAAGCTACTGCAAAAAGCAGGATATTTGGGAACAGGAATTCCCAGTTTTTCCATATCGTAAACAAGAAAGCCCAGATCAAAAGGAGAGTGGTGTCCAACAATGACCCCTTCGCTGATAAAGTCGATAAATTCTTCCAAAACCTCTTCAATGGGAGGGGCCTCTTTGACCATCTCATTGGTGATCCCATGGATGCCAATGACGAAATCCGACATCTTCTCTTTGGGTTTGACCAAGATTTGTTTGGTATCAATGATCTTACCCCCCAAAGATTTCACCGCGGCCAATTCACAAAGGTCGTCTTGGATGGGGTACTGCCCACTTGTTTCTGTATCAATGGCAATAATGGGGAATTCGGTCCACTTTTTCGGCAGCACAGTCTGATCTTTCATCCTTCATCTTTACCCTATTTAGCCAACAATTCCAAACCTTTCCCCTTTTTTGTAGCCAGTAGACAGTTCGCGATTGGCTATGCTAGAGCGGGCTTATGAGATTGTAATCACCTTTGGAAGCAGATATTATATAACAATGAGATTCTTTACATTATTGATGCCGCTTTTGATGGCCATCCAAGTAGGGGCCGCAGAAGAGGATCTTGCAAAATTAAATCCCCTTTCAGCCCGCGGCTTTTTCAAAACGGAAACTTTGCGCGCTGGTGAATTGGCTGATTTCCAAATGGAAATCAATCTACAGGAGGGTTTTTTTGCCTACCAAGAAAGATTTCGCCTGAAGGTAAAGAGTCCCGAGCAGGCTCAGGTAGGTGAACTGTTTATAGATCCGATTGTGGAATTTGAGGACACCTTTAGTAAGAAGAAGAAAAAGGGTGTTAAGAAAAAAGCAACGATCACCACACAGATCCAAATTCCGAGCCAATTGCCTGCCGACCTAAAAAACTTCGACATGGTCCTTACTTATATTGCGTGTACCAAGAAGTTTTGCCTGACACCCAGAAAAGTGAACTTAAGTGTTGATGTGGAAGGCAAAATTCCTACTGACTCCGTAAAAATAGTAGAGTCCGAGGATATCGCTTCAACGGCTTATATTAAGAAACAAATTGAAGGCAACCTTGCCTACGCTCTTATTCTCATTTTTGTTTTCGGTCTACTGACTTCATTAACACCCTGTATTTATCCCCTGATTCCCATAACGCTAGCGGTCCTAGGAAGTGATGACAAAAGATCGAAATTACAGTCCTTTCTTATCAGCCTCAGTTATGTTCTAGGAATTGGTCTGACCTACGCCTTTCTTGGAGTGATTGCGGCACAGACGGGTCAACTTTTTGGGTCTTTAATCAGTCACCCCATCGTAATTATTTTAATGAGTTTGATTTTCTTTGCTATGGGCTTAAGCCTTCTTGGACTCTTTGAGTTTCAAGCGCCTGCATTTATGAGAGACAAACTTTCAAATAAATCCACAGGCAAAGGTTTTGTGGGTGCGTTTATCTCGGGTCTCTTGGCCGGAGTGGTCGCAAGCCCCTGTGTCGGTCCGGTTTTGGTAGGCGTTTTAGCCTACATCGCTCAAAGCCAAAACAGCTTTTTAGGCTTCATCCTGCTTTTCACCTTTGCCATGGGCTTTGGGATGCTGTTTATTTTGATTGGCACCTTCTCTCAACTCTCAGGCAAACTGCCGCGCTCGGGTGCTTGGATGAACACCGTGAAGACTCTCCTAGCTCTTTGCTTATTTGGTTTGTCCTTTTATTACGCTTGGCCTCTCGTACAAAAGCTTTTTCCTGAAGACCAACAAAAGATCGAAAAGAATTTGAAAAAGCCACAATGGCAGGAATTCTCACCAGAAAAAGTCGAAGAGGCTAAAGCTAGTGGCAAACCCGTTATTATTGATTTTTACGCCGATTGGTGTCTTGCCTGTGTTGAGATGGATAAATTCACTTTCAGTAAAAAACCAGTTATTGAAAAGAGTCGTGATTTTGTCATGCTCAAAGTGGATGCGACCACTCCTTTTGATGAACTCACAGAATGGCAACAGACCTACAAAGTCTACGGCCTACCGACGATGATCTTTATCGATGCTAAAGGAGAGGTTCGAGAAGACCTCACTTTAACGGGTTTCGAGGAAGCTGACCTCTTCATCAAAAGAATGGAAAAAGTTACGAACTAGTTTTGAACTATTCGTAGAGCTTGGGAAGGGCATCAATTTGCTTTAGTACATGCTCTAAGTTGAATCCCACTATACTTGAAAATTGCCTGAGAGATTCATAGCGAGTTTTATTATCTTCGGCGGCTAATTTAAGGGCCTCATCGCGTGAGATAAGCCCTTCTCTGATTTGATTGGAGCGAAAGTCATCAAACTCGGAGAATCCGCCAATAGTGTAATAAACGTAGTTTATAAAACAAGTATGAAAATCATCCATGCGCCACTGGTTGGTGCCGTAGTCCTCGTCAGCCTCCCAGTCGTAAACTTTGTTGAGGGTTTCTTCCACCTCTTTTTCACTCCATGGATAATAATTAAAAAGGTAAAGGAAATCATCTTTGGCCACAAAACAGTGCCAAAAGGCCATGAAATTATCAAAAATCGATCGGTTCCAATAAGAGGGGTTTTTAAGTGTTTTGAGGCCGTAGTAAACAGCCAAATAAGCTTTTGTTCCCCAACCATAATCGTAGAGCCTAGGATTATTTACGAGAGTTTTATCGATTCCACAATATCCGATAAAAAACTCTCTTTGTTCAAGCTGGTAGCCTGAGCACCAGATGGTGAGATCAAGTCCTACCTCTTTTCTGATCTCGCGTCCATAGTGGTACATCTCTTTGTCGCCGGCTTGAACAAAGGTCATCATGCCAAGATCCGGGTCTTTCAAAAAGCCATAGATATTGTCTCGAATATTTTTGGCCTGCACTTCGTAATTACCACAACGATAGATCACCTCAACCCCAAGGGCTGCTGCCATTTTAGAGATATTGTGTCTGGCTTTTTGGGAGGTTAAGAGCCAGTCATAGGAAAAACCCACAGGGTTCATCCCAAACTCTTCTTTAAGAACATGAAGTCCGAAACTTGAATCACGCCCCCCACTAAGCCCCACGAGACAGTCCACTTCCCCATTTTTGGAACGATACTTGTCGAAAAAACGATGAAGAGCTTCTTTCCCTTTAAATTTTTGCATTTCATATTTCCGGCACTGACTGCAAATACCTTCACTATCAAAGCGTAAAAAAGGATAGGTCTCAGGAAGGATGCAACGTTTGCATTTTTTTAGAGTGCTAGGCGAAGGATTAAGATTGATTAATTTGTAATCCCCTTTTCCTCTTGCCGATTTTTGCGTCTTTTCTGCTGAGTCGAGGTTAAAGTAAGTCGTCTCGCCGGTGGCTAAATCAATACGAGCGCCCTGCGCGGGAACAAAGTGTTGAATCTCGGCTTTTTCAGAATACTTTTTAAGAAAGTCAGAAATAATTTTTCGCTCAGATGCAAAAACGAAAAGTTCGCCTGTCGTTTTCGCCGCATAAAGGGAGCCAAAATTCGTGGCTATGACCATTTCCTTTGATTCCGGAAATAATACGGCCGTTGTGGCCGCACCCTCTATTTCGCTATAGACCTGATGAAAAGCTTGGACCCCACTTTCTGTCTGCTCATAAATTTGGGCCACCCTTGCGAGTAAGACTTCAGTGTCACAGCCCCCTTGGGGACTTATATTGTTGTCTTTGGCCAACTGATGATAGTTATTGATCACGCCATTATGAATTCCTATAAGGCTCTCAACAGCAATAGGCTGGTTGTTATACTCGTTGAGTTCCGTGCCGTCGGTGACAAGACGACAATGACCAAGGCTTGCAATCAATTGGTCTTTTTTAAACGACCCCAAACTCCGATCGAGAAACCTTTTATAGCCTTTTCGAGTCATCATTTTTGAAGCCGTCTCTGAGCGTTTGTAATAATTCACTTCAGAAGATTGCGCCAAAGCTAGACCTGAGGCCTGCCGTCCCCTGGGCTCAGTTAATTCAAACAGAGTTTTTAGCTGCGACTCTATGTTATTTCGAATGAAAGATTTGTTTTGAACAAAGCCGAAAACGCCACACATATGCTAAAAAACCAATCGTTATAAATTTAAAGAATATCTTTTCTCAATACTAAATAAGATCCTAGAACAAGGCAATCCAGATTCGTCGCCTTAAAAGTTCTCAAGGCTTCGCCCGGCGTGTTTACAATGGGCTCTCCGGAATCGTTGAATGAGGTGTTTAGCAGCATCGGTACTCCCGTCTTCTTTTCAAAAGCTGAGATTAGGGAATAGAAGCGAGGGTTTTGCGTTTTATTTACTGTTTGCACTCGAGAGGTGCCATCGGTATGAACAACGGCCGGAATTTTGGAGGCCATCTCTTTTTTTGCGGAAAGCACAAACACCATAAAGGGAAGTTTTCGTCCCTCTATGAAATATTCTTTTGCTTTCTCTTCCAAACAAGCCGGAGCAAAGGGGCGAAAGGCCTCACGGTGTTTGATTTTTTTATTCATGATGTCTTTCATGTCGTCTCTTCTTGGATCTGCCAAAAGACTACGATTCCCTAAGGCTCTTGGGCCAAATTCAGAACGCCCCTGAAACCAACCGATCACTTTT
Source organism: Bdellovibrionales bacterium (assembly GCA_964230645.1). GTDB lineage: Bacteria > Bdellovibrionota > Bdellovibrionia > Bdellovibrionales > JAGQZY01 > JAGQZY01. Next base: position 557,219 of record CAXRHT010000003.1, on the reverse strand, counting down.
CCCTCGGCAATAAGGTCCGCAACACTTTCAAAAAGTTTGTCATCCTCAAGTTTAGTAAAGGGAATCGACTGATTTTTTAATACGCTCTCAATCGCTTTATCACCGAAACTTGGCCCCAAATAAGCATTTTCCATGATGTATTTTCTTGGTTTTTTTAATACGTGGTTTTGCACCCACAGTGCCGCTCCGATACTTGTCCCCGCATCATGAGGGGCTGGTACAGCCCAGATATTTTTGAAAGATGATTTTTCTCTTAATACCTCGTTCATCACACAATTAAGCCCACACCCTCCCCCTATGGACAGAGTCTCCAAGCCTGTTTCTTGGTGGAGAAAATCAGCGCAATGGAGACTGACATCTTCCAATCTTTTTTGTAGGGCCCAAGCCATATCGTAATGGCGCTTTTCAAGCTCTTCATTCTTTTTTCTCAACGGTCCCATAATATCGATAAATTTTTGGGACACCCAAGGGTCCTTTATACCTTTTTGATAATTGAAATAGCTGAGATCAAAACGATATTCCCCACCCTCTTTTAATTGAACGATTTTGCAAAACTCATCATAGTAAACACTTCTCTCCCCCATGGAGGCCAGAGCCATCACTTTGTATTCGTCGCTGTCGGGTTTAAATCCCAAGTAATGAGTCAGGGATACATAGAGATAGCCCATAGAATGGGGAAAAGGGATTTCCTTTAATATATCAATCTGATCAGACTTACCACGAGCTAAGCTCGTTGAGGTGATCTCCCCACTTCCGTCCATGACAAGAATAGCCGATTCTTCAAAAGGAGAAATAAAAAAAGAGCCGGCCCCGTGAGCGATGTGGTGAGGGACATTGTGGAACTGAAACTTTGCTTTTTTGTTTTTAGAGGGAAAGCGTTTTCGCAATTCTTTTTCAGTCGAAAACATGGATAACCATTTGTCTGAATGAGATCCCCAGAACTTGAGAGAATGGGGTAAGTTTTTAAATATTTGAAAGAAGCGATGATGAATCCCTAAAAAAGGCTGCCAGTAGAAGGCGACATGATCCACATCATCAATACTCAGTCCTTGAGAGTCCAAACAATACTGAATGGCTTTTTCAGGAAAATCACCGGTTCCCTTTTTTCTCGTGAGCCTTTCTTCTTGTACGGCGGCTACAACTTGCCCGTCCACGACCAGACAAGCCGCTGAATCAAAGACATAACAATTGTAACCAAGGATCACCATGATATTTTACCTAGAACAAAGGTTTGATTTCACTAAACTCTAAGACTGTTTTTTTTACCTGTCTAGGCAAGCGAGAAATTGGTTCACTCGGTCATTATAGGAGTAACTGGTTTGATCCAGTTGTGGAGCGGGAATTTCGGGATGAGCCACATGAAGCATAAATTCTGTTGGATGGACAAAATGATTTTTCTTTTTAAACAAGGCAAAGTCAAAGAGCTCATAGGGATATTGGAAAGCCGTCTCAGAGAATAAAAAGCGATTTTGACGGCACAGACTATTGAGGATCTTTTTTTTGAAAAAAGAACCCTGATAAGAGTGAAAGGCCCCCATTCGAACCCTTATGCTCTTCAAGCCTAGGGATTCTTTAGCTTCTAGCAAGGCTTGGCAAATGGGTGGAAAATATTGGATGTGCTGGTGGCCGTCGATATAATCGACCCCACCCACTTTCTCCTGAAAGACCTGCATCTGTTTTTTAATCTCATCTACTAAAACTTTTCTTTTTAACTGTCCCGTCAGGGTTTTAAAAATTAGCGTTTGCAAACTCCAGGCTTCCTGAGTCAGCTCAGAAAAGCTTTCGGTCATCATGGGGCCTTCGGTCAAATTGACGTGAAGACCTTTTTGACAGGAAAGAGCCTTGGTATCGCTTTGGCTCAATCTTTCCAAACTATTCACTAAGATTGAGGTGCCAGTAATTTTGTTTTTTTGGGAAAGCTCGATAATAGCTTGGTCAACACTGGGACAAAGCCCAAAATCATCGCAAATGTAAAGAAAATCACTCATGCAGACGGCGACTTAAGGGAGGCCTGGAAGCTTTGAGCTTCTCCACTTCATCAACAATCTGTTCCATGATTCTTCGGTAAGTCATTAGAGTCATTTCTTTTTCTGATAACACTTTTTGCAGAGTGGAGAGTTTGTTTTCAAACTGCACGAGATTGTTGTTAAAGCGATCTACCATATTCTCCATTTGGGAGTCTTTCATACGTTGATCACGGAATCTTTCGTTGATTTGTTCTTTGAGTCGGTTTTGTTTAAGGCTCTGCTCACGAAATTCGCCTTCAAGTTCAGAAAGAGCTTTAGAAAAAGCATCGGTTCGACGCTCCGAAGTGGATTGGTGAGTCACCATTTGCGACTGCATCACCTCCACTAGACTCTCTAGGTGAGAAATTCTTTTTTGAGCCTTTTTAAGCTCCCCTTCTAGGTTTCTAACCGCTACGGCCGAGTAGGAGGCCTCTTTGGACTCGCTCACCCCCGATTGGGATCCAAATATTTCCGGATTTAAACGACGATTCAATGATCCTCCCCAGTGGCTTTGGACATTTTGGTGGACGGAGTCATAAAATACCCCTATCCTTTTAATAGGTTATGAATACAACAACCCATCTTGCAAGACATATGTTATCCTTTCAGCCCAACAAAGATGCGGCGCGTCTATGTCTTTACCATTTTTTAATTCACCACTGCGATCGGGAAACACCTCTGACTCCGGAACTCTTCCAGCGTTTCTGCCGTTTAGCCCTGTTGCATGAGCACTGGCAACAAGAAGCCGTGGCCTTATCGCAAGAGCTGCAATACATCCTGCAACACTATAATGAAACTTATGAGCTCGATTGGAGTCTCACCGACATTACCTTTCCCGATTACTGGCAGGTGGTTTCTATCAAAAACAGTATCGAGGGCATTCATATTTTAGAAAAGTGGGCTAAGAAAAAATACAAGGACGAGGCTCAAACCCGTGTGTTTTATACAAAAGATAAAAATTACCTACTCTTAGCCCAAAAATCCGATGGATCCCTTGTGGTCACTCAATCCACCCCCCATATGCTTATTCAAAAAGGAGAGCTTGAGCCCCTCTCCATGGCTTTAAACCTATCTTATGATGAAAACTTGGAACTAAAACCCGGTGTGACTCAGTATTTGCGCGTGGACCCGGCCAACTACCTTCGTTTTAAAATCCAGAATAAGAAAATTCAGGGCATGATGATTCGAGGCTACATTTTCCAAAACAAGATGGAACCCACTGGAAGAATTAATCAGTTCCCCGAAGTGTACTACCCATTAAAACGAGTGGAACAATACTTTATTGATCGTAAGTCTGATCCTGACTACCAAGAGCTTGTACAGGTTTTAGAAAAGGCGATTGAGCTTTTTCGCCTGAATCACCCCGAGGCTGAAAGTTTTGCAGAAGCGGCTCTGGACCGGGGCCAGAGTGCTTTAGAGAATATATTTATCAATGACAATGTGATTCAAACTTTGGTAGATCAATTGGACTCTGAAAGTCGTGGACGCTAAAACAATCCACTCGGGTGGTAACACTTCCCCCCATACAAAAAGGTGAATCATGAGCTCTGATGAAAAAACGCAAATTCGACTGAATAAATACCTGGCAGACCACGGTGTCGCTAGTCGTAGAAAAGCCGATGCTATGATTGATGAAGGTCGAGTTCAGGTGAACGGTCGCACGGTCTACGAATTAGGAATCAAGATCGACCCTTCAAAAGATCACGTCAAAGTAGGGGGCAAAAAGGTGGGCGCAAAACCCCAACCCGTTTACTTTGTTTTTAATAAACCCAAAAGCGTTGTCACTTCTACCGCAGACCCACAAGGTCGCCCCACGGTGGTGGATTATTTTAAAAAGGTGAAGAAAAGACTTTTCCCGGTGGGACGATTGGACTGGGACACAGAAGGCCTTCTTTTAATGACCAACGACGGAGATTTCGCTAATGAAATAGCCAACCCACAATCAAAGGTCCCCAAAACCTACCACGTAAAGCTTGATAATCTGATCACTCAAAGTAAGATGGATCGCCTCAAAAGAGGAGTTTCTATTATCGGTGGTCGGGTCAATGCCGTTCATATTAAAAAACTTAAGAAAGGTTCCGATAAAAAAGACTGGGTTGAAATCACCATTATGGAAGGTAAAAACCGCCAGGTGAAAAAAATGTTTGAAAAAGTGGGCTATGACGTCGAAAAGCTCAAACGTGTGGCGATCGGACAGCTCAAGCTAGGATCGCTAAAACAAGGGGACTATCGACCTCTTAATAGAAAAGACCTTGAAAAACTTTTCTCCCTTAAAAAGAAAACCGCCAAAAAGAAAATGAAAACGACCGAGAAAAAATAATGGAATGGAACGAAAAGATCGATCAAGGTAGAAACTTTCTTGTGCAGCAGGTGTACGAGGTCGCAGAGCACTTTGGCTTTGAAACTCGTAACAAATACCAAGTACTCGATACTGAGAACGCGCAAGTGCTTTTTGTTGCCGAACAACAAAAAGGCTTCCTCGGGTTTATTCTGCGTCAAAAGCTTGGACACTGGCGCCCCTTCACTCTTCATTTTTACAATTCCAAACGACAGCAAGTGATGAGTGCCAATCACCCTTTCCGTTTTTTCTTTCAACGCCTTGAGATTTTTGATGACTCCAATCGCAAGATCGGCGCCCTTCAGCAGCGCTTCTCTTTACTGCGTCGAAAATTTGAATTGGTCGATGAAAGAGATCAGGTTCTTCTCACCATGCAAACCAAGTTTAAAATTTTTTGGGTTTGGCATTACCCTTTCTACAAAAAGGATCAGAAAGTGGCCTCTGTTGATAAAAAGTTTTCCGGGATATTCACTGAACTCTATACGGACAAAGACAATTTTCTGGTTCAATTTGAAGCCCAAAGTTTGAACTACAAAGAAAAGTTACTGATCTTAGCCTCCTCGCTTTTTATTGATCTTCTATATTTTGAAACTAAAGATTAAAAATTTTTTAATAGATTTTAGACTTTGGCTATGACAAAAATCGGCCTGCATTCGGGCATTATTTAGACAGCACTGAATGCTTTTAGCACTGACAATTAAATATTATTTGTCTCAACTGAAATATAATAACTTACTTTTTAATTATATCAGCTATTTAGACTTAATCTATGATTCTTGGCACATTTAATGAAAGAAAATTGTGTTTTTAGGAGAATCCATGAAAAATATAAGTAAAAGCCTTTTATGCTTATTTGTGTTTTGTACCACCAGTGAAAGTTACAGTGCGTGTAACTCTAGAATTCAGAGATGCGGTAGCCCCAGCATTTCTTCAGCCCGTCAAGACAGGCTTAGAGCAACTGTGCTCCAACTCGAAAATTCCCAACAAGTGACCCCAGGTGGACGGATAACTGAACGTAGTGACGGGATACAGATCACTAGTCACTGGATAGTTAGTGGGCAATGGTTTCGCAACAGAGTCATGGTGAAACTTTCTGATGATCGAATTTGTGAATGGAATGACGTTTCTGAAAGTGTGGATTTTCCCCTTTCTCAAGTTGGAAGAGAAACCTACCATTTATCTACTTTTGACACGACTGCGAAAATTGAGTGTGAAGAGGAGACCATATCCATTGGTAGCATTTCTTCGAGATCTTTCCAGGAAGGTGACATGGTCTCAGCTATGACCATTCGTCAAATGGAGGGAGAAATTATCACAGGCGAACCCTTACCTCCTCAGGCCATCATGATAACTCCTCGTTCGTCTGAAATTACCACTGAGGAGAGTGCCTCTTCAGCCCGCTAAACGTCTTTGGTTTTCCTCTATTTGCTTCAGACTGATACATAACGAAACATTTCCGTCCATTTTTGGGCGGAAATTTTCATTTATAGTATAGACTGACTAAAGAATAGGACCGGGAGCACCGATTTGTTTTTAATGAGAAAAATGGCGTTTTTAACTTTAATGGGATTTGTACTGGTTTTTTACAACAACTGTTCAAAACCAGAGGGAATCGATCAGGGCAGCTCAAGCCCCTTGGAAAGACAGGCCAATGGTACGCCCTATGGAGGCAAACTCAAGCCTGGCGATTACATTCCTACAAACAATCAGTTCTGTGACAACTCCTCTGAGGAAAAGATTCATGTGGTTTCTAAAGGAATCAAAGACTACGAAGTTCAACTTGAGATCCCTTGTGAAAATCGCAGTATCGCTCTAAAGGACGACGAGTACGGTGTGTCTTTAGAAAAAGACCGCATCCTATTTCAAAATGTGGGTTTTGCTCATGAATCGACAAAAAGAGCCCAATCAAAAGAGCACTACAAAGTGGCCTGCCGAACGACCGAGGCTAACTTTGGCGCTGAAATTTTAGTATATGGTCCTGCACCCGTTTACACATTTGAGCATATCTCTTTAGAATCCGATTTCACCTTGTATGAAACCGCAACAAACTTCTTTTACAACAGCTTCGGGCAAGATCGTCACAGCTTTGAAGGTGACTCCGATGTTTTGGAACTCCGCTTGTCTGAAAACGGTCAACGCTTCGTCGGGTTTTGGAACTCTGATGTTTTAGATACTACAACATTTCAACGAATGATCTGCGAAATTCTGGATGATACACCGGTCGATGAGTGGTAAGAAGATCGATTTTCAAGCCGTCGAAGAACTTGCTCGTTCCAACCAATGGATACAGGTTGAAAAGCATTTAAAATCAGCCGACCGATCTTTTTTTCTCTCAAACGACGTTTTAAATTTAGCCACTCTCGCTCGCCGAGCCTATCGTTTAAGCTTTGCCTCTTATCTTCTTAAGCCTTTCGTTCTTGATCCCGAGCACAACTTGCGCAACGAGGTCAGTCCAAACTTGGTGGCAGAGTATGCCGTCAATCAGATTATGCTCGGTGGACGTAAGCAGGCCTTACTTCTTTTGAATAAAATTCCAAAGGACACAAAGGGAGTGCAGTTTGCATGGGTTACCTACTACTTCTCAACCCATGACTATGAGAAAGCCATTCCCTTTCTTGAGTCTTCCATCGTAATGGAAGGAGATGACTATAAACAAAAGCTTGCCGAACTTAATTTGTGTGCCTGCTATGTCTCCTGCGGGGAGCTCCAAAAAGCCCATGAAAAATTAGAAAGTCTTTACGAATACTTTAGTAAAAACAATTACCCCCTCCTATCAGCCAACAGTTTAGAACTTCTCGGTCAAGTGGCTCTTCAACAAAACCAGTGGTCCCAGGCTGAGAAAACACTAAAAAAAGCCCAAGCCCTCATGGTTGGGAAAAACAAGCTCTACAGTCTCTTTATTGAAAAGTGGTTGCTTGTTTGTAAAATCCGAAATGGTAGGACACAGGTTTCTGAGATTGAAGCCTTTATCGGTAATGCCCGCAAGCTTGGCCATTTTCACTCGGTGCGCGAAATTTTGCTTTATTGGGGTCTACTGAGAGAGGATCTCGTCTTGTTAGAAAAACTTTATTTCTCCACCAAAGAAAAAGCCTACCGAGACCTAATCAAAAGAAAGTCAGGGCTTACATTTAATCAAGCCTACTGCGGATGGAATGGTCATTATTTCCAACATCAGTTTCAAAACTGTTACCCTCTTTTAAACTCCCCAAAGGACGATCTACACTTTTCAGAAAAAGAGTTTTTAGCCTTAGAAAGTTTGGCGGAAGACATGATTGCACCGCGCTCGGTCAGCTCGCTTTTTCACAGTCTTTATCCCGGAGAGTATTTTGATCCCGAGTATTCCATTGCGAAATCCTATAAGGTCCTACAAAGGTTATCTAATAAAATTGAAAACGAGGGCTTTCCCGTCCGACTTAAACACTCTCAAGGGAAATACTCTCTTGAAGTGCAAGAGGGCTTTGCGCTCAGGCTGACCAACCCGGATGTAAAAACCTTAAAAGTAGAGCCCGAATTTCTACAGTTGAAAACTCGATTTGATAATAAAGCCTTCACTCGAGAAGAAGTGATGAGCCTTTGTCACTTTTCAAAATCATCAGCCCTGCGCTGGCTCCAATCCCAGGTCAAAAGTGGAAAGATTCTCAAAATTGGACAAGGCCCTGGCTCTTGCTATCAGATTGCCTCTTAGAGTTATTTTTTGAGACGTTACGAACCAAAATTGTCCATTTCCGACCCCCGTCTTTTAGTTATCCTATTAGTGTTTGGAGGGTGTGGTGAAAAAAATAAATCTTCTCTATCTTTTACCGATTCTTATTTTCTACAACAACTGTGGTGAGTTCCATAGTATGGAAAACGTAACCGCTGAAAGTTATGTTGATCCCACAACTTCCCCACAGGTGATCAACGGAAAAGCTCTTTACGAAACAAACTGCCAATCTTGCCATGGTGTTAATCCCGATCAGAGAGCTTTTGGGGCCGACTCCGATAAAATCAAAGCCGCTCTTCTTGTAGTAGGCAATATGCGCACCCCTCAGTTGAGTGGCCTCGAAGATGATCAAATTAATGAAATTGCCAGCTACCTTTTAGCCCTTGCTGGAAAGACTCCCACAAATCCCCACGGAGGATCACCCAATTCTCCCGTGACACCCACTCAACCCTACAATCCGCCCTCAAGCCAGCCCTTGCTGAGGGCGGAAGCTTTTGGTGAGTCGGGAGCACAAAGACTCACCAAAGATCAGTTGGTAAAAACAGTAGAACAAAATTTGAAAACGAATCTTCAAAATATCACTCAGTCTATCCCTGAGGATTCTAGCTCTGGTACTTATTTCGCTAACGACTACACAAGTCTTTCGGTCACTACAAGTTTGGTAGAGGATTACTCCGATTTTGCTGAAAAAGCCTCTAAAGCTTATAATGAACAGACGTTGATTCAAGATATCGGTTGTCGTCCCAGTGGACCGCAAGACTTTGATTGTTTTAGGTCTTTTTTAACAAAAATGGGACGTCGTTTTTTCAGACGCCCCATGAAGGCTAGTGAAATCTCTCGCTTCGAACAAAGTCTTATGGAATATGCTCAAGAGGACGGACGCTTTATGTCAGCCGTGGAATTAGCCCTTGAGGCCTTTTTACAGCATCCTGAATTTCTTTATCGCTTAGAAATTAATGGTACGAGCGCTGGCACACTCACTGAATTGAGTCCTTTTGAAGTCGCCTCGCGCCTTGCATTTTTTCTCACCGGAAAAGGCCCTTCTGATAGTCTTCTTAATTTAGCAGCCCAGAACCAACTTAAAACGGCCGATCAAAGAGAAGCCGTGGCTAGAGAGCTGTTACAAACCCAAGACTCTCTCAAAAATTTCCAAGAGTTTCATGGCGCTTGGCTTGGCTACGGGGAGATTCATTCCAATCACAGCCTGGCGGCTGATTTTGAATTGGAGACGAATAAACTGATTGAACAGGTTAACTTTGTGGAGAAAGCCGATTGGCTCTCTATCTTTAATAGCTCAAAAACCTATGTGACACCTGAGTTGGCGCAACATTACGGCATGAATTCTATTTCGCAAGCCAAATGGGTAAACACGCAAGGGGATAAACAATCAGGACTTCTTTCTCACGCTAGCTTCGCCATGGTGGGAAGAAAATTTAATGATACCAGTCCCACACTCAGAGGCTACGAGGTTTATAAAAGACTTTACTGTGGATCGTTTAATATACCACTTCCTGCCAACGTTGATGTCACTGAAGCCCCTGGAGACCCCAATGACTGTAAAACCGAGCGCTACGCAATGAGAGGTATTTCAAGCTGTGCGGGTTGCCACAGCATCACCGACGGGATTGGGTTCGGAATGGAAAAAATTGATCCTTTTGGAAAAGTGAGAAACTTTGAACCACAAAACAATCAGTGTGAAATTAGTGGCGAAGGTGAGCTTTTTGGTACTGATTTCACTGGACCAAAGGAGTTGGCCGCTCATATTTCGGGAGACCCGAAAGTGGGCGCTTGCGCCACACAAAATCTTTTTGAATTCATGATGGGTCGACCCGTAACGGCCAGTGATGAAACCACTCTCCTAGCCCTTGAGGGGGAGTACTTTGAAACACGATCAATGCATGGGATAATTTTAGCGATTGTTCGCTCCGAAGGAATGATTCATAGAGGGGGTCAGTAATGAAAAAGAAAACATCTCTTTCACGTCGAAATTTTTTAAGAGGTACGGGGCAAGTCATGATTGCTCTTCCCTTTCTGGAGAGCATTCCTTCTATTGCCATGGGGCAAAGTGGAGCACAGAAACGTTACGTCTTAATGTATTATGGTTCTTGTAATGGCGGAACAAAACTGACGCTCCCTTCAAGCTACGGTCCATTAAATCAGCCCTTTTTACCCAGTCTGGCTTCCCTAGAGTCCATGCGCAGTAAAGTGAGCCTTGTCTCAAGTCTTAATCTTCCACAACACTATTCAGGAAACGTGCCGCCTCCTGGAGAGGCCACGGGAGCACAACATGGAAAAATGGAATCACCCCTCCTTTCGGGGGTGAGATCGGTTCCAAAAACGGCCACTAACTATGATAACCGCTATTCCTTTGTTCGTGGAACGACAAGCGATCAAATCGCCGCCCAGTTTTTAGGGGCGGGCTCAAAATTTGATTCTCTGCAAATTCGAACTCAAGCCGTCGATTATAACGGACGCACCAATCCGAATCAGGCCATTTCGGTCGTTAAAAATGGGAGCATACTCAATGAATTGCGCCCTATTATAAGCCCTCTTGAGCTCTACGAAAAAATATTCTCAGGCGGAAGTTCTAGCCCTTCTCAACCTCCCGTCTCACAACTTCCACTAAAAAAGAAAAGTGTTTTAGACTTAGTTCTTGATGATGCTCAAAGGATTGAAAACTCTGTAACTGGGCAGGACAAAGAAAGACTGCAACTTCATTTTGAAAATATTCGAAAAATGGAAAGAAATTTAGCCTCTGCAAACACCGGCTCTTCAGGTGGTGGGTCGACCAGCGGAAGCTGTGGAAGTGCCCCGAGCAATCCTGGCCCCGATCCTTCAATCAGTGACTACGGTTTTGGTGGCTGGGCCGATGAAACAACAAGAGGGAACAATCAGGCGGACTTAGTAGCCTACGCCCTTCAGTGTGGCCTTACTAATGTGGCCTCCTGGGCGATTACATATTCGCAATGCTGGATCAATAGTGCAAAAACTGGAAACAGCACCAAGGCAAGTAACCCCAATTCTAGTAAACCGGATATCCATGCCGACTCGCACCACTCTTCAGCCGATATTCGAGCGGCCAACCACAATTGGGCCGTACAATTTTTTAATCGACTGATTACAAATTTGGATGGAATGAGTGAAGGATCCGGCAGTGTTCTTGATAACACCTTTGTTGTCTTTGTGACAGCCGAGGGAGCCAGTGCTCACAACCGAAGCCAGCTTTCTTATCTCTACTCAGGTTGCCCAGATAAAGTGAACCTCGGTCAACATATCAATGGTAACAACAACTATCCTCAAAGATTATTGATCTCTGGACTCAATGCCATTGGGATGAACACCAACACTCTTGGTGAAACCACAGGTAAAATTGCGGGAGTTCTAAAATAATTCTCACAGAGCTAAGGGTGCCTTAAAAAGCGCCCCAATCCTGGTTGCCAGGGATGTAGTAAGAGGGACAAAGAAAACGAAAGGCACGGGCAATTCGTCGGTTTCTTTGTAGGTTCTCCTGTGACTCTTGTTTGAGGTTTTGTAAGTCCTCGCCAAACATATCATCGAATATCTCTTTGGCGGCTTTCTTGCGCTCTTCTTCCGTCGGAAAAGTCTTATAGATTTGAGTGAGCTCGCCGGCATCAAGCCAGACGCCGCCACATTTAGGGCACTCATCCATTTCGACATTTTTGGCAACACTGAAAAAACGGCGGTAAAAGGGTTGAGAGTCACATTTGGGGCAGTCAATTTTATCACTCAGGCCAATGAGTTTGTTACGGGATTCACTCAACTGAGCCAAAAAAGACTCGTCGGACTCATGAACCTCATCCATTTTTTTAAACTCATAGGGATCAAACCAAATACCACCACAACCATTGAAACAAACATCGATAGTGACATCATGATTGTTCATCTCTGTCATTGTGTTTTTACACCTCGGACATTGCATTTTATCCCCCTACTCGTCTTCCGGCTTTAAAACTGTGGCCGGTTTATTAGGAATTTGTTCAAACTCTTTGAGATACTGTTTATTCTTATCTGATACTGGGGAAGGAACTCCTGTGAGATGCCCTTGGGCTCGATATTTCGCCGCCTCTCGCTTTTTTTCTTTTCTTTCTCTCTGGGCTTTGCGGAATTGATCGTAGCGGTCGTTAAACTCATCTCTTTTCGATTTTAAGAAATCATTAAAATCTTTTTTTCGAGCCCTATAGTCGGACTCAAAATCTTTTCTCTTATCTCTTTCGTCAGAGAAATAAATACGACGCTGAGTGCGCTCCTCTTCAAAAAAAGCTTTTTTAGAGTCGGTACTCGGGTCACTATCAAGAAACTCTTTACGCTTTTTCTTTGTGCTTGCAAGAAAAGCTTTGCGCTTCTTTTTTTCTTCCCTTTTGTACTCGTCACGTTCTCTTCGGAACTCTTTATTTTTTCTTTTTCTCAGCCGATTGATGGTTTTATTAAATTCCGAGCGAATTTTACCCGCATCCCGATTTGGGTCTTCAAAAAGTTTCAGGATAAAAGCCAAATCGTCATTCTTCTTACGAATGTCGGCTGGGATATCTTTTCTGAGTTGTTCTAATTCTTTGCGGTCTTGTTCAAGGCTAAATTCTTCATTGCCTTTGATCTCATTTTTGGGCTCGGAAGAAGAACCTTGTACACTAAGGGCAACAAAAAATATCCCTAAAAAAAGAGGCGTAAAAAACTTCATGTCCTTAATTTTATTACTTCTTTAAAGCCCGGGCAAGCTCACGGTCGGATTCTTTTTTCTTAATGCTTTGTCTTTTGTCGTGCTTTTTCTTACCTCGACCAAGGCCAATTTCCACTTTGATGTGGCCTCTTTTGAAGTACATTTTCAGAGCCACACAAGAGAGACTCTTTCCCTGGACTCGACCCATGATTTTATTGATCTCTTCTTTATGAAGCAGAAGCTTTCTCAGGCGTTCAGGCTCGTGATTATTATAACTGCTGGCTTGGTAGACACTGATATGAGCATTTTGTAAAAAGGCTTCTGCATTTCTAAACGAAATATAGGAGTCTTTAAGACTGACATTGCCATCGCGAATGCTTTTGACCTCACTCCCTGTGAGCACAAGGCCGGCTTCAAATTTCTCGATTATCTCGTAGTCAAAGCGTGCTTTTTTATTGTCTGTGATTATTTTTATACCCATCTAGGCACTAGTCATACTCTTTTTTCAGAGCGAAGTACAGGAGCAGAAACTGCTCAGGCTCCAGTTTTTCCGCTCTGACGTCCTCATTAAGTCCTGCAATCGTAAAGATCTCTTTTAAAGTCGGCTTTTTTTGGTAGCCAGTGAGCTTTGGCAGTAGCTTTTTGCGACGGTTTTGAAAACAGATTTTTAAAAATTTGAGAAAAGAGGGGTAGTCGGCACCTTCAAGCCTCGGCTCCCTGCGATCGAAAAGCAGAACGCGACTGGCAACATTGGGTTTGGGCATAAAATCAACAGCCCCTGCCTCAAGCACCAAGCGAATGCGCCAAGCCACTTGGGCCACCACTGTAAGCAGTCCATATTCGGCTGTTCCCGCTTGCGCCTGGATCCGTTGAGCCACTTCTTTTTGAAACATCAAAGTCATACGCTCAAAGGATGGGTTTTGCGTAGAAAGATCAACAACCAATCTAGACGAGATTTGATAGGGAAGATTGCTCACAAGAAGGTAACTTCCTTCATCCCAGGCCATCTCCTGCCACTGCATTTTTAGAGCATCGAGTTCATTCACATCGAGTCCTTGAGACCGCCAAAATTCGGCAAAAGTTCTATCGTACTCTATTAAAGTGAGGTTTGAGTTTTTTTCCTTGAGGTCATCGGTGAGAGCTCCCAGCCCCGGGCCAATTTCAAAAACTTTATAAAACTTCTCTGGCTCAGAGGCTTCAACAATTTTATTTACAACATTAGAACTCACTAGAAAGTTTTGACCAAGAGAGCGTTTGGGTTGGATACCAAGCTCTTCCATTCGAGAAAGAATCTTTTGTTTTAATGTTTCACTCATAAAGCGGCTCTAGGTTGAGGGGCCAAATTTTGCTCAGAGGACTCACCTTGCTTGAAACGCAAAAGAGCTGCAAGACCAATCATCGCCGCATTGTCGGTACAATACCTTAGGGGTGGGAGAGCTAATTTTAAGTTTTTACGCTGAGCTAGGTCTTCCACTTCTTTCCTGAGAAGACTGTTAGCACTGACTCCTCCACTGACAATAAGGTTTGTCGTCCCTGTTTTATCCACAGCTTTTTCAAGCTTTGTCACTAAGCAGTCCACTACGGCGGCTTGGTAGGAAGCACACAGATCTTCCATTTGACTCTCGACTTCTTCGGAACTCATTTTTTCGATCATTCTTTGTGCGGCAGATTTTAAACCTGAAAAACTAAGGTTGAGGTGATCCTCTCTTTTTAAGGGTCTTGGGAACGAGAATTTTTTCGGGTCTCCGGAAGCGGCTCTTTTATCCACCTGCACCCCTCCGGGATAAGGCAGCCCCACCATCTTTGCGAATTTATCAAAAGCTTCTCCGGCAGCATCATCAATGGTTTGGCCAAGACAGTCATAATTTGAGAAACCATTCACTTGATAGATCTGAGTGTGACCCCCACTGACAATCAAAGCCACAAATTTTTCTTGGTAAAAATCCGCACCCTTATAGGTTTGATCCACCAAAAAAGGAGCCATAATGTGACCTTCAATATGGTGCACTCCAAGAAATGGGATGTCTTTTGCAAGCGCAAGAGTTTTGGCCGTCACAAGGCCAACGATCAGAGAGCCGACAAGACCGGGTCGATTGGTGGCTGCTATTCCTAGAAGATCACTCCATTTAATTCCGGTTTTTACAAAAGCTTCTTCCACCAAGGGGAGGATATTGGCGGTGTGATTGCGACTAGCAATTTCAGGAACGACACCACCGAAAGGTTTGTGAGCAAGGTCTTGGCTTGCCACAAGACAGGTCAAAACTTCTCTGTTCTCATTTAAAATTGCCACCGAGGTGTCATCACAACTTGTTTCAATGGCCAACACGTACTTCATGAAAATTCCTTATCACTGAGGGACCGACTTGAAAAGGGGTTAAACAGCCTTATTTTGAGTCTAGAGGCTATTCTAGCATGGAATACAGACATATCCATTTGGAATTTGAATTTTTGGGATCACAGCTGCTAAATGGGCGCAATGAACACTTTTTTAAAGGAGCAATACATGAAACAACTCACTTTACTCATCTTTTCAATCCTAATGGTGACACAAGCTTGGGCTCAGCCAAGTGCTGAGCCTGAAGAGATCATTTTTATGGAACCAGACAGTGTTGGAATTCCCAAGGCAATTTTCGGTCGTCTGACTCCTAAGGAGCTTGAAACCGACTCCGTTGTTGTGGATTTAGAGAACGAAATATTCATCGCGAGTTGGTGGACGAACAGAGAACAACTGGGCCAGAAGTCCCGAATGGCACTAGCAAGCTTTTACGAATCTATAAATATTGAAGAGATTTTTGACAAAACTCCAGGGGGTAATGGAGGCAGTATCGTAACAGGTGGTTCTGGCACTCCTTTTTGCCACAAGTCTTTTGAAGTGGCTGACCAACTGGAAGTATCACTTGTCATTTTCGATTGTGATCGAAACACATCCCCCGAAAATAAGGTCATTAGCAGAATTCGCATCGAAGGAGCCACAGTTTTAGATTACAGCGGCGGGAGCGTTCAAGCGACGATTCCATATGTACTTTCTAAAAAGCTTAACTTTGACCAGATCAGCTTTATACCCGCCCTATATTTGGAATGTCGTTCCTACTCACCAAAACCTGGCCACTTTGAATTTCCTGGGATGAGATTGAACGAATGTGAATACCGAATCAATTTTAATCAATTCACCAATATTCGCCTTCAAAACCTCAAGAAATAATTCTTAAAGGTTTTTGCCTTCCAGCGGTCATTGCTAGCAATGGCCGCTTTTTCTTTAACTTGAAATGTCTCCCTGTCATCCTGAGCGGAGGAGTCCGTCATCCTGAGCGTAGCGAAGGACCTATTGACGAGGATTTTGATTGGTAACGTGAACTCAGTGGTGATAGATTCTTCGCTTCGCTCAGAATGACAGTGGTTTACTCAGAATGACAGTGCTTCGCTCTAAAGGACAGTGCTACACCTAGAAGGACAGTGCTCCGTTTGGAATAACAATACGGACAATATGGAGCGATCTTCATTTTCACTCTACTCCCCATGCCTGCCGCCTTTCTCATTCTTGAAAAACCTACTTCCTGTCTATAAGATAAGAATAAGTGTCGGCCTGGATAATTTATCTGTTTCTTTTTATAGCCTCCTTTCTAACAGCTGGTATTTCAGCGGTTATCGGTATGGGCGGTGGAATCCTCCTCTTAAGTCTTATGACTTTTTTTCTGGATTTGCGGGTCATCGTTCCAGTGCATGGGCTTGTGCAACTGGCCTCAAATTCCACAAGGTCTTTGAGTCTCAGACGAGAGGTGGAGCCAAGAATTCTCATCCCTGCTACATTGGGTTTAGTTTTAGGGACTTTTGTCGCCACCCAAATTATCCAGAACATTCCTCAAAGAGAGTATTTTTATTTTCTCATTGCCGCTTTAATTCTCTACGTTCTGTTTAAGCCAAAAAAACTCCCGACTCTTATGCTCCCCTATTGGTCTTTTGGAATTCTTGGTTTTGTAATGGGAGTGCTCAATCCCATTATAGGAGCGTCAGGCCCCCTGCTCGCACCCTTTTTACTCAGAGACGATTTGAGAAAAGAACAAATTGTTGGAACCAAGGCCGCCATTCAAACCATTGGCCACCTTTTAAAAGTGCCGGCTTTTCTCTACCTTGGCTTTAACTATGTTGATCACTGGCTTTTAACTCTTTGTATGATTGTGGCCGTAATTCTGGGAACAAAATCAGGAATATTTATTCTTCACCGCATTCAAGAAAGAACCTTTCGTTGGATTTTCAGTATCGCTCTTTTTGTTGCCGCCAGCCGCCTTATTTATAAAGCCATTTTGTCTCTAGCATAAAAAAAGCCCCCTTGTAGAAAGGGGGCAAAAAAGAAGGGATTCAAAAAACAAACCTAAAGGTTTTGGTAAGAAAAGATCTCGCTATAAAGGGCGGGTCCCTCGCCCACTCCTCCATTGATGTAAACTCTGTTATCACTCAAGGGTGCGAGAACGAAATGGACCCGTGGAAAAGACATTAGATTCCCGGTATCTATAAATAACTCCTTTGAATAATCAAAGATTTCAGCTGAATTCTCACAAACACCACAACCAATAGTTTGGTTACTAAAACTGGCGGCACTCACCTGTCCGCCAGCAAGTAGTATATGACCACTTTCAAGGCGAATCGCCTCGTGATTGGCCCGTCCGCTCATCATGGGACGAGGGAGTTCGAACACCGATTCAGAATCAATAAAAAAGAGTTCCGCTGTTTTTGAAGCTTTGATACTGCGTTGGTCCTCGGGACTCACATCTTGCGACAGGGAACTTGGCACCGTTTGAGTAAAACCTCCTGCAATTAAAATTGTGCCCTCATCAAGGAGAGTTGCGGTGTGTCCAGAGCGTGGACTGTACATTCTTTCACTCGCCCAGCGAAATTGATTGGTTTTCGGATCAAAAACTTCAATGCTATTAGAAGGTCTTTCTCCGGAGGCCGGTGTATAGGTCTTGCCTCCAAAAATGTAAATCAAACCACTAGGAGCTTTGACCATTTCATGATTAGCCCGAGGCTCTTTCATTCCACTCTCTAAAAGTTCAAAGCTATTCGTGGCAGGATCGTAAATAAAAGCATCACTCACAACCAATGTGGGCCCAAAATCCTTTTTTACATAGCCTCCTGCAATCAAGACTCTTCCGTCTTCGAGAGCGATTGATTCTTGGGAGTAACGCACAGCCGAGCTAGAAAAAACAGACTCTCCGATGGCCTCTTTTGTTTGGTAGTTGATTTTGACTCGACTCACACTATATCCGAGACTATGTCCCCCCGAAATAAGAACTTCATTGTCTGAGACCCTCTGAAAAGTGGCTCCCATTCTTTGATCCACACGCATATTAAGTGGCGTATGAGAAAGGTTGGCTTTATCAATGAGTTCCAGAAAACTACGTTCTTTTCCACCAATGAGTAGAAGGTAATTGAGATTCATATCAAGCATAGCCCCTTGAATGCGTTTTTCTGCATTGACGGAGGGAGCTGTGACAAAAGAAGTCTGACGGGAGTAGTCGATGAGTAAGCAACGGTCCTCCTCTGTATAGGGACATTCAAGTCTTCCTCTATTGCTCGATGCATCCAGCAATTCCAGATCTAAATTTCCGAGTTCTGAAATATCGCGAAGTTGATTTTTATTGATCCGAAGTTCTACGAGTTGATCCATTTCAGCAAGAGGTCCTAGATCCTTAAGAAAGTTTCTCCCAAGGTTTAGTCTTTCAAGACGTTCAAGACCTTTTAAAGAATCAAGATCCGTAGAGCGAATATTATTACCTGAAAGATCTAAAGAGTAGAGATTGCTGAACCACTGGAAAGGAGTCAGATCAGAGATGTCGCGATCACGAAGACTCAATGTCTCAAGCCCCATCAGAACCTCTTGGGCTTTGCCACAAAGATCTTCGGCCCCATCCAGAGGGCAGACTTTATTGTCATCTTTGACTTCACACTGATTGGCCACATCAATAAGTTGGGCGACGGTGTGTTCTAAGTTTCTTGAAAGCATCTTTCCTTGATACTGGTCACAAAGAGCAGCGAAGGAGGCCGCTTCAAATTTCAAAGCCTCTTCGTAATCAATATGTTTAAGATATTGCTCACTATAAATCCGCCCCATATCTTGTCTCTCACTGGGGTCAATCTCGCTATATATCTCAGGACAGCGTCGGGTATTGTTGTAGCAACGTTCAATCGCATCGGTGACTTCCATGAGGTCATTATAAGCTTCGGTCTCAATGGCTGTGAGTCTCTGGGTTTGTTCAAAGTTGAGTCGTGGCAGCCCCGTTTGCCGAATCTGCATGGCATAAGTCCAATCGGAAAAGAGACGATCAAAAAGATGGTTCAACTGCCTTTCATTTTCTTGACTCAATTTCTGGAGAGCTTCCGAGGGCTCTTGTAAATTGGTGATGTTTTCATATCTTTGAGTGACACTGGATAAAACAGCCGGTCCTCCATAAGTTCCCGTTGGCAAATTAGGATCAATTTGGGCTGGAAACCCCTCGCCTCCCTCAGAAAGTGGTGTTGTATCTGTTGCGTATTCGATAGCAGACTCTAAAACTTGCATGCACTGATCCAAAGCACCTCCGGAACAACTCACAAGCGGTTTGGCTTTGCCTTGGAAAATTCCAGTGATTTTATCAACCTGTCCCCCAATTTGAAGGGCAGAGACTGTCACATTGGTTCTTGAAGACATCTTCTTCATTTCGTCTTTAAAATTTGCAGCCGCTTCCACTGTGGGAGAGTTGAATTTGAAATTGGTGCTAAAACTTTGGAAATCCTGCTGGTTTGAAAAGACCACCTTAACATTGATGTAAAAACGAGCTCCCAAGTTTTGAGAAGTGATGACTTCATCTCCACACTTTTTATACCACTCGTTTAAATTTAAGGGAGATACTTTTCCCGTCCAGGAATTGGCATCTTGGCTTTTATCAATGATACCCCCTTCTTTGGGTAAAATTTGTAGTTGAGCTTTGGCCTCCTCCGTCCACTCGTATTGGGTCAATGCTCTTGGGGGAAATTCATAATTAGAACGGAAGCTATAGGAAACAGAGAACCCGTTTGTTTTTGTTGTTTTTAAAAAGTCCGCCGAGGCTGAGGTTTCCGTCACTCCCGTTTTATATTTACCACTGGCTCCAAAGCCCAATTCTTTTTCCAACTGACTTTGAGAAATTGAGGATAAAAGTTTAAAGGAACTTGTTGAAGAGCCATCAATGTCAAAAACGGGTTTTAAGCAAAACTGACCCTGGGTCTGGGTGCTGGAATTGTATCCGCGCCCTAGCTTCAAGTCCGTCTTGGCGGTATGAGGAATTTCTGTGGCCCACACATGGGGCGCTATTAAAAGTATAGCAATTATATTGTTTAAATATTTCATTTCATTCTCCTAATTTACAAATGGTTTTCAGCGTATTGAATAACAGCAGCAAGGCGTGTTCCCCTGGCCTGCTCACGAATTCGTTGAGCTCGACTCGGATCGGCTTTTCTCAAGAGTAGATAGAGTTCTGCTTTATCCATGGCGGCTGTGCGAAGCTGTTCCTGATCTTTTAAATGATCCAACGTATCGTTGAGTAAAAAATATTGTGTTTTTTCAATAACACTTTCGCGATTGGGATTCTCAGCCCACGCCATGGCTGCATGTAAGAAATCCACAACATCCATAGACCGTTCGATACGCTCTTGCTTTGATTCCCCTGATTGAAAACGAACAAGATAAAGGTAACTTTTCCTGAGATGGGACTCATTTTTAAGCATTTCCTTTTTTGCAGCCACCTCTTCAGCCGAGAGGAGAGCCTTGCGATCATATTTCTTATATTTCTCGAGAAAACTCAGAGAGCTCTTTTTATCCCGAGTCTTAGTTGAACTCTTAACTCCCTTGCGCTTCTTTTTTTTCTTTTTAAATTTATCGATACTTTCTTGATGTTTCTCAATACTTTGCTCGACCTGTTTTTTGATCTGTTTTTCAATTCGCTGTGCTTTTACTTCTTTCTGATCCTTTTGAAATTGGTAAAACAAAATAAAAATTAAACCCAAACTTAAAACTGAAATTAATACCTTCTTCATTGGTTACTCCTTAGTGATCCATTTTTTATGTTCATCAAATTTATAAAAATCGCGAATATTATTATTAATAGTCTCTTGAGCACTTTTTAAATTTTTACGCTCTTCAATTGTGCGATTGTAATCGACTTTGACCTGTTCCCACTTTTCTTGCCAGAGATCATCCTCGCAAGGATCCTCTTTACCCCACCAATCCCAAAATCTCTCTAAGGGACCAGCGTCCTCCTCTTGACATTTTTTGAATTGATTCCACCTCTCCGCTAGTTCTTCGAGATCACGATTAATGTCATCAATCTCTATTTGTAGCTCACGATGTTGCTGACGGAGTCTGTGAAGAGAGGCTTCAGAAAGTCGATAAAGTTCTTTTAGTATATCGACATCAGTGATCTCGGGTTCTTGATCGATCATACCTGCTACTCGCATGACCTTGTTTTGAGTTGTCAGACCACCAGACATGACATCCCACTTGTGGAAATCGACACCTAAAGTCAGCGCTCGCCTTACTTGAGCCACCGACATCCAAGGGTATTTGTGAAAAATATCAGCGGCCCAGGCGGCAACGATGGGGGCTGCGAAACTTGTCCCCGCCCCAGGTTTAGGGAATCGAATAACGGCCAAGGCCACCTTGTCCCTTCCTTTCACATAGTCTGAACGAATTCGGGTGGGATTATTTGGCTCCACCCCAGTGACACCCACAACATTGGAAAGCTTCATAATGCGATCTTCACATTTTTCGCGGTAGTCATTGCCTGAAGCGATGACCCAAAGGAGACGACTCTGTGTGCTCTCTACAAACTCAACCATTTCATTACAGGTTTTCCCAGAAAACTGATTGAACGCACTGATATTCACCACTCGGCCGGGGTAATCGGGGCTCGCGAGCGGGTTTATTTGAGGGTCTTTATTGTAACAAGCTTTATAATGTTGAGCTGTGACTGTTGCCTGAGTTGAAGCTTTTAATACAGTCTTCATGACCTGATGGTGGTGCAACTGTGTTTCGATACTGACCATTCTATCGGCGTAACCCAAATCATAGTGAGGATAGGCTGCCATTGTGTGCATAAACGCATCCTCGTGCTCATTGGGATACCAACCCCAAACACTGCCTCTAAAACTTTGATCAGTACTTGTATAAGGACCGAACACGACGCGCTCCCAGTCGTTTCTGAAGCTATAGGGATTAACACCCCATTCACACACGCTCACCATGCGTTCATCAGCGGGTGTGTTAGATGGATAATCGACCCTTGTCATCAGACTTTCTAGAATCTCTTTTTCTGGAGAGATGAGAACATCTTTATAGAGGTCGTCTCCACTGCGGGTCGAGATATCCACCCGATACTCAAAAGCCCCAGATTCAAATTTGCGCTGTTTCTTTTTATAAATAAGGTTGGCTTGACCGCGGTCATCAAGGTGTACCATTTTAGTAAAGGCGTGACGATTTTTTCGAGGAGTGAAATAAACCTTGGCACTCATTCTTTGGCCCTCTAAAAATAGCTCACGCAGTAAGAGATATCCTTCGGAGGTTTCCTTCCACCGTTCCACATAACATTGGCCCGCACAGCCCTCTTCATTCAGGGAAAGAATATTGTCAATGGGTGGTTTCAGAGCCCATAGAGATTCAGCCTCAAAAGCTGATTTCGATATATAAGGCCCCACCTCTCCTTGCCAGAAAACAGT
This sequence comes from Bdellovibrionales bacterium, assembly GCA_964230645.1. Lineage (GTDB taxonomy): Bacteria > Bdellovibrionota > Bdellovibrionia > Bdellovibrionales > JAGQZY01 > JAGQZY01. The sequence goes on along the minus strand of CAXRHT010000003.1, from coordinate 534,771 downwards.
CTTACGGGAAAATTCCGGTCGTATGGTTCCATTACCTCCCGGGGTTCGATCGGGGCCGAGATTGGCTAAAAGCGCTTCAACAGAGGTTTTTTCATCCGCCAATTCAATATGGAAATGATTTTCAAGCAGCAACTTTTTGAAGGGTGAGGCCTGAGCCGAGTTGATGTCTTTTTTATTTTTTAAGAATTCTTCAGAGTTTTGTAGCTGACCCTCGCTGATAATGTAGAGAAGGTTTGCTTTTTCTTGATCATCACTGGGGCGTGGAGGGAGACAATGCCCTCCTCGAACCGCAGTAAAAATTAACAACTCAGAAGTGCTTGCCGGGCATTGGCAAGTCTGATTGAGTGAATTAAAGTGACCCCCTGCATTTTCACAGGCTTGCTGAACGCAGTGAAAAGCGTTTTGTCCGAGGCTTTCCTCAAAAGCACAAATAGCAGATTGAAATTGAAGGTCTTGCCAACGGTCTTTAAAACTTTGAAAGTTTTCAGTGAACCATTCGGGACTAACATCTTCTTCAATTTCGATCACTTCGCTGTTTTCTTGAGGATCCCCCCAGTCAGCATCTGCCGACTGAGAGCACCCGATCAAGGTAAGACTAAAAATAGGGATCAATAACTTTAATAAACTCATCTTTTCTTCCTTTTATTGAAAAAGCTGAACCGGAAACAAACTGCTTCTTAATAGATGACGATTGGCATCCTGGAGTTCCATAGTCTGGATGGCAAAATCTCCAGTCAAAAGTCCCTCGGCGACAAGAATATGAGATTGCAAATTCTTTTGAGCTGTTTCAACATTTAAAACTTTCCCAAAAAACTCATCTCTGTCCAACCCGATCACCGTCTCATTTTCACCATCAACGTTTATAAGTTGATCGCCCACTTTCACGTCTTCAGCTTTTCGAACCGATCCGTCAGCCATAATCATGGGGTGGTTTAAAGTGACAGTAAGACTCTTGTCAGCAGTCTTAAGGGTGACAACGGCTTCTTTCTGGGGCTCTTTAGTTTGCACATAGCCGGCACCCGTTATTTCTGAAACTTGGTAGCTGACATTATCTAAGGTCGAATCCTCAGCTAGCGTCATCACTTGATTGAGCCCTCTTAGTTCGGCCTCACCGATCGCCATATCGCCCTCAGGAAACCAAAGCCTTTGACCAGGGGTAAAACAACCCGCTCCACAAAAACCAATGATGGTGTAGTCCTCAGGAATATCACAAGCTGCGGTATCGGGGTTTGCCACTACCTCGGCCTTTTTAATTTCGTATTTACGGGGGTTAGAATACTCTACGCGAACACCAATATCGACGCTGGGATCGGGAACAAGTTCTTCTAAACCGAAAACAGGATAGACAATTCTTTTAACTGGTTTCCCATCTTGCATGAACCCGACATGTCTATTTTCTGCAAGCTTATGAATAAAGCGAGGAGCACAACGAGCGGTCCATTTACGAATGGCTTTTGTCTCTTCAGCATTGAAAGTGTAAGAAACTCCAGTCGCAATTTTAGCCTCATCACAGCGTTGAATCCAAAGCTCTTGAGCCAAACTTTGCTGTGCTGAAGTGATTACACAAATAAGTAATGATAGTTTTTTAATTAACGATGTCATATTTTCTCCTTTGATTGTTCGTTAAATTTCAATTCCGTTTTAATTTTTAATTTAGATTCGGCGTCCAATAATAAACTCATCTTTTCTTCCTTTTATTGAAAAAGCTGAACGGGAAACGAACTGCTTCTTAGTAGATGACGATTGGCATCCTGCAGTTCCAAGGTTTGGATAACAAAGTCTCCGGTCAAAAGGCCTTCGGCTACGAGAATATGAGATTTCAAATCCTTTTGAGCTGTTTCGACATTTAAAACTTTCTCAAAAAACTCATCTCTCTCTAAGTTCACCACCATCTCATTTTCACCATCAACATTGATAAGTTGATCACCCACTTTAACGTCTTCGGCTTTTCGAACCGATCCGTCGGCCATGATCATGGGGTGGTTTAAAGTTACGGTAAGACTCTTTTCAGCGGTCTTGAGGGTAACAACGGCTTCTTTTTGGGCCTTTTTGGTTTGAACATAACCGGCACCCGTTATATCTGAAACTTGGTAGGTGACATTATCTAAGGTTGAGTCTTCAGCTAGAGTCATCACTTGATTGAGTCCTCTTAATTCAGCTTCACCGATTGCCATGTCGCCTTCGGGAAACCAAAGTCTTTGACTGGGCGTAAAACAACCCGCTCCACAAAAACCAATGATTTTATAGTCCTCAGGAATATCACAGGTCGCGGTATCGGGGTTTGCCACTACATCTGCCTTATTAATTTCATAATTACGAGGATTGGAATATTCCACGCGAACACCAAAATAGACGCTGGGATCAGTGATAAACTTTTCAAAACCGAAAACAGGATAAATTATTCTTTTGACGGGTTTCCCATCTTGCATAAATCCGACCCCTAAAATTCCAGAAAGTTGAGGGATGAAGCGAGGAGCACAACGTGCAGTCCATTTGTGGAAAGCCTTGATCTCTTCGGCGTTAAAAGTGTAGGAAACTCCGGTTGCAATTTTAGCTTCATTGCAACGTTCAATCCAACGTTCTTGTGCCAAGCTCTGCTGAGTACTTGTGACTACAAAAAGTAGTAACGATATTTTGTTAATTAAAGATGTCATTATTGATCCTTGGAGCGTTTGTTAAATGCTAATTCCATTTTGATTTTCTAAGGGGGTTTGGCACTCAATGCCTTGTTGGTTGAGAGCTCGGCAAACGGCCTCATCAATTTCTTGTTTGCGTTTTTCTTCGGCTTCGATATCAGTGCAATCAAGACTCGAGACATAAAGATCAATGGTGTTTAAACCTGCGGCCGCTCCTCCGAGAATGATCGATACGGGCACACCGCCAACCGAACAAGATATTGATAACGCTCCCACATTCATCACAATACCGAGCGCTTTCAAACCGGTTGACACCACCTCGATGTCCTGACAGCTGTAGTTAGCCAAGTAGACTTGAGCCTCTCTGTCGATTGGGTAATCTTCGAAACTCTGATAACGAGCAGGGATTTGAATCCCTGTGATACACGCATCAGCGGCTAGAGCCGTGCTAAAGGGGGTGGCGAGTATAACTAAAAGACTTAGTAATAATTTCATAATTTCTCCTCTCTTAAAGGTTGTTGGGGTTGTTTGTTTCTAACGCCGTCACATTGTGCAGGAGCTGTTCCAAAAGTAGAGAGATAGAACTTATATGTAAATTTAGGTGGTTACAGACTTATTGGTCCGAATTTTATGTCCGGAATTCGAATTCTAGGAATATTTTCTGAGATTCGAGATGGCTAAAATAGGCCTCTAAGGCTCTGCTCGAAGGGATTGGAAATAATGAATTGAGTTTAATATTAAAAAAAATAGCTTAGATTGAGGAACTGAAAAATTTCAGGATGCGGTCTTTTTGAGTAAAGGCGTCTTTAATACCTAATTCCACCAGGGGAATTGTGTAAGTGTGATGAAAGGAAAGGTAACTTAAAAGGTCACTGTCGCTTTTATCATCAGCACCAGCTCCCTTCATTAGATATCTTATGGTTCTCGGAAAGTGCTCAATGGTGTTTTGAGCCAGCTCTCCTAAATCTTCTGAGGGCTGGATTTTTAAAACTTCCACATGACGTAAATTCATTTCACTAACCTCGGCCGGGTTGCACCTTGCAATGGTTTGGTTAATTCTATCCAAACGCTCAAGATCTGCGTCTAGGGAATCTAGGAAAACACTATTAAGAAGAGTGCCAGCGATCTCAGCAAGTGAGATACTCTCTTTTTTGTCATCAAGGCTTGCGGCGACTTCTTCTAATGATTTGGCTTTCTTCACGCCAATCGCCAAAATTTTAGTAGCCCCCAAATGAATGGCAGGACTCATTGGCGTTTTCATACGAATGGCCCCATCGCCATAGAATGTGGGCCCGAGCTTCACCGGTGGAAATAAAACCGGTATGGCTGAAGAAGCTAGAATATGTTCGGCCTCAATCTTAGTGCGATAAGAAAACCTTAGGGTTCTTTTCCATATTTCTTTTTCATCCACATCAGAAAAAAATGTGACCGTGGCGCCGGTCTGATAGTGGGTGGTGTTGATTGCGAGAGTTCCACCCATTTTTTCGAAGCGATGAAGATTGGAAAAATTAATTTTTGTCTTAATCAAATTATAAAGGGGACTCGTATCAAGCAAGTAATTGGGAGCTGACTTAGTTCCTGCCCCACCAAAACTTAAACCCTTAGCCCAACTCATCCCCAACTGTGCCAGAGTTGAGAAATCGGTTTTGTAAATATCTGCAAAAGAGATCTCTTTCCACATTTTGGAAAGGTTATTAGAAGTTTGTTGAAAGGTTTCAAGATTACAGGCCAAAAAAGCGCAGTTTATGGCTCCGGCGGAACTCCCCGAGAGAACACGAAAGGGGAAGTCTTGATCTTGCGAACTAAGAATTTGGGAAATTCCTTCGATGACTCCGGCTTGATAAGCCCCTCTGGCTCCTCCACCCGTGAGTACCAGTCCAAAATCTCCTTGCTTTCCTGAAAGATCTTCGCTCATGAATCAAAGATTATCTCTCCCCCTGTAAAAAAACAATATTTGTCAAAACAATCCCCACAATGGTCCCTTCTTACTTATTAAAATTCCTTTACTTTCCTAGATTCAGAGAAGAAAACCTAGCTCCAGTGGGAGTTGATCCGCTTCGACTTCGAAGTAAAAATTCCGATAGAATTTTATGATTTCTCCACATTTTGATCGCAGTAACACAAAGATTGCTCTCACTCTTACAATTATATTAGGAGTTTCAAGGAGTCCCTACATGAGTAAAATTTTTGAGAGCCTTCAAGATCTAATCACAGCTTTTAGTGAAGATGAGATTTTCACCCGATCGGCGGCTCTTGCTTTTTACACAACCTTTTCCTTTGCTCCGCTAGCGATCTTGATCGTTGTTTTTTTAGGTGTCATCGATATTGAACTCCAGCAACAATTGGTAGCAAGTATTGCCAATATGGTCGGTACTCAAGGAGCCGATGTTTTTAGAACTGTCCTTGAAGCTTCCCAAGACCGACCCGACCTAATTTCTTTTAGTGGACTGATCAGTGCTGGGATTTTGCTTTTTTCGGCAAGTCTAATTTTCGTTCAAATTCAGACAACACTCAATATTATCTTTAAAACCAACAGTGACGAGATGGCTGAAGTGGACGAAACCTTATTTCAGACAATTAAAAGATTGGTCTTTGATCGTTTGGTCTCAATAGGGATCTTGTTAGCCATAATTTTTATTGCCATTGTTTCTCTGGTGCTCTCTTCAGCCATTGATTATATCTTTCCAAAAGATGCTCAAACTCTTACTTATCTTCTCAATGAGGCTTTTAGCTTCTTTGTCTTAAGTCTTTCCTTTTGCGTCATTTTTAAATGGATGCCGGACTTGCAGTTGAAATGGAAAAACACCTTTATTGGGGCCATGATCACAGCCCTTTTATTTGTGCTCGGAAAGTTTTTAATCGGACTTTATATAGGAAATAGTGCCGTCGGCTCAGCTTACGGAGCGGCAGGATCTTTGGTTGTACTTCTTGTTTGGGTTTACTACTCATCACTTATTATGTTTTTAGGTGCTGAGATTTGCTGGACTTCCTTTCTTGGGGACAAGAAAGAGCAGAGAGCTAAAGCTTAATCTTTTGAAGATTGGATTTTGCGGCTTGAGAGGCTCTCGTGTTGGGGTATCTTTGGATCACTTCTTTGTAAAAGGCTCTTGCATCTTGACCCATTTTTAGTCTTTGAAAACAGAGACCCATTTTTAATGTGGCTTGAGCGTATTTACGACCTCTTGGGAAGTTTTTGCGATACTCATTGTAATTACTGATCGCTTTTTCGTACTCGCCCATTGCGTAGAGAATCTCTCCACGCCCAAAAGGACCTTTGGCGTCCTCTAGTCTTTTTTTTAAACTAGCGCTTTTATCATTGGTGAGTTGATCGAGTTTCTTATCAATTGATAACAAAGCCTCCTCAAGCGTCGACATTCGTTTTTCAAGAGACTTAATTTTTTCATTATCAACCGGTGCAGCAGATCCCGAGGTATCCGCCTCCTGAGGCTTTGATTCCAGCTCAGATATTTTTCTTTCAAGAGTTTCGATTTTTCCATAAAGTTGACGGAAATCGCGATCAATTTCGAAGAAACGAGAGTCAATTTGGGCTCGTTGTTGCTGTCCCATATTACCTGCGACATAACTTCCACTGGCGTCAGTGCGCATGCTCCCTACTCCACTTTCATTGCCGCTTTGCTTTAACTCTGAGCGGGTCTTTAGACAGCCACTCACAAGTCCAAGAACCAAAATCAAGACCGGTAAGCTATATAATTTCATTGGGCCATATCTCCTTGCTTGAACATTTTCACCCGAGCGATGTTCTCGGCCTTTTCTGCATAATAGCGTGATTTCCTAAAATAGTCAGTGGCGTCCGAATAATATTTCTCTTTAAAGGACCGTTCAGCTCTACGAAAATACCGCCTGGCTGTCGTATAGACTTTAGGCGCGTAACGCTTGGCTTCACTGTCTCTGGCCGAACGGAGAGCGGTGACGGCGAGATTGTATTCTTCGCGGGAAGGTTGTGGGTTCACACAACTCACGATCAGGAAAAATAAAAAAGGGCTCGCTAAGCGCGGCCCTTTTTTTAATGCTTTTAACAAGCGTGTATTTTTCATAGTTCCTATTGAACAGGTACGAAATTGGCTCGTCTGTTGGCAGCGTGAGCGGACTCAGTGTCACCAGCGTTCATTGGCTTTTCTTCCCCGTAGCTCAGGACTGAAAGTCGGCTATCAGGAATTCCTAAACTAACGAGATAGGACTTTACTGCATTGGCACGTCTTTCCCCAAGTGTGAGGTTGTACTCAATCGATCCGCGGGAATCACAATGCCCTTCGATTTGTAAGCTTACGTTTTCGTTTTCTCTCATGAACTCAGCGTTCTGCGCTAAGATGTTACGCGCTTCTGGGCTTAAGCTAAATCTGTCATATTCAAAATGAACAGTCGCTAGACCAGGGATGTTTCCGCTATCTGAACCCATGGGATCAAAGCCAAGAGGCTTTTCTGTTACGCCACCATCCACTTCCATGGCGTCAACGACAGATTCGTCTTTTTCTTTTGATGAACATGCTGCAACTAAACTTAAAGCTGTTAAAGCGAAAATGATTTTTCTCCACATTTTACACCCCTTTGTGTGTTTGTATTTTAAAATCTCTTTAAATGATGTCAAACTCTTAAAACGTTGTTCGCTCTGTCTTAAGGAGGAGACATGCTGAAAATTCGTCGATTTTCTCTTCTGTTTTTTATTTTACAATTCATTCTTTTGGCCGACCCTAAAGGCTTACAGGCACAAGTGGACCCTTCCATTGAATGGAAAGAAATTGAAACCGACAGTGCTTATTGGATATTTGACGCCAAACATCAAGAGTTGGCGGAATACTCGATTCTGCAGTTTGAACGGGCAAAAGAGGAGGTCACACCTCTGTTTTTAGAGCAACCTCGCAAGACAACTTTCTTAATTATCGACAATACCGATCTTGCCAATGGCTCCGCACGAGTCACCCCCCACCCTATCGTGCAACTTCTTGCGGTCAAACCCATGCCTTATTCAGCCATCGGGGAGTTTCAAGATTCTAATTACGAACTAATCTCCCATGAATACACTCATATTTTAAATATGGAACCGGTTCATGGCTGGTTTTCTCCCCTTTATTGGATTTTTGGCTCCATTGCTCATCCCAATATGATTCTTCCCCGTTGGTACACCGAGGGTTTAGCGACCTACACCGAGTCCATCCTTACTAAAAAAGGGGGGCGCCTTAACTCTCAGTACCTTCACGGATTGGCCCGAGCTTTAAGCTTTGAAAAAAGGTGGGATGAGTTTCCTTTAAGTGACCTTAATGATAGCCACCCCGACTGGCTCAGTGGTTCTAGAGCCTACCTTTTCGGAGGTATTCTTTGGGACAGCATCACAGAAGATAAAGGCAACGATGTTATCTACAGAATGAACCAAAGTTATTCCCGCCGCATTCCCTATTTTCTCGATGGAGTCCTTGAAACCCATGTGGGTACCACTTATGAGGAACAACTTAAAAAAGCCTATGCCAGGTGGGACGAAAAAGCGAAAAAACAAATTGAAGTGATCACGTCCACCTCACAACTCAATGGGGAGATGATTTCTCTCGAAGAAAAGAAACGAGTTCTTTCTCCTAAGATCAGTAGTGACGGGCAATGGATGGCCTTTATCAGTAATGACCTCGATGGAATGGGGCATATTCATCTAACTCTTCGGCATCCCAAAAAAGGTTTCAGAGGTTATAAGCCTAAAAGAATTTTACCCAATACCCGCACTCGCACTCTCGCTTGGCATCCTGCGGCCACGGGTTTTGTCTATGAAAAGATTGATCGTCATGACTTTTACAATCGTTTTTTCGATCTTTACTTTTACGATCTACAAACGAAAGAATCCCGTCGACTCACTACCGGAATGAGAGCTCATGATGCTTGCTTCACGCCTCTTGGAAAAACCCTTTATTTCCTTAGTAATACCACGGGATCAAAGCGAATCATGTCCCTGGATTGGTTCTCTCAAGAGGTTAAGGAAGTTTATCAAGCTCCCATGGGATACAACCTCAAACATCTTTCTTGTGGCGAAAAAGATAAGATCTATTTTGTGGAGCATGTTCCCGGTCAGAACGCACATATTGCAAAGATTGATCTGCCCTCAAAAGAAAAATCGGTTTTCTTTGATGAAGTGGAAATCCATTCTCTTCATCCCACCCACCTTGGTCTTCTTTTTTCATCACCAGCCAGTGGTGTGGATAACTTTTATCTCCTTGATCCCAAAAAAATGACTTACAAAGCGATCACAAACTCTATCACTCGAGTGCTTAAAGGAGATATCGACCCACTTGATGACAGTCTTTACTATAGTCAGCTCACAGTCGATGGACCCAAAATTTTTTACTTAAAGGGAGCGCAGTGGGAGAGTCTTCCTGATCGTCCTCCACAAGTGGAAAGCCTCTTTCAGCCGGGAGAGCGCCAACTCGCTTTGAACGATGCACCAGTACCTGTGCAAGCGAAAAAAGAAATTAAAAAAGAAGAAGCCACTTCGAGTGAGTCTGCAAAAGAAGAGGATAGAAAACCGCAAAGCACTCTGACCAAAGAGGATTTAAAAACGGAAGACTTCTCCCCTTGGCGCTATCTTTATCCCAATCACTGGATTCCTTTTTTATATCTCGTGGATGGGGGAACGATTTATCAGGCCCAAACCTCAGCCGGAGATCCTTTGGGGATTAACAGTCTTTCTCTGGTCGGCCAGTGGGACACTCTGACTAAAAAACCGGGAGCCTCTCTAAGTTACACCAACCGCTCTCTTCCGGTCACACTGGGTGTGGGAGTTTCGGACTTTTATAACTGGTTTTACCCCACTCGAACCACACTTCATTACCAAAATGCCACAGCTCTTATGAGTGCAAGACTTGGTTTTCTTGATCACACCCGGCTGCAGTTTCGCTGGAACTATAGTGGCTTAGAATTTGGGGGTGACTATTTTCTCCGCCAAGGTCCTCAACTCGAGCTTGCCTACCGAGATATGAAACAAAAACCTCGCGATATTTCAGCTAGCTCCGGGTGGAAGGGGCAACTGGGGCATAAGAATTATATGGCTGATTTGGGAAGTGTTTCTTACGGAGAAACTTATGGGCATATTGGAACTTTTTGGTCCACTTTCCTCCCCGAGCGCCATGTTTTTTATATGGCTCTTAATGGGAGCTACGCTCCGCAGTTGAACAATAGCTTTTTTGCCACCACCACTTTGGCGGGCCCCTTCTTTAATCCGCAACTGACTAATGCTTCTTTTTTGCAACGAGGCTACCCCACCGGAATTTTTATCGCTCGCAATATTGTAAACACCAATATTGAGTACCGGTTTCCACTGCTTGATGTTTTTAGCGGATGGACCTCTCCGCCTCTGTTTTTTAAGAATTTACAGAGTAGTTTTATCTTTGATGCCTCCACATTGGATGGTCGCTATAACAACTCGTTGACTCGAGACTCTCAATTTACTGAATTTGGGCGCTTTTTCACCGGTTACGGCATGGAGTTTGAAGCCAACGTCAATGTGGGCTTTCACGTGCCAGTGGCCCTAACCCTGGGACTCTATTACGGCGAAGAACAGCAAGCATATGGAGGATTTACAACTTTTTTCAACGTAAGATTGTGAGGAACTTGACAGAAACGCCGCTTTCTCTCTAACATGGAAATTGCGGCGCAGCGTCGTCGCCTTGGAGGGTGCATGGACAAAATGACTTGGATTCAGGATTTAGTGAGAGCTGAACAGGATATGGAAGAATCCGGCATGATCGAAATTACAACCGGTTTCCAACCGGAAAAACACCTTCATGAGGAAACCACTCTTTTCTTAGTGAAATTAAAAAGAGAGTTCGTTGACGCCACCACAGCCTTTAATCAAATGAAGGGCTCACCCATAGGGCGTATTAAAGTTTATAGCATCTCTCAAACCCAAGCCGACTTTATGCTCTTTCGCAATGGCTTTAAGCTAATTTTTAGTATGAAACAGCCCGGAACTGTGGCCATGAAGTTCAACAGAGCCCAAGGAATTAATCCCGCTTTTGAAGCGGAAGCCAATGGTGAAGAATATCTTTTAGCCAAATGGGGCCCATTCGGAGACCTAGTCTGGACATACAATAATCAGCCTATTAAGACCGATTATTTGGTGAAATACTATACCACTCGTTTTGTACACGAAAGTGCAAAGTAGAATCCTAACCTGTTAAATTAACGAAATAATTTAAGAACATCTTCACTGCTGTCCGGTGGATTGCCCCCGGTCATCCTTAAGAATTGTTCAATGTCATCGTTGAGAATTGTTCATTGTCATCCTTGCGAATTGTTCAAAGTCATTCTGAGAATTCCTCAGAGTCATCCTGAGCGAAGCGAAGGATCTAAGGTCTTTCGCTTCGCTCAAGACGACATATTTTCGCTCAAGACGACATGTTCGCTCACGGCGACATGTTTTACGCCAGTGGCGGGAAATCCACCGGACAGCACTGGAACCCCTTTCTTTTTTTTAAAGCCTGAGCGTGAAATTCGGTCTTGCCTCAAGCAGTCTATTAATTCTAGTATGCCCCCTTTAAAGCAATCTTCAGGGGGCCTTATGCGCGCACTTTCCATAGCTATTTTCATAACAAGTTTAATTTTTACTGGCTGTAGTAGTGATGACAATGGTGGAGGAAGCGGTGGCAAAGCCAATAATAACCGCGTGAACTGGAAAAATGTTCCAAGCTCCTACAATCCGGATATTGAAACAGAGACTTTTGACATTGCAGGAATGAAGAAAGTGAACATCAATTTGTTCGGCTTCGATGGTGATGTGGAATTAGTATATTCTAATGAAATCCCAGCCGACCAAATGGATCTTCGTATTTACACTGTCTTTAAAGACTCCGCTTCCTGGGGAGCCATTCGTGAGAACTATAACGGCGATTCTATGAATATTTTTTCCACTGGGACTTATAGCTGCTCCATTAAAATTGAAAATTCTAATATCACAGCTCTTGAGGGAGGCTGTTATGTGCGCCTAGAGATCATTATGCCCGCTGGAGTTAAAGTGGAAGTCTCCAATGTTGAAAGACTTCTAACCAAAAAGTTTTTTGCAATGAGTACTCAGGAGTTCCTCGATAAAATAGATTCCGCTTCGTTCGATGACGAGAAGTTTGAAATTATTGATGAGTTTATCCTTTCTTACCAAGGAGTCTCTGGAAATCCTGAGATCATGACAGAACAACTAAAAACCATTCTTGAGGATCTTTTTCCAAGCGATAAACAAATGACCGCTTTGAGAAAACTTCACCCTTACGTTCAGGACCGTGAAAAGCTCCACGAAATGATTGAAGACGTATTTACTTCTTCATGGGATCAAGACGAGGCCAAAGCCATCGTTGGTGTGAATTAAATCCATAAATACAACTCTCCTATCGATAGGATTGATAGGAGAGACGGGTTCGGCTTTAAAACGCCCAACCTAAACTGTATTCGATCGTGGGAAGGGTTCCTCCGAGACCAGCGAAATCGATATCGGAGTTGGCCGTCTCATCAAGGTTAATAATCTGAACTCCACCGCCCAATTGCATATTAAAATTGTCCCAGATCCACATATAACCAATAATACCACTAATCGTGAACCCATCGACAGAGGCTTCGTTACCAGAATTGGTATTACGAGCACGAGCCTGACTTAAAGAAACAGAGGCGGCCGCGTACCAACTGTCCGTAAAGACCTCATCAAAAAACAACTGCCCTCTTACTCCGTATCCAAAAACGTCCGCCTCAGAGCTGCCAACATCAAGATTCCAATAACTGACATTACCTCCTAAAGTGAAGTTTTCGTTCACGGCAAAATCAGCCCCAAGATTGGCCACCCCAAAAAGTAATCCGACAGGATTTAAACGAATATTAGCATCATGCTTTAAATCTTCTTGAGCCATGACTCCAAAACTAAAAAAACTAACGACAACGAACAACAACAACCTCTTCATAGGTATCCTCCATAAAAATTAAATGAAAGAGATATCTGCCACTATCGGTCCGAGAACTCTTTAAGAATTTAAGCACCATTTATGTAGGTTTATTCTTAAATGAATCTTAAATGAAAAATGTTCACAAGCTTCGGGAAAGCTTTGTTTAAAAACATAGCCGGCTGAGAAATTTGATAAATTTTACCACATGGCTGAACAGTTCAAATTGAGTTTGCGACAAAAAATAGCCTCAATTTGCTTTTCCCCGAAAGCTCCGGTCAGGATCTCCCCATCGACGTAAAGAATCGGTCCGGCTTGAATCCCAAGATACTGGTTGAACTCACTATGATAAGCTAGAACATCTTTGAATTTTTGTTCTCTGAGACAATCGAAAATTTCATTTCTTGGCAGGCCCATCTCATCGGCTAAATTGAGAAGAACTGATTCCGTTTCCTGTTTGTGATTTCCTAAAGACTTTTCTAAAAATTCAAAATAAACGTTGGGACTTGTATCGTTGACACAAAATCGGATCATAGCTCCCATGTAGCGGAAAGGCTCTTTCGCATTGATGATGGGATGAATTCCCACATAAAGATTTTCAAAACGAGAAGCCACATCAAGCAAAGCTTTTGTGGCTTTAATATTAGGGGAGCTAATGGAGTCGGCAAATAGATGCACCGGGAGACTTGAGTTTTTAGGTCCCTCACTTGGAACCCATTCGGTTTTCACATCCAAAGGAAAACTAGGTGCTTTAAGATTCACTTCAATAGGGAGCTTAAGCACAAATTTTTCGAGAAAATAATCTTGTGAGCGCTGTTTGTTGTCTTCAACGATTTGCTGTCGTATCCATTCATTGGGATTTGTGACATTAGGGACACTATGACTGTTCTTGTAATTCTCAATGAGAGTGTCACTGACTTGTTCCTGAACTTTTACAAAAACGTACTTTTGAGTGAATTCTCTTAGAGGCATCCCTACTTTTTTCGCTTCGGCAACAAGAGCTTTGTTTTTAATTTTTCGATCAATTAGAAAGAGTTTTCTCCGAAAAATTTCGGACTCTAAAGAAGCTGGCAAATAATGCTTTTCGCTGAGCTCTCCTCTTTTTTGTCTCTCAAGAGCTTTTCTGTGTTGTTTTTGCAGGTCAATAAGGTAAGTGTCCTGCTCGATTTCTTTCCTACTCAATTCGAAGGGACCCGATTTTGCAAGAAGGTCTTCTCGCAGTTCTTTCAATTCGAAAAGAGGTTTCTCACCCCACTCCTCTTTAGCCTTAACCATTTTGGGCTGATTTTTATTTTGTGGGCTTGGTTTTGACTGAAACCAAGAGCAACTGACTAGTAGAAGCAGAAATATTATTTTTAAGAGATTTGTTAAGGTCATGGTTTAATTAAACTTTATTCTCGTTAAAAAAACAAAAGATGATGCAAAGATGAGTCATGATTGATTGGGGGGAAATTTACTTTTTAAAACTCTTTTTGGAGAGCCTGATCACCAAAGCGAACCTGGATTTTAATTTTCTGTTTGTTGAGATTCTTTTTGTCGTTTTCATCCCTAACGAATTGAGCTTGCACCGATTTGAAGGGATGTTCTTCGTTATTGAACTCTTCTCTGAGATTGATAGAGTTCAGATTTCCGCCGTAAGACGAGGGATCACGTAAAACTTCATTGATGTCTAAATCACCATTTTCTTTTTTACGATTATCACTCACTATTACATGAATCTGATCAGTGGCTTTATCGTAAATTAGATTTTTCTCACATTTTTTTTCTCCCTCTAATTCGTCACAAGGAAAAGGGATAGATTGAAGCAGGGTTAGATAGTCGGTCACTTCCGCCAATTCTTCTTGGGTGTAGGAGCCTTCGGGCTCAACCTGGGCCTGTATGCTTAGAAATGTTAATAAGATAACAACCATCTTCATTGCACTCTCCTACTGAGGGTTAATATGGACAACAACCGCAGCCATACGTTGTGTGCTGTTAGAGTTAAAGAAATATGTGTTGGCTCCATCCGTCTGAATGACCAGATGCCCAGAGTTGTGCTCAGATTGGGCACTTGTCTGACCGCCTGATTCGGTATAACCAGGAGGTACAGCGAGGAAAACAGCCGTGTTACCATGACCCACAGAAGCCACATTTAAGCCCGTCTCATTTTCATTGAGTAGCGGAGTCGTCAGGTTTTGCGCACTGGTTGACTGATTATTGGCTGTATCAAAAACTGGCGAAGCTTGATTAACATATTGGAACATCGCGCTCGCATAATTTGGATGTTTTGCAGCACCATTCGCAAAAGTTGGGTTGATGTTATTGTTTGTCGCAGCAGAAATACAAGCCTCATTACAAGCCCAAATTTCAGTACGCGTGGTCCAGTTGTTGGTGGCTGTCGCATTTGCTTCTCCCACTTGGAACATCGCCTGTCCACCATAGGTCATCGCGATAAGGTCGGAATCACTGTTTTCAACATCCATCGCCATTGTTACGAACAGCATTCGACTGGATCCAGCTGTTGGTACATGGGTGAGACCTTGCTGCCAACTACCGATATACTCGATTGGAATTCCCCAAGCATCAGTGCTAACCGTGTTACTTGTTCTACCAGCAGCGTCCACTCCCCGGATAGAAACAATGTAACGACTTCCTGGAGCAAGAGCACCCGAGTATTGATAAGTCGCCACATTACCAATATTGGTCCAAGCTTGAACGTTTCCTTCTTCACCTGGATCTAAAGAACCATTGTCGTTGGTGTCTCTAGAAACAAGAGCTTGGTACTGACTGAAAGAACAATTATCGGTACTCGCCGTATCAATATTAATTGTAGGTGATTGAGTGGTATTTTGATTTGTACCTCTAGAGATCACAGGATCGGTCGGGTTGGTGATGTCCACTCTAAATGACGGGGCTGTAACGGTATTTGAAACGTTCTGTGCGTTATCAACCACTCGAATGCTTGGGTAATAAGGTGAACACTCTGTTAGTGCTAAGCCCGAAGAGTAGGTGTGAGATGTCGCTCCCGGTGCAAGCGCTGTCCAGCCTCCAGCTTCGTTTCCACCACCGACTTGGGTAGAAATTGCCACTTCAATTCTGTCCACCCCACTTGATGGAGCTGGATCAGATACGGCGGCCCAAGAAAATTGTGGAGCTGAAGCGGTATCGGGAGTGTGCCAAACGCTTGCAGTTGCAAGTCCAGAGGCCGCGTTCGGATTCACTTGATCAAGGAAGTAATCAAGTCCTACTGGTGTACAACCTGAAATATTACCGGCTATGTCTGAAGCGATGGCGAAGTAGGTCTTCTGCCCGTCTTGAGTACCATTGGTAAGATAGCTGATATCTGTAAAACTCGCGGCTTGCGAAGCCACAGTTCTGGGTGAACCTACGTTGTTCGTACAGGTCGCCTCATCGTAAAGCTGTACAGAAGTTCCATTCTCTCCGGTGGCACTACTCATATTAATTTGAGGCGTAGGATCAGAGGAAGTCGTCCCATCATTGGGACTGTTCATGAGCCATGTCCACAATGAAGGATCTGGAGTTCCTGTGTCCAGGATATAATCCACACTACTTGTTGAACACGCGGTGATGTTTCCATAGGAGTCTTCTACTCTGACATGGAACTCGTAAGTGTTGTCCGTCAAGATGGAAGAGGTGGCATCGGTTGTGGCACTGACAGCGACGTCTGTACTCACTTCGTTGGCACAACCCGCATCACTATATAGTCTTGAAGTCACACCAGCCACCAAGTTGTTGATACGAATCGTAGGTGTTGAAACATTGTTAGGACTCGTTGCAGGGTTTTGCAGTGAAACAACGGCGTTATTTTCATAGCCCGTGGCTGTCATATCACGATTGGAAATTTGCGACGTCACACCATCATTGTATGTGATTTGCATGGTATCATTAGCAGTACCCGAGCCCGTCGGCGTAAATTCAACAATTACAGTACAAGAAGCTCCTGGGGCAATACTGGTTAAACAAGTTCCGCCACCGGGATAGCCACTGCCACCAAAGAAAGAATAAGGAGAACCAAGACCGGTTCCTCCCACTGAAGTGGCAGAAATATCACCTGTATTGGTAATGGTGAAAGTGTATTGAGCACTAAAACCAACAGTCACAATATTCCAATCGAAGGTAGGACCGTCAGATATTGTCAGATTAGCGGCATCAGCTCCAACACCCTCTACTTGCCTTTGAGTGTTCACAACACCCACACCGTTATTATAGTTGATCACGATGGCATCATTTTGTGTTCCGGCAATTGTAGGCGAGAAAGTCACGACCACGGTACATGGTGTGCTTGTTGTAATAGTGGTACCACAGGTACCACCAGTTCCAGGATAGGTTCCATTTTTCCAGTCGTAAGGAGCGGCTAAACCAAGTCCATCGGCTACGGCTGTTGCATTGACTCCTCCCGAGTTTGTCACTGTGAAAGTGTATTCAGCAGTTGAGCCTGTCGCATGTGTTCCAAAGTTGAACGGATCGGATTCACTGATAGTAAGGAGAGCGGGGTTGGCTCCAGTTCCTTGTACATCACGGCTTGAAGTTTGGGCCGCAGCGCCATCGTTGTAGTTAATATCAATTGTATCACTATCAAGACCAGTGGCCGTTGGTGCAAAGGCCACCTCGATCAAACAAGTCTCGCCAGGCGTTAGATCAGCATCACAGTCTCCACCAGCACCAGGATAACCTCCGCCTCCTCTAAAAGAGAATTGTCCGGCAAGCCCCGCCCCTGTCATTCCAGTGGCTGTTGCTGCGCCTGTGTTTTCTAGAGTTAACAATCGAGCTCTTGAACTACCAATGGCGACCGTTGCAAAATCATAAGGGTCGGTTTCTGAAATTGTGATGTTAGCAGGAGCAATACCGGTGGCAGTAATATTTCTCTGCACACTTTGAGTGCTCACACCATTGTTATAACTCACATTGATTGTTTCTGGAGCAGCACCCGTGGCCACTGGAGCAAATTCGATATCAAGGCTACAGTTGTTACCCGCTGTTAATGTGCCGCCACAGTTACCACTGGTTCCTGGGTAAGAGCCACCACGGTATCTGTAAGGAGCTCCGATTCCGATTTCTGACACACTTGTTGCATCCGTGTTCCCTGTGTTCGTTACGATAAAGACATGGGAGGTGGTGGCATTGGTTACAACATTTCCTAAGCTGTAACCATCGGTTTCTGAAATTGTAAGAAGAGCTGGATCGGCAGCCACACCCGTAATATCACGAGTGGCATTCACTGCATTGGCACCATTGTTGTAATTGATCACGATTTGGTCGTTATCCCCGGCACTGGCAAGAGTTGGAGCATAGGTAACAACGATTGTACAGTCCGCACTAATTGAAGTACCACAAGTTCCACCCGTTCCAGGATAAACACCATCTTTCCAATCAAAAGGAGCCGCTAAGCCTGCACCATCAGCCACCGATGTGGCCGAAGCGTCGCCTGTGTATTGAACTGTGAAAGTATAGTCTCTTGAGTTACCAACTGTCACTGTACCAAAACTATGAGTAGGACCATCGCTGATCGTTAAGAGTCCAGGGTTTTGACCGGTACCCTGTACACCTCTTGTCGCTGTTTGTACACCGACTCCATCATTGAAAGAGATTTCAATCGTGTCATTGAGTGTTCCGGTCGCCGAAGGAGCGTATTCCACAACCACAGTACAAGAGGCTGTTGGTAATAAGGTCGCTCCACAAGTTCCTCCACCGGGATAACCACTACCACCAGCAAATGTGAAAGGAGCACTCAAGCCCGAACCGGACATGGCTGTGGCATCCACACCACCATTGTTTGTAATGGTAAATGTGCGCGTGGGCGAGTTTCCAATGGTGACTACGCCATAATTATAGTTTCCAGGTCCATCAGAAATCGTCAAAGAAGCTGGAGCGGCTCCGGTTCCTTGGACCCCGCGAATGGAGTTCACCACTGAAGTTCCGTTATTGTATTGTAAGTTAATATTGCTACTTAAAGTTCCTGTTGCAGCAGGGCTATAGCGAACCTCAATGGTACATGGAACGCCGTTGTTGATGGTTGTTCCACAAGTTCCGTTGGTTCCAGGGAAAGCGCCGCCACTGAAACTAAAAGGAGCGGATAACCCAACTCCAGTAATTCCTGTAGCAGGTACCCCACCGGTGTTATTGATAGTGAATATATGATCGAGATTTCCACCAACTGGAACAGTTCCAAAATCGTAGGGTTCCGTCTCAGAGATGGTTAAGTTGGCAACACTGGCTCCTGTTCCAGTCACACCGTGAGTGAAACTGGTTGTGATCACACCATTATCAAATTGTAATTCTATATCGTCGGCTTGAGCACCGAGTGCACTCGGAGTGTAATCGACAACAATGGTGCAACTGCCCCCCGGAGCGATTGTGGCGGTACAGGTTCCACTCGTTCCAGGAAAGCCCGATCCACCACGGTAGGTGTAAGGAGCGGCCATTGTACCAGCATCAGAAATACTGGTTGCTGCCACAGCTCCGGTGTTTTGTACCGTGAATGTTTGAGTTACAGTAGCACCAACGGAAACTGTGCCGTAATTGTAAGGATCAGCTCCTGTAATACTTAAGGTGGCGGGTTGTCCGCCTGTTCCTTGAACGTCGCGATTGGAAGTCGAGCTTGAAGCTCCATTGTTATATTGTAAACTGATGGTATCGGCTTGAGCTCCAATGGCTGAAGCCGTGTAGCGAATCACGATATCACAACTTGCCCCCACTCCGAGTGAAGTACCACAATCTCCCCCCGTTCCAGGGAAAGAGCCATCGGCAAAATCAAAAGGCGCTGCCAAACCAATTTCAGAAATACCAGTCGCCACAGAGTTTCCGCTATTCGTAACAGTGAAGAGATGATCTCTAAAACCACCAGAAATCGGTACGATGCCGTAACTATAAGGATCGGATTCAGAGATCGTCAATAGAGCCGGAGCCACACCTGTTCCTTGCACAAGTCTTGTCACTTGTCTTGGAGCCACACCATCATTGTAGTCTACTTCAATGGAATCGGAAGTCAGAACATTAGCCACAGGTGTAAAACTCACTTCAATCTGACAAGTGCTTGAAGCAGGGATTGGATCGGCACAGTTTCCACCGCTACCAGGGAACGAACCTCCTGTATAACTAAATGGTGAAGACAATCCACCACCGAGCACGCCCGTGGCGTCCACTCCACCTGTGTTAGTGATCGAGAAGATATGAGTTCTTGTTCCGCCACCACTTGTGACGTTTCCAAAGTCGTAAGAAGGTGACTCCGTAATCACAAGGTTAGCCGTTGATGTACCAGTCCCAGTGATCGTTCTTATTCGAGATGTGGTACTGGCTCCATTGTTATATTGGATAGTGATTGAGTCATTGAACACACCTGTTGTAGTGGGAGCAAACTCGACTTCAATAGTACAGCTCGCAGCTGGTGCCAGAGTCGCCGTACAGTCTCCACCAGCACCAGGGAATCCGCCGCCTCCAGCAAACTGGTAAGGGGCTGATAAAGTTGATTCTGTAATGGATGTGGCGTTGACACTTCCGTTATTGGTTAATGTGAAAAAGTGGGTTCTAGAGCTCATCTCGGCGACCGATCCAAAGTCATATGGGTCGGATTCAGAGATATCGATAATGGCTGGTGTTACACCTGTTCCAGTCACATCCCGAGTTTCCGTCCGAGGATTCACACCATTATTGTAATCAAAACTGATTGTATCAGGATGAGTAGCCACAGTCGCAGGAGTGTACTGAACTTCTATTGTACAAGAGTCTCCAGCAGCGAGGTTCGGACTACAGTCTCCACCAGTCCCTGGATAAGTTCCACCAACATAAGTAAAAGGAGCGGCAAGACCATTCTCTACAATTCCCGTTGCTGTCACTCCACCTGTATTAGAGATAGTAAATATATGAGTAACATTGTCTCCGGTGGGATGAGAGCCAAAATTGTAAGGATCCGATTCAGAAATACTTAACTGCGCCGGATTCACCGCAACACCGACGATGTCGCGAGTGGACACTTGTCCGCTGGCTCCATCCGTATAGTTGATCGTAATTGTGTCGGTGTAACTTGGATTTGTCGTTACTGGTAAAAACTCAACAGCAATAGTACAGGAAGCTGCAGCAATTAAATTGGTTCCACAATCTCCTGAAGTTCCAGGATAAGTTCCGCCCTCAAATCGGTAAGGAGATGACAGTGGTCCACCGGCCATACCGGTGGCCTCAGAACCACCTGTGTTAGTGACTGTAAACACGTGAAGTGTTGAAGAGCCAATAGGTCTTGTGCCGAAACTATAAGGATTCACTTCAGAAATACCAAGTATAGCGGGATCGAGTCCTGTTCCTTGCACGTCGCGAGTCACACTCTGAGTGGACTGTCCGTTGAAATAATTGATATCTATTGTCTGTGAAACAAAGCCAGATGTCGTTGGTAAAAATTCGACATCAATATCACAAGAAAGACCGGAACTTAAACTGGTACCACATGTTCCAGAGGTTCCCGGATAACTTCCTCCACGAAAGCGGAACGGTAGACTCATACCAACTTCAGTGATTGCTGTGGCGGCCACTCCTCCGGAGTTATTTAGAGTAAACACCACATTGCTGGAGGCCCCTTGAGTGACACTGCCAAAATCGACAGGGTCTACACCAGTAATACTCAAGTTGGCAGCTGTCGTCGCTGTTCCAGTGACACCCACTGAAGCTGTCTGATTGTTGATGGAATCATTGTAACTTAAGGTGACAGTTTCTGTAGAAGACCCTGGGCTTGTCGGTTCATAAGCCACCTCAATAGTACAGGTCGCACTCGAAGCCAAAGTCGCTCCACAGTCTCCGTTGTCCCCAGGATATCCACTACCGGTAAAGACAAATGGAGGATTGAGCGTACCGGCGTCAGCCATAGAGATCGCCGTCACCGCCCCGGTATTTGTGACAGTAAACAAGTGAGAAGTTGATGACCCAATCGCTTTACTTAGGTAATTGTAAGTCGGTCCATCAGAAATAGAGAGAACCGCAGGATTCCCACCCACACCTTGCACATCTTTAGTTAAATTTTGTGTATTAACACCATCGTTGTACTGTAAATCAAAAGTACTGGCAGCAGGTCCAAGACTTGTTGGTGTAAACTCTAAAACGACCGTACAAGTTCCAGCTGGAGGCAGTGAGGCCCCACAGTTTCCACCGTTTCCTGGATAAGTGGTGAGGTAGAAGTCAAAGTCTCCTCCCATACCAATTTCATTCATACCTGTGGCAGAACTTGACCCAATATTCGTGATTGTAAAACTTTGACTTCGGATACCACCGCCATTGGCTACCGTTCCAAAATCGTAAGGATCGCCTAAACTCATTGTTAGTAGAGCTGGAGCGATACCTTCACCTGTTAATGTACGGGTACTCGTTTGAGCGCCCGCCCCATTGTTGTAGTTGATATCCACTTGCGAAGTGCTAACTACAGGAGATGTTGGGGAAAATTGTAACTCAATGGTACAAGGAGTGGCCGGTAAAATGGGATCACCACAAGTTCCGGCCGATCCAGGATAGGATCCTCCAGTAAAAGCAAAAGGAGCGGTTAATCCACCACCACTGATTCCTGTAGCATTGACCGTTCCAGTGTTATTCAGAGTGAGAGTTAAACTTGTACTTGATCCTTGAGTCACACTTCCAAAATCCACAGGGTCAGAACCGCTGATTGTCACAAGAGCCGGAGTCGCTCCGGTACCGTTAAGAACTTTTGTCTCGGTAACAGTGGAAGCCCCATTGTTATATTGAAAAGTCAGAGTCGAAGAAAGAGCCCCTGTCGCTGTTGGAGAAAAGGCCACTTCCACAGTACAGCTTGAACCACTGGCTAATGTTCCTGTACAAGTACCATTGGCCCCGGGGAAGCCCGCTCCCGTAAAATCAAAATCACCAGAAAGTGTGGTTTCACTCAGTGCAGTCGCACCATGGCCACCGCCATTACTTAAAGTAATTAAAACGTTTCGACTAGCGCCTTGGGCGAGTGTTCCAAAATTATAAGGATCGGCTTGATCCATTGTAATATTAGCGGGAGTCACTGCCGTTCCAGAAAGAGTCCTTGCAACACTTTGAACAGCAACACCATCATTGTAGCCAAGTGTGATTGTTCCACTATCAGCTGCAGGAGCTGCGGAAGGAGCATATTCCACTTCAATGCTACAACTAGCTCCACCAGCTAACAGAGCTCCACAGTCTCCGCCGGCACCCGGAAAGGTATTACCAGCCCCGGTAAAACGGAAAGGAGCCACAAGTGTACTTTCACTAATAGCAGTGGCCTGAAATTCACCAGTATTTGCTATTGTAAATATATGAGAGCGAG
The DNA here is from genome assembly GCA_964230645.1 of Bdellovibrionales bacterium. GTDB lineage: Bacteria > Bdellovibrionota > Bdellovibrionia > Bdellovibrionales > JAGQZY01 > JAGQZY01. The sequence goes on along the minus strand of CAXRHT010000003.1, from coordinate 511,939 downwards.
TGGCACCGTTAGCGAGCACGCCAAAGTTGTACGGATCGGTTTCACTAATTGTTAAGTTCGCTCTTGTTTGAGAAACACCATCAAGTCCCAGAGTGGCTTGCTGGACAACAGCTCCGTCATTGTAATCAATTGTGATTGTATCGGTCTCAGCTCCGTTGGCCACTGTCGGTAAATAATCGACAACGAAGGTACAAGAACTTCCTGAAGCCAAAGTTCCTGTACAAGTTCCACCACCAGGGAAACTTCCCCCGCTGTGAACAAAAGGAGCGACAAGTCCACCACCCACTATTCCGGTAGCAGGACTCCCTCCACTATTTGTCAGTGTGAAGGTGTTGGTGTTTGTCGAATTGATCGGACGTGTACCGTAATTGTAATTACCTGGTCCCGGAGTGATTGCAAGCACGGCTGGCGCAATACCATTGGTTAACGTGCCATGGTTGTAAGAGGAATTGTTCGCCCCGTTGTAATAATTTAATGTGATTGTGCCAGAAATCGCACCTGTACTCGTCGGACTCACCTGAACTTCAATGGTACAAGTGCTTCCACTCGTTAGAGTGGCCGTACAGTTTCCAGCTCCTCCAGGGAAAGTTCCTGGAGCCGTGAAAGAGTAATCACCTGAAAGACCACTTTCTGTGATTGTGGTGGCCGACACATCACCGGTATTCTCAACAGTTAAGATCAGGCTTTGAGTGTCCCCTTGAGTGACACTACCAAAGTTAACAGGATCCGCCCCTTGTATAGAAAGTAAGGCAGGGTTTGCACCCGTCCCCTGAAGACCATGAGTGAAGTTTGTCGCGCCTGTACCGTCATTATAATTAATGGTCATTGTTTGAGCTTGCAAACCTGTTCCCGCAGGCACCCATTGCACTTCCACATCACAGGAAGCTCCACTGGCCAGGCTAGCTCCACAATCTCCGTTGGTTCCTGGATACCCTGCCCCGGTGAAAGCAAAAGGTGAACTTAAGGTGGCTCCATCAGCCATTCCTGTGGCCGCAACAGAACCACCGTTTGTAACCGTCAAGATAACAGTGTTGGTTGAACCAATAGCACGTGTACCAAAATCATGCGGATCACTGGTAGCGATATCAAGAAGAGCCGGTGATCCACCCACACCTTGTAAATCTTTATTGATACTTTGAGTGGCCGCGCCATCATTGTACTGAAGGGTAAAGGTTTCAGCTAAAGGCCCAAGGGCTGTTGGAGTAAACTCTAACACCACATCACAACTAGCACCAGCAGCAAGACTGGCTCCACAAGTTCCCCCCGTTCCAGGGAAGGTGGTTAAGTAAAAATCGAAATCACCGGCTAATGTGGTCTCAGTAATTGCAGTTGCACTACTAGCACCAACGTTTTGCACTGTGAAAGTTACAGACTGCACTCCACCGCCACTAGCAATAGTTCCAAAATCATAGGGATCAGCCCCAGTGATTGTTAACTGCGCCGGGGCAACACCTGTTCCGACAAGAGTTCTCGTAGTCGTTTGCGGAGTTACTCCGTTATTATAGTTAATGTCGACCTGACCGTTACTCACAGTAGCCGCAGTTGGAGAGAATTGAATTTCAATTGTACAAGGGGTGGACGGAAGAATGGGGTCACCACAACTTCCACCTGTTCCAGGATAAGATCCACCTACAAATCCAAACGGGGCTGCTAAACCACCACCACTAATTCCGGTCGCGTTCACAGCTCCCGTATTATTAACTGTCAATAATGTGGTCGTACTTGCGCCTTGAGTGACACTGCCCAAATCCACAGGATCAGAACCGCTTATGGTAATAAGCGCTGGAGCGGCCCCCGTTCCTGAGAGAGCTTTTGTTTCCGTAACAGTGGTGACTCCATTCCCATATTGAATCGTTAAGGTTCCGGCCAAGGCCCCTGTGCTACTCGGTGCGAACTCGACTTCAATGGTACAACTAGCTCCACTTGTTAAAGTGGCCGTACAGTTTCCAGCGCCACCAGGGAATGTGTTACCGGCACCAGTGAATCGGAAATCGCCACCCAGGGTGGTTTCACTCACAGAAGTAGCCGTAGCTCCCCCACCATTTGTTAGAGTTATAACAACATTTGTAGAAGATCCCTGTGCAATAGTTCCAAAGTTGTAGGGGTCGCCTTGATTCATAGTGATCGACGCAGGTGTTACAGCGGTACCAGCAACTGTTCTGGCAACACTTTGAACGGCTACGCCATCATTGTAGCCAAATGTAATAGTACCTGAATCAGCGGATGGAGCAACAGTTGGAGCGTACTCCACTTCGATAATACAAGTGGCTCCTCCATTTAAAGAGGTCCCACAATCGCCAGCGGCCCCAGGAAAAACGTTTCCTGCTCCAGTGTATCTAAAAGGAGCGGCTACTGTGGTTTCTGCTATAGCTGTGGCTTGGAACTCACCAGTGTTGGAAATTGTAAACGTATGAGCCCTTGTGGCTCCTGTCGCTAGAGTGCCGTATCCATAAGGATTGCTTTCTGAAATTGTTAAGTTCGCTCTTGTTTGTGAAACAGCATCTAGCCCTAGAGTGGTTTGCTGTAAGGCCACACCATCATTGAAGTCGATGGTGATAGTATCGGTTTCCGCTCCGTTGGCTGTTGTCGGTAAGTAATCGACTATGAAAGTACAAGAGCTACCCGCCGCCAGAGTTCCCGTACAGGTTCCTCCACCAGGAAAACTCCCACCACTATAAATGAAAGGAGAGGCTAAACCACCACCGACAATACTTGTAGCAGGGCTTCCCCCACTGTTTGAAAGAGTGAAGGTATTTGTATTGGTTGAATTAATAGGTCTTGTTCCATAGTCGTAGTTCGCCGGTCCTGGAGTGATCGCTAAGATCGCTGGGCTAATAGCATTTGTTGTTAGACCATGGGTATAGGAAGTGTTCGTCGCACCATTGTTATAATTGAGCGTTACATTACCGGTGACGGCTCCAGTACTACTAGGAATCACGCGCACTTCGATAGTACAAGTTCCACCACTACTAATCGTAGTTGTACAATTTCCACCACCACCAGGGAAGGTTCCAGGAGCAGTGAAGGCATAATCCCCAGCAAGTCCTGATTCGGTAATGCCTGTAGCGTTAACATCTCCTGTGTTTTCAACTGTTAAAAGAAGAACGCGAGGGTTTCCTTGCGTGACATTTCCGAAGTCCGCCGGATCGGCTCCTTGAATGGAAAGGAGAGCGGGGTTAGCACCGGTTCCCTGTAGACCATGAACAAAAGCAGTGGCTCCTGTTCCATTATTGTAATTCAAAGTAATGTCTTGAGTTTGCAAACCAGTGGATGATGGGATCCATTGCACTTCAATATCACAACTCGCAGAGCTTGCTAAACTCGCTCCACAGTCTCCATTGGTTCCAGGATAACCTGTTCCTGTGTAATCAAAAGGAGCGCTAAGTGTGGCTGCGTCTGCAATACCTGTGGCCGCCACGGCTCCGCCGTTTGTAATCGTAAGTATAACAGTGTTATTGGAGCCAATGGCTCTTGTTCCAAAATTATGAGGATCACTGGTAGCAATATCCAGTAAAGCGGGAGCACCACCCACACCTTGAAGAGCTTTGGCCTCTGTCTGTACTGCGGCCCCGTCATTATACTGGATGGTAAAAGTTGAGGCTAGAGGCCCAAGGCTTGTTGGTGTGAACTCAAGCACAACATCACAACTTCCGCCAGCTGGGAGACTCGCTCCACAAGTTCCACCGTTTCCGGGGTAACTTGTTAAGTAGAAATCAAAATCACCTCCGAGTGTGGTTTCATTCATAGCGGTTGCACTACTAGAACCCACGTTATTGACTGTAACAGTCACAGAGGCAAGGCCTCCGCCATTAGCCACAGTTCCAAAATCGTAGGGGTCAGCCCCTGTGAAAGTCAGTAAGGCTGGAGCGATTCCTGTTCCTACTAGAGTTCTTGTGGTCGTCTGTGGTCCAACGCCGTTATTGTAGTTAATATCAACTTGCCCGTTGCTTACGACTGCGGTTGTTGGAGAAAAGCGCACTTCAATTGTACAAGGCGTTGATGGTAGAATGGGATCACCACAGGTTCCCGCTGATCCTGGATAAGCTCCTCCGGTAAAACCAAATGGGGCACTCAATCCACCACCGCTAATTCCTGTGGCATTGACAGCCCCTGTGTTGTTAACAGTCAACAGAAGTGTGTTATTTGATCCTTGAGTCACATTTCCGAAATCCACTGGATCCGTACCACTAATTGTGATCAATGCCGGAGCGGCACCCGCACCACTGAGATCTTTCGTTTCTGTGACTGTGGTCACTCCATTATTATATTGTAAAGTTAAAGTGCCCGCTAAAGCCCCTGTACTTCCTGGTGCAAAAGTGACTTCGATATTACAGCTCGCTCCACTTAAAAGAGAAGCGGTACAGTTTCCACCCGTTCCAGGAAATCCAGCCCCGGTAAAGTCAAAATCTCCACCAAGTGTGATTTCAGTAAGACTGGTCGCACTATGACCACCACCATTTGTCAAAGTGATCAATACATTGCGGGAAGCACCTTGAGCAACTGTTCCAAAATTGTAAGGATCGGCTTGATTCATGGTAATACTCGCTGGTGTCACCGCCACACCACTGAGAGTGCGCGCCACACTTTGTACCGCGACACCATCATTGTAACCAAAAGTAATAGTTCCCGAATCAGCTCCACTCACTACAGTCGGAGCGTATTCAACTTCAATCGTACAGCTTGCGCCTCCGTTGAGAGTCGCCCCACAATCTCCAGCCGCTCCGGGATAAGTGTTTCCGGCTCCTGTGTAACGGAAAGGGTTAGTGACCGTTGTTTCAGAAATTGCTGTAGCCTGATACTCTCCCGTATTAGCGATGGTAAATGTGTGAGCTCTCGTGGCACCCGTCGCAAGAGTTCCGTAATTGTAAGGACTGCTCTCGCTAATTGTAAGTAAAGATCTTGTTTGAGAAACAGCATCAAGCCCTAAAGTTGTCTGCTGTGCGACCGTTCCATCGTTGTAATCAATCGTAATCGTATCAGTTTCTGCGCCATTAGCGACGGTCGGAAGATAATCAACTACAAAAGTACAAGAGCTTCCGGCTGCAAGAGTTCCTGTACAAGTTCCGCCACCTGGAAAACTTCCGCCGCTGTATACAAACGGAGATGCAAGACCACCACCGACAATTCCTGTGGCAGGACTTCCTCCACCATTGGTGAGTGTAAAGGTGTTGGTGTTAACAGAGTTAATTGGACGCGTTCCAAAATCGTAGTTAGCCGGACCTGGTGTTATCGCAAGAGTTGCCGGTGATAAACCGTTGGTGGTCAACCCATGAGTGTAAGAGGTGTTGGTAGCGCCATTGTTATAATCAAGAGTCACATTACCGGAAATGACCCCTGTACTGCTGGGGGTCACTTGTACTTCAATGGTACATGTGGCTCCTCCACCGATAGTCGCTGTACATGAACCTCCCCCTCCAGGGAAAGTTCCAGGCGCCGTGAAAGCATAGTCTCCAGCCAATGCACTTTCAGAAACCGAGGTCGCTGCAACATCCCCAGTGTTTTCCACAGTAAGAAGAAGAGATTGTGTGTCAGCCAGAGTGACATTTCCAAAATCGGCGGGATCAGCCCCTTGAATAGAGAGTAGAGCGGGGTTAGCCCCTGTTCCTTGTAAACCGTGAGTAAATGAAGTGGCACCAGAGCCATCATTATAGTTAAGGGTGACTGTTTGATTCTGTAATCCGGTGGCTGCCGGCACCCAGCTTACTTCAATATCACAAGAAGCACCGCTAGCAAGAGAGGCTCCACAAGTTCCGTTGCTTCCAGGATAACCCGCACCCGTATAACTGAAAGGAGAAGTTAAAGTGGCAGCATCAGCAATCGCTGTCGCAGCCACAGCACCACCATTGGTAATGGTTAAAACCACGACATTGGTAGAACCTATAGCCCTGGTACCGAAATCATGCGGATCACTGGTGGCGATATCAAGGAGCGCTGGTGCTCCACCGACACCTTGTAGATCTTTAGCTTCGGTTTGAACAGCCGCACCATCATTATATTGTAGAGTAAAAGTCGAAGCTAGTGGACCTAAACTTGTTGGTGTAAATTCAAGCACCACCGTACAGTTCGATCCGGCGGGAAGGCTCGCCCCACAAGTTCCACCGTTACCAGGAAACCCTGATAGATAAAAATCAAAGTCACCACCGAGTGTTGTTTCATTAATGCCTGTCGCACTACTTGAACCAATATTGTCGACAGTGACTGTGACCGACGCAATCCCACCACCATTGGCAATGGTTCCGAAATCATAAGGGTCTACTCCTGAAAAAGTTAGAAGAGCCGGAGCGATTCCTGTACCGACAAGAGTTCTTGTTGTCGTTTGAGGACTCACACCATTGTGGTAATTGATATCCACTTGGGAGTTACTCACCACAGCTGCCGTCGGTGCAAAACGCACTTCAATTGTACATGGAGTGGCTGGCAAAATAGGATCACCACAATCTCCACCTAGTCCAGGGTAGGATCCTCCGGTGAAACTAAAAGGAGCACCAAGTCCCCCCCCACTAATTCCAGTGGCATTGACTGAGCCTGTGTTGTTAACAGTTAAAAGAGTCGTCGTACTGGAGCCTTGAGTGACATTTCCAAAATCCACCGGGTCTGTGCCACTAATGGTAATAAGTGCTGGAGAGGCCCCAGTTCCGTTCAGAGCTTTTGTTTCTGTGACGACGGAAACACCGTTATTGTATTGAATGCTAAGAGTACCGGCTAAAGCTCCAGTGCTACCCGGGGCAAAAGCCACTTCGATATTACAGCTCGCACCACTCAATAAAGTGGCTGTACAATTTCCACCGGTTCCTGGAAAACCAGCTCCACTGAAATCGAAATCTCCACCAAGAGTCGTTTCGGTAATGGCAGAGGCTCCGTGACCACCACCATTTGTAAGAGTGATCAGAACATTACGAGAGGCACCCTGTGCCACCGTCCCGAAGTTATAGGGGTCACCTTGATTCATTGTAATACTAGCAGGAGTGACAGCCACACCACTAAGAGTGCGCGCCACACTCTGTACCGCGACACCATCATTGTAACCAAAAGTAATAGTTCCAGAATCAGCACCACTCACGACTGTCGGAGCATATTCTACCTCAATCGTACAGCTGGCACCTCCATTGAGTGTCGTACCACAATCACCGGCTGCTCCAGGAAAAGTATTTCCAGCTCCTGTGTAACGGAAAGGATTGGCAATTGTTGTTTCAGATATTGCTGTGGCCTGATACTCTCCGGTATTTGTAATTGTAAAGGTATTAGCTCTTGTGGCACCTGTAGCAAGAGTTCCGTAGTTATAGGGATTACTTTCACTAATTGTAAGTAAAGATCTCGTTTGAGAAACAGCATCAAGACCAAGAGTTGTTTGCTGGGCTACAGTTCCATCATTATAATCGATTGTTATTGTGTCGGTCTCTGCGCCATTGGCCACTGTTGGAAGGTAATCCACCACAAAAGTACAAGAACTTCCCGCAGCAAGAGTTCCGGTACAGGTGCCCCCACCAGGAAAACTTCCGCCACTATATACGAAAGGAGATGCAAGGCCCCCGCCCACAATTCCTGTGGCAGGACTTCCACCACCATTGGTGAGTGTAAAGGTGTTGGTGTTAACAGAGTTAATTGGACGCGTTCCAAAATCGTAGTTAGCAGGCCCGGGGGTTATCGCAAGAGTCGCTGGCGATAACCCATTGGTGGTCAACCCGTGAGTATAAGACGTATTGGTTGCACCATTGTTGTAATCAAGAGTCACGTTGCCAGAGATAACGCCTGTACTAGAAGGTGTGACCTGAACTTCAATAGTACATGTGGAGCCACTACTAATAGTCGTGGGACAAGATCCTCCACCACCAGGAAAGGTTCCTGGAGCAGTAAAAGCATAATCCCCAGCCAGTCCACTCTCAACAACAGCAGTGGCTGCCACTCCACCTGTGTTTTCAACAGTTAGCAGAAGTGTTTGAGTGTCAGCTAGTGTGACATTGCCAAAATCAGCTGGGTCGGCTCCTTGAATGGAAAGAAGAGCCGGATTGGCTCCTGTTCCCTGTAAGCCATGAGTGAATGTCGCAGCTCCTGTTCCGTCATTGTAATTTAATGTAATGTTTTGACTCTGCAAGCCCGTAGCCGCTGGAATCCATTGCACCTCGATATCGCAATTAGCGCCTGTCGCGAGACTAGCACCACAGGTTCCATTCGAACCAGGGTAACTTCCACCCGTAAAGTCAAAAGGAGGAGTGAGACTAAGCCCATCGGCTATTGTGGTTGCCGCCACAGCACCACCGTTAGTCACCGTTAAAATCACAGTATTGTTTGAGCCAATCGCACGCGTTCCAAAATTATGAGGATCACTGGTAGCGATATCAAGTAGCGCTGGCGCTCCACCCACACCTTGTAAATCTTTGGCTTCGGTTTGGACGGCGGCACCATCATTATATTGGATCGTGAATGTGGAGGATAATGGTCCTAAACTTGTGGGTGTAAATTCAAGAACCACCGTACAGTTAGATCCCGCAGGAAGACTTGCTCCACAAGTTCCACCGTTACCTGGGTAACCAGAAAGATAAAAATCAAAATCACCACTAAGAGTGGTTTCATTCATAGCCGTAGCACTGCTGGCCCCAATATTATCAACGGTCACTGTCACCGAAGCAATTCCACCGCCGTTGGCAATAGTGCCAAAATCATAGGGATCAGTACCTGAGAAAGTGAGTAAAGCAGGCGCAACACCAGTACCCACAAGAGTTCTTGTGGTTGTTTGCGGTCCTACACCGTTATTATAGTTAATGTCCACTTGGCCGTTACTGACAACAGCCGTTGTGGGAGAAAATTGTAATTCGATAGTACATGGAGTGGATGGGAGAATGGGATCTCCACAGGTTCCACCACTTCCAGGATAAGAGCCTCCAGTAAATCCAAAAGGAGCAGCCAGTCCTCCGCCACTAATTCCTGTGGCATTGACAGCGCCCGTATTGTTTACTGTTAGAAGTAAGGTGTTGCTGGCGCCCTGAGTGACACTTCCAAAATCGACAGGGTCTGTACCACTAATCGTGATAAGAGCCGGCGCGGCACCATTACCACTTAAAGCTTTCGTTTCTGTTACCGTTGAAACACCATTGTTATATTGAACAGTTAAAGTGCCTGCCAAGGCTCCTGTAACCGTTGGAGCAAATTCCACTTCGATAGTACAACTAGCACCACTTAGTAAAGAAGCCGTACAATTTCCACCCGTTCCAGGGAAACCAGCGCCTGTAAAATCAAAGTCACCCCCAAGGGTGGTCTCGGTAATGCTTGTGGCACCAAAGCCACCACCATTTGTCAGCGTAATTATAACGGGGCGAGAAGCGCCTTGTGCCACCGTTCCGAAATTGTAGGGGTCTCCCTGATCCATTGTAATACTAGCAGGGGTGACAGCCACTCCACTGAGAGTGCGCGCAACACTTTGAACCGCGACACCATCATTGTATCCAAAAGTAATTGTTCCAGCATCTCCCGCACTGACTAGTGTTGGAGCGTATTCCACTTCAATGGTACATGTCGCACCACCAGCAAGCGTGGCGCCACAATCTCCAGCCGCTCCAGGATAAATATTGCCGGCTCCTGTGTATCTAAAAGGAGCGGCGACAGTGCTTTCACCAATGGCACTGGCTTGAAATTCACCAGTATTTGAAATTGTAAAACTGTGAGCTCTCGTGGCTCCGGTGGCCAAGGTTCCGTAATTGTAAGGATCACTTTCACTGATTGTGAGTGTGGCGCGAGTTTGTGAAACAGCATCAAGTCCTAAAGTAATTTGCTGAGCGGCCGCGCCGTCATTGTAATCCACTGTGATCGTGTCTGTTTCTGCTCCATTAGCTACAGTCGGTAAATAATCAACTATAAAGGTACATGAGCTTCCCGAAGCTAATGTTCCTGTACAAGTTCCTCCGCCGGGAAAACTTCCACCACTATAGGTAAAAGGAGCACTTAAGCCTCCACCTATAATTAATGAAGCGGCACTTCCACCACTATTTGTTAAGGTAAAAGTATTTGAGTTTGTTGAGCCAACAGGTCTTGTTCCAAAATTATAATTGCCAGGCCCTGGCGTAATGGCAAGAACAGCAGGTGCCAGACCGTTAGTTGTTAAACCGTGAGAGTAAGAAGTGTTATTAGCGCCGTTATTATAATCAAAGGTGATCGTTCCTGGAATAATACCAGTACTAGAAGGCGTCACTTGAACTTCAATAGTACAAGTACTTCCATTGGTTATGGTTGTTGTACAAGTTCCAGCACCACCTGGGAAAGTACCAGGAGCTGTGAAAGCATAGTCTCCGGCCAATCCTGTTTCCGCGATGCCTGTGGCATTAACAGAGCCTGTGTTCTCAACTGTTAAAATAAGAATTTGAGTATCCCCTTGAGTGACGTTTCCAAAATCGGCTGGATCAACTCCTTGAATGGCTAGCTGAGCTGGATTCGCTCCCGTTCCTTGCAGACCGTGAACAAAACTGGTCGCTCCCGTTCCGTCATTATAATTGAGAGTGATATTCTGATTCTGCACACCTGTTGAAGCCGGAACCCATTGCACTTCAAGATCACAACTGGCTCCACTATTTAAACTCACTCCACAAGTTCCATTGGTTCCAGGATATCCCGTCCCTGTGTAATTAAATGGAGGACTGAGTGTGGCTGCATCAGCGATTGTGGTAGCAGCCACGGCTCCGCCATTGGTTACTGTTAAAATAACAGTATTGGTAGATCCAATCGCTCTGGTTCCAAAGTCATGAGGATCACTGGTGGCTATATCAAGTAGCGCTGGCGCGCCACCCACACCTTGTAAAGCTTTGCTCTCTGTCTGAACCGCGGCACCATCATTATATTGCAGAGTGAACGTAGAAGAGAGAGGTCCAAGACTTGTAGGGGTAAATTCCAACACCACTGTACAGTTCGATCCTGCAGGAAGGCTCGCTCCACAAGTTCCACCATTTCCTGGATAACCGGAAAGATAAAAATCGAAATCTCCACCAAGAGTTGTCTCACTCATGGCAGTTGCACTGCTTGATCCAATGTTATCAACCGTTACTGTCACCGCGGCAATTCCACCGCCATTAGCAAGAGTTCCAAAATCGTAAGGATCAACACCAGAGAGTGTAAGAAGGGCTGGAGCCACACCGGTACCTACGAGAGTTCTAGTCGTCGTTTGTGGTCCAACGCCGTTGTTATAGTTAATATCGACTTGTCCGTTACTAACAACAGCCGTCGTAGGAGAGAATTGTAATTCGATGGTACAAGGGGTGGAAGGGAGAATCGGATCTCCACAAGTTCCACCAGTTCCAGGATAAGACCCACCCGTAAATCCAAAGGGAGCAGAAAGGCCTCCACCACTAATTCCCGTAGCGTTGACCGCTCCGGTGTTGTTGACTGTTAATATAACCGTAGAATTTGAACCTTGGGTTACATTACCAAGATCCACAGGATCTGTTCCACTGATTGTGATCAATGCAGGAGCAGCACCTGATCCACTCAGGGCTTTAGTTTCTGTCACCGTGGTAACACCGTTATTATATTGTATTGATAAAGTTCCAGCTAAAGCACCCGTACTTGCTGGCGCAAATTGCACTTCGATCGTACAACTTGCACCACTTAATAAAGAAGTCGTACAGTTACCACCGGTTCCAGGAAAACCAGCGCCGGTAAAATCAAAATCACCACCCAAAGTGGTCTCTGTAATGCTGGTTGCACCAAATCCGCCTCCGTTAGTCAGAGTGATCAATACATTACGAGAAGCACCTTGTGCCACTGTTCCGAAATTATAAGGGTCGCCCTGATCCATGGTAATACTAGCGGGTGTGACCGCAACACCACTAAGTGTGCGCGCAACACTTTGAACGGCAACACCGTCATTGTACCCAAAAGTAATAGTCCCAGAATCTCCGGCACTCACTAATGTAGGAGCGTATTCCACTTCAATCGTACAAGTTGCGCCACCAGCAAGGGTTGCTCCACAATCTCCCGCCGCTCCAGGATAGGTGTTGCCAGCTCCAGTGTATCTAAAAGGAGCCGCCACTGTGGTTTCTGTGATAGCTCCTGCTTGAAATTCACCTGTGTTAGAAATCGTAAAACTGTGAGCTCTTGTAGCCCCAGTGGCTAGAGTTCCATAATTATAAGGGTCACTTTCACTGATTGTGAGGGTAGCACGAGTTTGCGAAACAGCATCAAGGCCTAAAGTAATCTGTTGAGCGGCCGCGCCATCATTGTAATCAATAGTAATTGTATCGGACTCTGCACCATTGGCAGCCACCGGAAGATAGTCAGCCACAAAGGTACATGAACTTCCAGAAGCAAGAGTTCCTGTACAAGTTCCTCCACCAGGGAAACTTCCGCCACTGTAGGTAAAAGGTGCGCTTAATCCGCCACCCACAATAAGTGTGGCCGCACTTCCTCCACTATTTGTTAACGTGAAAGTGTTTGAGTTCGTAGAACCTACAGGTCTTGTACCAAAATCATAGTTTCCAGGCCCTGGTGTGATAGCAAGAACGGCCGGAGCCAACCCATTGGTCGTCAACCCGTGGGAGTAGGATGTGTTGTTTGCACCGTTATTATAATCAAAGGTGATTGTTCCTGGAATTATTCCAGTGCTCGAAGGAGTCACTTGCACTTCGATCGTACACGTACTTCCATTGGTGATCGTTGTTGTGCAAGTTCCAGCACCCCCAGGGAAAGTACCCGGAGCTGTAAAAGCGTAGTCTCCCGCTAAGCCAGTCTCAGTAATTCCAGTGGCATTCACATCTCCAGTATTTTCCACCGTAAGAATCAGGGTTTGAGTATCACCTTGAGTTACATTACCGAAATCAGCCGGATCAACGCCTTGAATAGCAAGTTGCGCAGGATTCGCTCCTGTTCCTTGAACGCCGTGGGTGAAATTGGTAGCTCCAGTTCCATCATTGTAGTTAATGCTTATATTTTGGGTTTGCGGTCCAAGTGCTGCTGGCACCCACTGAACTTCAATATCACATGTGGCACTTGTCGCAAGTGAGGTCCCGCAAGTTCCATTTGTTCCAGGATACCCAACACCTGTGTAATTAAAGGGAGGACTTAAGCTCGCCACAGCAGCCATGCCAGTAGCAGAAACAGCACCACCATTAGATATTGTTAATATAACCGTATTGGTCGAGCCAATAGCCGCAGTTCCAAAATCATGAGGATCACTGCTTGCTATATCGAGAAGAGCGGGCGCGCCACCCACACCTTGCAGATCTTTACTTTCCGTTTGTACTGCCGCTCCATCATTATATTGTAGAGTAAAAGTAGAAGAGAGGGGTCCAAGGCTTGTCGGTGTAAATTCGAGAACGACATTACAACTTCCACCCGCCGGTAAACTGGCTCCACAAGTTCCACCGCTTCCAGGGTAACCCGCTAAATAGAAATCAAAGTCACCACCAAGGGTGGTTTCATTGATTGCCGTGGCACTACTAGAACCGATATTATTAATTGTGAAAGCAACGGAGGCTATCCCTCCCCCGTTAGCGATCGTTCCGAAATCATAAGGATCAACACCAGAGATGGTGAGAAGGGCTGGCGCCACACCCTCACCAACAAGAGTTCTTGTGGTGGTTTGTGGTCCCACACCATTATTGTAATTTATATCTACTTGGCCATTACTTACCACAGCCGTTGTGGGAGAGAATTGAATTTCAATATTACAAGGAGTGGAGGGAAGAATGGGATCTCCACAAGTTCCACCGAGGCCCGGATAGGTTCCACCGGTAAAGCCAAAAGGAGCCGCAAGTCCACCACCACTGATTCCTGTGGCATTCACCGCTCCCGTATTATTCACTGTTAAAAGTATTGTTGTGTTCGAGCCCTGGGTGACAGTTCCAAAATCCACGGGATCCGTCCCACTGATTGTAATAAGTGCGGGGGCAGCACCGGTTCCACTCAAAGCTTTTGTTTCCGTAACAACGGAAACCCCATTGTTGTATTGCAGGCTCAAGGTTCCAGCCAATGCCCCTGTGCTTGAAGGAGAAAAAGCCACTTCAATTGTGCAAGTCGCACCACTTGTTAAAGTCGCTGTACAGTTGCCACCTGTACCCGGAAAGCCAGCACCGGTAAAATCAAAATCTCCTCCGAGAGTGATTTCCGTTAAGCTTGTCGCATTAAATCCACCACCATTTGTAAGGGTGATAACAACATTGCGACTGGCTCCCTGAGCCACTGTTCCATAATTGTAGGGATCGCCTTGATCCATGGTGATGCTCGCTGGTGTTACTGCAACACCACTGAGAGTCCTCGCCACACCTTGTACAGAAACACCATTGTTGTAACCAAAAGTAATCGTTCCAGCGTCACTGGCATTCACAACTGTGGGAGCATACTCCACTTCAATCGTACAAGTCGCACCAGCGGCTAGAGTCGTGCCACAATCACCCGCAGCTCCTGGAAAAGTATTTCCAGCTCCGGTGTAACGGAAAGGCGCTGCTACAGTGCTCTCAGCAATCGCTGTCGCCTGGCTTCCGCCCGTATTTGATATTGTAAAACTATGGGCCCGAGAAGCACCTGTCGCTAGTGTTCCGTAACTATAAGGATCGGATTCACTAATAGTGAGTAGGGCTGGAGTCACAGCCACTCCGACAAGGTCTCTTGAGCTGACCTGAGAATTAGCTCCATCAAAGTAGTTCATGTCGATGGTATCTGTGTCACTAGGGCTCACAGCCACGGGAGCATATTCTACAACAAGATTACAACTGGCTCCAACAGCCAACGTAGCAGCACAACTTCCAGAGGTTCCAGGGTAAGAGCCCCCCTCAAATCGGAAAGGTGCATTGAGTCCCGCACCGGCCATTCCTGAAGCCTGAGTTCCACCAGTGTTGGTAACAACAAAAACATGTTGATTGATGCTTCCTGTGGGCCTTGTTCCGTAATCATAGGGATCAAGCTCTGAAATACTTAAGGTCGCTGGCACAAGGCCTGTGGCTTGAATATTTCGAGTAACATTTTGAGTGTTAACTCCATCAAAATAGCTAAAATCGATCGTATCGGAAACAAATCCAGAACCCGCTGGAGTGAATTCAACAACCACATCACAAGACGCACTCGCACCAAGGGTCGCAGTACATGTACCACCAGCTCCTGGAAACCCTCCACCACCAGCAAAGGCAAAAGGTGGCGCTAAACCAACTTCACTGATCGTCGTTGCAGCCACACCACCACCATTGGAAATGGTAAAGATATGGGTTTGACTAGAGCCCACGGTGACCGAGCCAAAATCAAAAGGATCGGTTTCAGTGATTGAGAGGTTGGCGGGTAGAGCTCCTGTTCCAGTCACATCTCTTGTGGTGTTGGTAGCACCCGTTCCATCATTATAATTAACATCGATGGTATCGGTGTCTGTAACAGCGGCTGTTGGACTATAAATAACTTCAATATTACAGCTAGCTAGAGCGGCTAGTGTCGCTCCACAGTCCCCGCCTGTTCCAGGAAAACTTCCTCCCACATAGGAAAAAGGAGCGGCAAGTCCACCAGCATCGGCAATCGCCGTGGCAGAAACACCCCCGGAGTTTGTTAAACTAAAAATATGAGAGGTCACAGAACCGACAGCTCTTGTACCGTAATTATAAGGATCGGTCTCACTAATGGCTATACTAGCAGGAGCGGTCGCTGTTCCCTGAACATCGCGTGTGGAATTCACCACCGCAGAACCATTGTTATAGGTAAAATCAATGGTATCTGGGAAAACCCCGGTCGCTGTTGGTTGAAAGGCCACGCGAATCGTACAACTCGCACCCACTCCAATCGTTGCACCACAATCACCACCGGTTCCTGGGAAGCTTCCTCCTAAATAATTAAACGGAGCACTTAAGCCCACCTCGGCAACAGCCGTCGCTGGAACACCACCGGCATTTGAAATTGTAAAACTATGGGAGACACTTCCGCCATTGGCGATGAGTCCAAAGTTATAGGGATTGGATTCACTGATCGTTAGAAGAGCGGGAGCTGCACCAGTTCCCGTGATATCACGAGCGGAAGTGACGTTGTTAGCCCCATCAAAATAATTGATATCAATCGTGTCGTTAAAAACAGCAGCGGTGGTCGGTGCAAATTGCACTTCGATCAAACAAGTTGCAGCGGGAACAAGGGTCGCTCCACAATCACCACCGGCACCTGGGTAGGAACCACCAGTGAAACTAAAAGGAGCTCCTAATCCTCCACCACTCATCACTGTGGCATCAACACCACCCGCGTTGGTAAGAGTAAAGGTATGAGTGGCTGAGCCCCCTTGAGCCAAAGTTCCATAATCATAAGGATCGGTTTCGGTGATTGTAATGGAAGCTGGGGCAGCACCCGTTCCTTGAATTTGTCTTAGTGAGCTTACACTTCCTGAGCCATCATTGTACTGAATTTCAATTGAGTCTGTTTGCGTCCCGGTCACAGTCGGCTGGTAGGCAATCTCGATATCACAAGAAGCACCGTTGGCGATACTACTAGTACAATCTCCGTTGGTTCCAGGAAAAGCTCCGCCCGTAAAAGCAAAAGGAGCCGCCAGTCCAACTTCTGCTACTCCCGTAGCAGTGATTCCACCGGAATTTGATAATGTAAAAATATGAGTGCGAATTCCACCTGTCGCTATTGTACCGAAGTCATAGGGATCTGTTTCCGTAATATCAATGACGGCGGGGTTCACAGCCACACCTAATAAATCTCTTAGAGCGTTTTGAGCAGAGACTCCGTTATTGTAGGCAATATCGATGGTGTCGCTATCAGAAGCTGGTGCAACGGGGTTATAACTAACTTCAATAAGACATGTACTTCCAGCAGCAAGTGTGGCCGCACAATCTCCACCGACTCCAGGGAATGTTCCCCCTGAAAAACTAAATGGAGCTGCGAGCCCCAGATTATCAGCAATCGCAGTGGCTTGAAACCCACCAGAGTTACTCACGGTTAGTACTTGGGTGTTAATAGAACCGGTTGCTACTGTTCCAAAGTTAAAGCTTGGAGCATTAGAAATTTCTAGGAGTGCTGGAGCCACTCCTGTTCCTTGTAAATCCCGCAGACTATTTTGATTATTGGCTCCATCAAAATAGTTCACATCCATAGTCGCTGTGTGGGTAGCAACATTCGTCGGTGAATAAAGCACTTCGATCTGACAACTACTACTCGCCGCCAAAGTAGCCGCGCAATCCCCACCAGTACCAGGGAAGGAGCCACCGGAATAGGTGAACGGTGGAGTTAGACCCGCTCCTGAAAGCCCACTGGCTAAAAAGCTTCCGGTATTAGTCATTGTGAAAATAAATGTACGAGTGGCTCCTGTTGGAACGGAACCAAAATTGTAAAGAGGAGACTGATCGATCACTAGTAGTGCCGGATTAACCCCATTCCCTTGCACATCTCTTGTCGTATTTGTAACAATGGCACCATTATCATACTGAATATCGATCGTATCCGAGTGACTGCCTGTGGCCGTAGGTGCATATTCAACGGCAATACTACAAGTGGCACCGGAGGCAAGACTTGTTCCACAATTTCCTGACGTTCCTGGATAAGTTCCCCCCTCATACTGAAAAGGAAGACCGAGAGGATTCACGACAGCTATATTATTGGCTGTGACATCACCAGAGTTTGAAACTGTAAACAGATTTACCTGGGCACTTCCAGTGGCTAGAGTCCCGTAATCAAAAGTCGGTCCCTGATCGATCGCTAATTGCGCAGGGTTCACCCCCGTGCCCGTGACATCGCGAGGAACGCTTTGACCACCTACACCATCGTTATAACTCAAAGTGAAAGTGTCATTGGATGTTGTTAATGCCGTCGGAGAAAAACTTAGGGAAATACTACAGGTGGCACCCGGAGCCAAAGTAGCAGTACAATCACCACTCAATCCAGGATAAGTACTGCCTTCATAATCAAAGGGAAGCGTCAGTGTGGAACCAGAGAGTGAAACCGCGGGAACTCCACCACTATTTGTAATAACCAAAGAGTGTGTGTCTTGCCCACCAATTGCAACATTTCCAAAATCATAAGTCGGTGCCTCTGAAATCGAAAGACTCGCGGGAGCGGCTCCATTCCCCGTTACATCACGAGTGACTTGTTGCAAAGCTGCACCATCAAAATAATCAAGCTGTATTTGATCGTTGTAATTTCCAATCACAGTGGGTGCAAACTCAATATAGAGAGTACAGCTTGCGCCAGCACCGAGGGTGGTACCACAATCCCCACCGGTTCCTGGATAAGCGCTTCCAACAAACTGATAGGGAGCGGCTAGGCCAATTTCAGCAAGGCTTGTCGCAGGAGCACCCCCCACGTTATTGACTGTGAAAATATGAAGATTGCTTGAACCCACAGCTCTTGTTCCGTAATCATAAAGTGGCGCTTCTGTTAAAGTCAGAAAGGCTGGAACCACACCCGTTCCAGTTATATCGCGAGTGGCGGTTTGCGAGTTCACTCCGTCAAAATAATCAATCTCGATAGTATCATTATCAACTCCCACCACGGTCGGAGAATAAGTCACCACAATCGAACAAGTAGAACCGGCAGCAATTGTATTAGTACAACTTCCTCCCGTTCCTGGATAACTTCCGTCTTTATATTCGTAAGGAGGAAGAAGTCCTCCGCCAACGATACTAGAAGCGGCGAATCCACCAGTGTTACTAACATTGAAGGTATGGTCGGTTTGTGACCCTAAAACAGGAGACCCATAATCAAAAAGAGGTGCTTCATTAATACTCAAAGAAGCGGGTGTCACACCCGAGCCTTCAACATCTCTATTCACTGTTTGGTTGGTAGCCCCATCAAAGTAATTCAGAGCGATCGTATCTTGTTGTAATCCAGTGACTGTGGGTGAAAAGTTAATTTCTAATGTACAAGAGTCTCCAGGAAGTAAAGTCGCTGTGCAGTCCCCGCCGGCTCCTGGAAAAGCTCCACCAGAGAATTCGAAAGGTGCCGCAAGCCCCACTTCAGCTATACTACTAGCTGAAAAACCACCCGTATTTGCAACGGTGAAAGTATGGGTAATAAATCCACCCGTAGGGATAGACCCATAGTTGTAAGGATCCGTTTCCGTAATTGTTAAGGTAGCAGGAATCACCCCTGTTCCCTGAATGTCCCTTTGAGCGAGCTGTCCACTGAGTCCATCATTATATGAAATTTCTAATTGATCGTTATAGATGTTGGCCACTGTTGGAGCAAACTCAAGCACTAGTGTACAACTTGCCCCCGGAGCAAGAGTCACGTTACAGTCGCCTCCAATACCAGGATACCCCACACCGGAGTAATCAAAGGGTGCGGCTAAAGCACCTGTATCAAGAATGGCTGTGGCTTGTGAACCACCCGAGTTAGTCACAGTAAAAGCATGAGTCAGCGAGCTTCCAATAGCGGTGACGCCAAAATCGAGAGTCGGTCCGTCACTGATGGTAAGAAGAGCCGGGGTCACTGCCGCCCCTTGGATATCACGAGTGGCAGTATCTAAAACAGCGCCGTTATTATAAGGAATCTCAAGTGTGCTAGTAAAAGAGCCTGGATTAATTGGAGCAAACTGCACTTCAATCGTACAAGTCGCAGAAGGAGTGAGGGTGGTACCACAATCTCCACCAGCGCCCGGATAAGATCCGCCAGTGAAGTTAAAAGGAAAAACCAATCCCGCCCCTGTCATTGAGGTAGCATCAAGGCCACCCGCGTTTGTTACCGTAAAAGTAAAGGTGGCATTTTGAGATATAATTAAAGTTCCAAAATCATAAACAGGAGCCATGTCGATTACGAGGTTAGCTGGGATCACTCCTACACCTGTTAAATCACGGTCCGCACTGACTTGTGTTATTCCGTTGTCATACTGAACGTTAATTTCACCCAAATTCGGACCCACAACAGTTGGTGTGAATGTCACAACAAACGAACAGGTATTCCCTGGGAGAAGTTTATCAGTACAGGTTCCACCAAGGCCTGGCCACTCTCCGCCTTTAAGCTCATAGGGAGGGTTCAGTGCCACTTCGGTAATTCTTTTTGCAATCGCTCCATCAGGAACATTGGAAATGGTAAACACATGCTCGCCAGAAGTATTCAGTGGCTGTTGTCCATAATCGTAAGGATCGGTTTCACTCACAGTGAGTAGAGCGGGATTAGTCCCCTGCCCTTTAAGATCAAGGCGTGCAGCCACTAATTCAGCCGAGTCACCGTAGGTGATATTTAATTCACCCGTGTACGACGTGGTCGTTGGAGGATTAAACC
Organism: Bdellovibrionales bacterium; assembly: GCA_964230645.1. GTDB lineage: Bacteria > Bdellovibrionota > Bdellovibrionia > Bdellovibrionales > JAGQZY01 > JAGQZY01. The sequence continues at coordinate 491,776 of CAXRHT010000003.1, read as the reverse complement.
TTAAAACGATAGAGCAAGCTTCACCAGGCGAAAGGTCTTTTGCACAATCACCACCGATCCCTGGATAATTACCACCTTCAAAAACAAATTCTGATTCGGTTAAAGTGGTTTTAATACTATCAATGGCTTTGCCACCGGTATTAATTAGAAAAATGGTTTCAAAGGATCGGCCAGGAGCCGCAGCTGTAGCGCCGAAATCGAGTTGATTGATTTGATCACTGGGAGAAGTGGATGTTGAAAATACAAGTAGCCCATTATTACTGCTCAGCGGTTCATTGATATCGGCAATACAAGCCACCATGAACGGCACAGTTAAACAGCTCAGTATAAAATTACGGGCTTTCGCCAAACTTAAGCGTAGTATCAAATACTCCTCTACTCTATCCCCTTTATTTTACACCCGTTTTTTTAAAAGGTTTCCCCTCCTGTTGATAATTTAAACCTTATGCGTGTTGAACCTTTGACTAGCCTATCGGCTTAATTAGGGTCTTAGTTTAGTAATATCGCTTTAAAAGACTGATTTTTTTACAAAATTTTAAGAAATCACAAAAAGGTTTGTTTCAGAGTGAGTCATGATTTTGACAGTTCAAGACCACTGTACCCGAATGGCTTTTTTGATTCGATCTGAAACAGCTTATAAAGGCTTTAGAAAACTCGACGGCATGTTAGTGTTTTTGGATTTATTTCCTGTTGGTGAGCGGTGATCACACCAGGAAACTCGCGCACCAATATCTCTTGATGAGAAAGTTGTGCCAGGGGCTCATGATTCTGAAAGATCTCTAGCCAACTATCGATACGGTAACTCTGTCCAAAACGATGATCAGAAAGCCATCCGTCTATCACTAAAAAATACTCGCGGTTGGGATCAATATTCTCCCACAACCCATTTCTAGAGCGGACTTGCAGGCCACCCGTTTCAGACTCTCGTAAAAGAGAACTGATCTGGGGGCTATAAAGTTCAGGATTGGATTGGGAATAAAATTGCCTCAAACTTAAAAATAGAATTTCAATGCTGTGTCCATCTAGAAGATGCAGACTCGCTTCGTTTAAAAAAGGATACATTTGTCGAAGAGTCATCTCTGTTAACGGACCCTCTTCAATCGACTCTTCTAATTTATAGGAACTAGAATTAGTCATAGCCAGAACAGGAATGTCTTTTTGCTCGAGAGATTTGAGAGACTCCCCCCACTGCACCATGGAATCAGCAATGAGAGTTCCAAGCCGAGTCACTCCTTTTTTCATATCCATTTTGTCTTCTGGAATACTGAAGGTGAGATGAGCTAATTCTTGTAATAAAACTTTCTTTCGCTCTGATATCATCTCACTGAGTTCACGATCAAACTCATTAAGCCACGACACCTCTTTAATGTCCGCTTGCGTGATATCGTTTTCGACAACCTCACCCACTTCAAAAAGACTCCAGTCCATTTCTCGTCCCGTCGCCTGTTGGAAACGAATATGAACGAGCCGCTCTGGTTTCACTTCTGCTTGCGGGCTAAGTTCAATAAAACTAAAAGAACCGTGAGAGCCACTGTTAGAAAAATGAGTGCCACCTTGTACTCGTGACACACTTTGATGATCGTGAGCGCCCATGGCTAAAGGAATTTTTATGCTCAAATCTTTTTCGGCCATGGACTGCTTTAAGTCAGTGACTTTTTTCTCCAATCGTACATGACCATCATGTACACCAAGAATTATGTTTTCCGCTCCAAGCTTTTTGCTTTCCGCAAGAATCATCTCAATAGATTCTTCGTAAGACATGAGGCCTGAAAAAATTGTGCGAGCTGAGTTTTCATTCAAATTGGATTTGGTCATTAAGTTTGGCAGAGTTAAACCGAACAAAAAAGTGGGTGCTTCAAAGTTTTCTAGTTTCACAAAGGGTTTGATCACCTCGGAAAGTTGCGGGTTTACTCCCTTTAGGTTACCAACCACCACTTCTATTCCCGTCTGGTGCAAAAAAAGCATTTGCTCTTCAAAAAGTTTGGCTCCGTCCACTTTGACTGACCAATCAAAGGCATCGTGATTGCCAGGGGTAAATATCACCCGGTGCCCGCGCTCTTTTAAAAGACGTAATCCACGAAAAAAAGACCATCCAGCATCTTCTGAACTCAAAGGGGTGATCGAAGTGAAGTCACCAATTACATGAATGATAAACTCACCTTGAGGATTTCGTTGGTAGTAATCTTGGGCAACACTATCAATAGCGGCCATTTGACGGGTGAAAGTCTCCAAAGTGGAATGGGCATCCGTCCACTGCAAGATTCCGGTCTGGCCGAAACCAAATACGGGAAAGACAGTCATCGCTAACAATAAAATCACGCGCCCCATGCAACACCCTCAATAGAAAATGGGTTTTACCATAAAGGCTTAGACTTTTCTCATTGTTGATCCATTTCTAACAAAACAGAGACAAAAAGCTCTTTTTGATGAAAAAAGGTGAGAAGCAATTACACTGTTCGATCAAATGAGGTTCGAGCTTTGGAAACGACTTGAAGTTTGAATGGATTTAGCGACTGCACCTTAAGGGTCAGCGTCTTCCCTTCCTCAAAAACAATGGGAGTGGAATTCTGCACTTGCAAGAGATCACCTTCAAAACTAACGATCCAGCGATTTTCCTCAACCGCTTCGATTAATTTAGCTTTAATAAACTGCCCTTTAACCAGCACCCACTCACCCCAGTTTTATAGAATGAAATCCACTGGTGCGAGCATTTTGACGCTCTTCGTGCTGGCTGATCGCTTCTTTAAAATCCAGCTCCGCCTGTCCAGAGGATTGAATTTTTGGCATTTCTAAACTCTGTGAAAAGAGTTTCTCGCTAATGTTGTTTTGCTTGGTATCGTAAACACATTTCTTTTTATTAATTTTTGTGATCAATTCCACTTCCGCCTTGGGAAGATTTAGAGCCTGAACGATCTCATCGACTGTCCGCCCTTGGTGCGCTAGTTGTGCGGCTTGAATGTATTTATTCTCTAATTTTTTTTCAACAATCTGGTCGTGAGCGATTTCGTTTTGAATTTCTTCGGCCATCTTGCGACCTTTTTCAATAGAGCGGTCCACCTCACCCATATAGGCATCGACCTGTTGGAGTGTGCCTCTAACGTCCACTAATTTTTTATCAAGTAAGGTCATTAACTGTTTTACTTGGTTTTCGGTGTGATCGGAAAGATCTTCTAAGATCGAAATCTTACTTTGTAAAAGTCTTAATCCTTGAGTGAGTCTTGAATCGTCTTCTTGGTTTCTGAACACTCGAACAAGACAAATGGAAACACCACCCACCAAAAATATATTCACTACGATTTGTATTAAAATCCAAATGGACACAGTCATTACCCCTCTACTTTAAATAGTTTAGGGGATATGATGCATCATGTCTATGTAAACTGACTTTAGTCTCTGAGAGTTTTTTTGACCAGACTAGGACCATGGTCTTGGTCCGGATCAAATTTTTAAGAAAGAGAGGACTGAAAGGATTTAAAGCGCTCAGTGGCTCGCTTAAGGTCCTTAGGGCTTGCCGCAAAACTTAAGCGCAAATAACCCTCGAGTCCAAACTCAATACCGGGAACAACAGCCAACATTTCATTTTCTAGTAAGAAGGCGGCAATTTGACGGGAGTCCGATAACTTTTCTGACCCGTAGGATTTTCCAAGCCATTCTTCCACGTTCACCCAAAGATAAAAAGCCCCTTGCGGATCAAAGGGTTTCATACCTGGTACAGACTCAAGCTGCCCCACAAAATCAGCTTTTCTTTCTTTAAGTGCTGTCAGTGCATCTTCCACTCGGTTATGACAGTCTTTGATCGCGGTGACCGAAGCCCACTGAGAGATAGAACATGGAGCCCCCGTAGTTTGCGACTGAAAACTAGCCATTGCTTTAATCACTTCTTCTGGGCCCACAGCCCAACCGATTCTCCAACCGGTCATAGCGTAAGCTTTCGACATTCCATTAATACAAATGGTGCGATCAAAAAATGTGGGTTCAACATTAAGGATGTGAGGACTTAAGGCTTCTTTACAGAAAGAAAGTTGGTTATAAATATCATCACTAATGATCACGATATTGGGATAGTTTTTTAAAACCTTAGCAATATCAGCAAGCTCAGCCTTAGAGTACTCAGCCCCAGTTGGATTACTCGGAGAGTTCAACAAAAGAGCTTTCGTTTTTGGAGTGATGGCTTTTTCCAAAAGGGCAGGAGTTAATTTAAAATCCGTCTCTCCTCCGCAAGTCACAATGTTAGGTTTCCCACCAGCCAGCTCGACCATTGTCGGATAACTCACCCAATAAGGCGAGGGAACAATCACTTCCTCATCCGGATCTAAAATCGCTGCTAGTGCAGCATAAATAATAAACTTAGCCCCAGATCCAACAGTCACTTCCGAAGGCTTCACATCGCGACCAATTTGAGGCCCAATTAAACCCGCAACTTGCTCTTTCAGCTCACCAATTCCAGAGGCTGGCGTATAAGTAGTTTTATTCTCATCAATGGCCTTCTTACCCGCTTCTTTGGCTTTGTCATAAGTCGTCCAGTCCGGCTCACCCACTGTGAGAGAAATAACATCATGCCCTTCACTCATAAGTTTCTTGGCTTTAGCCGCAAGAGCCAGAGTTGGAGAAGGTTTTAATTCGGACATTCTTTTAGAAAGCATGAGGACCCCTTATATATATAGTTTCCGAACCACTGTCGCTGCCGCGGAGAATTTCGAACCCTTGGGGTCGAAGCTCGAGCAACGAGACGGCCACATGCTTTAGCTGTACAGCAAAAGCATGCCGTGGCCCGTTGCGTATCTTGGGTTGCGCCACGAAGTGGTGCAATCCGGGAGACGAAATGCACCCGGGTGCGTGCTTCGGCCCCAAGGGTCCGAAATTCTCCACGACAGCGACAGTGGTTCGCTTGCATACTCTATCTATAACTTATTTTTTTATAAAATGGGAGAGCCACTTGTCGCCGTAGCTTTTTTGGGACTTAGCTTCCCAACTTCCGTAGGTGTCTTTCATTTCTTCGTGACTTGAGGATTCTATAAAAAGTTCGCAGCCCTTTTCGAAAGTATTCACTTCTGAAAGAGTTTGCATGACTTCAGATGCCATTTTTTTTGTGAACGGAGGATCGACAAAAATATAGTCGTAACTTTTCTTACAGGTTTTTAAGAACTTTAAGACATCGGTTGAAAAAATTTTGAGTTCATCGCCTATACCGAGAGATTTTCTGTTCTTATTAATAATTTGAACAGACTTTGAGCTCATCTCAACAGCGTCCACATGAATCGCGCCTCTTGAGAGAGCTTCAAACGCGAGGCTCCCCGTACCCGAAAAAAGGTCAAGAACTTCGGCTCCGGCGATTTCAAACTGGATTTTGCTAAAAATTGCCTCTTTCACCCGGTCGGTGGTGGGTCTTATATGATCCGCTCTAAAAGAGACAAGCTTTCGGCCTCCATATTTACCAGCGATCACTCTCATTTATTCTTCACTTCCCAAATCTTTTCGATTTGCAAAACGATGTCTTGAATATTCTCAAAGGGTTTCTCAATAAATATGTCGGCTCCAAGATTTTTTACTGACTCAGGATTGTAGTCCCCCGAGTAAGCCGAGATCAAAGCGACCGCTGTTTTCTCATCGGGGTTCACTTCAGAGATCACCTCAGGCCCAGTTAGCCCTGGCATAAGCACGTCGATTACGACACCTTGAGGGTTTTCACTTTTCCACAGCTTTACACCCTCTTCGCCGTCGGAGGCCGTTATCACGTCGTGTCCTGTTTTTGTGAAAATTTTTTCTAATGAGCGACGAACCAAAGGTTCATCATCGACAATCAATACTTTCATTAATCCACCAAGGGTAGTTGTATAATGAATTCAGTACCACCTGGGTAAGCATCATTCAACGAAAGTTCCCCACCCGCTCTCTGCACAACACTTCTTGACATACTAAGACCAAGTCCTGTGCCTTTGCCCTCATCTTTTGTGGTAAAAAAAGGATCAAAAATAAATTCCCTAATGTCATCGGGAATCCCAGGCCCAGTATCGCGAATATAAATAAAAACTTGTTCCCCTCCTTTCTCTGTGAAAACACCCAGCTCTCCTCCAGGTTCCATGGCCTGACAAGCGTTGTTGATTAAATTAAAAATCACTTGCTGGAGAAGCTGAGGATTGCAATTCACATTAAGAGGCTCTTCGTGAAGATTTACATTGGAATTCATCTCACGCATGGCCATTTTTAGTAACGGAAGGGTTTTACTAATAATTGCGTTTACGTCGATATCAACAGGTTTCGATTGGTTTTCCACACTTGAGAAATCAAGCAGGTCTTTAATTATCCTTTGGCAACGCCTGGCCGCATCTTTAATCTCAAGCATATCTTTATAGGTATTACCCTCTTGATCGAAGTCTTCAAGGAGTAAGTCCGCTAAAGAATAAATACCTGTTAAAGGATTATTGAGTTCGTGAGCAATGTTTCCAGCCAACAGACCGACCGCCGCCATTTTTTCCCCTTGAATAACGCGACTTCTTAAATCAATGGTCTGAGTCACATCTACATATTGATTGATCGCGTGGGTCACTCTTCCCTCCTCTTCCATGCGAATAGGATAGGAGTGAACTCGGTAGACCTTATTTCCCATATGGACATCGGACGTTTGGGGTTTACCCGTTTGAAATGTTTTTGAAAGCGGACAATCTTTACAAGGCTTTTCTTGATCGGCAAAAGCTTCATAACAGGTGCGGTTTTCTCTTCGGTGGTAATTTGAGTTTGATAAACTCATTTGAAAGTTTTCATCAAGAATAAGGATCGGGTCTTCCATTTTATTAAAAGTTTTCGACCACTGTTTCGCGATATTCTGCATACCCTCTTTTAATAAAAGGTTCTCTACCGCCATGGTTAGAATCGTCCACCGCTCATCATGCCCGTCGAGAATGTCGGCGGAATCTTGATTTTCAAGGGAGTGTTCAAAGATCACCCGCGCCTTTACCCCTCTTAGCTCGTTGGAGCGAAAATTTAAGTCTTGAGTCATCAAGGGTCCAAAGGGACGCCCAAAGTAATTACTCAAGGCTGACTTCATCTCTTTTTCATCCTCGCCATAAAAACCAGAATGATCAGGGGCCATATCGGAGTATTTTTCTATGAGTTGTTTTCCCTGAAAATAAAAAACCCGAAAACTAATGACACCCTCATCAAGGATTAAAATAGGAGGCATCAATCCTGAGATCTTTTTAAATTCCTCTCGAAGTTGAATCAAAAGCTCTTCGATACTCTGGCATTTTGATACATTTTTTATAAAACTAAAAATTGACTGAATTTTCTTCAACGATGCTTCGGTCGCCTGACTGGCTTGAAACTCTTTTTTCGTTCTCTCGTGGACAAGATTTTCCAAATTTTCATTAAGAGTTTCTAACTTCTTATTTTGTTCTTTGAGCTCTTGCCTTTGAAGGGACTGGCTTTTCAGAAATATATGATGCTCAACCGCTTTTTTAATAAGCTCTTCGCTAAGACTAGGAAATTCAACGACCGCAAAAACCCGTGGACTTTCACCCAGTGCTATAATTTCCTGGGTTTCAAGTCCCTCATCTAAAATCAGCACTGAGAGAGTCTCATCATTTTCTAGTAGAGTTTCTAGCAATTCGGTTTGTTCTTTAAAGTTTTTTTGAGAAACGGAAAGACCCAGCACCTTCATGGGGTTTGACCCAACTGGAACTTCACCATCGAGGTTCTCGATCGAAATATCGGTTTTTTCAAGGCGTTGGGAAATTTCTTTAAATAAGCCCGAGTCGAGCCTTAAAAAATTAAGGTCGGCTCCACTCTCTTTAATTTTGGATTGCTTAGGCATCCACCTCATTATCGCTTTTATGACGTCCAGATTTCAAATTAAAAATTCCCGTCAGCGCTGGGTTCTCTGTGAGCTCTTTATCAAGAGTGTCTTCCCATTGGTCTAGGGCTTGAATCAGATCATACTCCATCAAATCGGCGATAAAATCTGGTGCTGCCACCTCTCGGCTCTGCAAAATACACTGCAAAATATTAGTGAGCTCTTTTTCGGCCTCATTCCATAAAGGAAGGTGGCGAATACGAAACTTGCCTTGCTGATTGGCAATGAATACCTCTTCTAAACTCTGAATAAAAGTGCGGCACTCAATCAAAGAGAAATTGATCTTTTCTTTATCAATAATATTGGCTTTACGAATTTCTCTAGCAAATTGAATAGCCCTCATTTGGATATGCTGGAGTGTGGAGATAATATCCGTTAGGGAATGGGCAATGATTTCATTAAGGCTTTGCATCTCTACCTCAATGAAATCCACCTCATTAATAGACATATTTTCGAGCAGGCACTCTTCATCCTGGTCCATCTTTTTACCATTGAGCGAGATTTTGGTGAGAAATTTTTTATCTTGCTCCCCTTCTTGCTCAACTAATGCAATCAATTGACCCAAGTTTTTACAGGTACGGAAGGTTGCTGGATGATTCTTTCTGTCGATACGTCTTTTCGTCATTGTGGGCCCTTTAATTGTTTTATCTGTTCTATATCGTCATTCCATCGGTCAACAAGCATGAGGAATTGTTTAAATTCCTGAAGTTTTGCTTTTAAATCTAGTTTAGTGAGGTCGTCAGCATGAGTATCGATGAGTCCTTCAACCAAAGACTCCGCAATCACAATGCGGTGATAATCACTGCCAAGTCGTTGAAATAATCTCTCTCCCGTTTGGGCTGAGGATAGCATACGATCAACGATCATATTGAGGATTTTTAGAGAAAAAGATAAAGAAAACGGATCATTATCAATTTCATCTCTCATTTCATTTACGATCTGCTGTAAAAACGGAGGCCCAATACGACCTTTACTTTGCAGAAAATGATGAATCAGTGCCTGGCAGTGAAAAAGATCTTGGGAGTAATTGAGCAGATTACGTTGCACCACTCGTGAGTGAAAAACCTCAAGATGATAAATAACAATCCCCATATTAAGCCACTGATAGGAGAGCTCCTTTAGGCGCCCCGATTTCCAGTAAGTGAGAATATTTATAATTTCAGAGATATGCTCGATCTCTTTTGATTGTATAGAAATATCACCTTGTAAAAAGAGGTTGTCTTTGCCGCCACTGTTGTAAAGTGCCACATTGAAATTTCGACTTGTCTGTAAAAAAGGAGACTGTGAAGAAAAACAAAGCACAGATTGATTGTTGTGATTGGCAACAACATCCGTTTCAAGAACGACCTGCTCTTCAAGGCTTTTTCCTTTAAACATTTCTTCATCTTGCTCTTTAACGATAATAGTGAGCCATTCTGGCCAATATTTCTCATCAATATTGTCAATAAGACTTAAAAACTCTTGAGCGATCCCCTCATTGTCGTAGGGATCAATAAGGACTTCATTGCCTTTGGTGGCTTTTGAACCAAGAGAGCTAATATCTATAGCCAACTCATCAGCAACATCATTTAAAATTTGTAGAGCCGAGAGGTTTTTCTTTCCCCAACTGATAACTTTGTGATCCACCCCGTCTTCTTGATCAAGGTAGGCTTTAAGCCATCGTCCCCACTGCAATTGTCCAATTTGGGTGACTTTTTTAATTTCAAAGTGATCAAGATGATCGAGGACCTCTTCAAGGTACTCAAGATTAAAGGGTTCCGTTTGCCCCTGTTTTTTCTCAAAAAACTTCTCACGATTAAGAAACAACACCGGTTGATCCACGTTCACAAGGGGCTTCCAAATTTCATCACAAATCAGTATGGTTTCCTCGCGCCAATCTTGAGCGCGAGCCAAATCCAAAAGGTGAAGAATCACACCAGGTGAGACCCTAGGATCGAGACAAAGAAATAAATGAACCTGAGGAATAACGGACTTCATCTTACTGTGACAATCCTTGCTGAAGTCTTTTGATCTCCTGGTCCTGTGGATATTGTTGTAGAAAATTATTAATGTGCTCTATAGAGGCTTCTTTACCGTCCTGATCACACCATGTGTAGTAGTTAGTTATGGCTAATTTATTGTAAGGATTTTCATCCAGACCACGGAGCAGGCAAGCTCTTGCTAACTCATGATCGGCATGGGCTCTGTGTACTAACCCCATTCCTACCCAAGCAAAATCCGATTCATTGTTTTTTGTAAGGACGTCTGCGAAACGGTTTTTAGCGTTTGAATACTCACCTTTTTGTATATAAAGGACACCGTAGTTGATCGAAAGGCTCTCATCTTGTGAGTTGATCGCATGCGCTTGATTATACTTTTCCTCAGCCGCGTCAATATCTCCACACTTAAGATAAATGTTCCCCATATTCTTATAAATATCGAAACACATGGGGTCCTGACCTTCGAGAATATCGAGCATTTCATGATAGATGTTCAGTGCTCCTGGGTAGTCTTGGCTCTCCGTTTTAATTTCGGCCATACCGAAAAGAAACTCAGGATTATTAGCTTCCATTTCCTTGATTTCTTCAGCCAGCATGGAAGCTCGGCTCCAATTTTTCTCTGTAATATACTTCTTCATTTTTAAAAGCTGATCGCTTTTTTCGAAGTTAATTGAAGTGAACTCTTCCATCTCTTGATGTTTGTCGTAAACTGCATCCATTTTTTGATCCCTTTCCTTTTCAAGCTCTTAATGAAGCAAGGAAAGTGCCAAAATGATTCTCCGCACAATTTCAGTGAGACTCAACAAATCAAAGATGAAATAAAAACCCCAGACAAAGGTGATTAAATAGCGCCAAAGAATTAGAACCGGCAAGTCAGTTTTTTGACTTCGATAAAGTACCAGGTTTACAAAGTACCTGGTTCTTTTTTCGGATGCGGGGCGATGGCATCGATGGAATCATCCAGACAAAGACAAAGTACCTGATTCCTATTTCGGAGGCGGTATGTTGAATCCCCCAAAAGAGAATCAAAGTTTATGCATTTCAATTGATTTCCGAGGCGATCGCGTCGATGGAATCATCCAGCTCACTGAACTCAGCATAAAAACCTGTGAGATACTTTAGTCCAAGCCACTGCAAGTAGTGCTTGGGTGAATTCAAGTCAGTGGATTCTTCGCATTGCCGAAACCGAGAAACTTCACCGGAATCAGGAAAGCTACACTCAGGCATCGCCGTTCCAAGAAAGGGCCACATCGTATGGGCACAGGAATTTAAATTCAGACTCGGAGTAAAGGCGGCGACAAATCGATTCCAGGCATTCCATTGGTAAAACTCCCAGGAAGGTACTTTTTCTTTGGTTAATGAGTCGTAATAGTCGTCGTAGTTCAACACCCAGACATGAAAAAGACTATAGGAATGAGCTCTCCACATTTTTCTTTGTAAGGCTCGCCTATTCATTTGATTCTTCTGACTCTGCTCTTGATAAAAACGAAAATAGTCATACCAAGCCACACACACATCGACATGATCGATTTCTTTTTTCAGCCGCCCCGACCAGCGAGCCACTTTATTACCTTTTTGCTGGATGTAAGGAGATTCAGAACAGGGCAAACCCTGTTCAAACGCTTTCATATAATAAAAAACGTCAACATTGAGTGAAGAATTACTTCTCTCCCAAATTAAGAACTGATCTCTAAAGGTTTTTAATTGCTGATAAGTATTGAGGTAAATTCCTCCAAATAGTCCAAACTGAGAAAGCTGAGGGAGCTCTTTTAACATCGTCTCCTTTTTAGCACTCTCCTTACACAATGATCTCGCTCCAAATTTTTCATCGACCTCAGCGACCATTGAAAGTCTCTGATGATATGAAAATTCCAGATTCGACTCTCGAACATCAATTTTCAGATTTGGAGCCATTAAAGCCGCAGCACTGTGCGCACAGAAAAATAGAAAAAGAAAAACCTTCTTAGATCCCATATATCCCCCCGGATGTATTACCCCTACTAATAGATACCACCACAGAAAAGTACCAGGTTCTTTTTTCGGATGCTCAGCGTTGAAACCCTCTAAAAGAGCTCAGATGAAAAACACTGGGGAATGGAGAATCAGTATATTTGGTTTATTTTTCGGATAAATAAGATTGAGCTATGTCATTAGGGATCGAAATTCACATGTCTCACTTAAAATAAATTTGAATTGAACTTGGCCCTTAAAAGTTGTCGAAGTGACCTATGGGACTTTGACTGCAAATATATGAAAAAGAAACCTGGTAACACTGTTGTACCAGGTGACTTTCTTGGAATTTTGACATTGTGCTTACGAAAAAAGAACCGGGTACCTTTTAGAGGGCTTTATAGCCTTTTAGGACTTTGCGGCCTTCTTTGGTTTTTCCAATTTCTTGAATGATCTTAGTTTTTTCATTTTCTATAAACGAAATGATTTCAAGGTCCTCTTCCATGATCGACTGAACGTTGGTTTTAATGGTGTTTAAAAGCTTGTTCATTTCGTCTTTCTTTGGAGCCTTTAAAAGATCTTCGCCCTCTTCTTCGCAGATGGTGTTGATTCGGCGATCAATACTTTGGATGTTTAGTAGAATCTGCTCTCTTTTATTGTAGAGAGAATCTAAGTTACCAAAACGTCTGGCTTTAAAGCGTGTTCTTTCTTTTTGAGATTCCTCTAGAAAACGCTCTAAATAGAAGTTTTTTTCCTTTAAAAGATCTAATACTTTACTCATGATGTTGCCCCCCTTATGCGCCCTTTGCTTCTTTTTTCTTTAAAAGTTCGACGGCTTCTTTCCAGCCCTCATATAGTGTTTCTAAAATTTTAAGAACATTTCTTAGATGCTCGGTTTTTCCGGTTAGATTCGCTCGAGAGAGTTCATCGGTGATGAACATATAAAGTTGCTCAAGATTAACGGCCACTTCCCCACCCACTTCAAAATCAAGGGTGTTCATTAGCTCTAAAACGATGTCGTAGGCTTTGGTGATGTTCTCACATCTCTCGGCCACTTTTTTATTGTCGGCAGCGATGATCGCTCTTTTGGTAAACTTTATCGCTCCCTCATAGAGCATCAACAAAAGCTTCTCTTGGCTTGCACTCTCTACTGCTGTCTGCTTGTACTTGTTATAACCCACTACTTAGCCTCCGCTTATCCCAATGGTAGTCCTGCTGGTGCTCCGCCTCCGCCGCCGATCGCTGAGACTGCACCCTGTTGAGCTTGCAAACGTCCCATTGTTTCTTCCAGACGAGAAAACTTTCTACGCAAATTCGTTTCTTTCTGTGCGAGTAATCGCTCTTTATTCTCAATTCTTTGATCTATTCTTCTGACCCGGTTTTCTAAACCACGTTTTCTATTACCTATAACCCCAAAGGCTCCGTTCACACTCGTCTGCACGAACTCTTTTACTCGGTTGATAAAACCTGAGCTTGGTCCACCATCACCTTGTAAAAAACGCACCACTTCTTTGGGACGAGTCTCTACGGCTTGATTAAATTTCGCCTCATCAAAATCAAGGGTTCCGTTTCTGTTGTACTCGACTCCCAATTGCGAGAGTCGTGAGATTTGATTCCCAGTTGAGTAAGATCCTGATTGTAAAAGTGAGCGTACTCTCATCTCCACACTTCTTAGCATTGAGTCCCCACCCAATGTTTTTGAAGTGTCGGTGTTTTCATCCATACGGTTTTGAGACTGGATAAATCCCAGAACGCTATTCATAGAATTTACGAACTCGCTCATTTTACCTTTAATGGTCTCATAGTCCTCGTTAACAGTGACAGTCACTTCTTTTCCAGGCTCTGCACTCATAAGGTCAAGATTGACCCCAGGGACTATGTCATTGAGTTCTTTGGCGTCGACTTCTACTTCGAAACCGTTGAGCTTGATTTTACCATTTTCTGCTTTTCGTTCTTTGTCGAAATAAAGATCATGGTCCCCATCAAGAAGGTAGACAGTTGGAAAAACAATATCGTTATCACTTCCATACTCCTGACTGCTAAAGATTAATTTATGTGGATAATCGGAATCATCAGCATCTTTTACTACATTTGCCTGAATACCGATGCCGGCGTCATTCACCGCTCGAGCCACACCCTGTAATGTATTATTGGTGTCGTTGATATAAATCTCATGCTCCCCTTCGGGAGTTTCAAAAGTTAGGTAACCAACACCGACCTGTGTTTTGTTGGCATCAGGAAATCCATTGGTCATTCTCCCCGAGCTTTTCGGAAGCTTTAAAACTTCAAGGGACCAAGAACCTTTTTGAGCGGTTTTTGGATCAACAGTTCCCTTAATAACCCCTTCTCTTGAAAGATCTAAAGAGTAATCTTTAAAGCCTCCCACACCAATAACTTCTTTGAGGGAATCCCCCACTTTACGAAGCCTTGATTCAAGATCACCCACCAACTGCATTTTTGCGTTGATGTTTTCTTTCTTGGATTCCATATTTTGAATAGGTAAGCGTTCGCTGGCCATAATCTGCTCAACGATATTGGGGGGTAACCCCGATGCTAATCCTCCAAAACGAATAGGTGGCAAAGATCCTCCTTGATGCTTTCCTTTATTATGCACCATTTGCGGGGATTTCTGTGAGTCATTAATATGTCATAGACGAAAGCTAAAGAAGACTGTGCAAGGTACTTATTTTACTTGAGTGGTTTTGTGGGTGCCAAAGCATTGACGAACAAAAAATCCTCTACCTTAAGAGAGTCTAGGATCTTAAGCCCTAGAAGGGCTCTACCACTAGGTCTTTGCGCGGATTGGAAGATTCTTATTGAGATTGCCTCAGCCTTTTTTCCCTGCTAATCCATGCTTTATGAAACTTCTCTTCTTTTTAAGCTTATTATTTTCTTCCCCAACGCTTTATGCAAACTTCGATCTTTACGTAGAATCGGGGGCTATTTGGCAAAATCGTAATGATTTTCAAATTCCCCCCGAGGCTCCGGCTACACGTGTGGAATTGGATCGGTTTGATGAGGGTCCTTTTTTCCACTACAGAAGTGAAGTTTTTTATCTTCCCTCTAAAAATCATGGCTTTAGGCTTTTATGGGCTCCTTTCTCCGTGACTCTTAATAGTGATAACCAGTCCCCCATTCTTTTTAACGGCACCCAATTTAACGGTGGCCCCTCGGGTTATGAGTTCGATTACACCTTTAACTCTTATCGAGGCACCTATTTCTACGCTTTTTGGGGGCATGGAGAAGATCGACTGAATCTTGGGATCACGGCAAAAATTCGTGAGGCAAAAATCCAAGTACGCCAGGGCAATCAAGTGGAAAGTTATACCAACTTGGGCTTTGTTCCCTTAATTTATTTTGAGTATCAAAAAAAGCTCGCCGAGGATTGGCTTTTTAATTTTCAAATGGATGGTCTTGCTGGTGGACCGGGAAGGGCTTTTGATGTGGCCTTAAAAATTCGTCACAATTTTAATGAGCAATGGATAGGAAGTCTTGGCTACCGCGTACTTGAAGGTGGAGCGGATAATGATGAGGTTTTCACCTTTTCGTGGTTTAACTATGCCGTTCTTGATATTGGATACAGTTTTTAAGATCGGACTATAGTTTTAAGCCGTCTTATTCACGAGGTGTATATCGTCCTCGCTCTCCTGAAATAAGAAAAAATATAGGTCCCGCTCAATGATTCTTTTTACCACTTTGCCATCGGGGGTTTCAATCTTTACCACTTTTTGATCGTTCTCTTGACTGAGTTTTACAATCAATCCGTGTTTTTGAATCCCATCATGGCTCTTAAGCTTTTCAAGAATCTGCTCGGTTTCCTCTTCGGTTAACTCACGATAAGACTCACCATCCCCGTAGGGCTGCTGACCATTGCCTTCTCGTTCGTCCGTCTCTCCCGATTTGATACCTTTGGAAGACTCGATATTTTCTTTACCCGGCACAACGGCTGGGTTTGATACTGACCGAATATTCATCAATGTACTTATCGGAATCTAAAAATAATACTTTAAAACACACCTTCCTCAAAAAACGAGAGGGTTTCCCCTCCCGTTAAGTTGGAAGAATGGCACGTTTATCCAATTAATCTTAACGCCTGCTGTGGGTTGGCATTGGCTTGTCCAAGCACAGAGGTCGTCGCATTTAATAAAATATTACTTTTTGTCATTTCCGCACTGGCTTCAGCCAAATCGGCATCAGCAATTCGCGAATTTGCTGCAGAGTTGTTCTCAACAGAGGTCGCAATGTTTTCAGTGGTCACCGTAAGTCGGTTTTGAAGAGCTCCAAGGTTAGCTCGGTAGCCGTTCACCTGATTGAGAGCATTATCAATGTCCTCAATAGCCGCTTGTGCACTGCCTTTGTCTGACATATCCAAACCGCTCACCCCAAGACTTCCTGTGGTGACATCTGTTTGGGAGCTATCAAACTGAATAGCATTTGATTCAGGGTCAGAATCAATTCCCACTTGAAAATCGAAAGTGTCCCCAGATCCGTTAAGTAGTTGTTTCGATCCAAACTTCGTGGACTCAGCAATACGATCAATCTCTGACTGTAGCTGTTCGACTTCTTTTTGAATGAATCCTCTTTCTTGATCACCAATAGTGTCCGAAGCAGCTTGGATAGAAAGCTCTCTAAAACGAGTTAGGATGTTTCCTACCTCTGAGAGTCCACCCTCAGCCACTTGTACAAAAGAGATTCCATCTTCTGCGTTTCGGCCCGCTTGTTTGAGCGAGCGAATATCAGACTTTAATCCTTCAGAGATTGAAAGCCCAGCGGCATCGTCTGCTGCTTTGGTGATTCTTGAACCTGACGATAATTGAGCCATCGCCTTGTTCTGACTTCTTTGTGTCCCGTTGAGCGAGTTTTGTGCCGCGATCGACGGTATATTAGTTGCAATCCTTAGTGCCATTTCTTCCTCCTATGCGTTCAAGGTTGCTAAATCTACAAACCACAAATGTGATTTGATTGCTGAAACCAACTGTTGGTCTCTTGTGTTTTTGTTAATGTCGAGGGATTGATAATCTTATGAAGTGTTAGATGACCTAATTCCCCCGGCGCTAACAACTACCCTTTCGGCGGGTCGAGGAATCACTAAAGTCTGGCACGCAGAAAGTCCTGAAAACTAGACCTCAGTATTGTAACGAACTGAAACGTATTGGGTGTATTTATTAGAGATTTAAATAACTTAAAAAAATTTGGAAAAAATTGTCGAAAAAACAGATGTCAAAAAGATCAACAAAAAAAGGAACTTTAAAAGCCGTATATTTGTGCTTTTGGTTTAGTAAAAATAAAAAAGGTCGGTGTTTTAAAGGCACCGACCTGACTTTTTAAGTGTTATCCAAGCAGGCTAAGAGCATTGGCCTGGGATTGGTTCGCTTGCGCAAGCATTGAAACCGATGCCTGTTGAAGAATCTGGGAAGAAGTAAACTCCGCAGACTCCTCAGCGATGTCAGCATCGCGAATCCTTGAATTCGCAGCGGATAAGTTCTCGTAGGAGGTGTCGAGATTGGCAATTGTTGAGTCTAGTCTGTTTTGAACGGCACCAAACTTTGAGCGCATCGCACCCACAGTATTTAGTGCTTCATCCAAGGTAGAGAGTGCATCTCTGGCACTTCCCTTATCCGATAGATCTAGCCCTGACACTCCTAAGCCACCGGTGGTTGCATCCGCATCGGAGCTGAAACGCATGATCGAATTCTCCGATCCATCCACACCAATCTGAAACTCAAGATCGTTCCCGGTCCCATCAAGGAGGTTTTTATCTCCGAACTTGGTACTTGCTGAAATTCGGTCCACCTCTTCTAATAGTTGTTCCGCCTCTTGATTAAGGAATTCTCGCTCTTGATCCCCGAGAGTGTCACTCGCACTCTGGACACCAAGCTCTCTTAATCGAATCATAATGTTATTAATTTCGTTCAAGCCACCTTCGGCCACTTGAATGAGGGAAGTCGCATCCTCAGCATTTCGCTTCGCTACACGGTTTCCTCGATTGTGTGCCTTCAGATTTTCTGAAATGGCTAGCCCAGCTGCATCGTCGGCTGCCGAATTGATTCGACTTCCCGATGCTAGTGATTTCATGGATTCTACTTTTCTGGATTCTTGGTTCGCCAATTGCCTTTGAGCGTTTATAGACGCCAGATTAGTGTTGATACGCAGACTCATTATAACCTCCTACTTACAGCCTACTCTTCCATTAGTTCAGATGACGTGAGCTACACTTCCATGTGTCTATAAAGCTGTTGATTTATGTTTGTTTTCGAAGGGGAGAGTTTTCTTTAGATGATCGATCGATCCTTCAAGACTTTGATCGGGGTTTTCGAATAGAACTTTAGTGTTTTTTTTCATTTTCGGAAAAATCTTTAGCACTTTATCAATTTAGGACAAAAAGCGCCTCACATTAGACCGTATCTGTGTCACCCCCTTCTGGAGTCCCAAAGCTCCCCCATCACCACCTCCGATCCTAGAAAAATCCTATTTTTAAAGAGAGCATAAAAAATGTTTACTTTCTCAAATTAGCGCAAAAGAATACAGACATTCGTCCGATAAGGATAGCTACGGGGTATGCGTGTTTGTGAATAAATTGATTCGTTTTTTATCCAAAGTTTGGCTTGGCTCTTTCTTTTTAGTCAGTCTGTCTGCTTGTGGTGTGCTCTCTGAATCCATCAACGAAGAGCCTGTTACCCCCAAAAAGCCAGAGCCTGAGTACGAGGAAGCTGTCTTTATAGAGAAAATTAATTCCAACAAAAGAGGAACGAAGGTTCGTTGCCGCCTCAACACACTTTTAATTGAACATAATGATGATATTCCTGTTTTCATAGAATTTGAGGGTGAGCGTATTGAAACAAAAAGCTTTCCCTCAAAGCAAGCGAGCGTTCCTTTTGACTTCTTTCAACCAGATTCTGAGGGTTATCTTAAATGTGTGATCGAATTTGCCGATGCCGAGTTTGAAAGTGAGGGACTCTGGCTCGAAGTCCCCTGACTTTATCTCGCAGCCTTAAAACTTCAACTTCTTAAGAAGGGCGCGAGCCATTTCTATGTTTTCGGGGGAAACGTAAACACGCTCAATAATTCTGGTGCCCTCGTACTTTTGAAAAATCTCAGTGCATTCATCAATCCCTACAGGTGATCCATGGGGGTCATAAGGATCGACCACAAATATATTTAAGGAATCTTCTTGGGGGGAAAGCCCATGGTATTTAGACAGTCTTGATTTTGAGCTCGCAGTGATTGTTTCAATCCCTGCCTCTTTTAAAATTCCCTTAATTTTTTCGGTCCGTAGAGATTGTTTAGAGTCATGACTTTCAAACAGTACTTTAAATGACCGTCTTTCACTTATTCTTTTGGCCCAAGGATTCTCCGAATTAGCCATACTTTGATACAAGGAAAAGTCTGTACACGTCATATAGTTTTCAATCTCTGAGGGGAGCTTGTACTCACAATCCTCTGAGGTCAGGTAACGATAGAGCATCTCTTCATAAATAATACTTTTATGATGGAAATAAACCATCAAATACATATGATGGCGTGACAAAAGAAAATCATCAAAGGTGTAAATAGCCCTTCGATCAAGAGCTAAGTGCACTTGGTCGTTATGGATATGATATTTAAAATTTCCCAGGAGCCAATTGAGTTCCACCTTACCGTAACTGGTTCCACAGAAATAAGCGTCACGCACGAGGTAATCCATACGGTCCACATCCACTTCTGAGCTCACAATTTGTGAAAGAATCACACGGAAGTTTAATCCCTGCTCCATAAAAAAATCATCTTTGGCAGCAAGGCCTTTATCAACCAGGCAAGCAATATGGTAAGGATCAAAATCGTGAAAGGCCTCTCTTAGTATCTCGGTTAAATGAGAATCTGTAATTAGCTTGATCGAGTAGTCCTCATGATTGGCTTTTCTGTCAGGGATTTCTAAAGGCTTTTGGGAAGTATCCGTTTTTTTAAACTGGTAGGCTTTAACATCCAACTCTTTAAGCTGGGGCATGACCTCTTCAGTGGTGTGGCTCAACGGCCCATGACCGATGTCGTGAAGAAGGGCCGCAAGTCTTAAAATCTGACGAAAGTTTTTCTTTTTCTCTTCTGAACTAAACTGGAAATCTTGAAAAATAAAATCAAAGGCAATGCCGGCTAAATAGGACACCCCAAGGGAGTGTATGTAGCGAGAGTGTGTGGCTCCTGGAAAGCTAAATTCCGAAAAGCCCAACTGCTTGATCATACGCAGGCGCTGAAAGGCCGGCGAATCAAGGACTTTGGTTTCATTTTTTGAAATAGCGAGGGTTCCATGAATGGGGTCACGAATCTCCAAAAGCTCTCCCCTTTTGCTTAAATATTAGTCCTCCTCTATATATTTCCCTAAGTTCTAAATGTCACCCCTTGGCAATAAGCTTTTTTAAGAAGCTGGCAAATAATTTAACCTCTCAATTTTACTAGGCTTTTATCTTTGCCTAGAAAGCAAGCCGTGAAAGCCGTATTGTGAAAGGCCCGGAGGCGGTGGTATTAATTGGGAGTCATCTTTGGATTAAAGATTCCAAATTTCCTCAATTTGAAAGAGTGAGCAGCCTCAAAGGAGCCTCTAATGAAAACCTATCTTGATATGGCCAAGCACGTCCTTGAGAACGGAAGCCCGAAAGCCGACCGCACGGGAACGGGAACTATTAGCCTTTTTGGATACCAGGCGCGCTACAGCTTAGACCGCTTTCCTTTACTGACGACAAAAAAGGTTCATTTAAAGTCGATCATTCACGAGCTTCTTTGGTTTCTCTCCGGCGACTCTAACATTCAGTACCTCAAAGAAAATAAAGTGCGTATTTGGGATGAGTGGGCCGATGAAAAAGGGGATCTCGGTCCCGTTTACGGCGTGCAGTGGAGATCTTGGAAAACCGCGGACGGTAAAACTTTGGATCAAATTAGCCAGGTGGTGGAGCAAATCAGAACCAATCCCCACTCCAGACGTCACCTTGTTGTGGCCTACAATCCTGGAGATGTAGAGAAGATGGCTCTTCCTCCTTGTCATGCCTTCTTTCAATTTTATGTGAATGACGGCAAACTCTCCTGCCAACTTTATCAAAGAAGTGCCGACATCTTTTTGGGAGTTCCTTTTAATATCGCAAGCTACGCACTACTTACTATGATGATCGCGCAAGTTTGTGGTCTCAAAGCCCACGAATTTATTCACACCCTCGGGGATGCTCACATTTATAATAACCATATCGATCAAATTAAGTTGCAGCTCTCAAGAGAACCAAAAACTCCTCCTATTATGAAAATCAATCCTGATGTAAAAAGCATCTTTGATTTTAAATACGAAGACTTTAAATTAGAAGAGTACGATCCACACCCTCGCATTAAAGCTGAGGTTTCGGTTTGATCCTTTCTCAAATCGCAGCTATTGCAAAAAATAAAGTCATCGGTGTTGATGGCGATCTCCCCTGGGATATCCCCAAAGACATGAAGTATTTTCGCGAGAAAACTTCGGGTCATATTATTTTAATGGGAAGAAAGACTTTTGATTCTTTCCCAAAGCCTTTAAAAAACCGCCTTCATGTGGTTGTGACAAGGCAGGAAAACTACGAGGTCCCTGAAGGGGTTCACGTTTTTAATGACATAGATAAAGCCCTTGAATTCTGTAAGAGCCAAACCCCAAAATGGAGTGATGAAGTCTTTATTATCGGTGGTGGCGAGATTTATAAACAAACTCTCACTAAGGCCGACAGACTCTACCTTACTCTTATCGATCAAGAGTACGAAGGGGACGCTAAATTTCCTGACTATGAAAAGGACTTTGTCTTGTTTGAAAAAGAGGATCATTTTGAGCCTCAAAAGTTCTCTTTTTGTGTCTTCAAAAAGAAATCTCACTAACCAACTTTTAAGCGAGACAAAACTCCCTCCATTGCCCAAGATCATCCTGAACATATGGTCATCCTGAGCGCAGCGAAGGATCTTAGGTCTTTCGCTTCGCTCAAGACGACCTTTGGCTCAAGACGACAT
Source organism: Bdellovibrionales bacterium (assembly GCA_964230645.1). Classification (GTDB taxonomy): domain Bacteria; phylum Bdellovibrionota; class Bdellovibrionia; order Bdellovibrionales; family JAGQZY01; genus JAGQZY01. The sequence continues at coordinate 470,011 of CAXRHT010000003.1, read as the reverse complement.
TTCGTTCAAAACCACATGTCACGCCAGCAGAGGAAAACCCACCGGACTGTAGTGCTCCATCCTCAACAATCCTAAAATATTTCCGATAGATACCTATGGAAAGAGATTTTTTATCTCTTGATGTCTCATTATGAGACCACGCAAAGCTTTTCCACTGGGACAACAAGCTTGTGTGATAAAATGAGACTATAAACTTCAGGGGGAAAAATGAAGGAAAGAATGAAATGTTTGAGCCACCACATTCAGGTTGTCTCTCTCGGTCTTGTTCTCCTCTTTTTACTCTCACCTAGTTATGTCTATGCTGGTTGTGAGGAGCAAGTCTCTGAAAAATTCACTTTACAAACAATCCATACCAATCATTCAATTTACAACCGACGAGATATTATTAACTATATTAATTCATGTCTTCCTGAACTCGCCGAGCGTTATGTGGAATTAAGTCATCGTGATATTTTAGCTAAAGATAATATTGCGGAGAACAGGCGAAACATCCGGACTATCATTCACAATCTTGAACTTGGTCACTATACCTCTCGAGTTACCAATGAAACACATGACTATGATCAGCTTATACTCATTAAAAATTGGGCTGATACAATTAGAGCCAATTGGCAAAGAGATAGTGATGTTCAAAGCTGGCAACAAGACCCATCAAGTCCTGAGAGAGATGTCGAAGAGTTCGCTAATCTTTGTCTAAAAGTCAGCGACCTGGCCGAAATTGATCCGGTTTATCAGCAGCCTTCTTCGGAGGGCTCTACCACTCCAAACGCGATTGCCTGTGGTGGGTGCGAGGCAAACGCTCTTGTCTGTGCAAAGGCATGTGCCGAGGGGCATGAAGATAGTTGTTACACTCTACAAAACGACCCTAATAGAACTCAAGGAGTTTTCGGTGACCTTGCACAGGCGGCTAGAGCCTGTGCAGCCGACGAGAATGATCCTGCATGTAACACACCTGGCCTGAATGAGACTCCTGCAGATATATGCAGGGACGGTGTCGCAACCCATACCCCAGACGCCTCTCCCGATTCTCCGGAAACACCTGTTAGCCCCACTGGGGAGACTGATCCAGCAACTGACCCTCCAGGTGATGAAGACGATGTTTCGACAGCCTCTGTTCCACCTACCGGAGGCAACGGTGATCCCAATTCCGATGGTAACGGAAACGAAGATACGGATGCCACTCAAACTCAGGAAGACCTCGAAGATACAGCCGACCGATTAGCCCAACAGATGTTTGGCTCGGGGCAAATGCAGAATTTCCAAAGAGGTAATCCTAGTGGAAGTATTGAAGCTCCGGATGTAAGTATGGAGGGACAATCAGTAAGTTCCGCTAGCTTTGATTCCGTATCTGATGGGCGAGGTGTTTCAGCTCCAAGGCTAAACCCGAATTTACCCTTAGCGGGTATGCCAGTAGGTTCGCCCCCGGGAAGACCCGGAGGTACAGCTAAGCAAGGTGGAAGACCTGCTGGTGGCGCTGGAGGTGGCGCCTCAGGTGGTGGCGGTGGTGTTGGCTCAGGTGGAGGCGGCGGCGGTGGTGCTCCGGCAAAAGGTGGCAACCGTGGTGGCGTACGAGTGAATCAACGCTTAAAAGCCATTGCCGACGGTCTTGGAACCAATCGCTTTCTTAGTGCTGATGGTGCTAAGGGGGGTGCGAACAACGCTCCCCAGGAAATTGAGCGAAGAATTAGTCCTAGACTTAAAAAACAAATCGCTAAAAATCAGGAGAAGGCAAACGAAAGGGCCTTGAACTCGGCCCTTCAAAGAAATTTAAATAATGCGGCTCAAAGAAAAGCCGTCTTTATGAAGGCTTCTTACTTCCCTGAGAAGACGGAGATTTATATGAATCTTCAACAAAACTCCGACTATCTCAACGAAAACGGCCTTTAAATCGAGATGCCACCTGCAGGCTCCGTTGGCTGACGGGTGTCTTCCTCATCTTCTCTGTTTTGAGCATTCCACTCAAGACCACAATCATATTGGAAAATCGAAAAGCCTCGGTTTCCTCCCGCAGGAAAATTCGCACGACTGGTAAGATCTAAAGTATTAGATGTCGAGCAGTCGGTCCGCCCTGGAGGTTGAACAGTCACCATATAACCTGTGTCCGTCTGACCAGAACGAGGGTCCGTTTGAGTTTGCTGTTCTATCCCATACCCCGGAGTTGTTCCTGTACAGTCGCCACTTGCATTTCTTTGCACAGTAACAGCCTGCAAACACTGATTATTGGAATTACTCATAATGATATAAGGGTCGTCACCGTTGTGGAAATAACCAAAAGACTCTGGATCTTCCACTCTTCGGTATTCACATCTAGCGTTGGAATCAAGAGTCACACGACGCTCGCCAGTAGCTTCACTATATCCTGGATCATTTTCTGTACCGATCTCATTTTTACAGCTAGCAAACCAGTTTTCCGCAGCCTCTACCTGATTGTTTAGATCGGTTGGAACCATCATATCTCTCATTTGCAATAAAACGGCATAGCGAAATCGATTGGCTGTGGAACCCGAATAGCGATCCCCTTGATTGTTCATAAATGCACTTAGCAAGCGATCAAAATTTCCAATGGGAGTGTTACCAGCAATTTGAGATCTTAAACCCGAAATAAAATCTCGAGCGTCTTGAACCATTGTTGAATTGTTATTAATTTCTCTTTCTAGAGTCGCAGGATCATCTCCATCTGTTTGGATACGTCGAGACACTCTGCCATAAAGGTCCCCAAACCACTCGGCCATGGGACGGTATTTGGATCGATTTTGCCCCGAAAAGTAAGTATGAAGATTAACACCATTGAAATCGCTCATTCTTGAAATTCGACGGATAAGCTCAAGTTTTGATTGAGTGGCATATTGATCCAATCGGTTATCTAGACGAGCTCTAAACTCACCCGGACTATCAACATGGCCATTTTGATTTCTACAAAGTAGAGCTTCATATTGACTTGGCGTGTACCCGAACTGCTGAACAAAGTTCATGATCGCGGTTGGGTTGTTGGTATCAAAGTCTGTCGTCAAATTGTTTATATCATAGTTTCCACGAGGACTCGGGAAAGCTTGCGAACAAGTTCCGTAACGGTTCTGAGCCAACGCATCTGGTCCCTCTCTATGTCCGCAGGCATTGCGGCTTATGTGCATTAGTGCAGACCAATGCTCTGACATTCCCTCACCTTCTACGGCATCCTGCATATGGCGCCCAGAAATCATTCGACAAGATTCTGTGTCTGGTAATGTATCTTCCGGATCTGGCTCTGTAGCATTAACAACTTCTTGTTGGATGGCTTCAACGGCACCTGCGATATTATCACACATTCGCTCAACGACACCGGAAGCACCTCTACAGTTGTCCTCAAACATTCTTATATAGTTTTGTTCCGCTTCTCTGAACTGATTACAATCCATGTTACTTGCAATGGAAAGTGTTTGGTCAGGGTTGTTAGGACGGCATGCTTCTCTCATGTCATCAATTCGGTTTCTATTGGAGCCATAAGAATTCAGACAAGATTGGGTTGAACCACTGGTCGTACACATTAGTCTTGCTTCGCCTTCAACAATCTCCCACCCGGCAGCAGGACAAACTACACCTTGCACTCTGGCGCAACGAAGAACACTATCATTCCAGATCGGTCGCTCAGGAATGTATTCCGTCACTCCAGGTTCTTGGGCTGGGTCAAATCCCCATGTCGATCGATTACAGGAATTCGCTCTGATTCTGATCACCCAAGCCGCGTTCGGACAAACAACACCTTCCGACTGAGCATAGGCCTTCGGAAAAAAGAGATGGTTGAGCTCTTCTTCCACCTTTCTTTCATTAAGGGCAACTTTCCCTTTCTTGTGAACGATCTCTTGCAAATCACGAGCATTTTTAACAAACATTTCGATATAGGCTTGCTGACGATTTAAAGGCAAACGATTCAAGTAAACTTGAGGAACTCTAAATCCTTTTGTGGCTCGTTTAATTTCCCCTAATAACTTGGCCCTTTTTCTCTTAATCAATTGCAGTTTCAAACGGCCTTGTTTCGTAGATGCGATACTTCGAGTTTGGGAATTCTTTTGACTTACCTCTGCTTTATCTTTGTTATTGGTACAGGAAACAAAGAATAAACAAAGAACAATTACACTCAATCTTTTTATTCCATTCATTATGGCATCTCCAATATTTCAAATATCTCCATCTTCAATTATCCACACTTATAAGAAAATTTGTAGGACGGCATGGCCTTTGAAACAGGAGATTTAACAAAACTAGACCTTTGACAAGCTTGCTTGGCAGCTTTGTCCCAAGGCAATTTCAGCAGAATGGGCCCACCACTATTAGCATGACTGTTTAGAAATTCGACGCTTAGCGAACGTAAAATGTCATTTCTGTCTCAAATACAAACAAATCCAGTCTGACGTGGCCTGGGCTTTGCAATTTCATAGGTTGTAACGAAATTTGGAGGATTTCCATGTTTAAATTTCAGTTGAAACTCATACTCCTCGCATTTATTTGCCTTGGTTCTAGTTTTTCCAATGCAGAGGTCACCAATGGAGCTCAATGCAAAGAGTTTCTCTCGCCCTTAATGGAGCTAAGAACAAATGCTTTTCTGTTTAACGATATATTAGGAGAGTTTCGTAACCCGCTCAATCAACCTTTATCAACCTTTCGTCTCACCGATGGAGACTACGAGCCGGGAAGCCGAGTGCATACTTATGTTCGTCGAGTTCAAACGACTCTCATGCAGTGTAACCAAAACTGCCAAGGTCTAGCTATCAACAACAATGCCACATTTAATTGTTCTGATCTTAATGGTTTGACCTTACTTCAGGTTGCTGAGGTTTCCAATGCACTACCCGATGACGCCCAGATTCGGCAGGAAGAAGAAGAGAATCCTGAAAACCACTTTTCTGATATCGCAGGCGAAATCGCAGACGATCAAGGCGACGACGATTCGGAGGAAGAACCTAATGTTGTAGCAGATTCAGAAGATGAAAGTCCAGAGCCGACGACACCCATTGCTGACGCAGACAACGACGATAGAAGTGAAGATAGAACCAGTGGCGCTGAAACTCGGCGAGTGCTTGAGTATTTAGAAGAAACTAAGAGCTATCGTAATTATCAACAGCCCACAGAATCCTACATTTCTATGTAACCTTATATTAAGAAGGGATCTCCCAATTTTACTGGAATCCCTTCTAATAATCTTTTTCATTAATTACCAACCAACCTCTAAAAATCTTATTTTCGATTTGATTAGCCTTTTTACAGTCCTTTAGCCCAGAAATGCCTAAAAATGAGAATATTTCTTAAAGTCCCAGACTGAAACACCGAATAGCCAGGTGATAGTTAAATCGCCCTTGGAGTTTAAGTACTCCTGCATCGAAGGAACTGATGCATTCATACTTTCAAGGAGGAAGTCATGGGCCTACGAATTAATACGAACACGGCGTCTTTAAACGCACAAAGGAATTTGTACGGTACTAAGATAGCCATGGATAAAAGCTTGGAGAAGTTAAGTTCTGGTTACAGAATTAACCGTGCCGGTGATGATGCGGCAGGCTTAGCAATCTCTGAAAACTTGCGAGGTCAAATTCGCGGACTCAAAGTGGCCTGGAGAAACGCCCAAGATGGTGTGTCTATGCTACAAGTAGCTGAAGGTGGAATGCAGGAAATTTCAAACATCCTGATTCGATTAAGAGAGCTCGGAGTTCAGGCGGCCTCGGACACCATTGGCCCTGTCGAAAGACAACTTCTTGATGTAGAATACCAACAATTGGTTGATGAAGTTGACCGAATTGCTGATAGTACAGAATTTAACGGGACACCCCTACTGAGTGGAACAGGAGCGATCCTTGATTTCCAAGTAGGAACAAGAAACGATCCCAATATTGACCGACTCAGCTTTGACGCTTCAAAAGCCGACGCCAACAGTGCAGCCCTGGGAGTGAATTTAACTTCCGTGTCTGACAAGGCATCCGCACAAAACTCGCTCGCTGCGATTGATGAGGCCATTGTGGCAACATCAGCAATGAGAGCGGACTTTGGAGCTATGCAAAACAGGCTGATGTCCACGATCAATAACTTGGCCATCTCGCTTGAAAACATGGCTGCTGCTAACAGTCGAATCCGCGATGTGGATGTGGCTGAAGAAACCGCCAACCTAACGAAGCAAAACATTCTGCTTCAAGCCGGTACCTCGGTGTTAGCACAAGCGAACCAAACAGCTAAAGCTTCATTACAACTCTTGAACAGTTCTTTCTCTTAATAAAGAAAGAACGACGGTCTCTTAGGTAAGGCGTGTAGACCACACGCCTCCCCTGCCGGAGTCCGCATTGATCTCATAATCCTGTACTCACACAGTACAGGAACCTGCTCTTCAGGGGCCAAGCAACACGACCTGGCCTCTGTTTTAAAGAAGCATGTTCTCCATTTTATCTATTTTTTTTCTGGGTTTTGGCTTGGGAAAAAGACGCCAATATTCTTCGATAAAATCAAGATATTGTTGTAATTTCATTTGTCTTTCCTTAGTGCTTTCACGACATCCCATTGATTAAATAAATCAGCATATTTTTTTACATTGGCTAAATCAATTTGGTCCAGATTGATTAAATTTTGAATATCGGCAAGATCTTGTAGCTTCCTATCTTCATCATTCATATAGGCTTGAATTTTTAATCCGATTATACCTTCAGGTGAAACCACTTTTATCCCTGAGATCGATGAATCGACTGCTTGAGAAAGCATTTCTAATGAAAGAGGTCTATTAGCAAAAAGAATATCTAAGTAACCAGGCCCCTCAAGTTGTAAAACCTCATTAGACTGATAGACAACCTTAAAACCAATTTCTAATAGCGATTGCTTTGCCTCTTCCTTATGCTCACCTGCAACAAGGAAATCGACATCTTGAGTGGCTCGATGAATTCCATGAGAGCCTAAAGCGAATCCGCCTATTAGGGCAAACGGGATGTTTTTTGATTGCAGAGCTTTTGCTGCTTTCTCTAACGTTTCTCTTAAATCGAACATAAAAACCAATTACCTATTCTTAGTACTATACCTCACTAGACGCAAATCTGAAAACTAGACTTTATCAATACGGGTCAGGCTCCGATTAAAAGTTAGACGAATACTTTTGATAAGAATGAAATGAATATCATTTATAAACAATGGACTCTGAAGTTTAAGGACTGGACTTAAGGGTTGAGGGGATTTTTTAAATGTCATTACGGATAGCGACTAATATTCCATCCATCAATGCACAAAGGCAACTTTTCAATACGAACTTGAAAATGATGAAGTCTCTTGAGCGTTTAAGCTCTGGATATAGGATCAACCGTGCTGCTGACGATGCCGCAGGGCTTGCCATCTCCGAAAATCTTCGCGCTCAAATTCGTGGGCTCAAACAGGCCAACCGTAACGCCCAAGATGGTGTCTCTATGGTGCAGGTGGCTGAAGGTGGACTCTCTGAAATTAGTAATATGCTTATTCGTATGCGTGAGCTTGCCATCCAATCCTCTTCTGACACTGTTGGTGACCGTGAGAGGTCATTTACCGATGTGGAATTTCAACAGTTAAAAAATGAAATTGAACGTGTTTCTGAAGTCACTCAATTTAACAGCACAAATCTTTTAAACGGAACCGGTGGACTTCTTGATTTTCAAGTGGGTGTCCATAATAACCCGTTTAATGACCGCATAAGCTTTGACTCTGGCGAGGCTAATGCAGGCCTCACTAGTCTTGGCATTGCCGCTGAAGCGATCTCTTCAAAACAAGGAGCTCAGAACACTTTGGGTGTGATTGATGAAGCGATGCTTCGAGTGAATAAAATGAGAGCCAATTTCGGTGCTCTTCAGAATCGACTGATTTCAACCATGAACAATCTCGCCGTAGCTCACGAGAATCTATCGGCTGCTAACAGTCGAATACGAGATACAGATGTGGCGGAGGAAACCGCAGAACTGGCGAAGCAAAATATCTTGATGCAGTCAGGGGCTTCGGTTCTCGGGCAAGCCAATCAAATCAAAAATATGGCTCTAAAGCTTCTAGGCTAATTACAAGAAATAAGAAATCTGCACCCCAAAAATTCTAGGTGGCTCTGGCTGAGTATAAAGCTCAGTCCGCCAGGTAGGTGGTTCATTACTAAAATAAAAGCCCCTTTGTGCGTAAGTACGATCCAGCAAGTTCTTAACAAAGATGGAAGTACTAAAAGCACCCATTTGATAATTGAAAGACAAATCAAGTAATTCAAAAGCGGTGGATTTCTGATTGTGACTATTGGAAAAGTAAAACTCATCTTTTCCGTAAAAAAGCATTTCCAGATTGAAATTTTGAGTGAACTGATAGCGGCTTAAGAGCCTAAAACTATAAAGTGGCGCATAAGGCGTTTGCCTCCCTTTTAGTGATCCCGATGGAGACTGATACTCTTTAAAATGAGAAAAAAGACCACCGAGTGAGATTTGAAACAAGAAGGGATCAACCTCTACTGATTTCTCCCACTCAATACCAAAGGCTTCAGAGTTTCCAGAGTTTTGAGTGATTGTGGTAAAACTTGAGGGGTCGTTAAGATCGTCTTGAAAGGAGGTTCGCAATTGCTGGTTTTCTCTAAAATGATAAAACAAGGTCCACTGCTCATTATTGAACCCAAAGAGCTCATTGAATTCAGACTGGATAAAATAAAAAGTCTCAGGCTCAAAGCTTCTCCTCTCCCCAACGGCTGAGGCCTCAAGGTTGTACCCCCCTCCTCGGTAAGAGCGTCCTAAGGTCCAATTCATCTCTGTAAAGCTAAGATTCTGCCGGTAGGAGGTTTCAAAAGAGTAAAAAAAGTTTTGATCTAATTTTTCTTGAGGACTTATAAGTTGGGTTTCCTGCCAGTCTCCCCTTGCCTTAAGACTCATACGTTTCGAAGAGTTTGAAAGTAAACTCACCTCAGAGAAAAGGGCCAGCCCTTGGCGCAGCATTTCTCCTCTTGTTAAGCCGCGTGAGGCCACATCTTCAAAGCCTTCATTTTCAAGTTCGTCTTCAAATTGGTAGGCATGGATGCCAAGCTTCCAACTTTTTGCATCAAGCTCTAGTTTGTTGTGCCATTTCGTTTTCTTAAACTGATTTTCACTGTGGTAATCGTAATTCTGATTCCAACCGGGAAGAGTCTGCCAGTACTCATCATTGCGCCAATCTTCATCAAAAGACTGATTGAAATCGGACTGACTCAAGCTTGTGAGAAAACTAACCGCGACACTCTGCCAGTTGCGTGTAAGTCTTAACGAATGGCCCCATATGTCTAAACTTTCTTTCCCTGGCCGGTCGGAATGGGTGATGCGATTGTTGTTGTGAGAAAAATGGTCATAGCCATTGTTTAAATCACTGTGAAGGTGGTGAGTTTCGATAGCCAATTTTTCCAAAGCAAAATATTGATGGATTTCATAAAAGCTCTCATCCCTTCCTCCTGTTTTATCACTTAAAAAATTATTAAATTGGAATCCCTCCTCAATTCTCCTTGCTCCCTGAAAACTCACCCACCAGTTTTCTGAAATCTCTAAGGGAACGGAAAGCACAAGGCTTGCCCCGGGGCTATTATTGATAAGGATGGAGCTTCTTAGCCTTGGACAATACTCCGGCGAGCAATGAGAAAGCTCCGCCATGCCACCCATTGCTCCCCCACCCCAATCGCTTGTCTGGGAAGTTTTATGAATAAAAAAGTCTTGGCCAAACCCAAGGAAGCTGGCTTGTGGGTTTTCAGATAGATCAATACCTTCATAGAAATAGCCTACTTCGGAAGAATTAAAAGTGTCGTACTGACTGTGGGCACCAATTCCTCTTATTTGGAAAAAACGGCTGCGATTGCCGCCACTTGAGAAGTTTAAATTAGGTGTCTGTAAAAACTGATCCTCAGCCTGAGTCCTCAAAAACCAAGAGGGCTCATTCTTTTCGATCTGTCCTCTTAAGACTTCAATTTTCTCGATACTATATATGTGGGTTACGGAAAACAATAATAGAAAAAGCTTTAGCATCTCATCCCTCCGGCGGTACAAACCGCATCAGGTTCATAGGGTTTCCGTTAGGATCTCAGGTTTAAAAAACCACCCCTTGAGTTCATCTTGTTAAAGCACTGTTAGCTCTTCACCAAAAGCCTTGTCAACCAAGTGAACTTTATAGCTTGCGTAAAATAGCAACTTTTTATTGGTTCACTATATAGAAGGGTTTTTTGTGATTTAGTTTAAACGACAAAGATTCCCGGTCGTGACCTCTTCGTTGAAGTTAGGCTTGTCGGTGGAGTTAATATATTCATTAAGGTTCTCGGCAAGAAAACCCATTTGAAGGATTCGACCACTGGCAATTTGAGAAGCTAAACTACCATTGAGCATCGAACCATCCGATTTAATAAAGCTTTCCACACCGGCAGGGCTATAGGGAATGTTGTTGGTTTTTAAAAAGCCAATGATCATGGCGGCGGCCGCTGAAACCATCGGCGTCGACTGAGAAGTTCCTTGAATTCGAGCAAGACCGCCATCGGTGTTTAAAGAAAGAATGCCTCCAGCATTTGTCGCATTACTAGAGGTTTCAGCTCCAGGGGCTGCGATTTCAACGAATGTCGAACTAAAGTTTGAAAAAAGTGAGAGAAGATTATCGGTAACATCAATTGAGCCCACAGACATCACTCCGTTTAGTTGTGGACCGAGGTAAGCGGGAGCAAAAAGGTTTGATGTGGTAATTTGCTCAGACTGATTCCCCGCAGCCGCAGTGATAAAAACGCCGGCAGCCACAGCCTCTCTAATGGCGTCTTCTATTTGAAGATTCTGCCCGCGAGCCTCAATACTTAAATTAATAATATCAGCACCATTTCTAACAGCCCAACGAATACCATTAGCAACATTTTGAGAATTCCCGGCGCCGCGTTCAAGCACTTTTATCGCCATCACTTCTACAAAAGAGTCAGTGAGTCCAGAGCCCCCTTGACCGTTATTTTCTGCGGCAGCAACAATTCCAGCAACATGGGTTCCATGGCTGTCAAAATCATCCACGTCATCATTGTTTCCAACTATATTGGTCCCATGGTTCCCGTTGGCATCACTCCAAAGTCTTGAACTAATTTCTGGATGATCGATATCCACTCCAGAATCTACAAAGGCCACAACGACGGGCTCTGTGATATCCACCATCAGTCCTCTAGCAGTAGAATGTCCTAGATAAGTTAAATGAGCCTGCCTTCTTGCCTCCGGGTCGTTGACCGGCTGAGCTCTTAAAGCCGAAGCTTTTACCTCTTCGTTCTCAGCAATGGCTATGAGGCATTCTGATTTCTCAATCTCTTCTTCAAGCGCCTCAATGCTCACGGTAAGAGGAAGGGATATATTTGTAGCAACCTTCTCATAGTCTTTAAATTTATTGGGAACGACAATGTCTTGCCCCAAGAAGTCTAAAGGTTCACTTAAGTCATTGAGACACTGACTATTTACGATAAGAGAATACTTTTTTTCCTCTGTATCGATCTTTAATTTATGCTGACTGCTGAAAACACTACTTTTAATTGCAACTTTACTGGAAACAAAGGGTGAGCTTTCTTGGGTTTGAAGCTTACAGAAGGATAGACCACTGGATCCATCGGTTTTCTGAAAGCCTTGACCGCAGTTTTGAAACAGCAAGATGGCCATTCCTGATAGAACAATAAAAAAGGCTAAGCTTTTTCTAGACAAAGAGTTCCCCCACTCAAGACTTAAAAGATAATTAATTATCTCATCAAAGCTTTTAAATTTCTATAGGAAAGGCCACTAGTGCCCCTTTTTGTCGTTTTGGTGTGTACAGAGTTTACACAATAAAAGCCTAGTTGTTTCAGTATGAAACGGGAATCGTCGAACTTTTTTACAGGTGCAAAGTTGCTTTTTTGTTTAAAGCGTTTTCAGTGGCAAATATCAGATTGGTACTCCTATTGCTTTAATAAATGTTGTCAATAGGAGGTTTTTTAATGACTAACACTAAGAGCATATTTAACGGAGTGATTAAATCTGCCATCTTAGTTTTGATGCTCATAGGAATTTCGAACTGTAACCAGTTTGCTTCTTTCTCGGGATCAGAAACGGATGCCCATTTATCACAAAACCCAGTATTTGAAGATCCCCAAGGAAATTCTTTCGTTGGTAGCGATCCCCTCGATGACGGTCTTCCGACCGACTACGGTGGAGATGTACCAGAGCCTGAAGAGCCGACAATTCCTACAGAGGAACCGACTCCTGAGCCGGAAGAGCCGACAGTGATCGTGGATGAGCCAACCCCTCTTCCTCCTTTTCAATTTTGCCCTAATAATAGAAACCGTTTTCAGGTGCTAAAACCAGACGGAACTTATACTCGTTGTCGTCCTTGTGTAACTCGAGGAACAAGAGTTGTTGATGGAATCGAAGTTCCCGTTTGTCTTGTGCAACGCTGTGACGGAAACAATCAATATATATTCTTCGGTGGAAATGCCGATCAACCTTCACGTCGTTGTGAGCGTTGTGACGTATTAAACGGAAACAGAACTCGTTGTCAGGTGGTTGTTGAGCCTCCTGTGATCGAGCCTCCTGCTCCACCAGTAATCGATACTCCAGATCCAGTCGATCCTTGTGTCAGAAATCCTAGACTTGCTCGTTGTAACAACGGTGGTGACGATGATGACGATCGCGGTGGAGACGGCGGTGGTGACGGTGGCGGCGACGGCGGCGGTGACGGCGGTGGCGACGGTGGTGGTGATCCACTTATGGTCGACACAGTTGGAGTAGCCTATGCTGATGCCGAAACTCTAAGAAACTCTGGTGACTCTTACTTCCAGAGTGGTGACCTAGATCTTTCTTCTCCTGAAGATGGAACTCAGTTCAACCTTCTTGGAAGACAGCACCAAACACGCTTAGACACCGGTGACTTCCTTCACATCAATGAAGCTGGAAAGAACTTTAAGTACCAAATTAGTTGGATTCAAGCCAGCCAAACAAGATACCAGTTCCTTGTCCTTCCTGATGAGAATGGAAACGTACTCGGAATCGACCAACTCTTCGGAGACAACACTTTTGGTCCAAACACGCACCAACCTTTTGCTAAAGATGGATTCCATGCCCTAATGAAATGGGACAAAGGTGATGCGACTGATTCTGACGAGAACTTCTCTGATGGTTATATAGACCGAAACGACGCTGTTTTCTCTCGACTCAGAGTGTGGCACGACTACAACCGTGACGGAAATGTAGACACAGCCGACGAAAGACAAAATGAGCTTTCAACGCTGTCGGAAAAAGACATTACTTATATCCACCTGATCTATAACGCGAAGTTCTTTGAAACGGATCAGTATGGTAATGATATCGCCTACAAATCCATTGTCGGATTTGAAGCTCCAAGAGGAGCTGGGTTAAAACTCGGAACAGCTTTTGATATGTGGTTCCAGTACAATCCGAGAGAGGTGCTATCAATAAACGGTGCAACCACAAGCGCTTGTCCAAATGACTACTCTCGCCTATCGAGAGAGGAAATCAGACAACTGCCTGCGGAATGTCAGTCCAACTAATAAAACTCAAAAATTAAAGAACCCTCCTTCCAAAGAGGGTTCTCTTAAAAACAAACAAAAAACTCTAAGTCCAATGTCTCACTCAAACATTGGACTTTTTTTGTGCCAAAAAGGTGCCTGGCACCTTTTGAGTTACTTGTTTTTTAGGAAGAAGCGGACGAAGAGGAGGGCGGCTAGAACGAACATGCTTAGGCTTATTATAGGGAAGCCGTAAAGCATTTCGGTGTTTGCGGTTTCAAAAGTCATCGCACCTGAAATCGTTAGGGCTGAGATAACAAGTCCTATGAAAACGAGCCTAGCTGACTGATAGATTGTCGATTCCATATCGCGAAGTTGATGGATTTCTACGGTCTCTCTGTAGTCAGGGTGATTGATTTTGCGGAGATGGTTTTTTATTTCTTTTGGAATACTCTCTAAAAGAGAGGTCCATTCTTTCATTTGAAAAGTGGCATCAGAAAAAAGCTCGGTGGTCGAAACTTTTGTTTTAAGAAGTTCTTTGGCCGACTCTTTGACAAAGGGAAGCATGTCGAAATCTTCTCTTACCATGCGGGCTAAGCCTTCAATGGAGACCATTGATTTAAAAAACATCATCAGTTCAGAAGGAAGAACCACATGATGTTTCGCTGCCACCCTTGAGGACTCCAAGAGAAGTTTTCCCATATTCACATTTTTTAGAGTCAGCCCAAAGAAGGGGGAAAGTATAGAGCGCAAATCCTGAGCGAGAGCTTGTCTTTCGGTGCGATTGTTAAAGGGGGCCAGTTCAATGTACTCGTAAGCTAAACGGTCATAGTCCTCTGCGACGAGAGCCATAAACATACTGGCAATGGAGGTTTGTGTTTTCCGAGAAACTCGACCCACCATTCCGAAATCAATAAAGCCCACACGGTTGCCTTCGAGTATAAAAATGTTGCCGGCGTGTAAGTCTCCGTGGAAAAGTCCGTCGCGAAATACCATGGAAAAATAGGCACGAAGACCGACCTTCATAAGAGCATCTCGGTCAACACCTTCACTCAAAAAGACATCGGTTTTACTCATGGGGGTGCCAAAAAGCTCTTCCATCACTAAAACACGAGGCCCTGAGTGTTCTAGATAAATAGTGGGAATTTTAATATGGGGATCCCCTGCGAAGTTTTCCTGAAAGCGCTTGATGTTGTTGGCTTCCACTACAAAATTGGTTTCTAGCGAAATGGAGCGGGAAAACTCGTTTACCATGCCGGAAGGATTAAAAATTTTTGATTCTGGAATGTAGTCTTCACAAAGACCCGCCACCAGATGCATAATGCGGATATCATCTTCAATGATCTCCTGAACCCCTGGTTTCTGGATTTTTACTACCACAGCGGTTCCGTCCATCAGGATGGCTCGGTGAACCTGGGCAATACTGGCTGATCCTATGGCTTCTTCAGAAAATTCTTTAAAGATCTTTTTATAACCGCCTGGGAATTGATCGTCTAAAATTTTCTCGATTTCTTCAAAAGGAATCGCTGGGATTTGATCCTGAAGCTTTCTAAATTCGGCAATATAATCGACAGGGATAACATCAGGCCTTGAGGCTAAAAGCTGACCCAATTTAATAAAAGTCGGCCCCAGTTCTTCAAAGGAAATTCGAACTCTTTGCGCTGTGGTTAAGTGAGAGGTGTCTTTCGGAGCGCCCCAGGAGCTCACAAAAGAGTGCAGTCTAATTTTTTGAGCGACGTCCTGAAACCCGTTTCTTGCGAACACGCTTACGATTTTTCTGAGTCTTCCCGCGTTTTTTATTGTCTCGCCGATTTGAATGGGTTTTTGTAACCAACTCATTGCTACCCTCTTTTGTTAGCATGAAGTCAATTTTACCATCTTCTGTGTCCACGGCTGAAACAAGGACTTCCACCGTGTCTCCAAGCTTGAACACTTTTCCTGATTTTTTCCCAACCAGAATCAATTGATCTTCATCGTATTCAAAGTAATCATCTCCTAGATTTTCAACTTTGACCAGACCATCAATATCAAATTGTCTAAGAAGGACAAAAACTCCGAATTTCGTGACACTACTTATAATACCCGGGAAAATCTCTCCGACTTTATCCTCTAGAAAGCGCGCCTTTTTAATGGAGATCACTTGGCGTTCAGCTTTCACTGCACGCTGCTCATGAGCACTTAAAACAGAACCGAAAGTTTGTAGATCCTCTTCCGAGTAAAGAAAACCAGCTCTTGAATCCGTGAAGAGCTTCTTTAAAATGCGGTGGACAACCAAGTCAGGGTAACGTCTGATCGGTGAAGTAAAATGGGCGTAATCTGCAAAACCAAGACCGAAATGACCGATATTATCAGCCGAGTAACAGGCCTGGTTCATTGATCTTAAGGTCAAAATATTTAAAACCACTCCCTCAGGTTTGCCTTTAAATTCCTGGAGACTTTTAGTGAGCTTCTTTTGTAAAGAGCCCCCACTCAGACGTTTTTGACTGCCAAACTGGTTGAGAAATTGCTGAATGCGCTCAATATCCTCACCTTCCGGGGAGGGATGCACACGGAAGAGTCCGGCTTGTTCCTTGTTT
Organism: Bdellovibrionales bacterium; assembly: GCA_964230645.1. Taxonomy (GTDB): domain Bacteria; phylum Bdellovibrionota; class Bdellovibrionia; order Bdellovibrionales; family JAGQZY01; genus JAGQZY01. Next base: position 453,982 of record CAXRHT010000003.1, on the reverse strand, counting down.
TGAATCATGCGAGCCACGGCAATATTGGCCATTAACATCATCTCTTCAATCAGTTTGTGAGCAAAGACTCGCTCACTTTTAATAACATCAACAGTGTTCCCTAGTTCATCAACAACCACTTCCGTTTCTGGAACTTCCAGATCAAGGGAGCCTTCTTTAAACCTTTTTGACATTAAGATTTTGGCAAGGTCAGCGCCCAGCAAGATGTTTTCTTGCACTTCTTTTTTCTTATGGGTTTCATCTCCGTTGATGATGTCTTGAGCTTCGCCGTAAGTCACTCGCGCATGAGAATGAATCACGGCTTCGTAGACTTGCGAATCAAGAAGCTCTCCATTAAAGCCAAGTCCCATTTCACAAACAAAAGCCAAACGGTCGACCTCGGGCTTTAAAGAACAAATTTCATTGGAGAGTTCTTCCGGAAGCATCGGAACAACATAATTAGGTAGATAAACACTAGTCCCACGATCAAAAGCTTGATCATCAAGAGCCGACCCAGGCCTTACATAATGGCTGACGTCAGCAATAGCCACCCAGAGTCTGAAACCTTTTTCAGAATTTTCTACATAAATAGCATCATCAAAATCTTTGGCGGTAACCCCATCGATGGTGATAAAAGCTTTCTTTCTTAGATCTTTTCGCCCTTGAACGTCTTTTTCTTCCACTTTCTCTGGGAGCGCGCGAGCCTCCGTGGTTACATTAAAAGGAAAGTCCATGGGAATTTCATGAAGATGAAGAACTCTTTTTAAATCATTATTGGGATCTTTATCATCACCGATGATTTCTACCACACGACCAGTAAAGTCACCTTTCTTTGAAGGGTAGTCTACAATTTCAACGGCCACTAGGTCACCTTCAACGGCTCCTCTTGATTTTTTATAGGGAATTTTTAAAGCCGCACCCCATTTTTGAAAACCGTCCATAAGTTCCAAATCACCTTTGGAGGTCTTCCTTACTTTTCCAACAACGCGGTTCACTCCGCGCTCCAATATTTCTACGGACTTTCCAAAATAACGGTCGCCCTTTTTTTCTTTCATCAAGTCCGCTTCAACGCGGTCATTGGTCATGATTCCTACCATTTCTTTGCGGGAAAGGAAGAGATCGGGTTGGTCGGGCTGATCAGGGATTAAAAATCCAAAACCATCGGGGTGGCGCTTTACAAGTCCTGAGATTCGGTCTGGTTTCATAAGTCGTTAGCCTAGCATAATCCTATGAGGGATGCTAGAAACTTAATCCATGGAAATCCCACTCAAAGCCATAGGAAGGGTTGCCTCCCCTTACAAACAAAAGTTTTGCACTCCTCGTCAGGCCGTGCTCCGTCACAACGTCCCTTCAAAAGTCATTTTAGAACCCTGGCTCCCCGAGGGAATTTTAACGGATCTCGGTGACTTTAGTCACATTTGGCTTTTCTCCTATTTCCACAAAAAAGGACCCAGTCGCATCAACGGTAAAATTAGGCCCCCTCGTTTAAAAGGAGAAAAAAAAGGAGTGCTTGCGACCCGGTCACCCCATCGCCCCAATCCCGTGGGTCTAACACTTGTTCGATTGCTTTCCATCGATTTTGAAAAAAATGAACTTTTAATCTCGGCGACAGATCTGGTCGATGGCACTCCAATTTTTGATATCAAGCCCTATATCCCTGCCTATGATCAGGCCGACAATGTAGAGGTCGGTTGGACAGGCTCTGCCCAGGAAACTTTATTTGAAGTCCGTTTTTCTAAAGAGGCGGAACAAATTTTGGAAGCCTCATCAAGCCAAGACTACGGAGATCTTTTAAAACAAACCCTTCAGTATGAAGTTCGTAACCTGGTCGATCGAGATTCGACCGACACGAAAGAAGTTTATAAAAGTATCATCGGAGACTATGACGTTCATTTTCGCTACGAACATTCAAATGTTATCATTGAACAATTGAAGAGAATTTCTGCCGCCGATAAAAATTAAATATCCATATTGTTGAGACGTCTTGCCAAGATTAAATCGGCCATAACGTTCCAAACCATGGCTTCAGCGATCGGACCCGCTCTTAAAGCGACACATGGATCATGTCGTCCTTTCTTGGCGATATCTTTGATACTAGAGGTGGGTTTAAAAGCCATTTGAATAGTGACCTCCTCTCCCGTGGTGATTCCCCCACGCTGGCCTCCGTAACTCGGAGACTGAGGGTCTTGATGAACCTCACTTCCTTTTTTACGAGCCATCTTAAATCCATCACCCCACTCTACACCACAACAAGCATTGATAAGCATCAGAGCTTGCCCCAGCACTCCCTTAAATTTTGTGAGTGTGGGCTCACCAAGAAGCCTCGGAGGGTGAGTGATGCTAAGACCTAAAATCGCACCAAAGCTCTCCCCGTCTGTTTTGGCTTGTTCTAACATCTCGAGGAGTTTGGGATCGTCTTTACCTTTAAAAGTCTCGCCACCGACTTCCAAAATTTCACTGCGAACACTCGTTGAAGCATAAAGGGCTCTTACTAACATTTGGGCGACCGAACCTGCCATTACCCAATTGAGAGTTTCTCTGGCAGAGGCTCTACCACCCCCTCGATAGTCCCAATTGGAAAACTTTTCTTTCCAAAGGTCATCGGCGTGCCCCGTGCGAGGACTATTTTTAATCTCACTATAGTCTTTGGAGCGTTGATCTTGATTTCTTACCACCATGGCAATGGGTGTTCCTAAGGTTCGCCCTTCAAACACACCACTAAGGATTTCAGGCTCATCGGCTTCCTGTCGCCCCGACTCCCCTTTTTTACCAGGTCGCCTTTTTGCTAAATTACTCAAAAGCAAATCGCTATCAAACTCGAGTCCCGCGGGACAACCATCGATCACCACACCCATGGCTGGGCCATGGCTTTCACCAAAACTTGTCCACTGAAAATATTGACCAAAAGTATTTGAACCTCTACTCATTCCAAAACTCCTGTTGGGCTTTTGCTTGCGCGACAAACATATCCAATCCCGACCGATATTGGCAACCATAACGGGAGGCACACTCAATTCCCGGTGAGTTCTGACTGTAATTAAGATCAAGTACCATCTTAATGGGCCAATCTTTGGAAGGAAAAACGCCTTTTTTGTCAAATTGTTCTCTTCCCACAGCCCACACGAGAACTTCTGGCTGGTCAATCTCATCGCCCCTCTTCAGCTTCCCCGTTCTTGAGGAATAAAAGGCGGAGGGCACTCCGGAAGGGTTTAGAGAGGAAAGCGTTCCTCCCCCTCCCCAAATCACTTTCGAAGATCTGTCATAATCTCTCATCAAGAACTCAAAACCTTTGGCGTCGGTATTTGTGGTCTGCCAACTTTCATTCCGCCAGGCCAAAGTGTTAACAGCATCGAGATCACTTTTCGTGAATCGTGCCACTTCCTTTTTCAAAGGAGAGGTTACCGCCGCCCACCTTAGCCCCAATTCTTTTAAGAAGGGAAGAGCTTTATCCACTTCGCTTTCATTCACATCAATTCGCAAAATATTGGATTTTTTTTCTTGAAAAAAATTTTGATGGAACCTTGGGGTCAGGGAATGACTCACGGGTGAACCAAGGATGGCCGCAAAAGAGCAAAATTGAGGATTGAAATTCACCACATCAAAAAGGCTCGGTTGATCGGGAGCAGAGCCTTCCGACAATTTTAAAAAATTATACTTATGCCAACGAGAGCTAAGAAGGCGATACCAAGACCAGCGGCCTTCTTTCGACATGGGAAGAAAAATTCTTTTATCCTTATCTTCTATGGCCCAGCGGTGGCCCTCTATAAGTTCTGAAAAGTTCTCTACTGGAAGAGCCAGTTTTATTATTTGATCGGTTTTTGGCAAATTCTCAAAAGTTTCTTCAAGGCTTTTTGTTTTGCTGTGAAGGGAAAGAAGAGAGGCCTCTTCGTCCCAACTCCACTCTAGAGGCCAGTCATAAAACTTTAAGTTTTTATTTTTCTTTTTAGGAGAGCTGCGATAGCTCATCAATTCATTGCTGGCTTTTTCTTGTGGTCTTTGGTCAATCAGATCATCGCGGTATTCCAAAAAGCCAAGCCCTAAACTTTCTAACCACTCTTTTTTCTTGTTAAAACCCTCACCTTGCAGAGTCCAACCCCAGGCTTGAAGGGGAAGCTTCACTGGCTTTTCAGCCATCAAACTATCAAAAATTTTCCCATCTGGATGGCTCAACTCAGATAAACCCTCTGGAAGAAGAAGTTCAAAATCACTCATCTCGAAGTACTTTTTTTCTCGGGCTTGGAAACGCTCTTTTGACATTTGCAAGGAGTCTGAAAGTTTCGGTCTGTTAAGAAAAAGAGATTTGGAGGAATCAATACTGCGCTTAACCCATAACCCCTTCCAACCATGAGGTTTATTTCCTTGAAATCCCGCTCCAAGATCGACGATCAGAGGTTTTTTTTGGGGTTTATCAGAAAGCACTTTGAAGATGTCATTCTCATACTCACGAAACTTTTTCTCCCCCTCTTTGTCAAAAATTTCTTTAATACTCTGACCTGTCTTTTTAACAATTTCTTCGTCTAAGGAGTAAAATAGGAATTCACCACTAAAGCGCCGCTTTAATAGGTTGAAGACTGTGCTTTTCCCTACCCCCCGATGTCCAACAAGAATCCAACTGTTCATAGTTTTAAAATCTCCCAGAACTCCGGAAAACTTTTATTGACCACCTCTGGGTGAGATATTTCTATGGAAGCTCCTTGATAGCAAGCTAAGGCCGCAGCCATGGCCATGCGATGATCTTGGTCAGGATCAAAATTCAGTGGCTCCTCCGGATAGGTATGGGTTGCTTCCCCTTTGATCACAAATCTTTTATTCTGTACGCTACATTTAAAACCAAGCTCTGAGAGAAGATCCACGATATTATCAAGACGGTGGGACTCCTTAAAAGCCAAGGCCTCAAGCCCTGATAAAAAGGACTCCCCAGGCACTCGGGAAAGAAGGACGGCTAAAACAGGAAAGAGATCCGGATTTTTGCGCAAATTCCAATTCACACTTTGAGGAGACTGAGCCTTTTCAACGATCAATGTTCTTTTTGCAGAATTATATTCAGGTTTTGCGCCCATTACTTCAAAGAGTTCGGTAAAGATAAAATCAGGCTGAAGTGATTTTTCAGGAAACGACTCGAGGACAAGCTTTCCTTTTAAAAAAGCAAAGGCCCCTAGAGTAAAAGCTGAGCTCATATCAGGCTCCACTTCATAAGAATTTTCTTTGGGCTCTTGGTTTTTAGGAACCTTCAGGAAATCTTCTCCTTCATCAATCACCATACCCATGGACTTTAAAAAGGCGATCGTCATTTCTAAATAAGATCCTCCTTGTTCCCTTGGACCCGTCTGAATTTCAAAATCAAAGGGAAGCTTCCAGCAAGAAAGTAGTAAGGCCGATAGAAATTGGCTTGAGAAATCTAGATTGAGTGTCACTTTTTGTTTTTGCCAACCCTTAGAAATCAAATGGATTTCACCAGCATTTTCATAGGAGATCTCACAGCCTAGCGCACGCAAGCTATCGTAAAGAGGTTTGTGAGGTCTTTGCATCAAACGATTGGAACCTCGGATGACAAACTCCCCTTCCTCCCGTGAAAGCCTTGCTAATAAAAACCTTAGGGTTGTGCCACCTGAGCCGCAATCAAAGGCGGTCTCAAGACCTGTCTCCAAATTCATTAAAGCTTGTCTGAGATAAAGCACATCTTCGCACTGAGACTCCCCAATAATGTGGAAGTCGGGGAAAAAGGATTGCAAGATTAAAGCTCGATTGTAGAGAGACTTCGAAGCACTTATTTTTCCTGAATATTGAAACTCTTTTATTTGATCCAATTTTGTCGACTCGCCTCAGAAAGTAGGTCCTCTACGAGAACGGATTTAACAATGGGTTTTCCTATACTTTTTAAGAAAACAAAATTAAGAGAACCATCCGTCTTCATTTTTTTATCATCGAGAATAATCTTTTTAAAAGTTTTCACCCCAGGTTTTTTATACCATTTCAGCTCCGTCGCAGGGACTCGGTTAAACTTCTCTTTTATGATTTTCATGATGTCATCAAAGGTGCCTTGGGAAAGATCCCCTCGATAGCGGCTCCACTCAAGAGCAAAGAAAACACCTTGCAAGACGCTGTCTCCATGGGACCATGAGAAATGACTTTCAAAGGCATGCCCTAAGGTGTGACCAAAGTTTAAAACCTGGCGAATTTTGTTTTTTTCATAGGGATCTTGCAAAATAACTTCGTATTTGTCTTCAATACAGAATTTCAGAAATCGCCACATGAAATCTTTGGCTTCGCGTTTTTCATAGGCAATCTCCTTAAAAAATTTGGACTCACCGATCAGCCCCATTTTAATAAGCTCTCCAAAAGACTGCTCTTTGATTTCCACAGGAACGGACTCTAAAAGATCCCGAATAATATAAACTTTCTGAGCGGGATAAAAACTTCCCACCTGATTTTTAATACCATTAAGATTAAGGGCCGTTTTCCCCCCGTGGGCTGAGTCCATAGCACTGAGCCAAGTCGAAGGGATTTGAATGAGGTTCACTCCTCTTTTTATCACTGAGGCGGCAAAGCCACCAAAATCACCAAGACTACCGCCTCCAAGAATGACCATTGTTTGCGAGCGACTAATAGGCTGGGGCCATTTTTTTAAAATCTGCTCTAAGTTCTTTGGAAAATCTTTAAACGCTTTTAAATTCTCACCGCCCTTAAGACCAAGTTTATATTCAAATTGATCGATGAAAGCTTTTTTGTCTTCATCACTCTCGCCGCCATCGAGAATGGATAAGTCATAAAGTAAAAACATACCGTCGGTGCTGAAGTCGGGAAATTTATTTTTAATTATGACTTGGCTTTGAAAAGAGAGCATAAATGAAAGCCTTTAGTTAAGAGTGGTCCTGGTGGGAAGTTCCCAATCGATAGGAGCTTGACCATTTTTGATTAAAAAGTCATTGGCCTTAGAAAAATGTTTGCACCCAAAGAAACCACGATGAGCCGATAAGGGGGAGGGATGAGGCCCCTTTAGCACCAAGTGCTTTTTATCATCGACAATGGCTCCTTTTTTTTGGGCATAACTTCCCCACAAAATAAAAACCATGGGTTTTTCTCGTTCGTTGAGAACTTCGATCACTCGGTCAGTAAACTTCTCCCAGCCTTTGTTTCTATGGGAAGCGGCTTGTCCTTTTTCAACGGTCATCACACTATTTAAAAGTAGCACCCCTTGCTCGGCCCAATTGATCAAATAACCATGATCGGGATTGGAGATTCCTAAGTCCTCTTTGATCTCCTTATAAATATTCACAAGCGAAGGAGGTGTTTTCACGCCAGGTTTGACTGAAAAACAAAGTCCATGGGCTTGGCCCGGGCCATGATAGGGATCTTGTCCAAGGATCACAACTTTCACATCATCTAAAGGGGTGTGATCGAAAGCGGCAAAGTACTCTGATTTTGAAGGATAAATTGTTTTACCCGCATCGTATTCCGACTTTAAAAAAGTCTTCAGATCCTTCATGTAGGACTTTTCAAATTCTGACTTTAAATGCTTTTCCCAAGATTTTTCCACAGGGCCTCTTTTTGGTTTCGATAATATTTTAAACCCCTCTACTTAAAAAGATCTCACCACCTGGGTCAATGCTCGGACTGTCCAAAAGCGCTCTATTTTAAAGCTGAGAACGTCCCTCTTGGACTTGAAAAGCCTAAGGATTAAGCTTTTCCTAGAAGATGGTCGAGCGAGTCTAAAAGGCCTCAAGCACACCACCTTAAGCCACTAATATTACTTGGGAAAATAGCTGCATTGACAGATTTCAAGGGAGCCTCACATTATATAGGAGAGGTGACCTATGGTTAAAATCGATTCTAAAAATATGAAGATTAACGAAAAAGAGTTCACAGCCTATATCCAACAACAAATGGCGGATTTACAGCCTCATTTAACTGACAAGTCCTCCCTGCAAGTGCGACTCACCGAAGTAGGTAAGGGAGAATACGAAGCCGAAGTGACAGCCTATCAGGAAGAAGGAGAAATCCAAACAGTGGGTCGCCACAAAGATCCCTTTGATGCTATCCGAAATGCCAAAGAAGGACTTCTTGAGTATTTCGTGGAAATGGAAGCCGAGATGAATCCTCACCTTAGAGATCAGAAGTTGAACCACTTAGCCCAGAACGGCAATTTGTACCTCCACTAAAAAGAGATGGCTCAGAAAAAAGAGAAAACATACTACCTTGTTCATTACAGAGACCCAAGAAACGGTGAACACCAATCCATCAAAGCTAAAAAGATTGGTGATTCCTCTCTTGGGTTAAGTTTTATTTCCCTATCCGACTTTATTTTTGATACCTCAAGTGTACTGGTGAATCCCGATGAGGAAGCCAGAAAACTTGAGTTCGAAAATGTCAAAACCTATCATTTATCCATCTACTCCGTTTTATCCATATCTGAAATCGGAGAACACAAAGAATCCTTGAAATTTGAAAAAGATAAATCCAATCTATTAGTGTTGAACAACGAGCCATCAGGAAGACCTAACAATTGATTTATCATTTATTATTTTTATTTCTCTGGGCCAAGGCACCGGTTTGCGCCAATCAAGCGATTGTCCACAAGGATTATCCTCAGTTAAAAACTAAGCTTGATAAAAAAATCCGTGAGGCCTCTAACCTTGAGGCCATCGCTCAAGAGGCCGACACCGTCTTATCAAAGCTGATCGCTAATAAAAGCCCGGTGCTTTTAACTTGGCTTGATAAAAGAGAGCTTATGGCGGCCACAGAGGAAGAGATTGCTAAGCAGTGGCGGCAGTACTATTTTGAAAACTTCGTGCTCCTGCAATATCCCACCCAAAATCAAAGGATCAATCGATCAGTGCAAAACCTTTTTGAACAAATCAATGAGGAGAGCTTTGATGCCGACTTTAAAAGGAAAGCCGAAGAGCTTTTAAAAAAGGTGAAAGATCAGGCCAAAAAACTTGTAGTCTCCTGGCCCATTGAGAAAAAAAGCAAAACTCGCATCACCCACAAAATTGATACCGTTGAACTCTATTGGTTCGACAAACTTAAAGGTAGTCCTTATGAAAACAGTCCTCTCGAGTTTGTTCGTTGGGGTTTGGCCTATGATCCCCCTAAGAATAGAATCAATATGGGGATTGAAGCGCGCATGTACCCCACTGACGCTAGCTTTTTCGCCGCTCTTGCTCACGAGATAGGACATGCTTTTGATCCTTGCCGCTGGTCCTTTTATTTCCAATCTGAAAACCCGTTTCAACCATTGATTCAGTGTTTTAGAAAAGAAAAGGGACTCGCTGCTAAAAAGCGTGATGACTCAAAAATGCTTTGGGCTGTTGAGAACAACAAGTTAACTGAAGAAATGGCAGGCTCTTTAAAAAAACATCTTACCTGCAATCGTAGTTTTTATCCCCCTGAGGGCACCCAAAAAGAGCAAAGCCTTGAGATCTTTGCCGATTGGTTCTCAGCCGAAGTTTTTGCTAGGAGTGAGTACTCCAGCGAGTTTCCCCGTCCTGATCTTTGCGCCAAAAGACAGCTCTCTCGGGGCTCGTCTTACCTTCCTAACGCCACTCGCTTAAATAAGATCTACTTTGCGCATCCGAAGTTGACTAAAGATAAGGATTCATCCGATTATTGCGCCTTAAACCCTTAAACTTTTAAAGGATGCGCTCATGAACATTAAAAAACTACTGGCTCCCTATCCTCTTCCTCTGATCCCCTCTTTCAGCTTACTTTTTGTTCGCTTAATTATGGGCTCCGCTTTTATTCTCCACGGACTTCCAAAAATTCAAGCCCCTTTTAATTGGATGGGCCCGGATGCTGCCATTCCAGGCTTTCTTCTATTTCTTGCCGCTGTGTCTGAGTTTTTTGGAGGTATTGGATTGATCCTTGGTTTTTTGACTCCCCTGGTTTCCCTTGGACTCATTTGTACAATGGGTTTTGCTACCTATTTTCATGCTGTGATCAATGGCGATCCCTTCGTCGGACAAGGGGCCTCTTACGAACTAGCACTCGTTTATCTTGGATTGTCGGTCATGTTTTTAATTATTGGACCGGGAATGCATTCAGTCGATCGAGCAATATTTAAGAAATAAACTCGGGAACTCTTCCCACTAAAAAGACAACTCTCATCTCAACTGGGGTGAGAGAAAAGCGCTTAGAAAAAGTTTTTCTAAGCGCCAATAAGGACTATTTTAAAGTGTCATCTCTGGAGTTGTTGTTGGTTGCATACCAAGGGTTGGTCCACCTTGAAGAATCACCTCAGGACTGACCACTCCACCGCCAATGGAATTCATGTTCTCAATGAATTTCTTAGCCAACTCAATCACACTCGGACCCGTTGGGATTTGTAAGTAGGACTCGTCCACTCCAGGACAAGTGGTAGGAACCATAAAACCAAACACAGGATGCTTCACCATCTCTTGCTCATCAAGCTTACCCGTTTGAATGGCTCTTAAGAGTTCACGACTCACTCGAATAGGGAAACGTGGGCCTTTACCATAACCACCGTTGGTCCAACCGGTGTTGAGAAGCCAAACGGAAGTGTTATTTTTTTCAATCTTTTCAGCTAAAAGTTTTCCGTATTCAGAAGGGTGTCTTGGCATAAAAGGAGCGCCAAAGCAGGCACTAAAGGTCGCTTGTGGCTCGGTCACACCCAGCTCGGTTCCAGCCACTTTGGCCGTATAACCCGAGATAAAATGGTACTGCGCTTGAAGGGAATCAAGCTTTGCCACTGCAGGGAGAGCTCCAAAGGCATCGGCTGTTAGAAAAATAACAGTCTCAGGTTTTTGAGCTTCCGCCTCCTGGTTGAAACAGTTCTCAAGAGCTTTGATGTCATAGGAACCACGAGTGTTTTCGGTTTTTGTCGTATCGGTAAAATCAATTTTTCTAGTTTCTTCGTTAGCGACAACATTTTCTAGAATAGAACCAAACTTATTGGCAGCCCGATAAATTTGGGGCTCGGCTCTTTCAGAAAGATTGATGAGTTTGGCATAGCAGCCGCCCTCAAGGTTTGAAAGACCAGAGTCCGTCCAGATGATTTCGTCATCACCCACAAGCATACGCTCATCAGCCGCACTTAGGGTTGTTTTACCCGTTCCTGACAAACCAAACAGAACCGAGGACTGTTTTCCACCTTCTCTACAATTGGCCGAAGCATGCATGGGGAAAATTCCTTTTTCTGGAAGAAGATAATTACTTAAACTGAAGGCTGATTTTTTAATTTCGCCGGCGTAAGCGGTTCCACAAATACATACGGTGAGGTCTTTAGGATCAAGGATCACCATAGTGTCTGTTCCCACATCAAGACCGTGTTCTGTGGTCGTTCCATAAGGGTCGTGATAAATTTTGATGGTTCCCCAGTCTTGGCAAAGTTCTTTAAGATCGTCGATGGCTTTGTCACGGAACATGTTACTAGCAAATAATATGTGCCAAGGTGATGTTGAGGTGACCTCCACAGGACAACCGCCCACGAAACCTTTATATTCATAGGTTTTCATCTCGCTGTGTTTCTTTTGGATACTTGCAAGAAGCTTGGATTTGGTCTCAACGTCTACTGACTTATTGGATTCCCAGTCGATTTTATTTTCGAGCTCTGGATGTTTAGCGATGTAGCGTTTATCAGCGGCACGGCCGGTGAATTTTCCGGTCTCTACAATGAGCGCTCCATCTTGGCTCAATTTTCCTAGGCCTAACCGGACAGATTCCTCGATCAACGAAATTTTAGACATCTCTCAAATCCTTTCGTTCTGTTGTTTTGGAAAACACTGTTAACCATTTTTTAACTAAAATAACAACTTAAATGCCCTGAACGGAGACTCAGGAAGATCGAATCGTGAACTATTTTTAGGCAGATTATAAAAAAAGCGAAAAATCGTGATTTCACAGACTTTAGGTCCGTTGACTTTCCTATTTTTTACACATAACTTACATGTTACTTACATATGACAAGGAGGTTTTAGATATGGAGATTCAACCCTTAACACCTAAGGAAAAAAACGTCTTAGAGTACATCGAAAGTTATATCACAAAAGAGGGGGTCTCCCCTAGTTTTCTAGAAATCAAAGAGCATTTTGGTTTTGCCTCAAACAATTCCGTACAAAATTATCTCAAACAACTTGAGGCCAAAAACTATATCCATAATCCCGGAGGCAACCAAAAGCGAGCCATCCGTGTGATTCGCTCCGCCCAGTCCCTCCCCGACAATCTCAAAGAAATTCAAACAAGACTCACTCCCAACACCACCATCCCTCTCCTTGGTAATGTGGCCGCCGGTGCTCCCATCGAACACCTTAAGCACGATGAATTTATAGATATCCCTGTTTCCTTACTTAAAAAACCCGACCAAACCTATGCTTTGCAAGTGCAAGGGGACTCCATGATCGAAGACGGCATTCATGATGGCGACACTATCCTTGTACAAAGACAAGAGTACGCTCGCGATGGAGAAATCATCGTGGCTGTTGTGAATCACGAAGCCACCGTGAAAAGAATCTTTCAACCCACTGGCCGAAAAAAGATGGTCGAACTTCGCCCAGCCAACTCCACCATGGAATCTCTATGGTATCACCCAGAAGAGGTTGATATCAGAGGCATAGTTGTGGGATTGATTCGTAAATACTAATTTTTGGAAACACAGCTCATGAAGACGGCTCTTTTTATTCGATTGGACAGAATGGGGGATTTGGTACTCACCCTCCCCTGTGATTCCTTAGTTTCAGAAAACTACAAGGTCCACTGGCTTGTGCCAAAGGGCCTTGAGTTTGTGGTCGATAGTGCCACTCCGAAAAAAGAGTATCGTTCTGTTAAAAAGGATTTCACTTGGGCTGCTTTTTTTAAACTGGTTAAATGGATCCGAAGTATTAAACCGGAAGTCTCGGTGAGTTTTCATGTTCCTTGGTGGGTTAACTTAGCCCTATGGATAGCCGGAGTTAAAACGAGAGGAGGAGTTAAGTCCCAATGGCACTCCTATCTTTTTTTAAACAAGGCCCTTCGGCAAAAACGCAGTCGCTGTGAGTTTCACGAAATGGAATACAACTACCTTTTGGTCGAACACACCTTTTCCCTCGCGCAAAACAAAGAATCTTGGAAACCAGTCAAACTAAAGGCTCCTAAAGAAAGTCGCCTTCAGTTTAATTTTAACCAAAAATATATAGTCGTTCATCCCGGTATGGGGGGCTCAGCCCTTAATTGGCCCATCAAAAATTACGCCACACTTATTAACAAGCTCACCGAACAGTGCCCTGTGGTCATCACCGGTACAAAAAGCGATGAGCCCTATTTAAACCCTTTAAAAAAGTCATTAAAAGATAATCACCGAGTTGTTTGGCTCGACAAGCAGCTCGATGGTTTTCAGTTGTTGAAACTTCTAGAAAATGCCAGTGCCACCATAGCCCCCAGTACGGGAGTGCTCCATTTGAGCGCTTCCCTGGGGGTGGCCTCTTTGGGACTCTACTCCCCCATTTTGGTTCACCAAGCCAAGCGCTGGGGTCCAATGGGAGATGAAACCGTGACTTTTTCACCACAAGTGGACTGCCCCGCTCAGTTTGAATGTCTCCTTGAAGCTTGTCCCCACTACTACTGTATGGACAATCTTTCAGTGACCCCAATCGCGACCAAAGCTCTCTCCTACCTCTAATCGGATTCTCAGAAAACAAAATTCCAAGTTCACAAAATCTTCACAAAAAATGACAAATCGAGCCTTCAATGCTTACCCGAATTAAGGGTATTGTGAGGTGATTTAAAAAGGAGTCCCCTATGACAAAAAAATTATTAATTCTTTTCGCTTTGATCGCTTTCACTTCACCAGCTCAAGCCCTTTTTGAAGTGCGCGCTGGATACGGAGTCAACACTCCTGCCGATAAGGACACAGGAGCTGGAGCTGACCTTTCAACAATGAGTGGCTTTAACTTAGACGCCATCGTCGAGCCTCCCCTTATTCCATTTGGATTTGGATTAAGATACGAAACCATGGGTTTTGATGTTGAAGCGGGTAACGCCAGCTTTGATAGTGACATGGAAAGAATTTCTTTGCTTGTTAACTACAGACTTATCAACACTCTTCTTTATGTGGGTGCGATCGGAACTATCGGCTTTGCTAACGATGTAACGGTGGATTACAGCAACCAAATCAGTGGAGATTACAGCGCTGATCTAACTTACAGCCTTGGAGCTGAAGCGGGAGTTTCTCTAGGTATCATTCAAGTGGGTGCCGAGCTTGGATATAACTTTGCCACTTACGAAACCACTAACAACGCCGTACCAAACGAAATCAATTTTGATGGAGTTTACGCTAAAGCTCTTGTTGGATTCGGTTTCTAAACCGACCTAACTCTACTTTCAAAAAAAGAAAAAAGGGCCTATGGCCCTTTTTTTTTCGCAGATTCCAATTCGAGCTATCGTCCAACTCCCCTTTGTCGTCCTCAACACAGTGGAATTATCATTCTGCACTTACCTCAATTGTCGTCCTGAGCGCAGCGAAGGACCTATTGCCGAGGGCTTTGATTAATAACGAGAACTCGGTGGTGATAGATTCTTCGCTACGCTCAGAATGACATTTACTCGGAATTACATTATGCTCTTAATGCCATTGTCGGTTAGTGGTTTTCTTTAACCTCTTGGACTTTCTCTTTAATCTTCTCTTCTTTCACATCATCCATCGACTTTTTACAAGCGGGATTTTTTTTGCCTATAAACTTACCCTTGTCTCTCATCACCTGATCATAGCGATGCCCAAGACACTGTCCCAGTTTTTGACTGTACATATGGGCGGCTTTCCCCTGAAAGGGATTGGGCATAACCTCTGGGAGGCAGTCTTCAAAATTCTCCTGCACAACCTCGACACACTCATCCGGATTGGTATCAAAACAAGCTCTGAAATAAACGTCTCCGGTGCAAAAAAAGATGCTTAGCCTTTGCTTCATGTTCTCCTGCATATGCTCTTGTTGGGAGGCAAGCTCCGGGTCCTTTTCTTTTTTATGAGCACAGGACGTAAGCAGAACGATCAGTAAAAAATAGATATGTGGTTTAACCATAAAGCCTCTTTTTAGTAGACCGGTGGTTTGTATTTCCAAATCCGATCTCTAACAAACTCCGGCGTGATCCAAGAAATCATCCTGGACGTTTTTTTTAGCGCGATGAAACTCTTCATCCCAAAGGGATAGTGGGAGAGAAGAACTTGGGAATCTAGAACCGTAAAAAAATAGTCCAAGACAAGGGCCATGATAAAAATATCGTCTAAAATCCCGATGATCGGAATCCAATCGGGAATAAAATCGATAGGTGAAACCACTAGGGCCACCATCACGAGGATCACCTTCTTATCACGCTCTGGGATGCGTTCATCTTTGCTGACTTCCTTAATAAACTGAATGATCTTCTTAAATTTCTCAATCATGGGCTGACAGGCTATCGCTTCCTCAGTATCAAGTCCAGCGCTCAAGAACCAAGCGGCTTTCTTGCTCAATTCTACACAAAAAAACCCGCCCTATTGATGGGGTTTATTAGGCTCCAGGTAAAAAAAAGCCAAGGTCCTATGAGGCCTTGGCTCTTGAAAAATCAATTTCTTGTGAAGACTTCTACCAGATAGAAACTCTCTTTTCCGGTGGTAGATATAGTTTGTCACCTTTCTTACAATTATAAACTTTAGCAAAGTCACCTTGGTGCTTCATTTGCTCATTCACTCGAGCCCATACAAGAGCGTGAGGATCTGTTTTTAACTGCATCTCTTCTCTTTTAGGAAGCATAGTTCCGCACCAAGCTCTGGCCCACTGACGGAAAAACTCTTTTGTGGCTTTTTCTCTGGCCACAGGATCAACAGGCATTGTCTTTTTGGCGGCATTCAAAGCAAAGGTCACACCCACAAGGTCACCGATGTTTTCACCGAGGGTGAGTTTTCCATCGTGGCCTGCGTTGTTGAATTGCTCAACCAACTGCTTTCCGCGACTTTGAAAGGTTTCTACATCTTTATCCGTCATCCACTGCTTAACGTTTCCGTAAGCATCGTACTTAGAACCCTGGTCATCAACACCGTGTCCGAGCTCATGTCCAACTACAGCTCCCACGGCTCCTAGGTTCACCCAGTCAGGAAGATTGGGGTCATAGAAAGGATACTGAAGGATACCTGCAAGCATGACGAATTTATTCGCCGTCGGGTCATAATAGGCATTCACCGTCATAGGACCGTAGTGCCAGATGTCTTTATCCACAGGCTTTGGCAGACGCTCGAAATTTCTTTCAGTTAGTTTCTCATCAAGAATCTCTTGGTTTGCCAAATACTTCTCTGGGCTATAATCAGCGATCGGATTAAAATCCCACTCTTTTTCCGTTTTAGGTTTTACCACCTGAAAACGGGCGAGTTTGATCTTCTTCATAGCCGAGGCTTTTGATTTATTAGAAAGCCATTTGTTTTTCGCAAGACCCTCTAGGATCGAAGCTCTCACCTTTTCAAGCAAAGCCACAAACTTCTTCTCAGGAAAGTCTGGGAAGAAGCTGTCGTAAACTTCGTAATCAAGCTCTTTATTAAAGCGATTCATCACATCCATTGTACAACGCTCTTTGAGCTCAGGCCTTTTAGCAGAGCCACCTAGATACTTATGTGAGAATTTGAAACCTTTTTCAAAGTAGTCAGGAAAGCCTGCATCTAAGGCTCCTTCTGTTGATTGGAAAAGGTAGACTGTTTTCAACTGATCAAGGCTATATTTATCAAACGCTTTGTTCTGATACTTGAAAACATCATCCATGGGATTTCTGATCTTAATTTTACCAGGGACTTTTTCTAAGATTTTACCGAGTTGAAGGTTTTTGTATTTCAACAGATCACTTTTCTTAGAATAAGCTCTCTTCGACCAAAGAGGACGTCTTTCTGCTGGAGTGGGATACTTATTGATATACTCTTTTTCAAAATCAACAACCCACTGGGCTCTTTTTTCAGCGTCTTTGTAGCCAGCCAACTTGAAAAACTCTGTGGCAATTTCTTTGAACTCTTTCATGAGCTCTTCGTTTTTATAGTAACTCGGCTCAGGCATAGAGGCCATAAGAGAGGGCATCATAATAAAGTCATAAATTTTAGAGTTATCAAGATTCTCAATATTAGTGAATCCAACATGGGAGTCCTGACCTTTAAGCGACTGAGAGGTCAAGTACTGAGCGAACTCTTTTTTACTCTTGATCTCTTTCATTTTTTCAACAGCTTCATTTAAGACTTTTTTCTCTTCCTTGGCACGAGCATCAAGGTTTGTACACGAAAGGTAGTAATCTTTAAGCTGCTTGGACTTTTCGTTGAACTTGTCTTTATCTTTTAATTTTGCAAGATAAGACTCTTTGGCATCAAGAATTCGTTCTCTTGAATCACTGAACGAAAAAATGTGGCGGCTGCGGTCTTCACGCATTTTAAATTTTGAAAGAGCCGGTCCACAAGCGTATTGGAAGTAGTCCGTACAAGGATCGATATCGGGATCAACGGGAAATTCACGACGATCAGGGATTTCACTGGTTCTTTCTGACTCATCCGGGCCTGTACTAAAGGCAAAAAGCGATGGGCTTGAAAGGGCAATGATTAAAACAGCAATCATTTTCATTCTATTCCTCCTAAATGGTGACAAAAAAGTAATTTCCCTTAGAGATTTTGGGTAGGGACAGTGCATTCTCTTAGCTTTCCTATTTCTTATAGAAAATTAATCTTTTCAAATATTTAGGACATACTACTAGAAACTTCTGCTCGGAGAAATCGTTTTTTCTAAGACCCGTAATAGCATTGCGCAATAGCCTTTTGGGCGGTGGCCGATAAATCACCATGGGACTCGAAATCTTTAGGGTCGAGAGGATCAAGATAGGTCACCTCCGCCTGCATATCCTTTAAGTCCATAAGCTGCAGGAAGTGTGGCGCAAAGGTCATATCGTCATACCAGCAGACTCTATCGCAGTTCTCGTTAGAAAAAGGTTTTCCATCAATGCTTTTATATTTTAAGCAGATCGGTAAAATAGGCGCACCCGTTTGAAAGGGCACCCTGAAAAGGGACTTCTTAAAGGGAAGAAGCTCTTGTCCGTTGGTACTCGTTCCCTCAGGAAAAATAAAGACGTTAAAACCTTTTTCTAAAAGCTCTTCAAGAGCCTTAACCTCTTCCTTCATTTTTCTACGATTGATCCGGTTCACAAAGAAGCTTCCGCCCCATTTGGCCATATCGCCAAGAAAAAAGGTTTTCTCCATTTCTACGGAAGTGACGAAAACTGCTGGTCGAATGGAGCTTAGCACCAAGATGTCGATGTAAGACATATGGTTACAAACCATAAAGTAATTTCGATCAAATATCTCTGGGTTTTGGATATTGGCGGTGACGGTGACGTTAAGCTTTTTTAAAACGCGGGAGGAATTCTCGGCCGTGATCTCAAGGGCTCGTTGCCTTTTTTTGAAATCATCGTTTCGATTCTTCCATTGGTTACCCATCGCTTGCAGAATGTAGCGAGAGATTTGATAGTTCACGTTTAGGAAATTTTTGCCTTTGCTTAGATTCACGTCTTTAGACTCCAATTCTTTAAACTTCTTCCCAAACTTCTAGGATAATTGTTGCACTGGAGCTTATATCCTGAGAGGTGGTGTTGATGTAGTCACCAGGGTCTTCTTGGGTGTCGCTGTTAAAATCAATCAATCCACAAAGATCCATTCGACCAGAAATGATTTCGTTAACATCGTTTCCGTTGGTATCCACCCAGTCATTCACAGTTCCAAGACAACCAGATGTTGCGCAAGTCAAAGTGACCGTTCCAGAAGCTATCGGTTCAAAATCAGCGTTTTCACATCCAGAGCGAGTCATGATGACCCGTCCTAGGGGTGTGATAGAGCCACTACACTGGGGGTGATCGGTTGAGTTACAATCGATGGTCACATTGGGGACTCCTACGACGGTATCTGAAGCTCTTTCACAAGCTGCAAAACTAATCAGAGTAAGACCCGCTAATAGGACTTTTAATGAGCGTTTCATAGACCTCTCCTCATGTGTTAAATGGCTGAAACTCAGTTATAGATAGCCCTGCTCCCAAATTCAACACAAGATTCACTGCCGTTCGGTGGATTTTTTGGCTCTGGGTTCGGATATGTCGTCTTTGTCAGCTTTGTCGTCTTGAGGAGTTAGTTATGTCGCCTTGGGATTTAGCTATGTCGTCTTGAGCGAAGCGAAAGACCTAAGATCCTTCGCTCCGCTCAGGATGACAGAGGGGTACCGCTCAGGATGACTCTTGTGTGGCATTTAGCGCAGTTTATATTTAGGACGCAGTGGCTTAGCGTTTTTAAAATCCACAAAATACTGATCTGACACACGAGGATCTTCTTCGAGCGGCGCGCAATATCCGTAGATTTGAAAAGGCGTATCAAGACCTCGAAAAGGCTTGTACCAAATTCCCGGTAAAGGCTTAGGGTCCTCACCTTTTATTTTCTTTAGTTTTTCCTGTTTCTTGCGATCCCTTAGGTAATTAAGAATCCAGGAGGACTGACTTTCAAACACCTCAAGGCCCGCTCCGCAAACAAGATCCTTATCGTCGCCAAGCTGCACCCACTCCATGCCGTAACCCGCCCAGTCGGCTTTCTCAGAATTTCCAACAAGGCCCGTTTGTAAACGAACGGACTGAATTTTCTCAGCCTCTGGCACACTAAACTCCAATGGAAAGTTTTTTAATGAGGCCACAAGCTTTCCGTCCTTTTTGGTAAGGCTCACACCTTCCATCAGCTTCATGTTCTTTTCTTTATTAGAATTTAAAAAACCAATTAGGTCGTCCGTCTCCCAAAAGAAGGGGTTAATTAGGAGATGAGAGAGAACGAATTTCCTAAAATTGTTTTCAATTATTGTTAACAAATGGTTGTTGTGCACGTTCAAGGCACGGCCAATACAAAACACACCCTCTGGCAGGTCTGTGCAATAGGTCAGTATGTTAATCGATTCAAAAATCTTTACACGACTTCTCTCCCAGGTTCTCCCTAAGCGATCTTCTACAGTCGCTTTTTGGATATCCTCGTTTTTGAAGTCAAACTCTCGGATCGTAAAATCTTTGACCGAGAGGGGTCTAACGAAGCGAGAGGCCGAGTTGGCAAGCACTCCTGATTTTCCAAGGAAGTTTTTCATAAAAAGCTTGAGACTAAAGAAGCCCTCTGTGCGCAAATCCCCATCTTCAAAGATTAAAAGCTGTGAGTAAGGCACTCCGAAAGAGAGGTTTTGTAACCGCAGTCTTGTGCCGGGCTTTTCATCAGGCTTATAAAAAACATCAGAGGGAAGAAGATCATATTTCTCCCCTGAGATTTCAATATTGTACCCATAGGATTGAAAATCGAATTTATCCTCTTCTTTAAGCTCCTCGCGGTACTTTAGGTAGTCGGCTTTGGAGGGGCTATCGATAAGGCCCGCAACATGGGGGAAGTAACGATCCCCTATTTTTGTGAACACACTTTGGCTGGCGTCAAATTGAGAGGGTAAAATCGCAGGGGTTTTATCGGTGACAAATGAAGTCCAATCCAAAACAATTTCATCTTTTGTACGCAGGATATCCTGAACTTCATAAAAAGTTTTTATCATGGCTTTATTGAGTGGATTTAATATCGCCTCATCGACGTTGTTAAAATCTATGGGTACGGGAACTTCGATTTTTACTTCCGAAAATGCCTGGGAAATCTCTGGGTAATCGTCAAATTGTGGCAAGTAAGGAAGAGCAAGAGCCTGCAACATCACTGAGGGTTTAAAATTAAGGAGTCTTTTGATCGCAATCTCAACGGAATGCTCTTTTTCCTCTTCGTTCACAAACTTGTCATAAGCTTTAACCAAGTCCTCAGCCGGCGTCCCGAGATTAAAGTTCTCCGAATAGGTCGAAGCAAAAACAAGAGCCACCACTTCGCCACGACTGTTAAGTAGAGGGCCTCCGCTATTACCAGGGCTTGTGCCAGCACTGTAACGAATGAATTTCACATCAGGCTCGTCGGGATCTGCGGATTCACTGGAAATAATCCCATCGCGAATGGCGATCCCTTCTCCGTGCACATTTCCGACAGTGTAAATTTTCTGTTCGATGCGATAGTCTGCAGCAAAATCCAAGTGACCGTAGGATTCCATGCCTTCGGTTTTTAAATAAAGGAAGTCTCTTTTCACATCGAACCCTAAGACTTTTTCGATCTTGTGCTGTTTGCCATCGGAGGTTTTAAGATAAAAATCGTTGTTGATGTCAATAACGTAGCGGCCGAGCAAACAGTGGGCCGCGGTTAAGACAATATTTGGACCCACGAGAAATCCTGTGCAAAAACCACTGCTCTCTTTAAAGTCATCGTCGGTGAGGCCACCATACTTCTTAAGATCTTCAATGGGTCTTTGCTCTCGAATCGTTTCAAACTCCACAATTTTTGATCGGACTTGAGTGAGAAGTTGATTCTGTTGCAAGTTTTCAGGCTCTTGTCTAAACGCGAAATATCCACCCACGGTAAGAAATAAAAGACAGAAGATAAGTCCACTGGCCAAAAGCATTCTTTTTTGCACAATGTCCTGACGCTTTTCTCGAAGAGTGGAAAAATCGCTAAACTTTGTTTCCCCACTTTCCACATACTCTTGAGTGGTTAAACTCATATGAGAACTTAGTGAGATCACAGCATCATCTTTTAGTCTTTCCGTTTTTCCTTGAGCGTCTCTATAAAACCAAACCTCATCTTTAAAAAAGAGAGTTCCGTGTTTGGGCTCGAGCGAGAAATGCTGCACCACAATATTGTTCTCACTGGAACGACCCAGTGAGTACTCTCCGGGTTCGAGTTCGAGAGTTTTCACAACCATATCCAGATGAACAATTGCTAATTTGAGTGTCATTTCCTTATGCTCCGCAGGTCTATTGAGATGGTAGGAGCCGTCCTAGCTCCTGAGGATCACGAAAATTCGTACTCCAAATACTACTGATTGATTGACCCAAGGTAAAGAAATCAATAAACAATTTGCATGATCCCAGTTATTAGGCAGCTTAATATTTACCCGTTAAAGTCGGCAAAACCCATCCGTTTAAAAGAAATGGAGATCACCCAGTCAGGTCCTCGCTTCGATCGTCAGTGGATGCTTGTAAAATCCAATGGTCAGTTCTTAAGCCAAAGAACTCATCCCAACCTTGGACAAATTCAACCCACGCTCACAAAAGAGGCCTTAATCCTATCAGCTGGGGGACAAAAAGATTTGGAAATTCCTATTGATCTTCTTATGACAGAAACCATAGAGGTTTCCGTTTTCGGAAAAAGCGCCAAGGCTCTAAGACTGGGGGAAACCTATGATCAGTGGGCCAGTGATTACCTCAAAGAAAATGTTCATTTTGTTTTTTCCCATGAAGGGGGGCTTAGAGAAACTTCTGGGAACCATGGACCCAAAACTCCCATGCATTTCTCTGACGGCTATCCTTTTCTTCTAACCAACCGAACCACACTTGAGGTCCTTAATAAAAAACTCTCCTCCCCCATTTCTATGGATCGCTTTCGTCCCAACATAGTGATTGGTACGGAACACCCGGATGCTGAAGACAATTGGGAGTCTTTTGAAATCAACGAGATTCCCTTTTTACCGGTGAAAGCCTGCAGTCGCTGTAAGGTGATCGACATTGACCCAACCACAGGAAAGGAAGATAAAGAAGTGAGCCAGACTTTAAAATCCTACCGGCGGAAAGATGGAAAAATGGTTTTTGGCCAGAATCTCATCCACCAGGGAACAGGTACAATTTCAGTTGGACAACCTCTAGAAAGAATCCGCTTCAAACCAAGCCCTTACTAAAACCCCTATAAATTCAACTGGATGGTATTGGCTTCTCTGTTGTGGAGATCTTTGCACCGAATATCCATAATAGAAGTGGGCTTTATGACCACTCATTAATTATAGTGATCTCTAAGGGTATGGTCCCTTTGAAAAAGGAGGCTCTTATGGAGTCTATAAAAACAAGACGCTTCAAGCACAAAAAAAATCTAAAAAAAGAAGAACTCGCCGACAGCTACCGCGTACAAGATGAAAGCCCTGAAGACTACGAAAAACACTTTAAAGCTCAGGTTTCAAAATCTTATTTCCGTGGCTAATTTATATCTTCTTTTAATCTTTTAATTTTCCGTATGGTCTCGGGTTTGTTTATCTTCCCGAGACTTGTACGCACGAACTGATCAACAAACCTAAGTTTACTTACTCTCTCATAGGGCATTAGCCTTTGATTAATGACTTCAAGGTC
The DNA here is from genome assembly GCA_964230645.1 of Bdellovibrionales bacterium. GTDB lineage: Bacteria > Bdellovibrionota > Bdellovibrionia > Bdellovibrionales > JAGQZY01 > JAGQZY01. Next base: position 430,822 of record CAXRHT010000003.1, on the reverse strand, counting down.
AACAAATCTCCCATCTAAGCTTTCCTCTACATAAACCTCAAGCCTGAATCCCCGGCGAGAATCACCTATTGGCTGGATAAAGAATGGTTTTTTATAAAAGGGAGAAATTTTCTCTTTTAATTCGTTAAGGTTCACAGTCTCACCAAGAATTTTTACAATCTCGGATTCGCGTCCGAGAACTTTTATTTCTCGGCTCTCTACTTGCAGGTGATCGTCGAGGACAAAAGGTTCTGGACGAGGCTCGTATTTGGCTTCCTCTTGACTCACCCATAAATAGGCATCAAAGAGTGATTCACTTTCAATAGCCCATTTTTCAGCGGCCGGATGAAGTTCTACATGTGGGAGAAGTTCCATTTTCGTAGCCATTGGTGTTTTTATATTTTTAGGGTTCGTGGCGGCCATCAATGCACTGGTTTCCGTCATTCCGTAACTCACTGCTATTGGCCAACCGAGCTCACTGGCTTTTTCTAAAAGATCCGAATTTAAAGCTCCGCCGCCAACAATGACTAGCTTCATATTTTTGGGAGCCGCTATTTTAGCGTTAACAAGATCGAAGACCTGTGTGGGCACCAACGAACAAACCGTCACCTTTTCGTTTTTAATCAATTTTTCAAAGCTCTCAACATTCCAGGATTTAAGCCTAACCACTAGGCACTTTGATAAAGAAGCTCTGGCGTAAATCGAGAGTCCACCGATATGGAAAATGGGAAGACCGCAAAGCCATACATCTTTTTCCGAGAGTCCAAAAAAGTCATTCACCGATTTAGCGGCCTTTAAGATAGCTGACTTTTTTAAAGCCACAAGCTTAATACCTTTTCCAGAGGACTCGGTTCCAGAGCTTCTTAGCCATATTCGGCCTTTTTCATCGTATTTTTCAACAGCCCGAGCCAAGAGTTCTTTTTCCTGGATTGCGAAGCGCGGATTTATCAATAAAGAACTGGCTTCCGAATCCCAAAATTTTTTATTTTCACTCAAAGAGGTTTCCACTCTTGCTCCTCAAGAAGTTTGTCAAAACCAATCCCAAGACCACCTACAAAACCAAGTTCCGGTCCTTTTTTAATCAACGCCTCGCTAAAAACTGTGGGCTCATAAAATCCATCCGACATTAATCCATATTCCGCCACTGGTTCTCCCGCAAGCGAGGCTTGATAGCTGTCATGAGCCATGCCTACAGGATGACCTAAGTAGCTTGTGAAAATAAGATTTTTTTCACCCTTGGGAGGGTTTTGCTTAGCCGGTTTTATGATTAGCCACTGATAATTCACTTTACTGGATTCAAACCCTGGGTGATCAAAGGCCAGTGGAAATTTAGAATTCCGCCACTCTTTGGAATCTCTATAGGGATCTTCCACAAAATCAAGCATCTCTAAATAAGGCCAGAAAAGAGATTCCTCTTCTTTTTTAAGTCGTCCATTGAAGTCTAAGCGAAGAAGAACGTCTTTTTCAAAAGACTGCTTTATTTGTTCTAGAAATTCTAGTTCACGACTCAAATCTCTTCCGCATTTGAGTTTAAACTTCACAAAGCCTTGCTCTAAAGCCTTTTCAATATCGTTCAAGGACCTTGTGCTAGAAAGAAGGAAATGATTTTGGAACTTCAATTTTGCTGTTAAATCCACTCCCCCGTCTCTGGCCTTTAAATCCAACTCGGCTCTCTCTAAAGCTCGTTCGATTAAGGCATAGCCACTTGTCTTTTTTGCAAGAAGTTTTGGTATCTCAGCGCACTCGGGGTCTCCAAACTCTGGCCATGGGAAAAGATCAGAGTAACCAAAGGCCCCCGAGGGCCCTTCTACTCTTAATAGGTAGCCCTTCTTCACGACATCGGATTGTCTTACTTTTAATTCGTAGGGGCTAAGGGAATATTTCATTTAAAGAACCACCCCGAGAGTAAAAACAAGAGCAAAAAGAACTTGGTGGAGGGCGGCTAACCCCAGGGCTTTATTAAGATGCATTTTTTTCTTTACCGAGAAGACAAAGCCCACCAAAAAACCAGCCAGCGGCAATAAGGCAAAGGTCAGTAAGACGTAAAGTTTATTGTAAGCCACTAGGAAGTAGAGATTTAAAAGATAGCTTAGAGCCACAAGAACTAAAACTTCCCACTTAACAAACAAATCACCGAAACGCACAGCCAGTGTTTTTTTACCAACAATACTATCCCCTTCGCTATCCCGAAGATTATTTATCGCAATCAAAGTCGTGGAAAGAAATCCCATTTGAATCCCTGCTACAAGTGCGGCTCCATTGACCTCAAGGGTATGAAGATAAAAGGTACCGACCACCGCAAACAAACCAAAAAACAAAATCACAAAAAGATCGCCCAATCCTAAATATGCCAGGGGGTAGGGCCCTCCTGTGTAACCATAAGCTAGAAATAATGAGAGCAACCCCAGAATCACAATCGGCCAACCTCCTTGCACAACGAGGAAATACCCAAAAAACAAAGCAAGAGCGACAAAGACCAAAGCCATACCCCAAACTTGGGTTTCTTTAAGGAGTCCTGACTGAGTCACCCGTCTGGGACCAATACGAGATTCAGTGTCCGCTCCTTTTTTAAAATCGATCGCATCATTAAATAAATTGGTGGCAATTTGAATACAAAAAGCGGCTAAAAGTGCGTAAGTGCTGATCCACCATTCAAGCTCGGTGTTCTGTCCGTAAACAAGACCGGTGGCCACTAGAACCGGAACAAACGCGGCAGTGAGAGTTTTAAAGCGAAAAGCTAGTAACCAGGAATAAAATGATTTCATTTCAAAAAAACCTTATTAATAAGACGAGCCACCCCACCGGGGGCATCAAAGATCACACCATGCCCGGCCCCGGGTAGCGAAAACAAATGGTCTTGTGGCAAAATAGGCTGAAGTCTCTTTTTTTTCAATTCTTCAAATTTCTTATCGTTCTCCCCACAGCACCAGTAAACTTGTGAGGCGTGTTCTTTCAGCCAAGCGTCTCTGCGCTCTTGTTTGGCCAAACTCCACTGAGACAAAATCTTCATCCAAGTGAGAAAACTTTCGTTACTGAAACTCCTTTTCGGACGAATTTGATCCTTTTGGAAAACCTCTTGTCCGTTCCATTGTTCAAGCCAGTCCTCTTTGGATATTTGATGACTTTTTTCAATCCAACTCTGATCGCTCAAAAGACGCTTTTCATGTCCCTCAATCAATCCAGGATGACTTCCAATGAGTAAAACTTTGTTTGAGGGTTCAAGATCCAGATGCATTAAGAGCCGACCACCAAGAGAATACCCCACAAAAAAATGACGGCCACCGAGTAAGTCATATTCTTTTTTTTTCGCTTGAGCCCACTGGGAAAAGGTTTGGCCTTTAAAATCACTCAGTAAAGAGTGGCAATGGATCTCGGCCTGTAAATCTAAGCCTCTAACCACATCCTCCCAATCTTTTGGCTCACCGAGAAATCCGTGAAAAAAGTGAATATGGTTTACTGCCATAATTGATCGTACTCCTCCCAGAATTCCTGATCTTGCTCTTGATCCGGGCAACACTCCAGTAAATTTAGTCCCGCCTCAGGCCAGATCTCACTTTCATGATTGAGAGCATGATATTTCCAACCCCACATATCAGCCATCGCAGAAAAGTTAAGCTGATGTCGGTTTTGAAAAAGTTTTTCCTCAAAAATTCTGGAGAATATTTTTCCTCCACCATTATTGATCACTAAGAGATTCACTGAAGTGTTTTGTCTTTTCAAGGTCTCACTCATCCAGAGCCCATTGGAATCATACAATGTGGTAAGGTCTCCTGCGATAAGGGTGTTCATGGTATCAGGTTTAAACCAACCAAAGGCTGAGGAGAGCTGCCCATCAATACCATTGGCTCCCCGGTTTCCAGAAAATTCCCAAGAACTCTCTCCCACTAAGTCTATGAGTCTCACAGGAAGGCTGTTTCCAACATAGATTGCTTGGCCCTCCGGAATCCAGAAAAGTAGTTTGCGAAACCAGGCCGCCTCACTCAAGGGGTATGTATCCATAAGGTGGTCAATCTTTTTTTGTTTAACCGCAGATTCCTTCTGCCAAGAATGAAAATCCCAAGGCTTGAGATTAAACTTTGCAATGTCCACCTCTTCGAGATTCTGATGAATCAACCGAGACTTCTCTGTTCCCTTAAAAGGTTTAGAACTAATACTCAAAGTGGGTATTTCCAATCGATCAAGGTCACGCCAGTAGCGCCCCAGTGGTACATCCCCGATTCTAATGACATTCTCAATGTCACCCGACCTGAGCATTTGGCTAAGCATTTTTTCTCCACCAAGAATTTGATTGTCCTTTGGTTGATTCATACTCTTCAGGCCTGAATTCACTTCATAAAAAACGGGAACGGAGAGCACTTCTAACCAAGGCTTTAAAGCCTCTCTTTCTGATGGCGTGAGACTTCCGACAACCACTAGGCTCTTTTCGAAGTCTTCCCTTTCATTCTCAAAAAGACTTCTTTGGGTTTCCTTCTCTACATTTTCAATTTCAAATTTATATAATTCTTGAGAGTGCTTTGTTTTTAAAGGCTCATCAAAGCAGACGTTGATATGAGTGGGACGCCTAAGGCTTAAGCGAATGTCCATAGGCACATCGAGATCATAGATGAATTCCGCGTAGTTTTGAAAGATATCTTTTTGCTTGATGGTTTGAGGGGCACCAGAGCCTCGTAATCTTTTGGGTCGATCGGAAGTGAGCAAAACCAGGGGCACATTGGAATAAAAGGCTTCTATTCCCGCACTCAAGAGTTCAGATACTGCTGTCCCGGAGGTTGTGAGTACGGCTACGGGTCTCTCGTCTCTTCTTGCTCGTCCAAGGGCAAAAAAGGCAGCCGACCTTTCATCAAAAAAAGAGAGAACTTCAAAACCCTCGCTTTTTTCTAGAATATGGATAAAGGGAGCATTTCTCGCGCCCGCGCAAACGGCTAAGGTTTTTACTCCTTGCGATGAGAGTTGCTTCAGAATGGACAGTGCCAGTTCATGATTCATAGGACTCCAAATATTTTTTTAACAGAATTTTTCTTGTTTTCTAATTCCAACCATTCTTTTTCTAAATCACTTTCTTCAACAACACCACAGCCACACAGGATTTTCACATCCTTTGGCGTCCAAATTAAATTTCGTATGGCCACAAGGAAGATGGATTCTTCTCGATTTTTAGAAAAGCCAAAAGGAGCACCAAAAACACCCCTTGGTAATAACTCATCCCACTTTTTCAAATATTTTATTCCCGCTTTTTGAGGAAAGCTCCCAAGGGCTGGAGTCGGGTGTAAATCGCAAACTACCGCCTCAATTTTGCCCTGAAAGTTTTCAAGCTGCATTGGAGTTTTTAAGTGAACAAGGGTGGGAGTTTCCTGAGTCTGCCTCTCCCCTACCTGAAGGTCTCCGTATACTTTGAGACGACGAGATATTTCATCCACCACCTTCTGGTGTTCTTTAGCCTCTTTCAGATCATTGAGAAAGGAAGTCGGGTTGTTTTCAAAAGTCTCTTTGTCACAGGTTCCCGCCAGAGCCATTGTTTCCAAATTTCCCTTTTCTTCTTTCACCAAGATCTCAGGCGTGAGTCCAAGCACACCTTTAGATTCATTCCACTGCCCGTAGAGAAAGCCTTGGTTAAACTGAAGACTCTGGGAAAGAGCTGATTCGAGTTCAAAACTTTTCTTCTCTGTAGAGGTTCGATCCATTGTATAGGGGACTAATTTTTCAAGCTCTCCTTTTGCAATCGCTTCTTTGGTGTCTTGAAACATCTGTTGAAAGAGTGGTTTTCCTGAACTTTGCCATTGGAATTGTTGCATTTTACTGTTCAAAAACGACTGCAACTGTTCTCGATCCACTTCTAAATAGTTTTCAAACCTTTTCCACTGAACATTTTTTTGAAAAAAATCTAATACCGCAAGACAGGGCTCTGGTGGGCGTTCTAAGGAATTAGAGGGTTCTCCCCAGAAAAGATGAAACTTGTCTGCGTGTCCAAAAACCGCACCTTGGTTTAAAAAAGAATCCTTATCAAAGGCTCGCCTTGCCATACCAGCGATATACTCCATATTAAGGGTGAATTGAATAGGCAGTTTGCCTCTAAAAACTCGAGAGGGATTCCTATAAGGACTATGCACTCTCAGGAAACTTTGGTAAGGTGCTCTAGCGCTGGCCTCGGCGGGCGTAGCTGTGTGAGCTGCGCATGAGGCCGATAGGAATGTTATGAATCAGATAGTGAATATTGGCCCCCTGAGCATTGGAAATTCAAATTTTGCCGTTATTGCTGGCCCATGCTCCATTGAATCCGAAAGCCAATTCATTCCCACAGCCCAATATGTTATTGATCAAGGCGCCTCTATGGTGCGGGGCGGCATATATAAGATGCGCACACAACCAGACTCTTTCCAGGGTTTAGGCGATCAGGCCATCGCACTTGTTAAAAAAATGAAAGAGCAAGTGAAGGCTCCTTTTATCGCTGAAATCACTGACCCCAGACAGATTGAGACTCTTCTTCCAGCCGTGGATTGTTTTCAAGTCGGAAGTCGAAATATGTACAACTACGAGCTTTTAAAAGAGCTTGGTGCTCAAAAGCTTCCCGTCTTATTAAAAAGAGGGTTTTCTGCTCTTGTGAAGGAATGGGTCAAGGCTGCTGATTATATCGCCAGCCAAGGTAATGAAAATGTGATTTTGTGCGAGCGAGGCATCCGGGCTTTCGAAGGTCCCATGCGAAATGTTTTGGATTTATCAGCCGTAGCCTACTTAAAAGAGCATCACGACTTTCCAGTCATTGTTGACCCTTCTCACGGAACAGGGAGACCGGAATTGATTCCAGCGATGTCTAAGGCGGCCATTGCTTGTGGAGCTGACGGAATCATTGTGGAAGTCCACCCCAACCCCGAGGAAGCTTTAAGCGATGGTTTTCAAGCCCTCACTTATGATGCCTTTGCTAGTCTTATGGATCAAATTCAGCCTTTTCTCTCTCTTATGAACAAGAAGATCACTCATGGATAAAAGAGCTCAGACCATTCAAAATATGTTTTCTGAAATCGCAGGCTCTTATGACCAAGCCAACTCGGTATTGAGCTTAGGTATTCATCATGTATGGAAGAAGAAGCTTGTAAAAATGACTCCCACTCCCCTTGGAGGCTCCCACTTGGACTGTGCCACCGGCACTGGAGATTTAGCCCTTATCTATAAAGACAAAGTCGGAGAAATGGGTCATGTTATAGGTACAGACTTCTGCCAAGAAATGCTCAATGAAGCTCCTGAAAAAGCCAAAAAAGAAAATAAGAAAATTGATTTTGAGTGGGCCGATGTCACAGACCTTCCCTATAACGACAATCAATTCGATAGTTCCAGTATTTCTTTTGGAATAAGGAATGTGGAAGATCGAAGCAAAGCCTTTAAAGAACTCGCTCGAGTGACTAAATCCGATGGCTTCGTTATGATTTTAGAGTTTGGTCAAATTAAAACACCCATCATAGGCTCCATGTACAATCTATACTCTACAAAAATTCTGCCTTATGTTGGCGGCCTTATTTCCGGAAAACCACAAGCTTACCAATACCTCAACGACTCCTCACAAGTCTTTCCCTGTGGCGAAGACTTTAAAGCCGAGGTCATGAAGACTGGTCTCTATAAGCAGGTTGAAGTAACACCACTAAGCCTTGGAATTGCTTACATTTATAAATGCCAAGTTGCATAAGGTAATAACTTTAGACTCGATTCTCATCACATCATCCCATGCTGTCATTCCGAGCTGTCATTTTGAGCTGTCATCCCATGCTGTCATTCTGAGCGAAGCGAAGAATCTTTAACAGAAAATCACGTAAATTATGAAAGATCTATTTTAGCTCAGAGCTCAGAACTACACTCACATTGTCATCCTGAGCAATAGCGAAGGACCTTAGCATAATGGCTCAAGATCCTTCGGCTTCGCCTCAGGATGACGGGTGGAATGAACGTCGCTTCAGAATGACAGTTTGGGAAAAATCCCGATAGCTTTTCTAAAACTTGGCAATCTCTACTTCTGACTTAAAGGTGTTCCTAACTCATAACGATGGGTGGTTGTTTGACTGCTGGTGACACAATTGTAGTTGGCCACCAGTTCTGGCCTAGAGAGATTACTGGATTGGCTAGAGTAGAAACGCAGCTCTTCTTCATCACCCGAAAAACTCAACACTAAGCCAAAGTGAGTGGAGTTTGGATTATCGAGAAGGGTTCCCAAATAATTTGTCATATCAAATTTTACCTCACCGGCTCCACAGGATTGGCCCCCTTGTAAATTCGTACAGTTAGGGTCAAAACTCTGAGAACTATCAATCGTTCCACCAGGAGTGGCCCACATCCCTTGCTTTGTGAAAGGATGAGCTCTATTCCATGAAACATCATGCCACCAGGACTGACCCAGTAGATTCACTTGAATACTGCCGGCCGCAGGGGAAGAGTCATCCTCGGTGTGTAACTCTATATAAGCCCAATTAAGGTTAGCGGCCGTAAAACTTTCGTCATCACAGTTTGGTGAGATAATTTCTTTGAGAATGAATAAGGGCATGAAAAAAACAAAACAATAGGGGTTTCCTAAACAAAGATCCAAATGATCGTCGGAGTCGCTCTCTCCTGTGGGAAGCTTTAGAAGAATACGGTTTTCAACGGCTCCGTTGCGGTAGAGGGAAAGATAATCAAGCTCAGAATGATCACCGGGATCCACCGAGCTAATATAGGTATCCGACTCAATGGGAGAAATTATTGTGATTGTTCCATCGGAGTTGACCAAGCAACCACTCAGACAAAAACTGTAGAGTAAAAGGTATACTTTATTTTTTAAAAATTCCATAGTAGCTCCACCACAGCCGATTGTTTGGCTGGTAAAAAATCAGGATATATTTGTGGGACTTGGTAGTAAAAGGCGGTTTCATCCTCAATACCTGTGATCACATGATACTTTAGCCACATCTTTGCACCAATGGCTTCAAGATCAGCGCCTCCGCCAATGGAATAAATGGGATAGGTTTTCTCCTCAATTCCAATAGCGAATCCATCAGAGGCAATCGCTGTTTCACCCACGCTATAAAGAGTGAGAGCGGACCATAAATCCACACCTTGAAGTTCGACATTAAGATGGGCCCGATAAATTCTATCGGTGGAGTGTCCAAGCTGGGTCGTCAGACCCTCCCTTTGCGAGAGATCAGCATTTCCAAGCTCCCGAAAACGCACTTCAAAAACAGGATAGAACCTCCCCAATGGGAGACCCGCTTTTATATAGCCCCCTTGCAAAGTGGAGGCAAACGCGGAGGAATCGATATCGTCTTCAAAACTGGTTATTACAACCTCTCCTCCGAAAAAGAGATGAAACTTTTCAAAATCAAACCAACCACCACCAGATAGATAAATATGAAAGCCCGAATTTTCCATGGCAGAAACGCCGAGATGGATATCCGGTTGAAAAATAGCTTTATAGTTAGGCTGATACGATCCTCTCAACGTGAGGAAAGGAGGTTGAATATCGCCGTCATCAAGATCGACCGGGTTGGCGTTAAGCTCACTTGTCAGCAATTGTTTTTGCAAACCCACCTGCCATCCAAGAGGTCCCTCTTCAGCTACAGGAGGGTGAGTGGCTAAAGCCCATCGACAACCCACTAGGGTCACTAGTAATAAAATCCAATTTAATTTCATACCTGCATTAAAGCGAAGAATGACGTGAGCAGCAAGTCTCTTTTTTCTGTCGTCCTGAAGCCTTGTCGTCCTGAAGCCTTGTCATCCTGAGGCGTAGCCGAAGGATCTTTCAACGGAAACAACATAATTAACCAGAGATCTTTTTTCTACCGGAGATCGGGACTACTTTCGCGATGTCATTTTGAGCGATAGCGAAGGATCTCAGCTCGATCGCTAAAGATCCTTCGGCTACGCCTCAGGATGACAACGGAAATGGATTTCGCCTCAGGATGACAACGGAAATGGATTTTGCTTCAGGATGACAACGGAAAAGGACTGTGCTTCCGGATGACAAGAGAAAAGGACTTTGTCTCAGGATGACAAGGGCCCTGGATGATGGGGAGGGATGGGCTGATCTTTTTTGATCAGAATCTTGGAAAGAAAATCTTCAAAGCCCTTCCATGCCTGTCTGACTTCATTAAAAAATCCCCCACTTTTGATTTCCTGAAAGATCTCTTTTAACTGAGTTTCTATAGGGCGATCCACTTTTAACTTTTTATTAAAATAAACCATCGTAACGATCGCTGCGAGAAGTCCCACAAATCCACCTGGGGAAAGTGCTGCGGCCAAAAAGCCCGTAAGACCTAAGACGCCTCCTTTCTTGAAGGCCTCTCCATGGAAGTTTTCTTGATAACCCCAGGCTAAACCACAAATTGCGATCAGACATATAAAGGGTTTTGCTGCAAAAACTCCAGCCACTCCGATTTCTCCAATGGATTGCGAGAAAGCTTCCTTGTCTTTTTCTTTCCAACCAAGAATAAGAGAGATAATCGCAATGGTTTCTCCCACAATGGGATCAAGAAGTTCCTTACGATTTTGGTTGAAGGTTTGCCTCAGCAGTTCATCATTGATTCCCAGATTTCTTAGCAGAACAAAAAAGTCTTCCTTGGCTTTAAGGAGCTTGGGACTTTCTGACTTTCTTTTAAGTTCGGCCACATACTTCTCACCCCACTGGCGAAACTCAGCTTTCTTCTCTTGGAAACTTTCAGAGTCTTTAGAGAAAAACTCTTCCACTTTCTCTTTCTGTGGACTCACTCTTTCAAAAAATTCGTCTCTCCACTCCGCCACTTGCGATTGAATTTGGTTTTCGAATTCTTCCCATTTTCTTCTAAACATGAAGACCTCCTCCGACTTCGCGCTGAGCCTCGTCCCACTGACTAGTCATTTCGTTGACCCGCGAGATCTGAGCTTTTACTGACTCGATCCCCGATTTTTTAGAATCGGGCCAACTGGAAAGGACTGATGTTATCACATCCACCCAGTAATCTCGGTTTTGGTTTTCCGCAAGAGTGTTCCACATTTCATCAACGATTCCTTGATACTCATCCTTGAACTGAGGGTACTGGTTGGAGGACTTTTCAAGCTTACGGTAAAGACGGATCAGGAGGCCTCTCACCTGAGGGGTTCTGGGCATCTCTAATCCATGGCTTCTCGCATCTCGACCAATTAGGTGTGTGATGGGCTCTGATTTGGTTTTCTCTTTCTTTGAAGAGTCCGTTTGCATTAGGATCAGACCTCCGATCATCAACCACATGAAAACAGGTTCAAAGGTCATCACAAAGAGTCCGGCAAAGAAAACCACCATCAGATCTCTTAATTTTTTTCTCGACATTTTTTATCCTTTCTTAGTTAATAAATTTAAGTGGTAGTCACAAGATCAGGAATGATGACTCTTCCAGGAAGAGATTTACCTTTTAACTTAGTTTTCAGTTGTTGAAGCTGAACTTCACGGCTGCGGTCTCGACGCTGCTTTCTCATCTCGCTGACTTCATCTTTCCAACTGTCCTGATCGCCTCTAAGAGATTCAAGCTGCGCTTCGACCTTGAGGATATTTTCCTCAATATCGGAAAGCCCTGGCTGTAAATAGGACATCTCACTTTGGATTTTTGTAAACTGGTTCTGCAAATCTTTTCGCATTTTGACCGACTGACTTCTTGAAGCCAAAACTGCCAACTGTGATTCTGACTTTTTGATTTGCTGAGAGAGTTCAACTTCTAGTTGTTTCCCCGAGCGAATCTCTTTAGTGACCAAGTCCAAATTGGTGTGAGTTTCCTTAAGCTCCAACTGAGTCATTTCCAGCTCTTCCATAAGATGGAGGGCTAGCTGATCTTTGTCGCTCATCGCAGCCATCTCTAAGTCTTCGTTGAGTCCCAAGACTTTCTCATCAAGCTTCTTAATTTGGGCTTCCAATTTTTTTCTCTGAAAAACGAGCTCTGTAAGACTTTCTTTCAAACGTTTCTGGCTCGCCCGTTGCTTCAGGATGGTTTTCTCCGGCGAAAAGCTTTCCTCCTGACTCGAAAAAAGACTACGAAAAAACGCTCCTAATTTATTAGTGATTCGATCAAATATATTCATTACTTGTCTCCTTTATTAATAATTCGGTTTGTTAGTGGGCTCTTTTTCCAAAAGAAAATGGAGCAAGAGATAAAAAATCAAAGTGGCTCCAAAAGAACTTAAAGCAATGATGACCGTTGCCACTCTGATCAGTCCCAAATCAATTTCAGTCTTCTCAGCGAGTCTTGAGCAAACACCAAGGAAACGAGAGTTTCTGGCTTGCTCCTCGTTTCCTTCAACGGGAAGGCAGAAAGCAAAAATAAAATAGAGCAAAAATCCCACTCCAAAAAATAAAACACTTCCCAGCCAAAAAAGACGAATCAAGCCTGGGTTTACATCCAATTGCCGGCCAATGCCTTCACAGACTCCGGCAATCCACCCATCTTCAGACCGAGTCCAGGGCTGAGAGTAAAGTTTCGGGGATCGGGTTTGGTTCATTTTGTTCTCCTTTGTTTTGTATATCAACCTTTCCACTCTTTATACCCTAATATATACTATTATGTATTTCAAGCACAAAAGTATATACTAAATGGGATGGGTATAGGCCATTGATATTATTGGATTAAATGGAGACTCGCTGTGACTTATGAAGAGACAGTGGTGGAATAGGACACCAGGCCCGGGGCTAGGAAACCCAGACCCATAGTTCCGTGTCTTTAGAAGATCTTAATTAATATGTTGTGGTTGGCTTATAAAACAGAGGAGGAGTCGTTCTCGCCACCTGGCGGATTGGCTCTTTCCCTTAAAAGACTCTCAAGCTGAGCACAGACTCTTTGCCCAAGCAAACGAGAGTCGCTGGAGGAAAGATGAACGCCATCTCCACCACTAAGATGAGAGCCTGAGGAGCGATCACGTAAAGCTTCAATTCCATCGATCACTCGACAACCGTATCTTTCGCCCACACTTTGTATAGCAGATCGAGTGGTTCTCGCATGAGTGACTGTTTTATTGTACCCACCACCACCAGGGGCCGTTGGTAAAGTTGGTGTTACCAGCACGCATTTTACATCGGGATTGGCGTTACGAGCCACTCGCAACATATCATCAAATTGCCTTCGGATCGCCTCTTCGCCACTTCTCATAACATTATCGCCGAGATTAAAAACCACAGTACCCGCCTGATGATTTTCAATGGCGTTAAAAAGACTCCACGAGTTTTGAGGGGAACTGGGCCCCAATCGATTTCCTTCCTCATCGTAACCGCATAAATTGTGAAGCCCTTGAAAACGACCTTGCGACCAGTGACTGGGGGCTGCACTTCCGCGTGCTAAAAGAAGTGGGTCCATATTTTGATTGCGCAAGCATTGAGACAATTCTTGGGCATAGTTGGTACAGGAAAGATGGGAGTCTCCAATGAGCAACACATTGTTATTGTCGGCATTAAGTGGCTCTTCACTTTGGGGGCCACTCTCATCAGAGAGCTGCCCGGCAAAAAGCGCTTGGACTCGTGAACGCGTTCCATGACATAAATTTCTAACGCCCGTGGCAGCATTATCACACCACTGATCAAAGCCGCTCATTTGCTCCACGAAATATCGACCCATGGCTGCACACTGAATTGAACGATTTCCACAAGCGACATTCTCTGAGTTTTCGCATTCAGAAAGCATACTCATCACATGCTGGCGGTCTCCTTGAGAGTAACACTGGGTCGTTGAATTGTTTGAACAGGTTAACTCACAAGAAGGTGTCGTACCCGTGACTAGAGCACAGGGTTGTGTGCCACTTTGACAATTGTTTTGAAATCCAGCGGCTAAAAGCTCACGGTAAGCCTCCGTCTGAGTCACATCAAAGGACCACTGATTGGATCGGTCACAACTAGCCACCTGAGCAATGTATCCAACGTTCACACAGGCTTGAGTGTTCTGGGCGTAAGCCGGCTTGAAGAGCCAATCTAAATTGTATAGAGAGTGTTTAGACTTTTTGTTGCCCTCTTTTGATTCAAGATCGATTAAAAATTGATTCATTATATTGAGATAGATCTCTTTTCGTTTTTTACTTTGCTTGAGGCTTTTCTTATATAGACTCACAAAGGTGGGTGGCTTTGCTTCTAAAGCAAATCCCATTAACACCAAGGACAAAATAATTAGTAAATGTTGAGGCTTTTTCATAGTTAAAGAATACCTTTTTTCTCACAGAATGGTCGAATTTCCAGAGCTTGAACTGGATCTTTGTACCTACGTGCCTCTACCTATAGAGGCTGATCTCTCTTCCTTTTTTTAAATAAAAATCTAACAAACGTTCTTTAAATTGAGAGCCTTCATAGACCTTTGACTAAGACTTCAGGAGCGAGTGCTTGGCACTTGTGGCGAAGGTCTTGATCGTTTGTGTGCGCCTGGTTCCACGCCTTATTTCACCGTATTCTTATAGTTATGAAGCAATATCTTTTTATTTTAATAGCCATATTCTTGTTTAGCTCAAATTCACAAGCCCAGGTTCTCTCGGCCAGGTATAATAAAAAAAGTAAAGAGCTAAACTTTCGATGCAACAAAGCCACCAGTAAAGTTCGCCTTAGCTTAGAAAAGGACCTGGAGGTTGAGAAACGTCCCAATATTTACGGTGAGAAAGATTTTAATATTGTCACTGTTGAGCTGGCCGATCACAACTCTGGAACAACTTTTATCTACGCTCTCAATGAGAATTGCCGAGTCCTTTGGAAAAAGGACCTCAAATCATTCAACCCTTCTATCCCCCTCATTGAAAAAGACCATGTTTATCTAGGAGCCGTTGGCAGTGTTTGGAAGCTCAACAAAAAAGATGGCAAAGTGGTGTGGTCTCATACCGATCTCTATGAAAAATATAAATTCAATGGTGTTGACCCCATTCGACGGAAGGGATCAAAAATTCGATTCTCCGATTCGCTTTTAGTTTCCGATAGCAACGGTAAGATTGGAGGGACTCAATGAAAATTAGTTTCCTTTCCGTTCTTCTTATCTTCTTATTTTATTCGGGCGCTAATGCTGAGGTCACTCGAACACCTCGCGATGAAGTCATCTCTGAACACGCTTGTAATATCGATGTTCAAAATTCAAATTTTATTATCAGAAGACGCCCCACCTCAAGTGGTCGAGAAAAGCATAGAGGTATTTGTGGTGGAACCCTGAGATCCAGTGGTATGAGCAATGTTCTGGCATTAGGAATTTCTGGAAACTGGGTTCGTATCGGACACCCCAACTGCCCCAATCGCGAAGGTTGGGTGCACCAGGGAGCTTTTAATCAATCAGAGCTTAGAGCGCTGGGAACAGGGCAATGTGCCTCAATGAGAAATTACGGTTATAGAAATCCTCCCTCAGCACCCACTCCTGACAATTCTGGATCAGTGGCTCCAAGAGGTAACAATCAACATAGGTTCGTACTAGATCGTTGTCTCGGCATTAGAAATGATCGCTATGGACAGGGTGCTTACGGGGCCTCCCGAGGAGGCGGCAGTCGAAGACACAATGGTTGTGACTACAGAGCACCTATAGGTACTCCATTAAAATCCCCTTGTGTAGGACGAGTGACCCGCTCCGGTTATGTGGGTGCTGCAGGAAATCTCATTGAGATCACCTGTGACAATGGAGACCGGTTCACCATGATGCACTTGCAAGCTAACACACGCGTTGGTCATAACACACGCGTGGGCATCGGAACTCAGGTCGGAAAAGTTGGAAACACAGGCAACGCCAATGTGCGTGGCATGATTCCCCACGTTCATTTGGAAGCGATTATCCGCGGCCGCCGTGTGGACCCACAGTCCTTATGGAGCTGCCAGTAAAAAAGTTTAGGAGGACAGCCTTGTTAATGCCGTTCTCATTTCATCCACTTGCGCGATAAGAGTGGAAAGCAATTGTTTATCCGCTTCCACGACGTCTTCTGGCGCATTCGCCACGAACTTTTCGTTACTGAGTTTGCCTTGAAGTTTCTTGATATCTTTTTGCTGCTTTTCTATCTGCTTATTCAGACGATCCACCTCTTTTTCAAGGTCAACCAATCCCTCCAAGGGAATCACCACATCGATCACTGAATTATCCATGCGAATCGGTGTGACAGCACATTTGCTGAGGCTATCGCGTTTTTCAATCTTACAGCTTTCAAGTGAGGCTAGTCTCATTATTTCTGATTTATTGTTACCAAGAATTTTTTGAGAGCGATCATCTTGAGGAGTAAGCCACACAGCAATTTTCTCAGAGGGTTTAATTCTATTCTCCCCTCGGATGTTTCGAATGGCTGTGATCACTGATTTCACTAACTCCATTTCAAAAGAGGCTTCCTCGTTACCAAGTGCGAGCCACTTTTGATCGCGTTCAAACTCAGGGAACTCATCAACAATACAGGCTTCGTTTCGAATGGGAAGTTTCGAATAAATTTCCTCGGTAATAAAAGGAGCAAAGGGATGCAGAAGTCTAACAATTCGATTGAGTGTCTGAGCCAAAACAAGTTGAGTGACAGCTTTCTGGTTTTCATCTTTACCGTAAAGAATGGGCTTTGAAAACTCCAGGTACCAGTCACAGAACTCGTGCCAAACAAAAGAATAAATGCGGTTGGCTGCATCGGAAAACCTCATATCCTCAAGGGACTCATTGACCTCTTTTTCCACAAGGCCTGTTTGGTAAATTAACCACTGATCAGCGGTTGTAAGGTCTGTAACGGGCACAACGGCATCAACACCCTCTTTAGGGGCTTCAAAGCTTTCCATATTAGAAAGACTAAAGCGCGTGGCATTCCACACCTTGTTCATAAAGTTTCGATAACCTTCAAGACGTTGAAGAGAAAATTTCAAATCTTTCCCTGTAGCCATTTGCGCCATCAGTGTAAAGCGAAGAGCGTCCGCTCCATACTGTTCGATCATTTCAACCGGATCAATAGAATTACCAAGGGACTTCGACATCTTTCGGCCTTGGCTGTCGCGGATAAGTCCATGAATATAGACTTGCCTAAACGGGACATCCCCTTTTATTTCAAGGCCCATCATGATCATACGAGCCACCCAAAAGAAGATAATATCATGACCGGTCACGAGGACAGAGGTTGGGTAAAAAGTTTTCAGAGCCTCTGTTTCTTCAGGCCACCCAAGGGTGCTAAAAGGCCAAAGACCTGAGCTAAACCAAGTATCAAGAACGTCTTCATCCTGATGAATTTTTTTACTCCCACAAGACTCACAAGAAGAAGGGTCTTCCTCCGCAACAGTGACACCTTCACAGT
This sequence comes from Bdellovibrionales bacterium, assembly GCA_964230645.1. Taxonomy (GTDB): domain Bacteria; phylum Bdellovibrionota; class Bdellovibrionia; order Bdellovibrionales; family JAGQZY01; genus JAGQZY01. Next base: position 413,641 of record CAXRHT010000003.1, on the reverse strand, counting down.
CATCGCAATACCAGGCTGGAATACGGTGCCCCCACCACAGCTGACGAGAAACACACCAGTCTTCGATAATATTCATCCAATGAATGTATGTTTTAGTCCACTGCTCAGGAACAAACTTAATGGTTTCATTGCTAACAACATGACGAGCGGGAGTTGATATATCTTTTGTTTTCACAAACCATTGTTTACTTAAATAAGGTTCAACCACAGCTCCTGTTCGATCACAGTAACCCACAGCGTGCTGGTGAGGTTCAGTTTTAATAAGAAAACCTTTTTCCTCAAGATCTTTGACCACTTGTTTGCGAGCCTCTTGAGCTTTGAGTCCCTGATAAGGCCGGCCATTTTCATTAAGAGTCCCATCGACGTTGAGAATATTAATAAATTCGAGATTGTGTTTTTTACCTAACTCATAATCATTAAAGTCATGGGCCGGAGTTACTTTTAAAGCTCCCGTTCCAAACTCTTTATCAACATACTCGTCAGCAATTATAGGTATTTTGCGATCAATGATCGGTAAAACAACATTCTTACCAATGAGATTCTTATAGCGCTCGTCTTGAGGATGCACACAGACGCAAGCATCACCTAAATAAGTTTCAGGTCTTGTGGTGGCGATAATTATTTTTTCATCACTGTCCTCGATAGAATAAGCGAGGTGATAAAGCTGACCTTTGGTGTCTTTATGAACCACTTCCAAATCGGAAATCGCCGACTGTAAAGGGGGAGACCAGTTCACCAATTTTTCACCCTGATAAAGCCAACCCTTTTTGTAAAGGTGAACAAAGACTTTGCGAACGGCCTGGGAAACTCCTTCATCGAGAGTGAAAACCTCACGGTCCCAATCCACAGAGTCACCAAGACGTTTCATCTGGGAGTAGATGCGATCCCCATAGGTTTTTTTCCACTTCCAAACTTCATCAAGAAAGGCCTCGCGCCCCATTTCTAAACGGTCTTTGCCTTCTTTACGGAGATCTTTTTCAACCACCGCCTGGGTGGCAATCCCCGCATGATCGGAACCAGGAAGCCACAAAGTATTAAATCCCGACATCCGCTTCCAACGTACAAGAACATCTTGGATGGTGTGATCCAGAGCATGACCCATATGGAGAAAGCCCGTGACGTTTGGAGGAGGTAAAATCACTGAGAAAGGAGGCTTAGTGGACTGATCCTCAGCCTTAAAATAGCCCTTCTCCTCCCAATCTTGATAGATTCGAGTTTCAACTTCCTGCGGATTGTATCGATCACTTAATTGTTCAGACATGTCCATGGTTTAGCACAAATAAAAGGCGCTGTCTTGGCCAAAAAAAGCCTAATTAAAGGCCGTTCGAGACGCTAATAAACCATCTCTTGAGCGTAGCAGGCAAAACCGGAGTCATAGGTGGAATTCGGGTAAGAATCCGCAACCGTAAATGACTGGTCTCGATTAATGATCAAGTAGGAGCGACTCGTGAGAAAACCACCAAGAAGGCTTGGCTCCGCCACGTATCCGTATGCCGATGCGTATTTGTAGGTCTTCGACCCGAGAAGAGATTGGCTGATAGTTTCACACAAATAATTATAGGGACCATCGCCCCAACCAAATTCTGCCACGAGCAGAAGGGTTCCATGAGAAACTGAGGGAATTTCCAAGGAAACATCTTCGACATAAATAGCATCGTCCGATTCTGAAAATTGTATAGAAGCGGTTAATTCCAAATCACCATTACTGAAGGGAACAGTCACTGTCTCCATAGCATGGCTGTAAGATCCCACTAAAATTACTAATAGTATTAAAATTTTATTCATGACAAAACCTTTGCAAGAGATACTAGGTCTGATTAGCGAATTCGCTGGGAGAATGAAAGCCTGGAGCTAAGTTGAAGAAGTTTTTACAAAGGCTTGAAAGCAAGATCTACTCTTTCTGGGGGTCCGGTAAGGTCGAACGTACCGTGATATAAATGAGAACAGATAAGAGCGCTAGAACGCCCGAGGCGTAAAATGGGGCTCCTTGGGAGATTTCCTGATAGAGAAGTCCTCCAATCACCGGTCCTACGATACGGCCAATAGCTCCCATGGAATTCATTACACCAAGAACGTAACCTTGCTGCTCATCATCAGCGATCACTGAGGCCAGCCCCACAATCGGTGGTCGCATACAACCATTACCAATCGCCAACAAAGTCATAACCACAGCGAGAAAAGCAATAGAATGACTAAGGCCTATACCAACGAAACTGAGCATCATGGCAACCAGCCCGAAGAACAAGGTCTTTTTCTCACCAAATCTTGGAATCCATTTTCTAATAAAGTAGCCCTGGGTTAAAACCATCACGATCCCTACATAGGCAAAACTGATGGACGCAATTTTGTAACCCCAATTAAAGCGGTCTTGAACGAACGGAAAGACCATCACTTCCATAAGAGCCATCGCTAAACTGATTAAAAGAAAGATCAGAAAGAGGGATCTTAAGAGAGGATCTTTAAACACAAAAGTAAAAGACTCCACTCTCCCCACCCGTGAACTTTGATTTTTCTTTTCCTCCGTAAGAGTTTCCGGAAGCATGAAAAAAGCTAAAATGAGATTTATAAGATTAAGGCCGGCTGCTACAAGGGCTGAGAACTGAATTCCAAAGGGAGCCTCATCTCCTATGGCCTCGCCAATGGGACCAGTGAGACCTGCAATGGCTGGCCCCATTATAAAGCCTAAGCCAAAGGCCGCACCGATTAAGCCCATTCCCACCGAGCGTTTTTCCTTGGGAGTGATGTCTGCGATGTAGGCTTGAGCCGCAGAGATATTGGCCGCAAAGAATCCAGCCAAGCCTCGAGCCACAAAAAGTAGCGAAAGCTCTTTTGAAAAAGCAAAAAATACATAGGCAAAAGTGGCCCCAAAAAGACTGGTAAGAATAATCGGTCTTCTTCCGAAACGATCACTGAGCTTTCCCCACATGGGAGAAAAAATAAATTGCATGAATGAGAAGATCGCCATGAGGAGACCAATCTCAAGCGGGGTGGCCGAAAACTCACGAGCAAGGTAGGGAATGAGCGGAAGAATGATTCCGAATCCGACCAAATCCAAAAAAACCGTGAAGAATATGAGGGCTAACGACCGCTTCTGCTCCGATGTCATGTCTTGAATGTGCCTTGCAAAAGGCTTCGAGGCTAGTAAGGGCGCACAACACCAATAAAAAAAGGAGAGCGACTAGGGCTCTCCTCTTTTGAAAATGATAAAACGCCTGAATTTTAGACTTCAGCCGGCCTCTCGGGAGTGTTCTCCTCCACCATATCGGCTTGTACTTTTGGATCAGGAACCACTGTGTGGCCTTGATCAATCATGGCAAGATGAGCTTTCACTAGGGATTTTAATCCGGCTTCAAACTGCATACGTGATTTTTTCAGATCATTAATGTCCTGATACATATTGCGCAGAGAATCCCTGGCTTCTTTGATAATGATGTCCGCTCGCTGACGAGCCTCTTTAATAATAATATCAGCTTCTCTTTGAGCCTCTGATCTCATTCTTTCAGACATCTGAGAGGCGGTTTGAAGAGTTTGTTTTAGTGCCTCTTCTCTTTGCTTGTACTCCTCTAGAGATTCATCGTTTCTCTTTTGGCTTTCTTTAAGTTGGTCGACTTGCCTTGCAAGGCTTTCAAAATCGTCGGCCACGTCTCGAAGAAAATCGTAAACCTCTTCTGTATCCAAACCGTAAAATTTGCGACTAAATGTTTTCTGAGCAATATCAATGGGTGCGACTCTCATAATCTCCCTCCCTGGTCTTTGTCATAACCTTATTAGGAATTTTCCTTTCCTATTTCGTGGTCACGCATCAGTGCTTTATTAAAGCTCATTCTGAGTATTCCTTCAAGTTCAAGCTCTCTCAGAGACAACAATCCTGCGTCGGTGACCCCTTTTTTTGACGCGAGCCTTTCTGTTAGCTGGTGAAAAGTGGTCTCTTCGTTTTCTTCGGCCAGTAGCGCAGCGCCTAAAAAGGTTTCAACGACTATTTTTTTAGCAATTTCAGGTTCAAATCCATACTCCTGGATCCAATCTTGCCAATACTTCATGATTTCAAGAACAAAGGGGGCTCCACTGGCTGAGGATATAGTGAGAGCTGAAAACTCCTCCCCCTCTTCAGTAGACACAACATAACCCAAAGGGGAAAAAAGTTTCTTTACCAATTTCTCAAGAATCATGTCGGATTCTGGAATGCAAAAATGAATCACTCCGCGAGAAACAAGAGCGGGGGCACTGGGCATAATTCGTACAAGACTAGGTTCCGGTAAGTACTTGCGGAGCGTTCGCAAACTAATTCCGGGAGCCATACTCATAGCCACTTTTTCACTAGTAAAGGCTCCCCGTAAAGGCTCCAGAAGTTCTAGTAAGTCTTGTGGTTGGACGCTGAAAAGGATCATGTCACATTGATCGACCAATTGCTCAGCCGTTTCTGTTTGCTGAACTTTATAACGCGACAGAATTTTTTTTATTTTTCCCTCAGAACGGGTGTGGACATAGATCTGATCTTCTTTGAGAGTTTGGGACTTCAAAAGGGCTTTTAAAACGGACTGCCCCATATTTCCTAAGCCGATGATCCCTAACTTTTTGTCTGCTAAAGAGAAATTCATGCCACGTCCTTCATCTTGTAAACTTGGTCATCAATGATTATGGGCCAAAAGCTTTGATAATTCAAAGATTTGACAAAGTCTCAACAGAAGGGCCCCATTGCACGCCCTTAATACATAATTATGAGGATCTTGACCCCATGAGAGACTCTCCCACCCGCAGATCCGAGGCACCCTCGCGGTAGGCGATATAATAGTTTTGACTCGTTCCCATGGAAAGTCGGTTAAAATCTGGGCCCATATTTTTTTTAATCTCTAAGTAGAGTTTGCGAGATTCAGTAAACCAGCTTTGATCCTCTTTTTCATCTTTACCAAGAGGTGGAAAAAACATCAGCCCTACCACCTGCACTCCCGGGGTCTGTTTTATTTTTTGGCAGAAATCAGAGGCTTTGTCCGGTAAAACTCCGGATTTACTCTCTTCCTTACCGATATTTATTTGTACAAATATTTTTTGGGGATTATTTTGGCCCTGCATGAGCGAGGAAATTTTGTCCACTTCTTTAAGTCTTGAAACTGAATGAATATATTCAAAACGTCCAACGATATCTTTTAATTTCTTGCTTTGAAGACTCCCAATAAAATGCCAATGGATATTGCAATCCTTAAGCTGTTCCATTTTGTCGAGGGCCTCTTGCACATAGTTTTCCCCAAAATGAGTGACACCCAGATCATTAAGTTCCCTGATTTTTTCTATAGGTTGCTTTTTAGAAACGGCGATAATGCGAGGATCGAGCAGTTCGGGATTTTTCTGCTTTTCCGTTTTTAGTTTCGCCTCTATGTTTTCAAGATTTTTTTTTAACAATCCAATTCTCTTGTTTAAAAGTTTTTTCGATTTTCTCTATAGGTAAACCAATAACATTGTAGAGAGAGCCGTCAAAGGATTCCACAAATTTCCGAGCCTCTCCTTGGATACCATAGGCTCCGGCTTTATCCATGGGATCTCCACTATTCACATAGTCCTCAATCACCTTTGGATCCAATTTTTTAAACTTCACTCTTGTTGAATCGTGATCCAATATGAGACGTTTTGAACTGAGATCAAATAGACAAAAGCCTGTAATCACCTCATGGACCTGGCCTGAAAGCTGGTTTAAAATATTAATAGCCTCAGGAACGTTTTTGGGTTTTCCCAATATTTTTTTGTCGTAAACCACCACAGTGTCCGCACCAAGTAACAATTTGTCTCCTGATTTCGGGAACTTAGGAGACTCGGCAGCCGCCCTCACCTTCTGGTGAGCGCACTCGGAAATTTGGTCTGGTAAATTCAGGTTTTTATCAAGAATTTCCGATACTTCTATTGGGAATATGTGGAACTCATAGCCCTTCTCTTCAAGAATATCTTTTCGTCTTGGAGATTTTGAAGTGAGAAAGAGTTCGCGCATAGGGGATTATTTAAACAAAAGGTTTAAAAATGGGAAGCGATTATTTGTTGTACTTGGGAATATTGATGGCTGGTTTCTCCGTCTTATGGACCGTGTATACCATTTTCGTAGTCAACGAAGATAGTAAAGCTCTGTCATGGGCCACTGGCGACCAACCGGATAAATCGGAATCTCCAATCATTAACTGGTCTCGCCCGCTTGTGCATCAACTCACACTCAAATACGCCAAGCGAATTAAGCGAGAGAGCTTCCGAAAAGATATCGAATACAAAATCATGACTGGTGGGCTTGAAAACGAGCTCAACGTGGATGAGTTTATTGGCTTAAAGCTTCTCTGGGGTCTTTTCTTTCCAGTCCTTCTTGCCATTTTGAATTTCTCTCTTGTCCTAGGCTATCCTTGGTTCGTTTTTGTTATCGCTATTCCCTTTGGCTGGATGATTCCTGATCTTCATGCCAACAAAATGAAAAAAACACGCTATCAAGCGATCATTATCGATCTTCCATTTTTTGTGGATCTACTCGCTCTTTCCACCCAAGCCGGTGCTGACTTTATGGGAGCCATACAAAAAATATCTGATTCTGCAGAATCCAGTTTGCTAGCGAAAGAACTCGACAAAGTCCTCAGAGACACAAGACTTGGTAGCACCAGAGAGCAAGCCCTGAAATCGATGGCCCGTCGTCTTGATATTCCGGAAGTCACAAGCTTTGTAAACGTCTTAACGGATGCTGACTCAACTGGCGCCAGTATCGGTGATGTTCTTAAAGAGCAATCCGAGCAAATGCGACTGGAAAGGTTTGTTCGCGCCGAGAAAGCCGGAGCCAAAGCCTCACAAGCGATTTTATTACCGATGATGATGTTCATTATTCCAGCTGTTTTTATCATGGTCTTTGCACCTGTGGGACTGCAGTTTATTTATGGAGGCAATTAAGGTGGCGAAGTTGATTTTGAAAGAACAAAATAAAACCTTGCTTGCCGATTTAAAAGTCGCCAACTCTTTTAAGCCAAGGTTGCTGGGCCTTATAGGCACCAAAAGTCTTTCGCAAGATCAAGGCATGTGGTTTCCGAAAAGCAATTGGATTCACACCTGCTTTATGTCCATACCTATTGACGTCGTTTATCTTCGCAAAAATGGAGAAGTTAAAAAAATACAGAAGAATTTAAAACCCTGGAGATTTCCGGCTCCTGTGTTTGGAGCTCACTCTGTTCTTGAAACAGGCACAGGGTTTATTGAAAAAACAAATTTGAAAGTGGGAGACACTCTCTATGTGGGCGATTAAGGTTTTAAATGGCCCACAAGCGGGCAAAATATACCAACTTGACGAGGGTTCTCATACCCTGGGTCGCTCTTCTCAGTCTTCGGTGAAGATTCGAAGTCACTCTGTCTCAAAGGTCCATGCAAAAATTATGGTCATGGAAGATAAGGTCATTATTTCTGACAACCAGTCCAGCAATGGTGTTGTTGTGAATGGTGTGAAAATTCAGAACCAGGCTCTGCGCTCTGGTGACAAGTTTGCTCTCGGTGAAGTTCTGTTTGATGTTATTCAACTTCCTAAGTTTGTCTCCATTCTTCCAGAAATGGATTCAAGACCTCGGCGTTCTTCACAGACTCAGACCCACGGTAACAATGCCCTGGCTCATGCCGAATTTGGAATGGAGCCCGTTCAAGGCTCAAATGAAGTTGAGATTCTATCCTCGAGTGTTAAGCCAAAAGATGAAGAAAACAAGCCCGCTTTGAGTCTACAAGAAAAAGTAGAATATTATATAGAAGAGGTAGCACTTCCAGGAGTCTATGAATACTCCTATAAATTTGACCTTAAATATGTGGTCATGTCTTTTGTGATCTTTTTTGTGGTGCTTGTTACAGCCCTCTCTGTCATCCCAGTCATCCAGGTTTCAAGGGACTTTGTTGTTGACGAAAGTACCAGGCGAGCCGACGCTTTGGCAAAAATTTTAGTACAAGAAAATAGAGATCACGTTATTAGCAAAAATGATATCAGTGTTAATGTTCGCGCCGTAAGAAACGAAGCGGGTGTGGACCAAGCTTTTATTATTGATGCTCTCGATGGACACGTGATCGCGCCAGTAAAACAAAGAGGACGTTTTCCAAGTATCCCTTTTGTGCAAAGAGCTCGTAAGAAGCCCGGCCGATACCATGAGATTTTAGATAACCGCATAGGGGTTTCAAGACCCATCCTTTACACTGATCCTCAAACAGGCGAACCGGCTCCTATTGCTTACGCTATTGTCCTTTATAACCTAGACCGAGTGGCTCTTGATGTACCGAGAACTTTGAGTCTTATGATTCAAATTCTTCTTATTACAATATTAGCCGGTGGTGTGCTCTACTTTTTCCTCTACAAAGTGATCACAAAACCTCTTTATGACCTCAATGAAGAAATGAACATGGCTCTTAAAGAAGGTTCAAATAATATAGAGTTAAAAACTCCCACACCCATCTTCCAGAAACTGGTTTCTAATATTAATAGCGCCCTTTCGCGTATGTCAGAAGATGAGTCCAATCAAATGTCAGTTGGAGTGGGTGATAAATCCATGGAAGCCTACGAACTGGTACAGATGTTTCCTGTGGCTGCTCTGGCGATTAGCCCTGAAAATGAAACGATTATGGCCCAAAACGACTATATCAGCGGCCATCCTCTATTTGATGACGATCAACTTCAGGATAAATATGTCGACGACTTAACAGACCCTTCTCTGGTGGAAAATATAAAAGACCTTTTACAGAAGTGTGCCGATAATCCCAACCAGAAACATTCCAATCCCCTACCCTCTGGTAGTGGTATGAACTTTGAGGTCTCTATAAAATCCATTCAAGAGCTTGGAAACATTAGTTACTACGTGGTGTGTTTTGCAGAAGTGTACGATGACGACGAGGGGTTTGAAGAGTGAGTGCACTGAAACAAAACCTCTTTAAAGCTGTAGACTTTATCATTCGTGTCGAATCCGGCCCGGATAAAGGCAAAGCTTTCCTTATTAAACCACCTCGCATCAGCATTGGTCGCGACCCTCGTTGTCAGGTAACCTTAACTGACCCCAAGGTGAGTCGCCAGCAATGCACCATCCGCTTTACTGACAATGTGATCTGTGAGGATGTTAGCTCCCGCAGAACGACTAAAGTTAATGGTCAACCCTGTAAGAACACCGTTTTAAAGCCCGGTGATGTTATTACCTTCGGTCAAACAAAAATCGTTTTCTCTAGCCGCACCAACGAAAAGGCGAAACCACAACTAGGGCCTGCTCCTAAAGTTGACCCGGTTGTGGCAAAGGAAAAGGCACAGAACAAGAAATCAATAAAAATCTTTCTCGGTGTTATTATGGTCCTGGCCGTTGCCTTCAAATTTCTACAACAAGAGCCTGTCGCTCAAGAAGAGCTCAAGCTCGCAACCTCAGAGGATCTAAAAGAGCAGATCGAAGAAAGCAAGGAAAGAACCTCTTTGATCAGAGAGTCTTACCAGGAGAAAAAGAAGCTCTCCCAGAAAAAACATCTCTATCAGGTAGAAAGACATTTTATTCAAGGCTTTCGAGACCTTCTTAACGGTCAGCATGGTCGCGCTATTGACTCTTTTGGAACTACAATTGCTAGTGATCAGAATCATGGTCGTGCCCAACAGTATTTAAAAACAGCTAAGAAAAAGCAGGCCGATTTGATTGATACTCACCTGCGAGATGGTCAAAAATATCGCGATAAATTAATGTATGATCGCTGTGCTGCTGAATTTGAGAAAGCCCTTATACTGATCAATGACGAGAATTCTGAAAAATACAAACTGGCAAAAACCCATTACGAAGAGTGCCGCCTCTTGAAGACAGGGGGGTATTGATGAAGCTGTTTGCCTATAAAGACAAAGAACAATTTGCCGAATTAGACCTCAAGCCAGGTGGCACCTACACCGTGGGTCGCAAAGACAATTGCGACATTCAGCTTGATAAACTTCCTGGAATTTCAAGGCAACATTTTGAATTGATAGAAGAAGGACCAGGAACATGGAGAGTGAATGTGCTCTCAGCTATTAAACTGATCCAAATCAATGGCGAGGACCGCAAAGACTTTATCATTGAAGGAAACGGCCAATTTTCACTGCCTCCTTATACATTTAAATTTGAGGGTGGAGAAAGCAACTCTTTAACAGACGATGAGGATGCTTTTGATCAAGACTCGGATTTTTCAGACCAAGACGAGAATGCGATGGCCGTACAAAATCCAGAGCCCTCTCTTTCCGACGATCAGGATGTCGATGAGGAAGCGGACACTTTTGGTGGCAATGATGAAAAGACTTCTATCCACAGTTTTTCAGGCCTTCCTTATATAAAAATTATCGGCCAAAACGGCAAAAAATCGGAGTACTTCCGTCTTGAAGGAAACCTATGGGTTGTCGGGGGACATGAAAGTGCCTCTGTCTATATTAAAGAACCATCGGCGGCTCAAAGTCATTTTGAAATTTCAAAAACAGATAAAGGTTTTTTTGTTGTCGACCTTGGATCGCAACAAGGCACAGAACTTAACGGCCAAAAATTAAAAGCTAAAAAACAATCTCGCCTATTAAGTGGTGACATTATTACCATTGGACAGACTTCTTTACAGTTTGAACTCAGAGACAAGGCTTTTAAACGCAAAGTCAGCAATATACCTCTTAATATGTACAAAAACCCCTTGGTTTTCTTTGATCAGAATGTGGCCATGGTTTCTCTTGACGACGAAGATGCTGGGGATGGCAGCGCCCAAGAAATCCTTGAGAAAAAGCCTGTGGACAAAGAAAAAAAGAAAAAGATGATCATGATTGCAGCTGCAGTGATTATCCTTTTCTCAGCTGTGGCAAAGGAGTTTCTACTTGCGCCTGGAGACAACGCTCAACAGGCAAAAAATTCTGACCCTTTCACTCAACTCTCACCAGCCGAACAGAAAATTGTTAAACAGACTTACAAGCTCGCCAATCAACTCTATTTGAATAAAAACTATGAGTTAGCCCTTGTGCAAATTGAAAAGCTGCACTCGATCATTCCTGTCTATAAAAAGTCTCGTGAAATGGAAGAGTATTGTATCAATGCGCGCGACGTACAAAGACAAAGAGCTTTGATCGAGCAGCAACGTGCGGAGCAAGCGGCTCTTGAAGCAAAAGTAAACTCTTATATATCCCAGTGTGAAGCGCAATTCTCTGACTCTGAGGACATCGATGGAGCTAAGGCTTGCCTTGTACCAGCTTCAGACCTTGATCCGAATAATCCTCGTATCGCCCAACTGATCACTGAGGTGACAGCTCGCAAGGAAGAACGAGAAGTTCGTGAAAAAATGGCTCAAGAGCAGCGTGATAAAGTCCGCCGAGGAGAAGAGCTTTATGAAAGAGCACGTAATCTCCATAAAAAACAAGACTGGCTCAAGGCCATTGAAGCTTACGAAAACCATATCCACTCAGGACTTCCTGACCCCAGCCGCTTAGTCAAAAAATCAAAAAGAAAACTTTCTAGTATTGAGTATCAAATTAACTCAAAAAAGAAAGCTTTAATGGATCAGGCTCAAACTCAGTACAACCAAAAGAACTTAAGAGAAGCGATCAAAAAGGCCCGAAAAGCACAAATCGTTGACCCTTATGATCCAAAAATCTCTGCTTTTCTCTTTCAAGCCGAGAAAGAACTGAAGAATAAAATGAAATTGATCTATATGGATAGTGTGATTGAAGAGCGTTTTAGTAATTTAGAGGCCAGTCGGGTGAAGTGGGAAGAAATTCTTAAAAAAGATATCGAAGATGGTGAGTACTATATCAAAGCAAGAAGGAAGATGAAGCAGTATGGCTTTCCCTATTAAAGTCACAGAAAGGTCTTACGGAGGAAAAAAATTTCGTCCGACAACGGTGGTGGAATTTGAGGAGTCCACGAATCTTCTTACCTGCATTACCCCCTGGGGAGATGAGGCCGTCGCTGAAAAAGTGAGCGAATCCATCAAAAGCTTTATTACCATGGCGGGTGAAGACACCGAGGTGACCATACCTTACGCACGCAAAGAAAATCTCCACCAGATGGGAAATGTGCTACGAATGGCCATAATCATGGCGAGCGAGAAAATCTTTAATGAGTACAATAAAGAGGAGTACCGAGCCGGCTTTGAAATCTTCGCCGCTATTCAAGAAGGGCCGCAATGGATTTTCGTTAGTTGTGGCCAGCCCTCTTTAGTTATTTACAGAGACGGCCTTGGAATCATGCCCTTGCATCACTCCGTTGATCTCAATGTTTTAACTCTAAGGAAGTCCGTCAACGATCCACTTCCCAATCAACTGCTCGGGCTTGGACAACATCCTCCGATTCAGTTTGGAAACTTACGTTTAAAGAAAAAAGACAGAATTGCCCTTGTCAGTCGCACCTACCTTCCTAATACGCTTTTCCAAAGTGATGTGACCTCTTTTAATCTTGAAGATCTGTCGCTCCTTTTAGCCAATGACAACCAAGAGGTTCCCTTTTGGCTTGGCTTATTAGAATTGGCTTAAGCCTCTGACCTAAAACATGTCGTCTTGAGCGAAGCGAAAGACCTTAGATCCTTCGCTTCGCTCAGGATGACTCTGGATGATGCTCAGGAGGACTCTGCAAGATAGCAGTACTAAATTTGGATATATTTAAGGTAACTGGTGTTCTCGGGAAGGAAAAAATAAAGCTCCGAGAGTTCCGGGCTGTAGTCAAAAGGCTGAGCAATGTCGTTTACGAAAAGCATTTTCAAATTTAAAATTTTCGCTCTTCTTTTATTTTTAATTTCATTTACTTGCGCCCAAAATCCATTGGAGGGGCTTTGCTTGTTTTTTAGCTGATGAAGTCCCTCGACCACACGACGCAAACCTGAGTCTTTGCAATGTTTGTAGAAATTATCAATCTTCTTATGCTCTTCAAAAAAATAAAGTAAACAACCCTCGGGTCTGCCTGGGATATCCTCTCTCAAGTTGGCCGCAGCAAGATACCTCCAGGTTTTCTCCTTTTTTAGTTGGCCAAGCTCATGTAAAAATCCCCATTTTTTTTGATAAAGAGCTCTGTAAGCCAGCCAATTAATGATGATTTTGTTTTTTTCCTTTCTTGCATCACGGATCCACTGAGAGAGTTCATCCACAGGCTTTTCTGATTTTAACACCAAGCCAGACCAGCGTACCAGGCGCGTGACTCCTTCGATTTGTTTCCTGTGGGTTTTTCGCTTTTTACAATCTTTGTCGCCAAGTTCTGGCATACAGTGGGAGGGAAAAAAGGCTTTCATCTTCTTAGGGATCTCGTATTTTTTGGCCACCTTCTGTGCTTCGGAATTAAGAAGAGGGTCGAGTTCCTCTTTGTCAGAAAAACTATCATAAACTTTAAGTTCGGGATTATAGACAAAAAGATACTGCTTTCTTCTCAGGCCAATGGTTGACCAGTTGGAGAGACCTAGCCACCTTCTCCAGTCATTTTGCTGGGGAATAAAATTTTCTTCTGGTGAAGGAGAGAACAAGAGAGAGCCTCGAAACGAACGATGAAAAACAATTTTTTCAATCCACCCACCCACTTTCGCAAAAGACGCCATCTCTCCAACAATTGATTTAATATTACTCTCAATGCCTTTAGCTAATTTAATTTGCAAAGGCACATGGAGCTGTAGTCCTGTTAGTGGATTGATCGGGCGCGTAGATATTCGGCGTCCACCTAAACCCAAAAAAATCACCGTAGAATTCTCCCAGAGCTTTCGCTTTTTTAATTCGCCAATAAAAAAATCCATGGACTCATAAATTTCCTGCAGATTAGAATTTCTGCCCACAGGCCTTTCGTCATCCATATTGTCAACAGTGATAGTGTCTTTGTAGAGTAGATCGGGAGCGTATAGAGTTAGAAAAAACGGTGCACTTTCCACTTCTTTATCAATCCATTCAAGACTTCTCATCATGTTTTCATGCAAAGGCACATGGACACTTTTTTCACGGTTCTGGAATCCATCCCGATAGTTTTCAAATCCTTGCCGAATCCCAAATTTTGGTAAAAGAGGGACTCCCCCAGAAAAAAAGCCCGTTCTCATGTTAAGGTTCAAAGCGGACTCAGCTAGAGTCTGAAACTTCGCTGAAACCCCTTGGGTTCCATTGTGCCTGACTTTATGCTCGCTTATTTCTTTACCAGTCATCAGAGACGCTAAATTAGGCTGGGTAAGATTAGAAGGGGCAAAAGTATGCGTGAACCGAACAAACTGGGTACACTCTTCTTGTAAGGCTGGTAAATTCTCCGTCCACCTCATCTCAGAGCAAAGGTAATCGTCCTCAGTCAGAGACTCTAGTAAAACCACAATAACTGAGGGCTTCTTAGAGGCAAATGGTGAGCAAGAAACAAGCCCTAGTAACATCATAGTTGATAGGACAGGACCTAGATTCAGCTTATTAAAAAAAATCGCCCACTGACGACGAAAGTCTCCCAAATCTTGACCTCCTCTGGTATGTCCATTGTAATAAAATAAGAGGTAGAGGCAAGCGCCTTGCCAAATAACGGAATTTCCCAGGAGAAACCATGCTCGTTGACAAGTTTTTTGTCCTATCCCAAGGAAGTGCTGAAGTCTTACTTTGGCTCCTTTTAATAACTAGTGTGCTAAGCATTGGAATGATCATCGAAAGATTCATCACACTGAGAAGTATTTATAACAAAAATACTGATTTTCGCATGAAGGCCCAAGATATTTTACAAGGTCACACTCTTGAGGAACTTGAAGATCTAGCAAAAAATAAAGACAGTCTGCCGGGTCGAGCCCTTAATTATGGTCTTCGGCATGTCAAAAGGGATGGCGCTGATGGTTTAGCGGAAGTGTTTAATTCCTATTTAATGATTGAAAAACCAAAACTTGAGAAAAACCTAAACTTTCTCGCTACCGTGGGATCCAACGCTCCCTTCGTGGGTCTTTTGGGTACAGTGCTAGGAATTATGAAAGCCTTTAGTGATCTCGCTGCCAGTGGTGGTGGTGGTAACGATGCTGTGATGGCTGGTATTGCCCATGCCCTTGTCGCTACAGCTGTGGGCCTATTTGTCGCAATCCCAGCGGTCATTGGCTACAACTACTTTCAAAAACAAGTTCGCCAGAGCTTACAATCCATTGACGTAGCAAGAGAGCTTTGTTTGGCCTACGCAAAAAGCAAAGGAAAGTCTTAATGGCAGGAATCAATCCCGACTCTGATGAACCCATAGCAGAAATAAACGTCGTTCCCCTGGTCGATATCATTTTGGTTGTTTTGATTATCTTTATGGTAACGGCTCCCTTAGTTTTAAAGCCAAGTATTGATGTGAGTCTGCCTGAAGCTTCCTCCGGCGAAGTCAAAGAAGCTCCTAAAACCATTGAGGTGGTGGTGAGAAAAGATGGACAGGTTTATTACGATGGCTCAGTGGTCAGTCTTCCTGAGCTAAAGGAAAAAGTAGCCATAGAATCCAAGAAATCGGCAGATGCTTCTGTGATTCTGACTGCAGATAAAGATGTCACCTTAAGTGGTTTGACTGAAATCATCGATACGATCAAAGGATCTGGAATCAAAAAAGTCGGTTTTAGTATTCAAAAAAAATAAAGAGTTCTCTTTATAATCAATTAATTTTATTTAATGTAAGCGCGACAATACATTTCAGAACAGGGTCAACTCTCATTCTTAACTAAGTCTCTGTTTTTCTAGGTTAAAAATAAAACTTACCTCAAAATGTGTAGATAAGTTCACATTAGAAAAAGTAATTTATCCCCATTATCTGGGCTTATCTACAGAGTTTTCCACAGAATATGAAATAAGGCTCTAGACATAGGTCTAGGGCCTTTTGAGCGTTTTTTTACGTTAGTTGATCACAATGTTTGTAGGGTTGAATTTTGGGAAGCCCCGCCACAAAAGTCTGAGGATCCTCAATAAGCGTGAGCCCTTCTGGAATTTTCTTGTCCAGCTTATTCATCCCGTTAAAAAAGAGAACCAAAGAGGTAATATCATTCTTTGAAAAATCCAGGTTCTTTTCTATAAATGCAATCAAACTTTGAGCCGTCACTTGCTGCACCCGATGAGCCATTTTATTAAAAAACTCGAAGTCTCCATGATAGGTCCCAGCCATGAGCGTAAATCGCGATAAACGCTCTCCCATGGAATTCGGGGTTTGCTTTATTTCAGAGATGATCGAGTGCTTGATCATCTCAACATCTTGATCTGTGACCTTTTCCTTCACAGTCGTCATAAATTCACTCAAAAAATCATGAGACCGACTATAAATATCATCGGCTGAATGGGTTTGCGATTGAATCAAACAACCCAGCCCACAAAAACCATGACTTGAGGAACCAAAGGCGGCTACGACATAGCCAAGCTGTTGATTGGTACGTAACTCAGTGAAATAAGGCTGCTCTATTATTTTTGAAAGAACATCAATTTGTGCCTGGTTCTCTAAATTCCATTCCGTTCCTTTATAAAAGCTCAGCTGGGCATTGTTGTTGTTCTGACCGGTGTACTGAATCAGATGCTTGCCAGCGGGAATTTCAGGAAATTTATTTTCAAACTCCTCCACATCTTTTTCGGTGAGACCTTGAGCTTTGAAGCGTTCAAAAAAATCGTCAATGGCTGGCTTAACCTCATCGCCCTCAATGTTTCCATAGGTGAAGGCTCTTACGGCCACACGACTGAAAAACTCTTTAGCAAATTGGTTGATCTCCTCCATAGTCAGGTCATCAATTAGATCAACATATTTAGAGTGATGCACAGAAGCCGAGGAAAATAGATAACTATTCTCTGAAAGTAGTTGCTGGTAAGCCGCATCGTACTCTCTATTTTCAAGAGATTTACGAACTTTTTTCTTTATACTAGCAAAAGTTTTTTCGCTCACTTCAACGTGATTGATACTTCTTTTGTTTTCTTTGTCTTCAATGAGAAGTTTAAGAAGTTTTGTAAGATGTTGAGAGAAGCCATTCACATCCAAGGTGATCGTGTTATAGCCATGTGATACATTAAAATTAAAACCAGCAAGCCTTGCCGGATAACCCCACTCATTAAGCTCTTCTCTTTTCAGTTTTACAAAAAACTTAGCCATCAAATACTTTTTAGGATCTCCTTTTATGGCATCGGAAACAAAGGAAAGGGAAATTGAACCTTTGGGTATTTTAAGATCCGTATCCACCTGTGAGAAAATGGTGGAAAATTTCTTGTAGACTTCACTTTTGGGCTCACCAATGACCGGATCACTAATCAAATCTAAATCCGTGGGCACGAAGGGATTGGCTTCTGGATACTTAAGCCCCTCAATCACTTTGTCGTTTTTTAGATCCTCGATAAATTCGGGCGCAAAGTCTTTAGAACGAAATCCTATTCCATAAAAGGGCTCCAACTGATCACCAATGGATTCCTTGGTAAAAAGGGAGACCTGCATATTTTCCACATGCAAATGAGAAAGGAAATTCTTAAAGTCCTCCTGGGAATATTTATGATAAAGGTAGTAATGACTTAAAAAGCTTTCGACCGGAAAGTAAAGCATGGAAGCACTGTACTGACTGGCTCTTCCCATGGAGCTCTTGGGCTCAATGTACTTTAATTCAATATCAGCCAATTTTTGTCTTTCTCTGAAAACATACTCCTTGAGTCCCTCTTTTTTGAGCAATTGAATATAAGAAAAACAAGATTTAATAACTTCCTCGTACTCCTCTTTTCCGTGATCGGTCAGTTGAACTTTAATATGAAACATTCTCCACCAGGTCGAAGTCTCTAGTCCTAAAGCTAAGCCTTTTTCTTTCAAATAGGAAAGCAAAGAGCCTTCTCCCTCTTCGCCTAACAAATGAGCGAGAAATTGGGTGGGTTTGGACTCCCAATAAGGCATATCATCGGGCATATCAAAGCTGATTTTCAACATATCACGATCTCTCACCGATTCGACATGGTGAAATTTTGGGATTTCCTTATTGGAAAATAGACTATCGCTATAGGTTGGCATGGGTATTTTTTTGTTAGGAATATCGGAGAAATGTTTTTTTGCCAAAGCTTTCAAAGAGTCGGTATCTTGTGGGCTCATTAGAACTAGCCGCATCAAGTTTGAAGAGTAATGATTATTGTAAAAATCCATCACCACGTCTCTATTGGCGTCTTTTAATGTCTCTCTATCACCAGTAGCAAATTTGGAGAAAGGGTGATTCGGGTCCGTCATTATTTGTAAAAAACGATATTCCCTTCGCCCATCCTCTTTGAGATTTTTCTCATGCTCACTGTGTACAGCGTTCTTTTCTCGTTCCACATATTGGTCATCAAAGGTTGGTGAGACGAAAAAGCGTGAGAAACGTTTTAATGCCCCTTCAAAGTTCGGATGAGTGATATCGAAAAAATAATTGGTGTGATCAATGGAAGTGTAGGCATTGTGCCCTCCTCCATTTTTATTGAGGAAATCCTCGTACTCACCCACTTGAGGATACTCTTTCGTTCCCAAAAATAACATATGCTCCAGAAAATGAGCCAAACCAAGATGTTCGTCAGGGTTTTGCATGCTTCCAGCCATCACTGCCAAAGCCGCTGAAGACTTCACAAACCGCTCATCGCTAATAGCTAATACCTGAAGGTCGTTATCGAGAGTAAAGGTATCAAATTTCATTCCGTTGAACACTATAGACCTCCTGCCTAAAATCCGCACAATTCACTATCCTCTATTATAGGACGCCTTGTTTAAAAAATCGACCATCCAATGAAGATTCTCTTCAGAATTTTAAGCCTTTAGAGGAGGCTAAAGACGGAGCCTGTCATGCGCCTTGCGACATCATTCGAGGAAAGTGCTTTCTATCAATTTCCTTTCTGATTAGTATGACGACGCTTTCCAACCTTTAAGGAGGACCTATGAGACTGAGTCTGATTCTGATTTTAATGGCAACCTTTCACTTTGCTTCCGCTAAACAGGTGCCTATTGACACTGATGCGAGCAAAATTAAGTGGACAGGAAAGAAAATAGTGGGTGACGACTCCCATACAGGCACTGTCAAAATCAAAAAAGGGACGGTGAAGCTCGATAAAGATAATAAATTAGTCGGTGGCTCTCTTGTGATCGATATGACAAGCATTGAAGACAGTGATCTTTCCGGCAAATGGAAAAAGAAGCTCGAGGGACACTTAGAGTCTGACGACTTCTTCAACACAAAAGAGCACAAAGAGGCCAGCTACAAGATTACAAAAGTAGAGCCTGGACGTAGCAATGTTTACACGGTGACCGGTAACCTCACAATTCGCGGTAAAACTCATCCTGAAACCTTCGAAGTTATCGTAGAAAAAAATGGCAAAACCATGGTCGCCAAAGGTGAAATCAAATTTGATCGTGCGAAATATGATGTGAAATACAATTCTGAAGCCAGCTTTTTAAAGAAAGCGATTAGTATTCCTAAAGACAAAGTCATCGATGACGACATCCAGCTCTCATTAAACTTACAAACGGAAAAACTATAAAAAGAATGAAAAGGGGTTCACATTAAATAGGTGAGCTCCCTTTGCTAGACCAAATTTAGGTAGTAAGGGTGTCTGAGCTCACCCTCGCCACTGACTCCAATGCGACCTTCCATATAGACCAATTTCAGCAGTTCTTCTCGGCGTTTAAGATGCTGATCGATCTCTTCTTTTTTGCCCCTTAGGGCTTCTTTACCAATGATCTCCTCTAGAAGCCGAATAAAATCCTGATGACTGCATTTAAAATCAGGTTCTTCAGAGAGCTTATAGCGCAAGTTTTGAATATAGAGATCAAAGGCTCTTAGAAGGTAAATCACCTTCGGTCGGTCTAAGTCTTGTTTTTCTATTTCTTTTAAATCTTGAACAGCAATGGCGTCATGAAGATTAAGCATGGCCACGTTGAGGGTGCTGTGCGAGTCACCAAAATTAAAATAACTTAAAATAGGATAAACATGGGAACGGTAAGACTCCCTAATGATACTGTCAGACATCCCCAATATTTCAGAGTCCAAAGCGCCGGCACGCTCTCCCTCCCAGCACATAGCGATAATATCTTTTGGAGTCGTTCCTATGATATCAATAGCACTGATCATTTTGCGTCGATCGACTACGGCAGAAACGATCGGGATTATATAAGAAATAGAGAGGGTGGTTAAAAATGACATTACCAATGCGCCCGAGGTTACAACCATTGTCCACGGAAAACCCGTGGGTACATAGTCTCCAAGGCCTAATGTGGTAAATGTAGAGGATAAAAAGTAGAGGTAGTCCGTTAATTCAAGGACCGTTTCCCCTTTTTGTCCTTTAACCGTATAGTCACCCACATAAAGAAGTATTAACCAGCTGAGATTCAAAAGAACATACCAAACGGCGATGATTCCTAATAAAAAAGCGGGACCAGCGTAACGATAGAAAAAGTCGATATTGCAGCTATTTTTAAACCAACGCACAATTCTCCACACACGCTTGGTCCAAAAATTAGTGATGGGACCGGCTCCCTGATGACTGAGAACTGTTAAAATCACATCATGAAGGGTGAGCACGATCATAAAAACGGCAATGGTAAAGTAGCAGGTTTTTGCAAAATCCATGAGAAATCAACTAATACAATTTTGATATGATAGCAAACAGCTCGCTTCTATTTTCTTTTAAAAAGAAGGCAGAGATGAGGAAATACCAGCAGAGTCAGAAGCATTGCCACGATAGAGCCAAAAACGATTCCTAGCCCAAAGCGCTGGCTCGGAGGAAAGCTTGAGAGGTAGAAAACGCTAAATCCTGAGGCAATTACAAATCCAGAGATCATAATAGCAGGGCCCTGACTTTTTACACCCGCTTTCCAGCCGGCCTTGTCCATTCGTGACTCCCGCGACGCTCTTTTTGCTGCTAAAATCATATGAATCATTCCATCAACGGCTAAGCCTAAAATAATATTAACAGCCGGTGAGGAAATAATATCCACGGGGATCTTGAACCATCCCAATGTGCCCAAAAACAAACTAGTGGTAGCAGCGATGGTTAGGGCGGCATTGAAGGTGGTTATAAAAGAAAGAGAAATGAGAAAAATGATGATAGCGAATAGGCCCACAAGTGCGGCCACACCAGTTTTCATGGAATTACGGATTTTCCGCGCCAATTCGCTTTGTAAATAATAACTTCCGCCGACCAGATCTAATCGTAGATTGTGTTTTCGAGGCTTGGCCATCAAATGATTCACAATTTTGTAACGATCAAGTTTTCGCCCCGTTTCTTTCATTCGGACTATATAGAGAGCCTGTGCTTTATCCTCTGTCACAAATCCCCGGGCCACCTTATCGTATTCAGAGCGAGAAAGAACACTCAACACCGTTCCCCATGGAAGAAGGCGCGCCAACCAGTTGGTTTGACTCTCGGCCATGAGAGTCGCCAAAGAGAGCACTGAGCCCACCGCCGGATGGGACTCCAAATCTTTTTGCAGATCCATCATTTTTTTGAAATTCTTTTCGTTTTTTAATTTATTTCCCTCTCTATCGCTCACCACAAAATTTAGAGGGTTACTACCACCATAGCGGTCGACAGTACGAATTCCTTTATAAACATCTTGAGATTCTTTGAAATAGGTCAGAAGTGAAGGATCGGTGTTTAGAGTGGGAAGACCTTTGTACATTAAAAATCCAGCCCCACCGACAATCACAAGGGCGAGAGGCACCGCAAAGCCCAGAGGAAGAGGGAGAGGGAATTTCGATTTCTTATCCTCCGACTTCTTTTTGCCACTTTTAGAGAAATACAAAAATATGGGATAAACGAGATAAGCCCCTAAAAATGCGGCAAGAGTTCCCAGACTCCCACCCATTCCGAGTTGTTGAAGAGGTTTCGCCTCAACAAAAATCAGACTTCCAAAGCCAAAGACAGTGGTCGCCATAGCCCAGAAAGAGGCTGGTAAAGTGGTGGTTATAGTGGATGCTAATCTGAGTTTCTTTTCTTCATGACGATCTTGGCGCCAATTAGAGGTTAGAAAAACAATATGTGAAATTGTTAACACATAAACGATGGCACCCAAATTGGCCGTTAGAATCCCTACCGGCACACCCAAAAAATGCTGCACGGTCAAAGTTAGAACAGCGGCACTTAAGGCGGCGACCATAGCACCAATCGTCACTAAAAAAGAGAGAAAAATACACAGTAGCACAGCCGAGCTAATCGCAACGGCTCCCACCATAAAAGTTTTCATATCTTCACTCAGCATTCTGCGGATCTCTTCGATAATGTATGGAATTCCGGAAATATAGACATTGCGAATGCTAAACTCTTTTTGACGAATGATCGATTTTATTTCAGGAACAATTGTTTTCACTTGATCAATATCAATCCAACAAATTATCAAAGAGTTTTTACGAGATTTAGTATCTATATAACGACGCCACATTGGGTTTTGCAGGGCTGCTTTTATGTCCTCTGGTCCGTGAGTCATGCTCTGAACGGAATTAACACCCTTTACTTTTTTTAGCCGTTGGCTGAGGCGCTCAATAAACTGCAAATAAGCGGGTGTCGTAATATCTTTATTGGGTATGGTTAGTAGTATAGAATCACCAACAAGGAATTTTTTATAAATTCTGACATCGTTCTTATAAATTTGACTGTCTTCAGAAAAGAAAAAGTCAGACTCCACTTGCGGAGTTAGATTAACCTTGTTTAAAAAAACATAGGACAATCCAATCAGACCGAGAAATACGAATAAAGCCATATAGCTATTCAGTAAATTGCGTTTGATGAGCTGACGAATCATGGATGCCCTTAAAAGAATTTATAGTTGCTCTTTAAAGTCTTAAATTAACCTAAATTAGGCCATTTGAGAACGGAAGTTTATATGTAGTTTTCGTGAAAATCCTAGAAAACCTCGTGGTCAGGGCACTGAACCAAAGCAGGTGTGTATTCTGAATAGACCCTATACCTTCAAATTGGATTTAAGGATCTTTAGGATCAGAGCCTTTTTCAAAGACCGACTGGGAGGGTTTGAATTGGCTCGTACCTAGGCTCGTCATGGAGAAATTTCCTACTTCATAACCAAGAAGATCCTGGGAACGGGTTTCAAAGAAAGTCATCACGGGAAAAGAGATGTAAAAATTCTGGATAAAAGTCGTAACCACCCGAGCCTCTTCTATGTCATGAGCCAACATAAAGCGTCCGGCATTGCGAAAATTGGTCACTGTATTCTGTGCGTTTGGATCGATGGCTATCCGAAACTCAGGGACCCCATGAACCTCTTTTAGACGCTTTTTCATCTCGATAGATTCATTGAAGGGTGTTCCTTCAGGCTTTACGTTACCTCCTGAAAGTAAAACCACCGCAGTCTTGCTATGATTCATCTCTTTGACCGCCATATTTAGTCTCACTTTATTGAAACGATGGAGTCGGATGGGCTCATCCGTCGGCGGCACAAAGCCTGGTACAACAATAAGGTGTATCCTCTTACCAGTTTTCTGCAAAAACTGAAGAAACTGACTGACCTCTTTGTTTTCTTTGGACCAATCTATCGGTTCGCCCTGATTGGTAGCAACCGAGCTTAGACCATAAGAGTATTTGCTCGTGGCAAGTGGCGAGAAGTTTACTTTTGATTCTTGAAACTCTTTGATGAGTTCCGAATTCTCGCTGCTCCTAAAAGAAACGGGTTCAGTGTCTCGACTGGCAAAAAAGTAAACAACAAGGCCTACGAACAGTAAAAAACTGATTCCAATGGAGGATAAGAAAATTCGTAAAGTCACCGCATTAACTTAGTGGGCCTGGCCGTACAGTCAAGAGTATTTAGTCGTTTTGAGGACAACTGAGTCTGGTAGAAAGTTCCTGGCTCTGTCAAACCGAGAGCGAACTGCCCTTTTTAGTTCGTTGCTACCGGCTGCTTTTCGAAAAGCTTGAGATACTCTCCGTACCCCTCTTCTTGCATTTTTTCTTTGGGTATAAAGCGAAGAGCGGCTGAATTCATACAGTAACGTAAACCAGTGGGATCAGGTCCATCATCAAAAACATGACCTAAATGGGAGTCACCAATCTTTGAGCGGATCTCTGTTCGAACGCTGAACAGTTTACGGTCCTCTTTTTCGACGATAAATGCCTTATCAATAGGTTTATAAAAAGAGGGCCAACCGGTACCCGATTTATATTTGTGAGTGGAGCTAAACAGGGGCTCACCACTGACAACATCCACATAAATGCCTTCATTTTTATTATCCCAATACTCATTTTTGAACGGAGGTTCAGTCCCCTCTTTTTGGGTCACTTTGTACTGCATTTTATTGAGCATTGATTTAATCTTTTCATCGGATGGTCTTTTATACTTTGCTAAATCTTTCATGTCTGACCTCTTTAAATCACCAGGTTTGTATTCCTTTTTGTCGCCCCAAGTTTCTTCGATGTAGTCGTCGCGGCCGGAACGGTATCTATAATACTTGTATTTCATCAAACTATTCTTGTAGTAATCTTGATGATATTGTTCAGCCGCGTAGAAATCCTTGGCTTTTACAATGGGAGTGACTATTTTCTCTTTAAAGGGGCCGTTTTTATCCATATATTCTTTGGATTGTTGCGCCACCTTTTTCTGCTCTGGAGTGTGATAGTAAATGGCTGTGGTGTATTGCTCTCCTCGATCGACAAACTGTCCACCGGCATCCGTTGGATTAACATTTCTCCAGAAAACTTGCAGAAGATCAAAATAAGTTACTTTCTCAGGATTGTATGTGACTTGAACCACTTCGCGGTGGCCTGATTTTCCACTAGAAACTTGTTTATAGGTTGGATGTTTAACGTGGCCACCCATATAGCCTGAAATCACAGTTTTCACCCCTTTTAATTTTTCAAAGGGGGGCTCCATGCACCAGAAACAGCCACCGGCAAAGGTCGCTTTCTCCTCTTTAGCTTGAAGGCTAAAAGGGAAGCAAAACAGGGCTAAAATAACAATCCAACTTTTCATCTCAAACTCCTTAAATCTCCAGCCTTCAATTGAGAACTCGAGTCTCAGCCATTGTATCAGCCTGAGAGCCTTCTTGCATATCAAGGGCAAGTCCCACTTCGCTGATCAAGAAATCAAAGGCCTTCTTCTCTATTATTCGGAGCGCATCCAACTTTTGTGACGAAAAACTGGGAGATTTTTCTAGAAGGTCTTTAATTTGCTCTAGATGGTTCTCCTCTTCTCGAAGAATTCCTCGAATATAGGTCCCAAATCCAAAAGGCTCGAGCAGTTTCTCGTAGAAGGGATAAACTTCGTTGGCTCTCTCTTCAATCAGAAGGGTGGAAAGGAGATAATTCAAATAAGAGTTTTGCCCTTGAAGCACTGCACTTATGGACTGATCTACAGATTGAATATAAGCTCTCCCCGCTGGTCCGGCCAACAGGTACTCATCATCATAAGTCTTGAGCTTTTTATCACTTAATTTGAGAGCCATTTTCTTAAAAATTTGGGCATGTCGAATTTCTTCCGTCATATGGGCTAATACTTCCGAATCCACATTCTTTTCCAACTGACTCTTTACAATTTTTCGAGCTCCCATATATTCCATCAAGCTAATGGTATTGAGGAACTTCGCATGAAGCTCATTGTGTTTTACCAACTCGCTTAATACTTGCTTCCAATACATCATGGTAAATCCTTTGTTATAAGGTCTTTCATCGTCTCATAAATTTTTTCTAATTCTGATTTTGTGACACAATAAGGAGGAACAGCATAAAGTGTCCCACCAAGGGGCCTCAGGAGTACTCCTCTATCAATGGACTTTCTCATCACTTGGTAGGCAAAATCCCCTTTAAAATAATTGGGATCTTCTCCATTGATTTCCATAGCACCAATAGTTCCTAGCTGCCTTACGTTACTGACACCCGACACTCCCTCTAAATTTGCCAAACAATCACGGGTCCACTGGGAAATTTGTTCGATCTTCTCTTGAGTTTCTTTTGTTTTCAAAAGATCCATTGTTTTACTAGCCACCGCGCAAGCCATTGGATTAGCCGTGTAGGAGTGTCCATGCAGAAAGGCTTTTCTCATGTCCTCATTGTAAAATGCTTCATAAATCCTATCGGAAACTAATGTGGCAGCCAGTGGGAGAAATCCACCGGTTAAACCTTTTGATAGACAAAGGAAATCGGGCCGCAACCCACTGTGTTCAAAAGCAAACATTTTCCCAGTACGATAAAAGCCGGTAAAGACTTCATCACAAATCACCAAATACCCAAGCTCTCTTTTCTTGGCTTCAATTAAATCAAGGACCTCTGAGGAATACATCCTCATTCCCGACGCCCCTTGAATCATCGGCTCAACAATGACACCGGCGTACTGTTCTCCATTTTTCTCTAAACAAGATCGTAATTCTTCCAGATCAAAAGGATTCACAAAATCAACGTCGAACATAAGAGAGGTGAAGACTTCGTTGAAACCTTTTCTCTCCCCCACCGACATCGCTCCCAAGGTATCACCGTGATAGGAGCCATTTAAGGCTAGAAAGCGTTTTTTACTGGGTGTCGGACTTTGTTGAAAGTATTGGTAGCTCATTTTCAAAGCGACTTCCACGCAGGTTGAACCATTATCAGAGTAAAAAACTTTATCTAGCTCAGCGCCCGATTCTCGAGTCATATTCACTAATTTTTCGGAGAGCTCAATGGCAGGCTTATGAGTGAAACCAGCGAAAATCACATGCTCAAGCTCATCGACTTGAGACTTAATGGACCGAGCCAGTTCCGGATTAGAATGACCAAAAAGATTAACCCACCAAGAGGAAATACCATCAATCACTTTTCGCTTATCAAAATAAAGATAGGACCCTGCTCCCTTTCTAACAACCGGATGATCTTTAACAATCCCGTGTTGAGTAAAAGGATGCCACACAAATTTTTTGTCTTTATCCTGAAGCTTAGTGTGATCTTCGGCGGGGTTTTTGTCTTCGAGTATTGTGGTTTTTAAAGTCTGTAACTTACTGTGATTCTTTTCAATAAAGTTGGTGAAGGCCTCGGGGCTGATTTCTTCGAAATGAGGCAGTCTCAACAAAACGGGAACATCCAATTTGTCTTGGAAATAGGCTTCTAATTCTGGGTCCTCTTCTCCACATATAACGATCCCATGACATGAAATCCCTTGGTTCTTCAACGCATTTAACGTCAGAAAGGTATGATTGATGGTGCCAAGACGACCGGAGGTTACTACGATGGCCGGTATCTCTAGTTTTCGTACCAGATCAACAACCGTTTGATCTTTATTTAAGGGAACAAGAAGCCCCCCCGCCCCCTCTACAACAGTGAAAGGAGTTTCGATCTGTTTAAAGCCTTCTTCAATCTCTGATAAATCAATTTCAATATTTTCTTCGAAGGCGGAGCGATCAGGTGAGGCCGGTTTTTTTAAGAGGTAGGTAGAGTTTCTATACTCAATCCGGTTGCCACAAATTGATTTAACGAAATCTTGATCTAAAGGAGCTCCCGCTTGAATCGGCTTGAAGTAAGTCAGCTTCTCTTCAAACGAAAGATAAAAAGATAAAAAAGCCGAAAAGAAGGTTTTGCCGATATCTGTGTCCGTGCCAGTAACAAAAACTCCCCTCATAGGTTTTTCTCCAGGATTTCGGAGAGCTTGTTTATAAAACGATCGATCTCCTCTTGGTTTCTGGAAAGAGGCAAAGTGATGCGAAGCTGAGCGCGCCCCTCAGGCACTGTCGGTGGACGAATGGCCCTGACATCCATGGCGTTTTCAGCCATGGTGTTCATTACTTTCAGAGCCAAGCTGTTATCTTTTAAAACAAGAGAGGTCACCGGCCCACCTCTTCCTGAGACTTCTAACTGGTGAGCTTCAGCGATTTTAAAAAGAGAGGTTTGAAACTTTTCTAATTGTTTAAAAAAATTCTCGCGAAGGGAGCCCCCCTCTTGCTCCAAAAACTCAAGGGAAGCGTTGATGGCCGCTTGTTGAAAATACGCCGGAGCCGTAGTGTATATAAAGGGTCGGCACTGATTTATTAAGAGCTCTATTAAACTCTTAGATCCTGCTATCCAAGCTCCGGCCACTCCCATGGCTTTACCAGCCGTGTGAATGGTGGCTAAAACTTCTTTTGGTAAATTCAGCTCTTCAACTCGGCCCGCTCCGGTTTTACCAAATAAACCAGTGGCATGGGCCTCATCCACGATCAGATAGGCATTGTACCTCTGGCACAAGCTCACAAGCTCTGTGAGTGGAGCAAAGTCACCTTGCATGCTGTAAATACTTTCGACCACAACAAGATTAAGTTTATCGTCTTGAGCTTTTTGCCTGAGAAGCATCTCAAGTTCACCCAGATCATTGTGAGTCCAAATATATTTTTCACAGCCTGAAAGTCTTATGCCGTCAATTATGGAAGCATGGATCGACTCATCAGAAAAGACCACCGCTTGATTTTTTAAAAGACAGGAAAACAGACCCAAATTGGCCTGATAACCTGAGGAGAAATAAAGAGCTCCCTCTTGTCCAGAAAATTGCGCCAAACGGCTTTCCAAACGATTAAAAGAATCCGAGTTACCACGTAACAGCCTGGAGCCGGTACTTCCCATAGGAAGTCCTTCTAAGTTCTTTAGGTAAAGAGATTTTAATTTTTTGTTTTCGCTTAAACCCAGATAGTCATTGGAACAGAAGTCCACCCCTTGGGGGGCTTTGAGTTCCCTATGTAAGTCCTTAGCTTTAAGCTCTTGCGTTTGTTGAAAAACGAATTTTTCAAAATCAATCATCATTGCGGGTGTGCTTGCATTCCCAAATCACTGAAGAGTTTTTCATCGGCTGAGACTTCTGGATTGTCGCGGGTTAAAAGTTTGTCGCCTAAGAAGATGGAGCTTGCTCCAGCAAAATAGGCGAGGGTTTGAGTTTCACGACTCATATCTTTTCGCCCTGCTGAGAGTCGAATGCGAGCCTTAGGCATCATGATCCTTGCTGTAGCGATCATTCGGACTAACTCCAGCGGGTCCACATCAATTTGATCAGCCAATGGAGTGCCTTCGACTGGAATCAACAAATTGATCGGTACAGATTCTGGTTGAGGTTCCATATTGGCAAGATCAACAAGCATAGAGCAGCGGTCTTCGTCACTTTCTCCCATCCCAAGAATTCCACCACTACAGACATGAATTCCAGCTTGGCTCACATTTTTTATAGTGTTGATACGATCATCATAAGTTCGAGTTTGAATGATTTTTTCGTAGTACTCTCGGCCCGTATCCAAATTGTGATTGTAAGCATCAAGGCCGGCCTCTTTTAATCGCTTAGCTTGGTCAAAAGTGAGCATACCGAGAGTCACACAAGCTTCCATCCCGGTGTCTTTCACTCTTTTGACCATTTCAATAACCTGGTCAAATTGTTTGCCATCACGAACTTCGCGCCAGGCCGCTCCCATACAAAAGCGTTCGGCCCCTTGTTCTTTAGCGGCATCAATCGACTTTTGCACTTCTTCTAAGTCGAGTAGGCCTTGATTCTTGAGATTGGTTTTATAGTGAGCCGACTGTGGACAGTAAGAACAGTTCTCGGGACACCCTCCCGTCTTGATCGAAAGCAATGTGCACTTTTGAATGTGGTTGAGGTTGTGGTGAGCTCTATGGGTTTGATGGGCCTCATTGAGCAAATCCATAAAAGGTTTCTGATAAATTTCTAAAGCTTGGGATATATTGTAGCGTTTCATGGCGAATGTTCTGCCAAGGTATTGCCCAAAAAACAAGGGAAAACACTGTTATTTCAGGGGTTTCAGGTGCATTTAGTTGATTAATTCAACTATTGATTTCATCTACTAATTCCGCTATCACTACTTGTCATGAGATTTCAACAGTTTATGAAAACCAGCCTCCTTATGCAGCTTTATTGGGATTACCATTCTCATTTTAAAAGCTTACAAACGGAATTGAAAACCAAGCATTTCAACCTCAACGAAGCCCTCGTCCTTTTGGCTCTTTTCTTTGAAAACTCAGGGCAAGCAACCCCTAGTGAATTGGCCCAATGTCTTCACTTAAAGAAAGATCAGATTAGTCACTCCTTGAAAAGTTTGGAAGGTCAAAACCTGATCCTCAAGAAGCTCGCTCCCAGTGACGGTAGAAAAAACCTGATTCAAATCACTTCCCTAGGTAAGAAAAAGGGAGCCGATCTTATTAAAATTTTTGATGCCGCAGAAACCAAATACGAAATAAAGTAGTAAAATAATGCCACTTCCTTTTCGATCCATCCCACTATTGTCAGGTTTGAGTTAGTAAAAACGGCCTTCTCACCCTTTTCTTTACATATTTTTTTTAAAACCCTGAAAGCTTTGCAATTTCCCTAATAGCACCTCTAAGTATTGAGAAAGAGTGCTATAACCGCCGCATCGAAGAAAGCCTTTGGGAGGTTGTTTTGAATAAAAAAAGTTTCAATTTTTTAGTCACCACACTCATCGTCTTTTTAGCCGCCTTGAAGGCTCAAGCCGAGAGCTTGATTGTTATCGGCCACATTCCTGGTCAGTATCTGGAGGGACGAAGCAGTGATCATTTTTCCCAGGGCTACATTCGCATGGAAGATCGCCTGATCACAGAAATTGGAACTTTTGAATCCTCCGAAGTTGAGGATCTTAAAGCCACAGCCGATCGTTCAATAGTACTAATGAATCCTGAAACCGGAGAATTCGACGCCATCTATCCTGGCTTGATCGACCTTCACGGCCACAACAAACAAAACATGCTCCCGACTTGGACCTCAGCGCTTGGAAGATTTGCCAATCGTTTTGAGTGGCGCCAAGACTCCAATGAATACCAAACAGTTCAAAGTAATAATATGAACCCTTGGTCCGGAGCCACAGCCTCGCAAGTGGCCGCCTACCGCTGGTCTGAACTTCAAGCCATGGTACTTGGAACTACCTATTTGCAGGGAACCATTTACAATCATAAAAACTTTGCGATTCATTCCGTGGAAGATCGCCACGCCTTTGTTTCGGAGAGATCCTCTATACAATCCAGTGGAGATATCATAGATCCATTTAAGTGGAGCTTCCTCTGGAATATGCTTCGACCAATCATGATCGAAAAAGGCTGCCAAGGAACTTTTGATTGCTATAAACAGTCCCTTAGTCAATTTCTAGCCACCCGGTGTGAAGTGACCGAGCGAACATTAAGCGAAATAGAAACTCATGTTGAGGCAGAGACAGTAAGACCCTTGGTCCCTCAATGGGTGGTCGACAATGTCGCCTCTGATTTGGCTGTTGATTGGTTACTAGCATCAGAGGACACTTTGGCCCAAGCCTGTCCCGGTGTTGAGAACAAAAAGGAAATGATCCTTTTCCTCACGGAAAAATTTGGAAACCTACCTCACAAACAAATCGTCAGTCGCAACGAATATCTAGATGACCCTCAAAAAGGGGCCATTATTACCCACTTAGCAGAAGGCCGACGTCTTGATCCAGAAACTTGGGTAGAATTTCAATTGTTAAAGTTAGCAGGACTTGCTCGTGACGGAATGAACTTCATTCATGGAAATGGTCTTAAAAAAGAAGACTTCGAACATATGGCGGCTAACAACATGGGATTGGTTTGGTCTCCTTATTCAAACTTTCTTCTCTACGGAGAAACAGTGGATATCAAAGCGGCCATTGAAGCGGGTGTTACAATCGCTCTGGGCTCTGATTGGACCCCCACAGGTTCAAAAAGTGTACTTGAAGAACTTCGAGTGGCGGCCGATTACCTCGAGTTTTCAGGAATCCCACTGAGCGATGAGGCTCTTTATGACATGGTCACAAAAAACTCCGCTAAAATTATGAACCACTATGGGTTTGAAAACGAGGACGAACACGGAGTGGGAACTCTTGAAGTAGGTGCCATGGGGACTTTGATAGCCACAAGAATCACCGACACCAATCCCCACACGAACCTCGTTCGACATGTTCAAGCCCAAGAAATAAACTTAGTGGTGGTCGATGGTGAAGCGGTCTATGGCAATCGCTCTTATATTGAAGATTACGGTAAAGACTACGAACTTATTTCTGGAAAAATCTTTGATAAAACTCTCGATAATGATCCGACAGCTTTCCCCAAATCTCTCGAACCCGATTTAGACGCTAAAATAATTAATAGAGATGAAATGGGAACGATCATCGCCGAGTACGCTGCAAAAATTGAGTTGGCTCACTCGACTCAATGCGAATTCAGAGAGGACAAAGTGTTTGTCACCCAAGAATCCTACCGCTGGGAAGATCGCGTGAAACCCATCATGGAGGAGACCGGCCTCAATCTGGATACTTATTCTGGGATCACTCGCTATATTGGTGTCGCTCTTTTATCGCAGGGAAGAAATGTGGAGCACGACGGACAGAATGCGACCATAAAAGAGGGGGCTGTACGAGTGATGCCCCACCTTTATGGATGTGAAGACAACGACTATATGAATTATCTTCTAGCCATGGCGACTCCTGAAAGATCGAATCAGATCAATTATATGGAAAATAATCGTGAGGAATTAAGAGTAGAAAGAGGTTTCTTCTCGACTTTTGATGAAGAGAGCGGAGAAGCTGACTATACCATCCCTCATGAATTGGCTGTCCTCTATGAATTGGTAGAGCCCATCACTTCACCGAACAGACGAGTCATTGAAGTCACAATCGACTAGCCACAAAAGCCCAATGTCTTCCTGAGGCACAAGCTCAAACTGTCGTCCTGAGGCGAAGCCGAAGGACCTTCGAGCTCGGTCGAAGCCCTCGTCCTCCCCTAGTAATGTTTATAATAAATTTCTCCAGGGCCGGCATCCATGCCTTGCTTGTGTTTCGCCCTTCGGGCGAAAACGCATCACGCTCACAAGAGCCCTTGCGAAAATTATTATAAACATTACTAGGGGGATCGTGGATCGAACCAAATAATATAGTAGCACTAAACTGTCTTACGATTTGACAGTCCAAAATAAATTTCAATAAATCCATTTTCAATTGCCCACCAGATCGAATCCTATTATTTTTCTTTTATGCGAACATTACGAATCATTTTTTTAGCTTTAATAATCTGTAATATTAGTTCTGCCAAAATGGGGAAAGAAATTTCTTTTCCTGAATTTAATAGTGAACTTATGCTAAGAGCTAGTGCCAATCCCTACACATCTTCAAAATCGGCGTGCCGCCAGGCCAACACCCCAAGAAGTGCTGGTGAATTCCAAGGAGAGATGGAGTGCTCTAAGTCTGTTTTAAAATGGGGATCGGATAAAGATCAAGATAACGATGCTCCCAAGCCTGTAATGGAAGGTTATCAAGGTGAAACCTCTTCCTTCCTACAGTCTGAGCTCAACAAATAATAAATATTTTTTAAGATTAAAAGTATAAAATATTGAGTCGATCCTCACCGAGGGGGATCGTTTTCCATTTTTTAAAAACCTTCGCCTCTGAAAGAGACTCAAGCTTTAAAAAATCAGACCAGCTTTTCCCGGCCCCTAAAACCTTAGGTGCTTGGTACATATAAATCTTTTGAACTAGTTGATGCTCTAAAAGTTGTCCAAAAACATAAGACCCACCTTCCACAAAAACGGAGGCAATTCCTTTATTGTAAAGGTTTTTTAAGGCCTGGTTCCAGGAGTCCTTAGAAGAGTCCCAATTGATAACGTGAACTAAGTTTTGCGCCCAAGCCTCGCTAAACTCGGAACGAGTTAGTACAAAGACATTTTTAGGACCATGCTTTTTATTAATTTTGGAGTCTTTAAATGACGAGGCCGCTTTACCTTTTGGGTCGAGAATGATCACCTTATTTTTTTTCTCATGCTCGTAACCAGTGCCTCTAAAATCCAACAATGGATCATCGAACATAAAAGTCCCCGCCCCTATCAAGGTGGCATCGTAGTGGGCTCTTAAGTTTCGAGAGTGTTTTCTAGCTTCTTCGCCGGTGATCCATTGACTTTCACCACTGGCAAGAGCGATCTTGCCATCAAGGCTGGTCCCTACTTTCATGGAAATGAAGGGTTTTTGATGGGCAATATGATAAAGAAACTGTTCACAAACTTCTTCGCATTCTTCTTCATATTTCCCAAAGGGATAGGTGTCGATACCATTTTTAATTAAGATCTCTAACCCTTGACCGGCTACCAGAGGATTCGGGTCCTTAAGTCCATAATAAACTTCTTTAATTGGATATTTTGAAAGGGCTTTGGCACACGAGCCGGTCTTACCCTCATGAGCACAGGGCTCTAAGGTAACATAAACTCGAGCTCCGTTAAGCTTTGATTTATCTTTTAGATTTTTCAGAGCATTGATCTCAGCGTGCTCGCCCCCAAAGCGCAGGTGGGCTCCAGAGGCTAAAAACTTATGCTGGCTATCTACAATGACACAACCGACAAGGGGGTTAGGAGAGACAAAACCTCTTCCAAGCTTCGCTGTTTCTATAGAAAATCGCATGGCCTGGTCTGAGGTGATCTCCTGTCCCAATTTAAACATGGTTTATAAAACGCCTCGACGTTGCTGGTCTCTTTCAATGGCTTCAAAAAGAGCTTTGAAGTTTCCTTCTCCGAAACCGTAATGGTTTTTACGCTGAATGAATTCGTAGAAAATAGGACCAATTTGATTTTGAGTGAAAATCTGCAGGAGATATCCCTCGTCATCACCATCAACAAGGAGACGGAGATTTTTCAAAATGTCCGGACTTTCTGTGATATTCGGAACGCGGTCGTTGAGCATTTCGTAGTAAGTATCAGGCACATCAAGAGTTTCTACTCCTTTACCTTTCACATGTTTTACCGTATCGCAAATGTCTTCTGTATGAAGAGCGATATGCTGAATGCCGGACCCTTTGTACTCATCGAGATACTCTTGAATTTGGGACTTATCTTCAGTGGGCTCATTGATAGGTATAGTAATTTTCTCACATGGTGAACGCATGGCTCGGGAAAGAAGGCCAGTGGCAGAACCCTTGATATCAAAAAAGCGAATTTCTCTAAAACCAAATACATCTTCGTAAAATTTGGCCGTGTTATCAAGTTCCCCTTTCGGGACGTTATTGGTCATATGATCAACATAGGTGAATCCGAAACCTTTAGGATGAATATCGTCGGCTGTGTACTCAAATTCTTCATCGTAAATATTTCCTTTATCTCCATACTGGTCCACAAAATAAACCAGAGAGTCCCCTATTCCATAAATCGTTGGCCATTTTAGAGATTTTTTACTGTCCTCAGTGTAAGGCTTAGCCCCTCTTTCTACAGCTGTTTCAAAAGCTTTCTTGGCATCCTTTACGCGAAACCCAGTTGAGCAAGCACAAGGCCCATGTTCTTTAGAAAAGTCTGTAGCAAAGCTGCCCTCTTCTTCTGTGAGCAAGAAGTTAATATCGTTTTGACGATAAAGAGTGATTTTTTTTGTTTTGTGCTTTGCGATGGGCTTCATCCCAAGATTATCGAAGAGTTTTTCGAAGAGACTCGCATCTGGGCCCGAGTACTCAATAAATTCCATTCCATCCAATCCTACAGGATTATTTGTCGACATGATTACCTCCGTATTTTTGGGAATCTATGGGTTTAATCAACGTTTGTTGACCACTTTTTCACACAATTTGACGACAAATACAAGGGATTACAAGTCCAAGGGCTTCTCTCTAACCCCTTGAAATTCTTGATAGAATTCAAAAACCTGTGGATCGACTTTAAAGCTCTCACGACCCCAGTCGGTCAAATAAAGACCTTCTAAGGAACGCAGGCGACTCAAGGCCACATAAGCTTGCCCAGGCTCCCACAAACCTTTTAGATGCATCACGGCCCGGTCCAAGGTTTGTCCCTGGGATTTATGGATCGTAGTGGCATAAGCCAGTTGCACGGGAAAGTTCACCACTTCAGCCAGCAAATTGCCGTCGGCATCCACCATTGAAAAAGCCGCTTTCATTACTTTTATGGTTTTTCCATTCACTAACTCAACGGTGAGCTTTTCTTTACCGATGTCGCGAACCCATCCGCAACTTCCATTGACCCAGCGATTGCGAGGGTCATTTTGTTGCATCATTACGTAAGCCCCTTCTTTAAGCTCCAAAACTTCTGGAACAGGGGCTTGCCTTTTTAAGTTCTCGATCGCTCGAGCTTGACCAGAGTAAACCGACTTAATTTTTTCAAGAGAGGTATCGAGTTTTGAAAGGCGGTCTTGGTTGAAGGCACGCACTCGATTTCTCCAGGGGTAAAGATGGGTGACATCTTGAGGCTTTTCACCCTTCATACGATCATTCAGTTTATCCGTGGCGTCTTTATCAAATTTCCCCATGCGAATGGAGTTGAGAACCGAATAAAAATCTTGGTCAATAAAACGAACCGGTGTGACAAGACAACAGGTTTCAAAATCTGAGCGCTGCCACACGGGATGAGTAAAGGCCCAGTCTCTTGGACCCCCGGAGCGGTTCACAGGAGGAAGCTGAGCAAAATCTCCGACGGCGACAATACGAATGCCTCCCCACGGTTCATCAGACTCTCTAGCGATTCGAGAAATTTCTTCGGCGGTGTCGAGGACAATTCCTGGAAGCATGGAAACTTCGTCAATAATAATTTCCTGACACTCACGAAGCCGCTTGAGAAGTTTGCCATTTTTTATGGCCTTATCGATGGTTCGTGCTTTTCCGCCCTCTAAAATTCCCAATCCGAAAAAACTATGAAAAGTGCGCCCCCCAATGAGAACGGCCGCAGCTCCAGTACTGGCCAGCAAAGTGGCCTTAGGAGAGTATCTTAACAAGTAGCGATGAATGAGAAAGCTTTTTCCCGTACCGGCCTCACCTGTGATAAAGATATTATTTGAAGTTTGTAGCCTCTCGATGGCTCGACTTTGGCAAGGCGTTAATTCCATAGGGAAGAATCTAACACTTTTCTTTGCATTTCCCTAAGCCTTAACTGAAAATGATAGATCGAGTTATTTCATAAGGAGCGCTTATATGGCTGATTACACAACTTTTTCAACAGCAGACACCAATCCCGAGTTGGATATGATCGAAGATGTTTCTCCCGACGAAGTGAATGCGAAAATCGATAAAGTTCAACTCATTGATGTACGCACTCCTGAGGAGTACACAGGAGAGCTTGGGCATATTGCCAATTCAAAACTTGTTACACTTGACACCTTTATGGATCACATAGATGAAATCCCCAAAGATCGTACAGTGGTTTTTGTTTGTCGCAGTGGTCGTCGCTCGGCCAATGCCACAGCCATTGCTAAAGATCATGGCTTTGAATCTGTGTACAATATGAAAGGTGGCATGATGGCCTGGAATGAAATGGGCCTTAATGTGGAGGGGAAAAGTTCTTAATGATTAATGTCTTCGTTAACCGCACCCTGAATTTAAGAAAGATCAAATACATCGGCCTAGATATGGATCACACTCTGGTCCGCTACAATACTGTAGCCTTTGAGTCTCTAGCCTACAAAATGATGTTAAAAAAACTTGTCGAAGAAAAAGAGTATCCCGATGAAGTGTTAAAATTGGAAATCGATTTCCACTCTGTGATTCGTGGATTAGTGGTGGATTCCACTAGAGGTAATCTCTTAAAAGTAAGTCGTCATGGAGCGATTCGAGCTTCTCTGCACGGCACTCAAAAAATCGCCTTTCATCAGCAGCAAAAAGATTACCACGGTACTTACGTAGATCTTGGTTCTCCTGACTTTTCTCCTATCGACACGGCTTTCTCTATTTCAGTGGCTATTTTGTACGCTCAACTCGTGGACCTCAAAGATGAGAAAAACAATGTGTACCCCGAGTATCCGGATATGCTTAAAGATCTAGTAGGTGTGATGGACTTGCTCCACCGCGATGATTCCTTAAAAGGTATCGTGCGCAAGAATATGAAAGACTACATCATCCAAGAACCAGAAGTGGCCCTTGGACTTGAACGCTATAAAAAACATGGCAAAAAACTTTTTATTCTCACCAACTCTGACTTTCATTACACCAAAGCGCTTTTAGACTATGCTCTAAACCCCTTTTTGGAAGAGCATGACAACTGGATGGATCTTTTTGATTACACCATCACCAGCGCTAGGAAACCCCGATTTTTCTTTGATAAACTGAACTTTCTAAAAGTTAATCCTGACAACGGCACTATGACCAATTACGACGCCGACCTGAAACCGGGAGTCTATCAAGGAGGCTGCGCTGATCTTCTTGAAAAAAGTTTAAAAGTTAGTGGTGAAGATATTCTTTATATTGGTGACCACATTTATGGCGATATTGTTCGCTTGAAAAAAGACTGCAACTGGAGAACGGCTCTGGTTCTTGAGGAACTCGGTGAAGAGATCCAAAAAATGCAGAAGGTGAAGCCTTCTCAAGATAAAATCAGAACTCTGATGTTGCAAAAGGTGCCTCTTGAACAAACCTTGGTGGATCTGGTTTCTGAGGAAATCGAAAACGGCACAAGTCATTCCACCGAAATTGCCAAAGCGCAAACAGCTATCACTCAAATCGACAATCAAATCGCTCCTCTCATAAAAGAAACACAGGCAGCCTTTAATCCGATATGGGGCGAAGTTATGAGAGCCGGTAACGAAGAGAGCTACTTTGCCAATCAGGTGGATCGTTTTGCCGACATCTATATGCCAAAACTTTCCGACCTTTTAGCGATTTCGCCGCGAACTTATTTTCGCTCCTACCGCCGCCCTCTCGCGCACGAACAGGCTCTCTCACTAATGATCGAGGATATGTCCTAGAAGGAAATCCATTGATTTGACTGGCATATTATTTAACTAGAAACAAAACTTCTGTTTCGTTAATTCGATACAGACTGATCCATTTTTTCTTTGGGTCTCTTGGCTCTTTTTGAAACTTATTGATGGCTTTTAATATGACACAGCCAATTTTTTCATTTTGCTGGCACTGCTTTTTTGCTTTGTCATTATTAAGTTCTCGAACGTGAATCCGGAAGGCGCTGGTCCTCAAGGTTTCAGGCTCTAATACTATTTTAGTGTTTGGTGCGATCTCTTGAGCTCGCTTCAAAAAAGACTCATGTATCTCACTGAGATCCTCTGAGTCTCCTTCAAAAGAAATAAGATCTCTTTCTTTTAAAATTGGAAAAAAGAAGTTAGCAATTTTCTCCGTGCCCTCATCCACCGACCTAATGGATGACCATTTGACCATTCGGCGCTCCTTCAGATGGACACCTTGGACCATGAGAAAAATCATGACCCCGGTTATAAAAACTAGAGCTAAAACTATAAGGACATTCACTTTTTTCACAGCCCCCTTGTTCTTCATTTAAGCCTTTTTTTCAAGGCTCGAGTCTCTAATTTCAGGGGGATAGCTCTTTTCTGTCGCATCGCGCATTGCTCAAATTCGGGGCCCTCTCTAAATTTCGAGTCCGAAAAAGGACTTGATCATGAGACAGGTACCTCAAATTGTAGATTATCTCCTTATTGGAGATGGAAAAGTGGCGCGCCATTTGGGCCACTATTTTGATCGATTATCGATCCCCTATTCTATTTGGTGCCGTAAGCTCCATTCTCAAACACAACTTCATCGTCTATTAAAATGGCATCGCAACGTCTTGCTGTTAATTAATGACGATCAAATCAAAGACTTTTATCTAAAATACGAAAACTCAAACAATCAGTTTATCCATTTTTCCGGAGCCTTTGAGCACTCCAAGATTTTAGGCTTTCATCCGCTGATGAGTTTCGGAGATGATCTTTATTCGTTAAATACCTATAAAAATGTTCACTTCGTAGGCTCCCACTCTGAGGAAAAGTTTCGTGAGATTTTTCCTCGAATGAAAAATAGATACACTCAGATCCCGAAAGAACAAAAGGCTCTCTATCATTCTCTTTGTGTTCTTAGTGGCAACGGCACCACATTATTATGGGATTTACTAGAAACTTATTTTAAGGAGCTTGGCATCCCCCACCAAGCTCTCAGCATTTACCTTAGACAAATCTCTAAAAATATCATCGATCAAAAAGAGGGAAGACTCACCGGTCCTTGGTATCGCGGCGATAAGAAAACCATCCGTAACAATAAAAAGGCTCTCGAAGAAGGTCCCCTATTGAACCTTTATCAAGAGTTTGAAAAGCTCACCGAGCACCGAGGAACAAATAATGAAAAGCGTTCTTGATCTCAAGAAATTAAAGGACAACAAAAGTAAAATTAAAATGGTCACCTGCTATGACCATTGGACAGCGAAGATTTTAGGACAAACTGAGGTGGACTGCCTTCTCGTGGGTGACAGCCTTTCTATGGTCGTCCATGGTTTCGACAGTACTGTTCATGCCACCTTAGAAATGATGACCCTGCACACTGCGGCCGTAGCCCGTGCGAAGACGGAAAAACTGATTGTTTCTGATCTTCCATTTCTCGCCCACAGAAAAGGAAAAAAATACTTGATGGACGCAGCTGACGCATTGATGAAGGCGGGCGCACAAGCTTTAAAAATTGAAACACAACCAGGGCAAGAAAAATGGGTGCGCTACCTTGTCGACTCCGGTGTCCCGGTGGTGGGTCATGTCGGCCTTACCCCTCAATATGTGAATCAGTTGGGAGGCTACAAGGTACAAGGTAAAAAAGCTGAAGATTATCAGAAGATTCTGAAGCACTCTCTTGATTTGGAAAAAGCCGGAGCCTCCGCATTGGTGCTAGAATGTGTACCCTCTCCACTAGCCACCGAAATCACTCACGATCTTTCTATTCCTACTATAGGCATTGGTGCTGGACAGGATGTGGACGGACAGGTTCTCGTTTTACAAGATCTCTTGGGA
The DNA here is from genome assembly GCA_964230645.1 of Bdellovibrionales bacterium. Classification (GTDB taxonomy): domain Bacteria; phylum Bdellovibrionota; class Bdellovibrionia; order Bdellovibrionales; family JAGQZY01; genus JAGQZY01. The sequence continues at coordinate 373,108 of CAXRHT010000003.1, read as the reverse complement.
ATGGATACTCAATTCAAACCACGCTTTGTTAGACAGTTCGCTCAGGGTGAAAAGTGGCTAAAGGATTCTATTGGTGGATACACTGAAGCGGTCGAAAAAGGCTCCTTTCCAAGTAGAGAGGAGAGCTTTCAGTGATTCATATCTCAGACCCTATCGAACTAAAAAAACAAATGCGCCCCTTGGGCTCCATTGGCTTTGTACCGACTATGGGCGCTCTCCATGATGGCCATTTTTCTTTAATAAAGAAATCGTTGCAGGAAAACGAAAAAACCATTGTCAGTATTTTCCTCAATGCCACTCAATTTAACAATAAAGAGGATCTCGAAAAATATCCAACCAGCTTTAAGGATGATGTTAAAAAACTAGAAGAACTGAAAGTCGATTATCTTTTTGCCCCTGAGTTTATCGATATGTATCCCGATAATTATCGCTACCGTGTTTCAGAGGACAAATTTAGCAAAACTCTCTGTGGCTCTTCTCGCGCTGGACACTTTGATGGAGTACTGACTGTTGTTCTTAAACTTTTTAATCTCGTACAGCCAAGCAAAGCTTATTTTGGCGAAAAGGATTACCAACAACTCTCTCTCATTCAAGATATGGCGAAAGCTTTTTTCTTGGATGTGGAGATTGTTCCCTGCCCGATCGTGAGAACAAAAGAGGGGCTTGCCTTAAGTTCTCGAAATAAAAGGCTTAGCAATAAAGGTTTATTAAAAGCCCAGCGCTTTGCAGAAATTCTCCAGCAATCAAGAGAACTCACCGAAGCCCAAGAAAAATTGCAAGAAGAGGGAATCAAAATCGATTACCTCAAAGAAATTGGATCTCGCCGCTTTGCTGCCGTAGAGATTGAAAACATAAGGTTAATAGACAATGTCGAAAAATAAACTGCTCTTATGCCTGTCTGGCTCCATCGCGGCTTATAAAGCCTGCGAACTTGTCTCGCTTCTTCGAAAAAATAATTTCGAAGTAAAGGTTCTGATGACCAAAACCAGTGAAAAGTTTGTCGGCAAAGCCAGCCTTCAAGCTTTAAGTGGCAACAAAGTACTCACTGATGACTTTCTCGAAGATCAGTTCATGACCCATATCAAAGTGGGCACCTGGTGTGATCTCGCTATGGTGTACCCTGCTTCGGCTCAAACCGTTAACAGTTTAGCTTGCGGCGTCGGTCATGAGCTTCTCCATTCTATGTTTTTGGCATTTGATTTTAACAAGCCCTTTTTAATAGCCCCCGCTATGAACACAAGAATGCTCGAAAATCCCATTACTAAAAAATCATTAAAAAGCCTAAAAAAACTGGGTTGCAAAATTCTACCGACGGAGAAAGGGACTCTCGCCTGTGGAGAAATGGGTGCTGGTCGTTTAATCGATCCAGAAAAAGCTTTGTCGATTATCAAAGAAAGCCTGAGCCAACAGCCAGAGAAAAAAGTAAAGAAGATCCTAATTACTGCAGGCGGCACGAGAGAAACAATTGATGGAGTTCGCACACTCACCAATATGAGCACTGGTAAAACGGGAGCTACGCTAGCGGACTATCTGCACGAGCGAGGACACCAAGTTCTTCTTCTCACCAGTACTTTTGGTAAAAAACCAAACAGTGAGGTGAGGGTCGATACTTACGACAGCTTTCGAGAGATTTACAATACACTCAAAGCGCTCTCTCAAACTCACCAGTTCGATATGATTCTACATGCGGCTGCGATTAGTGATTATTCGATCGCCCATATAGAAACACCTGACGGAGAAGTGCAACCGGGGCAAGAAAAAATGAGTTCTCAGTATAACAACATCTCCATTCGACTAAAGAGAAACGAAAAAATTCTTCCGCGCTTAAAGGATCTGTTTGGTGAGAAGACCAAAGTTGTGGGCTTTAAGCTAACTTCGACTGAGAGTAAAGAAGAACAGGCTCGGGCAATTTTCAGTCTCTTTACAGAAAACGCCGTGGATTACGTCATTCACAATGACATGAACGATATTAATAAAGGTGAACGCAAGTTTCTTATGACCTCAAAAGACGGACAGCAAAATGTTGTGGAATCTCTAAAAGCTCTGGGTCTGCATATTGGCGACCTACTCGATGGTAATGAAAGGAAAGTAGATCATGATCTTATGTCTTGATGTGGGTAATACCCAAATTCATGGTGGCGTTTTTAAAGACGATCAACTCTTAATGCAGTTTCGAAAAACATCGGCATCGAAAAGCTCTTCTGATGAATATGGTCTTTTTCTCCGTAGTGTTTTAAGAGAAAATGACATCGACCCAAGTCGCATCCGTCATATTTCCATTTGCACAGTGGTTCCCGATGTTCTGCATTCCCTGAAAAATGCCTGCAGAAAATATTTTAATAATACTCCTTTTATTCTACAGGCTGGAGTCAAATCGGGATTGAAAATAAAATACCGTAACCCACTTGAGGTGGGGGCTGACCGAATCGCTAATAGTTTAGCGAGCGCTCATCTGTTTCCTGATACCAATAAAGTCATTGTTGATTTTGGAACGGCAACCACTATATGTGTGGTCTCTAAAGATAAAGAGTATTTGGGAGGGTCCATTTTGCCTGGAATGAGAATGTCGATGCAGGCCCTTGAAACTCAAACCGCAAAACTCCCCCCAGTAGAAATCAATAAACCTGAATCGGTGATCGGTAAATCAACTACCGAGAGTATTCAATCGGGTCTTTATTTTGGCCAGCTGCAGATGGTTCGGGGAATTTACAATGAAATTAAAACAGAAAGAGGGTGGGTTGAAGAGGACACTCCTCTACTCATCGGTACAGGCGGGTTTTCTAGTCTTTTTGAAAAAGAACAACTTTTTCATCACCTAGTTCCCGACCTTGCACTCAAAGGACTTTATCTAGCACTAAAAATGAACAGTTAAGGAAGTAGAAAATGATACGTACTATGATGAAATCAAAAATACACAGAGCAACAGTCACCGATGCCGATCTCAATTATGAAGGCTCTATCACGATTGATAAAAACCTCATAGAGATGGCTGACTTATTAGTTAACGAAAAGGTGGACATTTATAATTGTAACAATGGCGCACGCTTTTCAACTTACGTTATCCCAGGAGGCGAAGGGGAGATTTGTCTCAATGGTGCAGCTGCACGTCACGTCCATAAAGGTGACATTGTCATAATCGTTTCTTATGCTCAAATGAAAACCGAAGAGGCAAGGAATTTCAACCAAACCATCGTCATGGTAGACGAGAAAAACCAACCCAAGTCTTTATAACTCTGGTTGAGTATTTTTTTAGAGAAACTGAAAACCGGGGCTTTCTCAGATTGGGGCCCGTAAAAGTTTGACCTCGGTCTTGTAAAATTTGGATACCCGCCAGGAGCCATTCAAAAACTCAGGACCTCAAACCTTCTTATGTAAGTTTATACACATTTAATAATCACTTAAATGATCTAAGATTGAGCACAATTCATTACTTTAAGTTCTGAGAGGTAATTCATGCGCGAAAAAAGAAATAAAATATTCGGACAAGGTGCTAAAATCTTTATCATCACGATCACAGGCTGTGTGGCTCTTGGGCTGCTCATGGGTGGTATTGGTTATTTCGCTCGACAGAGTGAAATGGAAACTCGTGCTGACGAGGGCGTTCGAGCGATCGCACCCAACTATGATGATAAAACCGCAAACCCTGCCGAATCAATCGACAGTGACAATGACTCAAACCCCACGGCTTACCAAACCAAAGAAGATAAAATTGGTTGGTCAGGTAAAGGAGATGGGGAAGAGGATGCATCATCCGATGATTTACCTGAAGTTTATCAGCGTGAACTCAAGCCTGGCGAAGTTGGTGCTCAAGGCACAACAGCTGGTGCGGGCAAAGGATCTGATCAGCAATCGGGCCAAGAATCGAAAGGTGAAAAAGAATCAGACCAAGCCTCTGCGAAAAAAGCCTCTGAAAAAGAGCCTAAGAAAGGCAAAGATTCCTCTAAAAAAGTAGATAAGAAGAAAGCTGAAAACGATGAAGCCAACTCCAATAATTCAACCAATAAAAAGCAGGCTTCAAGCCAATAAAGTTTAGCGTCCGACCAGACTTAGCTTTGAAGGCAATTGCCGACCCACTTGCTTATTCATCCAGCGAGTGGTTTTGACGAGCTTTTGTAAATCAACCCCTGTTTTTAGCCCCATTTTATCGAGCATATAAAGAACATCCTCGGTGGCTACGTTTCCAGCCGCTCCCGGAGCGTAGGGGCACCCGCCCAACCCACCAATACTGGTATCAAAGGTTGTAATATCAAAATCGAGACTCGCTAGAATATTGGCAATGGCCGTTCCCCGTGTATCATGGAAGTGCATGGCCACCTGTTTTTTATCTGCTATTTTTAATACTTTACTTAAAATACTTCGGACTTGCTTGGGGCTAGCAACACCGATCGTGTCTCCTAGAGATACTTCGTAGACACCTAAGTCTAAGAGCTTTTCAAAAACTGTTAAAACTTTTTTTTCAGGGACATGACCCTCATAGGGGCAACCAAAAACTGTGGAAAGATAAGCTCTTGTTTTAATTTTTTTACTCTTAGCAGCAGCCACCACATCGGCGAACTTTTCCAAACTCTCATTTACTGTGCAGTTAATATTTTTTTGGGAGAAGGTTTCCGACGCAGCTCCAAACACTGCAATCTCTTTTATTCCCGACTCCTCAGCGTTTTCAAAACCTTTCATATTGGGAACAAGTGCAGAAATTCTTAGTGAAGAATTAAGCTTTTTTTGATCGATGGAGCGCAGAGCTTTTTTCACAAGCTTTGATGTATCGGCCATTTGTGGAACCCACTTGGGCGAAACAAAGGCACCCACCTCGATTCTCTTTAATCCAGAACTATCGAGACGCTTTAACAGCTGAAATCTTTGACTTACGGACAAGTGAACAGCTTCATTTTGAAGTCCATCTCTTAATCCCATTTCCACTAATTGAATTTTTGCCATTTTATTCTTCTAACTCAACAAGAAGAGCTCCCAATGCAACCGATTGCTCTTCTTTGGCGTTGATTTTTTTAACCTTAAAGTCGGCCTCAGCCTTTAAATTGTACTCCATTTTCATCGCTTCTAAAACCACGACCGTCTCGCCAGTTTTCACTGCGTCTCCAACTGATTTTAATACTTTCATGACCTTGCCAGGCATGGGGGCTACAATTTTCGTAGGATCTTGAGAAGCTGCGGCTCCGGATGAGGATTGATTGATCTCAGGGGAATACGAATGAGTTTCCCCGTCTAGGTGAAACCAAAGCTTCCCTTTAATTTTTTGAACAAGAACTTCCCTTTCTTTACCCTGCCACTGGATTTTTAGTTTTTTCATACATTACTCCAGTGCTGAGTCCAGGGTGAACTTACGGCTTGATTAGATCCTGTTCTCTCGCCAACTTTTTGAAACAACAATTCCCCCACCTCTTTGATCATTTCGGTGTTTTTTTCTTCCACCTCAAGGCCTTGGGGAAAATACTGATTAATAAATTGAGTGTTAAAACTTCCGTCAACGAAATCAGGATGGGAGAGAATTTTCTTTAAAAAAGGAATATTTGACTTCACTCCAAACAAAATTGTTTGATCAAGGGTTTTAAGCATTTTCCTGATGGCTCTGCTGCGGTTTTCATCCCAAACAATAATTTTCGCCATCATAGAATCATAAAAGGGAGTCACCTCATCGCCCTCTTCGTATCCATAGTCAAAACGCCGTCCCGGCCCATCCGGCCAGTGTTGGTAGCCTACAGGTCCGGTGGAAGGAATCCCTACAGAATAAGGATCTTCCGCATAAAGTCGGCACTCAATGGCGTGCCCTCGTGGAGTGAGTAAGTCCTGGTCCCATACAGAGAAACGGTTCATTTGATTGAGAATTTGAGCCTTCACCAAATCCACTCCAAGAACCAATTCGGTGACAGGATGTTCTACTTGAAGACGCGTGTTCATCTCAAGAAAATAAAAATTGCCATCTTGAACAAGAAACTCCACTGTTCCCGCCCCGACATAGTTAACCTCTTTGGCAAGCTTTACGGCCGACTGACAAATCTCAAGGCGCAAATCGGTTGAAAGAGAGGGCGACATGGCCTCTTCCACAATTTTTTGATGGCGCCTTTGCACGGAACATTCACGGTCAAAAAGGTGAACCACATTTCCGCTTAAATCTCCAAATATTTGAACCTCTATGTGCTTGGCTTTATCCAGATATTTCTCAAGGAATACCTTATCACTTCCAAAAGCACTTTTACCTTCTCGCTTTGCCGCTTCAATCATTTCCTTTGATTCTTCTTTGGAACGAATGACCTTCATTCCTCGTCCACCACCGCCGGCGGCCGCTTTTACGATAACGGGATAACCAATTTTTTCGGCTTCGCTGGTAAGAGTTTCCAGACTCTGATCGGCACCATTATAACCCGGAACGCTCGGAACCTTCGCCTTTTCAATAATATGTTTGGCCTCAATCTTATCACCCATTTTACGAATGGCTTCTGGGCTCGGACCAATAAATTCGATACCTTTGTCGATCAGCGCTTGAGCAAAATCAGAATTCTCTGACAGAAAACCAAAGCCAGGGTGAACAGCCTGTGCCCCCGAAGCCAAAACTCCGTCGACATTTTTCTCAATGGAAAGATAGGATTGGTTGACCGAAGATTCACCAATACAGATCGTTCGATCCGCTTGGCGATAAGCCCTAGTACCGATATCAGCTTTTGAGTGTAGTAAAACCGACTCTAAGCCTAACTCTTGGCAAGCTCGAATGATTCGAACGGCCACCTCTCCTCTGTTTGCAATTGCAACACTTTTTATATCAGCCACGAAGGTTTCCTCTTTTCAAAAAATGCACTCAATCCCTCTTGTCCTTCATCGCCCACTCGCAGTTTAGCGATAACCTCGGAGGTTGTTTTCTTTAAATTCTTTGAGGACTCTAAATCAAAAATTAATTTCTTGGTGGCGCGTACCGCTTGCGGGCCGTTTTTAGAAATTTTTTGTGCGGTTTTAAAAACAGTTTCCTCCACCTCTTCTTTTCCCCCATAGCCATGAATCAACCCCATGTCGAAGGCGTCGGCCGAATCGAAAACTTCGGCGGTGAGAAAGTAGCGGTGCATGTCACGCGGTAAGATTTTGTCTTTCACAAACGCACTGATGACAGCCGGTGCCAGCCCCAAGCGCACTTCGCTAAAACAAAATTGCGTGTCTTCCTCTGCATAGACGATGTCACTAGCTGCTATAAGACCTAAAGCCCCACCCATGGCGTGACCATGGACCATGGTGACTACTGGTACTGGTACATTTTTAAGAGCCTCATACATTTCGAAAAGCTTTTCTGAATCGGCAATATTTTCTTTTTCGGTGTAGTCGACCATGGACTTCATCCAGTTAAGATCCCCTCCGGCACTAAAACTCTCACCGGCTCCTTGAAGAATCATCACTCGAAGCTCTTGGTTTTTACTGGCCTCTTTGAAAGTGGCCGTCATTTCTTCAATCATTGCATCATTAAAGGCATTGCGAACCTTGGGTCGATTGAGGGTGACTGAAATCAAATGATCTTTCTGTATGATTCTTAAGTTTTCCATGATCTACATCCTAAAGACGCCCTGCTTGGGCTCATTCCATTTTTTATTTAAAGAAGCTCTGAGTCCCAACGCCAATACTTGGCGAGTGTCTGTGGGATCAATAATCCCATCATCCCAGATGCGAGCACTTGAGTAATAAGCCGAACTTTCCTTTGCGTATTTTTCAAGAATCGGTTTTTTAAATTTTTCCTGCTCTTCGGGAGACATCTCTTCTCCTTTGGCCGCTTTTTGATCCATTTTTACTGTACATAAAACATTGGCGGCTTGTTCCCCACCCATCACAGAGATTTTAGCATTCGGCCACATCCATAACTGTCTCGGCTGGTAGGCTCTTCCACACATGCCGTAATTTCCTGCGCCATAAGAACCACCGATAACAACGGTGAATTTAGGCACACTGGCATTACTCACGGCCATCACCATCTTGGCGCCATGCTTAGCGATGCCTTCGTGCTCGTAAGATTTTCCGACCATAAAGCCCGTAATATTTTGCAAGAAAACCAAGGGCACTCGTCGTTGCTCACAAAGCTCAATGAAGTGAGCGGCCTTCATTGCCGACTCACTAAAAAGAACACCGTTATTGGCGATGATTCCTACCGGCATTCCCCAAATTCGTGCAAAGCCTGTCACTAGGGATGTGCCATAGCCACTTTTAAATTCATGGAAATCACTGCCATCAATAATACGAGCGATCACTTCCCTCACATCAAATTGCACGCGAGTGTCTTCAGGAATAATTCCATAAAGTTCAGAAGCCTCATAAAGTGGTTCTTCTGTTTCTTTTAGATCGACGGATTGTTTACGAGTGTGGTTGAGATGCTTTACGATTTCACGAGCTTTCAAAAGGGCCTGCTCATCGTCTTCTGCAAAGTGGTCAGTGACTCCAGAGGTGTAACTGTGTACTGCCGCTCCACCGAGTTCTTCAGCTGTAACATCTTCTCCCGTGGCGGCTTTTACTAAGGGTGGGCCTCCTAAAAAAATAGTTCCATTGTCTTTAACAATAACGTTTTCATCACTCATGGCCGGAACGTAGGCTCCACCGGCCGTGCAACTTCCCATTACTATAGAAATTTGAGGAATTCCCTGAGCAGACATTCGAGCTTGGTTATAAAATATGCGTCCGAAATGGTCCCGGTCCGGGAAAACTTCATCTTGCATGGGGAGAAAGGCTCCGCCCGAGTCCACCAAATAGACACAAGGGAGTCCATTTTCCATAGCCACTTCTTGAGCCCGCAAATGTTTTTTGACCGTCATTGGGAAATAGGTACCCCCTTTGACGGTGGCATCGTTAGCAACGATCACGCACTCAACTCCACTAACAAGACCAATGCCTGTGACCACTCCAGCCCCTGGGGCTGCACCATCGTAAAGCTCCCAAGCCGCAAGAGTTGAAAATTCTAAAAAAGAGGATTGCGGATCAATAATTTTTTCAATTCTTTCTCGAGCGGGCAATTTGCCGCGCGAGCGATGCCTTTCTAAAGACTTTTCACCGCCACCTTTTTTAACCTGCTCCACTCGCTCGTTGAGCTGATTAACAAGGCCATCCATAAAGTCCTTATTTTTTTTAAATTGTTCGGAAGTAGAGTCTAACTGAGTTTGTATCTGGGCCATGGGAGTCTCCAATGCTGGGACCATAGACAAATTCCCGTTTTTAAACAACTTTCGGCCAAGAGCGACTTCCGTTTTTCGGAAGCGCGTCATTGCTGTGGCGCGCCATAAAGCTTTACATCTAAGCCTTTTACTAAAGCCCTGATTCGAGGCACAATGGTGAAACGAATCAACCTCAGAGGTCCACACATGAAGTATTTGAGCTTAGTTATCGTGATTGCATTCATTTGTTTTACTTTTTGGTTCTCCAAACGTTCAGAAGAATTAACCATCGATCAAATGAACAAGATCAATAACCTCATTACCGCTTATATGACTCAGGCTGTGCAGAACAATCAGCCCAACGCTACGGAAATTGAGTTTTCTAAGATCTACACTGAAGTCATTGAAAGCGGCAAAGAGATGAAAGCTCATTTCAAGTTTTCCTATATGGAGCCAAATGCTGATGGAGAAATGGAAAAAGTCTACCGTCGCGGAACCTTTTTAATCACCTCCAAAGATGGCAATAAGTGGACCGCTCAGATCGAAAATGCCGGTGATGTAAAAGTCGAATTTATGGAGCCCTTTGAAATTACTGAAGAAGGTGAAGTCGAGCAAGTGGATGAGCCCGCTTCCGAGGAAGAGACTACCGATTCACAAGATGATCCCGACGAAGTGGAATAAAACTCAATGATCAAAACAATTGCCATTGATGAGGAGGGCTATTTTGTCCTTCACAATGGTCTCCGAGTGACGGATGAACCCATCGGTCACGATATGCTCTCGCAAATAACTCTGGATGACTACGGTGTGACCCATCTCAATTTTGAAGGAGATGAGGCCATTGTCGAATGCTTCGATAAGCCTTATGTGGCAAGGCAAGTTCATCTTGAGAATAATAAAATTGTTTTGCAAATGCCTTATCAACTCAAAGAAGAAGCCGAGGTTTCCTCTTTTTGTGTGGATGAATGGGACCGCTTCCACGGGAAAACGAAAAGAGGTATTCCCTTTGTCTTATCCCGGCCCGCTCAGGCGGAACTCTTTAACCTCGCTGAAGAATTTGATGACGATTCCATTAAAATAAACAGTCATCAGATTCAAACCCCTGATTATTATTTCGCAAACGACGATGTTAAAGGCTCTCCTTTCTGGACTCAAAAATACAATGAACCCGAGCTTCCCGGGTGGGATTTAGAAAAACCTCATCCCGAGCTTAAAAGTGCTATGAACCAGCTAAAAATTAACAAATGTCGAATTCTGGTTCCTGGTTGCGGCCGTGGCCATGATGCTGCCTATCTAGCAAAACAGGGACATATCGTAACAGCTCTTGATTTTAGCGACCGCGCTTTGGAAGAAGCCCAAAAACTCTATGGGGATATCGAGAATCTGAACTTTGTGAAGAGCGACTTTTTTGAGTTTGCTGACAATAACCAATCCACTTTTGATTTGATTTTTGAACACACGCTCTACTGTGCGATCGCTCCAGAGAAGCGTTCCAAAATGGTTAAAGCCTGGAAAAAGCTTCTGACTGACGATGGCCACCTTCTTGGAATTTTCTTTGTAGTCCCCAAAAGAGGGGGACCTTACTTTGGAGGTAGCGAGTGGGAGTTACGAGAGAAAATGCAAAAAGACTTCAATTTTCGCTATTGGACTCGTTTAAAGCACTCTCCTGATTGGCGCCTCGGAGCCGAACTTTTAGTTTATTCCCAAGTTAAATCTTAGGTTATAAATTATTTAATTTACTGCCCTTTCCTTTTGTAAATTAAACTTTTTTTCGTTGTAATCTCTGTCATAAAATGATTTTTTCTATCTATGCCCAATCCCTACGCGATTGATATGAAAAATATCGCATTTTCCTATGGCGATAAAAACATTCTCTCTGATTTCAACTTATGTATTGAAAAAGGAAAAACCTATTGTCTCGTGGGCTCTAGTGGCAGTGGTAAAACAACCACACTTCGCTTGATGAATGGGCTTTTACAACCCAATGATGGCGAAATTTTTATCGAAGACAAAAAATTTGATTTTTCCAAAGGGGAGCAGTGGCGCCGCCAAATGGGTTATTCAATTCAGGGCAGTGGTCTTTTTCCCCATATGACCCTCTATGAGAACCTCTCTATAATTGCCCGCAAAGAAAATTGGCAGAAAAGCCAAATCAACCAAAGGATCCAAGAGCTTTGTGAACTCATGGATCTCCCCTACTCAAAGGATTTTCTCAATAAAAAACCAAGACAAATCAGTGGTGGCCAACAACAGCGAGTCGGCATCGCTAGAGCTTTGTTTATGAATCCTCAAATTATGCTTATGGATGAACCCTTTAGCGCCTTGGATCCTATTACGCGCGCAGAGATTCAAAAGGAGTTTTTAAGTTTACAGTCAAAACTTCATCTAACAATTGTTCTTGTCACTCACGATCTCCCCGAAGCTTTTAAAATGGCCGACGAGATTGTCCTACTTAACCAAGGTAAAATTGAACAAAAAGGACGACCCAGTAAATTTTTGCTCTCGCCGGCAACAAAGTTTGTAGAAAGCTTTATTCACTCCCACTCACCAGGAAATATTTTAAAAGAGGTCTTTCTTTATTCGGTATTAAACACCAGCGTGTTCTCCACTTTTGAGAATCCGAAAGGCTTTGAAGTCTGTGATATTGAAACTAATGAATGTAAGAGCTTCTCTTCTTTAAATGAGGTCGACTCTTTTCTTCAAAGCCAAAAGCAACGCTATCATTATTTTGTCGACAAAGATCGCATGCTTCTAAAGAGTCAAGAGGTCGGAAAAAACTCTCATGAATTAAAGCTTCAAAGTACTGATAATATCCTTCATGGTATGCAAAAAATCTTGGACGCAAAAGAATCCGCTCTCCCCGTGGTAAACGATAAAGGTCAGCTTATGGGAGTTTTTAGTCAGGAGGCGCTCAGTGCTCTCTAAAGCTTTGAACGGCATGATTCTTTTCGCTTTTCTCGTTCTATCTCCTCTAAACTTTACCCAGGCTAGTGACGACAAGCCCACAATCACTGTTGGATCCAAGCGGTTTAGCGAAAATTTCATTATCGCAGAAATCTTTGCTCAACTGCTCGAAGATAACGGCTATCCCGTTGTTAGAAAGTTCAGTATGGGTGGGTCTGTGGCTGCTTTTTACGCCCTAAAAACCCACGAACTTGATGTCTACCCCGATTATTCTGGCACGATCGCGCAGTCGATTATAAAAACCGAAGTGCAAGACTTTGTCGGCATCAATCAACGATTGAAAAAACATAACCTAGAGATGCTTAAACCTTTAGGACTTAACAACAGCTACAGTCTTGTTATGAAGCCCGAACTGGCAAACGAGTTAGGGATTGAGACCATCTCCGATTTAAAGGATCATCCAGAGCTCAGAGGCGCGGTGAGTTTTGAATTTCAAGAAAGGACAGACGGCTGGCAGGGACTAAAGAAGCTTTACTCCCTCAAGAATCCTTTAACTAACTTGGACGTGCCTCTCAACTATGAGGCACTAAGAAATGATCGCGTGGATTTTGCAGAAGCCTACACCACCGAACCACTGGTGGAAAAATACAATTTCAAAGTGCTTGAGGACAATGAAAAGTTCTTTCCAAAATATCTGGCCGTTCCATTGGTTCACGATCAAATCCCCACTGAGGTAAGAAAGCTTCTAAATTCTCTTGCTGGACGCATTGACGACCAAAGGATTCGCAAGCTCACTGGTATGGTCAACGATGGAAAACCGATTCCCTTCGTTGCGAATAAATTTTTAACAGAAGACGGTTTGGTTTCTGAAGGTGGTTCCTACAGCGCCACCAAATCCATTCAGTGGTCTCGAATGCTCACCCAAACCAAGAACCACTTGTTTTTAACAGGACTAGCGGTCTTGCTCGCTACTCTTGTGGCTGTTCCACTAGCAACTGTAATCTCTGGTCGAGCCACTTTTTCAAAGTACGTTCTGGGATTTACCGGAGTACTACAAACAATCCCATCCATAGCACTGCTTACTTTTATGATCCCATTTTTCGGAATCGGTTTTACTCCAGCGATTATCGGACTTTTTATTTATTCACTTCTTCCCATTCTTCGAAACACTCATACTGCGATGACAAGCATTGACCCAAGACTAATTACTTCAGCCAAAGGAATTGGACTTTATCCTTTTGAAATCTTTTTCTCGGTAAAATTACCACTAGCGTTTCCAACCATTATGGCAGGAATTCGTACGGCCACCATTCTTAATATTGGAACAGCCACTTTAGCGGCCTTTATTGGGGCTGGTGGCTTAGGAGTTCCCATCGTTACGGGCCTAGCTCTCAACGATACTAATATGGTTTTACAAGGGGCCATCCCAGCAGCACTTCTTGCTATCCTCGTGGATTTTCTCTTTTCAATGGCAGATCGATATTTTACTAAAGCGATTTAAAAAATTTGAACACCGCACCCCCATAAAGGGAGTGCGGCATTCTATGGACCAACGATAAGCCGGGTTCTGTCGAGGGCTATCATTCATCTGAGACCTTCGTTACCGAAGGCCTTAAGCGATCAACCCGAAAGCTTCGTGCGGCCACACTCAAGCGCTTTCCTATTTGATCTTGCTTCACGCAGAGTTTAGCTGCTTTCACTCCAGCCGCTCCCCATTCACCTCCCGTTCCCGGTGAAAGGATCATAGCGCTGGACATTCTCTCTGTTCCACTGGTCCTCACCTTACGGTGGAGGGGCGTTACCCCTTGCGCGGCCTGTGAAGCCCGGACTTTCCTCACTAAAAAATGAATTTTTTAGTGCAATAGCCTGTCAATCCAATAACTTAACTTTCTACCAGAAGTGAGGCTAAAGTCACACCACTTTTGGAAACATTATAGAGTTTTTACTGCTTGTGGTGATAACTGAGGCACTCGGTGACTAAGTCTAAGTGGTTGAAATTATTTATCTCTTCTAATATGGGCTGGGTCTCAAACTTTACCAAAGCAATTCTACAAGATCTGAAGTGGCTGAGATTAATAGGTGATTTCGATCTGTTGGAAGGTTCTGGGAAACGCAACAGTGGGCCCTATTAAAGTTCCTGCTTCCATTAGCTATGGGGTAAATTCTAAAACCTCAAAGCTTTTCAATTTGAGAAAAATATCCAAGATTTTGACTCTTTCTAAAGTCCTGAAGGAATTTGCCGATAGGTTATTTGTAGACTGTAGGTAGGACGTTAATGAAACAAAAAAGACCAAAATTTGCATTCAAAATTGTCGCTCTAAGCGTGATTGGCCTCATTAGCTACTCACTAATGATCTGATTTTCCTTTAGAGTGAATCCAAAGCTCGATTGGCAAGCGCGTCGGCTTCTTTATTCTGTTCTCTACGAACATGATGGTATCCCACTTTTTTAAAATAGCTGGTGAGTTCCTTGGCTCGTTCAAAAAGCGGTATAATTTGGGGAGATTTGACTTTGTACTCACCCAACATTTGCTTCACCAATAATTGGCTATCACAATAGAAATCTAATTTTTCCACAGACTTTTCTTTGCAAATTTCAAGAGCTCGAATCACCGCCATATACTCAGCGTAATTGTTCGTCTGTGAGCCAAGCGCCTCTTTGTATTCACCGATGCATTCGCCCTTCATATCGTAGAAAACCACACCCACTGCTGCGGGCCCTGGATTCCCTCGGCTTGCACCATCTGTAAAAACTTTCATTTCTTTTTCTAAGTTTAAGTCTGACATAAAACAAAGGTAGAGGTTTAATTCGTACCGGTCAATCTCTGTTGCCAGTTTCCATTCAAATCCTCAATTTAACCACTCAGCCGAGGTTGTCTTCTTTATCTTAAAAGTAATGGCAAAATAGAGTGATGAGTGATTTCAGCCAAAAAGGACGGAGAAACTTCGCGATTCTTCTCATCTGCTCTTCTCTAAGCCTAGTTTTGTTCCACTGCTGGGCTTACCCCTCCTTATTAGAAAAGAAAATTTCCATCAAAAACCTTTCTGAGAAAACAAGAACGATCATCAAAGCCGCTAAAGCACAGATCGGCGTTACAACTTCCTATGACTCAAGTTACAAAGCTCTTGATTACCCCGGTGGTGATGTGAGCCTTAGCACCGGTGTTTGTACCGATGTCGTAATTAGAGCTTTAAGATCTGTGGACTTTGATTTGCAAAAAGAGCTGCACGAAAGCATGCTCAAAAATTTTAAAAAATACCCGAACAATTGGGGCCTTAAGAGTCCTGATAAGAATATTGATCATAGAAGAGTTCCTAATTTACAAACTTTTTTTATTGAAAAAGGATGGCAGAAAAAAGTGAGCGAAACCTCAACAGACTACCACGCTGGGGATATCGTTACCTGGAAATTGTTTAATGGGCGCGATCACATTGGCATTCTTATTGACCGATCTGTGTCAGGACGCCCCCTCGTTGTTCACAATATTGGTTGGGGCGCAAAAATAGAGGATGTCCTCTTTACCTGGAAAATTACCGGTCACTACCGACCGCAATTATAGTGCAGCTCAATATGACAGCTTTTTCTTATCTCGTTAGACTTTCTATATGCCTAAAAGAAACAAACATTCGTGGGAAAGCCTTTCTGATAAAGAAATTATGGAGTTGAAGTTCTCAGATCTCGACCTCAAGATTGAAGGAAGTCGCATTGAGCCCTTAGTACAAAGACTCTACGACGACTTGGAGGCCAAAGGACTCAGCTTTCGTCCCCACGTGTGGGTTTCAGAGGATTGGTATTCGGTTGATGGTATTCCTGGTATCGCCATTCCCTTTTTTGTTGTGAATGAACGTCTGGCGAAACTTCACAAAAAAATTATGTTCGATGTAGAAGGTTACGCTGAAAGAAATTGTATAAAACTTCTCAGACATGAAGCCGGTCACGCGATCGACAACGCTTACAGATTGCGAAAATCCAGGAAAAGACAAAAGCTTTTTGGTCTCTCCTCCACTCCCTATCCTGAGGAATACGCTCCTAAAGCTTACTCCCGTAAATTCGTTGTGCATTTAAACTCCTGGTACGCGCAAGCTCACCCTGATGAGGATTGGGCGGAAACCTTTGCCGTTTGGCTCAACCCAAAATCCAACTGGAAAAAACGCTACTCACACTGGCCCGCTCTCAAAAAATTGAAGCTCGTTGATGAGATGATGCAAGAGATTGCTCACCAAAAACCACCTGTACGCAAAAAAGAAGAGCCTGGAAAAATCGATTCCAGCCGTCGAAAAGTTAAAACCTATTACTCAGAGAAAGTGGACGAACTAGGACTAGACCAGCCTTTCTACCTAGATCCCTTGCTGTTTCGTTTGTTCTCCAACAGCCCTCAGTACAAAAAAAAGAAATTAGCCTCCCAATTTATTCGCGGGGAGCGTAAACTTATTAGAGATCAGGTGGCTCGTTGGACGGGTCAGTATAAGTACACCATTGATCAGATGCTTCAAGAGGTTATTGTGAGCTGTCAGGAAAAGAAATTGCGTTTAACCAAATCCGAAAAAGAAACTCGCTTGGATTTAGTGGGAATGCTGACAGCTCAAACTCTTAATTACATAAACTCAGGTCACCATAAGATAGCGATGTAAACATGAGAATACTCATTCTTGTCCACACTGACTTAATCCCTCCAGAAGACGTTGTCGAAAAAGAGTTGGATTGGGCCAAAATCGAATGGGTCACCGAGTATGATGTTAAAAAAGCACTCACGGAGCTTGGCCACGATGTAAAGATGCTTGGAGTGACCGATAGCCTCAAACGGATCCGAAGTCATATAAAGGAATTTGATCCTCATATTATTTTTAATCTTCTTGAAGAGTTCAAAGGTGAGGCTGTCTTTGATCAAAACGTGGTTAGCTATCTTGAGTTGTTGGGTACTCCCTACACGGGCTCGAATCCTAAAGGATTAATTATTGGAAGAGACAAAGCTCTTTCTAAAAAGATTCTCTCTTATCATAAAATTCCCACAGCGAAGTTCCAAGTTTTCCCTCGTAACAGCCCGAAAAGAAAACTCACTTTAAAGAGTTTTCCAATTATCGTTAAATGCTTAAACGAGGAAGCCTCACTTGGACTTTCGCAGGCTTCGGTTGTTCACAATGAAGAAAAACTACGGGAGCGGGTTGAATACATCCATAAAAAATTCTATACCGATGCCATCGCCGAACAGTTCATTGCAGGCCAAGAGTATTACGTCGGTGTTTTAGGAAATTATCGTTTAGAAACCCTTCCGGTCTGGCAACTTAAATTCAATCAATCAGAACATCCTGAAAGGGAATTCTATTCCTCAGCGGCTAAATTCAACGAAGAGTATAGAGGAAGAAAAGGAATCTCCACAGGCCCTGCCGAATTGTCCGAGGAAAAGTGCAAAGAACTGCAAAAGTTAGCAAAGAGAGCCTACAAAGCCTTGGGCCTTAGTGGATATGCCAGAATGGACCTGCGGGTTAATGAAGAAGGCAAAGCCTATATCCTTGAAGCCAATCCCAATCCAGACATCTCTGAATTTGACGATTTTTCCAATAGTGCAAAAAAGCAAGGCTACACCTATAAAAGTCTGCTAGAAAAAATCATTCGACTGGGCCGCCAATGGAGCCCAATCGAACACTAATAGCTCAAACCTCAATCAGGGTTCCCTAATGCAAATACTTGTCACAGGCTCCAATGGGTTTATTGGAAAAGAAATATGTCATCGTCTACTCAAAAAAGGTCACCAGGTTCTGGGAACAGGTCGAAGTCCCTCGCTGTTTGAAGCCCCATCTTTTACCTACTTAAGAGGAGACCTAACCTCCCTTGAGCATATCAAAAAACTGGTGAAAAAATGTGACGCCGTTATCCACTGTGCCGGAAAGGCGGGAGCTTGGGGTTCTTTCGATTCTTTCAAAACAGCCAATGTCGATGCTACAGAGAACTTGTTGGGTGCCTGTAAAGATTCAGGGGTGAAGCGTTTTATTAATTTCTCTTCTCCCTCCATATATTTTCAATACAAAGACCAATTCAATTTAAAGGAAGACGACATCCCCCCAAAGTTTTCTAACGCTTATGCTGAAACAAAATATCTCGCTGAGAAAAAGGTTTCTGAATACAATAGCCCTTCCTTTCTCACGGTGTCTCTTCGTCCCCGCGGTGTGATTGGCAAAGGAGACACCAACTGGCTCCCCCGCATTATTGAAATGAGAAAGAAAAATCTCCTCATCCAACCAGGAACGGGGGAAAACATCACTGATTTCACCTCTGTGGAAAACCTTGTCGATATTGTCGAATACCTTCTAACAGCCCCGCCCGATCGTTTTGGTGAGAGCTATAACATTAGCAATGATGAACCTGTGAAACTTTGGGATTTTATTGAAGATGCCTTAGCAGTTGTAAAAATGGATGGAAAAAGGAAAAGAATTCCACTCTCTCTCATCCTGCCACTGGCTCGTGCTAACGAATTCCTACAAAACGCTTTAGGAACTAAAAAAGAGCCCAGCCTTCTTCCCATTAAAGTGGGCGTGGCTGCCTTTTCAATGACTCTCAATATTGAAAAAGCGAAATCCCGCCTTGATTACAAACCAAGGGTGAAAACCGAAAAGGCCCTTCAAGATTTTAGTCATTGGTATTTGGATCAATCATCGTCCCCTTAATGTGGGCGTAGAGCTCTTTTTTTCCTTCAGCAGAGGAATGAGCGAGTCCTTTTATGTTTTGAATAACACAGTAAGATTTTGAGGAAGGAGGCGTGTCAGGCTTTGGGCAATGGTACAAGGTACCCTTCAAGCGAAGCTTCGAAACTCCTTGTTGTATAGGTGTTGAGAATTTTACCGGTCTTGAAAGACCAAAAAGGTCCAAACTCTCATTGAGGCTGACTTTTCCAATCTCCTCCCACTCACCGTTGGCATGGCTTTCAAATTGAATATGGGAATCTGGGCCTTGGGTGATCTTCTGTCCTTTGGGAACCGAAACTCGGAATGTCATATTTAAATGGCTAATTTTGTTAGAGAAATCGGGAAGCTTTAAGTTGATTTCAGTGCCAGCGAATAAGGGACATTTAAAAAGAATAAGGGATAACAGAATAATAACTCTCATGCTTACAGTATTAAAAATCACCTGAGCCTTTGAAAGAAACCTATGCCAGAGGGCCTATTTGCCCTTCTCAATGGTTTCTTCCTAGACCAAAGCATTTGTGGTATTTTGTAAAAGATAATTTCATGAGTCGTCCAAGAGTTTTCCTTGGAGATTTAGTACTTTAGGATTGGAGGTATGGCATGTTTAGCCAAATTATCGCATCAATCTTTTCAATGCTACTGATTCTAGCCACTCTAGCGATCGCCGATCATCACGGTAAAAAGATCGATACGGAGGGTGCTGTCCAAATGAATCGTGGGCAACAAACACTAGATTCCAATCCTGCTGGGGAAAATCGATCCGCCACCAACCAAAATAAAACAATTCCGGTCAATGATAAGGTGGAAAAAGAAGAGGATGTTGAGAAATTAAAGAAGCGTAAAGAAAAAACTTCAGGACTCAAACTGGAAGACGAATCTTCCAAGAAAAAACATCCTCATCTCTAAATTAGGGTCTCAGCTGATCCATAAAGCCTGCAAGCTCCATATCATTATCAGTTAAGCCACCTTTGTCATGTGTGGTAAGAGTGACTTCTACTTGATTATAAACGTTGAACCACTCGGGGTGATGATTCATCTTTTCAGCTTTAAGCGCTACTTGAGTCATGAATCCAAAAGCCTCATTAAAATTTTCAAACTTAAACTTTTTTGTGATGGCTTCTTTGCCATCATCGGCCTTAGTCTTATCCCAATTTTTCAGTTTTTCGATATCCATACTTACTCCTTTTTAAAGGAGCATAGATCAATTCGCTCAAAAATCAATACTCGTTATTTCCAACACTCTCTGCAAGCTCAGCTGTGCATTGAGACAAAGCTAACATGGCTTGCGCATCTTCATCAGAGAGAATGATTTCTCCACTTGGCTTTATGGTTATTTTCTTTGCTCCCATAGGACAAGCATTCGCTTCCTGAACCACCTGCGCGAAAGCCTCTTGGTTTTCCCCTAAGTTTTCTTGCATACAAATCTGGAGCGCTTCCCAAGAAATTTGCTGAAACGCATAGATCTGCGCTTTGTTTTCGATATTTTCTACGCGTACCTGATTCATCTCCTCTAATGCCTGTTGGCAGGAATTATCTTGAGCTTGAGCAAAAGAGCTTGTCAGAGAAATGAGTACTAATAGTGAGAAGGCTTTCATGGGAACTCCTTGGTTAAGTTCCCGAAAGATTAGGACACCCATTTCAATTCCTAAAGCCTATTTTCCAAAATTGAAAATATTGCTAGGATGACAAAGCGACCACTGTCGCTTTATCAAGGATCTCTACAAACTCTCGCCTCTTTGGCGGGCTTCCTTTTCAGAATGCCTGTACACGCCTTTTGAAAAAACCATTACAATTCGCGGTGTCGGTACCCTGTAGAAGGGTGGCAGAACCGCCACTTCCATACCAATAACTTATATATTAGGAATCTCGGAAGCTTTAGATTCATTTAAGCAATAAAACATTGCCTGAAACTAAAACCACGATCAAGAATCTGAATAAAAGAAGAGTTTTGAGCCTGGACTTGATTCGACACATAGGAATCAACAAACAGTGCTTCAGGATTTATTTCAGGAGGGCGAATCGATCCTGAATTATTAAAGCAAAGAACGCTGCCCCCTGTTTCCGGCCAGGCACTCATCAACGCCGGAAGCATAACATCAGCGATCTCTTCAAATGAAATTTTGAAATCTGCTACCGACATATTATTTTTAAATTCGAGTGAAAAAGATAAGCTGTCAGCACCTTCAAAATAGCTTAACCGAAAAGTTTTACTAGTATCTTCTTTAAGGTGACAGAGCCTAATTTTACTGCTGTGATTTGATTGTTCTGTTTTACATTGAAAGGGCTCTAAAATTTGCTTTACCTTACTTTCTAATGAAAAAGCTTGGGTCTGAGCCATAGCATTGAAGCCAAAAAGACCGATCGCTACAAGTAGAAAGGTTGTAGATATTTTATTTAATTTCATAATTCCCCCTTGGAAGTTTATGTTTTGCTTGTGTGTAGGTAACTGAATTCTCGTTATTAGAGAATAGGTCTAATCTCAAAGCAGTGTTGCCAAATCGACAACGTTGTTGCTAAGACCGAGAAGCTAACTAAGAACCTTTAAATACTTGTAAAATAAGGATTATCAAATATATTGAGATCACTCTATTGCAGAAGTCGTAACCTTGTAGTACTAGTTTTGCTCAATGGGCAACAACCTTCATGACCGAATAAATATTAACCATGTCAGTGTTTTCTTGAGGATCGCTCAGTCGAATAGTCTCACAGAAGCGGCCAATTTTTTAAATTTAGACAAGGGCCGTTTAAGTCGTGTGCTACAGGAACTTGAAAACGATCTCGGTGTTACCTTAGTCCACCGAACAACGAGGGAATTCCGCTTAACAGCTGAAGGTGAGAAATTTTATTCAAGATGCCACAGAATTTTTAATGATTTAGAAGAGGTCATCTTTGATCTCGATAAAAAAGACCAAGAACCCGAGGGACGAATCATTCTCACAGCAGCCCACGGTGCGGCCTCCGCCTTTCTCCCAGATATTATATCCCGCTATCACGAGCTATTTCCGAAAGTTAAAATCGAAGTTTACTTCTCACAAGATTCGTTAAATATCGATCATGAAAACGTGGACCTTGCAATTCGACTCGGAAAATTGAAAGACAGCAGTCTAAAGATTAGAAAACTTGGCGATTTCGAAATGAATTTTTTTGCCAGCTCAAAATTCTATGATTCTGTCAGTCACCTAAAGTCCATCCAGGATGTCTGTAACTACCCTTGCTTTATCCTCTCAAACATCGAAGGCAAAGATGTTGTTTTCAAATATGGCAAACAGAGAAAAAAAGTAAGTCTCAAGGGAGCAATCACGGCCAATAGCCCCGATTTTGTTAGAGATGTTACCTTAAAATCAAAAGGAATTGGCCTTCTTCCACGCTTTCTCTGCTCACAACAACTGATCAATGGCGATCTTAAGTTGCTCATTCCAAAATGGAAAACAGACTCGATCGATATGCACTTGGTGTCTCCCTCAGGTCGAAAACCTTTACCCAACGTAAAACATTTCTCCGATTTCCTATTTAATTACACTAAAAACCTAACGATTTATTAGGAAAGACATCAAAAAACTTCTGCTCTGGGGAAACTGGTGAATGCTTGACGAAATGCATCCGAAAAAAGAACCGGGTACCTTAAATGGTAGGGGCTGAAGGACTCGAACCTTCGATCCTCCGGTTATGAGCCGGATGCTTTAACCAACTAAGCTAAGCCCCCTTAAAGGTACTTTGGGTGACGACGTCACTTCCTCTATTCATATTCCCGATGAGGAACAAAGGCAATAAACATCGCCCCTAAAAAGAAAACCCCTAAAAAGTCTTTTAGGGGTTCTAGATTCTCTTTAACTTTAAAATCAGTGATTTTTAGTCGATAAAGGTTTTAAGCTTTCCTGAGCGAGAAGGATGACGAAGCTTTCTAAGAGCTTTGGCCTCAATCTGCCGGATTCTCTCACGAGTCACGTTAAAGTCTTGTCCCACTTCCTCAAGGGTGTGGTCACTCTCTTCACCGATTCCAAAACGCATACGGAGGACTTTTTCCTCTCTTGGAGTCAGGGTGGAAAGGACTTTTCTTGTTTGCTCAGCTAAGTTCAGATTAACAATCGCTTCACCAGGATTGATCACCTTTTTATCTTCAATGAAATCACCTAAGTGCGAATCTTCCTCTTCACCCACAGGGGTTTCAAGAGAGATAGGCTCTTTTGCAATCTTAAGGACTTTTCTAACCTTGTCCACTGGCATATCCATCTTCACTGCAATCTCTTCTGGTTGTGGCTCACGCCCAAGTTCCTGTACGAGATAACGAGAAGTTCTAACGAGTTTGTTAATCGTCTCAATCATATGAACTGGAATACGGATCGTTCTTGCTTGGTCAGCGATGGCACGAGTAATAGCCTGACGAATCCACCAAGTGGCGTAAGTTGAAAATTTATATCCACGACGATACTCAAACTTATCCACGGCCTTCATAAGACCAATGTTTCCTTCTTGGATCAGATCCAAGAACTGTAGCCCACGGTTGGTGTATTTTTTAGCGATCGAAACAACCAAACGAAGATTCGCTTCCACAAGTTCTGATTTCGCAAGGTCGGCTTCACGCTCCCCTTTCCAGATTTCAGTGTGCGTGTCACGAATCCACTCATAGTGCATTTGTGCATCGTTATTAAGGCTATCTAGACGTTTTTTTGCGTCTACTGTTTGTAAGTAAAGATCGCGGAATTTGTTAAATGAAAGACCTGTGTCCTGAGTCATCTGAGCCATTTCTTTTTCGCTCTGCTCAACTTTTTTATAACGAGCCACTAGAGACTCAACATCTCCAGAGAATGTTCTCTCAACACCGACTTTAATTCGACGGCGAAGGGCCGTCATACGCCCCACAAGGTTTTTAAACTTAATCACAATTCGGTTGATCGTTTTACGATTAAAGTTAATTTTCTCGAAGGTCATCATTAGGTTCTCAAGTTCTTTATCAACTTGAGTGAGAACTTTTTGTCTTTCTTCCTTGGGAAGATCTGTACGAGAGAGCTCTTTAAAGTGCTTCATTACATTTTTTTCGTACTCTTTTACTTCACCAATGAGTTCGTGAATTTTATCGATGTACTCTTGTTCTTCGTACTGAGTCTCTTCGTCTTCAAGACCACGGAAGATCGCTTTAACCTTAAGCTTTCCTTGATCCACTCGGTCGCCAAGTTGAATGATCTCACGAGTTCCAATAGGTGAGGTTAAAATCGCGCGAACAATTTGTCTCTCCCCCGCTTCGATTCTTTGAGCAATTTGTACTTCACCTTCACGAGTAAGGAGTGAAACACTTCCCATCTTACGAAGGTAAAGACGAACAGGGTCGTTTGATTTAACGTCCGCTCCAGAATCATCATCATCTTTTCCATCGCCTTGGTTTTCTAAGAAGGCCGCGGCTTCGCCACCGTCTTCAATTTCATGCTCTGCGATAGTGATCCCATGAGCTTCGATAGACTGCACTACGATATCAATGGCTTCAGGAGCGATCAGTTCTTTTGGTAGGGCATCATCGAGTTCTTGAACGGTAAGGTCTTCACCACTTTTCTTTGCGGCTTGTATTAAGCGTTCCGCCTCTTCGACGGCCATCTTTTGTTGTTTTGCTACGGATAACGGTTTTTTTGCGGTCTTCCCTTGTGCCATCTACTCTCCTAAGGGGCTCTTTATTAGTTCTTTTAGTGCTTTACGTTCATTTTGTATATTCACAAATCGTTCCAATTTGTCGTCTGAGGGGTCACTTTTTAGCTCTACTAGCATTTCCTCGGCTTTCCTTTGTAAATATCGATCTCGAACCTGATTAAAGCACTCCTTGAAAGTCTCTTCATCCCTATCTGACCCGTCATTTGGTGACGAAATATTGATCAGACTGACAATTTTTTCAGGGTTTTTCACCTGAGATACAACTAAGTGGGCTAGCTTATCAAAACTACTAGGTTCTTGTCTATATTTGGCCACAACCTGAGTGAATAGCTCCTTGAGCTTCTCCGGGGTGATGCTCTCCAGCCCCCCATGACTTTCAAAAAAGTTCATGTATTTCGGTGACTTAAGGGATAAACCCAGTAAAACAAGCTCATCTTTGGCCACACCATCTAAGGAGACCATATCCTTTGAGGCCTCCTTTTTAGGTGGCTCAGGCGCTGGCTCTTCCCTCTTTGGCGCCACTTTGGCTCCTTTTAGCCAACTATAAACCTTTCTAGGATCTTCACTCATTCGACGCGCAACTTCTTCAATATAAAGTTGTTTCAAACGATTGTCTTTAAGAGCTTGCAGGAGTGGGCTGATTTGATCGATGAGTTGAATTTTATCTTTGGGCTGTCCTCGATATCCCTTCATCCAAGTTTTTAAACGATTCAAAAAGAGATCTTCCGAGTCTTTGGCTTTTTCAATAAAACGCTCTCTTCCCTTTTCATTGACGAAATCGTCGGGATCCATGCCTTCAGGAAGAACAAAAATTTGGGGCATCATATCGTGCTTAAAAAATTGCACCAAACTTCTTTCACTGGCGGTTTGTCCCGCTTGATCGCCGTCAAAAACAAGAACCACATTTTGAGTCCATCTTTTCAAAAGGCGAACATGATTTTCTGTTAGTGCTGTACCGAGAGTAGCCACAACGTTTTTTATACCGTTAGAGTAAAGGGCTAGAAGGTCCATATAACCTTCCACCACAAAGACTCGGTCTTCCATACGAATGAATTTCGCGGCCTTATCGAGCCCATAAAAACTCTGTCCCTTTTTAAAGACAGGAGAGTCGACGGAGTTCATATACTTTGGCTGACCCTGATCAATAATTCTTCCACCAAAGCCAATCACTTCGGAATCAATAGCGAAGATGGGAAACATCAATCGATCTCTAAAAAGATCAAAATGCCCGCCCTTTGAATTCCTTTTTATTAAACCCAGCTTTTCGGTTATTTTAATGGGAGCACCTTTACTCTGCAGGTGCTTTGTTAATTCAT
Organism: Bdellovibrionales bacterium; assembly: GCA_964230645.1. GTDB lineage: Bacteria > Bdellovibrionota > Bdellovibrionia > Bdellovibrionales > JAGQZY01 > JAGQZY01. The sequence continues at coordinate 347,443 of CAXRHT010000003.1, read as the reverse complement.
CCCAAGGCTCAGGGGAATAACCCAGGCGGAATTCTTCCACAATTTCATCTCTGAGGTTTCTCTTTTTTAAGTAGGCCTTCACCTTGTGGTTATCAGGGAGCTTCTTTAAATTTTGATGATAAAACACAGCCGCGACACGGTTGGCTCTAAGCATGCTTTTTTTCTCATCAGGCGGAGTTCGGCGTCCCCTTGGATTTTGTTTTGTTTCTTCAGGCTTAGGAAGATCAATATGGGCACGACTGGCTAAGTGCTCAATGGCTTCTACAAAGGAAAACCCATTATAGTCTTTTAAAAACGTGATGATGTTGCCTGCTTTCTTACAGCCAAAACAATTGTAAAGCTGCTTACTTTCAGAGACCGAAAAGCTCGGCGTTTTTTCTTTATGATCGGGAAACGGACAAAGTCCCATATGCTGATCACCACGGGCTTTCAGATCCGTATATTGGGAAATAATTTCCACAATATTATTGGCATCCACCACTTTCTCTATAAAGGATTCGTCAAACCTCAATGGAGTTCCCCTTATTGAAGTTTGTTTTTGACGATTTGACTCACAAGTTTGTTATCAGCAGAACCTTGGGTTTTGGCCGTCACAGCACCCATCACTTTTCCCATATCTTTCATGGAAGAGGCACCGAGATCACTGATTGTGGCTTCCACAATCTCCGTGATTTTAGCTTCACTCATTTGTTCCGGTAAGTATTTCTCCAGCACAGCCAACTCCCTTTGTTCCTGTTCCACTAGGTCATCCCGACCCGCTTTCTGGTACTGCTCGATGGAATCTTTGCGTTGCTTGGATAACTTCTTTAAGACACCGATGGTGTCTTCATCGGTTAATGGTTCGGGTCTTTTATCGATCTCTTTATTTTTTAGAGCCGAGTTGACCATACGTAGCGCCGAGACCCTTTCGGTGTCTCGGGCTTTCATCGCTTCTTTCATATCAGTAACGATTTGTTCTTTTAAAGACATGATCAATCATATCCTTTGCGGGCTTTTTTAACTAGCCGCTTACGAGCCGCAATCGACTTCTTTTTTAGTCGAATACTGGGCTTCTCATAGTGTTCTCTCTTTTTAACTTCAGACAAAACACCGGATTTTTCACAAGATTTCTTAAATCTACGGAATGCTTGCTCAAACCCTTCTGAATCGCGTACTTTCACGAATGCCAAACGAATCACCTTCCCTTCTTAGTCAGGATGTGGGTATAACAGTATTTGTCATGCAAAACAATAAGGAGAAAGCATGGACCAGGAAACAATAGATCAGTCCTTCTTGTCCCTTTGTTTAGACCTGGCCAAAAAAGCGCAAAAACAAGAAGAGGTTCCTGTGGGAGCTATGATTGTGAATAACTCCACTGGTGAGGTGGTCTCAAAGTCCTTTAATTTGCGTGAGAGCTTGAATACCCCCATTGGCCATGCCGAAACCATCGCCATTCACCGAGCCTGCAAAAAATTAGGGACCTGGCGTCTGACGGGCCACACGCTGTACACAAGTTTGGAGCCCTGCGTTATGTGCTCGGGAGTGATCATCCAGAGTCGCCTTGATCGCGTGGTCTACTCTGCCACAGACACCAAGGGTGGCGGCCAAAGCCTTTTTCAAATTTTTGACAACCAAAATCTCAATCATAAAGTGCGTTGGTCCAAGGGTGCGTTTGAAGCGGACAACCGCCAACTTCTGCAAGATTTTTTTAAAAAACGGCGTAAGAAAAAAGAACCCACTCTTTAAAGTATCGTTCAAAGGAAAAAAGCACAGACTTAAGCCTGAAACATCGGTTTCCTAGACTGGCCTAATAGACTTTATTCAGGCAACCAGACTCTACCTCAAGGTCTATTCCCGCTAAAATTGAGTTATGAAAAACTCAAAAGATTTCAATGTCCTTTCATTTGTGATTTTCTTTTTTTGCATACTCAGCTGGAACTTTAGCCTCGCAAAAAAAGAAACTAAAAAAACAATTCCTCTCGTCCAAACCACAAAAGAATACAAAGTGGGTAAAGGCACCCATAAAGGTTATCTGGTTTATAAAAAAGGGATTGGTAGCCAGGCTCCAGGGGTTTTACTTCTGCCAGAGTTCTGGGGGCTAAACAGTGATATGAAAAGTAAAGCCGATAAACTCGCAAGCTGGGGCTACGTGGTCATGGTAGCCGATCTTTATGGTGAGGGGCGAAGCACTACAAGTCCCGACGAAGCCAAAAGATGGCTGACCGCTTTTGAAAGTGAAAACCAGAAAATTGTTTATAAAACTTTTATGGCTTCTTTTATCACTCTTAGAGACTACGAGAAAACAGCTCCTGGAAAAATAGCCATAGTTGGCTATTCTTATGGGGGAGGCTTAGCTACAGAAATGGCACGGCGAGGTTTTGATTTTAAAGCGGTGGTGAATATTCACGGTGCCGTTGGTAGTAAAAGAAAAGCCAAGCCTGGCTTTGTAAAAGCACCCATTCTTTGGATTCGAGCAGAGCACGATGCTTATGTGGATTCAGAGATGGTTGAAAAATTCCATAGCGAAATGAACAAAGCCAAAGCGGACTTAAAAGTAGTCACTATGAAAGATGCTTACCACTCTTTTACCAACCCCAAGGCTTCTCAAATTGGTAAAGCGCATCAACTACCCTTTATGTACGATGAAAAGCTTACCGCTCAAACCAATCTTCAAATGAAAACCTACTTAGACAAGAAATTGAGGTAAACAGTGAAAGTCTTATTTATCCTGATTTTAGCCTCCCTTTTTGCTCTCCCTTCCATGGCCATGCGCTCTGACATTAATCCCATGGGATCAACTTTCGGCAATGAACCAGAACTTGATGTGCCTGGTACTTCCGGAAGTCGATGCAATAGTACCGAATGGGCTGACGATTTTTTGAATGTCCTGAATGAACGTGAAGAAGAGCATCATGGCCGCGTCGCCATGAATAGTGTGCTTCAGGGAATGCAAAACGAACCTGATTTTTGCGCCCCTCCACTTCAAACTCCGGCGGGCGCCAAATTATTTTTACTCGCACTCGCGGAAGCTTTTTTTGTTAAAGAAAGCGGCTGTCGCCCAGAGGCCATGAACCCACACGCACCCAACGGAACAGCCGTAGGTTTTGGACAAATGGGAGTGGGAGATGCAAGAAATCATCGTTGCACCACCACCGATGGAACTCGAATCACCACCAACGCTCAACTTCAAGACCCCGAAAACAACGCCCGCTGTGTGGCTCAGATTATGGTAAATTGCGCCTCAGGTCTTCCCAACCGTCACGGAAATATGGCAGAGCAAAGACACCTCAATCGAATCGCTGGCGGAAATAGGGGCCAATTTGGTGTGGTAGGTTGTTTTTGGCAGCCAGTGCGTAAAGGAACCGGTGGAGATGGCCAAGGGGGGCGTGTCGATAACCAGTCCAATAGAGAACAAATTCAAGAGGTGACTCGAAATTTTTGCAGTCATGCGGGCCAAGGCACCAATCATCTTATGAGTCAGAACTTGGTCCAAGAAGATGTTCTTTGCCTTGCGATGAACAATGGCCCCTGCCGTAGCTTTCAAATGGCCTCGCCTTTTAACAATCGCCGCCCTTCAAGAGGTGGCCGAAGTGCCCTTTGATTTAAGCTTTTTTAGCTAAAACATTTTACATATCTCTGAAGGAGCCTAAGGCTCCTTTTTTCATTGTCTAAAACAATAATTTTCCAAGCCCTCGTTTTTATGAGAGGTAAGCCAAAATTGAGCCTCCCTCTGTAGGAATTACAGGCCCCCATTCTTAAAAAGCATTACTGAAGAATAGAGGCCGGCATTGGGATTGCTCTATGAATATGAAGTCATTCCTTGGAGGAGAAGATGAAGAGTTTTTTCGGTGTTTTAGTACTATTGCTAAGTTTACAAAGTGTCGCAGGTTACAATGTTTTAATCGATGAGATTGAACATAACTCTGTCGACGTTGACCTTAGAAGAGATGGTGTTATTCGCTTTTCTGACCAACAAGGGAACAATTTCTTTCTCCTCTGTGAAAATTATTTGTTTCATAAAAATATGGTCTTTAGCAGCTTTGGCCAACGAATCAGTGCGGAGGGACCTGGATGTCGAAACTTCATCGAGGGCGTTAAGGGCAATCTAGAACGCGGAAAAACTTTGGATAGTCTTGAGGTTCAAGTCAATGGCGAGCGCGGAAGAGCCAATGAAATGTTTTTTCAACCAAACTACAACTAAAGCAACCTCCAGCTGACAAAAAAAAGCCCCTTGCAAGATTTTCTGCATTAAAAAGCCCTGAATACCACTCTTAGAGGGGCTCACAGGGCATGAAGATTGCAATTTAAAGAGCCAAGAACGGAAGGATTCTTTAAAATACATGCAAAACAGAGCCTTTTTTATTTTTTTTATTTTTCTCCCTCTTTTCGCCCAAGGTGAAAACACTTTTAGTGAGGCCATCTTAGCAAACCACGATGGCCCCCTTAACTATTCCGATGAAAGATTGTGGCAGTGTCACTACTGCTTTGAAAATACAGAGGCCTCCGAGAGTTCCCAGTCCCTTGTTATGCAAGATGGCCAAAGTGTTGAAATGACGATTATTTCAAGAGAAAGACTCGATGATATTTTTGAGCAAGCTCGCTCGGGCACAGGTGTCGGACGTGGCCTTGATTACAGTGAAATTGAAACCGGCTGTTTGCAAAGAGCCCATATCTTAAACCACCGCTTGGCCACCATGGGGATTGAGAGTGGAAAAGTTTATGCCACAGGAAATTCCGGGATCAACTATAATATCGATGGACAAGCGGGCTATTACACTTGGGCTTTTCATGTGGCCCCCACCGTACTTGTCCGTTATGGAGATCGAGTGCAAATGATGGTGATTGATCCGGCCCTGGCTCAACGCCCTCTTACAGTCTCGCAATGGTTGCAAATTCAAAATGGCTATCCTCCCCGTCAGTTTGACGACCTCTTCTTTACCAGCCGCAATCATTTTGCTTTAAGTGAAAACTTAGGACTTCGCGATGGTGGACCAACTAGTTACATCAACGGGCTTCGCCAGTCAGTTTCTGATCTTGGACTTTAAAAACCTTTTGGACTGATCAATCGGTTTCAGGGTGGCACCGTAAATTGTCATTTTTACATTTTGGACTCTCTCTTAGCGAATATATCGATCTGAGACTTGGCACAACCATTGCTTCTATAGAGGGTGTTGTACGTTAATAGATGTTGTACGTTTGCTGATCCCTGAAGTCTTAGTTTCGAAATTTAAATTTATCTCCCCCCCCAAAAATTTAATTTCAATAGGAACTAGGCTTCAGCGGATTTTTTTTTGCCTTTTTCATGGGAACTTTGTTTTTTACCCCACCATCCCCTTTCCGCTTTTGTTCACTTTTCTGACATTTATAAATTTTTTTCCAGCCTGAATGATTTTTTAAATTTCCTCTAGTAATGTCCCGCCATGCTTAAAAATTTAATCGCCTCCCTGTTGCTGTTCGTTACTTCTATTACTCTCGCTCAAGAAGAGCCCACCGTGTATGCGCTTCCTGACCTTGCCCCTTTTCAAGAGCTCTTTCCCGGGGATCAGCTCAATGCTGGTTTTGGCCTGGCTCGCGACATGATTACCCACGTTTACTTTGGACGAAAATTTGCTCCGAGAGATTTGGATTTTGCCGTCATTGGAACCAATTGGGAAAAAGACCAAGCTATTGAAATTTTAGGACAGTACGGGCGAGTGGATAGAACTTTAGATATGGTTAAAGAGGTGCTCACTCCCAGCGGTAGGGTCTTTGCCTACCACTATGGATTCGTCGTCATTATCGAGCACGAAGGTGTGCAAGTGGACTTTAAGTTTTTTAAATCCTATGAGGACGCTCATACTAGAGGACTTTTTGATGTGGAGAAGGTTCTTTTTCCTCTCAAGGGACGTCCTTTGGAAACTTTGATTAGTGAACTGAAAAGCTTCAAAAGAGAAGGCCGAACACCGGGACCGGAATTTATGTCTGATCCTCACAATGGTTTCGAGAGTATTCTTACCAACAACCCCAAAACGGTCAATTGGGCGAAAGCAAAATCTCATCCCATCGATTGGGTCATTCGAGGGGCGATGATATACGCCAAACTCGGTATCCCAAACTTTTTACCGACAGAACTTGAACTAATGCGCCGATATGTCAGCCGAGTTCAATACATTATGCCTAAGGAAAGAGGTCTTTTTCCTCGTGCCGCCAACCATCCCAGAGCTCTGTTGGTGAAAAGTCTTTTAGAGAGTACGGGATTTTTTCAGGCTTACCCGTCTTGGCGTTGGACGCAACCGATACAAGATTCCGTGGACCGGTTACTTAATCTCAACACCCAGGGACTTTTTTGCCGCGGGGTCTTTTAAATTTAAAGTTGTAAAGAGGGGGGCCTCTCAGGCGTGCGCTCTTGAGTTTTCGGTTCTTCTTTTTTGACGGAGTCCGTTAGAGGGAAAAGCTGCATATTCACTTGGTAGACGCGGTCGCCCTGGCTTTGCTCGCGCTTCATTGAAATCTCTTTTTGGATTTGCTTTCTCAGTTTACGCAACTCAAACCGAACCCACTCGAATTCTTTTTCGGTCATCGCTAAAGTGAATCCGCTGATCTCTCTCTCATGAGGGCCGTGCTTATGGAGAGACTCAAGACCTATATAAATCAGCTCGCTTTGAATTTTTCGAACCAACTCTTTGGGCACATCATCAATGCCGGATAAAGCCGATCCCGTTTTTTTAGCCAAATGGTTCTCAGGATCCACTTGAATGTCCTGGGCCTTGAGCAACTTGTCCATGGCTCTTTGCACTTGCGACTCGTTCACCCGACCTCTTAAAAGTTTTAAGAGACTTGCCGGCGTAAACTCAACACCCTTTTGATCAACCATGGCGTAGAGAACCCAGACTAACCAGTTAGAAACCTGATCCCATGTCTGCTGATCGATCTCGCCAGATTTGAGAGATTTTTTCGCACGAAACTCAGAGAGCTCTTTTAAATTCTGTGTGCGTTGATGGGGATCTTTTTCCTGGCAGTATTCGACAAGAAGTCGGAATTCTTTTTCTTGAGACTTAGAGTGTTTCAGAGCTCGCGAAAACTTCTTACACATTTCCTGGGACAGATTCCTTTTCCCCTCGATAATGAGCTTCAAATAATTGGGTGACTTAATATCGGCGGCAGCAGAAAAATCCGAATAGGAATAAGGACGCAAACGACTTTTCGTCTTTGCTTTTTGGTAATCATAAAACGCTTTTAAATATTCGCGAAAATCTACAAACTGTGAAAGCTCGGGAAATTCCATCGCCCCTCCCTGTCCTGGAATAATAGGCTTCCAAAATCTCCGTGAAAGATCAACCTCCATTTCATAAGGCAGAGCGTAAACCGCTGAACTTTCAGGCTAAATTTAAAACTCTTAGTTCTTTTGCCCTAAGGCTCCCCCATCGGCCGGAGCCAACTCTGAGGTTTTGTTGAGGAAATCACAAGCGTAGTGATTTTCCCTTAACCACCGGCGTGAGAAATGGCGATGAGTTGTGTAGTTTTCAACTAATTTCCAAAAGTTCTTGGAGTGGTCTTTATGTTTGATATGGGCGAGCTCATGAATGATCACATAATCGATCACCTCGAGGGGGGCTACGATCAGCTTAAAATTAAGGCTTATTTTGTTTTCGGGAGAGCAACTCCCCCATATGCTTTTTTGCCCGCGGAACTGAAGCCCGGTGGGTTTCAGCCCCATTTCCTCACTCCAGTGCTTTATTCTTTGGGTCATAATATTCTTGGCGACGTCTTTAAATGACTTTTTGAAGGATTCAAAATAGCGCTTCCTCAAAGCCTCGGACCACTCATCCTCGTCTCTAGGAGTGCTTAGCACCATCTGATCCTCTCGAAACGTTAATCCTAGTTTTTTTCCTGACTCAATGGATAGGACGTAGTCTTTTCCAACAAAGGTGTAAGTTTCTCCTGAGCGGAAATGTTTTACCGGAAACTTCTCCTGAGTTTTCCTCACACCTTCCAGAGACTTTTCGAGCCACTTCTGTTGAGCCGAGAGAAACTTGAGGATTTCTCTTTGTGAGAGGCTTTTATTGGCCGAGACCCTAATTTTTCCGTTGGGATAAACAGTGATTCCCAAGCGCTTTTGCCTGGCCCTTCTTTTCACCTCAATTTCATGGTTTCGATACGACAGAGTCTCCATCCTCAAAAGTATGCCCTTTTCCTCTAAAAGCCTCAACAGAGGCGCAAAAGAAATCGGACTGCAGCACCGCCGCAAGGGCCTTGTTTACCTTGCCCTCTTCGACTCCCTACGTTAAGCTGCCCCCGGTCGAGTCCCGTACAATAGCGTTCTCGTGAAATCCGCCAGGTCCGGAAGGAAGCAACGGTAGCTTGTATCCTATGTGCTACGGGTCGCTCGGCCACTTTTTTTCTCTAGGGGGCCCATGGCTTATCAGGTGATAGCCCGCAAATTCCGACCTCAATCTTTTTCCGAGTTCGTCGGACAAAGCCACGTGACCCAAACATTGCTAAATGCCCTGGCTTCGGATCGCTTTCCCCACGCTCTATTATTAACAGGTCCCAGAGGAACCGGGAAAACCACCACCGCTCGCATCATCGCCAAAACCCTTCTCTGTAAAGACTTAAAAGAACAAATGCCCTGTGGCGAATGTGAATCCTGTCAGAATATCGCCGAGGGTAACCATCTCGACGTGATTGAAATTGATGGAGCCAGTAACAACGGTGTGGATCACATCCGGGAGCTGCGCGAAACCATCGGTTATATGCCAAGCTCTGGGAAGTACAAAGTCTATATTATTGACGAAGTTCATATGCTTTCCACTAGTGCTTTCAACGCTCTGTTGAAAACTCTGGAAGAGCCTCCCGAGCACGTCATCTTTGTTTTTGCCACCACTGAGGTGCAGAAAATACCGGCCACTATTTTATCCCGTTGCCAGCGTTTTGACTTTCGCAACCACACCCTTGTGGACATTAAAAATAATCTCCAAAAGATTTGTGAGACGGAAAACATTGAGTTTGAAGAAAGCGCTCTCTTGATGATCGCCAAGCAAGCCAATGGGTCCATTCGTGATTCTTTAACGCTACTTGATCAGCTCATTTCTTTTAGTCACGGTAAACTCAGTCTTGATTCCGTTATGGGTGTGCTTGGTCTTACTGACCGCAACCTTCTTCTTTCTTGTTTACGAGCGATTGCCGAAAACGACTCTGATCTCATGTACAAAACGGTAAGCCAGTTTAAAAATTCAGGCTATGACCCTAAGCTTTTTGCCGAAGAGTTTCTTGAAATGATTCGAAACGCTCTAATGGTTCTTAAAGAATGCCATAAACAAGAGGGCCTGGATATTTCCGAGCACGAAACCCAAGAGCTAGAAAGTATTGTAAAAAGCCTCAACGAGGAAACCATTCATCTCCTCTTTGATGTCATGCTTACAGGCACACAGCGCTTAAACTTCAACAGTGACGCCAGGCTTGGCCTTGAGATGTTACTCTTTAAGCTTTTAAGTCTCCCTCGCCTAACTCAATCTTTACCCCTCGATCCATCGACAAGTAGACGAGCCAATCCGGCGCCTAAGCCCAGTGCATCGACGGCCAACCAAGCTCAAAAAAAAACGCCAACATCTAAGCCCATAAAGACGGAAACAAAAAAAGAAGCTCCAGTGAGCGCTGAAAACGCGGCTTCTACCAAAGCTTCCGCAGAAGAAAGTAAAAAAACTTCTGAAGACTCTCAAAAAACGGAAGAAAAAAAGGCCACCTCGGTTCCCGTTCCCTTCCCTGATGACGAACACAAAGTGGGAAAAACCTGGGATGAGTTTGTAACGGCTGTGAAACAGGCCAACGGATTTCTCGGTGCTCTTCTTGAGCACACCTCTTTAGTGAAAGAAGACGAGAACACCTTAACCTTAGGACTTCCGGAAAAAATGAAGTTTCTCTACGATAAACTCAGTGAAGGAAAAAACTTAGAGCGTACAGAGAACTTCCTCAAAAATTACTGGGATGATGAAAGAAAAGTGGAAGTGATGATCCTTGAAAAGGACCACTCTCACGTCAATCTTTCCCCCAAAGCCATAGAGAAAAAAGCCAAGGCACAAAAACAAAAGAAAGAGGCCCAGTCCATTGAGTCTCACCCCTTAGTACAAGCCACAGAAAAGGTTTTTAAAGATCATATAACTAAAATTGGTGTGAGCGATATGCGCCCACCCACTCAGGAGATGTAATTATGAAAGGAAAAGGACGCGGAAACAGCATGCAAAACCTGATTCGTCAGGCCAATCAAATGCAAGCCAAGATGAAGCAGCTTCAAGAAGAGCTGGCTGAAAAAGAATACGAAGGCACCTCTGGTGGTGGAGCGATTCAAGTAACCGTCAAAGGCGAAAATAATGTCGCCGCTCTTAAGATTGATCCTGAAATTTTTAAGGAAGGTGACGCCGAGATGCTCCAAGAGATGATTATCACGGCCATGAATGATGCTTTAACAACCGCCAAGAAAGACCAGGATGCTGAAATGCAAAAAGTCACAGGCGGCATGAACATTCCGGGTATGTTTTAGTGTTTAATATTCCAACGCTGGACAAATTGGTCCACGAAATAGCGAAACTTCCTGGCGTTGGTCCTAAATCGGCTCAGCGACTGACTCACTATTTATTGAAAAATCCGAAATACTGTCAGGATTTAAGAGAAACTATTCTTGCGGTGGAAGAGAGCATTGTCCTTTGCGACACTTGTTTTAACTATACTGACAACCCTGATCGTGAGTGTCGAATTTGCAAAAGCCCTCATCGTAGTAAGCAGATTATGTGCGTGGTCGAGCAACCAGAGGATATCGCACAGATCGAAGCCTCCGGAGCCTATAGTGGTCTTTATCATGTTCTCCATGGAGCCATTTCTCCACTGGAAGGTGTGACTCCGGAAAAACTTAAGATTAGTGAGCTTTTAAAGCGTCTTGAAAAAGAGGGCTCAGAAGTTGAGGAAATCATTTTAGCTGTGGATTCCGATCTCGAGGGAGACACCACGGTCCTTTATCTCCATCAAGAGTTGGAAAATAAGTCCTACAAGATAACACGTCTGGCTCAAGGTATTCCCATGGGAAGTGATATCGACTATATTGATGATCGTACCCTGCATCGGGCATTATCACATCGGACTGAGGTTTAATGGCGTTAATTAACCAGGAAGCTAAAGAGCTTCATTGCAAAATTGTCTACTACGGACCCTCTCTTGGAGGCAAGACCACCAATTTGAAGTGGGTCTATCAGGCCACGCGCCAAGCCAACCCCTCCACAAGTGACATGATGGAATTCGATGTTGGCACTCCAGAACGAACACGCTTTTTTGATTTTCTTCCCCTGGACGTGGGCGAAATCAGAGGCCTTAAAGTTCGCTTTCACCTTTACACTGTTCCTGGCCAGGTCATTTATGACGCCAGTCGACGGTTGATCTTAAAAAACCTAGATGGAATTATCTTCGTGGCCGATTCACAGATGGATCGGATGGATGAAAATATTAATTCGCTGAAGAACATGGAAAAAAACTTAGAGCTCTCAGGCTACGACATCAAGAAAATCCCCTTTGTTTTACAGTATAATAAAAGAGATCTAGACTCTGTAGCCTCAGTGGCAGAGCTTCGCTCCGCCCTTAACAAATATAACTCCCCTGACTTTGAAGCCAAAGCCGAGGAAGGAATTGGAGTTATGGAGTCTCTTAAAACTCTCTCTAAATCCATTATTTCAGCCTTAAAAAGCGGGAATGTTTAATGGCTCACTCTCAACTCTTTGAGGATATTTTAAAACTAAAAAAGGAAAAGAACGTCTTGATGCTAGCGCACTATTATCAAGACGGCGCGATCCAAGAACTGGCAGATTACTGCGGAGACAGTTACTTTCTCTCCCAGATGGGACAAAAAAGTGACGCGAAAAACGTTCTGCTCGCCGGCGTTGTCTTTATGGCCGAGAGTGTGAAAATCCTTAGTCCCGACAAGAGAGTTTTTGTTCCTGATATGAAAGCCGGTTGCAGCCTTGTTAGCGGCACTCCTTACAAAGACTTCGTTGAGTGGCGCAAAAAACATCCCGACCATATCGCTATTACCTACATTAATAGTAGTGCCGAGGTGAAGGCCGTGAGTGATGTGATCTGCACCTCTTCAAATGCCGAAAAAATCGTAAACGCCATCCCTAAAGATCGACCCATCATGTTCGGTCCTGACCAGAACCTCGGACGCTATCTTGAAAAAACCATCGGGCGAGAGATGTTGCAGTGGCCGGGACACTGCGAAGTGCACGTTCTTTTTTCAGCTAAAAAACTCTTCCAACTGAAAGAGGAAAACCCAGGGGCCATTGTTTTGGCGCATCCAGAATGTGAAGAGGCCGTATTGGTTCATGCCGACTACATTGGCTCAACTTCTGGTATTCTTAATGAACTTAAGACCAATAAAAGCACTGACACTTTTATTGTTGCGACCGAAACGGGAATTTTCCATCAATTACAAAAAGCCCGCCCTGAGGCGAATATCATTCAAGCTCCCTTTGAAGGGCATTGCCAATGCAATGACTGCCCTTATATGAAACTCAACAACCTTGAGAAAATAAAACAGGTTTTAGAAACCTTTGAGAACGAGGTTTTTGTAAGCAATGAACTGATTGATAAAGCGCGGACTCCTCTACAACGAATGATGGACATCTCTGAAGGCAAAAGTGTGACTTGGCCTGAGCGCTTTCAATCCCCACAATTATGAAATTTCACATTGAAAGTATTGAATTACCAGAAGCCCTTGGTTCAAAATACAAGCTTTGGTTTCTTCCTGAGATTCATTCAAACCTTACAGACCATCGCTCTCTTTTACGAAAGCAAGCCGTCACGCTGCTTCGTCCTTTCGGAATTTCTAAAAAAGATGAAACGAATCTTCTCAATTTAGACTCACCACCTTTGATCACTAAAGGGGCCGTGAGTTTGAGTCATTCGCCTGAGGGATCTGTGGTTTTTTACTCTGAGTCTTCAAAAAATATCGGTGTGGATATCGAAATAAAAACAAGAATCTCTGAGAGCGTCCTTAAACGTGTTTCATCAAAAGAAGAATTTAGCAATCATCCCCCTTCGTTTGATTTATTCACCAGTAAGGAGGCCTGCTGGAAAGCACTTAATGATAAATACGATCTCCCCACCCTTTCCCACATTGAAACATTCAATTGGGACACTCAGAATGTTTCATGGTGGAATTTTTCTGCCAAATCAAGTGGGCAGAATTTCGCCGGTATTGGCTATTCGAGAAGTTTTCAGCAGTTTTTCCTATCTTTTTTTATCCTGGACTCAACTTTTGTCAGGAAACACCGACAAAGGTAGTAAGTGATTTCAATGAGGTTTATTAAGCTTCTTGGATCCTCAACAAGGAGAAACACATGCGATCTGAAAAACGATACTTCGAAAGGCAAGATGTCGACCCATTAGCTATCCAGGGATTAATCTCTATAAATGATTTAACTCCAATTGCTGATGGCGGTTTTCTGGTCGAAGCTTCCACAAGTGGTTTCCGCTTGATTGTTGACCGCAAACAACTTTGTGATCCGGTCTTACGAGAAAATTTAAGCCTTGAGGAAATCGAGGGTTTACAAATCTCTATATTCATTCCAGCGATGGATCTTGATATCACAGGCCTTGTCACTCGAACCAAGTACTGTGGTGATTCTGTTTTCGAAATTGGAATTGACTACACTTCTGATGCTCCGGAATATTGGCGCGAATGCCTTTGTGACCTCCTGCCTAAACCTGGTGAGTTGGAATAGTCTGAGCCTTAAAAGAATACCTGTAGTTCAATCTCCGGATGGATCGACATCCGGGAATCGTAGCCAACAAAATAGCGCGCTCTCTTCTCAGGAAAACTCGGGCTAAAAGTGGTACTGGCTCCAATGCCTAAGAGCCAAAAATCTTTTTGAACATTAATACTGAGTCCCGTATGGATATAAGGGTATTGATAGTTAAAGCCCCAAAAACCAAATTCGTAATTTATGAAAAGAGTTTCATGTAAACGGAATTCATGGAGACTTGTTAAATTTATGGTGTAAGGATCAGGGTTAGCCGGGTCCATTCGAAAAGAAAAAGGCATCAGTTCTTCAATATAATAAAAATAACTTAGAGTAGAGTTCGCCCTATACCAGTCGAGTATTTTTTTTGTATAAGTTGCTTTCATGTTAATCGCTTCCATCACAAAGCCGACGGCCTGGGGTGAAAATTGATAACATCGAGTCTCTTTTGATTTTTCGAAAAAATAGCAAGACTCTGGGTAAGTCTTTACTCGCCCACCGAAAGTTTTGAAATAGGCAAAATCAAAACTGAGTCTTTCATTACTGGATATATCGAATCCGTATCGAGCCATAACATTGGCCATTTTAAAACTATTGATGACAAAAAGACTGGTACCTACTGTAAAATTATCGCTTATTCCGTAGCCGAAATAAAGTGAACCTAAAGACCATTGGCCTTCGTTTAAAGTACGAGAATTTGTCGATAAGTTATGTCCGATAGAGTAACTACCAAAAGAGTCACTCCCAGTTTGCTCTGGGCTCTCTGCCTGTTCGATATTGGCTTGAGTGACTCCGGTTTGTATCTTCTTATTCTCTGCCATGACAGAAAAACCTAAGAGGCTGACATAAATAAAAAGGAAGCACCGGCGCATAAACCTATGTTTTCGGATTTCGCTAGGAAATGCAACGCAAAACCCAATGGATGGTACCTACTGTAGTCTCAACCAACTGAGTTTGTGTTTTTAGCTATTGAAGGGCGTTCCGGTAAGCTTTGGCTACATCTAACTTCTCGTCAATGGGATCAAGATGAGAGTATAGCCCTACAAGGTAAATTCCAAAAAATACAAAATCCGATGGTAGTGTGATCGAATTTTCTTTTAAATATTGGAAAAAGGTATCAAAGCTTTCCTCAAAGTTTTCCATACTAAATAGAGTCGCATGCTTATCATCAGAGCCAATATGATCCTCTAAAAGATTTTTAATCTGCTCTTTTTGCTCTTCACTCATGCGATCTTGCCATAGGCCCATTTTTTCAAGCCCGGAATCAAAACTTTCTTCCTTATCTAAATAATAGCCCTCATAAACTTCCAGCAAACCCTGTCGAAAATCGGATGAGAATTTGTAAGTTAGTCTTGATGGAGACCAAAGAAGACTGTCTTCTTTTTTCTCAAAATTACCGTGACGCAAATCTAGGAAAATTTCTTCTTCTCGGTCCAGTTGTTTGAAATAAATTTCGAGGACCTTTTCACCGATCCAAACCTGGCCATTCATTTGATCCGCCTTAAGAGGACTTTCAAGTTTTTCTTTGAGTTCCACATTTTTAGGAAGTTGATAGTTTTGAAAGCGCTCTTTGATTGGCTTATTCTCCAGGGCGCCAATAGTAAGGTTGGAAAAATCGCTCACCAACTCCTTCCAATTCACCACTTTTCTAGCCGCCGGAGTAATATGTTTCAAGAAGGGCT
The DNA here is from genome assembly GCA_964230645.1 of Bdellovibrionales bacterium. Classification (GTDB taxonomy): domain Bacteria; phylum Bdellovibrionota; class Bdellovibrionia; order Bdellovibrionales; family JAGQZY01; genus JAGQZY01. The sequence goes on along the minus strand of CAXRHT010000003.1, from coordinate 332,022 downwards.
TGACGGATTTAGGCACCAGTTTTTCGTGAAAATTAGAAAGCATTCTCTCTCTCCTTTAGCCGAACACTTATACTACCAAATGAGAGCTCAAGAATATTTATTAAAACTTCACACTTTCAAATTTGGCTGGCGCTTAGGTTTAATCTAAAGCAAAAAATTGGAGGAGATCCTTTCAATTGGCTTTGAAACCGCTCAAGAGGGCTGAGTTGTCTCTCCCAGACGTTGGAACTCAATCCCTTCAATCATATTCTCGCTGATGATGGAAAAAGAATAGTGCAGTGGAAAAAACCACGAAAAGCCCTCTAAAATCCCCTGCCATTCCTCTTCTGGTGGGTTTCCCAGAGACTCTAGGGAAAAGCATAAATCATAATTTTTGCCATCTTGAGAAAGCATCACAATTTTGGGGTCCAGGACACCTTGTTGCTGTAAAAATTCTTTAAAAAGACCTCTGACATGAGGTGGAAAATAGGTTTCACTGGGTGTTCCGGCCATCATCTCCTGCCCAGGCTCCATTTCCATTTCTTTCGATCCAGCAGCTCCCTCGTCTTCCATTTCAGTTATAAATTCGCCATTTAATAAATAATTCCAAATCATTCCATAGGAGAAAACAAAATCAGGATTTTCTTTGTTGGGGTTTACCGCAAGCCCCACACCTTTTTCTCCGAGCCAATTGAAAACTTCTTCGGCAGGCTCGCCCTCCTCTTCAGTGGTCTTAACAGCAAGGTAAGGCATTCCATCTGGACCTTCGATGGGAGATTCACTCATAAATTCAAATTTAGCCGAGCGGATTTCTTTAAAAAATTGCTCGTTCCATTTCTCGTCGCGCTCATCCAATGGGGTTTCCAGAAGTTCTTTCATATAGCACCTCGCCTCCTATTTTACCTATCGAGCCTATGGCTTAATGGCAAGGAAAAACACCCTAATAAGAGGATACTCATTTCCTGAGGAGTGCGATAATATGAGTTATTATTTATGGATACAGCGCAGAGAAAAAACCCTCTTCTTCAATTAGTGCTTCGATGCTGGAGTCACCCAAGCCTTTGGTTCCTTATTCCTCTGCTGATTTTTGTACCCATGTCTTTGTCGAATTTTATATCGCACTCCGAATTTTGGGGAATCACATCGGGTCAACTATTTGGGAGCTTTTCACCCGAAGCCATAGTTGTTTATTACCGACCCATTTTCTATGCTTTACTAAAAAGTCTTTATTTTCTGCCTTTAGATAATATTTCACACATCAAAGCCGCCCGCCTGCTATTTGGAGTGATTGCAAGTTTTAATTGCTTTCTTATCGCAGCGATTGTCTATCAGCGAAGCAAAGACAAAAAACTAAGTTTTATATACATTTTGTTCCTATTGAGTATTCACACCTATTTCTATAATATTTTTCGTGTTCGCTCGGATATCCTGGCACTATTTTTCTTTCTGCTGGCTGTTTACAAAACCAATCTGGATGTTTTGAAAGGATTGCCGACATTTTCTTGGAAGACCTTAGGTTTGATTTTTCTTTGCTTTCTTTCAACTCCAAAGGCGATCTTTCTTATTTTTGTATTCGCAGCCTATACATTTTATCTTAACTCTACAGAAAAGGCTTCCTCTCCAAAGTTTAGAATAGCTTTTTACCTCATGCTCCCATTTGCCTTTGTTACAGTCGTTTCAAGTCTCTTTTTATTGTTGCAAGCTTCGGAAAGTAACCCTTTCGTTTACGCTCTTCTCTATTTCTCCAACACCACTGGACAACTCTTTCAGATTGAAGGATGGAGTAATCTTATCCTAAGTTTTAAGATTAACTTCCTTCATTATATTTTCCTATCCATGGGTTGGATATTGTTTCTTAAAAATAAAAAGCAAGATCATTGGAGCTCCTTTGCGATTTTGGCAGGCGCCTCTAGCCTTTCTTTTCTTATCTACCCAGAAAAGTGGGACTATTTTTTTGCTAGCTATATTCCTCTGATCTTTTTACCCAGCCTCTACGTCTTCTCCTGGATACTAAAAAAGAGAGCACGATTTGCTTTAGTGATCCCACTTTTTGTTACTCCCTTTTATATGACCCATTTCACGGGCTGGCATTTCTCCAACAAAGAACAGATTAGGGTTATTGGAAATCTTGGTGACCTTGTGGATAATTCACCGGAAGCTCTTTACTTTGATAGCACGGGTTTATTGCCCAGGCACCCCATTCTAATGGTTTTCTACGGACCCGGCGATGAACGTGCTCACCATAACAACCTCGATATTCTAAAAGAAGTGCAACCGACCTTCATATTTTTCACGGCAAAAGTAAGCTTAGGCGAACCAGAAATTTTAAAATTTTTGCATTTAAACTATAAGGAAATCACGGAGGATGTCTGGATCCACTCTCAACGGACTCCTGAAATTCCCGCAAAAATAACAGAAACAAAACCGACTTCTCTGAATCATCTTTTTATTTATGACCGTCGACCCTACATTAGAAATAGCTTTCCCTAAAAATTAGTTGGAATGAAATTACTCCGCAACTTAAAGGTCAACTAAAAGAAAATCCCACTTCACTAAGGATTGCCGCCGTTTCTGGAAAGACCTTGGAAAAATCCTGCTTGCGAAATCTGTCAAGCTTAACAGTGTAATTTTGGAAGTCTCGCACAAGGTCAGCGTCTTGTGAATGCAAGCCACTTTCTAGACGCTTAATAGTACTATCAAGACTATTTCTGAAGAAAAGTCCATTCTTTGAAATCGATCGGTACAATCGTGACTGGCTTCGATACTCTTTCAACTGTTTCAAAGCCACCGCTTTAAGTTGTGGTGGAAAATGAATGATGTCTAAAAAATCGGGATGGGTACAGAACAAGGAATCGATCAATACTTTGTTTCTTGATTGTCGATTGACGTCTTCGAGGTAACCAAAAAGTTTGGGTAGATTTAAAATATTATAGGGCTGGATCACCGTGCTCGTGCCGATCTCAAGAGGAAGACCATCAAGACTCGCTAGTTTCCTTAAGTTTGAGTCAATGTCTTTCCACCGGCTGGGAAACCGGATATAGTCATTGACCGTCCCGTACCCATCAATGCTTCCATTGATTCTCACTTTTCTAAAACCCTGCAAGCACTCTAGAAAATCGTCCTCTATTTTTGTGAGGTTAAGACTAAAAAATATTTCTATTTTGGAGGCGTAGCCAAGCTCTTTACACCGACGCAGAAACTCTAAGTTACGTCTAATAAGAGTTGGTTCTCCTCCGGTCATATAAATTTTTTTCAGGTAAGGAAGATTTTCTTCCACCGAATGCCAAAATTGATCGCTCTCATACCAATTGTCTATTGGGGCTCTAGTGATGTTGTACTTTTTCCAAAAGCGGGAGTGGTCGTGATTTGTTTGGGCGTCGATTTTCTTCCACTCTCGATCGATCTGTGTACTATTGGTTGGGTTGCAAGTACGACATTTCAGATTACACAAGTTACCCAAGCGTAAGTCTAAATAATCGGGATAATCCTCAACGTGAAAGTCTTCATGTTTGGACTTCTCGATTCTCGCTCTCAAAACCTTTGGCTTCAATTTCCAAAACCACTCTTCATTGCTATGCTGTCGGTAACTTTTTTTACCGACCCGCTCCTGCTCGTAGCAGACCTCACAACCCCGGACAGCTTTACCCTCAATCATATCCCGCCGAATGGCACGCATATCTTTAGAGTTCCATGCCTTTCTGAGGGAGTCTTCCTTTAGTTCAATGGGCTGACCCTCTTCATCGCTCACCCATGTATTGGCTGAGACACAACAAAAATTAACCCGTCCACTTGGGGTGGTTTGCTGCTGAACCCATGGATTAACGCAAAATTTTTTTGAATACTCGGTCACAAAGAATTTTCGAAACACTCAATAACTGAATCACCCTTGAGACTACGAGTCAAAATGAAATTAGGACTGATTTTAAGCGCTTTGGGGTACCAAGATCGTTTTTTTTCTTAAAAATTTGTGAAATTCTACTATATGGGAAGATGAGTATAAGATACAAATCTGGCACTAGTCAGTGAGTCTCAATAAAAACCCTGGAAAGGCGTTAACTCGTGAATTTTTTTGAGAGAACCAAAAACTGGAAACGAAACTGGAACGAAAAGAAGAATCAGCATGAAAAAGATCCTTCAAAGTCCGTCATCGTCGTTGATAAAAAGGGCCAGTTTCAAACTTATTCGACAGAAGAGCTTATGTCGAAGAAACTCAACAATTTTGAGGGTTGGCTTTGTGCGGCTGGCACCGAGAGTCTCCATATTAGCCACTATGGCTTGGTTCAGCTTGCAGCCTGCAACATCAACGGAATCCAAGGAAACATCTATAAAGACGATATCCAGTTACCGAAAGATTGGGTCCGATGCACCAAAAAGTCCTGCATGTGTGGTGGCGACATGCAGATACGTAAAGCCAAAGACAAAAGCTGGCAGACCTATGCTGAAGACGCTCACAAGATGAGGCTCAAGCCCACTAACAACATGAGAGAGCCCACTTGGGTCGGCCCTTACCACTTCCCCGTCGCTGAGGAACAATTTAATACAGTTTCATGGGATATTGGCAAAAGGTGCAATTACTCTTGTAGCTACTGCCCTCCGCAAGTTTCCAGTCGAACCGATCCTTTGCAGACCTGGGACAACCTTATGCTTGCCACCAATAAGGTCCTAAAAATGTATGGTCCTGACAAGAAGATCAAATGGGTGATCACTGGCGGTGAGCCCACTATTATTCCCGACTACCTCCGCTGGGTTGATTATGTGACCGACATGGGCCACATCGTGCACACCACAACCAACGGCAGCCGTGGCGGAAAGTATATGGAGCAATTGATCCAAAAAAGCTGTATCGGTCTGAGTGTGCATCTTGAGTTTATGGATGTGGATCGACTGGTGGAAACTTGCCGGCGAATAGTGGTTCAAAAATGTCGGGACGAGAAGGCCGATCGTTGGTGGTTTGGTGTGCGAGTCATGGTTCCCCCCACTTATCTCGATAAAGCCATGGAAATTAAGGAGAGACTCTACCAAATTCCCTTTTTTGAAGAAAAGAGCCACTTCTTTGTAAGCCCCATTCACCACTATTCATTCACCGATAAGGGGAGTGTCCTCTTTGGTGATCTTTATGACTATACACCCGAAGAGTTAAAAGGAATTCAGGAGCTCGGGTAAAAAAAACCTTCGAGGTTATAAGCTTAGTTTCAGTAATTTCAGATACTTAGAGGGTTCGCTCTTTGTCATTTTTCCCTCGACAAGCCTTTCCATTTCAACTATAAACACACTCTAATCTTTTTAGGGCCTTAGCTCAGTTGGTAGAGCGCCACCCTTACAAGGTGGATGTCATCGGTTCGACCCCGGTAGGCCCTACCATTTAAATACCGATATCTGATATCAAGATATCGGTTATCAGATATCCGAAAATCTACATTTTTATTTTATTGGCCAATATTCCCTACTGTCGCCCGAGCTTTGCGATTAGCGTCGATTGTCATCCTGAGCGAAGCGAAGGATCTTTACCGAGGACTTTGATTGATAGTGTAAACTCAGTGGCGAAAGATTCTTCGCTACGCTCAGAATGACGATTTGGCAATTCGGATGCTCAAAATGACAGCGCTTATACCCGTTTTATTTTAAATGGCAATTCCTAGGGAGGCGGGCTGAGGTCTTAGGTTTTCATGATTCTGGGGGAGTTGGTCACTTGTGGGTGCGTTAAACACAGTTTCACTAGCCGGCACATAGTGAAAATCATCGGGCGCTTCAACAGTCACTCTTTGTCGCCGACCATTAATCACCACTTCAAATTGAAGACCAGCTACACAAAGACCTTCAGCCAAATTGCGAAGACTGGTGATGTCTCCTTGATCACTCACCAATCGGGCATGACAGACAACTCTCGAACGATTGGGATTTACCACCTCCGCCTGCACGCCTGAGTTATTAGCCGTAGGCTGGTAAGCATAAACGTCGCCGACTGCAGCCACTCGTAAACGGGCACCAAAAGCCGATAAGAAGCCTCCCTCTAGAGCTTTTCCCGTCCGACAATATCGCAAAGGAAGATTACGAACCGTACGCATAGGATTTTCCAAGTGGTTTCCAAACAGAGAGTACTCACTCACGTAGGCTGAGCAAACATTCTCACCCGGAAGGGGTTGAGGAATATTAGACAAATCTTCAGCAACCAATGGAATCATCCACAGAGCCGTTAGAAATGTGACACTCGATTTTATAAACAGCTTTTTAAACATTTTGCTCCCTTAAGCGTGTGCTCCCCTCTTATTCAAATATTGTTCCAACATACTATGCCTGTCTATTTACTATTTTTATTTTCACAGCTCTAAAGAGTTAATGCGCGAAAATAGTCAATCAATTGATTAAACTTTGACCGAATGATTTGAACTGAAATTTATAATGGGCGGAAAACGAACTCAGGATTAACTGCATGCTTTTTTCAGATTTCAAAAGAAAAGAGATCTACTGTCTTAAGCGAAGGTTTAAGTATCATGATGAGACAATTAGCGAAATGATATGCCCTTAATTCACTTTCTGTAAAAAAAATAGAAGCCTAAAGTATACTAATTTCACATATTTGCCATTTTAGACCCTAAAAATGTATTCAGTTTTACAAAGTTTTGGAGAATACGTTCTGCGATCCAAAGAAAATTACTGAAGTATGAAGTCATTTCTCGCGAAACAACAAGGATTCAAGCTCATTAGAACCATTGGCTTAATTCTTGCTCCTTAAAGTTCGAAAGATTTTGTTAAAGGAGATAACCATGAGAAAGCTTTTTTTGCTCCCCCTATTCCTGTTTTGTGGAGCTTCGATTTCTTTAGCCGAAGTGACTACGACAGAAAATACTGGAGGAGAGACAGAGCAATTGCGTTCCGAGTATCGGTGGCAGAGAGTGGCTGATGGAATTCAATGTGTCGGTGATAATGGTGAAACGGTTGATAATATGGACCGCGCCCTATCTCTCTGTACACGCCCGGCCAACCTTGATCAGGCCCGCCAACACTATTTACAAAATCTTTATAATAATAATTCAAACTTCAATCGATGTTATCAGATAATGGATCGCTCACTGAATGATTCTGATGCTGCTCGTGAATGCGAGCAAATTTTGTTATCTCAGAGATTTGACTTTAATAGTGACGCCTTCAACAGGTGTTATACCATAAGAGATCGTTCTGAGAGTGACCATGTGGCACTACTCAATTGTGTCCAGCATCTTAACGAGGTTCCCGAGTTTGACTTCAATAGTCCAAGCTTTCAGGCCTGTTACAAGATCTACGACCGGTCACTAAACGACAATTCAGCTCTTGAGTCTTGCTTTAACTCCATCAGTACTACAAATTTTAATTACACTGATTCTAACTTTAATCGCTGCTACCAAATCTTAGATAGATCTTTAAACGATAATATCGCGGCCGATCGCTGTGTTGAGTATATTCAGACACGAACCGTTGATTTTAATTCTGATAGTTTCGGCCGTTGCCATCAAATTTATGATCGCTCGGTTAGTGATGCTGACGCTGCTAATATTTGTGTTAACCGCTTATCTGTATCTCGCATTGATTGATCAGCGGAGGACAGGCCAAAGCGCTATCGCTCAATAAAAAAAAAGCCAAAACTTTCAATGAAGTTTTGGCTTTTGAATTTTTATAAAATTGTATCTAGTCAATAAAGCAGGAAAGCTGCTCACCGGCCCTTTCGTCACAACGAAGGGGTTGATCGAGAATCTTTTGTCCTAACATATGGTCGTAGCGATAATCGATATAGTGAATAACGGATAGACCCAGCACATGTCCTACCGCCGTTTTTACTTCCACAAGACGAAGGAGGTAAGGCGGCTCATTAATATCCCCATTAGGGAACATTGTAATATAACGGCCATATTTGTCGCTTTTAGCGCCGGGCTGAGTGGTCACATCAAAAAAGCTTGATTGCCACTGGGTGCGAGTAAAAGCTCCTGTTCGAAAAATGCCTTCACCCCAAGACATCACCGTGTAATTTTCTGGGTCAATTTCTGCCACGCGAATCCAGTCGTAACCGGACTCATGATCCGTAACAATTTCTACGTTAAACAATTTTCTGGTTTCATGACTTTGTAAATCCCAAAGTCCTTGAGATGTCGATTCAGAAACCGCTCTTTGATTGGATAAAGGCCAAGGTATTTCTCCACCAAACTGAACATTTCCTCCAGGATAGGTGAACCCTGTCAACAACACGACCAACAATAAGGGAATAGCTCTCCAGATCCGACTCAACATTATAACGACTCCTCTCTCATACCAGATTCAACACCACGCACTTGGATTTTTACATCTTTACTTAAATAGTAACCATTTTTCGCCAAGAAAATATACTTGGGCTTATTGTAATCAGGCTCAATCACTTTTCTTAAACGCTTAATGGTCACATAAATTTTATTATCATGAACCGACGGATTATAGCTTTGCTTCCAGATGGTTTCGATGAGCTCTTCTTTGGAAAAAACTCGTCCTGGGTGAGCCAAAAATAACTTTAGCATCTCTAGAAGAATAAACTGGTTTTTAAAATCGATTTTCCCTTTCGACTTTTCATAGATCGAATGGGATTGCACATCGTAAACTAAATCGTAAGGACTCTTACTTGATTTCTGAACATCTTTAAGAAGCTCAGAAAGTAAGAAGTGAAGCCTTTTCATGTTTTTGCCATCAATGGATCTCACTCCAAGCTCTAGATAAGTACGCGACTTTTCAAGATCACCACTTTCTTTATAAGTGAGCCCTAAACCATACAATAGAGTAAAATGGGTGTAGAGATCTTTTTCATCTTTGATCATTTCATAGCAGTTCCAAAGAGAATCTATAGCCTGCGGGTATTTCTCTAACTTTCTATAAATATGAGCATTCACGATAAGTGCTGTTAACTGAAGCTTAGGCAGCTCCAAGGCATCAAAAAATATTTGAAGATTGTAGATTTCTTTTAATGCCTCTTGCAGACGACCCAATTGATAGTAGCTTATGGCCATCCCTGTGATCGCGTAACAAATATCTGTTTTTTTATTTTGATCAAGAGCTAGAGAGAGAGACTTGCGACAAAGCTCCAATGCCTGTTCGTACTGGCCATTTTGTGATTCACAAAGGGCCAAAGTGTAGTAGGTTCTTGGTGTTAACTCGCCTCTGTTTAAAGCCCACTGATTCAGAGTGTTTTTTAAATCTCTAATTTTTGCTTGATCTTGAAGTTCGGCATAAGCTCTTAAAAGATAATTGGTGCACTCAAGGTAGTACTCAGTCCCTTTTTCCAAATAGGACTGATGCTGTGATTCCAGAAGTTCTACACACTGAATAATGTCACCGCGCTCAAAGAGCAGCTTAGCCATCTTTAAATTTTCATCATTTTCTAGGATATCCATTATTTCCCCCGCCCCATGAAGATCCGGCTCGCATAGTCTCTAAAAGAAGAAAAAATTTCAACTTCTTAAAATCCCTTAATCATGCCGCGCGTTATCCGCATGGATTCACTGAGGAAAACCTTAACCTAGGGGGGTCATTTTGTCTTCTTCAAGAGCCTTAGAAAGTTTACATATGAACGGAATTCTGTCGAAAAAGCCACACTAGCGGCTTTTAGAACAGTTGATCACCTTGCTTTTTTAAAAGGGAAGTCTAAACTTTTAGAGATAAATTCCCATGACTCTTATCCAATAAAAGAAAGAAGGCCGTCATTGCTTAACTATAAAAACACACTGCACCCCACTCTTCTCTTTCTTCTCTTCACGTTCATGCTTAATTCGAAAAGCTTTGCGAATAAATACGACAATGGTTTTCCGGAAGAAAAATATCACTCAATTTTGGATCAATTTATTGAAAGCTTTACTCCTTCTATTTCCGCAAAAGGGGGAAGTTTTGAAATTTGGCGAGATTGGAGTGATGGCGCTGTGAACATGTGGGCTGAGAAATGGGGAGACCGTTACATTTTGGAGGTTCCAGGCGGCATGGCGAGGTATCACCTCATTAATGAAGAGGCTTTTATCTTAAGTATTTGCCATGAGTTGGGTCATCTTCTGGGAGGAGCTCCTAAAAATGGTGATATTAGCTTTGAAGGACAGTCTGATTATTTTGCGGGGAGAAGTTGTATCAAACAGATGCTCTCGCTTATTGCGCCCTTAAAAAGTATAGAGATTGATCAGGACGTTTTTACTCTTTGCTCGGGTAATAGTTTAATTGATGAAAATCTCTGCCAACGCAGCTTGCAAGGGGCGAAAAGCCTGACTTCCTACTACGCTGAAATAGCAGGAAAACCTTTCCCCCAACTCGATCAGAAAAGCAAACAGACACCGAAAGAGACTTTGACCTCTCATCCCACTCCACAATGTCGTCTTGATACTTTTAAAAACGCCATTTTGGGTAGCGAGCGCCCCTCTTGTTGGTACGTAAAACCTTAAAAAAATCGACTCCAACTGGAGTCACCAGAAGGAGATGTTGCCCAAAAAGCCACAAGGGTGACTTTTGAGGAGGGCGCTTAGCAAGCTTTTCTATTTCTACCTATAGGTCGAGGCTCATTTTTAGTGCCCAGAAAACAAGATCAAAGACTGAATGAAGCCAACTTTTTAGTTAGTGGTTTGAACGATATTAGCACCTTCCCGCCTACTATACCTAAACCAAAGTCGAACACCCTCGCCAAACTGATTCTTTTTGCCTCCAAAAAAGAGCCAATAAGAATGATTTTTTAAATAAAAATAATCACTTAAAACTCTTTGGCATTATTCCGATAGGGTATCTGATGAGTCATTCTGAACGTAGACTGGAATACCGGGACAATACTGCATCTCTAGCGAGCCCTCTAAGAGCCTTTCTAGTGTTACCAAATGGTAATGAGATTTTGTTAAAAATTGTTAATTACCATCACCGAGGCGCGTGTTTCCAGTTAAAGACCGAAAAAGACTGGGTCCTCCCTAAAAACTTCTTTCTTAAAATTTTACTAGGCGACAGAGAAATAAAAAGAAAAATCACTTTCCGAGTTGTTTGGTCCACTATTGAGGAAAATGGGCTATTTGGTGTGGAGTTTACAGGGAAAACATCGGAATCTCTAGAGAGAGCCTATCGCTATTCGAGTCACAATTTTGTTAGACCGAGCGTAACCGTTAAAGATCCAATGTACCCCAATAGGATCATTTTTTTCGAGGTCCAGAACCTTTCGAAAACAGGATTTCTTCTGAAAACCTCGCTGGCTAATAAACACATCTTTCCAGGCATGGACCTAAAAAACGCGACACTAGAGATCGCCGGGCACGGGAAAGCGAAAGTTGATCTTTTTGTTGAAAATTCCAAAGCTATAAAAGAAACCCAATCAGTACATTATGGTGTTTCCTTTCAACAACTCTCTCCAGTACTCAATGAACTATTGACCCGATACATCTCAAATTTGGCAACATCGGAAGAAGATTTTGACAGAATTGATACGATCAAGAATGAAGGAATTCTAAACAAAAAACTAAACGAACACCTCACAATAAGGATCGTAAACAATAAAAAAGATTATGACGAAGTTCTTAAGTTAAGATTTCAAGGCTATTCGTCCGTAGGAAAGATCAGTGAAAAAAGTTCCTATAAAGATATGGGACTCGGCTTGGAGAAAGAGGGTTATGTTCTCGGTGCATATTTATCGGGGCAACTGGTCGCAAGTTGTGAGTTTCGCCTCAGTCGATTCCACTCTATTTCTATGGAGGAAAAGGTCGATCTATCGAATCTAGATAGCCTAGATAAGAATAACTACTCAGAAATCAACAAACTTGTTGTTCATCCCAAAGCTAAGGGTACGGACGTCGTTCTTGGCATATTACAAAAAATTCATGCAATCGCCACAATCAACGATAATCCTGACGGCCTCATTCTGTCGGAACCAAAACTCATTAAATTTTACGAAAAAATCGGCTTTAAGAAGGTAAACACATTCCTACAGCATCCCCACATAGACGGACTGATGCTTCAACTGATGATTGTCAAAGGGCAGTCTTATGCCGATTCATCTGGTATGAATCCCTATGTGTGGTCACAAGCCTTCGAATTGAATCACATATTTTTTAACCATATCGGTATGCAAAAGCGGGTACAGTTTGGGCTAAAACAGAAAATTGTTAAATACCTCAGTTTTCTCTACGCACAATATCTCGGCGGACGTAAACGCAAAAAAGAAAAAGCCGGTATCGAGAAGCAAACAGACAACCCTAAAGCAGTAAATCTAGATCGAGACACTAGTGATCCTCGATGGACGAAGCAACATATCAACGCCACCGTTTTGCGACCTTACATTCTAGAAGCAGAAGATATGGTCGGAAAAAAAACACTCTCAAAAATTATAACCAAATACCAGCTAGACAGAGATTACTTCAAGAGAGAGAGCAACTGGGTAAGTGTCGAGTTTTTTGACTCCTTTCTCACTGACTTTTCAGAATTCAGCGACACCTATGAGCTTAATCGTCGGGCTGGTTATCGAGCCACGACAAAGGAAATTCTTGGAGCCAACTATTTTGTGATTAAGCACTTTTTTTCGCCCAAAATTGCATTTAAGACATTTGAACGCTATTTCCCGAAATTCAACAAAACGAGAAGCTACAAAGTTATTGAAAGCGGCCGAAATTTTTGTCGTATTCGAATTACAAATCCAAACAAAGAATTGATTCCAAAGAGTCGATCGGCCAAGGAAAACTGGACCGCTCTTTTGGACTCCTACGTGCGCATATTGACGAGGCGGCCTGCGCAAATTCAGATTTTAAAATCTACCTTCGATGGTGATGAATATTGTGAATATATGGTCCGCTGGAAAACACCCTTTTTTCGCAATAAATTTGTTCTAAGCTTTATTCTTGGATTCATAAGTCTATACTACGCAAGTTACCTGATCGACCGGTGGGAGGAACTAGGTGTGTATCTGGGCATGGGTCTTCTTTCAGCGATGCTCTATTTTTTAATATACAGTAGTAAGAGGTCCAGTGAGAGATATGATGATATTATTACTTCTATGGACAAATTGGAAAAAAGTGCCGACCTAAAATATCGTGAGCTCCAAGCCTCCAAAGAAATTGTTGAGCTAAATTATCAAGAAAGTCGACTTTTAGACAATATCAATAGAAAAATTCAAACACTCGACGATTTGAACGGAATTTTGCAGACAGCCTTAAAAAACACCTGCAACCATTTCGGTTTTGAACGGGCATTTATTATGATTGCTGACGAGGATAGCAAAATATTGAAAACAGCATCGGTTTACGGAGCCAATCAACCCATAATGGACTTGTGGCGATTCCAAGTTGATATTTCACAAAAAAGAGACAACCCCAACTTCTTATCGAGTGTCTTTCATACAGGACAGTCGGTTATTATCAATGATTTGGAGGAGCATCTCTTCCACTTAAATGAAAAATCTAAAAAGTTAATTAAAAGTCTTAATGTGAACGCTTTTTGCCTAGTGCCCATCCCTTCTGAGAAAAAAAGTTGGGGAGTCATTGTTGCCGACAAAGGCAAATCTAAAGATAATATTTTAAAGCGCGACCTAGTTTCTCTCAGAAGAATTTCGCAATCAATCGGTCTAGCGCTCGATAAAAAATCAAAAATTGATTCGGAAATGAAAGCCCGAAAAATCTTCCAAAAATTTGTTCCCGGCTGGGTCGTCGAAGAGACATTGAAGAATAAAGAACCTGAATTAGGGGGAAAAACAAGAAATGCAATCTGTGTCTTCGCCGATATAAGAAATTTTACTTCTTTAGCCTCGACCATTCCTTCAGAACTATTAATTGAAGTATTAAATCGATTATTTAGTGACCTACAAGATTCTGTGACGGAAAATGGTGGTGTCATCGATAAATTTCTCGGCGACGGAGCTCTATTAACCTGGGGAGTCTATCCCTGGTCGCCTATGGACACTAAAAATGTCTTCGATGCTATTTTCTCCTTTAACCAAAAGCTAGTCGAAATTAACAACGAATATAAAATAGAAGGTTTTGGGAATTTAGAAGTTGGTTTCGGTATCCACAAAGGCCCAGTCATTGCTGGAAATATTGGTTCTAATGATCGCATGGAATTCACAGTCATCGGCACTACCGTGAATTTAGCTTCTCGTCTTGAGCAAATAACTAAAAAATTCTCAACCACTATCGTGGTTTCGGATAAAGTGGTTAATCTCGAGGATTTAGATCACAACTGGACAATCAAACAGCAAGTTCAAATTAGGGGAATCTCGGATCTTCAAAACATTGCTATCTACAAACCTAGGAAAAAAAATGGATGATATAAGAAAAGAAATTGTAAGCGCTCAAAATGAATTTAGGAACAAGATCTCCATGTTAAAAGAAAAAGGAGGACTTACTAAAGAACGCTACGGACGCTTTCTGACCTGCCAGTACCATCTCACCCAAGGTGTCCAAAATCATTTCTACAGAATCGCTGCAAATAGTGAAATGGCAAAAAGGCCGAAGTTTCGTGATTGGCTTGTGAAATTTGGAAAAGAGGAAGAGTTTCATTTCAAAGTTGCTGAGAAAGATTTACAAGCCTTGGACATGATTCCTGGTGAATGCCCTATCGACGTCAAACTGTGGTGGCTTTATTTCGATTCGGTCGTTGATGAAAGACCATTTGTTCGATTAGGAGGGACCTGTATCCTCGAAAATATAAGTGATAAAAGTGCTGACTTACTCGATGAAATGATCGCCACCAGTGAGTTCATGACAAAAGAAAACACACGATTTTTGACGATTCATCGCCATGGTCCCAATCTCGCGCATGGAGAGGAAATCATTGAGGCCTTGAACCAAGCGAAATTGACAGAGCAGGATTCAAAGGATCTGATCGTTGGTTGTCGATACGCCAAAACATTTTATCTTAGATTCTTGCACTGGATGGTTACGGGTCAGCTGCTTTCTTAGCTTTCAGCCCCTACTACAAAAAAAAACGACGCCCTTTAAGGCGTCGTTTCTCTTTTGAATTTCATTGATATTTCTCAATGATACAAAGAATGTCCAGTATACTTAGCTTTCAGCCCAAGACCAGTATCTCTTCTTGCTTTGAAAAGCTCTTTGGCATTTTTGATATCCAAAGCATGAATCAGTACCTGGTCCACATGGTCCACTAATACAATGGTAAGTTCTTTTAAAACTTCCTCAGGAATATCTTTAAAATCTTTCTCGTTATCCTTTGGTGCTATAATGGTTTTGATCCCACCACGGTGAGCGGCGAGAACTTTCTCTTTTAGTCCACCGATGGGAAGAACACGGCCTCTTAGGGTAATCTCTCCTGTCATGGCCACTGTCTTTTTCACCGGAATTTTTGTCACCGCCGAAACGATACTGGTGGTAATCGCACACCCTGCTGAAGGACCATCTTTAGGAGTCGCCCCTTCTGGCACGTGAATGTGTGTGTCGATATTGAAAAAGAAATCTTTATCAAGACCGAAGAGGGGTCCTCTTGAGCGCACATAACTGAGTGCTGCTGTACAAGACTCTTTCATCACATCACCCAATTGACCAGTAATGGTAAATTTCCCACGCCCTGGAATTACGGCCGCTTCCACTGCAAGTAGATCTCCGCCCACTTCTGTGTAAGCCATACCGTTTGTTAAACCGATTTCATGATCCGTTTCGATCTTACCGTGTTTAAATTTATGAGGGCCAAGTAGCTCCACCACTTTTTTGGCGTTAACATTAATGGCTTTCTTACGAGGTTGACTCTTCACTTTGGTGCGCTTGGTTTTCTTCGTCGATTTATCCGCCTCTTTATGTTTAGCAATTTCATTGGCTCGGATGATTTCCTTGGCCACTTTTCGACAAACATTGGCGATTTGACGTTCTAAGTTACGAACTCCAGCCTCTTTGGTGTAATAACGAGTAATTTCACGAATGGCAGCATCGTTAATATTGACGTTATAGTCTTTAAGTCCGTGGCGCTTGAGCTGCTTTGGAACCAAGTACTTCTTAGCAATATTAAACTTCTCACTTTCAATATATCCTTCCAGCGAAATGACTTCCATACGATCCAAAAGAGGTCTTGGGATTGTGTGAAGGGAGTTAGCTGTTGTGAAGAACATTATTTTAGAAAGATCATATTCGACTTCTAAATAGTGATCCTGGAAAGTGGCGTTTTGCTCAGGGTCTAAAACCTCAAGCATGGCCGCACTCGGATCTCCTTTAAAGTCGTTGGACATTTTGTCGATCTCATCAAGAAGTAAGAGTGGGTTTCCGTCTTCTACTTTTCGTAGGGCCTGAAGAACCTTACCGGGCATGGCTCCAACGTAGGTTCTACGGTGACCACGAATTTCAGCTTCATCTCGCACCCCACCCAGTGAGATACGGGCAAATTGACGGTTTAAAGATTTCGCTACCGACTTAGCCAGAGAGGTTTTCCCCACACCAGGAGGCCCTACAAGACAAAGAATCGGTCCATTCATGTCATCACTCAAACAACGAACGGCAATATGCTCTAAAATTCTTTCTTTTACTTTTTCAAGACCCCAGTGATCATCATTGAGTACCTGCTCGGCGTATTCGAGATCTTTTCTCTCATCACCGTACTTGGCCCAAGGAAGAGACAACATCCAATCGATGTAGTTTCTCACCACTGCGGCTTCAGCACTCATGGGAGACATCATCTTTAGTTTTTTAATTTCTTTTTGAACTCTCTCACGCGCTTCTTTGGTCATATTCTTTTTGCGCGCTTTTTCCTCGAGCTCCATCAATTCATTTTGGTAGTCGTCCTTATCACCGAGCTCTTTTTGAATGGCCTGCATCTGCTCATTCAAATAGTACTCTTTTTGTGACTTTTCCATCTGACGCTTCACTCTTGAGCGAATTTTCTTTTCCACCTCAAGAATTTCGATCTCACCAGTCATAAGGTTGAGCAACTCTTCCAAGCGCTCTACAGGATTGACGACCTCAAGAAGACGCTGCTTGTCTTCAATTTTTAGATTGAGTTGCGCCACAATGATGTCGGCAAGCTCTCCGGCAGAATCAATGCTTGAAACTCGCATCAAAATTTCCGGGGGAATGCGCTTATTCAGCTTCACATACTTTTCAAAAGTGGTTTTCACTGAGCGAATCAAAGCTTGAGCTTCAAGGTCGTCTACAGTGTCCTCTTCTAAATAATCAATTTGAACTTTATAAAAAGGCTCTTCTTCCAGGAATTTTTTGACTTCAACACGCCTTTTACCTTCAATCAACACTTTCACGGTTCCATCGGGAAGACGAAGAAGCTGAATGATTGAGCCGACAGTTCCGATTTTATAAATATCTTCGACTGTGGGCGTGTTGGTTTTTGCATCCTTCTGCGCCACAAGGACGATGTCCGTTTGCTTTGTCATGGCCTCTTCTAGAGCGTTTATGCTCTTTTCCCGACCAACAAACAAGGGCATCATCATATGGGGAAAAATGATCAAATCCCTCAAAGGAAGTAATGGAAGTTCAGATGGGTTTGCGTTTTCTTCGCTCATAAGGTCTCCTCCTTCTGGATTTGACCAACGAGACCGTCATTTAGGCGCTTTCAGCAGACCCAGTGCCTTTTTCCTTCTTGGAATCCGACGACTGAGATGATGGTGTCCCGAAGATCAATTTCGGCTCCGCTTCACCGCGGATCACCTTATCATCAATTATACATTCTTTGACGTTCTGCTTGGAAGGGATTTCGTACATGATGTCTAGCATCGCACTTTCAATGACCCCTCTTAATCCACGAGCCCCTGTCTTTCGGTCTAGGGCTTGCTTGGCAATCTCCACCAGAGCCTCGTCTGTGAACGTTAATTCAACATTCTCAAAAGAAAACAACTTCTTGTACTGCTTGATCAAAGCATTTTTTGGCTTGACCAGAATTTCTACTAATGCGTCTTCTTCAAGCTGATCGAGAACGGATATAACCGGTAAACGACCTATAAACTCTGGAATTAGACCAAAGCGAGAAAGATCCTCAGGCTGAAGCTTTTTAAGACTTGTGTGACCTTCATTTTCTTTTTCTTTACTGCTCTTAATTTCCGCAGTGATTCCAAGAGATTTATTTGAAAGTCTGTTTTCAACCAGCTTTTCTAGTCCCACAAAGGCTCCCCCACAGATAAAGAGGATATTGGAAGTATCCACTTGGATGAACTCTTGTTGAGGATGCTTTCTTCCACCCTTGGGAGGCAGATTTGCGACTGTTCCCTCTAAGATTTTTAAAAGAGCTTGCTGAACCCCTTCACCGCTTACGTCGCGAGTGATGGAAGGATTCTCAGACTTTCTAGTGATTTTATCAATTTCATCGACATAGATGACACCACGTTGGCATTTTTCCACGTCGTAATCAGCGGCCTGTAAAAGATTTAAAATAACGTTTTCAACGTCTTCTCCGACATAACCGGCTTCCGTAAGAGCTGTAGCATCCGCCATCGCAAAAGGAACGTTTAATATTTTAGCAATGGTTTGAGCCAAATAGGTTTTTCCTGAACCGGTGGGTCCAATAAGAAGGATATTACTTTTAGAGATTTCAACGTCGTCTTTTTTCTTAGCCGAGTTGATTCTCTTGTAATGGTTGTGAACGGCCACAGACAAGGATTTCTTAGCGGAATCTTGCCCGATGACGTAAGCGTCCAAGTGATCTTTGATTTCCACAGGCTTTGGCACTTTGAATTGGGTAGTGGAGCTTTCCTCGCGCTCTTTTTCCTCTTCAATAATGTCGGTACACAGGTCAATACACTCATCACAAATATACACACCAGGACCAGCAATGAGCTTTTTCACCTCATTCTGACTTTTTCCACAAAAACTACAACGCAATAAACTCGATGATCCTTCTCTTCGACTCATTTATGATCCTTTTTGGCTTTTTTCACTTTCTTTTCTGAACTCAACAACTTTATCCACTAGCCCAAATTCTTTGGCTTTGCTCGCACTCATGTAATTGTCACGATCCATAGCTTTGTCCAAAGTTTCAAATTTCTGTCCGGTATGATGCTCATAGATTCGTGTGAGTCTCTCTTTGGTTTCAATGAGATTTTTGGCGTGAATCTCAATGTCACTGGCCTGGCCTGAAAGACCGCCACTGATCAGTGGTTGGTGAATCATGACCTGGGCATTGGGTAGAATGTAACGTTTTCCTTTTGTACCAGCGGTCAGGAGCAGTGATCCCATGCTGGCAGCCATACCAATACAGGTGGTGGCTACGTCACATTTTACAAACTGCATTATGTCATAGATGCCCAGTCCATCGTGAACACTCCCTCCAGGAGAGTTGATGTAGAGCTGGATATCTTTATCAGGATTATCCGCTTCCAGGAAAAGCATTTGAGCAATCACATTATTAGCAACCGCCGAATTGATAGGTGTCCCTATAAGAATAATTCTGTCTTTGAGGAGACGGGAATAAATATCGTAACTTCTTTCTCCTCTTGGGGTCTGTTCGATAACCACGGGTACTAAATTGCTCATGACGCTCCTTTGGAAAGATCCTACCTGTTAATATGGACCTCTTTCATGATTTGACAAGGTCTGATCGGGGATTTTCTCTTGGGACTTAATAGACTGAAAGGCCTGGTTTCAATATAGGCCTCTATCGCCCTTAACGCGCACTATAATTATTGATGTCACGACTTTAGTCTAAGATAATGGCATGCCATATTTCCTAGACTTAAGTTGTAAGAGGTAACGATGAAATTCACATTAAATAACAAAGATGTCAGTGTTAACCAGATTTTTTTCTACTCCGTAAAAGGTTCCAGCAGAAAGATAACGAGCTCTAAAGACCTCGCTGCTGAAATAAAAGAAGATCTTCAGATGCAACTCGATGAAGAGAGCTTGAATGCGAAATCCGGAGAAATGGTTTTTTATCGCAGAAAAGAAGGCCATGTACTTTGTGTCGCTCTTGATAGTGGCAAACAATCCGCCGAAGATATTCGCGGACTTGCAGGCAACATTTACAAAAAATTAAAGTCTGAAAGACTTATTGGTATCACCGTTTCTGTGGATGACCTCGGACATCGCGACAAAGCCGAAGCTCTGCAAGCCATGGTTGAGGGCTTTTTAATGAGTTCTTACACTTTTGATACGTTCAAGAAAAAACCTGAAAAAGAAGCTCCAGAGCTTATCATTGATTTCCTTTCCAAAAGTAACAACGCCTCTATGAAAAAGGCTCTGGAAGAAGGAGTCATCATGGGAGAGGGTGTAAATTTCACTCGTTGGCTCGGTGACTGCCCCGGTAACTTTATGACCCCCACCCAGTTGGCAGAGGAAGCTAAAAATGCCGCCAAGGGGACCAAGATGAAGGTCACCGCTTGGGACAAAGCAAAAATTGCCAAAGAAAATATGGATTCCCTCATCGGTGTATCCAATGGAAGTGACCAAGAGCCTCGTTTCATCATCATGGAGTACAAAGGAGGCCCAGCCTCACAAAAGCCTGTGTGCTTTGTTGGAAAAGGTTTAACTTTTGATGCTGGTGGAATTTCCATCAAACCTTCTGCCGGTATGGAAGAAATGAAATACGATATGTGTGGTGGAAGTGCCGTCATTGGTACAATGGCAACGATAGCGAAACTTAAACTAAAAGTGAATGTGATCGCTTATGTCCCTGCCAGTGAGAATATGCCCGGCCCATCAGCCAACAAACCAGGTGACATTAGAAAAGCTCGCAACGGCAAAAGTATTGAAATCAACAACACCGATGCCGAGGGTCGCTTGATTCTTGCGGATGCTCTCTCCTACGCCTCTGAGAAAAAGCCGGCTTGGATTGTCGATACCGCCACACTCACAGGCTCTATGATGATTGCCCTTGGTAACACTCACACGGGATTTTTTGCTCGTGACAATAAGATGACAAGCAAGATTGAAAAAGCAGCAAAGAAATCCGGTGAGGAAGTTTGGCCCATGCCCCTCTGTGAACACCACAGCAATGACATGAAGGGAACCTACGCGGATCTTACCAACACCGCACCTTCGCGAAACGCCGGAAGTGCAACCGCCGCCGCTTTCCTTGAGAACTTTGTTGAAAAAGAAATTCCTTGGGCTCACTTTGATATCGCCGGAACAGCCTGGCACGTAGGACACAGACTTTCCTACGCTCCTGGTAAAGGAGCGAGTGGAGTTATGGTGCGCACATTCGTGCAAATGGCGCGGGATCATAAGTAATGCTCGCGCCCTACTTAATCGTCTTGGTTGGGTTTTATTACTTTTTTATCGTGGGCTTGGGACTTTTTATGTTCCTCTCACGCACCAAGGGTGTTCAGCAGGGCCGAGTCGACTTTCGCTATTTTAAAACCTACGACGGCGAAGTGCCTAATGACCTTAAGGTCATCGAAAATAACTTTAACAACCAATTTCAGCTTCCCGTGATTTTTATGATCACCTGTCTGGCCGGAATTCAATTTAATACAGTAAGTACAATTTTCTTTCTACTAGCCTGTCTATTTGTGATTTCAAGAATGTTCCACAGCTATGTGCATATTACCAGTAATAAACTTATGCTACGAGCAGGCTCTTACTTCTCAGGAGTCTTTATGGTGGCAGGCCTTTGGATTCTGATCATGCTAAGAGCGACGGCCGGAATTGTGATTTAAGTTTATTCCCAATCGGTTTTGCGCCACCAATGGTTGGGATAGTCAAACTCAATTGGGAAGTTCACGGCCACTCCAAAAGTGTTTACGTTAAGATTAACCCCACCAAATTCCATCTTCAAGCGGTTGTAGCGCAAACCCACTAAAAAGGTTTCACTAAAATAATAGGAAACCTCGACACTCGAAAAAGGTAAACCCACTGTGAGGTAGGTTCTTAGAGGAATGTTCCACTCGTAACCGATCCCCACTCCGTAGTTCATCTGAAGATCCGTACTCCCATCGGTGGCATCACTTCCCATATTGATAAGATGGCCTTCGACCACACCGGTAACATGAATATAGCGACGGGTGATCCCGTAACGGGCTCCAAAAGCGAGACTGGTGTAATTTACACTCACCGTTTCTCCAGCAGGAGTAATGGTGTTGGCAGGAATTTCTCCCTTGAAAGCTCCGGTAGTGAGGCCAAGAGCGGGTTCAAAAATAGTTTTAGCAAAGCTAAAACTTGGGAATAAAAGGAGAAAACTCAAGATGTACTTCATATAGAAATAATCGCCCATATAGGAAGAGCTGTCTACGCAGGCTGGACCATTGGGGAAGGTGTTTAAAAGAAATTAAATTTAATATAAGGTTCGATCTTTTGTCTTTTAAGATTTTAAAGTCATTCTTCTTCGAACAGGTAAAGCTTGGTTTTTAATCAATGTCTTTGAAATTAGGAAAGATTTATTGAACTCAATGACTGCTAGGCGGGAGATTGCCCATTGCACTCCCGAGCATTGCCCAAAGTCATCCTGAGCATTGCTGATAGACGCCCTGAGCATCACCAATAGTCATCCTGAGCATCACCAATAGTCATCCTGAGCAATACCAATAGTCATCCTGAGCGCAGCGAAGGATCTTAGATCTTTCGCTTCGCTCAAGACGACATGTTTTCCCTCAAGACGATATGTTTTTCCTCAAGATGACAAATATTCGTTCAACACGACATATATTCACTCAAGACAACTGCTCTTTTAGATCAGTCGCCTCTTTACTAATTGCTAAAAAGCCCAGTTTTGCAATCCAGCCATAAACATTTTCTAGCATGGCTCCTTCAGCACTGATTTTTAAATCACTCAAACAAAGTTTTTTATAAACAGCTCCAGGGCTATTAAGACTCTGATGATTGTCTTTTTTGTTATGTGTGCGAAGAAATCCTCCAGCCAGCTCACAGCCAAGCATATAAAGGACAGGTTCGGCTGTAGCTCCATCTTCGGAAAGGACACTGGGCACACCCTCTTGCACAATCACTTCAGAAATTCCACCGCCACCTTTAGCAGCCTTCATTTTCTTTTTTGATTTATAATTCCAGCTACGAACATCATCTCCTGACTCGGCTGTGAGAACTCCGAGTCCATAGGTTCCGGAATTGTTTTTAACAAAAGCATAGGGCGTTTCATCTATTTTGTGGTCCTCGTACTTTTGTTTTGTAGAGGCGATAATTTCCTCGACCACTTTCCCAAGCTCATCACGACTGCTTTCATCGGCCACATCAAAAGCTTTAAAGTGCTTAGTCTGTACTCCGAATAACCAAGGATCCTCATCAATCATTTCGGCGAATTGATTCACTAATTGATTATAATTACTAAAATACTGATGTTTTTTACGTTGATACCAGCCCAATTCTTTTAAAGGAGTCATTTCTGTATTTGAAAAATCTACATCTTCATACTCATTGGAGAAGTCGTTGTTCGAAACAACAAGATCAGGAACAAAGCCAGGAATTTGTAGCTGGCCATCTTTTGATTTTATATGATGCACCTCTATTGTTTTCCCGGAGAAAGACTCAACCATAGCCTTCTCACCCACCGCATCCGAGAGCATACCCACTTTTATTTCATAGCCGGCTTCTTCGATAAGATTGCGAATGGCGATAACGTTTTCCCAGTAGTATTGATTTTTCAAATGATCTTCAGAAAGAAGGAGAATCTTTTTAGCCTCAGGGAAGTTGTGATTCATGAATTTTTGAATAAGTTCCGGTGAGGAATCTTTATCCATCTGACAAATATTATTAAATCCGGCTGGAAAGATGTTTCCGTCGATATTTGAGATCTTAAAACCAGCGTCTCTAATATCAAAGCTCGCGTAAAAAGGGGCATAGCCCGTTAGCTGGTTACGGTACCACTCATGGAGTTTGTCAGACTCGGCCAATATTTTTTTGTGTATTCTTTCTTTCATGGCCCGTTTATACCGTTTTACGACTGAGTTGAATATACATTTTTGTTGCGCCACAAATAAAGATTGGTCCGCGGGTAAAAGGAGCTGCAAAAATACTTTATGTAGAGGTCTCTGATCTTTTATTAAAAACTTCTAAAGTACCGATATCACGCAATGAAATAATTTTTAGGTTTTTAGTTCGATTTTCTCATTTTGAAACGCAACTTTCCTCTCACCCAGCCGTTTACTATTCAATGAACCGACAAGTATAAAATGAGGGGAAAATGATGTTTCGAGAGTCAATTATTCACCATTTGAGAATATTACACCAATTTCTGGGAGCTTGTTGCTTGCTTTTGATTTTAATCATTGGAAGTGGCTGTGGTGACCTATCTCGTAGCCCCTTATTGGATGAACCAACTAATTCCCCTCAAAATGACGAAGGTGATGTAATTCCTCCGACTAAAGAGGTTTTCAATTATTCCGAAGCTTCGGCCTATTCAGCTTCCTTCAATGGACTTGGCGTATTGGCGATGCAAGAGGGCGAGATTGTCTTTGAAGAATACCATGGTGATTCAAACCTCCAGACTTCTTCACATTTGCATAGCGCAACTAAGGGCTTCTGGGGAGTCGTAGTGGCTCGAATGATTCAAGAGGGTTTATTGGAAGGATTCGATCAAAAAGCCTCAGATATTCTGGAAGAGTGGCAGGGAACAGCTAAGGGAAACATTACAATTCGTCAAATTATGCAGTTGTCCTCTGGTTTAAGCAACGACATTGACAACCTACAAGGAACAGACCCAGCTGCGCCCGATCTCTATTATCACGCCGTCAATAATGTCAATCTGGTCCGAGCCCCAGGCACCCGTTTTTCCTACGGGCCTGTTAACTTCTACGTTATGGGAGCGATCATGGCACGAGTTTTACAACAGGCAGGGGGCCAATACACTGGCCCCCTTGATTACCTAAATAAAAAGTTTTTTATTCCAATTGGCATTGAATACAGTGACTGGGTTCACGACGATGTCGGAAATCCTCATATTCCGAATGGCGCTTTTATCACGCCAAGGAATTGGATTAAATGGGGACAGTTCTTGTTGCAAAAAGGAAAATGGCAAGGACAACAACTTGTAGACAGTCGCTTGTTTGAAGAGTTACTGGAACCAGCATCAACCAATCCGGGACACGGCCTATTTATCTGGTTAAACACCAATGGAGGTTTTGGAATTTTTCCTTTTGATTCGGCACCAAAAGATGCACCAGGTGGAATGATTTATCATGATGGTCTCAATGACATTTACAGCTGTATGGGAGCCGGCAAAAACCGTATGTATATGGTGCCGTCAAAAAATCTGATTATCCTTAGACAGACCGAAGAAGATAATGATGATTTTTCAGACACACAATTTTTAGGAATACTTTTCGAATAAGCCATGTCGAATATTTAGCTTAAACAGTATTACGACTGAGTTGAATATACATTTTTGTTGCGCCACAAATAAAGATCGGTAGCAGCACAAAAAAAGAACCAGGTAAAACTCCAGTCGCTAATATAGCCAACCCTAATCCTGAAAATTCCACAATATGAGAGAGGAGAAAGCGAAATCTTTGTCTGAGATTTAAATAATCCACTTCAAAGGCATAATCAGTGCAATCAAAGGCGACCAGCAGCACAAGAGCAAAGCTTGTAAAAATGTTAAGGCCAGGGATAAAAGCCAACAAAAAGCAAATGAGGCCTATAAAAGCAAATACAACAATTTTCAGCAACGAGATCAAAAGCATCGACAGCATGAGCTTCCATGTTCCTCGGCTTTTTTGGTCATTCAATTCTCTTTTAAATATTCCCTCGACCATCAGAGCGTAGAAGGGACCTCCAACAACGATGATACATATATAACCGGCAATAAAATTAACGATAGAAACCAAAAGCCAAGTGAGTAACAAAGCTAAGAAATTAATTATGGGTTTGATGGTGGGCCAATCCTGTAAAGTTTCAAATGAGTCCAACCACCCCTGAATCCAAGGGTCGAGATACTGAGAGGCCGCCGCAAAACCCAACACAATAAAAATAAGACCAATAAAAAAGGGAATCGCTGCAAATGTCATATTTTTAGGACTTGAGAAGATAATTCGTGCTCCCTCTAGGGGGCTAAAGAATCCGCGACTGAGCCTTGTAACAAGGTTCATAAATTGGGGTCCTGGCCAATGGGCTTCTCAGAGCTTTCCTTCTCTGGAAGAGCACTGCCTTCCGTATTACTGTCATTTGAGTTTTTCTTGGAAGGGGCCTTTTTAGTTTGCTGGCTTTCTTTATTAATAACCACGGGCTTTTGTTCTTCTTCCACGTAGCGAATAAGTCGTCTGTTTCTGATCTTTTTATTGCGAACCATGGCGGGTCCTAAATCTAAACCAAGTGTGAATTTTTCAATCTTCTCTAACCAATCCTGACTCATCGCCATTATTTTCCCTGAGTTTTTATTCACTGAAGCTAACGGAAATTCTTCCGCGCGTAGTTGGTACATGAGATCGTACATGTCAGCCGCCCTGTCTAGTTGCTTTTCCTGTTTGTTACGACTGAAGGCTAACGAATCGTGATTCAAGTTTTTAGGTTCATAATTCAGAATAAATCCCCAAAGCTTGGCGTATTGATTTCTCAACCTTTCTCTCGACCTTTTTGCCCACGGACTGTTAGAAGCCTCGGCCGAATAAAGGTAATATTTCTGTCCCTTCCTTAATTTTGGAAGGAGTGTCGTAAAGTTTTCATCGTTTTGATCGAAAGAAGACAGACCCAGATAAAATAAAATTTTACTGTGCTCCTCAGGCGTGCTTGGCAACTGATTTCTTCGAATCATTTTCTCGTAATGGTCCTTAGCATCCTCATGAATGCCTTGGGCTAACTCAAGGCGCCCCATTGAAGCATAAACAGCCGCTAATCTGGCCGGGATTTCTACTCTCGCTATAAAAGGGCTAAAAAACTTTTTTCGTTTTGAAAGGTCCACTAACGAAACCAACATCTTTTGCATCTCTCCTATTCTTTCATAGACATAGGAAAGATTATATAGAGCCTTAGCCTCCACTTCGCTCTCGTACTGGCTGCCATGGTCGATGGCTTCGCGGTACATTTTAATTGCTTTATCAAGCTCACCTGTGGACTCGTAAATATAAGCTTTTAAAAAGTAAGCGTGGCCAAACCAGTGAATCTTTTCTGAGTCGTTAACGAACTGATCCAATTTTGAAAGAGCATCGACCGGGCGCCCGGCAACGTAGAGGTCTTGAACCCCTTCTAACTCTTGCGGATAATCAAGCTGGGTATTTTTCTTTTCCTCTTCTTCTTTAAAAAAAGTGGCACAGCCTACAAAAAGAAGTGTAGAAAGAATCCAAACTAAGGCTTTTTTCCCCACCCCCACTCTGCTCAAACCACACTCCAGTTCTCATCCATTTTTCTAACGAAATTCATTATATCATCCGTTGATTCCAGATTGGTCTTGATCTCTGGAATCATTGAGAAGGTTAAATCGTGGCTGCTCAATTCTGTTTTTAATTCATTGATTTGAGCATGTCCTCGCTCTTTCATTTTCATAAAGTAATTGTATAATTTTAACTCTTCAGAGTCTTGCGCTAGCCCCGGCTCCTGACTTTGGTCGAGCACATTGAGATAGGCCCTATTCATAACAAATTCATTCACCGAGAATTGGTTTTTACTCATCTCTGCCATTAAGTAACGAGCATCCTCAATCTTATCGAGCGAAGGTGGATACACCAAAAGAAGGTAGGAAGTGCTTCGATTCATATTTTCCAAAAAAATATCGGTCACCTTGCCGATATCTGATCGCAAAGACCCCACAGCCGAGAAAAAATGATTCATCTCTGAGACAAACTCCCCACCCACCATTTTTTTCATAAAGCCTTCGGCCAATTTTAAGCTCTTGCTTTGAATCCAGTCCAACCAATTGGCTTTCTCCCCTTCCGATTGATTGGAGAAAAACTTTTGCAATCTTTTAGGCGATTCAAAAAATTCAATCACTTGGTTGCTGGGAGGAGTATCAAGAACCACTAGGTCGTACTCATCATTTTTGAACACCTCGACCATCTTATATAGGGCCGCAAAGTTATGAGTTTCTCGCAAGTTTTTAGAAATCTGTTTATAGATGCCATTACGAGAGAGCTTTTCATACATGCTCTCGCCGATGTGGCTGGAGACAAATTCTTGAAACACTTTTTCAGGATCAACGAAATAGAGGTCTAAACTTCCGGAAAGCCCATCCCACTGTATGGTTTGTACATTCTCCCCTTCACTCTCACTTTGCATTCCCAATAAATGAGTCAGACGCCTTGAAGGATCAATAGTAATAGCGGCCACTCGTCGGCCATTTTGAGCGGCACGCAAGGCTGTTACAACAGACAGGGATGTTTTACCCACACCGCCGGTGCCAATAAAGGTAAGGAGGTCACACGATTTCAGTCGTTCATCTATAGAGGCCGTAACCATTCTCCTTGTTGTTTTTTAAGGTAATCAGAAAGTGCGATTGTAATAAGGTCTTGTGAGACTACAGAATCCCATAAATCTTTGACGCGTTCCCGTTGTTTTTTCTGCTCACGCAATTGAGATTCAATAAAATTTTTCCAAAGTGAGTTTTCACTGTGGCTCTCATCAATCGGCAGGCGTTTGTTCATCAACACGGTAATGCCCTCTTTGAAACTTTCACCAAATTCGGCCAACGTATCTTCCAGCTCATCCATGGGGAGAGACTCAAAAAGACCCATGAAAAAATATTGCACAAGGTTTGCGTCTTTTAGCACCTCATCAATTTTTTCACTTTGGGATTTCAATGGTCCCGTAGAAACGCTTCGACCAAGAAGCTTGGGAGCATTGATGAGGGATTGAAAACTTCCCGTACTGTGCGCGTCCACAACAATATGATCGTAGTCAAAAGAAGGACCATGCTCTCTCATGCCACTGGTCAACTTTCCAAGGACAGCCAGATCATTGAGACCCGGAGCCACATTCACCAATGTTTTTATGACACTTGAATCAAAGACCTTTTGGGTGATTTTTTCCACGCCCGTAAAGGAGCTAATATACTCAACCAGGCAGTCTTTTCCCTGCATCAAACTCCAATCAAAACCGAAAGGGGTCTTTGAAGGTTGGTAGTTTGGACCTTGCTCTAAATTAAGTAAACTCTGGGCCGAACTTCGGGGTGAAAGCTCAACGAAAAGGACTTTTTTGGACTGTAGAGCCAAATGCCGAGCCACAATCAGAGCCAGGGTGGTCTTACCCGTCCCCCCTTTTCCGCTTATAAATATGAGCTTTTTAAAATCCACGTGAGCCTCTTTCAGGGACCTTATTACCACTGCCCTGTAAGGGAAGTAAATGCTTTGAATTCCTTGATTTTACGCATCTCTTACCCTATATTCCACTGAATTTAACGGAGCGAGTTATATGAAATCAGATATCGAAAATATTTCTAATTTGGAAAGAAAGCTTAACATTCAGATCCCTAAAGACGAGGTGAATACAGAATTCACTAATGCTTTCAAATATTTACAAAAAAATGTCGAAATCAAAGGCTACCGCAAAGGCAAAACTCCAATTGCCACCATTCGCAGTCTTTACACCGATAAAATCAAGGGCGATGTGGCTCAAAACTTGGTACAAAATTTTTATTTCAAAGCCCTTAAGGAGCACGATGTGGTCCCTGTGGGAATGCCTGATATCGATTTTCAAAATCCGGAAGAGGACAAAGAATTTTCTTTCTCCGCGAAATTCGAAGTGCAGCCTGATATCGAGCTTAAGAAAGTAGAAGGGCTCGAAGTTAAAAAAGAGAAAGTAGAAATCACCGACGAGCAGGTGGAAAAAAATATTGAGCAGATTCTGGAAAATCAGGCCAGCATGGAAGATGTTGTACTGATCCGCGAGCTTAAAGAGGGTGATTACGCTGATATCGATTTTAAAGGAATGATGGACGGAGAGCCGCTTGAAAATGGGGCTGCTCAAGGACACGTACTTGAAATTGGTTCGGATTCTTTTATCCCTGGGTTTGAAACCGCTTTAATCGGTATGAAGCCAGGAGACAGCAAAACCGTTTCCCTAAAATTCCCAGATGATTACCATGTTGAGCACCTGAAAGGAAAACCTGTTCAGTTTGAAGTGACTCTCAACAAAATCAAACAAAAGGTAAAGCCCGAGCTTGACGATGAGTTCGTTAAAAAAATGGGTGAGCACGAAACTGTGGCTGCTTTTAAAGACCAGCTTAAAAAAGACATCGTCGAAGGCGAAGAGAAACGCGTGGAGCAAGAGACCAAAAATCGTCTTTTCAAATCCATGGTTAAAGCCAATCCTTTTGATGTCCCTGAAACTTTGATCAAAGAGCAGCGCTCAGCTCTTGTTGATGATTTCAAAAATCGTATGCAAAGCCAAGGAATTGGTGCTGATGAATTTGCCGCCTACCAAGAAAAATGGGAAGAGGACTTTTCTGAAACCGCTGACTTCATGGTTCGCTCAGCTCTCTTGATTCAAAAGATTGCTAAAGAGCATGACCTCAACGCCAAGTCCGAGGATGTAGAGGCAAAGATGCAAGAGTTTGCCGATCAAACCGGTCTTGATCTCTCTAAAGTCAAAGAGTTCTACAAACAGGGTCAACAACATGCCAATCTCGAGTTCCAAGTGACTGAGGACAAAGTGTTTAAATTTCTTTTAGACAAAGCCAAAGTGGAAGAGGTCTCTAAAGAAGAGCTCGAAAAAGAAGAAAAGAAAGAAGAGGAAAAAGCCTAACTTTCTTTGATTTTTAAAAACACTTTAATGCGGCCTTTATCTAAAGATATAAGGCCGCTTTTATTTTGGGGTATCCGTATCGAACCACGAGTAAGAGTTTCTAAATTTCGGTCGCGAATACTGAGGGAGTACTTTAGGTTTACTTTCTTTTGATCAATGTCCTGGGGAAGAACTTCGAGGCTATACTCCTTACCCCCGTCATTCATGACAATTTTCGACTTTCTACCCTCGTTGGCAAATATCCTGGGTGAAGCTACTTTTTCCCCTCCAACAAGAAGCTTGGAATCAATGCGAACTTTAGTGGGAGCTCCCCAGCTAAGTGCAATCAAAAGAGATGAAACCAAAATCCACATAAACCCTCCAAGGCCCCATAAGCTAGGGACTCTCAGGCTACTACCGATAAAAGCTCCAGGAACACTAATAACCCTCTATGTCTGGACCTTAGACTAGGACCTCTAAACTCAGAAAGATCCTGTGGGCATAAAAAAAGCCCACGGAATCTGTGGGCTTTTGTAAAATGAATTTTTAAGTATCCAATATTAGTTGGCAGCAGCGGCTGTCATAATATCAGAAAAGTCAGAGAACTGGATAAAAGTAGTCTCATCAAGACTGTTAAAATAGGTTCCAGATATTATAGTTGTCATATCTATCGACACATCAGCCACATCAGCACCTGTGATTCCATTACTACACGAAGTAGCATCATCGGCCGCAATTGACATATCTACACCACTGATGCAGGCAGAGGCACTTGGCAAATCATTGGTGTCAGCGTCGTCGTCGTATGAGTACGAAACATGAACCTGATCACCATTACCTTCGTTGATTGAAACTACAGCTGAGGAGGTATCTGTTTTATCGGTTATGATAGCAACAAATCTTCCCAAGTTTGTGGTGTCTTGAAGAGTTCCACGAAAGTGAAGCGCAAAGGGTGCGGCTGCCTCTTCACTAAACTCAAATCGGAAAACCTGAGCTGTGACATCATACTCAAGAAAGCCCGCTGAAACATTTCCTTCATCGGCAATATAGGACATCCTCATAACTGAATCACTAATTGTAAACCTAAAAAAGCTGTGGAAAGACGTTCCGCCACTCATATCGAAGCCAGCTTCTCTCTGAAACATTGAATCGGTCTCTCCAGAGATATCAGAAACATAGTATCCCACATCAGTGTCATCGGGAGGCAAGTCTCCAGAGGAAACGCCACACTCACTCACGATCTGCTGTTTAACTGCAGCTGTGAGTGTCACAATCTGGTTACCCCCCGAAAGATCAGGAACTCCGTCAGTGTTTGGAAGAGCGACATTAAAAATACAAAGGTTATCCATCATTTGATCAAGACGAAACATTAAATTGCTCTGGGCATCTTCGTCTCCCTGAGCTCGAACAAAATTTCTTGGGCTGTTTCCGAAATCACCCCCAAGAGCGTAGTTTCCATCTTCCCAGTCATTTCCAAATGCTGTGCGCGCGTTTAGCGATGCCGTAGATATTTCAGAGGTATCAGGAACGAGCTCGCCTAGCTTCTGTCTTGAAAGATCAATAGCTCCATCAATAGAAGATGGTGGTGCAGTAACAGCTGCTGGAGTTGAGGAATCGTCATCCCCACAAGCGGTTAATCCAAGTACGGCAAGCAATAAGATATACTTCTTCATAAAAGAATTCTCCTTTAATAACTTTTACAGAATAAATGTGCCTTAAGGATAAACAGGAATGATCAATGGGATAACCAAATTTTATAAAACTGGCGGGTGGTCCTGAGTGATTTTTTACACAACCATGTGCGCTTTTAACATCAAAAGTGAAGATTGAGGAAAATAAGGATTTCAATACTCTCAGGAAGAATTCGTTCCAGGTACTCAATGGTGAGAAAGCCCGACACCCAACCCTCTAAAGACTTACAGCTTGAAAGAGCACCGTGAATCTTTGCAAAATGAAAGGAACTAAATCCCCTTCATCACCTTGTAGGCTTTTAGGTAGTTGTAGGCCTGGAGGACTTGGAAGTCGTTGAGGAGAACGTCTTTTGAGTCTTTTTCGGCTTTCTTGTTGGATTTACTCCACCAGTTGAAAATACCGCCGCTGGACTCTTCTTTCTTTTCTTTCTCTTTTTCACCAATCAAGTGACCTTGAATGTCGGCCTCTCTTTTTACCTTGCGGTTAATGATGGCCTTTTTGAAGGCTTCGCTGTCAACTTCGTCAATGCGAACATCAGGAGTGATCCCTTCGGCCTGAATGGATATACCAGAAGGCGTATAATAGCGCGCCACTGTCATTTTAAGACCTGAACCATCTCCCATTTTAACTACGGATTGCACAGAGCCTTTTCCGAAAGACCTTTTTCCCATAATCAAAGCTCTTTTATTATCTTTTAGGGCTCCGGCCACGATTTCACTGGCACTGGCTGAGTACTCGTTGATTAAAACGACGACTGGAAAATCTTTATAAGTTCCCTCACTACTGGCGTTCACCACTTTTTTGTTTTCTTTGTCGCGACCGATCGTGCTGACGATCACACCTTTTTCTAAAAAGAAGTCACTGATTTTAATAGCCTGCTCTAATAGGCCCCCAGGATTTCTTCTGAGATCAAGAATCACCCCTTTGATTTTATTGTCATTTTTAGCCATCTTTTTTAAGACTTTCGAAATGTCATCAGCGGAATTTTCAATGAAGCTCGTTAAACGGATGTAACCATAGCCGCCACCCATATCAGTGAACTTGACCGACTTAATTTTGATGGTGTCGCGCTTAATACTGTAGTCCTTTTTACCCTTCACCCCATTTCTAACAATTCCTAGGATGATTTTTTCACCTCGGTCTCCTCTCATCATCTGAGCCGACTCGGCAAGACTTAGTCCCTTGGTGGAATTGCCATCAATGGAAACAATTTTATCACCAGCTTGCAGCCCTGCTTTGTAAGCGGGAGTGTCCTCGATCGGTGATATAATGGTCAAAATTCCATCTTGCACGGTGATCTCAATACCAAGACCACCGAACTTTCCTGAGGTTTCGTTTTCAAACTCCTCGTAAATGTCTGGAGGCAAGAAATTGGTATGAGGATCAAGCTCTTGCAACATCCCCTTAATCCCGCCATAGATTAATTTTTTGGTATCGACATCTTCAACGTAATATTTCTGTACGAGATTCATCACCTTGGCAAATAACTGCAAATTAAGATAATGATCTTGGGATTTGGCTAATGCACTTGAACCCATCTGCACACTGATGACAAGAAAAACGGAGAGAACGAGACCGAGTTGAATAAATTTACGAGTTGAAGATTTCATAATGTTCCTTTAATTATAATGTGGCCAGAGAGCTGGGTTCGTCTTTTAACCAATCCTTTGGATCTTGAGGTTGTGAAAAGTGCCTGATTTCAAAGTAAAGTCCTTTGCCGAACTGCAAACTTTCATATCCTAGCTCACCTATCTCTTGCCCTGTCTTTACAATATCATTAATTTTCAAATTTGTTTTTGCGAGATACCCATAGGTCGAGTAATACCGGCCCCCATGATCAAGAATCACGACCTGGCCGAAACCTTTGACCGGTCCTGAAAACTTTACTCTTCCACCGGATACCGAATGAGGCTTCTTTTCCTCGGAAGCTTGATAAAAATAACCCTTGTGTAAGAGTTGCACATAGTCTTCCTTAAGCCCCTCGTTTAAACCATACCTTTGTATAAGGGGTGCTTTTATAGGATGAGGTAACTCTCCTTTTTTATCGAAGAAATCGGTTCCAAACAAAAGGGCCAACTCCTGCAAGTCGGCCTCTATAATCTTGCGGCGTCCTTCGCCTTTTATCTTTTTAAGTTTGTGCTTTTCACTTTTGAGAACATTCTCAAGTCTTGATAAAAATTGTTTTTTTGATTCTTGGTTCTTTGAAATCGCTTTTTCTTGTTTCTCGATATCTTTTTTTACGACCAGTAGATTTTTTGCTGTTTGCTGAAGCTTTAATTTCTTTGCCTTTAAGTCGTTGACTAACTTTAAAAAATTAACGACTAACTCCGCCTGCTTTTCATTGATTTTTTTCGCTGACTTAAAAATCTGGTCGAGTTCAGCTAAATTCTCCGAAGTGAGAAGAGTATAGAACCAAGGAAGATTATTCATTTGCTCGACAACAGCCAGACGCTCAATAAGCATGGGCGTCATATCGTATATTTTGCTTTCAATGGATACGATCTTTTGTGAGAGTTTTTTCATCTCGTTATCGAGCTTTAGTTTTTCTTGATCCAACTCCCCTTTTTTTAGAACGATTTTATTGGTTTTCTTTTCAATCGCATAAATATCGGAAAGAGTTTTCCGCCTCTTCTCCTCTAAATCGACCACCTGATTCTTTTGCTTATTGTATTTTGCAGCCAGGTCTAGAACATCATCTGAGGCTTGCAGAGAAAAGCTGGTTAAGAATGCTATGAGAACGAAGCCGATTCTCATTTTCGAAAAACCTCACTAATGACCATCGCTTTCTTACGAGAAGGCATTAGGTTGAAAATCGTAAACACTGAATAACTCAGGCTACACAAAAAGCTAATTGCAAAAAGTAGAGCGATCATACCAAATGAAATAAAGCTAACTTGCCCAGCTGTAGAGAGATTAAATACGGACATAGAGGGCGAATTCATTTGCTGATAAAGGGTAAAATTAATGGCAATTGCAAAGAAAAAGGAAAGACAAGAGACCATTAGTACATTCACAATTTGTGGAATATAAATTCTAAACTCACTTGCCCCAATGAACTCTAAAATCTCGATTTCATCCCTTCTAGCAAAGAGAAGAGTTTTTATGACACTTGAGGAAGCAATGAGACTAGCTATTAAAAATAAAGCAATAAGAATCCAGGCTATACTTTTAAACGAACTTAAAATGGAAAGATATTTCTGCAACCACTGCTGACCAAAACTGATGTCTTGAATTTGAGGAAACTTTACTTTGAGGCGACTTACGAATGCCGTCAGTGCTGATTTCTGTGAATTGTAGGCTAAATTCTGATTGAGATTCAGTTCGTAAAATTCCGGGAAAAACTCGTCGATCTTATCAAGAGAAATCTTTTGATTCGCTATTTTGGCAAAACGCTCTTTAAAACGTCTTGAAGACTCTTTTGAATCGACCTTCGAAAGACTTTTTACCAATTTGGTTTCAGTGACATAACTCTCAAAACGTTCTTTGTCCTCGGTTTTGACTCCATGTTTTAAATACACGGTCACTTTGTTAACCTGCCCCCACCAATGCAACAGGCTTTCCGTGTTACTAACAGCAAGAGCAATAAATAAGGCCGCCGAATAGGTCAATGACATGACCAAAAAGGCGGAAAACTGGGTTACAAAATGTTGAGTCCAGCTTCTTTTAATGGAGCAAAAAATCGTCCACATGGTTGGTCTTCTCCTTTTTCAAACAACTGACCTTTTTCGATTTGTATGAGTCTCTTATTGGGGGTCGATTTCACAATTTCAAAATCATGGGTTGCTATGAGTAAGGTCGTACCCTTTTTCTGATTGGCCTCTTTAAAAAGACCAAGAATTTCCTCACTCAACCTCCAATCCAAGTTCCCAGTAGGCTCATCAGCAATCACCAACGAGGGTTCATGAACAAGAGCCCTGGCAATAGCCACTCTTTGTTTCTCTCCTCCGGAGAGATAACTAGGATTTTCATTGATCTTTTTAGAGAGACCGACCTTGCGAATCATCTTCTCTGTTTTTTCAACAATATCCCATTTTTTGTATCCCATAATTTGCAGGGGAAGAGCGACGTTTTCAAAAACATTGCGGTCTTCAAGTAATTTGAAGTCCTGGAAAACGACTCCAATACTTCTTCTAAAGGCCGCTCGTTTGTTGAGATTGAGCTTATTAAGATCAAACCCGTTAATACGAATCTGACCCGAAGAGACTTTTTCAAATCCTGTAACCAAGCGAAAAAGGGTTGTTTTTCCAGCGCCACTGGGGCCCATCAAAAAAACAAAATCACCTTTATTAACATTAAGGCTGAGGTTCTTTAGGATATGTTGTTCAGCTACATAAGTTTTGTAAACATGGGATAACTCGATCATATCCCATAATTTTAACCTTCATTAAACAAGTTGACCAGAAATGAGACGGTCTAGAATTTCCTTATGTTGGACCTCTATGGCCGAACGGATAGCATCGGCCGAAGGAAATGGGGATTTCAGGACATTTTGATAGGGTATTTTAAAGCTTTTCAAGACAGCACCCTGGCTAAAAATCTTGGTGACGATAAATGGATTATCCCAACCCCAGTCTTCGGTCTGAATATGAAAATTTCTTTCGCCAACTTGAATGTCTGAGTTTAGTCCAGCTTCCATAGCCCTAATATCGATGTTTTCTCATTTTGAATCAAGAACAAAATCCTTAAGAGCCTTGCCCGACTTCCCGATAAGAACTTATTCCCGAGGTGTGCTTTGCAGAAAATTGTCTCCACAATACGGTTCTTTTTGCTCTTTTTTACTGCTGGTTTTGTAATTGCTTGTTCTAGTGGTGGTGATGGCGGCTCTACCCAATCAAGTATCCCTCCGGTTCCCTACTGCGACAATAACGTCACCTACAGTAACAGTGTAACCATCACCGGCTCCGCCTCTTATGAGTATC
Organism: Bdellovibrionales bacterium; assembly: GCA_964230645.1. Classification (GTDB taxonomy): domain Bacteria; phylum Bdellovibrionota; class Bdellovibrionia; order Bdellovibrionales; family JAGQZY01; genus JAGQZY01. The sequence goes on along the minus strand of CAXRHT010000003.1, from coordinate 294,965 downwards.
GCGCCGGTGGTAATGGCAATGTTGCTGGGCCTAATCCTATTCGTCATGCTGAAATTCGAGTCACTAACTCTGCTGGGGCCATCATTCAATGTGGTGAAACCGATCAAAATGGAAATTTCTCCCTTCGTTTACCGGCCAACGATACAACGGCCACTGTCACGGTCACATCAAGAGCCAATAACAATCAATTAAAAGCTTACGTTCTTAAAAACCCCACTCAGAATACCCATCATGGTATTTCTAAAAGCGTTGTCCTTGATGAAAGTAAAAGCATGGGGAATATTCGGGCTCAAGCTACAGGTAGTTTAGAAGGAGGGGCTTTTAATATCTTAGATAAGGTCCTTGATTCCAACGACTTTCTTAGGACGGCAACAAATTCCTGTGGTTCAACCTTTCCTTGCACGCCCTTTACCGTAGCACCCCTGGTGCGAATTTATTGGGCTAAGGGTGTCGATCCTGGTCAGTATTTTAATCTCCCTCCTTTAAGTTTTTTCCTTCCAGAAAGAAACGAACTTTATATTCTTGGAGGCCGTTTTGGTGACGTCGACTCCTCAGATACCGATCACTTTGATAACACGATTATCATTCACGAGTATGGACACTTTATTGAGCATAACTACTCCATCACCAATTCTCCTGGTGGCCAACACAATGGCGATAATATTTTAGATCCAAGATTAGCCTGGGGAGAAGCTTGGGCGAACTTTTTCCAAGCACAAGTCACAGGGTCTCCTTTTTATTTAGATACCTACGGAACACCGGAGGGAGACAACGGAATTTATGTCAACGAAGACCTCGATGATGGAAATACAGACACCCCCACTGAAATGGGAGAAGGAAACTTCAGAGAGTTTTCAATCACTCGCGCTCTGATTGATCTTCTTGATGATGATTCCTCCGGAGACACTGATGGAGTACAAGTAAGTTTCGAAGAGTTTTGGTCTGTCTTCACCGCAAGTTCAAATAGTTTTGCCGATCCCACTCAAAGATTTAGAGCCGTTGGCTTGTTCTACCTTCTCCAGGAAGGGAGAGGCTCTGCCAATGATTGGTCCCCTGTTCAAACAGCAGAGAACCAAATCGCTGACATCATCAACTATGGGAACACCCTTTCAACAGCCAGTGCCCCTTGTGGTAATATTGCAATCAGAGCGGAAAATGTTCCCGGCGCAAGTCCTAGTAATAATCCAGGGCGCCAACCGGAGGACGGAACCTTTATTAACTCAAACATGTTTAAGTCTAATGACTTCTACCGCATCGATCATGGAGGCGGTCCACTTAGTATTCAACTAAACTATAGCACTTCCAGTGGAAGCCCTGCCGACCTAGACATATACCTCTATCGTAACGATTACGTTTTTGGAGTCCAACAATATGTCGTGGCGATGAGTGTGGATAAAATTCCGAACGGAGCCAGTTCCGATACTGAATTGATTTCCGTTCCTGCTCTGGCTGCTTCTACTTATATGCTCAACATAAACTACAATACACAAGATGGCATAAAGTCCACTGCAAATTACAACTTAAGAGTGAACGGTAATACCGTTTGCCCAGACTAGGATTCACTATGAAAATAATTGTCTCTCTCATTTTAATTAGTTTCCTGAGCGCCTGTACGGACGGACACACACAAAGTAAAGACATCAATTTTACAATGCCGAGCCACAGTCATCACCAAGGCAAATCCACTGGTCACTTTAAAGCGAACATTGCGTTAACCTATGACGAAGAAGAGAGCCTAGAATTTACGGCACAAATTGAGCGTCTCCGTTCCGCTGAACGCGCTCAAGTAAAGTGGAAGCTACCTGAAGGGACTCAATTAATTCGAGGAACTAAAACTCATGAAGTCGATTTTTCGGAGCCTGGTGAGACGGTATCGAAAATTCTGGTAGACAAAACCTCCATAAAGCCTGGAGATCAAATCTTCCTTTTTGTTTACAAGATGGAAAATGGGGAAAAAATTGGGGTGAGCCAAAGCTTCCTCTATCAGCCAGAGAACAACGATATTGAAGCCAGTGGAAATCGGCAAAAAAGTCAGAAATCTAAGAAAACACCGAAGTACTACGAGTAATCCTTCTTTTAGCGCAGTTTAAGCTTTTCGATTAAGTTTTTTACAAATCAATGTTTTCAGAAAGTGTCGATTTTTTTACACCTCTTTTAAACAGTTGAATTTAATTTCCTTTTAGTAAATTTTTACTTTCAGAGCTTTTTTTTATTTTAAAAAAAAATGAAATTCTCATTTTTAAGCACGGCTTTCTACAGGACCTTCGCCCAAACTCCGATTTTGTTACTGCGGACGGAGGTCAGTCATGAGTTTTTTAAAACTAATATTTGTTGTTCTTAGCTGTAGTTTGCTCGTCGGTTGTTTAGGCGGCGGTGGTGGCGAGGCCAACACAAGTGCTACAGACAATACAGCGAGCGATGTGGGTGACACCCAAGATCCTAATAACCCCAATGATCCCAGCGATCCTAATGATCCTAGTGACCCAGGTGATCCTCAACCCGATCCAGGGCCACAACCCGGTGATATTGTTGAGCAATCCGAAGGAGTCCAAGGAGTTACCTATCCAGAGCCTGGGACCACAACTGTCAACTTTGACCGCAACCCAAAAATTGAACCAAACTCTGACAATGTAAAACCTATTATTGCCATCACCCATCATCCCGCTAACTATATCCCGAATACATCGGGAACGATCGAATTGTGGGCGGCTGATAACGACAACGGTATTGGTCTACAATCAATCTCTTGTGATATTGATGGCAGTGGTTATTCCGACTGTTCTGAACAAGTTGATCTCACCAACCTCTCCGAGGGGCTTCATACGATAAAAGCCCGTGCTATTGACTATGATGACAACGAATCCGGTGAAGTTTCCTACACTTTTTATGTGGATACGACACCTCCTCAGGTGATTATCACCCAAGCTCCAGAGCCAATGAATTCTGAGAGCCAAGCGCAATTTCAATTTAGCTCCAATGATGATGGAAGTGGAGTTTCTCACTATGAGTGCAGTGTTGATGGCGGTGGTTTTTCTCAATGTCAGGAAAGCCAAGCTCTTGACGACCTCTCTGAAGGAAACCATAACTTGGTTGTCAGAACTGTGGATTCAGTCGGAAATCAATCGAGTGAGGTTTCACATAATTGGGTAGTTGACCAGTCAGCGCCTGTCATTCAAGTGAATAAACGCCCGGCTAATCAAATATACACGGGTAGTGTCGCTGTGGTTAATTACTCCGTGACTGATACCTACAGTCCCAATGGGATTACAGTTATGTGTCAATTAAATGGAATGGCTGTAAGCTGTGCGGCTGATCAAGATCTCTCCATTCCGTCCTCAAGCCCAATGAACTATAATTTTGTGATTACAGCGACTGATGCGATTGGGAACTCTAGTCAACGCTCCATTCAATGGGAAAGCGTAAACATCGCTGAAAACAGAACGACCAATCAATCGGTCGGTGAAGATCGGCCTGTGGACATTCTTTTTGTGATCGATAACTCGGGCTCAATGGATTACGAACGTGAAAATCTCGCTGAGCGAATTGATGGTATGATTGACAAGATCAAAGATCTCAACTGGCAAATCGCTGTAACTAGTACTGATATGACCAATAATGATTTTAAATCAAATGGTCGCTTATTGGAGTTCGAAGGGATGAGCGGAACCTATGTCCTCAATCCTTCAATGAACGCAGCACAAGCGCAATACTCCTTTGGGCAAACCATTCAGAACTTTGGGAATGGTTCCGGAACAGAAGAAGGAATTCTTGCTTCAAAGAAAGTCATAGAAAGAGCTGTTGCTGGTGAAGCTCCCCATAGGGACTTCATTCGAGATGGGGCCGATCTTTCGATCGTTGTGCTTTCAGATGAGGATGAAGCCTCTAACGGTTCGGGTGTAGATACCTCACCTCAACAATTTGTAAACTTTGTCAATAACACCTATAACGGTCAGAAGAACATGGTTTTTCACAGTATTATCTCCCGACCCGGCGACCAAGCTTGTGCCAATGGTGAGGGATATAACGTCGGTCATACTTATGATGAGCTTTCTCGACTAACTGGCTATGGAGAGTTAGGCGGAGCGATTATAGGGTCTGTTTGTGAATTGGACTACACCTCTCAGCTCGCTGATATCGGTCAAAGTGTTAAAGACCTACAAAACTCTATCACCTTAGACTGTAATCCTTTTGATAGTAATAGTGACGGTACTCCCGATGTTTCTATAAGCTACCGAGCCAATGCCGGGTCCCAGTACCAAAGCTACAGCGCCTCTTATCAGGTTCAGAATCGGAAATTAATTTTCGACGATTTGTTACCTCCTGGAGACTACAAAGTTGATTATCAATGTCGAATTAATTAAATCATTGGTTCGCTGATTGAGTGAACGCTGATAAACAGAAAATTTAAAGACACGAGAGCACCTAGAAATAGGTGCTTTTTTACTTTTCTGCCCAGTGCATTTTCGGCTACTGGCATGAGAATGTTGTCTTGAGGGAAAAAATTCCTTCTTGAGCAGAAACATGTCGTCTTGAGGGAAAGATTGTCGTCTTGAGGGAAAGCTTGTCGTCTTTAGGGAAAGCTTGTCGTCTTGAGGGAAAGATTGTCGTCTTGAGCGCAGCGAAAGACCTAAGATCCTTCGCTCCGCTCAGGATGACGGTGTACTCAGGATGACAGTGGGCTCAGGATGACAGTGTACTCGGGATGACAGTGTACTCGGGATGACAGTGTACTCGGGATGACAGTGTGCTCAGGGTGACAGTGTGCTCGGGATGACAGTGTGCTCAGGGTGACAGTGGGCTCAAGAAGGCCCAGGGCAGTGAAATACGCTCTTGCCAAGTAAATTGTGGTGGAATCTAATCATTTTCAACAAATGCCATACAGAAAAAAAACGGCGACCTATGACAAACTCAAGATATCAATCAATTTAATTAAACTAATAGGAGTTTGCCTTGGATTTGGATAAAGTACTATCCCTGATTACCGATCGTCTACAAACTTGGTTCGAATTGGGTGTTAAAAGTCTACCCAATTTTGTCGTAGCCGTTGTCGTCATATTTGTTTTCTTTCTTATTGCCAAATTTGTGCGAAAAGTTGTTAAAAACCTCACGGGCCGAGTGATTCAATCCGTGGCGGCACGAAACCTCATCGTATCCATTGTACATATAGCGGTTATACTCATTGGAGTTTTCATTGCTCTTGGAATTTTAAATCTTGATAAAACCGTCACATCACTTCTCGCGGGTGCCGGGGTCATAGGCCTTGCTCTTGGTTTTGCATTCCAGGATATCGCCGCGAACTTTGTTTCCGGTGTCTTTATTGCTTTTAAAAAGCCCTACAAAGTTGGCGATATCGTTGAGGCCGGTGACTATATGGGCAATGTGACATCAATTGATTTAAGAACAACGACCATCACAACCTTTCAAGGCTTAGAAGCCCTTGTCCCTAATAAAATGCTTTTTACCGATCCCATCGTGAATTATACCAACATTCCAGAGCGTAGAATTGATCTTGCCGTCGGAGTTTCCTATGGTGATGACCTTGATAAAGTGGAAAAAATTCTGAGTGAAGGTCTTGAGGACCTACCTCACAGAATTAAAGACAAACCCATTGACGTCTTTTTTCAAGCCTTCGGTGGAAGCTCTATAGACCTGGAGGTAAGGGTTTGGGTCGAATATCCCAATCACAGAAACTTTCTGGAAACAAAGAGTGCGACAATTAAGCGAGTCAAAGCTCTTTTTGATGAAAACGACATCATGATACCTTTTCCGATTAGAACTTTGGACTTCGGAATTCGGGGAGGCGAAAAGCTAAGTACCATGGATTTAAATGTAAAAGAGGGACGCTCCAACCGAGATAAAGAGTTAGAGCACTAAGCAATCATTATATCCAAGTCGGGGTCAAATTCTGCTCGAAGAATGGAATAGATAGCATCCAGTGTTCCATACATAGCACTCGGGCAAGAGCCACAGGCTCCCTCATAGGATACAGTGACCACTTTGTCTTTGTATTCTACGATTTCAATGTCACCGCCATCGGCCTGTAACCCAGGTCGGATGGTTCGATCTAAAATCTCTTCGATCTGATCAATCTCAGGGCTTCGGCTCTCTCTCTTCTTTTTCATTTTTTCTTCATTTTCGAGAGTGAAATTGGGATCGTGAACCGGAAGTCTGGTTTGCAAGACAGAGGTAACATCTTCTATGAGTTTATTGCGATCAGCATCACTAGTATGAGTCACCGTAATAACATTTTCAAACATATGAAGTTGCTCAACACCCCCGACGTTGAAAAGCTCTTTCGATAGTAGAAGCTGATCTCCATCTTCTTTTTTTTCAAAAGTCGCTTTTCCCTCCGTTTTGATCGGGCAATTTACAATAAACTTTATAGCCAGGGGATTGGGAGTGGATTGAGTCCTTACAAGGACGTCGTAGTTTAACATTAGAAAAACTCCTTTATCTTTTCCATCGTACCTAACAAAAAGGACAATTCCTCTTCGGTATTGTAGGGAGCGATGGAGGCTCTTACGGTTCCTGGAATTCCAATGAGGTCCATAAGAGGTTGAGTGCAATGATGGCCCGCGCGCACAGCGACCCCGTATTTATCAAGCAATGTTCCCACATCGCTACAGTGAGCTCCTTGAACATTAAAGGAGACCACACCTGTATAATCATCAGAGGGAAAGTTGTACACTTTGATATGATTTTCAAGAGAGAGTCTCTCTAGAAGGGCCTTACGGAGACCAGATACGTACTGATGTTGTTCTTTGAAGTCTGTTTTCATTAAAAGATCAGCCGCAGTTCCAAGAGCGATCGCCCCAGCGATATTCGGAGTGCCAGCTTCAAACTTCTGTGGCGGCTTGGCAAAACTGGTTTCGGTGAATTGCACTCGGTCGATCATACTCCCACCGGTTTGGTAGGGTGGTAAGGATTCCATAAGGGACTCTTTCATGTAAAGAGCGCCAATTCCGTAGGGGGCGTACATTTTATGGCCAGAGAACACAAGAAAGTCACAGTTTAAACTCTTCACATTCATACGTTCAGTAATAACCGCTTGGGCTGCATCCACTAGAGTCATCGCCCCTTTGGAACGAGCCTTTTCCACCATCTTTTCCACAGGCAAACGATTTCCAAAACTATTGGAGTAGTATGTGAAGGCTGCTATTTTGGTTTTATCTGTGAGTGCTTTTTCAAAAGCATCAAGAGTCATCCCCTGTTTTCGATCAAACTCAGCCACCTTGATGACAGCTTTGGTTTTCTGAGCCAGTTGTTGCCAGGGGACAATGTTGGAGTGATGTTCAAACGGGGTTAGCAGAATTTCATCACCCTCTTGCAATGTATCCTCTAAACAAGAGGCCACAAGGTTAATACCCTCAGTGGTGCCTCTGGTGAAAACGATCTCTTCTGATTTCTCCGCATTTATAAAACTCTGAATTTTTTGGCGCGCTCCCTCGTAACTTTCCGTTCCTTGGCGGCTGGTTAAATGGGCCCCGCGGTGCACATTCGAGGTTTCAAACCGGTTGTAGGTGTTGAGTCTATCGGTCACGTCACTATGCTTGAGTGAAGAAGCGGCATTGTCTAAATAGACAAGGGGCCTTGGCCCAAAAGTTTTTTCGAGCTGGGGAAATTTTTTTCTGAGGTTTGTAACATCAAAGGCCACGGTTACTCCCCTTGAACCCTTTTTAGATACTCATCGAGATCTTGACTGATAAATTTTTGAACCCAATCACTCTGGTCTTCAAGAAGATCGTAGACAAAAGCGCGCGCTAAAATACGGTTGGCTTCCACCTCGCTATAACCTCGGCTCTGTAAATAGAACTTTTGATCGTCATCGAGCTGCCCGATCGTTGCCCCATGAGCGGCTTTTACATCATCGTTATAGATTTGCAACTCAGGTTTTGTGTCGACCTCAGCTTTCGATGATAGCATTAGGTTTTTATTGATTTGATCGGAATCACTTTTTATCGCAAACGGATCGATTTTAATCTGTCCGTTGAAAACGGCTCGGGCTTTATCGTTGAGAATACCACGGTAGTCTTCTTTAGAATTTGTGTAGGGCTTTTTGTGACGAATAAGAGTGTGGTGATCGGTAAAATACTCTTTATGGTTTAAGTAGATGCCACTTAAATTAACAAAGGCGCCCTCAGCATCCAAATCAACCGCTGAATTGTGGCGGCTCCAATAAGAAGGGGTCGTGAAATCAAAGACATTTAAAGAGGCATTCTTAGCCACTTTTCCAGTGAGGTTTGAGAAAAAGCGACTCTCACTCCCACCCCTCTCTATCAAAGCCATAAATAGATTCGAGTTTTCCCTGACATTGGCTTCACAGTTAAGATTCGATACTCCGGTAAATTCAGCCCCAAGTATTTCAACATGAACGTGTGGATTCGTATCCGTCTCCGATTGAATGCGAAGATTATAAGGAATAAAGAGATCTTTTTGTTGAAGCTGATCCAGTTGGATCACAATGTGAATGGGTTTTTCACTCTTATAATCTTTGGTAAATTTTAACGAGCAGCCCAATCCCATAAAACTTTGGGCCACGGTATGAAACGGGTTTGAGGGAAAGTTGTCTTGAAGAAGGCTAAAAGATTCGTCTTCCAGTGCCTCTAGCCCCGATTCGAGTATAAGGCCAGGAATATCTTTGAAACTTAAGGGCTCAGCAACTTCTGTGAAGTTTCTTATTTCAATTTTTAGAGATTCTTCCGAGTGGGTCACTTTGTTCTTTGCTTTATTTTCTGGAGTGCCCAAATTCATATTAGGAAGAGTGTCGAATTTTATATATTTCCAATCTTCTCCGGTCGGATAGTTCTTATCACCCCAGCTTGCCGCCTGCTTTTCAGCCCATTTCTGCCAACGGTGAGCGGCCTCGCCTTTAAAAAAAGGGGATTGGCTTTTACTGTATTGATTCCAAACTTTATAAATATTTTGCACAAGCACTCACCTTTTTTATTGAATCCAGTCGTAGCCTTCAGCTTCTAATTTGTGAGCCAACTCGGGCCCACCACTTTTTATGATTTTTCCGTCTGACAAAACATGAACAAAATCAGGTTTTATATAATCGAGAAGTCGTTGGTAATGGGTCACTAAAACGATCGCGTTTTCCTGGGATTTCAATTTATTCACACCGTCTGCAACGATTTTTAACGCATCAATATCAAGTCCAGAGTCCGTTTCGTCCAAGAAGGCCAAGCGAGGGTTGAGAACTGCCATCTGCAAAATCTCATTTCGTTTCTTTTCCCCTCCGGAAAAGCCAGTATTGACTGAGCGATGCAGAAATTCGTCTTTCATTTTAACCATGGCCATTTTGTCTTTTACAAAGCTTTCAAACTCCTCTGTGGTCTTAGCCGGAAATCCCTGATGTTTTGCAATCGCGTTGTAGGAGGACATTAGAAATTCGAAGTTACTCACTCCTGGCACTTCCACGGGATATTGGAAGGCTAGAAAAACACCTTCTTTGGCGCGCTCATCAGGCTCCATCTCAAGAAGATTTTTTTCTTTAAAGTTTACTTCGTAATCCACGCTTCCAGCAGTCACTTCATAGCTTGGATGGCCTGCGATGACCTTCGAAAGGGTCGATTTCCCAGATCCATTAGGCCCCATGATGGCATGCACTTCTCCTGGATTGATTGTTAAATCCAACCCCTTGAGTACATCTTTTTCTTCGACTTGAGCTTTCAAACCTTTTACTTTTAACAACATATTTTATCCCACACTGTTTTCTAATTTCATTTCTATCAATTTGACGGCTTCCACTGAAAATTCCAAGGGAAGCTCTTTGAAGACCTCTTTACAAAATCCATTTACTAATACCGAGATGGCCTCTTCCATCGACATCCCTCGAGACTGCAAATAAAAAAGTTGATCTTCACTGATACGGCTGGTTGTCGCCTCATGCTCAAGGGTGGCCGTATTGTTTTTTACTTCTATATAAGGATAGGTGTTGGCTGAACAATGATCACCCACGAGCATGGAATCACATTGAGAATAATTTCTCGCTCCACTAGCTTTAGGCATCACTTTAACTAAACCACGATAATTATTTTTAGAGGACCCTGAGGAGATTCCCTTTGAGATGATGGTACTCTTGGTGTTTTTACCAATGTGAATCATCTTGGTTCCAGTATCCGCCTGCATATAATCGTGAGTCAGAGCCACGGAATAAAAAGCGCCTTGGGAATAGTCCCCTTGCAGCACACAACTAGGGTACTTCCAAGTAATGGCGGAACCGGACTCCACTTGCGTCCAAGAAATCTTTGAACGCTTTCCTTTGCAAAGACCTCTCTTGGTTACAAAATTATAGATTCCACCTTTTCCTTCTTTGTCGCCCGTGTACCAGTTTTGAACGGTTGAATACTTTATTTCTGCATCATCTAAGGCCACCAATTCTACAATCGCTGCATGAAGTTGGTTCTCATCTCTTTGAGGAGCGGTGCAACCTTCCAAATAGTTTACGAAACTATCTTCGTCAGCCACAACAAGAGTTCTTTCAAACTGTCCGGTATCCATCGCGTTGATTCGAAAATAGGTGGAAAGATCAATAGGACACTTCACCCCTTTGGGAACATAAACGAAAGAGCCATCAGAGAAAACGGCAGCATTAAGAGCTGCAAAAAAATTATCTTTATAAGGAACGACGGATCCCAAGTATTTTTTCACAAGCTCTGGGTGAGTATGAACAGCTTCAGAGATGGAGCAAAAGACCACTCCATATTTTTTCAACTCTTCGGTGTGGGTCGTGCCCACTGAGACGCTATCAAAAACAGCATCCACTGCCACTCCACTGATTCTTTTTTGCTCACTTAGAGGAATTCCCAGGCGCTCAAAAGTTTTCAAGAGTTCCGGATCAAGATCATCTAAACTCTTAGGTTTGTCCTCTTGCACTTCTTCTTTGGATTTTGGCTCTGAGTAATAAGCAATTCCTTGAAAGTCTATAGGCTCATATTTCAGGTCAGCCCACTCGGGCTCCTCAAGAGTGAGCCAATGGCGATAGGCTTTTAGGCGATACTCTAAGAGCCATTCCGGTTCTTTTTTTCTTTCAGAAATTTTGCGGATGATTTCCTCACTGAGTCCTTTCCCAAAATGAATGGTCTCAATGTCGGTATAAAATCCGTACTTGTATTCTTTATTTGTTACAGCTTCTGTTGATTTAGACATTAGGCTCCACCACTGAAATAACTATCCATTGAGACACATTTACGATCGGGTACACTGAGCATGGCATCGACGTTGATGCTGCGATAAAACTGAATCAGTTGATCATTGAGGTAAGCCAGCGGCGCAATAACATTGCAACTGTTTTCCATATCACAGTCGCCTTTGCCAGAATCGAGGCATTTCACAATGCTAATGGGTCCGACCACATATTCAATCAAATCAAGGAGGCTCACTTTGCGAAGATCCTTTTGAATAAGGTAGCCCCCCTGGGCCCCCTGCTCGGACTTCAATAGGCCTTTTTGCACCATTTTTTGTAAAACCCTTGAGGTCGCATCAAATGAGCAACCATAAGACCGGCAGATTTCTTTAACTGTCGTTAACTGTCCAGGCTCTTTTTTCTTCATGTGTCGTAGAGAAATAAGGGCGTACTCCACTTTTCTATGAATCTTGTTCATAACTTTCTCCTAGTATTGGCCCGTAACCTAAATGAATGCCAAATGAACGTCAATAAATAGGGATTTTTTTGACTTATTTGGTTATAGAGGAAATCTCTTTGTGTTGACATTTAGTCCAGTAATAATAGATAGTTGGTCGAAATGAGAAGTGTCCTAGGTTTTTTTGCTTTCATATTTTTTATACTAATTGGGCTATTTGGCATCTGGTATGGGCTCAAATCCCACGGCGAAAGTCGAGAGGTTTCCTCCTATCAGACCCCCTTAGTTCAGGAACTTTTAGGAGAAACTCAAGATCGAGCCCTACTTATAGATAAAAACTCGGAGAACCTCTCGCTTGTGAAAGCAAAGCATGATCAAAAAGGCTGGCAAATAGCAGGTGACAAGCCTTTAAGTGACCTCAAGAATCTGGCCCTTTCAAAACCCATACTCTTATTTGTCCAGTGGAAATCTCCAAAGGCCCTTCCAGAGCTTAGGCAGTTGGTAAAAGAGGAAAAACTCGGCGACCGCATTATCTTTTGCTCCCGTAATGACGGGCTCTTAAAAGACATCAGGGAAATCGAACCAGAGTGGACTTTTTGCAATGGGGAAGTTTTTCAAACCAGAATGTTTGCTTTGAACTCTCTGGGCTTGCAATCGGTGATGAAAATTTCAGCGGACGTCTTTTTTATTCATTTAGACAATGTAAAGCTCAGTTTAGAGTTTGCCTCCCTTGTTGAAGAAGCCAAACGACAAAATAAATTTGTCATTATCGGTCCAGTAGCTAGACCTATGAAGGGCCTTTCTCCCCACGCATGGTTGATTCAAGATTAATATTTTTTCCCAAGTCTATGCCTATTCATTTTGGTTTGAATTTTTGTCCTTTTGGTCGAGGGTCCCACTGTTAAAAAGGCCAATCGTGTCGGATAGTTATTGAATCACCAGCAAAGATCCTTTAGCCTCAATAGTTATGAACGCACAAGCCGCCACCACCGAAATATCAACGAAGACTTCATTAATCTCAGACATCATGGGAGCTGGAATTGCCGTGCAACTCCTTCTCCTCGTACTGATTGTCATGTCCATTGTTTCCTGGGCTATTATCTTTAATAAAAGAAAACAGTTCCGCAAAGCCAGAGAAGAGAACGAAAAGTTTCTCGATCTTTTTTGGTCAGCGGCCACCTTGGAACAAGTTAAAGACAAGCTCGAAAGGCATTCGGAAAGCCCTCTTTCTCGAATCTTTAAAGCTGGCTTCTCAGAACTGGAAAGAGTGCAGAGAAAGCAAACTCTTGCCGTTTCGGGCAATGTGGACAATTTGGAAAGAGCCCTTCGCAAAGGTCAAGACCAAGAGGTCTCAGCCCTTGAGGAAAGAATGGCCTTTCTTGCCACAACAGGAAGTACGGCCCCTTTTATAGGTCTTCTTGGGACAGTTGTGGGAATCATGAACTCATTTCGCGCGATCTCAAATGCTGGATCAGCAAGCCTTGCCACAGTGGCTCCCGGAATTTCAGAGGCTCTTTTTGCCACAGCTGTTGGCCTTTTTGCTGCGATTCCCGCGGTTATGGCCTACAACTTTTTACTCAATGAAGTTCGTAAGCATGAGAACAATATGAACAACTTCATTTCTGAATTCCTCAATATCGCGCGTCTTCAACAAAAGGACTAACTTATGGGAATGGGAACTTCGAATCGTAGAACTTCTATGAGCGAAATCAATGTCACCCCACTTGTGGACGTGATGCTCGTGCTCCTGATCATTTTTATGGTAACAGCCCCCATGATGCAGCAAGGAATTGAAATCGACCTACCAGAAACTGCAGCATCCGGTATTGAGACCAGTGATGAGCCTTTTGTTCTCTCTATTCGAAATGACAATAAACTCTATGTTGCTAAAGAAGAAGTTCAACTGGATGGGCTTCGCAATAAACTTAAAGCGATCTTTGAATCCAGGAAAAACAAACAAGTTTATCTAAAGGCAGATCGCAAGGTGGATTATGAACTTGTGGCCCAAGCTCTTGCGGAAATTCGAGCCGCAGGAATCTATAATATTGGGTTGGTGACTCTTCCGAAATGAACAAACCAAGAGATTCTTTTTCAAAATTCTTAGTCCTCTCCGTAGGATTTCACGCTGTTATTTTTATTATTTTAACAGTGAAGGTTTTGTTTTTTCCCACCGAGACTCCTGAATTTAAGCAGGCCGTACGTGTTGATGTCGTCGCTCTCCCCGATAAAGTGGAGGCGCCACCTCAACCAGTGCCAAAAAAAGAAGAGCCAAAGCCGGTGGCTAAAAAAGAAGAGCCAAAGCCGGTGGCTAAAAAGGAAGAGCCCAAACCGGAGCCGAAGCCCAAACCCAAAAAACCTAAGCCTAAAACACCTAAACCAAAGGTTAAGCCTAAGATTGTTGAAAAACCTAAGCCCAAGCCTAAACCTAAAAAGGCTGAAAAGAAAAAAGAAGAGCCCAAAGAGGATGTAAAAGACGAGCAGGATTCCGCTATTGCTCGCTTAAAGGCCATGAAAAAGCTCAAAGAAAAACAAGAGGCCGCAGCCCAAAAACAAGAGTTCAAAGGAAACGCCGTTAGTCGAGGAAACTCACTGGAAGGTTTGCAAAAACTCCATCACGAATCTTACCTCGATGAATTGGATGCTCACATCCGAAACTACTGGAACTTGCCGGAGTGGTTAGCCAGTGGTAACCTTAAGGCGCGCGTTTTACTTCTAATTAGTAGAAACGGTGCGATTAGTAACACGTCATTTTTGGCGAAATCCGGGAACGATCTTTTTGATCAACATGTTCTCAGTACGCTCGAAAAGGCCAGTCCACTTCCCGCACCACCATCAAACTTAACCGACTTCTACTCTACGAAAGGTGTGGAAATTCGTTTCCCAGAATAGAGAGGTTCTTATGCTAAAATCCCAATCGAATGTTCTATTTGTCTTATTTATTGCGCTTTTGTTTAGCGCCCCGAGTTTTGCCAAGGAAAGACCTTATATCAATATTGGTAAAGCCGAGATTAAACAAAGCCCTATGGCTCTGGTTCCTTTAATATATCTTGGAACCCCATCAAATGCCTCAAAACATCTTAGCTACGGTAAACGCTTTTACGAGATTGTAGAGAAAGACCTCACAATCTCCTCTTATTTTTCATTTATCTCACCAGAAGCTTTTGTTGAAAAATATAAAACGAAGTCCCTCACTCCCAAAGAAAATGATCCGGCACGAGGCTTTGACTTCTCCTCTTGGAAACAAATTGGTGCTGAGTTTATGATCCGTTCCGGCTTTAAGATTAACAACAATCAATTCCAGTACGAAGCTTACCTTTATCATGTACCCCAAAGAAAGTTAGTCATGGGTAAGTCCTACACCGGATCTGTTAACGATCTCCGCACCATTGCTCATAAATTTTGCAATGACATTATGAAGTCACTGACAGGTAAAAACGGCTTTTTTATGACAAAGTTTGTGGTTTCTCGCTCAACCACGAAAGCCGAAAAAGAGATTTTTGTGATGGACTGGGACGGAGCCAATCAAAGGCAAATTTCCTCTCACAGAACAATTTCTCAATCCCCGGCCTGGTCACCTAACGGTCGCTACTTAACCTACACCTCTTTTCTTTTTCATAAGAAACTTAAAACCAGAAACGCCGACCTTTTTCTTTATGATTTCCAAACGAAAAAAAGATGGCTTCTGTCTTATAAAAAAGGAATCAACTCAGGAGCCGCTTTTCCGCCAAGCTCCGATGAGGTCTACCTTCGGATTTCAAACAAAGGCGCCTCTGACATTTACAAAACAGACCTAAAAGGAAAAAACCGAACAAGAATCACCAATGGCCCCAGAGGAGCCATGAATGTGGAGCCAGCGATCAGTCCCGATGGGCAGACCATCGCCTTTTCTTCTGACCGCTCTGGTAAACCCATGATCTACACAATGAACCGAAGTGGAGGGAATGTAAAAAGGCTTACTTTTGCGGGTGTTTATAATTCCAGCCCCGCTTGGTCTCCTGATGGTGAAAGAATTGCTTTTGCAGGATTTGATAAAGGTCATTTCGATATTTTTACGATCGATAAAAACGGTAAGAATATTAAACGACTGACATCAGCCAAAAAGAGAAATGGCAAATGGGCTAACAACGAATATCCGTCATTTTCTCCTGATGGTCGCTTCATTCTGTTCGCCAGTGACCGATCGGGACGTTATCAGCTGTATATTGTCAGTATTGATGGTAAGTACGAGCATCGTTTAACTTTTGATAACAAGGACTACTACAAGCCTCAATGGTCACCTTACCTGCAATAGATGATTATTCCATGGCGGAAAGGAATGCCCTTTCCGCTTTTTCCCCGGTCTTCAGCCACTATCTCAATTTATTAACAAAGCCCACTCGAAACTTTTCTGACGAGATTCGACAAGAAAAACACAGGCACTGGTTAAAATGTGCTCTCGCGTCTTTTAATAACTCAGCCCCCACTGAAGATATCTGCCGTTATTGGACAGAACAAACCGACCAAATCATTCGCAAAGTTTGGATGAGTCTCGACCTTGAAAAAGAAGACATCTCCCTTCTTGCTTTTGGAAAGCTCGGCTCTGAAGAACTAAATTTAAGCTCTGATATTGATCTTGTGCTCGTAAGGGAAAATCATGTCGATCCGCAAGCCTGCCATCCCACACTCAAGAAGTTTGTATCGTTATTAACGGAAAACACCTCTTTTGGTTTTGCTTACCGTCTTGATTTTGATTTACGCCCCGGAGGAGTCAACACTCCTCTGACGGCTAACAAGAAAAAGTTTTTTTCCTATTTTGACGAATATCTTGAAGCCTGGAATCGCCTCAGCTTTATTCGCATGCGTCCAATCATAGGGCCGGACACCTTAAATTCTCAGCTTTTTGAATACTGCCGCAGACATAGTTTTCCCCGGCGTTTGGACTTCTCTGTTATTAATGAGATTAAGCATATAAGACAGAAAATAAACTATCAGTGGAGAAAGGCCAATGAGCCACTTGATATTAAACTCTCCCCCGGCGGTATCCGAGATATTGAATTGTTTGTACAATCACTACAGGTCATTTATGGCGGTAAGGATCCCAAACTTCAAACTTCCAATATGACGGTCGCCATTGAAAACCTGCGTGAACGTAAAGCCCTGAAGGAAGCAGAAAGTGAATTTCTTAATCGTTTCTATTGGGATTTACGTCGTATAGAAAATCTTATTCATATTGAGAATGATAGCCATACCTATTTGCTCAAATCCGGTTTTCTTAAGCGCATCCCCCAACTTGACTGGGATGAGACAGAGTTTTTTGAAAACTTTAAAATTTGTAACGAAATCGTGGGTGATTTCTTTACCGAGCCCGAGCCGGCCGAGACACAACTAAAGAGTCTCGAATCAGAAGATATTGAGGAGCGCTCCCGAAAAGCTATCGAAGACATTCGGGGACTCAAAACTCACTCCTTAAAAAAGAGTGAAGTTGAACGTCTTAAGATTGATATCCTTAATGACTTTATCGCGGTGAGCTCAAAAATCGCTATTGATCGTGACCTGGCGATACAATCCTTTCGAGACTTTGTATTTTCAATTAAATCCAAGTCCTCGATTTTTTATCTACTTAAAAGGCACCCGGCACTTCTCGAAAATCTTGCTTGGCTTTTCTCTATTTCGCCCTTTGTCGGCCAGACCTTGAGTCGCCGTCCAGAGCTTATTGATAGCTTTTCATTAGGTCAGGTCCCCATTGATTTGAATGATGATTTGGACGTCTTACTTGAAAATATTATTGACTACAAACTCCTCGGTCAGCTTTTTGCGATCATTCAATTGATTAAAGAAAAAAATGTGGAAGCCTACGGAAAAAATCTCACAGAGCAAGCTGACTTTATTGTCTCTACACTAAGAGCCCATCTAATGAATACTCTTGCCGTGAACGAGCTTGAAATTCTTTGTCTTGGTAAATGGAGTGGAAATGAGTTGGGCATTCAGTCCGATTTGGATTTTGTTTTTCTAACTTCAGAGAAACCCTCTGTCGCTCAAATGAAATTGGCTAGAAGGCTTATTAGTCTTCTCTCGACACCGACTAAAGCTGGTAAGCTCTATAATATAGATTTGAGATTAAAGCCCAATGAAAGTGCTGGACCCTTAATTCTTGAAAAATCCAGGTTTTGGGATTTTCTCGAAAATAAGGCGGAAGCTTGGCAGAAACAGGCCTATCTTCGGTCCCGCATCCTTGGGAGAGAGTCGAGCTATTTCCAGAAAGACTTTGATTTAATTCGTATTGATCAGCAAGAAAAGGACTCTCTTGAAAAAATCCTCGCCCGTTTACTTAAAAAACCTCTAAAGAATCAAATAGACATTAAAAACTGTGAGGGTGGTATAATTCATACAGAGTTTGTGATTCAAAAACATTGTCTTTTAGGTGACAAGCCACCTGCCTCAAGCTCCACAAAAGATATACTATCGACCTTAGAAATTGATGAAACGGAAAGAGAGAAGATATTAAAAAATTATTTTGATCTCAGGCGTTTCGAACAAATTTTCCAAATCTGCAATGACACTTCCAGTACTAAAGTCGCGGGCCAAAACTTTCATTTAGAAAGACTCTCAAAAATACTTGGCTTTGAAGACGCCTTTAGGCGCCTTGGTGAACTCGTCGACGAGCAACAAGAGCTTTTGAAAAGCCTTGACCTAAACCATTAAAATCACAGACAATATGAGTATGTTGCGACTTATTTCCATTCTTGTTTTCTTAATAGCCGTCCCCCTTTCGGCCCAGCAGACAGCCGGTCTATTTACTTATGCGGTTTTGAAAACTTCGAAAGGAGATATTCGTTTGAAACTTTTCAATCGTGAAGCACCTATGAGTGTTGAAAACTTTGTGGGACTAGCGACCGGAAAAAAGCAATTCCGAGATGTTAAAACCGGAAAGAAAATAAAAGATCAGATCTTTTATAAAGACATGATTTTTCATAAAGTTCATCCCGACCTGGTGATCCAAACCGGATGTCCTTGGGGAAATGGTAAAGGTTGGCCTGGATACACGATCAAGCAAGAAGAGAACGAGTTAAAATTTGACCGTCCTTATCTTGTCGCTATGGCCAAAATTCAGGGTAATGAAAATTCGGCAGGCAGCCAGTTTTTTATTACAACGAAGCCCCACGATCATTTCAATGGCAAATACACAGTCATGGGTGAAGTAGAAACTGGAAAAGCGGTGGTTGATGCCATTAGTAGAGCTCCTCGAGACGCTATGATGAGGCCTTTAGAGCCGATTAAGCTCAACGAGGTCGTGATTGAGCGCTAAAAATGTTTTAGTCACAGGAGCCACCGGTTTTCTCGGAGGACACTTAGTCAATAGACTCTTAAAACAAAAACACAATGTTTCGGTCCTCGTTCGTAAATCGAGCCAATTGGACACCTTTAAAAAAGAATCTGTGAATCTCTTTTACGGAGATATTACCAACCGCCAGGCTTTATTGGATGCTTGTCAGAACCAAGAGATCGTTTATCATTTGGCCGGCGTGATCGCCTACAAAAAATCCGAACGAGAGTTGATGGAAAAGGTCAATATTGAGGGCACAAACAATGTTATTGATGCCTGTATTACTAACAAAGTCTCTAAACTCCTTCATTTAAGTTCCGTGGTCACCATCGGAGCAAGCTTTGATCCGGTTCCCATTGACGAAGAATTTGAATTCAATTTGTCTGAGTATAATTTAGGCTATTTCGAAACCAAAAGAAAAGCCGAAGAGCTCGTCGTTAAAGCCGTTAAAAATGATGGCCTTAATGCTTATATGGTCAATCCCTCCACCATTTATGGTCCTGGAGACGCCAAAAAAGGCAGTCGTAAGACTCAGCTTAAGGTAGCTAAAGGAAAATTCAAACTCTTCCCTCCCGGAGGAGTGAATGTCGTACATGTTGAAGATGTGCTCGATGGTATTGAGCTTTGTTTAAAAAACGGCAAGCCGGGACGCCGTTATATACTGGCTGGAGACAACTTAACAATTAAAGAGTTGTTCGCCATTATAGCAAAAGAGGCCAAAGTGCCCCCGCCCCATATCGCGATTCCTCGCTTCGTTCTTGGAGCCCTTGGACTGGCGGGTGATACCATGAAAAAATTTGGAAAAGAAACCTCTCTTAGTAGTGAAACGGCTGTTACTTCCTCGCTTTTTCATTGGTTTGACAATTCAAGGGCCAAGAATGAATTGGGATTTCAACCGCGAAGCTCTGAACAGGCCATCAGAGAAAGTGTGCAATGGATCAAAGAAAATGGACTTTTAAAAAATTCATAGTGCGTTTCACACTCGTCGTGCTGGCGACTGTATTCTTAGTGATAAGCTATGGTGGGCTTGTATACTGGCAGACTCAGAGTATTGAGGATCCTAAAAAATGCTTCACAACAAAAATGTTTGAAGTTTACCTCTGTCCTGGTTCCTCTCAGTATGTCAGCTACTCCCAGGTCCCCAAACATTTTTTCCAAGCTTTGGTTTTGTCAGAAGACGCATCTTTTTGGTCTCACGAGGGTTTTGACTGGTTTGAAATCAAAGAAAGCTTTCGACGTAATATCATGGAATGGAAATATGCTAGGGGCGGGTCAACCCTAACCCAGCAGTTAGCTAAAAACCTCTATTTAACCCCTAGTAAAAGTCTCTCAAGAAAATTCAAAGAATTTTTTATCGCTAAGCAGATTGAGGAAAAACTCTCAAAAGCACAAATACTTGAAAAATATATTAACGTCGTCGAATTTGGAAAGAATATCTACGGTTTAAAAAAAGCAGCCAATCACTATTTTGGTAAATCGCCCGCAAATCTGAATCTTTTAGAAAGCGTCTATCTGGTTTCCCTTCTTCCAAGTCCTAGACGTCTTGGCCGAAGTTTTAATTCCAAGAAATTAAGCTCTAATAATATTTGGCGTATGGAAATTATTCTTAAGCGCATGAATCGCACCAACAAGATAGATAGTGAACAATTTAGCTATCTCAATAAACTTATCAATGAGTTTGATTGGCCATTTTATCAGTATGATCTGGCGCCGACACCCATGACACCTCCTCCTGAGGAATCCCAAAATCTTGAATTTTCAAATCAAGAATTGGATGAAGCCCAGACCTCAAGCCTCAAAGAAAGTGAAAGCGACAATAACGAAGGTGGAGCGGAAAAGTTAGAGTCGAAAGACGAGGAGTCTTCGGTCATAGAAGAGGAGCTCAAAGAAGAAGCTCAATCCATTCAACCAAAAGATGAAGAGTCCACCGCAAGTGAAGAGAGTCGGAAGCCCACTCCCGAGGAAGACAGCAATGAAAATCAAGACGAGGGAACTCCCTTTGAATACCCAGAAAAATAAGGGGCCTTTTAATTACTACTGCTCGGTGGATTGCCCATTGTCATCCTGAGCGAAGCGAAGGATCTTAGGTCTTTCGCTTCGCTCAAGACGACATGTTTCCGTTCAAGACGACAAGTTTTAAGTCAGTGTGGGAAAATCCACCGGACACTAATATCTTTTAATACAAATAGGTAAGTGAACTAAAAAATTTAGCCGTGGCCGCCCATCAGGAATTTTTCGTGACTGGTATCAAGGCGCTGTTCTGGTTGAAGATTTGTATAGTACTCTTCAATCACCGCGTAAGTTTGATCTAAACCACGAGCAGAGAAGACTTGTCTACGGAACTCGCCAGAACCGGGAAGCCCTGAGGAATACCAGTTGGCAAGCTTGCGCAAAATCAAACACAAGACACGGTCATCCATTTGTCCCACAGCCGAATCTTTTAGGTGCTCGAACAGTGGAAGGTATTCATAAGAGAGGGGCTTGAAGTCGTAGTCTTTCCAGAGCTTCAAACTCTGTTGGAAAATCCAGGGATTTTTCAAGGCGCCTCTTCCGATCATTATTCCGTCACAACCGGTTTGCTTTAGGCGTCCTACCGCAATTTCAGCGGAGGTCACATCGCCATTCCCAATTATAGGAAGAGGACTGTTGGCTTTGACCCCGGCAATATAATCCCAATCGGCTTTACCAGTGTAGGCCTGTGAACGAGTACGCCCATGAATGGCCACCCAAGTGACACCTTCATCGTAGGCCAGCTGAACAATATCCAATGCATTTCGATTTTGCTGATCCCATCCGGTCCGAATTTTTATGGTTAAGGGAATTTTTATCTTACTTTTGATACTTCGACAAATGGAGCGAAGTTTATCGGGTTCTTTTAAAAGAGCCGAACCCGCGCCTTTTTTCACTACTTTTTTAACAGGGCAGCCTAAATTGATATCCACAAAATCGGCGCCCAACTGCTCAACATACTCGGCCGCATAGACAAGAGCGGGCTCATCTTCGCCAAAGATTTGGATTCCAACGGGGCGCTCATCTTCTGCAAAACTCATTAATTTTTTGGTTTTCTCACTGTTGTACTTCAGGCCGTTTGCGGAAATAAGTTCAGATGTGAGAATTCCAGCCCCTTGCTTGCGCATAAAAGACCTGAAAACTTGATCGGTGATTCCCGCCATTGGAGCTAACAAAAAGGGGTTCTGCTTGAGTTCGAGTAAGAGCTGCTCTTCAGTCATGATAGCGATATAACGCAGCATCACAGGAAAGAAAAGCCCTTCATCTCCAACTTGTTCATTTTGTCGGGCCGATTCGTGTTTGAGTCCTGAAATTCTTTCAACCAATCTGCCAGACCCTCCAATTTCAGGGTAAGCCCTGAGAATTGACGAAAGGACCCTTTGTGAATCCAGTGATTAACTGTCTTAACTGCGACACCTCTTTTTCGGGTCACTACTGTCCTCAGTGCGGGCAGAAAAGTGAAACAAAAAGGCTCACCGTTGTTTCAGTGACCAAAGATTTTTTGGACGCCATCTCTGATTCTGATAGAGGTTTTCTGAAGACTGTGATCGACTTGAGCCAAGACCCTAGAGTCATGCTGAAAAATTATATCTCTGGCAAAAGAAGACGCTACCTATCTGCAGGAAAATACAGTTTCTTTTTAATCGTGGTCTTCACAGTCTGTGCCTCCTATTTGGAGTATCATTTTAGTTGGTTTGAAAATATGACCCGAGGGATTGAGTCTTTTGAAGTGGTGCAAGAAAAGGAAGACAAATTCCATTACACCACAAAGTCCAACGCAGAAAAAATTGCCAAAGAAAATCCGGATGCCATCATCGGTGCGGGTGAGAAAAAAGACATGCACTTCAAATTCGATTTTCTTAATACAAAGGTGGATAAAAAAGTCTCCAAATCCGACATGATCCAGTATGCAAAATACCTCATCCCTCGCTACCACCGCACTCTTTTCGATTATCTGAAAGTTTTTGTCGTTTTATGGATACCCATCTTTGCTTTTTTTAGTTTTCTCTTTTTTTACAACCAGGGCTACAACTTTGCCGAACACATCACGATCAATGCCTATATCTATGCCCATATCTTATTGATCTATATTGTTTTCTCACCCCTGTACTGGCTCCTTCCTCAAATGGTGACAACAACAGCTGTGACTTCATCGGTTGCAGCCCTCTTTTATTTACTCTACTCATATTTCCAGGTTTTCTCCAAAGGTCATTACCGTGTTGTAAAAACAAGCCTTTGTCTGATGTTCAGCCTCTCTACCTATCTTGTGACTCTTTTTGCTCTGGTTCTGGTTGTGGCGTTTTATATTTTTATGAGCCATATCGATAAATTATAGATAGCCTTAAAACGCAGGAGGGAGCTGTCTTGAAGCCGACGTGACTCCGCCGAGCTCCAATTTGAGTCTGACTGTAAGGATCTGACTTCGTTCCGATATTCCTAAAGAACTTTGATCACTGGGTTTTCCTAAAATCTAATATTTTTTTATACCTACAATAAAATTTTTCGAATTGTCAGCTCCCCTGATTTTAAGAAATGATTTTCACCTGTTTTCGCCAAGGAGGTCGAAATGAGGGGAGCCAGGGGTTTGGCACTATTATTAATATTCTTTTTCTTTCAAACTTTACAAGCCGAGGATATATCCATCCGAGTTGTCGGGGGTGAAGACGCCCTCCACAAGGATATGAGCTTTATCGTTTCACTGCAGCGAAGAGGCCAGCAGCATTGCGGGGGCTCTCTTGTGACTGACGAGTGGATTCTTACAGCGGCTCATTGCTTTAGTCCTTTCGGGCAGCCTGATTCAGTCATGATCGGAGCGGAAAACCTACAAGACTCCGACCGAGCCGAGAGGTTTGAAATCGCGGAAGTTGTCATCCATCCCGACTACGAGTTGGAAAGAAGATTTAGCCATGATTTTGCCCTAGTGAGAATTGCGGGACACTCTAACTTCGAACCCATTCAAATCAACCAAATTCCTATTGGCGATGTTCTCACTGAGTCCTTCACAGTGGCCGGTTGGGGATCGCTCTTTGAAGGCTCCCCCACCTATCACCTTCTACAAAAAGTGAATGTGCCGCTTGTGGACCAGGATTATTGTGAAGATCAATTGCAAGCGGCTCGCCCGGAGGAAGAAGGCTACCTTGATGATTCCATGTTCTGTGCGGGCTACGAACAAGGTGAGATGGATGCTTGTCAGGGAGACAGTGGTGGCCCTATTTACTATCAAGACGAGGCCAGAGGGCGCCCTGTACTTCTTGGAGTGGTTAGTTGGGGGCTAGGTTGTGCTGGCGAAAATCTTTCAGGAGTCTATGGAGACGCCAGCTATGTCTATGAGTGGGTGGCCAATCAAGTTTTTAGCGACCCTCAAATTCTAGCAGCACAGTAAAACTTTTATGAAAAATTAAAGGCACTGGAAACTACAATACTATTCAAAAAAAAAGCCGATGAGAGAACATCGGCTTTTTCTATTTAAATGCGGAAAAAAAATTAGCTACACTTAGCGGGACGACCCGGAAGTGTGAACTTGTCATCTTTTTCAACAAGAGTGAAATTACCCAGACGATAAATTGTCTCGGCCGTTTTCGAGTTGTTGATAACCGTTGCGAAACCTTCAATGTTTCGCTCGCCCCACGCGTACTCGATGTCTAAATAAACACCAGGGCTCATTTCTAAAATACTGATGGTCACATCAGAGCATTTCTCTTCTTGGGTACAGGAACATACAACATCAGCCGCTTGCGCAGAAAAAGAAAAAAGAGATGATGCAATTATAGCGAAAATTATTTTTTTCATATCAATCCCCCCAGATTGAGGTGTGAACACACCTTGAATTAAAATGGTGGTCAGAGAGGGATTTGAACCCCCGACACGAGGATTTTCAGTCCTCTGCTCTACCGACTGAGCTACCTGACCAGCTCATAAAAAGAAATCAATAGCTACTGAATTCAGGGATTTTTGTCAACCGAGAGCTTGCTCTAAATCGCCTAAAAGATCCTGAATATCTTCAATTCCCACGCTTAAACGCACGAGACCGTCGTCAATGCCCAATTCCTTGCGCATTTCCGCAGGAACGCTGGCATGGGTCATAATGGCGGGATGCTCAATTAATGACTCAACTCCCCCAAGGCTCTCCGCCAATGAGAAGACTTTCACTTTTTCAAGCATATTACGGGCTGCAGGCAGCCCCCCTTTTAAATAGAAAGTAATCATGCCGCCAAAACCACTCATTTGCTCTTTTGCAAGAGAATGTTGAGGATGGCTTTCATGACCGGGATAGATCACCTTTTCAACCTCTGAGTGATTCACCAAAAGATCCACTATCTTAAGTGCATTCTTTTGGTGAGCTTCCATTCTCACAGGCAAAGTTTTCAGACTCCTCATACACATGAAGGCATCAAAGGGAGAGCAAATTGCCCCCATGGAGTTACTGAGAAAGGCTAGCTTTTCTGCAATCCCTGGATCGTTAACAACGACTGCCCCGCCCACGATATCACTGTGTCCGTTAATGAACTTCGTGGTCGAGTGAACGACAATATCGGCTCCTAATTCCAATGGCTTCTGGAAATAAGGACTCATGAAAGTGTTATCAACAACAGTGGTAATGTTTTTTGACTTAGCGATCTCAGCACACTTTTTAATATCCACAAGCTTAAGCATTGGATTTGTGGGAGTTTCAATCCAGATCATTTTCGTTTTGTCTGTGATCGCTTCGCTAAAGTTTTTAGGATCAGAAAGATCAACAAATGAAAAATCAATTCCGTTATTTTTAATCACTTTATCAAAAAGACGGAAAGACCCTCCATAGAGATCATCGGAGGCGACAACATGGTCTCCTTCTTTGAGAAGATGCATGATCGTTGTAGATGCAGCACAGCCTGAGGCAAAACCAAAACCAAACTCTCCAGATTCTAAACTCGCAAGACAGTCCTCATAAGCTTTGCGTGTAGGATTAGAAGTTCTTGAGTACTCATAACCCTTGTGCTCTCCCGGTGAGGACTGCACGAATGTTGAGGAAAGATAAAGGGGTGTCATGATGGCCCCAGTGGTCGGGTCCGGAGCTTGTCCTGAGTGAATCGCGCGGGTTGCAAAACCCATTTTGCTATAATCCATAATTATCCGTCCTTTTTACATATTTAGATTTTCGCTCATATACTCGAGCAAATCGATTTTCGTTAGAATGTGCAAGTTTTCCTTGGAATCTTTGACCAGAGCCACAAATCCTTTCTGTAAATGATTTGATAGACTCTCTAGGTCGTCGGTCATATCCACCCATACAATAGAACCTTTGATCAAATGGATGATAGGCTCTGTTGGTTTTAGCTTACCTGTTGCTAGAGGTAAAATAAGATCTGATTCATCAAGAACACCCACTAATTTTTGATCGGAAAAAACCGGAACTTGAGAAATGCTATTTTCTTTTAGCATATTCACAACGTCTAAAACGTTTTGATCCACATTAGCGGAAATAACAGGAACCTCTTTTTTCCTTGTTTTAAGGAGGTCTTGAACTGTCGTGAACTTCATAGGTGAGGGAAGGAAATCATTGTCACGCAACCAATCATCATTAAAAGCTTTACTGAGGTACGCTCTTCCACTGTCAGCCATCATGATCACAAAGTTCATCGGCTTATCAAATTTTTCAGCGTACTTGAAAGCTCCCTGAAGAGCCATGGCGGCTGATGGTCCGACACAGATTCCCTCTTTGGTCACAAGATCTCTAGTCATCTGGAAGGCCTCCTGGTCAGAGACTTGCACAAAATCATCAATGCAATCCATATGTACGTTGTCTGGAAGCATGTCTTCTCCGACCCCCTCAACTTTATAAGGCTGGGGCTCAGACTTAACCTCTTTATGATAAAAGAGGTCGTACAAAATACTTCCAACAGGATCGGGACAGAGGATTTTCACCCCTGGTTTCTTTTCTTTTAAATACTTCCCCACACCAGAAACTGTTCCACCGGTTCCAGCCCCTGCAACGAAAACATCGACTTTGCCTTCTGTCTGTTCCCAAACTTCTGGACCTGTTTTCTCGTAATGCACTTTGGGGTTATCGGGATTGTGATATTGGTTTGTTAAAAAACAATTGGGAGTGATTTCGGCTAATTTTTTTGACACCGACAAATAACTACGAGGGTCTTCGGGTTCAACAGCCGTAGGAGTGATTACAACCTTCGCACCGTAGGCTCTCAGAGCGGCTCTTTTTTCTTCACTGATTTTATCGGGCATCACGAAAATAGCTTTATAACCTTTGACGGCGCAGACAAGGGCCAGTCCCATTCCTGTGTTACCTGAAGTGGCTTCAATGATTGTTCCCCCAGGCTTAATTTCACCACGCTTCTCAGCTCCTTCCACAAGTGCTAAAGCGATACGGTCTTTTACACTCAGTCCAGGATTGAAATACTCAAGCTTGGCCCAAAACTTATGGGGCGATCCTTTTGGAACTATTTTCGACAATTCCACAATGGGAGTGTTTCCCACCGTATCAAGAATATTATTGTAAATCATAGGAACCCCTTTTCTTGTTAGACTCAAAGATAACTTCGTCCATTTTCTTTAAAACTTTGCCTATTCTGTTAATGGAATCCGTGTCGTAATTCATTTGAAGCTTTTCCATTAACATCTTCACTTGGTGCTCGTTGGGCTCCTCTTTTGTCAGTTCATCGACAAGGGTTTCGAAGTCTTTGATCATCTCGCTTTTATCGTTACTACTCACCACTCAAAACTCCGGCTAGAGGACTTCAAGAATTACCAACTATGAGAGTGTGATTTATAGAGAATGGCTCAAAAACAATCAAACAGACTCACTCTTGGCCACCGGCGTCAGTGGCAGGGAATTCAGCAAGGAGGCGCTCAGTTTGTCCTTATATTATGTTTTCGCCCCACCCAAGGGTGTAGCAGACCAAAAAGGCCAAAGAAAGGAGGCAGAGATAAAGGCTAAATCCTTTAAGCCGCCCCCCTAAGGTCAACTTAACCATCCAAGAAATAGCAAGCAGTCCTGTAAGAAAGGAAACCACCGCCCCTAGAACAAGGCGGGTTCCATTGATCCCTGACTCAAGATCCAAAAACTCCAACAGCCCCGCTCCAGCAATGGCTGGTAATGAAATAAGAAAGCTAAATCGAGCGGCATTATGGGGGTCCATTTTAAGGAAAAGTCCGGTCACAATCGTTGACCCAGACCGACTGATTCCCGGTAACACAGCAAAACCTTGCACAAGGCCAATGAGAAGAGCTTGAGACCACGAGATTCCAAATCCTTCTTCCGGAGGCTTTTTCTCAGAAGAAACTCTATTGGAAACAAATAAAATAAGAGCGGTCACAAGTAAACACAAAGCCGCGACCAAGGGGTGAGTGAGGATCCAGCCTATTTTTTTTTTCATTAATAGACCCATAATAGCTGTTGGAACCGAGGCTACAACTATAAGGAAAGTCATATTGAGAGCTTCTTTTCTTGCCTTTAATACACCCATCAATAGATCCATGAGGTCTTTTCTATAGTAAATGATAATTGTGAAAAGGGTGCCTACATGTACGGCAATATTGAGAGACAAATCTTCATCAAGATCTTTTGAAAAATATTGAAACAGGCTCAAATGTCCTGAGCTTGAGACAGGAAGAAATTCTGTGATCCCTTGAATAATTCCTAAAAGAATAAGTGAAATAATTTCGGCCATAACATGAGCCTATCTCATAAAGATATTTGTTAACAAGAAGGCTTTTCAATTCAATGCGGGTCAAAGAATTGAAGGTCTTCTTGTTCAAAAGAATGAACTCTTTTAGAAAAGGCTTTTCTTATTTGCTTTCCACAACCGCCAAGCCTGTGGAAAAGCCAAGTTTTCGCGTATTGTCTCTTTGCTATTTTTAATGACGATTTGATAGTCCCCTTGCCTTAGCCATTTTTTTTCAATGGGACCGTATTGGCTGGGAAGATCGTTTATCGTGATTTCAAACCATTTCGCTGATCGTAATTCTAAAGCATGATACTGAGGATTGTTCTGACTCAGAGCTGGCTGCACCAGTAGGGTGAAGAAGACAAGAATGGAGGCCACCCAACTCCCCCACTGTTTTGATTTTGCCTGAGTAGATGAAACACATAAAGTCTCCATTTTTTTCTGAGTCATCGATTTTTTTACTAGCTCAGAAAGTTTCCGCCTTCTTGAGGCACGAGAAAGACTTGTGGAAAAAGCTTTAGTATCTGTCGGGAAATTGTATTCCAAGAGATACCTATATATAGCCTCCCAGGAATAAAGGTCACTCTCTTTTGTGGGAGGGCGCCCCTCTAGTCTCTCTTTACTGGAAAATTTTGGAGTCAAATATTGATCGCCACTTCCTTGAAAACCAAAATCGATGAGCTTCACAATCCCACTTGAATCAATCATGATGTTTTTCAGATTGAGATCTCCGTGGAAGACGCCCTCACCATGGAGGGTTTCAAGTCCCAATTGGCATTGGCTCATAATTTCTTCTACGAGTTCCCGCTCTACTGGTGAATTTTTTATGAGCTGAAGAAGTGTGATGCCATCTATATATTCCAAAACCAATGCCGGCCCTCGCTCTAAGTTTTCCCATGCCAGCATTTTTACACAGTGTTTTGAATGAATATTAATGAGTGAATCAAACTCTTTTTTAAGAACTTGGACTTGATTCTCGGAATGAATAACTTTTAAAGCGACCCCTTGCCGGGACCACCCTTTGTCATCTTCTCTAAAAGCCTTGTAAACCTGACTAGTTACTCCGCTACCTAATAGTTTTTCGATTTTATAAATGGGTTTCTTTGCTTGTATCTCTTCCATGGGAATTATGTATTTCAAGATCCGAGCCAGCGAGAGATTGCTGGATATACTTCAAATCGAGCTCACGGGCCTTAATGGCTTTGTGGCACTTTGATCCCACTAATGTTTGAAGGTCCTCATTGATCAGTGGATCCATTGACGTCACTTGATTCACCGTTTTTATACAACTTTGGTTTATTCTTTGCCGTAAGCTTCGCAGGTTTTCTAATTTCTGAGGAACTCCTAGTTGCCACTGCAGATATTTGAGGCAACGAAAGGGGAATTGCTCTTGATCCATTTCCCACTGGCAACCTTCCTTCATACGAACAATTTCGGCCCATTCACTCCGCGCCTCCATGAACGACTCTAAGTTTGAGCTCATATAAAGAGCTTGGTTGGGGGAAAGGGCTTGCGAAAAGACAGCACCTATCAATAGTAACAATACACTCATGAACTAACTCCTTGTAAGAAGGTCACAATTAAAGGACCAAAAATTAATATGACGTAAGAGGGAAAAAATAGGAAAAGTAGAGGAATACTTAACTTCGTTGGAAGTGATTCCAGGTAGGACTTCCACTGAATTTCAAATTCCTGCAACATTTCATCCTCAATATTTTCAACAGCCTTTAAAATAGGGGCTCCTTGTAAACCCTGTTCTAGGGCCTCTATGAAAGCTTTCTCGTAATGACTACTAAAGGAGTAACGACTCGAACTTCCATTGCGGTAAGCACTCCACCAGAGCTGAACCTTTTTTGAAAAATGGGTTTCTTCCATTGCAAGTGTCCGCTTTAAAGATCCGGATACGGACAAGCCACTTTTAATTTGGGACTTGAATTGCTTAATAAAGGAAATGGATGGAACTATATGGACCATTTTTTACCTCGCGCTAAGAACACAACACACAAAACACCGAGAAAATAGAACAAGAAGGATAGAAAAAATTGCTTTTTAAAGCTTGAAAAACCGTATTCACGCACCACAAATATAAAAATTCCTACATAAATGAAGCTTAAAATCCCAAGTTGAAACGAAAAAAAACGCCAAATCTGTCCCGACTTTTGTCGAAAAATAAGACGATCCCTTAAATTTTTTCGAAAATTACACAGCCTATCAATTCCCTGATGTTGGTTGTTTTTCACCTGGAGAAACTCCTGGTTAATTTCATCGATAAAACGACTAAAAGGTCCAGAAAAACCAACCGGCTCTTGTTGTGAAAAAGCAACATTTTCAATGATTCGCAGAAATATTCGTCTTTGCTTCCAGTTTCCGGACCTCAGTACCCCCTGCATAGACGACATGAACCCCGAACCTTGTTGCATAGAGAGGATGACCAGAGAGAGAAATCTAACAAACTCGCTGTAGAACTGTAGTTGATGGATTTTCAAAAAAACAAAAAACAAGATTGGTAGAAACAATATTGAGGTAAAACTAAAAATCCAGATGAAAAAAGTTTGTTTGAAGAAATAAAAATAGAGACTCACTAAAAAAATAAAATGAAAAGTGCCAATTTTTGTCATGAATTTCAGAGAGAAAAAATGTTGTTTGTAATAGTAGAGATATATTCGGTAAACGAACACAAAAACGGACATAAAAATACAAAGTGAAATTAAAATATTCTTGATCATCATTAAAAAGACTAAGCAAAAAAAGTGCTAAAGATTTAATTTTCTATTGACGAATATAGTCACGTGGGTAAACTGAAACCAGAAGTTTAAACAACAAAGAACTCATCGTTTTTGAGGAGGCATAATGGCAAGAAAAAAACGTTCTACTAAGAAGAAGACGACTCGTAAGAAAAAAACGACTCGTAAGAAGAAAGCAACTCGTCGTAAGACGAAAAAGAAAACAACTAAGAAGAAAGCTTCTAAAAAGAAAGCGACTCGTAAGAAGAAGAAGAAAGCGACTCGCAAGACTAAAAAGAAAGCGACTCGTAAGAAGAAGAAGAAGGCGACTAAAAAGAAGTCGACTCGTAAAAAGAAGAAAAAAGCGACTAAAAAGAAGTCTACTCGCAAAAAAGCTAAGAGAAAGACTAAAAAGAAGTCGACTAGAAAGAAGACAACTCGTAAGAAGAAGTAATCTGAATCGAGTTTACGGTTACGAAGCCCCGGCAAGAGTCGGGGTTTTTTTTTGCCTTTTTCTGCGCAGAAAAGGGCCAACCTCTGATTTTTACCGAGAAGCCTCTCGGCCAACTATTCGATTCCTTGAGCTCAAGATAGGCTAATAAGGCTCAGAAAGACCGAGAAGGAATCAAACCCACAATTTTTGCTATTGGGCGCAGGAGAACTCAATGGAAAGCTTTAAGGGACTTCTAGCAGCTTATATATAGAGGAAACCACTGAAAGAATAGAGTTCAATCCCATAAAAAGGCACTTTCACCCTAAAAATTAGAAAAAATAGTTAAATCCAAGTGAAGCCGTCGGTGCTGAATCTAAATCTTCTGCAGACACCAGGTAAATGGCCTCGACAAATAATCCGTATCCCGTCCAATCACCGGATGTGAACACATATTGTAAACCAAGAGAGCCTAAGATCAGCTTTTCATCGATATTTCCTAATCGGCGATCGGAAACAGACATAAATTCACTGGCGACATAACCTGGACGGATATCGTTAGAATTAATCGGGCGAGTCGTTGTTCTCTCCC
This sequence comes from Bdellovibrionales bacterium, assembly GCA_964230645.1. Taxonomy (GTDB): domain Bacteria; phylum Bdellovibrionota; class Bdellovibrionia; order Bdellovibrionales; family JAGQZY01; genus JAGQZY01. The sequence continues at coordinate 262,658 of CAXRHT010000003.1, read as the reverse complement.
ATCGCTGAAAACCCAGAGCCACATAAGGATTCAAAGGTGAAGACTTAAGCATGGTGCGCTTAACTCTAAATCCGAAAGACTGAAAGTGACTTCCACCCCCAAAACCAAGATCAACAGCCCACTGAGGATGAAAATGAATGCCTAGGAGTGCTCCGCCGATTCCAAAAGCACCAGCCGTTGCAACTCCCAAAGAGACTTTGCGAGTCTGCCAAAATCCTGAGACCTCCTGAGCTTTTGGGGTCTCATCATAGTCAAATCGGCTGGAAGAGGCCCGCGGCGCGGGTTCTGATTCTCCCCATAAAATAGCCTCGCCTTGAGCGGAGGTTGAAAACAGTAGGAAAAGCGAAAATAAAAAGCTAGATAGATGTTTCATAGTGCCACCCGTGCTTTAATTCCCTCTTCTTGCAGGAATTCTCGAAGTTCTTTTTCTTCTATTTTATCCAGTTTCTTAAGCAAATTTCTCATGGTTGTGAGGGTATCACGGATATTGCCTTTATTGGCATCCCTTAAAAGGACGGTCATTTCGCCACTGAGGGAGTTAATTTTTTGTACCAAATCACGATATTCACGATTCGTGGTAATTTTATCAATTGTAGCGAGAACTTTATTAAGAGACTTCACCAGATCGCTAATCGAGCCAATAGTATCAGTGACTGAACCCTCATTGTCCTCAACCACTGAAAGGATTTTCCCCGCGAGGGCATAGCCTTGGGAGATCAACTGGTCGACCCGGGGTGGATCCGTTCCGCGCACAATATCTCCTGGCTTAATCTTCGGAGAATCACTATGTCCTGGAGATATCTCAAGATACTTCTCTCCGATAATTCCTGCCATATTAATGAAATAATCACTATCCTGCCGAATCACCGCCCAAGCTTTGTCCTCCACTTTGATGTGAATATGAAGTTTGACCTCTTCGCCCTGAGCGGTCTTGTAATTGGGTTTGAACTCGACCTTTTCCACTTTACCGACCTTCACTCCCATTAACCGAACATGGGAACCCTCTTCTAGGCCTCCAACAAAGTTGTAGGCTACAATCATGCGCTGGTAATTCCCCAGGATTTCAAATTTTCCCAAAAACATCACGAAAACCACTATGGAAAGTCCAGCTAAAAGAAATAAAATGGCGATTTTAATTTGTGAACTCATGCACTCTCTCAGTAAAAAAATGAAAAGGTCAGTGTTAATAAAAAGTCTAATACGATTATAGCAATTGAGGAAGAAACAACACTTTTTGTTGTCGCGCGGCCAACGCCATGAGCTCCTGGCTCGCAGATGAAACCAAAATAGCAACTAATGAGAGGAATCACCCCACAAAAGATCATTCCTTTTAAAACCGAGAAGCTAAGGTCTTGCATCATAACAAATCTTCTAAAGGCCGCCTGAAAAAAGCCAAAACTTTGATCAAGACTGATAGTGGTTACAAGTGCCGCGGTAATCAAGCAGACCGCGTTTGCAATAACTGCCAATAGGATGCCACCAACCACACAGGCAACGAAACGAGGTAAGACAAGGTAATTAAAGGGATTAATTCCCAAAAGTTTTAAGGCGTCTATTTGTTCGGAAATTTTCATCTGCCCCACTTCAGCGGCCATACCAGCCCCTATTTTAGCCGCTAAAAGGAGTGACATCACCACCACAGCTAGCTCACGCACGATAAGCATGGAAGCAAAACCTGGAACCAAACTGTCATCGTGTAAAACGAGCTTCATATGAAAAGAGGCTTCCAGAATTGTCACCGCGGCAGCAAATGATACACAGACTACAATGATATTGAGACTACGAAAGGCCAACTTGTCGAGCTGCTGTATGAAGACCTTTAGTCTCAATCCTGAGGTAAAAAAACTCAGTCCTGTTTGAAAACATAGGGATAGGAAACTGGTTTTACCCATTAAAGACTCCCTCGAGAACAAAACTACTGAACCAGTCGGCAAAAACAAGGGCTATCATCGTTTGAGTCGCGGCCATGACCACACCTTCTCCCACCTCACGAGCGCCGCCGATGACTTTATAACCTCTGTAGGTACAAAGAGTCGCAATGACAATGGCAAACAAAAAACACTTCACGATACCACTGGCTATGGAGAACTGATTAACGACTCTTGGAATGTGGGTAATGTACTGCTCCCACGGAAGATCGCTAAATGTTGTTGCCATCAATAATCCTCCGGCGAAGGAAAATAGCAGGCCCACTGTAAGGAGAAAAAAACTTGCGACAATAATTCCTAAAAAACGTGGAACGATCACCTCTTTTAAAGGATCCGCCCCCAGGCATCGAATGGCATCAATCTGCTCGCTCACTTTCATGGTTCCTAGCTCAGCGGAAGTAAAAGCTCCAATTTTTCCACTTAATAAGAAAGCAATAAGGAGAGGGCCGACCTCACGAACGGTCGCGCTTGTTACAAGAGCCCCTAAATAGGAAAGAGCACTAAACATTTTCATTTGCAATGTAAACTGAAGAGTCATTATGGCGCCCACAAAAAAACCGGCAAAAAGTGTTGTGACCAAACTCTGAGCTATGACCTCAAGACTTTTACTAAATATTTCTTCTCTTCGCGACTTTGTGAACGAGGATCTCTTAACAACTTCACTAAAGTAGATCAGTGTATCCCCTAAACCATGAAGAAAATTATAAACAATCATAAAGTGACCTCACTAAGAAAGTCCTTAACCAAAGGAACTTGGCTGTTTTTCATGTCCTCTGGGGATCCTTGGGTGAGGAGTCCCCCACCATCAAGGACGATAATGTGATCTGCGACACGCAATGCACTTTCCATATCATGACTGACCACTACGGAAGTCGTTCCCAGGTCCTTTGACAAATTAAGAATCAATTCATTGACTCGATTGGTGGAAATGGGGTCCAAGCCCGTTGTTGGCTCATCAAACAGGAGAATTTTTGGTCTTAAAGCCACGGTACGAGCCAAACTCACCCTCTTTTTCATGCCGTAGGATAGCTCATGAGGCCATTTGGTTTCGATTCCACTTAAACCGACGAGTCGAAGACTCTCTTTTACTTTTTCCTGTATCAAACTCTCATCAAGATCAAAATGACGTCGGAGTCCGTAAGCGACATTTTCAAAGACATCTAAAAAATCAAAAAGAGCCGGCTGTTGAAAAACCATTCCGCAAACTTTTCGAACTTCCATCATCTCCATCTCATTCATAGCGTGGACTGAAAACTTATCGACCTGAATCGTGCCACTATCGGGCTTTAGAAGTCCTACGATATTTTTGAGTAGTACCGACTTTCCGGTCCCTGAAACTCCTAAAATAAAAACAATCTTTCCTGTCGGTATTTTTAGGCTGAGATCTTTTAAGATCGTCCGCTTCCCAAAGCTTTTGGTTACATTTGTAAACTCGATCACAAGGCCTCCAAGGGGCCCTGCACTCTCCCGGTGATAAACTGCTGCACACGTGGATCCGGGTGATTGCGAGTTTGAGCCTCATTGCCTGTCAGAATGAATTCTTCAGGAAAGCAAAGCATGATTTGTCCAGCAAGCTGAAAAGCTCTCATCATATCGTTTGTCACTGTGACTATGGTTCCATCCCATTTGTTTTTTAACTCAAGAATCATAGCTATGATTTTTCGGCTCGTGATGGGGTCCAGCCCTGCTGTGGGATCGTCGTAGAATACCAACTGAGGCCGCACGACGAGGGCTCGAGCGATACCTAATCGCTTCTGCATTCCTCCACTCAATTCTCCGGGGAAATTATCGGGAACATGGTCTAGGCCGACGGCTTCAAGTAAATTAAAAATCTCTTCCTTTTTACTCGGTTCAGGCGCTTTTGGTTTTACCTCAGAGAGAACAAAATGAAGGTTTTCAAAGACCGTCATGGAATCAAAAAGTGCATTTTGTTGAAACAACATCCCCACCTCAGACAAAAACTGCGCTCGCTTTATTTTGCTCAGCGTTGAAAGTGAGGTTCCACGATAGTTAACTGTCCCTTCTTGGGGAGACAACAGGCCTGCCATCAGTTTTAACAGAGTGCTTTTGCCGCTACCGCTAGGGCCTACGAGCACCAATGACTCCCCTTTTTTAATAGCGAGATTGAAATTTTCTAAAATTTTCACAGAACCAAAGTTCAAGGAAACAGAATCCAGTTCTATCAAAGGGGCTTCCCTGCCCATGAGACCTCACTTTTGTAAATTCAAAGAGGACGAGCCTCTCTCCGGTGAATTCACTCAATTCTAAACTAATGTTTGGTTGAGGACCAGAAGGATTGTGTTCAATAGACTTTCATTCTCGATTCATTGTGCATTTCCTCGGAAAGGGTCACTCTATTCGCACGACGTCATAAACCCCTATCTTTGTAGGAATTTTGTTGGATGGGTTTACTTGACCGGGCACTTGAGTATAAGAAGGGATGATACAAAAAATTTTTCTTTATATATAGCTCCCGCTTGGAGTTTTGCCGGTTTCGAAGGAGGAACGAATGAGTCATACGAGGAAGAAGATAACTGTAGTTGGTGCCGGATTTGTGGGCTCCACGTGCGCTCACTGGGCTGCCAGCAAAGAGTTGGGAGATGTGGTCCTTCTTGATATCAATGAAGGCTCCGCAAAAGGAAAGGCCCTTGATCTCTTTGAAGCCTCTCCTGTTGAAGGTTTCGATAGCCGAGTCATTGGAACCGCTGATTACAAAGACACGGCTGATTCCGATATCGTGATCATCACAGCCGGTTTGCCCCGTAAGCCAGGGATGAGTCGTGACGATCTACTCGCCTCCAACGCGAAGATCATGAAAAATGTTTGCTTGGGTATTAAAGAAAATGCCCCTAATGCCACTGTGATCGTTGTTTCCAATCCTCTGGATGCCATGGCCATGGTCGCCAAAGAAACTCTCGATTTCCCAAAGAACCGAATCATCGGTATGGCTGGAATTCTCGATAGTGCTCGATTTCGCTCTTTCATCGCTGAGGAAACAGGGATCAGCGTAAAAGACATTCAGGCTTTTGTTCTGGGTGGACATGGAGATACCATGGTTCCAATGCCTCGCCACTGCTCTCTTGGTGGCGTTCCTCTGACTGAGATGCTCTCTAAAGACAAAATCGATGCTTTGGTGGAAAGAACTCGCAAAGGTGGAGCCGAGATTGTTGGCCTGCTTAAAACCGGTTCGGCTTATTACGCCCCTTCTGCCAGTGCGGTTGAAATGGCTGAGGCCATTCTTAAAGACCAGAATCGCATTCTCCCTTGTGCCGCTTTTCTCGAAGGGGAATACGGCATCAATGGAATGTTTATCGGTGTTCCTTGCCAGTTGGGTAAAAACGGTCTGGAAAAAGTCATCGAACTCAAATTAAACGACGAAGAAAAAGCGGGACTTGAAAACTCCCAAAAACATGTTGAAGAACTGCTCAGTGCTTTGAAAAACTTGGATTACTAAGGAAGTGAAATGAATATACATGAGTATCAAGCCAAAGAAATTTTTAGAAAATACAATCTTCCCGTTCTGAAGGGACAAATAGCGAACAATGCCGAAGAGGCCGTGGAAGCGGCTCGCGCGCTCGGTGGTGACCTTTGGGTGGTCAAAGCCCAAATTCACGCCGGTGGCCGTGGTAAAGGGGGCGGTGTAAAAATCGCTAAATCTCTTGAAGAAGTGGAGTCTCTTACCAAAGAAATCATCGGAATGAACCTTGTGACTCACCAAACCGGCCCCGAGGGAAAAGAAGTTCAAAAAGTCTATATCGAACAAGGTTGTAATATCGATAAAGAATATTACTGCGCTGTCTTTTTGGATCGTGAAACTTCTCAGATTTCTATTATGGCCAGTAGTGAGGGTGGAGTGAATATCGAAGAAGTGGCCGAGAAAACACCTGAGGCCATCCATACTGTCAATGTCGATCCCGCTTTTGGCATGCCCGACTTTCAAGCCCGTCAACTAGCTTTTAAACTCGGTTTTGAAGGCAAACAGGCGATTAAAGCCGCTGGATATTTCAAAGGTCTTTATGAGATTTATATGAAAGAAGACTGCGCCATGGTTGAAATCAATCCGCTTGTGACAACCAAAGAGGGCGACGTTATGGCGCTTGATGCAAAAATGAATTTCGATTCCAATGCTCTTTATCGCCATAAGGACATTGCTGAGCTTCGCGACCTTTCTGAAGAAGATCCCGCTGAAGTGGAAGCTTCGAAGTTTGATTTGGCTTTCATTAAGCTTGATGGAAATATCGGCTGCCTTGTCAATGGTGCCGGTCTAGCTATGGCCACCATGGATATTATTAAGCTTCATGGTGCCGAGCCCGCCAACTTTCTTGATGTTGGAGGTGGTGCGACCAAGGAAAATGTTATTGCTGCCTTTAAAATCATTCTTAAAGATCCCAATGTTAAAGGCATTCTTGTAAATATTTTTGGTGGAATCATGAAATGTGACATCATTGCTGAAGGTGTGATCGCGGCCGTTAAAGAAGTAGGCCTCAATGTTCCTTTGGTTGTGCGTTTACAGGGAACCAATGTAGAGGAAGGAAAGAAAATACTTTCTGATAGTGATCTCAACGTAACTCCAGCAGACTCTTTAACAGATGCTGCAGAAAAAATTACCAATGCTGTGAAGGGAGCGTAACCATGGCCATTATGATTGATAAGAACACAAAGGTTATTTGCCAAGGAATCACTGGTTCCCAGGGGACTTTTCACACCGAACAAGCCATAAAGTACGGCACTCAAATGGTAGGAGGAGTCACTCCAGGAAAGGGCGGCACAAACCACTTGGACCTTCCTGTTTTTAATTCCACTCACGAAGCCGTCGAGAAAACCGGTGCCAACGCTACGGTTATTTATGTACCGCCTGCTTTTGCTGCTGATGCTATTATGGAAGCTGTCGATGCCGAGATTCCTCTTGCTATTTGTATTACTGAGGGAATCCCTATTAACGACATGGTGAAGGTTAAAGCCTATATGAAAGGAAAGAAAACTCGCCTAATCGGACCTAACTGTCCAGGTGTTATCACCCCCGGACAATGCAAAATTGGGATTATGCCAGGCCACATTCATAAAGAAGGCCGCATTGGAGTGTTAAGCCGCTCTGGAACTCTCACTTATGAAGCGGTTCATCAGTTAACCGCCCAAGGTTTGGGCCAAAGTACTTGTGTGGGAATTGGTGGTGACCCCGTGAACGGAACCAATTTTATTGATGTCCTTGAAATGTACAATGCCGACAAAGACACCGATGCTGTGATCATGATCGGAGAAATTGGTGGCTCTGCCGAAGAAGAAGCGGCTGAATACATTAAAAGAGAATTCAAAAAACCCGTGACATGTTTTATTGCTGGAGCCACGGCTCCAAAAGGAAAGCGCATGGGACACGCGGGAGCTATTGTAAGTGGTGGAAAAGGAACAGCCGAAGGTAAGTTTGAAGCCCTTCAAAGTGCCGGCTGCTCTATTTCAAAAAGCCCCGCTGATCTTGGAACAACACTGAAAGCTAGTCTATAAAGGAGACCAAAATGAGTGAAGTGACTTTTTCAATTATCAAACCCAATGCGATGAAAAAAAATGCCATTGGTGCCATTATTAATAAGTTCGAGAGCAATGGACTTAAAATTGCTGCTGCAAAAATGACCCAATTGACAAAGCAGCAATGTGAGGAGTTCTATGCTGAGCATAAAGAGCGCCCCTTCTTCGGAGAACTTGTTTCTTTTATGACTTCTGGTCCCGTTCTTCTAATGGCTTTAAGTGGCGACAACGCCATCGCTAAAAACCGTGAAGTGATGGGTGCCACGAATCCCGCAGACGCCGAAGCTGGAACCATTCGTAAAGAATTTGGTGATAGTGTTGGTGAAAACGCTGTGCACGGAAGTGACAGCCCTGAGAGTGCTCAAAGAGAACTTGGACTTTTCTTTGAAGAGCATGAGATCGTAAACAAATAAGTGACCAAGGGTGAACAACAAACCGTTGTCGTCACTGCAGTGGCCAACTCTGGAGATGGAGTTGGCCGCATTAATGACAAAGTTGTCTTTATTCCCTTCGCCTGTCCAGGCGATGAACTTCTTGTCGAGATTACCCAATCGAAAAAGAATTTTGCAACAGCCAAGATCTTAAAAATCATTTCAGCTGCCGATGAACGTAAAACTGCGCCCTGTCCTTATTTTGGAACTTGTGGTGGTTGTGATTGGCAACACCTTCCCTATGAAAAGCAGCTGTACTGGAAAAAAGAAAATCTCATCCAAACACTTGAAAGAGTTGGTAAGATAGATGGTCAGAGTTTAGTGACTGAAATTGTTCAAAGCCCTGAGATTTGGAATTATCGCAACCGCATTCAGCTCCACAAAATCAAAGACGGACTTCATTACTCTAAAAAAGGAAGTCATCAAAAAGTGCAAATCTCTGAATGTCCTATTGCAGACAAAGCGATCAATCACTTTATTTCTAAACCCAAAAACTGGGTGAAATTAAGAAATGGCAAATATGAATTTGCAAAAATGAGTCAAGGCGAAGTTGAGATTTTTCCTGTCGATAAAAAAGGGAATTCGAAATTAGGCTTTCGCCAAGTTAATACTCTTCAAAACCAGAATCTTGTGGATCGAGTCGTTGAAGTTGTGGAAAGGAAGAAAGTTCGCAAGATTATCGATCTCTATTGCGGCCAAGGAAATTGGTCCAACGAGTTGGCTCAACGCTTTCCAGAAGTTCATTGCATTGGTATTGACTCCAACCCCATTAATATTCAAAAAGCACTTAAAAATAAACGACCCAATCTCGAATTTTTTCTCGGAGATGTGGTGGAACGCTTTCGTGAATTAACCCCTGAGAACGATCTGGTTTTAATCGATCCACCACGAGCAGGCTGTGCCCCTGAGTTGTTTGAACTTTTAGAGTCCAATAAACCCAGTGACCTGCTTTATATTAGTTGCCATCCGGCTACTTTGGCACGAGACCTTCAAAAGCTTTCTCAGCAAGCTTGGACTATCGAGTCGATTGAAGCCTTTGATATGTTTCCCCAAACCTCCCACCTGGAGTGCCTGGCTTTTCTGCACAGCGACACCCTCTCAAACACTGCTAAATGCTGAAAAATTTGATAGTTTTATCAAATGCAGTGCTCTATCAAACTTCCAATAACTACATTAATTTTGGTTGTCTTTCTTGGAGCCTGTCAGTCTTCAGACAAAGGCAATCACAAGGTGGCTTACAGCCATTTTCGTCTTGGGGTTAATCTTTTAGCCCAAGGTAAAAAACCAGAGGCCCTTGAACAATTTTTAATAGCTAAAGAACTCGACCCCGATAGTGCGCTCATTTCTAATCACCTAGGCCTTGCGTATTATTTTTTACAAGAGTACGAACACGCGGTCGTCGCCCTAAAAGAAGCCATCGATCTTAAACCTAAATACTCAGAGGCTCATAATAACCTTGGACGGGTGTACATCGATATGAGCGATTACTCCGCGGCCCGAAAGCACCTGAGTGTCGCTGCCAACGACCTTACTTACGGGGCAAAAGATAAAGTTTGGCTAAACCTGGGACTGAGTTACTTTTTCGAGAATCGCTATGACAAAAGTGAAAGTTATTTTTTAAAGTCGATCAGCCTTAATAGAAACAATTGCTTGGGTTACAATTATTACGGACGTGTTCAGATAGAAAAAGAGCAGTATCAGCAGGCCGCCAAAGCTTTGGATCAAGCGATCTACCACTGTAAAAGGAAAGGCTTCGACGAACCGCACTACTATAGTGCCATTGCATTTTTCCGTTTAGGCTTCAAAGAAAAAGCCATTGCTCGATTGGAAGAGGGACTTAAAAAGTTTCCTAAAGGTCCCAATCGTGAAAAGATTGAAGAAATGATTAAACTAATGAAGATTACAGAAACAAAATAAAATGAAAGAACTGGGTAATTACTTAAAAAAACTAAGAGAAAGTCAAAACTTAAATCTTGAAGATGTTGCAAAGCGAACCAAGATTCATAAGTACAAACTTTCTGCTATTGAGGAGGGAGACAAGGCCGCCCTTCCAGCAAAAGTCTTTTGTATTGGACTTATCAAAAGCTATGCCAGAGAACTTCGGGCCGACATGGATAAAGTGGACCAATTTTGTGAAGAGGCCTTCAGGGAAGAAACGAGTCTTCCCGTTGAGGAGCCAACACCCTCTTCTTCAACCAGGCATGATGACGAGCTTACCCAGTCTCAGCCAGTGGGCCGATTTCAGATTCCTCGCTCTCTTGGTATAATTATCAGCCTTGTCGTTATTTTAAGCCTCATCGTTGGTATCTATTTTGTTATTGAGAAACTCAACTCCTACTCTGAGGAGGAAGCCCTGCCACCTTCTGTGTATTCTGAAACAGAAGAAGAGGATGAAACTGACCTCAATACAGCGGCTAGTGAAGAAGTGAATCCCACCGAACAAACACAAGATCAAGCCACGGCTTCAGAATCTACAGAAAAAACCAACACAAATATTGTTGAAGAGAAATCCAAGACTGTGAGTGAGGAATCTAAACCCACAGAGACTAAGACCTCTGATTCTGAAAAGACTCCGCCGGCTTCCAAAGCTTTTGAAGAAAACAACAATTTTGCAGGAGATGTGGAAGAGGAGTCCTCAGTTGTTGAATCAGACAACAAACTTGTTATTACAGCTCTTGAACCCATTCGTGCAGAGATTATTTGGGCAGATGGTTTTGTGCAGGTCATGCTTTTAAAAAGTAACGAATCCAAAACCCTTGTTTTTTCCACACCGATTAAGCTTAAGGTTAATAACGGCGGAGCCGTGCAGGTTTCTTTTAACGATGAAGAAAAAAAGGTTCCCGGTAAGTTTAACAAACCCATCGAACTTGAATTTCCGTGAAGCCCAGTCTTAAAAATTTATTTTTCATCAGCTTTGTTTTAAAATTGATTCTGGCCTGGATTACTCCCGTAACTCTTGATGAGTACTACTATTTTATTTGGGGACAATATTTATCTCTAAGCTACTTTGATCACCCTCCGATGGTGGGATGGATTATGATGCTTTCACAACCTCTAAAGACCTTGGGAGAGGGTGCCATCCGGTGGCCGTTTATTCTGTTTAGTCATTTAACTCTTTTGATTTGGATTCAGTATTTGAGAGCTTTTGTAAGCTCTAAAGCCTTGTTTTGGTTTCTTGCCATTGCTCTTTTGAACCCTCTATGGGGTTTGGGCGCGATCGTAGCGACCCCAGATATTCCCCTCGTTTTCTTCTGGTCTTTGGCAACACTATTCTCAATGAGAGTCTTAAGAGATGGCAAACTCTCCGATTATCTTGGGCTCGGGACTGCACTAGGACTGGGATTTTTATCAAAATACCAAATTGTCCTTTTTCTTCCTTGTTTATTAATTCTTATTTTTCAAAAGAGAGCCTTTCAGAAGCTCCTAAACTTAAAAGCTCTTTTCAGTGTGATTGTGGCGACCCTTCTTTGCCTGCCCGTTTTCTACTGGAATTACACCCATGACTGGGCCTCTTTTTCTTTTCAGTGGAAACATGGAATGGCCGGTAAATATTGGAAATGGTACTTCCCTCTGGAGTATGTCGGTACTCAACTTCTTATTATCTTCCCTCCTTTTCTCTATTTTGTTTATAAGAAAAGCAAAGCCTGCATCAAAGACCCTCTCTTCCCCTTCGTTATTTTCCCTTTTGCTTTTTTCTTTTATTCTTCTTTCAAAGGACGCGTGGAGGCCAACTGGGTGATCATGGCCCTCCCCCCACTTTATGTTCTTTGCATTAAGCACATCGAGCAAAAAGATTTTCGCTGGATCAAACAAAGCCTTTGTGTGTGGCTCCTGCTTTTAGGACTAGCGCTAGCATCTATTCCATTTAGCCGAACGGCCCCCATAAGTCGCCTCAACCTCTATGAAGCACAAAAATTTGAACCCCTCTTAGGTCAAATCGATCTCAGCCAAACCTATCTTACATACAGCTACCAACTTTCCGCTTTCCTCACCTTCAAGACAGGACAACTTTTCTGTAAGCTTCCAAAATCAGGACGAATTGATCATTTTCATTTTATTGATCAGTGTCACGAATTCCCAGAAAAATTCAGATTTTTGACAGAAGATTGGAGCAACCCCAACTTCTCCGAACTTTTCCCCGGATATGTAGAAACCAACGAGGTTTCAATTTCACCAAAATTCAAATACATGAGTGTGGAGAAACGATGAGAAAATTTTTTCTATTTCTAAGTTTTATCATTCTTGTCTATTTTAGTTTTGGCTTCTATTTCGCGACCTTTGATATCAGCATCTTTAATACTAAAATGATGGGTCAAGAGCATGAAATTTTTCATGACTACAATGGTGTTTCCCATGTAGTGACCTCTTACTCAAAGGGAAGCTTAGCCCCTCCCAAAATTCTCCTAGAGGCGGCTCAAGCGGACCTTAGTTTTTTATTTTTTACAGATTTGAATCTCCTTGATCGTCCCTACAAAATTTTTGGTTACCAAGGCAATGTGTTTACCTTTTCAAATCAAAAGATTAGCTATCTGGATTCTCACCTCTTGATATACAGTCAAGATCCCGATTTTTATTTCAATAGCCTTAGTGATGCCAATGCACGACTCCATCAACATTTTTCCGAACCACCCCATGCCAGTAAAGATTTTCTCGCAGTGCTGGCCCATCCCTTTAAAAAACACCATAAATGGACAGGAGCTTACCCGGTTGGTCTTGATGGGATCGAGGTTATTAATCTACGCCATGTGTGGCAGGATGTTTGGTTCAAAGAAAAAGCCAGTTTTATATGGTCGATTTTTACCTATCCCTTCAATCCAAAAATATCTCTTCTTAGACTGATCAAAGAACCAAAACGTGAGTTGGAACTATGGGACCAGCTCAATCAAAATTCAAAAACACTTGGCTTTATGGGAAATGAAACCACAGCAAAAATCTTTAAATTTTTGGGCCTAAACTTCACCTTTCCTAGCTATGCAAAATCTTTTCAGTTTGCCTCAAATCATATTTTACTAGAAGGAGAGTTGACCGGACATGTTCAGTCGGATCGGAAAAAGATTTTCAACGCTCTAAGAGGTGGGCATTTTTATTTTGCTTTCGATAGCTTGGGAAGTCCGAAAGGTTTTGCTGCTTACATAAAACAAAACGGAGCCCGCCATCTCATGGGGACAAAGGTGTCTTTATCTCCTGGAGCCACTCTTCAGGTGGACCTCCCCAAAGGACTCAATGTTCCTTTCACGGTGGATATTATAAAGGACGGACAAGTCTTCTTTAGCTCTAACAAGGTAAAAACAATTGCAACAATCGAGAGTCCCGGTGTTTACCGAGTGGAAGTAAAGATTCAGCCCCTTCTCCCACTTCCAGATCGTGAAAAATGGTTTGGATGGATTTATAGCAATCCCTTTTACGTGACCGAGTGATTAAATAGGCGAACTTACTGAAACTCGCCTTATAGAAGACTCAGCTCGAGTTGCTTCTCTGATTTCTCAACAACGGGAAAACGGTATTCTGGCCGTCCCGTAAGAGCCACCAAATTATCGACTACGACCTCTTCTCCTGGGTTGAAAATTTTCTTTAAAATTTCAATAAATAGGTTTCCACAATAAGAGGCATCTTCCTCAGCCCTATGAAATTGTCCAGCTGGCAAATCCAAATGTTGAATCAAGGTTCCAAGCTTATAGTTCGCAAGACCGGGGAAAACTTTTCTAGAAATAGGAAGGGTGTCGAGTACTATACCTCGAGGGCCGGGGATTTCGTGCTTCAAAATATCGGATTTTAAAAACTGACAGTCAAAAGGAGCGTTATGAGCCACAATAGGCAAGTCCCCACAAAACTCCGTAAATGATTCAAGTAAATCTTCGATAAACGGCTTACCAACTAACATATCATCAGTGATGCCATTAACTGCAGTGGCTCCTTCAGGCATTGATTTGCGAGGATTCACCAAAGTAGAGTAAGTGCCTTCCGGTTGATAATTTCGATAGCGAACCGCACCAATTTCCACTATTTGATCCACTCCGGCCACGGTCCCTGTAGTTTCTAAGTCAAAAGCAATAAAATCCATGGTCTCTCCCTTGAAAGGCCCCACTCTAGCAGCCCACCGATAGATTCCTATCTTAACCACTGATCCAAAACGGAATCAAGAATCCCTTTGTTTTTTGACTTTGGCATTCTAAATTGTTGAAATAACTTATTCCTATGAAAGCTCACTACGTCACAGAAGACATTTGCTTAGAAATTAAACAAGGGGAAAGCTTCCTCCAAGCCTGCAAGAGAAGCAAGATCCCTCTTTCCCATTCTTGTGAAGGTATGGCGAGTTGCGGAACCTGCCGAGTGATTATTACCAGTCCCACAGAAGAGCTACCAGAAAGAAATCATTTGGAACAAGAAATGGCCGATGATCGTGGCTTTGGACCGGAAGAAAGATTGGCCTGCCAAATGGAGCCCAATAAAGATTTTTCATTCAAGCTTCCCTACGAGTAATTTTTCATTCTGAGCGAATTGTCATTCCTCCCAGTCATCCTGAGCGAATTTTCATTCCTCCCAGTCATCCTGAGCGTAGCGAAGGATCTATTGCCGAGGACTTTGATTTGTCGTGTGAACTCAGTGGCTATAGATTCTTCGCTTCGCTCAGAATGACAAAGAATACACTCACAATGACAAAGAATTCGCTCAGGATGACAAAGAATACACTCAGGAAGACAAAGAAAATGCTCGGAATGACAATAGAACGCCAATTTGCTCAAAATGTTGATTTTAGTCGTGAGTTTTCAGGAACGTGCCTTATGGGCGATCGGCATTCGACGGCCTTGGCCGAAGGCGTGATCAGACACCTTTAAAATGGGTGGACTCTGCCATCGTTTAAACTCAGACCAATAGAGTCGATTAAGAACCCACTCTTCTGTTTTATTTTCGGCTTTTTGGCGACGGTTGACTAATTTCTCAACCACTTCATCGAGTTCATCATAATCGGGAAGTGAGTCTGAATCCTTTTGATCGTAGTTCAACTCCGCACTGGGTTCGCGTTGGATAATGCCTTCGGGAATTAACTCTCTTTCCTTATTGTAGTAACGACTTAGCTCATAGATTTGATGCTTTAAAAGATCACCAATAGGTGCAAGCCCACCACACATATCTCCATAGAGCGTCGAGTAACCAGCAGCAAATTCACTTTTATTACTCGTGTTGATTAAGAGGCTGCCTTCTCTATTAGAAAATGCCATGAGAAACAATCCGCGCAAGCGAGATTGCATGTTTTCATTCATTAATGAAAACTCTTTCGCACCAAAACAAGTTTCGAAAGTTTTTACCAGTGTTTCATAACTCTCTTGAATAGGTAGTTCGTAAAAATGACAACCTAAGTTTTTAGCAAGATTCTTAGCCAATTCTAAGCTCATCGGTTGATTGAACTGGGTGGGCATCGCGACGGTTGTAAGGTTTTGTGGACCTATGGCATCGGCCACCAAACAAGCCACTAGTGCTGAATCGATTCCACCACTAAGACCTATATGCGCTTTTTTCATTCCGATTTTTTGAATGAAATCTCGAACTCCTAAGACCAAAGCTTGATGAAGAAAAGCGGTATTATCCCGTGGCATCTCTCTGTGTCCACCGACACGCTCATTGTAATCAATGACGTTGAGATCCTCAACGTAGTAGGCACTTTGTGCAAGAAGCTCACCTTTGGAATCAATGGCAAATGACCCACCATCATAAATAAGCTCGTCTTGGGCCCCTACCATATTAACATAGGCTAAGGGGGCTTCCAAAAGATGAGCCGTGCTCTGGGCATGCTTTAAGCGTTGCTGCCTTTTGTCCATAGTAAAAGGAGAAGCGCTTAAGTTGACCACAAAATCGATGTTACTTGGTTTTAATTCTAAAATAGGGTTGCGCTCGTGCAGCTCATCCCATCCCCACATATCCTCACAAATCAAAACCTGAACGGACTTACCATTGATCTCAAAGTGATTACGGGACATGTCTCCTGGCGAGAAGTGGCGGCTGTCATCAAATACATCATAAACAGGTAACAACTCTTTGCTGAAAGTTTTTTTGATTTCACCTTCATGGATGAGGAGGGCCGAATTGAAATAGGGTTTGCCTTTGCCATTGTTGAGAGTGACAGCTCCAACTAAACAATGAATCTCTTTGGGTAGATTTTTTGTTAAGTCATCAATAATGGTTTTTTGTTGCTCAATAACACTGGGACGTTCCATTAAATCGAAGGGATGGTAGCCCAAAGTTGAAAGCTCTGGAAACACGACGAGGTCACAACGCTTTTCCGCCGCGTCTCTGGCCAGTTGTAATATCTTATCACGATTGGCTTGGAAGTCTCCCAGGCACGAATTCATTTGGGCTAAGGCAATACGCATAGAGAAGTCTTAACGTCTATTCTGATTTTTGCCAACTTTTTTTAATTTGCAGCCCTTGTCCGCCAAGGAAAATGACGATGGCTATGATGATACCAGCAATTAACAGGAACTTGATGAAGAACCCAAAGTTAAATCCTTTAGAGT
The DNA here is from genome assembly GCA_964230645.1 of Bdellovibrionales bacterium. GTDB lineage: Bacteria > Bdellovibrionota > Bdellovibrionia > Bdellovibrionales > JAGQZY01 > JAGQZY01. The sequence continues at coordinate 246,266 of CAXRHT010000003.1, read as the reverse complement.
TGTCCTCGGAGGTTATATGACGACTTTTCTTGATCTCAAGTTTTTGAACAGGAGTCCGCAAAACATCACTATTACTACCTTTCTTTTCCTTGGTCTCACTGGAGCTTGCCATTTTCTTTTTCTTTTTTTCGTCATCAGAAAGATAGGACTCCCCAAGAATGATGATACGCTTGCTGCGAAAGGTTTTTCCGCCGGGACCGCCGATTTGACCACCACTCTCACCAAAGCCGACATTTTTGTTTTTATTCTGCCCCGGCCCTCCACTATTAAGCTTTTGCTTGAATTGACCAGGACGCCCCTTTTGCGCGTTTGCGGAAAGGCCATCGGCGTTAGAAGAGCCAGCACCATTTCCTACGCGATTGGGTCTTAGGTTTCTATTGTTTGAGCCGCTCGAGTCTGAATCCGACCCCCCAGAATCAGAACCTGATGAGGAAGTGTCGTTTCCACTACCACCACCGTCCCCACTAGAGCCACTACCATTATTCCCTGACTGGACTAAAGCTTTACCTGCTGAAATATCAAAGTCCTGCATGGGAGACTGGCAAAGGGCTTCACTGGCGCCACTCCCACCTAACGCGGGTAGCTCCCCTGTCTCTAGAAGACAGGCAATATAATCCCCAAAGTATTTATCTAAAAAACCACCAAAAGCATCACTAAATTGGTGCATAATACCGAGTATGATTGAGACGGTAATGACCAATACAAGAATATACTCCAGAACCGCCTGACCCGATTGACCAGCTTTGGACCTAAGTTGAGCAAATATTTTTTTAAAACCTTCCGATAAATACATAGGTGATTACTTATCGGAAGGAATTTTTATTTGATGAATCAAATTAGAACGATTTTTATAATTCTATTTTTGGTTACTTTTGCGCTACCACAAAACCTACCCGCTAGCCTTGGTCGCCCTCTAAAAGATAGTGAAATCAAGGCTTTAAAGGCTAATGTGGCAAAAGACCCAACCAATGTTCGTTCAAGACTCTTCCTTGCCCACCACTACTACGGCAAAGAAGATTGGTTCAATACAGCAAAATACCTAGGCCCAATAGCGGAAAAGCTGGGAGACTCCGATATTTATAAATTGAGCCAGAGTTATCTCAAGTTGAGACGGGCTCGAGATTCCGAAGGTTTAGTAAACATCTTATTAAGTGATGACAAAGTAAAAAGTAGGCATTTTTTATTAGCCGCCAAAATCTACTCCGAAATCATAGATTCCTATGAAACCCCAGCTAAGCAAAAGCCTTATATTGACAGTTTATTTTCGACATTGAAGAGAGCTAAAGAGGCCCATCCGCAATCCGTGGCCATTTACGATTCATGGTTGGAGATGGCTGAGATTTACCTTCCTCACTACTCACACGATGCTTTAAGAATTTTCGAAGATATGAAAGCCAATAAGGTCAACCTAGAACCAAGACACTACTCCTTGCTTTGTAAAATAAACTACCTCGCTGGTTATACTGATGGAACTAAGACGGCCTGCACAGAGGCCATGAAAAAAGATCCTAAGAACCCGAGTAACTATATCTATCTCGGGCAAAACCATATGAACCAAGGTGAGGAAAAAAAAGGCAAGCGAATGCTTGCTAGTGTGGGTAAAAAGTTTTCTTCGTCAGAAGAAGCGCTGTGGGCAGCGGCTGACTCCTATTATCAAAGTAAAGACATTAGTCAGGCTTACAATTTCTTTAAACAGGCTAGCCAACATCCCGATGCCCAAGCAAGAGATTATCTTGGCTTAGCTAAAACAGCTTTTGAACTGAATAAATACGGAGAGGCTCTAAACGCTTTTGTTAAACATTGTGAGGTTTCTCAACACCTTCATCAAGAGTTCCGTCGCGCCTCAGGCTTATTAAAGAAAGAACAAAAATGGCAGGAACGATATCGACAAAAAATGTTGGACTGCAAGCCAACATCTTACGATAAGAATTAACTCAATCAGGGGAGTCTATGCGGTTTCTTTTACTTTTCACTTTAATCTTTTGGTCGGTCAATTCTCTTGGCACAACATTTGATCCCTTTCAAAAGATTTTAAATAAACACCTTTCTGTAAAAGAACTTAATGGCGGAGGACTTGAAACGTCTTTTGACTACGAAGGAGCTAAGAAAAATCCGGAAACAGAAAAGCTTCGCAAAAATCAAGTTACCGAACTTCAAAATTTTAAAGTTGATAGCCTCGATAGCAAAAACGAAGCTCTTGCCTTTTGGATTAATGCTTACAATTTTTTTATGATCAACATCATCCTTACTGAAGGCTTTGACGGAAACAAACTTAATATAGACAGCGTAAAAGACTTTGGCTCTTTCTTTAACCCATACAAGGTTTTTAAGAAAGAAATCAACAAAGTGGGTGGGAAAAATTATTCCCTTGATCAAATTGAAAAAGAAACCTTATTAGGAACAGAATATAGAGAAAAAGGATGGAAAGATGCACGCGTGCATTTTGCTGTTAACTGCGCGTCTGTAGGTTGCCCCCCTCTTATCAAAGAGGTCTACAAGGCGAAAACTCTGGATAAAACCTTGGACGAAAACTTAGAAAAAGCCATGCACACTCCCCGTCATCTTGAAGTAAAGGGTAAAGAACTACATCTCACCCATCTTTTTAAATGGTATCGGGACGACTTCAAAGAGGCCTCTGGAAGCGTGAGGAAATTTATTTACAAGGCGATTAAAAATAAAAATCTCTTGAAGGCTGTAAAGAGCACAAATGATATCGACTACATCGATTATGATTGGAAACTTAATCGGTCTGAAAACTTTTAATTCTTTGGATTTCAATCGATCATTGTATCAAAAGGACACCCTCGTCTTTCCAAGCTTTTGGGAGACTGAACAAGAGTAAAGAATATAAACAGGCTGAGTGTATCAGGTTGATACACGAACATTGAGAAATCCATTTCACTCTCCCAAATATGATAAAATAGAACATATCGTTTTAGGATTTGGGAAAGGTTCTAGACTATAGTTTGTCTAATGTTTCTCAGTCTTTAGACCGATAATTGACTAGAGAACTAATGAACCTAAAAAAGGGGGACCCGATGAAAAAGACTCTTAAAAAACTTTGGCAAGACGAATCGGCTCAGGGAGCGACTGAATATATATTGATGCTCGTTGTGGTTGTTTCAATTGCGATGCTTTTTAAAAATCAAATCAAAGAAATTATCCAAGGAAAAGTAACTAAGCTTGGATCTGATATCAATAGTTTTGAATAACTGTTGAGAAAGGCGTGTTAGAGAATGACAACAGAACTCATTCTTTTATTGGGACTATTTGCGTTCATACTTGGGGGAGCCTTTCTTGGTGATAAAGGACCGAGAAAAGTTTTTGAAGAAGCCGCACCAAAGCTTGGTGCTCGCGTGGAGAAAAACATCACCTTTGGAAACCGTTTTAATTTTGAAAATGGACCAGAGGCTTGGGGCAAACCAAATGGAGCACCTCCCTTAGGGAGTCCATAATGAACCTGACGGCCACAGCAATTTGCTCAATGGCTTATTTAGCGATCGCCGTTATAGACGATCTTTGGTTTAAAAAGTTCCACAATTGGATCTTTTTAAGCCTCACTCTCATTGGATTTCTGTTTGTTATTTTAACCGGAACCCTAACCCTTTTCCAAGCCTTCGGTGGCTTTGTCGTGGGTGGGTTATTGATGCTTCCTCTTGTTCTGATGAATGCCATTGGAGCGGGAGATATGAAATTTATGATGTGTTTTGGGATATTAATGGGACCAATTAAAGTGTTTGAAATTTTTCTTTATGCCTTGTTTTGGGGAGCCGCGATCGGTGTCCTCCAAGCGCTACTAGCGGGTCGCATTTCTCAGTTATTGGGTAACTTGAAGCTTATGTCTGTGCGCGTACAGCCTCATAAACCTAATAAAATTCCCTACACAGTAGCCATACTTTTTGCTTGGCTGACCTATAGCGTCTACGGGGGGATTCTATGAAGAAGAACTCCGGACAAATCACAGTCGAAGCCGTTTTAGTTTTAGTTATTCTTTTTAGTACGGCCTATGCAGCGACGAAAGTTCTCAGTGATGGTCAATATCTGGCGAAACTGGTTGAAAGACCTTGGCAGCACTTAGCGGGCATGATGCAAAATGGTATTTGGGCTCCTCCCAAAAAGGGAATGACTATGCACCCAAATCACCTAAGAAGACACGGGTCTCCCCGAGGAGATAACCTATGAAAAAGTGTCTAGGCAACAATCGTGGTATTCTCACTCTTGACTTCATTTTTGCAAGCATGATTGTTTTTGGCTTTTCCGCCATTATTTTCAGTTTTGGAATAACTCTCTCTGTAGCAGAGGTTGTCCAATACATTTCTTTTTCAACGGCAAGGAATTATTCTTTGGCACATCTTGATGAGGATGAACAGCGCCGCAGAGGCGAGGAAAAGTTCCAGGAACTGATTTCCGATCCAGCGGTCCGTCCCCTTTTTGAGAATGGATGGTTTAAGACAGAAGATGTAGAAATCTCAGATTTTAATGACGAATACAGCCCCGAAAGTGATGACGAAAATTTTATTGGAGCCAGAATTCAGTTTGGCGCACCCATTCTTTATAAAAGAATACCACTCATTGGTACAACGGGAACTGATCCCGATGGGTTTAATGCCAATATTCAGAGCTTTTTAGCTAGAGAGCCCACCTTCAAAGAATGCAAAGAGTTTATGGATCAAAGAGCTCAGAAATTCCAAAACCTTGGAAGCTTTCAAGTCGATCCTGATGCCTTTGTCGTTCAAATGGACAATGGGTGTTGAAATGAAAAATAATCAAAATAAAAATAACATTCTAAAAAATAACAAAGGGTTCGCAAGCATCGAAGCCACAGTTCTCATGGTTCTGTTCGTATCTATGCTTTATTATACTTTTGGTTTTTTCGGCATAGTTCATACAGCTCTATTACACAATATTCATTCAAGGACTTATGCCTTCGAAACTTTTAGGCATCGATCCAATGTGATGTACTTTCGTTCAAATCACGCTTCAAACGTCATTCACTATTACAATCGCCACACGAGATTACATAGTGTGAACACAGACTCTCAGATGGGGGCGACAAAACAAATTGCAACAGAACGACCTATTTCAATGGGTCTTGAATTGGATGAAAAAGGCCGGCAGCCCTCTGTGCATAATGGAGATATTAATGAAAGAGTACCGGCCAATTCCAGAAATACTTCTGTAGCAGTGAATCCGGTTTGGATTCTAACAATGTATGGACTTTGCTTAAGTAGCGAGTGCGGGGGATAAGATGCAACAAAATGAAACTCGAACATTATGGATCTCTATTGCAGCCGCTGTTTTTGCTGTCATTCTTCTTTATGGATGGGCGCAAGATAAAAGAGCGACCATGGCCCGTAAATTCGGACAAACCAAAACTGTTGTGATCGCCAGGGAAGATATTCGAGAAATGGAGATTATCGATGAATCTAAAATGGAGGTGGTGGAAAAGCCCGCTGATTTCATTCAACCAGCCGCCATTCAGAACCCAAGCGAAATTGTAGGACAGATCGCACTCGCTCCAATAAGCAAAGGTGAACAGATCTTGAACACCAAACTGGTATTCCCGGATAAAAGTACCGGTCTTTCTATGCAAGTTTCCCCTGGAAAAAGAGCCGCGACATATCCTGTTAATGAAGTTCAAGGTGTGGCCAAACTTGTGAAACCTGGAGACAGAGTCGACATTATTGTTCCCGTTGATGACGGAAAGGGTGTGGATAAGGTTCGTAAGATGAAAACTCTTATACAAAACGTTCCAGTACTCGCTACGGGCCAAAGTATCGTGGACAACTTGCCTATTCAGGTCATTCAAGGGGACAAAGAGGACTATGAAATTAGAAACCTACGTGTACAAAACGACTATGAATCCATTACCGTTGAGGTGACACCAAACGAAGCTCAGAACATTTATTATTTGGTCTCGCAAGATCTACCTATTTATACGGTTTTACGTAATCCTAATGATCGTATTACCAATGAGCTACCCAATGCCACGGTGGATAACGTTCTAAACCGCAGAAAAGCACCGAGGAAACCGGCTGCTAAGAAAACACCTAAGAAAATTAAGTCAAAAACACGTCCAAAGCCGCGACCACAGAGACAAAAGGGACGATATGAAAAACTTTAACTTTGTACTAGCCTTTATTTTCTTTACTCTTGTTGTGCCCGCTCAGGCACAACAAGAAGATCCCATTGGCAAAAAGTACATTATTTTGTACATGGGGATTAAACAAAATGAAGTGCTCTCCCATCTCCCGCCGGACGCTGAGTTCTATGGTGACTTTAAATCGGTCGTTGAGGCCGAGTTGGATCGTGAAAGAAAAACTCTTCACTTTACTCCTAAAAAAATTGGTTTAGCGACTCTTTCTATGCACGATCGAAAAGGTCAAAAACTTTTTGAGTACCGGATTGATGTTCGTCGATCTCAACTGACAAAGGTTGTCAGAGAAGTGCGTGGTCTCCTGCATGATATAGAGGGTATCTCGATTAAGATAGTAAACGATAAAGTCATCATTGATGGGAAAGTTTTACTTCCTCATGATTTAAACCGAATCTATGGTGTTATAAAACAATACGACGGTCAGGTGGCCTCACTTGTTGAAATCAATCCCATTGCCCAAAAGCGAATTGCCGAAATTATTGAAAGAGATATTAATAATCCAGATATCGAAGTACGTGCGGTTAACGGTAAATTTATTCTTAAAGGTATTGCAAATTCGGATACTGAGAGGAAAAAGGCAGAGATCATTGCAAAAACCTATGTTCCCGCCCCTGTTATTAACGAGGCCGAGGCCCAAGGGAAAATTAAAAAGCGAAAAGAAGATGTCGTCATTAACCTACTCTCAATTCGCCCTCCCCCACAATCGGCTCCACCCAAGATTATTCAGCTTGTTGTACACTATGTGGAACTCAGTAAGAAGTATTTAAGAAGCTCAGCCTTCCAATGGGCGCCAGCTCTTCAGGACAATACGGAAGTGGCTTTTACCAAAGACACCACTCAGAATAGTGATGGTATTATCGCCGAAATTTCAGGGGTGATCACCAACTTGTTGCCTAAATTGAATGCAGCCAAACAACACGGGTTTGCACGAGTGTTGAAGAGCTCTTCGGTCACAACTAAAGAGGGTCAGCAAGGTGTCGTCAATGCGACTCAGAATTTACCTATTTTGATTCGTCAACCGGGTAACGTCGGAGCCATTACTAATAGCTCTGTCCCAGTAGGAGTTGAGTCGACAATTACTCCCACAATTAGTAATCCCAGATCGGACATAATTCAGCTTGATATGCAATTTCGAGTCAGCTCACTCATCGGTCAAACAGACCAAGGCCCGCAAACAGCTTCGAATTTTGTGAAAACGATCGTGGATGTCAGAAGTGGGCAAAGCGCTGCTATTGGTGGGCTGATTGAAAATACAACAGGAACAGAATTTAACCCAGATTCAAATCCTGATGCCTTGTTTAACCTTTATTCCGCGAAGGACTTTCGGCGTAATAAATCACAATTTGTAGTGTTTGTGACACCGATTATTAAGCCCTCAGCAAGCGCTGGGTCAGAAAAAATAAAAAGGAAATTTAGGCTGAGAGAATAAAATAGACTTTTTTGCGACTTTAAGGCTCGTCACGACCTAAATCTAGTCTTTTGAAGTCGACTGAATTGCTAGGGTCCTCCTGAGCGCAGCGAAGGATCTTAGGTCTTTCGCTCAAGACGACAGGTTTTCGCTCAAGACGACATATTTGCGCTCAAGACAACGTGTTTTCGCTCAAGACGATATGGTTTCGTTAAAGTCGATGTGCTTTAGTCTGGCGGCGTGAAATTCACCGAACAGCAGCGGAATTTTTAAGAAAAAACTCAGTTTATTCGGGGCTTTTGCCGATATGTTTATGTGGAGGTTATGTGGCTTTAAACCCAAATTGTTCAATCATTTCAGTCGTCGGTGGAAAGGGAGGCGTTGGTAAAAGTGTCTTTACCGCTAACCTTGCAACAGCCACCTGTCTTGAACTTAGAACACCTGTCCTCCTAATTGATTTTGATCATAACACTTGCGGAGATCAAAACTTCATTACCGGATTTCAAAAACCTAAAACAATTAACGAGGTTTGCAACTTCACCGGAACAATCAACTCGAGAAATTTGAGTGCCGTATTAAATACGCACCCACAGATTCCACTGCACTATATCGCAGCCATTAAAAATCCTGGAGAGGTCTTTACTGTTAATGCCTCGGTGGCACTCAAACAAATTCAAACATTAAGTAACTTTTATAAATATATTTTTATCGATCTAGGCAATCAGCTTGAGGAATTACAATATTCAGCACTTGAAATCAGCACTCTGATTCTCTCTGTAACAACTCCAGAAGTTTTAACAGTTAACCAAACTCTTAGACTTCACAATGAGCTAGCAGCAGCAACGATACCTCAGCCTATGATCCAAACAGTTGTGAACAAATACAGTAAAGCCGGATTGGCTGTACCCAGTATCGAAAAATCTTTAAGGAAAAAAGTCATTGGAGTAATACCCTTTGATGAAATGACCGCTCAAGGGGCCTTAAAGAGAGGAACACCATTTGTATTAGCATCTAAACAAGCCAGTGTTTCCTCTAGCTACCACAGTTTGGTACGGAGTCTATCTGGTGGATTACTACAAAAGTTAAAAACACTCCAAAAGCCGACGCTTGATTTAAAAAAGAAGTCTTCGAATCAAGACAATGCCGCAGCCATAGTGGGCGCACCTAAAGTTGATGCTCGTACACACTTGAAAATGACCATCCACCGCCGCCTAATTCGGGATTTAAACTTAAAAAATGACGACATCACCAAGGCGAAAGAAGATCCTGAACTAGACCGTAAACTTCAAAACGATGTCAAAGTGGCCATTGGTAAAATTCTCGACGGTGAAGCCAAAGGAATGTCCAATACAGACCGAAAACAAATCATCAAAGAAGTTCAAGATGAGGCTCTAGGCCTAGGACCGCTTGAGGATCTTTTAGCCATTGATTCCGTCTCGGAAATTATGGTTAATGGTTACAATAAGATCTTTATGGAAAAAAATGGTAAAATTCAGCTTAGTAAAATCCATTTCACTTCAAACGTTCAGCTTCGCAATGTGATCGAAAGGATCGTAAGTCCTCTGGGACGAAGAATCGACGAAAAAACTCCCTATGTGGATGCAAGGCTTGAAGACGGATCTCGTGTGAACGCTATTATTGAGCCTCTCTCCATTGATGGGCCAGCCCTTACAATTCGTAAATTTAGAAAAGACTCTTTTGGAGTGGATCAGTATGTGCAATACAACTCCGCTACCAAACAGATGATGGATTTCTTAAAGCTTTGTGTTCACCATGGGAAAAATATCATTATCTCAGGGGGTACTGGTTCTGGTAAAACCACTCTTCTAAACTGTATGTCTTCGTTTATCCCAACGGATGAAAGAATTATTACGGTTGAGGACGCGGCAGAATTGCAGCTCAAACAGGAACATGTTGTAAGGCTAGAAACTCGACCCGCTAATATGGAAGGAACGGGAGCCATTACCATTCGTGACTTGGTAAAAAACTCCTTAAGAATGAGACCCGACAGAATTGTTGTGGGAGAGTGTCGAGATGGGGCTGCCCTTGATATGCTTTCGGCCATGAACACTGGTCATGATGGATCAATGACCACAGTCCACTCAAATAACCCAAGAGAAGCCATTGCTCGTCTAGAAACACTTTGTATGATGGCTGGTATGGACTTACCAGCCAAGGCGATTCGAGAACAAATAGCAGGAGCTGTGGATGTTATAGTACAGATCTCTCGCTTATCCGATGGAAGTCGTAAGGTAATGAATATCACTGAGGTTCAGGGAATTCAAGGCGACGCCGTGACCCTCCAAGATGTCTTTTCTTTTAAAGAGACCGGCTACGACAAGAATAGAAAAATTGTCGGAAAATTTCTTTCCAAGGGTCTTATACCAAAATTTGTGCAAGATCTTAAAGAACGTGGAATTCCTGTTTCAAAAGACCTCTTCTCTAACGAAGTTGACGAAAGTGCTATTAATACCCAAAAGCAAAATCGACCCAATTCAATGAGACGACCGCGAATAAAAAAGCAGGGGAATAAATCATGAATGACATCATTTCTGAATTTACACTAGGAATACCCCTACCCTTGCTAGCCCTTGCCATTGCAGCTTGTGTATTTACAGTTAGTTATATTTGGATCGATCGCATCATTCACTTCGTTAATGAACGCTCCCTTGGACAAAGAGACGAGATCATAAAATATCTTGAATTAATGTTCGTGGAAGTTGACCGCGACAAACTAACCAAAACCTTAATGATTGGAAGTTTCGGTTTAGGTGCCCTGTTTTTTATTTTGTTCTGGCCTAACATTATCTTGGGTCTTGTATTCGGGGGTGTTTTTACCCTTCTTGGATGGAACTTACCTAAACACATCGTTAAATATCTTTATGAAAAAAGATGCAATATGTTCACCGATCAAATGGTTGATGCCATGACCATCTTATCAAACGGTGTTCGTGCGGGACTCAGCGTTACCCAAGCGATGGATCGAGTGGTCAAAAATCTTCCTAATCCAATCAGCCAAGAATTTCGATTAGTTTTGTCTCAGAACCAATTAGGCCAAACAATTGAAGATGCCTTGACCGAATTGGGTGAGCGAATCCCTCGTCCAGATGTTCAAATGTTTGTGACCTCGGTGAATATCCTAAAGGAAACTGGTGGTAACATGGCTGAGACTTTTCAAACCATTACCTTTACCATTCGTGAACGACAAAAAGTCGAAAAAAAGATTGAAGCACTCACTGCTCAAGGGATTATGCAAGGTATAATCATTAGCTGTATCCCCTTTGTACTTATGGCGGTTTTCTTTTTCGTGGACCCTAATTACATTAAACCCCTTTTCAACACCACTCTTGGTATTATCGCTCTGATGGTGGTTCTGACTTTACAGCTAATTGGTGGGTTAATGATTAGAAAAGTTGTTACTATTAAGGTGTAAAAGAATTATGCGAACGTTGTTGTTGGTTATAACATTGATTATTTTTCCTCTAGCTTCCTGGTCGAGTGTCAATCTTCGCAATGGTAGTTATACAGAAACTTGGGTCGACTTCATTGACCCTCAAGATGGTATAGAGATGAAAGTTGAACGCTATTACAGCTCTCGGTCACTCTTCATAGGACTCTTCGGTTTTGGTTGGTGCTCTAATATGGAAACACATCTAACCATCACTTCCGATGGGATCCTCAATTTGACAGAATGTGGTGGCGGTCTGGAAGTGACCTATTATCCAAAAGACTTTGATCTAAAATCACCAGCTGACACCATTAACAAAATAGTCGCAGATTTCCAAAAGAATAAGAAATTACGGGGAAATGATCTAAAAAACTTGAGAGCTCAATTAACGGCTAATACTAAGATGCGTTTCGAATACGCCAATAAAATGGGACTCGTGAACATAAAAAAAATTAAAACCGAAAACAATACCTTTTTAGCCAAAACAAAGGGATTTGAGAGTATTGATTTTAACGGAAAATATTACGAGCGCAAAAAAGTCGATGGATCCACTGAGAGATTTAATCTTAAGGGACAACTTATTCAAATTGTCAACTCTGCAGGACTATGGCTTAAAATTCAATACAAAGGAAGTCGAATTGCCTATATGGTTGATCAAAAAGGTCGACGTTTAAATTTTTCTTATGACCGCAACGGAAAGCTCTCCAAAATTTTTAACGGGAGAAAACTCTTTGCGGCATACAAGTTCAATGGTGAAAATCTCGTTGAAGTCACAAACATGTGGAAAAAAACTTATCAGTTTATCTATGATAACAACCACAATCTTACTCAGGTAAAATTTCCGGATAGTACTGAGATAAAGATGTCGTATAATATTTCAAAAGATTGGATTAAAACATACACCAACCGGAAAAATTGTGTGGAAGTCTTTCAATTTCAACTCTCAGATGACGACCCCAAAAACCATTATTGGAGCAATTACTCTCAGAAATGTCCTAAAAAAGACAAGACAGAGGGAAAACACGAGTTCTGGTATAAAAACTATAGCTTCACCAACGATAAATATCTACATAGGGCTCAGGAGTCCTACGAAAAGCACTATAAAGACATTTTTTTCCATCCCTACTTAGGAAGGCCCATTTCTGTGCGCGATGATAATATTTATCAGGGTTTTGCCTATTATTTAAATGGACTCGTTAATAAAAGCGAATTTAAAAAATACTCTGAAGCTCGCGAAATTATCCAATGGCACAAGATGTCCTACACCTATGATTTCAACAAATACCAGGTAACCAAAACCATAAAAGAAATCTTAAATAAGCTCGGTAAAAAGACGGGAACCGAGGTAATGAGTTATCGTTACAATAAGAACAACCTAATTTACTATGCTGCTAACAGAAGAGGTCAGTCGCTCACGATCGGCTATGATGAAAACGGTAAGATAACTGGTCTCACAGATGGTAATAAAGCCAAGGTTCGCCTAGGTTACACACTTGGCTATGATAAACCTTCATCGATTGAGCTGATGGGTATTGGAAAAATCGAAATCACTTATGATTCAGAAGGCGATATTAAAAACGTAGAAAATCCAGGGAAAAGAAATGTCGCCTCCTCTGTTGTTGAAAAATTTATTGAGATGGTTAGATTTTTAGGGCCCATGGGCGAGAGTCTTTCTATCGAGTGACAATATGGGCGAAACTGTCGATATTTTTTAAAAAATCTCATAATGATGCATTTATTTTGGCTTTGATTATTTTTGTCCGTAGTTCTGTTGGGTTTTGATATAGTAGAGGAGTGGTGGAAAGTGGGATTAAAAATGAAAAAATGGGGCGGAATTTTAGTTCTATTTATTTTAGGTTTAAGTCATGTTTCCCATGCACAAGACCTGAGCCCAATAGAAATATACTCTAAATGTTATTCTCGAATTTCCGACTTTCCAGTCGAAATCAATTCAAGCGACTATAAAAAGGTCGCCGAGGGCTCTTTAGATCCTGTTTCTGCCTGCGAAAACTTACTCAACAAAGCCATGTTCGAAAGAACCGGTAATACTAAAAAGTTAAAGAATGAAAATGACGTTGTTGCTCAGTCCATATTGAGAAACTTTAACCAATTTCACAACAGTTGGTTTACCTCTCTCTCGGCTGGAGGAACCTTAGAAAAAGCGGTCTATAATTTTACTGACTCTACAGAGCCTGCTCTTTTTATTACGGATGCCTTGTTTGGATCGAATCACTATAAATCCATATTTACTCGAACTAAACCTCTACGCGGTATCCGACGTGGTAAAGCCACAAGCCTTTATACTATTGGGCGAGTGGAGTTTAGAAACCGACCAATTATCACTGGTCCCTTTAAACGGCCCGGCAACAATACCGACTCAGACGCTTGGGAAGCCTTGGATTTTGCTAGAGTTCCTACCGGATATCTAGTTGGTGTCACTGAACCTCCTGATAAGAGAGTGAGATTGCGCTATGCCTATTATGAAGACACAATTGAACAGTCTGACTGGTCATCAGCTCGTGACGATGAAACTCACGTCAACTTGACCGAAAATTTTGGCGGAGGAATATTAGGAAGCCAAGCTTATATCATGGCTAATTCCGAAGCCAACCAACGTCTTGATGGCGGCAATCGCATTCATAGAAGAATGGCCAATAACACCTTTAGCGATTTGTTGTGCCTGACTTTACCGACCCTTCTCAATGAAGACGTCGGTGCTTATATGAAAAAATACAATAAATCTGACTTGAGTTTTAGAAAAGACAGAAGCTGTGCCAGGTGCCATGCGACCCTTGATCCCTTTGCCCATACTGCTCGCAACATCACTCCAATCATTACCACAGCTAATAATTATCGGGACCTTATTCGTAAAATTGACGGGTTCGGCAACGCCATACAAATGCGCCCCTTTAGAAGGTACAAGGTGAGGACGAACCAACAATCAACGGCCGACTCTGACACGGCCTATATTCGACGAGCACCACAGGGGCATCTGTACTATCGAGATTATGATGGCAACCTTATTGATGAGACTGTTACAGGGCTTAATAATCTGGGGCAAAAGCTCACTCAGCAGAATGATCCTTACGTTTGTGCCGCCCAACGCTACTATAAATTTCTTACTGGCATTACCGTTCCTGTTGCGAACAAAACAGGGACTCCTTTCTATATGAAACATAGAGAAGAAGTTGTCGAATTGGGACTATCACTCAAAAAACATGGATCACTTAAAAGACTTATTTTAGATATTTTAAAATCTCCAGCCTTTCAGACACGTAACCCCTCGCTGGATCTCAAACAGGGGGTCGAATAATGAAGCGACGTAAATTTTTGAAAACAACAGCTCACCTTGCCTGTAGTTCTGCTTATTTTTACGGTCTCAATAGTCTTATGGAAGCCATACTTGGTAACAACCTCGCCCAAGCTTCTTCCAATCGAGGCCTGTACTATTTAAATATTCAAATGCCTGGTGGCTCTCCCCGGTGGTATTTTGACCAGCCTCTTAACCCCTTCAATAAAAACGCGGATGTTATTAGAGGTAATTTCGGTACTCTCCTAAAAAAATCAGGTTCAAGTGCTCGACCCATTTTGGCAGGTAAAAAAATTGACTTTGGCGGGCAAGAGGTTTTTATGCCTCCTGTTTGGAACTTAAAATCTGCGGCCACCGGAATTGAGTTTAAAGATCTACTCAATGACACCATGATGATCCGTGGCGTGAACATGGAGCTCAACAGTCACACCGTCAATCGCACTCGTATTGTTCGACCAGTTGCCAGCTCACCCAGTATTCATGGTCTCTTGGCGGATAAATCCGAACTTCCTATAGCTGCCTCTGGTCTTTCGGGGACCTATGGGACTCAAGCTTTTAAAAGTGAAAAGGGTACCTCGATTGTACAAGTGAACAGAGGAAATCCCATACCCGATTTGATCGCCGCCTTTCAGCAGGATGTCACCAAAGTGAATGAGTTGCAGCCTTCAACTAAGCAAATCATATCCGCCCTAGATCGCTACGCAGCCTCAAATAACTTTCCCTCTTTAGGTGCTGAAAAGCAGCAAATGGCCGCCTACGATATGTTCGCTAGAAAGCTCGATTCCTTCAATAAACGCTGGCAGGGTCTCTATAAAAAGTACCGAGATATTATCTCTAAAGAAATTCGTGCTCCGTTTCCCGACGTTACAGATGTTGGAGACACCTCTGATGAATCGGTATTTTACAATACCAATACAAACCGTCCTGTGAAGGGAACTTTAAAAAATACTATCGGTAAGAACACACATATTAACCAGACCGCTCAAGCCTTTGCTTTTGCCGAGTTTGCCCTAACGGAGAATATCTCTTCGTCGGTAACAGTGGATGCTTCCACCCAAGTTATGCAAAGTGTGGTGGGACACGGAAACGTCACCTGTGATCAACATCGCGTGGGCTCTTGTGCTTCGATCTTTTATACATCACTTTTTTATCGATCACTGCTTGGATGTATAACAGAATTGAGAGCCGCTCTTACTACAGCGGGAATTTACGATAGGACCTTGATTCATATTATGAGTGAGTTTAGCCGAACCCCTAAAAAAGATGGGTCTGGTGCTGACCATGGTTTCCTTGGTGCCTCTACCACCCTAATCAGCGGAATGATTTCTTCACCTGGTTTAATTGGAAACATTCGCCATGAATCAGCAAACAACTCGACAAAAAGTCGCTACCCAGGAACCTGGGGTGAGAGTGGGAATTTTTTCCCTGGCGAGAACCGAGCGATATTAAATGATGATATCGTCAACACGGTTTGTAATATTCTAGATTTGCCGCAGATTGCTGTAAAAGGACAGTCATTAATTAGCCAAAATGGTGGAAACGTTGAATGGGCAAAAAAATGGGAGCTTAAAAATGTTAAGGCATAAACCCCGGTATTCCACTCTTTTAGCCCTACTGGCTTCAACTCTTATCATTTTCCAAAACTGTGGAGATGGCTTGTTGGCTACTAAAACTTCAAATAGCGCGATTGATTTTGGTAGTCAGTCAGAATTGATTTATGGTCACAATGGTCATCTTCAGTTTCAAAAAGCGAGCACAGAAGCCCAGCCCGTCTATACGAATAGAATGTTGACTTATAATACTTTCATTAGTGTTTTTGGCAGCTCTGTGAAGTTAAAGATGGTGGAAACTATAGCCTGGGCTGCAGCCGACGTAGGTTCTGGTTGGGACCTTTATCAGAAAAGACGTCAACCGGCTGCTGACTGTAATAAAGACAAAAATCCGTTTTATCGATGTGACAATGAAGAAATTGTCGGCGCGGTTGCTAATATTTCTGGAGCAAGTGCACCAAGAGAGGGTCGACGCATGTCTGCCTGCCAAATTGGTGTCGATAGTGATAAAGGGCTCGAACACGCTCTTAAAAAAATAGATAGCAAAGCCACTCTGGAGAAACCTCCCGCTGCCAATAGCGCAAATTTCGAAAGAGCCTTTCAACTTTTTTTCCGTGGTAAGCCACTGCCTGCCAATGATTTCTTTGATGCTCTTGATCTCGTTCATAAACAACACGATGACAAAACCGAAGCTTGGAAACAGATCGTACTTGGAATCTGCCTAAGCCCACACTGGCAGGTGCTCTAATGAAATATTGCTTTCTTCTGGCGTTTAGCTTCTTATTTTCATTTTCTGCGATGGCAGAGTCCTATCAAATAGTTTCTATGTTTGAAAAAGACGCCTTGGTCACCCACCGACTTCTTTCCTTCAAAGTGAAAGATTCTGGGGGTAAGGCCTTAGACGTTGAAAGTGTGAATGTGAATATAGGCTGTGATGCTATGATTGATGTTCACTACAAGGATATCTTCCACATCATGTGTACAGAGGAAACAAAGGTTCAAGGGTCTATTTATCTTTCCAATGGTGAGTTGGTAAGCCTACAAACCTTTACAGTTCGACAACTTGGCAAAGTTTTTTCTTTTCCAACGGATCAACCCACTGGCCCAAGCACAGAGCCCTCATTAGCTCTTGGTCGTAATCTATTTACTAATAACTGTTTGAGCTGCCATAGAACCCAGGCGATATCGAAACCTCAGACAGAGGCCAGTGTGGCCGCCGCTCTCGGAAGAGACCCTATGAAATCCGGTGGACTTGATACAAAATTTGCCGGTGACAAACAGAAACTGAGTTCCCTAGTTTTATATATTAATGAGGAGTTCTAAAAATGAAAAAAATGTTTATAGGACTTTTTCTTTTTACGGCTTTAGTGGTTCTTTTACAAAATTGTGGAAATATGGCTGGGTCAGGTTTGGGCTACTCAAGCTCAAGTCTTTCTTCACTTTACCCCTACCATAAGTCAGCCCCCAGTTATTTCGCTGACGTTCAAATTATAGACAAAGTAAATGTTGGATCAGCTCAAACTCCAAACTATAGTTATCGTTTTATAGCTTCGGCAGTCTCGACATCGGATGAAAACGCCAATATCGACGTAGAAATTTTAGTGATGGACTCAGCTGAGACCTTGGTTTGCCCGCGAATCATTGAATCAGTGAATCGGACAAACAATCATTTAGAAATCGATAGTTGCTTTTCCTCGGATGATCTAAACTCAATCACAATCAAAGTCTTTGCGGGCCCCGTTGGAGGGGACCTAGTGGAGGTAAGATCTCAGAATTTTGACCTTAGTGGTTTATAGAAGGGCGATCACCATGCTCTTCTTTCGCAGGATACTGGCTTTTTTCGTGGTCTTCCCATTTTTTGTTGATTGAGTCTTGTAACTCAGAAAGCTTCTCTTGTAGACGAGAGCCCGGCTGGTTGTCTGAGCTATGCTCTTTAATAAATCTTGATTTGAGATGTCCAGTGGCTCGATTGTATTGAATTCCAATAAAGGTAGCCGCACCTTGCGCAAATCCCTGTAACACACCCGCTGCTTGAGAGTTGTGAGTTAAATCAATAACTTTTTGTTCAATGGTCGTTGGGCCGATCTTTACCTGCATTATAATCACAAGAACAAGTGTGTAAAAAGCCATACGAATTACAAAAAATATATCACCCATATTTAAGTCCTTCCGAGTCACCCACCAAGTTTTCCATTTGATTGATCAGCTGTGTAGCTTCAAATGGTTTTGCTAAAAAGTCAAAGCATCCAGCTTTAAGAGCTTTCTCTCGAATCCAGTCCTCGTCCAATGCAGAAATCGCTAAAATTTTTGTATTGGGATTCAGTTCTAAAATACTTTCTGTGGCTTCAAAGCCATTTTTCTTAGGCAAAGCAATATCCATTATAACAACATCCGGATTTAACTCCTGCGCTTTTTCAACCGCTTCAACACCATCATAGGCTTCACCGACGACATTAAATCCTGATTTTTCCAATGCCTGACGACAGAACAGTATAATAAAAGAAGAATCATCAACGATCATAATCTTCATAAGGACCTCACCTTGTCCCCTTTATTGTACCAAATTCAACAGTTCCCGGGGTATAGAATGAGGCTTTGGCTCAACTTAAGTCTTCGGAGGAAAGAAGAGGATTCCTCCTAGGGAAACATTTGCACGCGGCCTTAGCCTAGACTCAAGACAACGGGCTTCTAAATCTATGACCCCAGAGGCATCCATGTTTATAATATTGATATGCGTGCATTATTGAACTTAACTTGCTTTGTCTTCATTTTAATCAACTCGACCCCATCCCTAGCTCAACAAGTAGAGGATACCACTGAGTACATCAGTGACTATGATCAAAGCTTAACTTTTAAAAAGATGAGTTTCCTACCCACTCAAGATAACGTGAATGGAGTCTATTCAAAAGCCGTCGATGAAGTGCTTGAAAAATTAATTAAGAAAAACCATCAGTGGGACTACACCCCCTCCCCGGCGGCCAACCAAGTTATAAACCCTGAAGACCTAATAAAAAATAATGAGCTCGTAAAAAGCTTTACCAAAGATCTCAAAGCCGATGGCTTTTTTGTAACCGATGTTCGCAAAGATCCAAAACAAATAAATATTCATCTTTATCTTTTCAGTGCAAAAAGTGGTCTCTTGGTTGCTGAAGAAAAGTTAGAGCGCCCCTCTGATAATACCGAAATAGTGCAAGCCGCCGTTGTTTCGTTGATGTCTAGAATTATAGAAAAAGTCCCCTATGACGCCTTGGTAATGAGTCGCACTGATAATCGAGTCACCATCAGTGCTGGCAAAAAAGATGGAGTCACCAAAGGTCAAACCCTAACGGCAATAAAGGTCATTGGCGCCAAAAAGCACCCCGTTAGGAACTTTATTATAAAAAGTAGTAAAGCGATATTAGGACAAATTAGAGTGGTTAAAGTCGATGAATATCTTAGCTTTGGAGATATTCTTAGTGAAACCGAAGCCGGAGTGATCACCGAAGACACCAAGGTTACAGGAATTTCCTCGGTACGCTATGAGTCCACCCCATGGACAAAAACCTACACCCCACCGGAACAACTATTAAGTGAAAACAACAAATCCGTTTACGGCAAAAACGCTAGAGAATGGGTCGCAAAAAACCCTCCCACCTTCGGTAAAATCGGAGCCGATTTCTCCCTAGGAAATTTCGACAACAGCCTCACTCTTGCAGACGGCACAAACTTAAATTCCGAAGTAAATGCTTACCCTAGAATTAAGGTGGCCGGCGAACTGTGGATCACACCTTCTATATACACAGACGCCTACTTTGCCCAAGGTATTGGTTCAAGCGACAACCCCACGGGAAACCCCTCAGAGATTTCTCAATCCCTCACCCAATACCGTTTATCCTTCGGCTACAACTTTATTTTAAGAAACGAATTTTTTGGCCCCAAACTCACAGTCGATGTGGGATTTAGCAATTACAGAATGTTTGTAGACACCACTTCAAACTCTGGATTCACCACTCTTCAATATCGCAGTATGCCGATTGGTATTGGTGGTTACGTACCCATCAATAAAGAAAGAACATGGGCGATCGGCGGAAAAGCCTATTTCCACCTTTTCCCAAGTCTCAACGAAACACCCTTCGCCTCCGGCGGAGACCCCGAAAACACAATCAATGATTTCCAATTTTATGCAGAAAACAAAATCAGCCAACGTCTAAGATGGCGTGTAGGACTTGAATTCCTACTACTCTCAACAAGCTACTCCGGCCAAGGTGGACGCCCCGTCCCCGCCAATAACCTAAGCCACCGCTTCACTATGTTGAGTACTGGTATCGACTACCTATTTTAAATCTCTCAGTCCTTTTTAATTGATAAATAGCTTTTTACAAATTTCATGAAGTCATTTTGCATTTCAAAATTTGGAGAGACAGTTTTGTGGACAGGCTCGAGCCGCGAGCGCTGCGTATCTTGGGTTGCGACATGAAATGGCGCAATCCGGGAGACGAAGTGCACCCGTCGGCATGCCTGGCCGCAAAACTGTCTCTCCAAATTTTGAAATGCAAAATGACTTCATGAAATTTGCCCCAACCCCCTTCAAAGGCAAAAAAAAAAAAGGCGCCACAAAGGCGCCCTTTTCTTTTTGGTTTGGAAGAAACGATGATTACATCATTCCAGGCATTCCGCCCATTCCTCCCATTCCACCCATGCCACCAGGGGCAGGAGCTGCTGACTCATCTTTAGGAGCATCAGCAATCATGGTTTCAGTTGTTAGCATTAGAGAGGCAACAGAAGCTGCGTTCTCAATAGCGCAACGAACCACTTTTACAGGGTCGATAACACCTGATTTTACAAGATCTTCGTACTCTTCTTTATAAGCGTTGAAACCGTAGCTTGAAGAAGTGTTGGAAAGAACTCGGTCCACAACAATGGCTCCGTCCAATCCAGCGTTAGTAGCGATCTGACGAACAGGCGCTTCACAAGCACGCTTCACAATCATGGCTCCGGCTTGCTCTTCGTCGTTGAAATCGTCTTTATTGATTTTCGCGGCACCTCTAAGAAGGGCAGTACCACCTCCGGCAGTGATTCCCTCTTCAACAGCGGCGCGAGTTGCATTAAGAGCATCCTCAACACGAGCTTTCTTTTCTTTCATTTCAACTTCAGAAGGAGCACCCACGTGAATCACGGCAACACCACCAGAAAGCTTAGCAAGTCTTTCTTTTAGTTTTTCTTTGTCGTATTCACTGGAAGTTTCTTCAGCCTGTGTGCGGATGGTACCGACACGAGCATCGATATCTTTTTTGTCTCCAGCACCATCAACGATAGTGGTGTTGTCTTTATCGATAACGATACGTTTCGCTTTTCCAAGGTCTTCAAGAGTGGCTTGCTCAAGACGACGACCAAGTTCTTCAGAGATTACGTTTCCACCAGTAAGGATGGCGATATCTTCAAGCATAGCTTTACGACGGTCTCCGAAACCAGGCGCTTTAACAGCAGCGACTTTAAGAGCCCCTTGAAGTTTGTTCACAACAAGAGCGGCAAGAGCTTCGCCTTCAACATCTTCGGCGATGATAAGAAGTGGACTTCCAGACTTGGCCACAGACTCAAGAATTCCAACAACGTCTTTAAGTTGGCTGATCTTTTTATCAAAAATAAGAATGTGAGCGTTCTCAAGAACAGTTTCCATTCTCTCAGCGTTTGTTACGAAATAAGGAGAAAGATAACCGCGGTCAAATTGCATACCTTCAACCACTTCAAGCTCTGTTTGAGCTGTTTTACTCTCTTCGATTGTAATAACTCCCTCACGGCCCACTTTGCTCATGGCTTGAGAGATCATTTCACCCACTTCTTTATCATTATTGGCAGAAATGGCACCCACTTGGGCAATTTCCTCATCGTTGTTGATGGGCTTACCAAGATTTTTTAACTCTTCAATGACGATCTTTACAGCTTTGTCCATTCCACGCTTTACAGCTGTTGGATTGTGACCGGCCGAAACAATCTTAGCACCTTCTCTATAGAGAGCTTGGGCTAAAACAGTGGCAGTGGTTGTTCCGTCACCAGCGTCATCGTTGGTTTTAGAAGCCACTTCTTTAACCATCTGAGCGCCCATGTTTTCGAACTTGTTATCAAGATCGATCTCTTTTGCCACAGTCACACCATCTTTGGTGATGAGAGGAGAGCCAAAAGACTTTTCAATCACTACGTTGCGTCCTTTTGGTCCAAGAGTCACCTTAACAGCGTTAGCCAAAGTGTTTACCCCTTTAAGGATCGCTGATCTCGCTTCTTCGCTAAATCTTATTTCTTTACTCATTCTATTACTCCTTAATTAAAAATTCCTAGGACATCAGTCTCAGTGATCATCAGATACTCATCAGCACCCAGTTTCAAATCGGTTCCGGCATATTTGCTAAAAAGGACTTGGTCGCCTTTTTTAACTTCCATTGGACGAGTTTTACCATCATCAGTCACTCGGCCGTTTCCAGTCGCTACAACCTCTCCCTTTTGGGGTTTTTCTTTAGCAGTGTCAGGGATAATGATTCCACCAGCCGTTTTTTCTTCTTCCTTCATTCGACGTACGAGAATGCGATCATGAAGGGGACGGATATTTACATCAGTCATTGTGTTTCCTCCTTATAATAGTAAGACGATATGTCCTCAATGGGGCCAATATGGACCCCTCCTATAAACTGTCAAGGTAGGGATATTAAGATTTTTTATTTGTGGCCCTAGATTTTTTGATGATCAGGCTAAGTGTCTGGAATTACTTAAGGTTGGCTCCGGTCTTTTTTTCAAAGGGTTGACCGTAAAGACTGGTTCGATAGGCCATGAGAAGTTCGGAGAGTTCCGAAGCGGTGAGTTTCTGAATGGCACTCTCCATTTCCGGCCGTGTTTTATCCTTCAGATAAAGGGCAAAATAATCATGGATGGTCAGGCCTTGGGCGATCTCCAAATTAAACTCGAGCTGGCGAAGCTTCTCAGCCTTCTGATTGAGGCCTCCAATTTGTTCACTTTCCAATTTCGCGGAAGCCCTCTCGCTACTATCAACAGGGTTTTCCACATCTTGGTCTTTTTGAGAGTCTACCTTTTCCTCGGCGTTATTTTTATCCGAAACTTCTTCAGGGGTTTTAAAGGCCACCAATTTCTGTTTGGCTTCAAGGACCCGACGAGACTTCCACTCCTGAAACCCCATAAGAGAGGGGGTGACCTCCTCAATGGCCTCAATTTCAGTGCCTTGTCCCTCTTCAGGCGTTGGCTCTGGAGCACCAAAAACCGAAACGGCTTGGAGTAGGGAAATCAGAATGAGTATCGTCTTTAAAAAATTCATGGTCACAACCTTCCCCCAATAAGTGTTCAAAAATTGAGCCAAGATGTAATTTCTTCAGCACCCCTTTGTTTCGATTTGAGACTGTGGATTCTGATTATTCAGGTCCATTTTGGGTCTAAATGCGCGTTTTTTGTTACTTTTTAGGCCCCCTATGATATGGATTTTCCATGAAAAAAAACCTTCTCATTGGGCTATTAGTCTTTCTTGCTTTCTTACTCACCACCTATTTAGCGTCTGGGCAGATTCTCTCAACCCTTGCCCGATATGAAATAGAGAAAATAGAGTCTGAAGAACTTAAAATTTCATT
Organism: Bdellovibrionales bacterium; assembly: GCA_964230645.1. Lineage (GTDB taxonomy): Bacteria > Bdellovibrionota > Bdellovibrionia > Bdellovibrionales > JAGQZY01 > JAGQZY01. The sequence continues at coordinate 222,789 of CAXRHT010000003.1, read as the reverse complement.
TTCCAATATCAATTTGGTTGGGCTTTCAAAACCCCAAATAGAAATCAAAGATCTTGCCATTAAAGTGGGTAAAAAAGAGTTCAGTCACTGGTCCTTTTCTGTTCCGTCCATTCGGATTTTAACCGACTGGAAAGCTTGGACAAGTAATTCGTATAACATTCAAGAAATCGAAGTTCTTGGAGCTGTTGTTGAGTTAAGTGAAAAAAACGATCCGCCTGATTCGAAAGGGCAAACAAACTTGCAAGGCATCCCCTTTTTTCGAGTGGGATCGATCAAACTAAAGGATGCCAAGTTTAATTACTTAAATTTAGATCCAAAAGAAAAACGCCCTCCAGGCAAGCTTAGTTTTCACAGCATCAACGGCGAAATTCTTTCCTTTAATCGGGAAGCGGTTCAATCGGGAACGCTCGCTGCCAAGGCTACAGGCTATTTTGGAAAAGGGGAATTAAAACTCGACCTTGAATCAACTCTTCTTAAAAAACCGCTAGAAGTTAAAATGAAAAGTGAGATGACAGAGATCGATCTCGGCGAAATCAATACTTATCTTCAAACGACGGAAGGGCTGAACTTAAAGGGAAAATTAAAGAGAGCAAAATCAAGCTCTCTTTTACAAAGCTCATTGGTTGAAACTCGAGTACAAATGTTTTACTCGGGTCTTGAAGTTGAAGTGCTTGATAACGAGAAGCGTAGCTCAATTACTGCCGGCCTTGCTGAACCGATTTTGCAGGGAATGATCTGCAATACAAATGAAAACCGCGGTGGTTTTTCACAGGTCCACGTTTCAAAGAGAAAAAGAAAAGCCGATGAGTCCGTTGTACAATTCCTTTTACTAGGACTTCTGAAGGTCTCCCTCAATGTGGCCTGCCTTGGTGACATTGTTAGCCCATAGGCCCTTGAGTCCTATCCATTCTTATTTTAATACTGGAGAGTATTAAACTCGCTTGGCGAGAAAGGATGAACTATGAATTTCAGAATGTTTAAAAAACTTCACATTTGTTTTTTTTCTCTCTTACTTGCTGGTACTTTTTTATCGGCCGGTTGCACCCAAAAGAATAAAGGGGAAAAGTCTCAATCGACCAATATGACTCAACCTAAAAACACATCAGCGGATCTGCCCTCTGTTGTTGTTATTATGAAAAGCAAAAGCCAATCCAAAGCCAACGGCACCATTGCTTTAACGGAAACGGATTCTGGGCTTCGCTTAAAGGGAACCATAAAAGGTTTGGATGCAAACTCTGGACACGCTCTTCATTTTCATGAAAAAGGGAGCTGTAAAGGAGACGGAGCTAAAGGAGCTGGGGGGCACTTCAACCCAGATAACGAGAAACACGGAGCTCTATCCGACAAAAAACACCACGCCGGTGATCTCGGAAACTATTTCTCTAACTCCGATGGTGAAATTAAAGTTGATAAAACTTTTAGTCATTTGAAGCTCACCGAAGGCGATAAAGCTGTCATCAACCGTTCTATGGTTTTACATGCTAAAAAAGACGATTTTACGAGCCAACCTTCAGGCGCTGCTGGAAAAAGAATTGCCTGTGGCGTGGTACCAAAAATCAAATAACCCAAAGGTACCTGCTTCCCAATGGTAGCGAGACTGCGTCAAATCGCTACCATTAAGACGATATACCCACCTTAAAAACTAGGTGGGTTGAGGATACTTCCCCCACCCGCACTACCACCACCGACGGAGTGATCGCCGGATTTCAGATAATCATTGGAAATTAATTTAACTGAATATCCTGTGCGCCCCCCCACAATACAGTTTCCTGTTGTGGGATATTGGGGCTTCGAAACGACCTCCTGACAATCACCGAATCGAGCATCGTCAAAACTGTAATCTACAATTCTCTTTTGGTGCCACGATGTGAGTAAGTTCTGCCAGTCTCTGATGACATGATTGTAATCAGGCTGATAGACATTGGGTACAATCTCATCAATTTGATTAATCACATTGAAGTTCTCCGGAGCTTGCCAAGTCTTATAGCTGTAATTGTCGCCCGATGATCCAAAGTCATATATTCGATCAGGCTCTGAAAAGTTAGCTCCATCATTTGTCGCTTGCGGATGAAAATAGAGTTCGAAATTTTTTGGCTCGATGGAATAGTAGAGAGCATCAAAGACATCAGGTGCCACGGCACCTAATTCAAAATTTCGTTGCTTGGGATCAATATTAAAGAGCACCCCCGATCGGCCCTGCACCTGAGCCTCTCTGGCTAAACTGTCTTTCGTGTTCCCAAGTGTCGGCGTACCTCCGAGGTGATCATAGGTAGCAATCGCCAACGGTGGATCCATATCTTTATTGAAATGGTTCATAGTCGTCATAAACGGCTGGATCATTGCACTCATCGCTTGCATCGAACCGACTCCAAATTGATCACCCGGATACCTTGAATAATTGGAGACCTCTTCATTGGGGTTCGATGAAGGTGCTGGCCCACCAGTGACCGCGCGAGTGGGCAAAAGTGGATCGACACGCTCACTACGCGATTGAGCCTTTGAATGGGCCGCTCCCCTTTGCCAGGTCTTCCCATACCAGGGACCTATACGTCCTCCAAAAGGTTTAGCAAAACCACGAGCCTGTAAAACCACACCCGCACCTGTTGGATCAAAAGGCTTCCTCACAGTCGTTTGAGCTTGCACACCGGAGTAAATCATACACCATGGGTTTTTCTCAAAGCCTACCGAGGAATGGAGGGTGGGCTGATTGGTAGGACCACCTGGCTCTCCTGCCCAATGAGGTATGAGTCTTTGCACTAATCCCGAGTTAAGTCTTGCATCCCAAGGTCCACCTTTAGAAAAAGCATAAGGTAAATTATCGAGTCCTTGCGCAACAGACGCGGGAGAACGAGTGGCACCTTGAACATTGGGAACAGCGGTTGCCGGAGGACAACCACCTCCCGGGTCATTGTCCCAGTCAGAGTAATAAACAACGGGACGAATGCGGATTTCAGGTAACCAAAAATTAACTTTATCACAGGGGCTTTTACTTAAAGAGTTCTCAAAAAAGAACTGTCCACTGCCTCCTTTAATACTGGCGAAATTTGTATTGGTAAGGTTTTTTTCAAATGTATTGCGAACGCCTTGTTCGATCGATTCACCTTTTAAATCAATGGGGCTGGGACCCGTTAAGTTCTCTGCCAGCTTCCATAGCATTTTCTTTCGATGTAACCCGTCGACTCGGAAGTGGGCAAGAATTCGGGCCGCATAGAGCCAGTTAAAAATTCCAGCCTCTAGACAGTATTTATCCAGTTGGTCCTGAATAAAATCGAAAGTTCCTGGTAGGGCACTTGATCCCGGCACAAGACCCGACGGAGCGCTAATCGAAGGAACAGCAGGAATGGTCAGAGCGTCTTGCTTGCAAATTGAGGCGGCATCCGGGTCAAGGGCTACCGACTCGGCGAAAACCGAATGGAAAACACAAACAGTCGGTTTGATGCCATTGGCAGAACTCGCCTCATCATCAAACAGGGTTTGGTTGCCACCGTTCCAGCTCCAATAACTCAGTGGATGATTCTGGTTCCCTAGAGTGCCCAAGACTCGGTGGCGCCAGGCAAAGAGTTTGTAGTTCTGTCTCATCTGATAATTAATGTGAGCGATCTGATTGAGAACCTCTCCCTGTTTCATCGCTCCGTAGTAGGCGGCCATATCGACAGCGGATTGCAGATTGATCTTATCATGCACGACAAGGCCAACATTGATCGCCATGGCAAAAAATATAAATATCACTTGGAAAAACAGAGCGACGAAGATCGCCATTTGCCCACGGTTATTTTTAATCCCCATTACTTAATATAATATCACTCGCCTTTGACATTTGAAAATCCAATGGAGAAAATTTAGATATGAAAAACTTAAGTCTCTGGTCTTTTGTCCTACTAGTCTTGCTCTTTACGGTGCCGTCTCAAAGTGAGACAAAGACTCTTTTTGAAGCCTACTATAAAATCAAGTCCGCAGAGGAGCATGTGGGATATTATATCCAACGCTACCAACTCGATACGAAAAAGAAAGAATTTATTTCCACTTACTATTTAAGGACAAATGTGAAAGGTGGAAATATTTCGGAGAGTTTAAAAGCTCACTCCTCTGAAAAACTAAACCCCATTAAGTACAACTACACAAGTCTGCAGGGGAAGAAAGCCAAAACTATTGACGCCCATATTCGAGAGGACAAAAGGGATAACTCAGTCCTACAAGTTAAAGTGAATGAAAATGGAAAACTGCGTGTCTACGAAACTAAGCTCGAAGATGGAACTTTCTTTTCGACTTTTTTGATTTACCTTCTTTTACAAGGAGAAAAGGGAATCACTCCTGGAGCAAAATACAAGTTTCGAGCTGTCGCCGAGGAGGACGGCAAAGCCTTTCCAGGCGAAGTTTATGTCGATTCGGAAACAAAAAAAATGGGAGTGGATGTTTTTAAAGTTCTCTATACATTTAAGCGCACCCAGTTTGTGAACTTTATCGACTCGCAGGGGGAGTCGCTAATTAGCGTTTCTCCCGCACTAAATATTTCCGCAGAGATGACTAAAACTAAAGACGAAGCTGTTGCAAGTATTCCGTTTAATGAGAAAAATATATCTCTTCTTTTTGGTGGTGTACCTCAGGGCACTAAAAACCGATTGCACAATAATTCCGCCTCCAGTTCTTCCGGGACAACAAAAAAGAAAGGACCATGAGTTTTTTTCTTATAAAACTCAGATATTCTTTCTTTGTTATATGTGCCGTTGTCACTTTTAGTTTTTTCTTGATCCATATGATACCCGGTGACCCCGTCGACATAATGCTGGGGGACTCTGCCGAGCTTGCCGATAAAGTGGCATTGGAAAAAGAGCTTAACCTCAATCTTCCTCTTTTTACGCAATTTAAAATTTACCTCCAAAATTTACTTAATTTTCACCTAGGTCATTCCCTTTTTTCAAAACGCTCTGTTAGTCAGCTCATTATGGACCGTTTACCGGCCACCTTAGAGCTTAGCTTTTTTACTTTGCTCTTTTCCTGCCTGATTGGTATTCCTCTGGGTGTATTCTCCGCGCAAAAGAAGGGGAAATTCTGGGATCACTTTCTAAGGGCACAGTCATTGGCTGGTCTATCCCTCCCTTCTTTTTGGTTAGCGCCCCTTTTAATTTATCTTTTTTCCATTCAACTTAATTGGCTCCCGGTAAGCGAAAAAGGGACCTGGGGTCACCTTATTTTACCGGTGCTCACGTTATCTTCAGGTATCCTTGCTTTAATTATGCAAATGACTCGCACCTCTATGCTTAACGAACTCAATCAAGATTACATCCGTTCAGTACGCGCCAAAGGACAGTCCTCTTTTTTTATTTATTATGTTCACGGACTAAGCAATGCCATTTTCCCACTACTAACAATTATCGGAATGATTTTAGGCTCACTTCTTACTGGAACCGTGATTGTAGAGACCATTTTTGATTGGCCAGGCCTTGGACGTCTTTTGTTTGAGTCCATTCAGAATCGAGACTATCCAGTGGTTCAGGGTTGTGTGCTTTTTATCTCCATCACTTATATAGCGGTCAACTTTCTCACAGACATTAGCTATCAACTTTTTAATCCGAAGGTAAAGCTACAATGAAAAGAGTCGGCAATTTCTCCTTAGGACTTTTTATTGTTGGATTTCTGATCCTTTTTGCTATTGCTTCGAATTTCTTATTCAGCCCAAACTCAACGGAATTAAACCTCAGTCAAAGACTCCACCCCCCAAGCTCCAGCCATTGGCTGGGCACGGATCAAAGGGGAGCCGACGTTCTTTCCCTTCTCGGTCAGGGGGCAAAGACCAGTCTTACTATCTCAATTTCTGTGGTTTTTATTGGCCTTTTCATTGGACTGATTCTTGGCTCCCTTGCTGGTTGGCTGGGTGGAGGATTTGATCTATGGATTATGGCTCTCGTTGATTTTGTTTTTGCATTCCCGGGATTTCTCCTCATTTTAGCTTTAGCGGCTTTTTTTCAAGCTTCCTCCATTTTAACTCTAATTTTTATTCTAAGCCTTACGATCTGGGCCTCTTTTGCAAGGCTGGTGCGTGGTGAGGTCCTTCACCTTAAAGAAAAAGAGTTTGTTCTTAATTCGAAGGCGACGGGCGCTGGTTCTTTACGCATTTTGTATTTTTATATTTGGCCTAATCTTTTGGGCGCCCTTCTCGTTCAAGGCACATTCACTCTAGCCTCCGTCGTTCTTATAGAATCAAGTTTGAGTTTTCTTGGTGTGGGAGTGCCCCCATCAACGCCTTCATGGGGATCGATGCTAAACTCTGGAAGAAACTATCTTTTAGAAGCTCCCTACTTGAGCCTTTTTCCCGGCCTCGCACTCTTTTTATTAGTCATTGGTATTAACCTCATCGGAGAAGGGTTAAGAATTAAGTTTGATCCCGAGCACTGATTTTTATTTACCATTGAGGTACTAGACAAATACGCAGAGCACCCCTAAAATGAGGAACAATGCGCGAATATATTGGTCAACAACTTATCATTGGTTTATCCGGAGAAGAACTCACTCAGGACGAAGCTCAATTTATTGTTGAAAACAACGTTGGTGGAATCATCCTTTTTGACAGAAACTTAAAGGATGTTGAACAAATTCATAAGCTAATTTGTGATATCCAGCAATTGCGCTACAAACTTCCAGAGAAAACTCCCCTCTTTATCTCCATTGATATGGAGGGTGGCCGCGTACACCGACTAAAGCCTCCCTTCACGCAGTGGCCGGCGGCCAAAAACTTAGGCGATATGAACTCTTCTAATATTACTTTCCAATTCACTCAATTGATGGGAAGAGAGCTTAAAGCCATTGGCATCAATCTCGACTACGCCCCTTGTGTGGACGTGCTTATGAACGATGAGAATGAAGTCATTGGAGATAGAGCCTTGAGCACCGATCCTGATATTGTGGCTAAACTCTCCTCGGCGATGGTGCGAGGTTATATTAAGTCTGATGTTTTAAGTTGTGCGAAACATTTTCCGGGCCACGGCTACACTTCCGTTGATAGTCATTTTGACCTTCCTGTTGATAAACGAACATTGGCTGATCTTGAAAAACAAGGGGATCTCGAGCCTTTTAAAAAAGTGATCAAAGCCCGAGTCGATATGATTATGACGGCTCATATACAGTATCCCAATATCGACTCCCAATTTCCTGTCACCTTAAGCCCTCTTTTCATTAAGCAATTTCTAAGAGAAGCTTTGAGGTATCGCGGAATCGTTATCACCGATGATCTTGATATGAAAGCTCTCACCAAGCACTATCCTATTGAAGAAATTCCGGTAATGGCTTTGCAGGCAGGGGCCAATATGCTGCTTTACTGTAATGAGCCTAAGTCGCCAGTGAAAGCCGTCAAAAACATCGCTAAAGCCCTCAGTGATGAGCGCCTTGAAATTGATGTCATCCGCAAAAATTACGACTTAATAATTAAAACCAAATTAAAAAAATTAAAAAACCCGGTAGAACCTTTCTCTTTGGAAAAGGCTCAAAAGATCATTGGGCGCAAGGAACATGTTGATTTTGCCCAAGCCGTAGCCAAACAAAAGCTCGACGACCTTAAAAAAGACTCCTGAATTCCACAATTAACGAAAACTCCTATCCCCCTCCGATTGACTTGCCGTCTTTAATGGCTTTAAATGCTGAAAATTGGTGCTTTTATAACTTGGGTGAATCTGGTGGGAGTCCAGAACTGTCGCGCAACGGTAATCAGAGTCTTTCTGTAAGTCCGGTCCCCTTAAAAAGTAAACTCTTACGCGATTCTAGGAGACTGAAAATGCAAATGATTCAATTAATCCTTTTTGGGACTTTTTCCTTTTTCACCTTTATTTCCCATGCCACAACTCTAGAGCTTCCCAACGTCCTTGTAGAAGGCGATCCGGAAAAAAACGAATCCACGCGTTCTATTCAATGGCCTGTTTACAAAGAAAAGCCTAAAACCAGCATCAACTTACCTCAGCCTGACGACGCTCTTAACGCCGTCAACGGTTTACAGGTTCGCACCCAGGGCTCCCCTACATTTTCTATTCGAGGAGCCGAGCAAACAGGACGCACCTTAGTGCTTTACAATCATATCCCCCTTAATTTTTCCTCTGGCTTTGGAGCCCCTCGTATCTTTTTCCCGAAGGAAACACTTTCTCATGTGAATCTCCTTAAAGGACCATCTTCGCTTTTTTATGGATCTCAAGCCATGGCTGGAGCTATCGATTTTATCCCACAGAAATATTCCAGACCCGTTTTTGTGGCCAACTTTTCAGATACTAACGAAAGTTTTCTTCCTTGGCGTGAGGGAAACTTAGCCCACCATTCATGGCAGCTGGCCAGTCCTCTTATCAATGGTAAAAGAAATTTTTTACAAACCTCTTTGTTCCTAGAGCAAGATGATGGAGAGTTTCCCTACCAGACAGAGAACTCGAGCGGCGTTCGAGCCAACAACTCTCAGAAAATGATGAGAACCGTCTTTAACGGTGAGTCCCATTTGGACCGTATCAGCATCAATTACGATATGATTCTTGCTAAGCAGAACTCTATAAGCCCTGGCCCCACCAACAATCCTTTTAAAACGGATCAAGAAAATACGGGCGGCCTTTTATCAATCACACCTCATTATTTTTTCACCGATCAAACAAGTTTAAAATCTAGAGCCACCTACCTATTCAGTAACGCCGAATTTACGGAAAGTGGCAATTTTTCCTATACCGATCAGATAACTTATATTCTTCAAAATGAATTTATCCACGACTGGAATTCAAGAACCCAACTGCAGTTTTTTGCCGATGCCTTTTTCCACGAAATGGACAATAGTTTCGTAGGAGACAATCTTAAGACGGAAAACTTTGAACTCGGTCCTTTCTTGGGGTTTTATTCTTTTGATTTTTTAAAACACCAAATTGGTGGTCGCTACCTTACCCGAGGCTCCCGTTTTCTACCGAGCCTTTCCACTCACTTTTATGAAGACAGTTTTGATCTTTGGCTCAGCTACTCGGAAGGCTTCCGTAACCCCTCTCTGAATGACCTTTATGCCGAGAGTCCCTTTTTTGTAGGTAACTCAAATCTCAGCCCTGAGAAATCATCACAGTATGAGCTTGGAATTCAAGCCACTCAATCGAACCCCTATGATTTATTTTGGGAGCTCCGATTCTTTCATATGGAGTATCAAAATTTTATTGAGTCTTTTGAAATTTCACCCGGCGTCTTTTCAAGAGCCAACCGAGGGGAAGGCTATTCCCGAGGAATTGACTTAAAACTCTCTAAAGCCTGGGCTCAGTGGGTAGGAGAAGTTAATTACAATTACTTAGAAACTCAAAACCGCCAGTTGGACCGTCCGTTTAGGCTCTCACCCAAACATCAGATAAGTTGGTCGGTGACAAAACAGTGGGACTCTTTTCAATTACAGATACAAAACACCCATTGGTATGAAGCCTTTGACATCTCAAACAATCAGGCGGTGGAATTAGAGGACTGGCAACAATGGAACTTTTTTCTGTTCACACAAATAACCAGCAATGCCCAAGTGAATCTTGGCCTTGTGAACGCTTTTAATGAGGGTAAAGTGTTGGCGCTCAATTATCCTGAGCCCCAGAGGAAGTACTGGCTTCAATTGAAATACCAGTTTTAAGCCCCCTCACGCAATGCGGATAGAGGGCTAAGATCAATATTTTCAACAGTTTAAAGCTTATTCGTCGCCAAAAAGCTCGGAAGCCGTTGGAGTTGTTCCCTGATTTCGGGCTTTGGCTTTTCTTTTGTTTCCAGCTTTAGCTGCTTTGCGCTTACGTCTTAATTTAGTCTGCTTTCTTGTCGATGCCATGGACCTATTTCTCCTTCAAATTAGTGACTAGTCGAGTTATCAAATGTCTAACCACAAGTCAACGAAGTGTCTGGCTCCTAAATCAGCCCGGGTCTCCTGCTGGTAGCTGTAGGCCACTTTAAGGCGAGGCCCCTTCCAGCTAATCCCCACAGAACCCCAGTTTTGGCCCAAGGAATCATCCACAGAATAACCAGCATTCAGACCAAAAGAGCCCTTCATTCCAAGCCCCAGGCCAAAGCGGTGACCTAGAAGTGAGGGGCCTTCCTGATAAAGAGGCATTAGGGTTTCGTAGCGAAGGGTGATCATACGCTGCATGATATATTGTGTTCCAAGCGCGGCTCGTGAAAGCCGATCCAGAGCTAAAGGTCTATTTTCATTGTCTTTTATTATATTTTCACCCGTAAAAGAAAGGCCCCAGTTGGGCTGTAAGCCCACTAGGATCCCCACATCCATATTGGTCTGATTGAACTTTTCCCCCACTTGATTTTTTGCCCGAAGATGGGTCCCTCCCACTCCTAAGCTCAACCTGTCCGTTATGCGGTAACCAAGGCCGACTTTGAATTCATTTTCCTCAAGACGCTCTCCTTGGTTATTGATGCTGTGCTTTCGATATCCGAAAGAGCCCGGCAACATGATGCCCTCAGTCGCATCCGTCATAGTGATGCTGTAAGTGTTCCGGCTGATATCTTGGCGCAAAAAGCCCGTTTGATAGGACGCTCCGGAGTAGAAACCTTCCATTAATGCGATTGTTGCTGGATTCAAATAAAGGGATTCGTTGGAAACCACGGCCGCACGCCCCGTGCCTCCCATTCCCGCAGAGACCGCTCCGGCCATTTGGTTGGCTTGAGCACTAAAACAGAAAAGACTCGAAAGAATTAAAATTACAGTTTTCATTCTCTCATGATGACCCGCTCAGACCCTTCTGTCCAGCATGCTGAGTCAAGAGAGTGACCAAGTCAGTGAAGGACTCTCACAGTGATTAAAATTGAGTGTCTTCATTAACAATTTGGACAAGTTAAAACACGAGGTCCGCTCAGCACTAATTAGCCCTTGAGCAAAACTTAAAACTGTTGGATTGGCATTTTGTAAGATGCGAATTTATTCGTAGCGCCGGTAACAAACAGAAACATAGTGCGGGCAAACTTTTTGCCCCACTCCAAAACCACAGCCTACTGAATCGTAATCATCGTAGGCGATCGGGCGAGTCATAGAGGTGTTCTCGTTGATACCGTAACAACTGCCCTCGTTGGCGACTCCCGGTTTTGGCACCACACAACGATTGCGTAGATCGATATAAAAGTCTTCAGCATAAATACTCTGCCGAGCGATATCATAGAGTTTTTTCTCATCAGCGTTCGGGTTTAATGGATCCGGATTCATATTACAGCGTGTGATAGTATTGGAATCCTCATCTTGATAAATCGCGTCCTCAGGAAGAACGATCATAAAACTGAGTTCTTTCGGACAAATCCACTCTGGTGTGGGTCGGGTACTGAGCCTTTCATCAATAATAACATCACGAACGGAGCTTAAAATCCGTGGTGGCATATCGGGACCTGGATCTTGTTCAATCACAGGCTGATTCTGATTGTCGGGCACAATAATTTTGGGCGGTTGCTTGAACTTGGGTTGCACGGCCGCACCAAAGACATTGGACCTTACATCTAAGTTGGCCGCTGTGAAGACAGGCTTTTGAACGCTGTTTCCACCTCCGCCACCTCCGCCGGAAGCACCTGATCCACCTGGATCAATTGTACCCCCAGAGCCTCCACTTCCTCCTGACGGGTTAGAGCCTGAACCGCCAACACCAGAACCACCATTCCCTCCGCCGTTGCCATTGGAAGGCGAGTTTGGATCTGTGTTTATGCGATTGAGGTAGTCAATACTTCCTAGTCCGATAGGCTTAATTTCACCATTCTGAGCAAATGTAACGGTAAGAATTCCCCGACTTCCGAAAAAGTTTCTGAGGTCATTTTCCATTAGTTGAGATTTCATGAATTGCACTTCACTGGCAAAACGATATTCATCTGGAAATTGAGCAGCGACATAGTTTCTAAGATAATCATTGGGATTCATATACCAGAGTGCCTGAGATAATACGGGATCTCCCATTTCTGGAAAGAAGTTGCTATAATCAGAGCCTTCAAGGCCCTTCTCTCCATTTTCCCCATCGACATACATTAACTGCAAGTTGTCCATAGTTCGAATGGCACCCTGTAGCTTTAACCCACGACTGGAAGCACTTTGCTGGAGAGCATAAGGGACGTCTTCTTCATCCACTTTTTCAATATGATTTCGATATTCTGGAGTGACACGGATTCCGTGAGTGCGAAAGGCACCAAAGCGAAAGGTAAAGAAGGCCCCGTCATTGTAAACATCTTCTTGTTCGGAGCAGGACATATAGGCCACTTGGTCGATATTAACTTCATAGGGAAACTCGGTGGAATTAACAAGAGACTGAAAATGATCGGTATGACCAAAAGGCACTGACGGCGTACAATTTTGGAAAAATCCAAGAATGCCTGCTATTGCGATTAAAATGATAAGTGGAGTCCTAATTCGACGCACAAATCCCCCCAGATACTGACTATTATAGTAACAGAAAATGCCTCTTGAGACTTTATTTTTCCCTTTGAATATTCCATTATGGTAAATATTTGATTTCCAGTGTTTCATTTTGAGAAGGGAGTTTTCATGAAAATCAAAAAGGCCGTCATTCCAGCCGCAGGGCTAGGAACCCGCTTTTTGCCAGCAACGAAGACTGTCCCTAAAGAACTGCTTCCAATTGTGGATACGCCGATTCTCTTACATGTCGTCAAGGAAGCTATTGAAGCGGGTGTGGAAGACGTAGTCATTATCGCTGGACGCAACAAAACAGCCATTGAAGACTTTTTTGATCGTAGTTATGAACTTGAAGACACTCTCGTCAAAACGGGCAAGGAAGACCTTCTAGAGCTCGTTCGAGATATTCAATCGATGGTGGAGATTATTAGTATCCGACAGAAAGAGGCTAAGGGACTGGGTCATGCTGTTTACACCGCTAAACCCATTGTTGGAAAAGAGCCCTTTGCCGTTTTGTTGGGTGATGAAATAATGGTTAAAACTCAAGATAAAAACGTCACGGCTCAACTACTTGAGTCTTATAAAGGCACTGAAAAGTCGACCGTGGCTGTAATGGAAGTTCCTAAGCAAGATGTTAGCAAATACGGAATCGTCGATGTTGAAAACCCGGGTGAAAAAAATATGAAAGTTCGGTCGGTCATTGAAAAGCCAAACCCCGACCAGAGTCCAAGTCAGTGGGCCTTACCGGGGAGGTACATATTTAACGCCTCCATTTTTGACTCATTAGAAAACCTACCTCCCGGTAAAAATGGTGAAATCCAATTAACCGATGCGATGACTGAGGTGGCCCAGACTGAAGGCCTTTACGCCACTGAGTTTGTTGCCCAACGATATGACGCCGGTGATAAACTTGGTTATCTTCAAGCTAATATCGAGTTGGGTTTAAAGCATCCACAAATCGGACCCTCATTAAAAGCCTACTTGAAAAACTTAAAACTCTGAGGAGAGTTAAAATGAACCGCACTCTTTTTTTCTTAGCATTTAGTTTATTTGTTGCCCAATCCGCCCACGCCTATATCCCTCGAGCCAAAACAATTGTTAAAAAAATGACTAGCAACAACGGGCAACGGGATTACAAAATTGTTCGCGAAGTTGACCTTTCCTCTCCCGAGAAAAAAATTAAAGCTCGTGAGGTCTGGACTGTCGCTCATGGCGATAAGATGAAGTTGGAAGTTTCAAGTCTTGACAGTAATAACCCATGGAGCTTTGAAATTCTCTACAACGCCCGCAACCGAAAAACCTTGAGTCGTAAAAAAGCGGTAAAGAGTTTTCAAAAAAGCAAAGATTTCTTCGAGCCACTTTTTCATGATCGCTATCATAAAAGTTTATTGAATCGCCTCATCGGCTATAAATTTGTACCTGCCTGGGTGAAGGACTCTACACCTCCTAATTACGTGGAAGGCAAAACCAAACTCACTCCAGAGCCTTTCATAAGCCTTGCTCCCATGGAAGGATCGGTAAACTACGCCATTGGTGCAAAAACAAATAGCCAGGGCAGTCAGAATCAAACCGTTTTGTGGGTCGAACAAGACTCGTTCATTATTAAGAAAGGACGTTTGCAATCAGAGGCCGAGTTTGTGAACTCTCAGTACCAAACTTTTGTTGGCGGCTTGAGACTTCCCGGTGAACAACAAATCAGTTGGAATGATAAAGTCGCTCGCATCAAATTATTAGCAGCAGAAAGAGTAAACGCCACCAAGAAAGATTGGCAATTGGATTCTTCCGAAAAAGGAACGATTCCGACGGATCCATTGATTAAAGAGTTTTATTCGAGGTTTCGTTAGTGTCTGAATCTCCGCTGACCTCTCAAGGGAAACTTTGGGAGGTTGCTCTTAATGTCCCACTTCCTGATACCTTTACCTATGAAGCCAGTGAAGATTTGAAAGTTCAACCGGGTGATCCGGTAAAAGTTCCGTTTGGTCCCAAAAACAGGAAGGTACAAGGCCTTGTCATCGGCCCCACTGAGGCAAAAGAATCGTCTAAGGATTTTAAAACCAAAACGATTGCTGAAAAAGATCCAGAAAAAATTCCGTTAAGCAAGATGCAAATCAAGTGGCTGCAATGGATATCAGACTACTATGTTTATCCTCTTGGACAAGTCCAACAATCGGTCTTTCCCCCACTAAAAAAAAAATCTAACCGCAAAAGTCGAAAAAAAGATATCGTTCCAGACGTTGAACCCATTACAGCCCCTGACCTTACCGATGAACAAAAAAGTGTTCTCTCAGAGATTGATGTTAAGTCTTCTGAAACCTATCTTCTTCACGGTGTTACTGGTTCGGGAAAAACAGAAGTTTATATCGAGGTAATCGAGCAAGTCATAGCATCAGGAAAAAAAGCGATGGTTCTTGTTCCTGAGATTTCACTCACTCCTCAACTGGTACGACGTTTTGCGGAACGCTTCCAAGACCAGATCGCCGTTCTTCATTCCCATTTAACCGATAGAGAAAAAACGGATCAATGGTGGCAAATTGTTGAGGGTGATAAGAAACTTTTAATCGGGGCGCGCTCAGCGCTCTTTTGTCCTGTTCCCAATTTAGGTGTCATCGTCGTAGACGAGGAACATGAGACCAGTTTCAAACAAGAAGAAAAGTTGAAATACAACGCCAGAGATGTGGCCATCGTAAGAGCTAAGATGGAAAAGTGCCCCATTATCCTTGGTTCCGCCACCCCTAGTTTAGAGTCTTGGCAAAATGCAAAAGAGGGAAAGTTTAAACTACTGACTTTGAAAAATCGCGTATCCAATCGCCCTTTGCCAGAGGTGACAATTGTCAATCCAAGAGAGGACCGAGATGAGCATAATGAACTCCCCTACTGGCTTTCTGAAACTCTTTTTAAAAAACTAAAAAATACCTTTGAAAACTCTCAGCAAACGGCTCTTTTCTTAAATCGACGAGGGATCGCGCCAAACGTGCAATGCTATGACTGTGGATTCTCCTACGAATGTCCCAATTGTGATATTTCACTAACCCTGCATGGAAAACATCATCTCGTTTGCCACTATTGCAATTATCATGAACGTAAAAGTGATGAGTGCCCCGACTGCAAAGAAGGCGAACCAAAAGCTTATGGCCTTGGAACTGAAGCCGTGGAGAAGGGAATCTTAGAGCTTTTCCCAGAGGCGCGAGTTTTCCGTGCCGACCGTGACGAGATTCAAAGTCGTGAAGCTTTAGAGGAAATGGTTCGAAAAATGGAGAACTCAGAAATCGATTTCCTCATTGGAACCCAGATGATTGCAAAAGGCTTAGATTTTAAAAATCTCACTCTCGTGGGAATTATCCATGCCGATGTGGCTTTCAATATTCCCGATTTTAGGGCGAGTGAACGAGGTTATCAACTCTGCACTCAAGTCAGTGGACGTGCTGGTCGCCATGCCGTTCCCGGTGAA
Source organism: Bdellovibrionales bacterium (assembly GCA_964230645.1). Lineage (GTDB taxonomy): Bacteria > Bdellovibrionota > Bdellovibrionia > Bdellovibrionales > JAGQZY01 > JAGQZY01. Next base: position 206,983 of record CAXRHT010000003.1, on the reverse strand, counting down.
GTGGTCATTCAGACTTATAAAAAAGAACATCCAAGTCTACAGGCGGTGAAAAACCACAATTACTATCAATTCGTTGAAGAGGAGGCAGAGAATCGCAAACTCTTCCACTATCCTCCTTTTGGTAAAATCACCTCCATTCGAGTTTCTGGGTTAAGAGAGCAAGAGGTTATCGAAGAATCTCAAGCTCTTGCCAATTACCTCAAGCAATTAATTGAGAAATACGATCAGTTAGGTGGTGTGCAAGTCTTAGGCCCCACACCCTCTCCGTTGACCAAAATAAAAAATCGATTCCGCTACCATTTACTCATTAAAGCTAAAGATCATCAGACTATTAATCACATCGCAAAAATGGCCGATCAATTCATTAGGGATCAATGTAAAAAAACAAAATGCCTTATTGATGTTGATCCTTATACTCTACTTTAGTCAAAAGCTTCCGATCGAGTGCAAGGGTAAAAAAACATGATCGTACGCAGAAGTAATCCTATTTGACTAAACAGTAACACTACCAATATCAACTCAAGCCCCCTAATGAAGAGGGAGAAATGCCATTCGTTTAAATTTTTGTTTAACAATCCCCGCTGCTACCCTTAACATAATAAACATGAGTGAAGAGGTTACTGAAGAGAGTTTAACGACTTGTCAAAATTGTGGAGCTAATGATCCGAATTTGATGAATGTCGATTCTGGTCTAAAATTGTCTCTTGCTAAAAGTGGCATGGCTGAAGTCCCTAATAATGTGTGTGCCAAATGCCTAAAAGAGCTAAAAAAGGCCGCCTCACAAGGAGCGCAACTCCAAGCCAAAGAGGAGGCACAGCTTAAACACAAAGGGGCTCTCTGGAAAAGTCGGACTCAGCTCGTTCGGCAAGGAAGATTGCTTTTACAAAATGGTAACTATGGTGAAGCGGCTGTCTGTTATGAGAAATATCTTAAAATCTTAAAGCTTGTCTCCAGTGAAGGCGACAGAAAAAACGAAGATCTCAAACCACAAGACTTCAACAGCCATCCAAAAGAAATTACTATCATCTGCTCAGTGTTATGGGACCTTATGCTTATCTATGATTCTCATCAGAAATTTGCCCAGAAGCAGATGCAAACAGCCGAACTTCTTTCCAAATTCTTACGCTTCTCCCCCGTGTACAACACAATCATTAGAAAAGCGGAAAAAGAGTATCGTAAAGGTCGTAATACTCAAGCCTACAAGCACCTTTTAAAACTCTGTGATGCTCAAGCCTCACGCTGTTTTGTTGCCAACGCAGCCTTTGAAACTCGCACAGACCCGACGGTTCGCACCTTATGCCTCTTTCGAGACCAAATTTTAAAAAGCTCCCCTCATGGTAGAAACTTCGTTGCTTTTTACTATAAGAACTCTGGGGTTTTAGTGGCGCTCCTTTATCAGTTTCCTCAGCTCAAACCTGTTGCCCGTGTTGTGTTGCAGGGGGTCGCAAGAATGGTAAAAGCCATTTTTCCCTTGCCAGCAAAGCGAGATTCTTAAATTTTATACTCATGCAGAATTTTCCCAAGCTCCAAAAGAAATACGACCATGTCCTCATCGGCTTCAATTTATCATCAGCCACTTTCGCCCATTATTTAAAAAATAAAAACGAAAGCTACTGTATCGTTGACTCCAAACACTTTGGTAGTAGCCCCATCAAAATGATTCCTAGCCTTGAAACAAGGGTCTCCACTCGCGTTCCATTCAATGCAAGTTTTGAAGTCGAGGAAACAGACACTCCCATCTGGGGAGAAATTAAAAAGGTGGATGGTCCACCACTGACTTTCGATAAAGGAAATTTTAAGAGCTTTCTCGGATTTGGAGATTTAAAGATTGAATCACAAGAAGCGGTGACACCCTTTCTTTCTACCGAGTCACATATTCCTCAATTGCAAGTGGAAAACCAGTGGGAAAAGATTATTAACTGGGAAGAGGATCCTATTTTTTTAGACCAGCAGATTACCGACATCCAGCTTGAAAACAATCAGGTCGATACTGTTACTCTCAATGCTAAAACTCAGCTCAGAGGAGAGAACTTTTATTTCTTCGATCATTTCGATTTCCTCTTCGACAAGCTAGGAAACCATATGAAAAAGGTGGCCAGTCAATTTGGCAAATGCAAATGGTACTCTTCTGTGAATATGGTCATTCATCACGAAGTGGAACCAGAGCAGTGGGAGGCTGATCAACTTTACCTTCTTATGGGCTCAAAACTGCAACCCTGCCTCGGTATGTTCTCTCGAATAGAGGGACACCTAATTTCAAGATGGGAGGCCTTTTTCCCTGCCGAACTCACCGCCGACGATGAAACCACAGGCTCTTTGGTGAAAGAGATAAAAAAGCAGTTTAAGCGTGCCTTTGGCTTCCCCGAAGACCCTAAAGACAATGAACATATCTTGGTTCATCACCGCGTGTACTCAGATATGGAGAAGTTCAGCTTTGAAGGGGGACTTTTACCCCAAACCACAAACCTCTACGCCTTCTCTCCTCTTTTTGAGGGACGTCCTGGTTGGGTCTCAGAAGTGCAAAGTGGTCTAAAAGCGGCCGCTGAGCTTGTGGAAAACCCAGTGAATAATTCTCAAGCTGAGGAAAGTCCGAGCCTCTAGGGGCTTGAGGCCCTTACAAGGATCTAGAATGACTAACTTTTCTGAGAGTTAGTCTCTCTTTTATAGAAACAAGTTATCCCCAGCCTTACTTAACTTCTCTGAACTCACTTTTTGGGTCGACACACTGCCCTCACCATGCTAAACCCTCGGTCTAACTGAACAATCAGTTTAATTCGCACCTTCCAGAACTCAACTGGTGTTCCTTTTGTAGGGAATCAAGGCTGGAAGGGAGGACTAACCAGATAGGAGGATAAATATGGTTACCCTTAAAGATATGCTCGATTCGGGCGTTCACTTCGGCCATCAGACACAAAGATGGAACCCTAAAATGAAACCCTATGTTTTTGGAGATCGTGGAGGAATTCACATTATCGATCTACAAAAAACATTGGAAATGACTAAAACAGCTCTTAAGGCTGTAGAAGACCAAGCCGCTGAAGGTAAAAAAATCATTTTCGTGGGTACAAAAAAGCAAGCTGTTGAAGCCATTCAAGAGGCTGCTAAAAAATGTGACCAGTACTACGTCACTAAAAGATGGCTCGGTGGAACTCTCACCAACTTTGTCACCATTAAACAATCCATTGATCGTCTTAAAAAGATTGATCAAATGCGTGATAAAGGTGAGCTTGATTTCTTTTCCAAAAAAGAGCGCTCTCAAATCGAAAAAGAATACACAAAATTGAATGAATATCTCGAGGGAATTCGCGACATGAAAGAACCCCCTGGGATGATTTTTATTGTCGATGTGACCAAAGAGCACATTGCTGTGAAAGAAGCCAAAAACTTGGGTATGAACGTCTTCGGAATTTGCGATACAAATTCAGATCCTGAAGAGATCGAATATCCAATCCCTGGAAATGATGATGCTATTCGCTCCATCAAACTTTTTTGTAACCTTGTGGCCGACGCCTATCTTGCTGGTTCTAAAAAATGGGAGCAAAAACTTCGTACCCAATCAGACAAGCAGTCCGATGTTGAAGCTGAACAGAAAGAAAAAGAGAAGAAAGAAGCTTCTCCTCAACAGCAACAACAAGGTGGGCCGGCTGTGGTTAAAGCGAGCAAAGGGCGTAAGCTTGTTGCCGCTGGTACTGCTGACGAGATTGAAATTATGTCCGAAGTGGAAGCCTCTGCCAGTGATGAAGAGGGACCAGAAAAAGTGGTTGTTGCTGATACGGACCCAGATTCTGAAAAGAATAAAAAGGGCGAAGAAATTATCACCCCTGAAAATACAGACGAAGACAAAAGTAAAAAAGACTAGTTTTCCCTGTTTATCTAAGCCCGCCATCTTTGGCGGGCCTTGTTTATTGCAATTAATTTAAAGGAGATTTGAACATGGCTATCACAGCTCAAATGGTGAAAGAATTAAGAGAAAGAACCAGTGCCGGAATGCTCGATTGCAAAAAAGCGCTTCAAGAAAACGAGGGTGACTTTGAAAAAGCCTCTGATTGGCTAAGAAAAAAGGGCCTCAGTAAAGCCGCTAAAAAATCGGGAAGAACGGCCGCTGAAGGACTCGTCACATCTTACATTCACGCCGGTGGAAAAATTGGTGTTCTTGTTGAAATTAACTCTGAAACAGACTTTGTGGCTAGAAACGATGAATTCAAGCAATTCACAACCGACATCGCCATGCATATCGCTGCAACAGCTCCTCTAGCTGTTTCCAAAGAAGAAATTCCACAGGCCGAAATCGATAAAGAAAAACAAGTTCTTACTGCCAAAAACAAAGAAGAAGGCAAAAAAGAAGAAATGATCGACAAAATTGTTGGTGGTCAGATCAACAAATGGTTAGCAGAAAATTGCTTGATGGAGCAAAAGTATGTGAAAAACCCAGATATTACTGTGGCCGATCACTTGCAAAATACTGTAGCCAGAATTGGCGAGAATCTTGTGATTCGACGCTTTGTTCGCTTTGAACTTGGTGAAGGAATCGAAAAGAAAGCCGACAATTTTGCCGACGAAGTCGCTGCAGCCATTAAAGAATAGAATTTAGAGGATATCAATTGTGAGCTTACCCAAGTATAAAAGAGCCCTTTTAAAAATCAGTGGAGAAGCCTTAGCTGGTGAAGAGGGCTACGGAATTAATACCGATGTCATCAAACAAGTGGCACAGGAAATCAAATCTGTGACTGAGCAAAACATCCAGTTGGGTGTGGTCATTGGTGGCGGAAATATTTTTCGCGGAGTGGCTGCTGCTGCAAAAGGTATGGACCGTGCCAGTAGTGACTATATGGGTATGCTTGCAACTTGTATTAATGCTTTGGCGCTGCAAGATGCCTTAGAAACACTGGATGTCCAAACAAGAGTTCAGTCAGCCATTGAGATGGCCCAGATTGCAGAGCCCTATATTCGTCGTAAATCCGTACGCCACTTGGAAAAGGGGCGTATCGTGATTTTTGCCGCCGGTACTGGAAACCCTTACTTTACGACCGATACGGCCGCTGCCTTGAGAGGGATGGAAATCAACGCCGAGATCATACTTAAGGCAACAAATGTTGATGGAATCTATGACAAAGACCCCAGAAAGTTTGATGATGCTGTAAAGGTGGAAGCCATCAGTCACCATGAGGCTCTTAGCCAAGGTTTGAAGGTTATCGATTCAACGGCAATTAGTTTATGCATGGACAACAAAATGCCTATTTCAATATTTAAACTCATGCAAAAAGGTAATATTTTAAGTGTGCTCAAGGGAGACCCCGTGGGCTCTATTATTCATTCTTAAGAAAGGGAGATTCCGTGGAATTTTCAACTCTACAAAAAGAAACCGAACAAAAAATGAAAGATGCCGTCTCTTCACTAACGGAAGACTTTAAAAAAGTGAGAACAGGACGTGCACAAGTCTCTATGCTCGATGGAGTGAAAGTGGAGTATTATGGAAATATGACCCCACTCAATCAGGTGGCTTCTGTTTCAACTCCGGATGCGCGAAGTTTTTTAATTACACCTTGGGAAACTTCTGTTCTCAAATCTATTGAATCATCTATCGTAAAAAGTGACATCGGCATGGCGCCCATCAATGATGGTAAAGTCATTCGACTCAAGCTTCCTGAATTGACTGAGGAAAGACGTAAAGAGCTTGTTAAGAAGACCAAACAAATGGTGGAGGATGCTAAAGTCGCCGTTCGCATGGCTCGAAAAGATGCCAATGATGAGCTTAAACAAGCATTGAAAGACAAAGAAATCAGTGAGGACGAAAGTAAATCTCATCAGGATGCCATTCAGAAACTCACAGACAAATACACGGCTGATTTAGATAAAGTGGCTGAGGAAAAAGAAAAAGACATAATGAAACTATGATTGATAGCAACAGGAACCCTCAACATATTGCCATTATTATGGACGGTAACGGCCGTTGGGCAAAAGCTCGCCGCCGGGACCGTGTTTTTGGGCATATTAAGGGAGCTCGAGTTGCAAAAAAAATGGTTGAGCATTGTGTTCAAATAAAAACCAAAGCTCTCACTTTGTATGCTTTCAGTGAAGAGAACTGGGGCAGACCTCAAGAAGAGGTCAATTTTTTAATGAGACTGCTCTCTCGTTACATCGTGCGAGAGCGGAAGCGAATGATCAAAAACAATATTCGATTTCGTTGTATTGGTCAGCTCGATAAAATTCCTAACGACATTCGCAAACAGGTTGAAACCACCATGCAGGCCACCGCCGAAAATTCAGGTCTCGTTTTGACATTTGCGCTCAGCTACGGTGGCCGTCAGGAAATCACTCAAGCAGTCAAAAATATTGCTTCACTGGCTAAAGATGGAAAAATTGGTCTTCATGACATTAATGAAGAGCTTATAAGTGGCATGTTACAGACAGCTCCCCTTCCTGATCCCGACCTAATGATTCGCACCAGTGGTGAGTGGCGATTGTCCAATTTTTTACCATGGCAAAGTGTTTATACAGAACTTTATTTTAGTAATGTATTATGGCCTGACTTTAAAACACAAGATCTGGAGATGGCATTAGCTTCCTACAGAAACAGAGAACGACGCTTCGGAAAGACAACCTCTCAAGCGGCTGAGCCCGCAAACTCTCAACTCTCTTAAGCATCGTTTTTTGAATTTGATGATCACCTTGGGGGAAGATCATGTTTATTCGAGCACTTTCCGCTCTCATTGGAGTTTCCACATTAATTGCCACTTGGTATTTTTTTGCCAATAAGGGGCTAGTCTACGTCTGTTGTATTATTACCTTTATTGCTTGCTGTGAATTCTCTTTTATGGTCGAGAAGCACAGTCGGATGGTAAAAAGCCTCTTTGTTATTCTTTCCTACTCCTTCTTCCTCATGTTCACTTTTTATTCCCAGTCTTTTCTCACATTTATGAGCTTTTTCATTTTACTGGTGGCCTATTTTATACTTTGTAATCACGAGTCGATCCCAATACGTGTGGCAAAGTTGACGAGCTGGACTGTGGGTTTGTTGTACGCTGGGGCCTTTACTGGAACCGTCACCGTAGCAGTGCTTAATTACGGTGGCTCCTATTTTGTGGCCCTTTTAATATTGAGTTTCTGCACAGACACTTTCGCTTACCTAGGTGGAAGAGCTTTTGGCAAACACCCCCTCGCCCCTAAAATTTCTCCGAAAAAGACTGTGGAAGGGGCCGGTGTCGGCCTCGTTGTCGGTAGCCTCATTGGTTACTGGTATCTTTCAAGCCTCAACCATTCAAGCCCCAGTTGGATAATCGCTTTAACCTGTCTGGCCGCCTCACTATTTAGCCAAGTGGGAGACCTTTTTGAGTCCACAATTAAAAGATATTCTGGAGTAAAAGATTCTGGCAAACTTCTCCCGGGGCACGGCGGAGTTTTAGACCGCATAGACGGTTTATTGTTTGCCGCGCCAGTGGTCTATATCTGGATGCAAGCCTACATCTAAAAGCCTCTAAAACAAATTCTCTTTCTCCTTCAGACTTTGGTACAGTGTGCGATTATGCGAGTCAGTCCAATTATTCTGTGTTAATATTTAACGATGTTTGAAGCTCTTTCTGGAATACTAAATCAAGGATTAGCCTACATTATTCCCATGATTGTCCTTCTTGGACTTTTGGTTTTTGTTCATGAACTGGGACATTTTCTTGCGGCTAAATTTTATGGGGTTCGGGTCGAAACTTTTAGTCTTGGATTCGGACCAAAAATCATCAAATTTTTACATAAAGAAACCGTGTACTGTGTTTCGGCTCTGCCACTTGGTGGTTATGTCAAAATGTATGGGGATGAACCCGGTAAGGACATTCCCGAAGAGCAAAAGAAGCAGTCCTATCTTCATAAACCAGTCGGGCAGCGAATTGTTATTACTCTGGCCGGGCCACTGATGAACTTATTTTTTGCGGCCGTTCTTTTTGTCATGATCGCTTTCATTGGCGATAAAGCGCTAGCTCCCGAGGTGGGTGAAATTGCTGAAAACTCCCGGGCCTACTCCGAGGGCTTTCGCCCCTTTGATCACATCAATAAAATTGACGGAGTGAAGGTTAATACCTGGGATGAGGTAAAAGAAGTTATCGAAAACTCAGGGGGAGAAACCCTAAGTTTTGCGATGATTCGTGATGAAAAAGAAATCACCCTTGCTACGAAGGCTGTTAAAAGTGAAAACGATAATCTTTTTTCCACGGCCGATAAAATTGGAAAAATAAAAGGTCTCCACAGTAACCTACACTTTCCAATTGTAGGCATCGACTATGGCGGAGACCTCTTCCAGGCTGGTTTACGCACAGGAGACCGCATTGTTGAAGTCAATGGCGAGTCGGTGGAATGGTACAAAGACATTGAACCGATGATTATGGAGGCTCTCTACAATGGTGCTCCTGAGGTCTCTTTGAAAATTCACCGTTTCCCTGATTTCAGGGAGAATAAAAAGTTTAATGAACATAGTTTCAAACTAGAGGCTAAAAACTTCACTGACCACAAGCTCGATATGTTCGTGCCTGAAACTGTCATTGCAGAGGTTCAGGAAGATAGCCCCGCCGATAAAGCGGGCCTTAAAAGGCTTGATAGAATTGTGAGCATAAATGGTGAAAAGATAATCTCATTTGATGATATCGTTGCCAACGTTAGCTCCTACGAGCAAGGGCAAGGACCCTTAGATATTAAAGTGATCCGAGACAATAAGGCCGAAACTTTTCAAATGGTTCCTAAAATGAACGAGTTGGAAGGTCGGTACGGAGAAACTGAGAACCGTTTCACTATTGGTGTGATCCCCACTCTTTTTATGGCTCCTAAAAGTTTCCAATGGAAGTCAGATAGCTTAGGTGAAGCTCTAACTCGGTCATGGGAGCAAACACTGCGTTGGACCAATGTCACGATCATGAGCTTTGTACGAATCGTTCAAAACCGTGTTTCTTCAAAGAATATTTCTGGAATCATTTCCATAGGACAGGTGGCCCAGAAGAGTTGGAGTATTGGACTTAACGCATTTTTAAAAATGATGGCCATTATTTCTATTAATTTGTTTATCATTAATTTGTTTCCCATTCCGATCCTCGATGGAGGCCACCTCCTTATTTTCACTCTTGAAGCTATTAAAGGGGCCCCTTTAAGTCTTAAGAAAATAGAAATGGCTCAGCAGGTTGGCTTCTTGATAATTCTTTTTCTTATGGCTTTTGCGCTCTTTAATGACTTTTCTCGTATCTTTGGGTCATGAAAGAATTAGCTATAAACACAGCTGACAAAAGAGGTCAGCTGCTTCTTACCGAAAATAAAAAGATCATTGATGAGGTTCTCTGGGAAGGACAAAGCTCTCACAGTGAAGTCATAACCTCTGAGTTTGAAAATCTTTTAAATAAGCATAATATTGAAAGTGCTGAAATTAAAAATCTCTACTGTGTGGTTGGCCCTGGGAGCTTTACTGGTTTGAGAGTCGGAGTAAGTTTTGCTAAAACCCTAGCCTATGTAAACGCCGTCCCTATCTTTCCTGTCAATAGCTTGGATTTACTGGCGATGAACTGTACCAAATCCGACCACCCAATTGTTTCATTGATCGACGCCCAAAAAAATTCTGTATTTTGTTCCACTTATTCGTGGAAACAGGATAAACGCGTTTCCATAATTTCCAACAAGGTTGTTCCAATAAAAGAATTGCATACTCTAATTAACGGGTCGATTTACTATTGTGGACATGGTCTTGATAAATATAAAAATGTTCTAGATCAGGAGCTTTTAAAAAAGTTAAAAAGCCAGCCAGAGTGGTTGAAGATGGACTTAAAAAAACTTTTTGGAAAAGATAATTTTTGTTTAAATAAAGGTTCACTCACTTGGAACCAAGTACAACCTCTATATATTAAAGCCTCCGCACCCGAGGAAAAATTAAAACAAAACAGTTAGAAGAAACTCACCTAGACTAATGGCGAGATTTACGCTCTGCGTTCGCTATGTTAACGATATTTCCGCTCAGCTGTTTCCTTATGCTACTCTTTTAGTTATGAGCACGGAAGCACTGAATTATTATGAAATACTCGATGTCCCCCCAACGGCGGATCAACATCGAATTTTTAAAGCCTATAAAGAAGCTCAAGAAACATTTTCATTAAATAATACTCAACTTTTCAATGTGTTCTCCGAAGAAGAAGCCCAGGATTGGTTAGATCTTATCGAAGAGGCTTATCGAGTGATTGGCTCCCCGAATGCTCGTAGAGAATATGATCTTGAGTTACAGGACAAAATAAATCCCGCTCTACCAGGCTTTGAAATCACAGAGAAAAAGGACGCCAAACGAGCCTCGATCGATACTTTAAATGAAACTCCCCTTCCGGAAGGTTTTGCCCGCACAAAATTAAGTCAGTACGAAGTTAAAAATAAGATGGAAGAACTCATAGCCTCTCAAGATCTTTTTGACGGCCTTTTCCTAAAGAAGGTCAGAGAGTATAAAAATATAGGGCTCAATCAATTCTCTCAGGCGACATGTATTGCAATTCGTCACCTGTACGCGATCGAAAACAACAATTTCTCTGTACTACCAGCCCCTGTTTTCGTTAGAGGTTATATTATTCAATACTGCCGCATACTTGATTTAGATGAAAGCAAAGTCGTTCCTTCTTTCATGTCTATTTTAAAAAATGCATGAAGTCCGCAAAAAACTAAAGGTTGCAGCAACCCTTCATGGCCAGAGGCTGGATGTGGGCCTCACCACAGCCGGTGTCTGCCAATCAAGATCAAAAGCTCAAAAACTAGTGTCTGAAAAGAAAGTTTTCGTTAACGGCAAAACTGAAAAATCGTCCTACCAACTACAATCCGGAGATGACTTAGAGGTCTTGGTTCCCGAGAAGCGAGATTTAGAGCTCCTACCCTATGACTTCCCATTAGATATTACCTATGAAGACGACGATGTTATTATTATTAACAAGCCAGGTGGATTGGTTGTGCATCCCTCCTACGGCCACGAATCCGATACTCTCATCAACGCCCTTCTTCACCGTAAAACCCAACTCTCACCCGGTAGCGACGATTTTAGACCCGGCCTTGTCCACAGAATCGATAAAGGCACAAGCGGACTCCTAGTTTTAGCAAAAAACAAAGAATCCCACGAAATCCTAGCAAAACAGTTTAAGCGAAAAAGTATTCACCGCAAATATTGGGCTCTTTGCTTTTCCCATCAACCACTAGAGAGTGGTACTATCGAGACCTATATCGCAAGAGACCCAAGAAATCGTCAGAGATTTAAAATAAACGACCGTGAAGAAGGAAAACACGCCGTGACCCACTTTAAAACACTGGCAAAAAACTCTCCTTTTCAACTTTTCGAACTACAGCTAGAGACGGGACGCACCCATCAAATCCGAGTTCACCTTTCCAGTCAGTCCAATCCAATTGTAGGTGATGACACCTATAATGGAATGAAGGTCGCAAAGAACTTAAAAAACCAAGAACTAAAACGCCACATTCTGGAGATGACTCGATTCGCCCTACACGCAAAGGAATTAGGCTTCATCCATCCCAAAACAAAAAAAGAAATGATATTTGATTCTAAAATCCCAGATGATTTAAAATTCCTTTATGAAAAAGCAGGATTCTCTGAATTTATTTGAAAAGCTTGGTCAAAAAGGCGAATTCCACCGCCACCAAAACAATATCATTTTTTTTGGAAACGAAAGTTTCAAAGAAACTAATTTCCCAAACCAAGCCCACTTCCTCCACCAAATACACGGCAATCTTGTAATAAAGGCCAGTTCAAAAAAAACCAAGGCAGATGGACACTTTAGCAAAGATAGCAACACACCTTTGTTCATCCAAACCGCCGACTGCCTCCCCGTTTTCATAAGCCAAAAAGAAACCATCACAGCCATCCATATTGGCTGGAGAGGCCTTATGAAAAAGATCTTCTCTGAAGCCACAAAAGAAATTAACTCAATCAAAGACTCAAAAGTTTTTATAGGCCCCCATATCCATAAAACCTCTTTCCAGCTAAACGAAGAGTTCACAAAGAATCTACTATCACCCCACAATCTAAGTCTAAAAACCGCAACAAAACTAGAACTCATTACCCAATCTCTGGATAAACGAAATCATTACTACATAGATCTAAAAGGAATTCTAAAAAGAGAAATAAACTCGATTGAAAAAGTAGAAGTCCAAGAAAGCCCAATAAACACCCACACAAGCCCCTTCCACTATTCCCACCGAAGAAACCCCTGGCGACGCGGCCGCAATTTCTCATTTATAACAAAGTTGAAGTAGACCAAACCTAATACAAAGACGACCCCTCAAAGGTCATAGGGTTGGGAAACTCCTGGACACTCGGCTCGAGCCGCGAGCGCTGCGTATCTTGGCCTGCGACATGAAATGGCGCAGGACGGGAGACGAAGTGCACCCGTCGGCATGCCGAGAGGCCAGGAGTTTCCCAACCCTATGAGCTTTGAGGGGCCCCCACTCGTCTTTTTAGGTACTAGTGCTGTGTGACTTTCTGCAATGTTTCCGATACCGGATCAAATAGAAAGACGTTTAAGCGCGCCTTCATATTCTTATCCAGGGAAGGCAGGATAATTTCCGGCTGCCCATCTTCATTGATATCTTTGAGGAAGAGGTTATGTTTCTTTTCCCCAAATTTATAATACGCGTCTTTTTTATCAGTCAGTGCTTGCGAGTCTAAAAGGAGAAAGTGATCGTCCTCACTGACCTTATAGACTTCAACAAGAAGCCCATCGGTGGTTTTCACTTTTAAAATCTTATACTCTTGCCCCGAACGTTCCATGATCAGCTGAGAGAGGACTTCCCTACCCGTACCGACAAAGATTTCCAGAGTTTTTGATTTAATCTTCGGATTCAAAAGAATAAAAGAGGCCACTATTGAGATCAGGAAAAGAACGATGCCGTACTTCATTGATGAGCGTTCCTCTTTTTCAAATCTCGCCAAGACTTACCTTCACGCATTTTTGGATCTAATTGAAACTTTTCAACAGCTTTGAGGTGAGCCTTGTAGCTCTTTGTAAATTTGTGAGTTCCATCATTTTGGCTGACGAAATAAAGAAACTCTGATTCCGCCGGTTTGATGGCAGCTCTAATGGACTCAATTCCTGGATTTCCTATGGGCCCTGGAGGGAGTCCACTGATCACATAAGTATTGTAAGAGGTTCGAGCCGTTATATCTTTTTTACGAATATTTTTGGGCTCTTTCCCGGTGCTATCCAATATACCGTAAATAATTGTTGGATCTGTTTGTAACCGCATACGTTTTTTCATTCGATTGTGGAAAACGGAGGAAATCAGTGGCCTTTCAAAAGGCGCTCCTGTTTCTTTTTCGACAATACTGGCTAGAGTAATCGTTTCGTGGCGAGAAAGCCCTGTGTTTTGAAAATTTATATCCTTAGTTTCCTCTAAGAAGTTTTTCACCATCGTCGACACGATCACTCGAACCCCGTCCACCTTGGAGAAATGATAGGTTTCAGGAAAAAGATAACCTTCTAAACTCGGCAACGCCTCTCCCAAAAGACTCATGATAAATTTTTGATTTCGCACAAGATTGAGAAACTTCTCCCTTGTCGTCAGACCACTGGCCTCAAGCTGCTCAGCGTACCGATACATATGTTCACCTTCAATAAAAGTGATCTCATATTTATAGTTATCACCACTGACAATCTTTTTTAAAACCTCCATATAGGTTTCGGAGGGCTTTAACTCGTACTCTCCATACTTAATAGATTCATAACCATAAAATTGCCCAACTTTTACGAAAAGGCGGGGATACTGAATGATCCCCTTTTCGGATAGAGATTGTGCCACTCGGGTTAGACTTGAGCCCTTATCAATCATGATAATAGTAGGTGAATTAAGTCCTAAAGTTTTATTGGTATAGAGTTGGAGAGCGACCTTAGCTCCGACAACAATCACGACAATAAATAGAACGAGGACAAGAAGCTTCTTCATTGTTACCAATTCATTCCAGGAAATGTCTTTTTCGGATCGAATTGACCCGTGTCCTCAATGGAGGCTACCGGGCGAGTACAGTAGTAGACGGCAAAGTGAGCTGATGGACGATCATTCCCTGATTTACCATAGCCTCCAAAAGGAAGCTTGGAACTGGCCCCATTTGTAGTCCGATTCCAGTTGAGAAGTCCTACTTTAGCTTTCTGCAAACACTTCTGGTAATTTTCTTTTTCTTTGGTAAAAATAGCCATGGACAATCCAAATCCACTGTCGTTGGTGATTTTAATGGCCTCTTCAAGTTCTGAAACCTCATAAAGAGCCGCGTTGGGTCCGAAAATTTCAGTGTTTTGGTAAGTCGACTGAGGATCATAATTTTTTACTTTATAGATACTGGGAGTGACATAGTACCCTTTATAATCAAGCTCTAGAGCTTTTCCTCTCATGATTTTCTCAGCCCCTTCGCGGACGGCAATATCTTGAAAGCGAACGTAAGTATCAAGAGACTTTTCATTGATGAGCGGTCCCATAAATGGGTCTTCCGACCAGTGACCAATCGTTAACTTCTTGGCTTTCTTATAAAACATTTCAGTGAAAGCCTCTGAAATTTCTGGATGAAGAAATATTCTTGAGGTGCATGAGCATCTTTGACCGGCTGAGAGGTAAACTCCAATCAAACTTTCGTAGACTGATTTTTCTAGATCAGCGTCCTTCCAAACAATCGTTGAGTTCTTACCCCCCATTTCGAGGGCTCTTATTTTCCAGTAGTCTTGTACTGTCGACTCTGTGATTTTCAGTCCTGTCTCATAGGAGCCTGTAAAGAGAATCCCATCCACTTTTTTATGAGTAACCAGGCGGCGCCCCACCTCTCCATTTCCTTGCACAAGATTAAAAACACCTTCAGGCACGCCGGCTTCTTGATAACACTCAGCCATTAATTGAGCAGTGGCGGGTGTAAATTCTGAAGGCTTAAAAACCACACAGTTTCCTGTGACAAGGGCCGGAACGATATGTCCGTTCGGTAAGTGAGCTGGAAAATTAAAAGGGCCCAGTACAGCAAAGACACCTCGCGGTTGATAACGAATAAAGCCATCACCCGTGGGAGTAGCGTTTTCCACACGCACCTCTTTAACCAATTCCAAAGAATAATCGAAGGTCACAGTGAATTTTCCGATCACAGCCGCGGCCTCTGTTTTGGTCTCCCACAGTGGCTTACCCGTTTCTCTTGATATAACTTCAGCGAGCTCTTCTTGGCGAGAAACTAAAATCTCTTTAACTCGGTTGAGAGTTTCCATGCGCTTTTCAATTGTAAGCTCTGACCAGGCGGGAAAGGCCTTTTGAGCCGCTTCGCAGGCTTGATCCACATGAGTGTGGTCGGAAATGAAATCAAAAACCGTTTCTTCCAAATTACCAGGACTCTGGTTTTTGATGGCTTTCGCTCCTGTTGGAACGACGAATTCTCCGTGAATAAAGTTACCTTTAAAGGCTATGGGGTCTTTGACTAGCATTTTGACTCCTATTGAACGCAAAGCTGATTGATTAGGTTCTGGTAAATTTTAATCGCTTTATACAAATTATCAATGGGTATCGATTCATGGGGCGTTTGCGAGTTCCCTTCTCTTTGACCTGGGCCAAAGACAAGGACTTCAAGCCCTAATTTATGAAAGACATTGGCTTCATTCGTGACAGGCTGGGTCGATATCTGGCTATCTTCATGGTCTTGGTAAATCGCTGAAAACACCTTGTTGGAAAAATCCGACTTCGGATTGACGGAAAATGGCTTTTTGGAATCTCTCACCCGAAATGTAGCACCCAGTGAGTCGCAGAAACTTTTTAGATCGGCCATCCACTCGCCGTAAGTATCTTCTTTCACAATAGGAGGCCACCTAACACAGCCCATGATTTTCAAATGATCGTCGTAGGTTCGGATCATGCCAATATTTAAAGTTGTCTGAGCAGGATCAAACTGTGGATCTTCCAAATTTTCAAATTCTTTTTTCATCGAAAGGATTTTTCGATAAATTTTTAGCACCTTTTGATTCACAGTCATAGACTTCAAAGTGACTAGGTCAAACTCAATGAGACTCTGAACGGGTATCGTATTGTAGTTTGTACCTCCATCGACTTCTAAAAGAAGAATTTGATCCGGCAGATTTTCCATATACCTGAAAAGCTCCTCTATAGCGTTCACACCCTTAAGAGGCTGAGACGAGTGAGCCGGAACTCCTTTAAATATTTTGCACTGAGTGCTCTGCCCTTCTCCACTGTCATGGGCCACCTTCGCTTCCATCTCTTCTTTTGAAAATGGAATGGTTATTTCTATATTCGCAAGCCCTTTGCCGGCAGTTATAAGATCAAAATTAGTAGGCTCACTCACTAGAACTCTGTCAGCAAGCAAAGTTTTATGACGGATCAATCGAATGGAACCATTCATATTGTACTCTTCGCCATAGGTTCCAACCACTGCGAAACTGTGTTTCAAGTCTTTTCCAATAAATTCTTTTGCTGCATAAAGCTTACAAAGAAAATCTATTTTTGTGTCGGCAACACCAAGACCATAAATTTTTGAATCGTGGATTGTCGCATGAAAAGGGTTCTTACCGGTTTTCTCCCAGTGAGCAAAGGATCCAGGATCAACCGTATCCAGATGAGTTTGCAGCATAAGGTGAACTTTAGAAGACTTTTCTTTAGGAAAACAAATGACATTGGCCTCTTCAATCCCTCTCTGCACAACCTCTTCAAGGTGCACTTGGAAGCCTAAGGATTCTGCCAATGACTTGATAAAGCGACTGACTTCTCCGGTTCCATTGCTGGGTGTGCTATCAATCGAGATTATTTTTTTGCAGGCCTCGATGAAATCCATTAACTGTCTTTTAGCTCCAATATCGATTGTTCAATAATCTTACAGGCTGTTTTGATATCTTCACTGGTAACAATAGCTGGGACAAGAAATCTTAGACGGAATGGGTCTTTTCCACAACCAAACGCTATAAAGCCATTGTCGTACATTTTATGGAGCAACTTAATAATTTTGTCACGATCACCGTCGAAAGGCGTCACAGCCACCATCAACCCAAGTCCCTCTGGGTCCTTTAAAAGACCCCGACAAGATCCCTCACAAAGCTTTTTTAATTCTTCGACAAACTCCACATATATTTTGTGAACCTTGCCATTCTTACCGAAATAACCCTGCTCTTTCATCTCTTTCATAATTGTTGTCCCAGAGCGAAGAGAAGGGGTTGAACTTGCAAAGGTCCCCGCAACCAGACCCGGCTGGGGATTGTACTCTTCAGTATAAAGCGTCATTCCACATTGGGCGGTTTTGGCAATGGTGACGATATCCATATACTCCGCGAAGTCCAAAGTTTGAAAAGCAAAGGGCTCGCCCGTGCGGAGGAAGGTTTGCACTTCATCGGCCCAAATAGCAATTCCATGCTTACGACACTCTTCAAAAAGCGGGATAAAAAACTCTTTCGGAGCGACTTTATAGCCTCCCTCTCCAAGCATTGGTTCAAAATAAAAACAGCTAATGTCCTTCGGGTGGTCGGCGATATGCTTTCTCAACTGCTCCAGAGTTTTCTTACCAGAATCAGGATCATTCTTATCATAAAAAGGAACTCTTAGAACCTCACCGTATTCAGGTAAACCTTGTTTGTACTTGGGATTATCTGTGACTTCAGCCATCATAGTCGTTCGTCCAGCAAATGAGTCTTTCATCGCTACGATATAGCGAGCCGGTGTATTTTTTTGGCGCGCCATTTTCAATGCATTTTCATTGGCCATAGAGCCTGAGGGGCAAATCCAACCGTGTTCTAAACGACTTCCTTTCGCAAGATCTAAAACAGTGTTGGCAAATTCCAGGTACTCTTCATTCATTTGAAGGTGTCCTTGCATAAGAATATCTTGCAAGCTTCCTCGTACAGCCGCTTCGATGACTTTGGGGTGAGAATGCCCAAAAATATGCACTCCAATTCCATTGATGAAATCCAGTTTTACACTTCCATCCTCAAGTTCAACGTAGGGGCCCCGTCCGCGCCCAGTTCCAGAATAATTATAGAAAAGAGGACGGCCACGGACCGCATTATAACCCTCGATCAGTTTGTCTTGTCTTTCTTTTCGAGCAGGATCGGCCGGTCGAATTCCTTCGATGGATTCATTGTGTTTTGTTTGTTGTTCAACAAGTGTTTGAATCGTTTTATCTATTTGTTCTTGCATTCCACTCATAAAACCTTCCCTTTGGCTAAACTACTCAATACCATGTTGTAGGAATTTTGTCCTAGGAAATGACAAATTTATGGGCGGGAGCACTTTATCTTATTTCTATTTTCAGGTTAAACTAATGGCCATGATCTTCTTTCAAATTCTATGTTTTTTCTGTATCTCACCCCTCTTTGCGCAAACCGAGGCTCAGCCGCAATTTCTTGAGGCCGTAGCGGCTTTTGAAAACAATCAATACGACAAAGCGATCGGTGCTTTTGAACAACTTCTAGAAAAAGAGCCACAAAATCCCGCGGTGCTCTATAACCTAGGACGGGTCCGATATGAAAAAGGAGAAATCGGATTGGCACTTGGGCTATGGCGCAAAGCAAGATCTTTCGACCCAAATTTTCAACCGGCTCGAAGTGCCATTCGTTTTGCTGAAGAAAAGCACTTCCCAGAACGTTCCTCTCCTCCTGTGTATGCAGTGATCTTTAACTATCTCTCCGCCCTTTCCCTGCATTTATGGCTCGGTCTTGGCTTTCTATTTTTTATCATTTGGGCTTTCGGTTCCGTGGAGTACGGCGTCAAACGGCAAATCTCCATCACCCATTGGCCTGTTTGGCTGCACTTGAGCTTTCCTCTTTTTTTAGTCGCACTCGGGTTTTCTGTTTATCTCGCCACGAAAACCTATGAACAAAAGGCGACCGTTATTAGCCAGAATCTTCAAAGCCATATCAGCCCATCTGAGACCTCACCCACTCTTTCTGAACTGTATGAGGGACAAATTGTCGTGGTCGAAAAGGTTCTCGGAGAATGGGCACAGATTCGCTCGTTAAGTGGCGCGCCCGGATGGGTCCCAATGCAAACATTGATCGTATTTAAGGGGAATGAATGATTCAGTATTTATGGGAGAATGTTCTCAAGAAAAAAAGTGATGAAAATAATGTTCTTAATTTTTTGAAAAATTCATTTCTGTTTAAAGACCTTAACTCCTCTGAGATGGAATTTTTGGCGCATATCGTTCACGTTCGTTATTTTGAGCCTGGCGAAAAGATTTTCAAACAAGGAGATCAAGGGGTCGGAATGTATCTTATCTTCAATGGAAGTGTTGATATTATTATGCACGATCCCTCCTTTGAGGTGAATAGTCCAGACCACGAAGACATCTTTATTACTCGCCTTGAAAAAGGTGACTTTTTTGGTGAATTGTCTCTCATTGAAGAACCCAGTTATCGCTCAGCCACAGCTGTTTCAATAAATCGCTCAACTCTTATCGGTTTTTTTAAACCTGACCTCATGCAGATTATTCAGCGTAACCCTCTAACAGGAAACAAGATTAGTCTTCGTCTAGCAGAGATTCTTGGAAAGCGACTGCGGGAGACCACAGAGAAAGTGACTGACTTAGTCATCGAGCTGAACTCTATTAAGAAAAGCCAAAAAGGAAAAGGTAGTGAAGAAAAACATTTTACCTCGTGAAACTCTTCGCGTTCTTATTTTAAGCCTCTTTGCCGGAGTTGGCCTTTATCTTATTTTCTATGTTGAAAATTTACTCATCTCCTGTGTTCTCGCCTTTGTCGTTTACTACCTTTTATCCCCTTTCGTTTATCTTTGTGAGCGTCGTGGCATTAATCGAACTCTCGCTATCTTCACTATATATGCGCTTAACACTGTCCTAGTCGTTGCCCTTTTTTCTATTTTTGTTCCTATGCTTATTGATCAACTGGCTCTTTTAGAAAAAGAGCTTCCTGACCTCCAAGTGGGAGTCTTAAATCTCGTCAGTAAGGTTGAAAATAAAATTCAGAAAGTTTTCCATTTCGATAGTCCCCTTTTTCGAGACAATCTTCGCAGCTGGATGATTAATCAAACCAGTGAGTATACAAGCCTCATTCCCAAATGGGTTTCTGATTCTTTAACTATCTTTTTCCTGACCCCTTTCCTTGCATTCTTTATGCTTAGAGATGGTTCGCAAATAAAGCGCCAAATGCTTGAGCTTATACCCAACCGTTTTTTTGAAACTTCACTCAAACTTCTCTACGAAATGAATGATCAAGTGGGCAGCTTTATTCGTGCCCGTTTGGCTGAAGCCTTAATTGTTGGCCTAGTGACTTGGATCGGACTTATCATTATTGGCTTTCCTTATGCTCCACTCTTGGCACTATTTGCAGCAATCACCAATTTGATCCCTTATATCGGCCCCGTGTTCGGTGCTATTCCCGCCTTCATCATACTTTTTGTTAATTCAGATATTATCTTTGGCTCCATGAGTGCAAATATTTTGGCTGTCTCTATCGTCTATCTAAGTGCCCATATTCTAGATGCCGTGGTTATTATTCCGGTGGTGGTGGCAAAGATTGTGGACCTCCACCCGGTGACCGTGATTGTGGTTATTATTTTGGGAGCCCAACTGCTGGGTGTTTTAGGGATGATCATCTCTATTCCAGTGGCTAGCCTACTTAAGCTTCTATTCACAACCTTTTACCATCAATCCACGGCGAGGCGACGGCTCTAAACACTTACGGATAATATCTTTGATTCCGCTGCCAAGCTTGGGTTGAAAATCCAGGCATCTCCGCAATTGACATCCCCCCCATGAAACCATAAACTGGTGAGCGAAATGACTAGTAAATACCTATTATTATTGATGTTTTTTGTTTCCGCTTGCGTATCCTACGATAAGTATGACACCTCAACGGCTGAGGGCTCCTTTGGGCTGGCTCGGCAACTGGAAGATGACGAGCGTTTTGAAGAAGCCCTCATGCAGTACCGCGACGTAAAAAACCGCTACCCTTACAGTAAATATGCCACTGAGGCGGAGCTTCGGATTGCGGAAATTCATTTCAAAAAAGAGGCCTTCGTTGAAGCTCAAGGAGCCTATCAGCTTTTTAAGGAGCTCCACCCCAAAAATCCAAAAATTGATTATGTCACTTTCAAGATCGGTGAGAGCATCTACAACCAACTTCCCTCAACCATCGATCGAGATCTCTCTGCCGCTCCAGCGGCTATCAAGGAATTTAATGTTCTCCTAAGAGATTATCCTGGTTCTGAGTACGCCAAAGAAGCCGAGAAGATGCGAACAAAAACCATTGGAAAACTTGCCGAGAAAGAGCTTTATATCGCCGATTTTTATTTTCGCACCGACGAATTTCTTCACGCTCTTGTGCGCTATCAAAAATATTTAAAAGAGTTCCCCACCCACAAAGACCGTCCTCATGCCTTTTACCGTGCGGGTTTAGCGGCGGAGAAACAAGGGGAACAATCCAAAAGAAATGAATTGTTTCGAACGCTGATCAAAGAGTATCCTGATAGCCGAGAAGCAAAACGAGCTAAAGGAATATTTTGATGGCCAGGCAAGATCCTGAAGAGCTCTTTCACGCAGCCAAAGAGTACTTCAACGAAGGACACTATAAAATTGTTGAACCGATGGTTCAGCAACTTATGATTGTGGACGATAAAAATCCTGAAGTTCATTATATGGCTGGTACTCTTTATTTTGAAAAGGGTCAGCTTAAAAAAGCTCTGGCCTCTTTTAAGCGCTCCTTAGAAATCGACCCCAATTTTACTGATTCTTCCATCGGCCTCTCAATTATCTTAAATGATCTTGGAAAATATGGTGAAGGCAAACGGGTTTTTGAAGAAGCTTATGCGCTTATGAAGCAAAAGGACAGCTCTGGCTCCGAACCCTATGTGAACGAAAAGCTCGCACAGAAACATGAGGAATTAGCTGACCTTTACTTCCTCTACAAGCGCTTCGAAGAGGCTTTAGAGAATTACAATCGAGCCGCCGACTTCTCTAAGCATCATATAAAATATAAACTTAAGGCTGTGGACTCTTTGATTAGTATGAAACTACTGAGCCGCGCCCTAAGGGAAGCCGAGGCTGTCGAGGCCAAAAATCCCTACCATGTTGATCTGTTGCTCAAAATCGCCCAAATTCATTATCAATTAGGAAGTCACTCGAAGGCAGAAGAGTACTGGGAGAAAGTGCTCTCTCAAGACCCGCAGAATGATGAGGCTAAAAGCCACCTGAACCATAGCCAAAGAGAAGTGTATATCTGATTAAAGGAAGAAAGATGGGACAAATGAAAGAAGACATGAATCAGTACATTACCAAGCAAGAAGTCGACGAAGCCGTTGAGCGAATCGCTAAAGAGCTTGAAATTGACTACCACGGCAAAGAGGTGGTTCTTGTCGCACCCCTGAAAGGCTCTTTTATCTTTATGGCCGATCTTGCCCGTAAGATGAACCTCCCTGGCACTGTCATGGATTACGTGTACTTGAAGTCCATGAAGAGTGGAGAAGCGATTGAGATTCGAAAAGATATCGAGACAAATATCACTGGCAAGCATGTTCTTGTGATCGAGGAAATTATCGATGCTGGTAAAACTCTTAGTTTCCTGTTGAAACGTCTGTCCGCCAACCGCCCGGCCTCACTGAGAGTAGTCACTCTTCTTGATAAACCAGCTCGACGTGAGATCCCTCTAAAACCCGACTACACTGGAATTACAATTGATGACCGTTATGTTGTTGGTTACGGAATGGACTCCGAAGAAAAGGGACGAAATTACTCTGAAATTTACACCTTCTCTATGTAAAAGTTTTTGTTTTCACTATTAGCAAAACAAGAGTCAAAGCCGCAGGAAGAGCTTGGACAAAAAGTATATTCCGACTAACGGAATACCATCCATAAAGACCCGCTACTAAGACACACCCGACAAAGAATAACTTGAGGGAGTGAGAAAATTGATCTGGATTAGCAAACAGTGACCACAAAAGCCCCGCTGCCAGAAAACCGTTATAAAGTCCCTGGTTTGCAGCAAGAGGCGCTGTCACTTTTGCCACCTCGGGCGTCATTCTAAAAACCTTAAGACCAATGGGCTTTTCCCACAAAAACATTTCCAGTACCAGAAAGGCGATATGCTGAAGAGCTATCAATCCGACAAGTAAGTTGACTAGTATATTCATGGCTTTTGCACAGACCCACTGGAAGAGAACCGACCGATGCGTTCTTCACCCGTTGAAAAGTCTTTAACTCGAATATCTCCATCAAGCCTCAACACTCCCTGATCGGTTTCAATGAACTCCAGATCGTAAAAAATTTCCCCGTAGACACTATTGTCATTTTCAAAATCAAGCAAAGGCGTGGTGAATTGCAAAAATCCATTAGAAGCATCAAGACTGAGATTTTCAAGTTTTAAAGCCTCGTCATTATTTTTAAAATTGTTCAGAACCGTAGAACCAAACTCAATTCGTGCAAAAGTACGGTCCTCTGCACCCTCGGCCGTTTCACAGCCTTCATTCTTAATGCATTGAATGGGCCCATAAAAAAGTTCAAAAGACGTAATCTCAGTAAAGTAGTTTCTATCTCCCACAGTCTGCAGAAGAGCTAGGGCTGCCTGCCCTGCTTTTTGTCTCAAAGGTTCAACCTTCTCATCGATTTCATCCTCTTTTTCATCATCTATGTTTTCTCTTTGAGTCTGGTTTTCTTGGCACTGAGCAATGATGGCTTGTTCCTCTGGTGTTTCTCCAACAACCCAATCATCCACACTCAGTACAGAATCATCACTTGGGTCACAAAAAAGACTAATCTCCGGGTCACAAAAACTGTAGCACTGCTTTTGCTTGAATTCATTTTCCAGATCCACCAAAAGCTTGTCGTACTTCTTGTTGATCTCAACTTCAAGTTGGGTAAATTTCTGAGTGTAAAGTTCTACATCCTCGCTATAGGCTGTAATTACCTGACGGGTTTTCACCTTCTCTGAAAAGCTCATTGGGACCAACTGATTTGTCTGTTCATCCGTTTTATAGATGGGCCACATAAACATTTTCGGAGAACCGTCAGTTACAAAATGACCACGAATCTGAGAGGCAGAAAAAACACTTTTCTCAACTTGAGGAGGATCAGAAGGAGCCACAGCTTTTTTTACCTCAAGGGAGCAAGAGCTCAAATAAGGAAACAAAACGAGCAATAAAATTCTTTTCATTCTACACTCCTAGAAAAAGGCGGTCATATTAAGAGACCAGAGGGGATCATTGCGAACATTTCTGCCCGCAAAAGCTTGCCCCACTCCTAAAGTGGTCAATAGTGGAAGTGGGAATTTTTTTCGTTTATACAGATTGATAGAAGATAGGCTCATTTGGACGTAGGCCGCGTGCATGACTTGCTCGGTTTCCACACCCAAGGCTCTGTAGCGGTCAGCACTGGCATTTGTCCCCGTCCAGACATCTCTTTGTTTGTAAGCAAAAGTATAGGCTCCTCCGAATCCAAAGACACTTGAAGCATCACTCATCATTAATCCTAAAGAGGTAAACATCTGGTCACCCAAATCACGGTTAGCCCCGTAATCGATATCTCTCGATAATCTTTCCTCCTCGGAAATGGGGATTCTTGTCTCTCTTACGTCAGCGAACTGAACAATATAACCGGTCTGATTAATAATACTAAACTGGGCGTTGAGGGGTATGTTGAAGGTACTAACAAGTCCCAAGTCCCATTGACCATCTCCCGGAGTGGGATCAACGACTTTGTTAACATCGCGAACGTGAGCTGTGGGAACAGTGACGGTCGAGGTCAACGCCCAGGAATAATTTATACTTTGATACCCAAGATACTTCCCCACAATCCGTAAATCACCCACTTGGGTTTGCTCTTGATCCCGTAGAGGTTTGTAACCTTTATTGGCTAGTTCTGTCGCGATAACGTCATTCAATTTACTTTGGATAAGGTTGGTTTGCTTTCGGCTTTTCTGGGAAAAATCAGTGACCAATTGTTGCAGCTGGGGAGAGCCCACAAAACCGGTTTCCACATCAAGGTGTGAATAGACAATGGGAACGGCCAGAGCCAGGGTAAATCGGTCTGTCACCCCATAGGCAAAAGCAGGAAGAGTCACAAAGACTCGCGTGTTAATATCAGCATAGCTATTACCAGCGATGGTATCGAGTGAGACCCCTTTGTTACGAAGTTGGGCCTCCACATTGAGCTTCAAATTTTCATTGCTCTCAGCTTTAAGGAGTCGTCCATAGGATAATTGCTGATTGAAGGGTTCGGCCACCCCAGAGTCTACCTGAATGTCGTTATACCACCCATCAACGGTAGTCGATAGGCCGTTAACCCTCACGCTCCGAACACCTTTAGGAAGCACGGCAGTGGAGCCCATAGCAAAAGGAGCCGCTAAGCCCCCGCCCCAACAAGCAAAGGAGTGGAAAAGAAAAGGCATCGCGATCGATGCCTTTAAAATGAACCGAAACACCGGAATTATTTCCAGTCTTTAATAAGCTCTTCAGCAATTCGAAGAGCTTCACGGTTTTCTGGCTCACTCCCATCAGCTAAAGTGGAAAAATCAGCGGAGACAAATGTTTCAAGAAGTCGGATGGCTTGGTTTTCTTTACCTAGCTTATGAAGAGTTTCAGCGAGATAAATATTATTATAACCATTGGTGCTATACTGCTCACCGTCGGGAAGCGTATTTCTATAGGCATCTTTTAAATACTGCTCTGACTTTTTAAGATCGCCGCCAAATAATTTTGGGAGAACAAAGTTAATTCGCCCTATAGTTCTATAAGGGCCATACTCATGGATGGATTCATAACCCATCATTTCTATACGATCCATAAGACCAAGAACTTCCGGAAGGCGCCCAATTGATGAAGAGATTCCTTTTAATTTTCCCCACTGGCTTAAGCTAATGCCTTTTGAATACATAGCCTCAGCAAGTGTGAGCTCTTCATTTTCATCTAAGGAGTTTTTGATTTGTGCGATTTCATTTTGGCTAAGCTCGTGAGCTTGTTCACTATCGACACCCATCTCTTCCATCAAAGAGTCTGCGATAGCCATAGCACTTTCGTGAGCGGCCAGTTGCCCATCTTTATCATTAATCGCAGTACCTAAAAAATAATAGGCCGAGGTTTGAGCCACTTTAAGTTCACGAACTTGAGCCGGGTCGGACTCAGCATCTATGGCTTCTGAGAAAAGTGCGATGGCCTCTTCCACTTTTTTAGTTCCAGCCTGTGAGTAATCTCTTTGTTCATAGGCCTCATAAGCCTGAGTCGCCTTTTCGTTAGCAAAACTATGCAACCCGATTGCAAAAACTGCCGTGAACAATAATATTGATTTTCCCATATATCCCCCCATTTTTTTGACGTTTCAAAGTGTTAAACCTTGGTCGTTTAGGGGCGGAGTCTAATGAATAAAGGGTAGGCATGACAAGTTTTCTTTAGATTAAGAATGATTTGCCAAGAAAGTATTGTGTGCCGCGTTAAACTAGTACGTTTACTAGGAAAAATAACATCGCGGAGGATACGAATAAGAATAACATGCTATTAATCACAGATGAATCTCCTCTATATTTAATATGATGGAGGGATTAACATCGCTTGTCAACAGAGTGACATTAAAATTTTTTATAGTGTGAGGGGATCGACAAATTCAACTATGAAGCTTTTAAACAATTCGCCCAATCAAATCGTAGTCATGACTTTCCGTAATTTCTACTTTCACTTTGTCACCAGGCTTAGCCTCACCCTCGTTAATTAAGACTACGCCATCAATCTCTGGAGCCTGGGTTGCGGTTCGACCCTGTAGTAACAGGTCCGTTTCATCGCTCACACCATCAACAACAACTTCGAGAACTTGGCCAACAAAAGCTTCATGTTTTTCGCGGCTGATCTCCATTTGCATTTCCATAAGACGATCATGTCGGTCCTGCTTGTCGTCCTCAGAAACTGTTTGTTCCATTCGAAAACCACTGGTTCCTTTTTGCGGGGAATAAATAAAGCAACCCACTCGATCAAACTGCTGCTCTTCAATAAAAGCCAAAAGCTCTTGGAAGATTTCTTCTGTTTCTCCGGGAAAGCCCACAATAAATTGAGTTCGAATCACCGCTTCAGGAATTTTCTCTCGAATCTTTTTAAGAGCCAAGCGAATCTCAGCGCAGGTCATTTTACGATTCATAGCTTTCAACATTCCATCGTTGATATGCTGTAACGGCATATCAAAATAGGGAACGAGGTTTTCTCTTGAAGCCATTAAATCCAAAAGCTCATCGTTGATACCGTCAGGATACATATAAAGAACTCGAATCCATTCCAGCCCTTTCACATCGGACAAGGCGCGAAGAAGCTCTGCCGGTGATTCCTTAGCTTTTTTGTCTTTACGGCGCAGATCCCAACCATAATCAGTAAAGTCGTGAGAGATGATATTGACCTCTTTGACCCCACCAGCAACTAGGAGCTTGGCTTCATTGACAATGGATTCAATTGTTCTTGATTGCAGGTTGCCTCGAATTTTAGGAATGGCACAAAAAGAACAGCGTTTTTTGCAACCTTCAGCGATTTTCAAGTAAGCACGGTAAAAAGGTTCTGAATTGACCCTTGGGGTGTCATCTTCTTGCAGATAGGTGGGCAGGTGATAGTAATCCTTTTTCTCACCCGGATTTTTCAAAATTTTATTAATGTGCTGAAATTCTCCGGAACCAATAAAAACGTCGACTTCAGGAAGCTCATCAATAAGTTCGTCCTTGTATCTTTGGACCAAACAACCAGTGACCACCAAGTTTTTTAATTTTCCTTTTTGCTTAAGATCGGCGGCCTCTAAGATCTTTTGCACGGACTCTTGCTGAGCCTCATCGATAAAGCTACATGTGTTTATGACGATTGTTTCGGCTTCCTCGGAATTCTCGGTGATTTGGTATCCGTCTTTGAGCATATGACCCAACATCATTTCCGCATCCACACGGTTCTTTGGGCATCCTAAACTTATTAAATGGAGATTTTTTGGACTAACTTGATTCATAATTAGTAGGTGATCACTTCCGCATTTTTTGGAGGGCTGTATTGGAATACACTCCCCGCCAATTTCAGGTTAAACTCAGATTTCGAAAATTCAAAAGTCGTTTCATTATCCATTTGATCCCAATAACGAAGAAGACGAATCACTTTGGTTTTGGGATTCACTTCAATTTGGGCTCGTTTGAACTCTACAGATTGCTGATCAGGCTGCAGGAAAAAACGAACCTTTTGATCTTCTTTCTGTATTCCTGACACACGGAAGTATTTGAGAACCCCCCCTTGAGTCAATAACTGAATGAGTCCTTGAGACTTAGCCTGCTTGGAATTAAGAGAAGCACGCAGGACTTGCACTTTAGCACCTTCGAAATCCTCGGGAGGAGCGCTTTCAATCCAAAGGAACTGAGAGCCTGCCACAATTTTTGAAGGTTGGGGTTTATCAATGACCAATTTCATTTTGCCATTCTTTAGCCAAACTTCCCCATGGGATGTTTTTTGACTGCCCAGCATTCCCAGAGTGATTGTCTTTTTGAGATGCAAATGAATACCGTGTTGTTTTTGATATTTTTGGTCCACTTCCCGCAAAAGAAGCATATCCTCTTTTGAGATCGAGCGAACAATAGTTTTGTCTTTGGCTCCCAGCGGAGACCATACAAACAGAATTAAAAGCGCGAAAATTAGGCCTTTTTGAGTCATAATGCACCATAGCAAAACCCTCTGGGAATCACAAGTAATTGCGATAAAATAGGCTCCAGACGGTCATTTTTTTAGGCTGGCCCAAGGCTTTAAATCCTGCCTTGGCTGTGGACCCTGTTGTGACAATGTCATCTACGAAAAGGGCCTCTCGACACTCCTTTCTCTCAGATAAATAATGAACTCTCCCCCGTTCCCCCCTTCTCAACAAGGACTGCTTTTTCTGGCCCGATTTTATCAAAGGATACGGAGTCAACCCTTGGCTTAAGCTCAATTGGTGGGCCAGTTGAAAGGCATGGTCTTTGGCTTCTTTACTAGGGTAGTAAAGCCTCCTTCTCCTCGGAGACTGAAGCTTACGAAAATATTGACTTAGAAACTCAAAGGCCCAGACGCATCGGCCTCCTTTTAAACTATAAACCAAAGGAGAAAGCCCATCCTCCTTTTCCCAATCAAGAAGGTAGAAGTGATCAATCCTCGAATCGATCATTCGATGCTTAAGAGTGAGCTCCTCAGACACTCTTGCAAGGCAAGCCAAGCAAAGCCACTCCACTCGGGGAAATAATCTGTAGCAAAGAGGACAGCGTCTTAAATATTTTAGTATTCCTAAAGACATAGGGACTTGAACTGCAATACACTACCCCCTGTTCCTTGTGCAAAGACTCTTACCACAACAGAAATCGACCGAAATGATCGACTAGAATACGAACTACAAACACCCAAGAAGGCGGTCCAATGACTGTGACCGTGTAATGGAAGAGAATTATAAAAATTCTATTTAGCTATAATATCGGTAAGAAATTAAGTTTAAGATTTATGCCAGAGGGAAAGAAAGCGTTTCATCTCGTCGACGACAAAGTTTTTAAGAGATGACTCCTCTTTTTTAAGATGAAACATGGAAATGTCGTGAGTATCAAAACTGTTAGATTTAATTTTTGGGTGGTTATGTTCTACCAATTGACTGTTCATAACACTTTGTTTGGCCACTCGATGGGGGAGTAGTCCAATTCCTACCCCTTGTTCCGCCAAAGAGCGAACAGTCTCAAGATTGTCGCACACCATGGAGTGAACAAAACCAAATTTTTTCATAGCATCGGGAGTATTATTTAACGGGTATGGAAAATAAATAAGATTTTTATCAAAACGGTTTTCCATATTGACTGATTTATAAAGTCCAAACGAATCACTATAAATTTTGGAGGCAGAAACAATATTCGTGCTCTTTGCTTCTGCAACGATGATTGCCACATCAAACTCTTTATTTTTTAATTTCTTAAGGATGTCGTCACTTCGGCCCGTATGCAGACGGAGGGAGACTCCTGGCATGGTGGCATTTATGTACTTGATGAAATCGGGGAAAAAGTAGCGAGCAATACTGTCATAAGTTCCAATTCTTAATTCCCCTTGGAAATCTTCATCTTTAGATTTGATTAAAAACTCGGCCTCATCAACTTGTTGTAGAATCTTTTTGGAGTACCGGTAGAGCTTCTCACCGGGTTGAGTCAGAGTGATTCCCTTAGAGGAGCGAACCACTAAGCTGGTTCCAACACAGTCTTCTAATTGTTTAACGACTTTGGTTAGTTGAGGTTGGCCAATGAAGACTTTTTTACTAGCCCCTTTAATAGATCGAGACTCCGCAACAGCGCAAAAGTATTCTAGTTTTCCAATATGATCTTTAAGCCTCATAAGCCTTCCTACATTGAAGTAGTGACATTCCTAAAACGAATGCAGAGGTATCACCTCGAAATCAGCAAAGCAAACTAATCGTTATGATAGGGATGGTTGTTAAGAATGGTATAAGCTCGAAAGATTTGCTCCATTAACACAGCTAGAGCGATCTCTTGATTCATAACTAAGCTAGATAATTGCACTTTTAGGTCAGCCCTTTCAAGCACTGGGCTGGGAAGGCCAAAGGGTCCGCCTACAAAAAAAATGAGTCTCTGAATCCCACCGTCACGATAGTGTGAAATTTTTTTACTAAACTGACGACTAGAGAAAGCCTCACCATTCTCATCACAACAGATCACTCGGTCCCCCGACTTTATTTTATCGAGAAATTTTTTTTCATCTTTAACAACCGTGAAACGAAGCTTATCGAAGGCCTTCATTTTTTTCACGTATTCCTCGGTCAATTGATAGGACCAGCTAGATTTTGAGATATGGGTGGTTATGATTTCAACTTCCAAACTTAAAGCCTTATTTAAATTAGGTTTGAGGTGGCCTTTCTTTGTTTGGTAATTCTAACTTTGTTCCCTCTTTCCATAAACCTTCTAAATGATATTCTTGGCGAACAAAATCATAAAATATGTGCACGATGAGGGCCCCGTAGTCGAGGATCACCCACCGACCATCTTCACGACCTTCCATCCCAAAAGGTGTTATGCCGTATTCTTCTTTCACTCTGTCTTTGACAATCGTCGAAAGGGATAAGGCTTGCTTGGTACTTGTGGCGGAGGCAATCAAAGTATAGTCATAGAGCTTATCAAGATGACTAAGATCGTAACCCATACAGTTCATTGCTCTTTCCTGTAATATCCCTCCAACAAAAAAGCTAAGATCTTTATAATCAATTTTTCCAGGAGAAAGCCTCGGATAAACATCATTTTCAATAATATACTTTTCGACATCGAGGTTGATTAGTCGGTTAAGCTTTTTACCAGCCTTCAGTTTCTTTCTAACTAAAGTTGACGAGATGTCCTCGGTCTTAATTGTTACGAACTCAATGGTTCGACCACTTTTAAGTAAGGCAAAACCTCTATCGTAGGAATGAACATGCTCTTTTAAGCCTTCGGGTAGGTCCTCGATGCCAAAGGGACGTCGATAAGGAGGGCGACTTACTACTAAAAGGTTTGTCATTTTCAAAATCTCGGTAAAGTTCTTCCATTGATCAATCTCTGAAAAGGTATCTAAGCCCATGACTAAAAAAAGCTCTTCGGGAGCGTAGTTTTCTTGGTAGCGCTTTAAGGTTTCGTATGAAAAAGCCGGGGACTGCTGCATGACTTCATACTCATCCACCGTGATTTCATTTTTGTAGTCACTTAAAGCCAGCTCGATCATTTTTAAACGATCTTCCTTGGAGGCCGGAACGCGGTCCACTTTAAGAGGGTTTTGGCTTGTCGGTATCAACACGACTTTTGAAAAATCCATCTTTTCAACCAAGTGTTGAACACAAGCAGCGTGTCCCATATGAACAGGGTCAAAGGTTCCACCAAAAAGTGCGACTTTATTCATTTTCATTTCCTCCGAAAACGGCTTCACTCAGTTTTCTGATCAATTCTTCTTTATTTAAATGAGTCACAGCTGAAATTTTTATGACTCTCAAATGATTCTTTTTAAATATGTTTTCAAAATAATCCAAGCGATCCTCGCTGGCGGAGTCCACTTTATTGAACACAACAATCTGCTGTCTTTGAGACAGAGGCACAAAATCTTCCAAATCATTAAAAACAGAATCATACTGCGCCAGTTCTGTATTTATTTTACAATAATCATCCCATAAGTCGCGATCAGAAAAATCACTGGCATCAATCAAATGGACGAAAATTTTTGTTCTCTCCACATGCTTTAGAAATTGATGCCCGAGTCCGACTCCTTGCGAAGCCCCCTCTATTAGTCCCGGGATATCAGCGATAGTAAATGTCGAAGTCTCACTTAATTTAACAACCCCTAAGTTTGGCTCAAGAGTCGTGAAAGGATAATCGGCAATTTTAGGTCTAGCCGCTGTTAGCGCAGAAACCAGAGTCGATTTTCCAGCATTGGGAAAGCCTACCACTCCAACATCGGCGAGAAGCTTGAGTTGGAAGGTCAACTCCCCTTCCTCGCCCGGCTCTCCGGGTTGAAACTTGTAGGGAGCCTGGTTGACACTTGTCTTATAATGAGTGTTTCCCTTGCCGCCACGGCCACCATGAAGCAGGCAATACTCCCCTTCAAAAAGGTCGACAATAAGTTCGCCTGACTCCGAGCGAACCACTGTTCCAGGAGGAACTTCGATGACTAAGTCCTCTCCTCTTGCGCCTTTGCGATTTTGCGAGGTTCCAGGAACTCCATTTTTTGCCGATAGTTTTCTTTTACCTTGGAGGTGAAAAAGTGAGTTCAAATGTTCATTGATTTTCAAAACGACATTGCCACCGCGACCCCCATCACCACCGTCGGGACCTCCCCGCGGTTTGATCGGATCACTGGCGAAACTGGCGCACCCGGGCCCACCTTTGCCTGCCGTTAATTGAATTTTTACCTCATCAATAAACCTCATCGGGTCCCTCAAAATAAAAAAGGCGAATTTTCATTCGCCTTTGTGTCCCAGCGAGTCGTCGCTGTTGGATTTTTTTATACCTGAAACGACTTAGGATGCTGTTCTAGGATAAACAGAAATCTTCTGTTTATTTTTGTTCACTCTTTCGAACTTAACCTGACCATCGATTTTGGCGAAAATCGTGTGATCTCTTCCCATACCCACGTTAGTACCAACCTGGTACTGAGTTCCACGTTGGCGAACTAGAATCGAGCCAGCTTTTACATTTTGACCACCAAAACGTTTTACACCCAGTCTTTTACTCTTACTATCTCTACCGTTCTTCGTACTACCTGCGGCCTTCTTCGATGCCATGATAATCTCCTATTAGTTACGATTTTTTAGTGGTTTTCTTCTTCGTTTTCTTTTTAGCGGCTTTTTTCTTAGTCGCCTTCTTTTTAGAAGTCTTCTTCTTAGCCGTTTTTTTCTTAGCTGTCTTCTTTTTGGCCGCTTTCTTTTTAGCTGGCTTTTCTTCGGTCGACTTCGCCGCTTTTTTCAATTCAGCCGTCGCTGACTCACCATCAGGAGAGGTAATCGATTTAACGAAAAGCTCTGTGTACTCTTGACGATGTCCTTGGGTTTTACGGTAACCTTGTCTTCTTTTCTTTTTGAAAACTAGAATCTTTTTGGCTTTTCCGGATTTAACAACCTGAACCTGAACTTTTGCATTTGAAACTAAGGGCTCTCCAACATGAGCCGATTTTCCAGAAACCATCAAAACATCAGTCATTTCAAACTCATCGCCTTCAGCTTGATTGAGTTTTTCAACTTTAATTAGATCGCCAGCTTTCACCTTATATTGTTTTCCACCTGTGCGGATTACGGCGTACATTGAGTCCTCCATAGCAGTAAATGACTCGAGAAAGTGTCATGCTGCGTAAGTTTTGTCAATAATTTCAGCGCCTTATTACAAATTTTTTAAGACTGAGTCATAAGGCCGCTATATTGTAAAAATATATTGAATTTCAGTGACTTAAGCAATTCTAGGCCTTGAGAAAAGCCTTAATTTTTCATTAAATTCTTATTTTTTTCTCAAAAAATAGGCTTTATAGGCCCGTAGTTACAAATCTCGGTCGAATTCAAACTCTTCCCAATGCAGTTTCGGGTCGGCCTTAAAAATAATGGAAACGCCAAGCTCCCCTTCAATTTGAGAGATCAATTCACTCTCCTCGCTGTAGACCCAAGAGACCAAATCCGAGTGGCAGCGAACAATCCAGGTCTCAACGGCCTTATTCCGTTTGATCTGACGATCCAGATCTCGAAAGACATCAGAGATCAAAGTCTCCCTGCGTTTTAGCCGACCAATCCCTTCACAATAAAAACAGGGCTCAGTTAATGACCTAAGTAAACTTGGCCGTAGTCGCTTTCTCGTTAACTCCACCAACCCAAGACCGGTCATGGAAATAACAGACACTCGAACCGAATCCGACTTCACCTCCATTGATAAAGAATCAAGAATTTTTTCTCGGTGCTCCTCTACCGTCATATCGATGAAGTCTACAATGATGATTCCACCACAGTCGCGAACTCGAATTTGGTGGGCAATTTCTTTGACGGCTTCCATGTTGGTTTTAAAGATCGTTTCTTCGAGATCTTTTTTACCAACATATTTTCCTGTATTCACATCGATGACCACCAAAGCTTCCGTTTCATCGATCACTAAATATCCACCAGAACGCAACCATACCTTGCGATCGATCGCTTTGGCGACATCAAGTGAGACGCCCTGCTTGTCAAAAAGTGGGTCGGAGCCTGAATAAAATTTCAGTATCCCTTTAAACTTGGGCATGTATTGCGAAACAAACTCCACCGCTTTATCATAGGACTCACGGTTGTCGATAAGGACCTCGTCGATGTTTTCATTTAGAAAGTCCCTTAAAACTCTTAACTCAAAATCCACTTCTGAATAAATCAGTCCAATGCCTTTTTCATTCTTGGCTGACTCTTGAATTCCTGTCCAAATTTGACTGAGGTATCCAATGTCCTTTTGGAGTTCAAACTCGTCCATACCCTCTCCGGCTGTGCGAACAATCACTCCCCCTTCAATCCCCGTTTTTTCTATTTCTTTTTTTAGGCGATCTCTTTCGTCTTCGTTTTCAATTTTTCTAGAAATTCCAACATGAGTGAGTGTGGGCAAATAAACAATTTTTCTTCCTGCTAGAGAAATGTGAGTTGTGACTCTAGCGCCTTTAGTGCCAACAGGATCTTTTGCCACTTGTACTAAAATGGACTGACCTTGCCTTAAAAGCTCTTGAATCTTTGGCTTATCTTCATTTTCAATGATTTCTGGAAGACCTTCATCCTCACTTTGCTCAGTGGCTTGAACACGTTTATTGATGGAATCATTTTCTTCTCGAACGTCTCCAACGTACAAAAAGGCGGCGCGCTCTAGACCTATGTCCACGAAAGCCGCCTGCATTCCAGGTAAGACTCGGATCACTTTGCCTTTGTGAATTGTTCCGACCAAAGTCGGTGAGAGCTTTCTTTCGATTTTAAAATCGACCAAAACCCCTTTTTCTAAGTGGGCCACACGCGTTTCAAAGGAGTTTACATTTATAAGTATTTGATTTCCTTGCATTTTACTAAATTCCTTGCTCAACGGCCCAAGATTAAACTTTAACAAAAAATAATCCGATTGTTAATTAGTTCTAAAGCTAGGAAAGGGTGTAAAAATCACCATTTCCACCCTGTTTTTCTCTCAACATCTCTGTTGAGGTTCTGGAAATGGCTAAGAACATTAGAATGCTGGAAAAGCAATCCAGATTGAGGAGATAAAAGGCTATGGCTAAGTTAGACGATCTTTTTCGAGTAATGGTTAAAAATGGAGCATCGGATCTTCATTTAACTTCAGGATCTACACCCTCTCTTCGAGTAGACGGAGACATCCAACCTCTTAACTATCGCCCGCTCAATAACAATGAAGTGCGCTCTCTTATTTATGAAATTCTTAATGAGGATCAGATTAAGAAATTTGAAGAAACCAATGAACTCGATTGCTCTTACCAGGTTGAGGGATGTGGCCGTTTTCGTTGTAATATCTTTATGCAGAGGTTAGGAGTTGGCTCGGTTTTTCGCCATATTCCCTCTAAGATTTTATCTCTTAAAGATCTCAACTGTCCGCCTGCGTTTAAAAATATCCTGACAGAAAAAAAAGGAATGGTTCTTGTAACAGGTCCAACAGGTTCGGGAAAGTCGACAACCCTTGCAGCGATGGTCGACTATATTAACGACACCGACCACGGTCATATTTTAACGATTGAAGACCCGATCGAGTTTGTGCACAAAAATAAAAAATCTATCGTGAATCAAAGGGAAGTTGGAAACCATACAGGCTCTTTTAAAAACGCTTTGAAAGCCGCTCTTCGTGAAGACCCTGATATTATTCTTGTGGGTGAGATGCGAGATCTAGAAACGATCTCTCTTGCAATGACGGCTGCGGAAACAGGGCACTTAGTTTTCGGAACGCTACACACTATGAGTGCTCCAAAAACCGTAGACCGTATTATTGACTCCTTCCCAGAGGAGCAACAGTCTCAGATCCGGGTTATGCTTTCGGAAAGTTTAAAGGCCGTCATTTCGCAAACCCTCTTGAAGAAATCAGGCGGCGGACGTGTGGCCGCCCACGAGATCATGATTAATAACAACGCTATTCAAAACCTTATTCGTGAGGGAAAAACTTTCCAAATTAAGTCAACAATGCAAACTTCAACGAGCATGGGTATGCAGACTATGGAAACAGCCGTCGAGAGACTTCTTTCCATGGGAACAATTGATAAGCAGCAAGCCGCTCCCTATGTGTCTAAGAAGACCTTTCACACTGGCAATGAAGACGAAGGTGAACAACCCGAGAGTCAAACCAAGCCTAGAATCACCATGCCCAAGTTTAGAAAATCATCATAAGGGAGTTTTCAGCTTCGATCAAAATGTCCAACGGTAGGAAACTTTCTGGACATTTTGATTCTCTAATAGAATATCACTGGCCGTGTATGATTTCGGCATAGGATCAGTAAATTTAGGACGATACTCTATCTGAGCTTCTTTATAAAATTCATTCGGATTGGCGGCCGCCTGATAGGTCATATAGACGGTACCAACAATCACTCCCACACCAAAACCAATGGGAATATTGGTTAAATGGTCCTGGGGTCGACCATAAAAACTCAGTGTTGATAATCCTAAGACAGCTCCGGCAAGTCCCATATAAACAATTGTGGAAATCTGCCGACGAGGCCCATATTTTTCGATCATGTTGGAGCCAGCCTCATCTTGTTGGCCTGTGTTTTGATTCTGGGCAAATGCCATGTTCCCTGAAAATCCAATTGTAAGGCACAGTAAGATTTTTAACATGGCTTGATTGTCTCTTGTTTCTTGCTGTTTTGACAAGTAAAACCTTAGATATGCTAGCAACTCAGGTTATCAAGACAAAAAGATCGGGACAAAATCTCTCCAAAAAGGAAATAGAATTTATTATCGAAGGATACACTAAAGGTGAGATTCCCGATTACCAAATGTCCGCACTCCTTATGGCCATATTTCTCAATGGTATGGAGGATGAGGAAACAATCGAGTTAACTCAGGCAATGATCAACTCTGGAACTCAACTAAAGTTTGAAGATCGAATCGCTGTAGACAAGCATAGCACCGGAGGCGTGGGAGATAAGACAAGTTTAATTCTTGCACCGATCGTCGCCGCTTGTGGCGTACCCGTACCAATGATGTCAGGCCGAGGTTTAGGACACACAGGTGGCACCTTAGATAAGTTGGAGTCCATTCCTGGATTTAATGTAAACCTGGATCTCGATACTTTTAAAAAACAGGTGAACAAATTAAACCTGAGTTTTATTGGTCAAACGGACAACATCTGTCCTGCAGATAAAAAGATATATTCTTTAAGAGATGTCACTGCCACTGTTGAATCCCTTCCCCTAATCTGCGCAAGTATTATGTCAAAAAAAATCGCTGAAGGGATCAGAGGCCTCGTTCTTGATGTTAAAATGGGCTCTGGGGCCTTCATGAAAAATTTAGACGATGCTAGAGCACTTGCTAGAGGTCTTACAACTATTGGGGAAGGTCATGGTCTTAAAACCATGGCAATGATCACCGATATGAACCAGCCACTTGGACGCTTTGTTGGTAATGCTGTTGAAATCGGCGAATGTTTAAGTATTTTAAAAAGGCAAAGCTTTCTTGGGCGAGACTATAAATCTTTCTCCGATACCGAAGAGTTAAGCATAGAGCTCGCAGCCCGCATGATTGCTATTGGCCTTGATATCGATTTTGAATCCGGCAAGAGGAAAGCTGTCGAAGCTCTTGATAGCGGTAAAGCTTTCGAATGTTTCGAAAGTGTCTGCCAAGAGCAGGGGGGCTCATTAGAAAGTATTGAGTACCCAGAAAGCTCTACGACGCTCGTTTCTGAAAAAGAAGGATATTTTAGTCAAGTCGACGGCGAACAGGTGGGTATTGCCGGTATTTGCATGGGAGCTGGACGCCGTGTAATTACTGATAAAATCAATCCTCTCTCAGGTATTGAGATTCATAAAAAAATAGGAGATGAGGTAAAATCAGGAGAGGCAATTTTTACTTTATATCATTCTCCCAATGAACCCGGCCTGGAAGAGGCTCAAAATATTCTTAAAAACTCCTATCAAATAAGTGGTCATAAAAATCCTGTTGGCCCCCTTGTGATTGAAATTCCTTGATTGTCGCTTTGATACTGGTTTGTTTTGCACTTTCGGCGCCAAAAACCGTGCAATATTATCCACACCCTTTGAAATTTTAGTAAAATTTTTTAAGGCGTGAAATCCTTTCTAGATGCTTAATAATTAAGTGAACTAAGACTCACCTCTAGACAGCATTCTTTTCATTGTGGATAATAGGACAATGATTAAACAAAGGACCAACTGTGAATGTCTTAGATAAATTACAAGAAACCACACAATTTATTCGTTCTAAAACTCAAATGAAGCCTCGAGTCGGCATTGTCCTTGGCTCAGGCTTAGGAGCTTTTGTTAACCATATTGATGTGACTTGTGAAATATCATTCTCTGAAATACCAAACTTTGTCGCCCCTTCAGTAGAAGGCCACAGTGGTCGTTTGGTTTTTGGTGAGCTTCATGGTGTACCTTTGGCTATAATGCAGGGACGTGTGCACTATTACGAAGGGCACACAATGGAACAGGTGGCCTATCCCATTCGAACACTCGCCATGTTAGGGATTGAGGTTCTGCTTCTCACCAATTCGGCGGGCGGCCTCGATCCACAGATGAAGCCTGGGGACCTAATGGTGATTGAAGACCATATAAACCTAATGGGTGACAATCCATTAATGGGCCCTAACATCAAAAATTTGGGTCCACGCTTTCCTGATATGACAGAAGCCTATGACAAAGAACTCACAGAAATCATGGTGAATGTTTTAACTCAGCAGAAAACTCGTTTTTGGAAAGGTGTTTACTGTGGTGTAAGTGGTCCAACTTATGAAACTCCAGCTGAGGTTCGATTTCTACAAACCATTGGTGGTCAAGCCGTTGGAATGAGTACAGTGCCTGAGAGTATTGCCGCTAATCACCTAGGACTCAGAGTTTGTGCGGTTTCCTGTATCACCAATCCCGCAGCTGGAATTCACACCACGAAATTAACTCATGATGAAGTTACCGCGATGGCTAATTCAGTTGAACAGATTTTTTGTGACTTTTTCGATTCGTTAATTAAATTGATCAAAGATAAATTGTCTTAGTAACTTATACCTCAGAAAATGATTCAACCTCGAGTCTTGTAACATTCGTTATTCGGTGCCCCTACTTTCAAATAAAAAAAGGGCTCAAGGAGCCCTTTTTACATCCCTAAATGAATAAGGCTTTAGACATCAAACTGGATAAGTGTTGCTCCCGTTTCAACATTGTCTCCTGCTGAGACCAATATTTTTTTAATGGTCGCTTCTCCCGATGCCTTCATTTCATTTTCCATTTTCATGGCTTCCATGATCAAGAGAGGGGTCCCCTCCTCAACCTTATCTCCTTCTTTAACAAGAATTTTGATAATTTTACCAGGCATCCCGGAGGTCACTCCTGTGTCTCCCCCCATGGCTTTACCGGATTTCAGGCTTTCATGAAGTAACATTTCGTCATTGAAGATTTTAACACTTCGGTAGGAACCACGGGTATAAACATCGTAATTCGTGCCGTCGGCTACTGTATCAACAAGATAGGAATTGTTTTTAAAAAGAAAGCTGATGACATTATCGGCCTCCTCAAAGTCTTTTTGGGCAATCGAAAACTTTTCTTCCTCTTCGCCTTCGGCTCGAAGTGAAACCTCCCAGGTCGAGGCCGTTTTGTCGACAATGATCTGATACTTTTTCTTTCTTAATTCAGCTTCAAATAACATTATTTCCTCAATCCTATATCACGACCAGAAAGTTTCCAATTGGACATCTTTTGGTATTTGTTTTCCTTTGGATTCTTTTCTCGATCTTTGTAAGCAGAGATCGCTGCAGAAATTAGAAACACTCGATCATCGACAAACTTAAATAAGTCTGGAGACTCTACCTTAAGATCATTTTCGCAAAATTGGGTGGTGTACTCACCACTCTTAAATTTATGGTGCTTTAAAATCGATTTATGGAGAACGATATTCGATTTAACTCCTGTTAGAGTGAATTCTATCAACGCGCGATTCATTCTCTCAATGGTCTCTTCCCTAGACTTCCCCCAAGTTACCAATTTGGCAATCATTGGATCATAGTAGATTGGAATTTCGTAACCAGAAAAAACATAGGTATCACAGCGAACTTGTGGACCTGCTGGCGGACGAAATCTTTTGATCTTTCCTGGGGAAGGAATGAAGGTTTCTGGATCTTCAGCGCAGATTCGACATTCAATGGCATGGCCTTGAATTTTAATATCCTCTTGCTTCCAGGAAAGTTTATTACCAGCGGCTACT
Organism: Bdellovibrionales bacterium; assembly: GCA_964230645.1. Classification (GTDB taxonomy): domain Bacteria; phylum Bdellovibrionota; class Bdellovibrionia; order Bdellovibrionales; family JAGQZY01; genus JAGQZY01. The sequence continues at coordinate 166,143 of CAXRHT010000003.1, read as the reverse complement.
AGTATTTGCTCTCTAACGAGATCGACTCCTGTAACGGCTTCGGTGATAGGATGCTCCACTTGAAGTCGAGTATTCATCTCCATAAAGAAAAACTCTTTGGTATTATTATCAAAAATAAATTCAAAAGTTCCTGCACCCACGTAACCAATGGACTCAGCCGCTTTAACGGCAACATCACCCATTTTCTGTCGGACCTCGTCTGGTACAGATGGACTTGGAGCTTCTTCAATAATTTTCTGATGTCGACGCTGAATCGAGCATTCTCTTTCAAAGAGATGGACGACATTACCGTGTTTGTCCCCAAAAACCTGAATTTCGATGTGCTTAGGACTTGTTATAAAACGCTCCATATACACAACATCATTCTTAAAATAATTTAAACCTTCAGAACGGGCGGCACGGTAATAGCTATCAAGATCCTTTTCTTGATGAACAACACGCATCCCCTTACCACCACCGCCGGCAGTGGCTTTAATCATCACAGGGAATCCAATTTCATTAGCAACCTTGTGGGCGTCTTCGACAGTATCAACAGGGCCGTCACTTCCAGGCACTGTGGGAACTCCCGCTTTTTTCATCAACGAAATAGCAGAGAGTTTATCTCCCATGTCCACAATATTTTGTGGCGATGGACCTATAAACTCAATGCCCGCCTCTGCCACTTTCTTGGCGAAGTCAGCGTTTTCACTCATAAAACCGTAGCCTGGGTGAATGGCATCAACACCGGCATTTTTGGCAACCGTTAGGATCTTCACGTCATCAAGGTAGGACTCATTGCTGGGAGCCGGTCCAATCTCGTAGGCTTCGTCGGCAAGTAAAACGTGCTGACTGTATCGATCGGCCTCACTAAATACCGCCACCGATGATATGCCCATATCCCGACAAGCTCGAATCACTCGAACCGCAATTTCCCCTCGATTGGCAACTAAGATTTTCTTAAACATATCGACTGGCTCCTTAAAGAGGAATGTTTCCGTGTTTTTTTGGCGGGTTTGTGTCTCTTTTATTTTTTAACATCTCAAGTGAGTCGCAAATACGCTTACGAGTCATGGAAGGCTCAATCACTTCATCGATATATCCAAGCTCAGCAGCCACATAGGGATTGTTAAATTTATCTTCATAATCCTTGGTTAAGCGACCACGCTCTTCTTCGGTGTTTTCTGCGTTCTTGATAGCTTCTCTGAAAATAATATTCACAGCACCCTCAGCTCCCATCACAGCAATCTCTGCGGAAGGATAAGCAAGGTTAACATCACCTCTTAAGTGTTTAGAGGACATAACACAGTAGGCCCCACCATAGTCTTTTCGTGTGATGATGGTGACTTTTGGAACTGTGGCTTCAGCGTAAGCATAAAGAAGTTTTGCCCCATGAGTAATAATACCCTGCCACTCTTGATCGGTTCCAGGAAGAAATCCGGGGACATCAACAAAGTTTACTAGAGGTATGTTAAAGGCATCACAAAATCGAATAAATCGAGCCGCTTTTTTACTCGCATCAATATTCAAACATCCCGCCAAAACCTGGGGTTGGTTGGCCACGATACCAACACTTCTTCCATTGAAGCGAGCAAATCCTACGACGACATTGGTGGCATAGTTGCCATGAATCTCAAGAAAGTAGCTTTCGTCCACAACCTTTTTAATGAGCTCTTTCATGTCATAAGGTTTTCTAGAACTATCAGGAATAAAAGAAGTCAGCTCTTCCACTTTTCTGTTTGGATCATCTTTAGTTTCCAACTGTGGAGGATCATCCATATTGTTACTGGGAAGGAAGTTCAACATTTCACGGATCATCAATAGACAGTGTTTGTCGTCTTCTGCTGCAAAGTGAGCCACACCCGATTTCTGGCTGTGAGTTGAAGCTCCGCCGAGTTCTTCTTTTGTTACCTCTTCGTGAGTGACTGTCTTGATAACATCAGGTCCTGTCACAAACATATAGCTTGTGTCTTTCACCATAAAAATAAAGTCTGTGATTGACGGCGAATAGACCGCACCACCAGCGCTCGGCCCCATGATTGCACTAATCTGAGGAACGACTCCTGAGGCCATAACGTTATTCAGAAAAATGTCAGCATAGCCACCTAAGGCTTCAACACCCTCTTGAATTCTCGCTCCTCCTGAGTCATTTAAGCCAATGATGGGAGCGCCATTTTTCATGGCCATCTCTTGAACCTTTAAGATTTTATTGGCCTGGGTTCTGGACATACTGCCGCCGAACACGGTGAAGTCTTGGCTGTAGACATAAACCAATTTGCCATTAATGCGGCCATAACCTGTGATAACTCCATCACCATCGATTTTTTTATCGGCCATTTTAAAATTTTGGCATCGATGAGTTACAAACCGATCCATTTCAACAAAGCTTCCTGGATCCAATAGGGTATGGAGTCGTTCTCGAGCCGTGAGGCGAGTCCCTTGTTTGTGTTTTTTGACTCGCTCTTCCCCACCGCCCTCGAAGGCTTTTTGGTTTCGCTGTTCAAGTGAATTCAATCTATCTACATTCGTTTCCATATCAGCACCTTTTAAGGATGAAGTCTTCCATAGAGACGAGGAAAAGGAACTGTTTCTCTCACATGATTCAGTCCGCAAATCCAAGCCACTGTTCTTTCTATACCAAGTCCAAAACCAGAATGAGGAAAACTTCCGTAGCGGCGCAAGTCGCGATACCAAGAGAAATCATCTAAATTCAGGTCGTGTTCTTTAATTTTTGTTTCTAAAATCTCAAGGTTGTCCTCTCTTTGACCACCACCGATGATCTCACCGTATCCTTCAGTGGCAAGGAGGTCACAACTCAAACTATACTTTTTATCCTCGGGCTCTTCCTTCATATAAAAAGCTTTAATGGCCGTCGGGAAGTGATGAACGAAAACGGGTTTGTCGTACTGACTACTAATGATCGTCTCATCGGTTCCGCCGAAATCATCGCCATCCACAAAGTCAGGGTTTTCTTTTTTAATAATAGCTGTAGCCTCATCATAGTGAAGCCTTGGAAAAGGGCCCTTAATTTTTTCAAGTTTGCTTAAGTCTCTTTCTAAAACTTCAAGTTCTGCTTTTTTATTTGTCATAGTTCTTTGGACCACGTACTCAACAAACTGCTCGGCCAAATCCATGTTGTCGTAAAGGTCGTTAAAAGCCACCTCAGGCTCAACCATCCAAAACTCAATAAGATGTCGCCTAGTTTTTGATTTTTCCGCTCGAAAGGTGGGTCCGAAGCAATAAACTTTTCCAAAGGCGGCGGCAGTGGCCTCCATATAGAGTTGACCACTTTGAGAAAGGTAAGCCTTGTCATCAAAATATTTCGTCGAGAAAAGAGTGGATGTTCCTTCACAGGCGTTCGGAGTAAAAATAGGAGCATCTGTGCAGGTAAAACCTCTATCATCAAAAAAGGAACGAATTGCATTCAAAATTTCAGATCGCACTCTCATAACGGCGTGCTGCCGTTTCGATCGAAGCCATAAGTGACGATGGTTCATGAGAAAATCCACCCCATGTTCCTTGGGTGTGATGGGATAATCGGTGGATTCCGACAGGATCTCAAAAGACTTTGCTGAAAGTTCAAAGCCTCCCGGACTGCGAGGTTCTGCTTTAACCACCCCAGTGACCTTTACGCAGGATTCCTGAGTTAAATTCTGGAAATTTTCAAAAGCTTCATCATCACAATCGCCTTTAAAGAAAATACACTGGCAAAGGCCGGTGCCATCACGAAGAATTAGAAACTTAATCTTTTTGGACCCACGAGTGTTATAAACCCAGCCCTTTAGTTCAACCGTCTCACCGACATAATCTTTGAGATTATCTATATAATAACGCAATGACAGGCTCCTGACTTTTTATGCAATGGAGCACAATACCGAATGCTGCAGCGTGAAATCAAGAAAAGGGATCTGTTTTTTAAGCGGCGTATTATGAATGGGTGAAAAAGGCGCTAAGCCTCTCCACCTCAGAGTCTTAAGAGGATCACTCTTTTACCTATTGGTTGAGGATTTCATAGGATTGACGGATATTTAATTGTCCTCTGGTGAGTACGGGGTAGGGCCCCTCAACCACTCCTTGAACCAAAGCTTCTTTTATCTCAGTATACGACGCGTCAGGCTTTAGGGACCAAAGTAAGGCCGCTGCTCCTGCCACAAAGGGTGTCGCCATGCTCGTTCCATTCAGTGTGGCCACACCATCCAAACTTCCATCAGTATCAAATTCTGGAGGATAGGTGCTGGCTATATTCGCCCCTGGGGCCACAAGGTGAACAAGCAAACCATAATTGGAAAAGCCGGCTGTTTTGGCATCAAAAGTCGAGGCACCCACGGTGATCATATTATCGAGAACAAAAGCGGCCGGGTATTCTGGGAGAATTGTAATATCATTTCCACTATTTCCCGCGGCAGTAACAAACAGGATGCCTTTTTCGGCGAGCTTTTCAATTTCTTGTTCCATTAGAGAAGAGCAACTATTCCCTCCCCAGCTAGCATTGATGACCTTGGCTCCCATTTGACTCGCATAGCGGATGGCATTTAAAGCTTTTTGAATATCTCCGCCCCCCCTTTGATCAATAAATGCTAGTGGCAGTATTTTTACATTGGGAGCAACACCCTTAATGCGTCCTTCGGCATGTTGCGCAGCTATCACACCGGCAACATGAGTGCCGTGACCTGTGTAATCATTGAGGTGAGGAGAGTTGTTCACAAAATTATACCCACCGACATCGTCGACATAACCATTGTTGTCGTCATCAACTCCGTTAAGGGTTTCGTTTTTGTTCTCGTAGATAGCCGAAACCAGTTGAGGATGTTCAACATTCACTCCGGAATCAATCACAGCCACCACGATCTCTTCATTAGAAAGTCCCTTGTCCCAAAGATTCTGAGCTTCAATGGCTTCAGTACCCCAATTGACCCCACCCCCCCAGTCTCTTTGTTGGATTAATTCTTGCGGACTAATCTGGATCCTATAATGAGGCTCAGCCGCCACAATTTCTTCTTTATGATTTTTAAGATAGCCATCAACGAATTTTTTTTCATTTTCAGAATTTACAATACTAATCTGTCCCGACTTCCAATGAACTAAATACTCGCCTTTTATCTCCCGATTCTGGCAACTTGGTTTTTGGGATTTTTTAAATTGATCTTGGCTAGAGGTATTTTCGTCTGAACCACAAGCGACGACAGCCAATAAAAAAAGACTCAGTAAAAGAGTTTTTACAACATCCATGTCGATCCTTTTCCAACGCGTCCGTGCGTTGAAATTCCATTATAGGGATAGACCTCTTATTTTTTGAGTCCAGCTCTGCATAAAAATCTCAGATCCGCTTAAACCCTTACCAGAGCTGCAAAAGCCGGCCCTTGGTCGAAATAGTTATTGCAAATAGTTTAGAATCTCGGACCTCTCAAAAAGCAGGGTGCCACTACCAACAGAGGCTAAAGGTCCTTCTTCTTCCACTGCGGTGAAAAAGCCTGTTGAAACCAAACCAAGGACCTCTCCAGACTTATTTAAAAAGGGGCCTCCACTATGCCCAGGGAGCGATGGAATCGTTGAAAAGAAAACTTCCTCTTTATGGGACTCGACCCACCAGTCTCTTTGATGCCGTTGCTGCTGACCCAAAACTATCTCAATCGAACGCAGCAGAGTTTCTTCTGGGTAATCTTCTATTTGCTGAGCGATACTCTCCTCACTATAACCCATGTAAGACAGAACCTCAGAGATCGACATCGCCATTAGTTCTGAAAAACTTTTTTCTTCATTACGAATAGAGAAATTGGTGAATATTCCCAATTCGTTGTTGAGGCTATAAACAGTTGAAGCTTCACCAGCATTTACACTAAAGTTCATTTCATAACGATCAAAGCCAAAACCAGCTATAAAAAACTCGTCACCAAGGGTGTTTTGCTGAGGAGCCATTTTTAAGCCCTCTCCCAGGGATTCACCCAATTCAGTAACAACCCAATCGGTTGGGATTCCTTCGTGATATCCGAAGAAGCCCTCCCCCTTTTTTCCTTTCTTATGAAAAACGGGCACGATAGGGTCTCCGATCATTTCATATTTCGCTGGCACATTCCGAGTGTCGTATACAATTTCACGCTCTTGGTTCATCAAAACAAAATGAGGTGTGAGTCTGCGAAGTGCCAGCTCTCTTCGCTCTTCAAGAGTTTTCTTTTCTAAGGGTCGAGCCAAAAACTCTAACGCCGTTGCATTTGTTTGAAACAATACATGCCATGCCGTCACTAAGCGAGTTCCACTCTCAACGAGAAAAGCCGTTCCGTGGGTTCCAAAAATAAGTCCGCACTCTTCTTCACCAACACAAGTTTGCAAATGCTCACAGTTGAGCTGCAATCGCGGACTTGGCTTTTCTCCCTGGCAATTTTGTGAGAGGTAAGCATCCACTCTTTCTGCCGACATTCCAGAGGCGTAGGCATTTATTGGCACGACTATAAAGACATTTTCGTTGATCTTTGATTGAGTTTCAGAGCTCAAGCTTGTTTGGGCCAATGGGCCGTGAAAAAGTAGAATGAGGACAATTAGTGGTTTTAAGACTATGTTTTTCATAAACTGCTTTTAGCATTTACAGATAGAAGCCTCTATTCTGGTTGGAAATTCTCGTTGTCAGTGAAAAATGTTCAGTGGCTTTTGTTTCACACTTTTATCAATTGAAATCAAAAAACTTTAAGTATGAGCCCTCGCCTATCATTTACGACCTCTTTGAGAGCTAAAACCGCACTATCTTCAATATGTCTACTTTTTAGACAGGTGAAAACGCGCTCATTGGCAGAACTCTTAAAATCTAAATGTTTAGGATTGAAGCCGCTCTCATCGGCTTCTCATGGCGTCTCAGCCTGGTACGGTCCTTGTATTTAAATGAGGCAAGAGGTGAGGGCTCCTCCATCCTCTTTTTGGCAAAACTACGACATCAGAGATCCCGCACCTGAAGTTTTCCATAATAAGTAGCATGTAAACGGATAGGAAAATAATTAATGAATAAAACAATCTACATTCGAAATCTCTTCGTATTTGTGATCTTTGTAGCGGTTATTTTTGCGACACCTTTTGTTTTTGCAGATGTAAGTGCTCCCAACCTCATTCGATTAACAAATACCAGCGCCCAACTCCATAACTATTCCAATATCGGTCAAGTGAACGGAAGCCTTGGGTCCAATACTATCATCCAACTTCCCGACGAAGTCGCTGAGGAGGCTGTCTTCAACAATGGACAAATGGATCTCCACGCCACGCTTCAAAATTGGGTCAGCTTAGCCCGCCAAGACCGGACATTACCTCCCAAAATGGGCCCCAACGGTCGCCTTATATTTCCAGTGAAAATTATTCGAGATCCCTTTTCCGTTGTAGACACCAATTCCGAGGACGCCTATGGTTACGTGGATCTCATTGCACTCAGCCAAAATTCAAATAATTATTCATCGGTGCGAATGAATGTCCCGGAAGACCCAAATAACGATCCTGTTGATGAAGATAGTCCTATCGAACCTATTATTGTCGATGAGTCCTCTGGAAATCAATTTTATGATGAGGAAGTGTATGGAAGCTCTTATGAAGTTGAAGAACAAGAAGTCATTCTCGATGGTGGTAATAGCGAAGTCACAGGTGGCAACCAACAGGTTGATACCGCAGCTCCGGATTCTAGTCTTCGTCCTCAGATGCGTCCTTTTGCAGCGAGACCTGAAGACCTAGAAGGTCGTGCTTCTTTTCGATGTAACAACAGTTGGGATGGAAGTGGCTACCAGAATTCTAATTGCCTTAGCCAAACTTATGATGATTTCAGAGATCATGTTCAGCATGTTCTTAGTGATCTTGAAGCCATCAATCAATTAAGGGCGCCTCGTGTCCCCGTAGACCCAAGATTTAGTATCTGCATAGGATATAAAGAATCCCATCTTTCACCAAATGCTGTGCACCGAGACTCGGGTGGTGGCGCCTGGGGCATGTTTCAAGTTCGAAACTCGACAGGTAGAGAAGCCATTGCCGCATACGGAAGTGTTGTCAGCGGTTTTGAGCAGTACGACTCAGCTGGAGAGTACACGGCCTTCCGATCAGCCATGCTAAGAAGTACTTTGGCACAAGCCGACCTCCATCATTCTGTTATTCTGAAAAAAGCAGAATACGCCGGGCTCCTACAAAGAATGGGTAATGGCTCCATGACTTTTAACCACTACCATACACTTGCGGAACGCTACTACGGTGGTGCTGGACGAACCACTTATGCTAATAAAGTGATTAGTTGTATGCGTGGAATGGCTGAACTCGTCAGTGAATATGGACAAATTGCTCCTGGCGTCTCAGGAAGCCAACTTAGAACAATTTTGCAGAGGACTCGATAAATGAATAATTCTCTAAAATCTTATTTAAAGAAGATCAGTATTTCAATTCTTCTCGGAATCTTAATGACAAGTGGTTTTTCACTAGCCGCTTCCAATCAATCTCAGAGATGGACGAGTTGCTATAATCGTAGCAAAAGTCGCTTGTATTTTCGTAGTCATGCTGACCGTCGCGACTTAAAAAGCTGCCAAGGCTCCGCTTCTTTTCGAGTCCCAAAGGAATACCATCTCATTGAAACATTAAAAGAAGACAAAGGTCATTTTTCAACCCCGATCGCCGGAACCAAACGCACTCTAGAAATAGACAACGGCCGCAGAGTACTTGTTTCTCAGTGGAACAATATGTCCAAAGCTAATAAAATCCTGGTTTTAGAACCTAATTTGAAACAAGGTAAAGTTAAGAAACACTGTATGCTGGATAATTTCGGTGATGCCTATTCCGCTCGTTTTGATAAAGAATCCGGTAAAGTGGAAGTTTTAGTGAATTTCCCCAAAACTCTCGGTGGAAACGATTACCGCCAAGTGTGGAAAACCTGCTCTATTTAAATAACCTTTAAAGAAAAAGGCACTCTTATCGGGCGCCTTTTTTTACTTCTTCGAAAAAACTTTGTAATTTCAGATTAACCATCTCTGGAAAATCCAATTGCGTGCAATGAGAACCGTAGGGAACAGGATAAAGTTCGCTATTGGCTATAAGTTCATGCATTTTTTCTTGTTCATCCAAGGGAGTGAGAGCGTCTTTAGACCCACAGATGATGAGGGTAGGGGTTCGGATTCGGCTCAAATAGTCCTCTGAATCAAACGAAACCATTTCCTCAAAAAATGTTAGAAAAACGCGAATATCAATCGCCGACACACCTCGGGCGTAAATTTCAATATCCTTAAGTGCAGTCTGGGAAAGGTTAAATCCTCCTGTTAAAGCACTCAAGGGAACTAAAATCGGATTTGTAACTCCCTTTGCCCACAAGGTAGAAATAATCCCAGGGGCTTGGTTGTATATTTTCTTAGCTTGGTTGACGAGCTCCACCAAATCATCCGCTTTGATCATGTGCTCAAAGGGGTTCCTATAAAGGCCATTCACAAAAACCAAACTCCGGAAAAGGTCGGGCCGCTTTTCATGCGCCAGTAACAATACCTGGCAACCAAAACTGTGCCCCACAAAATCCGCCTTCTTAATGGAGTTCTGATCACAATAAGCAATGAGATCCATAGCTAAAGATGCAATTGTCAGACTTGATTTATCGTTTGGGACCGGTGACTTGTGATGCCCACGATAATCGAGCATCGTGACTTTTCGATATTTAGAAAAGTACTGCACTTGGGGAAACCAATGGTTGAAAAGACATCCAATTCCATAACAGAAAAACAGGGGCTCCCCTGTGCCTCTAGTTTCAAAATACACCTCTGTATCATCGAAACTTTCAAAATATCCTGATTCCTTAAGGACTGAATCCATCACCCTCATCCAGCTCAACTAATATTTGACTCTCACCAATGGAAATCACATCCCCTGGCGTGAATTGTTTTTCTCTCACACTTTCATTATTTAATTTAACGATTTTTTCTCTTTCCGTGTAGAAATAAGCGTACTTTCCCTTCACGCGAATTTCAAAAGACTCCTCCGGAGCCACCTCTTCGTAAAGACAAATATCACTATTTTCCTTACCGGCTTTGCGAGGCCCATAATTAATATCCCAAATTTCCCCATACTGTATTCCCTGAATAACCTTAAGTCGCACCTCTGGTTTGATTTCGCTTAAAGAATCAGGACTCTGATTTTTTGAAGATTTAAACAGTTTTTGTACCCAAACGCTGAACTTTTCAGAGAACTTAAAGCTATTTCCCTCAACCAACCGACAAAGCATCTTGGATGAGCCGATGAGAATTTCATCGGAATCCTGAAGGATCATGCGAATTTCTTTCAAACCGTTAACCCAAATCCCATTTCGAGAGTCATTATCAATGATGGCCCAGCCTTCTTTTTCATCGTATTGGAAAATAGCATGTATTCCCGACAACTTAGCGTCATTGAGAAGGATATCAGCCCCTTTGCGTCCGATGGTGGCCGTTTTCGATAGACTTAATTTTCGGCCCTCTGAGGGGCCTTCAATGATTTCCAGGTAGAGTCTCATACCCTATTTTTGGAGATTCTCCATGGCAAATCAAGAAGTTAGGCTCTTTGAGCACGGACTTTCTGCTTGTTCTCCTTCTCGGCCTGTGCTATCAAATGCCACAAAAATAAGCCAATATGCCTTGCTCATGATGGAAAGAATCATGGGCTTAACCCGAAAGGAAACACGATGGAATTATCAAAAGTTACCGTAACCCGTCCCTACGAAGCCGTTATCATGATGGATGTTGACGCTTCTGAAGAAGATCAAAAAGCTCTTTTCAAAAAAAATAAATCAATCATCGAGTCTTTCTCCGGTGAACTTAACCACGTAGACACTTGGGGAAAAAGAAAACTAGCCAACCCCATTGAGAAAACCACTCGAGCCATTTATTTTCACTCCACTTTTATGGCCTCCCCAGATGCCATCAAGGAACTAGAAAGAACTATGAAGCTCAACGATAAAGTCATCCGAGTCGTTCATACTCGTCTTTCTGAAAAAGAAACATTGGCCAAGCAAGTTGAGGCTTTCAAAGATCGTCTCGCCGATACCCTTCAAAAAGAAAAAGAAAAAGAAGCCAAGTACAAGGCTAGAAAAGCCGCTCGTAATAAAAATTAATTTTTATTGGCTGGCTGAATTTTTTTTCAGCGCCCGTTTGCTTTGCTATGAACCTGGAGATTGATGTGAGTCAAAATCACTCAAAAAATCTATCAGAAAACAAGGGACGTACCTTTAGTTTTCGTTGGGCTTTCACTTCCTTAATGGGAGTGGCGCTGTCCTACGCCTTTGTTTTTCTCGCCGCACTTCCGATCCGGTATATGCGGTTGATTTATGGGCGTCGAGTCTTCCTATTCACGTCTCTGGTGTGCTCAGCAACCCTACTGGCTTTTGGTTTGTGGCAGTGGTCTCTGGTTTATTTTTCTTTGTGTTTCCTAATCGGAGTCTACCGAGAGCTTGAGGAAAAGAATTTTTCCATTTTCATAGCTTCCACTGTCACTGTACTTGTAACGGCTGGCACGAACCTGTTTGCTGTTTTCGGTTACACTCGCTGGACCGGGCAAAACATGAAACTCTTGCTCACCGAAAAAGCCGAGCCCATTCATCAGCAGCTACAGCAAATGCCTCGGTTTAAGGAAGTCGACCTCACGGAATTGGTTTGGTACATACCCTCAGGACTTATCATTACCCTGATGGTAATCATCTTTATCTCACTGACGGTAACAAGACTTCCCAATTCCCCCCGGAAACATTTGCAAATGCGCATGTTTCGACTTCCGGATTGGACCATCTGGGCTTTTATCATCAGTCTGGCGACCACATTTTTAGACCTAGGCTCCACTGTACTCTCCGTGGCCGGCTCAAATGTTCTAGCGATTACAATGGCGGCCTATTTTTTCCAAGGGTTGGCCGTATTTACTTATTTTTTGGATCGCCTATCCATTCATGGGTTCTGGCGACTATTGGCCTATTTTCTCGTCTTTTTCCAAATGTTCATTTTTGTCAGTGGCTTGGGAATTTTAGATTATTGGTTTGATTTTAGATTTAAAAACTTAAAAAACAAAAAGCATGTAAAAGAAAGTTAAGAGGAGTTCAAAATGAAAGTTATTTTAAAACAAGACGTAAAAGATCTTGGTAAAGTGGGTGAACTTGTGAATGTTGCTAATGGTTACGCCCGCAATTTTCTATTCCCTAGAAAGTTGGCTGCTGAGGCGACTGAAAAACGAGTGAAAGAATTTGAACACTGGCAGCGTGTGGCAGACTCCCGCCGTAAAAAAGCAATGGGAGAAAGAAAAGAGACCCTAGAAAAAATCGCAGGCCTACAACTCGTTTTCAAACTCAATGCTGGAGATGAAGACAAACTCTTTGGTTCAGTGACTAACAAAGACATTTCCGATGAACTCGAGAAGCAAGGTCATATCGTTGATAAAAGAGACATCTCATTGCCTGAGCCGATTAAAGTTCTTGGTCAGCATAAAGCTATGATTAATATGGGAGAAGGTCTTGAACAGGAAATTGTTATCACTGTTGAAAGACTTAACCCAAAAGAATCCTAATTAGTTTTTAGAAGTGTCTTTTCTTAGGACACTTTCACATACTTGTTTTCACCTTCTGCAATTTCTTGAAATAGATTTTGGAGAATGTGAACAAGAACTTCTCTTAAGTCCTCAAGGCCTAAATCTTGGGGACTTCTCCCCGTGTCCATAACCCAATTCTTTAATATTTTCTGTACTTGTTCTTGATTAAGGCCCGTTTGCATGGCCACTTGTTTGATTAGAGTCTCATCCATGAGTCTCCCCCCTCTTGCTAAAATCATTCAACCAAAAAGAGAAGAGGGATGGAAAGCACTAAAATTATATTGCTACAAAGGTCGAGGGTGGAGGCCCCCTCAAATACCGGTCTTTCAGCTCGAGACTGTTTGTTTCGAATACAGACCTTTCCCAACAATTTATTTTTTTAAATTAAATTAACTGAGTAGGCCCGAGCGACGGGGGTTTTTGAAGTCCTCTTTAAACTGCAAACTTTCAATGGGCGTAAGGAGTTTTAACTCTAAGGGGAGAGCTTCCGTAATTTTTCTGCCAAAATTTTCAATAAGTGGTGAGAGCCTTCTCGCGTCGAAATCATGATTTTCAACCTGGCTCATTTCAACATCAAGAGGTTTAAAAACTTCTTCTTGCAGTAACGATTCTATCCATTCGTAAGAATTAATTTTACTGTAGTCGAATTTTTTTACAGCATTGCAATAGAGTCCCATTCTTGCACCGAGGATGGCCCACATGCCATTAATAACATCCGAGCCCACCTCGCACCATATTTTCAGTCGCAATCGATTTTGGCGCCCCAAGGCTTCTTCAAAATTCTTTTTACTAAAATCCACTTGCTTTCCATACGCAAGACTCATCTTAACACCTTCTCTAAAACCAGCGCGGAAAGCTTGACGAAAAGTTTTATTCACAATGGTCCGGCTGACATAGTCATCGATAAGATAATAAGAGGCAATAAAACAGTAATCTGTTTGATCATCTCCCTGGTTGGCATTTTCATGAGATTTGATACTCAGGGCGACCTCCTTGGGCCAAAGTTTGAGACCGCCATTGCCATAGGTTAGACCGTTCACTGTATTAAGTGAAGCCCAGGATAAAACCCAGTCATCTTGTAAACCTTCAATTGATAAGGACCTTCGAAAACGCCTTTCAATCAATTGGTTGTCACCGTCTATTAGAAAAAAGTACTCCGTGCTTGATAGTTTCGCGCATTGCTTTAGTGCGTTGTCAAAACCAACCACTCCCTCAACTTTTTTTGCTTTTGGAATTATTGCTTTAATTTGACGCCAATTTTCCTCTTTGTTTGGCTCATCAAAACAAACATAAAAAACATCAAATAAAACAAATAAAACTTCCGCATTGAAAGGCTGTTTTAGCTGGGAAATCTTTTGTTTTTTATTAAATAAGGACCGTAGAAGGCTCATCGTATTCTCTTTAAACTGCGAAGAATAAGGGCTGTCGATTGAGCCATTTTTGCCACTGAGAAAAAGAGAGCAATTCCTGGCAGATGAACGAGTATTGATCTTAAATAATTAATCTTTAAAGGGGGCGTTTGCGGTTCGGGATTGACGTAATAGATGAGGTTGAAGTTTTGTTTCCACGCTCTTTTTATAAAGCCAAATAGACCCATATTGTGTTTATGTCGAACCTTAAGGGAATAACAAATACCGACTTTCTTTTTCTGTTGGGTCAATCGGTCTAAAAGCTCGGTCTCCTCTGCTCCCCAACCAATTTTTTCTGAGAACCCACCCATCTCTTTAAGAACCGATTTCTTAATGGCCAGAGCACCGCCCAAAACATGTTTTGTTTGTGGCAGACCTTCTCCCTTTTTAAGAATACCTTTCAAAAGCCATTTTCTTTGAATCTCGTGATAAACTTTTGAGTAATAGGAAGTGGTTTCAAAGTTTGAGTAAACTCCCCCAATGACATCATAGTCAGAGTATTTTTCTATTAATTCTATTAACTTTATGGAATCCACTTGGCAGTCTTGATCTTTAAAAAAAATCCAAGAACCTGTGGATTTAGACGCTCCTAGGTTTCGCATTGAAGCGATATTTTTATGAACAACGGGTCCAATTAATTCGGTAGCCTGGGACTTTTGAATTTCACCCCACTCGCCTCTTCCTTGATATTTTCGATAATCACTACACTCGACTATGCTTAAAAGCACGGGCTTGCCTCAACTTGGCGGTTAATATTACTTTTAAAAATGCCAGACCATCGCTCAAAACAGAAAGTTTCGATTCACCAAGACGTTCATCGTATTGGATAGGAATTGGAGCAATAAGGTTTTTCTGGCCAATCATCTCTAGAGTCAGTTGAATGGAAAAGTTTAAACCATCCTCTTCGATATTGAGAATATCTCCGAGGTGTCGGCGATGAAAAATGCGATAACCGCTACAGACATCGGATAGATAGGAATTATAAAACCAACGGGACAAGACAACGTAGAGCCAATTACCAATACCTCTTGTAAAGCTCATTCCTTGTTCAGCCAAACTTCTTTGACCCATAATAAAATCACTTTGCCCCTTATCAATTTCATCAATAAATAGTGGAAGGTCCTCGGGACGATAACTATTGTCCATATCCAGAAACCCTATCCACTCGGACTGGGCGGCTTTAAAACCCTCTTTCAAGGCCTTACCATAGCCTCTTCCCGTTCCATTGGTATGAACCAGTTTTACATTTTTAAACTTTTTTATCTGCTCCACAGATTTGTCTGTGGACTTATCATTCACAACGATCAGTTCAAAATCTTTAATCTTTCCAGAGACTTTCAAATCATTAAGTGATTGTAGAGTTCTTGGAAGAACATTTGGAATGGCCTCCTGTTCGTTGAAACAGGGCATGATAATCGAGAGACTTTGAATCATAACTGCCTTTATTGAAGGCTCTTATAATAGGAAAAATGGTAATACAAAGCAAACACGAGAAGAGAATATGTTGGGAAAATTTTATTTTTGAAGGTGCCCTCACTCTCATTGAGAATTGATTTCATCGCCAAAAAGGATTGGCTCAATTTTCTTTAGGTCACTGCTAGCTTGATTTCACGAATCTAGAGCTAAACTAGATGACACCTCTCAAAAAGTTCAAAAAATCCGGCTTCTTTTATATTTGTGGAAATTTATTTTTAGAAAATTAAGACTATAATTTTCTATGTCGACGGTACCGGTGATCGTCCTTTAAACTGAGCTTTCAATATATAATCGATACCACCGTAGGTCTCTCCTATGCCATAAAATAAAAAACTGAGAAGGTAGAAGCGAAGTCTCGGAAAAAAAAGGCTACAAATTAGAATCAAACCAACCACAAAGGTCTGATAGAAAAGACTCACTCCAAGAATAATCAGAAAAAGGAATGGTAGTGCTTTTAATGGGGAAATCCCTCCGCGATTTTTCATGGCGACAAATGACTGCGCCCAGCCATAACGAAACATTTTTTTAAACCACTGTGTTTGGTTAACGGGAAGAAAATGTTTTACAGAAAAGTTTTCGCTGTAATAAATTGACCCCTGATTCCTTAAACGAATATTAAGATCTAAATCTTCTCCCACATTGAAAAATCTTTGGTCGAATCCTCCCACCTCAAGCAGGTGTTTCACATTGACTAGATAATTGTTTGTTGGCACATGATCGACTTCGACAATGTCCTTTGATTTTCCCAGTGGAAAAAGCTCGGCCAGCGGCACAACCCATTTGTGCCAAGGCTGGGTGGGAACGAAATAACTTTTTCCACCAATCCCTATGGCATTTGTAGCAAGGTCTCTATAGGTAGTGAGTATTCCTTGAGCCCAGTCCCAATCAAGCTCGGTGTCGGCATCCACATAGACCAGCCAATGGGTTTGACAGAGCTCGGCCGCTTGCTGCCTTGCCTCTGAAAGTTGATTCTTTTTCCGAGTAATAAGTTTACAAGAGAACTGAGAATTCGATTCTATCCAATTTTCTACGATCACTTTGGAGTGATCTGTGGATGAATTATTAATAAATAAAAGATCGAAAGAAGCATTCATTGGTTCTTTTAATTGCGCTTCAAAAGATTTTAGCAGTCGAGGGAGGTTGCCTTGCTCATTAAAAAAAATCACAGCAATTGTGATTTCTTTCACTACCCACCTACCTGAGGAGCAAAGTTTTTAGGTTTGCCGGAGGTAATCGGTGTAGGGGGTGGCGGCTGAGGACCCTGTGGTGAGTTGTTTTGCCAAACGGAAAAGCGTCCATACTGTGCCTCCCACTTTAACTCCAACTCTCCTACGGGACCGTTACGATGCTTTCTAACCAGCAAATCGGCCTTACCCTTGATGTCTGGATTGTCCGGCTCATAGTACTCTTCTCTGTAGAGCATCATAATTAAATCAGCGTCTTGCTCAATGGACCCGGATTCACGCAAATCTGAAAGAACTGGTTTACGAGAGTCTCCCGTTCGCCCTTCAACACCTCGGTTCAACTGAGCCAAAGCAATGACAGGAACTTCCAATTCTTTAGCGATCGCCTTTAAACTTCTTGAAATTTCTGCGACCTCTCGTTCTCGACTTTCAATACGCTGACGAAGTTTCATGATCTGCAGATAATCGATGAGGATCATATCCAGTCCATGCTGCTGTTTCATTCTTCGACATTTTGAACGTATTTCTTGGGGTGAAATACCACTGGTATCATCGATATAAAGATTGGCCTCTCCTAGCTGGGAGGCCTTATCGATCAGGCGTGGCCAATCATTGTCTTTAATTCGCCCCACTTTTAAATCAGACATATTTATGCGAGCTTCTGTGGCTAGCATCCTCATCATCAACTGTTCTTTAGCCATCTCCACTGAGAAAAAAGCGACGTGCTTTTTATTATGAAGAGCCGCGTTAAGCGCTACGTTTAAGCTGAAGGCTGTTTTTCCCATTGAGGGTCTTGCAGCGATAATGACCATATCCCCACGTTGGAACCCAGCTGTCATTTTATCTAAATGGCTAAAGCCAGAAACAATACCCGTAATATCTTCCTTACGAGCAGAGAGTTCTGTTAATTTATCAATACTCACCTTGATAAGCTCAGCGGCCCCCACCAAGCCTCCAGACTCTTCTCTTTTTTGACCAATCTTGAAAAACTTGCCTTCCGACTCATCCAAAAAGGCATCAAAATTTTCATAGTCTTGATCATAGGCTTTGTTTAAAATTTCGGTGCTGGTATTGATCAACTCTCGGCTGAGAGATTTTTCTTTCACGATTTTAGCGTATTGATGAATATTAATGGCCGTAGGCCCTTCATTCATAATTTCAGCTAAGACGGCGGATCCACCGATTTGCTCAAGCTCTTTGCGGGAATTGAGCTCATTTGAAACTGTAACGATATCAATAGGTTCACGGCGGTTATGGAGATCTAACATAACCTTGTAGAGCTTTTGATGAACCAGTTTATAGAAATCGGTGGGAACCAGAATATCGGAGACAACCTCAAATATATCAGGTTGCACCATCAGGCCACCAAGAATTGACTTCTCAGCCTCTAAATTACTTGGTGGTTTGCGCATATCCATAGGAAGTCCCCAATTTCGAACGAATGACCGTACCGGTTCACAAGAGAGCGAGCCTTTTCATGATGAGGACCTAAGATGAGCTCGCTGATGACTTTGTGCTAGTGGTGCTTCTTAATTTCGATTTTGTATGTGTCGATTTTCTTTTTCAAGGTATTTCTGTTGATACCAAGCAATTTGGCAGCCTTGACTTGATTGCCGTTATACTGACGTAGAGAAAGCTCAATCAATGGCTTCTCCACTTGTTCAATGATGAGTTTGTGAAGACCATTCAGCTCGACGTCAGCTTGTTTTTGTTGTTCAAACAACAAAGACAGCTTGCTCTTAACTAGGTGCTCCAAGCTCGTTGATTGAAGATTTGTAACGTACAGATGATCACGTTGAGTTTCAAAATTTTCCATGACACTCCCAATATTACAAGCGGATGATTTAAATATTCCGACAAAATCAGAAATGCAAACTTTGTTCTCCGCAACATGAAAAAAAAAAATCTTGCCTTAATTTTCCCTTTTTCGATGTTGACAAATCTGTGGAAAACAAAGCCACCATTGATTCGATCGCTTTTACTGGATGCAACTTAATGGATGATTCTGCATTTGTCATGAAAGACTTTTTTTTATTTTTACAAATTTAGGTTCAAAAAAATCTTGATCTTTCTTAATTAGTTCTCAATCCAAAAACAGGATTCATTAAATTCGAAAACGCTATCCGACATTTTAAGGTTTGTTTTTTTACTAAAGAACGCTTCAATTTATTCAGAAAAAACCGAAGCCCGTGCAGATAAAAGTTATTGTTTCACTGGACTAGAGTGCAGTGAAAGGCCCCATTCTTCCTACCCATTACTGCATTTATCAAAAAAAAGACTTAAACTTAAACTATGAATCTTAAACGCTTCTCTGATCTTCGAAATGATATTGTCTCCATTATATGGCTGTTCTTAAGTCTTGCCCTGGGCTTATCTCTTTATAGTTACAATCCCAATGACCCCTCTTGGAACTCTCTTGGCACACAAAGCGGACCTAAAAATTGGTGTGGCTATTTTGGGAGTTTTTCCTCTGATTTTCTGTACCAATTTTTCGGCATGAGCTCTTGGGTTTTCGTCATCTTTCTTTTTATTATGAGCTATAAGGTTTTACAGAAAAAATCCGAAGGCCAAAAGATAAAAAAACAGATTTGGCTTATCTTTCTTTTAATTAGTTCCGCCACTTTAGCAGAAATATATTTTAACCAAGTGCGTTTCCATCAAGGTATGGTGAGTGTGGGAGGAACCATTGGTTCCTTTTTATCTCTTCTCCTCACTAAAGGCCTCAATCAATACGGCGCCACTTTATTTCTGAGTGGATTTATCGTCATCTGTGTGCTGTCTGTAACGGACTGGGATCTTTTACAAGGCATCAATCGTAGCCATTTCTTTGGAAAGGTTCTATTCGTTAAGCTACAGGAGTTCTTTTTATCAGCTCTTCGCAAGTGTCTCGATTTTGTTGGTGGCACGAGTCGAAAAACCATTTCTAGAGTTCGTTCAACGCAGATACCCACCATATTTAATAATGACCCCGCTCCCTTCAACGAAGAGCCGACTCCCGAGTATAATTATGAAGAGGACATTGAGGTCGAAGAAGAAACGGAAGAAACTCACAGAGCTCCCAAAAAACGCCGAGTTAAAATGAAAAAGGTGGTTCAAAGAAAAATCGCCAATTGGAAACTTCCTGAAATAAAAATGCTCGAAGATCCACCGGCTTCGAGGTATCGAGTGGACCAAGCCGAGGTTCAGAAAAAATCTCTCATTCTCGTTGATAAGCTTTCGCAATTTTCGGTAAAAGGTGAAGTTAAGGGAGCCAAACCAGGCCCGGCTGTAACTATGTTTGAATTCAAACCTGAGGCACACGTGAAAATTAGTAAAATTACTGAGCTGGCCGATGACCTTTCATTAGCACTCAGTAGTGAGTCCGTTAGAATCATCGCTCCGATTCCTGGTCGTGATGTCGTTGGAATTGAAACATCTAACGCTAAAAGAGAGACCGTTTATCTAAAAGACATTATCGCCAATGACGATTTTTGGTCTGATGACGTAAAACTTCCAATGGCCCTGGGACGTGAAGCCAATGGAACTCCAAAAGTTGTCGATCTAAGAAAAATGCCCCACTTGCTTGTGGCTGGAACAACAGGCTCGGGGAAGTCGGTTTTTGTTGTATGTTCATTAACGGGGCTCCTTTTTCGTCATTCTCCTAAAACACTTCGTCTTATCCTCATCGATCCAAAGCAGGTGGACCTCTCCACATTTAATGATATTCCTCACCTTTTAATGCCTACTATTTGCGAACCTAAAAAGGCTGTGGGCGCGTTGAAGTGGGCTGTTAAAGAAATGGAGAAAAGATATCGATCGATGTCAAAATTTGGTAGCCGTGGACTCGAAGCCTTTAATTCCAAAGTGGGCGATTTCGATAAAGAAAAGGTGGCTCAACACCAGGCCTTCAATGAGGAGCTTGAACAGCAAAACCGTCACAACGAAAGTTATTATTTTACACCTCAACCCTATATCGTCGTTGTCGTTGAAGAATTTGGTGATCTCATGGCTGTTGATAAGGCCAATGTGGAACAGCTTGTTGTTCGCCTTGCCCAGATGGCTCGAGCCAGTGGAATTCATCTCATTTTAGCCATGCAATCTCCCCGTAAAGATGTCGTCACCGGACTTATTAAGACGAACATTCCGGGTCGAATCAGTTTTAAAGTGGCCAGTAAAATGGACTCTCGAATCATTCTTGATGAATCCGGTGGTGAGCGATTGCTTGCCCGTGGAGACATGCTCTTTTTAGCTCCTGGCGTGGCAAAACCAATCCGTCATCATGGTCCATGGGTGACCGAGGATGAAATTGGGTCTGTAATGGATTACTGGTCCGCCCAAGGAGAGCCTGAATACAATGAAACCGCGATCAAAATGACGAGCACCTCCTCCGGAAGTGTTGGAGCCGCCGGATTCGACGAAGACCAAGAGGAATATGACGATAAGTACGACGAAATTGTGGCTTGGACGTCTTCAATGAAAGAGGTGAGCGCTTCACTAATTCAAAGAAAATTCCGAATCGGATATCCTCGCGCGGCCCGTCTCATCGAGACTATGGAACGAGAGGGTGTCATCGGACCGGCGAATGGCTCTAAACCCCGCCAAGTTCTCGTGAACTCCTACGAAGAAAGAGCTTAGTTTCTTTCTTCGATCTCACCATCACTACAATTAATTGCCACCTGCAAAATGGCCATCGCAAACAGATTACAGATTTTAGAAGTCCAGCTTGATATCTCTTTGATAGGGGAAAAGAGCGGCATTATTCCTGCAAATAGTTGAATTTTAAGGACAGTCGCTGTAGGTATGGGACATGAAAAATCTTTGCCTTTTTCTTTGTTTTTTAAGTCTGGGCTCCTGTGGAGTGAAGGGAAAACCTGTCCCCCCTGAAAAACCAAGAGAAATGGGTATCGGTAAGCCCCAATATAAGGGTGTTGATGCTGAGCTCAACAAAGACCTCAAAGAGGATGAAGAACAAAAGGAAAAAAAATGAGCATTCCCTTTCATAAATATGTGGGAGCTGGAAATGACTTTGTTTTTCTTGAGTTTCAACCTCCTTTTCGCTCGATGGACCTCTCTGAACTCAGTCGCGAAATGTGTGATCGTCATTTTGGGATAGGGGCTGACGGCCTAGTCGTTGTTGAAACGATCTCCCTGCTCGATAAAGAATTCAAATGGCATTTCTTTAATAGTGATGGTTCAAGTGCTGAAATGTGTGGAAACGCGGCTCGCTGTGCTTTCCAATTTATTCACAAGATTCACAATGTCAAAACAGCGACAATGGAAGCTCTCTGCGGAACGCTCGTTGGTGAAGCTCTTGAAGAGTCTGCTAAGGTCACCTGGCAACTCCAATCCGCAGATCTGGAAGAAAAGACTTTAAATATTGACGGTAATGCCTGGGATGGATTTTTTGTGAATACTGGCGTCCCTCATTTTGTACTGCTCAATAAAGGCGACAAGATTTCAAAGGAAGTCTGCCAGAAGTTACAAGATCATCCTGAGTTCGCTCCTCACAAAACCAATGTAACATTACTGGATCAATCTAATGGGACAAACAAGACAAAGACATTTGAAAGAGGCGTTTGTGATTTTACTTTGGCTTGCGGTACCGGAGTCATTGCCAGTAGCCTTGTGCTGCAGTCTTTAAAAGAAGAACAGTTTTATGATTTGGTGGCCCCCGGAGGAGAGCTTCAAGTCGAAATCAACGATAAAGAAGTGTCTTTATTAGGTCCCGCCGAACTTGTTTATACTGGAGAATTTCAACTAAGGAGATTTAATGTTTAAAGGTGTTTTTACAGCCCTTCTCACCCCTTTCAAAAACCAAGAAGTGGATTATCCGTCTTTGGAAAAACTCATTAATCATCAATTAGAACAAGGTATCCAAGGCTTCGTCGTTTGCGGAACCACCGGTGAAAGTGCCACCTTGACCCCCGAGGAACAGTTGGAAGTCCTTGATTTTGTTTGTAAAAAGGTCAACAAACAGGTCCCCATTCTGTTTGGAAGTGGCTCCAACAACACCAAAAAGACGGTGGAGTGGAGTAAAAAAGCCTGTGAATATCCTATCGATGGGCTCCTTGTCGTGGTTCCGTACTACAATAAACCTCCCCAGCCGGGACTCTTAGCTCATTTCAAAAAAGTAGCCGATGAAGTTCCAAAGCCGGTCGTTCTTTATAACGTGCCGGGAAGGACGGTTGCTCAGCTTGAACCCAGCACCATTATTGAACTGTCTAAACATAAAAACATTGTCGGAATTAAAGAGGCCAATGGCGATCTCAGCCATTTTGACCAATACAAAAATGCTGTACCGGACGATTTCTGCCTTCTTAGTGGTGATGATGGTACGAGTATTGAGTTTTGCTTCTCGGGAGGGCACGGAATTATCAGTGTTTGCTCTCATATTGCTCCTGCCAAGATGGTTGAATGGATCAAAAGAGCTATTGAAAAAGATGACGCAGTTAAATTAGAGTTTGAAACAAACAAAAAGTGGATCAATGGGCTTTATGTCACTGCCAATCCGATTCCGGTCAAATACGGAGTCTACAAAAAGGGATTAATCGAAAGTGATGAGACGAGACTCCCTCTCATTAGTATGGAAGATCACGTAAAGAAAACAGTGGATGTCGCATTCTCCGGATTTGAGGAGTTGTTGTGAGTAAAAATGTTTTCGTTTTTGGGTTAAGTGGCCGGATGGGCCAAGAGGTCAAAAATCGACTAGAAAAGGACAAGATCTTTAGTTTCCAAGGTGGGCACAGTCGGTCTCAACCCAATTTGGAGCCCAAAGAGTCCCCTCACTTAGTAATTGATTTCTCTCTTCCTGAAGGTTTTACCGAACTTTGTCAGTTTGTTGAAAAGCAAAAGGTCCCCTTAGTTTGTGGAACCACAGGTCTTAGCAAGGATCAGAAGAAAAAGCTCAAAGAACTCGGACAAAAGGTCCCAGTCTTCTGGGCCTCGAATATGAGTTTTGGTGTTTATCTCATGTGTCAGCTCACCGAGTGGCTGGCTAGCTATGATAAATTTTACGAGTATCATGTCGAAGAAACCCATCATGTTCATAAAAAGGATAAACCCAGCGGTACAGCTCTAACAATTGAAGACTCCGCACGAAAATCCACCCAAAACCTTAAACAAACCATTGCCCACCGTGAGGGCGAAATCTTTGGAATTCATAGCTTTTTTGCAAACTCTAGGGACGAAGTTATTGAAATAAAGCACGAGGCTAAAAACCGAGGCCTTTTTGCACAAGGGGCTATTGATGTTGGAAAGTGGCTTGTTAGTCAGCCTCCTGGATATTATGGAATGGACGATTTTTTCAAAACAATTAGAAGTTGAACTTTGATCCCTTTATTGGAATAAAAGGGCTTAAATAAAAAGAAGTTAAGGAGACTTGCATGAAGTTTTTTATCGACTCAGCAGATATCGAAGAAATTAAAGAAGCCAACAAAAGAGGCTGGGTGGATGGAGTGACTACCAACCCTTCTCTCGTTGCTAAGACTGGACGTTCAAATACTGAAGTGATTACAGATATTTGTAAAGAGGTGGATGGTCCTATCAGTGCTGAGGTTATTAGCCTTGATGCTGATGGAATGTACAAAGAGGGTATGGAACTCGCTAAAATCCACGACAATGTTGTGGTGAAAATTCCCATGTGCGAGGACGGCCTGATTGCTGTTAGACGTCTCAAAGCCGAAAATATCCCTACAAACGTGACTTTAGTCTTCTCTCCACTACAAGCTCTAATGGTCGCAAAAGCCGGAGCTGTCATGGTTTCACCTTTTGTTGGACGCCTTGATGACATTTCAACTCCAGGAATGGAATTGATCTCACAAATGCAAACCATCTTTCAGAACTATCAATTACAAACTGAGATTCTTGTGGCCTCTGTTCGTCACCCAATGCATATCTTAGAGTCAGCTATGATTGGTGCTGACATCGTGACGGTTCCCTATAAAGTTATGCAAGGTCTGACTAAGCATCCTTTAACTGACAAAGGGATCGAGAAGTTCCTACAGGACGCTAAAAGCATTGGGTAGTCATTCTGGATACTCAAAACTGGTTAAGTGGTTACTCATTTTGGTAACCACTGCCCAGTGTTCTTCCCTTGGAAGTGGCGTGGAATCCGATGAAATTTTGCGCCCTTTAAAGTCTGTGCGCAAAGCTGTGTATTACGTCTTCAAAGGTCGAGTGAAAAGAAAGAGCCGCAATGGCCGAACCTATTACTCCGAATGGCATCGTCCAGGAAAGAGTTTAAAACTTTCCGCATACAAACAAAAAGAGCGCGCCCGCCTTGAGGTTACCATTCTTGGTGATCGTCGACCCTACCAAGTGGCTGTTGCCTACCGAGTTGAGGAGCTAAGTGGTCGAGATTATGAGCTCAAAGGCTATGACATGAATCTCGCAAAGAAGTATCTTCGCGAAATAGAGGATTTCCTCGCCGCCCGTCCTGAAGAACGGGATGTGATTGACGACTTCCGTCCTTATTAAATAAAATTGTATATATAGATAAGAGAAGTGTTTTCTTTATCATAAAACTCTGACCATGGAACGGTTGTGACTCGATTAGGATTATTTGAGAGATTATTAAATTCGCTATATCAAACAGGGGTTCTTGGATTTCTTGGCCTGCTAACGATTCTGGTTTTAAGCACCCGTGTTTCACAAGATCAGAATCAGGTTTTTGAAAGCCAAGTGTACAATGTGCCCTTTGACCACTTCTCGCCTGCTTTTGCCGCCTTCGAGGACGATTACCTGTTTGAAGAAAAAGAGGCCGCCAAATTAAAAGCGGGACAAAGTGCTCAACATTTTCAAAAAATTATGGCGCCCGTTCAAGTCACCGCCCCTCCTGTTCATGTAATTTCAAAAACAAAGGAAGAAGCAAACAAACCCAAGCTTCTCGATCAGTTTGATGGTGGACTTTTGGTTCGGGACATTCAGAAAAGACTCACCAACTTGAAGGAGAAAAAGAAGACCCAACTTAAAGTGGCCTCCGAACAAAACACGACTAAAATCCAGAGCGAAGAACTAAAGTTTGGAGCCCTTGCCACTCTTGTCGCCCCTCCGACCAATCGTAACGTCAGTCAACCCATTGGGCACCCGCAACCACAGAATAACCTTGGGCCTAAGTCGAAAAACAATAGCAACAAACAAGTTCACATTAATAACCTTGCCCAGAAAGAAGTTGTTGTCCCCGAGAATTATCAAATCACAGGACCAATTGAGCTTAAAGAAGGTCTCGCTTTCCTTGGTTCAATGGAGGTCAGTTGGGTTGTGGGTGACAATGAGCTTCAGCGTGGTTCCATCAATGTTCCTGATGGCACTTTTGAGGTTAACGTTAGCCAACTCGTTGGTGACATCATCATTTCACTCTACGACAACAAGGACGAGTTGATTGGGGAGGGCATTTTTAACCTGACCCATCTACCTCTTGAAAACGAAAAGATTTCGACCCTTATCGAGGTTCATCCCATCGATTGGGATACGGCTGGAGAGATTGTCCATAGCGACTCACTAGGTTCTGGTGTTCGTCGATACGTAGAAGGAGCGAATGTAGCGCTTTATGCTTTTAATGATGCCACGGAATCAAAGGAAGATGGATCTTTTAGCTTTTATAACTGGCAAAAAACAAACTCTCGAACATTGGCTATCGCTTCAAAGCCGGGTTTTATTGATTCAATCTTTATGCTGGACTCGAAGAAAATGGCAACCATTGCCCTCTTCACTAAAGAGTATATCGACTCATTTTTCGGGTACATCGAAGACCTCGGTGTTCGCGATGTGAAAGATCAGGGCATGATTTATGGGGAAATCTCAGGCTTACCCGTTCGATCCGGATTTAGAGTTTATTTGGAAAACGAAAAGCCTATATATTTCCAGTCCGGATTAGCCTCCCTTGACCTCACCAAAACTACCTCAAACGGACTTTTTGCTTTTGTTGGGCTTCAGGATGGGGATTACAAACTTCTCATTGAAAAAAAGGGAGAGATTGTTGATGAAAAGCTCGTTGTCGTGGAACAGGGTAAAATTTCTCCTGTCCATATTGACCTCGGGCAATTACAGAAACACCTGGAGTTTTTCGATCCATTGCGGCCCGATCAAAGAATTGAGAAAGTCGAAATTGGTTTTTTTGATGGCGCGAAAACTTTAAACCTAGATAGCTCAGAAATCCCTTCTTTCATCTCTGTGAATAACGGTGGAGACCCTGGACTCATGCACCTTAATACAGAACCGTTGGAGACCCATACTTTTATTTCCAAAAATAAAGACTTACAAAAAATCCCCTACCTCCAAGATGATAAGCTTTTCGATCTTGCTAAAAGCAATGACCTTGATGTGCGCTCAGGACTCATCTTTGGTTTTGTTAATTCAAGTCTTCCCTATCGTATGGCAATGATTGAAAGCCCTGTTGATAAAATCATTTATTTCGATGAAGGGGGCCGAGTGATCGACCACCCTGAAGAAGAGGTACCCTTTGGTTTTATAATGGGTGGATTTCCTGAAGGTTTGAGTTCCATCATTGCCGAAAGTCGGGGGGATCAAACAATCCTTGCGACGGACCTTATTTATAGTGACCATACTTCTGTCTCGGTCATCCAAATGGATATTCTTCCGTTGGAATAAACACTCTAAAATAAAGATTATTAACCTTAACACAGCGCTTTGGGATCTAATTTAGTAACTTAGATCTCCGCCTTAGATTTTCATCAAGATTCTTCCTCGATAACCCGATGAGTTTGCAAAGAGGTTAATATGAAAAAGCTTGGTGACATAATGGAGGATCTCGGTTTTCGACAAGAAGGCTCCTATGAGGTCAAAAAGGCTTTTATAAAGAACCTTATTCGTCAGGCTAACGAAAAAGAGACTCAAAGAAAATTCGATCAAGAAATGGATGCTGACAGTAATTCTTTAAGACAAGAGGACGAAGCTGTAGTTAGTGAGCAACTTAGTCTGTTCAACCAAAAAAAATCGTCTTAAAACGCTTTAAAATGAACCTATCTATGTTTGATTGAGGCCTTTAAGTACTCTCGATTCATACGAGCGATATTTTCCAAGGAAATATCTTTCGGGCAAGCCATCTCACAAGCTCCGGTATTCGAACAGTTACCAAATCCCATATCGTCCATAGTTTTCACCATATTGAGAACCCGCTGCTGTCTCTCAGGCTGACCTTGTGGTAACAGCGCATACTGAGAGATTTTAGCTCCCGCAAAAAGCATTGCTGAGGAGTTTTTACAAGCTGCTACACAAGCTCCACACCCAATACACGTGGCCGACATAAAAGCCATATCGGCTTCTTCTTTACCAACCGGTATAGCATTAGCATCGGGAGCATTACCTGTGTTCACCGAGATATACCCTCCCGCCTCTTGAATTTTATCAAAAGCCGTTCGGTCCACGACTAAGTCTTTAAGCACAGGAAAAGACTCCGCGCGAAAGGGCTCAATTACAATTTGATCACCTTCTTTAAAAGATCTCATATGCAGTTGGCAGGTCGTAGTACTTCTCTGAGGGCCATGGGCGTCACCGTTGATAACCATTGAACAGGAGCCACAGATTCCCTCCCGGCAGTCGTGGTCAAACTCGACAGGCTCTTCCCCCGCTTTTATTAATTGTTGATTTACGACATCCATCATTTCCAAGAAAGACATGTCTTCTGAGATTTCTTTTGCTTCAAAGTCCATAAAATGGCCTTTGGAGTTTTTATCTTTTTGACGCCAGATTTTTAATTTTAAATTCATAACATCCCCTACTTGTAACTTCGAGTGGCCAGTTTCACGTGTTCGAATTCTAAGTTTTCTTTATGAAGCTTTGGCTTATCATCAGAGAATTCCCAGGCAGCCACGTAAGCAAATTCATCATCATTTCTTTTGGCCTCATTTTCTTCTGTTTGATGCTCTTCTCTGAAGTGTCCACCACAGGACTCTTCGCGGTTGCGGGCATCACGTGCCATTAACTCACCAAGCTCAAGGAAATCAGCCACACGGTTGGCTTTTTCCAACTCAGCATTAATGTTTTCATTAACACCACTGACCTTCACATTAGACCAAAACTCTTTTTTCAATTGTGGTATCTTCTCAATGGCATCAGAAAGTCCTTTTTCATTTCTCGACATTCCGACATTTTCCCACATAATTTGACCGAGCTCACGATGGAACTCATCGACTGTTTTACTTCCTTTGATTCCGAGTAATTCATCGATTCTATTTTTTGAACCATTATATGCTTCTTCAAATTCCTTCATCTCGGGAGAAACTTCGTCAAACGATTGAGATCCTAGATAGTTCCCTACTGTGTAAGGGAGGATAAAATAGCCATCCGAAAGCCCTTGCATCAATGCCGAAGCTCCGAGGCGATTAGCACCATGGTCGGAAAAGTTGGCTTCGCCGCCCACAAATAAACCTTCAACATTACTCATCAGATTGTAATCGACCCAGAGTCCACCCATTGTATAGTGCACGGCCGGATAAATTTTCATTGGAACTTCGTAAGGATTTTCTCCCGTGATTTTTTCATACATTTGAAAAAGGTTTCCGTACTTCTCGGCAATGGCATCCTTACCCTCTCTTTGAATCGCGTCAGCAAAATCAAGATAAACAGCCACACCTGTTTTACCCACACCACGTCCTTCATCAACGCGAAATTTTGCCTGTCTTGAGGCCACATCACGAGGAACGAGGTTTCCAAAACTTGGGTAAATTCTTTCTAAATAGTAATCTCTTTCTTCTTTAGGAATATCATTGGGTTTACGTTTATCCCCTTTTTCTTTGGGAACCCACACTCGCCCATCATTTCTTAGAGACTCGGACATTAAAGTTAGTTTTGATTGGTGATCACCCGAAACAGGAATGCAGGTAGGGTGAATTTGGGTGAAACAAGGGTTGGCAAAATAAGCCCCTTTTCGGTGACATCTCCAGGCCGCTGTTACATTTGAATTCATCGCATTCGTTGAAAGGTAGTACACATTTCCGTACCCACCCGTGCACAAGACAACCACGTCGGCTGTGTGCTTGGTAATTTCACCGGTTTTGATGTCTCTAGCTATGATACCGCGGGCTTTACCATTAACAAGAACAAGATCGAGCATTTCTTTTCGAGCTTGAACATTCACGGTGCCTTTTTCCACTTGTCGCATCAGAGCTGAATAGGCTCCTAATAGAAGTTGTTGCCCTGTTTGTCCACGGGCATAGAAAGTTCTTGAAACCTGCGCGCCTCCAAAAGAACGGTTAGTTAACAAGCCTCCATACTCTCTCGCAAAAGGAACACCTTGAGCCACACATTGATCAATAATTAAATTTGAGTTTTGCGCCAATCGGTAAACATTGGCCTCTCTAGAACGAAAGTCTCCCCCTTTCACAGTGTCATAGAAAAGGCGATAGACGGAGTCTCCATCGTTTGGGTAATTTTTAGCTGCATTTATTCCACCTTGGGCCGCGATCGAGTGCGCTCTTCTTGCGGAATCTTGGATACAAAAGTTTTCCACGTTGTAACCCATCTCTCCCAGGGAAGCGGCGGCGGCACCTCCGGCAAGGCCGGTTCCCACAACGATCACTTTATATTTTCTTCTATTGGCTGGGTTCACCAACTTCATTTTGAATTTGTGGTTCTCCCACATTTTATCGATTGGTTCATTTGGTACATTTGAGTTTAACGACATGAAATCCTCACCTTATTGAAAAAGAAAAACATAAACGGGTTGAGAAATAAAACCACTGGCCACAATAACTGCATAGATAATCGCGCCGGTCTTCAAAATTGGAGTGTAACGAGGATGGTTGATTCCAAAAGACTGGAAAACTGACCAAGCCCCATGTCTAAGATGAATGCCCAGTAAAATAAGGCAAATAACATAACCTACGACATAAGCGGGATCATTAAACACCTCAATGACCAACCGGTAAAGATCTCTCATCTGTTCACCACCGTACTCAACCTGGTAGTGGGGTCCGTACTTGAAGGTAATTAAATGATAAATGATAAATGCCAATATGATCGACCCGTGAACGGCCATTGTTCGAGACGCTAGATTGGAGCGTTTTTTCGAGCCGGCCATTTCCGCATATTTTTTAGGCTTAGCTTTTCGGTTCTCTTTTGTCAGGATGATTGCTAGCACCACATGAACGATCAAAGCTGTTAATAAGACGGCTTCGGTTCCATATAAAAGAGCCTTATTAGAGACGATCGCGTGCCCATACCTATTAAAAGCCTCGGGGCCCACAAAAATAAGCATATTTCCAGCCATATGACCTGCAACAAAACCTGTCCAAACCAAACCGGCAAGACCCATCACATACTTTTTACCTATCGAAGAACTTAAAAAACCCAATGTTCACCTCAATTTAGACACTATGCCAAAAAACAAATAAGTTCAACAAATCTTGAACAAAGATAGAGTTAACGTTTTTCCTGAAAGCCATATTAAACACTGCATCTAATCTCAGGCCACACCTTAAATCACAGGCTCAAGGCTTTTGGGGCCATTTCGAGTATAGATTCAAGCTCAAGGGCTCAATTCAAAGCTAGCTAAACATGGCTGACAATTATCAGCCTCTGCCCCTCGGAATTGAACGCTTTCAGATATAAAACTCCCAATATTTAGCTTATTTAAAACCAATTGAAAATAGAAACCCTAAAATAATGATTTTTATACGGTGAATCTGCTTTACATTAAGCACGACATTTAGGAAAAGTAGACGGTCTAAAATACTATAGCTGAGGATAGCTTTGTTATTTGTTTTTTAAAATCTTAGATCCACAGCTTTGAAAAAGGGTTCTTGCCTAATTTCGCAGCGGTCTAGAAAGCTAATAAGCAAACTATCTGTCTTTACGAGGTGTGTATGCGAATTTTTGTATGTGTTAAACAAGTTCCCGATACTGAAACGAGAATCAAGCTCAAATCTGATTCCCAAGGCATCGAAACCAACGGTGTAAAATGGGTCATTAACCCCTATGACGAATTTGCTATCGAAGAAGCCATTCGCTTCAAAGAAAACAACGACGATGTTCGGGTTACTGCCATCACTCTCGGACCAAAAGCTCGCGTAAATAACGCGCTGCTAACAGCGATGGCTATGGGTGCTGATGATTCAATCTTGATTAATACGGACGCTTCTCTTGATGCCCTCACCACAGCCAAAGCTCTTGGTGAGGCCATTAAAAAAGAGGGCGACTACCACCTCATTTTTTCTGGTAAACTTGCTATTGATGGCAATGTATCCGCAGTTCCACTTATGCTTTCTGAAATGTTAGAAATCCCCCATGCCTCTGTTGCAAGTAGTGTGGAGTATGGAGATGGTTCGGTGACGGCCACCCGAGAAATTGAGGGCGGCACCAAGGAAAGCTTTAAACTAAAGTGTCCAGCCATGATTACAGCGAATAAGGGGCTAAACAAGCCCCGCTTTGCAAGTCTACCAGGAATTATGAAAGCAAAAAAGAAGCCCATCACGGAACTCTCATTAGATGACGTAGGTATTAGTGAAGACAAAGTAAAAGTTAAGTTTACAAACTATGCTCTGCCTCCAGAAAGAGCCGCATGTAAAATGATCGAAGGTGAGCCTGCCGATCAGGTTGAAGAATTAGTTAAATTGCTCCAAGAAGAAGCCAAAGTTCTGTAAAGGATAGTACAATGAAAAAAGCGCTCGTTTTTCTAGAAATTCATGACAACGAAGTTAAAAAAAGTAGCCTTGAAGGTCTTTCTGTTCTCTATGGGAAAGGTTTTGAAGTATCAACGGCCGCCTTTGGAAAAGGTTCCGATAAAGTCGCTGATTCTCTTGGTAAATGGGGAGTTAAAAAGCATTATTCAAATGCTGAAGATCAGGCTGATCAATACAACCCTGAGACCTATAAATTAGCTCTACAGTCCCTTATTGAAAAAGAAAATCCAGAAATTGTTTTAGCCAGCTCCAATAATTTAGGCCGAGATATTTTTCCACGTTTGGCGGCAAAAAACGATTTTGCTTACATGAGTGATGTGACAGACATGGAAGTGGGAGACAGCCTTGAAGTAAAGCGTCCCCTCTATGCAGGAAAGTGTACAGCTCAGGTAACATTTACAGATGATTCCGCAAAAATTGTCCTACTCCGCCCGAATCAAATCCGTCTCGTTGACGCCAACGAGTCCGGATCTCCTGAAAACATCACCCTTGATTGGCCAACTCCTTCTGGACAAACGGAAACAGTTTCCATTGAAGAAGGTGAATCTGAAAAGCTTGACCTTACCGAAGCTGAAGTCATTGTTTCTGGTGGTCGCGGACTTAAAGAGGCTGATAACTTTAAACTCCTTCACGATCTGGCAGAGCCTATGAACGCTACAGTAGGAGCTTCTCGAGCCGTTGTTGACCTTGGATGGGTGCCTCACTCCCTACAGGTTGGGCAAACTGGGAAAACTGTGGCCCCCAATCTCTATTTTGCTGTCGGAATTTCCGGTGCCATTCAACACATCGCAGGTATGAGTGGAAGTAAGAATATTGTAGCCATAAACAAAGATGAAAAAGCGCCCATCTTCCAACGAGCCACTTATGGAATTGTGGGTGACCTTTTTGAGGTTGTCCCTCTGCTTACCGAAAAAATTAAATCGGTAAAATAAAACTCGCCTCTATCAAGGAAGGATGAATACGAACAATGTTTAAAAAACATATCCTTCCTTTTTTCGCTTTCTGTTTTTACAAAATACTTCAATGGTCTTGGCGAATAGAGATTCATGAATCCGATTCGGTGAGACAATGGAGAGAGTCAGGAAATAGTTTCCTCATTGCTCATTGGCACGGGGATGAGTTGGGGATTCTTCATTTGCTCAAGCCTTACCACGTGGCCTGCATCATCTCGACCAGTAAAGATGGTGATATAATGAATCGAGCGGTCCAACTTTTAGGAGCCGAAACTGTCCGCGGCTCCTCCACGCGAGGGGGAGTTGGTGCTCTTAAAGGTATACTAAGACTTAAGAAAAAAGGACGCCGCCCTAGTGTTGCCGTCGACGGTCCAAAAGGCCCTATTTATGAGGTAAAACCTGGTGTCTTTCAAATTTCCAGGATGACAAAGCTTCCTATTGTACCCATTTCATTTTTTGCCAGCCGCTATAAAACCTTTGAAAAATCCTGGAATAAAACCAGACTTCCTCTGCCATTTTCCAAAGTAATTATCCAATGGGGCGAGCCCATGGATGCTCTTTTAAAAGAAGATGATCCGAAATCAAAAAAATGGGCGGATCAGTTGAAAATTAAGCTCAATCAGACGAAAAAACAGGCCTTTGACAGATCCGCAGTAAAGGAAGTTTTTTGAGCCATTTTGTGATAAAAGAGTCTATTCACTTACGACCGACCAGGGAGGTCCTTTGAAGCTATTAAAATCGACGCGACAGCATCCCTTTACTAAAATGTTTTTGGTTGTGTTTAGTATTGCCCTTTTGTTTCCATTGCACTCTCAAAGTCGCCTTCTTGAAAAAATTTATGCTGTCGTAAATGGAAAAACAATCACCTTAACGGAAATTAAAGACTATCAAGACAAGCTTAAAAATGGTGGTTTTTTAAATGACCTTCTTTTCTCCGATCCTGAAACCCGCCAAAAAGCACTTGAAGACCGAGAGTATCTCATCAAGCTTCTCATCGATGATAAAATAATCGAATACGCCATTCAGGAGAACAATCTTCTTGTGACTGAGGAAAGAGTCAGTAAAGAAATCACCTCAATTGCTGATCGCCAAAATATGACTGTCGATCAACTCAGAAGAACTCTACAAAGCCAGGGTGTCGATTTTGAAGAGTACCGAGACTTCGTTAAATCGGGGATTGAGCGTAGGCAATTGGTTGAAAAAGAAATCACGAGCAAAATTAAAATTTCAGAGCAAGATATAGTTAGCCACTACCTTTCGAACAATGGGTCCAGTCAATCCCAAGTTTTTGAGTTTCATATCGCTCACATTTTATTAAAACAAAAAAACCAAGCCAACGAGGTGCAATCCAAGCTTTCAAAAGGAAACAGTTTTGAGTCCTTAGTAAAGGAATATAGTACGGACCAAGACACGAAAAATCAGGGTGGAAAATTTGGACGCTTCAAATCGGGAGAAATGATCGCATCGATTGAAAAAGCGATAGGGTCTTTAGAAATTGGGGAAACATCAAAAATTGTAAAAACACCCATGGGTTTCCACATTTTCAAAATTTTAGATCGAAAACTTATAAAAGACCCTGCTATTGAAAAACAAAAACAGCAGATCTACCAACAACTAATGGCTCAAGCTTTTCAAGAGCAGCTTCAGTTTTGGCTTTCTCAGAAGCGAAAAGACGCCATCATACAAATTAATAAAATATGAAACAAAAATTTTCAAAAATTGCATTAACAACTGGAGATTTTGACGGCATTGGCTCGGAAGTGACCGCCAAAGCTCTATACAATCTAAAACCCAAAAGAGGGGTTCAGTTTTACCTATGGAGAGGACCGAACACTCCTCGCAGGGATTTGAAAAAAATTGATCGCTATTTCAAACGTAAAACGGTAACGACCTGGCCTGAAGCTCTTAGAACGCCTCCAGACTTTTATAAAACACTCATCGATATTGAAAGCCCTCTGCCTCCAGCAAAATGGGTCGAGCTTATGGCGAAAGCGGGAATGTCAAAATCAATTGATGCCCTTGTGACCGCACCGCTTTCCAAAACCGAAATTAAAAACTCTGGGTTTAAAGACAATGGCCATACCGATATTCTAAAACGAGTGTCTAAAACCAAAGATGTCTATATGTGCTTCTTAGGAGATGACTTTAATGTCACCCTTCTTACCGGTCACGTTTCTGTCAAAAAAGCCTACGATCGAATCACCGAGGAAAATCTCAAAAAGTGTATTCAGTTGACCAAAAAAATTGTTCAAAAACTCCCCTCCAAGAAAAAGCTAAAACCCATTGCAATAGTGGGCTGCAATCCTCACGCTGGCGAATTTGGAGTTATAGATAAAAAAGAAGATACCCTCTATAAACCTCTCCTTAAAAAAGTGAACAATAAAAAATCTCCCCTTGTCGGTCCTTTAGTTCCAGATGTCTGTTTCCAAGAGAAGGAACGTAAAAAATATAGCTTTTATATTGCAAGCTATCATGACCAAGGGCTAATTCCTTTTAAGATGGTTCACGGTGTTCACACCGGTGTTCAATATTCATTGGGACTTCCTTTTGTCAGGACAAGTGTCGATCACGGAACAGCTAAAGACCTTTTTGGAAAAAACAAAGCCGATAGTGGCTCTATGGAAAATGCCATCCAGGTGGCAATTAAACTGATTAAGAATAAACCTTTAACGTGGTGACTTATGCATAAAGATCATATTTTTAGAGAGTACGATATTAGAGGAGTCTACAAAACAGACTTCGATACTGACTTTGCAAAAACTCTAGGACAGGCCTATAGCGCCTTTTTAAAAGAAAAATTTTCTAAAACGCCTTGTGTCTCAGTAGGATATGACGCCAGGCTTTCAAGTCCTGAAATCGTAGAAAGTCTCGTGCAAGGTTTTTCTTCGTCAGGAGTAAAAGTCTATAATTTAGGGCTTATTACCACTCCAATGTCTTATTTCTCCATGTTTTCTCTGGAAGATGTTGATGGCGGCATCATGGTTACAGGCTCCCACAATCCACCAGAGTATAATGGATTTAAGATTTCCATGGGTAAAACCACTATCTTTGGAGACCAAATTCAGGAATTAAAGTCTTATATTGAGGCCAAAAATTTTCTTTCGGGACAGGGTTCTGTCGAAAACCTTGATATATCGGAAAAGTATGTGGAAAGGTATAGAGCAGAGTTTAAAGACCTAAAGCCAATAAAAGTGGCCTTAGACTGCGGAAATGGAGCCGCCGGCTCTATTGTTCGGAAGCTTTACGAAGCCGTTGGATTAAAGCCGGAAATATTATTCGAAAAACCGGATGGAACTTTTCCCAACCACCACCCGGATCCCACAGTTGAAGAGAATATGTCTGATCTTAAAACTTTGGTAAAAGAAAGTGGCGCGGCCATCGGTATAGGCTTTGATGGAGATGCCGACCGAATCGGAGTCGTTGATGAAAAAGGCCGATTTATTCTTGGTGATGAAATAATGATGATTGTCGCCCGAGACATTTTGAAAGAACACCCTGGATCAAAAATCATTGGAGACGTCAAATGTTCGGACCGACTCTATATTGATATTGAAAAATGCGGCGGCACTCCAATCATGTGGAAAACCGGTCATAGTCTTATCAAAAATAAAATCAAAGATGAGAAAGCCCCTTTTGGAGGTGAATTAAGCGGCCATATATTCTTTGCTGATCGAAACTACGGATTTGATGACGCCCCCTACGCAGGCCTTCGGCTTATAGAGATACTTAGTAAAACTGGCAAAACCATAGATGAGCTTCTTGAAGGAATCCCCTCTAGCTTCAGCACACCAGAGATTCGATTAGAAACAACTGAGGAGAATAAAGTGATTTTGGTTAAACAGTTACAAGATCATTTTAAAAAAACGACGGGAGACTTTGAAGTCAATACAATCGATGGTGTTCGAGTCAGCTTCGAAAACGGTTGGGCTTTAGTTCGATCCTCAAACACTCAGCCGGTCATTACCATACGCTTTGAATCAACGACCAAAGAAGGCTTAGAAAAAATTCAGAAAGAAATGATGGAGTTGGTTGATCCCTTGTTATGATTGATAAAATTTTGGTTCGGGGCGCCCGAGAGCATAATTTAAAAAATATTAATGTCGATATTCAGAAGAATACTCTGACTGTTGTCACGGGTTTGTCTGGCAGTGGAAAATCAAGCCTTGCCTTCGACACAATATATGCCGAGGGGCAGAGACGATTTATTGATAGCCTCTCAACCTACGCAAGAAACTTTCTTATACAGTTAAACAAACCGGAAGTGGACTCCATTCAGGGGTTATGTCCATCAATCGCCATTGACCAGAAAACAATTGGTCACAGTCCGCGTTCAACGGTGGGAACCGTCACAGAAGTCTATGACTACCTTCGACTTCTCTACTCAAAAGTCGGAACGCCACTTTGTCCTAAACACAAAATTCCTGTAGAAGGACAATCGCTCGAGCAAATCAAACTTGATATTCTAAAACACTTTAAAAATGAAAAGGCGATCTTGCTCGCTCCGGTTGCCAAAGGAAAAAAGGGTGAGTTTAAAAAAGAGGTAGAGAGTTGGATAAGTGCAGGCTATTTACAAGCCAAAGTCGATGGTACATGGGTTTATCTTGAAAGTGTCAAAGGGCTCAAAAAGACCAATCGCCATGATATCGATCTCGTTATGGATAAACTGGTATTAAAAGATTCCGAAAAAGTGGACCTGCGCCTCTCCCAAGCGATTTCCTCAGCGGTCACTTTAACCGATGGCCTTGTTGTTGTGGAAACAAAATCTGGCGAGAGAAAGAACTTTTCGACGCGATTTGCATGTCCTGAGTGTGGCTATTCTTTTTCAAACATTGATCCCCTTCTGTTCAGTTTTAATAATCCTAAAGGAGCCTGTGAATCCTGTACGGGATTAGGATCGGAAGATATTTATGAATACGAAGTTTCCGAGTATGTCCCAGGCTCTGGGCAGTCTAAAAGTTTGGACTGGAAATTAGACACTGATAACCCGGATTTGGACTGGAAGGATACAACCCTATGTCAGGATTGTGGTGGCTCTGGTCTCAAAGAAACCGCACTTAGTGTTTATATTGAGGATAAAAACATTTATGATTTAAGTCGGCTTTCGATCACAGAGCTTAATGACTTCTTCAAAGATATCAAGGTCAGCGAATTGAAGGCTGAGATTGCTGAACAGATAATCCCGGAAATACAGTCTCGGCTCTATTATTTGTCGAAGGTCGGCACTGGTTATTTATCCTTGGCTCGTCGTTCTAAAACTCTTTCAGGTGGTGAAGCCCAAAGAATTCGATTGGCCTCCCAGGTTGGAACGCCTCTCGTCGGAGTTTTATACGTTTTAGATGAACCAAGCATCGGACTTCATCCACGCGATCATGCCAATGTTCTTTCGGTACTTAACGAAATAAAAAATCGTGGGAACACAATTATTGTCGTTGAACACGATGAAGACACGATTCGTGCCGCCGATCATATTATCGATATTGGTCCAAAAGCGGGGCGTCTAGGTGGAGAACTAATTTTTTCCGGCTCATTAAAAGAACTCATGAAAAGCCAGGGCCTGACGAGTCAGTATCTATCAGGGGATAAACGTATTCCATTACCGGAAAAAAGAAGAGATGGTAATGGGGATACGATTGAACTCAAGGGTGCATCCGGAAACAATTTAAAAAACTTGGATGTTTCTTTTCCTTTAAATACCTTGATTGGCATCACCGGAGTCTCAGGGAGTGGTAAAAGTACCCTTATAATGGATACCTTATACAAGAGCTTGGCCAATCACTTCTTAAAGAGGTCTTTTATTAGCTCTCCTCATAAAAAGATTAATGGAATTGATAATATCGATAATATCATTCAAATTAATCAGAAACCCATTGGCCGCACTCCCCGTTCCTGTCCTGCCACTTATGTTGGTCTTTTTCCATTGATCAGAAATTTGTTTACCCATCTTCCGGAATCGAAGATAAGAGGTTACGAAGCCGGTCGTTTTAGTTTCAATGTAAAAGGTGGACGGTGCGAAGCCTGTCAGGGAGCCGGTGTCTCAAAAATTCAAATGCAGTTTTTATCGGATGTCTACGTAAAGTGTGATGTTTGTCAGGGGCGAAGGTATAACCCTGAGACTTTGCTCGTTAAATACAAAGGAAAAAACATTCATGATGTTCTTTCCATGCCTGTCGAGGAAGCCTACGAGTTTTTTGAAAACCATAAGCCTATTCGTAGAAAACTCGAAACTTTAATGAAGGTAGGGCTAAACTATATCACCCTAGGGCAAAATTCGACAACTCTCTCCGGTGGAGAAGCTCAACGAGTGAAATTAAGTCGAGAGCTCTCTAAGTCGGTTCGAGGACACACCCTCTATATTCTTGATGAACCAACAACCGGCTTGCATGTTCACGATGTGGCTAAACTAATCGAGCTTCTTAACGAACTTGTGGATCGTGGCAATACGGTCATTGTCGTTGAACATAACCTTGAGGTTATAAAGTCCTGCGATCAGCTCATTGATTTAGGACCTGAAGGAGGGGTTGAGGGAGGAAATCTCGTCTACTCCGGAAAAGCCGACGATATTATTCATTGTAAAGAAAGTTTAACGGGTCAGTATCTCAAAGAAGTTATGTCACCGAAGAAAACTAAGGAGGTTAAAAGTGAAAAAACTGTTTCAAGAGCACCTCAACCAAGCACTCAGTAACACCAAAAAAATTCTAGAGGAAAGAGGGATTGACTCTCTCTTAATAGAAAGCGGAAGCCAGGACTATTATTTTTTAGACGACCAAGCTAAACCCTTTCGCCCAAACCCTCATTTTCTCTATTTTTGTCCCGACATGGGGTACGGCCATAGAGTTCAGATCTTTGCTCACCATGAGAAACCCAGCCTCTATTTCTATATTCCTAAAGACTTTTGGCACGAAGTTTCTAGTCTTAATGATGTTTTTTGGGATGATTTTTTTGATATTAATGTG
The DNA here is from genome assembly GCA_964230645.1 of Bdellovibrionales bacterium. Lineage (GTDB taxonomy): Bacteria > Bdellovibrionota > Bdellovibrionia > Bdellovibrionales > JAGQZY01 > JAGQZY01. The sequence continues at coordinate 126,044 of CAXRHT010000003.1, read as the reverse complement.
ATCTCCGATCCAAAAGAGGCCTGGGGTCTTATAAAATCCGGAAAAAACGATGTTGTCATTTCTGATAGTCCTGAGGTCGCCATGGAAAATGGCTTTAAAAAGGCCGACTCCTCCCTACTCCATGCACTCAACTGGAACAGAGCCTCAAAAACAGAATACGAAATAGAGTCCATGCGAAAGGCCAATGAGATTGCGGCCAAAGGACATAAAGCGGCCAAAGAAGCTTTTTTTCAGGGGAAAAATGAGTTTGAAATCTTCACAGCCTACCTCCTTGCCTCAGGACAAAGAGAAACCGACTTGCCTTACGGAAATATTGTTGCCCTTGATAAAAATTCTGCCATTCTTCACTACCAAACTCCAAAAAAAGGAACAAAAGGAAAGACTTTTTTGATCGATGCCGGGGCTCGATTCAATGGGTACTGTTCTGATATTACTCGATCCTACTTTACAGAGGACGTCCCACAGGAGTTTAAAGATCTCAACTCCTCCATTGAGAACGCACAAAAACAACAAATTGCAGCTTTGAAACCTGGGAAAAGCTACGTTGATATCCACAAAATGGCTTACGAATCTATCTCTCAGACTCTTATCGATATAGGAGTCATAAAGTGCTCTCAAGAAGAGTCCCTAGAGCTGAAAATTCCTTTTCAATTTTTTCCTCATGGCATAGGACATCCTATTGGCATCCAGGTTCATGATGTCTCTGGTAAACAATTTAATAGATCCGGGGAAACCGTTGAGCAGCCCAAAGACTTCCCTTTCCTAAGAACGATTCGGGATATTCAGGAAAATGACGCTCTGACAATTGAGCCCGGTGGCTATTTTATTCCTCTTTTACTTAAAGAATTGAAAGAAGATTCATCAAGAGCCAAACATATTAATTGGAGTTTAGTTGAAAAACTTCAGCCCTATGGTGGCGTACGAATTGAAGACGATGTGATCGTACGTAAAGATGGAGTTGAAAACTTAACCCGTAGTTTCCTAGATTGAGGTTAAAAAAATGAAAGTCCTTTTACTTATTTTGTTATTTTTAGGCGGATGCACCACAATGAAAAAAGGCGATTGTGAGAATCGCAAATGGAAAGTCCAAGGTTATAAAGATGCTATGAAAGGTTTTCCTTCCTCCCATTACCAAAACCAAAAGAAAGCCTGCATGAAATTCAATATTCGGGTAAACAAAGATAGATATATGGAAGGTTTTAACAAGGGTATTAGGGACTTCTGCACGTATAAAAATGGGTACGAATTTGGATTGAAGGGAAAACGCTACGATGACTCTTGCCCTAAACAACTCGAGGATGATTTTTTCAAAGGTTACGTCGCAGGTAAACAACAAAGAACGACTGACGAACTTCTTGAGGAAAAAGAGGAATGAGTTTTAAGCAGCCTCTTTTCTGATTCTTTTATTATGTAGAGTAAAATCCCAATTTAAAGTATTTTTGATGAAAAAGGCTATGAAACGATCTTTTTGGTCTTTCGGGAGATAAAGAGTGTTTTGTTCCTCTTCACTATGTCTCTTTGCTTGTTTCAAGCTAAGAGAGCGTCCTTCTTTTAAATACCTTACAAACTTCTTGTTTCGTGGCAAATGAACGTAGGCATCAAAGTTTACCGGAGTCTGCGGTGGTATTACTTTAATATCGACTTCATACATATCAGGTAAAACAGAATCCTGAAAAGAAGGTCTTACCGATTCCCTGGTAACAAAGAAGACATTTTGTTGATTTCCATCGCGATCACTAAAGTTGATACTAAACTCCGCAAACATTTTAACTACGTCTTGGTATTTATCAATTTCCATGGAGATAGGATATTCCTTGCTCACTTCACACTGAATATTATTTTTCTTTAGGTTTTCAATCACAGTGATTCTAAAATCATCAATCAAATCCTCTGTTCCTAATTCCGCTGTGGTTGCTAACACCAGTATGCCTTTAAAGGCACCTGATTCCACGATAAAGGTAGAAAGAAAATTTACTGAAAATGGTTGGTAATTTTCGGTACTTTCGGACAAATAAGCCGTTTGAAGACCCAGTTCCGAGCTTGATTTTAAAATGTTAAGTTTTTTCTGATTTTCTCTTCGATCTTTTTCTTTCTTTTTTTGACGATCTTCTTTCTTCATTTGCTCTTTATCAGAAAGTTTTACCGCACCAAATTCTTTATTCTTTTGGGTATTTTCGTTTTTAGATTCTTTGGAATTTGGATTGCTCTTATCTTTGCTTTGCTGAGGTTTTTTTAATTCGCTAGGAATAAATGGCTTTGGCTCAGAATTTCTATTTACTTGATCATTAGTATTTTCTTTTAATTCACCCTTCTTTTTATTTGAGGAGTCCTCGATATCAGCAAGAAGACTTCCCAGTCCTTTGTTTTCGTTTCCCTTCGCCTGTTCAACAGAGTTTTTCTTTTTGGTTAACTCCCTCTCTAAGTCCTTTTGCGAACCTTTTTTGCTATTTTTAGTTCCTTCGGAGCTTCCCTGTTTTTCTTGGCTTGAATTACGATCCCAACCGCTGGAAGAGCCAATCTGGTTCTTTGTTTTTTCATTTTGTTTTTCATCATGCTTTTGACTGGTATTCAGCATAGAAGCCTTGTTTTCTTTGTCTTCTTCACTGTGTTTTAAGGACTTCTCTTTGCCCACACTTTCTTCTTCTGTAGACTCACTACTATTGAACTCAGAAGGAGCTTTTGATGAGCTGTCCGTGTCTATTTTCTTTATAGAACGAACATCCCTTGAGTCTATTTTAACGCCTCCATCATCGGTATCGTTAATACTTGTTCCCTTAATCTCGGCATCATTGTCATTATCCGTTGATTTTATTTTGGACTGATTTTTATTTGGATTATTCTCTATTGAACTGCTTTTTTTGCTACCAATTTCTTGATTGGTACTCGAGGTCTTATTGTCTAAATCAGTATCTCCCTGATCTAGTGCTTTTAGTATGGAGTTTAATGAAGTTTGTTCCTCTAATTTTTTGGAGCTTTCTCCTTTTAAATGAATCGAATCATTTTCTTTTTTTGACTCTCCATCTTGGCCATTATAGGTCTGTCCATCTTGTTTTTTTTCATCTTCTTTGAGGATATTTGTAATTCTAACCCATAAATTATGAGCGGTTAATGGACTACGAATTTTATGTTCAGCCGATGAACTGCTTAGTAATTTATCGGTTTGGAAATTGTACTTTTCGTAAAAGGAAAAGGAAGGAACATTCATTGCCATTTTAAAAATTTTAGGGAAATTATTTGCAGATTTATGGGGAAAGGCAACACTGATCCCTACCACTTGTGGTTTCTCACTCATACAAAATTTAAGAAAATCATTGAGGTCAGAAAAGGGATGAACCTCTGCTGGACGGTCATTGTTTACTTTATCGCTGACCTTTTGAATGTAATTGAAGTCACTTCCTAATAGAGCGACTTTTACGACTTCTTCCATATAAGCTTTATCGGCTCAATAAAGCTCTAAATTTACGTTTTCTTTGGATTTTTTAAAACCAAATGGACCAAGGTTCAGGAACGAAAGGTCTTAGCGGCTAAAGCCTTAAAAGATAGTGAATTTTTAGTTCAATCGGTCCTATAAAATTGAATTTAACTAGACAAGAGTCCAGGGGATTTTAAACCCTTTGTTTCTTTTTTTGGGCAAAAAAAAGGCCTTCAACCAAACGTCGAAAATGACTGTCAGGCAAAAGACCTTTTTTGAAATCGAAAATGGCCGTTTTAATTACTGACCAAGTACTCCGCCTAGAGAACCGGCAAGACCGTTTGTTACTAGGAAAGAGAAAATAACAAGAGATTCCATTAGGGCGAGTGAAAGTACTAGAGGTACGAACATTTTTCCACCAGCAGAAGGATTTCTTGCGATTCCTTCAAGTGCAGCAGCAGCGGCTTTACCTTGTCCAGAAGCAGCACCAAATGCAGCTAAGCCTACACCAAGTCCAGCACCAAGTCCTACAAGTCCAAGAAATGAAGCATCAGAGATTTCACCAAGTGAGAATCCACCTTCTGCAGCGAGGGCTTGCGTTGAAAAGAAAATTACCCCTAAGGTCATCGCAATTTTGTTATACATTTTCATCGAAGTTACTCCTTTTTTATTAATGATCATCGTGAGGTTGAGCCATCATGACATAGGTCATAGACAACAGGGTAAAGACAAAGGCTTGAATAAAACATACAAGTAATCCAAGCGCATAAAAAACTATCGGAACAAAATAAACAAAGGGAGCCGGTAGAATCTCTAGAAAGACTCCGACCACCGCATGGTCTCCCGTCATATTTCCCGCCAATCGAAGACCTAAACTTACAGGTCTAAACGCATGAGAAAGTAACTCGATAGGAATCAAGACGGGCCATAAAAGAAAAAAGCTTAAAGGTAAATGTCCAACGAAATCCTCGTAGTACTTTACTCCACGCTGGGTAATTCCTACGAAATGGTAGGTAATAAATGAAAAAATTCCGACAGCAAACGTAGTATTAAAATTATCTGTAGGAGGGGTCATTCCTGGAAGGAGTCCCACAATATTGTTTACTAAAATAAATAAAAAGATCGAGGCAAAAAGAGGGACATAAATGAGATTGCCTTTGCCCAACACCGTTTCCGTCAAACTGACTATAAATTCGGTAAGAACCTCGAATACGCCTTTTAAAGAAAAACGCCCAGCAGGAACGATTGCTTTTTCACCAGATCCAAGAGCCATTCTACCAGCAAGAGAGAAGACAATAAGACCACCTGTCACGATCGCCGCTGTGGCAACGTGATGATTACTATGGTCTACTCCTTGAATCATCTGTGTAAAATTGAAATGAGATGCTGACAATTTTTCGTCCTATTCTTTCTGCAAAAATGACCAAATAATCGCGCCGATGATCGGGGACATGAATCCCAGTGCGAAGAACACCGGAGAAATACTGATTAAACCGGTCATTTTGTATACCAACCAAATTAAAATAGGCCACTTGAATACAATGACACCGACGAGTAACGCAACGTTTTTTTTCAAAAAAAACAAATATGCGAATATCGCAAAACTCAATAAACTAAACCACACGAGAACCTGAGCCATGGCCAAGGAGAGGAATTGGTTTTGGGAAATGACGCTATATGTTGCTACCAATAATAGTAGGGTAACTAAGCCCTGAATAGCAAAGAAAAGAGTGATATTACTTTGATCTCTTTTCGAAGTAAAAATAGGCATGCGCTGTCCATATCACCAATGAGATCCCTAGCAAAATCGTCAATGTAAGATTTTCCTGAAATCCGAGGTTTTTGGCTATTGGTTCGTGAAGAAGATAGCTAGCACCATAAAGCCCTGAAAGCTCAAGGCCCAGGGCTAGGCCAGTTCTTATATCCATCAGCTATTAGTTTGAATCGATGGGAGCACTACCCACTGGGCCATCCTCTTCATCTTCGTCGTGAATGAGGGCAACTCCAGTAACATATTCGTTTGATTTTAGTGAAATTAAACGAACACCTTGGGTGTTTCGACTCATTTGAGAGACGTCATTACATGACATTCGGATGGTTTGTCCCTGGTCGGTCGTAATAACGATATCATCTGTGTCTATTACACCTCGGGCTGTTACGACCTTCCCCAGTTTCTCTGTGGATTTTTGAGTTATAATACCCGAACCGCCCCGACCTTGTGTGCGATAGTCACTAATTGGAACACGTTTTCCATAACCACCTGAGGTACATATCATCAGATCAAGCTTGGAGTCCTTCGGTAGAACCTCAAGGCCAACAACATGATCGCCTTTAGCTAAGCTGATCGCCTTTACGCCTCGGGCTGTTCTTCCCATAGCTCGAACATCACCTTCATCAAACCGAATGGATTGGCCATTTTCCGTCACAGCCAGAAGATCACATTTACCGTCACTTATTTTAGCCTGAAGAAGTTCGTCATCTAATTTTGTGGTTAAGGCTATGATTCCTGAAGGACGAGGTTTAGAAAAAGCGCTGAGCGGTGTTTTCTTAATAACTCCATCTTTAGTGACCATAACAACAAACTTATCATCTTGAAATTCGGTAACAGGTAGCACAGCCTGTACTGTTTCTTTATTGATATCTATTACATTCACAACAGCTTTACCTTTAGAGGTTCGGCTTCCCAAAGGCAGTTTATGAACTTTCGTCCAATAGACTTTTCCTTTGTCTGTGAACACAAGTAAGGTCGTTTTCGTTTCTGCTACAAAAATTGTGGTAACAAAATCCTCTTCACGAGCTGAACCTTTTACACCTTTTCCACCACGTTTTTGCTTTTTATATTGCTCCAAAGGAATTCGCTTTATGTAACCTGCTTGCGTAAGAGTTACGACCATTGTCTCTTGAGCGATAAGGTCTTCATCATCAATCTCCTCATCTTCCAAGGAAATTTGCGACCTTCTCTCATCAGAGTATTTTGTCTTAATTTCGATTAGCTCTTCTTTGATAATGGCATAAATTTTTGTGACATCTTTTAATACAGCTCTTAGCCATTCAATTTTTTCACGTAACTCCACAAGCTCATCAATGATTTTTTGTTTTTCTAATCCTGTTAAGCGAGAGAGCTTCATGTCTAAAATGGCTTGAGCTTGTCTTTCGGTAAACTCAAACTTATCCATCAACGCAACACGAGCATCAGCAGTTTCTTTGGAAGCACGAATAGTTGCAACAATTTCATCGATATTATCCAGAGCTTTCTGTAATCCCTCTAATATATGAGCTCTGGCTTCCGCTTTCTTTAAGTCATAGAGACAGCGTTTTGTAACAATGTCTTTTCTATGTTGAATGAAAGCTTGTAATGCACTTTTTAAATCAAATGTTTGTGGTTGGTTTCGAGCATCAAGTGCTAGCATTCGAATACCAAAACTGACTTGCATCTGGGTGTATTTATAAAGCCTATTGAGAATCACGTTAGCATTTTCGTTTTTCTTTAAAACGATAACAATCTGCATTCCCTCTCGGCTGGATTCATCTCGGATATCAGAAATTCCTTCAACTTTTTTATCACGTACAAGATCAGCGATGCTTTCTATCAAACGAGCCTTATTCACTTGGTAAGGCAATTCTGTAATATGGATCTCTTCTTTATCATTTTTCTTTTGAATAATTTCTGAGACCGCTTTTACTTTGATAATTCCATGACCTTTTTTGTAGGCCTTAAGGATTCCTTGGCGACCCGTGATAATTCCCGCTGTTGGAAAATCTGGTCCTGGTATAATTTCGATCAGTTCATCCAAAGAAAGTTGCGGATTTTCGATAAGGGCCACACAACCATCAATAACTTCCCCTAAATTATGAGGCGGTATATTGGTTGCCATACCCACAGCAATTCCCGAGGAGCCATTCACCAACAAGTTGGGAAATTTAGAAGGTAGAACCGAAGGAACAAAAAGTGAGTCGTCATAGTTTGGTTGAAAAGGAACTGTCTCTTTTTCAATATCTTCTAAAAGGGCTTCCGCTAGCTTTGTCATTCTAACTTCGGTGTAACGTTGAGCCGCAGGACTATCACCGTCAATCGACCCAAAGTTTCCTTGACCATCAACCAAAGGATAACGCAATGAAAAGTCTTGAGCCATACGAACCATAGTATCGTAAGCCGCTGTATCACCATGGGGATGATATTTACCTATGACATCTCCGACAACACGAGCCGATTTTTTATAGGGTTTGTCGTGCGTGTTACGCAAATCGTGCATTGCGAATAAAATTCTGCGATGTACTGGTTTTAAACCATCTCGAATATCAGGAAGAGCTCGGCCCACAATGACACTCATAGAGTATTGTAAATAAGCCTCTTTCATTTCTTTATTGATATCGATCTGTGTAATGTTTTCTCTAAATTCTTCGCTCATAAATCGTCCTAAACATCTAGCTCTTTAACTGAGAGCGCATTATCAGAAATAAAGTTTTTACGGGGTTCAACACTTTCACCCATAAGAACACTAAAAATTTCATCGGCAGCCATAGCGTCATCGATGGTCACCTGGAGAAGATTTCGGTTTTGTGGATTCAAGGTTGTTTCCCAAAGTTGCTCTGGGTTCATCTCTCCTAGACCCTTATATCGTTGGATGTAAGCGCCTTTTCTTCCAAGCTCCATAAAATGTTCATAAAAACTATGATAATCATAAAATTTTTCTTGGGTCTTATCTTGATTGATAACAATTGGAAGCTCTAAAGTTTCAGTTAATTTTTCCCATAATTGCCAAACTTGCTTCCAATCGGAGGCATCTATTTTTTTCCGATTTAAAACGTTATCCAGGTAATGTCCAAATCGGCTGGTACGAATAACTATTTCCTCTTCGCTATGAGAGACAAGTTCAACATCGGTAATCGTATAATGTTCCTCGTCAGCCAGTTTTTCTCTCAGGCCTTCGACCAACTTTTCAGTTTCCTCTTTACTCGTTAAAAGAGTATCTATTCTCTTTTGGCTACGTAAAAGGTACTTAATTAAATCTGGCTCCATGACATGTTCATGAGATTTAAGCAGGTTCGAAAACTTTAGAGAATTCATAATGAAAGCTCTAAACTTTTCATCCGTTGGATCTTGATAGCCCTCAACTTTAAGGCTCGTTAAAGTGTTATCAAGTAAGAATTCCGTCAAACCTTTTTCATCTTTAAGATAGATTTCTTCTTTCCCTTTTTTATAACGATAAAGAGGAGGTTGAGCGATGTAAACATATCCTCTCTCTACGATTTCCGGCATTTGTCTAAAAAAGAATGTAAGGAGCAAGGTTCTAATATGGGATCCATCCACATCCGCATCCGTCATAATTATAATCTTGTGGTAACGGATTTTATCCGGATTCATATCATTTTTACCAATTCCAGCACCAAAAGCTGAAATCATCATTTTAATCTCTTCGTTAGAAAGCATCTTATCAAAACGAGCTTTCTCAACGTTTAGAATTTTACCTCTTAGAGGTAGTACAGCTTGAGTTCTTCGATCCCTTGCTTGTTTCGCAGAACCTCCCGCAGAGTCTCCCTCCACCAGGTATATTTCACAAAGAGATGGATCTTTCTCCTGACAGTCTGCCATTTTTCCCGGGAGTGAGTGTGAATCGAGTGCTGATTTTCGTCGTGTTAACTCTCGAGCTTTTCTAGCCGCCAAGCGAGCACGGGCCGAATCCACACATTTTCCAAGAATAGCTTTTCCAGCAGAAGGGTTTCTATCGAGCCAGTCACTTAACTTCTCGTTAACAAGGGATTCCACAATCCCTTTAACTTCATTGTTTCCTAGCTTTGTCTTCGTTTGCCCCTCAAATTGTGGTTCTGGCACTTTTACGCTGACAACGGCCGCTAGACCTTCACGAATGTCATCGCCATCAAGATTGGTTTTTAAATTTTTTAGTAGATTTTTATTTTGGGCGTAGGCATTTGTTGTTCGAGTTAATGCTCCTCGAAAGCCGACCAAGTGGCTTCCACCTTCGTGCGTGTTGATATTATTACAGTAGGTATGGATATGCTCTGAATAAGAGTCATTCCATTGCATCGCAATCTCAACATCAACTCCTTCTTTATTACCAGAGAAATAAACAACATCGGAATGAAGGGGTTTTTTATTTGTGTTAATATGTTCGATGAACTCTTTAATTCCCTCGGAGTATTGAAACTCTGTCTTCTTTTCCGAATCAGCACGTTCGTCAGTCAATTCAAAATGAAGTCCAGCATTAAGGAAGGCCATTTCACGAAAGCGATTTGCTAGAGTTTCAAAATTAAAGGCCAACCCGTCAGCTTTAAATATTTCTCGATCGGGTTTAAAGGTGACTCGAGTTCCTGTGACATCCGTAGAGCCAGCTTCCTCCAACTCTCCAACCACTTTACCTTTTTCGTAACTTTGCTTCCAAATCTTGCCATCGCGATGAACCTCTACATTACAAAATGTAGAAAGTGCATTTACAACAGAGGCTCCTACACCATGAAGACCACCAGAAACTTTGTAAGTGTCCTTATCGAACTTACCACCAGCGTGAAGGACTGTAAAAACAACTTCCATTGCCGATTTTCCGCTTTTATGGGTCGCAACGGGAATACCACGGCCGTTATCTTGAATGGTTATACTCTCATCGTTGTGAATATTTATTTTTATATTTGAACAATGACCAGCAAGCGCTTCATCCACAGCATTGTCAACAATTTCATAGACGAGGTGATGATAGCCTCTTACTCCGGTGTCACCAATATACATTCCCGGTCTTTTTCGAACTGCTTCCAGCCCTTCAAGTACCTGGATCGAGTCGGCATCATATTTCTTCTTGTTTTCCATTGATTTATCCACAACCACTTCCTGACTTTCAGACACTCAGGCCTCCCGTAAGCACCTTTTCCTGTTCAACAAACTCTCCCTCTCTAACAAAAAAAACAGTGGAAGACACCTTGCTCGGTATCTTCGTTGCATCCGTTGTTGTTAGCAAAATTTGGGCTTCCGTTGATAACAAATAATTCAAAAACCTCTTCTGTTTTTCCCTATCGAGCTCTGAAAGTACATCATCCAGAAGTAAGACAGGGAACTCTTTGTGGGCCCTATAATGTAGCCTCGTTTGAGCCATTTTGAAAGCTAAAATTATAGCTCTTTGTTGCCCTTGTGAACAGTAAAATCGGGCTTCTTGATCGTTAAAATTGAACTGAACATCATGTTTGTGAGGACCTACCAAACACAGGCCAGAGGCCCATTCCCGGGCTTTTAACTCACTCCACCTTTTATACATAGCATTAAGTATTTCTGCCTTCGTTACTCCCTTAAATGATTGCCCTGAAATTAAGTAGTCAATAGCAATATTTCCGTAATGTTCATCCATTATTTGCAGAAACTCCTCGAGAAGAAGTGGCTCAATTTCTTCAATGCCCATAAGTCGAAAAAATGTAAGCTCAGCGCCAATTTTTAATAACATTTCTGACAGAGTGTTAAAAAGTTTCTCATCAGCACTGCTTTTTTGCTCTTTTTCTTTTACTTTTTTTAATAAGCTATTTTTCTGCCGTAAAATCTTCTTATATCGAAAATTGAGCTTTCCAAATTCGGGATAGAGACTAGTGCACAAATGATCAATGAGGTCTCTCCTTTTTTGGGCCGAATCTTTTACTATCAATAAACTTTCCGGAGAAAAAAGTAGGCTTGGAAAGTACTTTTTTAAAGTGGGAGTTCTTGTACCTTTACCATTAATTTTGATTGATTTTTTCCCCTGCATGGCATTGAGCTCTACCTTATAATCTAAGTTTCTCTTTAGAATCATACCTGAGATTAAGAAACCTAAATCATTGTTTTTACAGGATAAATCTTGAACTTTACCCATTCGAAAAGACTGTCCAGTCGTCAGCAGGTAAAGAGCTTCGACAAGGTTGGTTTTTCCCTGGCCGTTTTGCCCTCGAAAGATATTCAAACCAGCATTGAGATTTATACTTTCCGTTTTAATGTTGCGGAAATTTCTCAGTCCAAGCTGTTTAATAATCATATACGCATAGGCATCACAACACAGGTATAATCCGTGTCGTTTTCAGGGCGGATCAAACCAGGAGATAATTGACCATCCAACTCTAAACTTAACTTTTCATCACTGAAACTATTGAGAATATCGAGAATATATTTAGCATTGAATCCTATTTTCAGGTCTTCCCCAGAGTAATCCACATCAATTTCCTCTTTAGCATCACCAAGTTCTGGATTGTTAGAGCTAATCTCCATTTTTCCTTTTGCTAGAGCGATGGTGACCCCTTTTGATTTTTGATTGGACAATAGTGAAACTCGTTTAATCGAGCTTAAAAGAGATTCTCGGCTAATAGATGCTGTCTTCTTTAAATTACTAGGAATAAGCTGTTGATAATTCGGATATTTACCTTCGATGAGTCGAACCATTAACACGGTGGTTCCAGTTTTCACAATCAACTGGGATCCCTCAACAGCCATATGGATAGGCTCTTCACTGAAATCAATAATCTTTTTAACCTCGGCTAATCCCTTACGAGGAATAATTACCCCTGAGTTAATTATGTTTGCAGTTTCATCGGTGGTAAAGCGATCCACCAAACTCAGTCGGTGGCCATCAGTTGCGACCATACGAAATTGGGTTCTTCCATCGGTAGACTTTTTTTCAAAATAAACGCCATTGAGGTGGTAACGAGTCTCGTCGTTTGAAACACTGTAAATCGTTCTTTCGATCATATCCAAAATAACTTTTGAATCCACTTCAATAAAATCATTGGTTTTGAATGTGGGAAAAACTGGGTATTCCTCAGGAGAGATTCCCACAATGTTAAACACAGATTTATTTTGATTTATTTGCAGGCGATTATTGGCTTTTGTTTCTAGGGTAATCGGACCCTCACCAAGCTCTTTCACAATTTCAAAAAGGTTTTTAGCATTGACGGCAATTTTACCTTCTTCATTGATTTCGACCTCCACTTCGTCGGTCAAACTCACTTCCAAGTCGGTAGCGAAAACTTGAAGTTTGTTGTTCTCTGCGTTCAGGAGGATGTTGATGAGAATGGGCATCGTATTTCTTTTTTCTACGATGTTCTGGGTTTTACTTAGCAGTGCCACCAAATCTTTTTTATCGACGTTAATTTTCATTTCACTCCCCTTGAATGACAGGACGGATGAATACTACCGGTCCTCGTTGAAATTGTCTCTGAGAAATTTTTATTTTTTATTGCCCCTTTTTTATTAACTACCCCTATTAATTTTTAAACTAGTAGTAGTAGTAGGCCCTGTTAAAATCTCGAAAATCTCCTTAAGTGTTTAATAAACCTGAAAAATCTCTGTGGATTAATTTTTCTAAAAACCGCCTTCTAAATTTAAAAAAAATGTGGATAAAAATTGTCCAGATTTTATTCAACCTTTTACCCACAGCTTTATCCACATACACAATTCACACCCCTGTGATATTGTGGATTCTGTTTTGTAAGTCCTCGAAATCTTTCTTTAAATCGGAATTTTTAGACAGTTCTTTTTCTATTTTACGCAAAGCATTTAAAACAGTTGTATGATCTCTTCCACCGAAGGCTCGTCCGATTTCAACGAGTGATTTTTCAAGATTATTTTTAATCAAATACATAGAGAGTTGACGAGCTAGTAACAGAGGTTTGCTTCTGTTTTTAGATTTAAGGTCTACCACTCGAACCTTAAAGTGCTCGGCCGCTAGTTTCTGAATGTCTTCAATCGTCATGGTTGTTGTTTCGTCATGGACGGCCAAAACTTTTTTAGTGAGATCTAGATTGATCTGCAGCCCCTGAAGTTCCGAGAACATTTTTACTTTATTAAGATTTCCTTCAAGCTCCCTAATGGACCTCTTCGATATTTTTGCGATATAGGTGGCCACTTCGTTTGAAATAGGAATCATTTTTTTCTCAGCCTTATAACGAAGAATAGCAAGTCTTGTCTCAAACTCTGGCATCTGAATATCAGCGATAAGCCCCCATTCTAAGCGGGTGCGTATACGGTCTTCGAGTCCTTTTATGTCTTTTGGCATACGATCACTCGCAACAACCACTTGATGGCCTTTTTCAAAAAAGTCATTAAGAGTGTGAAAGAACTCCTCTTGGACAGCTTCCCCCTTACCTAAAACTTGAATGTCATCCATTAATAACAGGTCACATTTTTCCCGGTAGCGTAGACGGAACTTATCCATTTCCCCTCGGCGAATACTAGAGATACACTCATTTAAAAAGCGTTCCGCAGAAATATAGGAAATCTTTAGATGGGGAAGATTCTCTTTTATATGATTACCAACGGCATGGAGAAGGTGGGTTTTACCCATACCAGTGGGTCCACAAATAAAAAGAGGGTTGTACCCTTCAGATCCTGGCCTTTGTGCGATTCGGTAGGAAGTCGCATGGGCAAATTCATTGTTGCGTCCCACCACAAAAGTAGAAAAAGTATACTCAGAATTTAAAAAATCAGACTGCTTAGACTGTGGTTTTACGTACACACTTTGCTGCACCTGGGGCTCAGGAGCGGCATCTTGCACCGACTCGTTGGTGGACATTGCCTGGTGAAGAGCCGTCGGACTTTCTGGGTCTACAGCCAAGGGCTTTCCTGTTACAACGAGTTCCACCTCGAAAGGATTTTGGATCAGGCAGGAAATTTCTGAGCAAATTCGATCAAATAAGTTCTCTGATATCCAATACTTATGAAGCTCGGTAGGAACTCCGAGTTTAAACCTCTGAGGCTTTCCCGAGACATTCTCGATATCTAGCAGATCCGTCGGTTCAAACCACGTTTGTAAGAGTTTGTTACCGGAGTTCTTTTCGGTCAGGTTGGACTTCACAAGTCCCCAGAATTGTTCTTTTTTTTCTTGCACGTTAAGGTCCCCAATACACTGAAAAAAATTCAGATTTCCACATCTCATAGCAATTCATGCCCAGAGATTCAACAGCTTGACGTTTATAACGCTTTATGGTTTAAACGGCCTTTCCAGAAACTTCAAGATAGACGTACATTTAGGTCGTAACGAGGTATGAAATGAAAAGAACTTACCAACCGAAGAGAAAACGTAGAAAAACCACTCATGGATTTCGCTCACGTATGGCTACTAAAAGTGGACGTGATGTTATTTCCCGTCGTAGAGCTAAAGGTCGCAAACGTTTAGCCGTATCAATTAGCGGGAAATAAGGTTGCCTTCCCTTAAAAGCCAAAGGGACTTCTTAAAATTAAAGAAAGAAGGGCGTTTTTTTCACGCCACCCATTGGCTTGCTGTCAGTCACAATAAAAACGAAGAAAAGACCATTCGATGGGCTTGGACTGTTTCAAAAAAAGCAGGAAACGCCGTCACTCGAAACCGATTGAAGCGATGGGGAAGAGACTGTATTTGTGAGTTCGAAAACCATGAAATCGATATCAACTTTATCTTTAAGAACAAAAAGAAAGACTTTTACAAAAACCTCACTCGTGAAGAGTTCGATAAAGCCTTTAAAAAGTGTTTTAAAAAGATCGACACAACTGTCGATGCAAACTAGCTATAATTTTTATCAGTTATTTTTTCAGCCACAGTTAGGATATTCCTGTAAATTTCATCCAAGCTGTTCATCCTATGCAAAACAAGCTTTTCTAGAGCATAACTTCCTCAAAGCTTTTGGTTTAACTTTGTGGAGAGTTTTACGTTGTCATCCTTTTAGTCGTGGTGGTGTTGATCCTTTGCCACCGAAAGTTGTAGAGCCTTATGGACGATAATAATAATTTTATGGATAAAAATACTATTTTAGCGATCGCTCTTTCGATCTT
This sequence comes from Bdellovibrionales bacterium, assembly GCA_964230645.1. Taxonomy (GTDB): domain Bacteria; phylum Bdellovibrionota; class Bdellovibrionia; order Bdellovibrionales; family JAGQZY01; genus JAGQZY01. The sequence goes on along the minus strand of CAXRHT010000003.1, from coordinate 110,865 downwards.
GTTTTTTGTGGGATGGCAGTATTACGTTTCCAAAAAATACCCAGAGGCTCAAGAACCTAAAAAAGAGCAAGTTGCTAAAGCAAACAACAAAGCGGCGATTCAAGAAAAAGAGGATTCAACAGAAGCAACCCGATCAGAAGTAGAAAAAAATTCCCAGAAATCTGTGGAAAACTCAGTGAATCAGTCTGAACACCTTTTCGATATCGACAATGAAAATTTTCAGGCCTCTCTAAGTTCTAAAGGAATGAGTTTAAAGCAAGTTGTCTTGAAAAATTATTCTGATCGTGACGAAAACAACATACGTTTCCACAATCACACAAAAGACATTGGAAACTTTGCGACACTTTATAACAATGAACCTGTTTATTTTTCTGTGGAAAAAAAGGCGAAAGACCATTTTGTGGGCCGTGCTCAGGTTGGAGAACAAACAATACAAAAAGAAATTCGGATAAATCCACAGAATTATACACTGGATGTTTCCGTCGTCACTGTCAGTGGAAATCCCTTACCTGCAGAAAAATTAGAAACACAACTATCAAACAAGGTTTTAAAAATAAAAACCTCTATGTTTACCCCTGCTTATGAAGGCACGGAATTCTTTACTATTACTGATGGTTCGGAAGAGCGGGAGCGTATCGATATAGATACCAAGTATTCTGAATCTTTTAAAAAGACCACGATGTCCTCTGTGGGAACTCAGTATTTTGCGATTGCTTTACGAGATGAATCAGATTTAATGCCCCAGTCGCGAGTTTATTTTGATCCTTCAGAAGAAGTGGCATATGCAAGTTTATTTCATGAAACTCTTGGCCAAGGTGGAAAAACCAATATTCAATATAAAGGTTTTATTGGACCAAAGCAGTACGACATTCTTAAAACTCTGGGGCCACAATTCGTAGAACTTATCGACTATGGAATGTTTAGTATTCTTAGTAAGCCTATTTTACGAATGCTTAAATGGCTTTATGGGCTTCTCAGTAATTGGGGCTTAGCTATTATATTACTAACAGTCTTTATTAGGATGCTGTTGCTTCCAATTAACATCTCTTCTTATAAGTCTATGAAGAAGATGCAAAAGATCCAACCTCAGTTGAAAGCAATTAAAGAAAAATACAAAGATGATCCTCAAAGAGTGAATCAGGAAACAATGGCTCTAATGAAACAGGAAAAAGCCAATCCTATTGGTGGATGCTTACCGATGCTTTTACAGCTTCCTGTGTTCCTGGCGCTTTATTCAGTGTTAGGGCAAAGTGTTGAGTTGTATAAATCCCCTTTCATTTTTTGGATTCAGGATTTGAGCTATCAAGATCCTTTCTTTGTTCTTCCAGTAGCCGTCGGTGCACTCTATTTCGTTCAAATGAGCTTGTCACCGACACCAATGGATCCGGCTCAAGCTAAGGTTATGAAGTTTATACCTTTATTATTTTGTTTTTTTATGATTACAGTTCCCAGTGGCCTCACCTTGTACTTCTTCGTGAATACGGTTTTTGGGATTGGACAACAATTTATTTTTCAAAGAGAAAAGCGGAAAGCTGCTGCATAAGGAGGTAGTTCATGGGTTTGTTCACAAAAATATTCGGTGGAAAAGAAACCAACAGTGGATCAAAAGAGCTCGCAAATAATATCGTAGAAGGGGTGCTTGAAAGATCAGGTCTTGATATTTCTTTCGACATCAAAACCGAGAAAGAAAACGACAAAGAAGTACTAAAGATCGAGTTCTTTGGAGAGGACGAAAAGCTTTTTACTAATAAGGATGGTGCTCTTCTGGATGCCTTTCAACTTTTTGTAAAAAGAGCGCTTCAACACAGTGAACCGGAGTCGAATGTTTATCTTACATGTGATTGTAATGGCTATAGAGAAAAGGCTAACGAAAGCTTAGTCAACCTCGCAGAAAAATTAAAAAAGCGTGCGTTGGACCAAGGAAAGTCTGTATACCTGAGAGCTCTTCCTCCAAAAGATAGAAAAGTGATTCATCAGTTTCTAGCTAATGATGAAAGGGTAAGAAGCCGCTCGGTTGGTGATGGTCTCTATAAAAAAATTAAAATCTATCCCAACAAAAAGGATAGTGCCCAAACCACTCAATAATCTATGGTTCGTTATGTAGACCTTGTCTCTGATACGATTTGTTCTCCCATAACAGCACCCGGTCACGCTGGGGTGGCAATTGTTCGGGTTTGCGGAGACAAGGCTCTAGAATATGTTAATCGGATTTCAAATCTTGGAACAATAAAGAGCCACACTTGTAAGTTGGTTAAGGTTTTTGGGTCCAATCAAAATGAAGTTGATCAATGTTTAATGACATTTTTCGAAAAAGGAAAATCATTCACTGGTGATCAAACTGTTGAGATCGCCTGTCATGGTAATCCTTTGATTGTTAACCAAATCATTGACCTTCTTTTAGACCAAGGATGCCGTTCAGCCGAACGAGGAGAGTTTTCCTTTCGTGCATTTTATAATGGAAATTTAGACCTAATTCAGGCCGAATCCATTCAAAGTTTAGTAATGTCGGGACACCAAATGGGATCTTCCCAATTTATTGGGCATTTATCGGGCTCTTTGTCGGAAAAGTTTCGTTTCTTGGAAGAGGGTTTGATTAGCGTTCTTGGTCATATTGAGGCCAATATTGATTTCGTAGAAGAGGATATTGAGCCTGATGAGTATACTAAAATACACGAAAAGCTAAAAGACTTAGAATTGCAAAACCAGAAACTCCTTATCACCTTTGATGTGGGTAAAAATCTGGAAAAGTCTTTTAAAATTCTTTTGTTGGGAAAAACTAACGCCGGGAAATCGAGCCTTTTCAATGCCCTCGTAGAAAGTGATCGTTCGATAATTACTGATATTGAAGGAACGACACGCGACATAGTTTCAGAAAAAGTGTTTATTAATAACTTCTTAGTGGAGTTCTTAGACTCTGCTGGTTTAAGACAGGCCCAGGACTTAGTTGAAAAAATAGGAATTGAGAAAACCCTAGATCAACTAGATCATGCTGATCTCATACTCTACGTGATCGATGGTCTCAGTGAGATCGAAATTCCAAAAGATTTCTTAGAAAGAAAAAATCTTGTTCCTATTGTCAATAAACGAGATCGTTTGGGGCCAAGCGAGTTAGCCAACGTTAAAAACTTATTCAATGATTCCATTAATTTAGCTACTGTTTCAGACCGGGTTCGTTTCGTTTCTGCGAAAACCGGTGAAGGAATTGCGGAACTGAGGTCAATGATCGAAAATCAAATAATCTCACAAAACACATCTATCGAGAAAGATGTGATTACCCAAGCCAGGCATTTTGACCATTTAAAAGCTCTCGATCACCATATCTCTTCGGCCATTGAACTCGTGGAGAGCCAGGAAAGCCCTGACTTGATATCTCAAGAGTTACAGCTCGGTCTTTCTGAACTCCACGGACTTTTAGGTAAAGAATACAACGATGAGATTTTAGATAAAATTTTCAGCGATTTTTGCATAGGAAAATAGCATGGACTTTCAGTACGATGCCATCATTGTAGGAGCTGGCCATGCCGGAATTGAAGCGGCAGCTGCCTGTTCAAGAAAAGGAGTGAAAACTCTTATAGTTACATCCGATGTCTCAAAGTCAGGGTTTATGAGCTGTAATCCCTCAATTGGTGGTCTAGGTAAAGGCCATATCGTTAAAGAAATAGATGCTCTTGGTGGCGCTATGGGTGTGGTCGCTGACAAGGTGACTATTCAATTTAAAAAACTAAATACGAAAAAAGGACCTGCCGTTCGGGGAACCAGAGTTCAATGCGATAAAGATCTTTACTGCCAAGAGATGGTGGACTTTCTGAAGGCACTTCCTTATTTGGACATTCTTGAGTCTGATGTGACCTCTCTAATCATTGATGGTGATCAGGTTTTGGGAGTGGTTCTTGGAGATGGATCACGAGTCACTTCTAAAACTGTTGTAATCACTACTGGAACTTTTATGAATGGAGTTCTACATATCGGTGAAAAGCGAATTGAAGGGGGCCGAGTCGGAGAAAAGGCCACAGTGGGACTCTCGGATCAGCTATTAGAAACGGGCTTTGAAGTTCTTCGGCTAAAAACAGGAACACCCCCAAGGTTAAAAAAATCCTCAATAAACTGGGAAAAAACAATCCCACAATATGGAGATAAGGAATATCATCCGTTCAGTTTTAAAAGCCCAAATGAATTGAGGCTTCCCCAAATAGCTTGTTTCCTTACAAATACCAACGAAAAAACTCATGAGATAATAAACAAGAATATAAATCGGTCCCCAATGTTTTCTGGGCAAATTTCTGGGTTGGGACCACGGTACTGCCCCAGTATTGAAGATAAGATCTCAAGGTTTAAAGAAAAGAACTCCCATCAAACCTTTCTAGAACAAGAAGGGCTAGAAAACGACACCATATATTTACAAGGAATTTCAACAAGTCTTCCCGAAGACATTCAGATAGAGTTCCTGAAAACAATTGATGGGTTAGAAAATGTTGAAATGATTCGGCCAGGTTACGCGGTCGAGTATGACTTTATTGTTCCAACCGAGCTCAATCATAGTTTGGAAACAAAGCGACTGAGCAATTTATTTTTAGCGGGTCAGATTAATGGAACTAGTGGCTATGAAGAAGCTGGTGGGCAGGGCCTTGTCGCCGGTGCCAACGCTGCTGCAAAGGTTTTAGGAGAGGAAAGTTTCATACTCCAAAGGGATGAGGCTTATATTGGGGTTTTAATTGATGATCTTGTTACAAAAGGGACCAATGAGCCCTATCGAATGTTTACATCTAGAGCCGAGCATCGATTAGTTTTGAGGGAAGATAATAATTTGGAGAGGTTACACTTCAAAGCCAAAGCTTTCGGTTTATTGGTTCCCGAACATATAGTAAAAGCAGAGGTCCTTTTAGAAAATAGAGAGACACTATTTAAACAACTTTCTGACTTCAAAATTAGTCCGACAGAAGACTGTCTTAATACATTAGAGAGTATGGGAACCAAGCCCATTAATAAACAGATACTGCTTACTGACTTACTCCGCCGTTCTGAGGTAAAGATAGAGGATCTGGAGGTTTTTGATCAAAATCTTCCAAAAGAAAAAGCCGTGCTAGAGCCTGTCGAGATCCGGGTTAAGTACAGTGGATATATCGATCGGCAGAACGAATTTATAAGGCAAACAAAACGTTTGGAGAATATGAAGCTAGATCCACATATTGACTACACAAAAATTAAAGGCCTTTCCAGAGAGGAAATGGAAAAATTATCTAAAGTGAGGCCAGTTAATATCGCCCAGGCGCAAAGAATAAGTGGAGTGAACCCCTCTGCAATTCAAGCCATCCTAATGTTTACTAGGAGGCAATAAATGAGTGATTACAGCAACTTAGACGAGTTGTTGCCAGATCAATCTGAAGCTGAAGTTGAGAAACTTTCCGACTACTGTAAGCTTCTCGTGCAGTACAATTCGAAACTTAATTTACTCTCTAAAAATACCATTTCGCGCTTAGGCTCAAAGCATATCTCTGACTGTGTGCAGGCCCTTGAGTTAATTCGTAAAGAGCTTAATTCAGATGTTCCTGCGTTTGACTTTGGCTCAGGTAATGGTCTACCAGGAATCGTTGGAGCGATTTTGTATCCAGAGTTGGATTTTTATTTAGTTGAAAGAGATCTCAGAAAAGCTGAATTTCTTAAAATTGCTTTTGATGAACTAGAACTTACCAATGTAGAAGTTATCGACAAAGATCTATCTCAGCTCGCCGATGATTCCTGCAGCCAAGTTATTAGCCGAGCGATGGCCCCTATTCCAAAGTTTCTTTTAGAAGCCCGAAAACGTATGCCTACTGGTGGTAGAGCTTTCCTATTCAAAGGGGATTACTGGTCTACGGAATTGAGTTCTGCTCCCCCTCAGGTTTTCGAATACTGGGAAGTGGATTTATTTGGAAACTATTCTCTTCCCAATAGTGAGGGTGAGCGCTTCATAATTGAATGCAAAAGAATCTAGAGGACTATTCAGAGAGACTAGGGACTCATTAGATGTTTGGGGCTCTAGCTTTTATGGGGGACACCCATTCCCACATCCCCATAAAATAATAATAGCCAATTAATTAATTTCTAGGGCCAGAAGTTTTTTTTCCGGCATTCCTAACTGGTGTGGTTTCGTTTTGAGTATACGGAGGAAAATGAGTACTCAAATGAAAATGTTCCACGTGGAACATCGTGAGTATTCAACGAGGTTAAAGTTCAATAGCCGTTTTGTAGCGGTCTTTCCATGGGCGCTCTAACGGTTTCAACTTTTTATTCATGAAATAGGCCTTGGTTTCTTGTTCTGCCTGCTCAATAAAGTCTGGAGACTTTCTTCGGTCTAATAGTGATTGATATCTCTTCTTCCTCCGAATTTTTAGATAATCAATGTGCTGTTGAATCAGTTTCTTGTATTTTTTCCCCTCATGAATCTCTTTCCGGATATTCTTTCTTAAAATCGAATCAATATCCTTGTCATTGAGAACAACTTTTACTTCGTCGAGCTCTTTATTAAGAGTATTGAGATCTTCTTGAAGACTGTTTATCCTCGTTGATAGATCCGCCACAACCTTATCGCTATCTATATCGTAAGATTTTTTAGACTCGCAGCCGAATAAAAAGATGCAGAGAAGTAAAATAAGAGGGTTTCGTAAAAAAAGTAACATGTTCCACGTAGAACATCGGCATTTTTACTTGAAATGTTTATAGTTCGAGAGTTATTTTTTAAAAAAAGGTGGTTCCATGGCTAAAACTATATGCGTAGTCAATCAAAAGGGAGGAGTTGGTAAGACCACATCCTCTGTTAACATTTCAGCCGCGTTGGCTAGTCTGGGTAAGCGAGTACTCATCGTTGACCTGGATCCTCAGGGCAATGCATCCAGCGGATTAGGGCTAAAAAGGCATGAATATCAAGAAGCCAACGTTTATCACCTCTTAATTGCTGAAAAAACAATCAAAGAAACCGTTTATAAAACACAATTCGAGAATCTATCGATAATTCCGGCCAATGCTGACCTTGTAGGTGCTGAAATTGAGCTAGTAAATGAGCATCGACGAGAGTTTCGATTAAAAGAAGCTTTTGAACAAGTGAATGATCAATTTGACTATATTTTTATAGACTGCCCTCCCTCCTTGGGATTGCTCACTCTAAACGCCTTAACAAGCGCAAACTCCTTCCTTGTACCTCTACAGTGTGAGTATTATGCGCTAGAGGGGCTCAGCCAACTCCTCAATACGGCTGGCTTAGTGAAAAAGAGCTTAAATCCGAGTCTTAAAATCGAGGGTATCTTACTGACCATGTTCGATAGTCGTAATAATCTTTCCCACCAGGTGGTTGGAGAGATACGTAGTCACTTCAACGACAAGGTTTTCGAGTCGATTATACCGCGCAATGTCAGGCTTAGTGAGGCGCCTAGTCACGGGCTACCCATTTTTGAATACGACAAAAAGTCTGTAGGTTCTCGTAAATATATGGATTTAGCTAAAGAAATTGTTAACAGGAATCAGGATAATCAAGTCGTGCCTGAGCAAATGAGTACCCAAGGAGGGCAAGATGCCCAATACTGATAAGTCAAAAGCGAATATCCAAAAAAAGCGCCTTGGTCGAGGTTTGGGTAGCCTTCTCTCCACAGATGTGAATGATTTTGGTGAGGAGAATACTCAAAATAAGCAAGTGGCTAAGGAAGAGTCACCAGAAAAAGAGCCTAAAAAACAAGAAGAAACTAAAACTCACACTCAAAGTCAAAAAGCGCCCGTCCCAGAGCCCCAGACTAATCAAGACCCCTCCGGTAGAATATGGAATCTTCCTATTGAAAAGGTCATTCCTAATCAAACCCAACCAAGAAAGGACTTTGACAAAGAGCCTCTAGAAGAGCTTTCCCAGTCCATAAAAGAGCAAGGTGTATTGCAACCCATCACGGTTCGAAAGCTGAAAGACAAATATGAGATCATCGCTGGTGAGCGCCGTTGGCGCGCCTGTCAGATGGCAGGGCTTCACGGTATACCGGCTGTCATTAAAGATGTGGATGATCAAAGGTCCATGGAATTGGCGTTGATTGAGAATTTGCAACGTGAGGACCTTAACCCAGTCGAAGAAGCAATGGGTTATCAGTTTTTAATTGATGAATACAGTCTCTCCCAACAGGATTTGGCTAAGAAGGTGGGTAGAAGCCGGAGTTCGATAACAAATGCTTTACGAATTCTAGCTTTGCCGCGGGATGTTAAACAGATGATTCGCCAAGGTCTCTTAAGTTTAGGTCACGCGAAAGTCCTTCTGGGCCTAGAGGACCACAAACTTCAGGTAAAACTCGGTAGAAAATGTGTTCAGAAGAAACTTTCCGTCAGAGCTTTAGAGCAAGAAATAAAAAGAATTCAAAATCCTAGTGTTTCTGCCCCTTCAGAGCTATCGGTTCGCGAAAAAATGGCCCATAAACTCTCAGATGAACTTCAAAAGGTTATGGGTACTAAAGTAAAAATGAAGTACAAAAAAGGGAAAGGCCAAGTTCAAATCTCATTTTATAATGACGAAGAACTCTCCAGTATTTGTGAGAGAATTAAAGATGCTTGGTTAGACCATTAGTATAATTGTTCGGGGGTCTCAATTCTCAAGACCTCCTTTATGAGAGAGACTCACCTGGGACAAATAAAGAGTTCGGAAATCCGCCTCAAGGCTAAATCAAATATCGTAAAAGACTTGACCCATCGTACTAAGGGGCTTAAATCATACTAAATTTTCCAAAGAACGGTTGTATGTATGAGTCAAGTCATTGAGATTTTGAGTTCCCTTGGCATAAATAGCACTGTCTATATCCAATTTGGGATATTCTTTGTTGCCTTTATCTGTATGAAATTCATAGTGTTTAATCCTTATTTAAAAGCCTACGAAGAACGACAGAGTCGCACAGTCGGAAGTCAGCAAGAGGCTGAAGACCTCACGGCGGAAGCTAAGAAGCAAGAGGAACTTTATTCAGAAAAAGCTAAAAAACTAAATTCAAAAATTAGTGAAATATTTGGCGAACAGAATTCAAAAGCAAAAAAAGAAAGTGAAGAAATAATCAAAGAGGCAATGAAAGAAGCTGAGAAAGAAACGGAAAAAGCCCGGAAAGAATTAGAGACTTCGGTCACTGAAGCTCGTAAAAACCTCGAAGATCATATCCCGGAAATAAGTAAAGATATCCAATCTAAATTCGTAAAAATGTGAAAGTGATCCCAATATGCGTTTGATTATGTTTTTAATTTTATTCTTTAGTTTTCACGCCTTCGCTGCCGAAGAGGGGGCCCACGGAATTATACATCTCCCATGGGGCATGATCATTTCCCAAATTGCAAACTTCACTATTCTGATTCTTATTCTATTTTTTACCCAACGAAAAAAAATATCCCAATATTTTGCGGATAAGAGAGCGGAATTTGTCAATCAGGTTGAAGCAGCCTCGAATTCCAAAAAAGAAGCTCAAAGCCAGCTTCAAGAGGTAAAAGCTCGAGTTGATAAACTTGAGACCAGCTTTGACCAGCAAGTTGAAGAAGCTAAGAAAAATGCTGAGGAGTCCTATCGCACTCAGTTGGCAGAAGCTAAAAACGAAGCAATGCGAATGAAAAACCTTACCCAGACTTCATTAGAATTTGAAGCTCAAAGAGAAATCGAAAAGCTTCGTTTAGAAGTCTATGAAAAATCGGCTGAAATTGCTGAAAAAGATATTGAATCCAAGATGACACCAGAACAGCAGAAGGCTTGGAATAGTCATTTCGTGCAAAATGTAAAAGGAGCCCACTAAGTTATGTCTCAATTGGCAGATAGATATTCGACAGCTCTTTTTGAAGTTTTGAAAGATAAAAATCAAATCGATCAAAACCTGGAATCCCTCGTTGCCCTAAAAGAGTCTCTAAACTCTAATAAACAAATATTAGAAATCTTAAATGCACCTCTCATAGATGATAATGAAAAGTTAGCGATTATTAAGAACGCCTTTTCTGAAGGTATGACAAAAGAGTTAGAAACTTTTTTCCAACTACTTTCTAAAAACGGGCGTCTTGCTGACCTCCCACTTATCGTCGCTCGCCTTGAAGAAAAGGTCGCCAATGAGCAGGGCATCGAGCGAGGAGTCGTTCGTTCCGCAATGGAACTTAACGATGATGAGAAAGAAAGAATACAATCGATTATTGAAAATAAATTATCAAAAAAGGTCGAGCTACAGTTCAACGTTGAAGCCAACATGATTGGTGGAATTGAGGCGAAAGTTGGAAGCTATATCTTTGAAGACAGTGTTAAATCCCATATGCAAAAATTAAATGATTTTATAACGAGGAGAGTACAGTAAATGGCCACTAAAATCCGAGCTGATGAAATAAGCCGTATTCTTAAGGAACAGATTGAAAAGTACAATACACAACTAGAAGTCAAAGAGACTGGTACCGTACTCTCCGTTGGAGATGGTGTGGCGCGAGTCTATGGTCTCCAATCGGCAATGGCGGGAGAACTTGTTGAGTTTCCTGGAGACATCTTTGGGATGGTTCTAAACCTTGAGCAAGACTCAGTTGGTGTGGTTATTTTCGGTGAAGATAAATACATCAAAGAAGGTGACGTTGTAAAAAGAACCCAAACAATCGTTGAGGTTCCTGTGGGTGAATCCCTACTTGGCCGAGTTGTCGATGTACTGGGTAACCCTGTTGATGGGAAAGGCCCCATCGAAAGCAAAGAAACACGAGTTATCGACGTTAAAGCTCCAGGAATTGTTGCAAGACAACCCGTTCACGAGCCACTACAAACTGGTATTAAAGCCATCGACTCAATGATTCCGATCGGTCGTGGACAGCGTGAGTTGATTATTGGTGACAGACAGACAGGAAAAACGGCCATCGCCATCGATACGATCATTAACCAAAAAGGTAAAAACGTTCAGTGTTTTTACGTGGCAATCGGACAGAAGCAATCAACAATTGCTCTTGTGGTAGAAAAATTGCGTGAGGCTGGAGCCCTTGAATACACGACAATTATTGCAGCCGGAGCGTCTGCTCCAGCTCCCATGCAGTATCTTGCTCCTTATGCAGGTACAGCAATGGCCGAGTACTTTAGAGACAGTGGCCGTCATGCCTTAATTATTTATGATGATTTGACGAAACAGGCTCAGGCCTATCGTCAGCTCTCACTTCTTCTTAGAAGACCACCAGGACGTGAGGCTTTCCCTGGAGATGTTTTCTATGTTCACTCACGTTTGCTTGAGCGTGCGGCAAAAATGTCTGATGAAGAAGGTGGCGGTTCCCTAACAGCCCTACCAATCATTGAGACACAGGCAGGAGATATTTCTGCCTATATCCCGACGAACGTAATTTCGATCACTGATGGTCAGATATTCCTGATCGCCGATCTTTTCCATAAAGGAATTCGTCCGGCGGTTGATGTTGGTAAATCAGTTTCTCGTGTGGGTGGTGCGGCTCAGATTAAGGCGATGAAACAAGTGGGTGGTACTTTGAAACTAGCTCTAGCACAGTACAGGGAGCTAGAGGCCTTTGCCGCCTTTGCTTCGGATCTTGATCCTGCCTCAAAAGCACAGTTGGCACGTGGAGAGAGACTGGTTGAGCTTCTAAAACAAGGACAATACTCTCCCTATGAAGTGGCTGAACAAATCGTTGGAATTTACGCGGCATCAAATGGAGCCGTTGATGATCTTCCCGTTTCTGATGTGCAACGTTTCGAAAAAGAGTTTATCCAATTTTTGAAACAAAAGAATCAAGACATCATCGATGGAATCAATAAAGAGAAAAAGCTAACAGATGAAATCAAATCGAAACTTGATTCTGCGATCAAAGAATTTAAAGCGGTATTTGAGTCTGGAGCAGGAAAGTAAATGCCAAATTTAAAAGATATTCGTAGTCGAATCGACAGTACTAAAAATACCCAAAAGATTACAAGCGCATTGAAGCTTGTATCAGCGGCTAAGCTTCGTCGAGCGCAACAGAATATTGTAAATTTAAGGCCTTACGCAAAAAGTTTATTAACTTTGATTGCGGATATTTCCGAGACACAAAAAGTTAAACACAAACTTTTAGAAAAGAACGACAACCCGAAGACAGCGCTATATGTGGTTATAGCCTCTGATCGCGGTCTCTGTGGCTCTTTCAATTCTGGGGTTAACAAATTTGCAGAAAATCTGATGAAAGAAAAGTCAAGTCAGTATGAAAAGCTTGATTTCATCTTTATTGGTCGACGTGTTTTGGATTACTTTAAGCGCCGAGATGTTAAACCTATCGATAGTATAACAGGTCTAGATAAAGACATTTCTTACGAGTTAGCCGCTCAGGTAGCTAAACAGGTTATCTCCCTTTTTAAAAAGGGAGAATACGAAGAAATCCAGATCGTTTACAATGAATTTAAATCAGCGATCTCTCAAGAAGTGGTGGCTGAAAAACTTCTCCCTGTTGATGCTTCTGGAGCTAATAGTTTTGATGAACAAGACGAACAAAGATTCGCAAAAGATCTGATCTTCGAACCTAGTCCATCTGAAATTATTGATGAATTATTAGAAAAGCATTTCGCAGTACAAATTTATCGTTGTATGTCTGAAAGCGTTGCTTCTGAACATGGAGCACGTATGACTGCTATGGAGAACTCCACGAACAACGCCGGTGATTTGATCAACTCATTGACGACAACATACAACAAACTAAGACAAGCATCGATTACAAAAGAACTTATTGAAATTACAACTGGTGCTGAAGCACTAAACGGTTAAAAGGAGAAACTTGAATGGAAAAGGGAACTGTAAAACAAGTTATGGGACCTGTTGTGGATGTCGAATTTGCCTCGGGCAATCTCCCTCCAATTCTCTCGGCTCTAACAACAACAAACAAGTCTATTAGTGATAAAGAAGAAAATTTGGTTCTCGAAGTCGCTCAACATCTTGGTGATGGACTTGTTAGAACTGTCGCGATGGATACCTCTGAAGGTCTTACTAGAGGACAAGCTGTTACTCAAACGGGAGACTCTATTACCGCTCCCGTTGGTAAAGAAGTTCTTGGACGAATCATTAACGTTGTTGGTGAGCCTGTTGATGGTAAAGGGCCGGTTGCTAGTAAAGAAAGATGGTCAATTCACCGTGAAGCACCTCCTTTTGAAGAGCAGAGTACAAAAGCAGAAATGCTTATGACTGGAATTAAGGTTGTGGATCTACTTGCTCCTTATGCAAAAGGTGGAAAAATTGGACTTTTTGGTGGTGCTGGAGTTGGTAAAACAGTTCTTATTCAGGAATTGATTCGAAACATCGCCACCGAGCACGGTGGATACTCTGTGTTTGCAGGTGTTGGTGAAAGAACACGTGAAGGAAACGACCTTTGGCTTGAGATGACAGAGTCAGGAGTTATTGAAAAAACAGCTCTTTGTTTTGGTCAGATGAACGAACCTCCTGGAGCTCGACAACGTGTCGCTCTTACAGGCTTGACGATCGCTGAATACTTCCGTGATCAGGAAGGGCAGGACGTTCTTCTTTTCGTAGATAACATTTTCCGTTTCACCCAAGCAGGGGCTGAGGTGTCTGCCCTACTCGGTCGAATTCCATCGGCGGTTGGTTATCAACCAACTCTAGGTACCGACATGGGTGCGCTTCAAGAGCGTATTACATCAACTAAAAAAGGTTCTGTAACTTCTGTGCAAGCTGTTTATGTTCCTGCCGATGACTATACGGACCCCGCTCCAGCAACAACTTTTACCCACTTGGATGCCACAACGAACTTAGATCGTGATATCGCAGCAATGGGTATTTACCCCGCCGTTCACCCATTGAACTCAACTTCACGTCTTTTGGCTCCCGATGTTGTTGGTGAAGAGCACTATAAAGTCGCTCGTGACGTTCAGTCTTTATTACAACGCTACAAAGAACTACAGGATATCATTGCCATTCTTGGTCTAGATGAACTTTCAGAAGACGATAAACTTGTTGTGAGTCGAGCGAGAAAGGTTCAAAGGTTCCTATCTCAACCATTCTTCGTTGCTGAACAGTTTACGGGTCTCACTGGTGCCTATGTTGATATCAAAGACACTGTGAAAGGATTCAGAGAAATCCTAGATGGAAAACATGATAGCGTTCCAGAGCAAGCCTTCTACCTTGTTGGAACGATCGACGACGTACTAGAGAAAGCGAAGACATTAGACTAATGTTTGAATTAAGTATTGTAACACCAGAAAAAAAGATCATCGAGAAGCAGGAAATGGAAGAGGTTTTCGTTCCTGCTTACCGAGGTGAATTAGATATCCTTCCTGGTCATGCTCCACTCGTGAGTACTTTGACAGAAGGGGTACTAAAATATCGCCTAAAAGATCAATCGGAGTTAAAAGCTGTCGCAATTTCTTGGGGTTATGTTGAAGTGACTCCCCAGGGGGTTAATATCCTTGCAGAAACAGCGGAAGCCAAAACTGAAATAGATTTAGAGCGTGCTAAAAAATCACTCCAAGACGCTGAGAAATCCATTGAATCAGATGAGGCCACTCCAGAAACCATCGAAAAATACCAGCACAAAAGAAAACGTGCTGAAGCCAGAATAGAAGTCGCAGAGAAATATTAAGAGTCCTAATTTTTTAAAAGTTCTTTGTGCTGTTTCCATACCCTCTTTTGAAATCCTTTCCTAAGAGGGTTGTTCCATTGCTCAAAACAAGCAATTAAGTCATATTCATTTTTGTAGAAAGACATCAATTCAGAATCTTCATTGATTTTGAAAGCACGACATAAAGACTTTAGTGGTCAGCGACATCCTGTGATGTACAACTTTAGGCCAAACCGAGTTTTAGGTAATAAAATTTGGTTTGGCTTTCTTATTTCTAACTCTCAGACTTATTTTATTTGTCGACTTTGTGATGCCGAGAAAACCTCGAATTTACTTATATTTTAGGTTAAGTATTTGTTGTGTCTATTCCTAGTCGTACTTATTTAGAAACAGCCCCGGAAGTCCTCCGTTTAAAAACCAGCCACCTACTATACAAAGCCGACATCCTGCTTAAAAAACAAAAAATAGATGAGGACTGGATCATTACTGCAAAAGGGGTTTTACGAGTAGGGCCTAAAAATGGAAGTGTCGAAACAAGAAGTCACTTTAACAAAGAGAAAAACTACTGGGAATCGGGCACCTACAAAATTTCAGGTTTTCCTGTGGAAGAGAAATTTTTTAAAACTAAGAATTTCTATATTGTTAAAACCTCATCAGAAAACCAAGTCCCCTTTGATCCAGCCATTGAAGAACTCGTAGCTCTAATGTTTTTTATCTACCAAAACCGAAAAACGAGCTGGACTGTAACTACAATATTGGGCGGAAAACCTAGGGAAATAGTATCCGATAGAGGATTGATTTTCTTGAAAAAAAAGAAATGGGCCGAAGTTAAGGAAACAAGTAAAGGTTTAGAAATAAAGGTGATTCCATTAAGAATGAAGTTTAATCTTTCGGATCAATCAACGAGTTAAGTTGTATTTGTTAAGATTTCAGAGATCGGACTTTTTGGCCGGCTGTCGTAACTTTTTTAGCTGCACTTCATCCTTTGTTTTTAAGTGGTAGGCTGCAAAATTTCCTAGCTTAGGATGATAGGAGTGAACATTAATAATCTTTTTATAAATTTGATCGTTTGTTAAGAAAATCTCACTGCTGGAGTTTACAACGATAGTTTTCTTTTTAATTGAGTGTGGAGCTGATCTTAAAATCTTAGCAGTAACAGGCCCGCTCAAGTGATAAACAATATAGTCAGACGTTTTGCTCCGATTCCAATTCTTGAAATCTTTAAGATGAAAAAAACGACTTCTTTGTTGTTTTTTATATCCTGTTAAAAACTTCCAGGAATAACTGTAAACATCGACATTTTTTCCTTTAAGACCAAGCTCTGGAGTTTGATTTTTAAAAACAGCATGAAAAATTTTATCGTAAGTTTTCTTTAAAGGGATACGTGCAAGAATTTGTTTCAAAGGCTCTTTAGACTGCTTATGGTAGAACTGCATTTTGTAACGAAAAAGTCTTTCTAAAGTTTCATTGACCCTCGCAGAGGAAATCCGCCCTGTCTTTATCGCTTTTGTAACCGCTTTTACGGCTTGCTGTTGAACTCTGTGGTTCCAACCCACCATCACTAAATCATTTCCTGCGAGAATAGCTTGTACAGCTCTTTCTCCCACAGAAAGTTTGTTCATTTTGGCACCACCCATTTGAATATCATCTGTTAATAGAATTCCTTCAAAACCAAGTCCATCCCTAAGCACGTTTTTTAGGAGTAGAGATGAAAAACTAGCGGGCTTTTTTGAAGCGTCAATCAGTGGATAAGAAATATGGGAAGCCATAATCGCAAAGGGAATCCGATTGTTTTGCATTTCTTTGTAGGGGGCTAAATCCGTAAACAGCAATTCAGTTAGAGTAATTTGTTTATAGGGTGTTTTTAAATGAGAGTCTGTTCTCACACCCCCGTGTCCTGGAAAATGTTTAGCTGTTGGCAAGATGCCGGAATCAATCAAACCTTTCGAAAAGGCTGTGGACATCTTGTTTACTATTTCTTTTTGATCGCTAAAGGATCGATTGCCAAGAAAATCAGTAAAATTTGCATTAGAAATATCGACCACGGGAGCCAAATTCATATTAAAGCCAATCGACTTCAATAATTCTCCTGTTACATAACCAGCATCCTGAACAAGAAACTCATTGTCGGTAAGGGCTAAGGTTCTAGCACTTGGTAATGAAGGCGAGGTTTTAATGCGGATAACTTTTCCACCCTCCTGGTCCACTGCTATAAGTAATGGGACCTTAGTATTTTTAAGAGAAGTCTTCTGGGCTTTTTGGTTGAGAGCTTTAACCTGGTTGAGAGTTTTTATATTACGACCAAATACAATAATTGCACCGGGATGCAATTCTTCAAGCTGCCGTTTCAATGATTGATCAAAAGAGGATCCGGTAAAGCCAAAAATAAAAAACTGTCCTGCCTTCTTCTCCGGAGACATCCCTTTTATGATTTCTTGAATCGTCTTATTTCGATCGAAACCTAGTGAGGGAGAACTTAAGGACAGTACCAGGAGTGCAAATAAAAATTTGTTCATCCCAATATTTTAGCACTACAAAAACCCGGATTCCTACAAGCCTCGACCCTTATAAGCTATTGGTCCTGGCTATGAATTTAGGAGGAAATCATTTTGAATTGAAGATTTTTAGGGGCAAAATTTGAGTAAGAGTTCCACCTCTTCATGGACTCTTGGCCAGTTTAAATCTTTCATTCTAATTTTTAGGCGATTATCAGGCGTGATGCTGTATTTTTTATTTGTTTGGCTTGTAAGCTCAATCACCTTAGATGGTGGAAGTGGAGTGTTGTCTGTGAAGGATAGAACAAGACTTTCTTTACCACTCGAAATATCTTTTACACCCAACTGGATACAGAGATATCGAATTAACATGATACCAAGAAGGTTAATGACCTCCTCTGGTGGTTTTCCAAACTGATCGGTGAGTTCATCCTCTAAATCATCTATATCCGAGGGAGATTCGATCTGTGTAAGAGCTCGATAGTAAGAGAGTCTTAGTCGAATATTAGAAATGTAAGTACTTGGAATAAATGCTTTAATTTTTAGGTTAATTTCAGGTTCCACAGTTTCTACTGACTTTTCACCTTTGGCCTCTTTAATGGCTTCATCGAGAAGCTCCATGTAGAACTCATAACCCACATTGTCGATAAGACCGGATTGTTCTTCTCCAAGAAGGGTTCCGGCCCCCCTTAATTCAAGGTCATACTGGGCAATTTGCATTCCACTTCCCAAAGCCGTATTTTCCTGGATGACTTTAAGTCTTTCTTTTGCGATGTCAGTGAGCTTTTTGTTGGGTTCGGTTAAAAGGTAGCAGTAGGCTCTGCGTCCGCTACGACCCACTCGTCCCCGAAGCTGATAGAGTTGACTGAGTCCAAAATTATCAGCGTTGTTAATCAAAATAGTATTTGCATTTGGTATATCTACACCAGATTCAACAATAGCTGAAGCCACTAAAACTTTCAGATCATTATTGAAAAAGCTCATCATAACACTTTCGAGTTCTTTTTCTTTCAATTGCCCGTGTCCCACACCAACGGGTACGGAAGGAAGTAGCTGTCGAATTTCTTCAGCCACTGAGTAAATACTTTGAACACGATTATGTAAAAAGAAAACCTGCCCACCTCTTTCTAGTTCGGTCTCAATCGCTCTCTTGATAATTTCTTTATTAAAGCGACAGATAAAGGTGCGAACTTCAAGTCGGTCAACAGGAGCCGTGTTAATGAGACTTAAATCCCTAATGTTGAGTAGGCTCATATTGAGAGTTCTTGGAATGGGTGTTGCTGATAAAGCCACGGTGTCTACATTGATTTTTAGTTTTCTAATTTTTTCTTTGTGTTTAACACCAAACTTTTGCTCTTCATCTATTACGAGTAGGCCTAAATTTTTAAAATCGACATCTTTACTAAGCAGTCGATGGGTTCCTATCAATATATCAACCTCACCTTGCTTGGTTTCTTCTAAAGTTTTTTTAACCTGGGTTGAAGTTTTCAAGCGGTTAGCGACTCTGATTTTTACGGGCCAATCAGCAAATCTTTTTTTGAAGGTTTCAAAATGCTGCATAGTTAAGACAGTTGTTGGGGCTAAAACAGCTACCTGTTTTTTATTTGCCACTGCCATGAACGCCGCTCTCATAGCTACTTCTGTTTTACCAAAACCAACGTCTCCACATATCAGACGATCCATGGGTTTATTGGAAGATAAGTCTTGAACGACGTTATCAATGGCCGAGGCTTGGTCCTCGGTTTCTTGGTAAGGAAAGGCAGAAAAAAAGTCTGAAATATCGTCAGTATTAAGGTCATAAGGTTCTCTCGTGCTCTGGCTTCTTTGAGCGTATAGTTTTATGAGATCGTGTGCTAGCTCCCTTAACCTTTTTTTGGTTTTCGTTTTTATATTAGCAAAACGAGACCCACCTAATTTGTCCAACGACGGCTTAATCTTTTCCGAGGAATACTTGTGTATTTGATGTATTCTATAAATAGGAAGAAAAAGTTTATCTTTATCTTTAAATTCAAGCTGTAGAAATTCTGCTTCCACACCAGCGACAGGCATTTTAATGAGCCCTTTGAACTGACAAACTCCATGCACAGCATGGATAATGTAATCCCCTTCTTTTAATTCTCCAAAGCTAAGATGCTTAGCTCTGTTCGTCGCTTTTCTTGACGATTTTTTCTGAACTGACTTCCCAAGAAAATGATCTAAACTGTAAACGACAATATCTTCGGAGGGTAAAGCGAAACTTTCTGGAATTTTGGCTTTAAAAAAGTGAAGCGAGCGTCGGTTATCATTTAAGAAAAAGGTTTCCCAATTATCAGGAATTTGATCGTGAAGTTCGCATTGATAATCAAAATTTTCGAGAAAAAGTTTTAATCGTTGATATTGGGATTCACTTTTAGTTGTGAAAATTCGCAAAGAATTCTTAGGCCATTTTTTCAACGATTCAGAAAGAGCATTCATTTTCTCATTGAGTTTATTTTCTTTTGGGGCGCGAATATTCTGAGAAGCAATTTCGATTTTCTTTTCTTGCAGGTCATCAGCGCTATCAATGATGTTAATCTTTTCTAAGCTAAAGAGTTTTTCGAACTTATTTTTTGTTTCTAAAAAATCAAAAAACAGTTCATTAGGAGAAACAGGGTGCCGATCCGGATCGTAAAAGTTTTCAAAGACCGAAAACTCTTTCTGCCTATAGGTTTCGATATTGAGCTCATCGATCATCCAAACTGTTGGAGCCTTTTGGAAGTAATCAATAGGTGCTGATGGTTTTTCATAAAACAGTGGTAAATAATATTCGAGATTTTCACAGTACTCTTCTCTGCGTAAATGGTTTGCCAAGCTTTGCAGCTCTGGATCTTTAAATTTTAAGAAAGTCTGACTGGCTTTGAGAGCGTTTCTATGATTCAAAATCACTTCTCTTGCCGGAGCAACGGCCAGACGTTCAATTTGATCGATGGTTCGCTGATTCTGGGAGTCAAAAGTTCTAAGACTTTCTATTTCATCATCAAAGAGTTCGATTCGAACAGGATGGAGCATCTGGGGAGAATAAATATCGACGATTCCTCCGCGATTGGCAAAGTGACCACGGTCTTCGACGATAGGACTACTAAGATAGCCCAACTGATAAAGAGTCTCAAAAAAGTTATCGGGAAGCTGATCTCCTACAGATAATTCAAAGGTATTCGAAAAAAAAGTTTCTAACGGAAGAGTTTTTTGAAGAAGCCCAAGAATAGGCGCAACAAAAACATGATTCTCGTTTTCATTAAATGCTTTAAAAAGCCAGGAAAGTCGTTCTTGCACTTGGAAAAAGCTGAGTTGTACTCCAGCAAAAGGAGAGGGATCAAAAGGAGGCAGAATGAGTGCCGATTTTTTTCCCCAGAACTTAAAGTGCTGATTGAAGGCTTTAGCGCTCTCTAAACTTTCTGTAATGACCAGTTGTGGCCCAATCTGACGATTGTTGGTGCCAAGGTAGAAGGCCAATAGTTCTTTCGGGAGGGAGGTTGTCCCAGAGTAATGAAAGGATTCTTTATTTTTGGTTAAGTCATTCAAATAAGAACGCATGGGTTTTTATTTGCGGCCCCCCTTCGTTTGTCAAAGAAGCCCCTGAAAATACTAGAAAAGATGCTATGCAGCACCTTTAGGATGCTGGAGACAAAAGCTATCTCAGTGTATAGATATTTCAATGGTTTATGCGAACTAGGATGTGGTTATGGAAACGATTGCTCCGGTATTGGTCCTCACTTTAATAGTGGCGACTTTTGGTAGTCTCTTAGTCTATGTTTCGTCGATCTTAGGACCGAAACAACATTATACGAAAACAAAATATATGCCCTATGAATGTGGCCTCCCGGGAACTGAAGCTGATAAAACCAATGTTTCTGTTCGCTACTATTTAACAGCCATATTGTTTATTGTTTTCGATGTCGAAATTCTTTTTATGTATCCGTGGGCGCTAACCTATAAAGAATTTATCGCCGCTGGCCATGGTGCTTACATTTTTTGGGTGATGTTTGTTTTTATCGCTCTTTTTCTATTCGGTCTTGTTTGGGAAATTAAATCAAAAGCGTTGGAGTGGGACTAATGGGAGCATCAGCCTTTGAAATTACAGTCAATCTCATAAAGATGATCGTTATCTTTTTGTTAATGGTCCAACTGGTTCCAATTCTTGTTTGGGTGGAAAGACGTGGCTCGGCCTTTATCCAAAACCGTTTTGGCCCCAATCGTGTGGGTCCACTAGGCCTAACTCAGTTGCTCGCCGATGCTGTTAAATTTCTATTTAAAGAGGAGTTTAGACCCCCTAAAAGTGTTGCCTTTATGTATTATGCCGCTCCTGTTGTAGCGCTAATACCGGGAGCTTTAGCCTTTGGTTCAATACCACTCTCAGCCCCGTTTTCCCTGGAGTTTGGAGGAGAGGAATTTGATTTCGTTTTTCAAAGTTTTCAATTTGGTGCCGGCATTGTTTTTGTTTTAGCCGTTTCCTCTCTAGGGGCTTACGCCCTTCTTTTTGCCGGATGGGGTTCTGGAAATAAGTATTCCTTGATGGGGGCTCTTCGCGCCAGTGCACAAATGATTAGCTATGAATTGGCATTAGGACTTTCTTTAGTGGGAATCCTTATGATTTATGGAACCTTTTCTTTTGCAGAAATGGTTGAAGCCCAACAAGGTCCGCTGAGATTTGTCCTTTTTGGTAAACAGATCGTCGTCGATTTTCTACCTAACTGGGGGATTTTTTATCAGCCTTTAGGATTTATTCTGTTTTTTGTGGCTACTTTTGCTGAAACTAATAGAGCCCCCTTTGATTTGCCGGAGGCGGAGGCAGAATTGGTAGCCGGGTATCATACCGAATATGGTGGACTTAAAATGTTGATGTTCTACATCGGAGAGTACGGGCATATGATGGTGGCCTCCGGTCTCCTTGCCACATTTTATTTTGGCGGTTGGGACCTACCTTTTGGGTCCGCTTGGATTAAGGATTCCGTTTCCTCTTCTTTTATGTACTCAATGATTATGCATTTAGTGTTTATGGGAAAAGTTTTGTTATTTCTATGGATATTTATTTGGGTCCGATGGACCTTGCCTCGTTTTCGCTACGATCAATTGATGGATCTAGGTTGGAAAACAATGCTTCCCTGGGCGTTATTTAACACGATCCTCACAGCCGTCGTGGTCGTAGCTTTTAATTCATTTGGAGGTGCCGCGTGACCCAAGCGTTAACTTTTTATATTTTCTCAGGAATCAGTATCGTCTCTGCCTTAATGGTTTTCTCGAGCTCGAACCCAGTAAAAAGTGTGTTATGGCTTGTTTCTGTCATGGTTGGAGTTTCAGGTCTCTTCTTTAATCTAAGTGCTCCCTTTGTAGCGATGGTGCAAATTTTGGTTTATGCGGGCGCTGTCGTTATTCTATTCTTGTTCGTGGTCATGATTTTTGACATGAAAACAGAAGGAAAGCAGGTGTTTTCCTATGGGACTTTCTCCTCAGGACTTAAGGTTTTGTTTGCGGGAGGTTTTTTTGGTTTTGTTGTTTTCCAGATCTTTTTTCAAATAGATCGCTTCGGGTACCTAGTGCCTGATAAGAGTGCTCCACAATTTGAAGTAAGAAATCTATCTAAGATTATTTTTACGGACTATGTTTTTTTATTCGAGGTTCTAGGGCTTTTATTATTAGTCATCCCTATTGGTACGGTGGCCTTATCAAGAATACGTGGAGGTACTCATGCTGAATAATTTGCTTATGCCAGGACTTGGGCATTATCTTCTTGTTTCGGGCATACTTTTTACTATTGGCCTCTTAGGGGTTTTACTTAGAAAAAATATTATCGTTATTTTAATGTCGATTGAATTGATGTTGAATGCCGTCAATCTCACCTTTGTAACTTTCGGCTACTATTTAAATGACGCCAATGGAGCTGTGATTACCTTATTTGTCATCGCGGTGGCAGCTGCTGAAGCCGCTGTTGGGTTGGCACTTGTGGTAACACTTTTTAAAAATTTCCACGAACTGAATATACGTTTCTTCGAGCATCTTAAAGGATAGGGCCCATTATGTTTTACGCTCTTTTATTTCCACCCCTTCTTGGATTTCTCATAAATGGTTTTCGATTTAGAAGTAAGAATATAAAAGTCGCTGGTGGGATTGCCTGCTCAGCCATGGCTATTTCATTTTTATCGGCCCTTTTTTACTTTTTCAAACTCATAAATTTACCAGTTGATGAAAGATCCATCGAAGTTTTGCTGTTTCATTGGATCCAAGTAGGAGAGTTTTCAGCTCCCATGGCCTTTACTATAGATCCTCTTTCTATGGTGATGACTCTGATTATCACTGGGGTCGGTTTTCTTATCCATTTGTTTAGTGTTGGATATATGGATCATGATGAGAGGCCCGCAAAATATTTTAGTTATCTTAATCTGTTTGTTTTCAATATGCTTCTACTTGTTCTGGGCAGCAATCTGCTGGTCATGTTTGTTGGATGGGAAGGAGTGGGACTGTGTTCTTATCTTCTCATTGGATTTTGGTTTACTGACCCTGAAAAAGCCGCTGCTGGTATGAAAGCCTTCATTACAAATAGAATTGGTGATGCCGGTTTCCTTTTAGGTATTTTCACCCTGTTTGGACTTTTCGGGACCGTTTCATTTACTGAGATCGCTAATCTTGTTCCCGCAACGCCTTCCCAACTTTGGACTTCACCCGTCACGTTAGCTTGTCTGTTTTTATTTATAGGTGCCATGGGTAAATCGGCACAAATCCCTCTTTATGTATGGCTACCCGATGCTATGGCAGGTCCTACACCTGTTTCGGCACTTATTCACGCCGCCACAATGGTAACGGCCGGTGTTTATATGATCATCCGGCTTAATCCTCTTTTCTTGAGTGCACCTAACGCCATGATGGTCGTGGCAATTGTAGGTGCTTTGACAGCTTTGATGGCCGCAAGCATTGGAATTGTTCAAAATGATATCAAAAAAGTTTTAGCTTATTCGACAGTCTCTCAGCTAGGCTATATGTTTCTTGCTGTGGGTGTTGGAGCCTTTGGTGCGGGATTGGCGCACCTAATGACTCATGCTTTTTTCAAGGCGCTCATGTTCTTGGGTTCGGGTTCTGTGATCCATGCCATGCATGAAGAACAGGACATGAGGAAAATGGGTGGGTTAAAAAAACAAATGCCGATCACTCATTGGACATTCGTGATGGGTTGGTTGGCCATCATCGGAGCCCCTCTTTTTTCAGGGTTCTTTTCTAAAGATGAAATTTTGTGGATGGCCTTTCACTCACCCAGAGGTCACTTCTTACTGTGGTTTGTTGGCTTCATAGCCGCTTTAATGACAGCTTTTTATATGACTCGCTTGATGGCTATGACTTTTTGGGGGAAATCACGAGTTCCTGACGATGTTCATCCTCATGAATCACCCACGTCAATGACAATTCCGTTGGTCGTCCTAGCGTTCTTGTCTGTTTTCGCGGGTTGGTTGTGTATCCCTCACGGTCTGAGCACTATTATTCCAGGGCATCCTCATAATTTCCTAGAGGACTGGATCCATCCCTTGATGGCTGAGTTCAAAATGCCCCATGGGTCAAATGACCTTTTAATCGAGTTTTCATTGATGGGAATCACGCTTGCTCTTGTTGGCCTTAGTTCTCTTGCCGCCTATTATCTCTATGTTGTAAAGCCTGAGACGGCCGAGAAGAACGCAAAAACAATGAAACCCCTCCATCAATTGTTGTTAAATAAATATTGGGTGGATGAGGCTTACTTTAAAACTTTAATCAATCCTCTTATTCGTGGCAGTCGTTTTCTGTGGTCCAAAGTGGATGTAAAAGTCATCGATCAGTTCACTTATACAATATCAGATATGGTTAAAAATGCTGGCGGTGGCCTAAAGATGGTTCAATCAGGGAATCTACAAATGTACGCTCTCTATATCTTAATTGGTCTATTTTTTAGTCTCTGGTTTTTAATGGGAAGGTGAGACAATGTTATTAAGCGCACTCGTATTTTTACCACTATTTTTCGTCTTACTTGTAGCCCTGGCTCCAAAGAACTATGCAAAGCCTATCACCTTGGTTTCTACAGGAATACATTTTCTTTTTTCTTTATTATTGTTTAAGCACTTTGATCCCTCCACCAGCCAACTGCAATTGGTGGAAAAGATTCCCTGGATGCCAGAGCTCGGTGTTAGTTATTTTTTGGCCATTGATGGAATTTCGTTTTGGCTGGTTCTTTTAACAACATTCTTAACTCCAATTGTTGTTGCCGGCAGTTGGTCTACAATCAATAAACAGGTGAAAGCTTTCCATATATCTATGCTCGTTTTAGAAGCGGCGATGATCGGATCGTTTTTAGCCTTCGATACTATTCTATTTTATATCTTTTTCGAACTCTCTTTAATCCCCATGTACTTTATTGTTGGAATTTGGGGAGGGGAGAACAGAATTTACGCAACAATGAAGTTCTTTATTTACACAATGTTTGGGTCCTTATTGATGCTCGCTGGAATCATTTATTTGGTTTTTCAATGTGATTTGCAGTTAGGTGAGCTCAGCGCCAGCGTTCTAGACTTCTACCGCTTACGTCTTCCCTATATTCAAGGGGGGATGATCAGTCCCCAGGCGGCCCTGTTTTTTGTTTTTTGCCTCGCATTTGCTATCAAAGTTCCTATGTTTCCATTTCATACATGGTTACCCGATGCCCACGTGCAAGCCCCGACTGGTGGATCGATGATTTTAGCAGGGGTCATGTTAAAAATGGGAACCTACGGTTTTCTTCGATTTGTCTTACCAATGTTTCCGCAAGCGGTTGATGCATGGACACCCGCTTTTATGATTCTAGGAATTATTGGAATTATTTATGGTGCCCTAGTGGCCATGGTTCAAGTGGATATGAAAAAGCTGGTGGCCTATTCATCGGTCTCTCATATGGGTTATGTGATTTTGGGTCTTTTTGCTATGAACGTGTATGGTTTAGAAGGCTCTCTTTTCCAAATGCTAGCCCACGGTGTTAGTACAGGGGCCCTGTTCCTTCTTGTGGGTGTGATTTACGAAAGAACTCACTCTCGTAAAATCGCTGAATACGGAGGACTAGCAAAGGCCTTACCAATATATGCCATCTGCTTTCTTATCGTAACCTTCTCGAGTATCGCTGTACCGATGACAAATGGCTTTATTGGTGAGTTTCTCATCTTGTTAGGAACTTGGAACTATAGTCCTATTTTTGGGAGCTTAGCTGTTCTTGGTGTGATCCTCGGAGCGGCTTATATGCTTTGGATGGTCAAAAAAGTCTTCTTTGGAGAGGAAGGGGAGACTGTTAGAGCTCACAAAGATATGAAGGATTTGAATTTAAGAGAGATATTAACGGTGGCTCCTCTCATCGTTATGATATTTTGGATGGGCTTGTTTCCCTCCACGTTCTTGGATTATTCCAAAGCTAGTATTAAAAATTTAAGTGAAAATAAAAAAGAATATCGCCTTGAGATAAGTCAAAAACAAAAAGATTTTCCTCAGATTGGAGATCGCCGTGAACTTTAATGCATCGGAATTGATAGTTGTTCTTCCTTTGGTATGGCTTTTTATAGCGAGTATCATACCGATTACAGCAAAGGCTTTTCGAGATGGCCGGGAAATGAACCCATTTACAGCACTGATATATGCCACAATAGGTCTTGTCGGGGCCGCAGGTTTAACACTCTCTGCTGTAAAAGGCTTTTGGAAAATTTCTGAGCTCAATTTTGTAGAGGCCTTTTCAGATGCCATTATTATAGATGGCATCACCGTTTGGGGCTCTTACATTATCTTTGTTGTTGTAGGGTTTTGCCTTTTTCTTTTGTATGATTCTAAAGCGACTCGAGATCATCAGTTTTCAGAACATCTCTTTCTAATATTAAATTCCACCATTGGAATGGCGCTTGTGGTGATGTCGAATAATTTGATCGTGACCTTTTTCTCTATTGAGTTGATGTCTCTTTCTCTATACTTAATCATCGCCCTGAATAAAGAGAAGCTTTTAGCCAAAGAGGCCGCGTTTAAGTATTTCGTGCTCGGAGGTTTAGGTTCAGCCATTCTTCTCTACGGTATAGCCTTTATATACGGAGGGGCGGGAAGCACTAATCTTCACGATGTGGGCGAGTTGGCTTCGAGGCTTTATGAGTCGAATACTCTTTTTCGTTTTGGGGTGATTCTGACTTGCATAGGTTTTGCCTTTAAAGTTTCTCTCGTCCCATTTCACTCATGGACACCGGATGTTTATCAAGGCTCGGCAACGCCTGTCACAAGTATCATGTCGACAGCTGTTAAAGTGGCCTCGTTCATCGCCTTTCTGCGCTTCTTCCTCTATTCCGATTTTTATGATCTCAACACAGATAAGTTTGTTTGGTTCATGCAGTGGTTGGCAGCTCTCACTATGATTGTAGGAAATGTAGCAGCGATTATGCAGGAGAACTTCAAACGAATGCTGGCCTATTCCAGTATTGCTCATTCCGGGTACGCTTTTATGGCTGTCATAGTGGCCTCTTTTGGAACGGATAGCGACGCTGGTGTTACCAGTTTAATGTTTTACCTAATATCCTACTCCATCATGACAGTGGGAACACTCGCCTTGGTTGTAGTTTTTGAAAAGTCAGCGGATACAGTTTTACTCACTTCCGATTTGAAGGGAGTGGGTAAAAAATATCCAGGGCTTGCACTTAGTCTCTCGGTTCTTCTTTTTAGTCTTGCGGGCCTCCCACCTAGCCTAGGATTCTTTGGAAAGTTTTATGTATTCTCAGCGACAATAGAGCAGGGTTTTTACTGGCTGACTTTTGTGGGTGTGATTAGCTCAGTGATAAGCGTCTATTACTATCTGAGACCAGTAGTTGTTATGTATATGATGGAAGGGGAGGGGATCAAAGCCCGTCATGAGACTTTCTTTTCACAATCGATTGTGATTATTTCTGCCGTTGGAGTTTGCGTGTTGGGAATTTTTTCCTCCAAAATCTTTATGTTTGTGCAATCCTCCATCACAAATTCGCTGTAATTGGTCTGGCATGAAGCGGTTACAAGGGGCGAAAAATCTACGACGTAAAATAGCGATAGTTTTTCTTTTCTCTATTGTTTGTTTTCTCACTCCGACAGTGCAGGCACAAGATGATGTCCCAAAGCGGACACAATTTAAAGAAAGAATTGAACGTCTTGAACAGTTAGAATTACAAATTAGCCAAAATCATTATGAAGAGATTAGTCAGCTTTGGAAACAAATTGCAGAGCAACTGATCAACAATATAAAAAATCCGGAAGCCAATCAGCAATTCGATGATCAGTCGATAGAGGATTGGCGTTTTCACATAGCTCGAGATTTTCAATTGTTAAAACGAGTGAGCCGTCTGAGAGCTAAAACTCTGCAAGAGTTAAGGCAGAAGGGGCATTTTCAGTGGTCTGAAAAAACACTTGAACGAATGTTTTTAGAGATCAAACTCATCCCCTATAAACTTAAAGCCTATCTTTACGAAAAATCCTATTGGTTCAAAGACTCTTTAAGTCGTGGAATAGTAGGCATGTTTGCTCTTTTTTGGGAGCTTGTCCTATTCCTAATAATATTGGCGATTCCTTTCCTATTTTTCAAAATAACTAGAAAGCTCGATAGTGTTATTGATCGTCAAAGGAAAAGATCTTTCTATTATAGTTTTCGATCCCAATACCATAGAAGGCTCATTCCACTTTTATCTATCTTATCTTCTTACTTGGTATGGGTTTCGACACTTTTTGCGTTGATAATCGTTGAGTTTTTATTACAGGCGTCCGAGTTTTCGGAATTCACAGCTATTCTTCCTTACGCCTTTTACTATGTTTACTATAAGATTTTTCGGGTTTCTTTGGAAATTCTTCTGCAAGAATTTGCAGAGTCTTTTGCCACTGAATCTCGAGGAGAGTTAAATAAAAAAATTAAAAAAACATCTCAGTTTATTGGGTTGTTTTTATTAATAGTCTATTCCTTGAAAGTTGCTTTTCGATCGATTCTTGGAGAATCAATTATCTTTCAGATGATCGAGCCTTTCTTTGGTTTTATCATTCTGGTTCTGCTATTTTTAGTGGCTTCGAAATGGAAGAATGAGATCATTCTTTATCTTAAGTCGACACAATTGAGCTTTTTTCAGAAACTCGCAAAACTTTTAGAAACCAAATTATCGATAATATTCTGTTTCCCGCTTTTAATCCTGATATTAGTTCACTATTGTCTCGATCGACTCCTTCAGTGGAGCTCTCAGTTTGAGCTGGTGAAGCTTATCTATGCTCGAATTCTGAGGATCAAATTCGAAACGACTAGAGCAGCTGCGGGTGACAATGAGGGCGTTGGTGAGGAGTATCGGTCAGTATTCAAGCAGGTGAACCAATATTACTTTAATGACAATGTGTTTGAGGCGGCTTTCCACAGCAAAATAAAAAATCAACTCAAAGACTGGATGGACGAAGAGACAACAGAACAGACGGTCGCCATTTATGGAGCAAAAGGTGTAGGGATCACCACCTATTTGAATTATTATCAGGAGAAATTGGTCAAAGAGGGGATTAATTGTTTAGATCTCAAGGTTCCCGCCAAATCTTTCACAGAAAAGGCCTTAGAGTCTCTTCTGGCACCCCTTGATGAGATTGAAGAGACTGAAAAAGTGGTTGTTTTCATGGATAACGCACAAAACTTTTTTCTTTCGACAATAGGTGGGTTCGAGATTTACCGGAAGTTTCTGGAAAAAACAGAAGAGTTACGAAATGTTTTTTTTATAGTCGGATTTAATGATTATTCGTGGCTCTTCCTCAATAGTGTACTAGGGAAAAACCAGTACTTTCGTTTAGAGTGTCATCTGCCTCGCTGGTCAGTTGAGAAAATAAAAGAATTTATTCTTACGATGCACGCAAAAACTGGTTATACCCTTGAGTATGATTCTATTTTCCGATCCAGTCAGAAGGTCCAAGAAGGAGTAACCTCTTCAGAAAGCCGTTATTTCTACCTTCTTTGGGAGAGATCGGGGGGGAACCCTGGTACTGCCATTCATTATTGGTTTAGAAGTTTAAAACAAATTAGAGACAAGCACCTCAAAGTGAGTTTACCCTCAGAAAATCTTGTTTCCGAGCTGACCGGTCTTCATCAAGAGATGCACTTTGTTTACGCAAGTTTATTTAAGCACGAAAACTTAACTATCAGCGAAGCCGCGCGGGCGACAAATTTACCTAGATCGGTTGTTAAACAAGCGATTTACCGTGGACTTGAAGAGGGTTTTTTAGTTTCGAGTGATGGTCGTTACCGAGTTTCTATGAATTGGATCGATGATCTACGAAAATTTTTAAAAGGGAAGAATTTGATCTATGAATCCCAGTGATAATGTTTCTGAAATTTTAAAACTTCTGCAGTTTCAAAAGCTGTTCACAATCGCTATTGGGCTCTTTATTGTTGTATTGTTGGGCAATGTTTTGAAAAGGCTCTCCGATCGTCTAGGTGAGAGTGTTCCAAACTATAGGCTGCTGTTTTTACAAATAACCACCATGCTCTCTTTTGGGCTCTATATATTTGGAACCGCGGCGTTAGTATTTGGAATACTGAAACCTTCAAAAGAATTACTTTTAGCTTTGGGTGGTTCGGCCGCTGTTGCCATTGGTTTTTCTTTAAAAGATCTAGTTACTTCTATCGTTGCAGGTGTGACCTTACTTTTTGATCGCCCCTTCCAGGTGGGAGATCGTGTGACCTATGAGAACACTTACGGAGAAATTACAAATATAGGACTTAGGGCCGTAAGAATTCAAACTCTTGATGATAACGAAGTCACAATCCCCAACTCTAAATTTATGTCCGATGTGGTGGCCTCTGGAAATTCCGGAGCTCTGGATATGATGATTGTTTGGAATTTTCATCTCGATATGGAGTCCGATATTGGAAAAGCCAAACAGTTGATTTATCAGGTGGTGGCGACCAGTCGGTTTGCTTATTTGAAAAAGCCCATCAAGATTATTGTCCAGGAGACCTATAAAAACTATCAGTTGGTGATCCAATTGGTCGTTAAAGCCTACGTTTTTGATGTGCGATTTGAAAAAGATTTCGAATCGGACGTTTATGAGCGTGGAACCACAATCTTGAATCACAATAAAATAGCAAGACCAAAGTTGGGTTACCCTAAGCTCACAAATGAAGATTAAGAATCATTTAGAGGTCGTGCTTTCGTAGCTGATTGATAGCTGCTCGGAATCCTGTTTGCACAATATTTGATAAAATCCTTGGATTTAGGCTGAAGTGATCGGCAAAAAACATTTCATAATCGTGTGGGTTAGGATGAATATATAAATAGTCTACATCGGGTCTATAGTCTGCTCTTTCCTCAATGATTTTAAGGAGTTTATTCATATCCTCTTCAGGGAGTTGTTTTTGTTTGAAGTAACCCCTAATGGCATGATGGATTTTATCAATGGCATCATGAGCGGCTCGGTGGGATTCAATTTTTTGCTGAACCACTTGATAGAGAGCTTGATTGAAAATCAGGGGAATTCCGTATTCGTGGAGGCTCCCCATATTTTCATTGTAGTGGTAGGGCTGAATGGAATAACTAGAAATAATCAAATCGCAGCCGTGGTCTTTTGCCACATGGGTTGAAAGAGTGTCCCGAATTTCACCATCAAAATAGTAGATTTCTTTGCCTCGCTCATTTTTGATTCCATAAGGCGCAAAGACAGGGGGCAAACTGGCTGAAGCAGCCACAGCATCACTGATTTTAGCGTAATTAGCCCAACCGATATGCTTAACCTTTGAGGTCTCAGGGAAATTCCCGAATATAACCTTTCTTGAATGGTTTAGCTGGGTTGCGACTACATAGAGCTCTACCCCTAAAGATTCAAAGGTGTTGGTCGGCCATACATGTTTTCGAATGTATTTTTCCAGACCTTTGGCTGTGACTAGGCCATTGATCTTTAATCCATTTTTCACCAGGGCTTCGATTCCACCTGAAAGAAGACTTCGTTTCCGTATGAGGTTAGGAACATATTTAATCCAGTTTTTTCCATTGAGGGCAAAAATGTCAGAGTAGGACAATGGTTTGAGGGGATCTCCAAAAATGTCGTCGTTGGAGACGGCTCCAATATCCCATTCCGAACCCTTTTCAAAGGCGGATATGATGGACTGCAGTGGGTATCCACTGGCTAGGAAGGTGCTAATAACCGCTCCAGCACTGGATCCTACGTAGAGCTTAATCACCTTATCATGACCATCCGTCTTGGAGGAGACCTCCTCAGGAGTACCACCAGCAAATTGAAAGCCTTTTTCCTTTAGTGCTAAACAAACACCAATATGGAAAGCGGCCGCTTTAATTCCACCCCCACTGAGGGCTAGTCCTATCTTCTTTTTATCTTTTAACTTCACCTGACCATTTTACCCACTAACCTCAAGTAAAATCAATAACTTAGTTCAGGGGAGTCTGGGTATTCAGGTTGACTACCCCATGAATAAGCAGGCCCAAAGCAGGGTTTCGCAACTTATCCATTGTCTTAGTCATTGGTTATGCTAGTGTTGAATAGTCATGAACGAAGTGGATGTAGAACAAAATTGGTTATCCTTGGCTGAGTATTCGAATGAGTATGGTGTGAGTGTATCCACCCTGCGTAGGCGGATAAAAGCTAAGAAAATCAAACACAAGCTCGTTCATGGTAAATATTTTTTGCCTAGGCAAGAGTTGCCTCCCCAAAGCCATGCTTCCACGCCCGTCCCAAATTCGAAAGCATCAGGCAACTCTTCCTCCTCTGAACCTGAGGCCTCCAAATCACAAGAAAGTTCCGGAGCCTCAGCGGAGCTTTTGGATGAACTTAAGAAAGCCTACCGACAGGCTCTTCAAAGTAAAGAAGATCAGATCATCCAGCTCAAGCAACAAATCACAGACCTTAAAACTTTGGTCATGTATTTGGAGCGAGAGAACTCAAAATACAATCCTCAAGATAATTAAAAAAAAAGCAGGCTTGAGACCTGCTTCTTTTTAATCAAATGTGATTTTAGATTAAGCGGCTGGTAACTGCTTGTTTTTACCAGAGCTGCGCTTGCTCTTGTTAACCTTAGACTTAAGAGCGATCTGGAGAACCTCATCAAGATGCTCTACGAAGATAAAGTTAATCTTTGCTCTGATTTCGTCAGCGATTTCGTCCACATCTTTTTTATTGGCTAGGGGACAAATCACTGTGTCGATATCGTGGCTAAGGGCTGCAAGAGCTTTTTCCTTAATTCCACCGATAGGAAGAACACGTCCAGTTAGGGTTACTTCACCTGTCATGGCCACATCTTTTCTCACCGGAATATCGGTAATAATACTCACAATAGCTGTTGTCATTGTGATTCCAGCCGAAGGTCCATCTTTAGGAATACCGCCGGCAGGCATGTGGATGTGAACATGGTTATTTTCAAACCAGTCCGGATCGATTCCCAGTTCATCAGAGTGGGCTCTAGCGTATGACATTGCAGCTGTTGCTGACTCTTTCATCACGTCACCCATCTGTCCGGTCAAAGTGTATCCACCCTTACCCTTCATATCCAAAGCTTCCACATACAGAACTTCTCCACCGGCTTGAGTCCAGGCTAGACCTGTACACACTCCAACAGTGTCTTCTTGTAGTTTGTCTTCTTTAAGATATTTTGGAGCACCTAGGAATTTTACAACCTGTTCGCTATCGATAGTGAACTTGTCTTTTGATCCCATGACCACTTCTTTAGCTACCTTTCGGCATACAGACCCAACTTCTCTTTCAAGATTTCTCAATCCTGCTTCACGAGTGTAGTGATTGATGAGAAAGCTAATACCGTTGTCGGTAAATTCGATTTGATCTTCTGTCACTCCGTTGTCATCCAACTGCTTACGAATAAGGTGTTTTTTAGTAATTTGAAGTTTCTCAGCATCCGTGTACCCAGAGATTGGAATCAGTTCCATTCTGTCACGAAGAGCTGGTGGAATGTTTTCCACTACGTTGGCTGTCGCAATAAACAGAGCTTTTGAAAGATCAAAATCAACGTTTAGATAGTTATCTCTAAAAGTAGCGTTCTGCTCAGGATCTAACACCTCAAGCATTGCCGCTGAAGGATCCCCACGGAAATCGCTTCCTAATTTATCAATTTCATCAAGAACGATCACTGGGTTGTTAGTGCCAATCTGTTTAAGAGCCTGAACGATTTTTCCAGGCATTGCCCCCACATAAGTTCTTCTATGACCGCGGATCTCAGCTTCGTCTTTAACTCCACCAAGTGCAATTCTGAAGTACTCTCTATTCATTGATTTTGCGATACTCTTACCAAGGGAGGTCTTCCCAACCCCAGGAGGTCCACAAAAACATAGGATAGGTCCTCTCATAACATTTTTTAGCTTTTTAACAGCTAAGAACTCTAGAATTCTTTCTTTAGATTTTTCAAGTCCATGGTGATCGGCTTCTAAGATTTTCTTGGCCTTTTCGATGTCGATGCTATCAACCGACTCTTTCTGCCAAGGTAGATCCACCATCCAATCAAGGTAAGTGCGGATCATGGAAGCCTCACTAGCATCAGGGTGCATTCTTTCTAAGCGCCCCATTTGCTTCATGACTTCTTTTTCGACTTCGTCGGGCATGCCCGCTGTCATAATTTTTTGTC
The DNA here is from genome assembly GCA_964230645.1 of Bdellovibrionales bacterium. GTDB lineage: Bacteria > Bdellovibrionota > Bdellovibrionia > Bdellovibrionales > JAGQZY01 > JAGQZY01. Next base: position 76,254 of record CAXRHT010000003.1, on the reverse strand, counting down.
TTAATTCATCCATTTCATCACCCTTGGAATCTGCCTCTCCAAGTTCTGACTTTATAGCCTTCATCTGCTCGCGTAAGAAGTACTCACGTTGGCTCTTAGACATTTCATCTTTAGCTGTTGTGCGAATCTTAGCTTGCATTTGTAAAACTTCGACTTCTGAAACGAGAATTTCGTTAACAAGTCTAAGTCTTTCAAGGTGATCATCAGTTTCGAGAATTTTCTGGGCATCTTCTACTTTTAATCCCATATTGCTTGCAATAAGATCAGCCACTCTTCCTGGCTCACTGATATCATCAAGCACTAAGAGAATGTCTGGAGAAAGAATCTTACCCAAAGCGATCACTTTCTCAAGTTGTTCTTTTGAAGTGCGAATAAGAGCTTCAGCTTTTAATTTCACTTCTTCAGAGTTATCGACTTTATCCTCAATCTTATCCACAGATACGTTGAAGAAAGGTTCACTTTGATGAAAATTTGTAATTTTCGCTTTTGTCATACCTTGAATAAGAATTTTCACTCGGCCGTCAGCCAGTTTTCTCATTCGAATAATCATGGCAACAGTTCCCACTTTATAGATACTGTTCTCTGTGGGATTTTCTTCGGTAAGATCTCTCTGCGAAGCTAAAAAGATCAGCCTATTATTAGCTAAGCTGTCCTCTACTGCCTGGATCGATGACTCCCGTCCCACAAAAAGTGGTATGATCATATAAGGAAATATTACGATATCCCTTACTGGTAACATGGGAATCTGCTCAGGTATTTGTAGGCTTTTTTCGTCCATTCATGGCCTCCATAAGATTTTTCACTGTTGCTCTAAGATACATTTCGGAAGATCCTTAATTTTATTTAGGTTTCAAAGGTCCCAAAAAGGTCGAGATTCCGCTACTAGAGCCACAGTTCAAGCATTACCAAGGAAAAACAGAGGTTTATCGAATACTTGTATTTTTTTATAATTTAAAAAGATTTTATTAATAGTTTCGTCTAGTCTCTGGAAACGTCCTCTCCTACTGGTTTTTAGCAGACTGGGAGAAACTAGACTGAAGAAGTGGGACTGAATTTTAGTCCAATTAGATCCATGTTACTGAGTCAGTGAATTGCCTAATGTCGTCCCGAGTGCATTCATATTGTCATCCTGTGCATGTTCGTAATGTCATCCTGAGCGTGTACGTAATGTCATCCTGAGCGTAGCGAAGGATCTTAGGTCTTTCGCTTCGCTCAAGACGACATTTTCAAGGTCTCGTTCAAGACGACATATTCAAGGTCTCGTTCAAGACGACATATTCAAGGCTTTGCTCAAGATGGTAGTTTTAGACGCACAAGACGGTATGTTTTAGACCAGTGCCGGAATATCAACCTGCAAGTAGAGAGCTATGTTACTCGGTTTTAGATTCTACTTGATCAAAAGGAACGATTTCCCCTTCCTTGACTGTCAGAGTGACAACGGGGCGAATGAACTCTTTTTTCTCATTCAACATAAGGGTGCTTAAAGCTCCGGGAATCCCGCGGTTTTCTTTAATAATCTTAGTGAAATCTAGGCGGTTATCCACGTTTTGTGACAAGACTGATTTAACAACCAATCCTGTATCGTAACCCATTAGTGAAAAAGTAGAGGGGGCCTTGTTAAAGGTATCAGAATAGGTTCTGTAAAATTGAGAGCCTAAGAACTGTTCACTTTTATCGTAAAATCCATCGGTAAAAAGGGACTGTTTCACAAAGTTCTGACCACGGCGGAGAAATTCATTTGAGTTCCAGATGTTTGTTCCAATAAGAAAAACATCGGTCACATCGTTATAAGCAAGCATCGGAGCGATCTGCCCAATGGCTTTAGGGCCATCGGGAATAAAGATAGCATCAAAGTCAACAATCGGAGGCAGCAATCCCACGGGGGGTTTTTTACGGGTACGCCCGGAGTTTCCCTCTTCTTCGTACCATTCTTTCAGTCTTTTCTCGTATTCCTCTTTGCGGTCTTCAACATAGTAGGTCCCAACAAGTTTCTGAATGGAGTCGTTAAAATCCGTTTCTCCCGGTAAATAGGCTTGAGCACCGGTGACTTTCCCACCTCGGCTTGTGACCTTTTTCCAAAAAAGATTACTCATCTTAACCCCGTAAGGGTCGTTGGGATAAAGAACGGCGAATTTTTTAAAGCCTTTTTCATTGATTGCAGTCTCAATGAGTTTATCCAATTGGGAATCTACAGTTAAAGCGTTACGAAAAATAAAAGGTCCAATATCGGTTAGACCTTCTTTTTGAGAAAGGGCTATAAAAGGGATTCCTAACTCCTGGGCCTGGATTGATGCCGAGTAAGCCGTTTTCGCAAGAAGTCCTCCCACAATCCCGATAGCGTGGTTTTCTTCAACTAAACGCCTAACCCCTTGGCGGGCTTGCTCTGGTTTTCCACGGCTATCAATAATAGCGAGGCGAACATTCTCTGTGTTTTGACCACCCTTTATCCCCAATGCCAACTGAAGACCCCAAAGGGCTTGGTAGCCAATATTTGAATAGCGGCCACTCAAGGGAAGAATCACTCCAATGGTTCGTTGGTTCACTTCTCCGCGAGTCGATAGCCTTTCTAGAAGTTGTTTAGACTGAGTGCCCACATAACTACGAGGATTAATCTCGATCACTCTTTCAAAATAAGATCGAGCCTCTGAGTACTTCCCTTCTCCCATAAGGAGAACACCATACCGATACATAGCATCTGTGCGTAATTCTGGATTGTCTCCATCATCAGCAAAATCCTTAAGCTCAGGGCCAGAGAGACGAGAATCTAGGAAGGCTTTTGCTTTTCTTTTAAAACTTTCTCTTTTGGTCACAACAGGATGTTGCTCGGAAAGCTGGACTAGAGTTTCAAAGGCCTCAAGTTGCGCTCCTGTTTTCATGAGAGCTGAAAACTTCACCTCTAAAAGATCGGCTCTTTGTTCGCGATTGATTTTTGTATCAAGGGATCGGTCGATATGAGAGAGCGCTTTTTTGTAATCTCCAATTTTAAAGGTCAGGATCCGAGCTCCCGCGATACGAGACATACCTTCTCTTGTTGAGAAGTAATCAGAGTCGTATATAGCCTCATAAGCTTTTAAAGCTTTGTCCCAGTCTTCAAGACGGGAGTAAGTCTTTGCCAATAAATAAAGAGCGTCGTCACCAGCATTGGTATCGCGATGAAACTTCAATATTGTATTGAGTGTTTTGACAGCCGCTGTGTACTGTTTGTTTTTATACTGATTTTGAGCCACAACAAGTTGGTTTAATACAGGTTGAGGAGCTTGATTGAGTTTTTCTTTTTTTCTAAAGGTTGAGCAGGATGCGAGAAGCAAAAATAGACTTGTTAATACGAAGGCTTTTCTCATTTCGAACTCCCTTTATGCTGGGTCAGATAAGATTTGTATTGTCGCATCATATCCCCCTCTGGCCAAGTTCTCTGGCATTTTTGCGCAGCATTTTTTTCAAATGTGGAGAGGCTTTTAGGATGTTCTATAAAAAAATGAACCAAAAGTTCTCCTTTATACTGTCCTTTAGGGTCGGGTAGGCCAAAGCCTTGCAAAACCACATTAAGATCCTCAAACTCGCAGGGCTTTAGTTTTATTTTTCTAATTCCCGTTAGAATAGGCACTTCAATTTGAGAGCCAAGCATAGCATCAAGGTAACTGATTGGTACGTTAACCCTGAGATTCAGGTCATCTTTTAAAAAGATGGGGTGCTCTTGTAAGTGAATGATAACAAAAAGGTCTCCAGTCCCTTCTTTACTCACATCCCCGTAGCCGGCCAGTTTTAAACGTTGGTGGTTGAAGGCCCCCTTTGGAACTCTTACTTTTAGTTGTACCGTTTCATTTTCGCTCTGATTTTTTCGTATAAATCGAATGGAACGCTCGCAGCCATTCAGTACGTCTTCTAAGGTAATATACAAATTGTATCGTAGGTTTTTAACTTTCTTTGGAGGAGTTGTGGATGAGGACGGAGTTTGAGAAGGCCGTGGCCTTTGAGGTTCAACAACAGGCTCTGGTTTAGAGGGAGTGTAGCTGAAGTCATACTTTTTTCGTAAATCAGGATCAGATAATATGTCGTAGGCCTCTTTGATAAGAGTGAACATTTCAACAGCTTTTGGGTTGTTGGGATTGTGATCCGGATGATATTTTAAGGCGAGCTGCCGGTAGGCTGTTTTCACAGCTTTGGTCGTCGCTTTGTGATCAATATTTAAAATTTTATAAAAGTCTTTTTTCGCCAATACAAAGTCGCTCGTTAATTAAAAAAAACCTTAAATAAAGGTTTTCTTAATAATTTTATTCGCTTTTTGCTCGACTGACAACGACCTGGCCGGCTCTCAATAATTTGTCGTGATATTTATAAGGGGCCTTAAAGACCTGTGTAACATGCCCTTCCGGATGTTCATCAGAGGGCTCGCTGCTCAGTGCTTCCTGAGTGTTTGGATCAAAGGGTTGGCCCACGCACGGCATTTCAGATATACCATGTTTTTCTAAGGTATTTTTGAGGGACTGGGCCGTCATTTCAACACCACTGACAAATTCTTTATAATTTTCAGCAGTGACCTCGCCCTCAAGAGCCGACTTAAAAACATCCAAAGTGTCTAAGAGGTCTCGGGCTAAGCGTTCGGCTCCGTACTTCAAAAGTTGGGAGCGCTCTTTTATATTTTGGCGTTTAATATTTTCAAGTTCTGCCCGCAAATAGAGGTGGTCTTTTTCCAGGGCTTGTAAGCGAGCCACAGGATCATCCGCTGGTGAGGCGTCATTGGGTTCTAAGCTGGGCTCGTCAGGATTGTCTTCTTTGTGGGCCGAACCAACGTTTTTAGCATCCTGAGCTTCCTCAGGGATTTCATTCTCATTCGGCTTTTCAGCTTTATCATCTGCCATGTCCACTCCTAATGATTTCAATTAATAGGGGGTCGATTTAAATTCTGTCAACGTCTGACCGGGAAAACAGGAGCTCTGCAAACACCTGATTACTAAGGAAGAGACCTTGCCTTGTCAGTTTTGCCGAATTTTCGGAAAGCTTCAATAATCCCTTAGATTCAAGACCTTTTGCCCGTTCAATAACTAGAGCGGTGAGATTCTCTCCATATTTCTGACGCAGCGAAGCTACAGGTAGGCCCTCAGTCAACCGCAAATGAGTGTGGCAATAGTCGGTTATGGACTCATGCAAGGATAGCTTCTCTCTTTGGTCCGAAGGAAAAGAGGATTCTAGGTCGGTGGATATTTCAAGGGAGGCAACATGGCTCATATAGGCTTTATAACTTGAGGGGTTCCAAAAGCGATAGCCCCAGTCAGGATCCTTTTTATAGGAATGAGCACTCAAGCCCACGCCCCAAAAGTTTTGGTCGAGCCAATAAAGATTGTTGTGAACGGACTCAAAGCCTGGCTTGGCAAAGTTAGATATCTCATAAGATAGAAGGTTTTTCTCTCTGAAGCTTTCATGGATAAGATCAAACATTTGGAGTTGCTCTTCCTCAGAGCAGCGGCCTTGATTCATGGGATGTTTATCTGGAACGGTCAGGCAATAGGCGCTGACATGAGGAGGATCAAAGGAGAGAATTCTTTCCACATCTTTTTCTAAAGGTTTCAGCCTTTGTTTTGGAAGTGAAAACAAAAGGTCGAGACTGAAATTTTCCAAATGATCACTGACTAATTCAATAGTTTTGACCGTGTCCTTTGAGTCATGCTCCCTATTACAGTCTTTTAAGGCCTGATCATCAAAAGTCTGGCATCCAATACTCATGCGGTTTATTCCACTTGCCTTAAAGGAGAGAAGCTTATTTTTATCCAAAGTGGCTGGGTTTACTTCCATGGTGACTTCAATTTTAGGATGCCAGCTTAGGTTTAGTTTTTGGATCGTAGAGATGATCTTATCGATCTGAGCAGGAGTTAAAAGGCTTGGCGTTCCCCCTCCAAAATAAAGACTATGGAGCTCCTTAGTTTCGAAAATAGGAGCGCGCTTTTCGATCTCTTGGCAGAGTGTTTCTATGTATTGGTCATTGGCCGCAATCTGGTCTTTTGCATAAGTGGCAAAATCACAATAGGTGCAGCGTTGAATACAAAAAGGAATATGGACATAAATACCAAAAGAAGGTGTCATCTTTGTCTGGCTAACACAGGCCCCGCTCGTGGTCCATTAGAAACCCGTATAGTGAATATAAAAACACCTTATAATACTGAAATTATTGAATTAATTTGAGACAAGTCACTAGACAAAACTCATAAAAATGAGACGAATTTATGAGAAAAGTTGGGGATTTCGCTATAATAAAGGCTGGGAATAAACAAATTTGAAGGGTCTCTCATGTCGACACAACTAATTCTGAACTCCAATGAATTTTTCAACAATCTTGTTGAAGACGCGTTCAACGAGCGCAAAGTAAAAAGCTATCCACAAATACAATCCTATGTCGTGGACTTGCTTAAACATCACCTTTTTATTGAAAACCTCTATGATGAAGAAGACTCAAGTGGGAAAAAAACTAGAAAAACCATGGCTGAACTCCTCTTGCAGGCTGGTCAGGAGAGTCGTGAACTTAGAGTGGGAAAATTGAAGAAATTAGGGGATCGTTCCCTTTATATATCGGGATTCTTCTCTGACTCCTTTCAGCGTAAAATTATTGATGTCGACTATTATGTCGACATGGGCCGCATGGCTTTTGAGTCTCTGGCCAAAGATGTAGAAGAGGATACCTTCTCAAAGTTATTTAGAGACATCTCAGTGCAGTTCATGAGCTTAGTGGACGTGCTTTCTCTCATAAGTCAAAAGGCCAAGATGACTGACGATGAAAACATACTGCGTATGATGGATGTCTACTCAAAAACAGGATCCTCCTTCGTTGGGGAAACCTTGGCCGAAAAAGGTGTGTTTCACCGTCCTCATAAGAAGACTTCAAAACAATAGGACCCTCCCAAACGACCGGGCTCTGGCAGAATAATACGCCTCTCTGATTGAATTATCAGACGCCCTCCTATATCTTTAAAGTATGTTCAATATTGGATTCACCGAATTTTTAGTTATTGGAGTGATCGCTCTTATTGTAATTGGGCCCAAGCAACTTCCCGAAGTTGCAAGAGTGGTTGGAAAACTTCTCGGTGAAATCAAAAACGCCACCCAAGAGTTAAGTGGCGGTTTATTGGATGTGACCAAAGAGGTTAAAAATTCAATAGACGACACAAAATCCCATATTGTGAATGAGGGGCGTAAAATTATGGACGATGTGACTCGAACGGATGCCTCTGTTGAGCACGAGCCTCATGTGCCTGAAGATGAGTATGATGATCTTGAAGAGCATCATCATTTAGAAGAAGAACACCTTCACACAGAATTAGAAAAAAAACCGGGGCCTGGCGAAAAAGTAGAGATTGATCAAGCGGATAAAGAGAAGGTGGATGGAAACTAACAGTCCTCAAGATGATTACACACTCGTTGAGCACTTAACCGAGCTACGTGACCGAATTATTCGCTCACTGATCGCTGTGGCAGTGTTTGCGATCCTGGCTTGGAACTTTAGTGATTTCTTCTTTTCCATAGTGCGAAAACCCATCCTCCCTTATTTGCCCCAGAACGGACTGGTCTTTACGGCCCCAATGGATAAATTCATGGCTCACTTAAAGGTGTCCATTTTGACGGGTGTCATCGCCTCTTGTCCCGTTTGGATTTATCAGTTTTGGATGTTTGTAGCACCTGGGCTTTATAAAAAAGAAAAGAAATACGGTCTGTATTTTATCTTTTTCGGGACCTTACTTTTTCTCATTGGAGTTAACTTCGTTTACTTCGTGGTTTATCCTCTGGCTTTTGATTTCCTTCTAAATTTTGGGGGGGAAACAGATCAGGCTATGATTACTATCAATGACTATCTATCGTTTTTTATGACGACCACTTTAGTTTTCGGTTTGGCCTTTGAATTGCCCCTGGTTCTAACGATTTTAGGAATCATGGGTATTGTTAGTAAGGCTCTTTTAATTGCTCTCAGACGCTATGCGATCATTTTGATGTGTGTTATGTCTGCGGTTATCACCCCACCCGATGTGATGAGTATGGTCTTACTGGTTCTTCCCCTTTGCGGTCTCTATGAGCTTTCGATCATACTTGTTGGATGGTTTGGCCATAAACCTGAAGAGATGTAATGGCTGATTTTAATCTTGATGGTGTTGATTTTTCTAAAGCCACCTACACGGCTATTGTCAGTGACCTTCATCTCTGTGAAGCCGAGCCGGTTCATCCTAAATATCCTCTTTGGAAAAAATATAAGACGAGAGAGTTCTTTTTTGATTCTGAGTTTCGTAATTTTCTAGAACATATTGATAAAGAGGCGGGTGGAAAAAAAATCGAGCTAGTTCTTAATGGTGATATTTTTGATTTTGATTCAATGAGCTATATCCCTCCAGAACCTGTATACAATATTTCTTGGATGGAAAAAAAGCGCGGTCTGGAGCCTGAAGAAGAAAAGTCGGTGGATAAAATTAGGATTATCCTCGACGATCATAAAGAATGGTGTGAAGCTCTGCACTGGTTCATAGAGCAGGGCCACCGAGTGGTATTTATTACAGGAAACCACGATTTAGAGCTTCACTGGAAGTCAGTGCAAATTGAAATTTTAAATACCCTCGAGTTAACCGCAGAAGAACGCACCCGGGTGCGTTTTGTAGAATGGTTTTACATTAGTAACAAAGACACTTTGATCGAACACGGTAACCAATATGATCCTTACTGTCTGTGTGACGATCCTGTTAACCCTTTTGTTATAGATTATAACCGGGTCAAAGTGAGGCTGCCTTTTGGAGACTGGGCCTGTCGGTATTTGGTGAATGGTCTTGGTTATTTTAACCCCCATATTGAAGCTAACTATGTGATGTCTCTAGGGGAATACGTCCGTTATTTCTTTAAATATATGGTGCGAGCCCAACCTTTCATTCTTTGGACTTGGTTTTGGAGCAGTGTTGCGATTTTTTGGCGAACCATATCTTCGAATTTGCATCGTCCACTTTCAGACCCTCTTACGGTCGAAAAAAGAATAGAGGGAATTGGCAAGAGGTCCAATGCCAGCTCCCGTGTCGTCAGAGAAATGAAAGCTCTGATCGTAAAACCAGCCGCCTCAAGCCCGTTAAAAATATTAAGAGAGTTGTGGCTAGATCGCGCTTTTCTAGTTTTGATTGCACTACTAGCTCTTTTTCAGCTCTTTTTTATGATCAATAGAATTTACGCTCTTTCCTTTTACTGGATGTTTTTATTTATTATTCCACTTTTACCTCCTTTTATTCTTTACGCTCGCGGGGTCGAATCGGGAATCGGATATTATAAAAAGCCGAATGAACAGATCTTAACGACTTCAGCACTTATTTGTAACGTTAACCGGGTGATCTACGGACACACTCATGATGTGAGGCATGAACTGATTGGTGGGGTAGAGCACTTGAATTCGGGGACTTGGTCTCCGGCCTTTTCTGACGTGGAGTGCACTATATCCCAAGACAGTAAAACATTCGTGTGGATTACTCCCTTCGGTGCTAACCGAGAAGCCAAAGTCTTTAAAATTGACGGCAAAGAAGTCACAGACTTTTTTGGTTCTCGAAAATTTTAAATCAACTAAAATTTATTCCCCTAGAAGATGGAACTAGTCTGTCTTATAGTAAATCAGGGGTATATGTGTAAAAAAGTACACAACCCAATAAAACATCCTCTGGAAGGCCCGCAAGCAATGCGACGCAATAACCTTGTTAAATTAGATACTTAGCTTTTAATACCGATGCTGATGGATGCCAGAACGAAATAATTTTGTCTTCAGATCCAAATTTGCGTTAGATTAGCTGTGAAATATTTATCCGCTGACCATTGGGAGGTAATAAATGGCAAACGTATTAGTGGTAACTAGCAAAGTTAAAAAGTTCATCAAAGAATCCTCTGGGTGTAATACTTCAGCTGAAACAGTCGATGTACTGAGCAAAGCTGTCGAGCAATTATGCAAAAAGGGAGTCGAGTCGGCTCAGGCTGATGGGCGTAAAACTGTGATGGCTCGCGATATCGTGATTGATCACATCTAATAAACTGACATTCGAATTTTTAAACTTAAAAGCTCCTTGAACCAGGAGCTTTTTTTTATTGATCTAGGTTCTCCTGGAGATCATCCCAAGTCCAAACCTTAACTCCCAACTTTTCCGCTTTTTCCAATTTGCTCCCCGCTTTTTCACCAGCCACTAAAACCGACGTTTTTTTACTAACCGAGGAGTTCACGGTTCCTCCAGCCTCTCTGATCATGTCTTGTACTTCGTTTCGAGGGATCGGTAAGGTTCCCGTCACTACAAAACTCATGTTTTTAAGAGGTGTACTTTGAGAAGTCTTTGAGGCTTTAATCTCTTTGGGAGAAACACCAAGTTCAAGCAAAGTGCGCACTTCATTTTTGAAAGCCTCTTGTTTTAAAATCTTGTTAACCGACTCGGCGACTTTGGGGCCAATATCCGGAAGGGCTAGAAGTTCTTCTTCAGAAGCCTTCAAAAAATTTTCTGTGCTTTTAAAAGATTGGGCTAGGGTTCGAGCCGTTTGTTCCCCAACAAAGCGAATACCGAGGGCAAAGATCAATCGGTGCAGCTCCGTCTTTTTACTTTTTTCAATGCTCTCTAGAAGGTTTGTAGTGGATTTCTCGCCTTGGCGTTCCAGGTTGATGACATCATCGTATTCAAGTTTGTAGATATCAGAAAACTTGGTGATCAAACCTTTTTCATAAAACACTTCAATGAGACGAGAACCTAACTTGTCGATATTCATGGCATTTCTAGAAACAAAATGCTTAAGAGATTCCTTCATTACAGCAGGGCAGAGTGTGTTGATGCATCTCTTTACCACTTCCCCCTGTAGTTGCTCGGCCTCCTCCCCACAGACAGGACAGTGATCGGGAATTTGGAACTTTTTAGTCCCTTTTGGACGCTTTTCTTTAAGGACCTCGATAATCTCGGGGATAACGTCACCTGCTCTGTGCACCTTAACGCTGTCGCCCACTCGGACATCTTTTCGGTCAATCTCATCTTGATTGTGAAGGGTAGCATTGGTGATTGTGACGCCCCCCACTGAGACGGGCTCCATAATGGCCACTGGAGTGAGAGCTCCAGTGCGTCCCACTTGCACTTGGATGTTTTTTACTAAGGTTTCGGACTGCTCGGGAGTAAATTTCGCAGCAAAAGCCCAGCGAGGACTTCTCGCAATATAGCCTAAACTTTTTTGTAAAGAAAAAGAGTTCACTTTCACGACAATCCCATCAATTTCAAAATCTAGATCATGACGGAGACTCTCGATCATCTTGTAGTACTCGATAACCTCTTCTGCTCCCTTACAAACGAGGGAGAGTTTAGAGGCAGAAACCTTTTTGCCGGAAGAAGGTGGCATCACAGGAAGTCCCATTTTTTTTATGAGGGATTCAAACTCTTCTTGGGACTCGGGCTCAAAGTCGGAATGATACCCAAGGGAGTAACAAAACATTTTAAGATTTCTTGCAGCGGCGATTCTAGAGTCCAGCTGGCGAATGGTTCCGGCAGCGGCATTCCTCGGATTGGCAAAGGTGTTCTGACCTTTGTCCTCTTGGGCTTCGTTAATTTTCAAGAACTCGGATTTAAAAATCAAAACCTCCCCACGGATATCTAATCTTAGGGGAATATTTTTGCCATCAAGCTTTTCAGGAACATCATCGATGGTCTTAATGTTGTTATGAACGTTTTCGCCCACCTGCCCATCTCCACGGGTGATGGCTCGGGTCAATTGGCCGTTTTCGTAAACCAATTCAATGGCGACGCCATCATATTTCGGTGAGCAGTAAAATTCGATAGGAGCATCGTCGTTGATTTGGCGTTGGATCTTTTTTTCGAACTCTATGATTTCTTCTGGAGAATAGGTATTCTGCAAAGAAAGCATAGGGGTTTCATGTTCTGCCTTTTCGAAGGCATCAAGAACGGCGCCGCCCACTTTCTGGGTGGGTGATTTATCGCTTTTAAGATCGGGGAACTCTTCTTCGATCTGGATAAGTCTCTGGAAAAGCTTATCAAATTCGAAATCACTGATCTCGGGTTGATCGAGAGTGTGGTAGAGCTCATTATGATGCTCAATTTCCGCTCTTAATTTCTTTAATTCTTTTTTGGCCTCAGTTTTTGTCACGGCGGCGATTATTCAATGTTTTACCCCTCAGGTCATCTAAGGAAGTGTCGCGCCATGATTATGGCCCAACACGACACTTAAGTTTTGATCCCTTAAAGGAGAGTCAAATTCAGGTTATAGTGTCAGAGCCTTAATTTCGGGAGATTTATGGACGAAAAAAATAATATCGAAGAAATAGCGGATCTGGCTTGCTTAACATTTGAGAATGGAGATCAAGACAACTACCAAAAATCTTTCGATCAAATCTTAAAGTTTTTCAATAGTCTGGATCGTGTTGACGTTAAAGGGGTGGAACCAATGATCACTCCTCATGGAATCTATCCAGAATTGCGACCTGACGAGGTCAATAATGATATTGATAGGGAAGACTTGATGGCGCTAGCTCCAGAGGTCAAAGATTCCCTCTACAAAGTTCCGCCGGTGGTTTAAAAAATGATAGATCTAAGTGTCGAACAAATTAAAGAGGGTGTGGAAAAGAAAGAGTTTTCAGCCGAGGAGGTTTGTAAAACCTTTCTAGACCACTGCCAAAAAGAGAACCCGAAGACAAATGCTCTTGTTAGAATCAACGAGCAATCGATCCAAAGGGCTCGCAGGATTGACGAAGGAAAACTTACCAAAGGTTCTCTCTTAGGGGTGCCGGTCATAGTCAAAGACAATTTCTGTATTAAGGGTCTTGAGACAACCGCCTGTTCAAAAATACTGAGAAATTTCGTATCTCCCTACACCGCATTTTGCATTGATCGCCTTGAGCAAGAGGGAGCGATCATAGTGGCTCAAAGTAATATGGACGAATTTGCCATGGGGTCATCAAACGAAAACTCGGCCTACGGATTGTGTAAAAATCCCATTGATCATACTCGCGTCCCCGGAGGTTCCAGTGGGGGTTCAGCGGCCGCTGTGGCCCAAAAAATGGCCCCCCTTGCCATTGGGTCTGACACAGGTGGGTCTATTCGTCAGCCTGCCAGTTTTTGTGGAGTCACTGGAATTAAACCCACTTACGGAGCAATAAGTCGGTTCGGAATGATTGCTTTTGCATCCTCGCTGGACCAAGCGGGAACGATGGCTCGCACGGTTAAAGAGGCTTCTATTGGTCTGCAGGCAATGATCGGAAAAGATCCACAAGATGCCACCAATGTCTCCTTTTCTTTTGAGACTCCTGACTTTCAATCCAATAAAAAATATCGCGTTGGTATAATCAAAGAGTACTTTGACTCCGGCCTACAAAAAGAAACTTCCGACCAACTTAATCAACTGATAAAGAAAATCGAAGAAAAAGGCTGGGAGGTTGTTGAAGTTAAAATTCCCCATACCGAGTACGCCATACCGGTTTATTATTTGGTGGCAGCGAGCGAGGCTTCAAGTAACCTTTCCCGTTACGACGGAGTTCGCTATGGCTTGCGAGACATCCAAAGAGAAGACGGTCAAAATGTGAACGAGTTGAGTGAGTTTTATAAACTCACCCGAACGCGCGGATTTGGTGAAGAAGTTAAACGTCGTATTTTACTGGGAACTTTTTCTTTATCAGCGGGTTACTATGATCAGTATTATATAAAGGCCTGCCAAGTAAGGCGTCTGATCGCACAGGATTTCCAAGAGGCTTTTAAAAAATGTGACCATATTATTGGACCAGTCACCACTCACACGGCGTTCAAAATAAACGAGAAATGTAAAGACCCTATCGAGATGTATAAAAATGATCTGTTAACCGTTCCCTCAAGTTTAGCCGGCTTACCTTGTATGAGCTTACCTCTTGGACATGACGATTCAAATCTCCCCATTGGTCTACAAATAATTTCTCCGGCTTTTGAAGATTCAAAAATGATTGAATTCGCGGCAAGTGTTGAAAAATTATTGGAGGACCAATGAACGGGAACTACGAGGTGAATATTGGATTGGAAATTCATGCTCAATTAACCACCCAATCGAAATGTTTTTCTAGCGCCTCTACGGAATTTGGTAAGGGACACAATAACCATGTGACCTTGGTTTGCGCAGGCCTTCCTGGAACTCTCCCTGTTCTAAATGACGAAGCCGTCAATGTGGCCATTAAAACTGCGAAAGCTTTAAATTGTGAGATTCAAGAAGACTCCCTGTTTTCTCGTAAACAGTATTTTTATCCTGATATGCCAAAGGGCTATCAAATCACCCAGTACGATCGACCCATTGCCAAGGGAGGCTTTGTTGATTTCTATTTGGAGGGTGAAAAAGTGCGCGTCCCGTTGGAGCGAGCCCATATGGAAGAGGACGCTGGAAAGTCTACCCATTTCGGAGAGTACTCTTTAATAAATCTCAATCGAGCTGGCACTCCACTTTTAGAGATTGTCTCCAAACCAGAGATCACTAGCGCCTCGATGGCTGCGGCTTACGCTCGTACGGTGCGCCAAATTTTAAGGTACGCCGAAGTTTGTGATGGCAATTTAGAAGAGGGGAGTCTGCGCTGTGATTGCAATGTGAGTGTACGACCTAAAGGGGATGAGACTTTAGGAACAAAAGTGGAACTAAAAAATATTAACTCGTTTCGTTTTATTGAAAAAGCCATCGAGTATGAGATCCAAAGGCAGATTCAATGTAAGGAAACAGGCGAGAAAATCGTACAGGAAACAAGGTTGTATGATTCCGTTAAAAATAAGACCTTTTCGATGAGAAAAAAAGAAGAAGCCAATGATTATCGATACTTTCCGGAACCCGACTTGATGGCTCTGCGCCTTGATGAATCGAGAATTGAGAATTTAACAAAATCTCTCCCCGAAGGCCCTACAGAAAAAATGGAACGTTTTCAAAAGGAATTCGGTTTAAACCTAGACGAGTCGATCCTGCTGACTTCGGAAAAAGAGATGGCTGAGATTTTTGAAGACGTAAACACTAAAGTTTCCGACCCCAAATTGGTTTCTAACTGGATGGCCAGTGAACTCTTGCGTCTTTTCAACGAGGGTGACATTGAGAATTGGAAAGATATGCCCGTTGAGAGAGGGGATTTTGCCGATCTGTTATCAATGATTCAATCAAAAGAACTTTCCGGTAAAATGGCTAAGGAAGTTTTAGAAGAAATGTGGAACAGTGGCAAAAAACCAAAAGAGATTGTAGCAGACCGAGGACTTTCCTTAATTTCAGATGAAAGTGAGATAGAAGCCCAGATCGATACCATAATAGGTCAAAATAAAGAAAAAGTAGAAGAGTACAAAAGCGGAAAAGAGAAGTTGTTTGGCTTTTTTGTTGGACAAGTTATGAAGGCGACAAAAGGGCAGGCCAGCCCTCAGGTTGTTAACAAAATTTTAAAGGACAAACTGAAATGATTTTCCAATTAATATTGATAGCAAGTTTATTGTGGGGAGCTGAAGCTCTAGAAAAGAAAAAAATAAAATTTAAAAATGGAGCGGAGCTTGTCGTTGAAGTAGCCGATGACTTTACCAGTCGTAACAAAGGTCTTATGGACAGAACTGAAATGCCTGAGAACCACGGCATGTTTTTTGTATTCAACTCTCCTCGTAAGTTGAGTTTTTGGATGAAAAACACTTATATTCCTCTGAGCATTGCTTATTTAGATGAAAATAAAGTGATTAAAGAAATCCATAAAATGAAAGAACAAAGTCTACTAGAGCGAAGTCAGAACCTACAGCATTATCCAAGCCGTTGCGATTGCCAGTATGCCTTAGAGGTCAATCAAGGCTGGTTCAAAAAAAATAAGGTAAAAGTCGGCGAGAAAATAAAACTCATGCCAATGAAAGATTAGATTCCCAAGACTTTCATCGAAAACCTTAAAAAAATAGGCCAATTTTTCCTAGACCCAAGTCTGAAAACGGAAAATAGGGTCGTGATTTCTAGACCTTAGATTTCCCATAAGGGTCACTTGTGCTCTAATAGAGAAGTCAGGATGACAATAGAAAGAACTGAGGAATACAGCTATGAGAAATTCAATTCTATTAATTATTCTCGCACTCTTTTTTTCCTTAAATATAACAGGGTGTAGTTTATTTTCATCGGATGAAGATGAGCAAGAAACCGCGACGGTGGCCGAAGAGGGCATGCCAGCGGGGATGGGTGACTTTTCCGATGATGAGTTTGCTAGTGATGACTTTGAAAGTGGTGGCGAACTCGGTGGTGATGACCTAGGAGGCGAGAGCCTTGGCGACGATCTCGGTGGTGGCGACGAATTTGCCGCGGGCGGTGACGACTTCGGCGATGAGTTTGGTGATGACCTTGGTGGTGACGAATTTGCTAGTGGTGGAGGCGATGAATTCGCTGACGATCAATTTGGCGGAGACCTCGACTTTGACGCTGAAGGAATGGCCAAAGGTGAAGGCGAAGCTGGATTTGACGATCTTGCTGGAGAAGATATTGAAGTCGAAGATAATTTCGGTGATGAGTACCCTGACGATGACTATGCTCAATTAGGGGAAAGTGCTGGAAATGACTTTTCAGAAGATTATATAGACGACAACAGTTTTGGAGCAGCCGATACAAACTCCTTTGAGTCTCAACCCGTTGACGATTCACTTTTTGTGGATGAAGGCGGAATTCCTGCAGATACAATGTCTGGCAATCAAGATACGGATCTCTTTTCTCAAGGACAGGACATGGAGCCTGTTGTTGATACCCCAACGTACGAAGACTCTAGTTTTGCCGATGCTGGAACGGGATATGACTCTTTTGATAACGGTGTAGAAGAGAAAAGTTACGTTCCTGTAAAGAAAATGAAGCCGGCCGCTTATACAAGAGCTGGTGGTAATGTAAACAGACTCTATGTCGTGCGCGCTGGTGACGATATGGATTCCATCGCACAAAAAATATATGGTGATTCTTCACGATCTGAGGATCTTTACTCTTACAATTCTCACTTTCGTGGGAAGTCGTTAAAAGTAGGCGATAAAGTTTATTATGAATCTCCCATTAACCCAACCGATCAGAGAATGGTCACCTATTATGAAGATAACAGTATTGCTCCACAGTATTACACAAGTGATGAGGGTGATAATATTCGGAAAGTGTCAGAGTCTCTTCTGGGGCATGAAAGAAGCTGGATGGAGATTTGGGCGACTAATGAAGATGTCCAATCGAAATGGACACTACCCGCAGGTGTTCGTCTGCGCTACTGGCCAGAGGGTGCAAGTGTTCCCACGACCGTGGCGATGAACGATCCTGTTAATGATCCGCCAGCTATGGAAGAGCCAGCCGCGGCGCCACCGATGCCAGAGCCAACAGCTGAGCCAGAACCCATGCCTTCTGAAGAACCTCCACCACCGCCATCGGATATGGCAATGAATGAGCCTGAAATGCCAGATCTCAACAACAACGAAGATATGGCAATGAATGAATCCGATGAAATGGCCCAATTGGATGATCCACAGGCCTTTGATGATGGAATGAGTGAGGACATGGAGCCACCACCAGTGGCAGGTACCACGGAAACTCCGCCACCACCTAAACCAGTGGCGCCACCTCCTCCACCTCCACCGGCTCCAAAAGCAGATTTTAATAAACCAGCTCCCCCTAAACAAGTGGATATTAATCCGCCGGGAAGCAGTGATGATCCACTAGCGGCCTTTAGCGATGATTCGACAATCATGGCAGGAATCGGAGCGCTATTAATTCTCGCAGCGGTTATTGTATTGATTTTTATTCGAAGAAATCGGGCGAAACGAGTGAATTTCTCGCAAACCCAAGTTTAAAAAGTTTATACGAACTTAAAACGCAAAAAGCTCAGGAAACCCTGAGCTTTTTTTTATTTATCTGTTTAAAGCTTATTAGCTAACTTTACTAAAGATTTCATCTAGAACATTCTTGTTCTTTGAACGACGACCTTTTACGAAATACATTAAATCGTCCACGATCTGTACGTCACGATTGTTGTCCGGGTGAAATTGTAAGCCACAGCCGTTTTCACCGAGCCAAACAACCGATGCAATTAATGTTCTTTCTCGTCCACTCACTTTAAAATGGATATTTATTTTATCATTCACAACAATTTCATCGGTGTCATGAATAAGAAAGGCCCCCGTGAGGCTTATGTTTTTTAGATCCCCATAGTCGGATTTCCGAGAATAGTTTTTTCTGAACTCGATGGGTAACTTTAAGGGTAAACGTGGAGCTGGTTTATCCATAGTATTCATGTGTGAACCTCCTAACTATTTAACCATTCGGACAAGCATCCCAAAATAATAAGCTCTTTGGAGATTTTTTATACATTTGCCCGGTTGTTTGTATCAGAGAGAAACAACTTTGAAGGCCTTGTCCAAAAGTTCGCCAAAGTGAATGGGACAGTGTATCAAAGTGAAATTTTCACTTTCAACTCGTAAAGTAATTGTCTAATCTGCCGAAGATACAGATATCACAGGTATTTCCCATATATAAAAAAACAGGAAAATAAACCATAGTTTATTCATTCTCATATCAAAATCTAAATCATTATGATCTTTAACATGGAGTCTATATGTCTGAAGCGGATGTAGCGGAAGAAAAAACCACGAAAAAGAAAACCACAAAAAAAGCCGCCCCGAAAAAAGAAAAATCCCCCAAAGCTGAGTCCTCAGCAAAAAGCGAATCCACCGAAAAATCAGAGAGCAGCAGCAGTAGCAGCAATGATCGCCAAGAAAAACGCTCCTCAAAGAGCCGGTCCCAAGATGACAACTCAGGTGGAGGCTCCAGCAACAGACGAAAAAACCATAGAAACAATCGTGGAAAAAACCGCAATAACAACCGCCGCAACAATTACAAACAGCAAGATCCCAACGCGCAAGATGATATGGTTCCACCCGTCATGGGAGCCAGTGAACCTATTGACCTTTCTGATGTCGAATTAACAGACGAAGAAAAAGCGGCTCTTAGTTCAAAAGGTCTTAAGACAAAAAAGATTGAAGAAGTTTTACAACTCGCCACGAAATTAAAAATTGAAAATGCCGCTGGTTTAAGGCGTCAGGAACTCGTGTTTGAAACCCTGAAAAGAGCGGCACAACTTGTTGATGTTTTCGGTGACGGTGTATTGGAAATTCTTCCCGATGGTTACGGATTCTTGAGAAAACCCGATTACAACTACTTACCCGGTCCCGATGATATCTATGTGAGTCCCTCACAGATTAGACGTTTTGGTCTGCGAACAGGAGACACCGTGAGTGGTACGGTAAGACCTCCTAAAGAAGGGGAGCGTTACTTCGCGCTTTTAAAGGTTGAAGAACTAAACCATCAACCACCAGCCAAATCGAAAGAAAAAATTCTTTTTGATAACCTTACACCTCTTTATCCTGAGGAAAGATTAAAGCTTGAACACGAGCCGGGTGAATATACTACCCGCGTAGTGGATTTAATGGCTCCACTTGGTAAAGGACAAAGAGCCCTAATTGTGGCCCCTCCAAGAACAGGAAAGACCGTCCTTCTCCAAGATATTGCCAATGCGATCTCTACGAATCATCCAGAAACTCGGCTTATTGTTTTACTGATTGATGAGCGCCCGGAAGAGGTAACGGATATGTCTCGTAACGTGAAAGGTGAAGTGGTCAGCTCTACTTTTGATGAGCCACCCACAAGACACGTTCAGGTTGCAGAGATGGTCTTAGAAAAAGCCAAACGATTGGTAGAGAACAAAAACGATGTTGTGATCCTTCTGGACTCCATCACTCGATTGGCAAGGGCTTACAACACCGTTGTGCCCCCTTCTGGTAAGATTCTATCAGGTGGTGTGGATTCAAATGCCCTTCACAAACCGAAGCGATTTTTCGGGGCGGCCCGAAATATTGAAGAAGGTGGAAGTCTTACCATCATTGCAACGGCCTTGATCGATACAGGCTCGCGCATGGATGAGGTGATTTTCGAAGAATTTAAAGGAACTGGTAATGCTGAGATCCACTTGGATCGAAAGCTTATGGAAAAGAGAATTTTCCCATGTATGGACATCAATAAATCAGGAACCCGTAAAGAGGACCTCTTGATTGAGAAGGTGGACTTAAACCGTCTTTGGATTCTAAGAAAGGTTCTAGCCCCTATGAATGTGGTCGATAGCATGGAATTTTTGCTCGATAAGCTTAAGTCAGCTAAAGACAACACCTCATTTTTGGCTGGAATGGGCAAATAATAAGCATTCGGTTAAGATTCTGACCGGATGAGAGCGCTTAATCCTTCGACAAAAGTCTAGGTAAAGGGCTGTATTTAGTGCAAAATTCTTCACATATACGTAGATATAGTCGCATATATGTGGAAAACTCTGTGGAACTTATCGGAAAGCTGTGCATAACTACAGAAAAGTGCTTAATTAGTAAAAAAATAACTCGACGAGCCCTAATCACTATGCTAAATTTCCGGATCTTAATTGGAGTTATGCGTTATGAAACCTGAAATTCATCCCACTTATTATACGGATGCACAAGTCGTTTGCGTGTGCGGTAATTCGTTCACAACTGGTTCTACTCTGAAAGAAATTAAGATTGATATCTGCTCAGAGTGCCATCCTTTTTATACGGGTAAACAAAAGCTTGTTGATACCGAAGGCCGAGTGGAAAAATTTAAAAAGAAATACGCCAAGTTTTACAAAAAAGACAACAAGTAACCCCAGCGCAAGGACTTTCCGTCTATGTTCGATAAACTGGGTGAAGTGGAAAAAAAATATGAGTCCCTTTGCCACCAGTTGCAAAATCCTGATGTAGCCAACGATCAAACAAAATTCCGAAAGCTCATGAAAGAGCAAGCCGAATTGGAAAAGGTCGTTAAGATCTACCGGGAATACAAACAATTAATTAAGACAATTGAAGACAGTAAGGAGCTCATCTCAGCAGAGGCTGATGAAGAGCTTCGCGAGATGGCAAGGGAAGACCTTTATGAGGCCGAGTCTAAACTTGAGGATATCACTCATAAACTAAAATTAAGTCTTCTACCTAAAGACCCCAACGACGAAAAAAATATCATTTTGGAAATTCGAGCCGGTGCCGGAGGAGATGAGGCGAGCTTATTTGCCGAAGAGCTCTACACTTCATACTCCCACTACGCCTCAAGCCTTGGGTTCAAAACGGAGCTTCTCTCTTTCTCTGCAGGAAATGTTGGGGGAGCCAAAGAGATTGTCGCAATGATCTCAGGAGATCAAGTGTACTCCCACCTCAAGTATGAAAGTGGAGTACACAGAGTTCAAAGGGTTCCAAAGACTGAATCCCAAGGCCGAGTGCACACTTCTACCGTTACTGTGGCGGTGATTCCAGAGGCCGAAGAGGTAGAAGTGGCCATTGAACAAAAAGATATCAGAATTGATGTGATGAGAGCCAGTGGGGCTGGTGGTCAGCACGTTAACACCACAGACTCAGCGGTTCGTATTACGCACAATCCATCGGGTATTGTTGTCTACTGCCAAGAAGGTAAATCTCAGCACGCAAACAAAGACCGAGCCATGAAGATCTTGATGTCTCGGCTGAAAGCAGCCGAGGAAGAAAAGGCGATGAAAGAGGCCTCTGATGCCAGACTTTCACAAATTGGTACAGGGGATCGTTCTGAGAGAATTCGGACCTATAACTTCCCACAAACGAGAGTGACCGATCACCGCATTGGTCTCACCCTCCATTCTTTGGATGAGATTATGAAGGGGCATATGGAACAAGTTATTGATCCTGTGATTGCCCACTATCAAGCTGAGGCTCTCAAAGAATCCGAAGGCACTCCCGTTAGCTAATGACGCTAGCTGAGCTTCTAGAAAATCAAAAAAAAACCTGGGGTCCCGAGTATTTGACTCATAAGCGTAGTTTGGAAGACCTTGTTGGCTTTTTCCTAGGTAAGAACTGGGGGGAGTTGCAACTTTTATTGAATGAGAAGATCCCTTTGGGAAAAATAGAATCTATTCGAGATGCTTTCGCAGACTATAAAGCCGGAAAGCCTGTTGCTCACATTATTGGATCGAAGTTTTTCTTTAAATCTGAATTCATCGTGACTCCTGATGTTTTAATCCCTCGTAATGAAACCGAGATTTTAGTGGAAAAGAGTCTCAAAACCCTAAATTCGGAGGCTCAAACCATTTTCGATTTTGGAGCGGGTTCCGGTTGTATAGGCTTATCCATTGCTAAAGAGCGTCCTGATTGCAGGGTCCACCTGTTTGAGAAAAGTGTTGAGGCCCTTAAGATAAGTAAGCAAAACGCAGTGAAACTAGACGTCTCCAATGTCGAATTTTATCAAGAGGATCTTAGTTCTCCTGATGTTTTGAACTTTTTAAAGGAAAGAGCCGATTTGATCGTTTCTAACCCTCCTTATATTAAACCTGGTGATTCCAGGGTCCAGACTTCGGTCCATCTCTACGAGCCCCATGAGGCTCTTTATTGTGCTGATGAGGGTTTGGAAGTCCCTAAAAGGTGGGTATCCCTTTCCTACCAAGCGCTTAAGCCTGGGGGACATTACCTTTTTGAGTTTGGGCAAGGACAGGAAATCCCTTTATCAGACTTTATTGCTTCCACTGATTACAGTATCATTGAGAAGATACCTGATTACGCTGGAATCGATAGATTTTTTAAACTCAAAAAAGAGTAGGATTACAATATGGATAAAATTAGAATCCGCGGAGGGCAAACTCTCCGAGGTGAGGTGAGTGTCAGTGGTGCTAAGAACTCAGCTCTTCCCCTTATATTCTCGACCCTATTAGCTCCTGGAAAACACAAATTAGGAAATGTCCCGCGCCTCCAAGATATATTCTCAGCGAATCAATTAATGAATTCCCTGGGCTGTAAAACGGAATTTGAAAATAACAACCTCAGCCTTTCGGTTGATAAAACTTTAGAGACGCTCGCTCACTATGATCAAGTTAGAAAAATGAGAGCGAGCATTCTGGTGTTAGGCCCCCTGTTGGCTCGGTTTGATGAAGCTAAGGTTAGTTTACCAGGAGGATGTGCTATTGGTGCTAGACCCATTGGAATGCATCTTGATGCCCTCAAAAAGATGGGCGCTCAAATTGAAGTGGATGGGGGATATGTCGTTGCTAAAGCCCCAGGTGGCCTAAAAGGGACTAATATCCAATTTCCCTTTCCTACTGTTGGGGGAACGGAAAACATCATGATGGCAGCAAGCCTTGCTAAGGGGCAGACCACAATTCAGAACGCAGCTCAAGAACCAGAGATTGTGGATTTAGCCAATTACCTCAACAAAATGGGGGCTGATGTACAGGGAGCAGGAGACTCAACCATTCAAATACAAGGTCAAAATAATCTCCAGCCCGCTGAACATGATGTGATCCCTGATCGCATCGAAACAGGAACTCTGATGGTTGCAGCCGCAATTACCAACGGCAAAGTTAAGATAAATAACTGTGACCCCACTCACTTAACATCTTTTAATAAAGCCCTTCAGCAAATGGGGATAGAATTAGAGTTTGGAGATGATTTCATTCAGGTTCAAGGAAATGGGGGATACGCCTCAATTCAAATCACCACAGAGCCTTTCCCCGGTTTCCCGACAGACCTTCAGGCGCAATTGATGGCATTAATGACTCAAATTCCCGGTAAAAGCCGAATCATTGAGAAGGTTTTTGAAAATCGTTTTATGCATGTCTCTGAACTTATGCGATTGGGTGCTAAAATTGAAGTCGATGGCCATGAAGCGATCATTCATGGATCCGAAGGAAATCTTGTCGGTGCTCCTGTTATGGCTACAGATCTTAGAGCGAGTGCGAGCCTTATTCTAGCTGGGCTCGTCGCTTCTGGAGAGACTGTAGTGAACCGCATTTATCACCTTGATCGAGGCTACGAGAATCTTGAAGGAAAGCTGAAATCCTTAGGTGCCGACATTGAGAGAATCAAAGAGTAGATCCCCAAGGGAGACTATATAAGTGAACGAAATTGTTCAGTGGCTCATTCGAACTTCCAAAGGTGAAATAGAAGGACCATTCACCACAGTCGAAGTGATTCGTAAGATTCGCTCAGGTGTTTACGTGGGTGAGGAATATATTTCAAAATTTCCGTCAGGTCGCTGGTTTCCCATTTCTTATGATGAAAACTTTTTTAATATCCTCCTTGAAGTTTTAGAAGACGAACTTTTTGAAAAAGAGGATGAAAGTTCCTTAGAGAAAAAAGAAGTCACACAACGAATAGAAACCTTAAAAAAGGAATTTGAAAAAGGCAAAGAAGACCCCGTTCCAAAGGATGAAAAGGGTAAAGCTGTTTTCGAAGATCTCGATGCTAAGACTCCAGTCATTATTGAGATGGAAAAAGAAGGGGCTCCGAAAGTCGGCAAGGCTGTCATTGATAGAGAACAAAATGAAAAGAGATCGAGAAAAAAAAGACCTTCTACTTCTTCAAAAAGTTCTGGAAAATCACGTCGTGAAGAGAGGACGAAAGTTCAACTTATCGCTTTAGGAGCGGCGATTCTAGTTGTGGCTTCTGTATATTTTTACCTGCAAAGAACCACAGGTGGTGCCAATCAGACTCACCTTCGTCGCCCCCAATTCAAGAATGGTCCAAATATTTCCAAAGGTGAAATTCAACAAAATATGAGGCGAGCCATTCAATCCTTTCGCAAGGATACTTTTAAAGACTACCTTACAGCTCAAGATGCTCTTGTGGAAATCGTTCAAGGTTCAAGGAGCCTCGACGCCTTTGGGTTTCTTTGCATGACTTATAGAGAACTTTGGCCCTTTACTTATCAGGACGCTCAAGATCACAAAACCTTTCAGCTAGTATTAAGAAGGGTGCAAAAGCTCAATCCCAAAAGTCCTTCAGCTAATATTTGCTTGGTGGTTTCTCATTGGCTTAAAGGGGAATACGATGATGCCATGAGAATCATGAACAACCATTTAGCCGAATCTCCCGGGATGATTTTTTTCAATCATATGGTTGGGGATATTTATGCGGCTAGAAAAGACTACCGTTCAGCCTCTTACTACTTTGCAAAAGTTCGGGAGCTTTGGACGCCTCCACCCGTTTGGTCAAAATCGCTTTTACAGGAAGCAAGAATGTACCGGAAAAGAGGGGTCCACGGTACAGCCATTAAACTTTATCAAAGACTGTTAAGATCGAATCCTCAACATGCGGTTGCAAAAATAGAACTTGGAATTTTAGAATTTGATCCTTATCAAAATATTTCAAAAGCAAAGGACTATATTAGTAGTGGTTTAACCTCAGGGCAGTTCATTCCTAAAATGATCGAATCGGAAGCCTTTCTGACCCTCGCCAAAATTAGCATCCTTCAGGGAAGTAACAAAAAAGGGCTTGAGAACGCCCAGAAAGCTTTCTCCATTGATTCTAGTAATGAGGATGCTCGAAGCCTTATTGTCAGTATGGGAGGGCTCAAAGCGCTTAACTCCGTCAGTATTGATAATGTTAACATGGTCTACCTGGGTGAGCAGTATATGAAAATGGGTAACTACTCAGGGGCCCAGGCTGAGTTTCGAGCCGCCTTTGAAGCCAACCCTGAAAATGGTTTTGCAGCCCTGAGAGCAGGCGAGGCCCTTTGGAAATTGGGCCAAAGTAATGAGGCCATCCGTTGGATTAAAATGTCGATCGATGCCGACCCAAGCTTTATTAGAAGTTACCTGATTCTCTCAGACTTTCAAAGTGAGAGGTTTGATTACGAAAATGCGATCGAAACATTAAAAAGTGCCTTGCTTGTTAATCCAAGGCACCACGGTGTTTTCAGAGGCTTTGCTCTCATTGAGATGAGAAGAAGAAATTACGCCGGAGCTGTTCGTTTTGCGAAGAAAGCTTTGGAGCTCTATGACACCGATATTCCAAGCCTCATTATTTTAGCCAAATCTCTGAATGAGCAAGGGAGTCCTGAGGATGCCTTCCGGTACCTACAAAGAGCACTGGAGCTCGATTCAAGTAACGAGGATGTTCATGTCACGTTCTCTAAAATCTTAGCAGCCTTACAGGGAACGGACGCTGGGATTACCTACCTTGATAAGATGATTTCAAAGTACGGCAAAGTTGTTTACATGCGAGCCATTGGTGACCTATTGGCTCGGGAGGAGCGCAACAGTGAGGCCATTCAATACTATTATGATGCCTTAGAAAAAAGTCCAAAAGATAAAGGTATTCTTATGGATCTTGCAAAGATCCTGCAAATTGAAAAACGCTTTGAGGAATCAAGAGATCTTTTCTTAGAGGCCGCGGCTCTTGATCCCACGGACGCTGAGCCCATATTTTTAATTGGCCAGCTTTACTACGACTCGGGGAAGTATCGAGAAGCTCTAAAACAGTTTGACCGTGTTTTAGAGATCAATCCCAATTATCCTTTTGCCCATTATTATGCAGGGATGTCGAATCTCAATCTCAAAAATTACGACATGGCTCTAAAAATGTCAGACCAAGAACGCTTAATGAACCCCGGTATTCCTGAACCTTATTTATTGGCAGCTGATGCCTATTATAAGAAAGGTCAGTACCAACTATGTACGGAGGAATATCAAAAGGTTCTCTCGCGAGGACTAAAAACAGCAGATGTTTATATTAAATTGGCTCGCTGCTACAGGCTTTCTGGTATTTTTGATTCGGCACTGACCATGTTGACCAAAGCCCTGAATCAAGAGTCAGGAAATCCAGATATTTATAAAGAATTGGGAGCCTTGTATCTTAAGAAAGGCTACTATATAAAATCAGCGGAAGGCTACCAAAGATATTTACAGTTAAGCCCTAATGCTAAGGATAAAAAGCAGATAGAGGCCTTACTGAAACAAATCAACAAAATGGGAGTTGAAGATGGGTGAGATGATCAACAAAGTTCAATTTCAGGTGAAAAAGTCTTCAGGAGACTTTGGAACCTATGTGGCTCGAGTTGTGACAGGCGGTTGGATAGGCCTAGTTTTTGCCCACTTCTTTCAGATGATCTTCGCTTTTGAAAATTTTTTATTCTTCTTCATCATTGTTTTGATGACAGGAGCGATTGTGAGAGTAACAAAAGGCTGGGGCTTTTTCTCGGTTGTTATACTCAACCTTGTATGTATTTTGATTGGAGCCCTACTACAAATGTACGTTAAAATGGCACCTGGAGCATAATTGAAATGATTTATATAAAAAATCTTGAAGACGACCAATATCTTAGTGATTACAAAAAAAGTTTGAAAGCCCGTGGAGCCGACGAATCGGTCCTTGAAAAGGTGTTAACCCTTAATGAGGCTAGAAAAGAAAAGACACACTCTATCGATGTTAAAAAAAACGAGCAGAAAAAATTAAGTGCGGTCATCGGGCAGAAAAAAAAGGCGGGCGAGTCTGCCGAAGATGAAATGGCTGCTGTTCAAGAAATGAAAACAGAAATAAAGTCCATAGAAGAAGATTTTGAAAAAACGAAATCAGAACTTGATGAGCTTTTAATGCAACTCCCGAATAAATTGCACGAATCCGTGCCTGAGGGACGATCTGAAAAAGACAATCGGGTGGAAAGGGATAATGGAACAGCTCCAGAGTTTTCATTCAAGCCTAAACCCCATCACGAGATCGCAGAAAATTTAGGGATAGTGGATTTTGAAAGAGCTTCTAAAGTCGCAGGAGCGAGATTTTCCTTTCTTATGGGGGCCGGTGCTCGATTGGAGCGAGCGCTCGCTAACTTTATGCTCGATTTACATACCGAGCAGAATGGTTACCGAGAGGTGCTTCCTCCATACATTGTAAACACCGAGAGTATGTACGGTACGGGTCAGTTTCCTAAATTCCAGGAAGATGTTTTTCATTTAAAAAACTTTCCCTATTACTTGATCCCAACAGCTGAAGCGCCAATGACCAATTATTATCGGGGTGAAACCCTTAAAGAAGAAGACCTACCTCAAAGGTTTGCTGCCTATTCTTCTTGTTTTAGGTCCGAAGCGGGTAGCTACGGAAAAGACACAAAGGGCTTAATTAGACAGCACCAGTTTGAAAAAGTGGAACTAATGACGTTCGTGCACCCGGACCGATCCTATGAGGAGCATGATCGTCTCACACAAAATGCTGAGGAAGTGTTAAAGCGTCTTGAGCTTCATTACCGAGTCTCCACCCTTTGTAGTGGTGACATAAGCTTTGGTGCGGCGAAATGTTACGACCTAGAGGTTTGGCTACCAGGCGAAAACGACTATCGAGAAATCAGCTCCTGCTCAAATTTCGAAGATTTTCAAGCCAGAAGGGTTAACACTCGCTTTAAGCCAAAAGGGGGAGGAAAACCGCAATACGTGCACACTCTCAATGGCTCAGGACTTGCTATTGGACGAACGGTGATTGCAATCATAGAGAACTATCAACAAGAAGATGGCTCCATTAAGATCCCCTCAGTTTTGCAAAAGTATTTCGGATCTAATGAAATCAAAGCGAACTCATAGAAGAGTCTTTTGACAGGATGCATCTAAATCCCGAATCTGGCTCAAAATTGCTGGAACCACTCGGGATTTATGCTAAATATTTGAATCTTACAATTTATCGCCGCGGAGAGGTGGCAGAGTGGTTGAATGCACCGGTCTTGAAAACCGGCGAGCGTTTATAGCGTTCCGTGAGTTCGAATCTCACCCTCTCCGCCATTTCCTTCACCGTCATTCCCTGTCATTCTGAGCGAAGCGAAGAATCTTATCTTACCCATTGAAACCCTTCGAACTAAATTGTGATCTAATTCAATAAGCCCCTTAAAGTGAAGGGTCTAAGATGTCAGATAAAATGGGAAAGAGTTCGAAATAGTTTTTTCTTTGAGCGTACCCGAACTGAGTCATTTCTAATCGAATCTCATCTAAATGTTCGGGCTGTCTTCTGGTTCCAATACGGGAGCGAATTTTCTCGAAATAAAGAGATTTATGCTCAAAGCGGGTTCCCCGGACAATCTCTAAACAATGGTCAACCACCTCTTTGTATTTCTCAGGGAGAGTGGAAACATTTAGGGCATAGGGATTGGTGATAAGGTTTTCACTTAAATCTAAACGGTTATTAGAAATACCATGTTCATCAGCAAACTTTAGTAACCACTCTAAAAGTTCAGGAGTTTCAGGAAAACTAATGGAACTGATCGAAGGCATAATTTCGATGATTATATTTTTTTGTTTGGCTAATAACTCTAGGTTCTTTTTAAATTTTTCAATCTCCAGTCCTGTTCGTAAATTCTCACCAACGCTTCCTAAAGCGTCGATACTACCAGAGACGATCCATTTCCAACTTGGGTGATTGTTAGCAAGCTCAATATAACGTTCCATTAGAGAATGAGGATAACTGAGATTTGATAAAACGGAGATTGTATTGCCTTCTATATGAATATTATTTTCCGAATAAATTTCTAGAATGGATTCTAGTGTTTCAAAATAGCCGGGATTAAGAAAAGGCTCGCCCCCACCAAAACGAAAATCAAGAGGTTCTCGATTGCCACTTCGGATGCGTCTTTCAAGATACTGATAAAGGGCTTTAAGGATAGCTTCTCGCCACTCGGGATTATCAGGGGTTACATGGTTTAATAGAGCTTCCCAACGAGTCGAATGTTCCTTATTACAATAGACACAGGCTAAATTACATGTCTTCCCATAATAGATCTCAAAACGTTGAATGAGGTCGGCTGTTTCGAGATCCTTTAATTCCCAATGGGTAAAAGATTTTTCTTTCCATCTGTTGTGGAGATTTTCGGCTCTACTGGGCCAATTGAATTTACAAACTAAACACTTATCGGGAAGAGAGTCCTTAGTTAAAAAGTGTTTTCGATCTTTTAAAATATCTGGATGTAGAGTGAATACATCAGGTCCGAATTTTTCAATCTCTTCAATACTAATTTCTGTCCCTATGCGATCCCAACAGGTCCGTAAAAACTGGCCCATTGAATTGATCATAATTTGGTTCCACATTTGACTGCATGGGGGAAGTGTTATGCCTGTGTTTTCAGTAATATCGGCCATGACAATACCAGTTCCTGGAAGGTTCATCTTAGCTTAAGTTAAAAAAAAAAGATTCGCAAATATCTAGTGTGAACTAGCTGCCAAGAGGAGGAAAGTTTTTGAATCTAAGCTTAGGCCGAGGAAATGGCGAGAAGCACAATAATTTTAGTTTTTATAAGATCTGCTTCATTGACCAGTTGTACATTTTGTAGGCTATCTGCTACCATCGTAACTGTTTAAATTTAATCGATTTTTGGGAGATAAAATAGAAAACGAAAAGGAAAATGAGCAATTCTGTTATGCTCCTTGGCATTCTCTCTACGTTGATCCAAGCGGTCCCTACCGTGTGTGCTGTAACAACTGGGAGAGTATAGGTTCCCCCAGTGAGGGCAAGACTTTCGAGGAAATCTTTAACGGTGGGAAAGCGAAGGAAATAAGACAGACCTTTTTGAGTGGTGCTCTCCCAATAAGTTGTAAAAGCTGTTTTTTAAACGAATCAAATAGTTTTAAATCCCTAAGGCAATACTTTTCCGAATCTTTAGTATCTAAACCCAAACAAAGTGAATACGATCATTCTGCAAGAAAAGAAGATCTTCAAAAATTAGATCTATGCCTTTCCAATAAATGCAATCTTGCTTGCGAGTACTGTAATTCTGGAACCTCAACTCAATGGATAAAAAAAGAAAAGCAGCTTAAAACTGTGGATCAAAAATTTTACGAAAATTTTTGGTCCCAGACCCCGGGTGTCTACCATCAAGATTTTGAAAATATAAATCAAATCTTTAATTTTTCAAATAATCTCGATCACATCGAATTCAAAGGTGGCGAACCACTTCTATATAAAGGCCACGCTGAATTACTAAGGCAATTGCAAAGTAAGGCTCCAAGTATTCTATTAACTTACTTCACCAATGGTACTGTATATAATCAAGAGATTGTCGATTTGTGGCAAAGTTTTAAACATATTGATCTCTATTTTTCAATAGATGCTGTGGACCCCTTATTCTCCTATATTAGAGATGGTAACTACGATTTAAAAGAGGATGTAGAAACCAATATCTTTAAATATCATAAATCCCATCCTAGTATGGGGATTTCGATTCACAATACTATTTCGGCCTACAATATTTTAAATATTGATGAGTTTGTGAATTGGTGGCTTCCTCTGCATGAAAAGTTCGGGTTTAGACTAAGTTTGGGAATTGTTAACAATCCCGATATAATGTCTTTAAGAGTTTTAACACCGGAGTTAAAGGAAATAGCTATACAAAAAATTTCGAATCTCAAGTTGAACGAAAATAATGTTTATCACCGAAAGATAATTGAACTCAAAGAGACAGTTCGAAACACCAAATTTGATCCAAAATTAGCCAAGCTGTTTATATACCACACGAAACAATCTGAGAAAGAAAAGGAGATGGATTTCTTAAATCTTTCTCCAGAGTTCAATCACCTTTGGAATGAATTGGCATAAAGACTAAGCAATTTCTGGATCAAGTATCTCGTTTAAAATAGGGAAAACTTCTTGGTAGTTGACCTTATGAGTTTTAGCCATAAATTTAAAAAACAAATCGACTTGCTCAAGATCTTTTGGACCTCTGCGGGATCCTATAATTGGTTTTAGTCGGTGAAAAAAATGGGTTTTCCTATGCAATTCAGTCCCCTCAATTGTCTGTATACATTCATCAAGTGCAGACACGTACTTTGAGGGTAAAGTGGAGATATGTAATTCTTGCGGATAGGTGATCAGATGTTCCCCGTAGTCGAACATTTCAGGCGGAATTTTATGTTTTCGAATTATATCTAAAGACCATGCTAGTAAATTGGGAGTTTCTGAGAGGCTGAGGGAATTTAAAGAGGGGAGAATTTCGACCAGAACATTTTTACATTCAGCCAAACGGTTGAAGTTTTCGGAAAATTTATTGAAATCAAGGCCGCTTCGGATGGCTTCTCCCTTAGTTCCCATGGCATCGACACTTCCAGAAACAACCCAGGTCCAATCAGGATTTTGATCAGCGACATCGATAAATCGATCGACCAGTGAGGTATCGAAACTGAGATTACTTAAAACAGTCACTTTATTTCCCGGCTGTTTGCTACCAGAATCGCGATGTATTTTAATGATCTTGTCTAAAGTTTCGAAAAATCCCTGATTGAGGAAAGGCTCACCTCCCCCAAAGCGAAATTCCATAGGGGCGTTATTTTTACTTTTTAGTCTTCTCTCAAGGTACTGGAAAAGTGCTGAAAGCATCTCCTGCTTCCACTCTTTATTTTCCCTAGTTTTCTCCCCTAGAAGTCCGGCCCATTTGGTACTATGTTCTTTGTTGCAATAGATGCAAGCCAGATTACAAGTGTTCCCAAAATAAATTTCAATACGAGCTATTCTATCGGCCGTTGCGAGTGCTTTGAGCTCTTTATTACTGAAATCTTTTTGCCGCCATTTATTATAAATGATGCTTTCCCGATTTTTCCAATTCACTTGGCAGAAATGACAAGAATCTGGGATTGAATTTGTAGAGGTGAATTCTTTTTTGTCTTTCAAGATATCGGGATGATGGTTAAAAACATCTGGGCCTAATTTTTTTATCTCCTCAACTTTGAGGTTGGTTCCGGTTCGATAGCAACATGTTCGCATTTCTTGTTGAGTAGAATTTATAAGTATATCTTCCCACATCCGACTACAGGGAGGGGTGATATTACTCTTGTTTTTCTTCAGAAAATTAAACATTTAAACCTCGGCTTCATTCTTTCTTAGGTTACCTGGTTAAAGCAACCATTATCCATTTCATGGCTTCACCTTTTTAAGGCCTTAGATTTTCCTGCTTCAGATTTGGGCCATAACCACTGCTATGCTCGTATTTTTGTCCACATGTTTTTCCGCACATGAAAATTTTCGGAAAATCTAAATTAGAGGGGTCCCAACTTTTCTCTAGGTGTTTTTCGTAAAAGTCGTGATTCAAAATTGACCAACCATATTTTCTCATATTTAAAAAGTCAGAGCCGTATTTTTCTAAAATTTCATTATAACCATTTCTTATGTCCGCGTCGGGATGCATATAAGGGAGGACGCCAAACCAACAGCAGGGCCATAGAGTCATGTTCATATCTATAAATACGGACCTTTGAGCGAGAAACTTACATGAGATCTCAGTCTTTTCGATATATTGCTCAAAACTTTCTTTGGCAGTCACCTTGTTATATTGTTTTCGAAGCTGACTGTCGCTGACCTCTTTCAACTCTTCAGCGGCCTTGCCTTTCTTGTTACGTTCCTCATCCACAAAGCGTCCTGTGGATTTTAAGCGGAAGGCTTTAAATCCCATATCCTTTGCCATCTTTTTAGCTTCTTCAGCTTGGTGGTAATTGTGCTCAAATTCTAAAAAGTTCCAGTTGGCTTTACCTCCGGCATTAATAAAGGCCTGGACGTTTTTCATTAGTTTGCTCCATCGAGAACCCACGCGATAAATGGAATGAGTGTCTTCGAGGCCATCTATAGCAAAATCAATGACGAGTTTGTCGCCACCCTCTTGCGCGAGTTCTTTCCACCAATCTTCACTACGTAAAGATCCGTTAGTAGCAATTTTTATTTCACGAGGCTTTTGATTGAGTGTGTAGGTGAATGTCTCATTAAAAGTAGGGCTCGCAATAGCGTCGCCGTAATTTCCGCAATGAAAAACTTTGAGGCCTTCAGAAAGAGGCTCAAAAATGATTTTGTAATCGTCTAGAGACAGATCGATATTTTGGTTCTCAGGTGTCTTACTCCAGCCTCTTAGGGTGCGGGCACATTGAGGACAGCCTAAATTACACCGGGAGGTGTGGTCGAGTTGAATCTGGGAAATTTGGTCTAAACTGAGGTACATTCCAAATTTATAACACAATTTTTTCTAGCTAGAAAAAATTTTTTGAATTCGACTATTTGGAGAAAGAGTCCCGACAAAAGGGTTTCGTCGGGACTTTAAAACTTAATTTTTTTGAATGATATCGACTTTTACACGTTTATTGAAGCTTCCGACCATTTCACCGGTAACTTGATGCTCTCTTCTGGGTTTACTTTTGTCCCCGAAGCCAATTCCCATGATCAAACGAGGGGTTTCTGTGCTGTCAGCTCCTAGGATTTCTCTAACCTTCTCACTGTCCATACATTTACAACAACCCGTTTGAAGCCCAATCATGCTTGATACAAGATTTACATAACCGGAAGCAATTCCGATGGCTTGATGGAGATCTTGGTCTAAGATAAGTTTCTCATACTCTCCAGCTTCCTCAGCAGACATGGCTGTTTCTGGATTTCTGTTACCTGAATCGGATCTGTAATCATACTCACAAAAAACAAGAACAGTGTTAGCTAACACTTGAGGGTTTCTCTTACCACCTGTGGATGGGTCTGGGTTGGGCCCATAAGTTTCATTATAAATAGCTTCGATAGTTTCACGGTCTTGAACCACTTTTACACAGTAAAATGGAATATTCTGTTTGGTGGGGCATTCCGTGGCCGCGGTTAAGATAAGATTGAGTTGCTCTTCAGAGAGTTGCTTCGATAAATCCCAGTTTCTTTGACAACGTTGGGATTTTAAAATCGATTTCTCGATCGTTTTAAAATCGACAGAGTTAAGTTGCGTTGACTTAACAAGCTCGAGTTTGTTTTCTTCCGAGTCGACTGAGTCGTGGTAGGCGGTCTGGATATTCATAATTCCTCCATGGTTTTTTTAGAATTGATCCCCTTTAATGGTAGTTTATTTAAGCTTTTGAAACAATTCAATAATTGGGGGGATTCTCGAATTGGATCATTGAACAGTATTTTAAATCTCTAAAGAAATTTTATTACTCAGAAGTAAGCAAAAGAAACATTTGTACTGCAAAAACATTAAGCATAAATATTGGCTCTAAGAAGTTTGAGTGGAAAAACGATTTAAAAATTTCGAATGTTTTTTCAGAAGAGAAGTCATTGTTTAGTTTTTTTCAAAAAAGAGGGCGAACCTTTTACCGACCAATGTCTAGGTCTCTATTTGAGACTTACCTGTCATTTTTGACCTCGCGCAGCTTTTAGAAAGTAACTACGTTCCCATTTCGAGATAAAGGCGATCGCCCATTCATTAGGGGGTATTTGGGGAAGGAACAAAAAATTAGAAATTGTGATAAATAGAGGCCACAGGTAAGGCATTATCAAGTGAATTTAAGGATAAACTTTAAATTTTTTAGATCACTTAAGTATGTAGGAAAGAACTCTATTTCGCTTGATTCGAGAGTTTAAAAATTAGAGTATTTTTTATGGATTGCCAATCAACTAGCAGGTAGGTTTCTATGACCAGACGTTCACTCGACATTTCTGATAAAGAGCAACATTCCCAATATTTTTCTAAAGCAGAATTCTGGCCAGATGTCTTCTCTCCAGAGGACTTAGATGAACTCTCTCACTTTATGTTTAAATCAACTTTAAACTGGCGAGTTTCAGATACTGGAAACCTATTCTTTTCAGGGGATTTTCCAAAGATCATAGTAAGATTTTATAAGCAACTGGAGAAACTGGTTGATTTAACAGAATTGACGGGAATTAGAGGGAATTTCTACCATACCCCTCATCAATATGGCTTTCATACTGATATGCCGGAAAAAGAAGATTTTAGTTTTTTACCCGGAGACGTAGCCTACAAGTCATTACTTATACCACTTTATAAGCTACCTAGAGATTCCAAATGCCATATGCTTTTTTTTAAAGAAAGACTTTTAGACCATGGGGCCACTTTAGACAGAGGAAAGTCTAAAAGCTTAACTCATTACAAAAGCTACGATCAATATGAGGATATTGAATGTCTCTACAATGAAAAAAGAGAACATATCACCTACAAAGATGAGCCCTTCGATGAAGATGTATTTAAAAAGTACAATCTGGGCCACTCGTTTGATAAAGAGAGATTTTCAGGCTTCCATTTAGAATCCGCATTTGAGTGGGTGCCGGGATCGGTGATGGTTTTCGACACAACAC
This sequence comes from Bdellovibrionales bacterium, assembly GCA_964230645.1. GTDB lineage: Bacteria > Bdellovibrionota > Bdellovibrionia > Bdellovibrionales > JAGQZY01 > JAGQZY01. The sequence continues at coordinate 40,402 of CAXRHT010000003.1, read as the reverse complement.
AGCTACACTGTAGTAATAAGGGATTAGAGGGACAGCTTTTTAACGCGAAGGCTGGTTTAAGAATTAGCTTGTGGAAAAACTACCTAGGCAATCGCTATCTTGTTAATTTTGATAAGCACAAAGAAAATTTAGAGGATAAGTTTGTTTCGGCCGATTGAAAAATTGGTCATTATTACTAATGGGTGCTAGTCTTCAAGCTCTAGAGTAAACCGCCAGAAATGTAGAAGGGGCTCAGTTGAATAAAAAACGAATGGGCTATGATAACAGTATCGAATATCCAGAGTCAGGAGATGCATTTTGTATCGAACCTTGGCGTCAATTGCACTTTGACAGTGAGGGAAGACCTGGGCCTTGCTGCAATTATATTGGAAGAAGTTTGAATCAAAATTCCAGCTTATATGATTATCGGAACTCTTTAGAACTGTCCGAAATAAAAGCTAAACTTTTAAAAGGCCAGAGAATACAAGGCTGTAAATCTTGTTACAGGCATGAGGCGGAAAACAAAACAAGTTTACGTCAGATTCGAAATCAGAAATTTGGAACAAATACTGAGAATGTGAGTGAGACTCATCTGATGCTTACATTTGGTAATAAATGTAATACCGCCTGTCGCATGTGTAACCCCACGAGGTCTAACATGCTAGCAAGGAATTTTAGAAAAATTATTGATACTAACTTAGAAGACAGAGTCTCTTTTTTTAAAAAAGAAGTTGATAAGACTCCTGAGGGTGACCCCTGGTTGGATGGGAAAAAGATTGAGAGCCTGAAACCATTGATAGAGAAAATCCAAATTTTAGAAATTTCTGGAGGAGAGCCCTTCGTTCATCCTCAATTTTTGGAATTACTAAAATTCATCGATACGAGTGCAAATAAACAACAGATGAGTTTAAAGATTACGACTAACGGAACACAATCTAGCAAACATCTAAAATATTTGAGCGGATTTAAAAACTGTGATTTGAGCCTATCAATAGATTCAATAAAAGATCACTATGAGCTAACTCGTTGGCCTCTAAAATGGAAGCTCGTCGAAGAGAGTCTCAATGAACTTTTTAAACATAAGAATGAATTGGACTGGACATTTGTTAGCGTACCTATGAATTTTAATCTTGGTAATATTTGCGAAACAATTCAATGGTTTATCGGGAATGGGAGCAACAATCAAAAAAGGTTTATTTTTTCTCATTTAAACAGTAAACGTTTCTATCACCCTTCAATAGCTCCCAAAAAATTAAAAAGAGATGTGGTGAGTGGGTTAGAAGAAATTCTAAACAATGGAGCACGTGAAAAGGAAAAACCTGTTTTGATGGGCCTCATAAATGAAATCAACACAAAGTTCAGTGATAGACAATTTGAAAAATACAAAAAGGAATTTGTAAACTACACAAACCTAGTCGATCAATCGCGAGACCAAAATACATGGGATACTATAGGTTGGGGACCAGAGGATATCATTCGATAGTTAATCTTTAAAAGTAATGAAATTCGAGTAATTAGAACTGGGAAAATTTAAAATAAATGTATTACGAAAAAGAGAATGTGACATTCTTAGAAGTTGAGATGACTAGTCATTGTAACTCTCATTGCGGTGCTTGTCATAGAAATATCGACGGAGGACACCGCCGCCCAGATTTGAAGCTTGAAAATATGACTTTTGATGTTTGGGAAAAAATTATTCGCCCTGAAAACCTCGAGTACATTCAAATTCTTAATTTGGATGGGAATGTAGGTGATGCAAGTTTACACCCACATCTCATTGAAATGCTCGATATGTTATACGAACAAAAACCCGAAGTCGAAGTTAGAATTTCTACTAACGGGGGCGCAAGAAGTCCTGAATTTTGGTCTTCACTCGCTCAATGCTTACAGAAATTTAAAACTCATGTTTTAACATTTTCGGTGGATGGGCTTGAGTATACAAATGATATTTATCGCAGGGGTGTCCGGTGGAAGCGATTAGTGGAGAATATAAAACAATTTAATCAAGCCGGGGGCTATTCAAGATGGCGTTGTATCGTTTTTGATCACAATAAAAACCAAATAGAGGAGATTGAGCAAAAAGCTGAGGAAGTTGGGTGTAGTAGTTTTGTTACCTTCAGAAATAGAAAACCAGAGATCTACCAAACTGCTTTTAAAAACTATAGCGAGGTTAAAATCACATCACCAAGTCTCAACGATTTCGAGACCTATTATAAAAAAAGCACAATCTTCAAGACTCAACCTCATCTTAGGGGACAAATCCATACCCAACATCCGCAATTCGAATGTCCCTTCGCCGCTGAAGGTAAAATAGCTGTCGATCAGAAGGGTTACATCTGGCCCTGCTGCTTCGCTGCGGTAGATAATGGTAACAGTTTTCCCACAGAACGATATAAAAAGAACTGTGATATTCGAAACAACACATTTGAAGGAATACTAAAATTTTTTAGAGAAGACCTCTATCGAAGTTGGGCGAAAGAACCCTATGTTCGTTGCCAGAACTGTTTACATAAAAAAAGTCCCCCCACCTACTCCCCAGTGAATGCCTAGATTGTTTTCCCTTCGTTGAAAGTCTGAGGTTTGTTTGGTATCAACAGGATGGAGGGAAAGATTGTGAGAAACGGGTGAAAGGGCCCCAGTTAGTGCATTACAACTTGTAGCAGTGAAATGATGATCTGCATTTCTGAGAGAGTAGAGATTGGAATTTTTAAATAAAGAGCTAGTAGATATAAAGAGTCTCCATATCGAATTAACTAGTTTTTGTAATGCTTCTTGCCTAGGGTGTTCACGAACCAGTGATATGAGCCCTGTTGTAAAGTCGCCGATTAAAGCAAGCCATCTAACATATCAACAAATCGAATCTTTAATGAAGAGCCCATCCCTTGGGAGCTTAAATAATACTTTTCTATGTGGGGTTATGGGCGATCCTTTAGCGTCCCCTTTTATAAGAGAGTTCTTCGAAATTCAGAAGGAGTATCATCCCAACGTGAAAACCGTCATTCACACTAATGGAAGTTTAGGCTCGGAATCAGTGTGGAGATGGCTTGGGACTTATTCCCGCGAGCACTCCTTGGAAGTAGTTTTTTCAATAGATGGACTTAGGGACAGCAATCATAAGTATCGTATTGGAGTGTCTTGGGAAAAAGTTCTCCTTAATTTGGAAACTTTCATTGAGGCCGGAGGAAATGCGACATGGAAATTCATTGTATTTCCTCATAATGAGCACCAAATCGATCAGGCTCGTAAATTAGCCAATGAACTTGGTTGCAATAAGTTCTATACAAGAAAAAATTATGATAGTGAGAGAGTTCCCGGTAAGAAAACGTTGCAGCAAGTACAGACCTCAAAGAGTCATTTAAATAGCACCCATTCAATGTCTACAGAGGACATGAAAGATTGGGTTCAAGAGGCTTATGGGGGACGTAAGGCAGTTGCTTGCAAGGCGGAAAAAGATCAACAACTCTATGTCGATTCATGGGGGAGAGTATGGCCCTGCTGTTGGATCGGTAACCTTGGATTAGAACGTCCCTCATTTCGAGACCGGGAAATTTTTCAGCAACTTTTTTTAAGGGAATATGACCAGGACTTTAATAACCTCGGAAAAAGAAATTTAGAACAAATTGTAGGGCATCCATTTTTCAAAAATGATTTAAAGGCATCTTGGCAGCAGAACTCATCGAACCAAGGGCAATGCAATAATCCAGCCTGTTTGAAACATTGCGGGGTATTTAATTAGTTGTGGTTACGAATTAGAGAGGCATTTTTAAAATTTTGTTTGAGAAACAAATCTAATACTTCTGGGTTTTTTGCCTTGGTAATGCACAATCCACAGTTGCAGATCTTATTCGGACAACGGATATAAGGAACATTTCTTGTCTCTAAAATTTGTCTATAAAATTCAACGATTTTGTCGATATCTTCAAAGTTCCCGATTGGTCCCGTAGTCCCATCAAGTTTTGCCTTGCAGGTTTGATGATGGAAAACCTGTTCCTTCTCTTGATAAATATGCATGAAGAATAGATGAACCAGGCAAGCCCAGTCTTTAAAGTTTCTTTCCGACACGCGGCCAGCATCGGGAAGATCTTCGATCGAGTTAAGTGCACTACAAGCGGTGCCTGAAGTAAAAGATTCCTCTCTAATAACTTTAAAGCTTCTATTGCCACAACAAGGGCGCCCAGCCTTTTTCCCTTCTTTATTTTTTACAGGCTCTTCTTCATTTGTGGGTTCATCTTCAAGTTTGCCCGTTTTGATAAAACCGATCTGTTGTTTATCGTAAAGATGAGCCCCTTTATCATTGGGATGTTCACCAATGGCACGAAGACTAAAGGGGATATTATCTTTTTTAAACTGAGAAGAAAGTTCGACGGCTTCAGCAAAGTAAACATCATTAGCGTGGACCATCATATTAATATGAAAATCCCCCAAAAGACTTGTCGAAGAGGTTGTTAGTTCTTTTATTCGATAAATATTTTCAAGCACATGTTTTTTTGTTTTTTCACTGGCTTCAAAGTGGAGACTGACCGTTAGGTAATGGACGTATTGAGTAATATCTTCAAGGAACTTACTACTAAAAAGGCCGTTTGTGGTGATGCTTAATCCAAGATTTTCATCAGCTTCCTTTAGGAACTGACAAAGTGAAAGAAGATGGGGGTTGGTGGTTGGTTCTCCTCCGGTAAAGTTGACCTGAGTGGAGATCGGTTTGTTGGAAAGTTCTCTTAAAGTTTGGCTCACTTGGATGGGAAGTGATGCTACTTTTAGAAGCCCTTTTAGATCCGAGTGAGGAGAGGAAGTGTTGTGTCGGTGAGGGGGGCAATAGGAGCAATCCATATTACAGCGTCGACCAAGATCCCAAGTACAATTAAAGTCCAAGGTATTTTGCCAAATTGCAGAATTCAATTTCTCTCTCTCCCGAGTTCTCGTTCGAAAACTATCAATTTAAACTCACGTGTTGATAGTGTTTTTTATCGTCTCTTTTCCCATCGGAAGTCCGTTTTTTGGCTATGGAGCACTTCTCCACACAGCGCCACTTCAGAGCCGTTCCTTTTTCCCAGCTTTCTAAAAGATCGTTTTGAAAAAAATCATGTTGAAGAATATCATCAAAGCTATGGTGGGCTAGATTATTAAAATTTTTTGAATATCTTTCTTCCATGGTCTGCTGAAACTTTTGTTTTTTATATTTGTTCTCATATCTGGCGTGAGACCAAAAACAACAAGGCCAGACATTTCCATCCCAAGAGATAAAAACCATTTGGCGTATATCTTTGTAGACACAACTAACTGGCTTATCAATGTTATCAGCGACAAAAGTTTCAAAATTTTTGTTGCCATTTGGAAGCTCTTTTGATGGCGGTTTCTTTTCAAGTCGACGTTTTTCTATTTCGACAGCACCCCACTTAGAAGCTTCAGTGCGATCGGGTCGGACCCAAAACTCGCTGCAGCCTACTGATTTAGCTAAGGCCTCCATCGATCTAATTTGATGTCTATTCCAAGGAAAAATTAAACTTTGCCATGTGGCAGGAGCGCCTTCGTTGGTATAGGTTTTTAGATTTTCCCAAACCCTGTCAAATTTAACCCCGTAGCGATAAATTTGATTTGTTTTCCCAAGTCCATCAATACCAAAACGAACAGTAGACTCGTTGCCAAATTTTTTTATCATTGTAGCTAAATCTTTAAAAAATGAGGGACCTCTTGAGCCGCCATTAGTGTGAATACTAACATGAACATGGGGGTGTTCGTTGTAGAGGTCTTCAAGAATTCCTAGAAAGTTTGAATGAAGTAAAGGCTCATCGAGCGTTCCACAAAATTCAACAGTGCGTAGGTTTTGAGCCCAGCGAGATCGAAAAACCTCTAGTAATACTTCTTTGGGCATTTCTGAATTTCTAGGAATCGCAGGGTTAACGCCCTGTAGGGATCGATTGGTTCGAATGCAGGTCGGACAAAGTGCATTGCATTTTGTGGAAATTTCCAACTGGAGAGAGTTTGCGGCCTGCACATAAGAGTAACTCATGCTTTCGATTATTATCACTCCCTTTGAGAATTACAAGGCTGTTTTAATTTCTAAAGGAAAAGAAAAGTGACGGTTAGCGCGAGTTTACCAACAGAAGGTGCTAAGTTCATGAAGGGTCCATACTATCGAAATCTTCCTCTCTTGATTGAAGAAAAAAGTATATTGAAAGAACAAGAAGAAGTCCCATAGAAGGGAAAAAATAGATTCTTAGAGTCCAGTATACGCCTATATGAAAAAGAAATAGAAATAAAGCGAAGAGCCAGGTTTGTCTTTTAAAAAAAGGAATCAATATAGGGGAAATTTCAATAAAAATAGCAGATATCCATAGGAGTCCAGAAAGCCACAGATGATCAATGACGAGTTGCCCAAGCCAGGTGGGAGGTTGAACTCTCTCAACGGCTGAAGAAGCTATGTGTTCTTGCAAGGTGTTTAAAAGAACTGAAAAGTCTCCTGTTTCACTGAGGTAAGGGAGGAGGCTTCGCAGTTTCCAGATTCCAGAGTTTATGTAGGCAGTAGAAAAGGTGAAGAAAGCCAGGTGAGCGGCGTTAAAACGACCGACAAAGGGTTTAAGAGATAAAAAGACCGGAAGAAAAATAATCCACGAAAGACCCGCATGATAGGACTTACCATTGGAATAAGAGATAGAAATGAGAATCAAGGCCGACAAAAAACAAAGAATCTGAGCCGGGAATCGGGTGCGTTTAAAAAGTGTTAGAAAGGGCGTCGCAAATAGTGTTCCCATGGAAAGCTTTACAGCAAAAGGGCGAATCTCTTCTGTGAGCCAAAAAACGGGCCACAACAATTGTTCCTCGTTGATATCGAATTCAGAGAACTTCTTATGAAAAACATAAGCCAGTGTAAAAAAAAGTAAACTATCAATCGTAAAATGAGCTAATTTTTTTCGCTCAACGCCGGGGAAATTTCTCGCCATTTTTCAACCATGGTTGTGTGCTCTGTTTTGATGTGTATTTCATAGTTAAGTTCTTGAAGATTTATTTTATTTTTAAAATAGTCTGCCACATTCATACTGTCCTGACGCCATCTTACAATATGATAAGGGTGATAGGGTGTGATTTTATCTTGATCAACGCCGGGGCATAAATAAAAATAGCAAAGAGTTCCCGTGCTTTTATCTTTGAAATAAAGAGTTGAAATTTCGCCCTTGATAGGAAGCCTTGAGAAAAGGTTCCATGTTGCTAGAGGGAAAATTGATTCACGGTTAAAGGATCTTAAATAGAATTGAGATAAAAAAAGACTTATCGCAAGTACAATAAAGTAAGGCCATCGACTCATAATATAAAAGTAGCATAGGCTTTCGTACGGGACAATTCACCCTTATTCTTTTTCAATCAATGACCTCAACCCGAAAGCGGTGATGGTGTTGCCTTAATCCTTCCTCTACTTCATCTCTCGATGTGGGATGATGGAGTTTACCTAGTGGAATGTAGCCAAGGGTATTCCAGGGATCTGAGGCGTCCATGTCCCATCGACTTTTCATCCAGTCTTTAATTGTATTTAGCTCCTGGCTTCCTCGTTCGCGGTTTCCATCAAAGAGTAGCTTACAGCCTCCTTGGTAGGTGGTTTGTGGAACAGGTTTTTGCGGTGTTTTGAACCGATGGGCATCAAAAACAGTGACGCCCGTGGTGGCGTAGTCGAGATATAGCCACCCGTCGTAGTAGTGAGGTGAGAAGAGCTCCAGGTCCTCAGGATCGAAAGGATAAGACTTCGGATTTTTGAAAACACAGTTGATATGGAACTCACTTCCAGGCTCAAGGGTGGCTTGGTAGCGATGAATGAGTTCGTTGACTTTCAAGAGGTCACTTTTTATTTGTTGAGGAGCGTCCTGACGAAAAAGTTCAAGTTTTTCAGCTTCTTCGAATTCAGAGTGAAGGATCATAAGATCCTGGTGACTCATTCCAAGAGTGGCCTTCTCTTTAAAGACAAAACTTTGAGGTTTGAAATGATTAATCTTTTCTATAACCCGATTAATTTCTGAGACTAGGGTGTTTTCGGCTTCAAATAGTGAGCCAAAAAAGAGGTGCTCCCTGAGCCCCTGAGAATCGTTGAGTGCCTCGCGGAAGACTCTCAGCCATTTGTCTTTAAAAGGGGTCTCGAAGAGTTGATAAATTAACTCAAATTCTGTTGATTCGCTTTGATTAGAGAAGACGAACTTCAGGTGTGTCATAAAGAGCTCCCAAATAACATTAATCTAGCGAACCGAGATGATTTTGCAAAGGGAGAATGGGGAGTATAAGCTGGCGCATTGAGTCTTCTAGGGGCTCGGTTCAAGTTTGCAAGGCCCTGAGAGAGAAGTAAAATTTTGATAAAGAGACCCTAAGCTGTTATGTTTATGGCTCTTGAGGGGGATTCCTATGAGTCGTACTTTTTGCCCTTTACCTTGGAACTTTCAAGCGATCAGAAATAATGGCGATATTCGAATTTGCTGCCAGGCTAATATCTCTACTAATCGAGGTCTATTAACAAACGACGAAGGACGCATTTTTAACGCTGGAACAGACAATTTGGATAAGGCTCGTAACGCTCAGCTTATGAAAGAGGTGCGTAAGGCAATGATCAAGGGTGAGTGGCATGCCACCTGTCAACGTTGTCGTCAGGAGGAGGAGTCCGGACTGGACTCGCGGCGCCAATACGAATTTAGAAACTGGAAGCTTCGAATGAGTGATGTGGAGCAGGGGACAAAAGAGGATGGCACCATCGAGGTCGATAAATTTCCTGTCGCCTATTACGATCTTCGCTTTGGAAATAAGTGTAACCTTTCCTGTCGAATGTGTGGGCCCAGCGACTCAAGTGCTTGGTATGAGGATCATGTCGCCCTAACAGGCTCAACAGAGTACCAAGACACTCATATGAAGGTTCAGCTTGAAAAAAAGGGAACACAATGGGTGGATGCTAACAAATCCTACCAATGGTATCTCAATGACGATTTTTGGAAACAATTGAGCGAAAAAGATGATGGTATAAAACATATTTATATGGCTGGTGGAGAGCCGATGCTGATCCGCGAACATTTTCGCTTTTTAGAAAAGTGTGTGCGAAAAAATATCAGTAAAAATATTATCCTTGAGTACAATACGAACCTCACCATTCTTCCGGATAAAGTGTTGGACCTTTGGAAAAGCTTCAAAGAGGTTCGAGTGGGTGCGAGCATTGATGGGTATGGTGATGTGTTTGAATTTCAAAGATACCCGGCAAAATGGCAGGAAGTTTTTAAAAATCTACAAAAGCTTGATAAGCAGCCAAGACCTATTTTTTCCTGGCTGGCCTGTACCGTTACAGTATATAACGTGACACATATTCCAGAGTTTATGTTGTGGAAAATAAATGAAAGTGATTTTCAAAGAATCAATAGTTCCAAACAGAAACCCATTCTCACGATACATATGGCCCATAAGCCTGAACATTTAAACGTACGAGTGCTTTCTGACGAGAAAAAAGCGCAGATCAAATCCTTATTCGAAGAGTACAAGGGGAAATTCAGGGAACAATGGGAATCCGACCTTGCCATCAAGGCGGAGAAGATACTAGACCGTATTACAAATTACATGGATGGTGGGAGCTACTTCGATCAGTATAATGATCAGCTTGTGGAATATTCTCACAAGCTCGATTCGCTGCGCGGAGAAAGTAGCGAGAAGTTTTTACCCTAAAAATTACTAAGAAAGGAAAGTCGCGATATGGATATTTGGTCCGATTACGATTTCAGAAAAATTCCGTTTGAGTCTATAGAAAGAGTGGGGCAGCGCTCCCTCATTTATCGCGACCTTTTTTGTGTCAGTTGGCTTCTAGGACGATTTTGTAATTACAAATGTTCTTATTGCTGGCCCTACGCCAGATCCGATAAAAAAGATCATCGCTCGACAGCCCTAGTAAAATCAACTTTAAACGAAATTAAAAGTCAGGCTCGTGAGCGAGGCTTTAATTCATTCCACTTTTCCTTTAGCGGTGGGGAGCCCACATTACATCCAGGTTATTTGGAGATTTTAAAGCATTATTCTGACGACGTTGAAAATACCAACTACCAGTCGGCTCATATGACGAGCAATTTAAGCCTAGGTCTTGGGTGGTTTAAAAGATATGTGGAAGCGACTAAAGATCTTCACCGAGTGAGTATAACAGCGAGTTACCATAAAGAGTTTGCGGTGAAGGAGAGATTTGCGGATAAGCTTGTGTTTCTGCAAGAAAACGACATCCATGTAACCATTAATTCGGTGATGGTGCCTGAACGGTTTGAGGCGATTTGGGAAGACATGCTCTATTTCCACGAAAGAGGTATTAACGTAACACTGAAGCCTCAGAGTAATCCTACAGCAACGAAAGTGGTCGACGGTTATACTGAAGAGATGCTTCAAAAGCTAAGAAATGGGATGCCTCAGAGGGACTACACAAAAGCGAGAATGAGCGATAAAGAAAAGCAATCAAAAAGGCCCAAGCCCAATTTCGCCAAACTTCCAAAAGATCATGAGACCAACGAGCCGATCCCTCCTCATTTTCAAGTAGAGTTGACTGATAAGGATGGTAAGCCCTGGTACATGGATCAGGCAGAACGTTTTAATGCCTTTGAGTTTAACCAATTCAAGGGCTGGGAGTGCAGTGCTGGATATCGAAGTATTATTATTCGTGAGCCCGATGGAAATATTAAACGAAGTTATAGCTGTCATGATGAGCCTTTAGGTCATATCGAAAAAGGCTTTAGTTTATTTCCAAACCCCAAACCCTGTGTGACCCAGAGTTGTGTTAGTAGTGCCGATAGCAAGATTCCTAAAAGGAAGCCCAATACAAACTGGTCTTTGTGGCCAGAAAAAGAATCAAAGGTAGATGCCAATGTATAGGTACAACGAAATTAGAGACGTACATTTAGAGATAACCTCTAAATGTAATGCTCGATGTCCGATGTGTTTAAGAACAGTTTGCGGTGGTGAAACAAATCCGAATCTGCCATTGGTTGAATTAAGGTTAGAGGATATTAAAAGAATTTTTGAACCCGCTTTTGTGAAGCAGCTTAATCGCGTTTATATGTGTGGGAACTACGGAGATCCGATAGCGGCCAAAGACAGTTTAGAGGCTTACAAATACTTTAGAGAAATTAACCCTGATATCCGTTTAGATATGTTTACAAACGGATCGGCTCGAAGTGAAAAGTGGTGGGAAGAACTTGCTAAAACGATAGATCTTGTTCACTTTAGTGTCGATGGCCTTGAAGATACCAACCATTTGTATAGAAAAGGGACTCATTTCCCCACAATAATTAAAAATATTAAGGCTTATATGGGAGCTGGAGGAAGAGCGGTTTGGGATTTCATTGTTTTCAAACACAATGAACACCAAGTCGAAGAGGTCAAAGAGTTGGCTCATTCTTTAGGGATCCACAAGGTAAATGTTAAAAAAACAGGACGATTTTTCAGTAACACGAAAATGGAGGGGAAAAACAAGCAAGAGGTCTTGGATCGCTCTGGTGAGTTGGAGTATTATTTAGAGATGCCTGTAGACAAAAAATACCATAACAAGGCTTTAGAAAAAGAAGAGGCTTTGGTAGAAAAATATGGCAGCTTGGAAAACTATCTCAATAAAACTCCGGTGGATTGCAAAGTCGCTAAAGAGAAGAGTTTATATATAAGTGCGATGGGTCGGGCCTTTCCCTGCTGTTGGACGGCCAACCAACTCTACCCCTGGTATTTCCCAAGAGAGAAGTCCTATATGTGGAAAATGGTGAGACAACTAGAAAATGGTATCGATGATTTAGACACAAAAAATAAGTCACTGAAGGATATTGTTAACGGTGAATTTTTTCAGGATGTCCTTTTAAAGAGCTGGAAAAAGCCGTCTGTAAAAGATGGAAAGCCTAAATGCTGCGCTAAAACTTGCGGCACTGAATTCGATCCTTTTCAAGCACAGTTCGAAAAAACGGAAGAACAGGTCACTGTATAATTTAGAGCTCTACATTTCTAGAAGCTTTAATATCTTCTCTGGGCTCGTCTAGAAGCTCCGCCATTTCTGGGAAGGTTTTACGAAAGTCAGTGCCTCGAATTCCGTCCATCTTTTCAATATACTCAATGAACTGAGGCATCCTTTGGGACCAGTCTTCCGACTCCATGAAGTTAACCATGCCTTGCATTCGTTTGATCCCGTAACCATTTTCCAAAAACTCACTATCATTGCGGTAATTATCTTTGAGCCACTGATAAAAGTTTTCATATTTCGTTCTAATTTTAACTTTCATCCATTTAGGAAACACCTTCACATTTAAGTGAGCTGGGTGATAAACAAAATGGAAATTTATTAAACCGGCACCTAGGGGCCATGGGTTTATTTTCTTAAAATTTTGTTCCAATTTCCATTTAATAAAATCAGGAATGTAGTACATATTGAGCATCTGAACAGCGCAGGCTACAGTGACCTCTACATTGTCCGAAGTTTGGTCAAGACGACGAAATTGATTTTCTATATGTGACCATTTCGAAGGGTAGCGTATGTAGTCATTCATTTCGGAAAAGCTATCAATACTAAAGTGAAAACGGACTTTTTTAAACTTCTCCCAAAGAGAAAAAAGTTTCTCAGGCATTTCAATGCCGTTACTGTTGTAACGCAGAATAATCTTATCAGCATAGCCTCGGCGAATGCATTCTTCTAATAATTCATAGTGTTCGGGGATGATCGTGCTCTCGCCCCCAGCAAAGTAGAGTTGTTTCATGTGGGGAATCTGTTCGTAGAGTTGATTCCAGAATTCCGGATTGTCTTTATGCCAGTCATAGGATGCGCCATCGACGCGCCCTTTGTTGTTCCAAACCATGAGTTCGCGTAATTGTTCGTTCTTTAATTTTGGGAAAAGCTTCATCCAATCCCCAACCCAATAAGAGCTGTCGTGGGGAGAGCACATAATACACTTTAAGTTACATTTTGTACCCAATCGTAGGTCGACGTAATACATTTTTGCCGGAACGGAACCATCTTCCTGGGTGTCGTTGACGAGAGCCTGAGTGTCTACCCGACGGTTCCAATACTCAGTTTCCCAGTTTCTTTTCGAGCGATGTCCTGCGGACTCTTCTTTAAAACATTTGGCACAGGAAGGGGGCACTTCACCCTTGAGCATCTGTTTGCGAATAGAGCGCATATAAAGGTTGTTCCAGCCTGTAAGGAGGTCGGTGTTATTTAGATTGGCTGGTTTGCCGTCATCATTTTTCACAATTCCCACTTCTCCGCCCCACTTTTTGTCGTTAGTAGCTCCGGCGGAGGAGGCATTCGCGGTGCAGCAAACACGCATATGGCCATTGGGTCGAGTCGACATATGAATCCAAGGCAAAATACAGAAGGTAGGACTAATGGAGTTGGGGTCAAAATTCTTTTTTTCCATGGTGAGAGGGTACCATCTTGAATAATTTTTGTTCTAGGATATAAACGCATTAATGCAGAGCGATTCCAGGATAGACTCAAAATCCCTTGATATTGTTTTTATCTCATACGATGAGAGCAACTCCGACAAAAATTGGTTAGAGTTGAAAGCGCGTTTTCCAAGAGCGAAGAGAGTTCACGGTGTGAAAGGTATCAAGCAAGCCCACCAAAAAGCGGCTGAGACGAGCCATTCCGATTTCTTTTTCGTAGTCGATGGCGACAATAGAATTCGACCTGATTTTAACTTTGAGGTGGCCGATCTCGATCTTAAGAAGGACAGTATCTATGTGTATCGTTGTGTTAATCCGGCCAACGGGCTTTCTTATGGATTTGGCGCGGTAAAAATCTACAACAAAAGTCTTATCGCAGGTCGAGATCCAAAAGAAAAATACGTTGATTTGGCAACAACTGTGGCGACAAATTACCGAATTGTCTCAATAAAAGCTTCTGAAACCTATTTTTTTAATACTGAAAAAGAGGCGTGGAGGGGTGCATTCAGAGAATGTGCTAAACTTGCAGCTGGAATCATTGCCCGCCAGAACGATAAAGAAACTCAAGAGCGTCTTGACCAATGGTGTGTCGGGGTTAGAGATGTTCCCAATAAAGAGTGGATTCTCATGGGTGCCCGACAAGGACGAGATTTTGGTAAAAATTATCCCGATCAACTGAGCCATCTGAATGACTTCAATTGGTTAGATAGGAAATTTGATGAATTTACAAAAACATCAAGAGTTTGAAAACTTTAAAAGAATACTGATTGGTACAGAACGAATTTGGCCTGAGAAAGATGTGGTCAAAACTGTGAGATATGCCATCGAAAACTTTACCTCTGATGCGAAGAGTGACAAAGAATATCTCGCCGAATTTTTTGAAATCATTCGGTCCTGGAAAGAGTTCCCTATTACCAATAGATTAGACAACTTACTGTCTGCCTCCACAGAACTTGAGATGGTTAAAAGAACCTTAGAGCTCATTGAGCATCTTTTTTATGACATCGAAGTGGGGAGTTGCGTGGAATATTTTAAAACTCTCGAAATCCCCGAAGAAAAAGCTCAGGAAATTTATGAATCATCTTTGAGTTTGATCACTTATCCGGGAGCAAGGAATTTTGTCCGTTTATTTTCAAACTTCTCAGAATCGTCAATGAATCCGAATTTCGCGATGTTCTTAGGGGTGCTTGATAAACAGGTTCAAAACAAGGAAATTTTTCAAGCGATAAAAAAATTACTTTTAGAAAAAAATCTAAAAGAACAAATTCATTTGTGCCTCGACCTGTATAATATTCTTTATGACCATCCTGAGTTACGACAATTAGGCAAGGCCTACGAACACCTAATGTCCCTGCAGTCTGATTTGGAGTTTTTTAAGTTCTTATCTATGGCCACAAACAATAATATATTTGAGAAAATCAGGAAGGTAGAAGTCAAGTTTCCAGAATTAAATATTGTGGATGCCTTTTCGCAAGGACAAATAAAAAGCAAAGTGTGGGCTATTGAAACTTTAAAAGGTTTAAGTCTTCCTCCTCCCAAATCTCTACTGGTTCTATGTGGATGGTATGCATTGTTTGTTCGACTGCTTGATGAGATGTGGCCAGAGTTGGAATTGGAGCGCATTCGAAGTCTGGATATAGATCCCGTCTGTGCAAAGGTTGCCGAAGAGTTTAATAAAGAAAGATTTTTGGATCGCTGGAACTTTAAAGCGCTTACATTAGACATAAAAAAACTAGAGTATACGGAGACCGAGGAGGGTATAGCGCCACTGTTACCTATGGAGAACAGTGCGGGAAAAAGATGGAAGGAAAATCTAAAATATGATTTATGGGTGAATACGTCTTGTGAACATATTGAAGATTTTCAGGCTTGGTATGAAAGTATCCCTTCTGGTCAGCTAGTACTTCTTCAATCCAATGATTTTTTCGGCGTGGATGACCACGTCAATTGCGTCAACTCAGTTGCGGAGTTTAGGGAGCAAACACCGATGACAAAGCGTCTATTCTCTGGGGCGCTTCCCCTAGATAAGTACACGCGCTATATGACCATTGGATACAAGTAGCGGCTATTTTTCACTTGCGACTTTTGTGGCAGCAAAACACTTTTTAAAATTAACCTTTCCCCATTCATTGCCGCGGTCTCTAGCGACCCGATACCAGCCACAGGCTTCGAGTGAGTTCTTTTGCACACCCTCGCCATTGGAATAAAGTCGGCCGATATGATTAGGTGCTTCAGCATCTCCCTGGTTTGAGGCCTGCAAATACCATTTTTTGGCCAGGTGAAAATCCCGTTGTACACCCTTACCGAAGTGGAACATTTCCCCAATTTTGTTTTGAGCTTTGGCGTCACCTTTTAGTGCTTTTTTATAAACTTTAAGAAAGTCCTCGTTACATTGCATCTTTTTGCAATCGATGGAGTGGTTTTGTGCGATGCTAAAGTGACCCAACAATAAGACAGCAACTCCTATCCAATGTCTCATAAGTCTCCTCCCTTGAGAGTAGAGCGAGGGGAGTTTATTCATCAAAAAAACACCCCACTAGTTACAGTCATCTATAATACCCCAAAATAAAAAGAGGTGGACAGTTATAATGTTCTTTTAGACAATAGGCCCATGAAAGTCATTATCCTAATATTCCTTTTATTTTTCGTTTGTTTTTCTCAGGCTAATATTTTGGGGTCAGACACTCAAAATTTTAATCCAACTAGCAATGGTCTTGATTTCATTACTGTTCATTCTTCCAGAACCTTGGACCCTTTTGAGTTCAATTTTGGCGCGTTCACTAATTATTCGACTAACTCATTACCTTATTCAACGGTTTCCACGCGAGATAACATTCAAAGCTTTACAGAGGTCAATGACCAGATCATTCACTCCTACCTGCATGCCAGTGTCGGTATCATTGAGGGCTGGGACTTAGGAGTGAACGCTAGCTTTATGAACTCACAGACTTTCAGACAATCTGACTTTGTATTCACCTATGGTGATCCTGGAGTGGACGACATCAGATTTAATAGTAAGTTTCGAATTATCAATGAGGAAAAGTGGGGCGGGGCTTTAATTCTTAGTATGGATTTTGACCAAATTCAAAATAACCCGTTCGTGGGGGAGAATCCGGGACCTACAATAAACATTGAGGGAGCAGTCGATGTTAAAATTAATGAGAGAATCCTGTGGGCCGCTAATCTTGGTTATCGCTTAAGAAACGAGGGGACCCCGATTGCTAATCGCGGTATTATTCCAATCTCGGATCAAATAATTTATTCAACCGCATTGTCTTATCTTATTGGACCTGCAAAATCAGCCTTCGTGGCCGAGTTATTTGGAGCCTATCCTTTGGACCAGCCACCAACCGTGCCCACAGATCGTCAACTGAGTAATCTTGAATCTCTTTTTGCCTACAAATGGAGGGCCTTGCAGAAGTTAGATGTCATTGGAGGAATGGGCGGAGAGGTTTATCACGGACTGGGTTCACCTGATTTTCGAGCCTTTTTGGGATTAAATTTTCGTTGGGGTGTGAATGAAAAAGGTCGAGAGTTAGAGCCAAACTCTCGGAATAAACCTATTCCGAGGTATAACAGAACTTCCGATGATGGTTTAAGAGAGGAACCCAATGATCTATCCGATGGTGATAATGATGGGGTGCCGGACTACAAGGACAAATGTCCTAACACATGGAACCAAAATTATGTCGGCCAGAACGGGTGTGCCTCTGCATCCTCTGATTCTCCAAAAGAAAGCACAGACAGTGATTCTGATGGGATCGATGATATTGAAGACCGCTGTCCTCAAACGTCTCCAGGTGCTAGGGTCAACGCTTATGGATGTGAAATACCAAATTATTGAGATTGAGTTAAAAAGAGAATCTTGAATAAAATATCAATGACATTTGCGATTGCGGAACTTAACGTAATGAGCATGAGGATTGAAACATTTAAATTTTTAGTTTTAATGGTTTTACTTTTTCTACTCGTTGGTTCCACTTACACGTATTTTGTCGGGGGAACTTATGGGGATCTACTCTTCTCGACTTTTCCCTTTGTTATTGTTGGCTTTCTTGGTTCGTCTTATTTTACTTTTTGTTATTTCGCAAAAAGACTCTGATCACAGTTTGAAAAATTAAAACTTTATTCATCTTGGATTTAGGTCCTAAAAAGAAACATGATTCCGCGAGTTGGTCGTCGATTCTGACAACCGAGTCCTAGCTCTTGCCATTGGTATTTTTTAAGGAGACCCTAAATTTTTAGATGTTAACTTTCGAGACCTTTATCAAAGAGTGGCCTTTATGAAATATCTTTTGTTACTGAGTTCAATTTTTTTCTTGGGATGTACAACGCCGTCAAGTGAGGAAAAAGTGAAGGACTGTCGTAAAACAGCCAACCGAGACAAAGAGAAATGTCGCATGATTGATCACTATCAAAGTTTTGATGATTAAGAAGCCTATTAATTGGAAGCTTTTGTAGAAGTTGGGTACCTAGGATCGGAAGAAAAATGGCTCAGGAGGAGGGATTCGAACCCCCGACCAAGCGGTTAACAGCCGCTTGCTCTACCACTGAGCTACTCCTGAACAACTGGAACCTTTATACTTACTCTATTTTTTTCCCAAAAGCGAGAAGTTCTTTAATTCCCTTACGCAAAGTTTCTGAACGAAATTGATGAGAGTCTATTTTGAAAAGATCCGAGTTTGTCTGGGAGAGGGTTTTGCGCGAGCCATCGATAAATTGGGCTTCAAAAACAGGTGTGAAGCGTACAGGATTTTCTGAGGTCTGAAGTTTTTCGTCGATCGAGATCTGACAGTATTTTGCAAACCACTTTTCCACACGGAGATAGTCGAGCTCTTGGGTCCCTGCTTTCATTTTCCAGAGCCAGCGGCCCTCTTCTTCAAAGAGCTTTTCTTGAGTCTCATAAAAGTAGATAGAATCCACCCGCTCAACACACCAGTTGAGTCTGGTTCCGCTTCGGTCCACACCTAAGCTTGTCCAAAAAGCGTCCATATGCCCTTGTTTTAACCAGAATATTGCGACGATAGTGGCTGTCAGTGCAGACAAGAGAGCCACGAGTTTGATGGCGACTTTAAGATTCATAGAAACCCATTTTTAAAGGCAGGGAACCGTAGTTAGCCTGCCCTTAAAAATGGCGCGCTGGGGAAGATTCGAACTCCCGACCACTTGATTCGTAGTCAAGTACTCTATCCAGCTGAGCTACCAGCGCACGAAGGCTGTTTGTATTGCATTTTCTGTTTGAAAACAAGCTCTTGTCTTATTTCCTTTGGAAGTTTAAAAATGAAGGGAAGAGGAGGGCAAAATGGAACTCACTCCGATCTGGAAAAATTGCCTTGTTGAGGCGCAAGAAGTGATCGCTAGCTTTATTAGTAACCCGGAAAATCTCGAAAAATGCTCAGAATTTAGCAGAATCCTTATCGACTGCTATAAAAATGAGGGAACCGCTTTCAGTTGCGGAAATGGGGGCTCTCATTGTGATGCAATGCATTTTGCAGAGGAGCTCACCGGTCGTTACCGCGATGATCGAAAGCCTTTAGGGGCTTTAGCCCTAGGCGACCCCTCTCATACGACCTGTGTGAGTAATGATTACGGCTTTGAGCATATTTTTTCCCGTCAAGTCGAGGGACTGGGCAGAAAAGGGGATGTATTGATTGGGCTCTCCACCAGTGGAAACTCACAAAATGTTATCAATGCTGTAAAGGCCGCCCAAGCAAAGGGCATGAAGACTGTGGCTCTTTTGGGTAAAGATGGAGGAAAGTTAGCCTCTTTGGCGGATTTACCCATCATTGTGCCGGCTCAAACAAGTGATCGAATTCAAGAAGTGCATATTAAGTTGATTCATACCGTGATTGAGACGGTTGAGAGAGAGATTTTTCCCGAAAACTACTAATTACCTTAAAATCGAGACTTGATTCTGGGGCCAGGTAGTGGCAATTTCTCTTATTCAGATTACAGTCATCGTTACAGATTCCTGGGAGGAGTGGGTGAGTGGCTGAAACCAGTTGTTTGCTAAACAACCGTGCGGGGTCAACCCGTACCGGGGGTTCGAATCCCCCCTCCTCCGCCACTTCTAAAAACCTAAAACAAAGAGAAGCCTTGGGTTTTCACCCCGAGATCAAAGCTGTTTAAAGGACTCTCTCCATAGTTTAAATGGATTTAAAAAGCCTTTACTACTTCTTTGCTCTGTTGCTAATTTGTCGTGTATGAATTTTTTATATTACAATTTCGCTTTTTTAGTCTCTATCACCATTCCGGTTACCGGCTTTTCTCAAGAAGCATCTTCTCCAGTAAACCCTTTTTATACAAAAATTGAAGAGACGAAAACCATAGCCCAGCAAAAGGACATATTGGAAAAGAGAATTCGGTTAGGAATTGAACGCAACGTGGGTCTAAACACGAAGAAAGATGTCGACTTCTATTTGAACTTAGACATTCCGTTTGAAAAACAAGAGAGCTTTCTTGAAGACATCATAGAGAAAAATAAGGAAGATAAGAAGGCGATGTTAAGGTTCTCACGTTCCTGTCAAAAAATTCAATGTGTCATCGTGCTAACTAAAAAATTGTCAAAGGATCAAATTTCTACCTATCCTTTTTTATTGAAAAATTCATTGGCGAGCCTTGAACCAAAGCAGTTAAAGTTTTTAATCAAACATCAAGGTGAGGTGGCTGAAAGCTTGAAAAAAATGGTTCATCTAGCTCAGGATGAACAGGTTCAGAGGGATTTGATATTTAACACAAGATTTTTAGGTTTCTATCAAGTAGGAATCGATTTCTTAGAAAGTCATCCTAAAATGACCGAGTCGAGTATATGGACTCTTTTAGATTACTGTGTTTTGCAATATCTCGGAGGGCAAGTCCAAGAATCCAAAAGCTGTTTGGAGAAAAACAAAGCCAAAGACCCTGAGTTTGCTAAGCATTTAATGTATCTCGATACCATCACATCAAATAAGGACAAGCCTGATCGTGAGGCTTTTGAAAAACTTAAAAAGAAATATGAGTCATTCGACGATGAGAATTTGAAAAACCAGTTGCTACTCTTCGAAATCTTAATTTTTAAGAGTTTAGATAAAATTGATTTTACTAAGTATAATGCCGAAAATATTGCTATGGATTATTTTCTAGGATTTTCATTATTAAAGGCTTTAGACGCATTAAAAAAAGCACCGACAAAGTGGTATCTGAATCTGAAAAAAAATTATTCTGAAAGATTTAACGATCAGTATCTACTTAAAGTATTAGATTCGCGGAAAGAATCCCAAAAAATAGTTGAACACTTCGGTAAGAACGCCACAATTTCTCAAGCACTATTGCTCAAGAAAAATTAAAAGGTGATTTCCTAAATAATTTAAGTGTCCCATTTAGGGAAAATAGACGACCTTAGACTTTAAGTTTGTGTTTCAAATCCAGACTTTCGTATGAGCAATGGCGGGTCATTTTGTTTTGAGGTCCCGCACTCTTAATCATAGACCTGTTCAGCTCGAACCTATTGAAATGATTATTAAAACCACTTATCCTATCTATATAAACTTTTCCTGAAGGTATCTATATGAACAAGGTTTTTTATTTAAGCGTTTTTAGTTTTATTTTTTGTTTTACCGGTCTATCTTCAGCAGAAGACCCATTCGTATTTCAACATAGACTTTCTAAGTTACCCCCATCAAAACGTTTAGTGGAATTAAAAAAAGAATTAAATCCAAGGAAAACAATATCGGCAAAAGATGTTGATAACTGGCAAAGAGGTACTCAATTCGAAAAATGTCTTCAAGATGAATCGCAATATCTAGGGCTTGAAAAGCTTGTGATCGAACCAATGCAAGAAGCCTGGAAGCAAGGAGATGAGGAAAAGATAAATCAATTGGTCAAAGGTACATTCAAATGGATAAACTCAAAATCCTTCAAAGAAAGACTTAAAACGAATGGGCTCTCTTTGTTCCGGTCTAAACAAGGTCATCCTACTGTAGCTAACTACCGTCAGTCTTTTCTAACAGAATATAATAAGATTGAAGATGTTGAATTACATGGAGTTTTTTATCGAATCAACTCAAAAGATCGATCCGAGAGCAATCTAAATTTTAACAAAGTAACCATGGTATTAAATTTTGATGTACGAGGTCTTAGTAAGACTAACAAGAGAATGAATGATCGTGGATCCCTTGAAGTTTTAGTTGAGAAAGTAGGGTCCCAATGGAAAATCACAGATAATAAATTTTTAAAATCAGAACGCGTAGTGTCCCATCGAGAACCCGCTTTTATCAATAAAACAGTGGCAAGGGGCCTTGATAAAGTCCGAATTCACGAAAGATCCGAGGCTATCCGTCGTGGAGGATATACGGTTGTTGTGGATGATCTAAATAATGATGGTGAATTAGACCTTTTCTCAGGTTCAGCCCAGGAATCGCAATTATTTTTAGGAAATGGAAAAGGAAAGTGGGTTGCAGAGAACTCTGAATTGAACAATTACAAAGCGGTAAAAACTGCTGTTTTTGCTGATTTCGATAACGATGGTGACAAAGACACCGTCATGACTCTTTTTGAGTACGATAAGGATGCTTCGGATGTTGTTTACCTTAAGAACGAGGAGGGAAAGTATTCCAAGGTAAAGAACTTTATTAAAGGGAAGCTTAAGTACAATCTCCCCATGCCTGCAGCAGTTGCAGACTTTAATAATGACGGGCAACTTGATTTTTATGTTGGTTTTCCTGGGAAGCAAGATTTCACTACCCTAGATTCCTCTTCCAACACGAAAGGGGAGCCAGAGGGGTTATTCACCAATATGGGTCAATCAAATAAGAGCGAAGTTTTTAAAGATGTCACAAAAACGTTTTGGAGAGATAGAGGCTTGTCGCAATATACTAGTTTATTTCCTCATAGTTCAATCGCCTCAGACTATGATTTCGATGGGGACGCTGATCTCTTGATTGTCGATGACCGTTCAAATCTAAGCCCAATTTATGAAAACCAAGACGGGAAAAAATTTAGTATGGTTAATGATGCTGTGAACTTCCAAAACAAGGGATATGGAATGGGGGTTGCGGTAGGAGATCTTAACAATGATGGGGTTAATGAGATCGCTTTGACTAATGTTAACTTCCACGCTCGTGAAAGGTTCCACGCTTCATGCAATGAAAATTGGTACTTTGATATGCCGAAAGATCCTGGTTTACGGCTTTTTGGAGGAAAAAAATCAAAGGTTGATGGGAAAGTTAGTTTCGCAGAGGTGACCCAAGCGGCAGGATTAGAAAATATTGGCGAAGGTGGTGCTGGAGTTGAGTTCATTGACTACAATAACGATGGACTTATGGATATTTATGTCGCTAATGGTTTATGGTCGGGAGAAGATCGCTCTAAAAGGCATGATCTTTCAAGTCTCTTTGTCAGAGCCGTGGCTGCCAAAAAAACTTTTAATGACGTGCTTGCACCAAACCGTAATTATAGACAAAAAGATTTCTCCTTTATAAGCATTTTAAGAGATCCGGAAATGCCGGTAACGAAATCCATGGCTGGATTTCAACGTAACCGACTTTTTTTAAACTTAGGCAATATGGAGTTTGTTGAAGTCGGTTATCTAGAAGGAGTTGACTCTATCAATGATGGATACATAATCGCAAAAGCCGACGTGAATAAAGATGGTCAACTAGATATTATTCTCAGAAATGGAGATCCAGGAACCTTAAAATATAAATTTCCAACGATTGAATATTTTGAGAATGGCTCAGCCATAAAAGGAAACAGTATCATCCTCAGCCTACAGGGAACCGAGAGCAATAAAGAGGCGATCGGAGCCATCGCTAGAGTGACAACAATGGATGATCAATTGTTAGTGCGACAATTAGTGGCTAACAACGGTCCTTCCCAGTCTGAGAGAATTCTTCATTTTGGGCTGGGCTCAGAAAGCTCTGTGAAATCTCTGACGATCCAATGGCCCTCTGGAAAAGAACAAAAATTTGGCCCTATGGAAAAAGGCCGATACAAAATTGTAGAGGGAAGAAACGAAAAAATTGCTAAAGTTGACTAAAGGGTGCTCAAGTGATGTTTCATAAATTTTTCAATGTGACTCTTATTTCGGCGATATTGTTGAGTCTCAATGCTTGTATTATGACCGAGGTTAGTTCTCCCAAAGCAACGGAGACTCTAGTACTAGAGTCTGATACTTTCTCAGTCAAAAATAAACATATGCATATGATGGGTCCTTTGCAGAATAAGTTTTTTTATTTTGAGAATCCCGCCAAGCCAGAGATCATTTGGATTCAGTCCTTTAAAACCGAGGTCGCTGTAGACAATGTTAAAGTATCGAACACTCATTTAATGTGTCACAACACGATTGAAAAAAATAAAAAAAATAAAAAGAAGACTCCCAAGTTATTTGAAAAAACAGATGGGTGGTTTATTGGAGTTTCTAGTTCCAATCACATGGAGACTCAGTTTCCTAAGGGTTTTGCGGTACCCCTGTCCACGGGCGACCAGTTTTTTGTGAACTCTCAGGTGGCGAATCACGAGGAGCTGAAAGTTCCCAAACAGGTTAAATATAAGACTCATATTGCCTACTCCAAAGATAGAGAGACAAAAACCACTTTGAGACCGCTTTACCGCCGTACTTTGATGGCCTTAACACCCCGATATGAGGGTTATTGTGATTTTGGAAAGAAGGGATTGCGCTCACCCACGAGCAAGAGCCAATGCTCTCGACAAAAAGCGATGATGAGACATGGTGGCTATCATGATAGCGTAGACAAGCATGGTCAGGTCTTCTCCTCCCATTGGATGGCGAAACCAGGGAAAACAGTAAATCGTACCTTAGTGACTGATGCCCTTAATATCCCAGTTGATACTAAGATTCATTACATAAGTGCTCACATTCATAAGGGCGTTAAATCAATTAAATTAATAGATTTAACGGACAATAAAACCATCTATGAAAATAAGGTTTCCAGTAAAGACGGGCATGACTATACGGAAGTTTATTCAAGCTCCGAAGGAATTAAGCTCCTAAGAGATCACGAGTACCAAATGGTAACTTTAGTAGAGAACACCAAAAACAAAAACATCGATATAATGGCGATGTTGTATGTTTACATGGAAGATCATAACTTTAGAAAGCTATGAACCTCATGTGAAAGACGCAAACAATAGAAGTTGCAAGATATTGAGGTCTTCATGAAACTCAGAAAGCAAGATACAAATATTTCCCTCATGCATCCCATGTGGCTTTTTTTAATCCTTTGCTTGTTTTTTTCGGTTCCCGCCTTCACAGCGCCCACTAATATCTGTGGGCGAAGTGCTCTATTGCAAAAAGCAATCAAAGAACAAATCAAATATGATTCATGTAAAAAAGTCGATCTTACTAAAATAAAATCTCTTAATATGGAGGGTTTTGAATTAAATAATCTTGCAGGGGATGATTTTAAGGGATTGAGTCAATTAGAAGTACTGAATCTTTCCAGAAATAGGTTAAAGTCCCTACCCCAAGAAATCGGATCTCTTCAAAAACTAAAAGATCTCGATTTATCCGCAAATCTCTTTAAAGTCTGGCCAAAACCTATAAGCAAATTGAGCAAGCTAGAGAAAATCGATTTCTCTTATAACTGGTTGGAAAAAGTATCCCCTGAAATAAAACATTTGGATTCTCTTAGAGAGGTGAGTTTTTTTCATAACAATATTAAAATCTTTCCAGAGGGTTTGGTCTCTTCTAAAAAAATCTATTATATCAATCTGTCTTACAATTATATTGAGAGTCTCCCCCCTGCGGTCAAAGCTTGGCGAGATCTTAAAGAATTTCGTATGAACTACAACAAATTGGCCCAACTTCCCAATGAGGTGTCTGGTTGGACAAATATTGAAATCGTCGACCTTAGAAAAAATTTACTAACCTCTCTTCCTTCTACAATAGGGTCTTGGCGAAAGATTCGATATTTAAACTTATCTGACAACCAGATTACGGAATTGCCACCGTCAGTGGGTAAATTCAAAAAACTATTTCGGTTGGAAATAAACAACAACCAACTAAAAACACTTCCTAAAAATGTAAGTGCCTGGAAAGATCTTCATGTCATTCAAGCTAGTAATAACAATATTAATTCGCTACCTAAGGAAGTTAAAAGTTGGCGAAATTTGACAGAAATTGACTTTCATTACAATCAATTGTCCTCACTGCCTCCTGCTGTGGGAAGTTGGACTCAATTATTGAAAGTAAATTTCCACCATAATAAGTTAAAAACCTTACCAGAGGAGGTAGGGAAGTGGTCCAGAGTAGAGAGGGTTCATTTGTTTAACAATTTTCTGCAAAAGCTTCCAGGAACTATAGGGAGGTGGCAATATCTTCAATATATTGATCTCTCATACAATCGCTTGCAAAGACTACCGAAGACTTGTCGCTTTTGGCATGATGTAAAAGAAGTGCATTTAATTGGGAACAATAGAATTGAGCTGCCTAAAAGATTGCCTCCAAAGGCTGTAATCTACTAGGACTGCGATTGACTCTTCATTGTGGGTAGGGGAGCTGAGTTACTAACAATAGCCCCTTTTGCGGTGGGTTTAAGCATTCCCGAAAAGTTAGCAAACAATTTTTTAGCTAAAAACTTTTTATCGAAAAAAGAAAAGAGATTAGGAATGTTTAATGGATCTCTTAAAGCGAGAAGTGCGTAAGTTTTGAGGACAAAAAACGGAAAATTAAAGCCTACAAGATCCTTTGTGACATAGGAGCGCGTGCCCTCTGAGTAATTGTTCGGTAACAATCCATCCTTGATTTCTCCCTTAGACACCAGCTCCTGGTATACTGGTGTGCCAGGAAGAGGTTGAAATACATTTAAAAAGATAAAATTGAATCGACATTTTTTTATAAACTCAGAGGTTTTCTTAATATCCTCCAAAGTTTCCCCTGGGTACCCGATTAGGAAAAGACCTTGGACAGTGAGTCCTGCCTTCTTTATTTCTTTCACAGCCGGTGGAACCAAAGAAAGATCGAGATGTTTTTTCATCAACTTTAAAACCCGCTGGGAGCCACTTTCGGGAGCGATTATTAAAGACTTCCAGCCAGCTTGTTTCATCAAATCCCAAAGTTCTCTGTCTCCTCGTTGGAAGCGAATACCGTTGGGAGTTCCAAAACCAATATCTTTCAAGTTAAGCTTTATCACCTCTCGACAGAATTCCTTAGCGAAGGGAACATGAAAGGTGAAGTTGTCGTCGATGATATTAAACCATCGAACCCCTTTTTCATGGTAAAGATACTCAATCCATTTGATAAGGTAGGAGATACTATGGGTTCGCACCGGGCGACCATTGAGTACAGGGGCCGCACAGAAGGTACATTTATAGGGGCAACCTCGAGTCATCCACAAAGGAGCATTTTTTGTTTCTTTAGTATTGTATCGATAGCCCGCTTTCCAATAACGTTCCAATTGAATGATGTCGTAGTCTGGCAGTGGAAGCTCATCGACGTTTTGTACTAAATTGGTGGCATTTTGCTTCATTTGCCCAGATTGCATCCAGCAAAGTCCCGATACGTCAGCAAGATCTCTTTTCATCATTAGAAAATCTAAGAACTCAGGAAAGGCTTTTTCCCCCTCTCCTCTAATGACGTAATCGATCTGCTGGTACTCGAGCACACTTTCGGCGTGGGAAGTAGCATGTGGTCCACCAAGGAGTGTGGTCACGTTATTAAGTTCTTGTTTAGCCACAGATAAAACATTCAAAGCCTCTGGAAATAAAATGGACCAAGCTGAGACCCCAACAACATCAGGTTGAAATTGACGCAACCGCTCCCTAAACCATAGACTCTCGGCGGGTTGATCCTCTAGGCAGCAATCAACGATTTTTAAATCATGCCCCATATTTTTAATTGAGTTAGCCAAATATCCTAGAGCTAGTGGGAGGGCATAAGATTTTTCGAAGCCATAGGGCCAAACGAGCATAATTCGCACAATACACCTAAGAGTTGTTTACTATGATGATTTAAGTATGGGGGAGCTGAAAGAGCGCTGTCAACTGATGAGCAAAGCCTTCGGCTTGATTACTTGCTTAGAATAAGAGAGGATTTTAAAAAATGAATGTCATCACCCGCCCGTTAAAAATTACACTGATGTTTATATTGCTTATCGGTGGCTTTCTGCGACTTTGGGCTTTGGGCTCCTCTTCTTTTGTAAATAACGAACTCTATATCATGTTGCATTTTCCAATACTTGAGGGAGGATTTGAACAATTTTTAAATTCTTTTATTGAGTGGGAAATCCATCCTCCACTGAATCATTTTCTAATGTACATATGGGGCTTATTAGTCGGATTTGATGAGTTTTCTCAAAGACTGCTATCATCTTTACTAGGAATTGCCTCCCTTTATCTTATTTATCGCACTGGTAAAATCGCTTTTGGCGCTAGCACAGGACTGCTGGCCTCACTTTTTTTATGCTTGAATTTTTCATCAATCAGCCTGAGTCGATTGGCGACCTCCTACGGCTGGCAAATTTTCTTCTCGACATTGTCTTTTTATTTGCTGGTCAGAATCATAAACAGTGACACAGACAAAAAAAGAAGTGGTGTGTTGTTAGCGACTTACTCTCTATGTGGGGTGATGATGTGCTACATTCACTACTATTTAATGGGCCTTATTTTTTTTCAATTAGGAATTGCATTCTTACTTCCCCATTTTAAATCCTATAGAGCCTCACTATTCAAAGTGGCTTTGTTTGTAAGTATTTGTTTCCTGCCTTGGGTACCAGTGGTGGTGCAACAGTATCCCAGAGTAAAAACCCATGACTACCCAAGAGAGTTGGGTGAGACCCCCTTTATTGACTATCTGTTATATTGGTCAAATCAATCTTTATTTATTGCCGCTCTATTTGCACTGGGACTTGGGTGGGGATTACTAAACTTATTTGAGCCTGATAAATTAAAGCGAAAAAAACTATGGAGGATGGACCTCTTATTCGGCATATCAACACTGCTACCGCTTTTCACCATCTATTTAATATCTAAGTTCTTTACTCCCATGTGGAATTTACATTACTTGGCCCTACTTATGCCTCCTCAGATAATTTTCATTTCTGCGTCCTTTTCGAGGCGTTTAAATAAAAAGGTCCTTTTTTTTATAGCCACACTTTTTGTCGGGTTTACGAGCCTTTCTTGTTACGAGGGAAATTATCAGAAACATTATCTTGTTCGTGTGGATATAAGAGAGGCCGTCGAGTTTGTGGTACAGGATTCAAACCGAGAGGGAACTAATTCAGTAACCGTCTTGAATTACGGTTGGAGCCAATACCTTTTTGATCATTATTTTAAACGATTTGATTTTAATAGTGTCAATTATCTCGTTGAAAGCGGGCGTTTGGATGTTTTATCCACACCTGAGGGAATAAGGCAATTAGAGCAACGACTGGAGAAAGAAGAGGTAAAAGAGATATGGCTCCTACAAACCTATAATACTCTCTATCCAATACTTGAAGATTACTTGCAGGCGTCATTTGATGTGGTAAGGGAGGCTAAATTTCATCAGGCTCGAGCTGTTCTTCTGAGAAAACAGGCTCGTAAATAGCCACTAGACTTTTTCCTAAAGATTTACAAAAAAAACGGTCAAAGAGGCGAGACAATGGAACAAGAAAACGATCCCAGATCTTGATGTCTCCGTGTGTTGGTAAAGACTTCTTTAGCAAAAAACGATTCAAAAACGAGCAGAATAATCCGAAGGAGTCTAAGTAAAAATAGCTTTTAAGTTTAATAGTATCTGATTCTAATCGAAAAAGGTCCTCTAGAGAATAGCGTCGGTAGTGTCCTATATGACGATCAAATTCACTGTAAAGGCTATTATGACAAGGGACCAAAACTATCAAACGTCCATTATTTTTCAGTCGCAAACGAGCCTGGGAAAGCTCTAGATAATCATCTTCAATGTGTTCTAAGACATCAATGTACAGAATCGTATCGTACTGGGGGCTAGGAGCTAGATTATCCACTCGGCCACATATAGAGGTGTTATCGTAGTCTTTAATAATAGCTGCAAAGCGATCGATCTTAGCGCAGTTTTCTTGATCAGGCTCCAGGAAGGTCCAAGAGGTACAGTTGCTGCTGACAAGATACTGAGCATTGACCCCCCAGCCTGCACCAACATCAAGAACATCACCCAGAACATAACGTTTAATTGTTTTGCTAAAATATTTTTTCCAGTTGTGGGCGTTAGCAAAGAGGTGCAGTTCTGTCCCAGGATAACTATACATTTAAAAGCCTCTTTAGTGACTTACCTTCATGATCAGTCATTTTAAAAAAAGTGTGAAAATTAATCGGAATGTTGCTAGGCTTACACTAGCATTTTCAGGAGATATAGCAATGGTAAGAGAAACAGTAAAGTACCTGGATCATTTAAGATTTGTTCGATCACCTAAGAAAGTGAGTAGGGTTTTAAGTGGTTATTTTAACACACTTTTTTTAAAACGAGACCGTCTCCGTTCGATCGAATTGGCCGTGACCTACACATGCCAAGCCTCTTGTCATAAATGTTATTCTGCCAACCTGACGGCTCCTGAGAAAAATACTCTGACGGTCGATGAAATCAAGAATATTATCGATCAAGCTATTGAACTTGGCCTTATCCATGTGAACCTTACAGGGGGGGAGCCAACCTTACGGAAAGATCTCGTCGATGTTATAAAAGCCTGCCAACCAGATAAGGTTACTGTCTCCATTGTTACAAATGCTATAAAAATAAAATATGAAACTTTAAAAGCCATGAAGGATGCGGGCCTTGATACCATTCAAATCAGTATCGATTCTGCCGAACCTATGATCCATGATAAACTGAGAGGTGTTCCTGGCTGTTACCACCAAGCCATGCGGGTGGCAAAATGGGCTCGGGAATTAAAGCTGAACTTAGTGTTTTCATGTGTTTTATCTACAGAGAACTGTCGAGATGAGCTAAAAGAGATTTATCATCTTTTGAAACTTGCTGAAAAAGAACATGCTTACCTTTTATTAAATGATGCCGCTGCTGTTGGTGCATGGGAAGGCCAGGATGAAAAAATGTACAGCAACGAGGATCGAAACAGAAACTTGTTCAAACTTCTTAAACATCCGGCTGCCCGACATCACAGCATGTATAATTTTAGAGGAAAATTTGGGTGCCCAGCGGGGATAGAGAAAATATATATCAATGCGTATGGCAAGGTAACACCTTGTAACCTAATTCATGATGAGTTCGGGGATCTAAGAAATGTGCGCTTAGAGAAAGTCTGGGAAAAAATGGGGGAGCATCCTGTTTATTCTCAAAAGATGCGAGATTGCGTTCGTTACCATACGGGTAAGAATGCTAATATTTAAATTGATTTAAAATTAAGATGGTTCGGATTTCTGTAGAATCTTTCTATAATTGGTCGACTTGCTGAGATCAACATAAGTGCAATAAAAGGAGCATAAGGCTGCTCTAACCTCCGCATAAAAAAATCGATACTAGCGATTGCCGTCCCCATGAGAAATTGACGTGAGTGCTTTTGGGGTGATGTGGAGGGATCTGTAATCATATGAAAAGCAAAAACGATTATTGAGAATCCAAAAATGGGTCCGACCACTTTTAATGTATTTTCCGAATTCGTAATAAATCCGTAGGAGTAGCTCAGTAGTGACAAAACCGCAAAGTATGAAATCGAAATGATATGTCTGTTTGCTAAAAAAGAGACGAAAAGGCCTAAGCCATAGGCGAGAAGGTAGTGACCGGGCCCGGAAGTCCACTGTTTGAGCAAAGCTTGAGAATGTTGCGGAAGTAAAAATACGACAAATAAAATCCCTAAACAGGCAGGATTGAAGATATGACCCTTCGAGAAACGCAAAAGGTACTTCCCCATTATGCCGACTGTCGAGGCGACAAGATAGGGAATAACAGTAAAGTGGGTGTTTAAGAGTATAAAAAGCGCGGTAGCAGTAATCATGGGACTAAAAAATCTTATCTTTACCTTCTTACGAAATACAAAATAAGCTAGGTTGTCGATAAATAGTGTATAAGAGGTAAGGATAAAGTAATGAGAGGCGAATCGTCCGGCATAAAATTCGTAAAGAAGTAGATAGAGATAAACGTTAAGTGCAAGAAACTGCATAGAGAGTTTAAAGCTATTGTTACTACGAAGCATTTTTAATGTCTTCATTCGCTTCCCTAATTTTTAAATATCTATTGATATCGAAATTTTTTAAATATTGAGTGGTTCCACTGGGCCAAATTATTTCAATATGATCGAGTTTACTATTCCCTAGTCCAAAAAAGATTCGCGGGTCATTTTGTGCTGAAAATCCGTTTGTAGGGAATAGCTCTCTAGATTGAATTCCATTAGAAAAATGAGCGATAACCTTTGCACCTAAAGCATCTCGATTGGTTTGCTTACCAATAAGTTTTAAGCCAACCCAATTGAAATCATTTTTTACAATGTTTTTGAAAAGTTTTGGCTCGCCATTATGAGTGGCAACTACGATATCTAAAGTGCCATTATTATCAAAATCAATAATCGCGCTACCTCTGCCGATAAAGGCCTCATCAAGTCCCACCTTTTCGGCAACATCATAAAAAAGACCATCTTTTTGCCAAAATAGGCAAGAACGATCGTTTGCAGCTACCTGGTGACCCTGAGTTTGAGGAAAATTTCTGGCATCAAGAAATAAGAGTATGGGAACAACATAGTAAGTCTCAAGGTTATAAAGAAAAGATTTTGGTCCGTCGTTGAAGAGCCCATTAGTGACAAATAAATCTAAAAACCCATCTCGGTCAAAATCGGCGAAATTTGATCCCCATGCCCAGGAGCATCGATCAACTTTTTTTTCATAAGAAACATTCTTAAATGAACCATCTCCTTGAGATTCGTACAACCAGTTGCTCATGCGAATATACCAGGTGCTACGAGAAATATTGCTCACAAAAATATCTTGTAAACCGTCATTATTATAATCCCCTGTCGTTGCACTCATGTTCGCGGAAAAAAACTGTTTACCTAGATCATGAGAGGACTCTGAGAAAGACCCATCAGTATTATTTTTAAAAAGTCTGTTGGTGCTAAAATCATTGGATAAAAAGAGGTCGGGAAACCCATCGTTGTTATAATCGATAACACCGGTCACCCAATTGAGGTGATTATTATTGATATTTGCAAGCTCTGTGACATCTTTAAAGCGTTTTCCAGATTGGTTTTTTAACAATACGTCTAATCGATAGGTAACTACTCCATACTCGTTTCTTTGGGGCTCTAAGATTTCTAAATCTTTTGCCGAGACTAGCTTTTTACTCCCGGCATTTAAACTATTAGAAACATAAACATCGAGGAACCCATCATTGTCAAAATCCAAGAAGCTTACCCCCGAGGTGTAGTCACAAACTTGATCCACTCCCGTCTCTTTTGAAACATCAACAAACTTATTTCCAAGGTTTTTATACAGTGAGTGGCAGCCAGCTTTTGCCAAATATAAATCTTTTTTCCCATCGTTGTCATAATCGAAGAAATAGCCCCCCATAGTTGCACCGGGATTATTTATCTCCTCTCCCAATCCCCATTCAAACGTTACATTTCTAAAAGATTGACCCTTAATATTAAGATACAAGAAATTTCTTTTATTTTCTTTGGTCGTGTTAAAAAACAAGTCCATATAGCCGTCGTTATTGATATCACCAACAGCTACGGAGGCGTTATAAGGTAAAATTTTAGCGTAGCCTTTGCGAGAAGCTGCCGGTGTGAAAAGTTCGTGTCGATGAGAGATATTCAGTTGTTTTGAGACCTCTTCGAAGCTAAAAGTAGGTTTTTCTTCTTTACCCTGTTGAAAACTTAAAGACTGGTATTTGTAATAATTCGAATAATATTCTAAAACCTTTCCTCCAATAATAATAAAACTAATAAAGCAGAGAGGTAGAAAGGGCTTGTACCACAAAGATTTTTTAGCTTCCAAACGTTCTCCTTTTGAAAACTCCAATGGAAAGAATCATAACACTCGTCAACGTGATCCTAGGTTTTTTTTAACGAGATCAACGGTTTCCTGGCAGAGTTTAACATTCAAAACCAAAAACAGGCTCTCTTCGTGGAGTGAAAACAGTGCGTGTTCGATTCTTGTATTTATAAAATAGGCCGCTCCAGATTCTAAAAATATTCTGTCCATTCCAAGTAGAAAAACAAAGTCCCGAGAGTTGTGGTGATAGAGAGGAACAAAGATTCTGAAAGTTTCGTCATATTCGGTATACACATCTCGATGATAAGGAAAGAGACCACCCATTCCTAGCTTTATAAAGTGACTCCTGCCTAGAAAAGGTTTGAAATCCTTTAATAAAGGCTGGATTTCTGTACATGTAGAATAAAGCTCTGTAAATTTATTGAAGTCTAGCTCGTTAATCTTTTTATCATTGCGTTGATTGTACTCCGCAATCGATGTGAGGTCTGGATAGCCACTCATCTTGCCATCCAGTGATGTTACGGAAAGCCCATATCTATTGAGCCCTTTTTTTTGTGGATTAAAGTAAACCCACCTATCG
Source organism: Bdellovibrionales bacterium (assembly GCA_964230645.1). GTDB lineage: Bacteria > Bdellovibrionota > Bdellovibrionia > Bdellovibrionales > JAGQZY01 > JAGQZY01. Next base: position 6,546 of record CAXRHT010000003.1, on the reverse strand, counting down.
CCGTATGACTGAAGCTGTTCCCGCACGATGGAAGGGTTAATATAATATTGTAGTTTATAGAAATCACCCAGCGAGGATAGTTGATGGTAAAGAAATTCTTTTCTTACGGCTTCTTCCATGAATACAAGACCCTTCCAGATTAAGTTCATCTAATTTTAAACATTAAGCCTGTCTTTGTAAATAGTGGCGTTCTCTGATGACGAGATATCTTCCTTAAATCAGGGTGTTTTTTGGTCCTGGACCTTAAAAGAGGTTCAGCCGAGCTTTGACTTTTTTTTTGAATTAACTAATATTCTGTCATGGATCTAACCAAATTGAAAAAATACTTTGTAGACAAGCGTATCCTACTTGTTGGCCTGGGTGGGCTTGGTAAAACTTATCTTGAACTCCTTGATAAGGTACTCGACAGCGATAGTAGGGTCTATGTCATCGACAGCAACCTAGATGTAAACTATATCAAAGAAACAAGTTTTGGGGTTGATGTCCATTTCGTTGAAAAACAGCTAACTCAAGAAAGTTATAAGATTCACTTAAACTCTTATTTGTCTGAAGGGGATATATTATTGAACCTGACTAATACCTGCGGGTCTAATGACTTGGCGGAATACTGCCTACATAAAGGTATCATCTATCAGGATACAGCTTGGAATTGGTGGAAGAGCGAGAGCACCATTGAATACTCCCTCAACGAGCAAGGTGAGCAAATTCAACGTTGTAAAGAAAATATGCAAGGCAGTAGAAAAGGTGTAGCTTTACTAAACTTTGGAATAAATCCCGGGTTAATTTCTGTGGTCGCGCAGAAGGCGATGCAAACATACAAGGAGAAATTTACCGAACTTCATCAAGATACTAATATAGTCTTCACAGAGTATGATGCGCATAGAGCAGACAAGGGAAGCGAAGATTTGATCAGTAGCTGGAGTCCTTATGAGTTCTGGAGTGAGTTCATTGCTCCCGCCGAATATTACAAGCGCCCTGTTTTTAGAAAATCTAAAAGAAAGGCCCTACATATTGAAATGGAGGCCTGGAGTCCTTCTACTGGCAACTACACGGGCTTTTTAGTGCCACACAGAGAGGTTTTTTCATTTTTAGACAGTTTAAGTGAGGAAGATAGAAAAAAGGTTTCTTTTTCGGGCTTTTGCTATGATCCCCCTAAAGGGTCCCTTCGTGCTGTTCAAAAGCTACTGGAAAACAGGGAAAGGCCATCCCCCAGCCATTCCAAAATTATTGAAAAAACTTACGGACAAGAAAACTTTGATGAAATAGGAGTGTTAGTAGGCGCGGGCTCAAATTGGGTATGGGCGGGATACAGTTTTTATCTTTCTAAACGTTCTATTCACTCTGTTTCGACAAATTCGACCCTTTATTTAGTGGCAGCAGCGGCCTTTAGTGGACTGGTGGCTTGTTTAATTTCAAAAAAGCAAGGGGCTCTAGAGGCTGAAGATCTAGGTGCGAATGATCTTTTGAAAGTTGCTGAGCCCTTCATAGGTGTTCCTCAGACACATTTTCCTTCAGGTTTAGATCTCGTAGATGCAACATTTATGAGAGATCTAATCTAACATAGCAATTGGGGCCAAACTCCATTCCAGAATTAAACCAATCTGAAGTTATTTGAAATCCAAATTTCAAATAGGCGTTTATGGCCTCTTTTCTGGGAACAGACCAAACATACTCACATTCTCGAATAAAAGCTTCTTCTTTTACAGGGAGTAACAACTTTTGTGCGTTGCCTTGATTCCTGAAATCGGGATGAACCCATAAACCTCTGGACCGAAAGGCTTTCACGGAGGTCGAGTGGCCAGAATTAACACCAATGATTTTTCTCCTATAGGTCGCCTTCCAGAACTTTGGCTTACCCACTTTTTTAATTGAGAGGTCATAACCACCCAAATATTTCATTGAGCTACAGGCTTCAATTTTTGACCTTCTTCCTGCCCAAAGGAAGTTTTTCCAAAAGTCATAGATTTCATTAAAATCGGCTTCAGTCACTTCTATCGAGTTCAATTCAGTTCCTGTTTTGTTTTACACCCAGAGGTTTTCAAACCCTCTACAAAATCATCAAAATCAAAACGTAGGGGCTGACCGGCTCCCTGGCAAAGCTTGTGTAATCTCGACCTATATTTTTTATCTAAATCTTCAATTTTTTCAAAACCGTTGTAAACTATTCTGTTTTCTAATTTAGGAAATGAATGTTGGTATATCGGAAATTTATATTTGGGTATAGAGATCAATCGGTCTTGTTTAGCTTTAAAATTCCTATAATCTTGCAAGATCGGGTGTTCAAAGAAAGCCAGTAATAATTCAGGAGTATACTGAAAGAATGCAGGAACACCTATTCGGTTTCTACGCATAAGATGGAGGTAGAGGGTAAGATAATTTTCTTGCTCATCGAAAACGAAATCGTTAGTACCCTCAAGTCGTTTAATAGCCGAATCACCACTGCCTATAACTGGGAAGCCAGGGGTTTGGTCTAAAAGCCACATTGTCACCGGGAATTGTGGGCTGTTACATTGCACTGGTAAGGCGTAATCTAGGAGTTGATTGTCCCAAAACTCTTCAATATTTAAAGGCCTAATGATATGATTGATGTCATAAATTTCGCAGAATTTTCGAGCCCAAAGAATATCGTGTTCGTTTATTCCTCTCTCAAATTCTACAGTGATTGCATTCACTTCGATTCCGGCCTCAATAAAAGAACGTAGCACGAGTTCACTATCCATACCCCCACTGAACAGAACGAATATATCCTGGTCAGTTTTATCTCTAATAAGTTTGGCAGCTTTCAGGCACTCTTCTTTGAAGCTCTCATGCTCTCTTTGGACCGGAGAAAAGTTACACCAGAGAATTGAACTCTCATCAGATCGAGTGTTAAATGTCTGGTCATTGTATCCGAAGGTAAAATAATGTTTATGGGTGTATTCAAACATTCTTATTTAAAAAAGATGATGGTTTGATGTTTTAGTTTGCAGATTCCGGCCCTCTTTGAGATCACCGTCGGAAAGCTTTTCCCAGAGTGTATTATACAAGGTGAAGTAATGTTTATTGTAATATTCTTTCGTTAATACAGCTGTCTTACTATTTTTCATAGCGGACATGTCTTTGACAAGCCAACCATTTTGTCTAAATAGAGCATTTAATTGATAGGCAATGGGGTCAGAATTATCTTTCCAGAATTTATCCAAGGAAGGGTAATTTTTAGCATCGTTCTTAAATATCCAGGTTTGTTTGAAGGTTCCACTTTTTTTGGATGTCGCAAAACTCAAACTACTCTTAAAATAAGTTAGTAGGACCAGCGCCTTCAAAAGAAAGCGTCGATTCAATTTAGTTTGATAAAATTGGTAATTTACGGGCAACTCAAACTCCTTATTAACCAGATTAAACTATTTAAAAAGGTTTTAAAAGGCTGTTACTTCCTAAATATAGGAAATTAGCCTTGAGTGTCTCAATATCAAACAAATTTTCCTCGTCTTTGGTCTATCTTCTAGTATTACAATTTTGTAGCGTGAGGGTGAGCTTCTTGTCCCGAGGCGGAGCTCACGATGTGGTAGGAAAAGTTCTTCTGTAATTCAGAGATATTGCTTGCTCCACAGTAGGTCAGGCCAGAGCGAATCCCGCCAACTAAGTCATCGATAATGGGCTTGGCGCTTCCCGAAAATGGTTTTTTCACACTGACGCCTTCGGGTGTTTTCCAGTTAGAAACTTCTCCGAACCAGTCCATATGGGTATCAAAGCTATCCAAGCCTCGGTAAATCTTAAACTTCTTACCATTGGATTCAATGACCCTACCAGGGGTCTGTTCTGTACCTGCGAGAAGTCCACCAATCATGACAAAGTCGGCTCCAAAGGCTAGTGCTTTGACCACATCTCCCGGGGTTCTTATGCCACCATCGGCCACGATCGAACATTTAACCCGAGAGCATTCAGCAATTGCCGTTAAATTAGGTACGCCAAAACCCGTTTTCAGTCTGGTGGTACAAACACTACCACCACCTATTCCTACTTTTACCATGTCGGACCCATGGTCATATAAATATCGCGCTCCACTCAGGGTTGCGACATTGCCAGACATGATAAAAATATCCTTATAGCGTTTCCTTAATTCAGACAAGGTGTGCTTCATGTCAGATGAGTGTCCGTGGGCAATATCGAGGTTAAAGAATCTAGCGCCGGCTTGGTATAGAGCTTCAGCTCTGCGAAGTCCTTTTTCATTACACCCGATGGAAACAAATACCCGGTTTCGACATTTTTCAAATTCCACAGTGTTTTCTTCAATCGACATCAAGCGGTGAATAGCTCCAATTCCACCATTTGCTGCCATAAAGTCGGCCATTTTGTGACCAGTGATCTTATCCATATTTGCTGAGATGATGGGAATATCTAGAGTTAAATTGCCAGACGAGTCTGTTTGCTGAATAGAGACGTTTTTGCGGGATCCGTGAGGGTTGAGTTTCGGAATCAGATTAATATCGTCGTAAGTTAACGCAGAACCCTGGTAGTGTTTGTCGATAATTTTTCGATATATACGAGAAAACATAAAAACCTTGACCCAAAAAATGCAAACGATAAAATTCTAATTTCCGGTATCAGATTCCAAATTGCAAGAGATAACTACTGTTGGCAATCAGTGCCCTTCTAGAAGGAGGAAATTGAAAAAAGTTATATTTTTCTTCCTACTGTCATTACTTGGTGTAGCTTTGTTTTTCTATTTATCTAATTCAAACAAGTTAAATTCGAAAAACGTAAAAAACAAATGCCTAATCGTTGATAACGATGGCTCTTTTGACGATTTGCGCTCTCTTATCTTTTTAAACTGCTCCCAAGAAGTAGTACCAACTCACATTATTTTTACTGAAGGGGTTGTAGAGCCAAAAGAGAGTTTCAAGAATTTTAATTTTTTAAAAGAGCAGCATAATTTTAAAGGGCGTGAAACAAAAGTTTATCATGGATTAACTTTTGGCAGAAAACTTGATGCCCGTTGGACCAATGTGCGAAATAGAGACCGACTCTTAAATAACTATTTCAGTGAAAGTTCGAAAAATAATAAAGTCCCTAATGCAGCCTTGAGCAAACTGGATAAAGCTTCCCTCGCTTCAGAGTGTGATGAAATCGAACTTCTTATTTTGGGTCCTTACACTTCGGCGATTAAATATTGGTCTGAAATCGCAGAAAAAGTAAGTCGGGTTGTAACTATGGGTGGGGCCAATGAGGAGTTTTTCAATTGTTGGTACGACCCAAAAGCATGTAAAAAATTCTTTCGTATTGTTCCGAAAGAAAAGATGTTTTCTATTAACATCCCTATCAAGAGTTTTAATGATTCTACGTTCAGCTTTACGAAAGAATTTATAGAAACATTCGAAGAGAATAAAAAACTAGCATTGTGGCAAGATATTTTTTGGGCTGATCCATCCGGCTGGAAGCCCGAAGACATACTTATGTGGGATGATTTAACTAGCTTTTTTCTTCAAAACAGCCAAAGTTTCAAAAAATCGAAAGACTATTGGCAGCCAATTAAAGAGCCTATTGTGTATCTGAAAAAATGGAAAGAGGTTATCAGTCATTGTGCAGTTAAATAATAAAATGGATCAATTTGAAGCATGTCATATTGATATTAGGTTCTTAGACAAAGGTATTGAAGGTTTCTTTCTCCTCAGGTTCAGTAGAATTTGACACTATAATACCAACTTTACTTTTAATTTAGATTAAATCATAATTGTAGACAGGAGTGTGCAATGGGAACTCTAGACTATTCTAAAGCAATACGTAAAAGCCAACACTGTCAAAGGAACTGGGATTTGTCCAGGAATGTATCGGCTGAAGATTTAGAACTTCTTAAAGTAGCGGTTACAGAGTGCCCAAGTAAGCAAAATATTGCTTTTTATAACGTCTATTTTATTACCAATCGGGAAATTATTGAAAATGTTCACGAAGCGACTGATGGATTTACTGTTTCGCTAGATTCACCTGAATATAGTGTCACGAATAGCCAGGTACTGGCTAACCTTCTCGTTGTTTTTGAGGAATTGGAAATTCCTGAAATCGTTGGCGCCGATGCATACAGAAATTCTGAAACACTTAAAGGGACTTCATTAGAGGATTACTCACAAGCGGAAGAGTTTCTCAAGAATGATCAGAAACTAGCAATCGGAATAGCTGCCGGCTATCTAAATTTGATGTCTTCTATCCTTGGATACTCTACTGGATGTTGCAGTTGTTTTGATGGAGAAAAGATCAAAGAAATTTTAAATCTTAAAAACAATCCTGCTTTACTAATGGGTGTAGGATTTGCGAATCCAAACCTCGGACGTAGAATACATCATCAAAATCACGACTTTCTTTTTCCGACAAAACAAAAACAAAAAATAAAATTTAAGTTATATGATTAATTGGTCTTAGTTATCGATAAAAGTTTCAATTTCTCCAGATGTCAGAGCTCTATTATAAATTCTAAATTCGTCGATGTTCCCATTGAAGAGTCTTACACAAGTAGACCCGCTAACCTCTCCTCCCACACACAAAGTTGAAGCTGTAGTGTTGAGATTTAGGGTG
>CAXRHT010000002.1:0-1955174 GCA_964230645.1 Bdellovibrionales bacterium | reverse complement strand
GTTTCAATTTCTCCAGATGTCAGAGCTCTATTATAAATTCTAAATTCGTCGATGTTCCCATTGAAGAGTCTTACACAAGTAGACCCGCTAACCTCTCCTCCCACACACAAAGTTGAAGCTGTAGTGTTGAGATTTAGGGTGACTGACCCTAAAGCCATACCGTCTAGATACATAATTATAGAGTTTCCATTGTAGACGTAGGCAATGTGGTGAAATCGATCGTCAACGAATTCGGTGAGGTTAGCTGTGCTTTCATGATTGCAGTCACCCCACCCAAAAAAACTAAGAAATTCTCCGGAAGTTGTATCCAGTCCACCTTGAAAATTTTCACAGTTTTGGGTATCCCCATAACCCCCAAAAATTTGTGCAGGTGAAATCGCGTTTAGTTGGACCCAGTAAGTTAGAGTACGAGGGGAGTTGCCGGTTGGTAAATTTTCAGGATTTTCTAAAATTGCATATCCAGAACCTGTTAACGCCAGAGCGTTCTGTGAGCGCCCTTCAACTGTATCGTAGTCTCCAACTAAAGCAGCATTGTTCTCATTGCCCGACAAATCTCTTACTTGTGCACCTGAAAAGTCGTCAAAACTATAATAAACCACAAGGCCATTTGTCGGTATTGGGTCTTTAAGATCTCCTTCCACACTGTTTTCACAGGCAATGAAAATAAAGAGTGAAAAAAACAAAAATAAAAAATTGAATCTATTAAAAACCGAAATCATAATTCCTTCTTTTTATTTATAGCTATTTTTTAACTTTCTTCTTTGGCATCTTTTTCTTGGTTTTTTTAACAGAAGAGAGGTTACGAGTTTTTAACATAAGATCACTACACTGTTGAGCAAACGCGACTCGGTCCTCATCATTAGAAGTTCTTTCAAAATTAGCAAAAACAGATCTCAAATCGAGGTAATCTTCAAGCCTGTCAATTGCCGGAAGTAAGTTTCTAGAATAGTTTGGTATTAAGCTCATATCCCACCCTACTATATTTAAACCCCTTGACTCAAAAGCCCATCGTACAAGGCCGTTTTTTATAATATCAATTCCTGTTTCTACACGCCCATTTTCCATACTACGGATTACCATATCATAGATATAGAGTCTGACATTCTTGGGGTAACTCGAAACTAAACCTAATAATTTTTTTAGGCCTCTTTTGTGACCTTCGATGCTTTCACAGGTTGATAACTTCGGATAGGTCGTTATAGTGGGAAATTCACCAGCTAATAGTGCTTGTGTCTTTTGTTGAAATTCCTGCGCCTCTCTTTGGCCTTGTTGATGGAATTCGTCTATTTTAGTACTCAAGAAATCTTCTACCTTGTTTTCTTGTTCTGCATTAATAAGGTCTCGTTTAATAAGAACTAGATTATCATTTTCATTGAGATACCTATCCGAAAACCATTGTTCGACTTTTGTAAAATTCTTCAACTTCAACTTTTTAATGTCGTAGTAAGCGAGGCAGCCACCTTTTACACCCATTATAAAATTTCGTATTTGTCGGAAATCCGGTGTCGCGTTCATTTCGACGATCACCCGCTTGAAATTAATTCTTTCCAGATATTCATCGTAGAAGATATCAGTATCATTCTCAGGGCCAGGTGAAGGTAAGCAGCGAAAACGCGGATTTTTCTCGATGGCCTCATAGGTTATCCTTCTTGCCTCTCTCTGGAAATTACCTTGATTTGTACACTCTGAGCCAACGGCCTGAGTCGTCATACGTTGCCAGGGAAGCTTGGAAAAGACCACTCGAGGACCACCAGCGGTTAATTCACCAAAATTTCCATGGCAGGACATGCATAGTTCTGGATTTTTTTTGCTTCCATGTTTTTTTCCGTCCTCTCCAAACTCGACATCATAAAGTTCCAATTCGTCGTTTCTGTCGATAATTATTTCGATACTATTAGATTGCGGCAGTGTTGGGTCTCCTCCGCTGATTGAGAAGGTAATATTGTCATTCTCTAGGTTTCCGAAAATTAAACGTGGACTTTTGTAATGAGCGGCTTGGGCTGATACACTCGAGTGACTAACTTTGTAGCTGCTTCTAAACTTCACCGGCATACAGCAGATCACATCAGAAATCTTTTTGTTTAGGTTTCCGTTATGCTTAACCCATTGGAGGAAAGCAAATGGGTCTTCGTTAGCAATGGGGGTCCCGTCACAGTCTGGATTGCGGGGAAACGAAGCTGGCGTATATACTAAGATTATAAGAATTAGCAAAATTAATTTCATATATTTATGCTACAGCACATAGATAAAGCCTAAAAGGCTTTTTAGGTATAACTAAACCGCTGATGTGGTACTAAGTTAACAGACATAGGCACAGGACCTAAGTCTTTAGCCGTCTGTCTAGAGAAGAGGTACTACAGTTTTGCCTTATAAGATCTGACTAGGATGCGCAAATTCTTCTGGATAAACAGAGGGCCACCTGGAGTAAATTATAAGGCGCACTATCAACGGCCATAAAGTTCATATTTTAATGCTGTAACTGTACCTCCTCTCTGTATATTTGCTATTATTCTTACAAGCGTGGACCTCAACTAGGTTTATCTAGGTGTCTAAAAATTATAAGATGATTCTACAAACAGCTTAGGAATTTATGACGAATGGAAAGATTGTAGCTCTATATATTCTTTTTTGTCTACTCATTGTACCTGCTTTCCCTTCCCTTGACGTGAAAGTTATTTTTGCCAGGTGGGCTATTTTTGCCTTTGATACGAAAAAGGAATTCAGTGACTTATACTGGACCGTGGGAAAACAAGCCGAAAAAAAATACTTTCTTAAAATGATGGCAATGAACAAAAAGAGAGTCCCGAAACCTTACTACGAAATAAGCAATATTCTAAAAGAGAACCGCGTAAGTTCATTAAATAAAGTTCATAAACAAGAGCTGCGAAGATTATGTAATTGTAGAAATGTTCAAATCGTAAGGATTAGAAGCTCTTTTTCCAACTACTTTATTTTCAATACACCCGTAAAATATTTTAATCACGAGGTCATAAATCTCTAAGTTCCTTCAAACCTACTTTCTTTTATCATTTTTTCAAGTCAACTCAATGGGGTATGAGATCATCCAAACGAGTACTATCGACAATGTTGGTTTGGAATTTGCGAAAATAATTTTGTATTTTGTAACACTTTTTCTATGTGCTCGATGTATCTTTTATCACGATAAGAATTCACTTATAGGTTGTTGTTTTTTCTTTATTCTCCTTTTTTGGGTAAAAGATGAACTCACAAGAGAGAGGATCGGAGAGTTTGGTTGGAGGCTTTCAATGATTTTGGTTTGTTTCCTTGCCCCCAAAGAGGATCTTTTTTCGCCCAAGAACTTTAAAAAAATTGATTTATTTCAAAAAATACTACTATCTCACTATTTTTTAGCAGGAGCATGGAAACTCATCACCTTTATAAAGTCAGAATCTCCGATTAATTATTTAAAATTTGCTGGCACTGAAGCAGTAGCTGAAACTATTGCTGAGGGATTCGGTCCGCCCCCAATTCTTTTTGAGCTGATTAGACAGTTTCCATACATTGTCACACTCGGATTTATTGGAGTTATTATATTTCAACTGTCAACGGCACTTCCCATATTCTTCAGGTTGCCAATATTATATTGGGGATTCGGTGCTGTTATTTTTCACATGATTACCGGTCTTTTTATTGGATTTTGGTTTTACAAGACAACGATTATTGTACTTTTGTTCATAGTGTATCCAAACATCTTAAAACGCAATGAGCCCTATGTAGGGAGTGCTTTGCGCGAATAGTCCTAGTAGATCAAATGACTAAAAACCTAAGTCAGTCGTTAAAAGTAAATTCTGATAGAGCGGAGTAAGACAAGGTTTCTAAACTTCTACAGAGTCGAGATGAAGACAGTCTTGAGCTAAAGACTCTTTGCTGGTCATAAGAATTTGATTCAGAATTCCATGTCGAGCCCTCGACTAGGAATGGTATACCGTTATTCCTTAGGGTTGAAATAGTCATGGCAAAATCGTTGCTTAAACCTCCATACCGGATGTTATGTTCTTTAAAAAGTGACTCTAATAGATGAGATTCAGATGGTTCTTGAGATAAAATTGGCAGATTTTTAAAATCTAAATTATTTGAACTGACTCCCGCGTAAAGGCTCATATTTAAATCAATAGCTGGACGAGATAGCAGTCCTTCGTAGATGATTCGAAAAATAGGATGATTCCCTGTGTTACTGGATTCACGTGCCAACAAATTGTCTAATTCTAAACGAGAGAGGATTGGCATAGTTGCATTGTACTTTGAGAAGGTTTTTTGAATAAGGCCATCAACTCGATTTCGATAACAAGCTAAGGGATTACGTCCGAAATGAAGGCTTGAGTCTGAATTTTCTAAAAATTCCTGCCAATTATCAGGTTGTTCAGCCACCCTTTGTAGATTTGCAGTTCTATCGTCAAACTCCCGGGTTAACTGTAGCAGTTTTCTGTGTGATGTCTGAATTACTAAGCCAAGTGAATTTTTGATTTGAGAGTGGGGAGCGACAGGTTGAAATTCAAAGTTGTAAAAATCTATATTCAAAAAGGCTTTCTGCAATGCTTGTCTAGGAATCCAGTTTTGTAACCGAATGTCTTCGCAAAGAGAAGTTCCGATCATTAAGTATTTCATCTTATTAAATTGGGGGTCTTTACTTATGTCCTTCCAAATACGATGACGATGAGCATATCGTAGGGAGTCGTCAAATTCTATAAGGTTTGTTAACAATGAGGAATCACGCCCTTCTGCACTATTTGAAATCGAGCTTCGGGAATTAGCGAGCTTTTCGACGTCCATACATGAAAAATTAGAATCGTTTTCAGTGGCATCTTCAATTAAAGCATCTAAAGCGCCGATGTCGATTTTCCGTGTTACCTCTTTGGGTATTGGCTCACACTGCAGAGTCTCACCATTTTTTTCGACATTAAAAGTATTGCCAGAAACAAAATTATGCCAAGGCCTGTCAGTAAATAGGGGTTTAGCTCCGTAAGAGTTATTAGTGCCATGACAGGCCATACATTTTTCCGGGTTTTTACCCCCAATAAAACCTTTATGATTTCGTGAAATTTCTAGGTCAAAATAATCTAATTCTCCAGTGTTTTGATCTGCGTACACAAATTCTATATTGTTAGGATTGTTTAGGTGGGAACGGCCTGAATTAATTGAGAACGCGAAATGCAAGCGATTGTCATTGGGATTGATACTGTCTTTAATACTTTTGTGAAAGAAAATCACTCGCGGATTTTTCGCATTTCCATTCTGCGCAGCTAAACTCGAGTGTGCTATGACGTATCGCCTTCTAACCTGCTCTGGAACACAGCAAAGAAAGTCCTTTGCAGAATTTAAATTTGATCTGTTCTCTTCGATCCATTCGATTAGCCTTTCAGGCTGAAACTCATCGATTTCTAGTGGTGTCGTTGGACAATCGGATTGTGCCAGTCCCAGGCCAATAAAACTAAAGAAAAAGAAATAAAAAGTTACGAATAAGCTTATGACTTTTAACATGAAAAACCTCTGATTCATTTATTTTGCAAGGAGCGTACCATTCGAGTAGCTATCAAGGCGTTTAGAGGCAAATAAAACAACTTTTTATCAGAAAGTGCCGAAAATCGCTGAGATCTGGTTAAAAAAATGACGAGAAAACTGACGCCTCTTCCTCTTAGGCAACGAGAAGGACTCATGCGCGGCTTGTTTGAGACTCCATCAATTACAAATATGTTGAATAGCCCCTAAGTGTCTAATTTCTCTTAGTTTCTACCTATGGACAACCACTCGGGGAGGGCTCCACCTCGAATATCACGTCGACTTCATTGTTTATTGACCCCAAAGCCCATCGAGTTCTGGGTAAACCTCGTTAAATTTTAATGAATTATGGGAATCTAGCGATTCACAATAATATTTTAGCTTTTGGATCTCAGATGGATCGTCCTCTCTTGAAAGCATAAATACAAGTACTCTGTTAAGAGAACTTCTGGTTTTTTCGGGGAGACGTTGGTTTGTTAACAATGCTTTTATCTCAGTTTCAAATTGATTTTTCCACTTCTTTGGAAGGTTCCGTATATCTAGGGAATCAGGATGACCATTTAAGAAGGTAAATACTAAAGGAAGATCGAGGGATTCTGAAAACGAAAGTATTCCTCTAATTTTAGAGATATTCAAAATATTAACAGTGCATACACTTTCTAGGGACAAACCTGGAATTTTCCAATTGTGAACCGTTTCAACATTTTTTTCCAAAGTTGTCGTAGAACCCCCAACTCGAAAATACTCATAGCTGTCTATGTCGCCGTCAATTCCAACTCGAATCGTGTGAGATTTAAACTTTAGCCATAATTTTTTCAGATCCCATCCCTTCAAACTTAAACGAGATAGGTTCGTTGACATATAGAGATTCAATTTTCCCGCGGAGCTAGGAGGGTATTGATCCAAAAAATAATAGTAAAGGGGCTCCATGAGTGGTTCTCCTCCACACACCCAAAACTCCTCAAGGGATTCACCATAGCTTTTTAAAAATTGATCGATTTGTTCTTTATCCAGAATTTGAATGGGGATGGAATCTAAATATTGTGAGGGTATATTTTTAACCCTAGGATTTTCCTGACAAAACTTTTTCCAAGTTGTGCTATTCGATGGATGACAGTGGAGGCAGCGAAAATTACATAAAGTACTGAAGCGAAACTCTGCAGATTTCACTTTAGGTATCTTCCCCTGTTTAATATCGTCGAATACATCTGAGAAAAAGTGACTATAACGTTTATTGTATCGGTGTCTTAGTGAAATGTTTAAAGTTTCTGACTGATTTTCTATATTCCAGCAACGTTGACAGCCTTTGGGTTGTTTTCCTGATAAAAGATCATTTCTTAACTTTTGAGCCGCTGGACTCGACCAGACCTCCTGTAGGCTTTGCTCCTGAAGGTTTCCTATTATTTCAAATGACCGCCAACAAGGGGTAACGGTTCTATTCCCATGGGCCTTTACACTCATGTGTACAAATGGAAAAATACAAAAGGTTTTTAAATTCTTACTACTACTCATCGAATCCTATTCGGTAAAAGCTTCTAAAGATAGCTCATTACAATTAAGCATTGGAGGAAGACCTATTAGAAAGCGAATGGAGTCACAGTAGTCTTTAGTAGTAACTTTTCCGTGGCGGCCTGCTTTATCTTTTACATCAGAGGTTCCGATCCAACCAGTGGATAAGTGAGCTACCTTAATATTGCAGCCCATCTGTGATGAATTATTTAAGCTCTTCCGGGCAAGCATATAAGAGTACTTTTGAAGACTCGCTTTCTCAGCTTCGTAAAGCCGACTTCTGCCCTTGAGGTCATAACAGCAAGTACTACCAATATTGAGAATTAGCCCGGAATGTTGATGAGCTTCCCAGCAAGCATACACCTCTTTTAATAAAATAGTTTGTAGAAAATTCTCGAGTTTAGCGATATTGAAAAAGATTTTATAGTTCAGACTCAATTGAGTGAATTTTTCACGATGCTTGCTATCAGTAAAATCAAATCCGGTTTCACGACTAAAAAAATCTACCTCAAATTCACTATTGATAGCTTGTGATAGTCCTCTCTTCGGGTTACCCGTTGCGATAATCATAAAGTCCTTTCAGTTAAATCAAAAAATTCCTTGGTTTGCTTCCAATAATGGGTGCCACCGCAGAATCGACCACAAATTGGAGTTCCGGAGCTTTTTCGGTCCCAACTACGGGGTAGTTTTTTCTGCAGAAAAGGGTGTGCTAAAAACTGCTCAAGGGATATATTTTCGAGATTATTAAATTTCTGACCAAAGATTTCTTCTATTCTCTTCCAATATTCTGTGAATGGTTTCCCTAATTCGTATTCGACGCTGAAAAAGCTGCAGGGCCAAACCTGGTTACGGTAATTAATAAAAAGCATATTCCTCGCTAGGCCTCGACATTTTATATCGTCCTCTACTTGGAGTGCAAATTTCATTTGTGATCGATTTTCCATTGCCTTATCACTCGGTTGTAGGACGTACGGAGTGCCTTTTAAGGATTGAGATGTCGATTTCCAGCGTGGTGTATGATGGGCAATAAACTTTTTAAAGCCCATATGTTGAGCTCTTCGGCGAGCTATATCGACCTCGTGCTGATTGTGTTTGAAACAAATAAATTTCCAGCTCGCCCACCCGCCATGATCAATATAGGTTTGAGAATTTTGCATGATTTTTTGGAAGTCAGTGTTGGCTCTATAGATAGCATTTGTTTTTTCTAAGCCATCTATGGAAAACGTAAGCTTAAGGTTTCCGGACTCTTTTGAGAGTTGGCCCAAATTGGCCCAAAATTTTTGACTTCGAATGGCTCCGTTAGTTTCGATAAGCACGTTTATATTAGATTCCTTGCAGAAAGCCTCTGTCAGATCAAGAAGATCTGGATGCATCAACGGGTCTCCAAAGGCTCCAATGAACCCAACTTCCACGTTACGACACTTAGCGAGTTGAGGAATTAAAGCAAGGACTGAGGTTTTGGGAAGATGCTTTTTTGTTAATTTCGGATTTTCATTGTAAGTTCCTAAAATCTGTCTTGAGCACATAGGACAGCGAGCATTACAGTGGCTTGTCAATTCAATCTCTAAATGTTGAAGATCTTCTATTTCAAACCAGGACAAATCCTCTCCTTATTCGGTATTCTTTTTAATTATCGCGCTCTGATAGAACATCGAATTTTCTCCGAACCATTCTTTTAATTTTTCAAATTGAATGTCGCCCTTTAAAACCTTGCTCAAATAGGTGTCAGGGTAGGAGGAATAAAACTTATCTTCAATTTGGTCGGAAATTTCTTTCTCCAATTTCCCAAGCCTTTTGTCGAGCATCAATAAAATAAAGTCATATTTATAGTTTGGATTTTTATTTTTTAGATTTTTTTGTAGATTGGAAGCAATATCTTGAGTTAGAAGATACTCGTAAGCGTAAACTCGAGGATCTTTCAAAATTACAGAGTCATTAAAAGTTCGTCTAAATTTTGCGAATTTCGCTTTCATGGTCTCAAGTTTGATCCCTTTCATTTGTTCAACATAAAGATCTCCGAGCATACTCCAAAAACCACTCACGCGGGAGAAACAATCTTTACTTTCTTTCATGTTTTTTTCGTTGAGATAGCTATAACAATTTATAAATTTTAACCGTGAACTGGAATTTATCATTCCAATAATCTCACCTCTGATCATTTTAGTTAGTTCGGTGAGGCCAAGCCTATAAGAAAGAATGAAAGAATTTTCATCGGCATTTTTAGAAACGTCTTCCATTAGATAATTGATCATTTGAATGATTTCATCTCTAAATTTTATGTAATGATCAATTTTATTTTGTTCAACAAGTTCTCGAATTATATTTTTATAAAATTTTGTGGATAACTCTTTAGTAAAAAGAGAGTTTCCGATTTTCTCTATTTGCAGGATCGTTTGTTCAAGGAATGCAGGATCGGCTAATACTTCGAGAAGATTTTTTTTGAATTCTATATCGCTACTATTTTTTCCGATCTTAAACAAAAAATCGTAGGCTGCAGAATCGGCCTCGGAAATCTTTAGGTACTCCTCAATATTAAGTTTGGAGGTTAGAGCGAATTCAGGTCGACTGTCTAGTTTAATTCTTCTTTCCAATAAATCTTTTTGTACCTGAACTGGTTTTTCCTTGATATTTTCAAAAAAAATTGGGCGATCTGCTGCGTAAGAAAATCTGAGAAGAATCAGGACTAGAATAAACTTCATAAAACGCCTCCGCCTAAAAGACTAAAATTTCGCTACAGTGAGCCTAGAGACTTAAGATCTAATTGTATATAACCAAGGTATGAAAAAGCAAGACCTGAAAGGTAATTCGGTGATCTGCGCCTTCCCCTGGGAAATGTATAGTGTGGATGCTGGCTTCGGTTGGTGGCGTCCTTGCCCCAGAATTGATTATCAGAAACTAAACGACCACAATTTTAATAACCACGAACGACTCATCGAACTCCGACAGAATCTCAGAAAAGGAAAGAAAGATTCACTTTGCTATAAATGTTGGACTGATGAAGAAAACGGTGTGAAGAGTTATCGCCAGGTGCTTAAACAAGATCGAGTTCATCCACTAGCTCATCTAGACAAGATTGAAGCTCCGAAAATTCTTGAAATCAAGTTCCACAACCATTGTAACTTAAAATGTGTTTTCTGCTCATCAAATTGCTCCTCATTGTGGGAAAAGGAACTCCCAATAGAGGAAAAACAAAAAGGACTTATTCGAGGCGCGCAAGTCAGAAAAAATCTTATTGGGCATTTCATTAAAAATTATGAAAAAATCCCGGTCATCCAAATTTTCGGTGGTGAGCCGGTTTTACATAAAGAATTTTTTGACATAGTTGATATTCTTTCCAAAGGGAAAAAGTCGGGTGGAACAAAAACTTTGAGCTTTAGTACCAATCTTATGTTTCCACCTTTATTGATGGGCAAGTTTGAGAATGCAATGGAGAAGGTTGTTGAAAGTGGGCACAAACTCTATCTAAGGGTGTCTATTGACGGAATTGGTAAAAGGGGTGAGTACCTTCGCGAAGGGCTGGATTGGCAATTGTTTGAGAAAAACCTTTTGAGCTTTCGGAATCGCTTTGCTTCTACACCTGAGTTAGGAAGAGTCCGATGTAACATCGCGCTCAATATTCTTAATCTCACTTACCTCAGTGAAATAATGGAATATCTGAAAGATCAGAAACTAGATTGGATTGAGCCTCACTACAATTATGTTGGCAAACCAGATATTTTTATGATGCAAACCTATGGCTCACGCCTTCAAATTCCCCTCGAACGAATCAAGGAACAGAATTTTCACTCTTATCAAAAATACAAAGATCATGTGATCTCCTTGGTTCATTCTATGGAACATTTGAATCCCAATTTGCAGGTTATAGAGCAGTGTAGGGAGTGGTTAAAAGCCTACGATGAAAAGACGGGAGCATCCTTCGAAGAAATCTTCCCTGATAACACTTATATGTTTGAAAGCGTCTAGACCAATTGGCGGTCAAGTTCATAGCTCCCACCATGTCGACTCCGTAAAACTACACCCTGTTCAAAACTTCTATGGTCGTTTGAGGAATAGCGAAATCTGGGATGAGCTTTTTTAGTCAAAAAGTCCTTTACCTTTGAATATTCGAAAGACTGGACGGCTTGTGCAGCATTGCAAAAATTCATTGTTTGAAAATAACTCACATAAGCACTTTCGTAAGGTTTAAGTCCGTAATAATCTTGAAATAATTGAGCAAAATTTTGACTCACGGGATCCTTGGTTACCTTGGCGTCCCAGATTTTCATAGCTAGAAGATTTGGAATTTTATTAAAATTAAAATTTCTTTCAAGAGAATCAGATAGCAGGGGAGCAACCACTGTGATCCTATTCTTAAGGATTTCTTGAACCAGTTCGGGTTGTTCCGTTAAAGAAGTTACGAACTTTAACAGTTTTTGGCTGTACAAATTAAGAATTAGGGTGTCGGATCCGCTGGCTATAACTTCGCGTACGATCGATTTAACATCAGAATTGTCAAAATGAACCCTTCCATTCTCCGAAGCGCCGCGGTCCTCTAATGCTGTACGGAAGGAGTCCATTTGCATATGGCTCCAGTCGTACCCGACATACACTTGAAAAAAATTGGAAGCTGAAGGCAGATGCTTAGAGATGGCTTGAGCCGTATAGTTATTGTCGAAATTCAATGAGAAACCCTTAGGGTTTGTAGAGCATCGATTAGAGTGGCTAATCCCATCCATACAGACTTTTTCGTATTGCTTGGCAATTTCGCGGTTGGCGAGAACCTCTTCGGAAGAAGACCCACCAGAAATCATTACAGTATTAACCTGTTGAAAAAACTCTTTGGCATTACTTCGAGCCACCTTAGAGTTTCCTGCTGTGTCTTTTAAATGGATTTGTACTTTCTTTCCTAGAAGTCCAGCTTGGTTCAAATGAGGATAAATTGGGCTATTTGAAAAGCCAGTGTTTGAATTGATATGATGGGCTGCTAAAAAGTGTCCAAGGATGAGTTGGTTCGATTCTTCATTGAAAAAACTAGAGAAAGGAATATTAACAGCTATGGTATAGTTGTTGGGATTATTTCGTGAGTCGGTAAACCATTTCTGTCCAGCGCTGACCACAGCTAGTGAACCCACCCCTTGAAGAATTCGGAAAAAATCCCTGCGCTCCATCACTTCCTCCTTGTACTAACAATAGTTTAGCAAAATAAAACGCATATCGATAAGACAAATAGCAAAAAAACTGGATGAGAATGTCAGAAATCGTCGAGAATCCCGAATTGAGACGTTGTGCAACAAAAAGGTTGGTTGATATAGATCAGCTGTATCCATACCATCGTTTGTATGCGAGTTGTGATGCAAACTGAAAACTATTTGGTTATAGATGATCTTCTTCCCCCAGACCAATGGAACCTTCTCCTTGAACAAATAGAATGTGAAGTGTTTGAAAAAGTTAATCTAGGTTTTGACAAAGTTTATCGCTTTAACTCTGGTGACATATTTAAATCTGTGAACAAATTGTGGGTTTTTAAGAACAAGTGGCCTAATAATTATGGGGTTTTCCAGGAAATCTTTAAAAAGGCCTTGCAAGAAATCGAATTTCTTCCCGGAATTGAGTATGAAGATTGTTCGATGATGGTGCACTCCTATAGCTCTGGAGCTGAGATTGGATGGCATCGAGACCTTTCTTACTTTGCCTCCTATTCTTTTTATGCCCACAAAAACTGGCATCCTATGTGGGGGGGGAACCTACTTATCGCTGATTCGGCTACCAAAACTGAGGAGGGAATCAAGGTCACTCAGAAAACTCATCCAAAGACTGAGTTAAAAGATTCCATAGGTCAGACTTATGGTGAAAGAGGAATAAGTTTTGATTATGATTTTGAAAGAGAGATATTGTTTCAGCCTGGCTTCGGAAATTATATAATGCCGGTTCCGAACCGACTGGTTTTGATTAAAAATCACTGCTTCCATAAGGTGGAGAGGATCGATGCCGCGGCAGGAATGAACTACCGAGTGAGTTTGACAGGCTTCTTTAAGTAAAAAATTGTGGATTGATACTCTGAAAATTAGTATGACGAATCTCGTCTAGCTTTAGAATCCATTTTTCAAAATTGTTCCATTGAGTGGGATTGTTGGAGCTATTCTGTAACTCTTGAATGACATGTTCTAGTGGTGGCAACCCTGCCAAGCTCTCTATAGCCTTAGTCTTTAAGCTCTTAGGCATATTTCTAATATCGAAAATCTCCGGGTGATTTAAAACGCGGAAGAAAATGTCTTCATTCTTAGAAAATTTAGTCCACCATCGGTAGAGTTCACTGAGATGACAAACGTTCAGGACGCTAACCACCGAATTAACCTCGAGTGTAAGATTAATTTTTTCGGACATATTCCGAAACTCTTCAATAACCTTCAGGTTTTGTTCCCATTTGACTGGGAAACGAATATATTCATTGATAGGTCCTATTCCATCAATACTTAATATGAGCCGAATTTTTTTAAAATTTTTCCACTTCTCGAAAAATTTTTCTCCACTTATAGAATTATTGGTGACATAAACGAGCTCGATCTGGGGTGCTAACTCCTCACGGATTAAAAAACTGAGCAAATCTTCATGTTCCGGCATCAAAAAAACTTCCCCGCCAGCTAGTTTTAGCCACTCTAGGTTTTTGAATGAATCTAGAGATAATTTACTGAGGTTAAATTTCTTCAACTCCGAGCACTTAGCTTTACCTTCCATACTGTTTTCATCGTCAATCCATTTGGTACTATTATAACTGTCACACATTATACATTTAAGATTACAAAGGTTCCCCATATTAAGGTCTAGAGCCTTGAGGGAAGCTTCCTGGGAACGGTTGTTGGGGCTGTCATGAGAAAACTCTCTTTCATTCCAAAATTGGCGATGACTTTTGCCGCCCTTTTTTTCATGTTCGTAGCAGAGTTGGCAACCTTTTAGGTAGTCATTGTTCAACATAGCACCTCTGATTTTTTTAAAATCTTCCGAATGAAAGGTTTGATGAATATTATTCAGGTCTGTACTTTGTGGCCCCAAAGTCGACTTTTTATACCAACAGCAGGGGCGAGCGACGTTATTATTCAAATAACTTGAGCGAAAAGGCGCTAAACAAAATGTCTCCTGTTTCTTCATAATAAAATCCTTTGGCTTCTTTGGATATTTAAAAAGCAATATAAATAGCCGGGATGAGGAAAGAGGACCCTGAAACTATTAACACGAGAGCAATCGTGCAAATCAAAATCCAAATAGGAAGAAGCCACCATTTTTTTTGGTTGAAGATCTCTTTTATGGTCACCTCGAGGAGACGAATCATTGAGCGTTTGTTTTTATTCATTCAAGTCCTCTAACTTCAATCTCTCTAAAATCAAATCAGCGATCTTTTTGTGTCCCAAAGTGTTTGGATGCACCGGATCTACAAACAGGCTCTTATTTTGCAAGAGAAGGTGATTGGCGTCAATAAAGGGAATTTTTAAGTCTCGGCTCAATTGTTTGAGTCTCTGATTCAACTCGTTAATTCTTGCAACTACTCGGTAGGGTTCATTCAACTGACCTTTTCGGAAAAAGTCATGAGCCTTACGGCATTTTCCCCTCTTGGCGTAATAATTCATAACCTTATAAAAAGCCATTGTTTGGTGGGGAAATGTTTCGGCTAGTTTCAACATAGCTGTCAATTGTTCTTTGTTCTTGATCTTTTTCGCTTTTATGTCGTTTTCAATATCAAGAATATCATTAGAATTGTATCCATGATAAGAGTGAGGCGTGCCAACAAGAACTACTCTGCCACCGTTTTTTTGAATCTGTCTAATCAACTCGGTCTGGATTTGAACTGTTTCTTCCAGTGGGACCCTCTGCTGAGGTAATTCTGTCATCCATCCACAATAGAAACGACTAAGCCATCGATTTAAATAAAAAGATGTGATTACTAAAAAATTAGATTGATTGAGGATATCCAATCCAGGACGGGACTTTGTTTTACTAAATTCGGTAGAATCCTTAAGAGGGCTCGCATAGAAAAAGCGAAATCGATCAAGGTCATTGACTCCGTAGGCAATTAAAAAAATCTGCGCTTCAGAAATATCTTCATATACCTGTGAGTAAAGACGAGCTCCCTGGAAACTACTGTGGCCAATTTGACTGAGGTTAAGTAAAGAATCTCCTATTTCTTTGTTGAAGAGTTTTTGGGCCACTAAAGAAGAATAGGTTTGTGAATATTCCACTCCCCATCCAAAAGCACTCGAGGGACCTAAGGTAACAAGATTAGGATACTTAGAATGTGGCTCACCATCGTGAGTGCGAATTCCGTCTTGGTCAGTAAAAACTTGAGTATCGTAAAATTCTAGATCGAGACCACTTTTAGCAATCCAGCCGAGATAAGCGTGAGACTTGAGTATTCTCTTGGTTTGTAAAAAAGGATTTCCAAAATTTTTTAACCATAGGAAACTCAAGCCTTCAAACAAAGCAATCCAAATAAAGATTGCTAAAAAACTGAAGATTATATTATTGATTTTATTTGATTTTTTCATCAATCACGTCTACTAATTTTTCCGCCACGGCCTTATGAGCGAAGCGATTTAACTGGATAGCATCCACGCGCCAATAATATTGACTGGGTATTTCATCGTCTTTTTTGTAACCGACCTCATTCAACCAATTGGGCCTGGACCAAAACGCTGTTTTAATCTCTGGGGTGAGGGGTACCTTATTATTATAAAACATATCTTGAAGTTGTACAAAATGGACATTTTCATATTGATTCGAAATTTCCATATAATCTTCATCGGGGATGATAACTGGCCGTTGTTTAAGAAGTAAAACAGGTAAACCATTTTTTTTCGCAAAATCTAGGGCTTTTAAAGTCACGCGTTTCCAGTCCTTTTTTAAGACCTCACGGAAATCTCGATTGAAAAAGTGATAAATTTTTCTAGAACTTACTAAAAAGGTTAAATTTCGCCAGATCCATTGTAGCGTTCGTTGCTTAATGGAATAACGATAATTTTTAACGTTTGGATCTTTGACAAAATCTTCACCGAAATATAGATCGACCCAGCCAAAATCCCAAATTAGCAGATCTGGTTGGTATTTCATAGTCTCCCCAACCAGACGAGCATATCCAGATATAGAAGTCGTGCCTTGTTGGCCACCATTCCACACTTCGTATTTAAGATTTTTTGACGAGCTGTTCAGTCGTTTTTCAAGATAAAAACTATAGGTTTCAGAGTTACTCACCCCAGATCCAAAAGCCGGATAAGAACCGAGTACGATAATGCGGAATACCTTCTCCGGTTTTTTGATGCTCCTCTCTTGGTCACGGAACCCCAGTCTATTCACTGAAACTCTATATTGAGAAGCCTCTTCGTCCTCAGGGGACCTTAAAAAATTAGGGGTGACCCACTCACCAGTTGGTAAAATTGAGTGCTTGTAGATAGTTTCCATTCTTTTTGAATTGTTAAGTCCACGATTTAAAAAGACATGATAAGGAGGACCCCAAAAATACTTTCTATCATTATATCCCCTGAGCCAAAGATCAGCGATTCTGGGATGCACCTTCTCAAACATTGCGATTTCATAAGGATCACTTTTAATATAGTACATTTCAAAACGGAGCCATAATTCGTAACAAACAAGAGTCCCTACAAATATACATATTACATACAAAAAATTGAAAAGCATTTTTTTAAACATTTACTTCCTCGGACTGGTAAAAATCTTCTCTGGAGGAGAAGCTTTTATTTTTAAAGTGTATAGAAAGAAATAAATCAAACTTGTCAGTTATCATATTAATGAGTCTTGATTTAAATTTTTCAAAAGTACCTATATTTAGGTAGAACCAGAAAAGAATTATATTATATAAAACGAAGGGATAACAGTCGTGCTGTAGACTTCGATCAAGTGAGGATCCTTTTATATTCGGTTGCTTCAGTATTCCCATCTTGAAAAGATATTGGCCAGTCGTTTTCAATTTTGCATTTTCCTCGCTGGGAAAAAGAAAACCATGTCGATTAATGATGAAGCGATCCACTAATTGTTGTTCTTCAGGGACATCCCAGTCTCGGACGGGATTGGAGTATTCTATTTGAAATTGTTCATAATAATGTTTCATTAATTGAATAAACTCATCCATATGACCTGGAAGATGGAGCATTTCGCGTGTCAAACCATCTTGAACCCTTGAAATTCCATATGTTTGTGAATGTATCATCGCGGTTATATGCCAACTTAAAGAAGTGTGAGCGCAGCTAGCTGTTTGCAAGAGGCGATATTTGAAGAAGAATTTAAAAAAACGTGAATAAGAAAGATTCTTTACTATTTGGTCTGTATTGCATTTGAATAATTTAATTTCGTTAGTAGGAAAGTGTCTTTTTAATAGTTTAACGGATTGAGTTGGAATAGGAGAATTCTTTGTAGTGCGATCAAAACAAGTGAGTAAATGAATCGATTGATAAGACTGAGCAGCAAGTGCTGCTGCACACAGTGAATCCGTGCCTCCGGAAAACAAAACTATGCAGGAATCATTCTTCATAAATCTTTCTTAGATCGATGTTTAGTTGGTCACATAAGTACTTAGTGAGCTTTCCAAAGATGAAAAAGGGTAAATGGAAAAGTTCTGCAATAAATTTAATATAAAGACAACGAAGTTTATAAGGAAAAACCAGAGCAAGAGTCCCAATAAATAAGGCAAGGCTGATTTGAATAAAGGCACGTAGACTTTGCGCTAGGCGTTCCATTGAATGTCTCCAAGATTTAAAATAACTTTGCCTCGTACGGGTATTTTTAAAAAGTTCGGATGATTGAGTATAGAATCTATTTTGGAGAATTTCAAAAGCATAGCGTGATGAGAATTTACTTCTCCCTCAGATTTTAGAATCTCAAATCCTTTTTTTTCGCTCCATTGGCGATGGCTGTTTCGGGTCCATCCAAAAATATCCCGACCGTGCCAATCCTCACTGTATGAGTTAAGCAGTAAGAGCCAGCCAAGGTCTCTTCCACGCCAACGAGGTAGAATATTGAGAGTGCGATATCGCACCCAGTTTTTGTTCCAAGTGTAAAGCATTGTTACACCGATAAGCTCTGGGCCTGTATACAACCCGTAGCAAATTCCCCTTGGATTTTCTTCAGTATTCACATAGGGACCCAGGTATCTAACGTTTTTAATGATGTTTTTTTTAGGATCATTAAAATGCTTATTTTCAACCCAATAACGTTTTATGGTCTCAAAGGAGATCCGTGTAATATTCAGGTTTTCAGATTCAGACATCAGTATATTGGTCCCTGTAATATTGTTTGGAAAGACAGAGTCGGTTTATTATTCCCGATCTTGTATATTCATCATACTTTGGGTTGTCAGAAATCCCGAAGAGAACACAATCGCTGGGTTCTACCTCAAGTTTTCCACACAAGTCCAGTTGTTGGGCTCGATATTTGTTAAAAATAAAATTTGAAGAAAAATTGAGCATCAATTGAATGTGAATTTTTAAAGAGAGATGATTCAAATAAGACCACTCATTTAAGACTTGTAGAGGTATCTTATGTTCTACACTTTTTGTATATAGAACTCCCGCACGAAACCGACCACTTGAAAAACTTTTACTGAGACTAAAACAAACCCAATCAATGCAAGTAAAAGGCTCGATGTTTAGTGGTGGGATTTGGCTGACATACAAAAGTGCACAATCAAGGAGAACGGGAATCGAACGCTCTGTGCAAAAGTATAGTATGTCATTTAAATTTCGATGGGTGTTTCCGGTAGCCGAAAAAGGATGACTTAAAATAAGTTTGGCGTTAGTCGGAAGCTCTTTAAAATCCCTTAGGGTTCTAGCACCGACCATTTTGTGATATGGATATTCTCCGTTGAGTACATAAGTCGTTCGCTCAGGGTACTTCAATAAAAAATTCGTAAAGCTTTCGGTCGTGCCAGATGTGACATAGGTGCTCCAATTGTCTATACCAATCACTTGAGAATGGGGATTTGCCTTGCGCCATTGTTCGAAAGATTGCAGAAATTTTGTCTTAAACTCACCTATTGGGCTAGGGAAATCTTCTCGGAAAAATGGATAGTCTCGTTGTAAATCATCGAGAAATTGTATAATTTCAGGATCATTTATTGGGTTAGCTTGACGAGTTATCATAAAAGCTCCTTTAAACGGTGGGGAAGCTTACGATTGATTTTGTAAAGATAGTGGTCGTAGCTGAAAAGCTCCTTGCCGATCCCAAAGGGACGTCTCATGGCCCATTTGAAGTCAAAAGCTAAAACTTTATTATTTTTTAATGTCAAATTACTTAGAGAGCCATTCCTCTTGAAAACCTTTTCTTTACGAAAAAAACGGTACATTTCTATTATCTGCTCTTCTACATCTGGAATCTTTTTCAGTAAAATAGGTTTATAGTCCAAAAGACTTGTATCAGTTCGACCTTGAACTATTGATCTCTCTTTAGCGTCTATTTCGAAAAGTTCTGGTAGGAATTCACCATCTAATTTTTTAAGCCAATACACTTCATTTTCAAAAAAAAGTTGAATCGTTTTGTCGGAGAAGCGTGTTTTCTTTCCGCTAACCGTAATTGCGTCTTTTTTAAAAATGCGTTTAATATATCGGCCGTCCACGCTAAGGTATACCTCGCACACAGTTCCGAGACCGGGATGTTTAGTTTGATAGAGTTCCCACATCATTACAAGAGGTATTCCTTTTTAGTAAAAAGACTCAACCCACTTTTTAAATTATTTCTAAATACACGAAAGTTGTTACTAGCATGTAGTTGGCTACAATCGAACACGATAGCATCGCCGCGGGTCCATTGTAGAGTTGTTTCAATACTGAGTCCTTGCAGGCAAGAAATCGGAAGGTGACCGAGATGTTCCTGGTGCTCTTCCCGGCTGAATTGAGATTTTCTTAGATTTAAGAGTCTTCCATAGTCAGTAACCTTAAAGTTGTAGTGTGGCCTTTTATTATGGAACTCAAACCCTTTCCAGAAGTGGGAGGCTTGGCCCAAGTTTCTTTGGTTGAAGAAAACAGTGTACAGTGGAGAGTGAGAGCTGCTGCTGACCAGTGGAATAAGTATATTTTTAAAGGGAAAAAAACCACCCTCCATGTCCTCTAACTTTCCGGAATCTGTATGGACGTGAAAGGGCTCAGGTGTTTCGAAAAAAGAACCCCCATGACGATAAATTGAGCCCAAATGAGGCGTGAACTTTTCTATGAGGAACCGCTCAAGTTCTCCACCTTTTGAATATTTATAGTTAATCACTCCGCTTTGTTTTAGTACCTTCTCGCAAGAATTTTTTTGATGGGTAATAAAATCAAGCTCATCCAGATCAAAAAAGCCCTGAAGGACAAAGGGACTTTCGAAATGATCAGAAATGGCTGAGCTAACCGATTGAGGGAACTCCGGTATCTTTAAGGACATATTGACCTCTTAATTAGTCAATACTAGCAAAATTCCACACCAATTCAACAATTGTCAGATAAGGTGGAGCGGGAAGAAATGGCAATGTAATGCGCTGTGTTGCCCCCGTATTCTGCTATCAGCGAGTGTAGTATTTTACAAAATGGCAAAGGAGATCAAGTGCCAGTCAACTATCAACCCAATAATGAAGCTCAGCAGTTTTCTAATTTCAGAAATTTTGATCGAATAGACGAGCTAAAGTGGGATATCAAAGCTCTTCAAGAGTGCTGTGATCAGGTTCTTAAACGGTGGAAATACCCAGCTTCAATGGAGCAACTCTGTTTCACTCATACCAACAAAGAGTATCCGGGCAAGAATTTATTATATGAAGGTTGTGGTTCGCTGACTTATCAATGGGACAAAAATCCCTATGATTCAAAGGGAAATCTCAAAAAGCGCGATATTCAATTGGTAGATAGGGACTTCGTGAGTTTTAATTCGGAGTTTAAGAATACCTACCTGTATAAAGTGTATGAAGATTTAAATACTTACTACCATATTGGGCGCTTTCGATTGATGCAGTTGAATCCTAAGAAATGTTTAAGTTGGCATTCGGATACCGAAAAAAGAATTCACATTGCCATTAAAACGAACTTATCTTGTAGAATGGTTATTGCCGACGAATGTGCGCATATCCCTGCAGATGGGCATCCCTATTTATGTCATACTGAAAGTTTTCATACTGCTTTTAATGGAAGCCATAAGCTAAAAAGGCTTCATTTGGTTGCCGGGATCCATGGGACTAGGAACTAACATAATAGGGGACATTATTAGACAGCTCGGAACCAATTGATTACAATAAATCAAGACTAAGGATGGTTTAATGGCTACTAGCGAAAAGAAAGAAAAAGACCTCGTTCTGTTCTCGGTTCCTCCTATTATTATTCGAGGGCCACATTTAGCACCAGCTCTTCTAAAAGCCTATTGTGAACAAAAAGGATATTCTGTTAAATGTATCAATCCTTCGATCCAACTTTTTGAAAGTCTCCCTGACGCGGAACAGAGAAACTGGCCTTACAATGATTTTGAAAAACATTTTTCAAAGAATCCTCTTGAGCTTGATAAGTGGCTAAACCAGTGGATCGATCAAATCTTACAATACAATCCTCGCATTGTGGGACTGAGTACACATGCTTGGTCATCTCAGTACTTTGTCAATGTTTTCGCAAAAAAATTTCGTGAAAAAAAACCAGAAACAACTCTTATTATGGGAGGGCCTCCTGTTATGGAGATTGGCCATTCTCTAAAATCTAGAGGATTGATTGATCATTTTGTTGGCGGTGATGGCGAAGAAGCCTTATTGAGTATTCTTGATGGAAGTATGAATCACCCCAATATAGATTGTACAAAACCAATCGGGATCTCCAACAAATTATTCAATGAGTTGCCCTATCCGGACTTTTCCGATTCTGACTTCCATCTGTATAAGCAAAGAGATCCCAAAAATAATAGAATTTACTTAATAGGTTCTCGTGGCTGTGTTTTTAACTGTTCGTTTTGTAATGTTCCGTCCATGACTGACAAATACCGCTTTAAAGCCGGTAAAAGCTTTGCTGAAGAGGTTCATACTATTCAGGCGCGATTCTCTCCGGCCTATATTGAACTGGCCGACAGTATTCTTAATGGCTCAATGAGTGTCTACCGAGAATTTATAAATGAAATGGTTGAGCTCAATAAAAAAACAAAAAACATTCCTCAACTTGATGCTTTTTTTCGCTGTCGACCTAGACAGGTGATGAAGCCAAAGGATTTTGCGATGTCGGCCCGCGCAGGCATAAAACGTTTCCGCATAGGAGTTGAATCGGGAAGTTACGATATTCGTCGGCATATTGGAAAGAAGGAGACCAATGAAGATATTTTCTATACTCTCGAGCAATGTTTAGAAAATAATATTGGGGTAAATCTTCTTTTGATCGCTGGGTATGTGACAGAAACTGAAAAAGATTTTCAGCAGACCATAGATTTGGTTAGAGAGATAAGAAGAAGAGACTTAGATCGAACAATTGATACTGTAGTTGTTAACGAACTTTATATATCCGAATACACTCCACTTCGCGAAAAGATCGAGGAGTTAGGAATACAAAATATTGGAGACGGAATCTCAGAAAAATCGGAAAGACTTTGGTGGCGTAAAATGGAAGACGGGACTGTTAACGATTCTAATTTACGTACTGAAAGAGTGAAAACCCTCAAACAATTGACTCTTGATGAGTTTAGATTTCTAGGAAAGGTTTTAATATTTTCTAGTATTGAAGATTCTTGGACGATGCCTCGGAAAGAAAGCTCTTAGACTTGCGTCTCGAAAATTTCGGGGAATAGGTCCATAGAATTCAAGTTTCTCATTTGATCCAGTCGAGATAAATATTCAAGCAACTCGTTTTGCTTGTTGCTGAAACTAAAACCCTTTAACCAATTGATGACACGCATTTCGTTACTACTTTTTTGAGAAAGCCTAGATATTGCATTTTTCCGCTGTAATGATGTCAGGTTATTTATGGACAGATGTTCTGGAGCTTCGAGAGGGTTAAAGATAAGCTTGGTGGTGAAAGTTGGGCTTCGATCAGTAAATTCCCTATGGTACCATTTATTTAAGTCGTTCAGTGTCCAAACATTTAAGGCCGATACAGTTGTGAAAACGAACAGTTCGATGTTCTGATTGTTTTTTGCTAAATCAAAAAATTTTCTCATATTCACTTCAATATTTTTCCATTGAGAAGGATACCTGAGATAGTCGTTGATTTTTTTGTAACCATCGATACTAAGAAAAACTTGAACTCTCTTAAAGGAAGTCCAGAGTTTTAATAACTCTTTACTCGGTATATGAGTGAGGTTTGTAAAATAGACTAGGTTTATTGAGGAGGCGCGTGTGGCTAAGGCTTCTAGAATTGGAAGTTGCTCGCGGTACAAGAAAGGCTCTCCACCTACTAGTTTGAGTTCTGTAAGCGAAGTCAATTTAGGTAGTTCCGGTAGTAGCGTCTCAATTTGTGGTCTAATTTGAGGCGGCATCGGCCAAGCCATTTTTTTGTAATCTAATCTCCATGATGAACTCAATTCTGGTCCACAAGTGACACATTTTAAATTGCAACGATCACCAAGGAAGATTTCAAGAGAATCTATGTTTCCTAAATCGCTTGTCTTGTTCAAGTTTCCGGTTAAAAGACTAGTCTTATTGGATGTCTGTCGCAGACTTGGAGTGCCACAAGCCTCTTGATCATAGCATTTTTGGCAACCTGGGATAGGGATGCCTTTTAAGGCTTTCTCGCGTAACTTTTGATAGAATTCATCATTCATTAAACTGTGTAAAGTGGACTTTTTTTCCAATGTAGGATTTCCATCGGTGCGAAAGCGGCAACAAGGTGAAGTGCTTGAATCATATCTCAAACAAATGTGATCCCAAAGTTTTGCACAGAATGTAGAATTCCGAGGTACACTCATAGCTAAAGAATACCATGTTGAAGAAAGTAAAGAAATACCCTGAAGCTAATCTGGTTTAATGGCATTTAAACGTTTTTCAAGTATCGCAGAGAGCCATTCATGCCCTTGTATCGACAGGTGTTCATCAATACCCGGTTTGATAACCAGTTGACTGTAGTCACTCCTTAACCCTGCATTCAAATCCAAATAAGGTATTTCGTTAGGTTCCAGGCATGATGAAATGAGCTCTTGATAATTAGTTCGCAAAAATGGGGCCAAAACAATATAGAACCGACTTCTAGGATGATTTCTTTTGAAAACTCGTCGCATTTCTTCAAAAGTCATACATAAAAGTGTATTAGATTCTGGACTTTCTATAGAGGGAAAGTGCAAATTAAACTTACGACCCAGTGTGGACCGTCCCCAGATTCTCAAAAGAAAACGTTTTATGGGAATCACTTCTGTGTCCATTCCTAAAAACTTAATTTTCTTATCCACGACTCTGTAATAGGGGGAGGGCGCTTTACTCCAGCGATAAAACTTGTCTGTGCCAATCAGACGCTCCTTATGAAACGGATAGTAGAAATAAAGACCGATTCCTGTTTTGGGGCCAATTTCTTGAGCGTATGGGTAGGCTTCTAAAAGTCTTAAAATATGCTGAGGACCGTAACCTGGGAAGGCATAGATATAGGGTTGAAATAGATTTGATTTTTTTTGTAGTTGAAAAGCGAAAGTTTGATCTTCTTTGACTCCCTCTCCAAAAACATTGGAACCACCTAGTAATAATAAGAAGTGCTTGAAATCTCTATGCTCAGGATTGGGAACTTTACGCCATCCATAAGAATTCAAATTGTAAGTAACATCGTAGATTAATTCTTCATTGAAGTATCTCTGAGCTTGAATTGTATCAAATGGGGCGCCGCCGTAGCCCAAGACTTTCTTTTTTGATTTCGCTAAAGGGGAGGAGTAGTCCCACTTATGTTTACCCCAAACTTGATGTTTCGGGTAAAAAAGTTCCAAGCATAAAACCAATATAACAAAAATCAGCAAATTGACTAACAGTATATAAGATAAAAATTTGAATTTTTTCATAATTTTAATCTGGTCGTCTATAGGATTGCCCGCAGGTTTGTAAACACGTACCAAAACACCTGAAAGAGTCGACATTTTTTTTTGACCAGGATTCGGGTAAAATGTGTTCGAAAAAGGGCGACTGTAAAATTTTATCAAGGGAATTGTAGCTCAGGTGGTTAAAGTTTTTTTCAAATCCCAGAGATTCCATTTTACGGGAAAACTCCTCTCGTAGCACTCCTCCTTTTCTCATTAGACCGACGTTACCGATCCAGCAACAAGGCCAGACCATCTTGTGAGAATCTACATATATCGACCGTGCTTCAAAGACCTTACAAGAGATCTTTACATCTTCAAGCGTAGAAAAATTCTCTATTGCGCCGGAAACTTCTTCTAAAGCCATATTTTCAATCTCTTTATCGCTTCTGTGAGATAGGTCTTCCAATTCAAAGGTTTCATTAGTTGATTTTTCAAAGTCGATGGAGTGAGTTCCAGGGTGAGGCTCTTTTACATAAAAAAGTTTGAACCCCATTGAACGGGCCAATCTTTCAGCATCCGCTACCTGGTGGCGACTATGTTTAAAGGATAAAAATTTCCATGCCGCGAATCCTCCTGAGTCAATGAAGGTTTTTGCGTTCTCCATTATCTTCTGCCACTGCACTCCAATGCGGTAAAGGTGGTTCGTATCTTTTAGTCCATCGATAGAAAATGTGAGGAAAAAATCTCTCGACTGTAATAATCCTCCTAGTTTTTCCCAGGTTCTTTGGTTACCTAAGCCCCCATTTGTATGTATAGAGATTTTTAAATTCGGATTATGAGACCTCAAATAAGAAATAAACTCAGCGATATCAGGAAACGCTAGAGGATCTCCACTGTTTCCACACAATAAAAAAGAACGAATATCTTGTAGAAGAGGGGGCGGGAATACCTTTTTTAATTCTTCAATATCCCAACTGTCCACCTTAAAACTACCTGGGACTTTGGGGTTAAAGTCAAAAATTCGAGAACAATGAGGACATTTAGCCTGACAGCTGGAAGTCAGTTCAAGGTGAATGTCTGATTTTTTTCCTAATTTCCACGTTGTCATATATTTTCCTTAAGAAAACAGTAATTTACGATAGAAAATAGTTTTATCATTTGCAAACATAAATTTTATCGTAGCTTTTGGTAGAAATACTAAAAAACCATTTAGAGTGGCTGTAAAAAAAAGGTAAAATACAACTTAATGAAGGCTGTCTGTTCATTTTTTCTATTATTCATAACTATAGGTCAATCGAGTCAGATGTATTTCCACCGTGAGGACTTTCCCCTAACTCAGTGGGGAATGTATCGTTCTTTCGGTCATTTTCATCAAATCATTAAGGTAAACGTTGTCATTGATGAAATTGAAAATCCCGGAAATCAAGGGACGAACTACTGGGTTTTCACTCGAAAAATTAAAGAATTTTTTAAAAACATTACGGGCACCGACGATTTCAACGTGATAGTGGAGAATAGAAACATTGCAACAGTAATTCAGGACCTTAAACCAAGGATAAGTGTCCTAATCGCTGATAATTTTAATATAGTAAAAGGCCAAAAATTAAGACTAGAGATTTTATACTGGTCCGAATTGAAAACCAGCAACATGAATTCACCAGACTACAAAATAATAGTAATTGATGAAATATACTGAACGGATAAAAAACTTTTATTTCAAACCACAAAGGTCAGATTCTTTAGCTTTCTTGAGAATTGTATTCTGCTTATACATAATTTTCATTTTCCCACGAATTTGGTCAATAACACTTCTGAAAACAGTTTACTTTGAATATGAGCCAGTAGGTATTTTTCATATTTTTGAAAATGGATTAGGTCAGTCTCAAATTATTTGGATTGAGTATTTATTCCCCATTGTCTCATGGTTAGGTTTGTTAGGAATATTCACTCGATTTTCGATGCCTATTCTTTGTCTTTTATCATTGGTTATCTTCGGGTACGGAAACAATTTTGGAAAGGTTGACCACGGAAGCCAGCTATTTTTAATGGCGCTCATTATTTTGAGTCTGAGCCCTTCTGGAGATTCTCTGTCTATGGATTCACTAAAAACAAAAAAAACCGTACCGAACCCTCGTTGGATTTACCGATGGCCTCTAGCTACGATTCAAACTTTAACAATCCTAAGCTTCTTTTCAATTGGTGCTCAAAAAATAGTTTCAAGTGGTTTTGATTGGTTTTTGGAAGATGGGCTTTATCTTACTCTATTTATTAATCCTCAAAAAAATGTTTTGACTCGTTGGATTCTTGATCAACCAAAAGAGCTCTGCAATATCTTGGCATTTGTGGTTGTCATCATTATTGAGCTTTTTTCACCGTTAGCCTTTTTTCGACCTTTTAAATGGATATACCCGTTTCTTTGGTTGAGTTTTCATATTGGGGTTTCCCTTGTATTAGGAGGCCATGGACTTTTTTTCAGTCAGGTCTGCGTGTATTTTGCATTTTTTAATTGGAATGCTTTATTCAATAGACCAGAATTCTATCGGTCAACTCTAAAGACGGATCGAATTTAAAATAGTTTCTCTCGCTTTCGTTTTTTGAGAGTCTGCACGGTAAACCAAACAGATGCGATCTCTGAAGGAGGGATAATTAGAACTTATGGTTTGGAGGCCGAAGGTCTTATGACGGGTTGCAACCCTGGCAGGTAATATTCCCACACCAGCTCCTTTCATAGTGAGGTCTGTTATGACTTCAAGATTGGATGAGTAGATCTTTCTTTTGAAGTGGATTTTCTTCTTCGCTAAATCCACAAGAAGTTTTTGAGTCTGTTGCAAATTTGGATCACAGATTAGGGTGGATTTTTCTGAATCAGGACTCTGAGCCTCAGTTGATTTTTTAGCCACCCAAAAGCCAACTTCATCTTGGCACAACTCACGAATAACCAGGTCGGGGTGTTTCACCGGATTTACAACTAACCCAAAATCGATTTGATAACTAATGACCCCTTCGGTGACTTTTCGTGAAAGATCATGAACCAGTTTAATTTCAAGTTCAGGGTATTTTTGCATGAGACCAGGTAGGAAATGGGGGAGTGTGTATAAAGCCACCGATGGGTGACAACCAATGACATACTCTCCTGAGACCGTCTCGTCTCTCCGGGTGATTTCCGCTTTTAATTGCTCCCAATTGAGTAACAAAAGGCGGCCTTTTGACTGCAGTTCTCCTCCGGCTTTGGTCAATTGAACTCCTGAGCGGCTACGAATCAGGAGTTGGGTTCCCATAGAATCTTCAAGTCTCTTAATCGCCGAACTCAAACTGGGTTGAGTGATCCCCAGTCTTTCCGCTGCACGTGAAATATTCTTAGTGTTCGCAACCTCTATAAAATAACTGATGTCGTTGAAAGACGGTAACATAGCCATAGGCTATGATTGATATAGTTGTATTTAAGTTTCGTCAATAGCAAATCCCCGCTAGATTAGCAGTGAATTGAAGAGTTCTTCAAAAAAGGAGAAGTTTATGCGCAAAGAAAAAAAGCAGAATATTAGTCGTCGTCGTTTTTTTGGTTGGGGACTTGGAACGGCGGGAACCTTAACAGCTTCTAGTGCCTTTGCACGCGTTTGCGGGTTGAGCACTGGCGGACAACCACTAGGGCCTTTTTTCCCTAGGCCGGGAACTCCAGTGGACCCGATAAAAGAAAATCCTGATGGTTCGATTCCAATCTTCTTGTCAAACGATAACGACCTGACTTTCATTCAAGGCAAAGATGGTGAGGCTAAAGGTCAAAAAGTACAAATATATGGAGTTCTTCAGGACCGAGATTGTCGACCCATTCCTGATGCCACTATTATCATTTGGCAGGCTTCGGAGTCGGGGCGTTACAATCATATAGGGGATGCTCAAAATCAGAGTTTTAAAGATCCACGGGATGGAAAACTTATTGAAAGAACATTGGATCCTTACTTTCAATCCTGGGGAAAAGCCGTTACGAACAGCAAGGGTGAGTTTGAGTTTCAAACGATCGTTCCAGGTTTTTATCCCGCTGATTTATCAAGTCAGTGGTATCGTCCGCCCCATATTCATTTCCTTGTTTCAGCAACCGGGCATGAGCAATTTGTCACTCAGATGTATTTTCGAGGAGACAAAATCAAAGACAATGATTTCATTCAAGAACTTAACGAAAAAGACCTTCTCCTACAGGGGCCCAATCTTTCAGAGGACCAACGACAAAGTTTAGTGGTCGATTTTATAGAAGATTCGACTCAAGGAAATGTTCTTGTGGGGCAGTTTGATCTTCAACTGACATAAAAAAAGGGTCTTTTCGTTAAGACCCTTTTCTCAAAAAACAGAGCGTTTTTTTAAGAAGCTATCAATTGTTTATAAATTTTAATCCGATTTGGGTTGGAATCGAGTTCGATACAGTGTCCGAAAGCCTCTTGTGCCTTTTCTTTGTCGCCAAGGCGTCCATAGGCATAACCGAGGCACGACCAAGCTTGAACGTAGCCGGGACGTTCGTAAGTGACTTCTTCTAACAAGAGAATAGCCCGAGTTGGATTTATATTTCTCCAAAAAAGGTGATGGGCCAGCTCCATTTTTGCGTAGGTAGCCACTTGTTCGAAATTTTGAAGAACTTCAAGGACCTTCTGCCCATGTTGGTAGTCACCTTCTTTGAGAGCCAATTTCCCTTCGATCAATTGATCCCAAGGCTCCACAGATTCGACTTGTTTGGCACACATACGGGCCTGTTGAAGCCAAGCCAGCACTTCCCCTTGATCATCGCCTCTTTCTAAAGCGACCTGGGCTCTTAAAAGGTAAATAGAATTATAGTCAGCCAATTCATGATTTTCTCGAATGATTAATTGAATCATGTCACAGCAGGGTTCGGTCTGTCCTTCGGCCAGGAGAGCTTTTAACTGCCCCAACAGGAACTCAGGGTTTGAATGTCGTTTTAAAAAAGATCGAGCCGTGTCAAAGATGAATCCCTGTGACTCCGGCTCGTTAAAGGCATTGATGTCGCTTTGCTTGATCCCCATTTAGTCCCCCCCAGGATTTGTATGGTTCCCCTTTTAATGTAGTGCCAATTTGGAACCAGCACTGGAACTGTTTTCAGATTTATAAGCTTAAAAGTAAAGATATAAATTCTTATAGTGATTATAGCATTTTATTTTAAAAAATCTTTCCAAACGGACGACTCAAGTCCAGATCAAAAAATTAAAAATAATCAGTAGTTCTAGTGCCTTAGAAAGCCATGTAATATTTTCAAAAAATAGTTCCATTAGCGCTGCGTCCAATTTACAAAAGCAATGAAAATTTTTTATAAAAAGTGAGAGCTTATCGAAGAAAATTTTTATACAAATGTTCCTATTCGAATTGTCTTTTCGATAACAATAGTATGTTAAGACAATTCGTAAACAAGACAGGAGAAAAACCGTGCTGACTCTTTCTATTATTATCGGAGTTTTATCGCTCATCGGACTTATTGGTGGTTACCGGTGGCTTAGGCATTATCAAGAATTAATACAGCTACGTGAAAGACTTCTTTCTAAAGAGCAAGAAATCCAAGAGCAAAATAAGAGAATGGAAGTGTTCAAAGAGGAAATTGGGCAGCGCTTTGACCAATTGGCCCAGCAAGCTCTCAAAGGGTCTAATGAAGAGTTTCTTAAAATGGCGGAAATCACCCTCAAAAATTATCAAGAACAAACCATGTCCCGATTTGATTCCAAAAAAATTGAGATTGAAAATATTGTTTCACCTCTTAAGGAAACCCTAGGGCAGTTTCAAAAAGAAGTGACTTCAATGGAAAGAGAGAGACAGCGCTCTTACGCTCTAGTGGAGAACGAAATAAAAAAGGTGGTAGAAAATAGTGCCACCTTATCGAAAGAGACAAGAGCTTTGAAAGATGCTTTGAAAAAGCCTCATATTCGTGGCCAGTGGGGAGAGGTGCAGCTTAAAAACTGCGTGGAGCTTGCAGGCATGTCTGAGTTTTCAGATGTGGTTTTTCAAGACACTAATACCGAGGAGGGTAAGACACTCATTCCTGACATGACAGTAAAAATGCCTGGAGGAAGAGTGGTCGTGGTTGACGCAAAAACGCCTTTGGATGGTTTTTTAGAAAGCTTAGAGGCGGAGTCCGACGAGCTGAAGAGTAAAGAAATGTTACGCCATGGAAAGCAGGTTCGAGAGCATGTGGTAAAGCTGGGACGCAAATCCTATGGGGAACAGTTTAAAAAGAGTGCAGACTTCACAGTTATGTTTCTACCCAACGAGTCCTTTTTATACGCAGCACTTGAGACACAGCCAGATCTTGTTGAGTTTGCATTGGAAAAGAAAATTCTCATAGCGACTCCTCCAACATTCGTTGGCCTCTTAAAAGTTATACGATTTGGATGGAATGAAGAGCGTTTGAATAAAAATGCTGAAGAGATTTCAAAGATTGGAAAAGAGCTCCATAAAAGGGTCAGTGATTTTATGGACGCTTACTTTCAAATCGGTAAAAGTCTCAAATCCGCTGAAGAAAGTTACGAGGTGGGCCTTAAAAGGCTCAATTCTCGTGTTCTGGTGCAGGCCCAGAAAATGGAAAAACTCGGAGCGAAAAGCCACAAGGATTTACCCACAATCGATCACTAAATTGTCTCGATTTGAGATTTGTGAATCAGTTTGAAACACTTTACCAATCAGTCTTAGGTATTCCACTATTCTTACCCTTAAAATAATAAGTGGTCGTATCTTTTCCGATCATTAGGCCTATTGTTTTAAGGATTTAGGTCCGATAAGGGAAAGAGAAATAGGGGGATTAAAGAATGATTCGTATCATTTCTATTGCTATTTTTATTTTCCCACTGTTTGCCATGGGGCAAACACTTTCTGATGGTAATGAATTCCTCGTTGATGAACGACAACGCACCAACCTGACTGACGGTGGCGACTCTTCAAACGGTAGTGCCGGTAGTGAGGATCTTGAAGGTGTGATGGAAGAAGAAGGTTTTGTAACCCAACAGGGTGGCCTTCAGGGAACCAACGACGGGCAATCCAAAGGCTCGGCTGTCCAAATGCTAGGAATGGCTATGGGAGCGGGATTTGCCGCTATTTGCCCTCAAATGGGAGGCCAGTGGGCGTGTCCCTTGGCCGCCATGTCTTTCATGGATGCCATGTCAGGTGGCTCAGCTAAGCAAGCCGCCTTTGAAACAGGAACCTATATTGATCCCACCCATGGTGGTGGAGGCGGAGATTATGACGCCAGTGGGGGAGGAAATGATATTCAGCAAGCTCAAGCCGAGGACGCCCTCTCTCAGCTTGCTGAAATGGGATACACCACAAACTCCGATGGAAGTGTGACGGGACCTGATGGTCAAACCTTTACAGCCGATGATTTCGCCTCCTTGGAAAAAATGATGAATAACGGAATGTCCGCAGGTGCTGCTCAAGCTGCAATGGATAAGATTGGACAAGTTAAAGAAGATGCCGCTCAAAAAGCGGGTGTTTCTATGGGCGAAGCTGAGGCCGCTGTCGGTGGAGCTGTAGCTGCCACGTCCAAGCAACCGGAGCCTGGTTCACTAAGTACCTTTGGAGCATCAAACAGTTCTGCTTCAAAAGATAAATTCATTGAAGAAGTTGAGTACCGCCATTTGGGTAAAAAGAAAAACAAAAGACTTCCAGCCAGTGAAGCGGCAAATCTTAGCAAAAACTACAATGGTGATCCCATTGGAATTGGGATGGCGAATTTATTTTTGATTGTTCATAAAAAATATACTGAGAAGAAAACGAAAAAAGAATTTTTCAATAGCGAGTATTAATTATGGTTAAGATGCTGATGACAACTATTTTAATGATCTTTACAACCCCTTTGGTCGCTCAGGGCAATACCGATGGTGCGGCCGTTGATCCCACAGGCCAGGGGGGAGCTTCCGCGCCTGCTCCAGCTTCATTTTCTGAAGGTGTAGCAGGGAGTACTCATTCACAATTTAGCGCCCAGAGAGCCAATGAGCTTAGAGGTTGCGAAAACATTGAGCGACAACAGGCTCTTTATTGCTCTCAAAACCCTCATATGCGGGCCGCTCAGGAGGCAACAGGCTTGAGGCGCTTTTTAGGTTCGGAACAAGGAGCTGCTCAAGCAGTGAATGGTGGATTAGATAACGGGAGAGCGTCTCGGATGTCTTTAGCTGAAGTTAGAGCCGCTTGTGAAGCGGCCACTAGTCGTTGTGAGCAGGAGTGCTCTGATGAGGGAGAAAGACACTACCAACAAGGGAATGATTTAGCGAGAGACCCAAGCGCACAAGCCCAGGCACAAGAACAGTATAGATTAGGTGACGAGGATGGTCAGCGTATTCAGCAATGTCGCGATGAGCAGGCAAAAACTCAGGCGGCTGTAGCAAGTTTAGATATGCAATTAGGTGAAATTCTAGCGGGTCTGGCTGCACTTGCGCAAGCGTTAGGCCTTGGTGAAAGAGATGGAGTGGGAACAGCGGCAACGAACGAAGATCTAGATGAAGATGAAGACAAGTGTGATGGCGAATTCGCCGACCTTCTTATTGAGTGTGTCGGTCAATCCGACCCCAGTGGAACCAGAGCCGGCCTTGCAAGTGCCGGTTTAAACGGAAATCCTGCAGGGCAGGGAATCACTTTAAACGGTGATGGCTCTCAAGCAGGAACACCCGGTGGGACTTCAGGTGATGATGGTGGCGCTGGCAACAATCCTTTTGGTGGCGCTGGCTTTGGCGGTGCGATGGGTGGCGGAATGCCACTGGGTGCTGGCGGCGGTGGGGCTGGATCAGGTTCCGGCGGCACAGGAGATGATGGTCCGAACACAGATATCCATAAAGGCTATATGGGCTCCGGCGGCGGCGGCGGAGGAGGAGGAGGCTTCTCTGGCGGCGGTGGCGGTGGAGCCGCTCCCCGTAAATTTGGAAACTTTCAAAATGGTGGAAATTCCAATGCCGATAAGAAAGCTCTACAAAGAAAATTAAGTAAGTATGCTAAAGCGGCCGGTGGACGAGCCCCCGCTTCAACGGGTGGAACCAACGGACCCTTTGATAATATCTGGGGTGTCGTCAATAAAGCTTACAAAAAGAATTCAAGCTCTATGTACCATCAGAGGTAAACGCTTCCAAGAAAGCAAGCCTTCTTTGCTCCCGTCAACTGCGGGAGATGTACTTTTTTATTGTAAAATCTTGCCGCCGCTAAGAAAGCAAAGGTGGCGGACTCCATGGCTTGAGTGGGCCAACCAATAGTGTCACTATTTTCAATGCTAATTTCAGGTAAATTCTGGGAAATTCGTTTCATTAAATAGGTGTTTTGCGTCCCCCCTCCATAGAAATAAATAGTTTTCGGAGGAGTGGGTAGTTTAAGATAAGCTTGTGCGATTGAGCGTGCGCTCACTTCGGTGAGTGTTGCCATTTGATCTTCAAAGCTCAATTGTTTAAAAGTCTTCCCACCATATTTCAACACGAACTCCAGATCAAAATCTTCTCGCCCAGTGCTTTTCGGTGGTCTTTTCTTAAAGAAAGGATGTTTTAAAAATTCGTTCACTGTCAAAGGATCGGGTATCCCGTGGCTAGAAATCTCCCCATTCTTATCAAAACTTTTGTTTTTCTTTTTTTGTATCCAGGCGTCTAATAGAATATTGGCAGGCCCTGTATCAAAAGCCAATTGAGTGGTTCCATTGAGGTAGGTGAGGTTGGAAATCCCCCCTAAATTATGGAAGGCTGCAAAATTGAGACCTTGGTTTTTAGCAATTTGATTGTGAAAAAAGGGAGCAAAGGGCGCTCCCTCTCCACCAGAGATAACATCTGGTGTGCGGAAGTCAAAAAACACAGGTTTTGGTTTTTCCTTGTGGATAAAGTGAGGGATTCCGATTTGCAGAGTGGATTTTTTACCCTCGTGGAATACGGTCTGACCGTGCAGGCCCACGATATCCCAAGACCATTCCATCTTTAATTCTTTGATATGTTTTCCATAAAGCTTTCCAAGATCCGTTTGAATTTGTGCGATTTCATAGGT
Organism: Bdellovibrionales bacterium; assembly: GCA_964230645.1. Taxonomy (GTDB): domain Bacteria; phylum Bdellovibrionota; class Bdellovibrionia; order Bdellovibrionales; family JAGQZY01; genus JAGQZY01. The sequence goes on along the minus strand of CAXRHT010000002.1, from coordinate 1,920,263 downwards.
GGTGGTTTTATTCTGTGCACACCTAAGGAGCTGCTCTTTTAGTTTTTTAGGAATGGCTTTTTGTTGATGTTTTAAGAATTTCAAATTTTTAAGACTGGAATCGGCACGAATCAACCCGTAATCAATGGCATCGAGACTTGTTCCATTCATGATACCTAAGGCTTTGATCTGTTTTTTGGAGTTCTTAAACATTGTCATCTTCCATAATAAATTGGTTTTTAAAAGGGCCAGGGGCGGTGATTTTGATATTGGAATTCACAATGACGTTTTCCAATTGAGTTTCGGCATTGACTAAAGAGTTTTCGCCAATTCCGATAAAACCTTTCCAGTTTTTTCCCGTTCCAGTATCAAAAGACTTTGGAGCAACTAAGAAAGAATCGGACCCTTTAGAGCATAAAACTCGGGATTTACCAAAAAAATCGAGACGCCGGTTAACAGCCTCGAGTTGCTCAACAGCGACAGAAAGTGAAGCTTTTATAAAAGAAGCAAAATTTCCGGTTTCATGCCATACAGCTTTATCCATAGACATAACTTTAACTTTTTCCCCGCAAGTTAGCGCATTTTTTACTACGTCATAGAATATGTTCGATTCGCCTTCTGGCAGATAATCAAAGATTCTACGGGAAAATATCTTATAACCCGTGTAGTGCACAGGCTTTGACTGGGAATTAATAGGTTCCATGCCAAAGCCTTGGACTTCATTTTGGTTGTTGATCCAGACAGGCTTCAGAGACTTTAGTAGATCAGGATGGTCACAGGTCAGTAGAGTGCAAAGAGCTCCCGAATTTTTATGGCTTTCTACCAGGTGTTTAATAACCTGATCATTCTGAGGAAATAAAACTTCATCACCGTTTGCCACTAGAAAATGCTCATTGTTTTGTAATATTTTGCGGGCATTCCAAAGGGCGCCGCCACTACCAAGAAGCTTTGCGGTTTCATCGACTGTTTCAACGCTGTCTGTATATTCTCTCAAATTTTTTGCGAGTTGATCGACCTGATCGGGAAGATGGTGTTTGTTCATAAGGAAATTTTGAAAACCCGCTTTTTTTGCCAAATAAAATCCGTAGTAGGCTAAAGGTAGATTTAGAAAAGGAAGAGAGGGTTTGATGTGTTTTTCTGTGGTGGGGCGAAGTCTTCGCCCCTCTCCGGCGGTAAGGAGAAAACAAATCATTTCTTAACGTCCCATTTCACTTTGGAATCCTGAAGAACTTTGAGAAGCTCTGGAGCCGATTCAGTTTTTCCCAGGTACTCACAAACTCTTTCTAGAGTTCGAGGTATGTAATGAAGATAACGGTTATCGTCCCTGTTGACTTTAAAACTCGCAAAGCTACCACAGGCTTTAAAACATCTTTGCACGACCTGAATATCGTAGAAACGATTCCATTGACTTGGTGTTAGCTGAAGTTTGTCAAAATGAGGAAAATTTGAAACATAATATTTCATCAGCTCTTCCTGTGATTTATCAGAGAGCTCTACATAGGAATCACAAAACAGGCTGACCAGGTCGTACACGGGTGGGCCCATCCGAGCGTCTTGAAAGTCTATAACGACGAGATCGTTGTAGTGAAGCATAACGTTTCTTGAATGAAAATCCCTATGACATATTACTTGAGGAGATTGATAAAGTTCTTCACAGATGGATTGAAATTCCTGCTCTAATTTCTGTTCCAAATCAGGGCTAAGTTCGAGATTGAGAAATCCTTTGAGCAAAAATTTCTTGGCGTAATTCATTTCCCAAAGGAGTTTGTCCACGTTAAATTCTATTTTATAGGCTGAGCAGCTTTTCGCCTGCTTTTCTTCAAAGTTTAATGAGTGGATCTTGATGAGCTCGTCCAGGGTTTTTTGATAAAAGGGGAGGATGACATCTTGATTCTGAAATTCCCAGAAACGTCTCTCTAAGGTTAGGTCACCAAGGTCTTCTAAAAGAAAAAGTCCTTGTTGCGAGTCATAATGATGAACCTTGGGGACTCGCACCTGATTTTTATCAAAATACTGTTGAACCGACAAAAAAGGAAAATCATCCACTTTTTCAAAAGGCTCCCATTCCATAAGGACCCAGCTATTCTTGCCAGCGATCACTCGATAGTAGCGTCGAGTGGAGGCATCACCAGCCAGAGGAACAATATTGTATTCAGAAGTTTTTAAATGAGAATCAAGAAAAGTTTTAAAATCGCCCATCAGTAAAGGCTACCCCTGAATAGGAGATAGGTGCAGGGATACTACCGTGCGGCAAATAGAAAAGCCAATCTCCTTGGTGAGAAATTGGCTTCTATAAAATACATCTATTTTTCTTTTAAAAAGATTTAGTGAACACGTGTCGGACTAGGCGAGAAAGGCAAGAAGTAGAGACCTTTTGTCTTTTCATCGGAGTAAGTACCGAGGCTATTTTTCTTATGATGATAAAGTAAGAAGTGAGCCTGCACGCGGGCTGAAAGGTTTTCGTTTACAGTGTAATGTTTAAATGACTCCCTAAAATAATTGAGTTCATCACTGATCTCTATGGGACTTGTCACCACAACCATCGGCTTTTTACCTTTGATTTTTCGTAAATCCGCCAAGTTTCGTTTAAGGACCTCTAATTTCTTTTCCGATAAACTTGGTATGTCCGGAATAAAAATTGTGACCTGCGGAAAATTTCTCCAACTGTGGGGATCTTTCCAAATAAGATCAGGTATTTCTTTAGCATTAATAAAAGCCCAATTAGAAATCCAATCGTGCACTGAGAAGGCAATTTGAGAATTAAAGTTTTCGTTGGACCCACTTAGCCAAATAGGCTGTAAATCAGGCTCCCGATTAATTTTTCGACGCTTGTACTCAATAACCGGAGTTTCAACTTTTTTACGAGTCTTCAACTCAACAACCTTATTCTGATCACTATGGGCATGTTCAATTACTTGCTGAGTCAGCTCTTTAAAATCGACCTGTTCAGTGAGTTCAATATGCTCAGCGATGGTAAGCTGTAAAAATTGAGCCATTTCATCAAAAACAACCGCATCCTGACTTTCTACAGGGCTTGCTGTCGCAATGGCTTTTAATTCCTTTTTTAAATTGAAAATTGGAAAGCTCACTTGCCGCATTGTTTGTGAATAAACAAAGGTGTTTTTCCAATGACTTTTAAAAAAAGGTTTTTGGTTCGACTCCCCCAAATTTCTATCGATCTTGAGTTGAGCCCCGTAGCGTTCTTTAAATATTGTGCTCACTGTGTTGATAATCTTATCCATAGTTCCCACATCCTCCACATTTTTTTCAACGATTAACTACAGTTATAGTATTCAATTCCTGTGCCGTTTTTTGTCCAAAATTTTTGAAAATTTCACAGATTGAGATCACAAAATAAAAGATTTTGACTCAAAAAACCTATTTAAAAACAACCATTTACATATACGTGCGAAAGGACCTTGTTTTGTCTCGGGTAGTTTTTTCACAATCGAAAAGAGAACAGGCAGTTTGATCACTTATAAAACTTACAGATCAGTCTATAAAATCGACGGGGTAGAGGAGGTCCTTCTAAATGATTCGTGTTTTGTCCGCTTAGTTGCTTCTATTCAAAACTAGTGAGAAAATTAAGGTCAAACTCCGAAAGGAGAGGAGCTTAAAAATGAATGGGTTTCTATCGCTTTTTTTTAGCCTATTATTCGTCTGGGCTGGTGAAAATGTTGAAATAAGTGGCACATATGTGAGCGACGACAAAAACAATATTTATCTCACATCTGATACTGAAGATATTACTCTAAAGAAAAAAGAGCTAACCAAAGAAGGGGTTAAGCAAATCTTGGCCAACCAAGAGACGAAACTGACTCTTTTTGTTCCCGAGAAATCCATCGTTGAGAGGAATCTAAAAGAAGTTCCCGAGAAGGAATAAAAAAAGGCTATCCACAGGATAGCCTTTTTTGTTTAAAGATTTGAGTTTTCAGAACTTAGCTTTTTCTAACTCTTCTCTTATCAAGATCATATTTTTCAACTTTCATGATAAGACCAGCACGACTGATACCAAGCTCTTTTGCAAGCTTTGATTTGTTCCACCCAGTGCGACGCAAACCTTCTTTGATCATTTGCATCTCTAACTCTTCGATGGCGTCTTTAAGCTTTCCAGTCACTCGTGTACCTTGCACCTTACTTTTTTGACCACCCTCAATAATCTTTGGTGAAAGCATATCGCCGGTGATTTTGGTCTCTTCTCCACTTAGAACCACAATTCTTTCCATTTCGTTTTGAAGTTCACGGACGTTTCCTGGCCAGTGATAATCATAAAGTTTCTCAAGGGCTCTTTTGGTAAGAACACGTTTACCAATTCCAGAACGTTTGCAAGCCACATCAATAAAGTACTCAGAGAGAAGAGGAATATCTTCTTTTCTTTCTCTAAGAGGTGGAACGCGCAAGTTAATAACATTAAGACGATAGAATAAATCTTCACGGAAAGTGCCTTTTTCAACCATTTCACGAAGGTTTCTGTTGGTGGCGGCAATCACTCGCACATCCACTTTTCTGCCTTCAAGAGCTCCCACAGGTGTGAAAGTTCCCTCTTGTAGAACGCGAAGAAGTTTTACTTGCATCTGTGGAGAGGTGTCCCCAATCTCATCAAGGAAGAAAGTTCCTTTGTCGGCAATCTCAAAAAGACCTTTTTTGTCTTTATGAGCTCCGGTAAAAGATCCCTTTACGTGTCCAAAAAGTTCAGATTCAAGAAGATTATCGTTAAAGGCTGAACAGTTTTGGATCACAAAAGGCTTGTTCGAACGGATCGAGTTATAGTGAATCGATTTTGCGATCAATTCTTTTCCTGTTCCGTTTTCCCCTTGGATCAGTACGGTACTATCAGCGCCCTTGATTTTATCAAGAAGTGCGTAGGTACTCTGCATCGCCTGAGATTTACCAATCATATTGTCGTATTTGTAGCGACTTCCTAGTTCTTTATTAAGTTCTCTGATGCGCTCTTCTCTGTTGGTGATTTCAAGGTGAAGAGTCACAATCTCTCGAGAAACAAGGTCAACGAGGTCAATAAAATGAGCCCGGTCGTTATCATCAAGGAAGCGAACCTTAGATACAGCGAAATCGATGGTGTCACGGCTCTCACCTTGTTGTCCCAAACGATCTTTTACCTCTTCGATGCGGTTGGCTTCGCTAGTGTCTTTGATGAATCCAATACCAACTACAGTTCCCATGAATTCCCCATCAATAACAATTGGGAAGATAGCCATATCGTAGCCAGCATGGGAAACTTTAGTGAGTGAGAAACGAGTTTCATTGGTTTGCATTTCAGTAATGGCTTTAGAAACCTCGTCACCAAGACTTTCTTGATTGGCTTCTTTGCCAAGAAAGGCCTGAACGGCAGGGTTAGTGATGCCGCTATCTTTAAAGCCTCGAATACGTCCTCTTTCATCAGTGAAAATAACATCGATATTCCACCACGAGGATAGAATTAGCTTTAACTTTTTAATTACGTGAATATGTTCGAACTCATCCCAATTGATCATTCCGCAAACTCCTTGCCGTCAATAATTTCTACACCTCCTTATCGTCAAAAAAGTGGACAACTTTACAGTGCTGCGAAGAATTTAGTCACATTTTGTAAAGTACTGTTATTACCTAGCTTTTTGAGGTGGGTGTTTAAGAAAAAGTGACTCATTTTGAGAGCTGTCTAAGGGCCAGTCAAAAAAGAATTGATGTTATGGGGAAATTTTGCCAAGTTCATTTGCATGTTAAAGTCATGGTTTCGCGTTTGGCCCTTCCTCAAACCCTATAAGGGACAAATCTTTTTCACGCTCTTTCTAGGGGTTCTATACGCCGCTTTAACTGTGGTTTTGCCAGCCTTAGTGCAGTTGATTTTGTCTGTGCTAGAGACAATGTCTAAAATCGCTGATTCTGGAGGAGACTTCACAGCTCAAGACCCTGGAATTAAGGCCAATAAAGATATGATGAAGGTTTTAAACTTTGTCGACCTTCCTGAAAATCATTGGATTTATAACTTGTCGAGTAAGGACATTGTTAAAGGTGTAGCATTCATTTTCCCCATTTATTATTTAGTATTTGGAGTGATCCGATTTTTTCATTTTTTCTTCGTGAAATATATCAGTGAGAAAGTCATTTCTGATGTTCGCCTCTCACTTATGAATAAATTTATGGATCTTGATGTCATGTACTTGGGCCGGCAAAAAACAGGATCGGGCGGGTTACTCAGCCGAACTTTAAACGATACCATCGTTTTACAAAATGGTTTGCAGTATTATGGAGATCTAATCCGTGAGCCCCTAGTCGGTCTATTTCTATTGGCCTTTTTATTTCTTAACAACTGGAAGCTGACGCTTGTCTGCTTTGCCTTCCTTCCTGTGATTGTTTTAGTGATTCGCTATGTTACCAAAAGTCTCAAAAGAATTGGGCATCAAAGTCAGCAGGTCCTCGAAGAGGTCACCAAAACGTTAAAAGAAGGGCTTGATGGTGTTCGAGTGATCCAATCCTTTAACCTGCAAGACAAAATGAAAAGTCGTTTCTTTGGACAAGTCCATGAGTATTTAGACAAAAGAAAAAATATTATCATCCGGGAGGAGATTGGAAGTCCCATCAATGAGTGGGTGGTTTCAGTATTAGCCTGCGGAATTATCATATTTCAAATAGAACAAATTTGGAGAGGCGAGTCTTCAATTGCAAGCTTTCTCGGTTTTATTTTTGCAGCCGGTCTTCTCGATAAACCTGTGAAGAAAACCCAGCAAGCGATCATCCGCATCCAGCAGAACGTTGTTGCCATGGAACGCCTGCAAGAAGTTCTTGATAGCAAAACGGAAGTGAAAGAACCAGATAACCCAATTCCTTTCCCAAGCGAGTGGTCAGAGATTAAGTTTAAAAATGTTAGCTTTGCCTATGGAGAGTCCCCCGTTTTAAAGGGTATTGATCTTGATATTAAAAAAGGTGAGGTTGTGGCTCTAGTGGGGGAGAGCGGTTCTGGAAAATCCACCCTTGCTGGACTTCTACAGAGATTTTTTGACCCCAAAGGTGGGGAAATCACAATCGGCAACGTAGAGCTTGATAAAATGAAAACCGAAGACCTGCGCAGTCAAATCGGTTACGTCACTCAAGACGTGTTTCTTTTTGATGAAACCATCGAAAACAACATCCAATTCGGAAACCTAAAAAGAAACCCAAAGGATATCCCCGCCGCAGCCCAAATGGCTAACGCTTCCGTATTTATTGATAACTTAGAAAAAGGCTTAAAATCAGGTGTCGGTGAAAGAGGCGGCCGTCTGTCTGGTGGCGAAAAACAAAGACTAAGCATTGCAAGAGCCGTATTCAAAGATCCACCTATTCTAATTCTAGACGAAGCCACAAGTGCACTAGACTCAGCCTCAGAATTAGAAGTCCAAAAAGGCATAGAAACCCTACTAAAAGGTCGAACAGCCCTAGTCATAGCCCACAGACTATCCACAATTAAAAACAGCGACAGAATCATAGTCATGAAAAAAGGCGAAATCGTAGAACAAGGCACCCACGACGAACTCATAACCAAAAACGGCGAATACGCCCGCTTCTACAACCTCCAATACATCCAATAAAACCAAATTAACCCTTACCCAGCACTAGCCAAACTCACCACTTATAAGTTTTGAAAGAAACCAGTCTTTGTGGAATTCCCGAGAGGAAATCTTGGAGATCTGGGCGGAGGCTCAAGCAACGAGCGTTGCGTATCTCGGGTTGCGCCACAAAGTGGTGCAATCCGGGAGACGAAATGCACCCGGGTGCGTGCCTCAGTCCAGATCTCCAAGATTTCCTCTCGGGAATTCCACAAAGACTGGTCCCCCGAAGTTCACCCTAAACTTGTAAGTATTCCTTAAGATATTTTCCGGTGTGCGACTTCTTACGAGTCATTTCAAGCGGCGATCCTTGCCCAATGACTTTACCACCCTCTTCCCCAGCCTCAGGCCCAAGATCAATAATATAATCGGACTGGGCCATAACCTCGAGGTTATGCTCAATCAACAGCACACTTCCCCCGGTTTCAACAATTTGGTGAAGAATCGACATCAACATTTGCACTTCTCTAAAATGAAGGCCGGTCGTTGGTTCATCTAAAATATAAAGGGTCGCTTTTTGATTGGTTTTATAAAGCTCCCTAGCGATCTTAATTCGTTGTGACTCACCACCGCTAAGACTCGAGGTGGACTGGCCGAGGGTGAGGTAATCAAGGCCCACTTGTTTAAGCACACTCAAAGGTTTTCTAATATTCGGGTAAGAAACAAAGAAATCCATAGCCTCGGCCACAGTCATCTGTAAAACTTCAAAAATATTTTTTCCCCGGTAACGAACGTCGAGAATTTCTTTACGGAATTTTTTACCCTCGCAGGATTGGCAGGTGGTTTTTATATCATCCATAAAAACCATATCGATGAGTTCATAGCCCAGTCCTTTACAAACAGGACATCTACCACCATTAACATTTAATGAAAAAGTTCCAGGAGTGTAGCCCCGCTCTCTTCCCTTGAGGGAGGTGGCAAAGATTTCACGAATGACGTCGTAGATCTTTAAGTAGGTTGCTGGGTTACTTCTGGCAGACTTTCCAACAGGCTTCTGATTAATATGAAGAACGTTTTTCAGATTTTCGGCACCCACAAGCTTTTTATAGGGCTCACCTCGGGTGTACTCAATACCCGTTTCAGTGAGAAGAGCGGGATAAAGGGTTTCGGTAATTAGCGTTGATTTTCCAGAGCCACTCACGCCAGTAACAGTGACAATTCGATTTAGTGGTATTTTTACACTGACATTCTGTAGATTTCTTCCCTTACAGCCTTTGATCTCCAGAAGGTACTTGTACTCTTTTAAAGAGACCGGACGAGGGGAGTAAACCTCCTTCTTTTCGCCAGTGAGATAGATATTAGTGTTTGATTCTTTGCAGTCTTTGAAATCTTGTTGATGGCCACTGAAAATAATTTCGCCACCTTTGTACCCCGAGCCTGGGCCAAGCTCAATGATGTGGTCACTTTCTCTAATAACATCTTGATCATGCTCAACGATTACAAGCGTGTTACCGAGTTCATTTAAGGCTTTTAACTGTTTTATTAACTGATCATTATCTCTAGGGTGAAGGCCAATGGTGGGCTCATCAAGGACATAGAGTGCCTGGGAGAGGCCCATTCCTAGTTGTTTGGCTAAAAGAAGCCTTTGAAATTCCCCTCCGGAGAGGCTGCGAGTTTGCCTAGCCAAAGTCAGGTAGTAAACTCCAATTTGGTTAAGGAACATTAAGCGTGACACCAATTGGTCATAGATGTCTTTGACCATTTCCTGTTGGTACTCGGTCATTTCTAAGTTTTGAAAAAACTCATAGAGACTTTTGAGGTTAAAATCACAGAGTTCCGTGATTGTTCTATCATTGATAGTGAAGTGCTCGGTTTCCTTGACGAGTCGTGAGCCTTCGCAATCAGGACAAGTGAAGGCCGTTTTAAAACGAGCCAGGAAAACACGGACATGCATTTTATATTTTTTTGTTTCTAGATGATCAAAATAGCCTCGCACCCCATAAAATTTGGAATTGCCTTCCCAGAGATTCTGTTTTTGCTTGGCGGGCAGTTCTTCCCAGGGTTTATTGATGTCGATTTTTGCCGACTTACAATAAGTCATAAGCTTCTTTTTGGCCCGCGCACTACTGGGCATAAAGAATGGGGTGATTGCTCCCTCTTTTATGGAAAGAGTAGGATTAGGTATTACTTTGACTTCGTCGATATCAAGAGTGTTTCCAAACCCATTGCAAGTCTGGCATGCGCCGACAGGAGAATTAAAACTAAAAAGCTGGGGAGTTTTTGTTGGCAAAAGAGCTTCACAAACTGAGCAAGCTAGAGAATCGCTAAATTTAATCACTTCATTTTCGGTACTAATAATTTGTGCCGAACCATAGCTTTGTTGATTGTATCTTAGGGATGCTTCAAAGCTTTGATTTAATGAATCAACAATTCTTCCTCGATCTTCATCTTTGACAGCGAGGCGATCAAGAACGAGGTAAAAGTCTTTTTTAGGTAAGTCTTTAACTTTAGTTTGAGGCCCGATGTCTTGAGTCTCTAATTTCATTTGAGTTTTTGATCGAGATTTATCAACAAGAATCCTATTGTGCCCCTCACTTAAAAGAGTCTTTAAAAGGTCAGTCTTGTTGTAGCGTAGTTGTGTCTTCTTAATTAGAGCAGTGACATAAACTCTTTTCTCAGCCCACTGTTCAATGAGTTTGTCGGCTGCTGATGTTGGCGAATCACTGGAAATCGGCCCGTGGCCATTGGGACAATGGGCGGTTGAGAGTTTTGAGTAGAGCAATCTAAGGTACTCAATGATCTCTGAAGTGGTACCAACGGTGGATCGACTGTTTTTGATGGTGTTTTTCTGTTCAAGTGCAATCGCGGGAGGGACATTAGCGATACTTTCAAGAAGGGGTTTGGGCGCCTGATTGAGAAATTGCCTGGCATAGCTTGAGAGGCTTTCGATATAGCGTCGTTGTCCTTCAGCAAAAAGAGTTTCAAAAGCCAGCGAGCTTTTGCCGGAACCACTTGGCCCACAAACCACCGTGAAAGAATTAATGGGAATTTTAACGTCGATATTTTTAAGATTGTTCTGTCGAACGCCTTTGAGTTCAATATCCATGACTGGGAAGGCTACCAAAATTCCCAGCCTTTGGATAGTGAATAGACGAGCACATTTTAGCTGATTTTAGAACTCTTCCCGATAAAAATCGGTTTTATTCTCTTCTTCCCAGCGTTGGTTGGATTCCTCCGTCTCAATGCCAGGTTCTGTGCCGGAAATAAAAGCCTGCCTGACCACCTCGTGGCTTCGAGCGGTGGCTAGGCCCCCTGTTTCATTGTCTATATTGGCAAAAACAATGTTATTAGGAATTGGGAAGTTTTCAGCGGGGGTCTGATCTAAGACCCCTTGCATATAATCAAGCCAAATGGGAAGTGCGGCCCGGCTTCCAGCTTCCCCTCTTCCTAGAGAACGCTCTTGATCAAAGCCCACCCATACTCCAGTGCTTATTTGGGGAGTGTAGCCCATAAACCAAGCGTCATAATAGCCATTGGTGGTTCCGGTTTTACCAGCGACTTCACGGTTGAGGCGACGAGCTCGGCCTCCCGTTCCACCGGCCTCGTTCACCACAGCCTGAAGCAAAGTGGTGGTGAGAAAAGCGGTTTGAGGAGAGATGAGCTGATCAGGGTCATTGAAAAAATAGGGCGAAACCTTCTGAGTTTCATCATCATCGGCCATCATGCGGGTTTCGTATTTGTCTCTTTTTTCTTTAAACTCATCTTTGATCCCGCCAATGGATTCTTTGAAGTGAAGATCAAAGGAAACATCTTGCGCGATCGTATCTCCGTAGCGATCTTTAATTTCGTGAATGATGATGGGCTTAATATTTTTACCAAGTTTTGCAAAGATAGAATACACTTTGGTCATCTCATAGAGCGTAGCCCCGCTTGAACCAAGAGCGAGAGACATATCCATGTTGATCGGACTAAAGATTCCCAATCGACGAGCGTACTCAGCAGCAAAAGAAACTCCCGTTTTTTCAAGAATTCGGATCGTGGGGGTGTTGAGACTCTTCTTAAGGGCATTTCTTAAGAGAATATCACCGGTGAAGCGACCACCATAGTTTCCTGGTTTCCAGACTTTCTTTTCTTGATCTTCGGCTGACTCTTGAACCGCTTCGCCTTCCTTTACTTCTTCGGTTTCTCCCGTCTCCTGGTTATAAACAATCGGAGCCCCCATAATAGGAGTGGCAGGGGTTAAACCTTTATCAAGGCCTGCAGCATAAAGAATGGGCTTAAAAGCAGAACCTGTCTGACGGACTGCCTGATAGGTACGATTGAGTTTTGTTTTCCGGAAGTTAGATCCGCCCACCATTGCAACAATGTCGTCTGTTTTAAGATCAAAAGAGATAAGAGCAGATTCGGCCTCAGGCTCTTGTTCAAGAGCTAACTCGGCATACTCCCTTTTGTCTTTTTTAAAGCCTTTTCCAACATCGGCTTTGAGAGCAGTGGGTTCTTTAATTTCAACGTCAATTACATCGCCAACTTTGAGGGCTTCAGAAGGCTTTTTGATGTGAAGCCATTCTCCATAAAAAACACTAGGGTCAGGTTCTCTGGCCCAAGACATATTTTCTAAGGGAATGAGCCCTTGAGCTTCAGCGAATTTTACTAATACGACGTCATTATTATCGTCGACCTCTGTTACCACACCTCGAACAACGTCTCCTTTTTTTACGTAAGGAGGGATGTTGGAAACGACTTGGTCCTTCTCATTTTTCTTTTGGTAAAACTTAAAGTCTCCGTATTCGTCAGTGGAGCCATCGGGAAACACTTGGAAAGTCGCGTAGGCTTCATCGATAAGTTGGTTACGTTCTTTTTCAAGAAAGCTTTGGATTTTTGCCTCATCATCCATATTAATATTATCGATGGGTCCACGATATCCTTGGCGCTTATCTAGGTCCCTGAGCCCATCACGGAGACTGGCCTGTGCTTTTTTCTGAGCTTCAAAATCAAGACTCGAATAAATTTTGATCCCATCATTGAGAAGCACATCTTCTCCCAACTCCTCCACAAGAAGCTGACGAATGGTCTCGACAAAATAAGGGGCGACTTCTTTATACTTTTTGGATCGATAGACTTTTAAAACCTCTTTGGTCGCTACATCATATTGGGCCTGAGTGATTCGTCCGGTTTCAAGCATACGCCCTAATACATAGCGCTGACGTATTTTGGCACGATCAGGGTTGGCTACAATGTTGTAAGCACTTGGTGCCGTTAGAGCTCCTGCGATCACGGCCATTTCGGCAAGACTTAGTTCCCCTACTTTTTTTCTAAAAAAGGTTTCGGCCGCCGAGGCGACTCCGTAGGCACCTTGACCAAAGTAAATTTGATTTAAGTATAGATAAAGGATTTCATCTTTGCTCATGTTCGCTTCCATGCGACGAGCCATGATGGCTTCCTTCAACTTTCTTGTATAAGTTTTCTCACGGCTAAGAAAGAGAGTTCTTGCGGCCTGCTGAGTAATAGTCGAAGCCCCTTGGGAACGCTCTCCAGATGTCAGGTTTGCAATCAGTGCTCTTGCCATCCCTTTGAAGTTAAACCCGTTATGATTATAAAAGTCGGAATCCTCAGCGCTTAAAAAAGCGTTGATCAAGTCCTTGGGAATTTCTTCGACGGGAACAATTTTTCTGTTCTCACGATAGAACTCACCAATCTTTTCTCCATTCCTGGCATAAACCTCACTGACCAGCAGAGGATCGTAATCTTCGACCGAGAAGAGATCGGGCAGCTGATTGGCAAAATAAGTATAAAGTCCTATACCAGAGGCAAGACCTAGGACACCGAAAATAGCACACACAATTAAAAGTTTTTTAAATATTCCCATAGCTTACCTATTTTAGGGAAACAGATAAAAGAAGTCCACCTAACATTTTGAGAGAGACTTAAGAACCGGCTAAATTGCAGTGAGGCCTTGATGAAAGTCGTAGGGCCGGGGCGGCACCCCTTTGAAGACCGTGAGGAATTCGCGGGGGCTCTGACAGTGGCACGCACTCGGGTGCACTTCGTCTCCCGGACCGCATCACTTCGTGCTGCGCCCCGAGATACGCAGCGCTCGTTGCTCGAACCTCTGTTAGAGCCCCCGCGAATTCCTCACGGCCTTCAAAGGGGTTCCTTATTTGTGAGTAGTTGTTGTATGTGAACTAAAGAGAGGAGTCAGTGGCGTCGTTTGAAGCTGGGGGTCTTTGTTGTTGGGCGCCATTAAAGCAGGTGTAGGCGGCTCCGAGTAGACCCATAAGGTTCTGTTTACGCATGTGGGATTCAGCGGCTGCATTTTGGTTGCGGATCATAGCTTCTTGATATTCGAGTTGCTCTCTCCCTTGGAGGCATTGTTTGACTGAAAGCTCTTGGTTTCTTCTGAGCCTTTCAGTAACAGACCTCATGGTGTCCACACTGTTATCAAAACCAGCATAGACCTCTTCGATGTTCAATTTCATTTCATCACTAAGATCTTGAATTTGATCGATTGTGGTGTTTTTTGCCATACAGCCATCATAAAAGAGGGGGCGCATATTGTTGAGTCGTTGGTTCTTCCCAATAAGATTGACGGGATTGTTGTCAATTCCTGACGACATTTGTTCTTTGTAGGTTTGCCACTGCTCTGTCGAGTTGGCTTCGCACTCTCTTTCCACTTGATGAAGAGCTTTGCGGTACTCTAACTCTTGTCTTCGAATTTTGATGGAAAGCATATTTTTGTTCTTTTTGTGTTCGAGTTTCGCTTTTTCCCATTCGTCTAAATGTTTATAGAGTTCATTGTCGCAGGTTTTTGCGTGCTCGTAATACTTTTCAGCGATTCCCATGAGGTTATTTGTTTGGTTTTGCTGAATTTCGTAGGCCTGCGTGGCTCCATCGTTAACTTGTTGAAGCATATTCTGAAGACAACCCTGCCCACTATTTTGTTGCATAAGCATTTGCTGATATTCCGCAATTGGAATTTGCATCGTTGCCCCAGACTGGCTGAAAGCTAGGCTACTGCTAAAAAGTATTAATACTAAGGTACAAATCTTCATAATTCCCCCGAATAGTCTAATTATATATTAGGTTGCGATTGTCGCAAATTGATCTGCCTCAAAATGAAACGAAAGCGGGGAAAACTCGACTAATAAACCCTCGAGCGGCCCGAAAAGCTAGTCTAGGCTCTTTTTTGCATTTGAAGAGATCTGTCCTCTGTTTAGACAAAAAGTTTTTGAAGGGACCAAAGGCCGCCCACGAAAAAACAAACCACACCTAAAATTTTGTGACTATAAAACCATTCGAGAAGTTCTGTCTGGATTGGGCCATTGGATCTGTCTTTTGAAAGGGGAAGATGAGTGACGAAAGTCATAATCGTTCCGTAAGCGAAGACCAAAAAAGGAAAATAAAAATCTAGTTGAGCACCCATAGATAAAGTTTCGGGATTTATTAAAAAAAACTTAAATAAGATGAAAAAATAGCAAGAACAAGGCCAATAAGAAAAAGCAAGTTTTTATTTTTGCACACTTAAAATCAAGCCCTTGCGTCTCAAATTTTTTTCGGATTTATAAAAAAAAATGACGAGATCCGTATTTTTTGTTAGTCTTAGAATTAAGTTCTGTGGTGCGTTTGTAGAATAACAGAAATCTATAGATAATAGAATGGGGGCCGTCCCTGGCGACGGTGAGCAGGCCCGGTTCCGACCCGGGAAGCCTAAAATTGCTATCATGGCCACCCACCTGGTGAAATCGGATTTCGTTGATTCTCTAGCACCTACAGGACGAGTTTTTTCTTTCTTTTCCCTTTATTTTTTGGTTTATTGTCTTTCATGTCAGATGAAAGCGTAAATTCTTCAAAAGGACGGTGGGACCACCTTTTACGTGAAATACCGAGTCAAAAAAAATCTGTAGAAACACGTAAAAGAAAGACTCCTGAACCACCACCAAAATCCAAACCACCTGTGCAACAGAAAAGCTTTCAGCTACAGACAGAGCTCGATGATTCTGTACCTCCTGAGCCGTCAACGCAGCAAGAAGAGCCCGTTTTTAAAGTCTCCGAATTAAATAAGGCCATCAAAAAACATTTGGAAGGCAAGTTTCCTGAGCTTTGGATTCAAGGGGAGATCTCAAACTTTAAAGCCCATTCTTCTGGGCACTTTTATTTTAGTTTGAAAGACGACAAGGCCCAAATCAGTGCCGTCATGTTTCGAGGATTTAATTCTCGCCTCAAGTTCCAACCAGAAAGCGGTATGGAAGTTTTGGTAAAGGGAAAAATAACCGTTTATGAACCACGTGGAAATTACCAGGTTTTTTGCGAGCATATGGAACCTCTTGGTGCGGGTGCACTACAAAAAGCTTTTGAACAATTAAAAGCGAAGCTAGACAAAGAGGGTCTTTTCAAACAAGAAATAAAAAAACCAATACCACCCTTTCCTCAAAGTGTGGCGGTAGTGACTTCTCCAACAGGTGCGGCGATCCAAGACATCCTGAATGTATTAGAAAGGCGCTCTAAAAGAGTTTCGGTGACCGTCATTCCTGCTCGAGTACAAGGAGAAGGTGCTGCCGCAGAAATAGTAAGAGGAATTGAGCTTGCCAATAAAGTGGGTGGTTTTGACGTTTTAATTGTTGGCCGTGGGGGCGGGTCTATTGAAGATCTTTGGTGTTTTAACGAAGAAGTGGTTGCTCGTGCCATCCATCAATCAAAGCTTCCCATTATCTCAGCCGTTGGTCACGAGATTGATTTTACCATTTCTGATTTTGTGGCTGATATGAGAGCTCCGACACCTTCAGCCGCCGCGGAAGTGGTCGCAAAAAGTGAAGAGGAGCTTTTCGAAAAATTAAAGTTTTTTAGTAAATCTCTTCGTCTTCTCATGTTTCAAAAAATTGCCGACTGGAAAAAGCAGGTCGAGTACAACAAAACTCGTCTTCTCGATCCTCGCAAGTTCGTTGAAGACTGTTTTATGAAGCTTGATGATTGGACGGGTCGCTTAGAACAAGCCACTTTAAGGAAAGTCCACAACTTTAAGTTGCAAGTAAAGGCCCTAAAGGGAGGATTGGTGAATCCTCTTCAACTTGTTCAAGCCAGTCAGGAAAAAAACAAGAACCTGCGGCGCTGGATGCTAGCAGAAATTTTGAAGAAAATGGAAAAAAACAAAAGCGATTTGGGGAGATTCTCCCAAATGCTCGATAGCCTCAGCCCCTTGCGTACTCTCGATAGAGGCTACGCCATTGTTCGCTCTAAAGGTGAGCTTGTTGCCGACTGCGCGGAATTAAAAACTAAAGAAATTGAAATTGAATTGCGAGATGGCTTTATTGAAGCCGAAGTAAAGACTCATAGATTAAAGGAGAAAAAATGAGTTTCGAAAAAAAATTAACCCGCTTAGAGGAAATTGTTAAAAAAATGGAAAACGGAGAACTTTCTCTCGACGAATCCCTAAAACTCTTTGAAGAAGGGGTCAAACTATCCCGCGATTGCAATAAAGAACTCACTGAGGCTGAGCAAAAAGTGAAGAAGTTGGTCGGAGTTGATGCTGATGGTGAACCTGTTCTAGAAGATTTTAAAAAATGAATCCCATCTTAACGGAAAGAATTGAAGAATTCGAAGTCGTCGCTAAAGAATATTTTGCCCACAGAAGAGCGGAAGCTAAAGATGTGGCACTATTAATTGACTCCATTGAATACTCCTTTTTCAATGGGGGCAAACGCTTTCGCCCCATGCTTTGTTTCGCAGTGGCAGATGCCTACGGTGTCGCCCCAAAAGATATTATTTCCTTTGCTTTAGCTATCGAGTGTATTCATACCTACTCGCTGATTCACGACGACTTGCCCTGCATGGATGATGATAATGAAAGACGAGGACAACCCACAAATCACATTAAGTTCTCTGAAGACACAGCTCTTTTAGCTGGAGACTCACTTTTAACAGAAGCTTTTCGGGTTTTATCCTTTGATGTCTCTCCCCATAGTTTAGAATTAGTAAAGCTTCTCTCTGAAGCCAGTGGACTTAACGGTATGGTCAGGGGGCAGGTTTTAGATTTAGGCAAAGGGGAGCCTATTGAAAGTCTCGGGCAGCTCATAAAACTGCATGAGCTCAAAACAGGATGTCTGATTTCTATGGCCTTTGAGGGACCAGCTGTTGTCGCAAATAAGTACACCCCAGCCTTGAAAGACCTTGGTAAAAAAGTGGGTTTAGCTTTTCAAATTAAAGATGACCTTTTAGACGAAGATGAAAACGAAGAACTTAGCTTTATCAGTTTTCTTGGGAAAAAGGGAACTCAGGATTATTTGGCTAGTTTGAGTGAACGGATCGAGGGTGATTTAACCTCCCTTGAGATCAACACTCCACTTATTCAAGAGCTTGTAAGTTTCAACATCTCTCGACAGAAATGAGTGAGAAAAGACTCGATCAAATTCTTTTGGAATTGTTTCCTCAGTGGACGCGCTCTCAAATTCAAAAACTTATACAGTCCGGTGACATCGAGTTTTCTGAGGATCAAATATCATGGTACCCATTAACAAAACCGGGCCAGAAGTTCGACTTCGAGAAGGTACATCCCAATCAGTTTAGAATTCGTGATACG
Source organism: Bdellovibrionales bacterium (assembly GCA_964230645.1). Taxonomy (GTDB): domain Bacteria; phylum Bdellovibrionota; class Bdellovibrionia; order Bdellovibrionales; family JAGQZY01; genus JAGQZY01. The sequence goes on along the minus strand of CAXRHT010000002.1, from coordinate 1,902,194 downwards.
GGATTCTTAAAGTATGTTTCGCAGGGAGCTTTAAAGCTCGAAAAAGCCCTAGACACATTTGAGGTAGATGTAAGAGGGAAGACCGCACTCGATGTGGGTCTTTCCACGGGAGGATTCTCTGATTTACTTCTACATAGAGGAGTCCAAAAGGTTTTGGGTATTGATGTGGGACAGGGGCAGCTTCACAAAGATCTACAGAGCAATGACAAGTTAATGGCTTTTGAAAAGATTAATGCCCGCTATCCATTGCCTGAGGCAATACTCCAAAGTTTTTTTGGAGAGCAAGATCAGAGTTTTGATCTGATCGTTGTGGATGTTTCTTTTATCTCTCTATCTCTACTCATACCAAATCTTTTGGACTACTTGAAAAAAGGGGGAACTCTCATCGTGCTAGTAAAGCCCCAGTTTGAACTCTCAAAAAAGGATCTTAATAAAAAAGGTGTGGTTAAAGACCAGGAGTCTCGAAACCTAGCCTTAGAAAAAATCCTTGGGGTTTTTAGGCAAAATGCGTTAGAACAGATGGAATATTGTGACTCACCAATAGAGGGGGACAATGGCAACAAAGAGTTTTTACTTAAAGGTTCTAAAGTTTAGCGCGGCTCTGGTTATTTTAGCTGGTTGTCAGAATTTTGGTCTTAAAACCAGAGACGAAATCAATAAAAAACCTCAGCAAGGAGAAGCGCGTCCGATTGATCCACAAACGGGTAAGGAGCTTCCCCCGAATCAACCAAAAATTGAAAAGCCCGAGTTTCTTGAAAAGGAAGCGCCAAAGTTGGGGTTAATCCTTGGACCTGGAGGGGCCCTTAGTTTTGCCCAGATTGGATTTTTACAGGCCTTAGAAGATCAAAAAATAAAAGTTCATGGGATCGCAGGGATCGAGTGGGGAGCTATAGTGGCCGCGGCTTACGCCATGGATAAAAAGGCTCACTCCATCGAATGGAAACTGTTAAAATTGCCAGGTAAAAAATTTCAACCCTCCGGTGGTTTTTTCTCAGGGGGCACGCAACCACAGGTGGGCGACTTCTCTTCGTACCTCACAAAAGTCTACGGTCGGGCTAAGCTCTCAGAAAGTTCCGTGCCATTTGCTTGTTCTGCTTTAGACATCGAAAACGAGAAGTCAGAAATATACTCTAAAGGATCGGCAATTAGTGTTCTTAAAACTTGTTGGCCCTCAGCTCCTCACTTTAAGTTAAGCCGGTATGGTGCAGACTTTTCGGCGGTGGCAAGGCTTGCCAGTTATTTAAGGCAACAAGGAGCCAACCTTATTGTTTATGTGGATGTGGCTGGACCTAATGAACTTCTAGATCAATCAATTCGCAATAAAGATCGAGAAATGGCCTGGGCCCTTTTACAGACAAAGTCGTTAGGCTCACAAATCAGCCAAGGGATTGTGGATAAAGTTGTGCGCATTCCAGTTTCAGGCGAAGGAATAAACTCTTATAATAGCTTGCGCTCCATTATCCGCAAAGGTCAGCTCAAATCAAAATCTCTTGTTAAAGGAATGGCTCAGCAATATGCCTATTAGAACATTTAAAGATAACTCTGTTTTTGAAAACCGAAGAAAGCGATTGGCTCAATTTGGTGAAAACGCGGTTTACGTGTTTTTTTCCGGTGAAGAGAGTCATTTAGCGCGATTCCGAGCAGAAAGCTCTTTCGTCTATTTTACTGGTTTTGAAGAACCCTCCAGTGTTGCGGTGATACGTACGGGGGAGCAGGAAAGCTATTCTTTATTCGTTAGAGAAAAAGACCCCTCTGTTGAAATTTGGGATGGCGAGCGCTTTGGGCAAGAGTTGGCAAAAAAAGAATTTGGAGTCGATCAATGCTTTGGAATGGGAGAGCTTGATGAGCAACTGCCCCATTTATTAAGAGGTGCTGAAAAGCTTTACTTTGCCATTGGTGAGGATTCAGCTAGAGACGCCATAATCTTCGATGCTAGAGACAGAGCCCAGCAATTGGATCGTCGCTCAGGTCGAAATAAGCTTCCAATTTTTGATCCCAAAGAAGTGGTCGCTCCTATGCGAGTGATCAAAGATGAACATGAGATCACGTGGTTAACGGATGCCTGTCGCCTTTCGGCCCAAGCTCATGTCAACGTAATGAAAAATGTGAAGCCTGGTATGAATGAAAGGCAAGCACAGGCTCATTTGTTTTTTTCGTTTTATAACCAAGAGGCAAGCTTTGAAGGCTACTCCTCGATTATTGCCTCTGGAGCCAATGCCTGCACTCTTCACTACCGAGATAACAATCGTTTGATGCAAGACGGTGACTTTCTGTTAATCGATGCTGGTGCAGAGAAAAATTATTACACCGCTGATATTACCCGAACCTATCCAGTGAATGGAAAATTCACTTCTGCTCAAAAAGACATTTATCAAGCGGTGCTTGATGTACAAAAAGAGCTGATCGCTTTATCTAAACCAGGTTATTCCATACCTGAGATGCATCAGCGTTCTTGCGAGTTACTAGTGGAGAAAATGATTGATCTTGGACTTTTAAAAGGCTCTGTTGATGAGATCATCGAGAATAAAACCTATCTAAAGTACTATCCCCATGGAATCGGTCATTACCTGGGTATGGATGTCCATGATGTTGGTTTTTCTAAAAATGGCAATGACCCAGTTCCCTTTCAACCCAATATGGTGCATACCATTGAGCCAGGCCTTTATGTGCCAGTGACTGACGATTCAGCTCCAAAAGAACTAAGAGGCCTGGGTGTGCGTATTGAAGATGACATTCTCATTAGTGAAAAAGGGCCTGTGAACTTAACTCAAGATGTCCCCAAAGAGGTCGAAGAGCTTGAATCGATCATCGGTGAGCAGGCCACGTAGCCTTTTTTAGAGTTGTTCGTATGAAGTTGCGTCATTCATACTCCTTAGGCAGGCTGTTAGCTTAGTGACAATAGAGTATATATTTCAGAGCCTATAGTCAGGGTCTTCTCCATTCATTAAAGTGGGTTGTTTCAACTCAATTAAATCAAGGAACACCCGGTGAAATCTATACTCATTTTTGTTGCTACAAGTTTGTTTTTAAATCTCCCTCATTGGCCGGCAAAAGCTTTTGTTTACCATGAAAACCATATCTTAGAGAGCCATCCTGAACCGATTAAGGTGTGTTGGGAGTTTTACTCGGACTACTACCGTGATTTTCAAATCCGCATGGAGACGGCTATATTTGATGCTTTTGCTGAGACGAACCTGGACCTGCCACAGGCGTGGGAAGAATGTCGGCCTAATGAATATTATGACATCAGCGTACTTCTTGGAAATGACCCTTCTAGTAAAGACAAAGATCGTTATGGAAATATGCTCTCTTTTTTAAAATTTCTGCTAGGGTTTGATGAGTATCTTCATCCTCGAAAATTAAGTGTTTGGGGTAATGGTCAAATGGAATCTTTTTCTTCTAAAAAAGCGCTGCTTGTATTGAACCCTACCATGGAGTTTGCAATGCCTGTGGCGATTGATGTTTATGAATCTCTGTCACCACAAGGGCGGAAAAATTTTCTAGAGTCAGTGGCAATTCATGAGTTTGGACACGCTGTTGGTCTTCATCACGAATCGAATCATCCTGACTCCCAATGTGAGCAGGCTGTTAGCCAATCGGATCAATTTTTATTTTTTGAAAAAGTTGATGAGCTATCTTTTATGAACCCTTGTTATTACCGCAGCTACGATTATGAACGAGGGATCGTCCCGTTAACTGGACAAGATATTAAAGGGATTAATAGTATTTATCCAAGAGATTAAGAAATGCTGTTAAAGATCCAGTTGAACAGGTCCGCCTATGTCTAGAGCTTTATTAAAGGCATCTCGGTTTTTTAGCCTTGTCAGAAAGTCTACAACATTAGGGTACTCTTTTAGGTCCGATCGAGATTCTGCTGCCATCAGAGGATAGCTCATTTGAATATCAGCGGCGGAAAACTCATCTCCGGCTAACCAAGTATTTTCCACTAGATGTTGATTGAGAAACTGGAACTGTGATTTCAGATTTGGATTAATTAGCTTTTGCTGAAGACCAAGACTCAGAGCTTTGCCAACGGGGCGAACTACTAAAGGTACAGGTGCTTTAGAGAGGCGGCTCATAACAAAAGATAAAAAGAGGTAGGGCATAAAGCTCCCCTCAGCGGCTTGCAAGAAATACTGATAATTCCAGTAGTCTTCTTCTTTGTCTTTAGGTGGTCTCAATCGTCCGTTACCATGGGTTTCTACCAGATATTCAAGAATGACACTTGATTCTGCGATCGTACGATCACCATCAGTGATGACGGGGGATTTTCCCAAGGGATGGATATTTTTTAATTTCTCAGGGGCTAGAAGGGTCTTCGGATCTCTTTTGTAGGTTTTAATTTCATATTCAATACCTAATTCTTCGAGCATCCAAAGAACACGGTGGGAGCGTGAGCGCTCAAGATGGTGAAGAGTGACCATTTGTTATCCTGTTGTGAAGTGGGGATCGAAAAAATGGTGCACAGGCCAATTGTGTTTTTTGGCGTGCTCAAGGAGTTTGCTCTCCTCCCATTCAAGACCATTTTTTTCGGTTTGGGTTTGCGAGCAAATTCGAGCGCCCTTAGAGGCTTCTAGCAAAGCAATGTCCCCGTAGGTGTTTCCAGCGCATAATACTGGCTTCACACCATCGGTGCGAGACAATAGCGCCTTGGCTTTACCTTCACGCCAGGTGATAGGCCCGAATTGCTCCTCTGTGACGATTCCATTTTCATCCGTGGCTGTTTGAATACCCATGACATTCTCATAGGAAATGCCGGCAAGCTCTCCGGCTGGTTCCACCGCCCATTGAATGGAAGCGGTTACAATAAGAGTTTCCACACCCATGGATTGCAGCCAGGCGATCAATTTTTTCTGCGATTCAAAGACACGGGCACCGTTTTTTTCAATACATGCTTTTGACCAAGCTCTGACTTGCTCCAAGCTATGGCCCGCATTGATTTGAGCCAGCCACAGGTAAGCCGCGACCGGATCGGTTTTTTTTGTTGTTTCGTAATATTCCCAGGGATTCACCTTTTTTAAAGGCTCCAGATCACAATGATCAATCTGGTACTGGAAGAACTGTTCTCCGAGATCACTGTCCCAAAGGGTGCCGTCAGCATCGAAAGCGGCGTAATAGGGACCCTCACTTTTTTTCATGGTCTCTTCGACAGTTCGCTTTATTTCATCAAAAAATTTCTCACTAAAATGATTTTTTTCCATAGCCCTAACCTACAGTAGAATCAGCGATGAGAACAGTAAAGATTCCGTTGGCTCAGGTGTAGACGCTCTAGAAGGCTTGAGGTAAACTGCCACCATGGAAATTAAACTCTTTTTGCAACAGCACAGCGAAGAGGTCTTCCAGTGGGAGATTTCAAGGCTGCCAGCAGACCTAGGCGAAATTCAAAAAGAAATGAAATCTTGGGATCAGGCTTGGCGCAAAGAGTCTCTTGAACACTACGCAGGACTTGGCTGGAGTTTCGTGGCTCTTGAAGCAGGAGAGCTGAAAGGCTATCTCCTCGGGCAGCCTCTCTTATTTTTTAATAAATGGACCCAGAGTCTTTGGATTGAGCATATAGAATTCGTTGACGATGAGGTCGGGTTCCAGCTTCTCGACACTGCGATTCGCTGGGCTAAGACCAAGCACCTGCAAAAGGTTTTGTTTAATAGTTCCTGTAAGCACAAAGATTTTGCTCTTGAAAAATTTGATAAGTTCAAAGAAGGGGAATACCTGCATTTCTCAACCACAAAGATAAGCGAGGCTTGAGTGAAGTTTTCTCTTGAAACCCGCAATAAAAACCTAGAGCGTCTAAAAAACGAAGTCTTTGATCTCGTTATTATTGGTGGTGGTATTACGGGCGCGGGAGTTGCTAGAGACGCCGCCTCTCGAGGGATGAAGGTCGCTCTTGTAGAGGGGCGAGATTTTGCAGAAGGAACCAGTTCACGATCCTCAAAACTAATACATGGTGGAGTGCGCTATCTTGAGAACTTCGAGTTTAGCTTGGTTTTTGAAGCACTTTCTGAAAGAGCTTTATTATTTAAATTGGCTCCTCATCTGGTCCACCCCCTTCGGTTTGTGATTCCTATTTATAAGTCCTCACGTGTGGGCTACTGGAAGATGTTAGCGGGTATGTGGCTTTATGACCTATTAGCCCTTTTTGAAACACCCCAAATGCACGAAAGCCTCAATAGCGAGGAAGTTAGGGAAAGAGTGCCAGAGCTTGATGCCCGCACTCTCGTTGGAGCCATGGAATACTCTGATGCTTATACTGATGATGACAGGCTCGTCATTGAAACTCTACGAGATGCCCATCGCCGTGGAGCCTGTCTTGTGAATTATACTAACGTGGAATCGATTGAAGGCGATTCAGAAAATATTGAAAAGCTTCATTTAAGAGATCAGATGACAGGAGAAGAATTTAGCCTGAAGGGTCATCAGTATCTATCCAGTGTTGGCCCTTGGACAGACATCTTTGGCCACATCGTGGATAAAAATTGGGAGGACTGTCTGCGTCCCACAAAAGGTGTGCATTTAGTGTTTCCAAGAAAAAAGATTCCCATCAAAAAAGCCATTGTGATGGCGGTTGAAAAGAGAATCATTTTCGTCATTCCAAGACATGAAATGGTGATCGTTGGGACGACCGATACGGATTTCCAAAAAAAGCCACAAGAGGTGAAGGCCGAAGCTTCTGACGTTCGCTATTTGTTAGATGCTCTGAACACTTATTTTCCTAAACTTAATATTCAAGAAAAGGATATCTATTCGAGTTATGCAGGCGTACGTCCCTTGGTCAATGATGGCTCTTCCTCTGAAGGAAAAACCAGCCGCGAGCACCAAATTTGGTCAACTGGTGAAAATCTCACTTTTATTGCCGGAGGTAAGTACACAACCTACCGAAAGATGTCTGAAGAGACGGTGGATCACGTTTTGAAAAAGATGCCCTTTGAATCCGGGATGTCCTATGGGCAGTCCCAAACAAAAAATCCTTTGAATCCAAAAGTGACGGAAGCTCTATTTGAGAGAGTGCAATTGATGGAATATGAATGGGCGGCAAAGTTTGAATTCCCGGCTTCCATCGTGAAGCGACTCCTTTTTCGCCATGGCGAAGAAGCTTACGATATATTAAAGATCATGCAGAAGCATTATTCTCTTTATACGGACAATGAGGCTTACTGGATGGGGGAGGCTCACTTTGCTATCGAGAATACGATGTGTTTTTCTCTTAGAGATTTTTATTGGAGAAGAAGCCCTCTCTTTCTGGCCACTAAAGATCATGGGATCAAATATTTAAAATGTATTTGTAAAGTTTTTGAAGACCTTCTGGGCTGGGATGCGCAGACTTCCAAAAAAGAACAAGAGCTCTTGATGAAACAAATGGAAAAGGAGTTGGGATGGAAGGGCGAATTCGTTTAACACCTATCATTGCTTTTTTAATTCTTGGAGCTTGCCAATCGGCTCCTAAAGATCTCTCCATTGAATTAAATTGCCAGCCGCAATTTATGTACGCTTGTGAAAAAAACAATTGCACAAAAGAGAGTGCCTCTTCAGTTTATATTGAATTGAAAAATGGGAGAGCCGAAGTTGGCATGTACTCGGTCGTTGCTAAAGATTCAGCCCCTAATCTCTTTTCTCGGCAGGGAAGGACGTACTTTATTATCCATGCCCAAGCAAAAAGCGCCGGGGGAGAAGCTGTGGAGATCCATTCTGTGGGAGAGATTTTAAAAGATCAAAGCTTCAAAGCCTTAATTGACGGCACTCATTATGTTGGACAGTGCAAGAGCCCTTAATGCCGCCTAGAGTTCTTATTTTTTAGCGAGCTTTTTTAGGGCTGCCGTAATTTTTGGAAGGCTGGTGAGGTTGTATTTTTTAAGTTCGGATAAGAACTCAGTCCCACCGACCTTAAGAATTTTGAAATAGCCTTTACTTGTCACTTGCAAAATGCTTCCAGGCATAGAGACCTTGATGTCGCGATTAACGATCTGTTTAAGCAATTTAATGCCAAGCTTTGCTGGACTGAGGTTTTTCTCGGCCACTAATACGGCAATGGCCTCAGGTGAGGCATCAAAGATAAATTCTGGAGCGCGCGCCGGTTTTTCTTCTGCGATCACGTTTACTTTGTCGTGAGTCACACGCACATGGGATTCTCTTGCGATACGAATTTCAATTTCGGCTTTGGGTGAAAGACAAAAAAGAGTCTCTTTGCAGGCAGAATCAGTTTTTAAAAAAGTGATGAGATCGTTGATTAAGGCGGCTTTTTCCATGAACGGCATTCAATTCCTTTTTAGTTAGAAAGACAATAATGCAGCGCCCCTTCCTCCCCATAAAACATTAAAGTTGATAAAACATAGAAAAGTCCTAACCTCTTGTATTGACTCTTTTTTTGTAAAACTTTAATCTTGAGCCTTAGAAAGGTCGTCCTATGAGTTTTTTAAATCGTTTCTCTGATTATTTCTCCAACGATATTGCCATTGATTTGGGCACAGCCAACACTCTGGTTTATTCAAAAAGCAGCCGAGATATCATCCTTGATGAGCCTTCTGTGGTTGCTGTTCAGAAAAATTATAGGGGTATGCAAAGTCGTGTATTGGCTGTGGGTAAAGAGGCCAAAGACATGTTAGGTCGTACCCCGGGAACCATTGTGGCCATCCGTCCGATCAAGGACGGAGTTATTGCCGACTTTGAAGTGACTCAGTCCATGCTTAAATATTTTATTTCTAAATCAACGGGACAGCAGAAAAGTTTTATTCGCCCGAGAATTAACATTTGTGTTCCCTACGGAATCACACAGGTTGAGAAAAAAGCCGTTAAAGAGTCCGCCATGTCTGCAGGAGCCAGAGAGGTTTATCTCATTGAAGAGCCAATGGCTGCGGCCATCGGAGCTGGCCTTCCAATAGCTGAACCTATTGGAAGCATGGTCGTCGATATGGGAGGGGGAACGACAGGAGTTGCCGTAATTTCTCTTGGAGGCATCGTCTTTTGTAAATCTATTAAAGTGGCTGGTGACAAACTCGATGAAGCCATCATTAACTATGTAAGACGACAATTTAATTTACTCATCGGAGAAAGAACAGCCGAACAAATTAAAATTGCTATCGGTAATGCTTATCCTTTTGAGAAGTCTCGTTCCATGGTGATCAAGGGAAGAGACCTCGTCGCGGGAGCGCCTAAAACTATTGAAATTTCCAGTGAACAAATTAACGAAGCCCTAAAAGATCCACTCACTGAGATTGTGGATGCCGTACGTACAACCCTTGAGAAAACTCCCCCGGAGTTGGCCTCTGATATCGTCGATAATGGAATTGTTCTTACGGGCGGAGGAGCTCATCTCCATAATCTTGATGTGTTGATTCGAGAGAGAACCGGACTTCCAGTAACAATCGCCGAGAATCCACTGACATGTGTGGTGATGGGCTCCGGGAAAGCCCTTGAGGACTTGGATCTTTTAAAGCAAGTTTCAACAGATTAAGGCTTGTCGTTGATGGTTGGGGGAAAGAAGAGAAAGTCCTTAAGAAGCCTGGTTTTTACTTGGTTCTTCTTCTTTACTTTAGTTCCTCTAGTTATCTTAGCCTTTGTTGTTCAAGATCAATATCAAAAGAGTATCAACCAACAGATCAAGGACCGCTTAACAGTTCATGTGCGTGAGCTTGAAAGCCTTTTTGCAAAAAAACGCACCAATCTTGAAGATTTTATCACGAAGTCACTGCAAGATAAGTCCCTTATTTACTTCATATCGACAGTGGATCCGGAGGGTTTTAAAGCCGTTCTTAGTGATAAAATTCAACTTTTTGATCAGGAAGAAGTAAAGGTCTACTCTCAAGGGGGGCAGGTCTTTGTCTATTTTAATGAAAAATACAAAAGCGTTCACGGGATGGCGGACCTTCCCTCGGACCTTAGGGAGCGTTTAGAAGATGAAACAAGCCTCCATCGAGTGCTTTTCCAGAAAGATAAGAAAGGAAAGAATGTTCTCGCACTTTCAATTGTCCGCAAAATAGTGGGTGTGCAAGAAAGAACGGTGGGGTACGTAGAATCTATTTTGTCAGTCGACCAACAGTATTTAAAAAAAATCACCGAGGCTATCGGTGCCGAAGTGGTCTTCTTTGATAGCAAAGGAAAAATTCTTTTAGGCTCTCTGCCTGAATCAACCAACACCCTTAATCTCTCCGAGCAACTCCTGAGTGGCCAAAATAAGTTTTTTGAATTTAGTATCTCAGAAGTGCCCTACGCTTTTATGTCAACGGCCATTAGCTGGGGGCAGTTGGAGTTTTTAATAGGGATGGGTTCCTCGAAGGCTTCTGCTGCTTCGAGTATCAGCAATGTTAACTACATGATTATCTTAACCTTTATCTGTATTTTTGCATTTATTTTGGTAATGAGTTTCTATTTCGTGCGCGAGGTGATCTCTCCCATCGAAGCTTTGATCAAAGCGTCTAGAAATTTGAAGGATGCCAGGGAAGCTCCCTTTATTGAAAACAAAAGTCGCACGGAAATTGCTGAGTTGGTCGATAGTTTCAACGAAATGTCGGTACAAATTGTTGAGTCTGACCAAAAAATGAAAAAGCAGCTCGATCTATTAGAGCAAGCCAATAATAAAATTAAAAACACACAGAACCAACTCGTACAATCGGCAAAGCTAGCAAGTCTTGGTGAACTGGTGGCAGGAATAGCCCATGAGCTTAATAACCCCATTGGCTTTATTTATTCTAATATCGGGCACCTCAAAGAATACTCTCAAAGTCTCTTCAAGATCATTGATCGCACCCTCAAGAAACCCGCTGAATTGGACATACTTGTGCAAGAGGAAGACTATGAATACATCAAAAAAGATTTCCCCAAGCTGATTCAGTCCTGTGAAGAGGGTTCCAATCGAGCCAAAGACATTGTTTTAGGACTCAGAAATTTTTCAAGAGCGGATGAGGAAAAAACCCAAGCATTTGATGTGAACACAGGTATTGATAGTACTCTCAAACTACTTAGTGGAGAGCTAAAAAATAATATATTGGTTCGCAAAGACTACAATGAAGTACCAAAAATTAACTGTAACATTAATCAGATGAAACAAGTTTTTATGAACATCATCAACAATGCGATCCAAGCCATTGAAGAAGAGGGCGATATTTTTATTTCCACCGAGTATTTAAGCGAACAAAAGCTTGTCAGGATTGAAATAAGGGACACTGGAGTCGGAATCGAAAAAGATAATGTGGAAAAAATCTTTGATCCCTTTTACACAACAAAAGATGTGGGTCAGGGGACAGGGCTTGGCTTAAGTATCTCCTACGGCATTGTTAAATCTCATGGTGGTCAGATCCATGTTGAGAGCCAAGTGGGTAAAGGAACCACGTTTCATATTGATCTTCCAATTTATCGGGAATAGAAATCGTACAGAGGTCAACCAATCTCATTGAACTCCTCTACCCTCAAATAAATAAAATAAATTTCTTAGCCTGTCTTAATCCCCTGCAGGAAAGGGTTTTCACTATTGTTTCATATCGAGATAAATAAAGAAATTTCGATTTAATCCGATAACTTCAAAGCCATGAAGTACTATTTTGTCCCAGGTTTATTTTTACTGGGAACTCTTTTTTTCGGATATTTATATATTGTTGGTCCCGACCCTTACGTGACTACTCCTGGTGTTATTTCTCCTAAAACATCCGGAAATACCATTAGCTACAATAAACTTGAACAATACAAAAAAGAAGCCCAAGTCAAATTAGACATCCAAAAGCAGCGAGCAGAAATAGAAAAAACAGTGGAAAAGCCCCTATTGGATCCAAACTATCGAAAAAGAACAAAGTTTCATGAGGCGCCTGTTAACGCTGATGTTGGGCCGGCAGCTTATGACCTCAATGAAGAGGGCATAAACGAACCCGTCAATTTAGATCAACAAATGGATGCCTTTCTTGCCAAAAAACAGCGTTACGAAGAGTTGGAAAAAGAACAACGCCAACGATATGTTAAAGCCTTTATTAAAGAGGCTTATAAAATGGGTTATGTTGTTAAGGTTAATGATAAAATGGAAATCGTCAGCGTTGATAAGCACGATAACAATTAGTTCTTAGTTAATTTGATAGTGCAATGTCTTAGGTTTTCCCTGTCTCAGTATATGCAATTTCATCGAGCCGGATGTTTTTAAATTCTGATAAAGCTGCATAGCGTGCCTAGGGCTCACAATCTCTTTACCGTTAAACCCTTTAATGATGTCCTTTGGTTGGATCCCTAGTCTCTCATACACGCTGCCGGTCTTAATACTTAAAACTTTGAATCCAGAAATATTTCCTGTTCCGGGTTCCACATAGGGAACGGCTTTAGCATCTCTTAAGACTTTAGGAAGATTGCTTGTGTATTCTTTTATTTCTTTTTTTGAGAGTTCAATCTTCTCTACTGGAGCATCCTCATACCCTTCGAGGGGTTTGCGCAGGCCTTCCGAAGAGTCTGAGCTGCTTTTGTCAGCAAATTCTTGCACTTTTTCTTTAGCATAGGAAACGCAGGCTCTCTTTTTATCCTGGCTACTCATATTAGCCCAGCTATCATTCTGAGGAGAGGAAAGAAAAAAAATGTAGACGGCAAAAACGAGGTTTAAAACAATGGAGGCAGTCAAAAATATTTTAGCAGTCACAGGATCTCCTAAGTTGGGTTCAGTTTCCCTACAAGGTCTACCTTAAACTCAATTCTATGGAAAGCCTTAAAGGATCTCGTGATTGGAAAGAAGAGAAGACCGATCTGCGAAAATTTTAATATAGTCGAAGACCTTCTCTGAGAATGAAACACTAGTTTTGATTCTATCTATAAACAGCCAGTCCCATTCATCAAAGAGGTGATAACTTGAGTCTTTTCGAACGATGACCAGGGGGCCTTTTTCGCTTTCTATTGCGGAGCGAAAACTCAGGCTTTGAGCAAAGATATCAGATGAATGGGTACAATCTAAGCTCTTCAGTTTTAAAATATGCCCTTTCGAGGAAAGCGCCACACACCAGAGGCCTTCAGGCTTGGACTCTAATTGACTCTGCAGGGAGCGAACAAGCTCCACTGAATGGCGATTATTCATACATGGGAGAGAGGCACAAATTGTGCCAAGTCGTTGCTCATCGGCCTTTTAGTTTATAGACTGAATGGAACCAATTTCCGGATTTAAAACAGGAGTTTTTTATGAAAAAGACAATGGGAGTGTTACTTATATCTCTTATGACCCTTTCTGCTTGTGGACCTAAGGGTTACATCAAGGGAGAGTACGATGATGTAAACAACGAAAATCTTCTTGATGATCGCTGGTCCGAAACGGACATGCAAAAGGTTGTTCATAACTTGGTACAAAAAATGGTGAATAGCCGTGCTGTTCAAGCTGCAAAAGTTCCCCCCATTGTTATGGTAACCCGGCTTCAAAACCAAACAGACGAACACATTAATACCCAAAGTATTATGGATATGGTTCGGGTGGAGCTAACCAATCAAGGGGGCGTGCGCTTCGTGGATAAGGCTGCCAGAGATGATGTGGCCGAAGAGTACGATTACCAAAACTCCGGGATGGTTTCTAAAGAAACCGCAAAGGGTAAAGGCGGACAAATAGGAGCCGATTTTATTATTAACGGCCGCCTGACCTCCATTGTTAAAGATATCAATAAACGAAAGACGGTTTACTACAAGCTCACTCTGAATATGACTAATTTAAAAACGAATATCATTGAGTGGACTGGCTACGAGCAGCTTCGTAAAAAGTATAAAAAACGTCGAATGGGACTTTGATAAGGGCGTTAAGTGAAGCGATTCTCAATCCCTTTTGTAGCCACTTTGTTTCTAGTGGGTTGTGCAACCTACCAGAGTAAAGTGGACGGGGCTCGAAAACACCTATCACAAGATCAGCCAAGTGAGGCGGCCACTCTTCTGGCTGAACCGGCCAGTCTTGAGGGTAAAGACCAGGTTCTTTATCTTTTAGACTACGGGATCGCTTTACATGAAGCCGGTGACATTGAAAAAAGTAACGAAATTCTAATTAAAGCCGATCGTTTAGCAGACGTAAAAAATTACACCAGCTTATCCCGAGAGGCCGGCTCGTTACTTCTTAGCGAAAGTATGGTGCAGTATAAAACAGAGCGATTCGAAAATATCTTAATTAATGTTTACTTGGCTCTTAACTTCACTCTACTCGGTAATTATGAAGATGCCCTTGTTGAATGCCGGCGGATCGATCAAAAAATCTATAAGTTTAAACTCGACAATGAAGACGAAAGAAAAAGTCTATTTGCTCGATATCTATCAGCCATGATCTGGGAAGCCCAAGGAAAATGGGACTCGGCCTATATTGATTATAAAAATGCCTACAATATTAAGTCTGACTTAAGTGGCATTGGTAAGGATCTTATTCGAGCGGCTTGGAGGGCAAGACGCTACGATGAGCTCAAAAAATGGCAGGGTAAGTATCCACAGTACAATTTGTCTGAAATAAAAAAAGAAACCCGCTCGGGAGGAGAGCTGGTTTTTATTTACCAGCAGGGCTGGATTCCCAGAAAAAGACCTCGTCCGGGAAACTATCGTTTTCCCCATCTCGTTCCTCATTACAGTCAGTTCGATCAGGCTGTAGTTGAAATTGATGGGAAGGAAAAAAAGACCACTAAGCTTTTTTACAATATTGGAGCTGAGGCGATCCGAACGCTTGATAATGATTACAACTATCTTGTGGCAAAAAAAATTATAGGATTTGTTGCAAAAGAAGTGGTGGCCGACCAAATCAGACAGAAAAATGAAGCCTTAGGAGCTCTCGCATTAATTGCAATGCATGTCTCTGATCAAGCGGACCTTCGACAGTGGTCAACCCTTCCGGATAGCTTTCAGATCGCGAAGTTCAATCTCCCTCCGGGAGAGCATAAAGTTTTGGTCAAAGCTCAGGGCCCTGCTGGAGAGAAAGTTATTTTCGATAATACTGTTACCATTAAAAAAGGTCACAAAACCTTCCTCTCGGATCGCACCTACTAAGACGGCAAGATTCCTGTTCAATAGGCAAAAAAAAACCTGACAGTTTCGTCAGGCTTTTTTTAACTCAAACCAGAAAGCCCTCGATGGCTTTCAAATCTTTAGCAGGCTTACTGCTGTGTATTTAAAAAGTTTTTATTAGGGTTGGGAAGGCTTGGAGTTTCCTCTTGTTGAGGAAGTTTTCCCGTGAACTCTTGCCCGCTTCCACTTGTGGCGGCCTGAGCCACTCGATTTTCTAAGGATTGTTTAACTGTGTCATAAGACTCAGCCGCTTTATCCACAACAGAGTCACTGCTGGACTTGCTGCTAGAAGTAGAGGGTTGAGCGGATTTAACAATGTATTCTTTAGGGAAGGCACCAAGTTTAGCAAGGTAGCTAGAGATACTTCCATTAGCGTGTTGGATGATCTCTCTTAAAGTGAAAAGAGGCGCATACTGGGAGGCTTTCTTTTCAGATTCGAAGATGATTTGAGTCAAAGTCGCAGCTGTGATGTCGTTTTTAGTTTTGTTGTCGATAACCATGACTTCTTCGTTAGCTCGGATCATTTTGGCAATGTCGTCTAATGTAACGTAACAACTTTGCTGAGTATCGTAGAGTTTTCTGTTTTGGTATCGCTTGATAATTTTAACTTTCTTGCTGTTGTCTTGGTTTGAGCTAATCAAGGTTTTCCTCCCATTGACAGTTGAATGGCTAAACATTCAATATTGTTGCTGTGTTCGGTCGGAATCTATTCCGGCCGCCACAGCTTGTCAAGGAAGGGGTGTTTTGATTATTTAATAATCAATGAAAATAACGCGAGTTTTAAAAATTATACAAAACCCATGTAATTCCAACACTTTAAGTTAACAGTAAATTTAAGAATGTTTCATCAAGTTGAAAATGAAATGCAACAAATCCTAGCCCTATAGCCCTGGTCTAGTTTACTGGAGCGCCCTTCAAGAGATCCCCCCTATCGACCGATAGGAACCTAAGACAAAGGATCAACTCTTGGAGTGCAAATGATATTTGGCAAAAAAACCCAGTTAATCTGTACACTTATACTTCTGTCTGGGTGTTCCCATTTGGGGGGCGGTAAAAGCCCTTTTATTAGCCAAGCCGCCAATGTTCAAAATGAGGTTCCAGACAATATGCGTATCCCTGATCAGCAAGGGGAATCCGTTGATGATACCTATATGAATACCAAGGCCGACTACCACTTTACTATGGCCGAATCCTATAGTTTGAAAAATGACTCCGCTAAAGCTGTTGAAAATTACAAGATGGCCTTAGTTTATGATCAAAACTCTCCTCAAATCCGTTACCGACTCGCCCTTGAGTACGTAAAACTTGGGCTCATAACCGAGGCCATGAACCAATGTCAGGAAGCTTTGAAAACCGATGCCAAGCACAAAGATTCAGCACTTCTCTTGGGTGGCCTAATGTCGGCCATGCAAATGTACGATCAAGCCTTGGACCTTTATCAGAAAACGCTGACTTTTTACCCAGATGATATGGAGACCTCTCTTTTTATAGGAGCTCTTCATGCTGAAAAAGGGGAATTCAAAAAGTCCATCGATCATTTTCGCAAGATGGTCCGGAACGACAAAATTAAAGATAAGTCGCAAGCCTGGTACTATCTCGGAAGAGTTTACTCTTCAAAACCTGAGCCTGAGTACCGAAATGCAGAATCGGCTTTTGTGACAAGCTTAAAGCTTCGTCCAGAATCTGTGGATGTTGTTTTAGCTCTTGGTGCTGTGTACGAAAAGCAAGACCGACGTAAAAAACTAAAAAACCTTTATCATGATTTTCAACGTGAAAACGGCAGTGATCATGTTATTGCAGAAAAACTGGCTCAGATTTATTTAGATGATGACCAACTCACAGAGGCCATCGAGCAACTCAAAGTGGTCGAGTCGTACGATAATCAAAACCTGAATATTAGCCTAAAAATTGCGCTAGTCATGATCGAGCAGAAAAAATACAATCCGGCCATACAGAAACTTGAAGGCATTTTACAAAGATACCCAGAGTCTGAAAAGGTGAGATTCTATCTAGGGGCTCTTTACGAAGAGGTCAAAAACTACCGTGCGGCGATTCAGCAATTTGAATCAATCGAGTTCGGAAGTAGTTACTACGAAGACAGTGTCATGCACACCTCTTACCTACATAAGCTTATGGGGAACATGGATGAGGCCATAGCCGCTGTTAAGGCCGGGCTAAAACATAAAAAGGACTCGCCAAAATTCTGGATTTTGCATGCTTCTTTACTGGACGAGAATAATCAAGTCAGTGAAGCAGAAGACGTTTTACAGTCAGCGGTTAAAAAATTCCCAGAAGACATTCAAATTCACTTCCAATTAGGCTCTGTGTACGATCGTTTGGGTAAAAAAGATAAAACCGTTGAACATATGCAAAAGGTTTTAGGTCTTGATGAAAATCATGTGCAAGCTCTTAACTACCTGGCCTATGTATACGCGGATGGAACTCAAAACCTTAAAACAGCCGAAGAGTTGGTGCGCAAAGCCTTAAAGCTTCAACCAGGTGATGGGTACATCATGGATACTCTTGGTTGGGTTCTATTTAAACAAGACCGCGTGGCTGAAGCCATTCGCATTCTTGAGAAGGCTTTCCAAAAAGAATCCAAAGAGGCCATCATTGCCGAACATTTGGGTGACGCTTACTTTCGCCAAAAGCTGCCTCGCAAGGCTAAGGAAATGTATAAAAAGGCCGCCTCTCTTGAGAAAAACAATGAGACGAAGAAAAAGATTCAATCCAAAATTGAGTCCATTGAAGTGCGGCTACAGGCGGAAAAGTCAAATGGAAGCGGTCGAACGCCAGCTTCAAATTAATCTCTAACAAGCAAGCGGGCCACATTTTCTACGGTCCGCAGTTGTAACCGAACATGTTCAGCAAAGAGTTCGGACTGATCAATTTTTGAATTTAAAACCAAATTATAGATCCTATCACGAACAAGAGGATCTCTAAGTTTACTAAAGGCTTCAGGGAACTGCTCTGAGAGTTCAACGATGTTTTCCAATAGCCAAGCATTGGGCCCCATCCCTATTATTTGATAGGGATCTCTTGCTTCAAACGCAAATTCGTAGTCAATTCCAACTTGATCAAGAGGGTTCTCACGAACTAAAACGTTGCCTCTGTTAATATCGCCATTAGCCACCACCCGATCAAAAAACTCTAAAAGAAGATTTCTGTGAGTGGTCATTGGGCCGGAGTCCGCAAGAGACTGCCAGCCCGTCATATAAATTTGGGCCACACCAAGTTTATCACCGACCTCAATAGAAACAGTGAATGGAACAGGGATGGAAAGAAGTGTCGCTATTTGACTTACCAACGCCTCGTATTGATGAGAGCGCTCGGAAAACTTAACGACTACGGGGATGCCATCAATAGACCCGAGAAAAACATTATTGAGATTGCTATCTGTTGATATCAATTCCCAGTGGGCGGGGATTTGTTTAAGGTCGCTGAGCTTTTCAAGGGAGTGTCTTAGCATTAACTCCAAGTTTAAGGCTTGTGAAGGCTCTCCTTGGCGTTGAATGTCCCACAGAATTTCCTGAGCATGGTCGGTTGAATGGAGACTCCAAAAGTTGGAGTCGTGAAGTTTTAGATGTCTATATAATGGTGGTTCGTAAAATAAATGAGCACAGAAGCTTTGAGAAAAGCTTTGATTGCCGAGACAGACGATAAGGGGCACTAAAATTAAACGAAGCGGAAGGCGGATCATTATAACCAATAAGATGTGCAATCAGAGTGCCAGTAAACCTCTTGGAATTGCTAAGAATTAGAGTTAGGGTCAGGGAATGAAAATATTCTACTCTCTTTTACTTTTATTTTTTGTAGCGAGCTGTACAACCGGCAA
The DNA here is from genome assembly GCA_964230645.1 of Bdellovibrionales bacterium. Classification (GTDB taxonomy): domain Bacteria; phylum Bdellovibrionota; class Bdellovibrionia; order Bdellovibrionales; family JAGQZY01; genus JAGQZY01. The sequence continues at coordinate 1,883,392 of CAXRHT010000002.1, read as the reverse complement.
AAAAGATTTCAAAGGTCCGGCCACTGATGTGGGGATTTGGCAGGGTAAAGTCCTTATGACAAATAAAACCACCGACTTTAAAAAGTGGGCCTATGTGACTTGGGCCAGTGACTCACCCAACAACCGAATGAGGGTAAATGTGAGCGCTGTTTTTGACCAACCGGTGGCAACCTTTTTAAAAAAACAAGAGAGCAATGATCTCTGGCTTTTTTTAGAAGGAAAGCATTTTCAATCCGACGATGGTCGAAAACTTTTTGAATTCTTAACAAAACTTTCGTTGGACCCAAAAATTTTTTATAGCCTCCTTGGTACTCCTAGATCGCCAGGAACTGAATGGCAGTGCAATAAAAAAGAGCAAGTTATGAGCTGCATATCTAAAGCCTATAAAACTAGATTTTCAGTAGAGTATGAAGATAGAAATAAGCGACTTATTGAAATCGATAGAGGCTCGAAAGCCCTGCAGATACGCCTCACCCGGTCCAAGGTCCAGGTCGAGGATAAACTTTTTACTCCCTTACGTTCGTCTCAGTTTAAAACGATAAAAATTTAATTTTCTTTTTTCCTTATTGCGGTGTCTTTATTTAAGAGCCTGTTTGCAAGCTCCTTAAATGATTCGGAAATCACGGTGCAATCCTTGTTTGTCATCGGATAATTCGGCATAATAGAGATAGGGCAAAGCCGAGGAGAAAACTCATGGAAAACAAAAATCTTTCATTCAAAGAAATCGTTAGCGACTGGGGCGACGAAAAGACCTTCAAGGATAGAAATTGGGTCGGAACCTTTGATGACTATATAAACCTGATAAAAGAAAACCCAAGAGTCACTCGAAATGCTTACCAACGAATGTACGATATGATTATCGGTTACGGAACCGAGGAGTACATCGACTGTAAAAAGAAGATTGTTCGTTATAAGTTTTTTGATGACGCTGAAAATGCCGGCCAAGATGGAGTGTTTGGTCTAGACATTTCACTGATGAAATTAGTCAACGTACTGCGCTCCGCTGCCCTTGGATACGGTACAGAAAAACGTGTAATACTCCTTCACGGCCCAGTGGGGAGTGCGAAATCGACGATCTGTCGTAGACTGAAAAAAGGAATTGAAGCTTACTCAAAAACAAATGAAGGCGCCTTATACACTTTTGAGTGGACCGATACTGATGGAGTTTTAGATGGGTTGTTTGGCAAAGACGTTAAAGTGTTTTCAAGCCCCATGCACGAAGAACCACTTCTGTTGATTCCTAAAGAATTAAGACCTAAATTTGAAGAGTCTTTCAACAAGGGCTCAAAAGATGAGTTTCGTGTAAAAATTGAAGGGGAGTTATCACCTCCTTCAAGATTTATCTTTAAAACTCTAATGGAAAAATACAATGGCGATATCGATAAAGTTTTCTCTCATGTTCGTGTGAAAAGACTAATTCTTAGTGAAGCCGATCGTATCGGAATTGGTACTTTCCAACCTAAGGATGAAAAGAACCAAGATAGCACTGAGCTTACTGGTGATATCAACTATCGTAAGATTGCTGAGTATGGCTCTGAGTCTGACCCTAGGGCTTTTAATTTTGATGGTGAATTCAACGTAGCCAATAGAGGTGTGATTGAGTTCGTTGAGGTGTTAAAACTTGATGTGGCTTTCCTCTACGATTTACTAGGAGCTTCACAAGAGCATCTAGTGAAACCTAAAAAATTCGCGCAAACACATATTGATGAAGTAATCATTGGGCACACCAATGAGCCTGAGTATCGTCGTTTGCAAAATAACGAATTTATGGAAGCGCTTCGTGACCGTACTGTGAAAATTGATATTCCTTACATCACTAAGCTAGATGAGGAAATTAAGATTTACGAAAAGGATTTTAATAAAAAGAAAATCCGTGGGGTCAGTATTGCTCCTCACACCACAGAGGTTGCCGCCATGTGGTCTATCCTTACAAGACTTGAGAAGCCGAAAAAAGCCAATCTCACACGTCTTCAAAAAATGAAGCTCTATAACGGTAAGACTCTTCCCAACTACACGGAAGACAATATTAAAGAGCTTCGTAAAGAGACTCAAAGAGAAGGCTTAGACGGAGTTTCTCCTCGTTATATTCAGGATAAGATTTCAAATGCCCTTATTCAGGCTCAACAGAATCGAGGTTCCGTGAACCCATTTATGGTTCTTAACGAGTTAGAGTCAGGATTAAAACACCACTCCCTTCTTTCAAACGATGATTTAAAATCAGAGTACAGAGAGTTGATCGATGTGGTTCGTAAAGAGTATGAAGAAATTATTAAATCTGAAGTTCAAAGAGCGATTAGTGCTGATGAGAGTTCTCTTTCAAGACTTTGCTCAAATTATATCGATAATGTAAAAGCTTACACCCAAAAAGAAAAAGTTCGTAATCCATTTACCGGTCAGGACGAGGAACCTAACGAAAGGCTCATGCGTTCAATCGAAGCCAAAATCGATATCCCTGAATCTCGAAAAGATGATTTTAGACGGGAGATCATGAACTATATTGGTGCTCTTTCTCTTGAAGGAAAAGCTTTTGATTACCGCATGAACGAAAGACTTCACAAAGCCCTTGAGCTGAAGCTATTTGAAGACCAAAAAGACAGCATCAAATTAACCACTCTGGTTTCTTCTGAGGCGGACAAAGCCACTCAGGAAAAGATTGATATTGTTAAGGCCCGCTTAATCAAAGATTTTGGTTATGACGAGATTTCGGCCACCGATGTTCTTCAGTACGTAGCTAGTATTTTTGCTCGTGGTGATGTGAAGGAAAGTAGCTAGAATCCATGTCGATACGCGAGGACCAAAATAGATTCCGCGACATTGTTCGCGGAAAAATTAAGGAGAACTTTAAAGACTATGTCACCCACGGTGAGATGATCGGTAAAAGGGAGAAGGACTATGTCAAAATCCCTGTTCCTTATATTGATATTCCTCGCTTCAAATACGGCCCCAAACAAAAAGGTGGTGTCGGTCAGGGAGAAGGAAAACCTGGCGATCAAGTGGGTAAAGGCCAGGGAGACCAGAAAAAACCAGGAAAAGGTAAAGCCGGTAACGAAGAAGGTGAGCACGAAATTGAAGTGGACATCACTTTTGATGAACTGGCAGAAATCTTGGGTGACGAGCTTGAACTTCCACGCATTGAACCCAAGGGTTCAAAAATTGCTAGTGATAAAAACCGTTACTCAGGGCTTGCTCCCGTAGGTCCTGAGGGCTTAAGGCATTTTAAGTCCTCTTATAAGAGAGCTCTTAAAAGGCTGATTGCAAGTGGAATGTATGATCCAGAAAATCCTGTGATCGTACCTATCCGTGGAGACTATCGCTATCGGTCCACTAAACTGACTCAAAAACCTCAGGCCAATGCTGTAGTGATCTATATCATGGATGTTTCTGGATCTATGGGGAATGAACAAAAAGAAATCGTGAGACTTGAAAGTTTTTGGATCAATACGTGGCTTAAAAAACATTATAAAGGCCTTGAGACTCGATTTATTATTCATGATGCTTCCGCTAGAGAAGTAGAAGAAGACACCTTCTTTCGAACCAGTGAGTCTGGTGGAACATTGATTAGTTCGGCTTATAAACTGTGCCGCGACATCATCCATCGCGACTATCCTCCCCATGAGTGGAATATCTATCCATTTCACTTCAGTGACGGGGACAATTGGTCAGGCGATGACACAAGACTTTGCATGAAGATCCTAAAGGACAACCTTCTTCCCTACGTTAACTTTTTTGGCTACGGCCAGGTGGAAAGTAAATACGGCAGTGGGCAATTTTTTAAGGACTTGGAAAAAGAGTTTCCAAGCCAAGACAATATCGTGCTCAGTAAGATCAAAAATAAGGATGCCATCATGGGATCAATTAAAGACTTTTTAGGGAAAGGAAAGTAATGGGTCGCCTACCGACACACCTCGAGGAAGAGAGAAAGCGAATCTGGGATCTGGCGTGCGCAGTGGGCCTTGATTGTTACGAGACTATTTTTGAAATGGTCACCTATGATCAAATGAACCAGTTTGCAGCCTACGGAGGCTTTCCAGTGCGCTATCCTCACTGGAAGTTTGGTATGGAGTACGACAAGCTTTCAAAAAGTTACGAATACGGTCTTTCAAAAATCTACGAGATGGTGATCAATAACGATCCTTGCTATGCCTACCTGATGGAGGGTAATCGTACGGTCGATCAAAAGTTAGTGATGGCCCATGTTTATGGCCATTGTGATTTCTTTAAAAACAATAAATGGTTTAGCCCAACAGACAGAAAAATGATGGACACCATGGCTAACCACGCCACTCGAATCCGACGCTATATGGACCGATACGGCGTGGATGAGGTCGAATCTTTTATTGACGTGTGCTTGAGTATTGAAAACCTTATCGATCGCCACGCACCTTACAAGCCTGAATCGATTGATAAAAAAACCGAAAAACAAGACGAGCAAAGGAAAGCTCTTCTTAAGTTCGACCGAGAGTACATGGACGAGTACGTCAACCCGGAGCACCGCCGGCAGTTTGAGAAGAAAAAAGAAGAAGAGCCGATGGCAAAAGTGCCTGAGAAACCAGAACGCGATGTTTTATTGTTTCTTATGTATCACGCTCCCTTGAAACACTGGCAGCAAGATGTGCTATCCATTATTCGAAATGAATCCTATTACTTCGCTCCACAAGGAATGACTAAAATAATGAATGAAGGATGGGCTTCTTACTGGCATTCAAAACTCATGACAGAATCCATTATGCATGACGGTGAAGTTATCGATTATGCTGATGCCTGTGCTGGAACGCTTGCGATGTCGCCAACGGGTTTTAACCCCTACAAAGTTGGAATTGAGCTTTTTAGAGACATTGAGGATCGTTGGAACAAAGGGCGCTTTGGTAAAGAGTGGAGTGAGTGTGACGACATTGCTCAGAAAAAAGCTTGGGATACCCACGCTGGCCTTGGGCGCGAGAAAATTTTTGAAGTTCGCAGAGACTACAACGACGTAACATTTATCGACGAGTTCCTAACAGAAGATTTCTGTATTCGTAACAAAATGTTTGTTTACAAATACAATCAAAGAGCCGGCCGTTACGAGATGGATACACGCCAGTTTCCAGCTGTAAAGCAGCAGCTTCTCTTTCAGTTAACAAATTTCGGCCAGCCAATCATTCATGTAGAAAATGCTAACTTTAATAACCGTGGCGAGCTTCTCCTAACCCACCTGTTTGAAGGGGTTGAAGTTCAGTACAACTACGCTCAGGAAACCTTAAAAAACATCTTTAAGCTATGGAGAAGGCCCGTAAATTTAGTCACAGTGATCGATGAGAAACCAAAAATCATGCATCACGACGGCAATGAGCTCAAGGTTATTGATATTCTCTCAGAACAGCAGAAACAAGAGCAGGAAAAGAAAAACGCTTGATAATTCTTTTGTGAAAATCTCAAAAAGCGACGTTGATTTTTTATACGCTTGTTAAAGAGTTTTATGCTGTTCAAAATCGTACACATCTGTTTAATTTGGTAGGTCTTTAGTTTCGATCTGACTGAAAAATCCCAAAGTGAGTCAATAAAAGTAGGCACAGCCCTTGCTTCTATTAATTGTATAACGGGGGTTTTCCTATGAGATATTTAGCTGCGTTTTTACTGTTGATTCCGTTGGTATTCTTTCAAAACTGTTCGGAAGAGGTTGGTTTTAGCCAATCACAAAATGTTTCTCCATCAGGCCAAGTTGGTGATCAACAGGTTGATGGTAATAATTCTGGTAACGATTCTACACTTGATATTCCCGATGGGGATAGCGATGTGGATGTCATTGGTGATAATGGCGGTAGAGACCCTGATGATACCCTTGTTGAGGATGAAGTGAATAATGAGCTTGATATGGGTGATGAAGACGATGATTTGGTTATTATTAAGGACCTTTGTGATACCCAAGCAAAGCAGGCTGTGCTTAAAGACTTTAATTTTCCGAAACCCAATAGAACTTGCGATTGGGAAATGAACGGAAACTTGGAAGAAAGAAACCAATATTTTCAAGCAAGGATTGAACAGCATCGTTCTTTAGGTCTTCCTGCTGGAGCGGTGATTTGTGACGCCAAGTTCGAGTTTGAGAAGCAAGACTTCCTTTATGATGATCATTTTATTCTACTTTTTAATAAGAAGGTGATTGCTTCATCCTACGATTTTAGTTCTAAATTTGATCGCGGAAATTTCAACCTACTGTCTTATGACTGGGGTAAAATGGCAGGAATGTATTGGGATAATAACAAGGAAACCATCTTCTGCCCTGATGGTACTTCTCGCCCTAACTTCTGTAACTTCCCAGGCCACGACAAACAGGGTTTTATTGAGTTTGATTTTGATCCTGACTTTATCAAAGCGATTATGTCTGAAGGAATTCCACAAGATCACAGTTTTTCCATGGTTTCTATTGGAGACAATGATGGGTATGACTGTGAGCACTCTGAGGTGAATTTCGATGTACAGCTGACTTATGTGGTTCCGGGACAGAGTGGAGCTGCGAATATGAGTACGGCTGGTACTCAGTAATATAAATCTGAATGGAATTTATCAGGCCTTGCTTTTAGGGGGGGGAGGTCTGGGATTAAAAAAGCAGGCTTTTTGAGCCTGCTTTTTCCTTTTCTGGCTTCAGTCTCGCTTTGCTCGACTGTCGCCTTTCTCTGCTATGAAGTGTGCCGGAGGGCGCCTCAGGCCGGCTGGGCCCCGTCTCGCTTTGCTCGACTAGTGCTCATGGAGCCTCTACTCCTCGGCACTAAAGTGCCTGCGGGGCACTCCATGAGCTACATATCATAATAAAGAAAGAACTCATACGGCACTGGTCTCTGTTGCATCGGAATGATCTCGCGATCCTTCTTATAAGAAACCCAGTTCGTAATAAAGTCCTCAGAGAACACCTCACCTCTCAATAGGAAGTCATGGTTCTGATCAAGTTCCATTAAAGACTCATTCAAGCTTGTTGGAACAGAAGGAACTTTAGCAGCTTCTTCAGGAGGTAGGCCGTAGATGTTTTTATCAAGTGGGTCACCAGGGTGAATTTTGTTTTGAATGCCATCAATACCAGCCATAATCAGAGCAGCAAATGCTAAGTAAGGGTTGGCTGTCGCATCAGGTGTGCGGAATTCGATTCGTTTGGCTTTGGGACTGTCACCACTGTTTGGAATTCGGATAGCGGCTGAGCGGTTTTTAAAGCTGTAAGCGAGTTTCACTGGAGCTTCAAAACCTGGAACCAAGCGTTTGTACGAATTGGTTGTGGGGTTAGTGAAAGCGCAGAGGCTTGAAGCGTTTTTCAAAATACCACCGATAAAGTGAAGAGCCATTTCAGAAAGGCCTGCGTACTCATCACCCGCAAAAAGAGGCTTGCCGTCTTTCCATAAAGACATATGGCAGTGCATTCCAGAACCATTGTCCTCAAAAATAGGCTTTGGCATAAAGGTGGCTGTTTTGCCGTGGCGTCGAGCGGTGTTTTTAACGATATATTTAAACCACTGCAGATCATCGGCTGATTTAATGATTTCGCCGAACTGATAGTTGATCTCTCCTTGTCCGGCTGAGGCCACTTCGTGGTGATGTCTTTCAACAGGAATGCCAGCGTCTTCTAAGCGCATACAGATTTCTGAGCGAATATCGTGAAGGGTGTCGGTTGGCATCGCCGGAAAGTAACCCTCTTTGTGGCGCGGTTTATAACCGAGGTTTGAGCCTTCGTCGCGTCCACTGTTCCACTGACCTTCGCCAGAATCCACTTGGTAAAAACCAAGGTTAGCGTCTTGTTGATAGCGAATGTCGTCGAAGATAAAAAACTCGGCCTCAGGTCCGAAAAAAGCTTGGTCAGCAATTCCTGTGGAGGCGAGATAGTTTAATGCTTTTTTAGCAATCGCTCTTGGGTCACGGTCGTAGGCTTCATGAGTCTCTGGTAAAACGATATCACAAACGAAGCTCACAGTAGGGATTTCTGTAAAAGGGTCCATTTTCACGGATTCGGCATCAGGCATAATGACCATGTCGGACTCATTAATATTTCTCCATCCACGAATCGAGCTTCCGTCAAACCCGAGTCCCTCTTCGAAAACATTGGTTTTCAACTGGCCGATAGGGATGGTGAGGTGTTGCCAAGTTCCAAGTAAATCGGTGAACTTGAGATCAACCATTTTGGCTCCGTACTTATGGGCAAAATCAATGGCTTCTTGTGGGGTCATTTTTTCTCCTTCAATTGGTTTAAAATAATCATTTACAATGCGGCTTCGTCCGACTCTCCGGTTCGAATTCTCACAGCCTTTTCAACAGGAATAACAAAGATCTTCCCATCACCCACTTTGCCAGTGCGAGCGGATTGTTGAATCGCTTCGATAGCAGAATCCACCAATGAGTCTGGCAGGGTAATTTCAAGTTTCATTTTTGGGAGGAAGTCGACGATGTACTCGGCACCTTTGTAGATTTCTGTTCGGCCTTTTTGGCGGCCAAAACCACGAACTTCAGAGACAGTCACCCCTTCAATGCCTAACTCAGTGAGTGAGTCGACAACATCGTCAAGCTTAAAAGGTTTGATGATGGCTTCTATCTTCTTCATTAATGAAGATAACCTATGCTTTTAGTGCCGCTTGTGTCAAAGAAAAAGACCAGGTGTTTAATGCCTTCAAGCCTCTCTCAGCCCCCTCCGGCGGGCTTGTGTAAAAAATTTCACTCGGGGTTCTGGTAAAAAAATTATGTCTGCCGTGCACACCGGTCAAGGATTGCTCCCGTGGTTAAGTTTTGTTATACCCCTGCTTCTTCAAAAGCAGCTCAGCCGGGGAGACTTTAGAAATGATTGCAAACTTTTTTTGTTACGGTCCATTTGCCAAAGGTCAAACCCACTACAAAAAAATCGTCAATCTTATCCAGTCTGAAAAAAGAGCTTTCGCCAAAGGTTTTGTTTATCAATTGCGTTGCGGGATGCCGGCTTTAATCGCTTCAGAAGAGGGTGAACTCGTCGACGGCCATATGTTAGAGCTTAAGGTGACGAACTCTTTTTGGTCCATCATGGATGAGATTTTGGGCTACGACCCCCAAAAACCCGACAAGAATCTTTACCAAAGAACTCAGTTTCCCATAAAGGTTGGTGATTTTAGTACCCAACTGGCCTGGAGTTACACTCTCAATCCCAAGAAAATCACCAAGGGATTAAAGACGGTCCCAGAGAATGATTGGCAAAGCTATCTCAAGAAAAATCACACCGTCCTCGACATTCTCGAGGAGCGCCACAAGGAGTACATATCTCGACTTTCGAGATCGAAAAGCCGCGAAATCGTTCCCATAAAAATGGATCTCTACCGAGAATTGATCAATATGGAACTAATTGTTGATAAAGGCCGCCGCTTAGCTTTAACTCCCATGGGTAAAGAAACCGCACTGTTTTTATCGTGAAAAATTTCGAGCCAAACTTCAACATCGTCCTTTACCAGCCAGAAATTCCCACCAACACTGGAAATATCGGCCGAATTTGCGTGGCCTCAGGCTGTCATCTGCATCTCGTGGGCCCAATGGGGTTTTCCATAGACGAAAAGCAGGTTAGACGTGCGGGTCTTGATTACTGGCAGCATCTCCAACATACGTATTATGCAAGCTGGGAGGAGTTTTTAAAAACTCATCCCATCATTGACCAAGCCAGCTTTCTCACCACAAAAACCGACAACGTTGTCTATGATAAAAAGTTCAAAAAAGGGGATTGGTTTATTTTTGGGCCTGAAACCCGCGGCCTCCCAGAGGAAATCTGGAGGCCTCGCGCCGCGCAATCCTTTAAAATTCCCATGGTTGGACCCACACGAAGTCTTAACCTTGCAAATTCTGTTTCCATCATCACATTTGAAGGGTTGCGGCAGCTAAGAACCCAAGACTAAGGGCTTACCCGAAAACTCAGCTTAAAGAGCCTGATTCTTACCTGAGTTTTCGGAGAGATCCTAAATTCGGTAAAAAGATTGCTAATTGAGATCAATGGTTTATCTTGGAGAGACTATGAGTTTTCTTACTAAATTATTTGGAACAGCCCATGATCGGGATATGAAGGTCATCCGGCCTTACGTCGATAAAATCAATGCTCTTGAGCCGGAATTAAAAAAGCTCTCCGATGAGGAGCTTCAAGCAAAAACCCCAGAGTTTAAAGAGCGTCTTTCAAAAGGTGAGACCGTTGATGATCTCATGGTGGAAGCCTTTGCTGTCTGCCGCGAAGCCGCCTGGCGTGTGCTGGGGATGAGACACTACGATGTTCAACTTGTTGGAGGTTATGTTCTTCATTCAGGCGCTTGTGCTGAGATGAGAACAGGGGAGGGGAAAACTCTTGTGGCCACTCTCCCGGTTTACCTAAATGCTCTTACAGGAAAAGGCGTTCACGTTGTTACGGTGAACGATTATCTAGCTTCTCGTGATGCCGAGTGGATGGGACAGGTTTATAGTTTTCTTGGGTTAACGACTGATACGATCAAGCACGATATGAACGATGCGGAGAGAAAAAGAGCCTATGGTGCCGATATCACTTATTGCACAAATAATGAACTAGGTTTTGATTACCTTCGCGATAATATGAAATACAATCTCAGCGATTACGTGCAGCGCCCTTTGCACTACGCTATCGTCGATGAGTGTGACTCAATCTTAATTGATGAAGCTAGAACACCCCTTATTATTTCAGGGCCCGCGGAGGATAACACCGAGATCTATTTAGCCATGCATAAGGTGGCCAAGCAGCTCGTTCCAGAAACTCATTTCACGATGGAAGAGAAAAACCGCTCAGTGGCTCTCACAGAAGAGGGTAACAGCGCTCTTGAATCCATCATGGATATCGAGAACATTTTTGATCCGCAACATATCGATAAACTTCACCACATTTATCAGTCCTTAAAAGCCATTCACCTCTTTAAAAAAGATGTGGATTATATGGTGCAAGGAAACGAAATTGTGATCGTGGATGAGTTTACGGGACGATTGATGGAGGGAAGGCGTTGGAGTGATGGCTTGCACCAAGCGGTGGAAGCTAAAGAGGGTGTGAAAATCAAAAACGAAAATCAGACTCTCGCTTCCATCACCTTCCAGAACTATTTCCGTATGTACGATAAACTTGCAGGGATGACCGGAACGGCTGATACAGAGGCTGCCGAGTTCAAAAAGATTTACGGCCTCAATGTACACGTGATCCCGACAAATAAACCCATGATTCGTAAAGACCAAGACGATGTGGTTTATAAAAACGAAAAAGCGAAATACAACGCCATTGCCGAAGACATCAAAGAAAGGCAAGAAAAAGGTCAGCCCGTTCTCGTAGGAACGGTGAGTATCGAACGTTCAGAGAACATTGGGCGAGCGCTCAGTGCCGCTAAAATTCCCCATAATGTTCTGAACGCAAAACACCATGAAAGAGAAGCTGAGATTGTTTCGCAAGCCGGGCGAAAAGGGGCTGTAACAATCGCTACAAATATGGCCGGTCGAGGAACCGATATCGTTCTTGGTGGAAACGCAGAAGCTCTCGCTTTAAGTGAACTTGGTGATCCAGAACATCCAGACTTTGAAGCCGCTGTAAAAAAATACCAAGAGCAGTGTGATGCCGAGAAAAAAGTCGTGCTTGAAGCCGGCGGTCTTTACATCATCGGAACCGAACGCCACGAATCCCGAAGAATTGATAATCAGTTGCGTGGACGATCGGGCCGTCAAGGAGACCCTGGGGAATCGAGGTTTTTCCTCTCTCTTGAAGATGATTTGATGAGAAAGTTCAACGGTGAGCAGATTCAAAAAATCATGACCACCCTCAATGTGCCAGAAGATGAGCCGATTACTGCAAAAATGGTAACTCGCTCCATTGAAAAAGCTCAGCGCAAAGTGGAAGGTCACAACTTTGAAATCAGAAAGCATCTTCTCGAGTATGATGATGTCATGAACCAACAGAGAAAATCGGTCTACTCTAGAAGAAAAGCTTTGCTTGAGAAAAACGAAGAAGGGGACACCCAGATTGGTGCCACGGTTCTTGATATGCTCTCTGAGGTGACTTCAAATATTCTAGACACCTACGCTAGTGAGAATGTGAAAAGAGAGCACTGGGATCTTGAGGGTTTAAGGATTGCCCTTGAAAACCAATTCGGTATCGAGGTGGAAATTCCAGAGAAGATTACAGGTGATAAGCTCACCGACCTTGTCATGGAAAAAGTGAAAACCCGCTTTGATGCTCAAAAAGCCATGATGGAGCCCATCTTCGAAGACGTACAAAAAAGCATTCTTCTCAGTGCTATTGACCACTATTGGAAAGAGCACTTACAGCGTGTGGACCGTATTCGAGAGTGGGTAAACTTAAAAGCCTACGCTCAAAAAGATCCATTGCTTGAGTACAAGAAAGAAACCTTCCAAGCCTTTGAAGAGATGAACGAGTTGATCAACAAAGATACAGTTGAAAAACTAATGAAAGTTCAAGTGCGCCACGAGCATCAAAAAGAGGCCAGTGAAGAGGAGCAAAACGAAGTGCTCGAAGCCTTCCGACCTCAAGAAAATCAGAAGATGCAGGAAGGTCGAGGGGCCATGATGGGTCAAGGTGACTCTGAGCCTGAACCGCAAGCTCAACAAAGCCGGGGTGGTTCTGATGGGCGCCAACTCAGCCGTAAACAACGACGGCAAATGGATAAGAACAAGAAAAAGAAAAAGCTTTTCTAAATAAAGGATTATGAGTGCCGAAGTGCCCTTCTTGTGATGCCGTATTGGAACAAGATTTTGGAATGGTGACCTGTCCCGGTTGCCAGTCTGTGCTCATGATCGATATTTCTGGCCAAGTACAAATGGCTTCCGATGAGCCCGATTCCTACGAGGGTGATGATGATTTTGAAGAGTTCTCCGCTGATGATTCCACCGACGACTTTGAAAACACGACCGACGACACCGACCTAGAGTCCGACCAATTTGCAGAAGACCAGAGCTTTGGTGATAACGACAATTTTGAGGATGAAAACAACTGGGACGACTCCTCTCAAAGTGCCAGTGGGGAAAAAGATGATTTTTCAGACACTGACCAAAATGAAGACTTTGAAAACTTTGATGAAGATGAGTCGTTAGATAACCTCAGTGAAGAGGATCAAGAAGCTAACCCCGCTTTTGGTCATTTCGCAGACGACAACCAAAATGACGACGACAATTTTCAGGAAGATCCACTGGATACCGCTGATGAGATAGAATCCCAGCCGGAAGTGGAAATGGCCGCGGAGCCGGTTTCTTCAAATGATCCCATTGATCAAGGGGGAGTGAGTTCCTTCGATGAAGAGGAAGAGTCTCCCGAGCAATTTCCAGTGGCCCAGCAAGCAGATTCAACTCCTGTAGACGTCACCGAATTTGCGAACTCCGAGGAATCAAGTCTCGAAGAAGGGGAGTTGATGTATGATATTTTTATCTCCCGAATTGACTCAAAGGACCTGCGTGATGAAGTGAAATTTGTCCTTATGGATGAAAAATTAAAACTCAACCATGGGGAATTTATCAAAAAAATAAAGGGGGGCAAGCTCACCGTCCCCGACCTAAATCCAATTAAAGCCAAACGAGTGGTCGAACAATTGCAATACTCAGATCTGGACATCAAATGGAAGCAAAAACGGGTTATAATAGAAACCGTTGAGCCCGAGGAAGATTTTGACGAAGGAGAGGGTATTGCAGGCGAAGAAGCGGATTTATAGTTTCTTAGGTTTAATCCTTTTATTAAGTGGGGTAGAGGCCCAAGCTAAGCCTTGGGAGGACCACAAGTTTGAGATTCGCGAGCTTGAAAGAGAGATCTACAAAAATCAACAAGAGCTCGACGTGCTGGTGGAGAAAAAGAAAAATACCCGAGAGCAAGCCCGTATTGAACAAACTCTTCAGCGGATTGTAGAGATTCACGCCGAACTTATTTCTTTAAGAAGAAATATGGACCGCACAAGAGAGCATTTACAAAAAGAGCACCCAGATTACGCACACGTGCTTGATGAGTCTGACTCCCGCATGGATCGTTACAACGCGAAGGTAAAAAGACTTTCAAGTCCCTTAAGTCAGCACCTCGATCAGCTTCTTATAAAAGTACAAATGAAATACTCTTCTTTTATCGATACGGATAAAAAGTCAGAAGAAATGGTGGCTGTGGAAAAGGTTGTGAAAAAGAAGAGAAAAAAGAAAAAAGAAAGAGAAGCTGACGTTTATTTACGCAAGCGCTCCAAAGTAAAACTCACGAAATAGCCAATAAGTATTGGATTTTGCCAATCGTAATATGATCTCACTTATTTGAAAAGTGAACTTTAAGATCGCCAAATCTACAATCATCAACGAAATCTCGGGACCAGTTACTTCCTACTTTAAGCGTTTAGGAAGACGATCTTCGATGTCGTTTTCAACAAAAAGATGAGTCGCTAAATTAAAAGCGCCCCAGGTAAAAAGAGTGGAAGCCAAAGCCGTTCCGAGAGAGGGCTTTGAAAAGTATTTCTTTTGGGTCATTAAGATTGCAGCAGCGGAGAGTCCAAACAAAAATTTGTTTGTGGCTCCGGAGCTTTGTTTCGTCTGAGAGTAGAGTTTAGTTATAGAGGGTGTTAGTTCGGCTGGCATGGGTTTCTCCTGTTAATAAATACTAGTGTTGAATTTACTGTTTTGAAGTTTCAACGTTATCAAGAATAATATTTCGAGAAACAAACTCCTCGCCTTTTTCAAGCTTATCGTGAAATCTCACATAAGCCGTTGAAGTGTATCTCTCCTCTATATCGATGACCGGTTGAGCTTGATAAGACCAGCCATAACCTACGGGATAGTAGGGATAGCGAAAGCGATTAATGCTCATTGACCCATAGACACTCGGGTAAGGGTAGGTGACGTTTCGATAATCTTTATCCACCTCAGTGATTTCTTTGGAGTCTCTTTCTAAAAATTCCACATACTGTTTGTTTTCTTCTTTGGCTAGTTCTGCCACTCTCAGGGACATATAGCGTTCAACCTGTTGACGTGAGGTGTGTTCGTTTCCTCTAAAACTAACCCTATAAGTATCGGGCCCTAGTTTTTTGGCTTTGTATCCATAAAAAGAATTCCCCTTGCTGGCAGCCTTATAAGGTGTGGCCGTTTGGCAGGCGGGAAGGGTAAAAATTAAAAGACTCATGAGAATCCATTTATTCATTGTTATTTTCCTTCTGGTTTGAATTTTCCATCTTTTTATCTTGAGAAGTGGTGCGTGTTAAATCGTTGGGATTCATGGCCGTGGGAACTCCCACATGTCCATCGTCTTCCACCCCGAGTGCTTGCAGAGTTTTTTGGTCAAGTCGACCATTGGGATCGAGATTGTGGTTTTGTTGAAACTTCGAAATAGCATTGCGAGTTTGAAAGCCAAGAATTCCATCTTCAACAAGCTCGTATCCAAACTCATTGAGTTTTTTTTGTGCTTGCTCAATGGTTGAGTACTCAAGACTTTCTCCTTTGCGGGAGTCATCGGTGTTAGCAATCGCGGGAACAACCGCACACGAGAATAAAGGTAAAAATATAAGTAAACGCATCCAAGTCATGCATTAAAGAATGACTGATTTTTGCTGATTTTGATTGCACTGAAGATTAAATATTTGTGTTTAAACTTAAAAAAAGCCCATCTTAGGAGCAAGAGAGCCTCAATTGAAAAAGCCACATCACAATAGAGGTGGCTTATTTAAGGTAATGAATTTATTCAAAGAATTCCGGACAAAAGCGAGAGTCCACTTTCGTAGAATTACACTTTTGCTGAACAGTACCGTTACTGGGTTTAAAGCAAACATGGATATGATCATCATGGTTACTTAAGTAACGAACATCAGGAATTTGAGGATCATTAAAGAAAAGCTGGTTTCCTTTATCAGCCCCATGCTTAATAAGAAGCTTCACAAAGTCTTTTGTCATATCACGATTGTAACAAGACTGTTTCCAGGTCACCTCTTTTTCACCACAGCCTTGATCTCTCATGGGCCAGATGTCCATACACCAACCCCGCCTGTGGGTAGAGTGCGGCCAGCTTGAAGGCATTCTCTCACCAAAACTAGCATCTCCCATCATAATTCGGCAGTGGGGAGCATTGTCGGGACAGTGTTTTTGCTGCCACTCTTGGGCGACGGCTGTCCAAGAGCAAAGAGTGTCTTTCCCTTGGAAGGCTTCGGAGCGGTAAGAGCGAATATGTTTAATGCCGCACATTAGGTTTTCACCTTGTCCAGGAAGTTGGAAAACCTCCACTCTTCCCTTAGCACCACCACGAACCAATTCACGCACGACACTAACAAATTTTAAGTTCTCTTCAATGTACTGACCCAGGTCATCGAGGATTTGAGGTTCAGGATTTGGATCGGTGTCATCGTCGTCTTCTTCATCTTCTTGAGGAAAACAGTCATCGCTCAGTTCAATAAAGCTTGCTGAGACAAACTGAAACTCCTCTTCTTCACAGAGATCCGTTTTAACAGAGTAGAAACCGTTTTCAGGTTCAAGACTTAAAAGAGTCACATAACTTTGCGAGGCAATGCTGTCACAAATATTATCGCTGATCTCAGGACTGGTGCGGATATTAAGGTTAGAAGACTCAGTCACCACTTTACCAAGACAAGCTTTGGGCTCATCGGGTGAGAGATCCTCATTAAGCCCCTCATCCGGAGCTGCTGATTCCAACTCATCAATCCCATCAACAGAATTAGGACTCTCACCACAAGCAGCAAGAAAGAGAAATGAAAAGGAAAACACAAACACGATTACTTTTTTAAGAATTCTAAATTGAACAGTCATGTTCTTTTCATCGGCGAAAACCACCATGTCTGAATCAAAAAATCCTTAAAAACTCTTAATAAGCCAATAGTCCTGAAGGTTTAGCGACCCACCACCTCGTAGCTTCGAGCCTGTAACAAAAAAAGCAATACTGAAACACCTCCAAGACCTTCACCCAAGGTCCTGTCGACGATTTATTCAGTTTTCTTTGTTTTGATATGACACAGAGATTTTGGAAGCTGAAGAGAGTCGGGTAACATATAAGTATGAGAAACTCGGCTAGAACCTTTTACACTCTTTTTGTATTACCGGTATTGTTGGCATTTTTATATTACCTAGAGCCCAATTACTTACTCATTAATGAACTATCTGTTTTAGCTAGAGTTGGTTTATGCGCAGCAATTTTTGGTGTCTTACTGTTAGCAATTTCCAAGGTCGAACAATTTAGAAAAGGTAAGTTATTACAAGTGGGTCCTAAATATTTAAGTGAAAAAAATAAAGAGCTCTATTGGCGAAGTTACTTTCTCATAATAATGGGTCTACTAGCGACAGTCTTATTCTAAATAGAAAGCATAAAAAGTTATTTAGGGCAACCCGACTCATCATTGGGAATACGGTGCTTTAAGGCGTAAGCACGGTAGTGTTTGCACATATTACCAAACAAATGAGTGTTTGATTTCGCAAATTCCAGTTGGCTGGCAAGCCCGCGATATTGATTCAGACGTTGTTGTAAAAGTCCTCTCATATCGGGAGTTGATCCTTGTGAGGGGCTTTTGTTATTTGCAGCAGCTCCAACATTTCGAGATATGCCTTTATGAGAGTTATTTTTGCCGCCACTTCCTGACAGACCAAAAAACTTTTCCCCTAAATTAGTGGCGATATTTTTAAGTCGATCCAAGAGTCCATCCGGTTGTGCTTGAGGTAGGGCTGCAGGGCGACTAGTACCTCCACCGGTCGGAGCGCTAGGCGTAGCGCCTGCCCCAGCTGAAGCAAAGGCTCCTCCTTGAGGAGATTGATCTCGTTGTGACTCTCGTTTTTTTAGAGCCGAATTTGCTGGATTGTTAATGACAGGATTAGAGTGAGTGGGAGTATCATCAGCATACAATAGTCCTCCCTTCACATTCCCTTGGTTGTTCCCAAAGTCAGCCTCATAATTTCCACTGCCTCTTCCCACAGGACCACCACTTCCAGCAGGAACACTAGCCGCCGAAATTCCGCCACCCGATGGATTATTAAATCCACCTTGAGCAGTGTTCATTCCACCAGGACTTTGCTGGTTAAAACTCCCAGACTCATTATTTGGATTCTCTCCTTGCTCTGCGGAATTGGTGCTACTTGAAGCGTCTGAAACATTCGCTCCATCATCAGTGATTTGCCCACCATTGCCAGCGCCGATCCCTCTGGGACCACTCGGAGGCTGAACGAACACATTTCTTTCTGGAGAAGGCCTTTGGGGTAATGGTGGTAAGGGGGTCGGTCTCCTAAATTGTAATCCGAGATTAGTACCTAACTGATCTTGTACATTAGGAGCTCCTCCTTCTTGTGGAAATAAGGCGTCACTTCTAAACACTCTTTGAGGATCAAATTGAGGTTGTTGTCCCAAAGCGGGTAGAGCAAAAAAAAGAAGAAAGACTAAAGGGAGAGGTTTCATTCTTGACCACTCTCAGAGGCTGGGGCACGTAATTCTACTGGGTCATTACGATTAGCCATTTGGATTTCAAAGTTGATGATGAAGCTGGCGATAGAATGCTCAAAAGAACGAGCTTCACAATGGGGCTTTATTACCTTCTCCTGGAAATTGTTACCAATCCTCTCTAAGCCTTGTCCAATATAGTCGTAAATTGCTTGGATTTGAGATTCCTGACACCGAGAAATATAATCCTCGGCAAGTTCCCGGTAGGCAAAAGCTTCTAAGGTATTTAGACAAATTGGATTCTCCACGATATTAGCTTGAGCAGCTTGTGAGCAGGTTTGGTTACCTTCTATGGTATTATTGAACTGTTGAACCATGGTGTTGTAGGTTTCTCGAATAGTTGCGGAACCAGTTTCGTTATCAGCACTTTGTGAAAGGACGAATTGGTTTCGAGCCTCGGCTCTACCCCTATTGTCGGTACATATTTGTTCGACATCATCAAATCCACAGGCTCCTTCAGCGTAATGCACTACTTGATTTGGAATGGTGTCGATGTCACATATTGTTCCGCGATTCGCTTCAATCATTCGCGCTTGCTCAGTGGCCTCATCGGTCTCTATGCCTTGATTTGCAATTATCATTCGGTTCATTTGTTTTTGATGAGAAATTCTATTCTGGAGCTCAAGGAGCTGTGCTTCCACCACAGACTGATCAAAAAGTACTGCACCATCACCACACTGAGGGCGAGCTTGAGGTCTCACGGAACTTGTCACATTCGCGTAAAGTGACCAGGTAAATGTAAGTGACGCTAGAAAGCATACTAAACTTTTCATTAACCATCCCCCAATGTCTTCTATATTGTACCCTAGGTAGTTGATTGAACCGATAAATATGAAAAAAGTTCTCGTGATGAGACATGACATATCGAAAAAGAAAATGGGTTTTGCAATTTGGGAAAAATGAAAAAATCTATTCCGTCTCATTCTGAGCAACTGTAGGAAAAGTTGACACCTTGGTAACTTTTTCTGCACGGAGCCCACCGCCCATGAGGAAACGCGAAATAAGTGCAAACGGGTGGCACGAATCTTGATGGTAATAGAAGATATAACGTAAGGGGATTGTAATGATCAAAAATATCTCAACTGCTTTAACCATAGTTTTTTTATCAACGTTTTCACAGGCTCAGGATCTTGATTTGGAGAATTCTCGAGTTGAAATGTCATGTGTGCAAGCGACAATCCAAATTGATGACGAAGCTGTGAATACTTTTTGGCACGAGAATAACCCCGAACGATACAGACTTGAGCTTACACAAATTGACGAAAATCCTATGTTTGAGCGATACGACCGAATTACTAATTCCTATTTTGGTGGCTTGCGAAGCCCAGGTCACAGGATGCTAGTTGAGGTATATAACAGAGACGGACAGTCATCAGAAGCTCCTTTATTTTCTACTGAGGTTGATGTTCGGGTTCTCGATATACTTGGCCAGATGCAATTAGAGGGTGGAAATGGAGCTCATAGCTTTGAAGGTGCTATTGGGCTGGAGCAGGGCTTCCAGGACAGAACTTTTGTAATTGATGGCAAAAGAATCTTTTTTGAATGTTCTGAAGGTATCGAATTACATTCTCGGGGCCGATCTCCATCTTCTCAAGGTTCTGGAGTACTGAATGAGGAAGTCCTCAGTGAAGAGTCAATTGTCGTAAATTGAAACGAGTAGAGAGATTAAATGAGTCGAATTTTTATAGTTATTTTTTCAATTGTCAGCGCAAACACAGGTTTAGCAGAAACCCTCCAGGTCGAAGTAATGCGAATGGCTTGCACTGAAAGGATTCTTTCGTCGCAAGGAGCTGATCCTGAAAATACGTTAATAGTAGAGCAAGTTTATGATCCTATGACTGAAAGTGGAAATCCTAGTTTTCCTAACTTAGATAGATTCTTGGAGGAACATCCCAATCCTAATCAACTTCCATTTGTGTCCCGTGGAATTTTAAGTATACATCCAGGAATCCCAGAGGACTTAAATCCAGAGGCTATAGACGCCTTTATAGATCAGCCAGGTCTTGAAACCGAATTTTCTGTAGAAGGATCTATAAATCGAACTCACCGTATAGTGTACCAATTTGAGAATACTGAGCAGAAAATAAGAATGGATTTTGATCAGTCGAGTTTACAAAGTACATTCATGAGGACTGGAGATTTTCCTACCGAAAGCTCAAGACTTTTTGAGTGCTCAGAACCTTACCGCGTGACAAAAATAATTGAGGCGCGAGGTTCCGAAGAGGAAGTTTTTAATGAAGAAACTATAGTCGTAAATTAAGGATAAATGAGTCCCACATGAATAGAATTTTTATAGCCTTTATTACAATTATCAGTGCAAAAACGGTTTTTGCCGAAACTCAGCAAGTTGATGTCATGCGAATGGCTTGTACCGAACTAAAAGTAGTTACCCGAGGCTCTGATCCTCGAAATACATTAGTCATTGATCAAATATACGATCCTATGAGAGAGAGTGGAAATCACAATATCCCTACGCTAGAGAATTTCTTAGAAGATCAGCCTGATCCTAATCGTATACCTTTTCGTTCCAGAGGAGTTTTAAGCATCCATCCTGGAGTACCTAGTGAATTAACACCAGAAGCGATCAATGAATTTCTCGATCAACCTGATCTAGAGACCGAACTTTCAATGGAAGGCTCGATCGATCGTACCCACCGCTTAGTTTACGATTTTCAAAATACAGCAGAAAAGGTTCGAATGATCTTCAATCAACGGAGCCTTTTCAACACATATATGCACACTGGAGTATTCCCAACAGAAGACACAAGGCTGTGGGATTGTACTGAACCTTACCGAGTAACAAAAACAATTGAAGTGCAAGGCTCTGAAGAAGAAACTCTCAACGAAGAGTCGATCGTCGTAAATTAAGAAAAAAGAAGTGAGTCCCTCCTCAAGGGAAATTCTTTTAGACTCTATTTATGGTTTAATAGTTATCGATAGAATGCCATTATATTTTGAAAAGGAGTCTCTTGAAAAAGATAAAGACTAAGCAGCTTGCGTTTTTCTTAACAATTTTGGGTTTTATCTGTTTTTTCTTTCTGCGTTGGGAAAGCATTGATCCAAAGAAGGAAAACAAAGATAAAAGAGATTCTAAGCCACTAATAGTTCAAGTCACCTCATTAGGTAAAATGCCATGGGACCCACAGACATCTAATCAAACGAAACAAATCTTTAACTCCGCTGTGCATTTACCCCTGATCAAAATATCAGAAAATTTTGAATTAGAAAAAGGAGTTTTTAAGGACTGGGTTTGGGAATCTGGGTCTCGTTCATACACCCTTACATTAGCAGAGAACTTAACTTTTCATGATGGGCAAAAACTTAAAATCGAAGATGTTGAGTATGCAATTCTTAGAAAGTTCTTTGAAGATGAGGGGGATTTTGAAAGGGATTTTTTGAATCAAATTGTCGGTATTGATAAGTTGAGAGGCAATCATGCTTTTTCCGAAGGGTCGGTAGAAGGTATCCAGAGAATAAGTGATCAGAGGCTCAAGATTGTTTTGAAGCAAAATGATCCTTACTTTCTTTACAAACTTTCACTGTATTCCTCTCCAGTTCAACCTAAAAAGAGTGCACTCATTTCGGATGACACAAGTCAATTTCCTATCGGATTAGGGCCCTATAGAGTAGTAAATTTTAGTAGAGAAGGCGTCTCGGTGGTTGTAAAGAGAGTTAATTCTTGTGAGGACTGCCCAAACCTTATCAAGTTTGTTGAGATTGGTGACCCGAAAAAAAACAGGGTGGATATTGGGTGTGGTCCAACGGCGAAAAAACTCTTCAATTATAAAGACTACGAATATCAACGAGGTCGTATTAATTCTTCAATGGTTGTGCTTGATTTTAATTTTAGTAATAAATGGGCGAAAAAAATAGAAGTTAGGTCGCTCGTTGCTCGCGCTATTGATCGAAAAATGCTTTTCCAGCACCTACCAAGCACTGTCCCTTCTTATAGTTTAATTCCGATCCATTTGTATGGAAGATTAGATGACCCTTTCAATACCAATAAGCCATTAGTTGACCGAGATAAGATACAAAAAGAATTTTCAAAGTCGCCACTTGTGGGTTGGTACCACGGTCTCCCAGGTTCTGAAACACCCGCCTATGTCAAAGAGGTACAGATGCAGTTGGCCCGTGTAGGATTAGACGTGAATTTAAAACCGACTTTGCAACACTCTTTTACTAAGGACGATTCTAAAGTTTCTTTTTATATTTATAGAATGGGTGGCCTGGTGGCAGACCCAACAATTCTATTATCAACCTATATTGAAAATGAAGTGCGCTCTGCCCACGCACCTTCAATAAATGAGTCGTTGAGGAAATATTTAACATTATTTAGAGAGCAGCCATCAACTTTCAAGAAGGCTAAAATTCTGGAGAAGATACAAAAAGTCTTTCATGAGAACTATATACAGGTGCCTTTAGGAGCTAGTTTTCCAAGCTACGTTACATCTCCACGGGTGAAAACTTTACAGATTGGGAAGCAAGGTTACACTATCGATTTTGATTTAGTGACTCTATCGGAATAGATCTTAAAGAGATTCCAGTGTCGAACCTGGATAGACTTTTGTTTTCTTTTGCTTCTCTTCTTTTTCAACCGCTTCTTTTACTTCTTTGCGAAGTTCTTTCTTGTCATAAGAAGGAGTGAAGGGTTCCATTTCGGGCTGCTTTGGCTTTTTGATCTCTTCCATTTCCTCAGCCGTGAGGATGGGTTTTTCGCGAATACCTTTTCTGACCACGGCTCCCTTTTTGAAATAGATGATCTTTTCCATCTGGCGAGCTTCGGGCTTCATATAATACATCCACCGATCGTGGCCGTCTTTGTGATCGGACCAATAAGGCGGGCCCGCGATATCAAGCACTTCGGATTTCACCATTCCAATCTCGACGGCCTCAAAATCAGCGCGTCTTTCCTCAAGTCTTGAGGCGCATTGGGTGAGGGCTCCCAGAAGAGCGATATATAGGAAGTACTTCATAGCCTTATTATCTATCAGAAAACGCGAAATCTCCAGGAAACAGCTTGATTTCATTGCCCCATAGTGAGAATTATTAGTTCCATCGCAATCTGGAGGAACAGTTCATGTCAGAGACCTATGATTATGGTGATTACAATCGTGGTGGAATGCTCGCATTCTTGTTCGCAATGGTCGTAACCCTTTTATTTTTCGTTTACGTCGCTTTTTTACACACTGGTGTGGATTTAGAAGAGATTAAGACAAAGGATGTGGAACAGAAAATGGCCACTCCAGATAAAGCCGCAGCTTCAGAAGACTCTGAAACTACAGCTCAAGAGGGCGCAGCCCTTGAAGAAGAGGGTGGAGATTCAGAAGAAAAAGAAGAGTCTTCAGATGAAGACGCCGCTGGCGCAGCCGCCACTGAAGAATCAGAAGACCAAGAAGGATCTGATAAGGAAGAGTCTTCAAAAGAAGAAGACCAATCAGAAACGAAAGAGGATGCTGAGCAATAAATCATTATTGCCTTGCATCACAAGATAGTTCACGCTATCTTGAACAAAATTTGAAGGTTTTGAATTGTTTTTAAAGTTGTTGTTATTCTGCCTCACATTTAATTTTGCTCAAGCTTACGTTCCAAGTACCGAAGGTGGGTCTCAAAATACTTTGCCAGATGCCATTGAAGGAGTGGGGATTGATGAAAATCTCAACACTCAACTTCCTGGGGAATTAACCTTTAAAAATGAGATGGGTGAGCCCGTTCAAATCTCAAGTTTCTATAGTGAAACCAAACCCGTCATTTTAAGTCTTGTTTACTACTCTTGCCCCAGTCTCTGTAATTTACATCTAAAAGGCGTCTTTGAAGTCTTTAATGAATTAGGCTTAACCCCTGGAAAAGACTTTGAATTCTTAGCGGTGAGTATCGATGAAACTGAAAAGCCTGATTTAGCAGCAGCGAAGAAAGACACCTACGTTTCTGAATACCTCAAAGAGGTAGAAAATCCTGATAATGGTATTCATTTTCTAACAGGTTCGGAAAAAAATATTAATCAGTTAGCCGACACAGTGGGTTTTAAATTTAAGTGGAATGAAGAGGCTAATGAATGGGCACATGCCTCCGCAGCGATCATATCAACGCCTCAGGGGATGATTTCGCGCTATCTTCACGGTGTCTATTTCGATCCAAAAACCTTTCGTCTCTCTGTTGTGGAAGCATCAAAGGGTGAGATTGGCAGTCTCACTGATAACTTTGCACTTTTTTGCTTTCGTTATGACCCAAAAACGAATAAATATGCCTTTTACATTATGAATATATTAAGGGGAGCAGCAGCATTAATTCTGCTGATCCTATTGGCTTGGCTTGTGCCATTTTGGTTGAAATCAAGAAAAACAGCTAGTTAAATAAATGGTTTAGTACCAGCAGCTTGATTCACAAAGGAGTTGGTTCAATGTGGTGGATTCCGACAGCTGAAGCTCAGTCTTTTATGCCTCCAGCGGCAACCGAGGTCGCAAAGAGCGTTGATTCGATATATGGCTTCCTACTCATTTCCAGTTTGATTTCTTTTGTCATCCTAATGGGTGGGCTTATTTACTTCGTAAACAAGTACCGCCGCCGAGGAAACGATGACAAAACGGCCTATATTACTCACGATCACACCCTTGAGTTCGTTTGGTCTTTCGTTCCCTTTGTGATCTTTATGGTCTGTTTTGCTTGGGGTGCCAAAGTTTACCTCGACATGCGTGAAGTTCCTAAGAACGCCATGGAGATCCATGTGGTGGCCAAAAAATGGGACTGGGAGTTTATATACAAAAACGGACGCAAAGTCCTTTCTGACGTCGATGATGAGGGAAATAAAGTTCCTTCCACAATGGTTGTTCCTGTGAACAAGCCTGTGCGTTTAATCATGACCTCATCAAAAGTGAACCCCGCTGACAAAAAAGACCGCGCTGTACTTCACAGCTTTTTCGTTCCAGCCTTCCGCGTAAAACAAGATATTGTTCCTGGACGCTACACTCAGATGAGTTTTACCCCAAATAGAACAGGGGAGTTCTGGATTTTCTGTACAGAGTACTGCGGAACTGGACACTCCAATATGCTTGGGAAAGTGAAAGTGGTTGAAGAGGTCGCTTTTAATGACTGGGTCATTGGTGATGAGAGCTCAGGCGGTGGAGAGGCTTCTTTGGCTGACAAAGGAAAAGATATTTACCGAACAAGAGCCTGTATTGGTTGCCACAGTTTAAATGGAACCAAAATGACCGGACCGACCTGGAAAGGCCTTTACGGCTCAACTAGAAACTTTGCTGACGGCAGTTCAGCTAAGGCTGATGATAACTACATTAAAGAATCCATTCTTAATTCGAATAAAAAAATTGTTGAGGGCTACGCGCCCAACCAAATGCCGGCTTACCAAGGCCAGCTAACAGACGAAGATATTACGGCTGTTATCGAATTCATCAAGACGTTGAAATAGGGAGTTTTAGAAATGGCAGAAGCAGGAAAAACTTACTTAAATCACGAAGCTGGGATCATGTCCTGGCTGACTTCCCGCGATCACAAGCGAATTGGTCTTCTATATTTTTACTCCATCGGATTTTTCTTTTTCCTCGGTGGAATTTTGGCCATGTTGATTCGTACGGAACTATTCAGCTCAGGAAACTACTTTTCCCCTGATCTTTATAACCGCTTTATGACCTACCATGGTGTGATCATGGTTTTCTTTGTAATCGTTCCGGGGATACCGGCGATTTTAGGAAACATCATCATGCCACTTCATCTCGGAGCAAGAGATGTGGCCTTTCCAACCGTGAACCTTATGAGTTGGTACTGTTATGTGGGTGGGGCCGCCTTAGCGTTCCTTAGTATTTTCCTTGGTGGGGCAGATACGGGTTGGACATTCTATACGCCTTACTCGATTAATTTCACGGGTGCGAACATTACGGCTGCTCTTGCCGCATTTGTTGCCGGATTCTCATCAATCCTTACAGGGGTGAACTTTGTGGCCACAGTCCACAAATTAAGAGCTCCTGGAATGACTATGAACAGAATCACTCTTTTTACTTGGAGCCTTTACGCGACAGCGATTCTCCAGGTTCTAGCCACCCCTGTTGTTGGGATCACAGTTTTACTACTAGTTATGGAGAACATCTTTGGTATCGGGATCTTTGATCCAGAGCTTGGTGGTGACCCGGTCTTATTCCAGCACTTTTTCTGGTTCTACTCTCATCCGGCCGTTTACATCATGATCTTACCTGCCATGGGTGTGATCTCGGAACTTATCACCTGTTTTTCTAAGAAAACAATCTTCGGTTACACAGCCATTGCCTACTCTTCAATCGCTATTGCGGGAGTGAGCTTCCTTGTTTGGGGACACCATATGTTTACAAGTTCCCAGTCGGAGGTGGCAGCCATTGTCTTCTCGGTTCTGACTATGCTTGTGGGTGTACCTACAGCGATTAAGCTCTTTAACTGGCTTGCTACTCTTTATAAGGGTTCCATTCAAATGCAGTCTCCTATGCTTTATGCCCTAGGATTCATGTTTATTTTCACCATCGGTGGGGTAACAGGGATTTTCCTTTCCACCATCGCTACGGACATCCACTTCCACGACACCTATTTTGTTGTGGCTCACTTTCACTATGTGATGGTGGGTGGAACATTGATGGCCATTATGGGTGGTGCTTTTTATTGGTTTCCTAAAATCACTGGCCGCATGTTCAGTGAACCCCTAGCAAGACTTTCTTGGGTTCTTATCTTCATTGGCTTTAACGTGACCTTTTTCCCTCAGTTTGTTTTGGGAGCCATGGGAATGCCGAGAAGATACGCTGACTATCTTCCCGCATTTGAGTCTTTAAACAGAATTTCAAGTATTGGGTCCTACACCATTGGTATCGGCTTTCTTGTAGCACTTTATGCTTTATGGCAGGGAGCTCGCAGCGGGGCAAAAGCAGGTCCAAACCCTTGGGGCTCAAAAACACTAGAGTGGACGATCCCGTCTCCTCCTCCTCATGAAAACTTCGACGAAATTCCAACAGTTACGGCAGGTCCTTATGAGTACAGGTAAGTTAAAGAAAAAAGAAGGTGAGTACGCTCACCATTTTAACAGTGCAGACCACGAGTTTGAGAGCTCAATAGAAGGAGTATGGATTTTCCTTACTTCAGAGATCCTCATGTTTGGTGCTTTGTTTGTGGGATACTTTATTTATTCCAACCTTTACCCTGAAGTTTTCATTCAAGGTTCAAAGTCCACCAACTGGATTCTTGGAGCCACAAATACCATTGTTCTTCTTTTTAGCTCTCTTACTATGGCTCTAGGGATTTACTATTGCCAAAAGGATGAGCGCAAAAAAGCGGTAATGAATCTTGGCATCACCATTTTTTGTGGGGCTCTGTTTATGTGTATTAAGTACTTTGAGTACTCCCATAAAATCCATGAGGGTTGGCTCCCAGGACAGTGGTTTCACGGTGAAACTCACGGGATTGAAAACCTTCCCCTTTATTTCTCATTTTACTTTATGATGACAGGCCTTCACGGGATTCACGTGTTAGCTGGGATGGGACTTGTGGCTTGGGTTATGATTCGCGCCAACCGCGGTGAGTTCGGACCTAAATACTACACGCCAGTCGAGGGTGTTGGGCTTTTCTGGCACTTAATTGACTTAATTTGGATCTTTTTGTTTCCATTACTTTATCTGGTTTAAGGAGAAGAGATATGTCAGGTGATCATTACATTATTCCATTTGAAACTTACATTAAGGTCTTTGGCGGACTGATCTTTCTCACTATCTTAACGGTAGTTACGGCTAAGGGAATGGATCTCGCTCCATTTAACGGAGCAGTGGCCTTTATCATTGCTGCGGCTAAAGCTGGCCTTGTTATGGCTTTTTTCATGCAGCTTAAGTACACCGCAAAATCCAACTCCATTATTATTTTTGGAAGCTTTGGTTTCGTAATGCTTTTATTTATCTTTTGTGTGATCGATATCTACACACGAATTCCAGTAGAGAGCACACTGTAGAGTTTTCAATTCACAATCAAGCTTTAAAGAAGGGCCCGACCAAGGCCCTTTTTTTATGTTCGCTTATAAGGCTGTAAATAGTGTAGAAGTCTTGTGCATCGGACGGGGTTTTGTGCTAATAAGTTCGCAAGGTAGTCCATGAAAAAGTACTTCGAGCTGACAAAATTTGGAATCGTCGTGTTTGTGATTTTCACAGCCTCAGGCGGCTATATGATTGGTCAGCCTTTTCACGAGCCTTTTAGTCCTTTAAAACTCGCTTTTACTTTACTAGGTCTTTATTTTCTAAGCTCGGGGAGCTTTGCTCTTAACCAATACCAAGAGCGCGAGATTGATAAAAAAATGCCACGCACTCAAAAAAGACCTCTTCCCAGTGGAAGGCTCACTCCCTTGCAAGCTCTTATTTTTGCTTTGAGCTTTTTAACTCTTGGAGTGGTGCTCTGCTTTTTGGTTTCTTACAAAGTCGCACTTCTTGGTTTAGTGACCGTTCTTTTTTATAATTACCTCTACACTGTTTTGTGGAAGAGAAGCTCTCCTTTTGCAGCCGTTCCAGGGGCCATCCCAGGGGCTATGCCTTTTGTGATTGGCTACACTGCCGCGACCGATATCATCTTTGATTGGATCAATATTTATTTCTTTTTAGTGATGTTCTTCTGGCAGATGCCGCACTTCTGGGCCTTAGCTCTTCGCTACCAGGAGGATTATAAAAAGGGCGGGATTCCCGTATTGCCAGCGGAAAAAGGCCTCAAAGCCACCGAGTATTATGTCGGCATTTACACTTTTGCTTACTTAGCTCTCGCACTTTCAGCTCCCTTCGTGGTTCCTGTTGGTTGGGCGTATTTACTGATTGCTATGCCATTTGCCTTTAAAGTTTTATGGGAGCTCTTTGCTTTCTTAAAAGATCCCATGGGGAAAAGGTGGCTTGGATTTTTCCTGTGGACCACTTTTAGTGTTTTAGTTTTTATTATTGTACCAGCCATTGATCGATGGACGCCTTGGATATGAAAAAGCCCAACTTATTTCTACTCAATGTTCTATTGTTTCTGACTTTTGATCTTATGCTTTTAGGGGCTGGGGTGCGTACAATGGACGCAGGTCTTACTTGCCCTGACTGGCCCCTTTGTTTTGGAAAGGCCGTGCCTGATTATCACTTAGGAGTTTACCTAGAGTTCATCCACCGAGTGATCGCAGGTCTTGTGGGAATTCTTTATCTCGTTTTCTTTGTCCAGGTCTGGAGGAGTGAGGCTTTAAAAAGGGTTAGACTTCTCAGTGTGGTTGGCCTCTTTTTCCTCATTGCCCAAATCATTATGGGAGGGCTTACGGTCTTAAAGCTTTTAGAAGCCTATATTGTGACTCTTCATTTAACACTGGCCACAATCTTTTTACTCGTTTTATTCGTTATGAAGAAAAAGCTTTTAAAAGAGGATCTGTCTCAAAAGCTCGTAAGGGTTTCAAAAACCTATGTTCTCTTTCGCTTAAACGTCACTCTCACTGTGCTTTTCATCGTGGTACAAATCATTCTGGGGGGTCTTGTGGCCTCTACCTACTCGGGCCTTGTCTGTATTGATTTTCCCACCTGTAACGGTCAGTACTTTCCCCCCATGGTGGGCCCGATTGCGATTCAAATGTTTCACCGCTTTGGAGCCTATTGGTTAGCTCTTTTGGTCTCTGGGATTTTTATCTTCTCTATTTTCTTTCGAAAAAGATTGGGGCTCAGCCACGGACAACGCAAGCTTGGAGTTACGATCTTCTTATTGGTTTTTACCCAAATGTTTGTAGGAATACTGAATTTGCAGTTTTTGATGCCAGCCCTATTAAGTGTGCTTCACTTGGCGCTAGCACTCACACTGCTCCTTTCCACAGTGAATCTTTTTTATAAAACTCGCTAGTAGGAAACATTGCAAATTAGACAGGGTAGATAAACACCCGACGGAGTCTTCGAAAAGTTACCCCTAAACCAAGCGGACTAAGCGTCTTTTGGAGTGTCCGGTTGATTGGAAGGATGAGCCTCTATAAAAGCTTGATGAGCTTCACAATTTTTCCCGATTTTTGTGATCAATGGGAAGGGCTTCATTTCCACATCCCAGCGAAGGGCATTGAAAATTTGGGGCATCAAAAAACAGTCGGGCATTGAAGGGCTATCGCCAAGGCAAAACTCCCCTGAGGTTTTTTCCAGAAGGGTTTCAAGAGATTGAAAGCCAAGGCTGATCCAGTGTTGAATCCATGCGACTTTTTCTTCTTCAGAAAATCCATGCTCTTTTACGAGCTTTTTCAGCACACTGAGATTTTGTAAGGGTTGGATGTCTGAATTGATAATTTCAGTGAGCTGCAAACATTGGGCTTTAGCCAAAGGTTCTTCAGGAATTAAAGGGTGATCGGCAAACTGAGCATCAAGGTAAGTCATTATCGCTACTGATTGAGCAATCACGTTTCCTTCGTGTTCAATCACGGGCAGACGGTGAGAGGGGTTGAGTTTTGAGAACTCAGGCTTAAATTGCTCGCCCCCATCATTGAGCAGATGAACGGGAATGGTCTCGTACTCAAGGCCTTTAAGATTCAGTGCGATACGCACCCGGTAAGAGCTAGAAGATCGAAAATAACTATAAAGTTTAATCATATCAACAACTTGTATAATGGCGATGAGCATGAGTGCAAGTCTCAATTTTTAGGCACATTGAGCCATCTATTCACGCCTAGTCAAATATGATAAGAGCTTAGGTTTAGTTAAAGACCCTTTACGAGGAGTGTTGAAATGAAGGTAGGAACCCTCAAATCCAAAACATATGACGGAACTCTAGTGGTGGTGAGTAAGGACAATAGCCAATATATGGAAGTCCCTGAAATCGCGAAAAGTTTCCGCGAGGCATTAGAAGATTGGGCGAATCTCAAAGATCGTCTGAACAAAGTTTATGAGGGTCTAAACTCAGGCGAGCTTAAAGGTAAGCCCATGGATCAGAAGCAATTTCACTCTCCTCTTCCGCGTACCTTTCAGTGGGCGGATGGCTCCGCTTTTCTTCATCACGTCAAGCTTGTAAGAATGGCTCGAAATGCTGAGATGCCCGATAAACTTTTTGAAGTGCCCTTGATGTATCAAGGTGGTGGAGACAATTTCTTGGCTCCTTACGATGATATCCCACAGATCGATTTTTCTCATGGAACGGACTTTGAAGGCGAAGTGGGTGTGATCACCGATTTCGTCCCAATGGGAAGCACACCTGAAGAGGCGCTTAAAAAAGTGCTTTTCTGTGTGATCATTAATGACGTCTCTCTTCGAGGCTTGATTCCTGATGAGCTTAAATCAGGTTTTGGATTTTTCCACGGGAAACCATCCTCAGCTTTCGCCCCTTTTGCCGTAACTCCAGAGGAACTTGGCGATGCTTGGAATGAAGGACGTATTGAGCTTCCCCTTGATATTGAACTCAACGGAGAGTTTTTTGGAAAGGCCAACGGGAGAGAAATGCACTTTGATTTCGGTCAACTCATTGCCCATGCGGCTCGCACAAGAAACCTAATGCCTGGAACCATTATTGGAAGCGGAACGGTTTCCAACGATTCCACAGAGGTGGGTTCCAGTTGTCTAGCTGAGCGTAGAATGATTGAAAAGATCAACGACGGAGCCTTCAAAACTCCTTTCATGAAAGTCGGAGACCGCGTCACCATGTCCATGAAAGATAAAGCGGGCAACGATCTTTTCGGAACGATCGACCAAACAGTGGTGCAAGCCGAGAAATAATGGAAATCCCGGGGGGGATAAGGAATAAGAAGTGATGACACCCCTTGATCAGGGCCCTCTTTATACGGAAACCAATATGGCTCAATTCCCAGTTGAGCCTTATAATACACTCTCAAATATTTTATTTTTGATTGTGGCTTTGATTTGGACCGTTCGATTAAAAAAGATCCAGGACCGGGACTTCAGAAACTTTCTAAAAATCAATCTGCCCCTTCTTTTTGTGGGCTATGTTGGTGGAACAATCTATCATGCCACCCGCTCGCATTTGGCTTGGATGCTCATGGACGTCCTCCCCATTTATTTAATTGGTTTTTTGACAGCCCTCTACCATT
Source organism: Bdellovibrionales bacterium (assembly GCA_964230645.1). Classification (GTDB taxonomy): domain Bacteria; phylum Bdellovibrionota; class Bdellovibrionia; order Bdellovibrionales; family JAGQZY01; genus JAGQZY01. Next base: position 1,850,969 of record CAXRHT010000002.1, on the reverse strand, counting down.
GGAAACTTATTAAAACGCCGGTGCTCAAAGTGGCTGGTATTTTTCTGTTCTTTTTTGTGATTCCTTTCTCCGTTTTTCGCTTTGTCCTTCCGCCCACACCGAACACAGCCACCCTAGGCTATATTTCTCTCGCGATCCCCGTGATTTTGCCGATTCTTTTAGATCAAATTAAAACTCAGTGGGTATTGGTGAGGTCCTTTCTCATTCCACTCTTACTACTGCTGGCAGCCCTCTTTTTTCGAGCCGCTGATTCTACCCATTGGGTGCAGATGAAGCTTCCCATGGGAACTCATTGGATTTGGCACACACTAGGGGCCCTGACCTGTCATTGGCTTCTTGTCTATATGCGAAAACGCTCCCTTTTGAAGAGCCAGCCAAGTCGCGGGAAAACAATCCTTTAATTGAGACTCATTAGATATTGCATTCTGCAAAGGGGTGAGAGTGGACATTTATTTCTTAGGAACTAAGATAAACTTGTGGAACTAGAAGAATTTCTTAAGCGCTATGAAGATTTCCAATTAGGAGAGCTTCCAACAGAAAAACCTCATCCTGAGACTCAGGGACTCTCTCAATTGGCCCAAAAGGATCTTCCGGGTGCCTTAAAAGTTTTAAAATCTGTAGATCTGCAGGCATTAAAATACTTGGGGAGCTCTTTAGAATCACTTAGACCTTTAAAAGAGAGTGTTGCAAAAACACTAGAGCAAGGTGGAGATATCTATCTCTGCGGCTGTGGGGCGACAGGGCGTCTTTCTCTGCTTTTAGAATCTCTTTGGCGTGAGAAGTATCAAACCGACCGCGTTCATGGCTTTATGGCTGGAGGGGATGTGGCCCTTGTGCACTCTCTTGAAGGCTTTGAAGATTATCCAGAGCTGGGTGAAAAACATCTCATAGAATTAGGCTTTGGAGAAAAAGATCTTCTGATTGCATCGAGTGAAGGTGGGGAAACCCCTTATGTGATTGGAGCCACAAAAGCTGCGGCAAGGATTTCTCAACAAAAAGCCTTCTTTTTATATTGTAATCCTACTGATGAACTCACTCACCGAATTCCACGCTCAAAACAAATTATTGAAAATAAAAACGTAAACGCCGTCGAACTTTTTGTAGGTCCCATGGCACTATCGGGAAGCACGAGAATGCAGGCAAGTACAGTGTTGCAGCTTGCTATTGGTTGGTGCCTTCTTGAGAGGAACAAAGAGATCTCTCATCTTTACCAAGAGTTTATGGAAGAGTTCTCAAAATTAAATTACCAGAAGCTTGCGCCATTTATTGAAAAAGAGCACTTTATCTACACGGAAAATGAGTTCGCGATGTATATGCCACGCCAATTGGCTCTCACCGTTTTTACCGATAGCACCGAGCGCTCTCCCACTTTTAGTCTTCCGGCCTTTGAAAATGAAAACTTTCAAAGTGGAGGCACACCGTCTTTAAGCTATATATTAGTTCCTTCTGCAAGCGATAAAGAGGAGGCTTGGTTAAACCTCATTGGTAGAGCTCCAAAAGCACTCGCTTGGACTAATGACCCAAGAACAAACAGAGACTATCTGGAAAGTTTTGATTTTAGTCGCCAGGCTGTGGAAAACCGTGAAGAAAGACTCGATTATAAACGTCAGTACCTCTTTGAAATATTTTATAAAAAACAAATTTTACACTGGTCCTTGGCAGGTTTAGAAGAGGACTGGCCCATATCGATGAATTCAAGCATTGGTGTGAACACGCTGTTAAAATTACTCCTCAACACTCACTCTACTTTACTAATGGGTAAGATGGGTCGTTATCAGTCAAACGTTATGACTTGGGTAAAACCCACCAACGGGAAGCTTGTCGACCGCGCCGCCCGCTATGTACAATATCTCCTCAAAGAAGAGGGCAAACAGTCAGACTATTTAGAAATCGTGCATTTGATCTACAAACATAAAAACGAAGCACTCAACCAAACCCCAGTGGTTCAAAGGGTTCTTGAAGAGATAAGGAAAAAGCTATGAATCTTGAAAAGCTAAAAGAAATTACCGAATTTCACGATCAAGAAGATCTTCTCTCAAAGTACGGCAAAGACTGGTCCATGAATTTTCCAGCTGATCCAGTGGGTGTGGTTTTTCCCGAAACGCCTGAAGAGGTGAAGAAAATAATAAGGTGGGCCAATGAGGAAAAAGTTTCCCTCGTCCCTTCTGGTGGAAGAACCGGGCTTAGTTCCGCAGCCACTGCGAGTAATAAAGAGTTGGTCGTTTCAATGGAGAAGATGAATAAGATCCTTGATTGGAATGAAGTTGATCAAATTGTAACGGTCCAGCCCGGTGTTATTACCGAAGAGCTTCATCAATACGTCGAGGAGAAAGGCTATTTTTTCCCAATCGATCTTGCCGCTAAAGGCTCCAGTCAAATTGGAGGTAATGTGGCGACCAACGCTGGTGGCCTTAGAGTTCTACGCTACGGCATGATGAGAAACTGGGTCTCAGGATTAAAAGTGGTAACCGGAAAAGGCGAGAGTCTTTACCTTGGTAAAAGCTTAGTAAAAAATGCCACAGGCTATGATTTAAAAAATCTCTTTGTGGGGAGTGAAGGCACTTTAGGCTTTATCACTGAGATAGAACTGCGGGTGACAAGACCGGCTAAAAACACAAGTGTGATTGTTGTCGGGATAGAGGAGCTTAAAAAAGTCATTGATGTTTATCATCATTTTAAAAAGAACACTCAACTATCGGCTTGCGAAGTGTTTTCTCAGTTTGCCTTAGACAAAGTTGTAGAGATGCATGATCTCAATCCCCCTTTTGCCACAAAAGTTCCTTTTTACCTCCTCCTTGAGGTCGAGCATGAGGATGAAGATATTTCCGAGTCTCTCTCAGAGCTTTTTGAGCATTGTTTTGAAGAGGGGTGGATTAGCGATGGTGTCATTAGTCAATCTCCTACCCAGAGAAAAGATTTGTGGAATCTGAGGGAATTTATTAGTGAGTCCTTAAGCCCCATGAGTCCTTATCGAAACGATGTTTCTGTCCGAACTTCTCTCATCCCCCAGTTTGCCGAAGAAATCGAACAGGCCTATAAGTCCCAATATCCCGATTTTGGTGTCGCTTGGTTTGGCCATATCGGTGATGGTAACCTTCATATCGATATTCTAAAGCCAGAAGGGATGGAAAAATCAGAGTTTATTAAAAAGTGCAAAGAAAGTGATAAGATCCTCTTTTCTGTGGTCTCGAAATACAAAGGTTCCATCAGTGCCGAGCACGGAGTGGGGCAACTCAAAAAAGATTTCCTAGGATTCTCTAGGGCTAAAGAGGAAATCGACCTCATGAGATCCATTAAGGCTTTATTTGATCCGAATGGGATCATGAACCCAGGAAAAATTTTTGATCTGTAGTGCCATATAATTTTATTCAGTCTGATCCAATGGTAGAGAGAAGTTGATAGGATGGCCTCCTCTTCTCCTTGAAGTACGAGGGAAATGAGGTCAAAATAGCTTATTTAAAAAGAAGGTAAATTAAATATAATGAACCGAAATTAAAAGTAGGAGAGTGAAATTGGCATCTAAAAATGAATTGTCGATGTTCGGCCATTTGAAAAATGATTTACCAGCTTCCATTGTGGTGTTTCTTGTCGCTATGCCCCTCTGTTTGGGGATTGCGCTTGCCTCTGGAGCCCCTCTTTTCTCAGGTCTTATTGCAGGAGCTGTGGGGGGGATCATTGTAGGATCTTTGAGTGGATCTTCACTGGGAGTGAGTGGGCCGGCCGCGGGGCTTGCGGTTATTGTCGCCTCAGCGATTCAAGATCTAGGCTCTTTTGAAGTTTTTTTAGTCGCTGTGATATTCGCTGGGATTCTTCAAATTGCGATGGGTTTTCTTAAAGCGGGTATCATATCTCACTATTTTCCTAACGCTGTTATTAACGGAATGCTTGCTGGGATTGGGGTCATCATCTTCTTAAAACAAATTCCCCATGCTGTCGGTTATGATGCGGATTACGAGGGAGATTTAAATTTCATACAGCTTGATCACGAGAATACATTTTCGGAATTAGGTAAGGCGATGGATTTCCTCAGTCCTGGGCCCATGATCATATGTGCTGTTTCTTTAGGAATTCTTATTCTTTGGGAAATGGTGCTTATGAAAAAGCATAAGATCTTCACTCTTATTCAAGGGCCGCTTGTGGCAGTAGTTGCAGGTGTTATTCTCAACAAAATTTTTGAAGGCATGGGATCTTTGGCACTCATTCAGGAGCAGGTGGTCAACATTCCAATTAGCCAATCAATCTCTGAACTAAAAGCCAATATTACTTTTCCTAACTTCAAAGGTTTAAGCAATCCCGACATTTACGTTGTGGGAGTTGTTCTAGCGATCGTCGGATCTCTTGAGACTCTCCTTTGTGTGGATGCTAGTGATAAGCAAGACCCTGAAAAAAGAGTGACACCGACTAACCGTGAGCTAAAAGCACAAGGGGTTGGAAATATCGTCTCCGGATTAATAGGAGGGCTTCCAATCACCCAGGTGATCATTCGAAGTTCAACCAACGTTCAAGCTGGGGGTAAAACAAAGCTCTCAGCTATCATTCATGGTTTTATCATTGTACTCACGGTCTTAACTATTCCGGGAATTCTCAATATGATTCCCTTAGCCACTCTTGCCGCTATATTATTTGTTGTTGGTTTTAAGCTGGCTAAACCTTCACTTTTCAAAAAAACCTATGCTCAGGGAATTGGACAATTTATTCCTTTTATAACCACAATTCTTGGTCTTGTTTTTACGGACCTCTTAACAGGAGTGTGTCTTGGATTTGCCGTGGCCGTCTTTTTCATTCTCAAAAACAATTACCGCATTCCAATTATCGTGGACGAAGAGATTAAAAAAGAAGGACACATATATATTGAACTGTCAGAAGATGTTTCGTTTTTGAAAAAGGCCAGTCTTAAAAAATTGCTAAATGGGATACCTGATGGACGTGAAGTTACAATCGATGCATCTAAGACTTATTATATTCACCAAGATGTCATCGATATTATCGAGAACTTTGAGGTCAACGCTAAAAAACGTAATATAAAGTTGAACCTTATTGAGGTCTACGACAATAAGAAGGAAAATCCAACCCTTCATTTTCGAGTCGATCCTAAATCTACTTAGACGACATAAAAATCTAGAAAAAGGTCTACCGAATAAAAGGGTAGGCCTATTTTCCCGATATAATTGCATTTTTCAGACAAAGAACAAATATACTAATTTTTGAACCTGCCTTTAGGCTTATCTATCTTAGACCAGATTGTTGTTTTCGCCGTGGAAGCCCTAGGAAATAAAAATTATGATTTATCCATGAGCAGAAAAACACAATCCTTTTTTAGTAATTCGGAATATCAATCAAAAATGCTACAAATTTTTGCTGGCATCACCTTGTTTCAAGGGGGAGTCTTTGCCCTTTTAGGCTTTGGCCTACTTGAAAACGTAAAGTCGGTAGCAGAAAAAGCAGGAATCAAAGAGGGCCATCCTTTTTACGAATCCTTGCGAATGGAAGAAACCTTTGTCTACGTGACAATTCTTTCTGGGATCGCTATAGCCAGCATGGTTTTTGTTTGGCTCGGCCTGAAATACAGTCACGATGCGGTAGGGGCCATTTACCGAATGAAAAAAGACATTGAGATCATGACGGAGAAAAAAGAGTTAGGTCTTTTAAAGCTTCGCCGCAATGACTACTTTAAAGATTTTGAAAACTCTTTCAACGAATTGATAAAAACGGTAAAGCCTGATGCACAAGTCGCTAACAGCAAGAAGTTTCAAGAGCAGCCAGCAGAAAATGCCGACAATGTTGAAGAGCTTAGAAAAAAGCAGGCTTAAGCCTTATAGAAGTATTCATCTCAAATTTAAAGGTATATCTCGTTCAGGAGTTTTCTCATGCTCCTGACTTTTGAACCAAGTATCACAGCAGAATTAGAATCCGTCGTGCGAGGGTATGAGCGCACCAACACGGCATTGGTTGCTCAAAAGGGCACGGATTTATCCTTAGCCGGCCATGGCACCTCAGATCTGGGACTGCACTGGATTGTTCCAAAAATAACAGAATATATGGGTTGTAACACCCAGGAGGCCTTAAGCTATCTTTTTATTGGTCTCACGGTATTAAGCCTACTTTTGATTTTATTTGGAGTGATCTTTTTTTTTAAAGGAATGTTTCATAAGTTAATTTATTTATTCACTTCGGGTGGGCTTCTTTCTTTTTTTGTATTTATAAATGATGATCCAAGACAGGTGGCCATTTTCTGGATATCTTCCACTTTTCCACTGTTTCTTTGGATTCTGCGTTCAAGGAAAAATGTCTTACCTATTGTTTTATTTATACCACTTTCATTGCTTGGCTGTTTTTGTTTTTATGTTTCTTGGGTCTACGGAGGAGGTTTTTACCTTTTAGCACTATTTCTATGTCTTTTTTCGGAACAGAGAATGGCTCCAAAGATCGCTTGTCTATTAATATTGTTAGGCCCTCTCTATTATTTTAGAACCCTAAAAAACGATCAAATCGCACAGGCTATTACAAAAATCCAACAAATTGAGAAAGTGGGTGAAAAGCCAGAGTCGGCCCTCCCTCATTGGCACAGCCTACTTAAAGGACTTGGGCAATATGAGAATGACTATAGAATTCCTAAAAGCGATCAGCAGCTCTATAATTTCGTGGTCACAAGGGGAGGGGCTTACGAGTTTATGTCCGATGAGTACTTAAGTTTTGTAAAAAGCTTTTACTGGAAGTTTCTTGATGAGGACTCCTCATTTGTATTCAAGACTTATTTCAAAAAGGCCATGCACCTAGTGTCTATTATAATGGCCGCACGTCTTTCTCAGAATATGTTCATGCGAGGATTTTTAATTACTTTCTTTATCTGGGGAATGATTATTTTAGTGAAATATTTTGTGGTTCAAAAAGAATACAGAATGACTCTGCCATTTATTCTATTATTTCTACTTTTAAGCGCCTGGCCGATTCTCTCGGTGATCTCAACAACAACGGCCACCCCGATGGTGGCCTTTATGTACTGCTATTTTTTAACTTTAGGGATTTGGGACTGGGAAAGGGTCTCAGGAGACCACTTTCCTTTTTACTAGCGGCACTCAGCGTTGGTTACAACTCGCTCGTCGGGATAAACAATGCGCTCACTTCCAAAAAAGCGATTCATATAAGGCACGACATCATCTTCCACAGAACTTCCAAAAATGGAGCTTACAAAAAGACGTCTTCCAGAGTTAGTGCGAGCCATATAAGCTGGAGCGTAACGAACTCCGTTCACCCAGGCTTCACCACGTCCAATCGTTAATCCTACGAAAAGAACGATCGTGGCTTTTTTGTTAAAGGACTGCTGGTTACTGACAAAGTTTCCAAGAGAATAAACGATCAGAGTCTCTCTTCCATCGCTTGTAACAAATTTTTCCCAAGGTTGAACAACGTGAGGGTGCGCTCCAATAATTGCTGTCGCTCCTGCGTTGAGCCAACGACGAGCATAATCACGCTGTCTTGAGTTCGGAGAGGATTGGTACTCGTTACCCCAATGAGGCGTTACGATCACAGCATCCACTTGATTGCGAAGGCCTGAAACAAGACCAGTGACTTGGTCACCAGAGAAGCAATTGAGAACCTGATTATTATTATCAGGAATTCCATTGGTTCCATAGGTACATGAAATCCAAGCAATATTTTTTCCTCGCACCCGAGTGATCTCATAAAATGGGCGGGAGGAGCTATTACTTTCTCTTGTTCCCGCAAAAGGAAGACCACCTCTTTCAAGGGCTTCGATGGTAGCATCGGCTCCATTTGAGAATCGATCAAGAGAGTGATTGTTAGCGGTTGAAACAAAATCAATTCCACTTTGTTTGAGATCATCAACCAGCATGGAGTGATAGTTAAAGCGCGGGTAGCTTGTGTAAACAGATGAGCGGGACTTTCTGCAATCAGAACCAAGAACGGGATTGTCGCGATCGGTTCTTGCTCCGTTACACTGAACACCATCGGCCACAGGTCCCTCAAGATTAGCGTAAGAGACGTCGGCCTGATTGAAGTAGGGAATGGCTTCTGACCACAGACTTCTAAACCCATACTCAGAAGAATAAGCTTGTCTTTGGAGTGGGCCGTGAAGAAGAAGGTCACCTACGGCGGAAATGGTGATTTCGGTTCCACGATCACAAGCTCTAGCAAAACGAAGATCTCTCTCTCCTGCAAATGCTGATTGTGTGAAAAGAATTAAAACGAGAATAAATGATAATAATTTCATTGGACCCCTCTAGTCATTTTTTCTAAGTCCTAGAGAGATTCCTTATTGAAGTAAAATTATTGCTGAAATTCTAAAATTATTACTGAGGCAAATGTAAAAACTAAAAAGGCCCTAATTAAAATTAGAGCCTTTCGAGATAATAAAGTCTTTTATGATATTAGATACTTACACGGTACCTTAGTGGTCCATTGTATCTTCGGCGCTGTCTTCAACAGACTCAGCGGCATCTTCCATGCCTTCGCCCATATCTTCTGTTGTTTCTTCAACTTGCTCACCAACGTCTTCGGCGGCGTTTTCAGCATCGCTTTCCCAACAGGCTGACAGAGAGAAAGCCATCATTAAGGCGGCTACAAGCTTAGTCGATCGAGAAATCCATAGTCTATAGTTTGTCATTGTTGCTACTCCTTATATTGTTTAGCCCTTATCATCACTTGCAGGGCTTATAAATAGCAAGAGGAAATTGAAAAATTTCCCCCGCTTATAAACGTTAAATGTAGTGATTTGAGGAATTTGACCTCATTAATCACAATTTGGACTTGCCGCCTCTGGCTAAGTTAAAAATTAGTGAGATGGCAAAAAGCACAACAAAAGCGAAAAATAGAAACTTCGCAATTCCTGCAGCTGATCCAGCAATTCCGCCGAAACCAAAAATAGCAGCGACGATGGCAATAATGAAAAACATGAGTGCCCAATTTAACATAATTAACTCCTTTCAAAATTGTTAACTCTTATTACTTTCTACATTTTCTAATTTATTGCGAAGCCCAGGAAAAAACTTTTCCGGTTCTTCTATTTAATGTTTAAAGTTAACAACAATCCTAAATACCTAGAATAAGGAAGGATTATGAGAGGATTAGGGGAGGATAAGGCGAATTTTCCCTCGACTCATGCGGATTTTTCCCGATTTTTTAGAGAAATTCTCACCATCTAAAGACATAGAAACCTTTTGATTTGATTTAAAACTCAACTCTTTTACTTGTTTATAAACAATATCAAATTCATCAAGCTCAGGAGTTTCTTTTTGCAACTCTAGTCCTAGTCGCACGAGTTCTGTCAAAGGAGCTTCTCGAATAATAACTAAATCAAGAGTGGGAGTGTAGGGTGAAGCTTTAGAAGTGATTTGAATACCACCTCCAGAAAAGCGACTATTAGCCACAAAGAAACCAAGGCACTTTTTTTCCGAAAGAGTTTCTTCCTCTAATTCAAAATCAATCTCTAGGGTTCGAAGTTCTGTTAAAAGTTCAAAACCTTTAAAATAATAGCTCCAACAACCAAAAAAACCTTTTAAATCGGGATCAACCTCAGGGGTGACCTCTGCAAAGATTCCAAAGCTTCCCATGTTTACAAAATACTTTTCATCCATTTTAGCCACATGCATGGGTGTGGACTCCTGGCGATTGAGAAGGTTGGCGACTTCTTCTTGGCTGCGTTGGTAAAGACCCACAGCACGAGAGAAGTCATTTCCGGTGCCGCCCGGAAAGTAAAGGATTTCAATCGAGTCGTTTTTCTCAAGCTCCATCAGCTTATTAATGCCGTGGTTTAAGCTGCCATCGCCACCGGAGACTAAAACCACATTTCGTCCCTCTTTTGGGAGGTTTTCTAAAGAAAAATAAGAAATAGAACCTTCTTTGTAAGAAGAGTTCAAAAGGTCTTTCCATCCGTCAAGTTCTGGATCTTTTTCGTCTAAGAAGGCAAGGTTGATATTTTTGGCCATGGCTCTTTACATTCCATCCTTTTCTTTTTGTAATATGATGAGGTTTCAATCCTAGGTCAAGCAGGCAGAATAAACCACCTCTATGAAGGCGCTGGGTCAGATAGAGTTGAGACCGATGGGTGGCCATTTTTAGCGACCTAACGAAAGACAGCTTCCGAGTTAGCAAGCTGTCAGGTAGGAGTTTAAAGGTGTATCAAGAGTCATCTCAAAAAGCCTTAAACTATTTTTATTTCAAGATGGTAAAAAACTTCCTAAAAAAAGAAGGAACTCAAGTTTTCACTTTCCTATCGATTTGCCAGTTGATCCTCTTTGTATTTTATAAAACTCTGAATCAACCGGGCTTGATCTTAGGAGTTTTCAATCCTTATCTGTCTACAGCCGCTCTGGCAACTCTGGTTCTTGTCTATTATATATATCCAAAGCTCGTCTACGATGATCACTTTTTAGAAGACTGTCTGTCGAGCCACGAGAAAATTTATCAAACTCGGGTTTTAAAGCTTTTAGTCGCCTCTCATCTGGTATTCTTTTTTGTAAGCTTTATCCCACTTGTCCAGCTACAAGCCAATGGCATAACTTTGCTTGCAGCCTCTATAATGTTTATTTTTTTCTCGCTCCTCGTTCCCCTTATTAAAAAGGAAAGTAGGGGGAAAGGGTATAGAGCCAATCTTCAAGGAGCGAAAAAAGAGAAGACCAAACTGAAAAATAAGGCTCATGCCATTCGAAGACTCAGTCTTCTTTATATTAGTAGGAAAAACCGAAGGTATTTCATACTCGCTCTTTTCTACTCTTTGGTCACATCTATGGGAGTTCTCTTTTATCTTGTCAATCAAGCGCCGGAATCACCACTATTTTATTTGTTGTTACCTTATCTTCCTCTTGTAGGTACAGCTTTAGCTATCAATACCGAAGCTTACAAGGGGTTAGCAAACGTCACTTACAAATTTAAGCATTGGGGGTTTAAAACAGATCTCCTCTTTTGGTTTGGCACTTCTTTAGTTTTTTGGGTCCTAGTAACCACAACTCTTTTATTTCTACCCATAAAGATAAATATCGAAGTTTTGGTGGTCCCAATTATTCTCCTCGTTTTTTGGGTATATATTTTAATGATTAAGTTTCTTTATCTCGAGAATCATTTGCTTAAAAGTATGAGTCTCGCTTTATCGATTGTCGTACCCTTATCCATTCCTATATTTGCTATCTTATTTATAAAAGAGGTTTACTATGGTGAAAGTTGAAAACCTATCAGTCTCATATCCAGGTCATAAAGTTTTTGAGGATATCAATTTCAATATTTGTAAAGGCGAAGTTTTCGGGGTGATGGGAAAAAATGGCTCTGGTAAAACAACTCTAATAAACACTCTGCTGGGAAAAATTCCAAAAGAAGGAGTCATTCAGCACGATCCAATCCTCCTTGATGAAAAGAAAAGAATTTCAAACAAAGAGGTTTTTTTCGTTTCCGACTCACCCTTTATTTATGATTACCTAACAGGTTTCGAGTTTGTTGAGTTTATCCTTATGGTCAAGGCTAAAAAAAACGTCGAACAAAAAAAGGTTCAAGATTATTTCCGATTCTTTGGAATCACAGAGGATGATTCTAAAAAACTTATGAAGACCTATTCCTTTGGAATGAAAAGAAAAACTCTTCTCACTGCAGGCTTTTTAATGAAACCAAACCTAATGATCTTAGATGAACCAACGATTGGCCTTGATGTTCCTTCAGTTATTTCTTTAAAAAAACTGATCAGCGAATACAGTAGAACAGAAAAAACTGTACTGATCACTTCCCATGATCCTTCACTGATGTCGGAGCTCTGCCAAAGCTTACTCATCCTCGATTCCGGTAAGGCGGTTTATCAAAACAATGATTTTAAAAACGAAACAAAAGATCTCGCTACACTGTACTTGGAGCTTGTTGGAGAAAATATAAACCAAAAGATCGCCGCACTATTAGAAGACTAATATATAGAGAGCCATCCGAAAGAATTGCCATAAAGGCAAAACCTCAATGAAAGCAATAGCCCGCTAAACACCTAATCTTCCACAATAATTCCTAAATCGATTCCGTCCCTCCAATTACCTCTAGACAACCCCAACAAGCAATGCTATCTAGTTGAATTCATTGACTTTCAATCATGCGGAGAGGTGGCAGAGTGGTTGAATGCGCACGCCTGGAACGCGTGTAGGCGTTAATAGCGTCTCGAGAGTTCGAATCTCTCTCTCTCCGCCAATCCCTAAGGTACCAAGTCCCTTTTCCCACTCCAGCCCGGAGTCTCAACAACCCTTCCACTTTTGCCCTTTGGAATTTGAAACACCCTTCTTCTCAAACCTCTCCGAAGCACATCATCAACCTCAGCTGTGTAGGCCTCATTGAGCCAATCAAGATCAGGTGAAATTGTCATCTCTGGGTTATTAAAAAAATCGTTTAGCCGACAGTAGCTGAATGTCCTGGTGTCATTTAGAGAGGAGTATTTATACTCTTCAACTCTCGAGCATATTTGAGCCTTCACTGGGTTTCGAAAGACATATTTGATCGCATTCCAGTAATAAATCTCATTTTGAATCGAACACCACTTATATCGACCACCAAAGAAATGATTGATACGCTGACTTTTACGATTCGCACATCGAGCAACCTCACGGTGGAAATAAGTCATCCCTTTAGAAAGGTTCATGTCGGGAGTGCTCAATATCCAGTGATAGTGATTGGACATTAAAACGAAAGCGTGGGTTTTAATATTAAGTTCTCGGTTTAGGTATTCTACCTTTTCCAACATAATTTCCCAAAGGAGTCCCTTTGGGAGAGTAAAAAACTCCCGATTATTTGAACGATTCAAAATATGGTAAGGGTAGTCAGAGTTTTCAATGAGAGTTTTTCTAGGCATAAAAAAGAAGATCTGCAGTAATGATTCCGTACGGAGGGGCCGGTCAATGCCGCAAAAAATCTAAAGTTTCCGAGATCAAACCCAAAAAACGGAAAAGGGACTTGGTACCCTTTCTACATTCCAGGACATTGAGTTGAGGGTGTGGCGTAGCCGAAACGCAGTCTTGAAAGAGTTAACCCGTTGGCGTGAGTGGCTACGAATTCCCAGTTTTCGCCGTCTTGGCTACGATAAAAACTGGAACTACCGCGATCAATTCCCACATAAGTTCCGGTTTCAGACTTTGCGATTAAGTGTATTCTTACTTCACTTGGGGAAAAATCGATTCTTTCCCAGTCCCTTGCGTTACTTGAGCGGTAACCATGAGAGCCAGCTAGGGCCCAAAATTGGTCTCTTGCAAAAGCGACCTTTCCACCAATTCCGGCATCACCATTTTGTGTGAGACTTCCTCCCACCCAGTTGAGGCCGTAGTCAGGCGTTGAGCAGTAGTTCCCGCTTGAGTCTAAAACAAGGAAGGATCTGTTCCCGTAGACCATGCCCGCTCTTTGGCCGACACCACCAAAATTAACGGCTGAATCACACACGGCTGGAGCTCTCAACCAAGTTTGTCCTTCATCCATTGTGAATTTTGGAGCCGTTCCTGATCCGATGGCTACAATACTAGGGCCATTGGGCTCTCCACCGCCGCCACCTTCTCTTGCGTGGGTACCGTGTTCTGGTCTGGCAACTTCTTCCCACGTCTTTCCGCCGTCAGAGGAAACATGAGCGTTGTTACCAAAAACCATAAATTGGTTTCCGGTGTAAGCCATTGCACCCATACGGTGTGGGAATTGAATGGTCTCCCAGTTAAAGCCGTCTTCACTTCTTTGGATTTGAGCATCATAGCCCCAACCCATCACTTGAATAAAGACGCCGTCACCATAGGCAAAGCCTTTATCAACGGTCGGGGCGTGGTCTCTGTTATCATTATCAATGGATCGATCCCCAATCCATGTTCGCCCATCATCACAAGAAACAATGGTTCGTCCACCACGTCCGGCGGCAACAAACATTGGCACCTTTCCGCTAGGCGGGGCGAGGGGATCTGGTTCATTCACGACAGGATTTTCATTGGGGGAATTTTCATCTTCAGGTGGCAACACATTGACCTGGGGACTGTCGCTACTTCCGGCCTTAAAAGATTTCTGGCAACCTTGGCCAATAAATACCAAAGCTATAGGTGTACAAAATAACAATAAAAATTGAACGCGATAGTTTTGTAAAATAGTGTCCCCCAAACAGACCTAAAGTATTATTTTAGCACGGCTTTTGTGGGAGAGGATAGTTGCAAGCCTTTTTTTAGATAAAAGTGTTTCAGCTTAGAACAAACTACAAAAACAGGTCGATAAGACTCGGATTTAAATAGAGAAAATAGAAGAAATAAAGGACCAAAAAGAAGACCAAAACGAATATTAAAACATTTTTAAACCCTGGGCTGACTTTAAAACTTTTCTGATCGACCTGATTTCGGTTCGGATCATATCCGTAGGCTTGATTCACACCTGATTTTTTTACAGATTCTCGCGCATTCACTTCACCTTCATATTGGTAGTCCAACCTTTGTTGAGGGGTGAGCTGAGAGGGATTTTTTTTTGTCTTATTGGGCTTCACAAAGGTAAGCCAAATTAGTATGTCGAGAAGAATATAGGTCAGGGCTGAGCCAATAAAACCCACGATAAAAATAACAGGCAGGGCAAATCCAATGTTTCCAGAGCCCGAGGTGACTGAAACAAACAAATAGACAATGTAGATATTTAAGGGAATCCAGGGGTAGAGCCCCCACATCGGTAAAACTTGTTTGTATCCACGCATGATAAAATTCTTATGCCTCTTTTTATGAATTGGTAGCGAAGCTGCGTTAGGCTCATTTTCATCGAAACAGTAAAATACTAATTCTAGTTTTAGTTCTTTCTCCAGTAAGGCCGAGATTCGTGTTGTACACTAACCCAGTGATCGGTTGTAAAAGCTCTTACCGACCATTCGCCATTAAAACGCCCAAGGCCGGAATTCTTTTCTCCACCAAAAGGACTTAAAGGAAGATCGTTAACAGTTTGATCATTAATATGAGTGACTCCCGCTTCAATTTTGAGGGCCATTTGGGTGGCTTTTTCTACATTAGTGCTGAAAATAGCGCTGCTTAAGCCAAGATCTGTGTCATTGGCCAGTTCAATGGCATGATCGCTATCCTTTGCTTCAATAATTGAGGCCACCGGACCGAATATTTCATTGTTAAATAACTTGGAATCGGGAGTGACATCAGTGAAGACATGAGGGGGGATTAGACGATCATCGATATCACCAGAGACTAGACATGTATTTTCCTTCTTTGCCGCCTCGATCAATTCGACAATGTTGTCTTTCTGACTGTCATTTATGATGGGTCCGATATGGGTACTCTCAGAAGAGGGGTCGCCCACTTTCAACTCTTTCACTCGCTTAACAAACTTGTCGGTAAACTCCTCTTTGATCCCCTTTTCTACGATGATTCGATTGGCAGACATGCAAATTTGTCCATTATGGAAAAAGCGGCCGAAAAGAGCTCCTTCAACGGCATCTTCTAAATTTGCGTCTTCAAGAATAATAATGGGATTATTTCCCCCTAATTCAAGCTCAAGGTCTTTGATACGAGAACTTTTCATAACGGCTTCGCCAATTTTTCGTCCTACTTCTGTGGAACCTGTGAAGGAAACCACCGAGGGAATTTCATGCTCAATTAAAGGTGTCCCCACGTCAGAGCCCGAACCTGTCAGAACCTGGATAAGGCCTTCTGGAGCTTCAACTTCTTCAAAAAGAGCGGCAAACAGAGTTCCCCCTGTGACAGGAGTTTGACTGGAAGCTTTAATAACTACGGAGTTGCCAGTGGCGATGGCTGGAGCAATCGAGCGTGCTGTTAGTTGAAGTGGAAAATTCCAAGGACTGATCATCGCCAAAACCCCCTTGGGTACTTTGTAGGAGCGTGATTCTTTTCCCGGCATTTCGGTGGGGAGTATTTCTCCTTTCATATAGGCTGGCAGAGAGGACGCCGAGCGAAAACAGGCTTGAACGAGTTGAAGTTCAAGCTCGGCCTTCTGGTAGGTCCCCCCTGTTTCTTTGATAATCCAATTTCGAATCTCTTCTTTCCTCTCTTCGATTTTATCAGCTATGGCATTCAGTAAAGCTGCTTTAGCGGAGACGGGTGTCTCTTTCCATTTCAGTTGGGATTTTTTTGCAGACTGGCAGGCTTGGTCTATTTGCTCTTTAGAGGCCGTGGAGTGCTCACAAATGATTTCGTTGTTATAGGGATTGCGGTTTTCTATGGCCTTTCCTCCCTTTCCGGCCACCCATTTATTGTTAATAAATTGTTGAGTCAGCTTTTCTTGGATTGAAAAATCTTTCGACATAGAGCACTCCTTTTAGTTTTTTTTCAACGATAAGCAAAATCATCAAGAAAAAGATCCTTAATCCGTGATTAAATTGTGTTGATCTTTAAAAGATAAAAAAAAGCCCAAGGTGGGTGCCTTGGGCTTTGGGGATATGGGGTATGGGGATTTGGGATCTATTTTTTAAAAAGGGTCAGATTGGGGATCATGGCCTTTCTGTCTTTTATATAGTTCACGAATTGTGCCAATATTTATGGATCAAAAAGGCTTTCTTTTGAATTGAGATAAAATTAGGCGCGGCCACTTTTAATAGAACACAGATTGTCACCATGTTGGTTAAGCATTGATAGCATTATCAAATTGAGACAAATACAATCTTTAAACTCTAAGCCCTGGATGCAGGTCTTCTCTTAACCAGCCGGTAAGACTCCAACGAGTTTTACCAGAGGGTCTGACTTCATGTTCAATGGCACTATCAAAAACTACGATTCTTCCGGCTTTTGGAACAACCTTTATGGGTCTTAATTCTTCATCATAGAGAATAAGTTCTCCGCCTGAGCCTTCCTCGAGATCAGAGAGATAAACAACACAAGTAATTAAGCGCCCAGGGAGAAAAGAGTGACGATCGGAGTGTCTTTTGTAAAGGTCTCCCTTTTCGTACTTAGCAAAATGACACTCGTATCTCTTTGCTGGTAGATAAAGCTCTGATTTCGCCAGAGTCTGAAGGCCTCCAAAGATTGAGTGAATAAGTTCTCCTGTGGGGCCACTAAAATCATTGATCCATTTGATCTTATCTGAGCGAATCTCTGAGTCCCTTTTCTTGTGGTCTCCTTTGCCAATGGCCGCCTTTTTAAGGAGTCCCTCTTCTTCAATCATTTGAGCTCTCCTTAAAAGAAGATCCACTCGTTCGGAGGATAAGAAATTAGGAGTTGTCCAATAGTACTTCTTACAGAACTCGTTAAGCATTGGTTCCCTATGGACCTCCCAGAGGTTCAATGGGTTTGGGCTAGTTAGGCTCATCACGATGGGAGCCTATAAAGGGCTTTTGGTACAAGAGTCATAGGAAATATATGGCGGTCTTTTAGCGGTTTTAGTCAAGAGGATTTGGTGAGGGAGGCTATTTTATGAAGTAGTTTTTGAAGGGAGTGGGATTACGATCGAGGTCACCCAGGTCCTTCGGCTTCGCCTCAGGACGACAATTTTACTTCAGGACGACGTTTGAGGGCTCTGGACGGCATTTGAGGGCTCTGGACGACATTAAAATAAAAGCCCAAGGTGGGTGCCTTGGGCTTTGGGGATATGGGGTATGGGGATTTGGGATCTAATTTTTTAAAAAGGGTTAGATTGGGGATCATGGCCTTTCTGTCTTTTATATAGTTCACAAATTGTGCCGCTTTTTTTGGATCTATTGAAACTGGTTTGAGATCAGATGGGTATGGCACAAGCTTTCTAATAAAGAACACAGAATGTCACCCTCTTGCCTAGTCCTTTCTCTTCTTCTCATTTTGAGACTCATCCCAGGAATAGCCTTGGTTTTTCAAAACTACTCCTCAAATAAACGCACGAAGTCTGGGTATTCTCTTAATTTAATGAACAGGTTCTCAAGCTCTCCTGGACTGAGATTGAGACCTCGATCTTGTAGGCTTTCAGCCAAATTGGTGGCATTGTCATTTGCAAGAGTGTCGAGAATGTTATTTAAAATGCTTTGTTCTCTCGGCGTGAGTTCATCAATAAAAGAACTAAAAGCATCATCAAACTGTTTACTAATGAGTTCTGTTTCCGGAGTATTTAGGTCGACCCGCACTCTTTCTACATTGCCATTGGAATCGAACTGATAACCCCTCTCTAGCGAATCTCCAACAAGTAGGTCTCTGTTTTCTTGTATCTTACTGAGAGAGGCTTTGGTGGCTCTATTTACCAAATGATAAGGTAGAGAGCCACCTCTCATTATTTCGGTAACATCTAAGCCGGCATCGGAGAGCCAAGTCACCCAACTCTTACCTGTGAGAATTGCTGAATTGTAGATTGAATGTCCCGTCCGTCGTTTACCGGTTGTCTGAAAAATAATATCTGAGGTTTCTTTTGATGTATCATTTTGGACGGAATAGGAATTTAAGGCAACCGACCGGTCCGCCAAGGCAAGGATGGCGTCGTTAATTTCAACGGGAGTTATCGGTTTTCTCTGGGCGAGGGCCGTCTCTAAAGGGATATCACTATCGATTATCAATTGGTTCCAGGTTTGCTCTTTATCAGCGGCGTTTCTTGTAACGGCTAAAGCAACCGCACGTAGTGAGATATTATAACCTGTGGCCTGATAGATGACTCTCCTTGTTTCAGGGCTTGTGTTTTGTCGAGCCGTGGAAAAAACAAGGCTGAAACGACCATCGGAGAAGATAGCCGTTAGAATTTCACCAATCTGACTTTGGCTTATAGTGACTTTTCCGTTTTTCAAAATATTAGGATTAGGAAATATGTGATTGATCCACTCTCTCCAAGTTCCATACTCAAGAGCCAAACGATACACCCGTGCGAGCTGAATGGGTCGGCCGACCAGTTTTTCAATTTTATTGCTGATGACTTTATTTTTATTTCGTTGGAAGTAAGTTCTGGTCCAAGTCACATCTTCGTCTTTTAAATACTCTAAGACTTTTCCGATGTCCTCTTGGCTCAGAGCTTGAGATCTCTTGAGAATTTTTTGAGGATCAAGGCCGTGGGCCCGAAGAGTGTTCTCCCAGGAACCATACACCTTTCTTGTACGCTGAATAAAGGCGTCAGGATTAATGGGCTCTTGGAAGGTTTCTTCAAGTAAAGTCAGTAAGCGTGGATCAGAATTAGAAGATAATTCGCTAGGGCTTAACAAAAATTCCCAGGAATGGAGTTTTCGTATAACGTTAGCTATTCTAAGCTGAGTTCGTTCTTTAATAGTAGCAGGGTGACCATTCTCTGCGAGGGCTTTGGCCCAATCTGAGGTGAGTCTTAGGGTTCTAACACTTGTGCTGATTTTTTTCCCTTCTATATGAACTCCGTAACGTGAGAGGAAAAGTTCACGGAGGTCATTGAGCGGATCGTCTTTTAGCTCGTGAAGGAAAGCGCTATCACGAGCCGTCAGTATAAGTCCGGCTAATTCATTGAGATTCTCTTGTTTCTGCCAAAACCCCCAAGGGAGTTTGGACTGTTTTTTAACTTCTGTTTGAAAGACGGCCGTGCATTTTAATGGCGAAGCATATGAGCTAGACGAGCTAAGGATCACTAATAAAACGCAAATAAATCTCATAGCTTAGAGATTATTCCATTTCATTCGAAAACTTAAAAAAAGAATAATTATTGGTAAAGAATGCAGGACTGCTCAACTCTTTCACAGTTTTTACTCTCTAAATTCTTGTATTTGCCATGGGGATAGCTAACTAAAATGTCTAGGCACAGATTTTCTGTTGAGGTGGCTATATTTCTGCTTAATTTTAATCATGGATGAGGTAAGACTTCGATTGAGCTCAAACAGGTCCTTCGGCTTCGCCTCAGGACGACAATTTTACTTCAGGACGACGTTTGAGAGCTCTGGACGGCATTTGAGGGCTCTGGACGACATTAAAATAAAAGCCCAAGGTGGGTGCCTTGGGCTTTGGGGATATGGGGTATGGGGATTTGGGATCTAATTTTTTAAAAAGGGTCAGACTGGGGATCATGGCCTTTCTGTCTTTTATATAGTTCACGAATTGTGCCGTTTTTTTTGGATCTATTGAAACTGGTTTGAGATCATATGGGTTTGGCACACGCTTGAGAGCAAAGAACACAGAATGTCACCCTCTTGCCTAGTCCTTTTCCTGTTTCTCAGTTTGAGACGGTTTGCCCTTAGGAGAATTAAAAAGTACCATCGAGGGTGTGAGGTTATTGATTTTACTCCTTTTTTTCTTAAAGGTTCCAGCCTTTGCCCAGCAAGGGGCTAACAACCTTAACTCCTTGGCCATTTCCCAAGGCATTTCTTCGCCCTCTCAAAATCATCCCACTCTTTTTTCCAATGGATTTACTTTTGAAAACCCGGTGGCCTCTTCCTACCAAGATGGTTATCACCTCACCTCAGCCCTTGATGGAACCGAGTCCACTAGTTTCGGGTTAGAAGCGGGTGTGGGGGACACTCAATACGGATTTGCCGTTGGAGCTTATTCTAATGGCTGTGATGTTTGCGATCCCTATGTTCGTGGAACGGTTAGTGCGATCTGGGGTGGTTTTGGATTGGGCTTTGGGGTTCAGCAAGATCTCTACACTATGGGAATGCTCTTTAATCCCAACGGTCTGCACCGAGTGGGATTGGTGTTTGAGTTTGAAGACCCAGGAGGGATTTATAACTATCGATCGGCCCTTGGAATTGGTTACTCTTATGTTTTGCCACAGTTTACCTTTTCGCTTGATGTTTCGAAGCGTGATGCCGAAAACCCAGCCGTCTTAGATCAACCCGTTTTGGTCACACCTGGTATGGCCGTCAGAGTGGATATCTTTTCAGTTTCCTTATCTTACGACGTTTTTTTGAATGAGGTTGGCAACCAGTTTAGCGAACAACTTTGGGTGGGGATTGGAATGAGACCTTACTCGAATTTAGAAATTACCTTTTACGGAGAGTACGCCGACCGGTGGACTTTAATGGGCGTTCTTTATTTTTAGGATTAAACTTTGGGATAAATACCAAAGCGTTCATCGTTTTCGACAATGTTTTCCACAATACCGACCACAGTCCCATCAAAATTGTTGTCACTGACTGGAATATAGAGCCATTTTTTTAAAATAGGGTGTTGAACAAGTTGTGGATAATCCCTCAAGATTTTTTCTTGGAGTTCATAGTAGGTAGGAAAAAGAACACCATTCCAAATATCGAAGTCATAAACTTCGCCGCGGTACTCTTTTTTACCAGGATCTTCTGCGATCACTAGAGTCATTTTACCGTGAACATAAACAGCGAGACCCCCGAACATTCTTTTTGTGAAAAAATCTTCGAACTCCTCAAGTGGTTCATAGATCCAGGAGAGTTGAAAAGTCTTCTTTTGGGTTTTCTTCTTTTTTCGTTTAGCCATTTTGTTTTAATAGGAAACTTTTTTCGATGGCGTAGTGTTCGCCGTAACGACTCTTAATTTTAAAACGGTGGGGGATGTCGATCTTATGGATTTCATCGTTGAAACTGGCCCACGCGGCGTGGTCGCCGGCCGGGAAAAGTCCAAAGAAAAGCTGTTTGTCACTTTGGCCTGAGTTTAAGGCTTTAATAATTTGTTCCACCTCGGCTTTTGAGAAATAGCGGTAGCTTGAGTGCTCAAAACACTGGTAGCGCAAATTCGTGGCTTGCTTGTGCTCTTTTAACTTCTCAAGCAAAAGTCCTGTGGTCAGTTGATCAATGATAAATACATATTCAAATTTTGAAAGATATTGATGAAAATTCTTATGCACATCTGAGATCCTTGGGCCAACAAACCAGGGGGTGATTTTTTCTTGGAAGCGATCAAGCTTTGATTGCAGAAGCTCTTTTTCTTTAAGGGTGAGCCAAAGTTTGACCTCAACATAGGGACGGTGAAGCCTATAGCCAACCTCAAGGTCTGAGCCTAAAATACTATCGGCAATATGAGCAATCTCTGATTCCGGTGCTCCCAAACATCCCCAAGTGTAGAGGCTCTTTTCTTTTTTAGGAGCCATGGCTTTTTCAATTTGTGGTTTTAGCTCATCAATAAACATTTTGGTGAGCTCCCCTGGAGGGCCGGGGAGAGAGGCTAAAAATGAATTCTCAGCTTTTAGGAAAAATCCCGGTGCGACTCCAACGCTATTGGCAAGAAGGGTGGAGCCTTTAGGAATATAGGCTTGGTTCTTATGGCCTTCGCGAATAGTCAGATTTCGGCTATTGATCTTATTTTGAATTTCATCCCAGGCTTTTTGATCAAGCACTAATTCTGAGCCTAACCAGTGGCTCAGAGTCTGGCGGGTGCAGTCATCACGGGTGGGGCCGAGGCCTCCGGAAACAAGAATGAGGTGGCATTGGGGGCTTAGAAAATTAAGGGAGTCTTCGATTTCCTTTTGAATATCACGGCAGCTGAGGTGAAAAAGAGGCTGTATGCCCATTTCTGAGAGTTGCTCAGAGAGCCAGGCCGCATTGCGGTTGGTGATTTGTCCTTCAACAACTTCGTTTCCAATGGCTAAAACACCGGCTCTAAGCTCCATAGGAATTTCATAACAAGAATAAAAAGGATTGTCTCTTAATTAGAGTCTTTAGTGTTTAATAATCACTTCGATACGACGATTCTTGGTCCGATTAATATCTGAGTTGTTTCTCACAAGAGGCTTAGTCGGTCCGTGGGATTGAATGGTGAGTCGGCTTGGGTCCACGTCGCCTTTTTTCATCAAAGCTTGAGCCACCGTGTTAGCGCGAGCCGCAGAGAACTCCCAATTGGATTTAAACTTTCCTGTGCGAACAATCTTATCATCACTGTGACCTGAGACAATAATATCTCCATCCACATCGTGAGCCACTTCCGAAAGCTTTATAAGCATATTTTCAAATGACTTTTTTAGGCGTGTTCGGTTGGGGCTAAAAGCGGCTTTCTCTGAAAGACGGATGATAAGGTTTCCATCTTTCTTATCAATCTCTACTTTTCCAGCGCGCCATTCGTTTTCGAACTTACTAAATACTTTTTTAAGGTTCTGCTCAAGACGCTTTTGTTTTTGCAATTGAGCAATTTTGTCCTGCTTCTCCATAGTATTTTTGATCTGCTGGAGTTGAGGATCGATAATATTAGCTGTAGAACCACCCACACTCATAGGGGATCTTGAACCACCCGCGCTGTGCTCTTGCTGAATAAAACTTGAACCCTTTGGAGGCTCATCAAAAATCGTTTTTCTTTGCACACCAAAAGCCATTTTTAAAGAACCTGAAACCTTACGGAAGCGAGTGGCATCGATTTCCGACATCGAAAGAAGGAGAACGAAGAATGTTAAAAGAAGGGACATCAGATCGGCAAACGTTGCCATCCATCCCGGTGCCCCTTTTTTCTGTTCTTGCTCTTTTGCCATAGTTACGCAGCCTTCGAAATATCTTCAGATTGACGTTTAAGGTGAGCGGGTAAGTACTCTCTCAGAGAGTCTTTGATGATTTTGGCATTGAGACCAGAGGAAATACCCATAATGGCATCGATACAAAGGTTGTAGTTTTTCTCTTCTTCTTCACTGCGAAGGGCGAGTTTGTCAGCAATAGGGGCTGCAAAAACGTTGGCGATCACAGCACCATAAAGTGTGGTGAGAAGAGCAACGGCCATGGCAGGACCAATGGATTTCGGATCTTTCATATTCGAAAGCATCTGCACAAGACCAATAAGGGTACCAATCATACCCATGGCAGGAGCCACATCGGTGGCCGCTTCAAATATTTTTCGTCCCTGTTGGTGACGAGTGATTGTTAAATCTCTTTCTTTCGTTAGGATCTCTCGGATAACTTCTGGATCATAGCCATCCACAAGCATCATAATTCCTCTTTCAAGGAAACCGTTTTGAATTTCAAAGGACTCTAAGGCAAGGATTCCACTCTTTTTGGCGGCTTTTGCAAGCTCGTAAACCTGGTCGATAAGATCTTCAGGGCGATCGGTTCGAGAAGAGAAGGCCTTGATGGCCACTTTAATGGCATTGGGTAGTTGCTTGATACTAAATTTCATGGCGACCACGAAAGTGGTACCACCAAAGACAATCAGTATGGACGTGACATCCACAAACATCATAGGGTTGGGGCCTATGAGAATCGCAGCAATAATAACGCCGACTGCTCCCAGGAGTCCTATCAGTGTAGCTATATCCACAGTTTCCTCGTTTGTTAGAGTTCCTTAAGAATTCTATCGGTTTAAGTACTTAGAAAGTTGACTCGACCTTTGGCGAAAAGCGCGGGGTTTTAGCGCCTTTACCCGCTCGTAGACAGGTGGACTCTTTTTCAGTATAGTTGTCGGCACTTTGGGAGGATTTATGAAACTATGGATCTCATTTTTATGCGTTATTTTAGCGGCTTACACACTTGAGGCTCGACCTCAGTCCGATCCAGGGCTTCACCAAAACCAGGTTTTCGGTGAGATGGGCGACAAGCAAGACGTTATGACTTTGGCCAAAGCCATGGATAATTACAAAAACCTTGAAGGCAAAACAATCACCCTTGAGGCCACCCCGAAAAAAGTCTGTGAAAAAAAGGGCTGTTGGATGGTTCTTAAAGACAACAAGAAATATGTCCGTACCTTTTTTAAGGACTACGGTTTTTTTGTGCCTAAAGACATCTTAGGAAAAAAAGTTCGTGTTCAAGGCAAGCTTGAAAAAAAGCATGTCTCAGCACCCACTCTTCGTCACTACATGATGGATGAGGGTAAGAAAATGGAAGAGGTTAAAAAAATCAAAACTGGAAAGACCATGTTTCAGTTTGTGGCCACTGGTGTTGAAGTCATTTAAAAAAGGATTTTGGTATTACTAAAAAGGAGCGGGCTGAGCATGTTGCAAAGACTTTGCAGGCCCTTTACCCCAAGCCACCTATTCCGCTAAAGCACAAAGATCCCTATACCTTATTGATCGCTGTGCTATTGTCCGCTCAGTGCACCGATGAAAGGGTGAACCAGGTTACACCCACTCTTTTTAAAAAAGCAGATACTCCAAGGAAAATGATAAAGTTAAGCGTGGAGGAAATCCGTGAGGTTATTAGGCCATGCGGGCTTAGCCCTAGAAAATCAAAAGCTATTTATGATCTCTCCCACATTCTTATTGATAAACATAAGGGCAAAGTTCCTAAAAACTTTGAAGACTTAGAGGCTCTCCCCGGGGTGGGGCACAAAACGGCGAGTGTGGTGATGAGTCAGGCGTTTGGGCACCCGGCCTTTCCTGTGGACACTCATATTCATCGCTTAGCCCAACGGTGGAAGCTCACAAATGGCAAAAATGTTACTCAAACAGAGAAAGACTTAAAACAGCTTTTCCCTGAAGACTTGTGGAACGATCTTCATTTACAGATCATTTACTATGGTCGCGAACACTGTAAAGCGCGAAGCTGTTACGGTCTCGACTGTGTGATTTGTAAAGACCTTTATCCCAAAAGAAAAAAGCCGATCGCGGTCAACAAGGCTTAGCTGAGCATTACCCCAAAAATTCAATAGATTTATTTTAATTGTTAATTAATTTTGTTGTTTTTGATCCCCGCCTTTTAAGGAAAGTAATGTGGGATTGTTCTCATAAATAAACTTCAGTACCTCGGGCTCTTGAAAAGATCACAGAGTCGCGTCTCTTAAAAGTGACAATTCAATGGGGTGTGGGTTTGAAAAAAAACAAATCAAGTATGTAAAAAAGAAAATGCCATCAAATTTACACACACTTTAGAGAATTCAATAAACTTTAAAAGTAGGTCTTCGAGTAATTTCATTCCCGTAGAAACAACAACAAACAAACCAAATGGAGTAAAAATGAAAAAGCAAAACACCCTTCTAACTCTTGCTAGTGGACTACTCGCTGCTACTATGATTTCAGCCTGTGGTGAAGATTCTGCCAGCAATCCTGTGACCCAAGATCCTGAGCTAAACGGCCGCTATGCCAATGAAAATTGTGTGGGTGTAGGAGCTTTTGGTGTTGGTGTTTCTTATAGAGAAACTCTTCGTTTTGAGGCTGCCGATAACTTTACTATGTACCGTGATATTTATTCTAACGGTGACTGTGGAGGTGATCCAAGTGCAGTAATTGAAGCGCGTGGATCGTTCAACATCGATAGCGACGGAGCTCCTGAGTCTGAGGGGGGAACCATTCAGGTAGACCTTGAAGAGTCATTTGTTACAGCCGAAACGGAAGCCGGAGCTGATTTCCTTAACGGAATCAACTACTGTGAGATCAACAATTACCAAGCGGGCGAACCTAAACAAGTTCCTGCTGAAAAGAGCGACAACATTGATGGTTGTTTTGTTCCAGCCGTTCCTAATACTCTTTACGGAGTTTATAAGCGTAACGGTAGCACTCTTTACTTGAACCAAGGTGGAGTGTCCCAAATGGGTGAGTCCGAAAATGACCGTCCAACAGATCTTGATCTTGGAACAGCTTACAACAAACAATAATTTATAAATTTAGAGAATGTGAACCAGACATTTTTTAAGTGCAACGACCTTAGGGGCTTTTTTGAAAGCCCCTTTTTTTATGTCTTAGTAAACTAAATTGGTCGCAAGCCACTTTTCAATATACTCAGCACTCACACCTTTGCGCTCGGCGTAGTCTTCGACTTGATCCTTATCAATTTTGCCAACATGAAAGTACTTCGCTTCGGGATGAAGAAGGTAGTAGCCGGAAACAGAGCTTGGTGGGTTCATGGCATAGGTCTCTGTCAATGAGACACCGGTCTTCTTTTCAACATCCATTAAATCCCAAATAATTTGCTTTTCGGTGTGATCCGGGCAGCTGGGATATCCCATGGCGGGGCGGATACCCTGGTAGTTCTCTTTAATGAGCTCTTCGTTAGTAAAAGACTCTTCGATGCCATAAAACTCTTTTCTCACTTTTTCGTGGAGATGTTCTGCAAAAGCTTCAGCCAGTCGATCACCGACAGCTTTCATCATGATTGAAGAGTAGTCGTCATTTTTGGCTTCATACTCTTTAGCCATCTCATCGACTTCAGCTCCTGCTGTGACGGCAAAAGCTCCTATGGAGTCTTGGACACCGCTGCTTTCTCCAGCCACGAAATCTGCAAGGCAAAAATGAGGTGTGCCTTCTTTTTTCTTAACCTGCTGGCGGAGAAAGTTGATAGTGCCGATTTCTTTTTTCATATTCTCCGGGTCAAATAGAACAACATCGTTTGTTCTGCGACAAGCCGGCCAAAGGCCAAAAACACCTTTTGGCTTGATGCGACCATCTTTTTTAATGGTTTCAAGCATTTCTTGGGCATCATCAAAAAGCTTTTTAGCCTCTTTGCCATACTTTTTACTTTCGAAAATTTTAGGGTAAATGCCTTTCATCTGCCAAGCCCAAAAGAAAGGGGACCAATCGATATAGGGGATGAGGGTTTCAACATCGGCCTCTTCCTGGAAGACACCTAATTTTTTAGGAAAAGGTGTGGGGTTTGGATTTTTACGAATCCAATTGTTGGTATTGGCGTAATCATAAGGCACGAGCTTATCTTTTTCGCTCTTTTTATTAAGATAATTTTCCCGAAGTTTTAGGTAGTTTTCTTTATAGTCTTTTTGGGCGCCTTCTTTTGTTTCAGGGCCCAAAATTTTATTACAAACCTCGACCACTAAGGAGGCGTCACTCACGTGGGCTACAAGATTGTTGTACTCAGGGTCTATTTTTACCGCTGTATGAATACGGCTTGTGGTTGCACCACCGACAAGGAGGGGAGTGCTGATCCCTTGTTTTTCCATTTCGCGCGCGTTCATGATCATTTCGTCAAGCGAAGGAGTAATCAGTCCACTCATTCCAATGATATCGGCCTTATTTTCTTTGGCCGCTTCGATAATTTCTTCGCAACTAACCATCACACCTAAATCGACCACTTTATAACCGTTACATGCAAGAACTACGGAAACAATATTCTTACCGATGTCGTGGACATCTCCCTTAACTGTGGCGATGACAAAAACCCTTTGAGCTTCTACATTTTTTTTCTCTTTTTCCATGTAAGGCTGAAGATAAGCGACGGCTTTTTTCATCACCCTTGCACTTTTCACCACCTGCGGAAGAAACATTTTCCCAGCTCCGAAGAGATCACCCACCTCTTTCATGCCGGCCATTAACGGACCTTCAATAACATGGAGGGGACGTTCTAAGTCTTGCCTGGCTTCTTCGGTGTCTTGATCAACATATTCTGTGATTCCATGAATAAGGGCGTGCTTTATTCTTGCAGCATAGTTGCCCTCTCTCCATTTAAGATCTTGCTTGCTGACCTGACCTTTTTCACCTTTAAATTCTGCGGCCCGGTCGAGAAGTCTTTCCGTGGCGTCCTCTCTGCGATTGAGAATGACGTCTTCCACTAAGGTTAAAAGTTCTTTAGGAATGTCTTCGTAGACTGCGAGCATCCCGGCATTTACGATCCCCATATCAAGACCGGCTCTTGTGGCGTGGTAAAGAAAAACAGAGTGCATGGCTTCACGAACCACATTGTTTCCTCTAAAGGAAAAAGAGACGTTACTAATCCCACCACTGGTCTTCGCCAGTGGACATTGCTTTTTAATCTCTCGAACCGCTTCTATAAAATCAAGACCGTAGCTATTGTGCTCTTCCATTCCGGTGGCAACAGTTAGAACGTTCGGATCAAAGATTATGTCTTCAGGAGGAAAGTCGACTTCTTCTGTCAGGATTTTATAGGCCCTTTTACAAATTCTAATTTTATCGTCTTTTGAGGCGGCTTGCCCTTTTTCATCAAAAGCCATAACGACAACAGCGGCTCCATAGGACTGAATGATCGCGGCTTGCTTTTTAAAGACCTCTTCACCCTCTTTTAAGCTAATGGAGTTAACAATGGATTTACCTTGAGTGTTTTTAAGTCCGATTTCCAAAACTTCCCATTTAGAACTATCAATCATGATAGGAACTTTCGAAATATCGGGCTCAGAGCCAACGAGCCTTAAAAACTGCTCCATAGCCTTGACCCCATCGATCATACCTTCATCAAAGTTGATATCGATGATGTTGGCGCCATTTTCCACTTGCTGTCTGGCAATGTCCAAGGCCTCTTCAAAGCGCTCTTCTTTAATAAGCTTTTTAAACTTAGGCGAGCCCATAACATTTGTTCTCTCGCCGACCATGATAAATGTTTGAGAGTTTTCAATCACATCAATGTTCACAGGCTCAAGGCCACTGAGGCGCATCTTTTTTCTAGGAGACACTAAAGTTCTAGGAGATTTCTCCTTTGTTTTCTCTCGAATGGCTTGAATGTGTTCAGGTGTCGTCCCACAACAACCCCCAATAAGATTCACATAACCCTCATCCACCATATCAAGGAGTGCTTTAGACGTATGCTCCGGGGTTTCATCATAACCAGTATCACTTAAGGGGTTAGGCAGACCGGCATTAGGATAACAACTCACATAGCAGTCGGCTAGATCGCTCAGCTCACGAATATAGGGTTTAAGCTCATTGGCCCCAAAGGCACAGTTCATTCCAACAGCTAGTGGTTTTGCATGACGAACGGAATTCCAAAACGCTTCAATGGTTTGCCCAGAAAGAGTTCTTCCTGATTTATCCGTGATCGTGGCTGAGAGAATAAGAGGAAGAGTTTTATTTTTCTTCTCAAAAACATTGTCAGCCGCTTTGATGGCAGCCTTCAAGTTTAGAGTGTCAATAAAGGTTTCCATCAACAGTAGATCCACACCACCATCCATGAGGGCTTCAATTTGTTCTTCAAAGTCTGAACAGAGCTGATCAAAGGAAATATCCCGGTGTCCTGGATCATTCACGTCTGGAGAAATAGACGTAATTTTAGTAGTTGGTCCCATAGAACCTGCGACCCAAATAGGGCGATTGAACTCTTTAGCCACTTCTTTAGCTAATTGTGCCGCTGTTTTATTAAGCTCATAGGTGTAGGCTTCACATTTAAAGTCAGCTTGTGAAACTCTGGTGGCACTAAAAGTGTTAGTACTTATTATGTCTGAACCGGCCTCTAAAAACTCCCGGTGCATCTTTTTCACAAGTTCTGGTGAGGATAAAGTGAGAAAATCATTATTTCCCATAAGTTTCGAAGGATGATCTTTAAACCTCTCACCACGAAAATCTTCTTCACCAAGTTTCATCTTTTGAAAACTGGTACCAATTCCTCCATCAAAGTAGAGGATACGGTTGTTTAATTCGGACTTTATATCATTCATGAACATGGGACCTTTTTGTAGATTGTAACTCTAAGGAAATTCCTGGGCTTGTCTTTGTGAATTCTGGATATTCTCTGGGATATGGCTCTGGCAAGCTGGAGGCGCTCACCCGCAGGGTGATGCCAGCTAAGCAGGAGCTGGGCCTATCCCAGAGAATATCCAGAATTCACAAAGACAAGCCCAGGGATTTCCGCCCCCCGAGCATACCACCATCGCCCAATGAGGCCCATTGGATAAGCTTTTGGTGGTGCGGTGTGACCTTATTATTTGGGTTCTTTTATCTTTCTTAGGGTGTGTTGCACGATCATTTCTAGTTTGTGCATTTCATCCTCAGTTGGGTTGGCTTTGAGGATGAGTTGTTTGAGCATGGTTAAAGCGTTCCAGCGTTTTTGGGAGTCGAGATCGAAGTTTAAGGCTTCAAGCCATTCTTTTAAAAAAGGTTCGGGGTCTTTGGTGCTCTCTTTTTGAAAAGGGGATTGGTGGGTTCCAAATCTTTGAAAAAAGCTCTGTACTGCTACTAATACAGAATGTGAGAGGTTCATGCTTTGAAGCTCTCCGGGAAGATCAAAATAGGCCATGCGGTGAACGAGCTCTAAATCATCACTTGAGAGGCCATGGTCCTCGGCGCCAAAGATAAGATAAATGGGCTTATCCATATCGACAATCGGATTTTCTAGTAGAGTGTTGAGAGGTTCACTGGCTCTGCGTTTTCCCTGGCGTCGGCTAAAAGCAATACGTAATCCGTTGGGCTGTTCCTTGTAGAAGCTCTCCCAGTCTTCGTAAATTTTGGCATTCGTTAAAGGGGCTTGGCCTTGGGCGGCTCCTTGTTTGGCTTCTTCGTTGAGCTCGCATTGAGGAGTGACTAATAAAAGCTCCTCAATGCCATAGTTATTTAAGATTCTAGAAACAAGGCCAATGTTTCGCGGGTACTTGGAGCTAACAAGAACGACGCGAAGGTTTTTCATAGATCTTTGTCAGCCAGCGATAGGCCGTCGTTAATGACAGTGAATCTTTGCTTAGAGAGCTCTTGCAATTTATGGAGCTGTTCGGTGATTGCGGCCCTTAGGTTGTCAGCACCTTCTACCTTGTGGGTGAGCTCTACGATTTCTAAACGAGCGAGCCAATCTTTTGGAAACTCATCATTGAGCGTTGAAGCTACTTCTTCAAGGCTTTGAAGCTTTACATCTCCGCTTTGGCGCATGTCTCTGATTTTTTGGTAAAGTTTATTAAGAGCCATCTCTTTTTCAGAACGTTTTTTCTCAGGCACCCTCTTTTTGGAGAAGGAGTCAGTAAGGCCGTATTTTTTGCGATCGGCAGGACCAGAAAACACAGACTCTACTTTTGATCCCACTGCCATATCGAAAGTTCCCCATTCCGGCATGAATAGGACTTTACCGGCTAGAGAAACATGACAATCGTTAAAGCTTAGTAAGCAGAGCTCTCCTCTGGGAGTGCGGCGCTGTTCGACTAGGCGACCAGACACATGCACACCATTTTCAAAACGAATATCCACTTCCTTTCCTTCAACGATCCCTAGTTTTTTAAGATCATCATTGGTGGCCCAGGATAGACAGTCTTCGTAACCTTCCACATAGCCAAGTGGAGAGCTGTAACCATGATCATGAAAATCTTTACCGTGTCCCTCTAATTGGTTACCACCGATGCTTAGTTGAGAAGGGCCTTCAAAACGGAAGTAAATGCACTCGCCATCGCGCTCGATATAATCAACAACCTTACCTGAAACCTGTAGGCCAGAATTAAGTTGAACGGTGTTTACGGTTTCAGCTTCAATGGCTTTTTCCAGACCAAAAATTCCACCTTTTTTGTAGGAGAGCTGAAGGGAGAGTTCATGTAGAACTCTTTTAAGATCTTCGAAAGACTTTGCCACAAAAAGTTGGGGTTGAGGTTCAGTGATGTCGTAATTGTATTTGATGCAGTCCACACTGAGTGGGATTTTTTCAACATGATCTTTTAAACACTCTTTGGCTTCT
The DNA here is from genome assembly GCA_964230645.1 of Bdellovibrionales bacterium. Taxonomy (GTDB): domain Bacteria; phylum Bdellovibrionota; class Bdellovibrionia; order Bdellovibrionales; family JAGQZY01; genus JAGQZY01. Next base: position 1,818,934 of record CAXRHT010000002.1, on the reverse strand, counting down.
CCATAAGAAGAGAGCAGGCCAGCCCCATAAATTTTAGGATCATTAATATCTCCGATAAGCCCATACTCGGCCGTCCACCAGTTCATTCGGCCAAGAAGTGTGGCCTCAGAAGTCACCTTCATATTGGAAGCTATTTTTTCTAGTTTATCATTAGCCTGTTTTATTTCTTCCTCTGTGGAATCAGGATGTTCTTTGATATCAGAGAGTTCCCTAATGGCCTCATAAAGAGCTAAGTCCTCACTGGAAACAATCGCGTTTCGAGCGACACTGGCATATTCTTTTAAGTATTTGGCAAACTCTTCATTGATAAGGATAGGAGCATGTCCGGCAGCCTCGTGAACAATATCAGGAGCGGGTGTGTATAGGATATGATCCATCGTTCTCATATCCGTTGCGATAGGTAAAATGCCCAAACTTTGCAGCTCCATAAAGGCCGCTGGTGGAATAAAGCCACTCACCGGCACGGCCGACCATCCGAACTCCTGCAGCTTTTTACAAATTTGATCAATGCTTGGAATTTGCTCTACGGTAATCCCTGTTTTTTCAAGACCATCGAGGTAACAGGAGTGAGCGTTTTTTCCGAGAAAGTTTTTTAGCTGGCGCAAGGAATAGCGCCAAACCGCATGATCGATGGGTTGATAATCGGTTGTGTCCTGTTCAACGATAAATTCCTTGAGGTGATCAGGAATACTTTCTTTTACTTTTTCAACATTTTCCATCGTGTGCTCCTCAGAGGAAGGGGTCTTCCCGGTCGAGGTATTTGATGTAGTCTGTAATTCCATCTTCAAGCCTCCATTGCGGTTGACTAAAGCCCTGGCTTAGAAATCTGTCCATCTTGGCTTCAGTGAAGTATTGGTAGCGAGGTCTCATTTCCTCAGGAATATCGATCCATTCGATATTGAGTTCTTTGTCCATATTGTTAAAAACACTTTTGGCAAGGTCGAGCCAACTGCGCGCCTTACCGTAGCCCATATTGTAGATCCCAGAGAAGCCTTTGCCGTCCATGATTTCACTGATCCAACGGGTGATATCTTTAACGTAAACAAAGTCCCTTAGTTGTTCGCCATCTTTGTAATCGGGATCGTGTGAGCGAAAAAGTTTAAGTGAGCCGTTAACTTTAATCTGACGATAAGCTTTAAAAACAACGCTGCTCATATCTTTTTTGTAATACTCATTGGGCCCATAAACGTTGAAAAAGCGCAGCCCCATCCAAAGTGGTGGGAACTTGTCTTGTTTTAAAACCCAGCGATCAAAATTCAATTTAGAGTCTCCATAGGGATTCAGTGGCTTTAAGAGTTCTGGATCGATTTGATCATCAAATCCTTGTTGCCCATCTCCATAACAAGCACCACTACTGGCGTAGATAAAAGGAACTTCGTTATCACGGCAGAACTCAAAAAGTTTTTGGGTATAAAGAGTATTGTTCTCACGAAGAAATTCGACATTCATTTCCGTTGTGGACGAGCAAGCTCCCATATGAATGATCCAGGAGATCTCCTCTTTCGGTCCCGCATCGAGATACTTTAGAAACTCTTTATGATCCATAAAGCGAGAGTATTTTTTGCCTTCAAGAATCCCGGGCCGGGCTTGTGGGGGAACGGAGTCGACACACAAAATGTCTTCGTGACCTTTTTGATTGAGTTCCCAAACAATAACACTTCCAATAAAGCCAGTGGCCCCAGTGACTACGATCATAAGACAGTTCCTTTAAAACGCATAAAACCCTTAAGTTATGAGGGTTTTTCAGTTTTAGTGGAGCCCATGAGGACTGACAAGAAAGTTAGAGGTGCACCGCGCTATACCGCGCTCACACCCCTTTATATTGATTGTGAAGGAGGTGGTGGCCCCCCGTTAAAAAGGGTGCCAAAAAACCATGGGACCTCGGAAGGATTTAACCGGTTTTGGGGAGTTAAAGGTGTAGAGATTTCCCACGCTGCCCCGATCTTCGTTAGTGACCAAAACATGCTTACCTTTTTTAACGATCGCATAGTTGTCAGAGAAACTTTTGGGCAGTTCGACCTCACTGATTTCCTTACAATCGTTTTTACACAGTAAAAAAGGTTTGATGGGATGAAGAGTTTCACCCAATGATTTTTTAAAGAGAAGTCCAGACTCTTTATCAAGCTTCAGGTAACCGACCGATTGTACACCATCATCGATAAACTTTAATTTTTCCTTCCACTCATCAAGTTTCCAGCCACTGTTATTAGGAAGAGTTTCGCAATTAGATCCTGCGCACTCGTTGTAGTGAATAATTTGTGTAGAGCTTAAAACACTGTTGTTATAAAGGTCCTCGTCAAAACCAGTCTCTTTGAAGCGGCCCACAAGTTTTACTTTCTCAGTGAACCATTTCTTTTTTGATTTACTCCAGCGGCGGACAATACCGGCGGCTTTATCCTCAGTAGGAATGCCGTTAAAGCTGGTTGAAGCCACACTGCGGTCTTTGTACTCGTAGGAGTCTTGACCGTTGACCGCCATATGTTTGAGCTTGGGATCAATGACAAGAGCGTAGATGGAATTGTATTTTCCTTTCACACCCCAGATGACTTCATCATTTTTTGTAACGCCTGTTTTGGCGGTTTTATAGTTTACGATTTTTATGGGTTTTTTGACCCACCGGTTGGCCCAAAAAATATCCGAACCAACAGAAAAGTAAAAAGACTTATCTTTGAGCCAAACAATCTGGTTAGGACACTTCTCTGTTTTGTAGTAAGTTTTATCCTTATCGTTTTCGACACTGTATAAAAGCCAGTGGCATTTCCCCTGTTTTTTCTCAAGGTGGAAAATAGAAGAGGCAAAAAGATCCTTCGCCGGCCACAACAAAAATATTAAAACAAATATCAGATGTTTCATATTGGCACCTCAATGTAAGAATTCCCAAATCTTCAAAAACCTTATTAAACTCTAGTATCAAGCTAAACTGTAGGTCTCACAAGAGCTTGCATCATTTCCAGAAGAGAATTGTGACTCTTTTTGAAAAGCTTTGGAAACTTTGTTTGAAAGGCGGGGAAACTGTCGAAAAGATGAGGGGGGCATTCCTTCCAGTCAGCTCTCGCATTGTCATCCTGAGCGAGAGCGAAGGATCTTGCGTAATAGCTAAAGATCCTTCGGCTTCGCCTCAGGATGACAATGGAGAGGAGTAGTAGCCAAAGAATCTTCGGCTGCGCCTCAGAATGACAATGGAGAAGAGTAGGAGGAAAAGATTCTTCGGCTTCGCCTCAGAATGACAGGGGGGACTATTTACTCAAACTCAACAGGAGCCAGGCCGCCATGGGTGGTTTTCATATTGGTTGCCTGTCCTTGATAAAGTCGGGCCCCGTAGTTTTGAACCTCACCATTGAAGACATAAAATCGTAGATCGTACTTCATGGTGATGTCCTCATCTTTATGGTTAAAAGTGAGTTTTCCAGGGGGACAGTACTCTTGGGCTACAAAATCGGGATCATATAAATTTTCAAAGGCTTTTCTTGAAACGCTTTTACCTCTGAAAGCGCCCTTGCTTCCAAAAGACTGACTGGGTTTGAAAAAGTATTTTTTGCGATTCTTCCAGAGGTCTTCCTTGCTTTCAAATTCAGAGAATAGAAGGGTTTCAGGAATCATTTTCGCTAGGTTTTGGTTTGATTGCAGCATGCAATCTCTGAGTAAATCCAGTCTCTTTTTGTCAGCTAAGAGATAATAGCCTCTGGGGTTAGGGGAGAAGATTTTATTTTTCTCCTCATAATCTTTTCTGAGACTTTGTGATTTTTCATTTTCAAAATAAAAATCTGTGTATCGATTGTAGATCCCATCTCTACCACTCTTATCGTACTCGGAAAGAGCAATCACATTACTATTAAAGTCATTTTGATTCAGCCATTCACTGAGTAACAAAAATTCAAAATAGAGACCTTCCTTGGACGGGTCCAAGTCTAAAATAGAGAGATCTTTCGTGTCCGCAAAGCAAGCTTTGAAAGAGGACAAAAGGGACTGCATTTCATCGGTATCTAAAGCCTTTTCTCCAAAGCGATGCAATACAAAGGGAAGATAAAGAGAGGCGTTGGTATTTATTTCGATGAGTTTAAGACCTGTTTCCGGCGAGTAGTGGAAATCAAGGCAAGTTAAAAGAGAAGGCGTCTGCGGCCAATCACCTATTGGTCTTTTCGGAGATATTTTTTCCTGATAGGTTTTAGATTCTTTAATGAGGTAGAGCTCTTTTGTGAACTTTTTAACGTCGTCTAAAGCCTCTTTGGGTAAAGAAACTCTAAAGGGAGAAAAAAGATTATCGCTGATGAGATCTTGTTTGGAAACTTTTGGGTAAGATTTTGGGAAAAGTTTTTCGATCAGCGAAAGGATGGATTCTTTCGTAGGAGTCATAGATTGCGACCCTCCTCGGGTCGCAACAATTGTAATAGGAAATTAATTAACAGCAACGTGCTTATCACCGGGAGTCCAGCCAGCACCACAGAGTTCACCGGATTGGAGTCCTTGAAGAACTCGTAAAATTTCACCAGCGTCTCTTCCAACGCTCAAATTGTGAATTCCCATATATTGAATGGTTCCCTCAGGATCGATAATAAAAGTCCCTCGTGTGGCAATGCCTTCATCTTCCATAAGGACACCATAGTCGCGGCTCACTCTTTTGGTAACGTCACCAATAAGAGGGTAGCCTAAATCTTTTAAGTCGTCTTGGATCCATCTTTTATGAGAATGAACAGAGTCGATACTGCAACCAAGAACTTCCGCACCTAAATCTTTAAATTGAGGAAGAGCCTCTCGGAACTGAGTGATTTCTGTGGGGCAAACGAAAGTAAAATCCAAGGGATAGAAAAAGAGGACGGTCCACTTTCCTTTGAAGTCCTCAAGGTTAACGTCTTTAAATTCTCCACCATCAACAACAGCAGGAGCTGTGAATTGTGGGGCTGGTTGTCCAATCATAGGCATGAGAAAACCCTTTCATTTGAAGTTCAGCTCATTTTGTAGAGCTTTAACGCGATTGAGTCAAAAGAGAATTGAATTCCTGAAACCATTCGTCTAGGTTCTGGGACACTTATAAGGGGTGTGTCATGAAGCTAGTCACTTGGAACGTCAACGGGATAAGAGCCTGTCACCGAAAGGGTTTTTTGGATTTTCTTGAACGCGAACAGCCTGAAATCTTATGTCTTCAAGAAACTAAAGCCCATACGGATCAGTTGGACGAGGAGCTCGTCTCTCCAATGGACTACGACAGTTATTGGACCTCAGCCATGACGCGCAAGGGTTATTCGGGTGTGGTCACCTATACTCGTCTCCCTGTAGAAAACGTCGAACACGGCATTGGAATTAAAAAGTTTGATGATGAAGGACGCATAGTCGTCACTCAAATTCATGATATTTTACTCTATAATATCTACTTTCCTAATGGCTCTGCTAGAGAAGAGCGCCACCATTATAAGCAAGAGTTCTTAAAGAAGTTCCTACGCCATTTAATCAAGCAACTGGCGGCCGGGAAAAAGGTGATCGTCGTGGGAGATTATAATGTCGCCCACCGAGACATTGATGTTCACGATCCGAAACGATTGTGCAAAGTTAGTGGATTTTTGCCAGAGGAACAAGAATGGTTCTCGCAATTTCTTGATGCTGGATTTGTTGATACTTTCAGGCATTTTCATCCCGATGAGAAAGAGCGCTTTAGTTGGTGGTCTTACCGGGAAATGGCCAGACCCGCCAATCGGGGATGGAGAATTGACTATATCTGCGTTTCAGAAAACCTCGTTCCCCATTTAAAAAATGCTGATATATGGGATCAGCAAATGGGCTCGGATCACTGTCCGGTGATGCTCGAATTGGAATTGTAGTATGTTTTTTAGACTTCTTTTTCTTTTAACCATCGTTCCTTTTGTGGAATTGTATTTTCTCATTCGCTTAAGTGGTGCGATTGGTTTTTCCAACACCCTTTTACTTGTCATTGTCACTGGTGTGGTTGGAGCTTGGCTTTTAAGAAAGCAGGGGCATTCCATTCTCATGGAGATCCAGCAGCAGACAAGACAGAACAAATTGCCATCAGACGCCATTGCTAAGGGTTTTATGACCTTTGTGGGTGGACTTTTACTTTTAACCCCCGGAGTTTTAACCGATGTTATTGGTTTGAGTCTGATCTTTCCTGTCACCCAACTTTTTTGGAAGAGCTATTTTAAGAAACAGTGGAAGCGCGGTATTGATAATGGCAGTGTTAAATTCTACTCCAACGCAAACTTCGAGCAAAATCCGTTTCATACCAAACGTTCCAACTACGATTTTAAAGAAGATCACGGTCGTCGTATGGACAATGTCATTGATATAGAGGCGAAGTCAAAATCTGTTGAAAAAGACGAAGAGTAAATCCTTCCATTAAACTGGTCTTTTAAGCGCGTCGCTCTGCGATTACACTTTCAGTGTGGTTACTCTACATATTTCTTTTTTTCGGTTGATGAAAAACTTCCTAGGAAGCCTGGGTTTATTTGTCGGCGTTTCTATAGTGGCCTATTTCGTATTAGGGGAGGCGCGTCCTCTGTGGGTCGAAATAGGGATGGGTTTATTTTATGGTTTGGCCTCCTTACCCTTGTTAGCCTGTTTTTTAGAAATTTATTGGTGGTGGCAAGAGGTGCCGACTTACGTATTCGATCAAACGGGGGTTAGGAAGCGGTACTCGCGTAAAAAGATGATCCTGTGGAAGTATGAAAACATTATTAAAGTGAGTGCTTTTAAAAACGATAGTAAGTGGTATCAGCCTCAGGACTATATCCCCTTTGATAAAATGCTCGTCTTTTTTCGTTTTCCCTCTAAGGAGACAGAAAATAGAGATGAAAAATTGTTTATCTTTGAAAGCGATATCAAAGAAAAGCTTGAAGATATCATTCCCAAGCTTTTGGAAATACCGGGTCTGAGAGAAAAGGCACTAAACAATCTACAAATTGAAGAGGTGGATCAAAACAGACTTTACGATCTCTTCCGCTTATGATTAGAAGTCGCGAAGAATAAGGTTAGCGATATAGCTGCAATAGCCTAAAACGAAAACAACTCCAATTGTTCGCCTCATAAACTTATTAGCGAAATATAGGAGTCCGAGAGCGAGGCTTGCTAAAGCCATAATCCAGTAATCAAAACCAATAAAGCGAGCCGAGATATTAAGGGCAAAAAAAGCGGCCGTTCCCGCTGGAATGGCAAGGCTATTAAAAATATTGGAGCCAATAACATTGGCAATGGCAACATCCCCATGGCCCCGATAGGCTGCAGCCACTGAGGTGGCAAGTTCTGGAAGCCCGGTGCCTGCCGAGATAATTGTGATGGCGATAATTCTTTCTGTGAGTCCCGCCCATTCGCCAAGAGCGATCCCTCCCCTAAGGGCAATTTCAGCTCCGGCAATGAGGCCGATATTGCTAACGATAAATAAGGCAATACTTTTTGAAAGGGGAGCCGGTTCGATGGCAGCCACTTCCTCGCTGTCACTAGGCCCTGATTTTTTTCGGTAGGAAAGAAAGATGAAGCCCACCAGTAAAACAGCGAGTAACAAAGCCTCAGGCCTTGTGATTAATAGATCCTGCATAAAAAAGAAAAGAATAAGAGTGCATAAGCAAAGTACAATCCAAGACATTTTCGTGGAAGCCACACTGACTTTTGATTGCAGGGTTAGCGATAGTCCACCCACAGCTAGGATATTAAAAATGTTTGAACCGATTACGTTTCCAATAGAGATATCACTTTTTCCGCGAAAACCAGCAAGAAAGCTTGTGACAAATTCGGGAGCGGATGTGCCTGCGGCGATAATAGTGGCAGCAATCACGCTGGCCGGTAAGCCCCAACGTCTAGCAATTCGAACAGAGGCCTCCACCAGCTTATCCCCTGAAAAGACAAGAAGAGCGAAGCCGAGGATGAGGAAAAACAAGCTTTCTACTAAGACCACGGGCCAAATCCTATACGACATTTGTATGGGAGTCACCAGCCGCACTCCCTTTTTTAGGCGTCTGTGCTAGGATTAAAGTGTATGTCGCTTTTTCGTTTTATCATTCTCACGGGGTTAGTATTTCCCTCAATCTCATGGTCTTTGTGTGTGACGGCTAGTCAGGCCAACCTAAGAGCCAAGCCAAGTGTGAATTCAAAAAAACTTTGGACTGTTGGTAAGTATATGCCCTTTATCGAATTGGACTATAAGGGCGGGTGGTACTTCGTAAAAGATCTTGAGGGTAAAAAAATGTGGATTGCCTCAGGACTTGTCACAGATAAAATAGACTGCGCCGTAATCAAGGTGAGTCAATCGATTCTTCGCAAAGGCCCCGGCACCGAGTTTGGTAAAACCGCTCTTACAGTGGGGCACAAATACCTCCCTTTCAAAAAGCTACAGCGAGAAGACGCTTGGCTTTACTTGCAAGACGATTACGGATTCAAACACTGGATCTATGAAAAGAATCTTTGGGAACCACTGGAGTACACCAGTTTAACCTATTGATCCCAAGCTTGTGTCTTATAGAGAGAAGAGAGGCACTGGCTTCTAAAAGCCTAAATTAATAGCAAAACAACAAAATGTTTAAGGATTGTTTTCGTAATGTTTAGGTTTATTAATGAGTTACTGACATTTGGCGAGTTTGTTAAATTGCGCGCTAACGATTTTAGTAAGAAACTGACAAGAAATTGCAGAATGAATTAAAGTCGCGCCAGTACTGGCTTTTATAAAATTTCTTAAACAATCTTAAATGGTGAATGTGGAAACCTAGACCTGACAAAGGCCTGGAATTTCTATGGTTTTTAAGTTTGAAAAGAATTTCGACTTGCCTTTTTTCTCTGTGACGTGTCTAAATAGATCAGTTCCAAAGATGGGGCTAGATTAGAATTACTAATATCGACATTAGTTACTGTTTATATGAGGGGGGAAAGATGTCTTCAATTAGTAAGAGTTTGGTAGAAGATTGCAAAGACAAGCTTCTTGAGTCCAAGGAAGAGCTTTTGAATCGTGTCAGGGACATTCGCAAGAATTTGCACACGGATGAAAAAGGCGGGGACGAAGCTGACCAAACCGTTCGAGTGCTAAACGAGAGTGAAGTGCTTGGCCAACACGACCGTATCCGCAAGCAGCTCTTTGAAATTGAGCAGGCGTTAGCGAGAATCGAAGGTGGAACCTACGGTATCTGTGAAGAAACAGAAGAGTACATTGAGGCTGAAAGACTTTTAGCCATACCTTGGACTCGTTTAAGTATCGAAGGTGCTGAGATTCGCGAGAGCATGCGCCGTAAATACGCGAAATAAATGATATTACTTTAAAATTTTGAGCCCAAAATGCCGATAAAACTGTCGGTATGGCAAATGGGCTCAAACTTATCATCGCATTCATCACTGCTTTTTTCTGGGGACACACTCTTTTTGCTCAGTCCCTAGAGTGTCAAAGCAGAAACTCAATGATGGCTCGTCCATCAAGCGATTCTGATCCACTCGGATCCATTCAATTGAATCGTGACGGAAGTCTTCGCCATCAACTGAGAATCCCATATTCGGGAAGCCATGCGGTTCTATACAACGTCGACAGTGGCGATTATTTTTTTTCTGAAAACAATCACCACTTTCCTATCGCTATGGAAGAAGGGCGTTGGGTGTATCGACGCTCTCATAGTGTGGATGCCAACACTCGGTCACCACAGCTACTATCAACACGAGCACAACAAATAGTGGAAAGATTAGAGGCGATCGGCCAAGAAAATTTGTCCTCAAAATGGGGAGAGTGCCAAAACCTTTTAAGACCTTACGAGCGTTTCAGTCAGCCATTAAGCGCCGATGAAAAAAATCAGTGTCGAGAGGTGATCGAAACAGGGCGTGCCATGGCCACTTGTTCCTTTAATAAAACTTGTGATGAAGTTTTTCGAGATTACCTAGCAGACAATAGACGAAGTGAAACCAGAATTAACAGCCCGGAACTCTACGAAAATGTTCAAGGAGTGAGTCCAGCCATAAAAAATAGAATCACAGTTGCAACAGGAACAACCCTTGCCAACGTTGGTGGTTGGGCTGCCGTGAGAGCTTTAGCGCTCAGAGGAATCATTGGTGGGCGAGTGACTTTGGCTTGGTGGGGAATCTCCTCGGCTTCTCAACCAGTGATCCAAACTTTTTTTGATTTCGATGAATGTGGCAACCGAGGTCTGCGCCCCGGCCAGGAGCGCACAATTGCCGACTGTCGAGGGCGCACGGGTGAAGAGCTTCGCGAAATTTTCCATGAAGAATTGGCAAGAATTATTGCCGACCCCAATCGTTTTGAAACTCTGGCTCAGTCCAGTGACGGTCGGGTGGCGAGGATGGCGTGTTTAGCCATTGAGGGCTACATTCACACACAAGGTAGAAACTTTAGAGAAGCGACTGAAGTTCGTTGTGATGGGCGCACTATGGTGATTGGAGACCATCGTTATATTATTGCCTCTGATGGGCATCTCTATCGGAACGAAGGCCGAGATCACGTTTTGCGATTTTATCCCAACGGTGAAGCCTATTTAGAACAAAATCCTGGGGGACTTCGAGTTCCTCTCCATGAACCACCTAATTTGTCGGAAGTTAGGAGGCCCTCACAGCAAGAGCGCCGGGAGGCAGCACTAGCGAACATCCAAAGATATCAAACCGAACTCATGATGGTGAGTGCTGTGAACTCTCGGGTTCAAAACCTAATTTCTCATGATCAGTGTTTAAGAGTGGGAGAGGAGGCTCCCGCGGCAGAGGCAGCAGATGAGGCGGCTCAGTAGTTTTCCTCGGACTCTTCCTGGTGTTCTAAAATCTCAGAAATTTCTTTTTGTTTCCAGAGTTTTCCTTTGCCAACGCCCGGGCAAAAACTTGCCACCTCTTCGTTCCAAACTTTAGCGTCCATCACCTCAGGCCAAAAAGGCCAGGTACGGCATTGTGTGGGGCGAGCCTCATAGATTCCACACTGTTTTCCTTTAAGGAAAAAGCACTCTCCCTTTTTTCCATCCACTAAATGGTAAATACCATCTTCTTTTTGGCAGTATTGTTTGGTGAATTGGGTAGTGGTTAGATTAAGAGCCTCAGCCATGCGGATGCGATCTTCTTTGGTGAGGTAAACATAACCATAGCCATTTCTAGAAACGCAACATCGGCCCGAGCCCTGACACTCGAACCGAATTCCTTTGGCCCACCAGGGCGACTCGCTATCAGTGCTCACTAAAAGCTAGCCACCAGAGCCGTTGTGAAGGTGTAATCGGTTAATTCGTTACCAACGACAGCTGGTTTATAACGATAACGACCTTCATAGGAAATTTTTAATGAGAAGATATCTGTCAGAATAGAAGTTAAGTAAGGACTGTAGTTAATCCTTTGATCTTCAGCAAAGTTAACCACACTAGGAAGATATTCAATCCATGCGCCAAAAGAAAAGGACTTACTATAGGTGTAGTCGATTTGTGCGTAGATACGAGCATAATGATACTCAGGCATAATACGATTTCCCACTCCGACTTCCTCGTTCGGTGGAGGGTCTGTTGTCAAAAGTTCTCGAGTGTACCTGTAACCAAGTTCGAAGAACTGTTTTAGTTTTTCTGAGTTAGCGGTGTAATATTTAGCACCAATGTCTGTAGAGTTACCTTCGCGCACACCTTGGAAGCGATCGCCGTACCAACCATGCGCCACAAATGTTTTAAACCACTTTGGAGTGATAACGCGCTCGTAACGAGCCGTGGCCGCCCAGTTCTCGGCTGTTGTTCTCTCTTCCTCAGCATCGGGGTTGGTCGGTGTGGGAGCGTCGACCAAACCACTGGATTGAATGTAGTGACCGGTAAACTTTAAGGTATCAAATTCCCAATTGTATTTTGTAAGGTGTTTCACACTTGTCGTCTCTGATTGGGCGTTACCACCGACAACGACGTAACCTAGTTGGGTTTCGTTTGTTAAGCCTGGCTTTTCTTCATCAGCGGCCACCGCGAATGAAGAGAAACCGACCAATAGAAATGCTAAAATCACGTGAATCATAAATATTCCTTCCCATGTGGAGCCCACTTGCATGGAGCTTATTGAGTGATTGGTTTGTTAAAATGGAGGTAGAAACTTAAGCTGGCAATAGATTCAGGTCATCTTTTAATGCAAAAGGTCTAAAAGTTGTGAAGAAATCTACATCCGCTTGGTTTCGACAGAGGAAGAAACGACCTAACTTTTATTCAAACTGTCTCGAATTTCCCTGAGGAGTAGAATATCTTCTGGGGGAGATACCGGAGAGGCCGGATCTTCTTCCCGTTTTTTTCGCAACTCTTGCATTCGATTGATCATTTTAACCATGAGGAAAACAACAAAGGCAACAATGATAAAATCGATAACGGTTTGAATGAAAATACCATATTTAATTATCGGAGCTCCTGCCTTAATTGCTGTAGCAAGATTTTCATAAGTCTTTCCATCTAATGCCGTATAAAGCTGATCGAAGCTGACTCCACCAACCGCAAGACCTATCGGTGGCATTATGACATCCTCCACCAGAGAGGAAACTATTTTTTTGAAAGCAGCTCCAATAATAAATGCCACAGCCAGGTCGACGACGTTTCCCTTTAAAGCGAATTCTTTAAATTCTTTCACAAATCCCACAATTATCCCTCTTACCTGAAATTTCGTTATTTTCACGGTCTATAGCTGATATATCGGAGCGGGTCATTAAAAAAGTAATATGAACCTGGAAAGGTTAGAAATCTTGATAGAGGAGTGCCCCGGCGAGTTTAAATAAGACTCTCGCACCCACATTCGTGTCCCATCCTTCTAAATCGTATTGAGATTCAGGGGCGACCTCGCAGAGATCAAATCCCACAATATTTTTTGAGGATTGGGAGAGTTGATAGAGAAGAATTTCCGCCTGAGAAAAGCTCAAGCCTCCAGGAACAGGAGTGCCTGTGTGGGGGCAGAGATCTGGCTGTAAGCCATCAATATCAAAAGAAATGTAAACGTTTTCACTGAGAACATCGAGCGCTTCATCAACAATATCTGTCCAGGCTTGGCCCTGAGACAATCGAAGGGAAACTTGAGAGTCGTAGTAGCAATAAAGATTTTCTTGAGCTCTTACGAAATCCCTTTCTTCCGGGCAAAAATCACGAATACCAAAACTTACTATACTCTCAGGACTGAGCTCCTCATAAACGTTTCGCATAATAGAGGCGTGTGAGAAGGGGTAGTCCTGATAAGACTTTCTTAAATCCAGGTGAGCATCAATATGTAAAATACTAAGATTCGAGTATTTTTCTTTTAAAGCTTTAATAAGACCAAAAGGAGCGGAATGATCGCCTCCAATAACAGCGGGGCATTTTTTTTGTTCCAGCAGCTTTTTAGACTCTTCATACACCCATTGATTGAGTTCGATAGAGGCTTCGTTAATCTCATTTTGAGCTTTTCGGTCTTCGTGGTCGAACTCGGCCTCATTTTCAATCTTGTCTCTTAGGTCGAGAGCTTTTTCCTTTAAGAGCTTGGATCGATTGAGCCACTCCATATTCGTTGGTCTTTGAAAGATGCCCCTCTGGTAAAAATCTCCATACAGAGAATCACAAACATCCAACTGTTTACTGGCCGCAAAAATACCATCGGGCCCGAGAGAGCACCCATGGCCATAGGAGGTCGTTACCTCCCAAGGAACTGGGAGTAAAACAAGGTCAGATTCCTCTTCAGTAAAGGGCAGGGCAAAGAGCCCAGAGTTTTTAGTGCCAGTTTTATTAGGGTCAAATTCCATAACTTATTTCTAGAATAGGAATTTCATCAGCACAAGGGTTAAGATCAAAAGGACAGAAACGGCGATCGTCATCTTTTCAAAGTGTGTTTCAATCCAAATTTGAGCCTTAGGCCCCATAAAATAGATGATGCCCCCCAGAATAAAATAACGCAGACCTCGTGAAAGAATAGAGGCTAGCACGAAAGGGGTTAAGGGAGCGGCTACGACTCCCGCTGAGATCGTGAAAATTTTAAAGGGGATGGGGCTAAAGCCTGCAATGAAAAGGGAAACAAAAGTAGCATCCTCGCTATTCATTCGTGAGGTCACTTTAAGAAAAGTCTCCTCAGAAAATATAAACTCAAAAAAGAGAGGGGAGAGAGCTGACCAGGCATAGACTCCAATAAAGTAACCGCCAACAGCTCCAAGCACTGAGAATAAGGTAGTCAGAAAGGCGTAGTAGAAACTACTTTTGGGTTTAGAAAAGCCCATAGCAAGTAACAAGGGATCTACGGGAAGAGGAAACATGGAGGCTTCGAGAAAAGAGAGAAACGAAAGAGCTTTTGTGGCTTGAGGGTGCTTGGCCCAGCGTAGAGTCCATTCATAGAGTTTGCGAACGGTATCAACGAAGATTTTCAACATAGAAGAGTTCCTGCATTGTGTTTAGAATGATCAACAGTTTACAACAGCAGGGTCTGTCTGTGGAGACTTTTATTGAAAGAGAAAAGCAAAAAGGGCTAAGGATGAACCCCAAGCCCTAGAGTTTGGTTTTATTGGCTCACTGAGCAGTTGAGTTCGTATTCTTGACCTTGATAATTGACCGTGGCTCCTAAAGAATAAATAGAAATACTCATTCCATCGCCGAGGTCCTTTGCTTCAGGGCCTACATATCGAGGTCTGAAGAATGACTTAGAATAAACGTCTTCACCTTCGGTCTCGATGGACAAGGACTTTAGAAATCGCACTGTTATCTTGTCTCCAATAACATGCTCAAAATAAGTGGCTGTTACAAAAGCTTCGTTTTCTCCAACTTCGTTGCTGCATTCAACTGTTTGACCGCCAAGAGCTTCAGTGACTCCTGCTTGGGCAAAATTAGATAAACCGAATGTCATTCCTATTGCGATAATAAATTTTAACATTGGCAAGGCTCCTTTATTGTTCGTGTGGAGCTAAGATAAGGCTTTGGAGAGTGTTTCGAAACCAATAGGGTAAAAATTGCACAAGCGACTGATTTCTAGAGTCTAAAAACTGAACAGTAAGGTTGCGGATAGGATTTCAAACGGAGTTTATGGTCTTTTAGTTCTCACCTAGGGGCCGCAGGGACTTAAATCGTAGCTAACAAAGACGTTATCACCTGTGTAGGTGTGAGAGGTTCGAATAAGTTGTTTGTTATTACAGCGGTAGGTGTCTCGATACACTCGTTCCACTTCACCCCAGCAATAAGAGGTGTAAGGCCCAAAGGAGTAATCAACGATGTCTCTTTGTCCATGGGGGAAAATTTCCAAGTTATCGGTGTAGTTCGCCTTCATGCGACTCGCTAAGCCCGATGGGGCTCCAGGCGGAGGAGGCGCGCCGCCAGTATTAGTGGTAATCGCCATAATACAGGGCATTTCACCTGGGTTGAGAGTCAGAGGTCCTCCTGATTGGGAACAGTCATTGATTAAACTAGTAGAATCAGTGGCCACATCCAGATCAATTTCGATGGGATTGAGTTTCGCCCCTTTGCTGCGAACTCTTTCTGTGAAAACCACAAATTTCATTTTTCCAGAAGCATCAGCCGCATTGGGCAAATCGATATTGTGCAGTTCCATGCGCTCAATTTCTAACTTTTCAAAATCAGGTAAACCACCACCAGGAAGAGGGATTTGATAAACGATGTTGTTGTCAGCGTCTCGAAGCTCTGTGATGGTTCGGGGAGTGCTAGGAACGCTCTGACCTCTGAATGTATTTTGGCAGGCGAGGGGAGTAAGAAGATTTTGTAGAGTGCCTTTTAAATTGGTTTTTGAAAGCCGATCTTCCAAGTAGGCCACTTGCTCACTTTGGGAAATGATCACTTTTGAAATGGCCCCTACGACGATCATTCCCACGGCCGCGGCGACTATGACCGAAATTAATGAGAAACCACTGTTGTTATTGATTTGTTTCAACCCCATACAAAAGGCCTATCGGTTTGTATGGCAAAAAGATGAGAGAATCTTAAAATGAAACGAACTATTCGGAATCAGGCTCTTCGAGGTAAGTGTAGCCAGCCAGTCCATCCTGGTAGTAGCGCATGAGGGTGCGGGCTTCAATCTTACTCATTCGGCCCTCAACAATACTATGCTCAGCGGCCTTACGAATATTGCCGGTCAGCTTTTCAAGATTGTATTGCACATAAGAGAGAACTTCACCGACTGTGTCGCCCTCGACCACATCATCCACATGGTAGCCATTTTCATTGATGGAAACATGAACGGCATCAGTGTCTCCAAATAGGTTGTGCAGATCACCGAGAATCTCCTGGTAAGCACCCACCAGAAAAACTCCTAGATAATAGGGCTTATTTGCCTGGTAGCCATAAAGAGGCAAGGTGTTACGAGGCTCGCCGGCTTCTACATCAATAAAGCTTGCAATCTTTCCATCGGAATCACAGGTTAAGTCCACAAGGGTGACCTCTCGCGTAGGCTTTTTCTCAAGATGGTGCAAGGGGATGACCGGAAACATATGGCCCACAGCCCATGAGTCTGGCAGAGATTGAAAAACGGAGAAATTACAAAAGTAGGTATCAGACAAAAGCTTTTTCAACTCTTCGTAAAGATCAATATGCTCTTTGCTGTTTTCCACAAGTTTGCACATACGAGTGCAAATTGACCAGTAGTACTGCTCAATTTTTGCTTTCTCGGCCAGAGACAAAATTCCAAAGGTAAAAAGTTGTAAGGAGTTTTCGTGAATATCCATTAAGTCATGAAAGAACTCGTTGGCGTTATTATGATCAAGAGTTTCGTAAATATCTTTAAGTTCTCTTAATACTTTGTGCTCTTGGTTGTTCACAGCCGGAGGGGGCGTGTCCATCTCCACCCGATTCATTCCCATAACATCAAAGACAAGGACACTGTGATAGGCGACCAAAGAGCGCCCCGCTTCAGTAACAAGTGTAGGCATTGTCACCGACTTTTCCTCACAAACTCCTTGCACGATGGAGACAACATCATTGGCATACTCTTGTACTTTATAATTAACCGAAGAATCAGTGATTCCAGAGCCGTCGTAATCAACCCCAAGGCCACCGCCCACATCAAGATAAGTGGGATTGGCTCCTAAGCGCACAAGCTCAGAATAGACCTGGGCTCCTTCTTTAAGAGAGTTTTTGATCGTGCTGATGGAAGGAACTTGCGAGCCAATATGAAAGTGGACCAAGTCTAAAGTGTCGAGGCGATTTTCTTTTTTCAAAATTTCAAAGGCTTGAAAGATCTCAGAGGTGGTTAGGCCAAATTTAGAGCGAGCCCCGGCAGAATCCACCCAGCGGCCCGACGCCTTTGATTGCAGCTTTGCTCGAAGACCAATTTTAGGTTTCACATTAAACTTCTTAGAAGCCTTCATGATCATTTCAAGCTCTTCTAAACGTTCCACTACGATAATGGTATTTCGTCCCAGTTTGCGAGAAAGAAGGGCTGTTTCAATATACTCTTGATCTTTAAAGCCATTACAAAGGATCAAGGCCTGGGGATTCTTAACCATGGCTAAAACGATAAGAAGCTCAGGCTTACTCCCGCACTCCAGTCCAAGATTGTACTGCTCGCCAAGCTCAACAATCTCTTCGATCAAATGTCGTTGTTGATTGACCTTGATAGGGTAAACACCTTGGTAGGAACCTTTATATTCATAAGTATCAATGGCCGTTTTAAAGCACTGATTAAGAAGCTTAATTCTCTCATGGGTGATGTCAGGAAACCGGATGAGCATAGGACAGCGAATGCCTCGCTCCTGTAACTCTTCGGTCAGCTCAAGAAGATCCACGTGGGGGTTTTCTTTGCCTTGAGGGCAGACGATGACATTTCCGGCGTCGTTCACTTCGAAGTAACCGTTTCCCCAGGTGTCGATACCGTAGATTTCTTTTGCCTTTTCCAGATTCCAATCAGACATTCGCATTCAATCCTATTTCGCAATAATATTCAAAATCTTGCCGGGAACATAGATCACTTTGCGAACAGTGGCATCCCCTATGGCATTTTTTACAGCTTCAATCTCCTGTGCCGCTGAGAGGGCCTGATCTTGATCTGTATCACCTGTCACGTCAATCACGCCGCGCTTTTTGCCATTCACCTGTACGGCAATGGAGACACTATCCTCTTCGATCAGTTTTTCGTCAAAACTTGGCCACGGAGCTAAAGAGACGAAGCCCTCTTTCCCCATGCTTGACCAAATCTCTTCACACATATGAGGAGCAAAAGGAGCGAGGAGAAGCACTAGTTTTTCCAAGGCTTCATTTGAGCGACTCTCTTCCTTGTACATCTCATTGACCAAAATCATCAAAGCACTGATGGCTGTGTTGAAATCAAGGTTTTCTATGTCAGCGCCCACCTTCTGAGTGGTCTTATGAAGAATCTTATTCAGATTTTCTGAAGGCTTTTCATCCTGACCGAGGAAATTTCCTTCCTCGTCCACACAGAGACGCCACACTCTTTCTAAAAATTTGCGAACTCCGTTAATGCCATTAGGATTCCAGGGTTTGTCGCGATCCATAGGGCCTAAGAAAAGAATAAAACAGCGAAGAGCATCGGCTCCATATTCGTCTCGCACCTCATCGGGATTGACCACATTGCCGCGAGACTTAGACATTTTTTCGCCATCAAGTCCTAAGAGCATGCCTTGGTGAGCGAGCTTCATAAAAGGCTCATCGGTCGAAACAAGGCCGGCATCAAAGAGAACTTTTTGCCAAAAGCGAGAATAAAGAAGATGGCCCACCGTGTGCTCAGGGCCCCCGACGTAGAGGTCCACGGGCATCCAGTATTTTTGTTTCTCCATGGAAGCAAAGGTTTCCGTGTTCTTTGGATCAATATAGCGTAGGAAATACCATGAAGATCCGGCCGAGCCAGGCATCGTGTCGGTTTCTCTCTCACCGCCTTTGTACTTCACCCAATCTTTATTTTGAGAAAGTGGGGGGCGCCCATCTTCAGTGGGTTCGTAGTTGGCAACCTCTGGGAGCACCACCGGTAATTCGTCAAAAGGCACCTCTAGAGTTTCACCCTCTTTATGGTAGACAGGGAAGGGTTCGCCCCAATAGCGTTGCCTTGAGAAAAGCCAGTCACGAAGTTTAAACTCTTGGGTTTTCTTACCCAGAGCTTTTTCCTCAATATGGTTGCAAATTTTTGCAATGGCTTTGTCTTTTTCAAGACCATCCAGGAAGTCAGAGTTACAGACTTTACCGTCTCCTGAATAAGGGAGGTCCCCTTCCCCTTCAATCACTCGCACAATCGGTAGATCAAATTTTTCAGCAAACTCGAAATCTCTTTCATCATGCCCTGGAACGGCCATAATAGCTCCGGTTCCATAGTCCATTAAAACATAGTCGGCAATCCATATAGGAATACGGCTTTGATTGATGGGATGAATGGCGTGGGCTCCCGTGAAAACTCCCGTTTTCTCGGTGCTAGCCTTGCGGTCGAGCTCCGACTTTGTGGCTGCTTTATTCACGTATTCTTCAACGGCACTTTTTTGCTGAGGGCTGGTAATTTTTGAAACCAAGGGGTGCTCAGGCGAGAGAACCATAAAAGTGACACCAAACAATGTGTCAGGCCTTGTGGTAAAGATTTCGAATTGGTCATCAAAATTCTCCACACTGAAAAAGACTTGAGCTCCTGTGGATTTTCCAATCCAATTTTTTTGACCTTCTTTTGTTCGGTGAGGCCACTGAATTTTTGCTAGGTCCTCAAGAAGTCTTTCGGCGTAGTCGGTGATTTTTAGCATCCACTGTTTCATGGGTTTACGAACCACGGGGTGTCCACCGCGTTCACTTTTGCCATCCACCACTTCTTCATTAGCAAGGACTGTTTTTAAGGCGGGACACCAATTGACGGGCACTTCTTTTTGGTAGGCCAATCCTTTTTTGAAAAGCTCTAGAAAAATAAACTGTGTCCACTTGTAAAAGTCAGGCTCACAGGTAGCCACTTCGGCGGTCCAATCAAAACTGAATCCAAAACTTTTAAGCTGGCGACGAAAGTTCTCTATCGCTTTTTGGGTCGTTTTTGCTGGGTGCACGCCTGTTTGAATGGCGTATTGCTCGGCGGGAAGTCCAAAAGCGTCGTAACCCATGGGGTGTAGAACGTTGAAGCCTTTTTGCCTTTTGTAGCGCGACACCACATCCGTCGGGGTGTAGGAGGCCATATGCCCGACATGGAGCCCACTGCCTGAAGGATAGGGAAACATATCAAGAGCATAGTACTTTGGTTTTGTTGATGGATATTCTGCGACGAAAGCCTGTTTTTCATCCCAAGCTTTTTGCCATTTTTGGTCGATGGATTTGTGATTGTAAGACATGGAGAGACACTATCAACGCTCCCACCTAGACTCAAGCCTGAAGGGCCGGGTTTTTACTGATAAAAGGACGAATTTTTCCTAAAATGGAGAAATGGAATTAGACTCTAAAATTCTTCTCGTCGATGACGACGAGGATAACCTGAAAATTGTTCGGAAGCTTCTTGAAAAAGAAGGCTATCATGTGGAGTCCGCAAGCTCTGGAGCCGATGGGCTAAGGGCTCTTGATCACTACCGACCCGACCTGGTTCTTCTTGATGTGAACATGCCAGGGATGGATGGAATTGAAACCATCGAGGTTCTTAAGACCAAGGAAAATACGGCGGCTGTGGTTTTTGTCACAGCCAACACCACCACCGAGGATGTGATACGTGGTCTAGATGCTGGAGCCCTCGACTATATTTCAAAGCCTTTTTCAGGGATGGAACTTTTAGCCCGGGTGCGAGCACAGTTGCGAGTTAAAAGATTGCAGGACGAACTCAGAGAGGCCAACGAAAAACTCCAGGGCTTAGTGGAAATCGATGACCTCACGGGCCTATATAATATGAGATCCGTTTATTCAAAAATGGATCAGGAGATCGAAAGAGCCAGGCGCTATGGTCACGGAGTAGCAGCCATCATGCTTGATATGGATCACTTTAAAGGCGTGAACGATAATCATGATCATCTTTTTGGAAGTCATGTACTCGCCGAGGTGGGGAAACTCATTAAAAAGAACATAAGAACTCACGACTTTGCGGCTCGCTACGGTGGCGATGAATTCCTAATTTGTCTTTCTCAAACCACAGGTGAGGGTGCAAAGCTTTTCTGCGAGCGTTTACGAAAAATTATGGAAGAGCATCTTTTTGAACACGGAGAGGATAAAATAAAACTCACCGCCAGTATGGGGTGTGCGATCATCCTTGAGGGGCGCTCTCTAATGGATGGCCGCTCCTTGGTTCGCCACGCCGACCATGGACTTTATAAAGCCAAAGAAGAGGGTCGAAACCGCGTTGTTTTCCGAGAAGTTCAAGACAAAAAAACAGATATCAACTCAGCCTCAGCTGACAAAAGAAAATAAAAAAAGCCCATCTCGTCTCGAGATAGGCTTTTAAATCAAATAAAATATTTTATAACTTATTCCATCTTACCTTCACCACAGCATCCGTAAAGAGTGGTAGTGCCAGTGAAGATGATCACTTCTTGTGGAAATGTGAAATCACTCATTCCGTCTGTACATTTGTTACCGATAACAACAGCCGCTGGTCCGTTATCATTTTTGTAAACCTGAACATAGTCAGAAGTAAATCCTGCAGCAGCACCGATGGCATTGACAGGGATTGTTTGAGGACCCTGGTCGCCAGGCATCTCTACAACAACTTGTTGTTTCGAAACTTCAGCTCCCCAGAATGGCTCAGTTCCGTGACAGGAAATGGCGAAAGCCTGGGAAGAAACAGTTAAACATGCCAAGATTGCGAATATTATTTTCATTGTAAACTCCATAGGTTTTAAAGCGTTCGTTTGCACGTAACTTAAACCAGCGGGTTCTAACTCACAATTCACTGAGAAAAACTTATAGAGCTGCTTAATTAAAAGTGTTGATTAATTTAACACCCAAAAGGAATCTACATTCTTTCAGGAGCCGGAATCCCTAATAAAGAGAGGCCTTTAGCAAGGGCTTGCTTCACAGACTGAACGAGAGCCAGGCGTGCTAATTTAAGTTCCTCATCCTCAAGCTTTCCAATAGGGCAGTCGTGGTAGAATGAATTAAAGAGCTTTGCGAGGTCGTAAAGGTAGTTACAAATTCCAGAGGTCTTATAAGACTCAAGCGACTTGAACATGGACCAATTGAAGAGACTCAAATGGATCATCAGCTCCATCTCGCGGTCGTGAGTTAATTTCTCCCACGGGATGTCTTTGGATAAATCTTTCCCGAATTTTTTAATAAGGGAGTTGATGCGGGCGTGAGTGTACTGAATGTAAGGACCAGATTCGCCATCAAGTCTGAGCCACTCTTTCATATCAAAAACGATTTTTTTATTAGGATCCATACGGTTCATCCCGTACTTGATGGCCCCTTGAGCGACAGCATCGGCGGTCTGATCGATCTCCTCTGCACTCCACTCATCTTTGTAGCGAGAGAGATAATCTTTTTGAACCATCATTTTCATGCTCTCAATAAGCTCAGTGATAGGGATGATATTTCCTTTTCTTGAACTCATGGCTCCATCGGGAAGTTCGACAAAGTTGTATTTTAAGTGCCGACACTTCTCTTTTTCTCCAAGACCCACTTTCTCAAAAGCCGTAAAGACCTGCTTAAAGTGAAGCTCTTGTCTGGTGTCAACAACCACAATATTTTCCTGTGGATTAAACTGTTCGAACTTTCTGCGCGCAAGTTCTAAGTCCTTCGTGGCGTACATACCGTTACCATCGGATTTTAGAAACATACAAAAGCCAAGTTTTTCATCTTCTAAGTTAATTCCAATGGCCCCTTGGTCTTCAATCAGTTTACCCTCTTCATAAAGCTTTTTAACAAGCTTCACTGAAGCAGAATCAACGTCGGACTCCCAATACCACTGATCAAAGGATACACCCGCCCACTTGTAAACGGTTTCCATGAGTTCAATGGACCACTGCCGTGTTTCTTTCCAAAGGTCAAAGAACTCGCCTTCCTTTTTTTCGATTTGGCGAAGAATTTCTGTGAGTTGCTCACGGTTAAAGTCTTCTTTGTCAGTGCCTTTTTCATCTTCCAATTTGTTGTGGGCAAGGGTGTACATTCTTCCTAGCCACTCGCCCCGGGCACTTTCAGGAATGGGTTCTTGATTGTGAAATTTTAAATACCAAAGGCATTTGGCTACATGAGTACCTACATCTCCGGGGAATGTGCATCGAACCACGTTGTTGCCACAGTAATCAAAAAGTAGAATCAAAGAGTAGCCAAAGCAAAGATTTCGCATATGACCCACATGCAGTTCTTTGTGGGTATTTGGCTGAGAGTACTCAATCAGAAAGGGCTGTTCGTTGGTTTTTTGAATTTGGAAGTATTGCAAACTGTTCATTGGACTCAAAACCCACTGACCAAAGAAGGAGGGTTTCAAAAAGAAATTTAGGTAGGGGCCTACCGCACGGACCTCTTCAAAGGCTTCAAGATTTTCCCAGTTCTCTTTAAGGTTTTCGGCAATTTCTTTGGGATTTTTTTTCAGTTCCTTAGAAAGTTTAAAGCAGGGAAAGGAGAGATGTCCTAATTTTAAATTTGGAACTGAGGCGAAGTCTGAAACGCAGTCGGCAGGGTCTAACTTTACTTGAAAAGCCTTTTCAATTTCCTGGGTGGTAATCTCTGCCAGTTTAAGACGTAGGGGATCTTGCAAATTATTCATAACAAACCTCGTGGATGCCCTCTGGTATAACAAAATTTGGGCCTTTCTGTCGACTGATATTAAGCTCCCTAAAAGGTCTCTTTGTTGACATGCAAGAGGGGAGGAATAACCATTGGGCAAACAGGAGTTTTCACCATGCCTCAATCTGAAAAAAAGCCCCTTTTGCTGCCTTATGAACTCAAAAATTTTGAGACCTACAATCTTGTCGTAAACAGTGAAATTCTTAAGGGCAACCCATTGGGAGACCCCTCTCATCGCCATAATTATTGTCTGGTACCTGAGGGAGAGCAAAAATCTCTGCCCGTTGTTTTTCACCTCTCAGGTTATTTTTCTAATGGTCCTAGCAATTTTACCCCCAAGACTTTAGATAAAAACTTTGTACAAAAAATTGATGAAGCCCAGACCTTAAAAAAGGCTCCTAAAGCTATTCATGTGTTTGTGGATGCAATGACTTATTGGGGCGGGTCCCAGTTTCTCAATTCCCCTGGATGCGGAAATTATCAGGACTACATTATTAAGGAGTTGGTCCCTCAGGTTTGTGAAGAGTTTAAAACTAAACACGAAAAACTAGCAGTTATGGGAGGGTCAAGTGGAGGCTACGGAGCTCTTCATCTTATTAGTGTTCCGAAGAGCCCTTTTCAGATCGCTCTTGCCACAGCCCCGGACAGTTTCTTTGATGGCAGTTTATGGCCCGAAGTGCTCGCCGCTGCTCCTGAGATTTTAAAATTTAAAAATCTCAAGGACTTAAAAAAGAAAATTGATCAAGGAGAACTCCTGGAGAAAAGGTCTTTTTTTAACTTGGCTAATGTTGTGGCGATGGCCCATTGTTATTCTTATAAGGATAATATTAGTAAAAACAAGATTGATTGGCCCATCGATTTATACTCTGCAGAGTTAAAACCAAAAATTTGGAAACATTGGAAAACGCATGATCCCATTGTGTTCCTAAAAAAACGCTTAAAAAATATTGGGTCTAAAGAAATTCATCTTGATGTCGGCCTTTATGACAATTTTCATCTTCAGTACGGTACAAGGCAGATCTATTCTCTTCTAAAGCAGGAAAAGAAAAACGTGAAATTCACAGAATTTTCAGGCAACCATTTCGGTTTAAGTGCAAGGAAGTTGGTATTTCTAGAAACTCTTGCTAAGAAGTGGTCATGACCCGTAACAGGAGCCTTTAAGTGCAAAAGACCCAGTTTGATCCAGCCGTAAAAAAAGCCGGTTTTCTCTCGATAATCGTTGCCACAAGTCTTTTTGCGATCAAATTTTTTGCCTTTCAATTAACAGGCTCCCAGGCCATATTTTCCGAGGCCATGGAAAGTGTGGTCAATGTTCTCGCGGCCTGTCTGGCTTTCTATGTTCTTTATTTTGCTTCAAAACCAGCAGACCGGGATCACCCTTACGGACATGGAAAAGTAGAGTATTTGTCAGCCGCCGTCGAGGGGGGCTTGATCGCCTTTGCCGCATTCTTGATTTTGCTTGAAGCCATTCAAGCCATCTCGTCTGATAAACCCTTAGTGGATTTATCACTGGGGACTTTGCTCCTTGGTCTAACAGGTGTGGTCAATTTGCTCGTGGGTTTTTACCTTCAGAGGGTAGGTACGAAAAAGCAATCAGAGGCACTCCAAGCCAGCGGAAAACATCTTATGGCTGATTTTTGGACAACTTGTGGAGTTCTTGTGGGGCTTGGCTTGGTCATAGTAACTGGGATGAAGTGGCTTGATTCTATGATCGCCATTCTTGTTAGTTTCCATTTAATTCACGAGGGCTATGAACTCATTCGAAAAGCAATCGGAGGGCTCTTGGATGAGGAGAATGAAAACATCATCGGGCAAATCCAGGATGTCATCAATGCTCATCATCAAGATGGTATTATTCAAGTTCACCACCTCAGAGTCATGCGTTCTGGGCGCTTTCACCATATCGATGCCCATGTCGTGGTGCCGGAGTTTTGGTCGGTGGAACAAGCTCATGACGAAACAGTGGCATACGAAAAGAAAATCATTGGCCACTATGAGTTTCCAGGCGAGATTCATTTTCACATTGATCCCTGCCGACGGCTTTATTGTCGTTACTGCTCTCAGCCTAACTGCCCGGTGAGGCAAGAGCCTTTTCAAGCTTATCGTAAAATGTCTGTTGATGAGCTGATCGACAAGGATGAGCCCAGTGACGTGGTAGAAAAAACGAACTAGCGAAGGTTGGGTGCAGTAAATCCATCATTGGCTTGCCAAATCGTACTAAAGTTCCACCCAGGTCCTACGAATTGGGAGGACTGTAAAATGTTAGTACTGTCCAAATAAATTACTTCCGCTGAAGACGTACTCTCGCCTGAATTACCGGGGCCTAATAGATTATTAGAGCTATAGAAATAATTGTCGGTATAGTTGGGGATGGTCTGTTCAGTTCCAACAAAGCCAAGGCTGTTGGTGATGCCTCCTCCCGCTAGTATTAAGTCGACGGCAGAGTAGCAAGAGTTAACACTAAAATCTAAGGTAGCATCTGAGCCCGTCAGTCTGATCTCTCCTAAAAAACCACCGACACCATTGAGGGTATTGTTATTTAGAGTTTGAATTTGTCCACGCCCGTAAGAATTACGAATGTCTAAATCCAAATTGCTAACATTGTTAAAGCCCAAACGACCAATAAAGCCCGAAATGGAGTGATTGGTTGGTTCAGAATTGTTAAGGATGGTAATATTTGACTGAATTGCGATTTTGTCAAAAAGGACAGTGCTATCCGATAAAGCTAGGCTTAAATTACCAACGAAGCCTCCAAGGACTCCATCTTGATTGAAATTTGCAACAGAGGAAAAATTTCCGGAAGTTTGGATTTCCGTAATTTCAATGTTGTTCGAGCTACCATTAAAATGCATCTGACCAAATCCATGTCCTGACCATGAGCCAGCTCCTTGGTCGATGGTAACATCACCACTAAATTCTATGTTTTTCAACATTAGGGAATTGTTGCTTCCGACGACTCTAATATAGGCCCCGATCCCAGCATTACTATTTCCACCTTCGGTATGAATCAGGTCCCCTTGAGCTTGAACATTAGAAAGCTCGAAAGAGGACCCGTCTTGAACTTGTAGCCAACCAAATAGATTAGCCGCTACATCATGGGCGTGAGTATCACAATCTAAACTAACGTTGCTTACTTTCACAGTGTCTTGATTGTTGGCCTCGTAGTATCCGAATAGACAAGCGCTAAAAGCAGAGGCTGTTTCGCCCTGTGGAGGTTGAACAGTACCAGTTAATGAGACATTTGTTAGGGTCGTGTTGAAAGCTGTTCCGACAAACCCAACTTTTCTGTGCCCCCGAATATCAAAGTTTTCTAAAACTAGATTTACAATTGTGGCCCCATCGGTGTGAGCAAACATACCGGTTGAGGTGGTAAGGCTTGTATTTTCTACTGCTAGGTTTTGAATTTTATAGTTGTTTCCATCGAAGCTACCAGTAAAAGGGATCCGCGTGCTACTGTCATTATCATCGTAAAAACCAATACCCTCCCAGGCCTCACCAGAAAGGTCGATATTGTCTCCAAGTTCAAAGTGGCTTTGCCAATAAAGAGAGTCTTCGCTGAGTTTTAAAAGTTGTTGTGGAGTGCAGATAAGATAGGGCGAGCTAGTAGTACCACTGCCTGTTTGAAAATCGGAATGATCGGCTTCATCAGCACAGGTAATATTAGGAGAGGCAGGGGGAAGGCCGTCCTGAGCAGCCTGAAAAGGAAGAGTTGAGTCCAATGCACAAGAGCAAAGGCCTATTGATATAACTACCCATTTAATCCATCTATACGTGCCACACATGTTAAAATTATCGGATCATTGTAATTGAAATTAAATTAATTGATTTTTTGTATTAAATTGAGACTAAGAGTTGCTTTTCTTTTAACTTCTGATGTTAAATACCGTCTGCGCCACCCTCAGCACGGAAATCGTAAGCCGCTTCCAGAAGACCCTCGTCGTTTTTAGTGACTCCATTGACTCTTGATTGCCAGCCAAATTCAACAATGTGGCCGAGTTTTCTTAGAGCTTTAATGGAAAGGGGAGGCCATTTCTTTTCGTCGAGATAGAGGATGTTTGGCTTAAATTGATGATGAACCCTTGGTGCATGAATGGCCTCTTCAATATTGTAGTCATTATTCAAGAGACGATAAACACTCATCAATACACCCGTGATGATTCTCGGACCTCCGGGGGCTCCGAGAGTTCCGACGATGTCTTTACCTTTGGCGATTAAGGTAGGGGACATAGAGCTTAAGGGTCTTTTTCCAGGTTCAACGAGGTTGTTTAATCCTTGTTTAAGTTTAAAAAGATTGGCTTTTCCAGGCCGAGTGGTGAAATCATCCATTTCATTGTTTAAGGCGATACCAAACTTTTCAGTGGCCATCTTTGAGCCAAAAGTTCCGTTAAGTGTAAGAGTCATAGATACAGCGTTTCCTTGAGCATCTAGAACACTTAAGTGAGTGGTTTGGTTAGACTCTTTGAATTCTTGTGGTCTGACGTCTTCAAGCTCTAAAACTTCGTCGTCTTCAATTTTTTTCACCCATTCGGCAATGGACTTTTCATCGGTAAATGTATCCATTGGATTTTTAACAAAGTCGGGATCTCCGAGCAGGTTCCTATTGCGAAAATTAATTTTTAGAACTTCAGCAAATTGGTGCACCTCTTGCGTACTCATGGGTTCAAGCTTTGTGGTTTTAAGTTTTTCAAACATACTAAGACTTGAACTAATTATGAGTCCGCCGCTAGAGGGAGGAGGCATTAGGTAAAGAGTGTGACCCTTAAAAGTTTTGGTTAAGGGCTCAAGCCAGCGCACTTTGTAGTCTTGAAGATCCTTTCTGGTCATGACACCGCCGGCTTTAGTCAGAGTGTTGGTGATGTCGTAGCTTATTTGACCTTCATAAAAAGGAGTGATCCCTCGATTACGCATAAGCTTTAAAGCTTTGGCCAAGCCCTTCTGACGTACCCACTGTCCTGGAAGGGGAGGTTTTCCATTAATAAGAAAATGCGTTCTACCATGATTATTGAGTTCAGAAGCGATGCCCTTGAGGCGTGAAGCATTTTCGCCCGATATATGATGACCTTTGTGAGCGAGCTCGATGGGGCGATCAAAAAGTTGTGACCAATGAAGTTTGCCGTATTTTTTGTGAAGAGCCCATAGGCCTGCGGGAATTCCCGGAACACCGACGGCATGGGGCCCCTTTAAAGAAGAGCGCTTTTTATTTTTCGTGTAAAAATCTTTTCCCATCTTGGCGGGTGCGACTTCACGAAAATCTAGGGCCTTCACAGGATCTTTTCCCATTTTCACAAGCGCAAAACCACCACCACCTAGCGCTGCATGGCGGGGATTGGTCACTGAGAGTACCAGAGCCATGCCCACGGCCACATCCACGACATTGCCTTTTTTCTTGATGATTTCCTTTCCAATTTGGGCCGAAAGAGGAGTAGGAGAGGAAACCATCATTTTATGACCGACCATGGGAACAGCCAAAGAGGGAAAACTACAACCAAAGGTGACTAATAGGGATAAAAAGATTTTCAACATATTGCCTGTATCAAAAGCCTTTGTTAGAGAACTGTCAATGGAAAACAAGTCATGTGAAACGAATCCCTATGTTGAGTTGATGTACACTGAATTCAAAGATTGGTCCTTTGATAAGCAAGCCGTTGAGAATAAGGGAAAGTGGCGTGAAGAAGTTTTTGAATGTGGTCCCGAAGTACCCATTGATTTAGAAATTGGCACCGGCAATGGAACTCATTTTGCCCAACTCACCGAATCTCATCCCGAAAGAAAATTTATCGGTTTGGAATTAAAATTTAAAACCCTGGTGCAATCGATTAGGCGTTCTCTAAGAGCGGGCTGTCGTAATGCACGCATGGCCCGTATTCGAGCAGAAAAAATCACAGAGCTCTTCGCTCCCGAGGAGATCAATAATGTGTATATTCATTTCCCCGATCCGTGGCCAAAGCCAAGGCACCACAAAAATCGATTGATTCAGACTCAATTTCTTTTAGATATGTACTCTGTGATGAAGCCGGGCTCTTTTGTAGAGTTCAAAACAGATGACTATCCCTATTTTAGATGGGCTGTTCAATACTTTCGCAAAAGCCCTTTCACGATTTCTTTTTATTCCGAAGACCTCCATAAGTCTTCACGTCAAAAGCAAAATTTTGTCACTCACTTTGAGTCGCTGTTTCTAAATAAAGGTCAGCCAATTTATATTTGTGTCTTAGGAAAACCTAAATTTTAATTTTTTCGAACTTTGAGTTCCCATAAAAAAATGAAGAGGACCTCACATAGACGCCCGTGGTGCATTTTTTTGGAAGAACTTCTTAATAAAATTAAAGAGTGCTCAAGCAAACCTATAAGAGGATTGCGTCTTTCATTTATTTTTTTGAGACCAATTAATATTCTGAGCTAACTTCTTGATATTTTCAGGATAAGTACCATCTAATTTCTTGGCTTTTCCTTTGATAGGATCAATAACAAAAGACTGGGGAGCCGAAGAAATTTCTTTGATGCCCAATGTTGTATAAAAGAAACGACTATCACCACTTAAAATCGAAATGGGCATATAAAATGCGACAGCATCATAGGACTTTTTGTTCTTGTCCATTCGCTCTTTCAAAACCTCACATCCGGTACACCCTTTAAATCCCGCCAATAAAACGATGGGCTTTTTTTCTTTGAGAGCTTTCTTTTTTAACTTCTCGTATTTTTGGAAAAACTCACCGGTTTGATAGTATCCACCTTGATCGAGCAGTTGTGCTTTTAAGCTCGTGGAAGAAAAATGAAAAACAAAAATTAATAATAAGATTTTCATGGCGACTCCAGTGACAGAAAAGACTAGCAGTCTCTTCTGGAAAAGCAAGTCTTCAACTACCAATAAGTGGTCTCTAACATCACATTGCCTTTTACAAAGAGCTGGCAACTCAAGCGTTCACCCGCTTCGGCATTGTTTTTCTTCAATGTATTCTTTTCTAATTCAGAAGCGGCGGGAAGCTCATCGGGGGTGAAAACTTTCATGCGGCATTTTCCACAGATACCGTCGCCACCACAACTGCTGGCAACTGGAATGCCCTTTTTCAAAAGGTTGTCCATGACCGAAAGTTTCGGATCGTAATCAAAGACGCGGTTGAGTTGTGGACAATTTATCTTGGCCATTTTCTTAGGGACCTTTTTCGCGACCTATGTTATCTATTTCGCCTTATGGAAACAATCGCTTTTTTAGGAAGCTCCAGAGGGTTAGGCCGAGCGGCCGTTGAGTGCTTTGACCTCAGAAGTTCTGAAGCCTCATTCCTATTAGTCTCAAGGGCGAAAACGCAGATGGAGGAGCTTTCCTCTCAGATCTCAAGGCCCTCAGAGGTGTTTCCGTTTGATCTTTCCAAAACAGACCAGCTTGAGCCTTTGATAAAAGAGTTAAAAGAAAAGGAAGTTCGCCGCATTTTTTATTTTGCAGGAGGGGGCCCATTTGGTCTCTTTAGTGAAAAGGCTTGGAAAGACCATATGTGGGGAATCAATGTGAGTTTCTTGAGTCCCCTGAAGCTCATCCATGCTTGTCTTTCCCAACGAGAGTTAAGCTCAGTGAAACAGTTCATCTGTATTGGTTCTCAGTTAGCCGATTCTCAAGCCGACCCCTTTTCAGCCAGTTACGCCGGGGCCAAACATGGACTCAAGGGAGCCGTGGAATCCACCATTGCTGAAAAGCACCCTCTTGATTTGAGGCTCTTTCGCCCGGGCTATATGGACACTTCCATGCTTCCTAAAAATGCCAAACCACGAGTGCAAGGGGAGAGTATCGTGAAGCCTGAGGATGCAGCGAAAGTGTTCTTTGATTGGGCCGAGGATCTCTCAGGGCCTAAAATCTTTGAGCTCAACGTCTGACACATCATTTCCGAAATCGGGCACTTAAGTGAGCACTGGGGGCTTTTGTGGTAGGAAGAGTTCCTATTAAAAGGGAAAATTCCACCCAAAGAACCTGAGGAGACTCTTATGAGTAAAGTTGAAAACGTGATTATTGTTGGATCAGGACCGGCCGGATTAACAGCCGCCATTTACGCCTCGCGCGCTCTATTAGAGCCCCTTATGATTGAAGGCGAAGAAGTGGGTGGACAGTTAATGACCACCACTGACGTTGAAAACTTTCCAGGCTTTCCCGAAGGGATTATGGGGCCTGACCTTATGCAGGTGACTAAAAAACAAGCCGAGAGATTTGGAACTCGTTTTATTTCTAAGAATGTCACGAAAGTGGATCTCACCCAAAGACCTTTTAAACTGTGGATTGGGGAAGAGGAGTATCAAACAAAATCGATCATCATATCTACCGGAGCCAGTGCGAAGTATCTAGGCCTTGAATCAGAAAAACGTCTTCTTGGTCGTGGTGTTTCGGCTTGTGCCACTTGTGATGGCGCTTTCTTTAAAGATCAAACCGTCATCGTGATTGGTGGTGGGGATACCGCAATGGAAGAGGCCACATTTCTCACTCGTTTTGCTAAAAAAGTTATTATCGTTCACCGTCGCGATGAATTCCGAGCCAGTAAGATCATGGCCGATAAAGCCCTGAATCACGAGAAAATCGAAGTGATGTGGAACTCCGAGCTTCAAGAGGTTGTGGGCGAAAATCTAGTGGAATCCGCTAAAATCAAGAACACTGAGACCGGCGAGGTCCAGGACGTGAAGTGTGAAGGAGTCTTTATAGCCATTGGTCATAAACCCAACACAGATCTGTTCCAAGATAAGCTCAAAACCAATGAGGTGGGTTATATTGAGACAGTTCCTCACAGTGCCAAGACTTCCGTCGAAGGTGTCTTCGCCGCAGGAGACGTAGCTGACGACAAATATCGTCAAGCAATTACGGCCGCAGGTACAGGATGTATGGCAGCTATTGATTGTGAGCGCTGGTTAGAGGAAAATAACCACTGAGGCCCAATAAAATTTGGAGGCATTGGTGGCAAAAAAGATCAATACGGAAGATCTAGTTAAAAAAATCGAGAAAATCACCCGCGACCGCATCGTCAAAGAGAATGTGGTCGATCTCGGCCAGTACCGAGATTTGAAATCAACTAAAAATCCCAAAACCATTCTTGTTATCGAAGATGACGAAACGATGCGTAGAGCTTTATCAAGAATATTTGAGGCGGACGGACACACAGTTCGAGCGGCCGCTGACGGAACACAATTATCCTCAGTTCTTGATGATGAGCCCATTGATTTAATTATTCTTGATATTGGACTTCCATGGATTAATGGATTTGAGTTAGCAAAACTTCTTAAAGAACATAAGGACTTAAAAGAAATTCCTTTGGTCTTTGTTTCTGCAAAAACCAGTGAGCTGGATGTGAAAAGAGGTTTTGAAGTTGGTGCCGATGATTATATTAAAAAACCCTTTAACATCGACGAGATGAAAAAGTCCATCGACACCCTTCTTAAATTGAGTGGATCTTAAAGTTTTAAAAGAATCCGGATTGATCATTCTAAAGAATTTCAAAATCAAAAATATCCAGTTCACTTAAACTTTCTTCACCATTCATGTAATGCCAAAAATCTGCGTTCTCTTGGGCCCGATGGTGGTTACCCAAATCTTCTACATTGAGTGAGTATTCGTCCATGACAGCCTCCTTTGTGGCACTTTTAAAAGTAGCAAAAGTGTCCCCGTTGAGGGTCTTAAATGTATGGAGGTATTGTTTAAAAAACGACAAAGTAAGTCGAGGTAGACGCCCGTCTAGAAGGGGCTAAGAGCCATTCAGTCAGTCTTCAAATAGAGAAGACGATTGGCTATTTTTT
This sequence comes from Bdellovibrionales bacterium, assembly GCA_964230645.1. Lineage (GTDB taxonomy): Bacteria > Bdellovibrionota > Bdellovibrionia > Bdellovibrionales > JAGQZY01 > JAGQZY01. The sequence goes on along the minus strand of CAXRHT010000002.1, from coordinate 1,785,629 downwards.
TTGTCTTATTCAATCCCTTGAAATTGCAAGTCTATTAGGAAACAAAGTTCCGACTAAATAAAAGACAAGGCTTGCAAAGATAGAAAACAAAAAAGGCGCTTGTAAGTGAAAAACATACTCAGCAAGAGGTGTCGCAATCATACCAACACTTAAGGCAAGATAAGCGGAAGCTTGCTGACCAAATTTTGTATGAAGACCAATAAGGGTCACGACTAAAATTCCGGCTGTTCCAAAGGCGGAGGCTACTTCCACAAGTTGATAAATAGACTCCGAAGAAAAAGCCAGAGTCATTGAAATGAGGGCTGAGACAATAATCATCACGCGAGCAAGAAGAAGTTTTTTTGATTCTTCTTTCACCTTGAAAACCGGAACGAGAACGTTATGCGAGATGAGAGCAGAAACACTTAACAAAATACTATCGATGGTGGCTAGAATCGCTGAAATCAAGGCTCCTGAAAATAATACGTAGGCAAAAGTAGGAAGATAAGTTTTAGCAATTTGGATAATAAAATCTTCTTTATGATTAAGGTCTGAAATAAGGCTTGGACCAATCAGTCCTAAGATCACAGGAATACTTCCAAAGAAAAGATAAATAAGGCCTGAGGTGTATGCGGATCTTCTGGCCGTTTTTTGAGACTTCGCTGCAAGAACACGCGAGATCAACTCCTGAGTGATCAGAGAGCCAAGGATGGGAATCGACCACCGATCAAGCCTTTCCCAAAAGCTCTCGTCTTGCTTTTGAAAACTGAGGCGCTCGGTTGGTAACTCCTGCCACCAAACTACAAAATCAAAATCACTGAGGCCAATAAACACAAGAATCAGCACAAGGCCGATGGCAATCATAATTCCTTGAATAAGGTCGGTGATAATATCGCCCAGAAGCCCACCCAGAAGCGTATAAACTGTTACAAATCCGAAAGCGATGTAGAGAGTCTGATTCAGATTCCAGTCGGTCATAGAGGAGACAATTTGTCCAAAAGCTCTCATTTGGGCCGCTCCCCATAAAAGAGTAGAGGGAACAATTATAATGACGGCAAACTTTTCAACCGAGGAATTAAAACGATCTTTGTAAAAATCGGCAAGGGTGGTGTAGCCGCCTTCCCATAATTTGGTGGCTAAAAATAAGCCCATAAGAAATAAACACAAAGAGTAGCCAAAAGGGTCCGCTCGGCTTCCGGCAAGACCTTCACTAAAAACCGCTCCGGAAGTTCCTATTGTGGTCTCCGCACCAAACCAAGTAGCAAAAAGAGAAAAGGAAAGAAGCCAAAGGGGCAGTTTTCTTCCCGCAAGAAAAAAGTCAGACTCTGATTTAATAAACTTGGAGACGATCACAGAGATCCCAAGCTGAATTAGTAAATAGAGGCTAACAAACAGGAAGATCAAGATTTCTCCTTTGGGGTATGGGCCTCTCTATGAGGTGTTAATGTTTTGAAGACAATTGTTCCAGGTGTTTAAAAACTTCACCCTCAGATGTCAATGCTGGGGAACACATATCTTTATCGCAGAGGTAAAAAGTCAAAGCTTTCTCAGTTGAGGCTTTTTTTCCTTTGAGAAGGGGGAGGCGGCTTTCTTTGGCTCTGCAGGCAAAGAGGAACTCGTAATCATAATTGTTGAAAAATTCGGAGGCCTTCGACTGGCAAACAGCTAATTCGCCAACAATAATGAGGGTTTTGGGGTTAGAGAGAAGAAAATCAAAAGACAGGAGTAAAAAGGCGTAGGAGATGGGATCGGTTTGTAGAATTTCGGGATAAGCGTCCATGATGTCTTTGGCTTTATTACGATAGTTTGGAAGATTAAAATAATAAGAGAGCCTAATAAGATTATAAAAGCTCATGGCTTGCCCACTGGGCTTTTGATCATCCCGAAAAAGGTAAAGGGGTTCAATTCGACTTTCTTGGTTGAAGCGATAAAGAGAACGCCGAGAATTAAAGAATAGTTCGTCTTGGGTCTTTTGAAGTTCAAGGGCTAGCAAAAGATCTTCTTCATCAAAATTGGTTTGATAGTTTTCAATAAGTGCATCAATTAAAAAAGCGTAGTCATCAAGAGAAGCTTTGCCTTGAACACTACCATGGAAACTGCTGCGATAAATATCGCCACGGATAGAGCGATGCTGCAAAAGAAGATAATCCATCTGCTCGTTGACTTCTTTTTTTAAAAAATCGGAATTCCACAATCTCGCCACTCTTGAAAGAGCGGAAAGCAGGAGAGCATTGTAGGCTGTGACCACTTTCTTATCGATAGTCGGGTAGCCTCTTTGCTTACGATGTTCTGATAAGATTTTATCGACTTTCTTAAGCTTGGGACGATCGAACCCTGATTTTCTTTTTAGAGTGCGCCTTTTTTCAAGATGTCTAAGTGGGGGGCCTAATTGATAGGTTTCATGAAAAGTTATTAGCTTCTTTTTAACAAGAGCCTCGTTGAGCTCTTCGATTGTCCAGGTGTAAAAAAGGCCTTCTTTGAAATTAAGGCTTCCACCAATAGAGGAGTAAAAGCCCCCTAAGGAATCCTTAATATCGTTAATGAGAAAACGCACAATCTTTTGTAATGTAAGGCGGTAAAGATCATTGTCATTAAATCGAGCCAAGTCAGTGAAGGCTCTTATGTGTGCGGCTTGGTCGATCAGAGTTTTTTCAAAGTTAGGAGTGTTCCAGTCTCTTGACATGGAATATCGATGGAAGCCTCCACCCACATGGTCAAAAAGCGCACTTTTAGCCACTGTGCTTAGGGTTTTCTCCACCATCTTGCGGGCTTGTGGGATCTCCTCTCTTTGGTGATGTCTTAGTAAGAGTCTCATCTCGTCACTAACAGGGAATTTTGTATTAAAATTATTGCCAGTGGCTTTACCCCCGTAGAGAGTGTCAAAGCGGTGGGTGTAGCGCGCATAAAAATCAGAAATTAATTGTTTGGTTTTAATAAAATCTTCGGAAACATTTGGAGCGGGTTTTATTTTGTCGAGAAACTCTTGCCCCTTTTTTAAAACTTCTTGGGGTTTTTCCTCCCAAGTTTTATGGGCCTCATTTAAAATGGCTTTAAGCTTTTCGTTTTTCACATAGGAAAAAGAAAAAAGAGGTTTTAGATCCGGTGTGAGGATCAAAATGATGGGCCAGGCTCCAAATCCCAGCATGAGAGATTGCATATTGAGGAAATGACTATCAAGATCCGGGCGTTCCTCTCGGTCCACCTTTATGGGAACAAAATTTTGGTTTAAAAGTTTTGCCAAATTCTTATCGTCATAGTTTTCTTTTTGCATTTTTTCACAGGCAAAGCAGGTGGCATAGCCGATACTTAGATAGATCAATCTATTTTGTGACTCGGCTTTTTTAAGGGTCTCAGAATTCCAACTCTGCCAACTTATGGAATCATTCTCACTCATGGCAAAATAGGGACTTTTCACTGCAGAAAGTGAAGGCCCGGAATCACTCGGATAGCAGGCGCAAAGGTTTGCCACCCAAAGACTCAAAAGAAGTCCGCAAATTTTTTTACTCATAGATTCATATTAGTGGATTTCGATTGAGGATCAAGACTTGAGCGGAGATGGTCGGTCAATAGGTTCACCGACAAAATAAGAAAGAACATAAACGTGGTCGCTCCCAGGAGGTTCCACCATACGCCACGGGTGAGTTCTACGCGAGCATCACTGATCATCATTCCCCAAGAGGGAGTTCCAGGCTCCACACCTAGGCCAAGAAAGCTCAAAATAACTTCGGCTTTGATGGCAAAAACAAAAGAGAGAGTAAATTGAATCAAAGCTAAGTGTGCTACATTGGGGAATATGTGACGAAACATTTTTGAAAAATGACCCACACCCATGGCTTGAGCAGCTTGGACGTAATCAAGGTTCTTTTGCTTTAAAAATTCCGAGCGAATCAGTCGGCAGAGTTTCACCCAACCCGTAAGCCCCAGAGCGATATAAAGGTTGGTCAGCCCTTGTCCTAAGGCAAAAGCGAAAGCTGAGATAAGTAAAATATACGGTATGGATTCAAGGGTGGTATAAAGCCACACCACGAAATCATCCACCCATCCACCAAAATAACCTCCCAAGGCTCCGAGAGAAACCCCTATGAGAGTAGCAATACTCGCTGAGAAGAAGCCCACTAAAAACGCAATCTTTGTCCCTTGCATAGCGCGGTCCAATACATCACGGCCAAAAAAGTCCGTTCCAAAAAAATGATGGAGGCTTGGTGGGGCATAGGAGTTTTCCATTTGAGTGGTAGCAAAGTCGGTGGCGACAACACCAAAGGCGGTAAGGACCACAATCACTATGTAAACAATGAGGAGCACTAGGCTGATTAGAGCGGGTGGTGATTTTAATAGGTCGTTTTTTAATCGGTGAGCGCTGATCATTTGAGTTCAATCCTTGGATCGGCCACGATGTAGAGAAGATCAGTAAAAAGATTAATGAAAATATAAGCCAAAGAGCCCATCACTGTGAAAGCTTTCACCACAGGAAAGTCAGCATTCTGAATGGCTTGAATTAAAACTCCTCCCAGGCCAGGGATTCCAAAAAAGGCTTCTAGGAGCAGAGAGCCTGTGAGTAGATAGGGCACTTGCAACATGACGATGGTAATAATGGGTACAAGGGAATTTTGTAGGATGTGACGGAAATAGACATGAAACTGTGAAACCCCTTTGCTCCTTGCTGTGCGCACATAGTCTTGGTTAACCTCATTTAAAAAGGCGGAGCGAAAAATCAAAATATTGGGACCAAGAGTTACAAAAATAGAGATGATCCAAGGCAATATCAAATAGCTCCAACGTTCCGTCCAATCAAAGCTCCAGCCATTGATTTCAAAAAGTCCTAAGTAGTAGGCAAAAAAGTACTGAAAACAAATAATATAAACGAGGAAACTGACACTCATGAGTGCGAGGCAAAGCGAGCTTATACTCTGATCGACAATAGGTTTTCTTGAGCCCATAAAAGTGGTGTAAAGCGCCAATAGAATGGAGAGACCGATACTGATGATAAAAGAGGGTAGAGTGAGGCAAAGAGAGGGGCCAACACCTTTTAAAAACATTTGATTGATGTTTTGGCTTGTGGACCAACTATTGCCCCAAGAAAAACTCAATGTTTGTTTTACAAAATGCAAGTACTGCCAAACTAGGGGACGATCAAGTCCAAGCTCTTTTCGAATGGACTCAATCTGTTCTTGAGTGGCATTGCGGCCTGCTTGCTCAAAGGCCGGATCGCCTCCAGCGACGTTAAAGATAATAAAAGTAATAAGTGTCACACCAAAGAGAATCGGGATGACATAAAGGATTCTTTTAATACAGTAGTGAATCGGAAAGCTTCTTGAGTTCATTATCTCTTTGGTCTGTGGGCTAGAGTTTTTTAATCAATTCCTTTTTTACTTCTTCATCAACGCGCAGATATTTTAAGTAGTCGTAAATAATGGGGTACTCGTTATAGTTTTTGAGCCACCCATGATAGGGGAGGCGAAAGGAGCGATGTAGGGTAAATAAGGCTGGTGAGTGCTCGTTGATAAGCTTAACCATCTCTTGAGTAAGATCATAACGTTCATTGCCCGGAGGAAGAGTGAGAAACCTCTCAAACATCCTATCAAAGTCTTCATTTTTGAAATTTAAACTGTTGGGACCTGGTGAGATATTTTTACTATAAAAGAGTTGCAGGAAGTTTTCACTATCCGGGTAGTCGGCCATCCAAGCATTTGGGAATAGAGTCACCTGCTTGGTTTTAAGTTTCTTATCAAACTGGGGCCAAGTATTGGTAGCAAGCTTAATCTTAACTCCAATTTTTCCCCATTGGTCTTTCAAAAACTCTCCAAATTGTTTTGACCAAGTGTCTGAATTGGGAAGATCTAAAGTAAATTCGGGTAAACCTTTACCATCGGGAAATCCAGCTTCCGCCATTAGACTTTTGGCATTTTTTAAGTCGTAATTGTTAGGACTTTTGTAATTTTCGTTATAACCGACAATACTTGGGGGAATAGGGCCTTGGGCCTTGATCCCTCTTCCACTATAGAGTTTTTCGATGAGGAGATCGCGATTGATGGCGGCATTCATCGCTTTGCGAAGATTGACATGTTTGCCTAATACCGGGTCCTCCATGTTGATACCGACATAAAGCACGTCGGGCCGGTCTTGCGGATGAATGCTAATTCCTTTTTGTGCGTATTCTTTACGGATTTTATTGTTCTCTAAAATTTGGTCGTTGTTATCTTTAGGAATCACACCATGATCAATTTTTCCTTTGAGAAAAGAAAGCCACAAAGGTTGTCTTTCAGTCATAATCCGAATGGTGACTTTATCCGATAGAGGTAAAAGTTTTCCAGCGTCTTCTAAGTCTCCCTTATTGTTGGAGTCTTGGTTGCCTTCTTTAGGAAAAAAACTTTTATGGTAGTTTTCGTTTTTAGAAAGCTCGATCTTAGAGTTTCGCACCCATTGCACCAAAGCGTAGGGTCCAGTCCCTACCGGATGATTTCCAATTTGATCCCCATAGTTTTCCACAACCTCTTGAGCAACCACAACTGTTGGAGGCGAGGCAAGAATGTGAAGGAACTGATAGGAGCGTTGTTTTAAAGTAATTCTTAATGTGTAGGGATCAATGGCTTTTAACCCTTCCACGGGAGTGCTGTAGTCGGCCTTGCCTTTTTTGCGCAGTTCGCGCCACTCATTAAGACCGACAATCTTATCATCAAGCATCCACCAGCCTTGTCCCTTATTTTTAGGATCAGCAAGCCTTTTCCACGAATAAATAAAGTCTTCTGCTGTCACTTCTGTGCCTTTTCCTTTTGGAAAAGCTTTGTCGTCTTGAAAGTAAACCCCTTTTTTCAATCGGACCGTATAGTTGAGTCCATCTTTAGAAATTTCAGGTAGAGCTTCGGCTAAGAGTGGTTCAATCTCTAAGGGGCGTTTGAAATAATGGTAGTGATAAAGTCCTTCAAAAATGCTTTGTGTGACTGTGGAGGAGTATTTGTTGGTCGAATGGATCGGATCAAGGTTAGGTACATTAGCATCAAGGTAACTAAAGAGCTCACCGGAGGGTGCTTCGTTTTTTCTTGTGCATTGAGCAGAAAGACTAAGGAGTAGGAGTACTAGAAGAATATTTTTAAGCATTGAAAACTTCATCCTTTTTAAGAGCTTAACTATAGCACGGACAGGGCAGAGAAAAAATCAATTGAAGCTGTTCAAAACGAGTGCTCTTTATTAGGATGTGGTATGCGAAACGAATCCAATCAACACGAAGATTTAATTAAAAAAAACCGACCTGTTCCACCCCTCATCGCCTGGATTGAGGAGAGATTAGAGCGTGATGATCGGCTAGGGATTAATATTGGCATTCAGGAGGGAACTCTCTTGGAGAGCTTTTGTACACCTCCTCATATAAAAAAGGTGGTGGAGATTGGCACCCAGTATGGATGCTCTGCATCATGGATGGCAAGAGGTCTCAAAAACCGTGGCACGATTTACACCTTTGAAAAAGACCCTCAATGTATTGAGGAGAGTCAGAAAACTTTCGAGCATCCCGACTTTAAAGAGCTTGGTTGTGTGGTTCATCGTTTTGAGGGTGACGCCAAAGAAAAACTTCCCTCTATTGAAGAGGACGGTCCCTTTGATCTTATCTTTATTGATGCCAATAAATCGGGATATTTTGATTATCTGCAGTGGTCTAAAAACAATCTCGTTCAAGGGGGATGGATTTTAATCGATAACATCTATCTCTTTGGGACGATGTTCTTAGATGAATGTCCAGACAAAACTCCAAAGAAAATGTGGAACGTGATGAAGCAAACCATTGAAAGCCAGTTCAGTGATGCCGGTTTTTCAACAGGAATAATTCCCACAGCCGAGGGACTTATGATCTCTTGTAAAATTTCCTAGGGAACTGGTAGTCTAATAATAATGAATCCACTTTTAGAGATTAAGAATTTGAGCGTTGAATTTAAAACCGAAGAAGGCTTAGTGAAAGCCGTCAACGACGTCTCATTTTCAATCCCAAAAGGAAAAACGGTGGGTCTAGTTGGGGAGTCCGGCTCCGGAAAATCAGTGACCAGTCTTTGCACGATGGGTCTTCTGGCCTCACCTCCTGGGAGAATCACCGGAGGAAAAATTCTTTTTGAAGGTCGAGATCTTTTAAAGCTTTCTGAAAAAGAAATGAGGAAAGTGCGTGGCAATAAAATCTCTATGATTTTTCAAGAGCCCATGACAAGCCTCAATCCCGTTTTTACGGTGGGTTATCAAATCGTTGAAGCCATTCGCCTGCATCAAAAACTCAATAAAAAACAAGCTTGGGAAAAAGCTACAGAACTTCTTTATGAGGTCGGCATCCCAAACCCCGCACAGCGTGTGAAAGCTTATCCCCATGAACTCAGCGGCGGACAAAGGCAAAGAGTCATGATCGCTATGGCCATTGCTTGTGAGCCCGATCTTTTGATTGCCGATGAGCCCACAACAGCCCTTGATGTGACCATTCAAAAACAAATCTTAGAACTCATGGCTAAACTTAAAGAAGAGCACGATATGAGTCTTTTGTTTATTACCCACGACCTTGGGGTGATTGGCGACATCGCCGATGACGTGGTGGTTATGTATCAAGGCGATAAAGTCGAAGAAGGCTCAGCCCACAACATTTTTAAAAAACCACAACACCCTTACACCAAAGGTCTTCTTGCCTGTCGCCCAAGCCTTGATAAAAACTACAACCGACTGGCCACAGTCAGTGATTTCATGAGTCCTGACGGAGAAGAAAAACAATTTGATTTCAAAACTCTCGGTGAAAAGCCTGATGAGAATCCCTCAGCAGAGCATAAAGCCTTAATAAAAGTCAGAGACTTAAAAAAGTACTATCCCCTAAAGAAAAACTTTTTTGGAGCACCTACGGCATGGGTGAAGGCCGTGGATGGTGTGAGCTTTGATGTTTTAAAGGGAAGAACTCTTGGCCTTGTGGGAGAATCCGGTTGTGGTAAAACCACTCTTGGACGCACTCTTTTACGGTTAGTGGAACCCACTAGCGGAGAGATCCAGTACGCAGGACAAGACCTATTAGGTCTTGATAAAAAAGCCATGCGCCAGATGCGTCGAAAAATCCAAATAATTTTCCAAGATCCGTATGCGAGCCTTAATCCGAGAATGACAATCGGCTCAGCCATTGTTGAACCCATGACCATTCATAAAATTGGAAGTGACAAAAAAGAAAGAAGGCAAAAAGCCGAGGAGCTCTTAGAGCGCGTGGGACTTGAGCCCAAATTCTTTAACCGCTACCCCCATGAGTTCTCAGGCGGGCAGAGACAAAGAGTCTGTATCGCAAGAGCCTTAGCGGTCGACCCAGAGTTCATAGTTTGCGATGAATCAGTTTCAGCTCTTGATGTTTCCATCCAAGCCCAGATCCTAAACCTACTGATGGACCTAAAAGACGAGTTCGATCTCACTTATATATTTATTTCTCATGATTTAGCGGTAGTAAAATTTATCGCCGATGATCTAGCCGTAATGAACCAGGGTAAAATTGTAGAAATGGCCAAAGCCAAAGAAATCTACCAATCCCCCAAAAACCCTTACACCCAAAAGCTCCTAAGCTCTATCCCCCAAGGCCTCTAAAAGGTACCTTTTAGTCGAAGGTGGAGTAGAAATTTTCGGAGAGTTGAAGACCGGGTAGGAGTCTTTCAATTTCGGTGTGAACCGAATTGAGTACTTTTGGGATATTGGCGGTGACCTGTGAGCCTTTGCCCTTTTTCTGATTAAACTTCTCAAGCTTATAAAGAAGGTCAGCCCTAAAGTTAATGAACTTTTGAACGTCTGTTGTTTGAAGAGTGTAGAGGTTCTGATTGAGGTTTTTTAGTTCTTCGGTCAATTTTCGGTAGATATTAATACTGGGCTCATTGCTTGAAGCTAAGTCTTTTTCGCTCTCTTTAACCTCAGCAACAGCGTGTTTCATTAAACACTCTTCGTGCTCGGCTTTAATGGAGCTAATATTAGTAAAAGGAATCACATAGCGGTCTCGAACCATTGGGGCAATTTTATTGGCCTTAGGAAGTAGGGTGATCATTTTCTCTAAGTAGTCGATGGTACGGTTGACGATATGATTAACCTCTTGAGGATTCTTATCATCCACATCAAAAAGTTGACCGATCAACTCATCGATATCTTTTCTAACTCGTGTAAGATCGGTGCGAAGTTGTTTAGGCATGCCTCGCTTAAAATCACTCTCAAGACGTTTTTGAATTTCATGATACTTTTTCTCAAGGTCCTGACCTACAAGAGTGGTCTGGCATTTCTCCTCGGCTGGATTGGGAGCATTTAGTGCTTGTAGATTTTGTTCTTGGCTTTCATCAACCTCAGGCTCTGAGGGAGTCTTTTCTTTTTCGGCGACTTCCACTTGCTTTTTAGGAAGAGTCACAGTGTGATCTTGAGACTGTAAATTAGCACTCTCAATTTTAAACTTCTCTTTTTTGGGAAGACTGAGATCTTTTGACTGAATCTCTCCCGCTCTTCCATCCACAGGGTAAAGTAGGGTCAAGATGGCAAATAAAGGGACCCATGAAGCTAAGTGTTTTAGACTTTGACGAGATTTTTCGAATAGATTTTTTACGTACAGATTTATCAACATCATAATTCGTCAATTAATAGTTCAAGAGCTGTGCCAGAAAAAAGTGAGCTCATCCCCTCATTAAATCCTTCTCTGTTTAAACTTTACCCACTTGGGTGACAAAAATTGTTAACTCACCGAGATTGCCGACGTTTATTGGCAGAAATCGGTGATCAGTGGGCTTTTTTTTAAGGACCAGAGACTTAAAATAAAACACGGCTGCAATTAAGGAAGGACTGTTTGCGAAACTCTTAAAACATCGGAATAAAGAAAGATCTGAGGACTACGGGCTTCAATGCGGGCTAGATTTGTTTGGAAGGCTCTTCGGATGGTGGGAAGAAGTTGTCGAATACTAACGCCATTGATTTGCTGAGCGGCCAAATCAACCATACCCTCAGAACCAAAATCTTTAAGATTAAAAAGAAAAGAGCGCCAAAGAACATCAACCTCTCCTGATAGGATATCTCTAGTGGTTCCAAAAGCTGTTCGTGGGGAGAGGCGAACTCTTTGAATCACATCCGTGGTGCGAGAGTGAAAGCTTCGCACGTTGCGAATAAGACCGGGTACTGCTGTTTGAGCCATTACCAAATACATTCCACCTGAAAGTAAAATGCCGGTCATATAGCGAGTGTAGGTTCCTTGATCGTACTCTCCTGTCGCCCGAAAATCGCCAAGCCTTAAACCATCTTGAACGAGATTATAGATACCAGGTACGGCAAAGCCGACACCGATGGCTCCACAAATGGCAGCCACAGGGGGAATAAAAACAGAAGCGGTCCAACAACCGATCATTCCGAGAAAGTATCGACTGGTTACAAGATCTAAAATTTGATTCCAGATGGTATTGGTTTCTTCAATGTATTCGAAGTGCTCTTCAAGCAAAGCCTGCTCCTCATCATTAAATTCAGAAAAAGCAGACTGGAGTGTTGCCACAAAGCCAAAAAGTTCGAAGCGGTCATCTCCCTCAAGAGTAGCGATATGTGTGAGGGTGTTAATGTAAGAGCGTTTGAGCCTTGAAAAGGCCTCAAGCACTTCTTCTCGTCCCGGATTATGACGAGTCATATGCTTAAGAAAAGGAAACTTTTGAAGAAGTGCTACCATTTGCGCTTTAACAACATCTCTCATAGTAGCGGTCGTGGCCTCACCAAAAGTGAATCGGTTACGGTGGATTTGCTCATTATGAAATTCAATGGCTTGAAGTTCTCCATTGTAGATGTCTTGAATCTGCTGCCATTCTCTCTCACCGGGTTCATCGCGAGTATCAAAAATAATAGCGTTTGAACCATGAAAGGGCGTAATTGACATCCGTCCTCTCCCTAGAGCCAGACCTCTTTCTACTGCGGTGTAGGAATGAATACCGCCTAATATTCTAAGCTCTGAGTACCGTGCACGAATGAACTCAACAAGATTAGCCTGAGTAAATTCGATTTCAATGATCTCTTCTCCACGGCTCACTTCAAGATTTGAGTGGGAGCACCGGGAAGCATCTTCTAAGCAGTCCACAAACTTTTCAAGGTTTGATAAATTGGACTCAAAATATTCGATGGCCAAAAGTTGGTTTCTTTCCAAAAAACGATTTACTAGTTCTTCAGGAGCCGGTTCCGCAGCGAAGCTCACCTGTGGCAGAATCAAAGCACTCACCAAAAGTGCCAAAAAACAAATTATAGATTCTATTTTAATTCCTTTTAGCAACATCGTTTCCCTCTGGTGCTTGATTGCACTCAAGTTTTATAAAATACAAAAGAGGGGCCAAAACGAAGGCAAAAGGAATGTCAAAAAAGACAACAGCACTTCAAAAACAAAATTAAAGAGTTAACAACACCCTGTAATTCGGTGAGAAAATAGGTAATGAATCAGTATGACAAATTTTGGTACGATCCCTGACACTGTCAAACAATTTGCGGCACTGCCTAGAAGGCACTATGGCAGGGATTCCTAGGTCATTTGTAAATTTTCACTGTAATAGTTTTTGAAATTTGAGCTAAAGATTTTTTTTAATAAAAGGGTACATAGTCTTGCAGTACTCCTCTGGGTAGTCTCTGATTCCGTCGAGGTGTTTGCCGTGTTGTAATTCAAGGACGGTGAGATCAAGTTTAGGGTGGGGATCAAAAACCGCTCTAATGCTTTCAATATTAACGATGTTGTCTTGTCGGCCTCTTATGGAAAGTATGGGGATGTTGCTTGGCCAAAAGCTTAGGACTTGGTGAAGTTTTCTTAAGGGTTTGTAACCCCAGATGGCGGTTCCAAAAAATGAGGCGATGGCATTGAGGGTTTTATTTTTTATTCCTATTTCATAATAGAAAAAGTTTTTTGTGTTTTCATAGAGGTCATGAAAGGGGCCGCCGTCACAAATCACCTTAACGATATCATCGCGCCCCTGGCAGGCCCAGAGTGCTGAGAGACTGGGGCCTGAGAATGCGTAAACGATCTTTGGACCTTCGATACTATCGAGAATACTGCGAATTTGGCGGGTCCAGATGTAGAAAACACCTTTATAGATATATTTCATTTCTGGGTGGTATTGATATTTGGTGTGTGAAGAGCCCATTAGGAGATCAAAAGAGATACAGTTAAAACCTTTATCGTTCAGATAGCGAAAATGGCGCCAGCAGGTCTTATGGTTGCCCCACATGTGATGGACAAAAATCACTGTGGGTTTGAACTTGGTTTCGTTTGCTGAATGTCTGAAAAGACGAAAGCCTTCTTTGGTTAAGACTTTCGATCCCACAACTGAGTCCACTCACCGGAAGGTTTTTCACTTTGCGAGTTGGCTTGATTTAAAGCTTTTTGACTCACACGAATGGTTTCCATAGCTGTTTCAGAAAGAACTTTTCCGCAAGCTTCAACAACCGCATCGCTGTCGATATTATGGTAGCCGTAAATATCAACGGGCCTTCCACATTTGGAATGCTTTCTCACGGCCATTGTCTCATGGCGAACACCCACGATACTTCCAATATTATCAAGAAGTCCTGGCTCACCGTCGTGAACACTCACACAAGGAACCCTTCTTCCAGAAAGGGTGGCAATCTCGCTACTAGAAGCGTTGCCATTAACGGTTGGTTGTAAGTGAAGATCTCCAGAAACTTTTAAGTGCTCTCTTAAGTAAGAGTAGTTATCCTCATGGGCGAGGTTTCCAACTAACAGGTCAGTTGAAGTTACAACGATAACGTTAGCGTAAATACCTTTTTCCAAAAGTTTTTCGGACGCATCAACGGCTTCAGTCACCAGTGCGCCAAGTGAGAAAATGTTGACCACATTATCGCCTGGCTCGTAGTTGGCGTAGCCGCGATAGTCGATGAGATAGTAAGCTCCTTGAAGAACTTCTTCTCTTAGGGTTTTCATGATCTCTTCATCTTTCACACTATCAACATCAGACTCTGTGGTGGCTCCCTCAAGTGGGTAATCTTTAAGAGCTAAAAGCTTATCTTCTTTTTTAAAGCGCTTTTGACGCTTGAGGTATTTCATCAGCATTTTCTGATCCACACCACGAGTCACTCCGCGAATGATCACACCGTTTCGACCTTCGTTATCGTTAGTAAGGTGGCGACGAATGCTCTCTGATAGAATCCAGTCCATTTCTTGGCAGAAGGCCGGTTCCCAAGTGATTTGGTTGGGAATTTGAATGTCAGATTTCCAGCCGTGCTGAGCGCCTTCCGGAGAAAGCGTCACACCTGAGGGTGTACCCACAAGAATGAAACTTGATTTCCAGTAAAGGTTATAAAAAAGCTGATCCAGAGCCCGTTTTAAAAAGAAATCGTAAACGGTCATTAGAGGTAAAATAGGAACCCCTGTGATATCACGCATTCGTCCATAAGATCCCATGCAAGACATGGTGTTGGCCTCTGTAATTTCAAAACGAACGAAACGATCCGAACCTTTCTCATCAGGAATAAGGTCAGGAAGTTTGCTGTTTCTCACACCAAACTCTGTTTCCAAATCTTCTTCAATATTAGCACCAAAGACTTTTCCATCCATGGCGGGGTTTAAGTTTGTACTAGTTCCAACGTCCGGAGCCATAGTGGTTAAAAGCTCTCCGGCGGTTTGCCACTGTTTTTCATCATCTTCAAGAGGCTTTGAATCGTTGCCATCTTTGGAGTTGGCAATACGAGTGAGCTTAGCGGCACACTGACCCAGCATCCATTGGGTGTGGGGGTAGCTCGCCATTTTTAAATTGATGTTAAGGCTATCGGGAATTCCGCCGTCTTCTTCGATTTGTTTTTTGAAAAACTCTTGGTTTTTCTTTTTAAGATCGAACTGCTCTTTCATTTCTTTTTCGATCTGTTTGCCACGCTCTTCAAGAAACTTAGCTTCTTTCGATCCTTTTTCAAAGCCTGCAAAAAGGGTGTCGCCTTCAAGGCCTTGGGCAGCTCTTAGGCTTTCCATTTCTTTTTTGCTAGGAAGGGAAGAGTGGTTGCCTTGCTCAGCTTCCATCTCAAGACCCCAACCTTTGAGTGTATGGGCAATTACAATTGTGGGTTTTTCTGTGGATTCTTTTGATTTCTCAAAGGCCTCTCTAAGGGCTTCCACATCGTGACCACCGAAATCTCTTAGAGCTCCGTAAAGAGTTTCTTCTTCGATAGAATTAAAAAAGCTCTTTAGCTTTGAGTATTTTTTCACCATGTTCTCTTTGAGTTTCTTGGGATCTCTGATCAAAAGAAGGGCCTGGAGAGCGTAGTCACTGATTTCCTGTTCTAAAAACTCTTTGAACTTTTCACCCTCTTTTTTCTTAAAGAGCTCTTGGCGCTTTTTACCGTGGCGCACTTGGATGACTTCCCACCCGTTGGCTTCCATTGTTTTTTGGATACGCTCGTTGTCGGTTCCGCCCATTATTTTTTTGTTGGTGATTCTATGTCCATCAAGACTTTGGCGATTGTAATCAAGGATCCAGGTGAGGTTTCCAATCTGTCTTTCGGCAAAGTCTGGAGTGGCTTCAAACAAAGAGCCCTCTCTAAACTCCGCATCTCCCATCACACACCAGAAGTGAGCGTCAGGAACTTCGTAGCCGTGTTTTTTAGCAAAACGGTAAGCCAAAGCTAAGTAACCAGCGTTTACAGGGGGGATTCCCACTGTTCCTGAGGGGAAAAAGTTGTGGCTATCGGGATCAAAAACGGAGTGGTAGCTCTGAAAACTATGAGGATACTCCTCATTGGGGAAAGCTCTGAGGCGCATCATGGCCTTGTCTTTTTCTTCCTGAGTGAGTTTTTCGCCATCATCAGTATAAAGTTGGTCGAGAAGGTAGTTAAAAGCATGATCCGCAGGAGAGGCGTGAGGCTTATTGCAAATATGGTCGTAGCCTTTTTTAGAAAACAGGTGAAGAGCTCCAACAATATGGAGGGCTGATGTACTACCTGAGGAGTGTCCTCCTACTTTGGGATCGCCCTTTGCTTTATCCTTACGATTGTTCGCCTGGAAGATCATTTGGTTTGCCAAATAATGGGCGCGGGAGAAAATAGAATCCAAATCCTTTGCTGAAACTTTCGATTTCGCCATAGATAACCTCGTTCGTGTTTGTGCCGGATCTTATGCAAAAAACAGGTGATCGTTAAGTCTTTTTTCGACCTTTAAAATATTAAAATATATCAGGTTTCAAGCACGAAGCTCCAAGGAATTTGGACCTCTCCAGCGCCTGTGACAATGCCCTTAGGAGGATTTGGAAAAGGAGCCGCGGCTCGAAAGGCTTCGATAGCGGCATCATCTAAATCGTTGTAGCCCGAGGCCTGTTTGACTTGAATTCTTTTCAATTCTCCGTCCTTATCAAGAGTTATGACAAGGTGGGTAATTTTGTCGTTCACACTGGCGATTTTTCGGCCCTTACGCAGGATTTTTACGATTTTCTCCTGAATCCGAGGCTCCCAGTGTTGCTTGAGTCTTTTCTTAATGCGGTTGTAGTAGGAGTAGTAAACAAACTCCCGGGTTTTAAGAAGGGTCTCAGCTCCAGCCACAACGTCTTTTAGGTAGTCGTCGTTTTGGCTTACCTCGGCTCCACTCATGGCGGGCTCAGGGGGTGGGGCTAGCTTTTTAGCAGCGTATTGGGTGTCGTAGAGCGAGGGCTTGAGTTGATCGAGTACTTTTTGCTTCTCACTGACTTTTTCTTGCTTAGGTTCAGGCTTCTTTTTCTCGCCAGCCACTTGGTTGCGGCGGTTTTGAAACTCGCCATGCTTTTGGGCTTTGGTTTCTTTTAATACGTCCTGATTGTTTTTACTCAGCTTATAATTGTCTTCTGGCACTTGGTCGTTAAGAGACTTGTCGTCCTGCTCAACAATCTGTGCTTCTCTTAAAGGCTGAGGTTGCTCTTTGAATTCCACCCACTGGACTTCCATCTCTTCTGGCTTTTCTCTTTTTGAATCAAAAGTTTTTTCGTGAACAAAAAGGAAAATCAGAAGGAGAATGTGAATTGCCAGTGAAATGACAAATGATCGATTTGTGGTTTTCCGCCCTTTTTCCATTGGTTTTCTATCGGCGGGTCAGGCTTAGAAATTGAGGCTAGAAATAAATTCTTTGAGTTAATACTCTTACTTGCGTAAAATCAAAACTATGAAAGTAACAGCTTTTGGGATCACAGACGTTGGTCTTAAGCGGAGCAAAAATGAAGACAATCTGTTGGTCGACGAAGATATGGGATTGTTCATTGTGGCCGACGGAATGGGTGGCCATAAGGGGGGCGATCTTGCCTCACGTTTGGCCGTCGAAGCCGTTCATGAAACTGTAAAAACTCACAGAGAAGAACATACCTTTTTGTCTCCTAGAGCCATGTTGGAGGAATGTTACATCGAGGCAAGCTCCCGCATTTTTCTAAAAAGCCAAGAGAACAACAATATGTTTCAGGGTATGGGAACGACCTTAGTGGTCGCTTATATTCATGAACAGGAAATCTATATCGCCAATGTGGGAGATTCGAGAGCTTACTTTTTTAACAACCAATATCTCTGGCAAATGACCGAAGATCACTCGCTGGTAAATGAGCACATTCGTGCGGGTTTATTAAAAGACAGTGAAGCCAAAGACTTTCAGGCTAAGAATATCATAACGCGAAGTGTTGGTTTCGAGAGAAATGTCCGTTGCGACATTATCAAAAAGGGACTCTCTGTGGGGGATCATTTCCTCCTTTGTTCCGATGGACTTTGCGGTTTAGTCGATGACCGAGAAATCCATGAGATCTGTAAAAACAATCCCAAAGAAAAAGCCGTAAAGATGTGTGTGGATCGCGCCAAAGAAGAGGGTGGAGATGACAATATCACCACCATCGTTCTTGATGTCGAGCACTAAGGTCACTTGAGCTAGTATATTTGTTGCCGAGTCCTATTCTTCAGGTAAAAGAACATTATAGTAGATTCTGGTTTTAGATTTCGTAAAGGTAAAATGTTTTGACCGAGTTTTACGAATATTGAATGGGTTTTGGTACCGCTAGATATTGGCCAACCAACGATGTGACAGGAGAAAGAATGCGAATATACTTGGAGGGCAGATCCACAGAAACACGATTTGTTCTTATTTTATATTTAGCTTTTTTTACAATCAGCTGCACGAGGTATGTGGAGGAAGAGATTGCAAAAGAGAGGGATAGGATCAAGACAATAAGGCAAAAAACCGAAGATATCGGCACTATCACAGCCGTCTCTGGTAAGTACCTGGAATATAAAGTTGACTGCATTACCAATATCAAAGGTAAAGACCTATCACCCTGTGAGAAGTTTGATAGTATGGAGAAGAGTTGTAAAGCCAAAAATATGAAAGATTGTGAGAAGTTGGCGGAGGCAGTCGATCGAGAAATGAGAAAGGTAAAATAGTTGTGAAAAATAAACCTAGGTCAATCGAGTGTTTAATCCCTCTCTTAGCTTAGTTTAGCTTCTTCATGTGTTAGTCAATAATACTCTATCCATACTCGACAGATCTGCATTCCTCAGTGGTACATGTAACCGAGTTCCCACAATGCCTACCTAGAAAGTTAAGACTTGCTGAACATCACAAAGCAAAATTAGTAATCAAGGTATGATATTACAGTTTGGCGCAAAAGATACGGCGGTCATCAAAGGGCTTTACTTCCAGACTAAAATTGTAGGGTTCAAGCACCTGAAGTTTTCCATTCTTATATTGAAAGCTTCCCCTTTTTAGCGGGATCACTGTGGCAAGGGATTCATTGGCGCAGGGATGATCTTTGGCCATAATCCAAATTTTTTCCGATGGAATTTGGGTTTGCCAGTTTTCGTGCTTCATATTTACGGGCGTGAGAAGCTTTATGAATTGCACATTACTGATAAGGCGAAAATTAAAAAAAGACTGATACATACCAGAGCTCATAAAGCCTGAAGACTCCACCTCCGACATGGGGATAATGAGCATCAAGACTTTTATGTTTGCTAAAAGCTTAATGCTCTCATCAAGTCTACCATCACCATCGATTTGCTCCATTCTTTTTACAGAAATTTGAATGAGTTCATTTTGTAGGGAGAAATTGGGCTTTTCTCTTCTTTTTGTCTGTAAAAGGGCTAGAAGCTCTAGGGGGGAAGCCCCTTTGCGCACTTCTTTTTTCCAATGGGGAAGCTTTTCATCAAGTACGATGCCGGCTAAAGCACCCAGGTGATAGGACTCGATGGTTAAACTTAAACTTTCTTTGAGATTTAAAAAATTTTCTGATTTTTTAAAGTGTTCAAAAGAAGTGATCTTATTTGAGCTCT
The DNA here is from genome assembly GCA_964230645.1 of Bdellovibrionales bacterium. Classification (GTDB taxonomy): domain Bacteria; phylum Bdellovibrionota; class Bdellovibrionia; order Bdellovibrionales; family JAGQZY01; genus JAGQZY01. The sequence goes on along the minus strand of CAXRHT010000002.1, from coordinate 1,766,408 downwards.
TAAGGTTTTCAAGTCGGGTGAGCTGTTCGTTAGTGTAGTACTCAGCACTGCCTTCAATGCGGTCGGTGTAGTTGTTGTATTCCTTAGGGAAGGTCACCTTCCATTTCCAAAACCAGTAGGAGTAGTTGTGCAGGTGAGAAAGCTCATTTGTTTCAAGGTAGTCTTTAAGGCTTTGATACATCTCCAGGCGGAAGTATCTAGGGATGGACTGTAGGGGATAGATATCGCCTCGGAATTGTTCAGACTCCGTTTTCACCCAGCCTCTCTCGTCAGTTTGAATAAAAGTATGAAAGCCCTCATGGAGAATAAGATTAGTGAGCTCTTTTTTTGAGGCTTTATCGGAGTGATCAAGATTGATCACAAGAGAGGTTTTGCCCTCAAACTTTTGCACATCAAAGGCGGATTGAAAAGAATGGGTACTCTCAGAGTCGGGCTTGTATTCTAACTCTTTTAAGTGCCCTTTAAAATAAAGGTAAAGGCTCTCCCTTTTAGGGCTAACAAATAAGATCGGGTGCTTTCTTAAATCATAGGAAAACCAAAGACCTGGCTTAGAGCTTTCGAACAGGTCGTTGAGGTCTTTTTGCACCTCTTCGATCATGCTTTTCTGGCTTTTTGATAATGTGGCACAAGAGGAAAGTAAATTTAGAGCCGTAAGGTAGAGGAGCAGGAGGATGAAAAAGCCTTTTAAGTTTTTTGATCTCTCTTGTTGTGAAATGGGATCTCCAAAATAAAAAAGTCGTTTTCAATTGAAAACGACTTTTGGAAAAAGCTCAAGAAAAATAAACGGATTAACGTTTAGAGAACTGAGTCGCTTTTCTCGCCTTTTTGAGACCGTATTTTTTACGCTCAACCATACGAGAGTCACGAGTAAGAAGGCCGGCCTTTTTAAGGCTGTCTTTTAAAGACTCGTCAAACTGAGTTAAAGCTCTGGAAATTCCGTGGCGAATCGCTCCGGCTTGTCCAGACTCACCACCACCGCGGACAGTGACTGTGATATCAAGTTTTCCTTTTTGAGAAGTAAGCTCCAACGGAAAGTTCATATGGGCTTTAGAAGATGGACGCTTCATGTAGGTTTCCATCTCTTTACCGTTGATAGTGACTTTTCCAGATCCGGGTGTGAGGAATACACGCGCTGTACTGGTTTTTCTTCTTCCGGTTGCGTAAAATACTGTAGCAGCAGCCATTCAATAATCTCCTTAACCTTATTACTGTAGGGTCTGAGGGTTCTGAGCTTGATGAGGGTGTTCCGCCCCAGCATAAAGCTTAAGTTTCGTTAACATTTTGTTGCCCAACTTCGTTTTAGGAAGCATTCCTTGAACAGCATCCTTTAAAATAAAAGTAGGGTCTTTTTCCAGCATCTCTCTGGCAGTGGTTTCCTTTAGGGAACCAAAAAAACGGGAACGACGAAAGTACTTTTTGTCCCACCATTTGTTTCCAGTCATTGTAACCTTATCAGCGTTAATCACAACCACCATGTCACCTGTGTCAACATGAGGAGTGTATGTGGGCTTTGATTTTCCAGACAAAACCATTGCGATTCGGCTAGCAAGGCGTCCAACACTCTGTCCTTGGGCGTCCACAAGGTACCAATTACGATTATTTTCAAAATCTTCAGTTTTTGCATTCCACGTTTTCATGATCTCAACCTTGGTAAATTTAAGAATGAAAATCTTTATAATTTTCGGCACTTATTGTCAAGGGTCTTGGGATATTGAACGGAGCAAAGATAAAGGCCGTGAGAGGGGGCGGGAGCGGCCGCTTCCCCCCTGTCAGTGGCTTCCAATATGGCTTTGAGCTCATCAGTAGACCCTTGATTTTGCTCAAGTTTTATCATCGTTCCCACCATATTTCTAACCATTTGTTTTAAAAAACCACTGCCTCGCACCTGATATTCAAGCCTTCCCGACTTTGAAATTTTCCACTGGCTATGAAAAATCTTTCTTACCGGAGTGCTCACAGGGGTTCCTTGAGACTGAAAACTGGTAAAATCATGTTCGCCTAGAAAAACAGCAGCCAATTTCTGCAAGTTCTCGAAATCTATAGGGTTTTTAATCGACCAGGAGTAGCGCTGGAAGAAAGGGTTTGCGGGTTTCTCTAGAGATATTAGGTATTTATAACATTTTGATTCCGCCGATATTTGTGCATGGAACTCGGGAGGGGCGTATTCAAAGCGTTTGATGCTCAATGTGTCTGGAGTCATTTTCTGAAGCTTGTAAGCCAGCTCACCAACATCTTGATCACTTTCTAAATCAAAGTGCGCCCACTGATTAAGAGCGTGCACACCGCGATCTGTGCGGCCTGAGCCAATCACAGGAATTCTTTGACCGTAAAGCTTAATTAAAACCCTTTCGATCTGGCCTTGGATGGTCATTTCCGATTGGGGCTGCTTTTGCCAGCCGAGATAATCGGTACCGTCGTAGGACACACAAATCCTGTATCTATATTTAGTTCCATCCACTTTCTTAATCATCGCCTCATTTATGACATTTAACTTTCTTGTAAGGAAGGAGTAATTGGCTTGAGCCTCTTTTGCCCCATTCCTTCTCTTTTTTTTAGGCTGGTCTCTGATTTGCACTCTTGAAATATCTAAAAAGGAGAATTCATGTTTTTAAGGGCACAATGGAAAGATATACGGCATTACTCTTTGGCTTTTATTCTTCTAGTGCCCCTCATTGTCCCCTCATGCGGTTGGTTTGAAGAAGTGGCCAATAAAACCAATTCGAGAGAGCCGGTGAATGTGACAGTGGCGTCCTTTTGCACTGACAATTCTGTCGCGGTCTCAGAGACATTGGTACTTAATCCACAAGCTAGTGAGTACCGAGAGCTGTGGCTCTATTTTAAAGAAAAAAGACAGAATCAAGTGGTTCTACCAATTCGAGTAGAGGATATTGAAGATCCCACCATAAAAAATATTATCAAAGCGAGCGCTCAGCAGGCTTGGCACCAATCCTTAGCGATCGCTGCAAAAGATGGCTACTTAAAAGATAAAATGGAAACCCGCTACTATGAAGACCTTTTATTAGAGCTACTACTAGAAGCCTCAAAAGAAGAGGAGATCGGAAACTGTCGCCAAATATTTTTTACCTATTCCTACACACCTTTTGAGTTTGGTTCTCGGGAAGATCGCCAGTTTAAAACACGCCTTCTTTTTCACGCCGTTGATGATCAGACGGGCCAAGAATTGGCCTGTGAATTTAACGATGGAAATGCAGAGCTATCTTTATGTCTTGATGAAACCAGACCGGCAGGAGGGTCGGGTGGAAGTCTTGATGACGATGATTAAAAGCCGACGGCAAATCCACCAGTGATCATATTAGAGGTAAAATCTTTTCTAGCATCAAGGCCAAGGATTTGTTTGAACTGCAAATCAAACCAGGTTTGGGAGATACCGTATTCGGTGTACATGGTTGTGCCCTCTTGAAACTGAGTAAGAGAGATGAGAAGACCTCCGGTTGCCGAAAGCACAGGAGCGCCCCCAAACTTGGTGTTGTCACCATCAGAGCGCGTTTCCATAAATCCGAAATAACCCACGCCCCCTTCAATGTAGGGAGTAAGGTACTGAAGGTCCCAAAGCTGAAATTTGTAAGCCAGTGAGAGTGTTGTGGGGAAAACATAAAATTGAAAGTTCTCTTTGGGTTCAATACCATCGTTGGCACCACCGGCAAACTGACCTTTACCTTGAGACGATGATATTCCCGTTCCGAACTTTATGTAGACTTGGTTGAAGAGTTTCCAGTCGTAATCAAGAGCAAATACAAATTCACTACTATCACCATACACAGACTCATAGTTTTCGCCACTTTCAGAAACAGGCTCAATTTTTGGAGGACCATAGATTCCCGCTCGTATAGAAAGTGTGTTGGTTGTGGCCTCGATGTCGAGATCATAAATGTAGCTGCCATCATCTTTAACTTTTGAGGGTTTCGGTCCGTACGTCACTGTAGGCTTTTCTGGTTCATCGTCTTCAGAATAGTAGTAACTTCCGTCATCTTCTTGTTCGATCGGTTGTTCCACACCTTTATAAGGTTTGTTCGAAGGTGTTTTCTTATCCTCATTATAATAATAAGCGCCATCCTCACCAATCCTGTAGGGTTGTTCGATTCCCTCATAAGGTTTAGGAGAGGATTTTTCGGATTCGGTCTCGTAGTAGTAGGCTCCGTCTTGATCCACTCTTTTTGGTTTTTCCAATCCTAGGTCTTCGTTGGTTTTTGCTGGCGGATAGGGGTACTCTCGTGGGGGAGGGGTTTGAGCAAAAACCTGAGTCGAGAATAGAATTAAAAAGCCAAGTGCCTTTATCATAGGAAAATCCTCTTACGGATGGCTAAGGCTAATAGGCTTAGAAAACTCAAAATTAGAAAGCTTATTGTGGCAAGAGGCCAAAGTAGAGTGATTTTTGCAAAAAGCCAAAACGGATAAAGCAGTGCGCGCACCAAAGGTTTTGAGCGCGGATGGTTTCTGATCCAGGCTGCAATAGAAGGACTGTTGTCATAGTAGAACTGAATCACTATTCGTCCCATCCAATTGCTTTTAAGAAAACGATTTCTAAAATTTCTGAAGTCTTCCACCTTTGGACGAAAAGGGGAGCCATAGGTGGCTGTGGTGATAAAACAATCGAATTCATCCTGTATAAGTCCGATGACTTCAGCGGGAACAGCTCGATGACAATTTTGAGGCCAATCAGAATCAGCCCCTTCGTAGCAAAGGGATTGATCGTTCTGATCATCGCTGCCAGCCGACATATCGGTTACAAATCCTACATTCGTGGTTTCGTCGACTAAACCAATCGCAAAGTAGTGAGGTGTATCATTGGTAAGACCTTCAACTATGGGGTCCACTAAGTTGACCAATTTAACGCCATTATTACAGGCAGAAGGAGCATTAAGGCGCACTTGAATGTCAGAAAAATCAGGGGAGTTGATGTTAGGATAGGGAAGTGAGTCTGAGTGATAAACTCGAATGGAGACCACTGAGGCATCGCTATCTTGAATGCCAGGGAAATTACAGTCCGCATACACTTCTTCGAGGAAAATCTTTTTGTCACCTGGGTAAGCAATAAAGTTACAAGCTCCCGTGGGAGTGCCTCCTCCATCGTCCATACATAAAGTGGTCTGTCCCTCAGGCATTAATCCCATTACTATTCTTAATTCAACAAACTCTCCGGAAGTTAGCTGGTTGTCACCGGACCCACCTCCACCACCGATACCTCCACCAATACCTCCAGGTGTACCTTGAGGAATGTTGTTGATACCGATTCGAATATTACCCGCTTCGATGGAGCCGCCGTCTTCTAAATTGCATTGAGAAGTTAAACCACCAACAATGTCACCACAAATTTCGCCCCAGGGTACTTCGACAAGAACGGTGGTGTTGGGTTCGAAGATTTGTTCGTTATTAAGTATACCGTTAACGTAGAAGTCCAAAGGGTCTTGGGCATCATCAAGATCATTTGTGACCATAACTTGGCCTCGTTGATCGGACTGAATGGAAATTCCAAAACGGAGAGTTTCATGGACTCGACGTGAGTTGCAGGGCGCGGTCGGATCAGGGCTGTCGGTCACACAGCTATTACAAACGGAATTAGGAACTTTTGTGTCGCACGTTCCAGAGAGTCCACCGTAAATCGTGTGAATGGTGGCATTTTGGTTTCCGAAAAAGGGGCCATCGGCTCTCGAGTAGGTTTGAGCAGAAAAATTAATAATCTGCACAGCCGATAAAGCTGATGAAAAAGAAAAAAGAATAAAAACAAAGACGATACTGCGCAGACTCGAGCTCATAACCAAAGTCTGGCATGCCTCAGGGTAGCTTTCAACTTGTTAATAACAGAAGTGCTTAAATTTTCGACTGGTGTTGAAGTGGTGGGAGGCCTAGGTTCCCATCCACTTTAAGCGTTTATTAATTTTTCAATTGCTCGAAAATCTTTTCAGCGATTAGAAGGCCGTTGGAAGCGGCTCCTCGGTATAGATTATCGGCCACAAGCCACATCATCCATGTGTTTTCAAAATCCAAGTCTTTTCTCAATCTTGAGACAAAAGCATTGGAATGCCCTGTGACCTCTTTGTAGCTATGAAAGCTTTTGTCTCCACCCATGGGGAGGTAATCGATAAAAGGGCACTCGGAAAGAGTGGACTCGATTTCCTCTTTTGAAACCTCTTTATCAAAGGTAATCCATACGGCTTCACCGTGACCATTAAGGGTAGGAACTCGAACTGTGAAAGCTGAAACTTTAAGCTCAGGCATGGAAAGAATTTTTTTGGTTTCTTTCATGATTTTCATTTCTTCTGAGCAAAAGCCGTCATCATTGTAAGAGCCAATTTTAGGTTGGCATTCAAAAGCAATGGGAGGGTTGAAATTAAGGCCTTCTCTTGGCTCTTTGCCCTCCAAAAGATCTTCGGTTTGGTTTTTAAGATCTTCCATCCCTTCTTTACCAGCACCACTCACAGATTGATAACTGGCCACTCGCACTTCTTTTAACGAGAATTTTTTAAGAGCTTCAAGAAGCATCACCAATTGGATGGTGGAGCAATTGGGATTGGCAATAACCCGCGGTTTTGTGGGCTCATTGATTTGAGAAAAATTGATTTCAGGAACCACAAGAGGTGTGTTTTCATCCATTCTATAGGCTGCCGAATTGTCGACAGCAATAGCTCCTTGCTCCGCTGCTTTTGGGGCCCATTCTTTACTGATGGGATCACCTGAGGAGAAAAATACGACATCAAGACCTTTGAAGCAGTTTTCTGAAAGAACCTGGCACTCATACTCTTTACCTGCAAAAGGAATCTTTAGACCCTCTGAGCGCTCGCTAGCAAAAAGACGAAGCTCTTTAAAAGAATGATCTGATTTTTCAAGGAGGTTTCTAAAGGTTTCACCCACGAGCCCTGTGGCTCCGACAATACCGACTGATAATTCCCGACTCATATATTTTCCCTCTTTGCTTGTCGTTTTTCTTTGGTTTTGTGGAACAAGCCTAAAGCCGCTCCCAACAAAGCATACGAGAAAAACAATGCAAAGAGCATAACTTCGGGCCGATAGGCCACAAAGATAATCACCATTACACCAACAACAAGGTAAGTGAAAGGCTGTTTCTGTTTTAAGTTCACGTCTTTGAAACTTTTATAACGAAATTGGCTGACCATGGTAATCCCAAGCATAAAAGTCATAAAGAGAAGGAGCCAGTTGCGGCTGGGGTCCACTTCAAGGTCTTTAAAACATAGGACCGAGGAGGCGACGATACCAGCGGCCATAGGAATGGGGAGCCCTTGAAAATGGGTTTTTTCGTCGGCTTGTTGCACGTTAAACCGAGCGAGCCTCAAGGCACCGCAGGCGACAAAGACGAAGCAGGCCAACCAGCCCACGCGTCCAAAAGGTTGCAGAGCCCATAAATACATAATAAGAGCCGGAGCCATTCCGAAGCTTACGAGATCACAAAGAGAGTCGTATTCCGCACCAAATTGGCTGGTGGTATCAGTGAGTCTTGCGACACGCCCGTCGAGGAGGTCAAAAACGGCTGCAGCCACAATGGCGTAAGAGCCAAAGGTGTACTCTCCTCGGATCGCAAAAATAATAGACATGAAGCCAAAAAACATATTGGTCGTCGTTAAGAGATTGGGGAGTACATAGATATGAGAAGCTCCCGTTTCTTTAATTTTCTCTCGAGCCTTTTTTAAAGGTTGATTCATTGAAACACTCCCATAAGAAGGAAAAGTAACACACCACTCATCAAAGGTTGAGTGAGGTTATCGTCTAAGCGCCCCAGGGGAATAAGCTCGGTGAGAGCTCCTATGGCCGCTGCAAGGGATATAAGGACGAATTTTTGACCCAATGTGAGGTCGGTGGGGTGAACGGCATTAAAAAAGATAAGAGCACAGATGAAGCAGGCCACAAAGGCCGCTATAGTTCCAATTAAACTCTTTTGTCCAAGAATTTTAAATTTTCCGTATAGAACTCCAAAGAAGCTGGCTATAGGGTCGCCCACAGCGAGAAAAAGAGTGGCTAGCTGAGCAATGAGCGGGGGGAAGATAAAATACGTGATGCCAATGCCCACAAAAGCCCATGAGGATCCAGAGAGTTTTGAGACCTCTTGGGCGCGAATGACAGGGCCAATGACTTTAAGACAAAACTTATTCCAGCGATGGGAATAGGTGCGAAGAAGGTCCATTAGAAAAATGGGAAAGCCGACAAACCAATAGAGCATCCAGCACTGCTTGGGCTCAAGAACCACCATTAGGTAAGTGATGGTAAGAATGGTGAGAAAGTGGAAGAGTTTTCTTTGCAGATGCAAATCCCTTCGACTTTTAAAAAAATTCGACATTTTAGGTGTTTATCACTGTTTATAGGGTGAATCAAAGTGCTTTATCGGCGACTTGAGGGCTTGGGGTATCCCTCGTAATTTCAATAACTTGAGATTTTTTGCCTACTTTAAAAGCAATCTTATTTTTCCCAGGTGAGAGAGGAAGGAAATCGCTAGTCCAAGAGTTTTTATTGATCGGAAAGAGGTCGGCCTGACTATTGTTGGCCTGGTTGATGGGGCGCTCTGGTTTTTCACATTCATAAAATTCTAAGCGAACCTGATCAGCGTTCGTGATGTGCGGTTCCAATTTATTTTGCTTTTTGCAGTTCCAGCGCAGTGTGATGGCGGGAGCAAAAAGATCTTCATTCTTCTTTTTCTCGGCGACACTGGCGATATTGCGTTTCAGGGGAGTGAGAATTTCTGTTCCCAAATTATTGAGAATGATGACGGTATTCAGCGCTGTTAGCACACCCAAAACCAGCAAGGTCACTGAGACCAGCCGAAGAAATGAGAGGGTTTCTGATTTGCTTTTACGCGCCATAAGCTATTATTCGGCAAATTGCTGAAAGTTTTTAACTCCGAATGACTCCTTTTCCTCCTGTATAGTGAAAAAGATAAGATCATACAAAGAACATCGTACTAAACTGAGAATATAGAAGGGTGCTTGGTTCAGGCATGAAGTATGAAGGAGAAAGGTCTTGTGTTCGAAATGGTGTTATCAAGACAGGCAGACTGGACTTTTGAGTTTCGTAGATAATTAAAAAATTAGGGGCGAACTCTATCGCCCGAAATAAAAAGGGCCTCGGCCTTTTGGGGCCGGAATTATTAGCACCAGAGGAATTCCCACCACGAGCAGTCTTTTTCCCCGACGATGGTCTCGGCCACTTTTGAGGGATTTGCGATATTGGACATGCTGTTAAGGATTCTATAGGACTTTAGGGAGTCAGAGAACTCGATGTCTTCATCGCGAATGCGCTCGAACATCTGCTTGTACTTAGTCCCCTCTTTAGAAAGAGCCAGTGGTTTTAGCTCAGCCATCATATTGTTTAGTATATAGACGTATGTGTTTTGATCTCTTAAAAGGGCTTTGTCTTTTCCATCCTGATCGAGAGTTTCCAGAGCCTCAGCGACAATCGTTTCGAGAAACTGATAAATACCACCGTAGTCCACCGCCACACCTTCAACATTGCTATAAATAACAGAGGTGGCTTGAGTTTGCTCGGGGCGCGCGAAAATTAATTCTAAAGACTCTTTAATAAAACGAGCCCCTTCGTCCTGAGTGTACTCGCTGGCTGGACTATCGTCTGTGAACTGACCTTCCGACTCAATATCAATATTTTGAGCGACAGCTTGCTGGGCTTTATTCAGATTGGAAGCGACAATTCTTTGTAGCGTTTCGATATCCATTACTTTCAGACGGTCCGATGGGAACTTTAATCCTGCCATTGAGAAAGAAGGAAGAAGAATAAGTAGGGCTATTAGTTTCATGACACAACTCCTCATGCTAGAATTATCAAAAAAACGACTGGACCCGTCATTTCGCTTGAGGCCATAAAAGGATGTTTCTTTTCAAGGGCTTAGGGGTGTAGAATACTGGGTTATTAGTAATACTTTTATAAGGAGGAAATTTTGAAAACATTCGCTCGCATCGTGACATTATTGTCGTGCATTGGATTGCTCGCATCCTGCTCTGAGCTCGTTAAAAAGACAATTCAAGACAATCCAGAGATTGTTTTTGAAGCCATTAAAAAAGATCCCGCGGGATTTATGGAAGTGGTACGTGGAGCCGCACAGGAAGCACAGAAAAAAGAAATGATGGCCGCGCAACAGGCTGAAGAAAAATCAATGGAAGAAGAGTTTAATAATCCTAAAAAACCAGAGATCAGTGGTGATCGTGCGGTTTTAGGAAATGAATCTGCTCCCATTACAATCGTTGAATACTCAGACTTTCAGTGTCCCTTCTGCCAAAGAGGTTCGGATACAGTGAGTAAAGTGATGAGTGAGTATGGTGACAAAGTAAAACTTGTTTTTAAGCACCTACCTCTTGAATCAAAGCACCCGAACGCCCGTCGTGGTTCTGAGTACTTTGAGGCGATCGCTATGCAAGATGAAGAAAAAGCTTATGAGTTTAAAAAGCTTGTTTTTGCCAATCAAAACGAAACATATGGTGAAGCAGAAAAGCTTTATGAAAAGCTTGCTAAAAAAGTTGGGGCCAATATGTCCAAGCTTGAAAACGATCTTAAAAATAAAAGTGATGAGATCGACAATATTATCGATCAAGATATGCAAGAGGCCAGCAAATTTGGTTTCCAAGGAACTCCTGGTTACTTAATCAATGGTGTTTCTCTTAAAGGGGCTTATCCTTTCCCTAAGTTTAAGGAAGTGATTGATCGTCACCTTAAGATGAAAGGTAAAATGTAATCCAATTTTTAAGATTGCAATCATTTTTGAAGCTCCTCTAGCGAGGAGCTTTTTTTTTGCCAAAACCTAAATAATCAAGCGCATGGCTAGTTTTTTAAGAGCTTTTAGAAATATTGATCGTTTCTCCACGAAATTTACTTAAGTTGGATAAGAATCTCCCGGCACTTTGAGCTAATTTAGAGACAAGTTAATTGTTCAACTAAAAGGAGAATTCAAATGAACAAAGAAGAAGCTAAAGGAAAAGCCAATCAAGCAAAAGGTAGTGTAAAAGAAGCTGCTGGAAAAGCTATGAACAAACCTTCTACTCAAGCCGAAGGAAAAATGGACAAAGCCAAAGGTAAAGCTCAAGAAGCTTACGGCAAAACTAAAAAATAATTAGAAATTAGATAAAATTTAATTTCCTTTAATATCTGAATAGGCAAAGAGTTAGGCGCCTTTTGCTTAAGAAGATTCAACTAAGGGATTAAGTTCTTCAGATCACCCTGGGAGCCTTGCTCTCAGGGTGTCTATGTTTTTAACACTCCAGTTATTTTTTCAGGCTCGCTATGGAGATGGAAAAAATTCACGTAAAATAGTCACCTACACAACCGGTGATTTATGAAGCTCTTCATTTTAAGTTTTTTTGCAATGACTCACTTGCTTACTAGCCAAGCCCTTGGAGCATTATCATGCCAGAGAGTATTTCGCTCATCCAAAGCCTCCTTTCAAGTATTAACAGCCGAAAAAATCAATTTATCCCAGGGTAACACTTTCATTGTGCGAGATAAGCATGAGGAACTTTTCGAGTTCCAGGCCACGTTGAACGATAGGGGTGTGGTTTCTTTTTCTGTTTTTATGGCCGAACCGGCTATAGGAATTAGAAGTTCACTATCCGGTCGACTTTTATTTGACGAAATGATTTCTTATTTTGGTCTTAAAAATATTCGAGGCATTCGTGGAAATTGGATTGAGGGGACAAATTACGACCATTTTTTTCAAGCCAGACAAAACGGTGCTAGTTTGACTCAAGCCGCTCTATCAACCTGGACGGGCCAGCAGGCCTCCCGCTATGGCTTTACGACTGATGATTCCCAAGTCGAGGTTTCTCACGACCGTATGACTCATCAGGAGTCAGTGAAAGTAATTTTCTATCTTCGTGAGGAAGAAAGATAAGTTTCACTTCTTTCGTTTTAAATACATCGCAATAAAAAGGCCGACACCGACAAGAAGTACGCTTCCCATGACCGTTTTGGGATAACATTGAAGATAAATCTGTAAGGAACTCATCCCACTTTCTTTCATTGAACCCGTGCAAGTGGGCTCCCAAGCGTAAGCTAAGGTCGGAAGGAATAGGGGGAGCAGAATAAGATTCACAATTTTCATAAAGAGACTTTGAGTTTTTCGCTTAGCAAAGTGACAGAACTTGGAGTCAATTTACAGGGAAGGGCTGTGATTTTAACTCCGGCGTCTTTGGCCTCTTTAAGCTTTTCACTATAAACGGGGTCGATATGATGAGCCGGCTTAAAAACATCACAATCCGTTCTTTGCACGACGTAAAGCATCTCACAACTAAAGCCATTACCCTGCATTTCGATAAGATCTTCGAGGTGTTTGAGCCCTCGTGAAGTGACTGCGTCCGGGAAATACGCGATGCCTTCTTCACCCAGAGTCACATTTTTAACCTCAATGAGGTGAAGGGGGGCGGTTAGGTTTTTGTGATTCCACTTTTTGACCTCATGGTCCTTTGAGTTCCATAGAACTAGATCAATTCGAGTTTTATCTTTAATTTTCACTTCCGATTGTAGAGAATCAAATTTTTTCCAGTGGGGAAGTGGGGCTTTTTCAAAAAGTTCGGCCACAAGCTTGTTGGGGAGCGCGGTATTCACGCCCACCCAGCTGGTTTTCGTTTTTACCATTTGTAGGGTGTATTTTAATTTTCGATTGGGATCATCCACATGAGAAAAGCGGCAGAGTTGGTCGGGATCTTTTAGACCCATCATGCTTCCTGTATTCGGGCAGTGAGCCGTTAGGATTTCGCCTTCGTATTCGATATCGGTAAAAAAGCGTTTGTAACGTTTTTTGAAAACACCTTGGCTTAGGGGTTCTGCAAACTTCATCGTGGCCTCCATGGGATGGTATAGGTTATGGCCTGGAAATTTAGAGCTGACAAGAAGCCCTTCGGAATGACTGCCTAGACGCTCAGATCGAATATATTGCGTTTAGAGTAACTCAATCGCGACTCTGCCAAGGTGTGGAAATAATGCCGCAAAGCATAGACAATTCGAGGTCTTAGGTTTAAAAGGGGGCATGTCATGTAGCTCTATGAAAAAAGCCCCTAAACCCTCGTGGTTAAAGGTAAAAGCACCCAGCGGTCAGGACTACAATCGTATCAAAGATATGCTTGGAAAACTGAACCTGGCCACCGTCTGCCAAGAGGCCCGTTGTCCGAATATGGGCGAGTGCTGGGCTGGTGGAACAGCGACCTTTATGTTGATGGGCGAAGTCTGTACCCGTGGTTGTCGATTCTGTAATGTTAAAACAGGAAATCCCAAAGGAAAGATCGATTCCAGGGAGCCTGAGAAGGTTGGTTTTTCTATCGCGCAAATGGGATTAACCTATGTCGTTATAACCAGTGTGAACCGTGATGATATGGAAGACCAGGGTGCAGACCACTTTGGTCGCACCGTTGAAACCATCAAGAAGAATGATCCCAATTTGATTGTTGAAATTCTCACCCCCGATTTTCAAGGGGAAGTAAATCTCGTTAATCGAGTGGTGGATTCAAAGCCGGATGTTTTTGCCCATAACGTGGAAACAGTAGAAAGACTCACTCCCACCGTACGTGATCCCCGGGCCACATACCAGCAATCACTTGATGTTTTAGAAATGGTTAAAAAACGTGACCCAGAGATGTACACCAAAACATCCCTGATGCTTGGTCTCGGTGAGCGAGATGATGAAATCATGCAGTGTCTGCAGGATCTAAAGAAAATTGGCTGTGACATTGTCACGTTTGGGCAATACCTGCAGCCAAGCCCGCGCCATTTAAAGGTGATCGAATACATCACTCCAGAGAAATTCCAGTACTGGAAAAAGGTGTGTGACGATATGGGATTTCTTTACTGTGCCAGTGGCCCATTGGTACGAAGCTCTTACAAAGCCGGAGAGTTTTTTATGAAGGGTGTTATTGAAAAGAAACGTGGAAAATATAAAAATCTTGAAGCTTAAATCTGAGGATTATTGAGGAGATAAATATGGCAAAAAATGTGGAGTTACCTGAAATTGGTGAGGGCGTGAATGAGGGTGAATTGGTTTCATGGCTTGTTCAGTCGGGTGATAGCATTGAGGTGGATCAACCGATTGCGGAGCTTATGACGGATAAGGCGACTGTGGAAGTCCCTTCCCCTGTGGCTGGAACGGTAAAAGATCTCAAGTTTTCTGAGGGTGACACCATTGAAGTGGGACAGGCCTTAATCACCGTAGAAGAAGGCGCTGGGTCTTCTGATTCTAAAGAAAAAGAGGACTCGGACTCAGAGAAAAAAGAAGCCAAATCTTCTTCTGATGAAAAAGAGAAGAAAGAAGAGAATGACAAGGACCAAAAAGAAGAGTCCTCTTCAAAGAGCTCTCAAAATGGTTCTTCCGAACAATCACAACCCTCTCAAGGTACAACTCAACCTGCGGCCAGTGGCGGAACTTCTGGTGGTATGCAAAAGATAGATCCGCCACCAGCAGATGTGCATGTACTTGCCACTCCTTCGACTCGTCGTTTGGCGCGTGAATCCAACATTGATATCAATCAAGTGAAGGGGACAGGCCTTGCCGGTCGTGTGACTCGTGATGATGTTATGGACGCAAAAGGAAGCGGAGCGGTGGCTGCCGGTGCTGCGACCACAAAAGAGCAGAGCGGACAAATGTGGACTCCTCCTCAAAACTTTACAACAGGTGGCGAAGAGCGTGTGCCTCTTAAAGGGATCCGTAAAAAGATTGCCGAGAATATGCAAATGGCAAAAAGAGTGGTTCCTCACTTCACCCTTATGGATGAAGCCAACGTAACCTCTCTTATTGAGTTGCGTACAGAGCTAAAACCGGTCGCCGAAAAAATGGGAGTGAAAATTACGTATATGCCATTTGTAATGAAAGCCCTTATGGCCACAGTGCGAGAGTTCCCTAAGTTCAACGCCATGATCGACGATGCCGCTCAGGAAATCGTTTACAAAAAGTATTTTAATGTAGGTTTTGCGGCTGATACGCCCAATGGTCTATTTGTTCCTGTTATCAAGAATGCTGACCAAAAAACCATCTATCAATTAAGCCAAGAGATTGTCGATCTTGCCAAGCGCGCAAGAGACGGCAAGCTCGCTTTAGAGGAGATGAAAGGGGCTACCTTCACAATTACCAATATTGGAAGTGTGGGTGGAACTTATGCCACACCAATTATCAATCATCCCGAGGTGGCTATTTTTGGAATGTATAAAATCCAAGAGCGTCCCATTATCAATGACGGTGAGCTTGATGTGGCAAGCTTCATGAATTTTACAGTCACTTGTGATCACCGCTTAATCGATGGTGCGGAAGCGGCTCGCTTTCTTTCGGCCTTTATCGCTCGAATAGAAAGTCCCGGTCGCTTAATGATGGATATGATTTAATTGTGAGAAAAAAGGATAGGTAAACTGTGAGTCAATTTGATGTTTGTGTGATTGGATCGGGACCTGGTGGATATGTAGCGGCGATTCGTTGTGCTCAACTGGGTCTGAAGACAGCTGTTGTAGAGCGAGAAAAATTGGGGGGCGTTTGTTTAAATATCGGATGCATTCCTTCAAAAGCCATGATTGGTGCGGCTCACACACTTCACCGTATGCAACACGATGCTGCTGAAATGGGACTTGAGATCTCTGGTGATGTGAAAGTGAATATGAAAAAGCTTAAAAACTGGAAGCAGTCCGTTTGTGATCGCATGTCTGGTGGAGTGGAAGGGCTTTTGAAAGGCAATGGTGTTGATATCATTGCCGGAGAGGCGGAGTTTACCTCACCCACAGAGCTAAAAGTTAAAGGTTCTGATTCTACGAAGTCTGTTGAAGCCAAAAACTACATTATAGCCACAGGATCGCGACCTATTGAAATCCCCGGTTTTGAGTATGATGAGAAAAATATCCTTTCATCAACGGGAGCCTTAGCGCTTGAAAAAGTGCCTAAAAGCCTTCTTGTTATTGGTGGGGGATACATCGGACTTGAGATTGGCTCCTACCTCTCTAAACTCGGTACAGAAGTCGATATCCTGGAAGCTCAAGATAATCTTCTTCAAGGTGTTGTGGAAAAAGATGTGGCGCAAGTGGTTTCAAGAAAATTGAAAAAGGATGGCATCAAAGTTCACCTTAAAGCCAAAGCTCAGTCCTATAAAAAATCAGGAAAGAACCTTGAGGTCACAGCTGAGGTCGACGGTTCTGAGAAAAAATTTAAAGCCGAAAAAATTCTCGTCACAGTAGGAAGAAAACCCAACTCAGACCAGCTTGGTATCAAAGAGATTGGTTTAGAGCTTGATGATCGTGGGTTTGTTAAAACAGATTCACAGCGAAGAACGAATCAATCCAATATTTTTGCCATTGGTGATATCACCTGCCAACCCATGCTAGCTCACAAAGCCAGTCACGAGGGTATTCTAGTCGCAGAAGTGATTGCCGGTAAAAATAGAGCTTACGACGTGAAAACGGTACCAGCGGTCATGTTTACTGATCCCGAAATTGCTTCAGCAGGAATGCTTGAGAGTGAAGCGCGAGATAAAGGTTATGATGATTTAAAAATCTCAAAGTTTCCATTTGGTGCCAACGGAAAAGCGGTATCGATGATGGAGACCGATGGTTTTGTAAAAATGATCGCTGACGCAAAAACAAATGTTGTTCTTGGTGTTCATATTGTGGGGCCTGAGGCCAGTAACCTGATTTCAGAGGCGGCTTTAGCCATTGAAATGGGAGCGACGTTAGAGGATATTGCTCTAACCATTCACCCTCACCCAACTCTTGGTGAAACCATGATGGAAGCCGCTGAGGCCACACTCGGGCACGCTGTCCATATTGTTCAGAAAAAGAGGTAATTGTTTTGTCGATGATAAAGTCTTCCGATCGCTTTACAGTGAATTTTCCCGAAGTGGAAGATTGGGGAGAAATCCCCTACATGGAGGCTTTTGAAAAACAAAAGCAATATGTTCAAGAAGTGATCTCAGGCGACCGTCCTGAGACTATTGTCTTCTGCTCCCATCCCCCTGTTGTGACTGTGGGGAGAGGAACCCGCGAAGGAGATATTTTTTCCTGGAAAGGGGAGACCGTTGAGGTTAACCGTGGGGGGCGTGCCACCTATCATGGTCCCAACCAAGTGGTGATGTACCCAATTATTGATCTTGGCGGCAACACACCGAACTACATTCCCAAAAAAACCAAAAGCTTGCACGAGTATATGCGCATTCTTGAGGAAGCGGCCATCATGACCATTCGTGAATACGAAGTGGATGCTCAAGGCCACAGCTTGCAAACGCAAGTGGGGGAAACCGAAGAGGCTGAGGCAACAGGTGTCTGGGTAGGCAATCAAAAAATTGCCTCCATTGGAATTGCCTGTAAAAAATGGGTCACTCATCACGGAATTGCCATCAACTTATTTGAAGACAAAGAGGCTTTCCAGGGAATTAATCCTTGCGGTTTTACAACTAAAACAATGGTTTCCCTGCAGAGTCTAAGCCCGAAAAGAGTGAAAAGAGCGGCCTTTCAAAAAGAGCTCTCTTCTAATTTTATCTTTTCCATTTATTCCATTTAAATTCTTTGATTTTGCCAAACTTTATTCGGTTGATTTAAGAATTTTTAATGGCTCTTTGCATCCAACTGAATGGTCGGAAGTTCATACCCAAATTTCTTGGAATATCTTTAAGCCACTAAAATCATTAATATAATCAATATTGTTTTTTAATCCACAATTTTTACACAGACGGGACACCAAAGAAATCTTCGCTCTGGCTATGATTGATTCATGCCAACCACGGGAGGTTTTATGGCTAGAGAAAAGACAAATAAAAAACAAGGTCAAAGACAACAACAAACACCGTCACAGACTCAAGGAAGAAACGAACAGAAACCGAACAAGGTCAAAGAAGAAATTAAAAGACCTCGTAATAAGTAACAGTATCATTTCTCGAAACATTGTGGTGTTCACCACGTCCTATAACCATGTTTCGTTCCACAAAGGCTCATCGAACCCCTCAGATGAGCCTTTTCATTTTTTAGACATCAAGTTCCAGCTTTTTTAAAAAACGTCGAGTGAAATTCAATTGATTGCGCCATTCCTCGGGTAACTTACCCCGCATCTTATCAGCGTCATTTTGCAAATATTGCTCGAGGCTCTCTTCCGAATCGAATTGATAGTGAACCGAAAGGCTTAATTTTTCCTGATCTTCAAAATAAATGTTCTCAAAAACCTTTGTTTCTTTTTCTAGGATACCGTCAAGCTCCTCCATTTCAGAGATATGCTCGTCGAGCCACTTTATAAAGGCCGCCTGCAGGCTTTTAGGCACAACGATATTAACTTCATAACTGATTTTGCTTTTAACACTCACTAACAACCTCCAATATTCTATTTTATCTCAATATTGAGTGGGAAAAAATGATTTTAGTTATGATGTATAAAGGATTGTCAGCGTCACCCGGGTCCATAATAATGAGCTTTTAACAAAGACAATATGGGAATCTTTCCAATCAAGGAGTGTCTGATGAGAGTATTTGTTTTAATGTTTTTCTTTATGCCTATTGCTGCCTTTGGAAGTAATGACACTCACGTGAAAAGTTGTTTAAGACATTGGAAAAAGACCCCCTTTGATTCAAGCAACCCAAATTATAGAACGATCTCAACATCAGTGAATGTTTTTGGTGCAGGTAAAGACATTGAGGACACCAAGAGAACCAAAAGTCCGGATCTGGTCTTTTTAAAACCCTCAGTCAATGTTTTAGGAAAGAGCACGATTAAGCTTCTTAATCCCAATGGTTGGTACTGTTTGAAATCAAACACCAATGTTTTGGGTAAAGCCGTTATAGAGCTTCACTGCAAAGCCAAACTTGCCATTAGCAATACGGGAGCCACCGTTTTAGGAAGCGAAGAGGGGGACTCCCAAGGTTCAACCACTGTTTTAGGAAAAACCAAAATTCGACGGGTAGGCTGCAAATAATTGCGGCTGGGCCGCCCTTCTCTCGCTCACGGTTTAACACTTTCTATCGCTGCACAAAATGATCGCAAAGCTTCAGAGCTTGCCTTGGAATAGGGAATAGGGCAGTCTTGTCTCCATAATAGGAGATTTTATGAAAGCCCTAGTGAAAATATTTGTACTTTTAGGACTCAGCCTGACCTTGGCAAATTGCGGGGTTCAGTCCATACCTCGTGCGAAGAACGAAGTGGAAGCCAAGCTTGCCGAAATCACCAATCAGTACAAAAGAAGAGCCGATCTCATTCCTAATCTGGTAAAAACCGTTAAGGGTTATGCTCAACAAGAAAAAGAAACACTCACTCAAGTGGTAGAAGCCAGAGCAAAAGCCACACAAACGACAATTGATCCTTCTAAAGCCTCTCCTGAGCAGATTCAAAAATACCAACAAGCCCAAGGGGCCCTAGGGCAAGCTCTCGGTCGACTTATGGTGGTGGTTGAAAAATATCCGAATCTTAAATCCAATCAAAACTTTCTGGACCTGCAAGCTCAACTTGAAGGCACGGAAAATAGAATTGGGATCGCTCGGCAGCGCTATATCGAAAGTATCCGAGGCTTTAATGATCTTGTGACTGTTTTTCCCACCAGTCTTACCAATTCACTTTTTTTTAACTACGAGAAAATGCCTCAATGGGATGTCAAAGAAGGGGAGAACGTAGAAGAAGCTCCTGATGTGGAGTTTTAATATCTCGTTGTCGTCTCAAGTTTCATTTCATAGACTTGGCTATTTAATCAGACTTCTTGTTTTCTTAGCGATACCCCTGAGCTTTAGCATAAAGGCCTTGGGACAAGATTTTAAAGTTCCCGCTTTGAAAAGCCATATCAATGATTATGGCAATGTGATCCCGAAGGGAGCTGAGAATCAACTCAACAGCATTCTCAATGAGATTAAAAAGAAGACCAACATAGAGTTGGCCGTTTTAACGGTCGAAACATTGAACAATGTACCCATTGAAATGGCCTCAATCCAGGTGACCGATCAGTGGCAGTTAGGTTCGGCCAAAGAAGATAAAGGTCTTTTATTAATGTTAGCTATTAAAGACCGCAAGCTTCGTATAGAGGTGGGGCAAGGTCTTGAGGGTAACCTCACCGATGTTGAGAGTCGTCGCATTATCGATCACACCATGGTTCCCTTACTAAAATCGGGAGATTTCACCAACGCAATATTTGTGGGCACTTACCAAATGCTCGAAAGAGCGGCTCCTGAAGCTAACATTAAAGCCTTTTATGAGAACATCGACGAAAGAGTTCTTCAAAAAGGCAAGGGGCGCAAATCCAGTCGTGGCAGCCTTCTTGTAATTCTCATTTGGATTATCATCATCTTTTTTGGTGGACGCTCTGGCTTTCTCCCACTTCTCTTGCTTGGAGGCATGGGAGGAAGAGGTTACCGCGGTGGCTTTGGAGGCGGCGGCGGAGGCGGCTTCGGAGGTGGTGGCCTTGGCGGCGGTGGCGGCTTTAGTGGTGGCGGCGCCTCAGGAGGTTGGTAATGTCTTTAGCAAACTGGGTCCAATCCTATTTAAATGATGATAGTTTCAAAAGAATCGAAGATAAGATCAAAGAGGCCGAAACAAAAACCAGTGGAGAGCTAGTTCCTGTCATCGTAAGAAAGTCTTCCACGGTGGGGCATGTCCCCGTTATTTTAATGCTTTTATTTGCCTTATTATTTTTCGTTTTTGATGGCGATTACTGGCAGATGGAGTTTTTTGATCTGCCCCATTGGTTACTTATAGTGATCGATTTTCTTATTTTAGCAGTATTGGTTCGCATCCTTTCCCCTCTTCCTTTTTTGGAGAGGCTTCTGACTTCAAAGCTTGATCAGCGTATGCAGGTCGAGCAGCGTGCGATCAATGAGTTTCACGAACTCAATATTAAAGACACGAAAGGTGCTACGGGCATTTTAATTTTCGTTTCTCTCATGGAGCATCAAGCTGTGGTTTTAGGGGACGAGGCTATTGCTAAAAAGCTTAAACCTGAGGTTTGGCAGGAAGTGGTCGAGCGCTTGATCAGTGGGATTAAGAAAAAAGATATGGCCGAGGGATTTTGTGAGGCCATTGCGATGAGTGCAGATATGCTAAGTGAGCACTTTCCCATTCAGGCTGATGATACCAACGAATTGAAAAATCATTTAGTCATCAAGGAATAAGAGAGTCCACAAAATCGGGTAGTGTCTTCCCTGTTTCCCCCAGAACCGTTTCATCAAAAAGCCGGCTGATGGGGGTCTCTTCTAAATTAAACTCAATCTTCTTACAGCCCCTTGGGGTGAGTTGAACAAACCCGGCTGCCGGATAGACCACACCTGAGGTGCCAGCGCAGATGAAAAGGTCGGCTTTGAGTAAATCCTGCTCTATTTGGTCAAGATGTTTGGGGATCTCCCCAAACCATACGATGTCGGGTCTTAGAGGAGAGTTAAGCCCCTTTGGATGGGGTGTTTTCTCATTTAGCTCTTCTGTCCATTGGTAACATTCACCACTTTGAAGGCAACGAATCTTTTGGAGCTCTCCATGCATATGGAGAACATTTTTACATCCCGCCCTTTCATGAAGATTGTCGACGTTTTGAGTGACCAGTGTAAATGAGCCCGGAAAGGCTGCTTCAAGGCGAGCTAAAGCCAAATGGCCGTCGTTGGGTTTGAGTTTAGGGTCAAGGAGTTGAGCACGCCTTAAATTATAAAAGTCGTAAACAAGTTTCGAGTTACTAGCAAAGGCCTCAGGAGTAGCCACTTCTTCCACTCTATGGCCTTCCCAAAGACCATTTTCATCTCGAAAGGTTTTAATACCTGATTCAGCGGAGATACCCGCTCCAGTGAGTACGACTATATTCATTACGGCTCCTTTCAAGTAATTGGATCGTAGTCCTATTCTGTTTGAACTCTTTGAAGCTGTAAAGCCTGGGAGTTTGGCCAGGAAAAGTGCTTAAACTCAGTCCGCCTCGACGATAGTCAAACGCTCTACGTCTTAAATTGAGAAGTTGATTTAAGATAAAAGGCGAAACCAATTTTCTTTTAATTGTGATTTTTGAGTTTATGTATAGTGTAATAATTTTAGAGATTTATTCGGTTCGCTAAAAAAGTGAAGTTAAAAGCGGTGAAGGGGTGTTTCATCCCTTGCCGTGGGGTATTTTATATGAAATTCAACTAATTAAAGAAATCCTCCGATTTATGGTTTAGAAAGTCTCTTTTTTCTCTTACCATTAAAGGAGAAAGGAACAAGTCGGATCGAATACCTGTTGATGGAGGTTCCAAATGGAGTATAAGCTATCGTCTTTTCAGTTCTCGTCTGATATCAATCGAGAAGACAAACATCTTGTGATCAAAAAAATCAATAGCATTCGGTCAACGTGCCCGAGCGATTCAAATTTCACGGGTCACTTCAGTAAGAAAAACGACATTTTTAATGGCGAAATCAAGGTTCTCTTTTCTAAGGGGACCTTTCTTGTATCAGGCTCAGCGGCCAACGTGAATGAGTTGATGACGTCGCTTTTAAATCAACTTCGTGATCAGATCACAGCCTGGAAGACTCACCGCTTTGATCAGCCTGAGACTTTTATTGATTACAGTGAGTTTCTAGAGCGCGAGAGCGCAACGGGCTCTTAAGGCTTAAATTCATTCTGAAAAATTAGAAAATTTACAGGTTCTCTTAATAATCTGCTGAATCTTAGCCTCTTTTGGTAAAAAAGACGCTCAAATTCGAGGGGGGAATCTTGAAACAAATCATAACAATTCTATTTTTATTATCACCCGTTTTTACTCAAGCTCAGGACGTGGCCATTTTTTGCGATGACCAATATTCCGATAGCGTTCGAGAAATCGACAACCAATTGGTTGAGCGCGTGGACTCCTGTGTGGCCGATGTGGTTTGGGGAGCCGAGAATGTTTGCTTTGAAGGTGACCCACAGGCCTTAGTTGAACGAATCAATCGCGGCGACTATGAGTGGCCTTACCTTTATGCGGAAGACGCTCAAATTAACTCAGACGATGAGAACTCTGTGGTTTATGTGGGTGTTGATCAGAGAAACTTCTTTGCCAATCAAAAGAGTATCGAGCCCTGCAAGTAAGCAGTGTTGTCATCTTGATCGAGATTAAAATTGTCATCTTGAGCGACAGCGAAAGATCTTTCGCTATCGCTCAAGATGACAGTAGAGGGCTCAAGATGACAATAGAATCGTTCAAGATGACTAATAGAATGTGAGCTAAAACCTCTTATTCTTTTTCAAGAATAGCAGCCACTCCCATACCTCCACCGGTACAGATCGAGATTAAACCTTTTCCAGAGTTTTGATTGAGAATATCAGCCAACGTTGTGGCGACTCGAGCCCCTGTTGCAGCAAAAGGATGTCCAAGAGCAATACTACTTCCTTTAATATTAAGCTTACTTCTATCAATAGAGCCTAAAGGTTTATCAACACCGACAGTTTGCTTACAAAAGGGCTCGTCTTCCCAAGCTTTAAGGGTGGAAAGAACCTGGGCCGCGAAAGCTTCGTGAATTTCATAGTAGTCAAAATCCTGCAAAGCCATATTGTTTCTTTTCAGCATTTGGCCCACAGCAATGGTGGGAGCCATTAGGAGGCCCATTCCAGAAACAAAGTCGATGGCAGAAGATTGCGCGTCTTTAAAATAGGCCAGAACGGGAAGACCGTGTTTTTTGGCATAATCCTCAGAGGCGAGGAAAATACAGGAGGCCCCATCGGTCATAGATGAAGAGTTTCCAGCCGTAAGTGTTCCCAATTTCTTATCAAAAGCCGGGCGAAGTTTACCGAGCTTTTCAAGGGATGTGTCACCTCTTAAAACTGTATCCTTATCAACGCCACTATAGGGGACAACGCTTTCTTTGTAGAAGCCTTCATCGTAGGCTTTCGATCCGTTTTGATGACTAGCTAACGCTAGTTTGTCTTGCTCTTCTCTAGAGATCCGCCATTTTTTTGCCATTTGCTCACAGTGCTCACCCATGCTGAGACCTGTTCTTGGCTCGGTCACCCCGGGTATTTTAGGTTTGAAATCACTGGGACGAAATTTCATCAGTCCGCCGAGCATTTGTCCCGTGCTGCGGGAGCGAGAAAGTCCAAAAAACTTATCAGAGGCTCTTCTTGAAAACTCAAGCGAGATCTTGGAGTTCGTATCGGACCCACCAGCAATTCCGCAGTCAATCTGGCCCAGAGCGATCTTGTTGGCAATCATGACGAGAGCGGAGAGACCTGTTCCGCAAGCTCTTTGAAGATCAAAGGCCGGAGTGCCGTTATCAAGACTTGATCCTAGGACTGCCTCTCTGGCTAGGTTCCAGTCGGTACCCGCTTTGGTGATCGTGCCCATGACCACTTCATCCACACGTTTAAGATTAAATCGTTTTGCGATTTGATTGAGGACTTCTGTTTGAAGCTCTTGGTTGGTTGCTTTGTAATGGGTGAAAGACTTTACGAAGGGAGTTCTCACTCCACCGACTATTGCAACTCGGCGTGGGGTTTGTAGCATGGCTGATCCTCCTAGATGTTAAAAACCTGTAAGATATCCGCCATTCTAAGGGGTAAGCCCTCCTTGAAAAGTGCTCCCCCCAGACCTCGAACGGATCAAACAGGTCCGATATAAAAATGTTTATTCTGCAGGTTTTTCTTCGGCCGCAGCTTCTTCTTGAGCGGCATCGGCATTTTCAGCGGGGGCTTCCTCTTTTTTCTTAGGAACACTCACTTTAATTAGACCTTCAGAGGATAAGATTTTAACTTTTTCTTCTCCATTGATCCACTGCCCTTTTGCGTTTTTTACTCCGAAGCGACCGTTTTTCTTTTTAAAGATTTTGAAGTCTTTTGTGCTTTTTACTGTTTCCATAGTACTCTCCTTTGGATTTCATATATTTAAAGGTTCTCATAAAAAAAGAACCTCTCCCAAGGATATAGTCTTCTTATATGGATTTTTCCAGTTGAAATTTGAGGTTTTCAAGGCCGTTTTTAAAATCGGGCTCCATCATGCCTGGCAAAAATAGCCCCATGACTCGCTCAATCGGGTAGCTTAGGTGAGATTTCATTCCCCAAGTCACTTCTACACCGTCACCAAGGTCGACGAGCTTAAAATAGCCTATGCCTTCTGACTCTTGGGGAGAGTGAAACCGCAATTGGGTTTCGATGTATTTAGGTTCTCGAACTTTTGTAAGGGTCTGACGACCAGAACCGATCTCCTGACCTTTCCATTCATTGTAACTGCCAACCACACCAGGGGTCCCAACGGAAACAAACTCGGCACTGGGTTCTTTTTCAAGCCACGGGCTCCATTCTCGGTAGTCCTGGAGATTGACTAAGTAATCAAAGGCGTCCTCTTGAGACACATTGATTCGAATTGACCTCTCAAAGACAAACTCAGAGGGGAGTAAGGCGGGAACAAGAGCCACCACTAAAATAGGTATGAAAATAAGTAAGAGCCATTTCTTCATGTTTAAAATTCTACACAATATTCAGAAAGGGGCTAGTAAGAATAGTCTTTGGTGCTGTGTTCAATTGAAATCCAGATGAAAACAATGTTAAATCAATTCTATTAGATCTGAAAAGGAAGGAAAAAGATGCAAATCAATATAGGACTGAAAGAAGAAGATCGTAAAGAAATCGCTGACGGAGTCGCGCGTGTGCTTGCTGACTCATACACTCTTTATCTTAAAACTCATAACTATCACTGGAACGTAACAGGTCCAATGTTCCAAACTCTTCACGTCATGTTCGAAGAGCAGTACCAAGATTTAGCTCTTGCTGTGGACGACATCGCAGAGAGAATTCGTTCACTCGGTGAGAGAGCGCCCGGTACTTACGGTGCTTTTGCAAAGCTTACGACAATTGAAGAAGACTCTGGCAATCCTAATGCCAAAGAAATGATTGCAAACCTTGTGGAGTCCAATGAAAAGCTTATCCGTACAGCCCGAGAGGTAATTCCAAAGGCGGCCGACGCTGGTGATGAAGCTACTGTGGATCTTTTGACAGCACGTATGCAGCACCACGAGAAGACAACATGGATGCTTCGCTCCCTTCTTGAAGACTAAGAATGATTTAACAAAAGCCCTCTTTCAAGCGGAGAGGGTTTTTTTATATCTTAAAAAATAGTTCAAGAATTATTGAACAATTTTCAATCTCGGCTAAAAGGGACGAATATGGGTAACAAAGAGAAACGAGTCTTTTTGATTTTAGGAGACCAGCTTTTTCCAACGGGAAAGGTGGCCTTCGAAAAATCCGACAAGATCTACATGTTTGAAGATTTCGGTCTTTGTACCCACTATTCCTATCATAAAAATAAGATTATTTTCTTTTTGGCTTCGATGCGGGAATATGCTGACGAACTGAAGTCTAAAGATTATGACGTTGAACTACACAAAGCCGAAGAAAAACTTTTTAAATCAAAATTTTCGAAGAAAATTGAAAAAATCCTTGATGAGAACAAAAGCTGCAAAAAGCTTCACACCTACGAGATTAACGATCACTTTTTTAAAGAAGAGATCAAGAAGACTTTAAAAAAGAATTCAGTCGAATTGGTTGAACACAAAAGCCCCATGTTTCTCACTCCTAAACAGGATTTCGAACAGTATTTGGAGGCCCATAAGTCTCCTTTTATGATGACTTTTTATAAAGACCAGCGCGATAAGCTCGATATTCTGCTTAACAAAGATCGCACTCCACGCGGAGGGCAGTGGAGTTTCGATGAAAAAAATAGGAAAAAATACCCTAAAAAAATTGAGTTTATTGATCTGATCGATCATCAAGAGACTCAACATATCAAAGATGTGAAAAAGATTGTGGAAAAACATTTTAACAATCACCCGGGAACCAGCGATCATTTTTGGTTACCCACTAAGCGCTCTCAAGCCTTAAAATGGATTCACTATTTTATTGAAGAAAAGTTTGAAAAGTTTGGGCCCTATCAAGATGCCATTCATAGTGAAAACACTTTCGGATTTCATTCCTGTTTATCAGCCTTGATTAATATTGGAATGATCACCCCTGACGAGGTGGTGGAAAAAGTTATAGAAAAAGGCGAAGAGTTAGAAGTTCCACTAGCCTCGATCGAAGGTTTTGTCAGACAAGTCATAGGATGGCGAGAGTTCGTTAAAGGCATTTACGATAATTATTCTGAGAAAATGTGGAAAGATAACTTCTGGAATCATAGCAATAAACTCACCGATGACTGGTATAATGCCAACACAGGAATCCTGCCCCTTGATGATTCCATAAAGAAAGCTCAAAAGTGGGGCTACACCCACCATATTGAAAGGCTAATGGTACAGTCTAATGTGATGCTCCTTAGTGAAATGGACCCCAAAGAAGTCTATAAGTGGTTTATGGAAATGTATGTGGATAGCGCTGATTGGGTCATGATGCCCAATGTGTTTGGAATGGGGCAATTTAGTGAGGGTGGAATCTTTGCGACCAAACCTTATATTAGTGGATCCAATTATATAAAAAAAATGAGTAACTACGGGAAAGGCGATTGGTGTGACACACTCGACGGCCTTTACTGGCGTTTTATCAGTGAAAATAAAAAAGTCATTGCCAAGAATCAAAGGATGTCGATGATGGTCGCAATGCTTGATAAAATGGACAAGGACCGCAAAAAGAAGCTGTTCAAAGCCGCCGATAAGTTCTTGAGTGAAAAAGTAAAATCCTAGTGTTGAGTGTGTGGAGCAAAGTGAATGAGTGATATACCGAAATCAAGAAAATCCCATCTGTTTAAAATGGCCGCAAAGATCGCGGTTGAACAGGGAAAGAAAGCCCTCTCGGGCAGCAAAGAGGGCAAGTTTAAAAAACTTCTCGATCAAGCCGAAATACTAGTGGGCCATGTAGGACAGCTCAAAGGGGCGGCCATGAAAGCTATTCAGTCCTTATCGATTGAAGGCTATGATTTTCTTCCCCCTGAGGTGATAGAAATATTAGAAAAGCTGCAATCTCAAGCTCCTCGTGTTTCCAACGAAGTGATGATGAAGCAGCTAAAGTCTGAGCTTGGTGAGGAAAGATTTTCTCAATACAAAAATCTTAAAGAAGAGCCCATTGCGTCTGCCAGTATCGGTCAGGTTTATGAAGCGGAAATTGACGGAAAGTCAGTCGTTGTTAAGGTGCAATACCCGGGAGTTGCTGAGAGTGTAGACGATGATATTAATACATTAAAAAAACTTTTAAAGGCTCTGGTGCTAGTGAGTCAGAAAAAAGTAAGACTTGATGACCTTATGGAAGAAGCCCGGAGGGTTTTAAAGCTTGAAACAGACTATGAATATGAAAGAGACTCTCTAATCCGGTACAAAAAACTCTTTGAAGGTTCGGAATACATTATCCCCGATGTTTATCCTGAAATGACTACAAAAAAAGTTATTACTCTTTCCAAAGAAAAAGGTCTTGAGTTCCCCGCTTGGGTGAGAAGCAACCCTTCAAAGGAAGCTCGCCAAAAGGTGGCCGACCAGCTTCTAAATCTCTACATAAAAGAATTTTTTGAAAATAAACTTGTTCAAACCGACCCAAACCCTGCTAATTTTCTTATCAGTGAAAGGGGAGAAATGATTCTTTTGGATTTCGGCGCCACCTTAGAGTTTGAGTCGAGTTTTGTTAGAGATTACCAACTTCTTATTCGTAAGGTTTTTTCCAGAGACCGTGAGGCGATCTTAAAACAAATATTCCAATTGGGTTTTCTCGATAAAAGAGAAACTGACGAGGTCAAAGAGGTTTTTATCGACTTTTTGATTCTTTCGATGCGCCCCTTCGAGGAGAGTCGGCAACCCTTTGACTTTTCTAATGGAGAGTACAGCCAAGAGGTGAGGTCAGAAGCTTGGCGTTTTTCTCGAATGCTCAAATACTCGGCTCCGCCCAAGCAATTGATTTTTCTTCACCGCAAGCTCGGTGGAATCTTTATGTTATTAAAAAAACTAGATATCAAAGCCGATCTCTCAGAGTTTCGAAAAAATATGATCGAGGTGGATTATTTTTGATTTGGATCAAAGCTTATAAAGAAGCGAGATGTCTTTAAAAATTAAATGGACCGGGAGCGACTTTTTTGAAAGCGTCCAAAACACGTTCCACGGAAATCTGGGTCACACAATTGTGATGCTCCTTAGGACAGATATCGCCACCGTGCACATGGCAAGGGCGACATTCTAAATCTTCGATTTCCACAACTTCGGTGCGATTGAAAACGGGATAGAAACCAAATTCCTTGGTGGTTGGACCGAAAATAGCCAGTGTGGGAGTGTTTACAGCAATACCTAAATGCATGGGCCCTGAATCAGTCGTAATCAATCCCTTGGCTTGCGATAAAAACGAGGCCATTTCGCGAATGGAAGTTCTATTGGTGAGGTTTAAGATCAAATCACTCTCGGGCAAAGTGACTTCCACATCAGAGGAACCAATTATAATTACGGGAGTTTTAGAGAGAATAAGTTGGTCGACTAAATCAGCGACATAGGGCCACTCTTTGTTTTTCTGGCTAGCGTAGGGGTGAATGACGACGGCTTCAGAGAGATTAAAAGACTTTTCATCAATTGTGATTTTCTGGGTGTGAAAGCGAGGTCTTAATTCCTCAACATCAAGATCAGGAAGCTCAAAGGCTTCTTTAAAGACTTTGTAGTACTTCTCAACCACATGCTGATCTAAAACTTCACGGTAGCTTCTATTTTTAACAAAGGCGCGACGCTCTTTAGAATGTTTGGTAACGCGAAAATATTTGGCTCGTACAAACCATTTTAAAAAATGAGATTTAAAGTTATTTTGTAAATCAAGAACCATATCGTAGCGTGGGAGTTGAGTGTAAACACGAGTCAGATCAATAATTCCGGAACCTTTAGGAACTCTGTAGATGTTATCAAATTCAATAGAGTTAATGAAGATTTCCTCACCTATGTTGGACGTGAGAAAATCAAATTCGACACCAGGGTAGTTCTTTTTTAAGTGGTGGAGGGGGCCAGTGGTTAAAACCAAATCGCCAAGAGCGCTAAAACGGACAACAAGAGCTCGCTTAGCCATACTATTTCAAAGACCTCATTTTAATTTTCACTAGATCTAAAAGAGCGACCAAAAAAGCTTTGGCTTTTACTTTGGAGCCTCCCACATCCGTCCAAGCTCTGAGCGGTTCTTCAAAAAAGTCGGTGAGCTCTAAGCCCCCTTCGGTCAACATTCGTTGAATGAGTTCAACATCAAAAAGCCAACTTGAAACAAAGGGCTTTTCTATGCACTGTTCAAATTTGTCGAAATTAGAGATCAACTTCATTCCACATTGTGTGTCGTAAACTTTAAGTTTCAACATTTGAGAGGCAATCAGAGCAAAACATCGCCCCAACCAAAAGCGCCAACGCTTACGATCAATGTTTCTCCCTAGAAGAAAAACTCGGGCTCCAAGAAGAACTTTGACCTGTTGGCGCTCAAAAATCTTCATAAGGCGAAAGACTTCGTCCATCGGAGTGGCCAGATCGGCATCATAATAGCCCGTCAGAGTCGCTTGATGTTCCACGGCCTGCACAAGTCCTTGTCGAACAGCTTCGCCTTTCCCGCTGTTTTTAGAGAGTTGGTGAAGAAAAATGCGTTCGGGAAACTGGGCTTTCATAGACTCGATGATCACTGCCGTTCGATCCTTGGAGCCGTCATCGACAAAAAGCCAATGGAGACTAGGGTCTCTATCAAGGGCATCAATAAATGTCTGAGGATGAAGGCGGTCTTCTTCGTTAAAGCAGGGAACCACCAACATTGTCTTTTTTTGCAAGTAAAACTCCAGTGTTCTGACATAGTTATCTTATGACCGCTCTCTTGTCTATGAGCGGAGCATGGATTAAGATGCCTCTCATGAATTTAAAAAATGCAAATACCATCAGTAAGTTTCTGATATTACTTGGTTTTCTTTTGACCGCACTTTACGGCTACGGCCATTTCATTGATGGGGATGTGATTCAAATACTGGATAAAGCCCATCAATTAGTGACCGCAGATAATCTTATTCCCTATGGAAATGTTTCTTCCAGTGGAGCCAGTGGCAATATCCCAGGCGCTTTTCTCACTCTCAGCACCGGCCTTCCCATGAAGTTGTGGTTCTCTCCTTGGGCGGCTTTGACTTTTCTAGCTTTTTTACACTTTTTAGCATTTTTAATGTTCTATGACTCTTTCAAGGATTATCTCACCCCAATGGCCCTCATGGCAGTTGTGGTGGTCTTTTGGCTCAACCCCTGGAGAATGAGTGAGGTTTTTCTTTGGAATCCCGGATATATTTATTTTGCCTCGGCTCTCCATCTCTGGTCGGCTTATAAACTCTCTCAAAAAGCCTCGTTTAAGTTTAGTGTTCTGCATGGCTTGAGCCTGTTTTTGGGCTTACAGATTCATCCCTCTTTTGTGATTCTCTTTTTTATGACAATGATGCTTTTATGGATGAAGGCATTAAAGCCCCATCTCCTTGGTACTCTGAGTGGAATTATTTTAGGTTTAGCTTCTCTTATTCCCTACATCCTTGCAGGTCTTGAAGATCCAAGTATCTTTCCCCAACCCGGAAGTGGAGACGGGAAAGGCTATTTATTTTTTGGGTTAATAAATGTCTACCCACTGCTTAAAGGTTTCTGGTACTGGATTTTGTTCGGTTCCAGCATTTTTCAAACCCATGTGTTTCATCAGCTCAATTTTTCGTGGATGGGAGTGGAGAGTCTTGAAGTGACTATGAAAGTCCTGTGGACGGGTGTGAAGTATCTCATTGGGGCGATCGGTGTGGGCCTTTCTTTTTATGTGAACTATCAGTTTTATAAAAAGCATAAAAGTAAACTCAACATTTTTAAATACAAAATGAGATCTGCAAAAGAGTGGTTTGCCATCTATCCTATTACCGCTTTTGTTTCGGCTTTGATCGCAACAGGAATTGCTCCCACACTCCCAATATACTGGCATTTGCTTTACATTTGGCCCATGGCTTTATTCCCCCTCTTATTGAAGTTCAATGAATGGAGTCAGAAGAGGGAAACCGGAGAGAAACTAGGCCGCTACCTCCTCGTTCTAATTATTTACTTTTCTTTAACCAATCTGTTAGCGGGACTGGGTTCAAAAAAGCATGACATTTCAAGGCCGTTTCACAAGCTTTATTTTCAGGCCTGCAAAGTCCACTGCTTGATGGAAAATTTAGAGGCCAATAAAAACTCTAAGTGACGAATGGGTCTATAAAACTTTCTAAATAAAGGTTTTAACTTAAATCAGCTTCGAGCAAGGGGTAGGTTCGTGGAGATGTCAACTTTAGTGGGGAATCGTCATCTTGAGTGGGGAAATGTCATCTTGAGCGGGGAATTGTCATCTTGAGCGTCAGCGAAAGATCTTTCGCTATCGCTCAAGATGACGAATAGGCGCTATCGCTCAAGATGACAAACAGACGCTGTCACTCAAGGAGACGAACAAAAATGTGTCTATTAGGAAGTCCAACAGGAGATATACAATGAAAGCTATTTTAGTAACTACTTTGATTTTATGTTCAAGTTTAGTGCAGGCTCAGGACTATGAGAAAATCTTTCGCTGCTACACTCCCATAAATCCAATGGATCCCAATTTTCAGCAAGGCTCAGAGGTCTTCGTTGATGTCTACTATAATAAAGAAGAAGAGAAGTCGTACGTAGTTTCAAAGCCGGCGGTGGGACCCGATGTCGTTATTTATCAAGCAGAAGAAATTGAAAAAACGCGCTTTGATATGAAAGGGAGCACAATTTTTCTCTCTTGGATTCATGAAGAGCAAAGAGCTTATACCAGTATGGTTTACATGGGGGAAAATCTGTGGGGAGCGATAATGCAGTTAAGCGAGCTCGCGAAACTTAGAGACCCCTCATTAAACAACAAAGTGGAATTGGAACTTTATTGCCGGGAAACAAGGGATCTCTTGGAGTACTTAAATAACTAGCGGTTTTCTAAAAGGCGATCGATCACTGTTGGGTCGGCTAGAGTGGTCACATCTCCTAGTTGCTCTTCTTCATGAGTGGCAATTTTTCTTAAAATACGACGCATGATTTTACCACTGCGAGTTTTTGGAAGCTCCGGTGCCCAATGGATGGTTTCACAACTGGCAAAAGCGCCTATATCGTTACGAACATGATCATTGAGCTCTTTTTTCAAACCTTCCGAATATTCGAAATCCTTATTTAAAGTCACATAGGCATAGATCCCTTGACCTTTGATTTCATGAGGAATCCCAACGACGGCCGCCTCAGCCACTGCTTTGTGAGCCACGAGAGAGCTTTCAATTTCAGCCGTACCAATGCGGTGACCAGAGATGTTCATAACATCATCCACTCTCCCCGTGACCCAGTAATAGCCGTCTTCATCTCTTGTGCAGCCGTCACCAGTAAAATAATAACCTTTATATTGATCGAAATAGGTTTTTTCAAAACGTTCATGATCCCCGTAGACGGATCTCATTTGTCCAGGCCATGGGTGTTTAAAAGCCAGGACCCCAGAGGCAGCGCCATTTAACTCTGTCCCTTCTGTAGGTTCGAGGAGTGCTGGTTGACCTCCGAAAAAAGGAAAGGTGGCTGATCCTGGCTTCATTGGAGTGGCACCGGGAAGAGAGGTTAACAAGATTCCACCGGTTTCGGTTTGCCACCAAGTATCCACAATCGGGCAGCGGCTTTCTCCAACCACTTCATAGTACCACTTCCAAGCTTCCGGATTGATGGGCTCGCCCACAGATCCCAAAAGTCTCAGGCTTTTTCTTGAATGTTTTTTGACCAAATCGTCACCGTTACAAGCGATAGCGCGAATGGCTGTTGGAGCGGTGTAAAATAAAGAGACTTGATGTTTATCCACCACTTCCCAAAAGCGGCCAGCGTCTGGATAAGTCGGGATACCTTCAAACACCACTTGAGTGGCACAATTGGCTAGAGGGCCATAAGCGATATAAGAATGTCCTGTAATCCAACCGACATCAGCCGTACACCAGTACACATCGTCAGGTTGGTAGTCGAAGACAAACTTGAAAGTTGTGGCGGTGTAGACCATATAACCACCGGTTGTATGCAGGACACCCTTTGGCTTTCCAGTCGAGCCTGAAGTGTAAAGAATAAAAAGAGGATCTTCTGCATCCATCCACTCTGGCTCGCACTCATCGGTGACTTTTGCCATCAGGTCATGCCACCAGTGGTCTCGACCATTTTGCATTTCCACTTTTTCAGGATAGCGATCTCCAAGCCTTTGCAGGCAAATGCAACTTTTCACTTTAAAATCATTCTGTTCACAGATACCCATGGCCTTATCACTGATTTTTTTAGTGGGAATGAGTTTTTCGCCTCGAAAACAACCATCAGCGGTGATCAGAACTTCACACTTTGAATCAAGGATTCTATCGGCTAAAGAGTCAGCGGAGAAACCACCAAACACAATCGAGTGAACAGCTCCAATTCTTGCGCAAGCCAGAGTGGCAACAACAGCCTCATTCACCATTGGCATATAAAGAGCCACGCGGTCGCCTTTTTTAACACCTTGATCTTTTAAAACATTGGCGAGTTTACAGACCTCATGATGAAGTTCCTTATAAGACATCTTGTAGGAATCACTAGGGTCGTTACCTTCAAAAATTAGAGCCGTTCGATCGGCGTGATCTTTTAAATGTCGGTCAATGCAATTGTAAGAAAGGTTGGTTTTACCACCCTTGAACCATTCAATTTTAATAGGGCCCTTGTTACGGTCATAATTGAAATCAAGAATTTCTTCGAAATCTTTTTCCCAGTAAAAATTCTCGCGAGCGATCTTGGCCCAAAACTCGGCAGGGTTTTCAACGGATTGGTCATAGAGTTTGTTATACTCATCCATAGATGAAATGTGGGCTTTATCTGAAAATTCTTTGTTGGGTTGAATGGTCGTTGATTTCATATTTCCCCCTAAAGTGATTGCATAAAACTACCAACAGAAGTGGTTTTTCCACAACAGGACTTGCTATGCGTTAGTCTTGGGCAGGCGTCAAGAGTTTTGGAAAGTGGAGAACTGAGAGGACTAAAGGAGGACCTAAGCCTCACAGATCTTACAAGTTATCGATTTTAGCGGCTTTTTAACCCGACGAAAAGGCGGATTTCAGCCCAAGGGCTAAAACTAGAATAGGAGGAAACCGATTAGCAGATAGAAGAAGAAAAGGATTAAAGACGGAAGTCTTTGGAAAAGAAGGAGTGAGTCCGTGGATATGACAACTTTCATTTATATTTTTGCAGCCGCCTTTGCAGGCTTAATTTTTCTCACATTTAAAATGCACCGAGAAATGAAGTCCTTTATTGCGGAGTTGGAATTTTTCCTCAATCAAAGAACCATTGCTCACAATCAGTCCAAAGCTAAACTCTCTGTTCTGCAATCGAAGTTTGATAAGTTAAAAGAGGAAAAAGAACAGCTAAGGTTTGATATCGCTTCTTTAAAAGAAGGGGAGAAACAACTCAAAAATATTATCGACGATAAAAATCAGCAGATTAAAGAGCTCAGCCAATCCAACCAAGAACTCACCGATAAGAATACTAAATTAAAAGAAACGGTTGTGAACTTAAAAGAAAACTCTGTGTTTGGAGGTCTTTTAGCGGAAGCCGAATTTATTGAAGCCAGAAACACACAGATCAAAAAATTAGGTGCTGAGATTTCTTCCATTCAAGAAGTTTTAAATGGTGATTTTAAAACAAAACTCACTCAGTATCTTGATGAGGTTGATGGTCTTAATCAAAGGCTCAATCAGGCTCGCCAAGAGTACTATAATAAAGTCAAACAAGGCTCCCTTGAAGGTCTTGATCTCGAAGAACTGTGAAATCCGACAATTGTCATCCTGAGGCATAGGGCGTTTCGTCATCCTGAGGCGTAGGGTGTTTTGTCATCCTGAGGCGTAGCCGAAGGATCTTAGCCCGGGTCACTCGAAAGCAGGCCTAACTGACATTCTAGCGCGGGAAGATTCTTCGCTTCGCTCAGAATGACAGATTGCTTACTTTTCCTTTTTAACCTTACGCTTATTGGGGTCGAGCTCGCGACATCTTAAGCGTATGTTTTGCGGAGTGATCTCGATAAGCTCATTGTCTTTAACCCACTCAAGAGCGGCTTCAAGGGAGAGCTTTCTTGGGGGAGTGAGTTTAATGCCTTCATCGTTTCCAGAGGCTCGAACGTTGGTGAGCTTTTTCTCGCGACAAATATTCACGTTAAGGTCTGTTGCTTTATTAGCTTCCCCAATAATCATTCCCATATAAACTTTGGTACCATTTTGAATAAACATGCTTCCGCGGTCTTCTAGGCCAAAAATAGCATAAGCTGTGGCAACACCTTTACGGTCTGAAATAATCGCTCCACTTCTTCGCCCTTCGATTTCACCTCGGTAGTCATCGAATCCATCAAAATAAGTATTGAGAAGGCCTGTACCTCTGGTGTCAGTAAGAAACTCTGAACGATAACCAATGAGGCCACGGGCCGGAATGCGGAATTCAATACGAGTTCTTCCAGAGCCTTTGTTATCAATATTTAAAAGAACTCCTTTTCGAAGTCCCATTTTTTCTGTAACAGCACCTACGTAATCCTGCTCAACATCGATAACAGCCATTTCCATTGGCTCTTTTAGGACGCCATCTTCTTTGTGCATAAGAACTTGAGGTTTGCTGACAAGGAGTTCAAATCCTTCCCGGCGCATTTGTTCAAAAAGGACTGAAAGTTGAAGCTCTCCACGGCCTAGGACTTTAAAGCTCTCTGGTGATTCTGTGTCTTCGACACGGATGGCGACATTAAAAAGAAGTTCTCTTTCAAGACGCTCTTTAATCTTTCGACTGGTCACCTGTTTTCCTTCAAGTCCTGCAAAAGGCCCATCGTTCACCGATACGATCACGGCGACTGTGGGCTCATCGACTTTGAGTCTTTCAAGAGGCTGAGGGTTATTAACTTCCGTGAGAGTGTCCCCAATAAAGATTTCTTCAAAACCAGCGACAATGGCGATGTCTCCTGCAAAAAGCTCATCGGTTTTTACTTTCTGGCTGGCTTGGTATTTAAAGAGGGCACTGACTTTAATTTTTTTATTGGCGTTTTCCTGACACACCATAATTTCTTGGCCTACTTTAATAGAGCCTGAGCGAATTCTTCCGATAGCGAGTCGGCCCACGTAATCGTCGTAGTCGATATTGGCGACAAGCAGTTGCAGTGGACCATCGACTGTTGCTTCTGGAGCCGGGATTTTTTCAACGATCCAGTCGTAAAGAACTTCTAAGTTTTCCGTTGGTTTTTCAGGATCTTCAGTCGCCATCCCGTCTTTACCAATGGCGTAGAGGGTGTCAAAGTCGGCTTGCTCTTCTGTGGCATCAAGATCAATAAAG
Organism: Bdellovibrionales bacterium; assembly: GCA_964230645.1. GTDB lineage: Bacteria > Bdellovibrionota > Bdellovibrionia > Bdellovibrionales > JAGQZY01 > JAGQZY01. Next base: position 1,729,228 of record CAXRHT010000002.1, on the reverse strand, counting down.
AGGTCAAAAATTTCGTTATGAACTTCATCAATTCGAGCGTCAGGGCGATCAATTTTATTAATACAAACAAGAATCTTGATATTTTTCTTAAGAGCCTTTTCAAGCACAAAACGGGTCTGTGGTAGAGGACCTTCACTGGCATCCACCAAAAGGATCGCTCCATCGACCATATCGAGGATTCTTTCGACCTCTCCACCGAAGTCACTGTGCCCGGGGGTATCTACAATATTTACTTTGATATCTTTATACATAAAAGAGGCGTTTTTAGCGGCAATCGTGATTCCACGCTCTCTTTCAAGGTCCATACTATCCATGAAGCGTTCATCCACTTCCGCATTTTCACGAAAGGTTCCGCTTTGTTTGAGAAGGTGATCCACGAGAGTGGTTTTTCCATGGTCAACGTGAGCAATGATAGCGATATTACGAATAGGTACAGACATGAGTTATTTCCTTGAAAAAAGATCAATTTAAACAGCTTTCATACACTTGTCCACACCTGTTACCGAAATTAGACCTAAATATTCCAAAAGATATTTTTTATTTTGGTTAGAATGAGGATAGAGGCCGATTAAAGCTATTTGAAAGGTGATTTGACGCCGAATTTCTCTGGTTAGGGGAGGAAGTGTTTTCTCTCTTTTTCGGTCGGGACCCGGCAGGTGTCTTTTTTACCAAAAATTCGGTAGCGGTACTTTGCCACCAACCGATAACCGGCGTCTGTGATAAAGCGGGGAAGAATTTGAAAAGGCAAAATCAGACTTAAAGAGCCACCCAATAGATGAGCCACCTTAAATATCGCTTTTGAACGCAAATAAGTGTGTCCCTCTCGCCAAAATACGACGGTGCCTTGAGACTGGATTAGCTCCGAGTCCAGACATTTCTTGGCTGTTTCTCCTTGTAAGGGAGCAAATTTCAGGCGAATTTCGGGATCTCTTTGAATCAGAAAGTCCACCGTGCTGTTACACAGATTACAGTGTCCATCAAAAAAGAGAATCGCTTGGCTTTCTTCCATCCCCTCTTTGTATACTGCAATCAAGATTGAAAAGAAAGCCAGGGTCTCAAGACCTTTTTTGACTTCCCAAGGGGTTGAAGATAGGAAGTGAGCTATGTTGAAGCTACGATTAAAGCGCGATTTGCGAAAGAACGTCCTCAGAGGCCATCCCTGGATCTATAGAGAAGCTCTGGAAAAAGCCAAAGGCAACACCCAAATGTGTGAACTCCTGGATAAAAAGGGGCAATTTCTCGCCTGGGGCTTTTATGATGCCAAAAGTCCACTGGCTGTTCGTATTCTGTCCACCAAAAAAAAGCCACCCAATAAGCACTTTTTTGAAACCCGCATGAGGCAGGCCTTCTCTTTAAGACGAGCTTTTATTAATGCCGATGATACCAACTCCTACCGGCTGTTTAATGGCGAAGGGGATCGTCTACCGGGTCTTGTGTGCGATCTCTACGACCGAGTGGCCGTTTTACAGTTTGATGGTGAGGGTAGTTTTGAGTTTTGGGATCAGGATTTCATTGCCGAGTGGCTCATTGAAAACACTGATGTCGATACCGTTTATTTTAAACCCCGAAGGTCCGAGGATAAAAAGCCACGCACATGGGGGAAAGAGCTTGAGAGTGAAAAGCTTTTGATTAAAGAAAACGGGCATTCCTTCTTTGTGAACATTGTCGACGGGCAGAAAACGGGCTTCTTTTTTGATCAAAGGGAAAATAGAAAATACATCCAGTCTTTGAGCCGAAATAAAACCGTCTTGAATTTGTTCTCTTATACCGGAGGCTTCTCCCTTTATGCAGGAGCTGGAGGAGCTAAAGAGACTCTGAGTGTGGATTTAGCAAAAGAGGCCCTGGAATTAGCCAATGAATCCTGGCTTGAAACTTTTGGAGATTCAAAAGGACATTCTTCCAAAGCCTGTGATGTGTTTGATTTTGTTAGAGAAACCACTGAGTCCTGGGACATCGTGATTGTCGATCCTCCGTCCATGACCCACTCGGAGAAAAATAAAAAAAGTGCTGTTAAATCCTATGTGGATCTTTTCGCTAAGGCTTCCCAACTGGTTTCCCCTCAGGGGCAGTTGGTGTTTTCAAGCTGCTCAAGTCATATTTCTTTCAACGATTTTTTAGAGATCATAAGCGAAGCCCTGTCTCAAGCCCGTTTGACCGGAAGAATCTTAAGAGTTTCAGGTCAGGGTCCCGATCATCCCTTCCCCCATTTTTGTGACGAACTTCGGTATTTGAAGTTTGTGCATTTGTGTTTAGATTAATGAAGAAGGTTTCTTGATTTATTTTGATTCTGAATCTTCGGCATCTTGGGCCTCGAGCTTTTTTATGACCTCATCCATATCAAGATCCTGAACTTTTTGGATAAGCTCTCTAAGGTGCTCTTCGTATAGGGCTCCTGGCTGATAGAAAACCTCGTAGCCACCACGAATCACCATAATGGTCGGAATACTGCGGATCGAGAAATGTTGAGCCAGTTCTTTTTCCATCTCGGTATCAATTTTACCAAAAACGATTTCAGGAAAATCCTCTGAGACTTTCTCGTAGACGGGAATAAAGTTCATACAAGGACCACACCAGGAGGCCCAGAAATCGAGGATGACAATGTCATTTTCCTCATAGGTTTTTCTAAAATTGTCTTTGGTAATCTCAACAGTAGCCATGGGGTCATTAAAAAGGTCGGGGGGATATGAGTCAAACGATTCCTTGAAATCTAGGGAGAATTTAGTTAGCTATTTTCTCATGATACCTGAAAAACCATATGCTATCTCTTGTGATCGAAATTCAGCTCCCATTCTTGAAGTGCTCAAAGAGTATCTAATGGACCACAAAAAATTAGTGGAAATGGGTGCGGGTACCGGTCAGCACGCAATCTATATGGCGCCCCATTTTCCAGAACTTGAGTGGTATCTACTTGATCAGACGGACCGGCACGAGGGTATTAAGACTTGGTTGCACGATTTTCCAAGAGCCAACGTCAAAGGGCCTATTGAGTACTCAATCGGTGAGACCGAATGGCCCATTACTGATTGTGATGTGATTTTCACCTCAAACACTCTTCATATTGTTTCCTGGGAAAAAGACCTACAATTTTTTGATGACATTGAGAAAGCTCTTCCATCAGGTGGCTTATTTATGGCTTACGGTGCTTTCAATTATAATGGGGACTTCTCCTCAGAGAGTAATAAGAAGTTTGAGGAGTGGCTCAAGGAAAGAGATCCTGAAAGTGGGATCAAAGACTTTGAGAAAGTGGAATCCGAGCTTGAGAAACGAAATTTCAAGCTAGTGAAAGATCACGAAATGCCCTCAAACAACCGTCTGCTGGTCTTTCGGAAAAAATAAGCTTTATCCTTAGTTGCCTTTCTAAAAGTTGCTAATTATTAGCAAGTTTAGTCCTTTTATCACTCCTATCATTTCTAAACTATTGGTAAATCAGCAATATTTTATCAAAGTGAAACGTCCAAGTTCTTTACACGGCCTTTGCGTGTTTTGTCAGTCTCTCAGTCTGGGCCAATTTATTTGCAGATGAGCTGGCACAGAATCTGCTCCTTAAGACGCTGAAGTGAGGCAACTCACAAATTTTAAGGATTCATATTTTTTACAAAGGAGAAAGTTCAATGAGATTCAGTTCAATTGTTATTCTAGTAGGTTTTCTTGGTTTTACAGCTTGTGCCCACAAACAGGCCGCTGTTGATAAAGGTGAAGCAAAATCGGCTAAAGTGGAAAAGAAAGTAGATAAAAAAGCAGAGAAAAAAGAAGCAGACAAGCAAGCCAAGTCTAAAACATACACATGCCTTGTCGGAAAAGACAAAAGAACTGTGACTTTAGATAAAGAGTCAAAGCGTTGTGAAGTTAGCTACACTAAATTTGGAGACCAAAAGCAAGTGGCGTGGGCTGAAAGCACACCTTCTATTTGTGATGACGCTTTCTCAAACATTCGAAGCAACATTGAAGGTTCTGGATACAAATGTATAGATGGAACTAACATTGAAAAGCTTCAAAAAAACAAAGACAAAAAAGAAGAAGCTAAAAAGCCTGTTCAAACGGCTGCAGCGGAAACTAAGTAATTCTTAGTTTCACCATTAAGAGAAAAGCTTTTATTGTCAGGGTAAGAGTTTTTACTAAAGCCTCAGAGAATCTCTGGGGCTTTCTTTTTTACATTGAAGTTTCAGCAATCAGAAGCGCGATTCCTACAATCGAACCACCAGCGATAATTCCCGCACCAATGGTTTCTTTATTATCAAATGCTCTGGTAAAGCGTGGGGTTCTCTTTTCTTGAGGACGACGAGACATGAGCCAAAAGATAAAAGAGCCAATAAAAAACTCAAGTGAAATATGAAATGGTAATACAAAGGAAATTCCAAAAGCTACCGGGACAATGGGAAAGCGTCCGTTGGTTTTTTTACCCAAAATTTCAAAAACAATACCAGCCACCGCTCCAATAATCACAGCGACCTGGGCTGTTGGGTGAAGGGCGGTTAATCCTTTTGATAACACCTCAGCCACGGCACGCCAAACAGTCGCCCCTGGCATGGGGAATTGTTCGGTAGAGAATTTAGAAATGTCGCCATCAAACATCATATAAAAAACGGGAACTGCGACAAGGCCTCCACAAAAAATACCAATGGCATGACCAATCGCCTGGTGACGAGGTTTTCCTCCGAGCATATAGGCAGGCTTTATATCCATCAGAAGGTTTGAGGCACTTAGGCAAACTTCGCTGGTGATTCCTGCACTAATGAGGTTCGTTCCCATATTGCCGGGAGCTAAAAGGGCGTATGTGACCTGAGTCATTTTCCCGAGAGCGCCACCGGGAGTAATCGCTGTCACCCCTGTGGACTTTACGGCCATAATACAGAACATAAAGACAAGAGGAATAGCGACGGCCGAGAGCCAGTAATCAATATCAAAGAAAGCTTTACCCATAAACATAATGATGATGGAAAGAATAGGTACACCAATGTAAGACACTTTTCGTGGAAGTTCGATATCCTCAAGGATGTCTTTCTTTTTTACTTTCTTTTCTTTTTTACGATTAAAAAGCTCCAGAATACTTGAGAAGGTGTTTCCCGAAGCAAAGAAAGAATATAGAGAAGCTGAGGTCATCATCGCAGCCCCACCCCAAAGGGCCCACATTGTGATATTTTTAAAACCAGTGCCTTCAATCACTCCGCGGTTAATCATAATAGGAGCCAAAATAAAATAGTTGAGAATGGCTCCAATGAGCATTGATCCAGTGGCTCGGATACTCATCAGCATTCCGGTACCCATCATGACGATCGAGGTATCAAGGCTAATGGTAAGTTCTCTTAGGGGAATGCCTCCAATTTTTGGTGTGGCAAATTTATAAATGAAATCATCCCAGTGAGCGGGGAGTGCTAAAAACTTCAATCCCATTTTAGCGAGCACGGCTTCGGTTCTAAGGAATTCTATGAGTGCCGCGACACCCGCTCCAAGTCCCAAGATCTTGGCTTTCATCATTCCCTCTTTACCGTCAGATTCATGGAGGTTTTCAAGCACCACTCCGGCGGCGTAGCCTTCGGGGAAGGGGAGTTGCTCATCGTTGATGTAGCGTTTTTTAAGCGGAAAAGCGAAAAGGGCTCCAAGAAGTCCAAGGACCACCATCCACCAATAAGCTTCCCACATTGGGATCACACGTCCTGTAACCATCATATAGGCGGGAAGAGACGCCATAAGAGGTGAGGTCATATATCCTGCACTTGTTGCAATACTTTGCATGGCATTGTTTTCAAGCACGGTCATTTCGTCACCGAGCTTGAGGCTTGATAGAATTTTAAAAACAGCAAAAGATAGAATCACTGAAGTGATTCCCACTCCCAGTGTCCAGCCTGTTTTAATACCGATGTAAAGGTTTGTGAGGCTCAGTACCGAGCCCAGTAGTGCTCCAGTGATTGCCGAGCGCACAGTAAGCTGGCGCATATTTCCACGATAAACATTATCGAGCCACCACTGGTCTTTTTGTTCAAGAGTCCACTCGCGGATCTGCTGCTCGGTCAATTGCTTAATGGCCATCGTCACTACCCCTTCGATTCCAATTTGATCAAAGGGGACAATCTATTGAAAAGAGGCTTTGGAATCAAGCCTTCTTTTTATCTCTAAGTATTTGAAATTATTAGAATAGCTATGAATAATTAGGGTGTGTAGCCAGGGACCCAGGCGACATAGACGCTACTTCCGATCACAACGAAGGAATAAAGAGTTTCCGCTCCACTTGTGGTGGCTCCATGGCCAGGAGGATATTTTACCGTGAGTGGGGCGGAAGTATCTCCTGTCGCATAAGCACTGAAGTTACAGGTTCCCACTCCAGTGCCTTGAATGGCTAGAGTATAAGTGGCCCCATCTTTCATATTATGAAGGTCAAAGGCTCCACAATCACTAGCTGAAAACGCAAAGTTACTGTTAGCAAAGTCAATGGCGCCAGCGGCTTCGGCAAAAGCAGGAGCCGAAGAAATAGATCCATCCACATCAAGTTTTGAGCGAGGGGAGGTCGATCCTATACCCACATCGCCACCGGGAGCGATTAAAAATCGATGTGCTGCGGAGTCTCTATCAAAGATTGTAAAGTTCCCTGCCGCTCCTGACGTACTTGTTGGACCAGTCGAACCTAAAACATAGCGCCTGCCACCAGGAGCCGTGCTGGTGATTTCAACGGTTGTGCCCACAGAGTCTGCGCTTTCAATATCTAAATCAGCCGACGGCACAGTGTTGAACCCTACATTTCCATTGGAAGTCACTCTCATCTTTTCTTCCACAACTCCATCATTCAAAAGTCGCAGAGTATAGTAGGTATCTTGATCCACCAAATTTGTCGTAAATTCTGTCTCTGTCCCGATCGCAATATGCCCAGAAGGGATAAACTGAGTTGTATCATAGGCGCCAGTGAACATCGCTCCTATATAGCTCCCCAAAGGCACAGGCTCTGGACTCGCCAAGGAATTACCAGCTCTTCGCAAAACCAATCCAGATGCTATAGTGTCGGCGTAGGTTGTTAGCTCGATTTGATCATCCTCGGGGTTTACTGGTGAATCAACAACAACATTCAACTTTGCACTCGGGTTGGTTGTTCCGATACCAACATTGCCCGAAGAGGTAATTCTGAATTTTTCCAATAGCACGTCATCTTGTGCCGTGGATAGACTGACATAGGAGTCTCTATCCGTAGTATCGTTGGTTTGATTGTTCTCCCAGCCCCAAGTTAAATCGGCAGCGTTAGCGGTGGACGCGTTAGTGGCTCCTTCTAAGTTCATTCTCATGTTCCCGGCAAATCCACTTTGTATATCTGAAGTCACGCCGAACCTGGAGCGATCAAGTGCTAGCACTGAGACTGAAGAATTATTATTAGTATTATCATTTCTTAAGGTCATAGTGCTAGAGCCTCCATTCCACGAATGAGAAACTCGACCGTTGGTGGAGGCTAGTATAGTATTACCAGCTACGGCACCACCATTTATCGAAAGACCGGTTGTGGTTGTCGTTCCAGCCACTTCGAGTTTACTCGCTGGAGCCGTAGTCCCGATTCCAACATTCCCGACTTGTGTGATTGAGAGTTGAGGAGAAGTGGAACTTCCTCCAAGATGAAGAGGCACAGTTTGGACGGGAGAGTCTTCGTAGGCGTAAATATAACCCTCACCATCTTTAACGAAGGCATTTAGGCGCTTGTCATCGTTTCCGTACACACGCAACTGAGGGTTGCTATTGTTACCATAGACTGTCATCGGAGATATAGGGGAGTCTGTACCAATACCCACGTTTCCGTTAGTAAAGACTGTGTTTCCACTACCTTTGGGACTGAAATTGAGATCAATATTTGTATCAGCCCCCGCGGCTGCGATTTGCGGACCGCTACCAGTGACAGCGGGATTAATTTCGACATAGTTAACAGCCGAGGCAACCGAATTAGCTCTTAAAGCTTCAACTCCTCCAGCACTGAGGGAGACAGTATTGGACGCCGGAGAAAACAAACCGGTATCCTGATCTCCTTGGAACCCAAATCCTACTAGGGAAGTGGAACCGGAGTTGGCATTTATCGAGCCCGACTCTGTTACTGAAGCAACGGTAGAACCATTTGATTGAAAAAGAACTCCACCATCTCCTGTGGATCCATCGGAATCAGTGTTGATCACATAGTTGCTTGAGCTCTCACCAGAGTTTGAAGAACCACCACCAATTCCGGTGAGTCCTGAGCCATCTCCAACAAAAGCCGTTGCAGTCACTGTTCCATTGACATCAAGAGCTGTTGAAGGACTTGAGGTTCCAATTCCTAAACGCCCTTGGTTATCAAGTCTCATCTGTTCTTCAACCGCTGAGTCGTTGGTGTGCCAGGTAAAATATCCATCTCCACCAGAGTGGTAAAATTGAAATTCGTTATCTTCAGAAGCATTCAGGTAACCTAATTTTACTGTTTCATTACCATCTGACCCTCGGCTGAAATAAGCGATACCTGCGTCACCACCCGTGGCACTACCAATGGTAAGCTTTCCATTAATATCCAAAGCCTCTCTAGGAGTGGTCGTTCCAATACCAACATCACCACTGCCTGTTATTGTCATGCGGGTGGTGCCAGAGTTATTTCCACGATTTGCATAATTTTGAGAGCGAAAACGTAGATCCCCTTCTTGGGAGTAATCTATCAAACTACTCGTTGCGGAATTTGTAATACCTATATGTCTCGATTCTGAATCAAAAACCGCTTGCGATTGGCTTCTACTATCTAGCACATAGAGTCTGGTGCTTGGCCCTGTAGTGCCTAGACCAACGTTACCTTCAGAAGTGAGTCTCATCTTTTCACTGTAAGATCCATCTGAATTGCCTGTGCCGAAGGTCATACGTCCGGACCAATCGGTGGATGTAATGCTTGCTTGAGTATTATAATTGATTCCTGCAACAGGACGATAAGTGCCTGTGTCATCATAAGCATAGCCTACCATCCGGCCGGCACCGCTACTTGACGGAGATTGGGCTGGTGCGCCTGAAGTTCCATTCCCATGGCGAAAGATAATACCGGTACCAAATGATGAACCAAATCTCTGTAAAGTGAGTGCGCCGGTATTCCCTTCAACTGTTAATTTGCCAGATGGGCTTGTGGTTCCAATACCAACGTTTCCTGAACTGCTAATAGTCATTGCCGTACTGCCAGCGGTCTCAAGGTTGAGATTAAAAGCATCATTCGTACCAATTGTTACATCGGAGGCCTCAGTGTTCCCCCCGTTCAAGATATCACCAATCCCCATTGCGTTAACAATTGTTTGTACTTCTGAGTCGGAAAGGACGAAATTGTCACGAGTCATTTTTCTTAAAGCGGTCGCTGAAGTGTCGTAAATTAGAAGCTCATCCGCGTCGTTAACCGAAGTCTCAGCGGTAGTTCCGGTCACATCGACATGGACTCCTGATCCGTCTACTGAAATTCCGTTACCAGCGGTGACAGCAACATCATTGGCATTAACAGTAATCCCGTTGCCAGCTCCCACAGCGAGAGTTCTGTCAGCTGAGAGATCACCACCACCGGTTAGTCCATTGCCTGAGGCTATGATTCTTGTGTTTTCGGCTTTATCACTATCTAACTCATTCAGAGCGGCTTCTAGGTTGGAGGCCGTTAGTGTGGTTGTACCTACAGGAATAACACTGGGATCAAAATTAGCTTCGGCAATATCAAGAGTCACATCAGTGGCCGTGCTTGAAATTGATATCTTTGTGCTACCGGCTCCAAGAGATTTGAATTCCAGGTCCGTGGTGTTTTTAGTGGCAAAGATACCTGTTCCAGAGCCGACGTTACTAGCCGTATTAACTTCACCACCGGCAGCTGTGCCAAAAGCTTCCCAAGATGTTCCATCACAGTAAGAAACGCTTGTTCCACTATATTTTAGAGTTCCGGCTTTGGTGCCATTGCAAAGAGCGGCGTCATCACCAATTTGTAGTCCGCCGGAAACCTGTAGTTTGGAAGTGGCATTTAGCACACCCACTCCAATATTACCGGTGATAGAGTCAATACGGAAGGCGTCTGTCCAACTAGAGCCATCCCAAAGGGTAATACCAAAATCATTCCTTTGATTGGCCGAAGAGAAGGAGTCCCCTCGAGTAAAGATCTGCCAGCCTTTGTTAGTTGCGCCAGTGCCCAAAATATTAGAGTCGGATAGAGATACCAAATCAATCTGTGCCGTCTGATTTGATTGCGTTCCTGGAGTTTCGATTGCGATAGCAGCAGAATCGTTACCACCATTTAAAACTGTTAAATTTCTGTTAGGAACTGAAGTTCCTATACCAACAAGTCCAGATGCGTCTATATGTACTCGGCTGGCTCCAGCGGTTCCCAAGTCTAATCCGCTGGTGTGAGTGTAGTGAATAAAGCCTGTATCTTCTGCTGCCTGTGACCCGAAATTCACACCCGATGTACCAGAACTTCTTGAAAGGATCGATACGAAAGCATCGGCGTTTGCGGTGTTGCTACGGGAAAAAACAGCCAAGGTACCTGTATCAAGAGCGCCAATAGCGGGATCAAAAGATTCACTAACGTGTAAAGGTGCGGCGGGTGTTGGAATACCCACACCAATATTACCCGATGAATCTAAAACCAATTGATTAGCGTTAAGCGTTCCAGCGCTCTTTGTTCTAATATGGAAATCATCATTAGTTCCATCCCAATAAAAATTTCCAAAATTGTCATCATCATTTCCCATGAATAACTGTGTATTAGCAGTTCCTGATGCACCAATAACTGCTGCATTGTTTCCAGAAATCACACCGAGGTCATCACCGATAACTAGCTTCTGACTAGGGCTTGTTGTGCCGATTCCGATATTACCTATATTATCTATTGTCATGGCAATCGAATTATTGGTTTCAAAGTTCAATCCAAAGTTATTATTGTTTCCAAGAGTTAGATTACCTGTTGAGCTATTGCCGCCGTCCTCGAAGTAGCCGTTGTTTGAAACAAAGGTATCCACCTCAGATTCTGAAAGAACAAAGTTGGCACGAGTCATTTCTTTTAGGTTACTCGCATCGGAATTATCTCGAATCAATAATGAATCCGCTCCCTCGACAATGGATTCGTCAGCCGTACCCGCTATATCGACATTCACTCCCGTGCCATCGACGCTGATTCCGTTACCCGCTCTGACCTCAATATCATCGGCATTAACTGCGATACCGTTTCCAGCTCCAATATCGAAAGTGCGGTTAGCACTTAGATCACCACCACCGGTTAAACCTTGTCCCGCCGTTACTGTACGGGATTCTGAGGCCATACTTGTCCAAGAAAGAATGCCAGCGCCACTTGTTTGCAAAACTTGTCCCGCCAATCCATCATCGTCAGGTAGGGTCCAGACAAAAGAAGTGGCGGTTACGGTGTTAGGTGCGCGAAAGCCCACATAGTTGGTGCCAGTGTCCATAAAGCGAAGTTCTGTTGTTGCTCCGCCATTAAGATCCATAACAAGATTGCCAGTCATTGAGTCACCATTTTTAGCGACCTTTTCGTTACTTAATTCTTGAATGGCTCCTTGCACTTCGGTAGCAGAGTCGACGTCTCCACCATAAGTGTTATCAAAATCAATCTGATTGGCATCATAGTCACTGGCTTGTGCTGTGACGGCACCCGTACGTGTGTTAAAAGAGCTCACCCCCGCTGTGACTGTCTGCCAGGAGAGGAGACCGCTACCATCGGTTTGTAAAAACTGTCCAGGATCACCATTATCACCGGGAAGAACTAAATTGACAGGGCTCGCTAAGTTCGATGGCGCCTTTAACGAAACATAGTCGTTTCCATTCACTGTGGCTTCTAATAATTGCAGTTCTCTTTCATTATTTAAAAGTACATTGCCATCGGAGCTAACACCATTACTTACACCAATTCCTCCGGCAACAGTGAGATCGTTACCCACAGAGACGTCATTACCCGCAGCTATATTGTTAGCGTTAGTTAAGTTTTGACTTCCCATATCGATAGGACCAGTCATTGTCCCACCACCAAGAGGTAATTTTGAGGTGTCATTAATTACTTCGGAATTCCACTGAGTTCCATCCCAAGTAAGAACTTCGCCATCTTGACCAGCACCCAATGCTCCTATATCAGTCGTATTTACTTGTTGTCCGCCAATGTAACTTCTAGCGTAGCCAACATTGACAGCATCTGAGTCTGTGTTCGGATCGGGGTTATCGAGATTGATGATTTTTTGATTGTTGTTATCTACGTCACCCGAGGGGGCAGGGGCGGTGAAGCTTGAACTACTACCATCAAGAAGAGCTTGCAGCTCGGTCCAGTTGGCGTCATTAAAAACAAAATTTATATTGGTTTGGTCAAGGTTGAATCCTGGGCCGCTATTAACCTGGATAAAGTCAACAGCCCCTAAGCCATCAAGAGAACTAGCACTATCAGCGTATGGGACACTCACAACATTGTGGTCCTCATCGAGAGTAACCAAACCTGATCCATCGTTAAAAGAAACCCTTAATTTTCTTCCGTCTGTCAAAGTAGGAGTGTAACTTCCACCCATCACACATAGATCTGGATTCACCGTGCCGGTGGAATTACTCATCGCTGTTTGTAAGTTGGTTGTGTCTTGATATTGAGAACCGGATTGCGTTCCTGTACCCACTTCAATAGCGAAAATTCCATTGGAATTCGACATATTTAAAGTGTGGCCTTCGCGATAAAGGATACATTCTTCCGCTCCGGGAGAAACCACTTCAATGACAAAACTAACACTTGAGGCTTCGAGGGCTTGACCGTTGGGTTTGATAATTTGGCCTTGATAGGTAAAGGTCGATGGTGCCGCATGAGCAAAGCAATGCCAAAAAGCAATAAAGCTTATTATAAAAAGATTTGACCAACGTACCATTTAATCCTCGATATATAGCTACAGTACTCATCGGAAAATATAGACAAGGCTTGAACAAAATTGGGGGAAAATATGTACTTTTATGGGAAATTTCAAAGATTTAGAGAGTGCAAGGAATATTGGTGTTTCAAAACAATACAATTGATGGAAAACCACAATGGATCTCAAAACTAAATGAGTTTAGTTAAAGGGAAACTAAAATGAATTCCAAATAAAATTGTGAACGGGACCAAAGTTCTTGTTTTTCTTTCGGCAAATAAAAATATCCAGTTTGTGATCATAGTTCAGATGATCGAGGTGGACTAATTTCTTAGACTTTAGCTCTTTTGTCACAAAGTCCTCAGGCAGTCGGCCCCATCCAAAGTTATTGAGAATAAGATCTTTTTTGGAATCAATATCAGAGACGGTCCACCGAGGGGCTTCTTCCTTAGGTCCAAAGCTTTGAGAATCACTAATCGTACTTCTTTGAATGATATGTGGATAGCGAGCTAAGGCACTCATAGTTTGTTCTTTTTTTGGAAGATCTAAAAAAGGATGGTTTTGACAGATCACAAGTTTTAAACAGGTGCTACCAATTTTCTTTCCCTCGATATCGACAGTATTCTGCAGACTTTCAAAAATCCCAATATCCACTTGATCGGTGAGGAGCATTTTTTCTCCACTTAAAATTTCCCTGTGAAAAATGAATTCAGTGGAAGGGAACTTTTCAATCACTCCTTGCAGAACGGGGTTGAGCTTGTTGGTGGGGTAAATGGCTGTAGCACTTAGGGAGAGTTTCATCTCTACACCCGAGGCGATTTTTTGAACCTCCTCTTTTAAGGCCTCCCATTCCTTCATTAAATTTTGAGAACGATAAAGAAAGTTTTTACCTTTTTCACTAAGGTGAGTGCGATACTGACTCCGGTCCAAGACCTCAAATCCCAGTTGTTCCTCAAGTTTTTCAATAGAATAACTTACGGCCGATTTGGCTTTATTAAGGTGCTCTGAGGCGGCATTGATACTTCCAAAGTCGTTAAGAGCCTTGAGAGTTAAGATTTGCTCGATTGTGAACCACATAAAACTTCCTAAATTTAGAACAAGATAGCCTTAAAATTGTTCTTTTATCTGTACAAAGTCAAGCTTAATCTAAAAGTGTACTAAAGTTACAGGAGGACAGGATGAAACAAATATTAATTTCCTTATCAATTTTAAGCATGGCTTTTGCCGCTCAATCCTATGAAGTCGATGCGGCTAAAAGTGAATTTAAATGGACAGGAAAAAAGGTTACCGGTCAACATTACGGAAAAATTCCTTTAAAAAAGGCTCAGGTAAAATCCAAAGGAAAAGACATATCAGGAGGAACCTTAGTTCTTGATGTCACTCAGATCACCGTCGAAGATCTCACTGGTGAGTACAAAACAAAGTTCCTTACCCATATGAAAAGTGAAGACTTTTTTGAAGTTAAAAAATGGCCCACTGCCAAACTTGAAATTGAAAGTCTTAAAGACGGTAAAGCCAAAGGAAAATTAACCATCAAAGGTAAGACTAACCCAGTAGAATTCAACTACACCAAAAAAGGAATGGTTTATTCAGGCACTTTGAAATTTGATCGTACCAAATATGATATGATTTATGGCTCCGGTGATTTCTTTAAAAATCTGGGCGACAAAATGATCTATAATGAAGTGACCTTAGACTTTAAAGTACAACTCAAAGGAAAACCAAGCAAACTTGCTAAAAAATAATTTGAATGAAAACGGGCTCTAACCAGAGAGCCTGTTTGCTTTTGGTGGGGCACTCAAGTAAAAGCAAAATATGGATAAAGTAGACGTTCTAATATTAGGTTATGGCTATGTTGCTCAAAATCTTGAACAAGAGTTACTTAAAAACGATTCCAGTCTTCAATTGATAAAGACTTCCCGACAAAAAAAAGAGGGCTTCCTTTATTTTGACATAGAAGACCCCGAAAGCTGGAATCAATTGCCAGAGGCGACTCTGACTTATTGGACGTTTCCTCCTTCAATAGAGGAAACTACAAAAGAATTTAGCGGTGTTCTTAGAAAAAAATCCAAAAAAACAATAGTCATCGGAACAACTGGAAGCTTTGCTATTGATAAAGATCATCAGCACATCGAAGAGAGCTCACCTTTTGATAAAACCAAGGAAAGAGCCCGCAGCGAAGAGTTCTTACTCTCCTTTGGATTTAGTCTGGTCATGTCTGCGGGAATATACGGCCCTGGCCGAAATCCTCTTGATTGGGTGCGATCGGGACGGGTGGGCAAATCCGAAAAGTTTGTGAATATGATCCATGTGAGTGATTTGGTGCAATTTCTCATTGGGGCTTCAAAAAAGTCGGAGGGGAATATCTATATTGCCTCTGACGGAAACCCACAGACTTGGCAGAGCATTATTGAGTATTGGGAACAAAAAGGGTTGGTGAAATCTGTCCCACAAAAAGAATCCTCAAGACCTTCTAAAAGATTGGACCCCAAAAAAAGCATTAAAGATCTGAATTTGGATCTAAAATTTCATAATTTTCAGGAAGCTGTTTTTTTAATGAATCAGCCCTCATAAGGGTTGTTGTCTCGCGATTGATATCAAAAAGTATCAAGACCTCTTTTGATTTCAGTTGTTTAAAAACCTGTTCTTTTTTTAAGTCTAAACTGGTTTCTCCATGACCGTAGTCGGTTCCTTCTCTAAGTACAAACTCAGAGATGAGTTCGCTGAGGATCGAGGACGAAAGTTTTTCTACCGGAATTATGAGGCCTTGTTCTTTTTTGGTATTTTCTGTCATGAAAAATGTTTATCACGCTTTCCAGAGCTTGTGTTAGAATCGGGTCATGACACCAGATGATAAGAAAGAAATTTTCGCGTTGATTCAAGAAAAGCTCAAAGAGAATCTTGAGGTGCTTGTGCAGTCCGCTTTCGAGGCCAAAGAAGCCTCCACCAATGAGGAGTCAAAGGCGGAAAATAAATATGACACCCGCGGTTTGGAAGCCGGGTACTTAGCCTCTGGACAATCGAAAAGAGCAGGGAAGTTGCAAGAACAAATTTATCAGCTGTCAAAGCTGGAACTGGGAAAAATAGAATCAATTAGCGTGGGTTCTTTAGTGACGGTTTTAGTTAACGATCAGAACAAAGCTCACTTTTTTATTCTTCCGGCCGGCGGGGTCGAATTGATTTATAAGGAAAAGAAAATTCAAACCATCACCTTAGAAAGTCCTCTCGGACAGAATTTATATGGTCAAAATGTGGGATGGGACTTTGAGCTCAAGGGGCGAGAGTACGAAGTGTTAGAGGTTCTTTGATGCGTGCCCTTGGTGTGCGACCTTACACTCGAGAATTTATTGATCAGGTCAAAGACCTAACCGATCAAGAAATTGGTCAAGATTACTATAATCTAGGTGAACTAACGGAAATAGCCGAGAAAAATGAACGAAGTGCAAAAAACCCTTCTCTTATCTTATTGGATGGAGCCAAATGTGTCGGAGTGCGGTTGAGTCTGGCCCCGGGACAATGGGAGTCTGGAAAGGGGCATGGACTGACACCCAAAATGTGGCAAATAGAATTAGAGGAATTGGGTTATTTTCAAAGCCTGTTTATTAAACCCTCCTATCAACAGATGGGATGGGGTAAAAAGCTCTCTCTTCAATCCATCGAAGTTCTAAAAGAATTGGGGGCAAGAGGCATCCTCTGCCATTCTTGGGTGGAGTCACCTGGTGACTCTTCAAGAAAGTATTTGCGTTCCCTAGGTTTTAAAAAAGTAAGTGAGCATGCTCAGTACTGGAAAGAAGTGGACTATAAATGTCCCCGCTGCGGAAAACCTTGTTTATGTACCGCAGAGGAGATGATTCTTCGTTTTTAACTAAAGCTGGGTAACGGCTTGAATGGGTTCTGGAAAATCGATATCCAATTCATAGGGTTCTGTACGATCTTTTTGATCAAAGAATTGTTCGACACTTTGAACCTTAAGGTACCCGATTTCGATGGGACCTTGTTTTGAAAAGTCATCGACTGTGTTCCATAAAGAGTCGTGGGTGACGATATACTCTTGCTCCAAAACTGCTTCGTCACTTGCCATGGAGTCGGCAGAGGCGAACTTTGGAACGAGTAGAATGATTAAGATGAGACTCAGAGCGAGTATCGCATAAATTCTACCCATTCTGTGCTTTCTAGGTTGTGGGGTGACTTGAGGCGTATCCATAGTTGATCCTTATGTTAGTGGAGATGATCCGACCGAGTCGGAGATTGTGTAGAAGTCTCTGATTGATTCAACTTCATGGGTGACTCTGGGAGACTCTTTTGTTGTTGAGACTGATTAATTAGCCAACCAAGCATGCCTGAGGAAAATCCTAGTTTTGCGAAGTTGGTGGCTCTTCTTGAGCGTGTTAATAATAAAAGTCCAAGGCCAATACCAACTGACTTTTTTGGGTTCTCTTTCACCCAATTAACAGTTTGGTCAACCTGAGGCTGGGTTCTAAAACGATTATAGGATGTTTTGAAAAATTGGATCAGTGCATTGTCTGATTTTGCCTTTTTTACTTTAGGGCTTGTGGCGGAAAGACGGGCTTTCATGCGGCCGACTCTTTTCATCTTATCTTTTTTTGTCTTTCCGTTGATATGGCGCGGATTTGTCGTCGTCTCTGGCATAGGTAACTCCTTTCAAGTACTCCATCATTTTATTGAGCAAGGACGCTAAAAGCTTTTAGACAAGCATTTTTAAATGACTAGATTTATTCAAAATTCTTAATACCCAGGCTCTGTTTACCTCAAGTCATCCTGAGCGCAGCGCAGGATCTAAGGTCTTTCGCTTCGCTCAAGACGACATGTTTTTGGATTCTCGATCGTCATCCTGAGCGCAGCGAAGGATCTTTAGGTCTTTCGCTTCGCTCAAGACGACATCTCCGCTCAAGATGATATCTCTACTCAAGACGACATGCTCGCTCGAGACCACATTTATCAGACGACGTGTTTTAGGCTATCGGCGGAAAATCCACCGGAAAGCCTTGATAACTAGGGAGTTTTAATTCTGAACGCACTTTTCTTTTGAGGACTTAAGATCGGAGGTTCAAAAAGTTTTAACATCAAGGTAAACTCTATAAACAAGCTAATTAGAGGAGCTTATGAGCCTTTCCTATTGGTCAGAAAGTTTAAAAGACAAAAAAGAGATCCAGTGCGACGTATGTATCGTAGGTGCTGGGATCTCAGGGCTATCCACAGCCTATTGGTTAAAGAAAAAAGATCCCCAATTAAACATTTACGTTGTGGACAAGAGCACTTTGGGTGATGGCGCCACTGGTCGGAATGCAGGTTTTGTGACTTGCGGCTCTGTTGAGCATTTTAATCGTATGGTGGGAAAACATGGGGAAAAGCAAGCTTTAGATATCTGGCGATTTGCTGAGGAAAATAAAAATTTACTAGAGGCAGAATTAAAGCTCAGTGAGGACTCCTCTCTTGAATACGAGCAAAAAGGAGCCTTTTCTCTTGCGGCTCAAGAAAATGAGTTTGAAGAACTTAAGAATGTTTCTGAATTTATGATGAAACATAAGATTCCTGTTGAAGTCCTAGATGAAACAGCTGTTTCATCTAGGTTGGGGGCTCAAGGTTTTAAGGGAGGTATCCTTTATAAAAAAGACGCTGCAATCAATCCTATAAAACTTTTGAAAAAGATTCGCGCGAACACAGAAATTTCACTCTTAGAAAACCAAGAGGTAAAAGAAGTTAAAGAAGAGGGATCTGAGAGACTAGTTATTGCCAAAGACTATAGTTTACGCTGCAGCTTAGTAGTGTTCTGTGCCAATGGTTACTCATCCGCTCTTAATAATTATTTTGAGGACAAAATTTTTCCGACAAGAGGACAAATCATGGTGATGTCGCCTCAAAGAAAATTTATGGAGGGACCTTGTTACGCGAATTTCTACTTAGACTATTTTCGTCAGCTTCAAGATGGTTCACTTTTAATCGGTGGATTTCGTCAGCTAGAGGCTGATACAGAAAAAGGGTTTTCCGATCATACTAGTGAGAAAATACAAAGTGCTCTTCACGATTTCGTAATAAAACATTTGCCCGAGTTTAAAAATTCCCAGATCACTCACCGCTGGTCCGGAGTCATGGGCTTTTCTGTGGATGGGGAACCTATGATCGGTTCTCTGCCGACAGACCCGCAAATTTTTTATTGTGGTGGTTTTACGGGGCATGGGTTAGGGATGGCTTTTCATACAGGGCTACAATTGTCTCGATTAATTTTCGGGGAAGAGATTCCCGACTGGATTTCGGGTAAACGATTTTGATAAGGATTGAACTATGAAAATAGCAGTTGTAGGCGGAACTCATGGCAATGAGCCTGTCGGTCGAGAAGTGGTTGAAATTTTAAAGGAAGAAGACCGTGATTTTCGGAATGAGTATCGGTGTTTCATTGGCAACCCGCAAGCTTATGTTGAAAAAAAGCGCTATGTGGATTGTGATCTCAATCGTGCTTTTGGCAAGAAAGGTGTTCGCCGCGGTTATGAAAAGATAAGAGCCGGGGAACTTGAAGATGAAATTCGCGGCAAGTTTGATTTTTGTATTGATCTCCACACCACTACCTCCAGTATGGGTTTAACGGCTATTTTCAACAACACCCATGAGTTAACAAGAAAAGCAGGCGTTTATTTAAAATCAGAGATTCCGGATTTTAAATTGATAGAAGAGGTTGACCTTGACGAAGACTGCACTCATCTCAATCGACTATGTCCGGCGGGTGTGACCTTGGAAGTGGGACCTGTTGCTAACAACGTTTTAAATGCTGATCTTATTTTAAAGCTAAAACATCTTGTGGAAAAATTGTTGGATTTTGATTTTTCCCAGAATTTTAAAATTCAAGGGACAGAGTATTTTAAAATGAATGGAGCTATAAATTTTCCCTCCGGTCGATGGTATGTGCATCCTAATATTGAGGGGCATGATTTTAAGGAAATCAAAAAGGGAGATCCCATTTTTCTAAATTCCAAAGGAGACTCCAAAGAGTGGCAACAAGCAGAGTCCTGTTTTCCGTTTTTTATCAATGAGGCCGCCTACCTGGAACATCAGTGTGCGTTTTTAACTTCTCTCCGAAAGAGCTATTAATTTTTCCCCTTCCACTCGGTAGGGGAGCCACCCTTCCATATACTCGGCTCCGAGTTGGTGGTAAAAATCCCGGGCTTTTTGATTCCAATCGAGAACCTCCCACTCAAAGCGAGCACAGTTTTTCTCAACGGCTATTTGTGCAAGCTTTATAAGAAGGGAGCGTCCAAAGCCCTTACCTCTGGCTGAGTCCTTAACATAGAGGTCTTCTAAATAAAGACTGGGGCGCCCCTCCCAAGTGGACCAATTAAAAAAATAAAGAGCCATCCCTTGAACTTCACCCTCCTCTTCTAAAATTAAAGTGTGAAAAAATGGAGTACTAGAAAAGCCATCTCGAAGGAGATCCTCCTCAGTGGTTTTTACCGCTTCCGGCTCCTTTTCAAAATGAGCTAACTCGTGGATAAGCTTTAAGATTTCAGGAACATCGGATTTTTGTCCAGGTCGAATAGTCATAAAGAGGGGATAGGACAGCTTGTTTCAAAAATCACGTAAAAATCCGATCATCGACCCGGATGGACAAATGGCAAAATGATTATTATAATAGCAGTGTGAAATACGCGCTCGCTTTTCTTATTGTATTGGTCTTTGTTACCGCTGGACAGCAGGAAGAGCCCTGTAAGGCTCCTCAGTTAATGAGTCAGTATAGCGAGCCCTGTGAGCGTAACTGGACACCCATGGATGCAAATCCTAATTATGTGAAGCTCGTTAAACGACCAAATTTGACACATCAAACGGACCATTCGGTCTGTGATTCCTGCGATTCAGGGTGGTGCCAAGGTCTTTTGAAACTCTCTCAAGCCCTTTTTTCTAATGACTACGTGGTGGCCCAGTGTTTAGATCCTCAGAATTCTCTTCCGGTGGATCCTTTTCAAATTCCACCTCAGGAACAAGACGCTTCACCAAAGCACCAGAAGCCAGCGCCATTGCTATCGGACCAAGATATTTCTTACGAAATTCCGGCGATTTAATTCTGAGCGTTCAAGCGCATATTTCGATTGTATTTACATTGGTTCGTATCAAAAAACATATGATCACCAATCATTTCTTGTCGACACTGCCTTTTTTCAAAAGAATGAGCCCACGCGGGTTTTCGTCTTTTCAATCGTTTCTGTGCTTTAGGGGCCCAAAAGTGAGTCCAACCTGTTTCCTCACTGCCAAGAACATGTTGAGTAACTTTTAAAACCTTTTTAGAAATTTTTCGTCGTCCACGCCTGCGCATACCTTCAAACTGGCGACGGGCTCTTGTGACTTTACAGACTCTATTTTTATCGCCACCTGCTCGAGTCATAATTGTGACCCCGACAGCATAAATACCAGGGCCGGGTTGATTGGCGGCCTCACCTTGAAGCGCACAAGCCATACAATCTAAGGCTTCACCACTGGAGCAGTTGACCGTTTTAGCTGTTACCAATCCGTCCATATATGTAAAGCTTGGAAGATTATCCAAGCTAGGACGACTGGCACAAGCCGCTAATAAAAGAAACGAACTCATAATTAAACACTTACCCATGCTTTATTAGGAGTGCAATTTGGGAACCAACTCGGAGTGTTTAAAAATGTGATGGCTGTGAAATATTTGAGTAAAAAAGCAAAGTTACAAGGTCAAAAAAATGTCTTGTTTAGAGAAAGTCCAGAAAACTGTCATGTTTTTTTATATGTAAAAAGGAGTGGCACCGCCTGCCTCAAAGCCGCACACATCAAGGCTTTGCGGGGAAAGCTTAATGTCATCCTCAAAGTGTCATCCTGAGCGCAGCGAAGGACCTTAGATCCTTCGCTACGCTCAGGATGACTTTGAATAAAATGTCGTCTTGAGCGAAGCGAAAGACCTAAGATCCTTCGCTGCGCTCAAGATGACGCTAACAAGTTTTCAGCGTCTCTGCTTTTTTAAGGATATGATAGATACAACCCGTGAGTTTCTTAGCGTACTCCAAATGAATAAACTCATTGGGGCCATGGGCATTGGAATTAGGACCAAGCACTCCTGTAATTACAAACTGCGCTTTGGGAAAGGCCTCTCCAATCATCCCCATAAAGGGAATTGACCCTCCCTCGCCCATAGCGAGAGCCTCTTTACCAAAATAAGTTTTCGAGGCCTCTTGTACGAGATTTTCTAAGTCGACAGATATTTCAGGAGCATTCCAGCCACTGGCGGCATCGTCGAGTTTAAATTCCACATTGGCGTTGTAGGGAGGATTCTTCTCTAGGAAATCTTTTAGAAACTTCGCGGCTTCTTTTGCGTTCACCGTCGGTGGTAAACGCAACGATAGTTTTAAAGAAGTTTGTGGACGCAAAACATTTCCAGCCGATGAGATATCGGGGAGTCCATCGGCTCCCGTTACAGAGAGTGCAGCTCTCCACGTTCTATTCAAAATAAGTTCCACATTGGAATCATTCATAGGTTGCGTTTTTCCAGCGAAGGGAAATTTTTTATAAACTTTGTCACTCAGTGTTTCAGCCGCCCGTTGCGCTTGCTCTACACGTTGTCCAGGTATTTCGGCCTTTAACTCTGAGGGTAGGATTTCTCCAGTCTTTGGATCTTCAAGGCGACTCAAAATTTCACGAGCCACTCGAAAAGAAGAGGCGACCACTCCACTGGCATCCCCAGAGTGAACACCTTCCTCAAGCACATTGACTTTTAAGACTCCACTGACAAGACCTCTTAAGCTAGTGGTCGACCACATTTGTTCGTAGTTACCTGCCCCAGAATCAAGACACACTATAAGTTCGGGAGAGCCAAAACGTTCTTTGAATTTATCGAAATAAAAGGGGAGGTCCTCGGAACCGCTTTCTTCACTGAATTCTATGGCAATTTTTATATGGGGGCGTTTAGACTTTGCCTCTAGTAAGTATTCAACCGCGCAAAGGGAAGCGTAAACCGCGTAGCCATCATCAGCTCCACCGCGACCGTAAAGTTTGTCGTTTTTGCGAACCGCCTTCCAGGGACCAAGGTCATCATCCCAGCCAGTCATCTCGGGTTGCTTATCAAGATGACCATACATTAGAACTTCGTAATCCAAGTCACCTTCAAGTTCTAAAAGTAGTAGGGGAGTTCGTCCCTCGGCTCTTAGAACCTCTTTTTTAAGTCCTGGGATTTTGCGTTTTTCAATCCAATCTTCGACCAACTTTAAGGCTTTTTCGATGTAGCCATTTTCTTGCCAATTGGAATCAAAGTGAGGAGATTTGGCAGGAATTTCGATGTACTCCGTTAAGCTTGGAATAATATGGGACTCCCAGTATTCATCGATTTCTTTTTGGTACTCACCCTGTGCCATTGGCTTCTCCTTTCGGTTTTAAAATCTTCAAACAAAAGGGTTATAGCGAATTTACCGAGATATGGCCAGCCAGAGCCCGTCAAGGCTAAACCCTAGGATATCAGACGAAAGAAACTTGTTTACAGATTGTAAGCCTTTGTTGAAGGATGGTTTTATGTCTTCTCAACAGTCCAGCTATCAGGGGCATTGGCATACCCTGAAAATTTTATCAAAATATCTTTGGCCAAAAGATCGCAAAGATCTCCGGATTCGCTTAGTACTTGCTCTTATTTTTTTGGCGGCCGCCAAAGGACTCAATGTTTACGTGCCCTATCTACTAAAATTAGCTGTCGACCGCCTCTCTGTGGAGGACCTTCCTATCGTTCTTCCTGTGGCGTTGATCGTGGGGTATGGAGTGGCGCGAATTTTCGTGGCTGTGTTTGGAGAGGTGAGGGACCTAGTTTTTGCAAACCTCAAACAGCAAGTTCACCGGAAAGTGGCATTAAGAACTTTTGAGCATCTTCATAATCTTGATTTGGATTTCCACCTCTCCAGACAAACCGGAGGACTCTCCCGAGTGATTGAAAGAGGAACAAGGGGAATTCAATTTGTTCTGAACTTTATGACTTTTAACGTGGTCCCAACGCTCCTTGAAATTGTGCTCGTTACCGGAGTGCTAATTTATCACTTTAATATCATCTATGCAGCTATCGTATTTTCTACCATCGCGATTTATATCTTTCTCACCCTTGTAGTTACCGAGTGGCGCATTAAGTATCGACGTGAAATGAACAAGTCTGAAACCAGAGCCAACACCAAAGCGATCGACAGTTTAATTAACTTTGAAACGGTAAAATATTTTGGCAACGAAGACCACGAGTACCAACGGTTCGATAAGTCTTTAGCCCGTTACGAAAAAGCCGCAATCCAAAGCCAAAAAACTCTCTCGGTTCTTAATATTCTTCAGTCAGTCGTCATTGGAGTTGGACTCATATCAGTTCTTCTATTAGCGGGACAAGGTGTGATTGGTGAAGAGTTAACAATAGGAGACTTTTTTTTGGTGAACACTTATCTTATGCAGCTTTATATGCCGCTGAACTTTTTAGGTTTTGTTTACCGAGAAATTAAAAACAGTCTTGTGGATATGGATAAGATGTTTGAGCTCATCCACATTAATACAAAGGTAGCTGATAAAGAAGGAGCGATAGATTTTAAAACCAAACAAGGCGTAGTGGAATTTAAAAATGTCGACTTCTCTTATCAAGAAGAGCGTCCCATTTTAAAAAATATTAATTTAAAAATGGGCGCGGGAGAGACCATTGCCGTAGTGGGGCCGAGTGGCTCCGGAAAATCTACCCTTTCAAGACTTCTGTTTCGTTTTTATGACATCAACCAAGGTTCAATCACAATTGATGGAGTGGATATTCGAGAGATGAGCCAAAAGTCTTTGAGGGCCAGTATTGGTGTGGTGCCTCAAGATACGATTTTGTTTAACGACTCTATTGGGTACAACATAAGCTACGGACGCCCCGGAGCAAAACAAAATGAAATTGAAGAGGCCGCTAAAAGGGCTAGTATCCACGAGTTTATTGAAACTCTTCCGGAAAAATATGACACTCCTGTTGGAGAGCGTGGCTTGAAGCTCTCCGGGGGAGAAAAACAGCGTGTTGCCATCTCAAGAACACTTTTAAAAAATCCAAAGATCCTAATTTTCGACGAAGCCACCTCAGCTCTCGACTCTCACAAAGAAAAGGAGATCCAGAAATCTCTCAAAGAAGTGGCAAAAAATCGTTCGACCTTAGTCATAGCGCACCGGCTCTCAACCATAGTCGATGCCGACGAAATCATTGTATTAATGAATGGCGAGATTAAGGAAAGAGGTCGACACCAAGAGCTGCTGAACAAAAAAGGCCATTACTACCAGTTGTGGACAAGGCAACAAGAAGTCGAGGAGATCGAGCAGAAACTCGAAGAGATCAAGGACCACGAATAAAACAAAAAAAACACTGGACAATTGTCTCTCACCAATGCTGAGAGGTTTTGTGCATCCTTTCAGAAGTTGATATTATTAACTATAGAGTGGGTCATAAACACCTTTTTAGTTTTGGGTTTTGAATGAAATTATTAGATCGCATTGGAATTGCAGCCAACAGTCTTGATAAAAGATTGTTGAATCTATTGAAGGACGTTGAGGTCTTAGATTTCGAACAGGTAAACCAGGTAAAAAGAGATCTTCATAAAATAGTGTTTGTTGGAGAGGAAGTGCAACTTTCCACAATCTTTCGCATGGTCGATGAAGTCGGCCTTTGTTTTTTAATGCAAAAAAAACACGAATATTTTCTCTACAATTTGTTAATGAGTGCGATGATTTGCAAATATCCCGATGTATTCTTGAAAAGCCCCATTCCCGTAATTACAAGAAATGCTCAAAGCAGTAAACGCACAATTACACTTCCCTTTACCTCAACAAAAGATAAAGAGGGTTTGTTATTTCAGTGTGAAGAGTTTGTGAATCAGAACAGTAAGAACTCAAGCATAAAACAAAATATGAAGATCATTATTAGCGAGCTTTTCTCAAACGCCATGTACTCAGCCCCAACGGATGAAAGTGGCAACTACCTCTACCAGACCGCTCCAAGAAACCAAGAAATATCTTATCCAGAAGGTTACAAAGGAGAAATCCAACTTTCCTTTAATAACGAAATTTTTGCCATCACTTGCCGAGACCCATTTGGTTCGGTCAATAAAATGAGAGTAAAAAAGAGACTCCACCAAGTTTTCCACGATTCAAGACTCGCCAAAGTAGAACACCGAAATAACGACAACCTAGGAAGCGGCCTCGGCCTAAAAATGATCATAGAAAATTCCATCGGCTTCGGCATGGTCGTCCGCCAAGGCTTCGAAACCCTAGTCTACGCCACCTTACCCGTAGGCTCAGGCAACAGAAAAGTCTCAAGAATCGCCAAAAACATCTGCTTCAACTTCTATTAAAAAAAGTAGAACCGGCCGAAACCACCAAAAGTCTCTAAACTCTACAGTAACGAATAAAGAGGCTACTTCTCTATTCAGGAAACATTTCATCGGAACTCTCCCGCGAGGCTCGAGCAACGAGCGCTGCGTATCTCGTGAAGCAGCACGGAGTGATGCCTCACGGGAGACGAAGTGCACCCGGGTGCGTGCCTCGCGGGAGAGTTCCGATGAAATGTTTCCTGAATAGAGGAGTAGCCGCGACCGAGCCTCTTACTTGAAGCCTTAGAGAAGCTTCCAACTCACTGAAAGTAAGGCCGCGTCCATGAACTGAGTAATGTCGCTTGAAGCCCCATCCGATTCCAGTTTGTTGTAGTCAATAAACCGAACCTCTAAATTAATGTAAGCTTTCTGCGAGAGCTGCCCTGAAATTCCAAGCTTAAATCCATCCCCAGAAACGGTCGATGTAACCCCGCCAGACTCGGTTTCTAATTGTGCCATCGCAAGGTAGGTAAACCAAAAACGCCAAGACTTGAAGTCACCACCAATGGCAAGACCACCGTCAAGGGCCGTGGAGGTTGGAGTCGAGCCTAATTGAAGATCATGGTAGCCAATATCAGCCAAGATAAAAAACTTTTGAAACTCAGCCCCGGTTTTTAAAGTGAGGCCAATTCCCTGGAGTTTGTTGGTTTGATAATGACCTCGGTTGTAACCTATACCTGGTTCAAAATGAAAATAGGACCAAGAGGTGAGAGGAAAACAAAACACGGTAATAAGAATGACTTTTTTAAGCATGTTTTATTTTTGCAAAGGAAAGCTGTCCTGTCCAAGTTTTTAGACTTATTGTTAAGTCAAAGGACAGGATAAGAACTGGAATTTATTTCTGAAGCTTAGAGGTCTTGGCCTTTAAAGGAATAGCTTCCTCAGGGTCTTGGCTTGCTGTACGACGGTACTGACTTGCAATAGACTCATTGATTTCTATAACAAAATCACGGAAATGAGCCAGAGCTGATTTAGGCACAGGATCAGCGGCTGGAAGATTCACCTTAAGAGGGTCCATGAGGCGGCCATGTTTAGACATTTCAAAGTGAAGGTGAGGGCCTGTGGCATAACCAGTGGCTCCTACGTAACCAATAATATCACCTTGCTGAACTTTTGATCCACGGCGCATGCCACGCTTAAAGCGACTCATGTGAAGATACTTGGTTCTGTAACCTGCCACGTGGTCAACAACGATCATTTTACCTGACCCACGGTAGCGACCAATTTTTACGATCCTTCCCTCACCAACCACACGGATCGGAGTTCCACGCGGGGCTCCGTAATCCACACCGTTATGGGCTTTGTAGCGACGGTGGATCGGGTGGAACCGACGACGAGAAAAATGAGAGGTGACTCTTCCAAATTTAATGGGACTTTTAAGAAATACTTTTCTTAAGGACTCACCATTTTCGTCAAAATAGCCGCGAGTTTTTGTGACTTTGTTTTGATAGTAGTAAGCGGTGTAGAGCTCTGGACCGTTTTTGTATTCTGCGTAGACAATATTTCCGTAGCCTACGTGCTGACCTTCGGCGAAAAGTTTTTCCACCGTAAATCGCCACATATCACCTTTTCTCACTTCACGAGAAAAGTCCACTTGCCAGCCAAAAACCTCGGCAAAGTCGACGATCACACTGGGAGAAAGTTTTTGTTCAACGGCCGATGCCCAAAGGCTGTCGTTGATGACTCCGTTAAAGTGAACCAATTTTTTAGTGGTTTCGACATCGACAATCTCGCTGCTCCATTGGTTATGAGAAAAATCCAATTGCAGGCGAGTGAGCTGGGAAATATCAAAGCTGATGCGCTTAAGATCTCCCGTCGCTTCCTTTGAGATAACAAAACGAGTGCCAGGTTGAACGTGACGAAGATTAAATTTTGGACGGGCCACTTTCACAATATCGTGAATGATTTGGGGCTCGATCTCCGCATCAAGCAAGGCCTGATGCACCGACGAATTTTTTTTAACCGTGTAGGTTTCGTGGCTGAGAGGCAGGGGGGCTAGGATGATCATCTCGTCAAAAACGGGGAGTCTCTCCTGAGCATGCGCTGCATTAAGTGTAAGAATAGAAAGGACTAATACAAATATTGCCGGAATTACGTTCTTCATATCTTATTGCTACCATAAATGACCCCATAGGAGAACAACTAATGATCTAATTTCATAATGAGATTTATGGGGGCATTCTCTATTCGTTTTTAAAGAGAATAAAACTGATGTCGTCTTTTTTTGAGTCGTCTTGTTTGTAGATTTTTTCGTCGATAGAGTTCATCAATTCAGTAGAGATTTTAGCCATTTCTCCCTTGCGGACAATCTCTACAATCTGATTGGGATGGAAGTTATCAAAGAGTCCATCAGACGCCAAGAAAACCGAATCCTTTGGGTTGAGCTCAATCTCTGGACCAATTTCTATTTTCATTCCACTCTCGCCCACGAGATTGGAAATATAATGAAGGTCGGGGTGATCCAGGGCTTCATGTTCGTCAATAAGTCCAGCTTCAATTCCGTAGCCAACAGGAGAATGGGAGGTGGATTTGTATTTAATTTTTCCGCGGAGTCCGCAGATAAACAATGTGGAATCTCCCACCTGATAGCCGCGAGCTTTGTTATTAAAGACCTCACAGACAGTCACTGTTGTTCTAGCACCGATACCTTCATCAAGAAGTTCTTTGTTGGCTTGCTCAATAGCGTTGATGATCGGAATTCTTAAAGACTCCGCTTTGGGGTCTCGGGCTTTCAAATGTTTTTCCATTTGTACGAGCACTCTTCTTGCCGCCTCTTCCCCTTTGGGGTGACCACCAGCTCCATCGGCGACTACAAAAACCATTCCATCACCCACCGGGAAAATTCCAATAGCGTCTTCATTACAAGTGTCTTTGAAAGGAGATTTTTTGGAAAAATAGATGAGCGACTCTTTTTCCTCAAAAACGTGAGGTTGGTCAAAGTCTGCTTGCAGTACCAGTTCCGCTTTTGCCATCCATGTCGCTCCAGAGTTATCTCTTACACTCATCACATCCATTGATGAGCATAAAAGAAAGGTCCTATAGTCGAGTCTCGCTCGTCCATTCGATATTTTCGATATGCTGCCTTAACAAGGTGGCTGTTCGAAACTTTTTTAAAATCAAGTTTGAACGTAGCCCACAGCAGATATCTTTCACTTCTTGGGGATGCTTAGAGTAGTATTTCTTACCACCGATGGCTTCGTAAAAAATTCTGACCAAATTAAGAATGTCTTCGGCCTTATTCAAGCTTTTTGCATCTCCCCAGTTGTACATATCGAGCAGTTTAAACTCGAAACCGAGTCCCTTTCTTTTAATGATAATATTATCGGTGTGTAAATCACCATGGTATTCCTTGTGAAAATGGACATTTTCAATACCTTTAGCGAGGGAGTGGAGAAGAAGCAGACCTTGCATGATCCCAATCCGACCACCGGGCTGGCGCTTGAGGAAGTGGGATAAAATCATTCCCTCAGCATACTCATAAACAAAACAGGTCACCGGCTGGCCTTTAATTGTCATCGTCTCTTGCGTGTAATAATTGATCGAAACGGAACTCTCAGAGAGGCGATAAAGCCTCTGGGCATATTGGTTGGCAACCTTGTTTTTGCGGTTTCTCTTTGGGTAAAAGAATTTAAGAGCCACAGGGATGCCGCTGACGATTTCTTCTGCCTTATAGACTTCGCCTTCCCAGCCGCCCCCGAGCTTCTTAACGATCTCATATTTATTTTTAACTTTATATCCGGGTTCGAAATTAAAACTTAAGATTTGTTTTGTAGCCATAGGGACTCTTTATCAAATGAAGGGGGGGATAGGAAGCAATTCCTTCCATTGATTTTAAGACTTCTTCTTCTTGCTCTTCTTCGAAGTCTTTTTTTTCTTTTTGGCTTTCTTTGCCTCAAGCAAGAATTTCTTTTTTGTGGTCAATTGACCATTGTACTGAACCTGGAGAAATTGCTCTCCCTCCACATGCTCTCGGGTGCTGAGATCTTTAAAAGGATGTTTTTTCGTCAGATTTTTTTTCTCACCCGCTTTTAGAACAAATTTCCGCCAACGAAAAACCTTTGGGTTAACTTCCCCGGATTTCTTTCTGAAATGGAAGATAAAATCCACTAGCAAGGGCACATCTTTTTTTGAAGTGTTTTCAAAACTCATTTCAAACTCAAGAGTCTCACCAAGCTTGAGGTGTGTGCTGGACAACTTCAATGGGCTTGCTTTAACAGGGGGCTGATCGGAGAAGCCGAGTATTTTTAGGGCTTCACTGTTACCTTTTTTCAGCAACGTCCTTAGCGACTGATGGGCAATCCAGAGTGTCTCAGAGCTTTTGTTTTTCTTTACTAGCTTTTTAATCCAACTCAGAACTTTTTTGGGGTGGTCCTTTGAAATATCGTTAAGATTATTAGCCACTGAGCGCCGCACATACAGGGAGGGGTCATTGGCGAGTTTTTCAAGAATGGGAAAAATAGGACTTGGATCATCGATAAATTCTTTTAGATTGAAACTCCAAGGCAGGCGAGGGCGACAACCTTCAGAAGCCAAGCGTCTTTCATCCTCGTTGTTACTCTCTGCCAAACTCTTCATCCATTCCATCATTTCTTTCGGATTTTTTTGAATAAAAGGGCGAACCGCAAACTCGGAGCTTGAATAGCGTGTAAAGGTTTTCATGGCCTCAAGAGACGTCTGGCGATCCTTTTCACTCATGCCGAATGTTGAAACAAACTCCGGAAAGTAAAAAGCTTTATAGCCAGTGAATTGAGGAGCCACCTTTTTTAAAGTCGCTATTTTTTGCTTGAAGGTTCCCGGTAGGTGATTCTCAAGACTCTGGGTAATACGAGTGATGCGCTCTTTGAGAGCCAAATCGTCCCAGTCTTTTCCCAAGCACTCATTTCTAAAAGCGGTCGGAGAGAAGTCTTTTTGGTAGCGACTAATCTCTCGTCCAAGCTTTAAGAGGTAGGAATCATCGATCGCGTTCTTTAGGGGTTCCGCCATTTTAATCCTTATTTAAAGACGACTTTAAATGCTTTGAGAGTTTCCTCCCAAGATTTTTTATCGGCTTTCTCATTGTATGCGAGTGGAAGATCATGCTTTTTACCCATTGCTGTTGCTTCGGGGTTGGTGAAGCCATGAGTGGCATTTTTGATATTAAAAAACTTATAACGAATATTGGCTTCTTTGAGCTTCTTTCTCGTGGTTTCAACAGCTTTTTTGGGGACGAAGGGGTCCTTAGCACCATTGAAGATAAGAACTCGCGCTGGAAATTTTGTGACCTCGTTTTTAACGATTGGCGTTAGGTTGCCGTGGTAGCTGGCCACCATGTCGATGTCGATTCCTCGGCGAGCCATCTCCAGAACAATGCCTCCGCCAAAACAGTAGCCCAGAGCCGCGATGCTTTCAGGTTTCACCTTTTTTTGCGCCTTCAAGGTCGCCAAGGCCACTCGAAAGTTTTCTTCGGCCTTGTCGAGATCTTCCATCACTTTTTGGGAGAAGGCTTTAGCTCCTTTGGGGTGATCAAAAGTTTTCCCCTCGCCATACATATCAACCGCAAA
This sequence comes from Bdellovibrionales bacterium, assembly GCA_964230645.1. Taxonomy (GTDB): domain Bacteria; phylum Bdellovibrionota; class Bdellovibrionia; order Bdellovibrionales; family JAGQZY01; genus JAGQZY01. Next base: position 1,697,503 of record CAXRHT010000002.1, on the reverse strand, counting down.
CCCGACGTATCCCGCTTTGGCAAGCTTACGAGCACGGTCCCGTGGATACTCCGTTTGACCCCACCATTCGTGTACGACAATCACACCAGGAAAAGGACCTTCACCGGCAGGAATGGCTAAAAAGCCCTTCATTTTCTTGTCACCCACCATATAGGGAATCTCTTTAGTAACAATCGTGGAAGTGGTTTTAGCTTGAAACTCCTGCTTCTCTTCGCTTGATGAACAAGCGCTTAAAAGTCCGATGCTAACTAATAAAACGAAAATTTTTCTTATGGACATAATGATCTCCTCAGCTCCTCTATTAAAGTCCATTTAGTGTAGCAAGAGTGCAGTCATCTTCAATAAATAACGGTTCGGCCCTATGGCGTAAGACGTCATGTGTCTTTTTTTGTAGATTATGTTAACCTGCCCCTTCAAAACCTTTGATTTCAAGCATTTACAAATGTCATGGGACAGCAAAACCTTGCTTGTTGTCAGTCCCCAAAGTAGAAAACGAAGAACCTAAAATTGAGCGGAAAAGAGAGAGGTAAAATGAACAAAGAGGTAATGAACAAAGCCATCGACCTAGCAACAAAGTGGCAAGATGTCGCCACCACCAAAATGTCAGACTTTGAAAACGCCTTCCATGCGAAAATGCAGAAACTATTAAACAATCCTGTTGATAAAGTCTTTTTGATTGAGCTGATGGACCAGAGCTTTAGAAGCCATGATGTTTCACGGGTTGAAAACCAAATTGACTATTTATTTTCCAAATACGGAATGGCCACGTTTTTCACTAACTCTGAACGATTCCTTGTTTTCCTATTCCGCCATGCCGGTACTTATATGCCGCAAATTTCTATACCTATGTTTGTGGAAAATATCCGAGAAGACACCAAAAGGGTGGTGTTGCCCGCTGACGACAAACAGCTCGCAAAACATATGAAGGCCCGTAAGCATGACGATACGCGAGTGAACATTAACGTCATTGGTGAAGTGGTCTTAGGAGAGGCCGAGGCCCAAAGTCGTATCGATAAATACATGAACACTTTGGAAAATCCCAATATCGATTACCTTTCCATCAAAATCTCTACCATTTATTCGCAAATTGACCCCATTGCTTTTGACGAAACGGTGGCGGACCTTGTTCCTAGAATTCGAAAGATTTTTAAGCAAGCCAAAGAACACACCTATACTAACTTTGATGGAGAAAAGGCTCACAAATTCGTCAATCTTGACATGGAAGAGTACCGCGATCTTCGCATCACGGTGGAAGCCTTTAAAGAGGCTCTTGAAGATCCAGAGCTCAAAGACTACCACGCTGGAATTGTATTGCAGGCTTACTTACCAGACGCCCATATTTGGCAGAAAGATCTTACAGAATGGGCAAAAAAACGTGTGGCTGATGGCGGGGCTCCCATTAAAGTTCGGCTTGTAAAGGGGGCTAACCACGAGATGGAAAAAACAGAAGCTTCCATCCGTCGCTGGCGCTTGGCTACATACACCGATAAAATTGATACCGATAGTAACTATAAGATTATGGCCGAATACGCCTTAAAGCCTGAGAACGCCAAGGCGGTTCATTTAGGAGCTGCCTCACACAATCTCTTCGAGCTGGCCTATGCTCTTGAGCTCGCCAAGCACTACGATGTGATGCAATATTTCTCCATCGAAATGCTTGAGGGAATGAGTGAAGCGGCCAGGGTTGCTATTAAAGAAGTCTCAGGTCAAAATCTTATTCTTTACGCTCCGATCGCTGGGAAGGAGCAGTTCACCAATGCGATTGCCTATCTCGTTCGCCGCTTGGATGAAAACACCAGTGAAGATAACTTTATTCGCTACTCTTTTGGTTTAACCACCGACAGTAAAGAGTGGGAAATGCTCAAACAAAATTTCATCGATTCTTTTGATAACCGAGATGGTTTGTTTATTGGTCAAAAGAGAAGACAAAATCGTATGGATGAGCACTGGGATGACTACAAAGAAGGAACATTCCATACCTATAACTTTACCAATGAACCGGATACCGATTTTATCTTGGAAGCCAACCAGAGGTGGGCTGAAAAAATCAGAGAAAAGTGGATGAAGAGTCCTGGCGATGAGCTAGAGACCATCCCAACCGTTGTAGCTGGTGAAGATCGTATTGGTGAACGTGAAGTGGAAAAACGGCCGGACAAATCTCAGCTTCATTTGAAAGTGGATGCCGGCCAATACGCCAAGGCGAATGCGGATGATTTAAAACAAGCCGTGGATGTGGCCGCCGAAGATCCAGACAAATGGAGAAAACTTACACGCCGTCAGCGCCATGAGATTTTATCCAATGTTGCGATCGAAGTGAGAAAACGAAGAGGTGATCTTATCGGGGTGGCCGCCGCCGAGGTTGGAAAAGTTTTTACCGAAACCGATGTGGAAGTCAGTGAAGCCGTCGACTTTCTTGAGTTTTACTCAGAGAGTACGCGGCACTATGAGGCTCATAAAAATTTAGAGTTTGAAGGAAAGGGTATTGGACTTGTTGTACCACCCTGGAACTTTCCTATTGCTATTCCGCTTGGGGGAATTGCAGCCACTTTGGCAGCCGGAAACACGGCCATAATCAAGCCTGCTTCCAATGCCGTGATGTGTGCCTATGAATTGTGTAAATGTTTCTGGGACGCAGGAGTAAGTAAAAATACTCTGCAGTTTGTTCCTTGCCCAGGCTCACTGGCTGGTGAACATCTTATTAAAGACGATAGAATTGATTTTGTTATCCTCACAGGTGGGGAGTCCACAGCTCAAAAAATGCTTGAGGCTCGTCCTAACCTTTACCTCACGGCTGAGACCGGAGGAAAGGATGCGACGATTGTTACAGCCATGGCGGATCGCGAGCAGGCTATCAAGAATGTTATTCACTCGGCCTTTTCAAACAGTGGTCAAAAGTGTTCAGCGACCTCTCTGCTTATTTTGGAAAACGAAATATATTTTGACCGAAAATTTAGAGACGCTCTTGTCGATGCCGCTCAAAGTTTAGAAGTGGGCTCCGTTTGGGATTTTAAAAATCGCATTGGAACAATGGCCGGCCCTGTGACAGGGGATCTGAAATGGGCTCTTGAACATCTTGAAGAGGGTGAGAGTTGGGTTCTTAAACCAGAATACGCTGACCACAATGAGTATATGTTAAAACCCAGTATCAAGTGGGGAGTGAAAGAAGGGGCTTTTTGTCATATGACTGAACTCTTTGGTCCCTGTTTGGCTGTTATGAGAGCGGATGATTTAAAGCATGCCGTTGAAATTGTAAATGCCACCGGCTATGGCCTCACTTCAGGAATTGAATCCTTAGATGACCGCGAAGTGGATTACTGGAAGAAGAACCTACGAGCCGGGAATCTTTATGTAAACCGAGGAACCACAGGGGCCATCGTTTTAAGGCAGCCTTTCGGAGGACTTGGTAAGTCTGCGATTGGAGCTGGCCGGAAAGTTGGGTACTTCAACTACATCAGTCAATTTATGAACTTTAAAGAGCTAAGAAAGCCTCATGTTCCCGAGCTGCGCTCAAGCAAACTTGTAAAACTTGCCGATCGCTGGGACACGGATTCTCGATTTGCAGAAATGTCGGAAGACATAGGCAAACTACAGGCCGCTCTTCAGAGCTATATGTACAACTTGGAAAAAGAGTTCACCAAGGAAAGAGACTTCTTTAAGTTGCGTGGAGAGGACAATATTTTTCGTTACTTAAAACTGAAATATGTCACTATTCGAGTTTGCGATGGCGACAGCTTATTTGAATCCATGGCGAGAATCTTAGCTGCGAAGGTCTGTGGAGTACGAATTCGAGTCAGCCTTGAGGAAAACCTCAATAACAAGGTGGCACAATTTCTATTCCGTTATTCTCAGAAAATATTAAAAGAAGATGATTTTATGAGAAGGGAATCAGAAGCTGATTTCGCGAAAAGTTTCCCTGAAGTGGATAGAATCATGTACGCCAAACAGGAAAACATTTCAGAGTTCGTTTTTCAAAAAGCCGCCGAAGCTCTTACTTTTATTGTTAGGCAGCCTCCGATGATGGAGGGAAGGGTGGAGCTTCTCAACTTCTTTGAAGAGCAAGCCATTTCTCACCAATACCATCGATATGGAAACCTTGGTGCTAGAGCGATTACTCAAGAAGAGTCCTAAGAGTTTTGATTATCCCTCCGTCTTTCCGAGGACCGTCGGAGGGGAGTTTATAATTGAAACCCGTCTAATTGACTAAGCTTTCAAGGTAAATGATTAAGTTTTCCCTGGCTTCATCAGTAGGGACAGGACCGCGTGGCATTTGCTCTCTGTGAGTGGCATGGGGGCCTAGGCGAAATAAAATTTCTTCAAGCAAAGTTCCTCTTTGGAAACCACGATCCTTAAGTGCATCGCTCAAGGCCTCCTCATTATCAAATGGGATATAGGGAAGGTGTCCGTAATTTTCATCAACATGACATTGGATACATCTTTGGATAAGGGGTTTTTCAGGAGCGTCCACTCGAAGGTGAGCCAGTGAAGCCCACACCGATTGAGTGGTATCCAGATCTGGAAATACCTCAAGGCTTTTTTGTTTCGCTTTATCACAAGAAAAAGACTCTTCATCGGCGAAATCAGGATCATTAGCAAATTCATAGCGGATGGCATAGACCCAGGGAGGTCCGGGCTCATTGGTCACACCAAATCTTTCGAAGGCTGAAAAGCGCCCTCCGGAAGTTTTAAAGTCCATGGACCAGTCCGAGGTGTTCACTCCAAAAGCCTCGAAAAGAATATCGATAAGATAGGTGGTGCGAATATTATAAAAATCGCGCACAGGTGGACGATAAGCGGCTGAAGCCGATCGTCTGCCATCAGGTCCCTCGCCATAAACAACTCGTCGGTTGTCCATTTCAGCAGCGGCCTCTTCGAAGCGTTGGAAATCTAAACCACCGACTTTCTCGTAAAGCCAGCGCGCGGCCTCTTTTTTCATAAAAAGTTTTCGTCCACAGCGGGCGTGACCATAAACAGTCCACTTTACAATTTCGTAAAGTTCAGGATGCTCTGTTCTTATAATCCTTGCCACTCTTTGAAAATTCAAAACGGCAAGACGGTTGGTTAAATCACCATTCAAAGTTTCTTCTCGGCCATATTGGTCAATAGTGCTCTGACTTAGAAGAGAGTAACGTTCATGTTCGGGCTGAACATAGGAGGAAAATTGGTAAAACATTTCGGGCTCTACATCCACTTCATCCAGTAAGAACTCATCACCTGAGTCTTCCATCTCTCGACGAAAGTGGCCACTGTCACGTCTGAGATCAGTGTCATCATCAATGCTACCATAAAATCCAGGCCACATATTATAGGGTTCCCAATTGGGGCGAGGATCTAAATTACTACGACTGGTGGCCTGGTGGCAGACCATACATTTTTGGGGGTTGGGCCCGGAGAGTTGGGCTTGGTTGTCGTTAAAGTTCAACTCGTAAAATTCAAAAGCCTTGTTGTCGTGATTAAAGCGAACCATTTCAACGGCATCATAACCTTCGTGTTGTTCGTGACCATTGAAGGCCATAATCATGTCGGCATTTTCATTAAAGATAAGAGCTCGTGGCCTTAAAAAGTCAGCTTGTTGTAGACTTCGACTTCTGTAAGCGAGCACATAGTTTTCGAAATATTCAGGCTTTGTCGATTTCCAAAACTGCAGAAACTCCAGAGGGCTTTGAAACTGATTCTCCTCCAAGAGATTTTCTAAAAGAAGAAAGTCACCAGAATCTTGCCGACCCACTTCTTTAGCGAGTTGATAGTTATTGGAATAAGAGATCTGGCTATGAGCTAATATAAAAATGAGTAGAATTAAACGGCTCAAGTGGCCTCCCCAATGTTTGTTTTCGTCCCAAAAAGTTGTCCCAAGCTAGCGAAAAAACTAGTGCCGAGGGACTGAAAACTCTAGATTTTTTCATTCAAAACTGAGCTTTTAGAAAGTTTTTAAAAGCGCACAATGTAATGATTTCTACACGTGAGGTCTTATAATAATTTCATTGCAAAGAAATCCTGTGTTTTAACAAGTTTGGATCTTCTATCTTTCTAGCTCTCAAAGGAGTTTCACATGAAAAACAAGACGTCACTTATACTATTGATGGTACTTTTCCCAATGATTTCAATCGCCCAACTCAATGGGGTCGACAAATTGATTCGGCTTTCCTACACCGAGTGGCGAGCCGTTTGTGAAACTGTTAATGGTGAATTCTTCACGAAAACTGTAACCACCAATGATATCTTAGCTGATAATGTGTGCGAAGTGGGACCTGGCCAAGAGGACGCCTCCAGTGAATGTCTTGATGAGGCCAAAGGCAAGCTAAACTCTTCCCAATACAATACTCCCAGCGAGCTTTTTGAACTCACCGATGCCTGTTCCGCGGCCACCCCTGCAACAGTGCTCTGCATGGATGATAGCTTTAATACTCTGAATAGTTCTTATTACAACACCCGTGCAGAGATGATAGAAATTATTGGGCAGTGTTCAAAGGTTCAGGCCAGTGAAGGGGTGGACTGTGTGGGATTTGCTAAAAGTAAACTTAATTCCTCTTACTACAATACAAGCTCTGAACTCTTTGAATTGATTAATGCTTGCGCGCCTGCGGATAAAGGGACAGTGCCTTGTTTGGATGACTTAACATCATCGCTGAATAGCTCTTATTACAATACATCCGCTGAGATGATCGAATTGATCAACCAGTGTCTTTAGATATTAAGATTGAGTTTTTCAAGGAACTTTAAGTCCTGATCCATAACGGTTTTCCGTCCATCCTCTCTGGCATTGTCTATGGCCTGCATCGCCACATGACGGATGTGATCGGAGAGGACATCCATAACGGCCGCTGAGGTATTAAACTCTGACTGAGAGTTAATGAACTCTTTTAAGCGAGAGGCAATAACCAATACGTCGCCACCTTTTGAAACCTGTTTGTTTGATGGTTTAGAAAGCTTATTTTGAGTGGGGATAATGCGTCGGCCCTTAGGAGGTTCAGGTGCAGGCTTTTTAGGAGACATTTCTTCAACAGCGCCGGCATCTTTGTGACGAGCCATTGGAACATGCTGGTCAAAACAGCTCACACTGCAAAAATTGTAGCCTGTTCGTTTATTATTGCAGCTTGAAACACTGCAGACATAATATTTCGAATTATAGGGAATTGGGGTTTTGCAGGAACTGCATTTTTTCCATTCTTGTTGCGCTTCCATGGTGTCTCCTACTGGACAAAGTCAAATGATGTCTACCCGATGATTAAAGAGATTCTCGATTAATTGTCAAGAGCCCCTTCGTTGATCCAAGTTTGAATTTTCATAATATCAGCCGGTGCTAGCGGAGCCGCGTTCCTGGGCATATTTCCACTCTGTACTTCTGTGTACAGGGTACTAGTAGAGGCATTACCCGGATTTACAAACTTAGCCACTGTTCCGGCGTAACTCTCCAAATTATAGTCGTCAGAAGGGTTGTTTCCTCCATGGCAGCCAGTACAGCTCGCTGTCAAAATGGGCTGGATGTCTGCCGCGAAAAAGACGGTGGGAGTCACAGGAGGATTAGGGTCTGCCATCACTGTTAAACTCACTTGTTCGCTCACAATGGCTCCTTGGTCGTCTTCCACCATAAGTTGGAAAACATAAAGACCTTCTTCAAGATCACTGACCGTTAAAGTCGTTGTACTAGTGCCACTTAAAGTGGCTACAGAGGGACCGTTCTGTTGTGTCCACTGGGAATTTAATATGGCTCCGTCAGGATCATTAACGATCGCAAAAAACTCCACACTATTAATCGGTAGTGTAACTGTACGATCATTTCCTAAATCAACGGATGGGATTTCGTTTGAGACAGAACCGGTTCCATCTGGGGCTCCGGCATTTATCCAAGAACGAATTGTTAGTACATCAGCATCGCTTAAAGGCGGCATTCCTTGGGGCATACTGCCGTTTTCAACAGAGGTGTAAAGAGCACTGGCTTCGGCATTACCACCAACCACAATATTTGAATCCAAAACACTTTGGTAGGAATCAAGTGCCACGTTTCCATTGGAAGCTGTCGCCGTGCTATGACAGGCCAGACACTGAGAATCTAAAATAGCCTGCACTGACTTATAGTTAACAGATGCGTTTAACGAGCTGTTCTCGGCCGAACCGATACCTTTCATCGGAGCACAGTTTTGAAAAGCGGGAATAACAAGTAAACACCCAAAAAATAAAATTAATTTTCTATAACCACCCATATACATGCTTAAGTATCGGTGGAAGCTATCGACTTTAAAAGAATCATTTTAATCCTGTTTCAGGTTGATATGGATATGTGAAATTATCAGTCAATTGTATTCAGAATGATACAACTAGAACAAAAGTTCACCACTAATTTACGAAACTCTTGCTACAATTAGAGGTGATGAAGAAGTATGCTGGACGTCCTTTACTAAATCTCTTCATTTCCATATTTGTTCCCTCAATACTTATGATGCAGATGCTTGTGTTAACAGGTTGTTTGAATGAGGGGGGTGGAAGTGAAGGTGAAACTGAAGTTGTGGCCGAGCCGGGAGAAGTTCCGCCTCCACCACTGACTCCTCCTGAGCGCACTGTGTGTGACCCCTTTGAAGCGGGATCTTCGGCACGGGATCGTGGTCTTGTGGGGCATCTTCTTTTTTTAAAAGACGACCAGCCTCGTTACACTCATGTGGATGACTATATTGAAAACGGACATCCCATTCAGAGCACGGTTTATTTCGACCGACTTTATATTCCCACCAGAGCTTTTGATCTTGGCTTTTATACCCAAGATGGCACTCTTGTTCTCAACCAGAATGATGAGCCAATTTACGAGTACTTTGCTCTTAGACTTGAGTCGCAACTCATGCTTGCGGAAAATGAGGAGCCCGGCTGGTATCAAATGGCCGTTCTCTCCGATGATGGATCTAAAATTGTTGAAAGACTTCCTGACGGTTCAGAAGAGGTAATTGTTGATAATGGCGAACAAACATCCACAAGGATGGGATGTGCTGTTCGATCGATTTATATGGATAAGGATACGAAAAAAGATATCGTTCTCACATATTTTCAAGGTCCTCGCTACCATATCGCTCTAAATGTTCTGTGGAGAAAAATGCCAGAAGGAGTTGACCCGAATTCACCCGCAGGAGATATCGAGTGCGGCCAGGCCGGTAACGCTCGCTTTTTTGATTCCACCCAAGTCCCTAGTGAGCCTACTGTGCGTTATTACGAACTTCTCGAAAGAGGTTGGAAACCTTTGGCCAACGAAAACTTTTTGTTCCCAGAGCAAGCGAGTAACCCATGTGCCGCTGAGGAGCCGTTGTTGCTAACAAACTTTAGCGTGCTCTCAACCACTAGAACTGAGGTTCACGTGGTTTGGAAGACAAGCCTTCAGGCCTCCTCTCAACTTGAGATAAAAAATATCTCAACTGGTGAGATCACATTGTCCACTTTGGATAATGTACTTAAGACTGACCATAGTATGGTTTTCTCAGGTCTGTCCCCCAATACTCTCTATTCAGTGAGAGCTTTATCGGAGTCGGAAGACGGTCAGCAGGTCCAAAGTGCAGAGAGTGCCTTCAGGACCCCTCGTTAGTCACAATAAATTTCAAGAGGAAATTCAAAAAATCCGAAAAGATATCAAGGAGATAGATTGTGACATTTTCGATTCGGACCAAATTTCTGATTGTAATGAGTGGGCTGCTCTTAATCTGTTTGTCCTTTTATCTTTTTATGTCGATCACAGTATTTAAAACAGATAAGACACAGCTTGTTTACGATCTTAATAAAAGCCAGGTGAGTAATCTCTCCACAGAAATCAATGTGCGTTTAAAGTCGGTGGCCGAAACACTTCACTTGTTTGCTAAACTCCCAGACGCTGAGAAGAAAAACCTTATTGGTCGCATTTTCAACGCAGACTCAGAGGTCATAGCTCTTTTTTCCTTTGCGAGCCAAGGGGCTTCCATAGAAAACGCTTATTATAAAAACGAATATTTCGAGACCTATGGCGTCGACCAAGAGGAGCTAAGGAAAAAGGTTTACACCGATAGAGACAAGATATTAGCTTTTTCAAAAGAAAAAGAAAAAATTTGGAATTCCAGTTTTGAGGGATTCCCCCCATTATTAGCTTTTGGAAAAAGGGTTCTTGTTCTCAACGAAGAGGGGCGACCGGTGAGTCAAAAAATTTTGGTGGCTTATCTGAAAGTGGATAGTTTTTTACAGTCGATCTCTTTACTCAATATCAGTGATATTAAAATTACGAATCAAGAGGGAGAGGTTCTTGTTCAAAAAAATGTGGAAAAGCTTGTTGGGCGCCCAAAATTAACGAACTCTATTCTTTTTAAAAAAGCTAAATCTTCGAGTGTTAAAACCAGTGTCACTCACATAGAAGAAAACGGAAAAGGCTGGCTCTCGGCTTATTCAAAGGCTTATCAAGATCAAGTCATGGTTTTTGCGCGCGCCCCAGAGGAGAAGGTTTTCCAGGTGGTGAAGTCGTTAACGGTACGGACACTCCTTTTTGGATCGATCGTTCTGACCATGGTGATTATAGCGGCCTTTCTATTGTCGAAGACATTGACCGAGAATGTAGCGCTTCTAGCAAAGCGTATGAAGGATGCCTCTGGCGGTGATTTAGAATCTCCCATCGCTCTAAAAGGTCGGGACGAGACGGTGAGTTTAGGTCAATCTTTTAATAAGATGATCGCTGATCTTAAGCGCTCTCGTGATGAACTTGAAGTTATGAACCGTGAATTGGATAAAAAGGTGCGAGAAAGAACCGCAGAATTAGAAATACAAAATCAAAAAGTAAGTGAAGCTCAGGAGGCACTTATTCGAACAGCCCGGTTGGCCTCGATGGGGGAAGTGGCCGGTCGTACAGCTCATGAGGTTCTCAATCCGCTCACAAGTCTTTTAACTCGAGTGGGACTTGTTGAAAAGAAAGTATCCAGTCACTACAAAGAGCCAGTGGAAGTATTATCTGAATTGGAAGAGGCTTGGCTTGAGGACTACCAGGACGGCGGCTTTCCAAAGCTTGTCGAAAGTTGGCAAGCCCCATCTGATATCGAAAAAGAAAAGAATATCTTCTTAGAAGACATGGGTAATCTCAATGCCATTCGAACCTCCTTAGAGGGACAAATAGATGAGATGACCCGGGATATGAAGTTCATAAAAGAAGAGGGCGACCGAATAGGAAAGATCATTCACGGCATGAGGCGCCTTGGAAATACCAATGCTGTTTCTAAGAAAGAAAACGTCCATGATCTTCTTAATGATTGTTGCTATATTATGGCGGATCTTTTCGATCAACAACGCTTTAAAATCAAAAAAACATTTCTCGATCAGGATCCCATCGTAATACTCGATCGTGACGAGTTTATCCAAGCTGTCACAAATCTCATGAGAAATTCTCTTCAGGCTTTAATGGAAGCTCGTCTTACTCGAGGACTGAAAGAGGAGTACTGGGTACAGGTGAGTACTTTTATTGAAGACGATCAATTAAAAATTCAGATTATCGACAACGGTTTAGGTGTTTCCAAAGAAAACCAAAAAAAGCTTTTCACAACAAATTTTACGACCAAATCCTCAGAGGAAGGTACAGGCCTGGGGCTCAGTATCTCTCGTCGCTTCCTACGTTCCTATGATGGAGATATTGTTTTTAAACCTTCAAGTAAAGAAACCATTTTTGAAATTCAGCTCCCTCTCAGTGAGTGCCTTGAAAGAAAGGACGTCGCATGACTAACGCAGCCAAGCTCTTAAAAGATCAAAAAAATCTGATCCCGGTCAATTCCCCGGTTCCCAATCGACGCATACTTGTCGTCGATGACGAGCCTGAAATTGCCAAAGGTATTCAACAAATTCTTTCTCCTCAAGATAGCAATGTGGTGAAATTTCGTTCCTCTCGTCGAAAAAAGCAGGATGAGCAAACAGCAAAAAGCGAATTTGAAGTGGTCGTGGTCCATTCTCCTTCGGAAGCTATTGCCGAGATAAAAAAGGCCGTAAAAGAGGATGATCCATTTGCCATGGGATTTTTTGATGTGATGCTCGGGGCTGATATTGATGGTATTGAGCTTGTTAAAGAGGTCTTTGCCGTTGACCCCAATTTGTACGCCGTTTTTGTTACCGCTTATCACGACCGTAGCGTGGACTCTATTGGTACCTTTCTTGGAGAGGAGTCTAGAGAAAGGTGGGATTATGTTAATAAACCTTTTTCCGACGGTGAGATATTACAGAAGGCAAGAAATGTGACAAGTCTTTGGGATCTCAATAGGCTCAAGGAGTGGCAAGCCGAACGACTGGATGTGGCTCATCAACTTTTATTAGCGAGCGAAAAGCATAATGCTATTGCTGCGATTGGAAGAAGTGTCGCCCATGAGTTTGGAAACCTGTTAACTCACATTATTGGTCACACTGAAATTGCGCAATCCTCTGATAATTCAGAGGAAGTTAAAAAGTCTCTTGATATCATCTTGAAAGCGGGCCAAACGGCCGCTTCTGTACTAAAAAGCTTTCGTAATCTCAATCATTCAGAAGAAGCCGCCAAAGAGTATCGAATAGAAAATCTCCAGAACATTTTTGACGAGGCTCTCGAACTGATGGAGTTTCGTTTTCGTCGTCATAGAATCAATGTCACCAAAAAAGAGTGGCAGAAATGTTCCTGTGAAGTGGAAAAAAACTCCCTCATTCAGGTTTTCGCTAATCTTTTTATTAATTCTATTCACGCACTTCCCCAAGGGGGGGACATTGAACTTTCGTTAAAGGAAACAGATTCTGTGGCTCATATCTCCATTAGAGATACGGGTCCGGGTGTGCCAGAAAACCTTTTAGAAAAAGTACAAGAACCTCTTTTTACAACGAAAGGGGCTGAAGGAAGTGGTTTGGGACTGGCGATCTGTAAAGAGATTGTAGAAATTGATCATCAAGGTGAATTTAAAATTTCAAACCACCCCGAAGGGGGATTGCAAATTGATATATCAATACCTCAGATGAGGGAGGTCTAAATGGATGATTTGAATGTGAATACTTCAAAGATTCGCGAAATGACCGTATTAATCGTCGATGATGATAAGCTTATCCGAGATATTATCGTCCAAAATCTTCGCGGTTTAGGTTTTCAACGTTTCCTACATGCATCCAATGGTGTCGAGGGTTTTAAGAAAATCAAAGACTCCTCTCAGGAAGTTTCCCTCGTTCTATGTGATTGGGATATGCCTGTCGCCGATGGACTGACTTTATTAAGGGCGGTCCGTGGTGCTGAGGAATATAAAAACATGCCGTTTATTATGGTTACCGCTCAGCAAACTCAAGAGCGTCTTAAGATTTCTCAGGCCGCTAAGTACAACGTCGATGCCTATATAGTTAAACCATTTCAATCCGAAGTTTTAAGAAAAAAGGTAATTACTGTCCTTTTTGGCGAGCCCAAAGGAAAAAAAGAATCGGCATGAAATATTTATTTCTCATTGCTTTTTTCATAATTCAGCCACTTCACGCGGCCGTAAAAAGCTGGGAAATAACAAACCCCAGTCAAGTCAGAGCAGAAAACACACAACTGGTATTGAACCAGGCTCTTGGATTTGTTCACCCGACCCTAAAGGCTGTGAATTATAGTGGAGCCAATGAATTTTCTTTGCAGGTGGGTGACGGACGTCATGGAGCTTTTGTACCAGCCAACTACTCACAATTTAGTGTGGATGGCGATCTTTCAGGAAACCGAATTAGGTTGGATTCTAGTCGTTTTACTCCAATGCAAGTAACAAATTTTGTTTTAGCACAAGGTTGGATTCTTGAAGTGATTGGAAATCAACCCCTGGTCATACAATCGCAAACCAATATTCAAATTATGGGTGAAATATGGTGTCACGGTGAAAACGGTGAGGATGCCACCCTGGCTGCCCCTGGAGAAGGTGGGGCCGGTCGCTGTGGTGGCACTCGCGGAGGAAATGGGGGAACAAATCTAGAGGACGCCGAGAACGGAGTAAATGTTGGATATTTAGATAATGATGATAATTTCGTTGTTGTTTTAGAAGGTGGTAAAAGGGGAAGTTCCAGTAGCGCAGCGATGGATGGTGGAGGAGGAGCTTCTTGGAATGACTCAAGCCCTGCCACGAATGCTGATACGGCCCTTTCTCCTTTTGGCTTAGCGGGTCCGACGCTGAGTGATCCAGGGTTTGATAATATGTTCGGCTCAGCCGGAGGAGGCGGTGGTGCCTCGGGCCTTGGAACTCAGCCGGGTGCTGGTGGAGGCGGAGGTGGAGGACTAGTGGTTCTTCACGCTGTTCAAGATGTATTTATTGGAGAAGCTCCTTCGTCTAATTATGGGCTCATCCGAGTTAATGGTGGCGATGGTGGAAACTCAACAGCTACAAGCGGTGGAGCAGGTGGCGGAGGCGGTGCTGGCTCTGTGCAAGTTTTAGCTGGTCGAAACATTGAAATTTATAACAATGTGGCTGGAGGGGTTGTGATCTCTCAAGCAGGAATTGGTGGAAGCAATGGCACTGACTCTGGAGGCAACGGAGGCCGCGCTCGTAACTGGTTTTCAAGCGTTGGCTATAACCTTGAAGGCGGGGGGTTTTATCAACCGGCTGAGCAAACCATTGCACCTGGTGTGGTTGAATATTCCACCAACAGGCAAAGTGCTGAGTCTATAACTTTTGATTTACAAAACACATTGACAGATATTCAAGCTGTTCAGGTTCTTCCCTCCTCATCTGAAGTAAGTTGGGAAGTTTCAGGGAGTGAGGACAATTTCGAAAATGATGACACAGGGTGGACCACAGATCTTTCAAGACTCAAAAGGAAACGGTACTTAAAAGCGCGAGTCTTTATTGAATCCGTAGATGCCAATAATCCAGCTACCATTGAGAGTGTCAATATTCTTTATGAGCCTGGGAACAGAACCCAATTTGATTTTGAAGCTGCCGGTTGCGGGAGGGTGAAAAATACCAAACCACCCACGGGAGCTTTCTTTATTTTTCTTCTATTGCCTATGGTTGTCGTCTTCGGTCTATCAAGACAGCTCAAAAAGCAAAAAAATTAAAACTCCCAACCGAGATGAATGTTAAAATTGAAAATCGTGGAACTCTGCGAGCCCTCTGTATGGTAAAACCCTTCAAGCTCCCAACCCAACTTTAAAGATTCATAAAAGACAGGGTAGAGGAAACGATGACTGGTATAGCCTCCCACAAACGAGTTGGTAAAACTAGGGCCGAATAGACCAAAATAATCAAAGCCCCAAAGAGTGGCCTGATAAGAACCAAGTGCTCCGTAGGCTAGGGATTGATTGAGAGTGATTTCCTCAAAACCTACACGCGATGATATCGGCAGATCAGCGACAAAGGCGGCCAGTCCCCATTTGTTGTGTTTGGATTCAATTCCCAAAAGACCTTGCAGACGTCGACTTTTAATATTGCCTTGAAAGGGGCTTTCTTGTGTGGGTTGATATTCACTTTGGTCAAACTTAGCCAGGAGATAAGCATCAAAATTAGCGGTCAATGAAAAATTAAACTGGGTCGTGAAAGAAAGAGTGGTTGGGCCTTGAATATAGGACCTTGTATTTAAAGGCATTTGATACTGTTTTAAGCTATATTGAGGAGTGTAAGCGACATAAATAGACTTCAGAATGTCTTTAGACGGAATGCTTTGTTTCTTTTTAGTATTAGCTTCTTTAGTTCTCGATATTTTATTTGGTTTTGCTTGAGGAGAGGTCTTTTTTGCTTTCTCCTCTTTTTTTCGACTCGTTTTTAGGGGGATTGGTTTCTTTTTGGTTTTAACCGCTTTCTTTCGATGAAGTTTAGGCTTGGGCTCCTCAATGCTTACCCAGCTAACTATAGCCGGCTCGGAAAAAGCACCCATGTTTCCTTGCCTGTCACCGGCAGCCACTCGCCAGTAATAAGTTTGATCTTTCGTAGCCTCTTTAAACTCATAACGGTTTTTTGAGACTTCAACCTTGTGGACGAGTTCCCTAAAAGTTTTAGATGTTGAGATTTCAACTGTGTAAATCTCAGCAAACTCAATTTTCTCCCAGCTTAAAAGAGCGACTTCTGGAGTTTCTGCATAAAGAGGGGGGAAAATCCAATCGTACCAAGCTCCTTGACGTTTTTTGATAGTCTTTGGTTTTTTTGTTTTCGGGGGTGCGAAAAGACTCTTTCTTATATAAAGAGGGTAGGAATAGGGAGGTGGTACCTTAAAGCCCTCCTTATCTATTCCCCAAACTTCCCAATCGAGGAAGTCCTCTTTTTCAAGAGTGACCTCTTGAGTGGAACTCCCTACTTTTATTTGTTTGTTTGTTTGCTCGCCTTTTAGTTGTAGCTCGTAGGCTTTTACATTCTCCGCTTCTTCCCACTGAAAACCAACCTTTCCGATCCTTACTCGGTCTCTCGGTCTTGGTCTTAAGAGGTGAATTACAGGCGCTTGGCGAACTTCCACTGCTTTTCGTAAACTCTGTCGACTCTCCTTTTTTAATAAGGCCTGATAGTCTCCAAGGGGCAATTGAAAACTTTTTTTCTCAAGCGAGGAATCAACGCTAATTCTTTTGAAAATTCCCTTCTTAGTTTTTAAGATAAGTTCATCGGCCTTCCCTTTCCAGAAAAGCTCAACACGAGAGCTTTTGTCATGAGTATAGAAGCGATCTTTTTTACCACCTTTCCAGGTGAGTGTTATATCAATTTCCATTTTCTTTAGAACTTTGTCTTTGGAAAAAGTTAAGACTTGGTTTTGTAATAAAGTTTCTTCAGCCTTTGGAGTAAGAACCTGGGCCTCTCCTTTTTTAACAACCACTTCATAGTCTCCTTTCTCATTTTTACTAAAGTCGACCTGGCTGTCTTTTTTAATGCTTAAAGTCATCTGTTCATCTTTGATTTGAGACTTTTTGAACGGATTGCGAGTTTGCAAATGTCCTTTAGAAAATTGGATTTTGATTTCCTCTGGGGAATCTTGGGAGGGAGGTTCAATGGTAATAAGGGTGTTTTCAGAGAGTTTGATCTCAGTACCATTATCAAGATGAACGCTCGCCTGACTCTGGCTAAGGGTTAGGAGAGAATCGTGAAAATAGACCTTTTCTTTTTCGTTGGCCCTTGTCCAAATCAAATTGTTTATAGGTCGTTTCTTGAGGGTGTTGTCGAGTGAGTCTACATAGCCAGCCTCTTTCCCCTCACTCATAGATTGAGAGGAAAAAAGCGGAATCCAGCCTAAATGCCAAAACAAAATCACTATTTGTAATGCCAAGGCAATGATTAGTCCTACAATGACCTTATTGTCAGAAAACTTGAAACTCATCAATTACTTATCGGCCAATTCGCCTCAAAACAGCACAGTCCCAAAGTCGGGGATTTTGACTTAAGATCAAAAGAGGTTCACTTTTACTTTTTAAATAAATGTCTTTAGCGCCAAAAAAGATGCTTTATTCCTTCAGCGAATTCGATAGAAGGGATCTCTAATATAAAGAATGAGGTGTCCGGGCGAAACCGATTGGTATCTATCAATTGACTTCAAATTTTCCTCCATAAAACGACTTTTCCGTGCCGAAAAATTGCCCTTATTTATTAGGACCTTTGCCCTTTCTTTGATCGTAGTGAACTCGGCTTTGGTACCTAGGTTATGGGTGGCTAAAATTTGAGCCAAGATAGAGGGGAGATCTTCTTTGCCACTTGTTCTGGCTATTATTTGTTTGGAAAGTTCCAGAAAGCTTGTTTGTTGATTTAGAAGTTTGAGCGTTGTTGTGGCTAGTAGATGTTCATGCAGGTCATCAGATTCTATTAAACTTTCATAAAGATCAGATAAAATTTTCTTGTCTGATTCAGAGATCTCTTTTTGTTGGATAAAAAATCTAAGTTTTGTTGTGACTCTTTCATTGTCCACAATTTTTTGAGCTCTAAGTACTGGTGCAATGGTTCGATCTTGGGTGAAACGCCTGTGTTCAAATGATTTCAATGATCCTACAGAAACCACCCCTTCCCTTAAAAGTTGTGCTAAACCTAGGGAGACAACGATATTTACAAGTAAAACACATTTGAGAAGACGTTTCTTTGAGTATCCATTGTAGATATAGAAAAAGTAGAGCATTGAAAAAACGAGCTCTCTCATCTCTCCATAAAAATACTCAATCTCCGTTGGCCAGATAGAATCCCAGAACGGAAGAATAAAAAACGGCAGTAGCTTTAAGTTACGAATTACTAAAGATTTATGATGATTAAATAGAAAAAGAATATAGGCCAGTGGGAAGTAATAGTAAATAACATCTAAACCCCAGATGTTTTCAATGAACTTTAGATTGTGAAGATTGAGCTCACCTTGTGTGTTGATTGATTGCAGAAGTTTTGTGTTTTTAAAAAATAGACTTTGTCCAAAACTGATTTCTTCTAAAGCTGTAATTAAAAACCAGAGAAATAAGGGAGAATACAGTAGTATATTTTTTCGCGTTTTTAAAAAGTAACCTAAATAAAAAAAACTAATAGAAAAATAACTAAGAAAAGTAAGATTTTCGCCAAAGCTATTTTCACCCTTAATGAGGGAATGTCCAAGAGGGAAGTGGTGATGAAAAATATAAACCGATGAGATTAGAACTACAAATGCGAGAATGTGCATTATTCCTCAAACCCCTTAGTTATTAGAAAAAGATACAGCAGTGGCCTAAACTTTTTAAGCTCTTGTGCAGGGACACCGGATTAAGGTCGAGTCATTCTTTCATTTAATATTTCGTAGACTAGGGAATATGTTTCTAATTTTCTTTTTTTAACTGTTTCTTGGGGCCGGGAGCGAAGATGAAAGCAGCAATGAGAAGGCTTAAAAAAAGCATGGCATAGTTTTCAATGCTTTCAAATTGGTTCATGGACTCAACAGCCTTTTCACTGTTAGTGAGCTTTCTTTCCCCTTCTGACAACTGAATACTTGAGAGAATTTTTAGCTTTGCTCGGAGGGTTTCAATTTGGCTAATCAAGTTTCTGGAGTTTTCGGGAGTAAGCCAATTTTCGGACTCAAGGGACAATTGCTTTTCAAGTTTCTGCAATTTCTTTGTTCCTCGAGAAAATTGATTGAGTGTTAACTCCTCTTGAGTAGTTAATTTTGTGGCTCGAAAGTCTTTTAAGTGTTGATCGATCTGATCATTGATATTGCCATTGTTGGAAACAAAAAAGGATTTATTATTGGATAATAGAGCCACTTCTTTTTCATGGAGGAGAGAGGAGAGTTTGAAGATAAGACCTTTTACAACCAATCGATCTTTATAAATTTCTTCAATGGAGTGTTGAATCTTCTCAAAGTTTCGAATGTTTACTCGCCCCGTGGCTAGAATCAACAAAAAGGACCCAATTAAAACACTCACGCATGTGATTTTGCTGGCAAGACTCATTGGCTCTCCCTACCTTTCCTACTTCTATTTTACATGCCCGTTGGGTGCCAGGCACCTTTTGTGGATGCGTCGCGGTGTATTGGCCTAATTTCGATGAGTTAGCGCAGCTTTGACTCAAGAAAAATATCAATATGAGACAGCAAAAAAAAAGCCCCGATTACTCAGGGCTTTTCTGAACATTGAAAGGGTGAACTCGAATTAGCCCTTTTTGTTCATAGCTTTCCAGCCAGAGATCCCCTCGCTGAAGTGACGGATGTTTTTATAACCCATTTCGCAGGCCATCTTGGCGGCTCTTTGCCAAGCTGTGCACATTTTACCGCCGCAATAGGCTACGACCATGGCATTCTTGTCTTTGGGTAGAACTTTCGAAAAGTTACCTTTGACGGAAGCAAAATGAACCGCTCCGGGAATGTGGGTGTCTTCGAAAGAAGACTCTGAGTTAACATCAACAATTGTGGCTTTCTTCTTTTTTACAATCGTTTGCATTTCATTTTTTGAAACGTCTTTAAATTGAGAGTAATCCGTGCAACTTTTAGCTTTCCCAAAAGCGAGGGACCCTGTCATAAGAAAAGCAATCAGTACTAAGTATTTCATAGTGTGTTTCTCCTTTTTCCTAATTCTATAATTTTCAAAACCTCTAGCAACTTATAAATTGTGAAAATCGGGTTTAATTTTTAGCAAAAAAAATGTCACAAATGCCCATTCAGTGCTAACACTATTCCCTATGGAAAATCTTCTCCCTGGGGACGGCGAACTTTACTACAAATCCCATTTTTACCCGGAAAAAATGGCCTCTAATATTTTTACCGAACTCCACACGACCATTCAGTGGCGACAAGAAAGTGTGAAGGTATTTGGTCGAGTGCACCCACAGCCAAGACTGGTAAGCTGGGTCGCTGATCCAGGCTTGAGTTACACCTATTCAGGGCTCAAGCTTGAGCCCGAACCCTGGACGCCTCTTTTAAAGAAAATTAAAAATGAGGTAGAGACAGAGACAAAAGAGCAATTTAACAGCGTGCTCTTGAACCTCTATCGGCACGAAAAAGATAGCAATGGCTGGCACAGTGATAATGAAAAGGAGCTTGGAGACAATCCCATTATTGCCTCCTTGAGTTTCGGCGAGGAAAGGGACTTTCTTATCAAGCACACGACTCGTGAGGGGTGGTCCCAAAAAATCCGGCTTGAAAACGGTAGTCTTTTACTTATGAGAGGGGAGACTCAGCACCATTGGAAGCATTCACTCCCAAAGAGGTCCAGGCCATTGGGACCTCGAATCAATTTAACATTTAGAAAGATTTTAGATGGTCGCTAGATCAGGATTGGCAGTGGTATGTAAAATCACTTCCCCGTAGTGATTGGGAAGGGTGATATTTTTATTTTCACGCACAAGGCCCTGACAAGTGACATCGGATTCGTAGGCAGCATAGCTAATGGTCGTATCGATATAGAGGTGGATGCGCCCTTTTTCGGATTTTACATTGTAAGTAAAACGAAGAACTTTTGTGTCACAGGGCCATTCGTACTCAAGGTCCACTTGGGTGCCGTCGGTGACACACAAAACTCCTGGAGGGCATAGGTCACTGACCTGATAGCGGATAGGGGCAATTTCTATAACCTCATTTTTAAGGTCTTCAATGCCTGCGGACTGGGCGCTAGCGACGGTTAAAAAAGTTAAAAAAGAAAGAAAGAATTTTGCTGCCATATCTCCTCCTTATTAGCGGATAACTTAGATATAGCAGCATTTTAGATTACTACAAATTATTCGTTTGCATGCAGGGTCATTAAAAAAAATTATAAACTAGAGCTTCTCTAGAATAGCATTCAAGGTGCCAGAAGGCCTCATTGCTTCGGTCGCCTTTTTCATATCCGGGTTAAAGTAACCACCGATTTCCATGGACTGGCCTTGAACTTCATTAAGCTCTTCAACGATTTTTCCCTCGTTTTCTTTAAGCTCCATGGCAATGGGCTTAAAGAGTTTCTGTAATTCTGTGTTGTCCTCTTGATCCGCCAACGCCTGAGCCCAATATAGTCCTAGATAAAAATGGGAACCACGGTTATCGAGCTCTTTAACCTTTCTTGAAGGAGACTTGTTGTTTTTAAGGTAAGCCTCATTGGCTTTATCAAGGGCTTGGGCCAGTACTTTTGCCTTTTCATTGTTATCCTTGTCTGCAAAAGCTTCCAGAGAAACCGCCAACGCTAGAAACTCTCCTAAAGAGTCCCAGCGAAGATGATTTTCTTTCATAAATTGTTGGACGTGCTTGGGCGCAGAGCCACCGGCACCTGTTTCAAAAAGTCCGCCCCCAGCAAGAAGTGGAACAATGGAGAGCATTTTTGCACTGGTTCCAAGCTCAAGGATCGGAAAGAGGTCGGTAAGATAATCCCTTAAAACATTTCCAGTGGCTGAGATGGTATCTTTACCCGCTTTGACTCGGTCGAGTGTTTTGGCGGTGGCTTTCATAGGACTTAAAATCTCGAACTCAGCCCCAGTGGTATCCATATCTTTTAAAGTTTTGTTCACTTGCTCAATGAGAAGACTATCGTGGGAGCGGTCGGGATCAAGCCAAAAGAATACTGGCGTGTTCGATGTTTGAGAGCGGCGAATGGCAAGCTTCACCCAATCCTGGACCGCCACATCTTTGGTTTGGCACATTCTCCAAATATCACCAGGGGCCACATCATGGCTCATTAGAACTTTGGAATCTTGATCAAGAACTTCTACAGTTCCTTCTTCTTTAATCCAAAAAGTTTTATCATGAGAACCGTACTCTTCGGCTTTCTTGGCCATAAGACCCACGTTAGAGACACTTCCCATTGTTTTGGGATCAAAGGCGCCATTGTTTTTACAAAAATCGATGGTAGCTTGGTAAATTCCAGCGTAACAACGATCTGGAATGATGGCTTTCATATCTTGCATCTTCCCATCACTGTTCCACATCTTACCACCACTACGAATGGCAGCCGGCATGGAGGCATCGATGATCACATCACTAGGAACATGCAGGTTGGTAATGCCATTGTCAGAATCCACCATGGCAAGAGCGGGCCCTTCATTAAGAGCTTTTTTGATATCTTCTTCAATCGATGATTTTTTATCACTGGGAAGGTTTTCGATTTTTGAGAGGAGATCACCCACACCGTAACGCGAATCCACACCAGTCTCTTCAAGGTCTTTTTGCCATTTCTCAAAAACTGGGGCGAAATAGGCTTCAACAGCCTGGCCAAAAATGATCGGGTCGGAAACTTTCATCATCGTCGCCTTTAGGTGAATAGAAAATAATACACCTTGAGATTTGGCCTCTTGCACTTGTTCTTTAAGAAAACTTTTTAAGGCTTTTTGTTTCATACAGGAGGAATCAATGATTTCTCCAGCAAGAAGATCGAGATCTTCTTTTAGAACTTTCTTGTTTCCATCTTTAGTTTTTAAAACGATTTGAACGCGACCGGCTTTTTCCATTCGAACGGATTGCTCACTCCCATAGAAGTCATCACTTTTCATGTGAGAGACATGGGACTTGGAATCTTTTGACCACTCACCCATTCTGTGGGGATTGTCTTGGGCATATTTTTTAACAGCCTTAGCGACTCGTCGGTCGGAGTTTCCCTCTCTCAACACAGGGTTTACAGCACTTCCTAAAACTTTTGAGTATGTTTTCTTTGTTTGCTCCTCTTCGGAGTTGGAGGGCTCTTCAGGATAATTGGGAACATCGTAACCTTGTTCCTGGAGCTCTTTAATGGCGCGCTTGAGTTGGGGAACCGAAGCACTGATGTTGGGAAGTTTAATGATGTTGGCCTCAGGTGTTTGAGCTAATTTACCAAGCTCGGAGAGTGCATCGGGAACTTTTTGGTCCTCTTTTAATCGGTCGGGAAAATGGGCCAAGATGCGACCCGCAAGAGAGATGTCTTTAAGTTCAAAATCAATTCCTGCGGTTCCAGCAAACTTTCTAACAATGGGTAGAAAAGAATGGGTCGCAAGTGCGGGGGCTTCATCGGTTTTTGTATAGACTATTTTTCCAGCCATGGGATCTCCTGAGATTAAATGTCGAAAATATTGATTTATACTAGGAAAATCACTCTGAAAAGTAACTCTGTTCCAAGTTCAGAGAGCGTATTTCAGCTATTGAACAATGGCGTCTTGGCGTAGGAAAAACACAGGCACTCTGACTGAGAAGTCCTCTTTGTCAGAGTCTATGAAAAGAAAAAAGCCCCTCATATTGCCAGTGGGTGTGGGCAGGGGACAATAACTAGAATACTCATAGGAGTCTCCAGGCTCGATAATGGGTTGCTCACCCACAACACCTTCGCCCTCAACCTCTTCTTTTCTTCCAAAACCATCAACGATGATCCAGTGCCGTTTTAAAAGTTGGCAGGGTTTAGGGGAGTGGTTCGTGATCTTGATATTATACGTATAAAGATACTGGTCGACGAACTGAGTTTGGTCAGGCACGTAAATGGGGACAACTTCCACTTGGATGTCCCGGGTTTTTTCCGAATAAGTGTTCTCTATCATGGTCACAGCCGCAAAGTTCTATCAAGACAGGCTCATAAAAACAATTATTTTCCAATAATTCCAGAGGTTTCCCCTTGTTTTGGGCAAAATCTTCACAAGGGGGTGGGGTATTTAATTTTTACCAGTGATTTCAGCTACTTTTTTCTCAAGCTCACTGTCGGTGGGCTTCATTTTTGAATCGTAGCGAGCCACAAGCTCTCCCTCAGAGTTCACTAGAAATTTTTCAAAGTTCCAGGCGATCTCTTTTGAGCCTTCGGATTGCTCAATAAGGTTTTTCATCATGGGGTGTTTATCATCGCCTTTCACCTGAGTTTTTTCAGTGAGAGGAAAGCTCACGCCGTAATTGAGTTTACAGAACTTCTTAACCTCTTGATTTTCCTCAGGGGTTTGCCCACCAAATTCGTTGCTGGGCACACCCAAAACTTCAAAGTTTTTGGATTTATACTTTTGATAAAGGGCTTCGAGTCCCTCGAGTTGAGGGGTGTAGCCACACTTTGTGGCGATATTAACGACCAGCAGGGTTTTTCCTTTGTATTCTTGTAAGTCCATAGGTTTTTTACCTCCAATTTTATTGATCTTAATCGCGTGAAAACTCTTGGCACCAAGGGTTAGGCCAGTGAAGATGAGAAGAAAAATAAGAGCTATTTGTTTAAGTTTCATCAAGACTCCTTATGCGCTTATCACTATACTTGGAGATCAAGATTATGTCTTCTTTTCACTGGAAACTTAAAAATACACCGAGTCAGAAATGGGCTGTTGTCTATTCACTGCAAGTGAAAGGGAGTTCTAAGAACTCAAGGAGGTCCTAATGTCGAAACTTCAACTCTACTCACTGGCCACGCCCAATGGAAAGAAAGCCTCAATCGCTTTAGAAGAAATGGAACTTGAGTACGACGCCCATCGCATCGACATTTTAGAGGGGGACCAATTTGAAGATTCCTTTATTAAAATCAATCCCAACTCGAAAATTCCTGCGCTTGTCGATCCTGAAGGGGATAACGGCAAACCTCTCAATATTATGGAATCCGGTGCGATCTTAATTTACTTGGCGGAAAAGTCAGGACGCTTTTTATCCAAGGACCCTGTGAAGCGCAATCGAACCCTACAGTGGTTGTTCTTTCAGGTAGGGCATGTGGGTCCCATGTTCGGGCAGTTTGGTCACTTTTTTAAATACGCAAAAGACAAATGCGATCATCCTTATCCTGTTGAAAGGTACACCAAAGAGACAAAAAGATTGTTGGGCGTTATTGATGGCCAGTTAGAAAAATCAAAATACATAGCGGGCTCTGAAATTTCCATTGCCGATTTTGCAATTGCCCCTTGGGTGGATTGTTTGTCTGAGTTTTATGAAGCTAGCGACATTCTAAAACTTGGTGATTTTAGTAAGGTGAGCACCTGGCTTGAGGAAATCAAAAAAAGGCCCGGAGTGAAAAGAGGCTGGGACGTCTGTCCGGTGGAGGTCTAAATACTATGAACTCGTTCTTAAAGTACAAAACGGTAGAAGGAATCAGTCACGCTAGAGCTCTCCTTTATTCCGCTGAAAGCTTACCCCTTCCGCTCATGCATCGTCTTGTCACTGGAGAGGTGGGAAAGATTCCCTCGACTGAGGAAAGAAATGATCTTCTGAATAAAGTCAGGCAGCTCTTAAAAGAAGATGCGCAAGATTTTGCGGATCTTCAGTGGCCCTTGAGAATGCTTCGTCCCGAATCCCCCTCAGATCATTTCTCCCGCTGGTTTCAGATCCTATTTGATAGTTCGAAAAGTTTTTGGCGTCGGCGGGAAAAAGACACGCAAAGTTTTTCAAAGAAAATCAAAGAGGAGTTGGGGCGTTACCCTAAATACTATCAACGAAACTTCCACCATCAGACGGACGGATACCTGAGCGATCACTCCGCTTATTTGTATGAGCATCAAGTTGAACTCTTGTTTCGAGGAACCGCTGATCCGATGAGAAGGAGGCTCTTGCGGCCCCTTTACCAGAAATTTAAAAATAGAAAGTCTTTTAGAATACTAGAGATTGGCTGCGGCTCCGGAACGTTCACAGAATTTATGAGCTTAAGCCTTCCGCAAGCTGAAATCACGGGTCTTGATTTATCACCCAATTATATTCGCCATGGGCGAAAACGCTTCATAGAAAATAAAAACGTGAATCTTATAGTGGGAGATGGTGAGAAGCTTCCTTTTAAAGACAATTGGTTTGATGCCGTAGTCTCTGTTTATCTTCATCATGAGTTACCAGAAAAGGTGCGTGAAAATGTGATCAAAGAGAGTTTACGAGTGTGTAAGCCCAAAGGTTTTTGGGGCCTCGCTGACTCAATCCAATTAGGAGATGATCCCGATCTCGATTGGGCCATTCAAGAGTTCCCAAAGAACTTCCACGAACCATTTTTTACTAATTATATAAAAAAGCCCCTCAATAAAACTCTGGGAAAACTGGAGCCTCAAACTAAATTCGCTGAGGAGACCCATTTACTCACTAAAGTGATCTACAAAAATTAACTCCGTCGCCCCTGTTAACTGGGGGGGCGTCATCTTATAGCTCAAAGTTCAACGTCATCCTGAGGCTCAAAGTTCAAAGTCATCCTGAGGCGAAGCCGAAGGATCTATGGAACCAGGTCCTTCGGCTTCGCCTCAGGACGACAAGCGGAACAACAAGCGGGACAACAAGCGGAACAAAAATGAGCGACGACCGTGGGACTCAGCAATACATTGAGTGATTCGCATCGCAACCAAACGAATAAGAAGTTTAATAAATGTTGAGAGTTTTGACAGTCCTTACCTATTTACAGGTGAACTCTCTAACTTTTGCCCAAGCTAATTTTCTGAATTAAAAACATAGTTCCCGTTAAATCTAGGAGTTGTGTTAGTCATGAGAACCTCTGTTGTTTTTTTCGCCCTTTTGTTTTCCTTATCAGCCCACGCATTAACTTGTAAGAATGTTTTCGACTTATCGCCATTAAAAAATGGGCAAATGGTAAATGTGGTACTTCACGATCGCAGTTTACTTTCAGCCAATCGAGAAACCGACTGGGTCGCTGGTGACCCATTGGAGCTTGTGGTTGTCGGGCGAACTCAGCCCAATAAAGATCTCAATGAACCCGTTTGGATTTTTACCGATTCAAATTTGGACACTTACTATTTTCGAGGCAACGACATTCTCATAGATGGCCAGCCAGGCGGAGAATTCCGACCCAGCCGATCCAGTTTTTTACCTCCAATGATTTACCAGACGGAAGGGTCATGTAACCTTTGTGCTAACGTTTCAGCTATAAACGCTTTGGCTCTTCGCGAGGGGATTGAACCTGTGACCCTTTCCGGTAGACAGATCGAAAGCGATAGCCAAGTTAATGAGTTCTCCTATCATCAGAATGTCAGGATGCTTCTCGATGATCTTTACGTTCGCATGTGGCCTGAAGGCTATACCCAGGGGAGTAAGCCTTCGTTGGCCCCTAAAGATATTTTGACCATCTTCAGTGAGTTCAAAAGTAGGACTCAAAAAGCCAACCAAGATGCTATTAGACACCAAGTGACCGATAATGAAAGAGCCAATGATGAGCAGCCAAGAGTTAATATCCCGTTTGATCTCAAGGCTAAGGAAACGACCCAAGTGAGCGAGTTTTTAAGCCACTTATCAAAGGGTGGGAAAGCTGTTGTCGGTGGTATTGTTGATAGAACTCAAACACAAAATATGACAACGACGGCCATGGGGTATCATACGCAGGTACCGAAAGCTGGTCTTATTCCCTACCAGCGAGGTGTTCGTAAGGTATTCCGTTCCATAGGCCAAATTTTCACGCGCACCAAAGCTCTCAGTCAAACGATTAAGCGACTTGAAAGTGGTGAAGCGCCCAATGATCAAATGGTTGCCGATTTGATGCCTCATATGGCCTCGGAAATTGGTCACGCTGTAGCAGCGATAGGGCTATTGGAGACCGGTCCATTAGAGGGGCACGTTATTGTTCTCAATTCGTGGGGTGCTTTTGAGGTTCATAGCCCTCGAGATTTTCAAGACGGGGTACATTTCTTGTTAATTGACATTGATCAATCCTAGATCTGCGATTGGCTTCTTAATCTAGTCCGCTCTTTGCACATCAAAACTCTGTATCTTGCCATCTTCTGTAATCAAGCGAATTTGGATGGGTTGGCAGCAGACCTCGCAGTCTTCAATATAGGTTTGATTGCCGTAGATTTGCTCGCAAAGAAATGAGATTCTTTGTGCGCAGTAGGGACATGTAAAAAAAAGCTCTTCTTCGTTAAACATGATGTTACTAGGATTTACTGGTTAGAGTTTTTTGTGGGGAGTGTTTAATTTTTTTAGGATGAGAAATAAAAAAAGCCAGCTGGATCAAAAAAGATAGAGCTGGCTTCTTTAAAATTTAAAATTTAGTTAGCTTTAACAGTTACGTTTAAGGCGCATGGACCTTTGTTCCCTTCACCAACTTCGAATTCCACTGTGTCACCGTCTTGAGGCTCAGTGCCACCTTGAACAGATGAAATGTGAAAGAAAATGTCTTTCCCATCATCTTTAGTGATAAATCCAAAACCTTTTGTCGCGTTAAAAAACTTAACTTTACCTGTATTCATAATAGTATTCCTTTATTATTCTAAAATTTCTGCCCGCAATCTATTATTCAAATGGGGCCAAAATTTTAGCGCCAATCAAACCTCAAGAGTGAGAACAATTTCAGGTGTATCTTCTGTAGAGAAGAAAGGCAAGATCCAAGATAAATCGGGTGATTTTTTTAGTGCAAAGGCCAGCCTGAGGGAAAAACCAGACTCATTGGCCTTTTGGTTGGAGCTGAATAAAAACAGCGCTATTTTGAGGGCTTTATGGCGTATATGTAACCAGAGTCTGTGGAAATATAAAGGTGCCCCTCTGGGCTTTCCTTAACATTTCTGACCCTTTGGCTTAGATCTTTGAGCAGACGCTCTTCTTTCACAAATTTTCCGTTCTGATCCATGACCACTCGGTTAAGGTGGGTCAGCTTGAGCGCTCCAGAGAATAAATCCCCTTTCCATTTGGGGAAGGCCTTGCCGCTATAAACCTCAAGCCCACAAGGAGCGATCGAGGGAACGTAGTAGTGCACAGGTTGCATCATTCCCTTTTTTTTCTTCTCACCCACAGGCGTTGAAGTGCCATACTCTTCGCCGTAGCTAATCACCGGCCACCCGTAATTTTTTGCCTTTTTGATGCGATTGATTTCATCACCCCCCTGAGGGCCGTGCTCCATTTCCCAGAGAATATTACGATCTTTGTCGTAAACCAGGCCTTGAGGGTTGCGATGCCCATAGCTCCAGATTTCGTTTTGAGCATTTTTGCGATTGTAAAAGGGGTTGTCTTTAGGGACTGAGCCATCATCCATTAGTCTTAATACACTCCCGGCATGGGTGGAGAGGTCTTGGGCTTTATCCCTACGCCCCCTCTCGCCGACGGAGAAATAAAGAAAGCCTTGCTCATCAAAAGTGATACGAGAGCCAAAATGTCGAGTGGTATCGGAGGTAGCGTTAGTGACTAAAAGCTTATTAAAATCTGTGACCTTGTTGGATTTTAGTTGGAATCGAGCGAGTGTGGTGGTGAGTTCTCCCGCCTTTTTATCGGTCTTGGTTATATAAATCCAAGGTTTTTCAGGGTAGTTAGGATGGATTTTAATATCCATGAGTCCGCCCTGGCCTCGTTCATAACTGGTGAAATCAAGAGCCACAGGAGTGATTTTTTTAGTCTCTAAATTAAGAAGGGAGATTTTGCCGTTTTTTTCGGTGAAGATCATGGTTTGGCTATCTAAAAAATCAAAACCCCAGGGGATGTGCAGATCCGAGGCCATTTCAATAACCTGGAACTTTTGTCCCTCGGATTCTCCAGTTATGTTGTTTTTAGGTTCAGAAGAAAAGGCCAGTAGAAGAACGATAACCAGATTCCAGATCATATTATTCCTTTTTGCGAATCATACTAAAAAATATACCGGTTAACCCTATAGCAAAAATCGCCCCATTTAGCCAATCTCCACCTGTCATTTTATAGAAAAAGTAGCCGCTCGAAAGGCAGCATAGAAATACAAGGGTCTGAAACAATCGCTGGATCATTTCAGCCTTTTAACACGTTCCTCTGACATATAAAACGTCCAAACAAATCCCAGGATAAAACCGACGTTGTTGGTTTTTTCAACCAGTGGGCTTTGCTGATTACTGGCCCAATCGAGATTTCTCCATGATCCACCACCAAAAACAAACAAGTCTTCATTAATTTCCTGGCCAACTCCCAAAGCGAGCGAGGTTTCAACAAGGCCTGACTTTGCTAGATAAGCAGAACGCTCAGCGGTCGCGTAGGCCTCTGGGACATTGAAGAAATAGCGATTGTACTTGGCTGTTCCAAAATCAAAGCTGAGAGAAGAGAAAAGGGTCGTTTTAGACTCTCTCCAGCGATACCAATAATTGATTTGAGGTATAATAGTATATC
Organism: Bdellovibrionales bacterium; assembly: GCA_964230645.1. Lineage (GTDB taxonomy): Bacteria > Bdellovibrionota > Bdellovibrionia > Bdellovibrionales > JAGQZY01 > JAGQZY01. Next base: position 1,667,239 of record CAXRHT010000002.1, on the reverse strand, counting down.
CCTCATGGCGTAAAAGATTATCGAAACTAAACTTGGAAGAAAAAACAGCCCGAGCGGAAACAGAAAAGTTGAGACGATGGTTGGGAGCTGATTTAAGAAACCGAAAGAGAAGGCGCGGACCAATCTCCATAAGAGCATCGAGATCGGGCATGCCCTGTCTGGCGGGGCTGTCTCCCGAGTTGACGGGAAAGTTAAAACCAAAGCTCATGCCCAGTTCGTGAAAAGGGGAGGAAAGAAGACGGGCTCTTGTGCCCTCATCATCAGAGCGGAAATACTTTCCACGATATATATAATAAGGGAAGGGTACGGCGCGAAAGCGATTATTGCTGGAGCCAGGGTAGTCAGGAAGGTTGAGTCCAATACCCCCCATCCCCATTTCATAAACGGGAGGAGGCTCGTCTGTTATAAAGTTTTGGCTGACTTGCGCCATGCTGGAAACAGGTAGGAAAAGGAGCAATAACAGTCTCAAAATAGAACATCGCATCTTTATAAAGGATAACGATGAATGTGTCTGGTGGCCAGTCATCCCGGTGCCAAAATAGGAATACGGTATTTGGGTGGGGTTTGAGAGAGTTTATTAAGAGAAAAGGCCAGGAAGTGAAATCTTGATCTCGCCACAGCACCTCATTTTTCGAGTCTAAGCCGGAAAAAATAGCGAAAACCAAAGGGTTATAGAATAATAAAAAAATCTGAACCTTTTGGAGTTGTGGGTCGTCTAAAGCTTAGAATGTTTCAAAGGAGATTTGAGATGAGAATGAAAAACTTCACGGTTTTAATAGCTATTTTACTAGGATTGTCTTTAATCAGTCAGCCGTCATTGGCCAAACCAGGTAAGGGCCATTTTAAAAGAATGATGAAAAAGCTAGAGCTGACAGCTGAGCAAAAAGAAAAGATGAAGGAGCTGCGGAAAAACAATCCCGATATGAAAGCGAAGAGAGCAGAGATGCGTGAGGTGCGAAAAAAGTTTAAAGAAGCTCTTGGCTCGGATGCCTCGAAGGTGGAACTCACAAAACTTCATAATGAACTGCAATCGAAAAAAACAGAAATCGCGAAGATACGCTTTGAAAAAATGCTCAGTATTCGAGAAATCTTAACACCTGAGCAGAGAAAGCTCTTCCAAGAGATGAGACAAAAGCGCGGCAAGAAAAACCATAGATGGAAGCATAAAAATCGATAACTTCGAAGAAATTTATCAAATCCATAGATCTTTTGTTCGCTCCTCCCTTTATTGGATGGTAGGGGCACAACCTTTAGATGACCTTGTGCAAGAGACCTTTGTAAAGATTTGGAAGACACGCCATAAATTTAAAGGTGATTCTGAAATAAGAACTTGGATTTATCGTATTGCTGTCAATACCGCAAAGGACTACCTGAAAAAAAAGTCTCGTGATCTTAAGCTTATTGTTGAAAGTCGTGAACCTCAGCCTGAAACTTCTTCTCTAGAACTTCGAGAAGGGATTGAGAAAAGCATACAGCTTATGGATATGCCGACGAAAGCTCCGTTCGTACTTTTTTATAAGATGGGTCTCAGTGTGAAAGAGGTGGCTGAGAGTTTAGAACTGCCTCCAGGGACAGTGAAATCGAGACTTCATAAAGGAAGAAAAGAGTTTTTAGAGAACTTAAAAAAACTAGGATTCGAGTATGATGGATAAAAAAGATAAAGACCTTAAAGCATTTTTGAAGTCTCATGATTCGAAAATTCCGCCCCCCCCTGAGAAAGAATGGGATCAACTTCAAAAGAGGATCCATTCCCAAGGGCCAATTTGGAGGAGGTGGAATCTCCTTCTTCCTATGGGTGGTTTGTTGGCTGCCAGTCTTCTTTTCATTGTGATGCGTCCTGGTGGGGAGGCCAAGAATCTTCAGATTGCGGAATTTATGTGGGATTCCTATTCCTATATAGACGAGCTTGAATACGAAGCTGATGATGATCTATATTGGGACCTAAAGCGTTAGGACAAAACGAATGTGTATAGAAACGGATAATGAGTTTGAAGCGATGAAAACCATCGGTGAAATTGTGGCGAACTGCCTTGCCACCATGAAGAGTGCCGCTAAAATTGGTATGACCACAGAGGAGCTCGATGACATTGGCGCACGCTTCTTAAAGAAGCATGGAGCCCATTCGGCTCCTCGAAAAGTTTATAATTTTCCCGGCTCAACTTGTATTAGTGTGGAACACGCTGGTGTTCATGGAGTTCCGAACTCTCAGATCTTAAAAGAAGGACATCTCATTAACATTGACGTCTCTGCGGAGCGAGGCGGTTTTTTTGCGGACACGGGAGGCTCTTTCGTTTTGGGGCGTGGAAGCGATGAAAAGCATAACTTATGCACCTCGACGAAGAAGGCTCTTAAGGTGGCACTTAAAAACGTATCGGATGGAATTCCTTTAAACCAAATGGGCCAAGCGATTGAAAAGTTTGCTCATCGAGAAAACCTCACTGTGATCAAAAATCTCGGGGGACATGGAGTAGGACGTTCTCTGCATGAAGAACCAGAATTTATCTCTAACTTCTACGTCAAAAAAGATAAGCGGTGTTTTCAGAAGAACCATGTGGTCGCAATCGAACCGATTATTTCAACAGGCGCTGAAATTTTGGTGGAAGCCGGCGATGGTTGGACGCTTTACGATCCTCAATACTTTACCGCCCAATTTGAGCACACTGTTATGGTGACCGAAAAAAAGCCTTATATTTTCACCAAGCCTACAATCGATGTGGCTTAAGAATTAAACTCTAAAGTTTAGTACAGGTAACCATCACTCCATTGACCGCAGAGCCTTGATGTTCGATGGTTATCACCCGACCACTGAGGTCTTTGGTGTACATCATCTCTCTATTAAAAGAGTTGAGCTTCTTTCCACGTTGGTCGCGAATATAGTAAGTGTTAATGCCCACTCGATCCATATCCTTTTCAAAGGAACCTCTGGGGCCGTACCACAAGCTGTAAAGAAGTTGATTTTTGAACTTCAATTGTAACCATTCGAGTCCATAACTTTGCGCCACACTTTTTTTCAAATCATAGGTTCTCTCATTGGGACCTGTGAGAATTTTTTCATCGGAGACTGTAAAATCTCCTCTTTCAAATGGAATGATCTGAAACACAAGTTTTTGCCCTTCTCGGCAAACCTTGGTCATATCGGCAATGGGGCCCTCAATCTTTTTCTTCATAGCGCAAGAGACATTGAATGAGATGATTACTAACAGAAAAAAAAGATTACATTTGAACATGATGATCCTCGGCAAAGGGTTCGGGAATGGACTTACTATCTTCATTGAGCTGTTGGCGCAGATCGATTTCAATCCCTCTAGAAATTTGAGAAATCGGCACATCGTTAGGAGTTCCTTCAAAAGGATTCTCACCGATCCGGCCAATACGCTCCATCGTGTGAAACACCCAGGAAACGATAGCACAAAATGGAACAGACAACCAGATGAAGATCGGCTCTAAGGTGGAATTCTCGATGGCGTTTGTGTGGGCCAGTGAGATGAATTGCGGAATAATTCCGAGAGGTAGAAGTATTAAAAAAGACCATGTCGCAAAAAAAGTGATGGTGGTGTACTGACGAGGATAAGGGAAGTTTTTAATCCTCTCAGATTTCCCTTGTAGATTGAAGAACTCTTCAAGAACCTTTTGAAACTCTAGATAGGCGAATTCCCAGATTAAACCCTCTTCTTTTAATTTGCGTAAGTGGCGGGACTGCAGGTAGAGAATTGTAGTCGCTTTATTTTTTTTCGAAAGGACATAATCAAGCTCGCTAAGAGGCAAATAGTCGGTGAGGTCATGCTGTAAAGTGTTTTGGTGTTCGGGAATAACAATCTTGCTATTCCACTCTTGATTGGTTCTTTTTAAATTTTGTATTTCCCAGGGCCTGGCTTCTCTCATGGCGTGTCTTAGAGCTGTTAACCATCCAATATGACGATATATTAGGGAAGTGTGGACTTTGCGAAGTTGCTCTTTAGAGAGGTCCTTAGGTCCACTCCGAACCAAGTCTTGCACTTTCATTCCAAAGTTTCTGGAGTTATTAACAATCCCACCCCAGATCTTCCGCGCCTCCCAAATGCGACCATATGCAGCGTTATTTTGAAAACCTACAAGGAAGGCCACGGCCGTACCAATAATAGCCATCGGAGTCCAGGGTATGTGAAAGGGAAAAATATCGTGGTTAGCGTAGAGATAGGTCACAAGTGCTGGGTAAATAAGAAAAAATGGAATTTCATGTCGTGTCCATAAAATGACTTCTTTAAAGCTAAATCGATTTTTCGTAAGCAATGCAAGATCCCCTTTTTTTGATTCAGTCGTATTTTAGGAATGGAGAGTTAAAAAGTCCATATCAAAAAGGGACACGATCAGATGAGATTGAAAAGAAAATTCATTTCATTCGATTTGAACTCTAATTGTCAAAATGGAACGTATTTTAGCATGATCTACCCTTAAAAAAACGCCATTTGTTCCGATAAAACTTTTGTATGGGCAAAAATCAATATTTCCTTTTTATACTATGCACTCTACCGGTGATGTTAATGTTCAATAATTGCTCTCGGCAGAACAGTGGTTCGAGTCTCACTCAATCTCAAAGTAGTAGTCGCTTTGTCTTTTTTGATACGAATGGACAAATGCCCGAAAAAGTTCTCTACGATCATTTCACCAAGAATCCAGATTGTATTATCGAAGAGGGCGCGCCAATAGGGAACCTTTATGTTAATTACCCACAGCGTGAAGCTGAGTTTCAGTTAAGAGAATGTGAATCCTCCTTTCAAGAATTTGAAGTTTTTGATCAGGTTCAATCCAATGGCTACAATCCCCATTTTGTGAAGTACCGCAACCTTCTCTTCGCAAGGTCGGAACTTCATAGTGGAATAATGGAGCCTCTTTATTATGAGGAATTTTGCTTCAATGAGGTGGAGCAGGTCGATTTCAGTATTCAATATATTAAAATAAAAGACCCGAGTCCTACAGGACCTGACACAGAGTGGGTCGGGCTCAAGATGCACGGTCCAATGACGTCTGAGCCTGGCATTCATTTCAATTCCGGCTACCTCAATGATATTGGACCTGGTCGAAAACAATTTGAAGCGAAAAATGGCTCTTACAAAGTCATTATCAATCAAAGCGAGTCTATCTCCAGAGCCCAACTCGTCACAAAAGAAGGGCAAATCACAGATATGATCTGTTGGTAAAAAACAATAAAAATAGGCTCATCTCGTCTCAAGTCAACGAAATCATTGAGTAATTTTTTTTTAAAGGCCAAAGCTAATAAATCTCCATTTCAATCGTTATGATTTAAGAGACAGGACAAAGGTTGAAAATGGAAGTAACAGACAAAAAGGGCTGGGCACGCGAACTTTTTCTCCGGTATGAGGGGAGGCTCTTGCGCTATACAATGAAATTTACAAGCCACGAGAAAGCCTCAGAAATCGTTCAAGATTCGTTTCTTAAACTTTTAAAACAAGATCCCAAAAAGTTGCAAGGAAAAGAGCTCGCCTGGCTGTTTAGAGTCAGTCGCAACCGAGCCCTTGATCTTTTGAAAAAGGAAAAACCTATGAGCCAGTTTAAAACAGGGCAAGAGATTCCGTTTGAAAGTGATAATGCTGACGAACGGATTCAAAAAGACGAGCAAAAAAATCGTATCACTCAAATGATTTCCCAACTTAATCCCAACCAAAAAGAAGTTATTCGATTAAAATTTCAAGAGGAACTCTCCTATAAAGAGATCAGCGACATAACCGGACAATCTGTCAGCCATGTCGGGGTGATCGTACATAAAGCAATCAAAAAACTACGCACTCAATTGGCTGAGCCAACAACAAATCAAGAAGGTGGTGCACAATGAAAGATTTAAGTAAAGATAAACTGGCCGCCTATGCCCTGAACGAGCTACCAGAGCAGGAAAGGCGGGAAGTTGAAAATTATATCAATGAAAACCCTAGTCTTAAAAAAGAAGTCGAAGAAATTAAAAATTTTGGAGTCTTTTTAAGTCAAGAATTAAAAGGCGAGGAGTTGCCAAGAGTGACAGATTCACTGCGATCTTCGTTATTGAAAGAGATGAGTGAGCAAGAACCAAAAGAGTCTCTGTCCTTGTTAAATTTTTTGAAAGGCTCCTATTTTCAAGGTGGGGCTCTCGTGGCTGCTGTGTTTGGGCTTTTAATTTTCTTTTCCCTACAGCAAGAGATATTGGACCAAGAATCCGATGGTAGTCAGGGATTACAGACAGGTATGGCAATCAAAGATGAGGCTATTCGACCCGAGCTTATGCCTGGAGAAGGTCAAACGGAGCCTAAGAAAAGTGATGGCGCTTCAGTGGTTGGACGCCCCAATCAGAAGGCTGGATCACGAGCCAGAGCTCTAGGTAAAGGGACCAATAACCTGGAAGTCGCACAGGTTGGAGCCTCGGGTGCAATTTCCCATAGCCCACTAAAAAGAAAGAAGATCTTAAGAAGACCTGTTCCTCCTCACGGGTTTGTTGGGGGGGACGAGTATCAAGCATTTTCTGCAAACATTTTTAAATCTACACAAACGACTCCGCTCTCGACATTTTCGATTGATGTCGATACAGCCTCGTATGCAAACATAAGAAGATATATTCAGCAGTCCTCCCAGCTGCCGCCCCATCATGCTGTTCGAATAGAAGAGATGATCAACTATTTTGACTATTCCGACCCAGCACCAAAAAATAATCAGCCTTTTAAGGTATCTTTAGAAGTCGCAGATTCTCCATGGGCTGAAGGGCGCCAGCTGGTGCGAGTGGGTATAAAAGGTAAAGAGGTAACAAAGAAAAACTACCAATCCAATCTCGTTTTCCTTGTAGACGTTTCAGGCTCTATGGATTCTCATGACAAGATTGGATTGTTGAAGTCCGGTCTCCATAAGCTTGTCGAAAAGCTTGACGGTAAAGATCATGTGTCATTAGTAACCTACGCGGGAAATGCGGCGGTTATTTTGGATGCTACCAGTGGGGATAACAAAGAGCAGATCCACAGAGCAATTGATAATCTTACCGGAGAGGGCTCCACCCATGGAAGTGAAGGAATTAAAACGGCTTATGAATTGGCTGATAAAAACTTCCGACCCGAGGGCATCAATCGTGTGATACTAGCGACTGACGGCGATTTTAATATCGGGACGACCTCTGACGAAGCCTTGATCAATCTTGTGGAAGAAAAGGCAAAGAAAAATGTTTTCCTTACAGTACTAGGGTTCGGAAGAGGAAACCTCAATGATTCCATGATGGAAAAGGTTTCTAACAAAGGCAATGGGAACTATTTTTATCTTGATACGGAACGGGAAGCCCAAAAAGTTTTAGTAGAGAAGCTTCAAGGCACCCTAATGACAATCGCCAAAGACGTCAAAATCCAAGTCGAGTTTAATCCAGAGAATGTTTCGGAGTATCGTTTGATCGGTTACGAAAATAGACAACTTAAAGCCAAAGACTTCAACAATGATAAAAAAGATGCTGGTGAAATCGGGGCAGGTCACTCCGTCGTCGCTCTTTATGAAATCAAACCCACTGGGTATGATCAAGAGGGAGTTGACCCATTGAAATATCAAAAAGATGGAGAGAAGGCCGTGCAAAAGCAAAACGGAAAATTTTCCGAGGAACTTTTGACAGTGAAGGTCCGATACAAAAAGCCGGAAGGTAAGAACAGCAGTCTTTTAAAGTTTCCTTTGCAAAAGAAGTCGCGTCCTTTCGAGAAAGCTAGCGCTGATCTCCGTTGGACTGCGAGTGTGGCAGGATTTGGAATGCTATTAAAAAACTCTGAGCACAAAGGTGACCTGACCTATCCAAAACTTATAGAGATGGCAGATAAAGCGCGCTGGAGTTATAAAGGATACAATGAATATAAGGCTGAGTTCATTGAACTTATAAAAAAATCACAAGAATTGGCCAAATAAAACATAGCTTCCAAAAGGGGATTGCCCCTTTTGACACCTAAGTAAGAGTAAAAGTTTTTAAACATAGGTATATTTATCTTTTTTTCGGATTTTCTTTCTGTTGATTACAAAATATGTGATGCCAAATAAAAGTCCGACGACAAAGCCGATAAAATGTGTGCGATAACTAGTTGTAGCTTCAAAAGTTGTGGGGAAGAAGACCATGAGTCCCATTCCAAAAACTCGTACGATTCTTTTTGTGAAAGAATGTTGCGTTTGTATAAACATATAAAGCCCCAACCAAAATCCTCCGAACAAATAAACAAGTCCTGAAGCTCCGAGAAGGCGAACATTAGGGGCATAGGTAGAAATTGCGAAGAGGTTGACGAGGCTTCCTCCAACAAGAGTCAGAAGCCAAAAAGCCTTTAACTTAAAATAACCTATTATAAAATAGGTGAATATACTGAGCATATAGAGATTCGATAGAAGGTGTCCGATGTCGCCGTGAATGAGCATGGCCGACCAAAGACGCCAGATCTCTCCTGATTGAAAGATGTTTTTTTTAACCGCGGGAAAAAAAGAGGAGATCTCTAGAGGATCGAGCCAATAGAACTGAGTGACTCCTGTGATAAAAAGCACCATCAAAAAAGTATAGCCAAGGCTACGACTCCAGGGCTTTTCAGTGAGGAGAGTTCCCACCAGTCTTTTTTCAGGCGGGGATTGGAGTTCTTCGGGTTCGTCTTCTAAATCAAACACTTATCTAATCTGGGGCCGTTTTGCACAGAGTCAAGGTCGGGGCGCGATTATTGAGCCGTTTTCTGGAAGTCTGAGGGGGCGCTGCTTATGGGCCCAGCTCCTGCTTTGCTGGCATCACCCTGCGGGTGAGCGCGTCCCGCTTGCCAGAGCCCACCATCATCGCCCCCTCAGACTTCCAGAAAACGACTCAATAATCGCTACATTAATTAGTTTTTTTTTAAATTGAGAGGAAGTGGAGTGGGGGGAGGGATTGGGATTGGTTGTAGGTTATGCCCCATTGGTTTTTGAACCAGGTTTGGTAGTTTTGGGGGACTCCTTGGGTTTCGCCTTGGAAGCAGCGTAGGACCCATTCGTGGGCTAAAGGGGATTGAGAGTTTGAGATGTCGCGGTTGGTGCAGTAGCTTTGTTTCCATTGGGAGAGCATTTGGATTTCAAAGTTATGAGCGAGTTCGTCTCGTTCGTTTTGAATCCAAACTTCGGAACCTATGAGGTTCGCTTTTTTGGGAAAAAGGCCGACACTATCAATGCTATTTTGGTGAGCAATGGTGTTATAGTCATGCTCATTGCTGTGGAAGACTTTTAGCTCATGGCTTTTGAGGTCCCCAATAAGGGCCATCCTTGTAGAAAAGTTTTCGCGGTGAGAGGTGGCAGTGTAAGTCATTGTTCTTGGTTCTTCTCTGTAGCGTGTTTCAATCACCGTTTGAGTTCCATCGCCGTTGTCATAGGTACGTTCTGTATTAGGTGGAGTCGCGGTTGCCGCAGTCACAAGGTGGCCTACAAGGATGATGGCATCTAAGGTGTGTTCAAGACCTGATTTTTTAGGTTTCTTTTTATTTCTTGGGCGAATATGGGTGACTTCGTAAGGTACGGTTTGAGTATAGGAGTGAGTCAGGGTTGTTGGCTCTTTGGTGTGTTTGTAATTGTAATCACCTACCAAATCGAGTTTCAAAACTCTCTTCCCTTCGGGGTGGTACCAGGGGGAGTCCTTTAGCTTCTCTTCGATTTTTTTATTCAGTTCAATCGTGAAAAGATCATCAAAGTTTTCCGTTTTATTGTGGACTCTCACGGAGGAATAAGATCGAGCGAAATGGGCACGATTGATCTTCTGAGCCTGACCAAGATTGAGCTTCCAAAGATTGCAATACTCGGTCAAAAATTGGCTATAGTAATAATTAACAGAATCAATTTTTTGAATCCGTCTTTTACAATCATTTTGTCCTGTCCTTTTTGTCTGTTGAAAGATCCTTTTGGCCAATCGATGATGCTTGTTGCTTTGGAATAAGAACTCATACTGTGAAATGTACCAGTAGGCGGCCAGTGGTTTTTGATCGTTGAGGCGGTTATAGATACTGAACACCACTCTTTGCCGTGCAAAGTCCACCTCCTCTTTTTGAGTGAAGGCGGCGGCTCCGCGCGGAAATGTGTTCCACTTTTTTTCATTTTGAAAGATAAGTCGGAGGAGCTCGTTGGCCTTCTCAAAATTTTTAGCCAAACGGTAACGCCTAACTTCAAGAAGACTTTGACTGATCCATCCATCTTGAGCTCTGTTAAGACCCACCTGTGCTTTTTTATCGCTCGGGTCATCCTCTAAAATTCTAGAGTAAAGGTCCATAGCCTGCCTGTAGTTGCCTTGTTGATGGTAGTCCTTAGCTTTTTCATGAAGACTGGCACAAGCGGATATTAAAATTGGAGCAAGTGATAAAAAGAGATAACTTTGAATCTTGTTTTTCATCTCTCCATTTAGTCTTTAAAAAACGGATTTGTAAAAGTGAAGCTATTTGGAGACAGTTTTAAATTTTTAAGTAAAAACAACAACTTACATGGAGTATCCGTCCCGATTGTCAATTTGAAGAGGTGAACGGTCATTGCAGGTGTCTGGTTGGCTAGAAGGCTTTGAGTCAAAACCCAGTGGTTTTGGGAGCTGAATCATTGAATTCGATGAGAACAATATTTATAAATAAGACTTCAACGAGGGGTCATCACAATTATGGAAAGCGAACACGTACGCAATATTACTTTAGATATTATTTTAAGCTTACTTACCTGCATGCTCTACAACATATATATTCAGTACAAGCAGTGCCAGGCGGTCAACGCCATGTTGGGGCGAGAAAAATACAATTTTCTTTTCTGGTTTCTACTCACACTTGTCACTTGCGGCATTTACCATATCTATCATGAATTCCGTAAATCCAGTGACATCGCGCAAGCTTTAGGAAAACCGTCGGACCAGTCTGGACTCATTGCTCTTGTTTTAACCATTATTGGTCTGCCAATGATTTGCGATGCCATTCAGCAGAGCGATATCAACACTTTTTTTGGGAACAAAGATCTTTAAGATGAAAAACAAGCTCAGAGACGCCCTTGATTTTGATCTATTTTATATCTATGCGTTTCCAAGTGCAGTTTTGGTGCTGAACCTTATCTGGCGACCTTTGAGTATGGAGAGCATTGAGCATATCTCGCAGCACTCCCTCCTGTTTTGTCCCTTCCATGCTTTGACCGGACTTTTATGCCCTGGTTGTGGAATGACCCGATCAATGATCGCGTTTTTTACTGGGCATTTCAATTGGTCGCTACAGTTCAATCCCTTTGGTCCTTTTGTCGCTTTGATTCCCATCTACCTGTGGGTGCAAAAGTTTTTTTCGATCGATCCCATCCACTTTAAGCCTTGGATAGGCCCTATTGCCGTAGTCCTTATACTGAGTTGGGGACTTTTTCGAAACCTTTACTGGATTTTCTAGGTATTGGAATAGGACTTTTTGCGATCACTCTTTGGTTTTGTGGGGTCTCGTCAGGTTTTTTACTAGTCTGGGCACTGCTCTCACTGATTGATTTATTAGTAGATTCTCCCATTTTTGCCTCCATTAGGTGGTTTAACGTTTCGCTATGATCCAGACGGCATGAATGATGCCGGGAAGATAGCCAAGAAGGGTAAGGAGGATATTCAGAAAAAAGGCGCCACTTAAACCCACTTGTAGAAACACTCCCAGGGGTGGGAACACGATGGCGAGTATTAAACGAATGATATCCATATTTGATCTCCTTACTGGAACCAGTATGATCGAAACTCCAAGTTAAAACTATGCGAAGGTGTGAAACTTTTTTTTAGCTTTTTAAAATTTTTAACTATTACATTGATAGAGCTTGGCTATTCTCACCCGTCATCCTGAGGCGAAGCCGAAGGATCTTTAACCGGAAATAACTTGAATTCCTAGGCTAGTCGTAAAATTCCGGTAATGGGACTTATTTCCTATCGTCATTCTGAGCAAAGCGAAGAATCTTTCCGCGAAATAACTCATTGGAAAATTAGCGGCTAAATGGCCAATCTCTCGCAATGTCATCCAGAGCGAGAGGAAAGGATCTCATTGTAGTAGCTAAAGATTCTTCGCTTCGCTCAGAATGACAACAAGATGGAAATCCTAGTTTCGAGAAGAATTGCCTACAGGAATAATCATGTGAATTCCGGTTAGAGATCCTTCGGCTTCGCCTCAGGATGACAGGCGAGACTCAGGATGACGGGTGAAACTCAGGATGACAGGTCAGACTCGGGAAGATGTATCCCCAATTTTTAATTATTGCTCTGAGGAGTCGTCGGGAAACTCATCGGCCGAGCGCAGATCAATGGTATCGATGGCCCCTATATAAAAGGTGGGTATAGAGCCCAAAAACTTGGAATCCGCCATCACCTTTCTGACCTTTTTCAAGGCGGCTCTTTGTATCTTTAGAACTTCCGCATAACCCTTTTTGTTAAGACCCGTTGAAGAGTTAGCAAAATGAGGAGAAAGAGATTTTTTCGAGTTGGCCAGTTTGTGGGGCTTGATGAAATCAGCCGTGCATTTAAAGTGATCGATGAACACTTCATGAGAAAGAGCGAAGTACTCAATTTTTCCGAAATAGTGGGGCCCTCTTTTCTCTACAAGATCTTCCTGAACCAAGGAAAGAAGCTGCTTTTCTCCATAGCTGCCAAACATTTCAACGACCTTTTCAAGGCCCACACCCTCAGTGTTAACAGAGAGTTTATAGATCAAATATTTAACGGGGTCTTTAAGGACTTGAGTCAGGTGTTGAGAGACCTCAATTTTTTTGTAGGTATCAATTTGTGGGAGCTTTTCATCGAGATACTCTTCCAGCGGTCCGCCGAAGAATTTAATGATTTCAGAGGCTTCACTTTTTTGAGAGATATATCTCAAAATTTCCATAATGTTCGAAACCGATGGAAGGGTTTTTAATTGCCCTTTTCGAATACGACGAAGAGTTGGCTCACTCACGGCACAGCGCTTGGAAAGTCCATTGAGTGAAAGGTGGGGACGGCTCTGCAGGTAGCGAACTAGAATATTTTGCAATTGTAAGGAAGCCGAATCGATAAGAGCGGCTTCCGAGTTTTGCTGGGTGGATTCAATATTAGAGTTGGCTTGAGTCATCATACTATTGATCATTCTTCCTTTTCCCACCACCACTGTGTTCACCACCAGTGAGAATCACTTCATTACTTAAGGTCGCTGTAGATTCAACGAATTCACAGGTTAAAATTTGATAGGATTGCTCTTCTCGGCCTTCAAACTGCACTTCAAAAAGAGCAGGCCTTCCATTGGAATTACTAAGGCCCTCAAAATCGACAACGCGTCCTAAGTCTTCGGGAAGACAAAAAGGGGGCTCCGTCGCGTTTTCTCTGTAGAGGTGGTAGTCGAGAGCCTCGAAGTAGTCCGAGGCAAAGTCTTGCTCGTTTCCGTCAGAGTCGGTCACTGTCCAGTGAGAACAAAATTCTTTATCATTGTTTAGAGGGATTTCCAGGATTTCATCGGCAAACTCGATACACTCTTCGCCGACCCATGATTTACAGACCGTCATTTCCTCAGTTGATTCAATGGAGTCTTCATTGAGACAAAAATTTTGAATTGGAATAGAGGAGCTCGCCTCAAGTAGAAGTTCAGGGGCTGGGACATGGGGCTCTTGCCAGTTGCTTTGCTGGTTAAGAGCTCCTTGTGGCACATTAAAGTTTCGCGCGCTCATGGCCGTGTTAGCGTAATAAGTCACAAGCATTGCTAGGCAAAACGGAATAGTTTTAGTTAAGCGTCCCATTAAATTTCCCCTTATAGGCAAGAATTTAGCTCAGGGCGTCATCCTTGTCACTGCCGCTGATAAATCCCTGTAAAAACAACAGGATGTACCAAAAATTTGGCAGTGATGATCTCCCCCAACCCTTATGAGTTCAATTACTAGGGCAGGGAGCTCTTAATGGTCAAAGAGCAGTCATCCAATTGAAAATATTAATCCGTCACAACGATTGGCGACGACCCTTCGAACATGTTTTAAGGAGAAGAGGCTTCGCCACTAACTAACAGTGACGACCTCCGATGACTCAGGTCTGAAAAAAATATAGGGCTATTATCCGAAAAAGCTGGGACCAACTACTCAGGCTTTGGATATTGTAAATCGTCTTTTGTATTGGGGTTTCGGTCTTTGCCCTTTGATATAAGAATAAAATTCTTAGGTTCGCCTTTGATCAAAAGGGGGCGAAACCAGCTATCTTTATAGGCTAAGTTCTCTTTTTCTAGGGTTTCTAAAAACGAAGGACTCAGCTCTTGAAATCTCGCATCTTTACTGGCCGTTGTAGGAAGCTTTTGACTCTTTTTGACCTCTTCTACAATTCTTTTATGAAGGACGATCATATTTTTCTGGGTGGCCACATTCTTTGAAATATCAATAACACCAGAGCCAATGGAGCTGAGGCAATTGGGAGCTTTTTCAAGAGAATTAGCCATAAAGGTTTCGACATTGTTAATGCCAAACTCGGAGAAGGCCTTTGTCGCTTTAGCGATGGAAGCTTTTTTAAGTTTCATCGACCCCTTGGTTGCATTGCTTTTCTCAACTTGGTCGAGAAAGTAAAAAATGAGTTCTTTGTGTTTGTGATCTTTGCGTTCAACGATTTTCTTGTACCGAGGTATATAAGTGGGGGCGTTCCCGTCCCGCTGGATGGATACTAAAATAAGAATGGCAGAAAGGACCCGTGGATTGGTATAAAGGTCATCATTTTCGTTAAGAAGTTTTGTGTACTCTTCAGCCGTGCACCTTCTGTCAGTAGAGAAAACCTTCTGAGTATAAGGTACGATCGAATTATCAACTCCTTGGGAAATCTCCTGGAGCTCTTCTTTGGTAAGGCTTTCTTCGAATTCGTTAAGAACTTTTCCGGCCCACTGGCAGAATTCAGTGGCCTCGTTAAGGGTTTGGTATTGATCTTTTGTAAAGGTTGGAATTTCCTTTTTTAAAGACTCCCTCATCTTATAGTTAGCTAGAGCGGAACTGATCGGGAGACAAGCTTTGAACTTCTCGACATCCTTCTTGGCCGATTCAAAATTCTTTGAGAGGGCAAGCATTTCCTCTTTTGTTTTAAAGCCCATCTTATCTAAGGATTCTGAGATACTTTGATCTGATGTCTTTGGAGCCTGAGCGGAAGTGGCTTCAGACTCTGAAGTATTGGCTTCCTGATCCTTTTTTGTGCAGGCGAAAATGAGGAAAGCAAGGGCGAAGGATAGGGCAATAGCTGTGAGCAGTTTTCTTATAATTTCCATTCCCAATTTATAGCATGATTTTTTTTTCAAAGGAAAGTAGAGGAGAGTCAGTAGGCACTTTTTTACGAGTTGTTTTTTTGCTCTTTTATTTGATTTTGTTTTTTCTCGATCTCATCCCAAGTCTTGTATAGTTCATCCACCACTTGCTGCTTCTTTTCAAGTTCCGCGACCAAGGCCTGGGTCTTCTCGTGATCGGAAAAGTCCTCTTGTTCCGTCATTGCTTTTTTAGCTGCCTCAAGATTGTCCTCGGCGGTAAGGATGTCGTCTTCCACTGTTTCTAAAAAACGCTTTTCTTTGTAAGAAAGTTTGATTTTTTCCTTTCTATGAGAGGTGGGTTGGGAGGGAGGTTTTGTAGTGGGGGAGGCGGCCTCTTCCGTTAATGTTCTCTCCCGCAGCCACTGGTTGAGTTCTGGGTAAACTTCCCAGCCTCCCTCACCATCCAACGCAATATATTTGCTGCAGCAATTTTTTAAGAAGTAGCGATCGTGGGAAACGAGGAGGCAAAGACCAGGGAATTGTTTGATACTTTCCTCTAGGATTTCAATGGTTGCGATATCCAGGTCATTGGTGGGCTCATCTAGAATAAGCGCGTCGGCAGGCTGAAGTAGTATTTTGGCTATAAGAAGGCGCGCCTGTTCCCCGCCGGAGAGTTTGCGAATGGGAAGATTCATTTTTTGAGAATCAAATAAAAAACGTGAAGCGTAGGAGGCCACATGGACGCTCTTATCGTTAAAAGTGACATGATCTGAGCCATCCCCTAGATATTCCATAAGATTACTGTCTTGTTGCAGGCTGGCTCGTTTCTGATCAAAGTAAACAATTTTAAGACCATCTGCGTGAAAAAGCTCTCCCTCATAATTATCAGCCGATTGAGCCAAAACCTTAAGGAGGCTGGTTTTACCACTGGCATTGTCTCCTAGAACACCCAAACATTGATTGGGTCCCAACGTAAGGTTTAAATCATTTAGGATTGTTTTGGAGCCATAGTGAATCGAAAGGTTTTTGGTTTCGATGAGTTTTTTGGATTTCTTTCCACCCTTTTCAATTTGTATTTGGGTTCTGCGGGCTCCGGTGAGATTGCGCTGCTTAACCTCTCCCAGGTCATCTAATAGTTGATGAGCTTCCTTTATACGGCTTTGACTTTTAGTGGTTCGAGCTTTCACTCCAGCTCGCAACCACTCAACCTCTCGTTTGGCTTTATTGCTTAAACTTTCTTGTTTTTTCAGCTGCTGTTCCTGGTACTGTTGCCGTTTTTCTACAAAATTTTCATAGGAGCCTTGTTGTTGGAAAAAGCCATTTTCATAGAGACGACTGACTTCCATAAATTCTTGGCATTGATTGTTTAAAAACTCCCGGTCATGGCTAATGATGAGAGCACTGTTTTTAAAAGTCTTGAGCTGCCCTTCGAGCCACTCAATTCCTTCCCAATCCAAATGGTTGGTTGGCTCATCAAGTAAAAGGAGCTCTGCTTCTTTAGCAAAGGCTATTGCTAGTGCCAGACGTTTTTTCCAGCCTCCAGAAAGCTTTTTTATAGGCACTTGATGATCTTCAAAACCAGCCATGGACAGATGAATGGCACTCTGGATCTGTGCTGTGGACTCGTCCAGACCAAACTCTCTGAGATGATCGACACTGGTTTTAAGTGCAGAATCTTCCTCAGGGAAAAGGTCCTCTTGTGGAACATAAGCCATTACGAGATTTTTTTTAGGGGAGACTTCGCCTTGGTCGGAAGGCTCAATGCCTGCCAAGATTTTAAGTAGCGTGGATTTACCGGCACCATTAGGGCCAAGCAGAGCGATTTTTTCTTTCTCGTGGATTCCAAAAGAAAGCCCTTCAAAAAGGACTCTGTCACCCATTGATTTTTCAACTTTTTGAACAGAAATCAGTAGTGACATGGAGGTCCTAGGATCTCATGTTTACAAATTGAACGGGAATGTCGATTTTAGAACTTTTGATCAGCGACATGCACTCTTGCAAAAAGTCGATTTTTTTTGAGGTGACCCGAACTTTGTCATCCTGAATAGCGGCTTGAACTTTAAGTTTAGAGTCTTTGATGATTTTTATCATTTTTTTAGCGTCTTCTTTTTCGATCCCTTCAATGATCTTAACCGGCTGGCGCCACATATTCCCAGAAGCTTTAACGGGCTCCTCAAATTTAAGGACCCTCATATCAATACCCCTGTGGTGGACCTTGCCTTGCAAGATGTCTTTGATGGCGTTGAGTTTATAGTCGTCATCAGCAAGAATCGTAATCGATTTTCGGTCCCACTGAATTTCGCTTTTACTTCCTTTGAAGTCGTACCTTTGTTGAATTTGTTTTCTTGCCTGATTAACAGCATTGTCAATTTCTTGGGTGTTCACTTCCGAAACGATATCAAAAGAGGCCATTGCAATCTCCTGGGTTTAAAAGAAAAGAAACTATCTTAGGGGGTATTTATTTGCAACAGAGAATCAGTTTCAACAGTTAGTCCTTTACCCACCTGTCTGTTTCCATTTCAAATTTAATTTATCAAGAGTCTTTGTGACCTCTTCGATCTTTTCCCCGTGGATCTCAATATAATCTTGTTTGAAGGTGCCACCGACTCCGAGAGACTTTTTAATTTTCTTCGCCAGGTCCTTGCACCATTTTTGGTTTTTCGGAAGTCCTTTGATTTCAATGACTGTTCGTCCTTTTCCAGAGGTAAGACGACGGACTTTTAGTTCGATTTGATCCTCATGAACAGCAACATCTCTGTTTCCCACTTTATTTTTTCGCACGTCACCTTTTTCGTCACTCCATACAAGCTTTTTGTCAGACATATTGCACTCCTTTTTAGGGGACTTTTTTTATTGGTTCTAACATGAGAAAGATGGCTTTTCCTCTACGAAACTGAAAACGAAAACCATTTGCTAAAATGACCTCATCATTAAGCAAAAACGAGTCTCCCAATTTTTTCTAATCTGGGAGAAAAAACCTCGATTATCATTTAGTTTTCACTTGACTGAAATCTATGCCCCCCTAAAATAGGGCCCGTAAACAAAGGAGTAACCCATGAGTTTAAATGAAAAGTCCTATCAAAATAAACAGGTTCTTGAATTACTAGGTAAGATCTATCAGATCGAAATGTCTGGAGTAAATCGCTACCTGCACTTCTCCTTTATGATTATGGGTTACAATCGAATTCCAATACAGAAATGGTTTCGAGCCAATGCCACAGAGTCCATGGACCATGCGACTATAATTGGAGAAAAAATCACTTCCCTTGGTGGGCATCCCACGTTGTCACCCTCTTCCGTTGAAGAATCCAACGACCATAGTATTCTCCAACTTCTTCATGAAAGTTTGAAGCATGAAGAGCAAGCGGTGGTCCATTATAAAGAGCTCGTTCATCTAGCGACTGAACTTGGGGATATCGCCCTTGAAGAGATGGCACGAGAGTGTGTGAGAACAGAGGTTGAGCACGTGGACGAAGTTCGTAAAATGATCAGAAAACCTGAAAATGCCTAATCAAATTTAGGTTTTAAAATAAGAATAAAAAAAGGGCCTGAATTGGCCCTTTTTTCATTTGAGTATACTGTGTTAAAAAACATCGAAGCTTTATAGTGAGCCGATGCCTTAGGAGATCTTTTGGAAAAAGTCGTTCAATTTCAAAGCCTGACTCAGGGCCATTATTTAATCAATAAAGAGGAGTTCGCTTCTCCCAAAGAGCCCATTTACATTCTTTTGCATGGCTTTATGTCCACCCCTCAAAAAATGTGGGAGCGTTTTGCCGATCGACTTCCCGAGGAATCAATAGTCTTAGCCCCGGCGGGCCCCTTTCCTCTCCCGCAAAGAGAGGATAAAAGCTGGAAAGTGGGATATTCCTGGTTTTTTTATGACAACTTTAAAGATGAGTACTTTGTCGACTACGATATCTGCCAAGACTATATCAAAAATCTACTAAGAAAATTAGGCCTGCACGATCATCCCAAAACAATCATTGGATTTTCTCAAGGGGGCTACAGTGCGGTTCATATGGCCGAAGTTCTCACTAATGTTCAGCATGTTATTGGAATGGGATGTCGATTTAAAATTAAAGATCCGAAGTTTTCTGAAAATTTGGTTGTTGAGGCCGTTCATGGTGAGCTCGATGATATTGTGGAAGTACAAGGGGCCATTGAGAGTTTCAAAAATATTCCGGAAAACAATCGGGGTCGATTTAAAAGTTTTAAAGAGGCTCGCCACAAACCCACAGAAGAGATGATCAAAACAGTTGTGCAGTGGTGTGAGAGCCTAGAAAAATAAAAAGCCCACTTCAGGAGTAGTGGGCTTTATGAGCAACAAAATAGGTATCTGCTACTACTTATAGATGTAGAATTCTTTTCCGCCAAAATTAGATTGAGTCCACTCATTGGTCCAAGGGTTGAGAGTTCGGTACTCTGTTTCCACCATAAAAGGCATTTTTATTCGGCAACTAATTTTTGAAAAGTCAGTGACCTCTAAAACTTCAAGAAGACCATCGTGAGGGCGTCCGTCAATTTCAGCCACAAAAGTGGTGGAGTCACACCAGTCAGAATAGGATCTCACAATAGGAAGCTCGATAACATGAGTTGTTGGTGCAAGGGCAATGCAGGCCATATCTTTAGGGCAGTCTACTTTTTCAAAAAGAACTAAGCGAATGATTTCGTTTTCAAGATCTAAAATGACAGAGCCTGAATTTGCCAAGCGATAATTGGAGTGATTGATTTCGAAATCAGTGATTTCAGAAGTCATACCATTTCCATAGATGGCATTGAGATCAAGAGCGTGGGCGCCCTTGGCGAATGAAAATAATATGGTCATTAAAACGAGTGTCTGTTTCATTTTTCCCTCCCCGGGTTTTGCTATACAGGAAGGGTTTTACTTGCTCTTAATTCATTAGGAAAATTATTTGATTAAATCCGAGCTAATTAATTAAAATTATCGCTTGATGCGATCCATTTGGGTTTGTGATTCTTCGTAATCCTTCCAAACCTCACCCAAATGGATCACGCGCGAGCCCACCTCACAGACGGGGTTCACCGACTTTGCAACCACGACGGCATCGCCAGGACTTTTAATCTCCTCAATCACCTCACCAAAAATATTAGAAATAGTAGCGATTTTCTCGCCCTTTTTAACCGTCTCAGTTAACTCAGGGATAACCCGAAGAATTCCGCCATTTTTGGCGTAAAACCAAGTTGAGTTTTTGCAAACTACGGCGTTGTGATCAATCTCCTCGTGATCTTCTTCGATCATTCCAAGTTCCACTAGCACATTGTTCAAACCAAAAATAGAAGGTCGAATATGTTTTCTTTGAAATAAGTGAGGATCACCGACTTCAACTGTAATGGCGTGAATGCCAAGGCGAGTGGCCTCGGCTCGGAGAGTTCCCTCTCCGCCTTTTTTGTTCACGATGATACGAGGTTCTTGCAACTCAGCCATTCTTGCCACAATTTTTTGAGTCATATCGGCTCGTACATAAAGAGAGTTAATTCTACCAAAACTCGCGGTGTGCAAATCAATGAGATAGTCGAAATGTTTTACAATCTTTTCTAATATGATGGATGCGTAGACTTCACTTGTGGTGCCGTTTTTCTTTCCGGGCATCAAGCGATTCAAATCGTTGCCATCGGTAAACTCACGCATTCCGTTGATAAAGCCCGGCACATTGAGAACAGGGCAGAGTACGATCGTCCCCCGTAATTCTTTAGCATCAATTTTTTCCCAAAGTTTGTGAATGATAGAAACCCCATTGAGCTCGTTCCCATGAAGAGCGGCGGTGATTCCTACAACAGGACCGTCCTTTCCCTTTGCGACCATTAAAGGAATTTGCCAAAAATCACCTAAGGCATTTTTCACACTGTTTATTTTGAAATGGGTTTTAGTGTTCTCTTTGATGCTATCAAGCTCAAGATTATCAATAATCACAACTTACCTCACAATAATTTCATTCAGGAGACTGTCGTCTTTATTCAACGACTTTAAAAGTTTCATTCGAAACTGTCCTTTACTATTCAGTAGTTTTTCCGCCATCTTGTCGATAGCGATAATGGAGAGCACAGTTTGAATATAAGCTTGGATGAGATCGTCGATACCAATTCCTAAAGTGTTAAAGTCTTTACGGTCCATTAATAAGAGACGGTTGGTATCTGTATCCCATTGGTTGGGCCCTGTCTTTATAGAAAGATTAGTTCCGAGCATATCCCAGCTGGTTCCCTCAAATTCTTTGAGAAGTGGTTTAGCCGCACGTCTTGAGTAAATCGCACAAGGGAAAAAACCTTCCGGCGAGGAGTAGACCATTACCCTTAGATCAGAAATATAGATATTTCCCTTTTTATTAGGAACGGTCCCGATATGATAGAACTTGCCGTGATTGCTGAGTGAGCTCCACTTATAGTGACCAATTAAACTTTGAACAATAAACTGATCATAGTCATGCTCTTCATCGAGAAAATCCTGTAACTCTTGATCATTTGTGATGGTGTAGACCCCTTGTCCAGCATTGGAATAAGGGTTTTTAATAACGGCGTAACCGCCAAATTTCTGAATCCATAGAGGAATCTCGACTTTACTGACATCTCGAATAGTCTCAGGGGTGTTAATCTTTAACCCTGTACCCACAAGGTCGGAGTTATAAAATTGGTAGGCTTTATCCGCTAAAAGTTTGTTTCGGCCTCCTGAAATGCATACAAGTGTCGAATTATAGATAAAAGTTTTTGATTCCACCGGCAGGCGATTCCAGGGTTTTTGGGTGACGTAGCGGAAGGCGGCTCGGATGGGTTGCCATCCTTTTGGTGTTTTCACCTGCATCACTCCGTCTTTAAATTTGATGTGAGAGTCTTCACCATTAAAATGAGGAATGAGGTAAACTTTCTCTCCAGTGAGGTCAGCAATGGTGGCGGCGTAACCCGAGTTCTCCATATAGTTTTTGTCGTAAATAACAGCCAGTGCCCCTTTAGGCAGACGTTTTTTCTTAAGTGTTGGTAAAAAGGAGTGTTCGATTAAAGATTTGTAACCTCTGAAGTCATCAGACTCTGTCCTTTGAGGCATTGATTTTTGACCGGAAGGACATGAGTTCGTTTCCAGAACCACCATGCGACGGTTTCCAGCTTCAGTTGTCACATAAAAAAGATCCGCGCCACCCCAAAAAAAGTGTTTAGTTTGGTGAGTCAGAATATTACGTAAGGCCTTGGCACTCACCTGTGGATTCAGATGAATATAGCGTTTAATAATCCTCTCATGGTCGAGGTTGAAGAAATAGCTGACCATGGAATGCAGTTGAGAATTGAGTGCTTTGGAATAAAAGTGATCATCTTGTTCAAATTGGTTGGGCTCTACAATCCGGACTTCTTTACTCATGGAAGCCTCCTTTAATGAGGATATGATACATGGGGGAATTGAAATGTCATATCAAGAATTCATTCCTGAGGGGCTGGTTCCGCCATGATTTTTTCTTCCTCAAGAGCCTTTTCTTTCTTGCGCTTGCCTCTTCTGCGCACTTTAAAGAAAGAGAAAAAGAAAATAAGAAAAAGGCTGGAAAGAAAAATAATGTTGAACCAAGGTACATGCTTATAGTCTTTAGGCACAATCTTAAATTTGGTAGCATTCGGGTAAAGACTCAATAAAGGCACACGAAAACCATAGTAAGTGATATTAACCACTTTATCAGGGCTGTGTTGCTGAATGTTCATGACGTCACCACTGAGGTCTCCGGAATTAAACTTGAAGTAGGGAGGCCAGGGAACATCTTCATTTCTGAACATCAGGGTTTTACCGGTTTTAAAATCGCGAGCCACTATGTAGCGCACGTCTTTAAAGCTATCACCCTTAGGACCTTGGATGAGTTCTCGTTTTATTTCAGTTCCAACGAGATAGGCTTTAGTTGTGCTTGGGAGATAGTAAAAAAGAAAGACACCAACTCCGAAAAGGATAATGGCTGAGAGGAAATAAAATAATTTTCTAAGAAAGCTTAATATTGGTTTCATAACAGAGACTCTCTCCCAAATTCGGGAGAGAGTGAAAATGTTTATTTAAAAAATACTACTTTGCGTCAATTACGATATCAACGCGACGGTTTTTCTGACGACCCTTAGCCGTTTCGTTATTAGCGATGGGTTGAGACTCACCGTAACCGACTGGAGTCATATCATAGTCAGACCCTTTGGAGCTGAAGTACTCAGCAACCGCTTTGGCACGCTTTTTAGAAAGCTGTTGGTTAAGAGCATCTCCTCCAGTGGAATCTGTATGACCCTGGATTTGAATTTTTTCGGGTTCAATATCTTTGATGATCCCTTCAACTTTTGAAAGAAGGTCCATTGAAGCCGTGGGAATAGAGGCTGATCCCGACTTAAAATTCATATTTTTAAGCCTTAAAATCAACTGATTACCCTGCTGATAGACTTCGGCTTCTTCTTTGTCGAAGTTTTTACGAACGGCGTCCATGGCTTCCTGAAATGCGACTTTTGATTTAGCACTGAGTGTCTCAGACATTTGGTCAGCAAGACTGTCCGTGGTTTTTGCTAAGGCTGTTTTTGTCTCAGCAAGATTACCTTGTAAATTTCCAACGGTTTTACTGAGTTTCCCAAGTTTTCTTTCTTGGTAAACGAGCTTTAAAGCCACCTGCTCAGGCGAACCTTTAGCTTCACCCATGAGTTTATTCATAACATCGTCGAGGAGTTTTGCGGATTTGTTAGCCTCCAAAACACTTTTCTTATACTGGCTCGGATCTCGAGGACTTTGGGCAATTTGATTTTCAGCCACTGCAACGTCAGTCTGAGCCTGCTTGAGAGTTTTCGGAGCCTTATCATCAGCGTCGTTGTTCTCAGCTCGATCAATGATGCTCTTAAAGCGAGAAAGTTGGCGATTTTGTACGGCGTTCACCTCAAGGGCCAAATACTCTTTTTGAAACTGGGAAATTTCCTTAACCGACAACTCATCAGTAAAATCATCCGTTTCGTCCATTAACTCGTGGTCAATTTCACTGAGTTCGTCTCTGAGTTTTGCGTTAGCGCGAGCCCCAGCAGAATGAGCCTGTGACCGGGCCTCTAATACACCTTCAGATAAATTGGAGCGATTAGAGTTTGCTTTCTCTTTCGCCTTCATAAAGTGGGCTTTGGCCATTTTCAAAGACTCCAGGATTTCCTGGTCTTCATCACCCTCTTTGGTATCTTCCATGGCTTCTTTAAGATCAGCCACTCCAGCCTCGTATTCATCATGAGCCAATAGGTCGACATGATCTTTTTCCAACTGGCTCTTCATTTCTTTCATATTGCTAAGTGCTGTTTGTGTATCAGCCGTATCTAGTTGAGCCTTCTCACCAGAAGCGCAGGAAATTAAAAATGCGCCGCCAATGACTGTTAGGGCGATTTGTTTAAAAAAATTCATCTGTGTTCCTCCTCAGGAAGTTTTTTATGAGATCCGAGAGTGCTGAAACCCTCTCTCTCAATTTCAGGTTAAAGACCAATTATACTGCAGAGTTTTTCAGCGTCTTTCTCTATTATGTGGATATTTGATCACAATGATTTTAGTTGATAAAAGAGGCGGATCCACAAAAGCTTAGCGATTACAGATACCTGGGGTGATTCGTGCAAGTCTCAGACACCCTTGTAAATATTACGAGATAGAAGGGCTTTTTCCCACTAATCCGCCATCTTCCCATATAATGACCCCATGCAATTTTCTAAACTCCCGAAAAAAGCCCCCTGGCTCATCGTTATCGCATTACTGGTATGGTGTGATTTCAGTTATGGTTTACAATGCCGCCAGGCTTTTAAACCCACACATGATCTAGGACTGAATTACACACCTTACTCGAGAAGAAATATTCCAGTCCCTGAGATCCTTGCCGACCCCTATGTTCAGTGGGCAATCAAGTCTGAGGATTTTAGAAAATTCCTAATGAATAATTTAAACTCCAGTCGCACAATAAAAGATTACAAAGATCTGGTGGATGCAAGACCTCGCTATGATGAGGATACCGGTCCGACAAAACCCATAAATCCTGAAAACCTTCGTGCTGTTGAGCCAGAGAACCTCTCCCATGAGGATCTTCTAGCTTATTTGTTGCAGAACTACGATCTCTCAAGAGAGAAAGTTGAGCCGGTTAGATTTGAGCCAGAAGAGGGACCAGAGGATCATCCTTTGTACACAGCTTTAAGAAACCAAGGATTTTTGAGCGGCAGATCTGGAAATACCTCTTTTGTCACAGAGGCCTTACAAAGCCTTCATCAAACTTGGGAGACTTTGCTTCGAAAGGCTCCGCGAGATTCTCGCACCACCATTTTATGGGTTCCCAATAAATACATCGTTGCCGGTGGTCGCTTTACTGAAAGTTATTTTTGGGATTCCTATTGGATCATGAAAGGATTGATTGAGAGCGGTTACCACACGACGGCTCTTGGTATGCTTGAAAACTTTGTTCACATGATCGAAGTCTACGGTTTACCAGCCAATGGAAATCGCTTTTATTATTTAACCAGAACTCAAATGCCAGTCCTTATGGAGATGGTTCGTCTGATGGAAGACAATCAGCTTTTAAGTTTCAACTCTCAAACTATGAATCAAGGCAACAGCCAGAAACTTGCCGCTCGAATTGTGCGTGCTACTAGAGACTACTATGAAAATATTTGGAAAGGCACTCCTCGTTATCAAGCCTCTCACGGATTGTTTAAGTTCTCCGATGGAGCCGGAGGGGAGGGGAATCCCGATCGTTTAGTGATAAGGCCAGAGGCCAGTATTCGTGAACCACGGGCCCACGAAACCCACACTCAAAGAGTTTACGCGGAATTTGGTTGGGACTTTTCTTACACTCGCTGTGGCGGCAATCCCTCCAATTGTTTTCCAGCGGATTTAAATTCTCTTATGGTGGGATACACAAGCTATCTTTCTGAGGTCTTCGCCAAAGTTGGAGATCAACCTCAGAGTCAGAAATACGCATCGGAATCAAGAGCCATTAAAAGAAATATGGATCGGTTTTTGAAAGACCGTGAGATGGGACTTTACCTGGATTACCGCTATGACACTGAAACTTTAGATCCAACAATATCAGCGGCTGGTTTTTTCCCATTTTTTAAAAAACTCTATCCTGACAATAGTTCCAGTCGTTCTGTTTTAAGGTCTTTATTTCGGAGTTTGAAACCAGAGGACCATTTAGCGATTCACACTACCAATAAAGAAGGACCTGGCCAATGGGATGGTGCCTGGAGTTGGGCGAATCTTAATGAAGTGGCTTTTCAAAGTTTACTTACTTATGGGCTCTTGCCAGAGGCTCAAGAATTGGCAATGGACTATAGTTTCATGGCCATTCGTACTTTCTTTAAAAATGATCGTCAGTTTTTCGAAAAGTTCCGAGCTGAAGATGGCGGTATTACTATTCCTGAAAACTCCGAAATTTATGGAAACGAGACAGGTTTTGGATGGACCAATGGAACATTGGCTGTCTTTCTCAATTATTTGCACTCGATCGGTAAAATGGAAGAGTTGGAGGCTCGCCTTCAAAGGGAGTTTCCTGAAGGCTTGAATTAAGAACTATGACTTTTTAGAGGATTCTTTTTCTCTCGATTTTTCTTTTTTCATTTCCTGGATCCCCTTTTTTTCCTCTTGGTCGATGGCCTTGATAGCGGGGTAGTAAGCGACGTCTTGTACCTTTAAAGCCTGTTTTAGGTCGTAAACCAATCTTTCCATATGGCGCGGATGAGCTCTCATAAAGGCACTGAGAATTTTACTTCCTTTTTTCCCTCCCACGAAGGGCTCTTCTATAAGCTCGTCCACAGTGAAGCCTTCAACCTCCATAATGGCGCGAGCTGTTTTCTTGATGGATCCTTTCGATAAGATTTCGAGCTGATAGTATTCAAAATCTTTTTCAGCCTCTAAATATTTGTAGATCGGTGTAATCATTTTTAAAACCACAAGAGTTGTGACTGTGAAGATGGCGGCGGTAAAGGGATAGCCCGCCCCAATGGTGAAACCAATCGCGGCCACAACCCAAATTGTTGCGGCTGTTGTCATGCCCACCACCGCTCCTTGAGACTGAATGATCGCTCCGGCCCCAAGAAAACCAATTCCACTCACAATTTGTGCGGCCACACGATTAGGGTCGGCCATTCCAGCCGCTCCGACAGCGATTAATAAACCAATACTTGTGTAAAGTGTGGCTCCCAAACAGATTAAAATATTTGTTTTGATTCCGGCAGATTTAAGTTTTTTTTCTCTGTCGTATCCAACCATCCCTCCGAGTAGAAGGGCCATACAGACCTGAATCCCAATTCCAAAATAAATGGAGACTTCGCCCAGTAGTTCAATGGGCATTTCATTGGTAATTAGCATTTCTCCCCTTTACCCACATTTATGTGGGTTATCCCCTTAGTTATCCACAAACAACTTTAGGACAGGGAAAAGTGTTATGTCAAAGTTCTGTCAAGGTTTTGTCGAGATAAGTTAATTTATTTCAGAAACAAGGATCATGTGAAATCGTGGTCCTGAACGTATCGATATTGTCTTCCTGAGCTAGCCAGATTGTCTTCCTGAGCGTAGCGAAGGAACTATTGCCGAGGGCTATGGTCGATCATGGAAACTCAATGTCGTAGATTCTTCGCTATGCTCAGAATGACGGACGGCTCAGAATGATCAAAGGCTCAGGACAATACGGTCAGAAAGTAAACACGTTGAGAGGGGCAGGGGCGTATCTTTCTCTGGAGGTCGAGCTACAAATCTAGAAGAATTATTTGAAATTTTCTATAGTTTCTTGATCGAGAACTGAAGAGTGAAATGCTTCATTGTTCAATTTTCTACACAAAACCGAGAAAGAATGGAATTCCCCAGATTTTGAATTATAAAAGGGCTTCACAAAGGAGTGTACCTTGTTTATGTCTAAAAAGAATAAACGAAAGGTGGCCATTTTTATTGGGCTGGCTTTTGTTTTGACTCTGATTGCCTATCCTCTACTTTATTCGCCAGATAGTGAAGTGACCACTGAGGAGCCTGCCGTTCCTGTAGAAGATATTACAGAGTAACCTTCAGAGCTAAAGCCCCAGTTCTTCGATAAAAACTTTTTCGGTGATTTTCCAAAACTTACCTTGTTTGCGTCCAATAACAAATGAAGGCATTCGTAGCTGAGACTGTAAACCAATCACTTCATTGACTGAATGAATATCAAGTTTCAACTCTGGACGCTTGAGGTGGGAGCGGAGAAAGTTAATGTTGAACTTTTTAAGAGCCGTCTGGTTATTGAGGTAATGAATCTCAGAAAGATAATTGGCATCCCAGTCATAGTAGCGAATCTCTAAAAATGGATTTTTATTTTTATCGAAACGCTCAAGCATCTCCACAGAGTCGGGTTTCAGAACATGAGCATTCTTAGAAAGTCGGGCTTGTTTGAGCTTGGCGTCAGCCGAGGTGAGTTCATGGCCACACTTCGTGCAGGATTGGGCTGTGAGGTCGTTTTGGGCCTGGCATTTGTCACAAGTTTTAAAGCGAAAACGAAATCCACAGGGTACATACTCGAGAGTTTCCGGGTTTTGCTTCGCCCCCTTACATTTGCGTCCAAAGTGCTCAACCACATAGCCAAACTCATCGGTTCGGCCCCAGAAATCATTGAGAAAACCACAGTCAGGGCACTCCACTTGAACGGCTACTGAGTCTTTTGCCGGTTTTTTATCGGCAATTTCAGGACTGTAAATATTGTGGCCCATACCGGTGTAATCGAGCACAAAACAATCTTTTTTCGAATCATTAAGTCTAAGGCCTCTTCCAATGATTTGTTGGTAAAGACTCACTGATTCTGTAGGGCGAAGGATCGCTATCACGTCCACATGGGGAGCATCGAAACCGGTTGTGAGTACAGAGACATTCACCAAATATTTAAACTTCTTTTTTTTAAAGTCTTCAATAATCTGGTTTCTTTTTTCATCATCCGTTTCGCCAAGAATAATTTCTGCTTGGCCCTCGGGTAGGTACTCTAGGATCTCTTGGGCATGTTTGACCGTGCTACTGAATATCATTACCCCTTCGCGATTGTAATTTTCGGTAATATCAACAATGTTTTTAATGATTAGGGGAGTGAGCTTTCTTTGCTTTTTTAATATCTCCTCGATCTGGGTGCTTGAAAAGGGCGCTCCTTTTTCCATGAGCTCAGAGAAGTCATAACTAGTGACAGGGATGTCCACTTTTACCGGAGGGGTTAGGTAATTGTTTTTGATCATGTACTGAAGGGGAAGCTCAAAAACACACTGCTTAAAGAAGCGATCTTCTTTGGTTTGCTCCACACCGCGATGAGAAAAATTATAAATCCATCCCATCCCCATACGGTAAGGTGTTGCCGTAAGACCAAGGATGCATAGGTTGGCGTTATGGGCTCTTAACTTGTCGATCACCTTATTGTACTGCGTATCCTTTTCAAGACTGACTCGGTGACATTCGTCAACGATCAGAAGGGTGAAGTCTTTGAAAAAAGAATTGGGCGCATTAGCAACCGACTGAATAGAACCAAATATAACCTTATGATCCTTGTCTTTCTTTTTTAAGCCCGCGGAATAAACTCCCGCTTTTAAATCATAACTTTCGTATTTAGAGTGATTCTGTTCGACCAACTCTTTTACGTGGGCCAAGACTAGAACTCGACCTCTGGCAATACGTGCAAGTTCCGCAATGACGAGACTCTTGCCGGCTCCCGTTGGGAGGACGATGACAGCGGGATCTCGCCTTTTTTTAAAGTAGTGAAGAGTCTTATCGACCGCTTCTCTTTGGTATTCTCGCAGTTGGTACATGATTTTCTTTTAGTTCAATCAACGGCAATTGTCATGTCCCCATTCTCTCGTCTGGCCTATTCAAGGCCCATTTTTTTTGCTAGCCCACTTCCTTTTTTTTGGGCGCTAAGAAGAGCCGGACGTTCTTTGTGTTGATCCCAATACTCTACAAATTCGGATTTTTTCGGAAGAGTTCCGAATTCTAAGCCCCAACCAATTTGAGAAGCCACATAGACATCAGCGGCGGTGAAATGATCACCCGCAATAAATTTCTGACCTCTCAAAGCCGTTGCTAAGCAGTCCACAGTCTGGTCAAAATTTCCAAAGCCCAACATTCTTTCTTTATCCTTGGGAATCTCCACCTTGAGGTTTTTAAAGCTGATAGCTAACTCTAGAGGGCCCGAGGCAAAAAAGAGCCAACGAAAATACTCAGCCTGCTCTTTCATATTTTTAGGCATAAGTTTCTTTTCGGGATAAACGTTTGCGAGATAGGCGCATATGGCAGCACACTCTGTAACAATATTATCATCGTGGATAAGGGTGGGCACCTTACCCATAGGATTTATTTTTAAATAACTGGGATGCTTCATTTCCTCTCCGTATTGAAGAGGTTTGGTTTCGTAGGGTTCAGCGATCTCTTCTAACATCCAGGCTACGATCTGACTGCGTGAGTGGGGATTGGTATAAAAAACCATTAGTTACTCCTTTTTTTAAGGTCTAATTTCTTTTTTTATATTCTGTGTTCAGAGACAAACCTTTTTCATAGATCTGATTCATTTTCTCAGGAGAAATTTTAAGATAAAAACCAAGTTTCATGCCAGCGTTTAATAGGCATTGCTTCAGGATTCCATTTTTTAAAAAACGGGCACTGGAGGTTTGACTCTTGTAGCGGATTTTTATGGGAAAGCCTGATTTTCTTAACTCAAGAGAAATTAATGTATCCTCAAAAATATCAACCGGGTCGATGGAGTAACCATCGGAAAGGAGGTCTTTATGAAAAAAAAGACAGTGATCCAGATAAACTATTTTTCGATACTTCAAGCGCACACTATTAGAATACCAACTGGTAAAATCAAGAATAGGATGTTTGTGATCGAAACAGTGGGTGAACCCGCCCCAAATTTTCTCATAGGCTATTTTGTCGAGTTCAAAAATACCTTCATTATCCACACGACTTCTCGGATGGTGAAGCAGGACCATAGGATGATTGGCCTTTCTAATACCCTCGTTGAGGCGCTCAGCGCGGGTTTTGCCATCGATTGAAAACTTCCGACAGTTTGAAGGAATTTTCTCCCAAGTCCCATCTTGGCTTTGGCTATCGACAACGATGACTTCCGCGGGAAAATACTTTGCCAAGTTTTCAAGGTAGGAAAAAAGATTCGCATTACTTTTAACTTCATTAAAAGTCGGAACCACAACAGAAATCATGATTTACTTGGTGCTCGAACAGGAGGCGCCACCCAATACACAGAATTGAGCACAAAACTTGTGATTGAGGTAAACTTTTTCCTCGGCATTCGATAAGCTCGTACCCATTTCAAATTGAGGGTCGTAGGCAAGAAGAGTGCAGGGAAGGACTTTTGCTTGATCTTCTCCTTTGCGTAAAACCAGCATTCTTTCTGTGGCACACATTTGATCTTGGGGCTTTTTGTTTAAAATATCCCAACAGGCCGTAGTAATTTCAGGAACGTCTCGATTCAAATCCATTTCTGGAAATATAACCAATTTTTCCTCAAGACTTATATCTATATCGTAGGTCTTAAGAAGCTTTTGAAATTCTACTCTCGCCTGCGCAAGATCCTCATCCATTAAACTTCTTCCCGCCAAGCTGAGATCAAAATTATTATCAAAAAACCACTTCATGGCCTCCATGGTTTTTTCGAATGTTCCTGCACCACGCTCAGCCTCGTGAAGTTTTTTGGAATAATGGTCCAGCGATACGCGAATATGGAGTTTGTCTCCATAGGTCTGTTGAAGTTGAAGAAGACGATCTTTGTGTTTTTTCCAAACACGGAAAGCGTTTGTTAAAACTAAGGCTTCAAATCCCGCTTTCAACACTTCGTCGAGAAGGTCTGTGATTTCTGGATTGAGAAATGGCTCTCCCCCAGTGATGCCAATCATTTCTACGGGGTCTTTCCTTTCCTCTAATTCTTTTAAGAAAGGCTTAAGATCCGAAACTCGGAAAAAACTCAATCGATCGTTTTTCGGAGAAGACTCAATATAGCAATTGTCACAGTGCAAATTACAAAGAGTTCCTGAGTTGATCCAAAGCGTTTTTAGCTCTTCAAGTTCAACAAAAGCACGAGGCTCTCCACTTGCTGTCACTTTGGGATGAGAAAACTTTTGGTCTTTTAACAAGCTGCCTGGCTGTTCCACTTTGACTCCTTGGATGTTGGAAGGTGATGTTAACACAAGATCCGGTTTTGTTACTCATTCGCAGGGCGGCACAGATTGTGACCTCAATGAGGACTTTTTTAAAGCAAACGAGCCCCGTTGGGGACCTCTTGATCAGGCGAGAATAAAACCACATTATCCTGATTGTCGCCAAAGCCTAAGGTTAAAACTTCGGAGCGGAGCGGTCCAATCTGACGAGGGGGGAAGTTGACCACTGCTGCGACTTTTTTCCCGACTAGGTCTGAGCATTTGTAGTTTTCTGTAATCTGAGCACTTGATTTCTTAAGGCCCACACCCTCGCCGAAATCGATCATTAAGATATAGGCGGGATGACGGGCTTCTTTAAAAACTTCTGCCGACTTAATTTCACCCACGCGAATGTCCACTTTTAAAAAATCCTCAAACAGAATTTCAGGTGCCGGTTTTTCATTAGGGTCTTTGCTCAAATGCATAGTCGTCCTTTATTTTAAGATAATTTTATTTTCGAGTTCTCCGAGACCTTCGACATTTAAGCGAATGACATCACCGGGCTTTAGCCATCGATCTTTATGTTCTGGGTTTTTAAGTCTCTGAGAATAATTGTACTCTCGGAAACATCCTGAGCCCACAGTCCCTGAGCCAATGCATTCCCCTGGGTAAAGGGTGGTGCCAAAAGACGCTCTTTCGATAATCTGAGCAAAAGTAAAATACATGTCGCCTAGGTTACCCTGGCTGATGAGCTCATCATTCACAAAAGCCTGCATTTTCATGTGCCACTGTGAGCCTTTTTCTGTGTCCTGTCGAAATTCATTTAAATCCGAAAGGGGAGTGAGGTGAGGCCCTAGGGCTGTGGCAAAGTCTTTTCCTTTATGGGGACCGAGTTTCACTTTCATTTCATCCCATTGAATATGGCGAGCGGAGAAGTCATTCATAATAGTGAAGCCGGCTATATGCTCATCGGCCCTATTGGCCGGAATGTTTTTTCCCTCTTTTCCAATAACGATGGCCACTTCTAATTCAAAATCCAATTTCTCAAGATGTTCTGAATAAACTTCGATATCGCCAGGTCCGGAGAGATTTAAATGATTGGCGTAATAGAAAACGGGATACTGGTAAAATTGCGCAACCACCTCTCGCCCACCTTCTTTTGCGGAAGACTCAACATGCTCGCGAAAAGCGAAAGCATCTCTTAAAGATCGAATCTCAGGGAGAGGTTGTTTCATGGTTTAAAAACTTATGTTTTAACCCAGCTATTTTCAAGGAGAAGCTATTCCTAAACCCAAAGATGGGCCGCCGATATCGGCCTCCACTTCAGAAAAATAAATCGAGATACATCTATAAAGTATTGATTTTACAAAAAATGATATACGGATATATCCACTTGCAAAAGCTAATAAGGTAATATATTATACATATATGTATAGCGATCTTGACCCCATCAAAGCCTTAAAAAGAGCCAGAGAAACCGCTGGTCTCACTCAAAAAGAGGTGGAAGCCGAGCTCGGCTTGCGTCCATTAACGATGAGAGATTATGAGGTGGGGCGCCTTAAACTTCCAATGACTGTGGCTCTTCAACTAGCCGACCTCTATGGCTTAAGCTTGGATCAATTGGTGGGATTTGATAACGAGATGGAGTCTTTCTCCAGTGAAAAAACGATGGCCAACTTTTCTTCCATCTTTTCTGGAATTTCTTATCAGGTCATGTTTTTGGATCCTATTTTAAGAGCCTATTTCGAAGACAATCGTGAGCAATTCTTTGATCGCTCTATTTTTGATGTTTTAACTTTAGACCTTAATAAAAGACAAAAAAAAGAATTAGTGTTCGAAATAGGAAAGCTTTTGTTCTCTCTAGCCGGTTGTGACAACAAGATCACCGAAGAAGAGGTTAAGACGATCAAGCACATCTTGTCCCTGTTTACATTGTTAAAAAACTACAAAGAACTCAGTGCTTATGGTGTGGAAAAGGTGAGCTACGATAAGATTCCGCAATTTTTTCAACGCATAGAGATGCGGCATTTTTTAATTTGGATTTTATTTCTTTTTGCGAAAGCCGATGGAAGAATTAGTGGGGAAGAAATAAATTTTATAGAAGACCGGGCTGAAGAGTTAAAAGTTAATAAGACCAACTTTTTATTTATTCATGATCACTTTGTGAAAGAGGAGTTCTAATGGAAATGTCCATGTATTGGGTTATCTTTGGGATTATTCTAGTTTTATTGGAAGTCATTTTACCAGGTGGAATCATCGTATTTCTTGGTTTTGCGGCCTTGTTTGTTGGGCTCGCACTACACCTCGGCTTTATCAATACGGTCGCGGGAGCTTTGATCGCTTGGTTTATAAGCTCTCTTTTTCTCGTATTAGTCCTACGCTCATTTTTTATGAAGTACTTTGAAGGTGATTCAAAAGTGGATGATGTGGATGAAAGTAAAGATGTTATTGGTGCCATTGTAGAGGTCTGCGAAGAAGTGCTTCCACACAAAGAGGGAAGAGTGCGTTTTCGAGGCAGTACATGGCAAGCACGAAGTGAAGAGGAATTTCCTTTAGGTAGTAAAGTTCGAGTGGTTAACCAAGATGGTAGCACTCTCATCGTAAAATCAATTTAGTTAAAAGGAGACATACACATGTTAACCGCATTTACTATTTTAGTCATTATTGCTCTTTTGGTCCTGTACAACACTTTTGTTGTTGTACATATGCGCGAGAGTATCGTTGTTGAAAGGCTGGGTAAATTTAAGAAAGTTTTAGAGCCTGGTTTCCATTTCCTGATACCCTTTTTTGATCGAGTGGCCTATCGACATGAGATCAGAGAGCAAGTCTTCGATATCCCTTCCCAAACTTGTATAACCAATGACAATATGCAAGTGGAAGTTGATGGATTGATTTACCTTAAGGTCATTGATCCTAAAAAAGCCAGTTATGGAATTGGTGACTATCGCAATGCTTCAGTGAACTTGGCGCAAACGACGATGCGTTCGGAAGTGGGCCGTTTGAGTTTAAGTCGAATCTTCAGTGAAAGAGACGAACTCAATGATAAAATCGTTCGCGAAATTGATGAGGCTAGTAACCCTTGGGGCATTAAAGTTTTACGCTACGAAATCAAGAATGTTGCGCCTTCAAGACACGTACTAGTGACCCTTGAAAAGCAGATGGAGGCCGAGCGTGCAAAGAGAGCTGATATTACTCTTGCGACCGCTGAAAAAGAAAAACAGATCATCATTTCTGAAGGAATGAGGCAAGAAAGTATCAATATCTCCCAAGGGGAAAAGCAAAAGAGAATCAATCACGCCAAGGGAAAGTCAAAAGAAATTGAGTTACTAGCTAACGCTACGGCAGAGGGTTCGGCTATGGTCGCCCAAGCGGTCAACAAGCCTGGCGGTAGCATGGCTGTGAAAATGCAATTGCTTGAACAATATATTGGTGAATTGGAGAAAGTCCTAGGTGCAGCCTCGGTCACGGTTCTTCCTGAAGGAATGGCCAATTTGAAGGCCTTTTTTGATGGCACTGAAAAACTTGTTAAACCCATGAAGTCGTTGAAGTAAGGAGGTTCGAATGTCTGGAATAAATAGTTTTTGGGATGTTTTTAATTTAATATTTTGGGGCGCGTTCTTTTTAATTGTCATCATTAAGTTCATTCAGTCCATTCGGATTGTGCCCACTAGGAAAACCTATATTGTCGAACGCTTGGGTAAGTATCATAAAACTCTAGAGGCAGGATTCCATGCTCTCGTACCCTTCATCGATCAAGTAACATTCATTCAGGATTTAAAAGAAAGAACGATTGATGTGCCTCCTCAGGATTGTTTCACCATGGATGAGGTGAATGTTATTGTTGACGGTGTTATTTATATGTCAGTAATTGATTCCTCTAAAGCTAGCTACGGAGTGACCGACTTTGAGTTTGCAGCCGTTGAACTGGCCCAAACAACGACCCGCTCTGTAATAGGAACTCTTGATCTGGACAAGTCTTTTGAAGAAAGGGACCTCATCAGCTCAAAAGTCGTTGAGGTTCTCAATCAAGCCGGTGAGTCCTGGGGCATTCGCGTGCACCGTTACGAAATTAAGAACATTGCGCCCCCAGAAACCGTGCAAGCGGCTATGGAAAAGCAAGTCACAGCCGAAAGAGACCGCAGGGCTATTCTCGCTAACAGCGAGGGAGACAAACAATCTCGTATCAATCGATCGGAGGGAATGAAGGCTGAAATGATCAATATTTCTGAGGGAAATATGGAAAAGAGAATCAATGAGGCCCAAGGACAAGCGGAAGAAATTTTACTTGTAGCCAAAGCCACAGCTGAGTCTATCGAGAAAATCGGTCAAGTGCTAACCACCCCAGGGGGTGAGGAAGCCTTCGAACTCAAACTCAAAGAAAAATACTTAGGTACGATGAAAAAACTAGCCAATGAACACGTAGAAGTGGTTGTGCCAGGCTCGCTGAACCAGTATGACTCTTGGGTTGAGAATTTGGGGCTGAAAAAATAACGGGATTGTTGTAATTGAGCTTATAAACTAAGAGCCGTGTTCATTACGGATTATCACAAGGATTATGCATGAAAAATATTTTATCCATTCTATTCATTTTTACCTTCAGTTTTTTGATCATTTCTTGCACCAAAGCTAATAAAGATAAAAAGGACCCTTTATTGGCCGGACAAAATGAGATTGAAGAGGTTTTGGGTAAAACGGCAAAGCTTGGAGAAAAACAGGCGGCTGAAATGAAAGAGCTTGTTGGGAAATTTCACAAAGAGTCCGATGAGTTCGAGAAATTTAAGCTTTGTCAGAATATAGCTCTTGGAAGTATGAGCCAGTCACTAAAGGCTATTATTGAAAACTCGAAGGAGGAAGGGGATGAAAAGGAAGATAGTGAGGATAAATTTGCAAATGACGTCAAGGAGGCCCAAAAGTTTTGTAAAGCCATTAACAACCGGATTCAATCTTTTGAGAAAAGATTCTCACAGCAAGATTGGGAGAGCATTGGGGAGGATGTAAAAAAATCATATATACATAAAACTCATAGGTTTTTAAGTGCAAAACCTCAATGTTCGAAAGAAAGGCTAACCAAGCTCATAAATTCCGACCAAAAAGCCTTCCAGAGCACAGGCAGCATTGCCAATCTCATGACAGTCATCAATTCTCGTGAGCATCTCAATATGCCTGAATATCTTCCCCGTTACCGCATGGTGGTTGAATCAAAAAACCATGCCGACAAGGGCCTTGTATTAAAATACATAGACGAATTTGGAAAAAAAGCGATTCAGAAAAAGCAGTTGGATAATACGAGAAAATATCTGGCCACTAAATTACAAAATCTTTTGAGCGAAGGCATTACGAATGTCGATGAAGTTATCAATACGGCACTGGATAGGGCGCCAGGATGCTTTTCAGCGATTTCCATGCCGGCTATTGATTACTCAAGAGTCATCCTAACAGAGAAAAAAATGAGCGCGTGGCAAAACTATTTTAAAGGTAATAAAAACAATGTCGTGGCCCTTCTTGATTCTCCAGGTGAAAAGGGCTGGAGAAGAGTAAAATATGACAAGGAAAAACAAGTAGAAAGTTTATCCCTTCATAAAAATGATGAATACGGGCGGCCACTACTCTTCAAGGTCAATGAGGGAGAGCTTGATATAACTTCCACAGGTCGTGACCGTAAGTTTTCAGAGGACGACATCACAATCTAGGAAGATTCTTACCGTCTAGGCTCTCCATCTCAATTCAAGAATTTAAAAATTATAATATCGAATAACTGTATAGATTTCGCACATTAACGAATATTTCCAAGTTGTAATAGAATTTAAGCACAGGTGACTTTTTATATAAGTCAAAATGAGACTGCAATTTTTCATTTGGCGAGAACGGACCGATAATAAAAGAGTGGTAAAACTCTAATTGTTTGGGGGTTCGTTCTTGTATTTTTGTAAGTCCAGTCGGAGACATTTCTTATTAGGTACGGGAAAAATTGCATTAGCTCTTCCATTTCTCGATTCCCTTATTCCGCAGAAAGCTTTCGCTCAGTCGGTTCAGAATACCAGGTTTATTAGTATTTACCTCCCCCATGGTAATATTTCCAGTTCCTTATTTTATCCCGCTAACGATGCGAGTACCGAAGTCTCTGGAGATTATGGTCATTCTTTTTATCATAGTCCTCTCGATCTGGGTGGGCGCCCTGAGGTTTCCAGAATGCTTTCCTCAGGACTCAATCCTTTTATTTCAAAAATGAATGTCATTCGTGGCATGGATATGCCTACTTATAAGGGCAACCATGGAGATTACACTTTCTTAGGGCAGTTTCATCAGCTGCGTAAAAAATGGAGTGGAGCTCCAACAAGAGACTCCCAACTTGAATTTCCTCATGTGGCATCAGTGGATCAATATTTAGCGGCTCACAATAAAGTTTATTCCACAGTGCCTTCAGCAAGATCGGTAGTTTATGGTTCGGCTTCTAGTCGAGTACTTGTCAACCCAAGTAACCCCAGTGAAGGAACAAAAGGGGTATCACAGCAAAACGATCTGCGCTCGCTTTGGAATTCCCTTTTCGGTGGCGACGTTGATGATAGTGATCCGCAAGAGATGGCGCGTGCGGCGAACAAAAAGACTTTAGTGGATCAAGTTCTTGGTGACTTAAACTCGATTAAAGCCCGACGCGATATCAGTACAGAAAACATCCGCACGGTTGAAAGTTTTGCCGATGAGGTGCACGAGTTGCAGCAAAAGCTTAATAGCTCGGTGGCGCAATGTGCTGGTAAGGGGGGGCTCCCAGCTGATCTTTCTTTAAGAGGAAGCTCAACAAACACTGAGCGTGAACAGTTTTTTGATCTTTATACAAGTATTTTAGCAGCGGGAATGAAGTGTGGACGAACGAAGGTAGCAGCCATAAGAGCGCCCGGAACTCAAGATGCCAGTAGCAATTGGCACGACTGGTCCCACAACGATCCCCATGATGCTCCTTACAACCATAAAGAGGTCGTCGCTGATAATGTGAGTTTTATCGTAGAAACGATTATGGTGCCTCTGTTACAAAAATTAGACACCAATGAGGGCAGTGGTCGAACTTTCCTTGATAACTCGGTTGTGCTCTTTGGAGGTGTCAATTCCGGAGCCCACAAACAGTATCATTTACCCATGGTGACAATTGGTTCGGGAGGTGGCTCCCTAAGAACGGGACATTATGTTGATTATAGAAAAAGAGTCAATGGCAGCGGGAGAGGAGTCTATTATAACCAGCTCCTCATTTCGATAATGCAGGCGATGGGCCTTTCTCCTGCCGATATCGCAGCCAACGGTAATTTTGCCTACAGTGGAGTTTTGCCTGCCGGAAAAGGCCATAGTTACGCTAACTCAGTCACTCAAATGGCTCAACATCCTCTTCCTTTCCTGTGGAACGGGGGGTGAGGGAGATGTCGATGTTTAGAAAGTACAATCTACTGTTACTCATTTTACTTTTGCCCCTTTATCAAAACTGCGGTGGTTTTGTAATGAACGAGAAATTTCATGAGGGCTTCTCAAGTGCTCAAGAGAAATTCCAATGTGATCCCACAGCTCTGCCGACCGTTTCAAATACCCGTCGACTGACTAAAAGGGAGTATATCAATACATTAAAAGACCTCGGAAAAGTTTTAAGTTCCAGTGATCAACAAGGCTTAATGTCTGCCTTAAGCAATAAGCTTGATCTTATCCCAGATGATACAAATATAGATAGTCGTTTTAGTGAGAACTCCAATTTCGTTTCTCAGCAGCTGACTGACGCCATTGTTGAGGTGAGTTTAGCCTACAGTGATTATATCGTGGCCAATAATACCCGCCTGAGACAATTCATCGGTGAATGTGCAGTGGGTGGTGAAGTAAACGCCACTTGTGTGAATCAATTCGCCAGCACAATGGGTAAGAAAATTTTTAGACGCCCCCTATCCACAGAAGAAGTTCAAGATCTTAATAATGATCTTTCTTCCTACACCGACTCCACCGCGAAATGGTTGATCGCTCGCATGTTAGCAAGCCCTAAGTTTTTTATGCATATTGAAGACACCAAAAAAGATTTAGGTGGAGGGCTGCATGAGATTACAGATCACGCCTTAGCCAGCCGAATTTCTTATTTTCTACTAGACACTATGCCCGATGATGAGCTTTTAGCGGCCGCCGACAGTGGAAAGTTAGCCACACAAGCAGGAGTTGAAGCAGAATTAAAAAGACTCGATCAGCAGGCCCATCGCGGTGAGATGTCGGGACTAATGAAAAGCTTTTTTGATCAATGGCTTAAAATTGATGAGCTAACTTTACCAGATCACCAGGCCAATACCCTTATGCAAAACTACGCCGCTGGTGACAGTTTAACAAGGCAAAGTGTCCGCAACGAAATTCATGAAATGGTGGAGTATTATACTTTTACCAATCCAGGAAAATATTCCGATCTTTTCACCTCTGATATCTCATTTGCTATCGATGAGGATTTAGCGAAAGTCTATGGCGTTCCTGTATGGGATGGTTCTGCTAACAATCTTGTTCGATTTCCTGAGGGGCAAAGGGCGGGACTGGTAACTAGAGCGGCTTTTCTTGCTAACCAAGGGAGTTTATCAAAACCAATCACTCGAGGTATACATATACGACACGATCTTTTGTGTGATCCTCTACCATCGCCTCCAGCAGAAATATTTGAGTTACGAGCGATACCCTTTGATCAACATAAGACCACACGTCAGCGGGTGGCCAACAAAACAAGTCATGAGAGTTGCATGGTCTGCCACGACAAGATCAATGACACAGGCTTTGCTCTTGAGAACTACGACAGTTTTGGGCGCTTCCGTTTGCATGAAAAAATCTTCGATCCAGAAAGTGGTACTTTGCTGCAGGAGCATCCCGTTGATTCCTTTGTGCAACCAAGAATTACACCGGAAACAGTGGGGCAAACCTTTAGTTCTCCCGTTGATTACAGTCACGCTATCGCCGAAAGTGGTGCGGCAGAGCGCTGCTTTGTGACAACATTTTACGAGTTCGTTTACAGCAAGGCTCCTGATGTGCAAGCAGACGGTTGTCAGCTTGAACAAATGCGTGTGTCCGTAAATGAAGAGGGTGGGTCTCTCAAGGAATTGCTTTTGAGAGTGCCTGCCTCTAAACAGTTCCGCTTGAAAAGAGTTTCCGAATAAAGGCTTTGAAAAGCCTCCATTAGTTCCTATAATGTCTTTATGCCTAAAGACAGCTTGGATGGAATTTCTATTTCTTTTGCGGACAACGACGAAACCAAGGTCAAATGGGCCTTTGAGTCCTTAAAAGCGATCGGCAATTACTCCCAAATTCGCAATCGCATCAAAGAGCAATTGCAGATCTCAAATATGATGAAGCTTACTAGGGATCGATTAAAACGCCACCTTGAAATGACTGAGACTCATTTAGTGTATTTAAGTGAGTTTCTTAAGCCTCTTGGTTGGGCATCTGTACAAGATCAGAAATACGCCCAGTATGTTTCGAATAACCCAGAAAAAAGTATGATGCTTGTTAATTATGATTATCTCTTTCGCGACTGGATTTGGGGGGAAGAAGAAAACAAACGAGCCTGTGAAAAAGTTCTCAATATTCTACCGGAGGGATTTAAGCCAAAAAGTCTGTTGGTCCTAGGCAGTGGAGCGGGGCGGTTAGCCTATGACTTGAATGAGGCTCTACAATTAGAGAAGATCAAGCTCGTTGACATCAATCCTCTTTTATTAATGGCGAGCCAACGCATTATCCAGGGCGAAGAAATAGAAATGGTGGAATTTCCCTACATGCCGGCTAGTAAGGATTATGTGGGAATGATTCAAAAACTCAAAGCACCTAAAGCCTACGATCACTTTGAATTTCTTTTAGCTGATGCTAGGACTCACGATTTTTCTAATGAAGACTACGATATGATTCTGACGCCTTGGTTGATCGATGTCATTGATATGGATTTAGCTGACACCTGTGAAGTTATAAAAAAAATCAGTAATGAAAAAACAAAGTGGGTTAATTACGGTCCTCTTGGTTTTAATTCAGACCAGCTTCGTCTTTGCTATAGCACAGAAGAGGCTCTGCATATTATCAAAAAAAAGGGTTTCACTCTTTGCGCGCAGAATTTAGAAGCGATTCCTTATATGTTCTCTCCCTATTCCCATAGTCGCCGAGTGGAGAACGTGCTGACCTTTTCCGCTAAACTTTAAAATCTCCATAGTCGCCTTCCGCGCGCAAGATCAAAAGTTTCAATCTCGCTATTTCCAACTTGGCGTGCAAATAGAATACGAAAGCGGGGTTTATGGGACCGATCCATTTGAGAGTCTGGCTGATCGACTCTTTCAGCGGTATTTGTTTCCTTATCATAAACCACCACACTATCTCCAAAAACTCCCACGATTTTTTGAGAAGTTGGGAGCCAGAAGGTTTTTTCAATGCCATGATGTGGTTGTTGATTATAATCAATCAATACAGAGGCTCGTTGCGAAGCTTGAGAATCCTCACCCAAGTGGGTGACTACGAATTCCAATTCTAGTTTTCGAGGCGTGTTACCCGGCGTCTGGTCTTCGCCAGTGTCAGGATAGCCACGGTCGGTTTGCTTTATGATGACTAAAGAGTCTCGGGTTAAAAAACGAGCTTGAGCTACGGTGGGTATTTTTGGTCTGAGCACAGCTAAATCCACCATTGGAGGTTTTTCGATCACAACCGTCTCCGATTCAAAGTCATGAACTACAAATTCACCGCTTTGTTTGTCTAAGGTGAGGATACGCCGTCCCGTTGGATCCCAGGAGAAAATGGGAGAAACGAGAAAGTCTTGGGTAGCAGCAAAGTCGTAATTTTTGACTCCGCCCGCGTTCTCTGGGACCCAAGAAAAAAGGACCTGACCTTCTTTGGTATAATCTATTTTTTTCACTCCCTCGTGCTCGTTGCTCTTTAGGGCTTCAACAGAGTAGTCTCGCCGATGAGAAAGGGAGACTGAATGAGTAAAGGGGAGTTCGTTACTCGAAAGCCTAGGGGTTATTTCTCCTGAGGGCTGAGAAATAGTAAAGACCTCACGGCCTGCCAGAGTTGCAATGAGGTTTCCACTTTGAGAGTGCATGGAAAGTTCAGTGATAAAAAGCTCTCGGGGCCCAAGTGCCTGTGTGAGGTCAGAAAAGTCCAAATTATGGAGTTTACTCCCAGTGAAGTCATATATTTCAGTAATCGGAGTGTTTTCACCCTCGGGAATATAATTTAC
This sequence comes from Bdellovibrionales bacterium, assembly GCA_964230645.1. Classification (GTDB taxonomy): domain Bacteria; phylum Bdellovibrionota; class Bdellovibrionia; order Bdellovibrionales; family JAGQZY01; genus JAGQZY01. The sequence continues at coordinate 1,623,754 of CAXRHT010000002.1, read as the reverse complement.
AAGGATGGCTTTTTCTTCACTCCAGGAGATAAAATCAGAGAATATTATTGGATTTCCAACAATTTTTAAAACGGAACGAGTGCCTTGCTCTCTGCTGTTTAGTCTTAAAGTTGGAAGACCCTTTTCGAGTCCATTGATCAGGGCAAAATCACCATTTTGACTCATTTGAAAGGGAAGGGCTGTTTTTGTATAAGGAGGCCGCCACCGAATATCAGGAAGGGCGTACCCGGGAGTAAAATACTTTAAAGCACTTACGTGTTGAAACAAGGAAAGACATTGTAGGTTTCCGTATACTCGGGAGCTTTCACCCATGATGAGTAAAAACAATAAAAGTTGAAGGCTTTTTAGCATAGGCCTGATCCTACGAAAATAAAGTCTGTGATTTAAGGGGAATTGAAAAATCTTCTCTAGTGTGCGGGAAGTAGACAAGAGGGAGTCTTGCTATCTTCAAACAAATTTGAACTGAGCTTTTTGTAGGACAGATTTCGCAGAATCTATGTCTTTGTTTTTTACCAGTATATAGTCAGTATCAAAGGTTGAGATGGCAAAAAGACTGATCTTTTCTTCAGCCAGAGGTGTGGCTAAAGAGGCGAGAATTCCGGTGAGACTAAAATCAAGGGGACCTTGAACTTGGATAATTGACCAAGATTTCTCTATTTTCGCCTGCTGTGGAGCTAAATTTTCCAGGCAAACTATTGAGAGCTCATCTGTAGTTTTTGAGATCGAGTAAAAAGTACTTTGCAAAATATTATCGGGGATGGATTCATGAGGCGGTAGACGGCAAACGCAATAAATACCGTCGAGAAGGGTCAATTTCATTAGAGGTCTCTTTCCTATGAGTTTAAGATTTTCGCTCGTAGATATTAAAAGTGCCTGTTGCCATCGCCACAGGGTGCTTAATGTCATCGGTTAAATAAAGTTCTGCTAGCACACTGCAGAGGGTTTTTCCTCTATTTACCACGCGAGCATTAGCCATAAGTTTATGCCCTTTTTTCAATGGCTTAAAATATTTTACATTAAGTTCAACGGTGGAGCAGAGCTCATGTTTCTCTACAGTCGAAAATACGGCACAGCCACAACTAAAATCAAGAAAACCGGAAATCACTCCGCCGTGAACTGCGCCACTGGGTGAAAGATGATCGGCCCGAACAGTAAGAGCAGTCGTAACTTCGTTTTTGTTACGGTCCACACTTTGAATTTCGTATCCCAGCCAATCGCCAAATTGATCCGGTTGTTTTGGTTTTACACCATAGATCTGTTCCAAAAATTGCGCGAAATTCATAGGTCTTTCCCTTTAAGTTAATTTTTAACGGATGGCATGAGTATTTTGTAACGAAGAGCAGTGTATCGCACAAGAAAAGTCGAGGAGATCGTTGCAATCGCGTTGACATTGCCACCGACTTCAAGGTGATAAAGGCCCACGTATAAAAGTGCGGCAATCCCTGCCACGGTTGCATAGAGCTCTCTGTTTGCAAGGATTGAAAACTCCTTAGAAAAAGCGGAGCGTAGAATTCCTCCTAAAACCGCACTGATCGTCCCCATTATAACGGCCGTCTCTCCATTGAAACCTTTCATCAAAGTTTTCTGAGTACCAATCACCACATAAGTTCCCACTCCCAGAGTGTCGATGAAAAGCAAAAGTGCGGCTTGTTTTTCATAAAAGTTTTTTAAGAAAAAGGTAGAGAGACTCGCCCCAAAAATTAAATAGAGATAAACTGGGTCGATTGTCCAAAAAACAGTTTCCGAAATTATAAGGTCTCGAACCGTTCCTCCGCCAACGGCTGTTACAAAAGCTAAAAAGAGCATGCCAAAAAAGTCAAAGCCCAATCTTGCGGCAATAGAAGCCCCTGTGATCGCAAAAACGATGGTTCCAATGTAATCAATATAAGTAAAAATTTCGCTCATGACTCCATACTCGATTTTTTAACTCAAATTTCCTTTATGACTTTAAGGGGACAGCCTTCTTCTTTTGTTGGAGGTTCAAAAATACTTTCCATAAAACTGAAAAGAGAGTCATCAACCTCCATCACAAAAGTGTCTCCCTTTTCTTGGTTTCGCTTTTCCACTCGAGCTTTTCTTTCTTCAGCGGCAACGTCTAAAAAATGAGTTTCCACCCGAATATTAAGTTTTTTAAAATATTCTATGAAAGCCACTCTATGCTCTTTTGTAGTAAAGCCCAAATCAAGAATACTACTGTGTCCAAGCTGCGCTCGTTCGGTCGCCAACTCACGAATCATAGCTTCGCAGCGATGGAGTCTTTCCACATACCAGTTCTGATTCTCAAAAAACCACTGAGGGGCAGGAACTTCGGGCATATCAGGTCCGAATATTTTTTGAACCCAATTATCTATGGAATAGACGAGTGCTTTGCGTTGATGGGCTATTTTTTTTGCGTAAGTTGTTTTGCCGGCTCCGGTGGAGCCCGCCACTAAAAGTATCATAAGGCCTCACAATCAATGGCTATCATCAATTATTAACTTTAAAAAGTCGATGAGTTTTTTGTTAAAAGGGAACCAGCAAATCGACAAAGAAGGTTCGTCCTCTAGGATCGTATAAATTAGTATTGAGGTATCCGGCTTGGCCGTGGAAGGTGTCATCAGTAGGGGGGAGGGTTCCTAGAATATTTCTAACACCCAACCTTAGAGTGGATTTGAGAAGATCATAGTGACTGTAAAAGAGGTCGTGTCGCGTATAGGTGGGGATTCTCCCACAGCAGCCTGGGATAAATGGATTCTTTCTTTGTCCTGCAATTGTAACGGTCTGCCATTCGATACGATGAACATTTTTTGCGAGATAAAGTTGGCTTAAATTTCGCCATTGAGGCGATCCGCTCCAGCCCAGTCGATCCTCAGAAATAAAGCCCGGAAACACTTGGGTGTTTAGTTTTAACAGGTGAGAGTGTAATGTCTGAAACCCAAGTTCATAGCTCTGGCTCAAATTCCAATGGGTGCGAAAAGAAAAATTTAAACCCGACACCTCTTTTTGGGAAAGATTAACATTTGGAGCAAAAACTGACTGGATATTTCCCGCGCTATCGCGACGAACTTCCATTCCATATTCTGAAAGGTAGTTGGCTCCTCGTTCATTTTCAGCTCTTAGCACATCTCTCATTGAAGGGGCATAGACAATGTCTTCAAGTTTGATATTAAAGAAATCAAGCTTAACGCTCGTGTCTCGTTGGTTATTATATGTTACTTCAAAGCGAAAAGCCTTCGAGGTGGTCTCATCAAGATCGGAATTGCCACCGGAAATCACAGGAATCTGAATCCGGCTACAGGCGGGATTCTCCGGATCTCCTGAATTTTCACACTGGGTGTAATCGACCCCAAACTGCAAACCTTGCTGTTGATTTTGATTCAAGCTTTGCAGACTTGGGGCTTTATAACCACGACTGATTGAGGAACTTAAGCTCCAACTTGGCGAAATTTTGTAGCTGAAACCTAGGGAGGGATTAAAAGTAGAGCCGAAATCAGAAAAGTAGTCGTAGCGCAGAGTTATCTGGGAATACAGTTTTTCTAAAAGTTGCAATTGCCATTCATTGCTCAAAGATTGAAAGTTGCGATGTCCTTGAGAGTTATTTGTACTCAGCTCTCCCCAAGGGTCCTCAATTCTCGATAATATATCACTGCGAGCTTCGAAGTTTTGCCAGTGGGAAGATACCTCTAATGCAAAATAAACAGGCCCCTGCCAATTTTCCAAAATCTCTGCGGTGGTCAGGTAAGACGCTGAACCTAGCGTTGAGGTGAATCTTTGCTCAGGTGTGTAAAGAGTTGTGGAAATATCGCTCTTGTTACTACTGGGAGCGAAAGGATTGAAAAGAGAAGGATCATCGGTTGCCAGATCATACAGGCGATTTTTAAGAGCATAGCCGGATGTCCCGGTGTTAGTGACTTCGGCCTCGTTGTAGGTAAACACAATCTGATTTTCCCAAGAGGATAGACTTGATAATACAAGTCCTGTCTGTAGTGAAAATTGCTGAGTTTTGATTTCCCGCTTTCGCACTCCGGCCTCTTCAGTGAGGCGATAAGCCACTTCGATATTCGACCCTTCGGTGTCAAGACCCCAATCAGCGGCAACAGAAGCCGGAATGGTATAATTGGTTTCCCCAGGCGTGCTCGCCTGCCTGAAACCTCCCCATGCCGGTGCTAGTGTCGAGTGACTGGTTCTGTGGTTAAAAAGGCCCCTGGTAAACCACTGCAACCGATCGCTAAGATTAACATCAAAAGAAACGAAAGGAGAAACCTGTTCCACGTCAGCCGTTAAGACAGAGTATTGTGAATAATCAAAACTACAACGTCCTCCACCGGCGGGATTGTCTGGAGGAAGAATCAAATCATCGGGGCAAGAAGGGTCTGCATTCCATTGACTCTCACCCACAGGACGCCAACTACCAGGGCTTCCGGTCGGACTAAAATCTTTCGGTTTGGTTTTAGAAAAACTTCGGTCTTGGCTACGAATACCTTGTGACTTTCTCCACTGCACACCCGTAAAAAGGGAATAGTTGTTTTTCAAAGTGCCCCAACTTGCACTTATCTTTTCAGTTCTTCCTCCGGGTTGCTCGGGTAAATGTTCACTGAAATTAAACTCAAAACCATCCCCAGCCGTTCGAGTAACAATATTGATTACACCGGCAATGGCATCAGGTCCGTAGAGTGAAGAGGCGGTGCCTTTTAAAATCTCCACTCGTTGGATGAAATCCACAGGGAATAAGGAGATATCAGTAAGCCCCTCACCAAAAGTATCCATCAGTCTTTGACCATTAAGTAGCACAAGAATTTTATCTCCTGAGAGCCCATTTAGTGAGGAACTCAAAGATCCAGTGCCCGTGCCACTTTCTACGGAGAGCTCTCGGTCCGCACCAAAAGAGGTCAATGAAAGATCTCGCAAGAGGTCAGAGACTTGTCGATAGCCGGCTTTTTTTATGGCATCTCGGTCAATAATAAGGTCGGTTTCAAAGGATTCATTCTCAAAGCGGCCCATGCGAGAACCCAGAACCTCGATACTCTCGATATCTTTAGGGGAGTCAGCCCAAGCCATGAGACTTGAAAACAGAATAGAGAAGACTAATAAAAACGCCACGGAGCTAGTGTTATTAACGACGAATCCAATTTTGTAAACGCTGCCTTACTTTTTACGCACAAGCCATAAGGTGTTACTTGCGTCATCGGCCACCATAAGGTTGCCATCCTGGAGAACCTCAACTCCGACAGGGCGTCCATACACAGTGGAAGAGGACTTATCTTTAAGAAATCCATCCATAAACACTTCTGCCTTTCCGTGAGGTTTCCCGTTTTTAAATGGAATGAAGAGAACTTGGTAACCGACGAGTTCTGAACGATTCCACGAGCCATGCTGACCAATAAAGGCACCGCCATGATATCTTGGAGGAAAAACTTTTTTGTCGTAAAACCCCAGACCTAGGGAGGCCGTATGGGATCCAAGAGCCACTTCAGGAACGCTGGCCTTTTTCATATTTTTTGGGCGCTTATTATACATTCTTGGATCAGGATGGGAGGCATAATAAACATAGGGCCAGCCGTAAAATTCACCTTTTGTTGGTTGGGCGAGATAGTCCGGAACAAGATCATCACCAATCATGTCTCGCTCATTGACGACCGTCCAGAGTTTTCCCGTCAAAGAGAAATCCATTCCCACGGGGTTTCTTAAACCAGAGGCGTAAATGATTTCGTTTTTTCCGTCTAGGTCTATTCTCAAAATATTGGCTCGTCTTTTTTCTTCCTTCATGCCGTACTCACCAACATTACTAGCAGAGCCCACGGCAATGAAAATATGTTTTTGATCAGGAGACAGAATGAGGTTTCTTGTCCAATGGTTGTTGTAACCACCAGCGGGAAGGTTGAGAATTTTCTTACCCGATTGTAAGTTGATTTTCGTTTGTCCCAGTTTGTAGGGAAATTTCCAAACACCCTCGGTACCTGCCACAAAGAGATGATTTCTTACGAAAGTAACACCGTAGGGCTGTTTGATTCCTTCTAGCAAAACATTCTGTTTTTTAGGTTTACCATTCTTTTTAAAGCCTTGAAAAATGGTGATACGGTTCGCACTGTTTCCCATGTTTTGAGAGCCCACTTTACCATTCTGAAAAGATTCTTTTTTGTCCTGCTTATTCTTAAAAAGACTCTCAGCCTCTACCACCAGAAGGTCGCCATTGGGCAGTTGAAAAAGGCGCCTTGGATTTTTCAACTCGTCACTGAATTTAATGACCTCAAAACCATCTGGAACATTGGGTTTATTCTCTTCCCAACCGACCACACGACTGTAGCGTCGAGCGCTATGATTGAGATTGGGTTCGGGCAATTCCATACTTTGAGTGGTTGTGGAGATTCCCTCACTTTCGGGGCCCTTAATTTTAGACTGGCATCCCAAAATCAACAATGAAACTAGAACCACATAACGCATAAAACCTCGCTCTTAAGTTTTGAAGATAAACGAGAGACTAAACTACTTGAAGTTAACGAAAGAATCTTCCAAGAAAAGTCACAATTTACTATCTTCAAGACTATATAAATTGAGTAAGATTTCCGGGGTTTCCCCTGGAACAACATGGTTAAAAGAAAAACCTAATTTTTTTAGCACTTTTTGAGAGGCTGAGTTTTCAGGGCTTGTGACTGCGTGGATCCTCTTAAGTTTGTTCTCGAAACCAAAAGAAATAAGCCTCTCGGAGATCTCCGTCGCGTAGCCTAAACCCCAAAACTTTTTTGAGATAACATAGCCCAAGCGATATTCATCCCCTCCGAAGTTAAGAAGTAGGCCGTATCCAACACGTTCCTTATCGTCTTTTCGTTCAGCCACCCAGAATCCAAAGGGGCGATAAAGGCCTTTCTTATCAATATACTGCTGAAGGTGCAGACGAACCTTATTACGATCAAAAGGTCGTCCTGGAGGAAGAAAGCGAAACACCTCGAGATCGTTTTCTAATTGGAAAAAGAAATCCTCATCACTAGAGTTTGGTCTTCTTAGTCTTAGACGATTGGTTTTCACAACTCAGTTATAAACTTATCCCTAAAATTCGGGAACTCAATTCGGTTGTAATTCCCAAATATTTCCACTGTCGGTCATAACAAAAAGGTTTCCATTAGGGCCTTGCACGAGCGAGCGCACGCGTTCGTCTGGAAAATCCAAGGTCATTATTTCTCCAAGTTTGTCACCCTCAATAACCTCCACGAGATCAAGGCGCCGCGCCCCCATGATGCCCACGGCCAGTCGGGTGTGCCAAGCTTTCCATTGTGCGCCACTAAGGAACTGGCAAGGGCCCATTCCATCGGAGTCCCCATCATTAGTCCACAGTGGAGGCATAGCTTCAGGGAATTTCTGAAAATCCGTCATGGGAGTGGGAACACCACTGGGCTTATTAGTGGTGTAACCACAATAATCGGAGGGGCAAGTGACTCCTCCGTTAGGCCTTGGGTCCCAACCAGCATTTCCTCCAGCCACTAGAGCAGTGACTTCATCAGAATGCCCGGGACCATGTTCAGCCACAAACGGACGAGCGGTGATGGGATGAAAGGAAAGACCCTGTACATTGCGATGTCCGTAAGTAAAAATTCTTGGGTCGCCGCCAGTGGGGGTGTTGTTATTGGAACCTGCGTTTCCATTGCGATCCACTCTCAAAACTTTTCCACCCAAGCTATTGAGATCTTGGGGGAGGGGACCGTTGTGGTTATCACCTGTAGTAATGAAAAGGTAACCTCCAGGTCCAAAACGCAGCCGCCCACCACTGTGAGCACCCGCACCACCCACATCATTGCCTGAATTTTTAAAAGCTATATCGGTCACGATATCTTGGCGATTAAAAACTGAAGTTAAATCTTCAGAAACTTTCAGTCGGATCACGCGGTTGGTACGAGGATTGGTACTTAAATTTGAGGTCGTGAAAATATAAACCCATCGATTATTGGAAAATTCTGGATCGACAGCCACACCGTTAACTCCACTCTGTCCTTGGCAAAAAATATCGCTGGCTTCCAAAGCGGCTCCGCTCGTTCCAAAAAGAAAATGAGTCGTTCCATCCGTCAATCTGACGGAAAGCCCTCGACATTTCTCAGTAAAGAAAAGAGTTCCGTCCTCTAAAAAGGCCATGTCCCAGGGCGAAGAAAGACCAGTAAGAAAGCTTTCCCGAGAAAGGCTTGGGTTTTCAATGGAGCTTGGACTTTCAAGTACGCAAGTCCCAAAGGGGTTTAGAATTTCCCCTTCTTCGCAACTGGCATTGTTACTCACCACACTGGATTCTGAGCCGGAGCAGTTAAGATAAGCCAGCATAAGACTAGTAAAACCAAGGAAGATAATTAATTTTCTAAAGATATAAGTACGTGTTTTCATAACGGACTCCTATATTATAAAATCTCTCCACCGATGAGTCGGTCGCTACAAAGACTGAGAAATCTCTGCAATAAGATGGCTTTGAGAGATCGGTTTCGTTAAATGTGTGTTACAGCCAGCATTGAGCGATTTTTGAATTTCCTCACCAAGAGCATGAGCTGTCAATGCTAGGATTGGCCCTTTATAACCCATTGTGCGAATCAGCTGGGTGGCCTGCAGCCCATCCATATTTGGCATCTGTATATCCATAAGTATTAAATCAAAGTTTTCATTCTCAACGGCTCTTACGGCTTCGATACCATCGTCAACACTTGTTAGTTCCGCTCCTGTCTGCTTGAGATAAATGGAGATTAAGGCCCGATTATCGGACGAGTCCTCGGCTAAAAGTATTTTTCTTCCTTTTAGAGCCTCTTGTTTTGCTGGGGTTTCAGAGGAGTGAGGTTCCTCGTTTTCAGAGTCTGGATTTAAAGTTTCTAAATTGAGTGGAAAAAAGGCTGCAAAGGTTGAGCCCTTTCCGGTTTCACTGTGAATGAGTTCTAGATCTCCACCTAGCATTCTTGTTAGTTTGCGTGATAGAGCCAGCCCTAATCCGCTACCCCCGTATTTTCGAGTCACCGAAACATCACCCTGAGAGAAATGTTTGAAAAGTTGATTTTTAACAGAGGGGTTCATGCCTATACCGGTGTCTTGAACCTCAATGCGAACCTGACCATTATCATTGAGAGCTCGAATAGTTATTTCGCCATGGTCTGTAAACTTTGCGGCATTACTGACAAGATTCATCAAGATCTGGCGAACTCGCATATAATCAGAAACCATTGCGTCCGGGAGGTTTTCCTCGATATCCAACTTCGTTTCTATTTCTTTGTCGAGAATTAAAACGGAAAGGGAATCATAAACCTCTTTTAGGAGTTTTTTCACGGAAAACGAATCATGACTTATGGTCATTTGGTTGGCTTCGATTCGAGAGAGATCAAGGATGTCGTCGATGAGGTGTAAAAGCTGGTCGCCATTGCGCTCGATGCGTGAAAGATATTGTTCCTTATCTTCCTCCGAGATGTTTTTTGAACGAAGAAGATCGGTAAATCCTAAAATAGCATTCATAGGTGTTCGAATCTCATGACTCATATTGGCCAAAAAGATAGATTTAGCATTGTTGGCTTCTTCGGCTTTTTTCCTAGCCTCATTGGCCTCTCTAAAGTTTTGAGCTCTTTCTAAAGCTTGAGCCGCGTAGGAGCAAAGAATCTGAATGTAAGTTTGCAGGGAAAGAGTGCCCCCTTCTGGGTTAGTGAACTGAATACCAATGACTCCAAGTACCTCTGAGCCAGCCGTCAAAGGACAAATAATCTCGGATCGAAAGTGAACCGGTTTCTTACTGTCAATGGCCTCCATAAGGGGTGACTCTTCTTCAAGCTCAAGTTCTTTAGAAATTTCTACGGATTGGTCGGTGTAGCCATGTTCAAAAATAACCTCAAGAGCTTCGTCTTTTAAAAGAGCAAGATACCCAGCCTTAGCATTAATGACCTTTAAGCCTTCTTCGATGATAGTTTGTGCGATCATCCTTGGTTCGGTTTGATTGGCTAATTGCGCGGCGATTTTTTCAAGTTGATTGATTTTAGCCTCGTTCTGAGCCGCTTTCTTTTTCCAAGTGATATCTTTTACTGTTCCTGTGATGCCAACAAATTTGTCATTGGAATCAAAATAAGGGTGTCCGTTGCATTGAACCCAACGAACGCTTCCGTCTTTCATAAAAAACTTGTGTTCAAACTCGTAATCTCTTCTTTCTGCAATTGCATTCTCTAGAGTCGCTTCTATCAGAGGACGATGTTCCGGGTGAAGTTTGTTGATATAGGAGTCAATACCGTCGAGAGCTTTCTCCTCATCCCACTCATAAATTTCTTTTGTACGGTCGGACCAATAGAGTTTGTCGCTTGAGACCTGCCAGTCAAACACCCCAAGCTTCGCTGCCCCCAGGGCAATATTCAATTTTGCATTGTCTGACTGTGCTTTACTAAAAAGGCGGGCGTTATCAATAGCCAAGCTGGCTCTAGCGGCAAAATCGAGCATTAACTCTTGGTCTTCTTCGCTAAACTTTCTTTCAGACTCCGATTGGCAGAGAGTCATCACTCCGATTGTCCGTTGCTGGGCCTTTAGGGGTAAAACCAAAGCAGAGCTAATGGATAATTCTTCCAGCAGTTTCCGATGCTCGTCGCTCTGGGCTCTGTTAAGATAAAGTTCCCTTGGGATTTCTTTCATAAGAAGAGGCTCTCCCGTTTTCAGAACCTGATATATGCCAGTTTCGTCATCAGGATCAGTGGGGAAACGTTTTCTCATATCAAGAGCCTTAGAAATTTTAGAAGGGTCTTTGTGAGTCGCATGGGCCACTTCTAGAAGTCCATCATCATTTAATAAATCAACTCCGTACCAGTCGGCAAATTGGGGTACGAGAATGTCACCAAGAGCCTTTAGGGTTTGCGTTAGCTCAAGGGAGCGGGTGATCGTGCGACTGGCCTCGGCTAAAAACCTCATGTCGTCTTGGGTTTGCTTTTCTTGAGTGATGTCTCGAAAGAGAGTGACAGCCAATATGGGCTTACCCTCTGCGTCTCGAACCGGACGTGAAATGGCTCGGGAAATTTTCATTTGCCCAGTTGTTTTATCTTTCAAATAATAAATTTCTTCGGCAGGGTCCTCACCCAGTAAAGCTCTGCGTGCGGTCAATCGGTTGATATCAAAGGGGTTGCCATTTTCATCTAAGACAAATGCAGAGTTTCCAAAAACTTTGTCCATGGATATGTTTTTGAGCTCTTCGGCATTTTTGAGTCCACATTGAATAGCGGCCACATCGTTGGCGTACACACAACGAAAAGAAGTGTCTTGGACTAGAAGTGCATCGGCCACGGTTTGAAAAATAACTTCCAGTTGTCTCTCGGTATTTTCAGAGTCGATGAAAGTTTTAGAATCTATTTTATTTTTCTGCATGATTCACTAAGCTCACTGGTTTCAAATCAACGAAAGAATACTAAGATATTATTTTAAACCTGATCAGAAACGAAGCACAAAATGAGTCGGCATCGCCGTTGGTTAGGCCATTTTTTGATCAATTCAAAATAGTGCGAGATCAATGAAAATGTGTTGAAAACTTCACAAAGTAGCGGGCATCCGCCGACTATTTTTTCAACGACCTTATCTCCAGAAAAAAAGACATTCAAAAATAGACAACTGTTTTAATTTATCGATTGATGTAGGGGCCACGAGATCTCCCACCTCTTACTTATGTAGAGTTCTGTGAGGATTGTATGTTTTTTTTAGGCTCTCGTTTTTCTATAGTAACTTTTGCATGGATTGCAAAAGGTGACTGACATCAATGGGTTTTGAGCAATAGTCATCAAAGCCTACCTGAATGGCTCTTTGCTTTTCTTCCTCAAGGGCGTGGGCGGATACAGCGACGACGGGTGTTTTGATCCCCTGTGCACGGATACGCTCAATCGTTTCAAAACCACTCATCTCTGGCATCTGAATATCCATCAGAATAATATTGAACGATTGATCGGCGAGCTTGTCCAAAGCCTCCGGGCCACTTGAGACGCAAACAACATCCGCATTGGTGGGTTTTAAGAAGATATCAAGCAGAACTAAATTTTCTTTATTATCGTCGACCACTAAAACATTCTTTTCTGAAAAATCGGGCACGGCCGGTTCGGGAGTAATTCTTAGAGAGGAAAGTTCGATGGCTGACTTTGAAATCGCGTCATGAACATTTTTTTCAATTCGCAGTAAGAACTCACTGCCTTCATTGATTTTGGAGCTTACAAGAGTTAAGTCGCCTCCTAAAAGGTTGGCGAGGTTTTTAGAGATCGCAAGCCCTAAACCGGTACCCCCATGACTTTTTCCGTACTCTTGATGAAGCTGGCTAAATGGTTGAAAAAGATTTTCTTGCCCCTCTTCTGGAATTCCTTGGCCGGAGTCTTTGACACTAAAATAAATACTATCTTTACCGGAAAACACACGAAGAACGATGTCACCCTCATCGGTAAATTTGATCGCATTACTGATGAGGTTATCAAGAATTTGCTTGAGCCGATAATAGTCGGTACTGAGTTTATAATCGGAGGGCAGTTCATTTTCGATAGTAAACTTTAAGCCTTTTTCTGAGCTCAACATATTGAAGGCGTCTTTAAGATCAGAAAGAAATGTAGATATATCAAAGGAGCTGGGGCTAATGCTTAGTTTCTGGTTTTCCATTTTAACCAGATCGAGGAAATCATCTATCAATAGGCGAAGCTGGGAAACGTTTCGATAAATACTCTCAGCCCAGGATTTGTTCTCAGCATCGACAAGACGACTTTGAAGAAGTTCGCTGTAGCCAGAAATAATACCCAATGGAGTTCTTAGTTCGTGACTGACACTGGCTAAAAACTTGGTCTTAGCGGTTTTAGCGGCTTCAGCCTTTAAAGCTAAGCTCTGGGTATACTGCAACGGTAGGAAGACGCATTCGATAAAAACGCTTCGAAGAATCAGGAACATGGCTGCTGCTTTTAAAAGGTGACCGAGTAAGTTGAAGCGATCGTCAATTGTTGAGTAACTGAGAAAACAAAAACTACCGAGGCAAAAAATAAAAGCTCCAAGGGCCAGGCCATAAAATACCTCAGCCGTTTTCCCATCTTCTCTGAGTGCTTTTTTTAAGAATAGAATTCCGGTCACAAATGTGAGTACCCCAACGAGCATTTCTAGTGAAACCTTAAGGGTGGTGAGCCCTTCCCCATCTACAAACATATCGGGTAAGTACTGAGGAAAGCCTAAAATAATATAGTAGGCAAAAAGCGTATAAAAAATAGCAGCAGGAAAGCTGATGCGGCTCATTCGACTGAGGGACGTCGAACTCATTTCGAACTCTTGCTTCAGTGACAAAACCGCAACTATAAAAAAACTAACACTGTCAGTGAGGCGTGAGGCTAACCAAAAGTAGATACCTTTATCGGCACTACTTGGAGAGACGAAGTTGGGCATGCCAGGGTATGAAAGGATATGACCAATATCCAAAAAGGCCGCACACAAACTAAAAGCACTGAGTAATATAATCGACTTTTTACGAACTGACTGGATGGTAGCAGACCCAAGAGTGAAGATGGCAAAGGAAGGCAAGACTGCGGCTAGCTCTAAAAGAGTATGAATGCTTAAGTAGTGACTTCTATAAGCAAGATCTTCAATTGCAAAATCAAAAGTGAGCAGAAGAAAGTAAAGTAGAATGAACAAAAAGAACAAGACAGTTGCGCTAAAACTTGAACGAGAAGAGAGAATAAGTGAGAGCAGCCGGGAGGAAGTATTTGTCATCTGCGGGCCATTAGAGCCCATAATTTAAGCTAAATCAAGTAAAGTCGTAGAATAGGTCCTTTTTCAAGGGATCAAAAAGTCGAAAATGTTGGGTGTTTTCAACCCAAGCCTGCCTTTGCTAAACTTTAAAGGGGACCAGTAGGGGATTTAGGTATGAAACAAAAGATCACAGGTTTTCACAAAGACGAAGAAAATCATTGGGTAGCCGACCTTCAGTGCGGGCACAAACAGCATGTACGCCATGATCCTCCCTTTCACCCCAGGGATTGGGTGATCTCCGCGGATCAAAGGCAAAACAAGAAAGGGCACGAGTTAAATTGCAAACGTTGCGACGAAGTGGGACTAGTGGTCGCTAAATTTATCCAAGAAGAGGCCATCAAAGCTTTGAAAGGGGCCGAGATCGATTCCGCCGCAGCAGCCATGTGTAGAGAGGGGCAAATAGAGCTAGCACTGGATCGGTTGAAGACCTTAGACCTTGAGGCTCTCTCTCAGCAAGCCATTGCCAATGCCACGGGAGAATTCGGCACCCTCACTTAGAAATCATTTGTAGAACTCAACATAAAACTCCACTTCCCCCATGGGCTTCACATGATGAGGAACTTCCGGCTCAACCACTCCATGATTTTGCGGACCAAGTTCTATGGTCTCTTTGGGTTCTTTTTCAATCACATACTGAAGCTTTCCCTTTTCAACACAAATTTTGCCCCAAGTACCCGCCTTGGTCCTATGAGTTTTCAAGAGTCCATCTGGCACGGACTCGTTGGTGAAGAGTGGTGTTTTTTTATAGGCCTTTACCGAATCGGGTAAACCTTTCATAAGTCCTCCTTTGGTCAACAATTCTTTGCTTAAAGTGTTGGGATCCCTATTACATACCATCTTTAAAAATAAAATAAACCGCACCAACGATACAAAAGCTCGCCCACAGAAAGTTTAAACTCGGTTTAATTCCCATATAAAAGACAGCAAAACCAAGAAAGACTAAAAGGGTAATCACTTCTTGAAGTATTTTAAGCTGAGGAAGAGAGAAATAATTAAATCCAATCCTGTTAGCCGGAACCTGAAAGCAGTACTCGAAAAATGCAATTCCCCAACTAACTAAAATGACGATAACAAGGGGCTTAGCCTTCATATTTTTAAGGTGGGCATACCAGGCAAAAGTCATGAAAATATTTGAACATGTGAGTAGAAGAAGAGTTTTAAAAGCTATCACCAGTGACTCCCAAGTAAAGATAAGACTAATATAAAATATAGGTCTTAATACTCTAGGGGAGCAATGGTTAAATCTTCAGGAGTTCTGGTGTGAGTCGGGCCGTCTCAAAGGGAACATAAGGTAGGAATTACCGGCTTATTAAAAGCTTTATCCAGGTTGAAAGATCTTTTTTAAGGGGTTTTTTGGGATTTGTGGGCCAAGGTTGGGGCTCATGGGTTTTATAAAAATCAAAGTAAGTGGCATCGCCTGTGGTGTGACCGTCTTGGTGAAACATTTTTGACCTCCATGTCGTTAGTTTTATCTAGATTAGAATAAGCCGAATATTTTTTCCTACATTTAGTATCTACATTGTGTGCAGATCCCTAAAAGGGCTATCGTCGTGAGGCTAAAAAAGTGAGTGTTTTTCAATATTTCTTCGAGTCACTCTACTGGACCGCCGAGGGTCTAGGTGCTTTTTTCTTCTTTGAGTAGTCCTTAGACTTCCACTTCTGAACGGCTACCTCTTCTTTAATAATATGGAGCGAGCGAATCAAAACATCACGAGCCACTTGGTTTGTAAGTGGGCTCGTTTCTGTCAATTGCAACATCACCTGATCAGTGAGCTGCTCCACCACGACATCGGTGTTCTCGCTTCCCAAATCGGCAAGTAATTTATCGGTCACATTAAAAACCACGTCACTCACAATATCATCAAGAGCATTATCAATCAGGGGGCCTACCACCGGGATTTTAGATATTAGTTTGATGTTACTGGCCTGACTCATGGACTCCCTGATATTAGCCTCAACATATTTTTTGAAATCCTCGCGATTCGGTTCGTAAACACTGGTTTTTAGGTCGTTTATCTTTTGAGTCACCCAGTGACCCACCAATTCTTTTTGGGGAACCAGTACCTCTTTTGTAATCCGCTCAACTACTGGGTGCCCTTCCTTAATCTCATCCTCAATGCCGTTAAGAGAATTGATCACCACTCGGTCAGAGATCTCTTCAACCACAACGTCAAGGTACTTTCTAAAGAAAAGAACGGGATAGGTATTAGAAAAATCAAAAATCTTATACTTTTGTAAGCGATAGACCACTGCGAAGATACGAAGAAGCCGCAACCACCGCATGGAGCCTATCGGAATACACCCTAAAAGATCATACCAATGAACGAATGGAAAAAAGAACCAGCGATAGTAGGTGTGATTATAAATAGCGGCGGCCCAACGAATAAAAAACTCCGTTAGAAAGATCCCAACAAAAATCATATCGTAGGTGGGGAAATTGGGATGAATCACTTCGGCATAGTAGGCCGTAAACTCAGGCAAAAAAGTGGCCAGAAAGTTCTGAAAGACTTCACTGACAAAAAGCGTATCAAAAACAATCCACGTGATATTAAAAAGCACTGTTAAGATCATCAGGAGATCAAAAAGGACATAAAAGATTTGCCGCTTTTTCTCGAAGCGACTTAAACGAAAGGTCGGCTGCTTCATCATGCGGACTAGTCTACTCTCTTGCAGGGTCCTTTTGACCATGCAGAGAGTCAGCATGCTAATTTTTAGCCATCACAGGCGCAGCCAGGGGTTTTATGACAGGTTTTGCTGCGAGAAATACAGGAGTTCCCGCAGGCTTTACCTTTAAGACAGACCTTACAGCAAGTGGAATTTTCTCGAGCTTCTTTTTTAAGGAAGTCGGCTGTACGGCTTTCTGTTTTTGCTTTATGGCAATGGTACCCACCATTTTTTTTATCATGATGACAACCCGAAGAGTCAGTTCTCCCACCATGAGCCTCGGCCAGATTTAGCGAGAAGAGCATCAAAAGTAATAATAGAAATCGCATGGTGAGAGCTCCTTTTGATGTAGATAAGAAGGCCATTAGTTTATATTAGAATCGCGTCTTCTAGTCTGGATTCCTGAGGCTCCAACTAAGAGAAACGAAATAAAGAAAGTTTATCGGCACTTGGAGGAATCCCTTAAATAGAACGCTTGATTTTGAGACTCGAAGCCAGATGGACTTCCAATCGGATGATCCCAAGGCAGAGATCAACACAATCGATTTCATCTCGCCCTTATTCTCTTGGAGGCCCTGACCTTTAATGTCGTTAAAAGTTCACCGATTTTAGAAAAGATAAACACCAAGTCGGACTCGACATTACCAGTGAGCTAAGCTATGTCTGGGATTCTGCTAGACAGTAGCCATCCCATCACAAACCCGGTGGCTAGTCACTAAATGACCAAGGAGTCTTCAAAGATACGATTATTTTTTGAATTAACCTGACGAGAGTTTTAGCTGTGGAGACGAGCGTATGGAAGAGAGTCATTGGAAAGAATTGGTTAAAACTTGTGAGAATGAAAAGCTTCATTTAAGTGGGCATATCCAAGGCCATGGTTATCTACTGCATGTCGATTCTGAATCAGGAAAAGTTCTTCATGCCTCTGAAAATTGTGAGACAGCTTTTGATATGTCTCTGCAAGAACTCTTTGGAACTCCCGTTTCGGACTTGTTATCAGAGGGGATCCTTTTTCGAGTGAATTCCGATCTTAAAAAAGGAGAGAAAGTCTTCCTAGAAAGTGCGATGACATTAGAAAGTGTCGGCAGGCTACACGCCAGTATCTCAAAAACCTCAGGAAAAAATCGAATTGTTGAATTATGGGCTGAGAACAGAGAGATGTCAGTGGGTGGGGATTATGAAAAAATAATGCCTCGCACACCCTTGAATCATCCTATGGAAGATATCTATGAAGAGTGTAATATCCTTTGTAAAAAGATTCGAAAAAGTACCGAGCTTGATCGAGTGCTAATTTACCGCTTCACAGACACATGGGATGGAGAAGTACTTGCACAAGAAGGTGAGGGCATGGGGGACTTCTTGGGCCTACGTTTTCCAGCCACCGATATTCCAAAAATTGCTCGCGATCTTTATATGCTAAATAACTACCGTGCCATTCCTAATGTTCAAAGTGAACCTGTGCCCATCAGAGCCTCATTGTCAGAACAAGAAGGTCTCGATCTGACCTATTCAGATCTCCGCAGTGTCTCGCCCGTTCATATACAGTATTTAAAGAATATGGAGGTGGGAGCCTCCTTCTCGTTTTCTGTGAAGGTAAATGGCAGGTTGTGGGGGCTTGTGACCCTTCATCACAAATCCAAAGCCTATCTTCCAGTAAGCTTGTTAAGGCACTGTGCTGAGTCCATTAACGAGTTTGGATTAAGAGCCTCAGTATTAACCACAAATCAAAAGATGAATTTTATAGATCGAGTGGATTATCAGGCCAGAGAGCTATTCAAAAAAATCTCAGACTCAGAAAACCTAGAAAGTGGATTAGAGAACGAAGGCGACGACATTCTGAATTTTCTGGGTGCCAATGGTGCCGTGGTTAGATTTGGAGACCACCGAGTTCTTTTAGGAAAAGTTCCACCGGAAAAAGATTTAGACAGACTCAACCTCTGGGTTTTTAATGGTGAGCGTCAGATTGCTCACTCAGACAAGATCAGCTCCGAAATTCCAGAAATGGAAGGGCAGATAAACACCTGCGGAGTCATGGGGGTGGGTGTAACCGCTTCAGCTAAAAAGAAAACTCGAAAGATCGGAGCCTCTGTTCTTTGGTTTCGCCCCGAATTTAAGACCACAGTGAAGTGGGGTGGCGCCCCAGAAAAAAAGGTGGAAAAGATTGCCGGCAGAGAAGTCCTTTCTCCCAGATCCTCATTCACTCAATGGAAAGAGGTCACAAAAAACCAATCCATCCCCTGGTCCCAACAAGACATTATAGCCGCCCAAAAATTCCGCGCCACCATCCTTGAGCGCCTCACCGACATTAACCCCTAGAGACCAAGCACCAAACTAGGCAAATGACGGAGGCTCGTGCTATCGTCTCAACGATGGACGAAAAATTGCAAAAGCTTCCAGTCTTTGAGCACCTGGAGAGGGTAGGAGGGGCTGTTAATGAGCATCCTGTGACTATTCTAACCGCAACACCGGGATCTGGAAAAACGATCTTGGTAGCACCTCATTTGGTAAAAAATTCTGATCTACGGATTGCAATGTTACAGCCAAGGCGCGTGGCAGCCCAGCGCAGTGCCCAGACCATTGCGCAATTCAATAATTGGAAAGTGGGTGATGAGGTCGGGCTCATTATGAAGAATGTCCATAAAAAAAGTTCAAGCACACGTCTTACTATTATGACCGAGGGCGTACTTAGCCGGATGCTAGCCAGTGGCGATGCCGAAAAAAACTTTGATTTAATTATTCTCGATGAGTTTCATGAAAGAAGCCTGCACACGGATCTAGCTTGCTCCTGGATCAAACAACAAAACCGAGTCAAACTTCTGGTGATGTCCGCAACTTTAGATGTCGGACCATTAAATGATTTTTTTCCAGAAGCCCAACATATTGATATTAAAGGTCGTCTATATCCGGTTGAAAAGTTTTACCTTAAGCGAGCCTTAAATTTTCACGACCGCAGTGTTTTTAATGAAAAACTCCTAGAACTTTGCACTCATGCTCTCAAAAACCATCCTGAGGGTAATATCCTTGTCTTCCTACCCGGACGCAGTGAGATTCAAAGAGCTAAAGAAACCTTAAGCCTAGCTCAGGTAGAAAAGCACCATCAGGTGGAGATACACACACTCTCTTCGAAAGAAAAAAAGGAAAACCAAAATACGGCACTCGCTGAAGACTCGAGAAGAAAAATTATATTATCAACCAATATCGCCGAGACCAGTTTAACCATTCCCAATGTTCAAGTGGTGATCGATTCAGGCTTGAAAAGAGAGTCCAATTTCAATGCAAAAACCGGTGTGCAGTCTCTATCCGTGCGGCGAATCGCTCTAGACTCTGCCACCCAACGAGAAGGAAGGGCTGGGCGTTTACAAGAAGGTGTCTGTTATAAGATGTGGACGAGTGCTGATGAGCAGCGAATGAGAAAAACTACACCTGCTGAAATTCATCGCACGGATCCAATCGAGTTAATAACGAAGGTCATGAGTTTTGGGCATCCACTTGAGAGTTTCGAGTTTTTAGAGGCACCTGAGAGAGAACAATGGGATTTGGCCTACCGACGCTTAGAAATTTCAGGGTGTATCAAGGAAGGAAAACTTACGGCCATAGGCTTTTGGGTGGCTCAATTTCCTGGCGACTTTAGCAGTGCCGTTCTCGCAGCCTTAAGCCTAAATCAGAAGTTTTTAGACGAGGCTCTTGTAACCGTAGTCATTTTACAAGAAGGCGATCCAGCCCCTTTTCTATCTCAAACCCCAGAAGGCGAAAGAACCGATGACCTGCGCTCTCGTCTCCAATGGCTTAAAGAAAATCCAGGCCACCGCTATCATCAATTGGCTAAAAAATTAAAACAACAGATAGAAAAAAAGCCCAGTAAATTAAACACTCTCCCCGAGATTGACTCACTAGAGGAGGCCATAACGTTAGCCTTCACCCACCGCCTGTGTCGTTTTCGAACTGAAAAAAAGAGAAGAGCTTTGATGTCGACCGGTCGGGGCGTATCTGTTGGAAAGCGAAAGATACCCAAAAACACAGAATTTTTTGTCGCTCTAAGCCTAATGGATCATCGCACCCATGGTCAGACGGAAAGTGAAGTAAACTTCCGCTTTGACGTTTCTAAAAAGACCATCAAAAAGGTTTATGAAAAGAGCATTGAAACAGTCACCCGCCTTGAAACGGGTGGAAAAAAAGGGGAGCCAAAGCCTTATGTGTATCAAAGCCTATGGGAGCTTCCCTTAGAAGAGCCCCGCGGTTTGCCTTTAAAAAAATCCCATATGATCGATCATTTTAAAAGAAGGTTTTCTGAGGGGGCAAGGGAGGTCTTAAAAGATGATTTTCCCAATAGTCTGGGATTTATAGAAAGGGCTAACTTTTGCCGCCACCACAATCCGGAATTGGGATTTCCAGAAATGACAGAAGAACATTGGAATTTGATTGTCGATGCGGCTTACTCGGAAACTAAAGAGCGCCACCTAGAAGACAAGGATTGGCTTAACGCCATTAAAATGCTTTTCACAGCAGCCCAGCTAGGTTTTATCGAGTCTTTCGCCCCCCGTTTTATTGCAACAAGAACACGTAGGCAAAATCTCATTTCGTATGCCGACACTAAAAAGCCCATGATTTCGATCATTCTGCAAGAGGCTTTTGAATTTAGAGAGTCCCCTAAGATTGGAGACGGAGAGGTGACATTGGCTATTGAGCTTTTAACTCCTGGACGGAGACCCATCGAGATCAGTCAAGACATGGCTCGCTTCTGGCAAGCTAGCTACCCAGTTGTGCGCAAACAGTTTCGAGGCCGCTACCCCAAGCACTCCTGGCCCGAAAAAGTCTAGCAGGGGTAACAGGTTCTTTTATCTTAAGCTTTTTGTATCGACAATTTTAAAATTTTAATGAATTCAATAGGCACCGATGGGATTCGTTACAAAAGATTGCGATTAAGCTAAGTTTTTTAATTGGCCAAATCTCTCGTTAGCAATGTGCCACGGAAGAGAAAGAATCCAAAACTAATTGGATTTCAAGAGATATTGGTTCAGGGCATACTATTTTTAATACGACTTAGAGTAACTGGATTTACGTTGATATATTGTGATACATACGTCTGTCGAATCTTCTCGATCGATTCAGGATAACGGTTTCGAAATGCGACATAGCGCTCTTTTGCATTCAAACAGATTAATTCCATTTCTCTTACAGCTAAATAACGGATCTTTTCTTCCTGGAGAGAGTCTAGTAAAAGTTTTATTCGAGGGTTCTCTCGGGCTTGATCGCAGAGGTATCGAAAAGGAAACTCAATAGTCACCGTTGTGGTCAGAGCGACTATTGTTCGCTCAAGATTACCCACTTTCACGAGGGTGTTCATCGGAATGAGGAAATTGCCTTTAGGGGTGAAGTCATGAACAATTTTTTTTCTATTCTGCACTAGGCTGCAAGTCATCAACAGACCATTGTTTACGTAAATAATATTGCTTGTTCTACCTATACCGATTTTATAACCTTGGTTCTTTTTAATCTTCCGGTATTCGAAAAATCTAAAAAACGCAACCAAGTCTTCCTCTGTAAAGTTATATTCAACGCGGAGTAATTTTTCCAGTCTTAAGCTGTCCACTGAGGAAACCTCTCTGGGTGGGTAAAAAAGCGAATAATATTAAGAAGCCTGAACCAATTTGAAAAGCCACTAACGAGTATAAAATTAAATACTATTTTTCGGCTCATCACCCCTCCTTTCAGAAACTTATCATTCACAGAGTAAATTTAAATGGAAGCTTGATTCATAAATACCAACATTCGGACCAAATTTTTTCATTCCATAAAGAGTAGCCTGATAGCCTTCGGAAGAATTACCGTCGAGTCTTATATGGTACCTTGCAATTTGGGCGGTCGCCTGGCCAGGACCGAGGGGGAGTATCATCTCTCTTGGAGAAGATTGCAAAGTTAAGAACTCCTCGCCATAGCCTCCCTGTATTCTCTGATCGCGAATTCTTAGTACTGAATCAGGGGCGAACTGTTCTTGCTCTGTACCTAGTCTTGTATCAATGTCTCTACTTCTGTTTGAAATGCGCTCGCCAACCATTGGTATTTGTACCTCAATATGACCTTTCTGGCTTTTGCAGATAATCATTTTTCTCACTTCCTGTGAATCTGTAGGCAAATCCTCCCGGACGATTTCAGGTTCATCGATAGAATGAGTTGTTTCACACAATGCTAGAGTTGGAATTGACATTATTAAGAAAATTATTAGAAGTTCTTCTCGTTTCATCTTTTGATCTCCTGTTGTCATTTTAAAAAATTGATAATTTCTTTGTTTTTTTTCGTTGTTCAGTTAAAAAAGTTCTTCCTATTGTTGATTGGTTCTACTTATAGCGATCACTGTGACGACTCCTTTTCTGTCGATATATAAGATCTTTCCTCGCTTTTTCCGGTTGATCCTCTGATTCACAGCCACATTGAGATAACGTATTAGATATTGGAAAGTTGCGGTGTATTTATAATTTCATTATATTTGGTTTTATTAGTAGAATTAGGGACAAATTTGGTTCGATTTGTGTCAAAATGACATGCCAGTGATCTCTATTTTTTAATTGACCAGGAAAGATTGAATTTACTTGGTACGAATCCTTCAAGGTTTAAAAGGTCAATTAATATAAATCAATGACAACTGAGGTGGTGAAAAAAATTATTTCCTCTTGAAATGCCAATTCTTCCAATGAAGCTTTATGAGCTTTCTAAGCAACTCAAAAATTGGACAGGTAGTTGGGTTGGATATTTTAAAATTTGTCGAATTATTTAATCGCTTTGGGCTTATGCCGATATCGTTCATTTTTTTAAGGTTGAATATAGAAGCCTCTAAGATTTTCTTAGAGGCACTTTTTTAACGATCATTTCTTATCAATACAGTGGATAGGCAGGTAGAGGTTGGTGACGTTGAGATCACCCATGTATTGGGAATAGATCTTTGCGTACTCACATGTGTAAAGTAGTTCTTGCATGGCTGCTGCAATCTTATATTGAATTTTTGAATCCTCATGGAAGGCAAAACCTGCGCCTCGATCACCTAGGACTTGTCCACCAAAATTTGAAGTCAATTCCGGGCTTGCGATTCCAAACTCAGAAAAATCAACATTATTTACTGTTTCGGCAATAAACCCTTCTGGGGCTGGATTGAACTCTATTTCTCCACTTAGAAGTGCTTTCTTGATGTCATTTGAATTTTCATATTCGATAATAGTCATTTCTTGAAGAGATTTTTTCTTAAGTTCATCATTCAAAAACATGGCATATTCAGCGAATTTAGTATTTTTCTCGACACCAACTGTTTTTCCACTCAAATCATCAGGTATAGTAGTGATGGAATTAGCTAATTTACCTAAGAGGAATTTAGCAGGGATGTGGGATTGTATAAATTTGAGTCCCTTGTTGATTCTATCCTTTGTAATACCCATGTCCCCAAAGGTAGCGTCCCATTTCCTTTCGACCACACCATCGATCAAAACTCCAAACTGTAGATGCTCTCCTGATTCGTTTAGATATTTGAACTCACATTGTATATTTGCAATTTCACAAGACCTTCTCAGAAGTTGTGTTTCAAATCCATCAAGTTTACCTTCTTCATTTAAGAATTCGAAGGGAGGGTACAATCCATCCGTGGCTATGACTATTTTCTCCTGTGAGGTAGTGTCATTCAGATCTAAGGCATGAATAGGAAGTATTAATAAAATTAAACTCCAAAATGTAAGTATAGTTGTAATTCTCATTTTCGTCTCCTTTTGTGGATCCGAATCTTATTTGGGCTTCATACTAATGTCGATAAGGTCTGTTGATATTACTAAAATATAAGTATTAGTGTATGGAATTTCTATGGGATATTGGCTAAAAAATTAGTTCAGACTAAGAAATTTTGAGATTTCTTCGATTTTCGATCACCAGGTTCTTTTTTCGGATGCATCTGGTCGTAAGCTATGGAGTAATAGTGAAAATTGGTATTAAATCTGCAAAACCTTTTATATGGCCAGAACAATTGTTCCGATTTCCCTAGACTATCCTTACCATATCACTGCTCGTTGTATTAACAGACAGTGGTTTTCACTCAAGCTTCCATGTGTGTGGAGTATTATGAGTGATTATCTTTTTTTATGTCAGCAACTCTACTCTATAAAAATTCACTCGTTTGTCTTAATGCCAAATCACTTTCATCTTTTAGTGACTGCTCCTAAGGGAAATCTCAGTCGATTCCTCCTTTATTTCATGAGAGAAACGAGCCGAGAGATCAGTCGGCGGTCTAAAAGGATTAATCAGACCTTCGGGAGTCGCAATCATAAATGTCTGATTGATCGTTATAGTTACTATATCAATTGTTACAAATACGTTTATCAGAACCCACTGCGAGCAGAGCTAACAAGACAGGTAGAGGAGTATGAATTTTCAACTCTCTCAGGACTTCTTGGTTTAACCCAACTGGTGATCCTCGTGGTAGAGGATCCGCTTTTATTTGACCCGATTCCAGAGCAATCAACTCTTGATTGGTTAAATGAGTGGGGCGGACCTCAGTATGATGAAGATTTAAGATTAGCACTTAAGAGAGGTAAAATGGAATTTAAAGCCTCAAAGAACACCGGCAAAGTAAGTCTTTTAGCTGAAGGTTTGATCTATCGAAGGGTACCCACCTGAGGGTACCTGACTCTATGCATCCGAAAAAAGAACCAGGTACCCTCGGGTGGACTCGGAAATTCGATTATTGAACCCGAATCCGTGACAATCAAGTTAGTTATATAGGCTCACAGGCGTTCTCACTAATCAAGTGGATTTACTCGTAGGTACCACGAATCGGGTAGTTATTTTCAGGATCTCTAATCCAATTTATTCCTGAAAGGAGCTTATCTATGTCGGGTCTTACGAAAGGGTTATTAGAAATGTCGGTGACGTGAAGTTGGCCAGATTCATTAACAATAAATAGGCCTGGTTCAGCAAAAGGTCGGTTCGTTTCTTGAGGCGATCTGGGATGAGAAATATAAACACCGAGCTCTTTCATCTGCGGAATTGATAGGTCAAATCCAATCTGAAAAGGCAGGTCGAGTTTTTCTCTCGCTTGGGCTTGAGCCTTTTCCTCAGTGTCTGCGGATACAACCACAATATCGACACCAGCCTCTAAAAACTGTCCTCCAAGCTCTTTAAGTTGGGCCAGGTATTTGGTGCATAGAGGGCAATGCTTCCCTCGGTAAACGACAACCATATGCCAGGTTGCTCCATTTTCAGGTTTGCCAAGTTCAATCTCTCCACCACCCAGTTTTTTTACTTTAATGGTTGGAAAATTGTCGCCGGCTTGTAATTTAGCTGTACTCATAGAGAGCCTCCTTGAAATACTTTTTCTAAGTGGGATTGTAGTTTTTCAAAATCATTTTCTATGTCTGGGTTTTTCATAACGTCATAACTGGCGAATGTTGCGAGTGGTTCCATACCAAAAAACCTAAAATTCATATGCATCGGAAAAAAGAGGTCATCCACCGATTTTCCTTCAAACAAATACTCTTCTGGATTGTTAAAGGCTTGTTCTGGAGCATTGAAAGTGAGCGAAAGCATATATTTTTTCCCATCTAGAGTTCCACCACTGCCGTAGCCTTTTTTTGGAGACTCAGATGTTCGACCATCCCCTTTGCAAAGCTGCCCTTGCATTCCCGCAGAATAGACCTCATCCATATACTTTTTGAAACTCCAGGGAACTCCCATCCAGTTAACCGGTGATTGGAGAACAATGACATCGGCCCATTGATGTTTTAAAAGCTCCTCTTCAACATTCCACTCACTCTTCATATCGGTGCTTTTTAGGTTAAAGCCTTTTTCTTCCAAAAATGATGCAATTTTCTCTGTGACGGTGCTGTTGAGTTTGCCTTCAGAGAATGGGTAATATTGGTGAGCGTTTATTATTAGTGCATTTTTCATTTCAGCCTCTTTATTTTTAATGTTGATAATGCTATCTTAAACAAGTAAGTTACTTTTATCAACCAGTATACTTTTTGTAACCTGGAGGGAATTATAGCAAAAAGCAAAAGAAAGGCTGCAAAGTCTCGGAAAAAGGTCACTTCTGAAGTATGTGACGAACCGTGTCCTATTGAGAAAGGGATGAGAGTTATTGGTGGAAAGTGGAAAGGTTCGATTCTTTGGCATATGAAGGATGAGCCTATTCGGTTCAACGATCTCGCTCGGCAGTTAGGTGGTGCTAGTAAAAAAATGATCTCTCAACGACTAAAAGAAATGGAAGAGTTGGGTCTCATCAAAAGAGAGCTTTTGAGCGAAAGGCCAATCACGGTGAATTACTCGATAACAAAGTTTGGCAAGACAGCTCTTGGAATTCTTGAGGACCTTAAAAATTGGTCGGAAAAATACAAACTTTGATTACGGGTTCAACCTCAAATACTGGCAAGTTTCAACTCTTTGAAACTACTAGTATTTTCAAAGTGGTGGAGGCGCCGGGAGTTGAACCCGGGTCCGCGAATTTTCCACGTTAAGGCCAAGCTACATGCTTAGTCGGTGTTTGTTGAACCTAGCAGCTTCCACCGACAAACTCTGCTAGGCTTGCTCCGAAAAGTTTAAATCATAAAGCTCGAAACGACACTTTATAATCGAGATGGCTTAGGTGATACCAAATCTCGTCGACCCATCAACGACAAGGTTGGCAAGCAATGAAACTACTTATTAGGCAGCCATTGCTGGAGCGAAAGATTCGCCAATTAAAAAAAGTGCACGTGTTTAACGAGGTCCCCATGCAACCTCGGCATGCTCCTTAAGCTTCTAAATCCACGTCGAAGCCATTACGCCCCCATTCAACCCTCCGAAATTTCGAGGTGAGAGCTCAATGCAAGCGCAAAGGCCGATCTTTGGTTATAGCACAGTTTGTGGGGGAGGGGAAGATGGCTGGGTTCTGATTAGGCCCCTGAATCTCAGTTTTTTTAAAGGATTCTAGGAAGTTCTCCCCTTGGAGTGTTTTAGTTTGTTTAGATTTGTAGACAATAAGAGCTGAAATATATTTTATTGTACAGATTTAGGAAATGGGTCGGGGTGTTTATTGCCTGAGATTATAGTTTCTGGTTTCATGAGTCTTCATAAAAAGGATCTCAACAATAAGGAGAGGGCAAAAATGGATGTAATCGGATACGGAACCACAGGAGAAGACAAAAAGTTTGAACCTATGAAGTTTGAAAGGCAAGAATTGCGAGCCGGTGAGGTTGCTTTCCGAGTGACTCATTGTGGGGTTTGCCACTCGGACCTTCATCAAGCCAGGAACGACTGGGGCAATACCAACTATCCTTGTGTCCCAGGCCACGAAGTTGTGGGGACCGTAACGGGCGTTGGAGAAGGTGTAAAAAACTTTAAAGAAGGCGACACTGTGGGTGTTGGTTGCATGGTGAATTCTTGTCAGCAGTGTGATCCCTGTAAAAATGATCTTGAGCAGTTTTGCGAAGGGCCTAAGAGTTGCACTCTTACCTACAACGGCACTAAAAATCCAGATGGTTCTAATACTTACGGTGGCTATTCCACTGACATGATTGTTCGAGAAGAGTTTATGCTCGAAATCCCCAACGACATTGATCCCAAGTACGCTGGTCCCATTATGTGTGCCGGAATTACGGTTTATTCTCCAATGAAGCATTGGAACCTTGAGAAGGGACAGCATTTAGGAGTGGCAGGAATTGGAGGCCTTGGGCATATGGCGATCAAAATTGGTAAGGCTCTTGGTGCTAAAGTTACGGCCTTTACTCGCAGTGAAGACAAAAAACAAAAGATTCTTGATATGGGAGCTGACGAGGTTGTCATTTCTAAAAATGATGATGAAATGGAAAAAGCCGCTCAAAGCCTTGATATGATGATCAACACCATTCCAGTGGCTCACGACATTAACCCTTACGTTAATCTAATGAAGCCAAACTCAGCACTCATTGTGGTTGGAAACATGATGGGCTTTGAGGGGGTGGAATCAGGGCCTCTCGTATTTAACCGTATCACTCTTGCTGGTTCATTGATTGGTGGTATTAAAGAGACCCAAGAGGTCTTAGATCTATGCGCCAAACATGACATTAAGCCGGATGTGAAAATGATTAAGATCGAAGAGATCGACTCGGTCTACGACACTTTGGCAAGCGGAAACGAGGGGGATTTTCGCCATGTGATCGATATGGAAACTCTTCGAAAGCTCGGTGATGATAAGAAAAATTCTGCTAAAGAAATTGATCCACCCAATCGCGGAGAAGTTGTTCACTAGAAGAGACTAACGTGAACAAGACTCCAGATACCCCGTGCCGATCGCACGGATCGGGTGAGGCGCTGTGGGAGCTTTATCAGCTTCCACGGTATGCCAGTTTACACCATCATCGCTCCAATAAAACTCTGTACTCTCATACCAATTTTGCCATCTCTGACTGGTGGCCGAGTAACGCTTGAGATCTTTTTGATAGACCACATGGTTTAGGTAAGGGTTAGAGTTTTCACCATCCAAAGTAACTTCAACCCGTTCCCAATTGGTTTCTCCATCAGGTGAGCGCATGAAAAAGCCCCTTCCGTAGGCTCTAAATTCAGATCCGTTAAACACAATACTATCCACACCATCAAGGGCGGGTGAGGGAATCCAAGTGTCACCATGATCTAAACTCATACAAGTATTCTGTGAGAGAATGATAATTGACTGATTACCCACGGCAAAGGAACCGTTTCCACATCCAGCAGGGAGTGTTGTCGGGTGTTCAAAGTTTAATCCATTGTCTTTTGAAATCATTAGATCCACTACATCTCCTGAAGAAGCGAGAGTGAGAAATCGCCCTCCCCCTCCAGGTGTAAAAAAAGTTTTTCGTTGATTGTAGGGGGTGGTGGCCGCTCCGTTACCGGTCGTCCAATTGTCTCCACCGTCAGAGGAGATGAGGTTGTTTCTGCGCGCGTTTAAATAATAATGTCCGTTACCGTAAGAGACTCCAGCAAAGGTGGAACCTTGATGAACTTGCGTCCAGGTGTTGCCGTCTTTTGAGCGTACCACTTGTCCAGGTTGTCCCCAACCAAAGGTGACCATAAAACCGGCCTCTTTTCCCCAAGCAACACCAATGGGAGCGCCCTCTGAATGATTGCAATCAAAGTCATCAGCGTTTCGATCGTAACAGCGTCTTGTATCTGTCGTGCTTTGGTATCCCTCCCAGCTCTTGCCGCCATCACAGGAGTACATCGTTGATTGGAAATGTCCGGCCGCCAAGATGGCAGGGCCTCCGTGAGGGTACTGTGGATTCGTTGGGGTTTGGTTATTATCAGTGCCGTCAGCATTATTACCAGGTGGATTTGGAGAATCGGGCCCTGTTGGTTCCTCTTGAGACGGAGTTTGATTGATTTGTTCGGAGCTTGCCGCCTCTCCTTCGTAGGTGGGCTGAAAGGCTTTTCCACAATTGTTGTAAAAGAGGATACAAACCAAGCCAGCTATTAAATAAAAAACGGAGCGAAAATTAAACAAGATTGGACCCCCAAAACTTCCCTGAGTTTTTATTATAGCAATTTATCAGTATTTCTCTATGAGCCTGTTCCGAATTGAAACAGAGTAATAGATATAGGCAATTTGGTATAAATTTTGGTCGGAAATCATCAATAAAAAAATAGGGAAAAAAGGGGTTTCATTCGGAACTTAAAACGTTAATTTGTAGGTCTGTTCTTGTTCTCAGAGATTCTATATACAAAAAACAGAGGAAAAGCACTATAGCTCAAAATCTGAGTGAAAAAATCGGTGTGACCTCCCATCACAAAGTGAACTCCCATATGAAAAAGAGACCATGAGAGAAAAAAGAAAAAGGCTGAGTAAAAATTCCAAAAAGCTAAGAAAGAGAGACTTTCTATTAGAACCGTACAACCTGCAAAGATTATAAAGATAAAAGGGGCTTTCTCCAAAAGGAGTAGGGTGGTTTCAGGAATGACGGGAAGGTAAAAAAGGTGCATGGCTAGGTTATCAGAGAAAACCCATTTCCAGCCGGAATGCCATAGTTTTAATACCCCGTTAAGTGTCATAACGAAGGCCACATGGAACATGATCAGGCGTAGAGGGAATCCGTATTTCCATGGAGGTTTCTTTTTTGTCATTTTAAAAAAATTATCGAGTGACAAGCGGGAGTGGGCGGGGGAAAAGCCTAAAATTAAAACGCTCATTGCTAGCATTTGATACGGATGATGAACTTTGCCAAAGTTGAACTTATATCCGGCGAGGATTAAAAAAAGCAGTGCTGAAGATGGTCCGCTGATAGGGAAGACGAACCCAAGGGCGGCGCAAATCAGAAGAATCTGGCAGAAGGGCCGGAGCCATAGCAGCAAATCGGCCGTCAAAAAGTGAGCGGGGAAAAGTTGATAGAAGCTTATAGGGGCCCAATATTGCTCTTGGTGTAAAGAGCTATCAAAAGAAATTGAGTCCACCAGAACAAACGCACCAATGAAAACAATGATACGTACTATGGCAAGCCCTGTTGGGTGCACAGCAGGAGTCCAAAAATCGATCCAAAGTCTTTTACTAGTGAGGATAAAGCTTTTCATCGTAGAGTAGAATCCTTCGGTCTGGATTAAAGAGATTTTTACGACTCAAATGATCCCATTCCAACCATTCGACCACAAGTCGTGCTTTTTTATCCTGCGGGCCGTGATGTTTTCTAATATCGTCAATAATATGAGTTTCCACAAGGTCTTTGATAAATTTTCGAGATTTTTCAATCGCTTCACTATTTTGAGCATTGCCCCCTTTTTTCTTTGGAAAGAGTTTACGAAACTTTCTACGCATCACTCTTTGAAGAGTATAGTGACTTGAGACATATTTCATCGCATTGATGGACGATCCTTGGGAATGAAGATTCAAAACGGTCTTTCCAGCAGGGCCTGTTTTTTTAAGATCACTATACATACCCCATTTTGAAAAAGGAAAGTCCTCTCGACCTTCACCGACGATCTGTAAAACAGATATGAGAATAAATAACGGGGCAATTATCCACACACAAATAAACCGCATAGGAGGAATGTATCAGTTTTTGAGCGGAGAAAAAATCTCTATTGATCTCCGTCCAGGAAAAAAGGACTATAATAAAGTTCTACAAAATACCGATCTTTGGACTAAATTGTGTGTGATGCTGAAACAGAACTTTTGGATAAAAATGAAACTCTGAAATCGAACAGAATTTGAAAGAAGGCCTTGGTTTTTAACTGACGATTTTTTGTATCATAATATTTCGATCCCGAGGAAATTAGGTTTGGCGGGGATTTTCAATGGGTTTATACTTTTCTCTATGGGAAAAAAGGTTTTAGTAGTTGTCGCCCTTTGGGCTCCGATATTATGTTTAGTGGCTTGCTCTCACAATGCAAAAAATGAAGCAGACACTAAAAAAGAAAAACCAATGAAGTTTTTGATTGGTGATGGAAATGTACGTATCGAAGAGAGCGTGCCCCTTCCTCAGACTGATCGCAAAACCGCTCAATACTTTGTCTCTCAAGTGGATACGGCAAAGTTTGTTGAGAGTCAGACGACTCTGCCAGGATACCCTTGGGCTGACGAGAGCTCAGAGTTTACTCTATCCGATGAGCTTGATGAAGAGAAAGAATGTGAAATAAATATTTCACGTTTTAAAAGAAAAAAAGCCCCTGCTAGCCTAGAAGATCCTCGGTACCTTATCAAAATCACCGTAAAGGACGGCATGAAAGATGGCCCTTTTGAATCTATAATTAATGGTGAAAATGAAGGTGAAATTCTCCTGGGTCAGTACCCTGTTACTAGCTTTGAGAGTAAAGAAGAAATTGTTGTTAATGAAACAGTTATACCTTACTGGGTCTATGATCCCGAAACTCACAACTACGAAATTGTGAAAAAAATGGGTGATCGTCGTTATCTAAAAAAAGTTCTGACATTTGATTCTTATCTAAAAGAGGTAAAAAACGTGAAATACGAGATCCTCTCTGATATTGGCGGACAAATGGTGGACCAAATGTCCGTACTCGCCCGATTTCAATGTGGTGCTTAATTCTAAACTTATTGCTATAAACTCTTTGATCTTTTGATCTATTCATTTTCTACTTGAGGGGCATTTGTAATGTCTTCTTAAGGAGTTTCGCTGTGGCGTGGAAAATGATGGCGAGTCATAAAAAGTTCACACCTTTCTTTTGGACCCAGTTTTGGGGGGCTTTCAACGATAACTTTTTTAAAAATGCCCTTATAATGATTGTAGCTTTTAGTGGCATACAACTGCTCGGCATGGACTATAAAAGCTTAGTGGCTCTTGCTGGTGGACTTTTTATTCTTCCTTTCTTTCTCTTCTCACCCATTGCCGGACAACTTTCTGATAAGTTTGAGAAATCAAAAATTGTGCGTCTCACTAAAATTTGGGAAATCATCATAATGGTCGTAGCTGCTCTTGGTTTTCTGACCGAATCCTATGTGTTACTTCTCGGTGTTTTATTTTTAATGGGAACACAGTCGACATTTTTTGGCCCTGTAAAGTACTCTATTCTTCCAGAGCTTCTTGATCCTGACGAACTCGTCACCGGTAACGCTTATATTGAGCTTGGAACATTTCTATCCATTCTTCTTGGAACGATTGCTGGCGGTGCCATGGAGTCCATTCCTAACAAAAGGCCCATTATCGCTGTAGGCTTATTGGTCTTTGCCCTTTTAGGTTACTTCAGTGCTCGTGGTGTTCCGAAAGTGAAGGTGGGCGATAAAGATTTGAAAATTCAATACAATCCTTTTCCTGAGTTTGTTTCACTTTGGAAAATCATTCGCGCAAAAGTCGTACTTTTTAATTCCGTTTTAGCCATCTCTTGGTTTTGGTTTTTTGGAGCGGGAATACTTTCGGTTTTACCTATTTACGTTAAAGATTTTCTCAATGGCACGGGGGCTGTGGCCACCTTATTTTTAGCCACCTTTACCCTTGGTGTAGGGATAGGTTCGATTCTTTGTGAAAAACTTTCGTACAAAAGAGCGGAACTAGGTCTTGTTCCTATAGGCTCACTTGGGCTCACTCTTTTTATTGGAGATTTATATTTCGTAGGGTCTCCTTGGCTTTCCCAAGCTCCCGAGTCGGTGGGGATCAGTGATCTGTTCTCCCTGTGGGAAGGGCGTCGAATTATCTTTGATTTTTTCACCATGTCTGTTTTTGGGGGCCTTTTTATTGTTCCCCTTTATACTCTTCTACAAGAGCGCAGTGACCCGGATAAACGCTCACGTGTGATAGCTAGTCTTAATATCATGAACGCTCTTTTTATGGTGGCTGCAAGTCTTTTACTAATGGTTTTTTACGGTTGGGGTATGAACCCTGCCGAAATATTTCTAACTTTTGCGGCAATGAATATGGTTGTAGCGATCTATATCTATTTAGTTGTTCCGGAGTTCACCTTACGATTTTATTCTTGGGTGCTGTCACGAATTATTTATTCCATCGACACAAAAGGCTTAGAAAATATCCCTAAGCAAGGCCCCTTTATTTTGGTTTCTAATCATGTGACCTATGTCGATTGGTTGATCTTATCAGGGGCTTGCAAAAGACCCATAAATTTTGTGATGTATTATCAGTTTTTTAAAATTCCAGGAATTCGCTTTCTTATGAAGCAGGCTAAGGTGATTCCTATTGCCGGCAAAAAGGAAAATGAAAAACTTATGAATGAGGCTTTTGAGCGTGTTGCCTTAAGCTTAAAAGAAGGTGAGGCTGTCGGTATTTTCCCTGAAGGCCAGCTAACTCTTGATGGAGAGTTGGGGCCTCTCAAGCCTGGGATTCTGAAGATTTTAAAAAACAATCCGGTGCCGGTGGTTCCAGCTACAATCGAGGGAATGTGGCCCTCAATTTTCTCCAAAGCTAAAAATAAGGACCGAGTGAAAAGGAGAAAGGTGCAAGTTCGTTTTCACAAACCTATTTCTCCTGATGATTTTAGTTTAGAAAGGTTAGAAAAAGTTTTTCGAGAAAAGCTTTAAAGACTCTTCACGAAGGGATTTAATCTTGCCTGGGCTTATCGGGCTTTTCCCCATCCTCAGGAATGGGCCAAGGCACTTCGCCACCAGTGACCGGATCATCGGCATTAAGTGGTCGATTCATAGGAAACTGATTAAAAAGATCAATCACTTTTGCTTCTATGGTCGTTAGCTCATTACCCATATATTTTGCCAAACGAGAAACGATCTGTTGGTCACGACTTGTTACCTTAGCTTCTGCCCGGTCTCCCGATTGATATTTTACCTTATCTTCCAGGGCGGTCTGGCCGAATTGAAAAAAGAGGGTAAAGCCATCAACAAACTCGATCGTAGCTTTATCTTTAGAATGTGAAATGCGTATATCTTCGCAGGAAATGGCTGACTCTTGAGGTGAGTCTTCGATATCACAGGCATCAGCATTGGCCCAAACTAGAGAAGGTAGAGTGGCGAGTAAAAAAATTGCTATTAATCTAAGCATTGTGTCCCCCAATAACTGGCTCTTACTTATCAAAAATCACGAATAAATCCAAAGATTTCTGTTATGAGCAAGTGGCGCCCCTTAGCTATCAATTGGTTTGGAGTCTAATGAGTCTCATATATGCCAAGTAAATTTAATGACTTAGGTCATTTCTATCATTTTTCTGGATCGAGGCTTTCTTAACAGAATCTTAAATGTGGAGTGTTTAAGTCAAATTTTGGAGAGTCCTTGGGTTTTGAAAGATTGGGCCTCATTGTTTTTTTGGGTAATATAAAGACAAAATTAATCTGTCCAACATAGGAGAATCTCCATGCCCCGACAACTTAGGCACCGATTTATTTTAATCGCAATTTTAGTTTTTTTAGAAGCTTGTGGTCCGGCGGTTGAAACTGATGAAGATGCTTCCAATATCCCTGGGGGCGACCTCAAATCGCTGGATAGGAAAGAGGCCACGCGATTTCAAAATATCAATGGGGCCCTGGGAGATGTTTTCCATTTTGTTGAGCATCGACCCAGAAGCGAGAGTAGTGAAACCGTAAACCTTGTTGTTGATGGGCGTCCCATAATTTCTCGAAAAGTCTTTCGCGATCAGTTGAAAAACTCTGTTGATTTTCAGAATTGTCATTTGGCCCAAACGGGGAGTCAGGATAAAGATTTCCAGGCTACCATAGGAGGAGATGACTGTAATATTCGAACTCTTTTCTTAAGAGAGCGTAGAGAAAACGAAGAAGAGAGCGAAAGCGAAATTACAATCAGTGAGGAGAAAACTTTTTATGCCAAAGATAAGGGTGTGGAAACTGATATTGCTTTTATGAATCTAGTCACCCAGTTTGAGAAAACAGAGCGTGAATGGCGGGGGAAGCATAGAACCTATGAGCAAGTCACTTCCAGAGTCCGAGGGGAGTCTCAGGGTTTCGGAACCTTCGACTACACCCTTCGGGTTCGATATCAAAGTCAGCGCCCCTCAATCACGAACGAAGAAGCTGACACAAAAGAGTTTTACAGGCGGACCGATGAAGTGAGTTTTCATAAGGGCTTTAAGGCTGTTCTTTATCACAAAGTGATTAAAGAAAACTTAGAGATTAAAGAGGATGTTTACTACCTCAATGGAGAGCCCATAGGAAAGGGCTATTATTTCCGTCTCCTCCAAGATATCGATCAGCAAGCAGGGCTTGAGAATATTTAATCCAAATTCCCCTTCAACGATACTGTAAAAATGACTGCAGATCTTGTTGTTTGGACTTAATTTTGCAATACAAGTTCTCTATGCAAGCTCTCTTTTTTTTATTCCTCTTCTTTTCATCTTTCTCCTCTGGGGCTCAAGATCTCTGCCGTGAGATATTGTTCAACGAATACTTTCAAGGCGTGCCTCTTGAGACAAGGCGTCCATCTCAGTCCCTATGGTTTCTAGGAGCGGGTGAGATGGGCGGTCGGGTTTATAGGGTCATTGATTTGGAAAGTGGACGAACTTGGCTCAGAAAGGATTACTTTGATGAATCCAGTCTTCAAAATGATGTGATCGCACTCAATCTATTTAAGGATCGGATTCCAGAAGATGCGCCTGTGAAAGTCTACCGCCCTCATACTGTTTCAGAAAGTTCGTTAACTTTTCCCGATGTGAAGGGATACCCTTTAGATAAAGTTCCCAATCGAAGACTTCGAAAAAAATTAAACGCGGAATTTTTAAAGTGGGCCGACTCTTTCACTCAAAAGCTTCAAGATGTTCCTGGTTTTACAGTCTCCCATTACTTAGAGAATGTTTACGGTATCGAGTTCCACGGAATAGTCGATGGGGAAGAGCGAAGTATTGACCTTATGCTAAAGCCCGACAATATTATTTATGACACCACAACCGAACAAATGATCCTTTTTGATCCTTTCTAAAATAAGAGACTTCGTTCTTTTCTCCCCTGCAAATGTGTAAAATAATTAATTAGGTATTCCTTCAAAAAACGAGGTAATAAGGCGCTGCAAGTAAGAGAGTCTTTAAAAAATAGGAGGACTACATGGCAAAACTAGTATTTATCTTATTAACTTCACTTTTCGCCTTTAGCGCAAAAGCCGATATTATCAAATGTTCTTTTACTGAACCCTTTTATTCCACACAGTACAGTATGGTTCAGCAGTCGCTCACCATTGAAAGAGCCAATGGTTCGACTCAAGTCATACGAAATGTCTCCTTTCAAATTATGGGACCGGGACGTTTTGAGCTTTGGGATCGCTCTCGCCGGGTGCTTATGGAAATGAATTTAAACTACAATGGATCTGATGGAATGAGTGATTTTAGCTATCCCTACTCAGCGGTATCAACTCGCACAGTCAGTGGATTCTCGGATCACTATGGCGGATGCACTTCTAACTTTCTACACAAAAGATAAAGATACTAGGGGCACTATCTGGGGGGAGAGGGAAAACCTTTTTAAGGTTTTCCCTTTTTTTTATTGTCTTTCAAAGTTTTCGTCTGTGGTTCCTTCACCACGTCCCTCGTGGGTAACGTCATCGTTATTTAAAGTGTGAAGACGAATGTTTTGACCACTTCCAAACAGTTCCATGCCGTAGGTGTACATGGGAAGTCTTTGGTTCATTTCTTCTTGAAAGCGTTGGCAGGCCTCATTGTCGGTCGTTCCAGCTCGAAGTTCGTTACTCAAGCTTACCTGCAACACACTAAAGGTAAGATTGTGGGTTTGAGGAATAAAATAAACGCGCTCCTCTTCGTCCACACGTTTTCTTGAGGTTTCATTGAGTTCGATAACTGAGCGAACCTGACCATGCAGAACATAATTGCAAATCGTTCCGTCGGGAATGGCGGGATCGTGTTCGCGTCCAACATGACGAATTTTATTAATTTCAATTTCCCCTTCACGAGAGATAGTTAGCTCTTCGCCACCATCACGTCGATCGGTGTCTTCTTTAAAGAATCCATTGTACTGAGTTAAAAATTGTTGGGTGACATCCCGTCCTCCCAGGACTTCTTCATCGGATCTTTGGTCACAACCCGAGGCGAGAACAAGGCTGATGATAATAATTGTTGTACGAAATATTCTCATTCTTAGTATTCCTTTTGTTTTATACACATAAGAAATGCAAAGACCTTACCGATCTTAAGGCACTTGGATGGCGAATCGAGGCTCGTATGTATTTAATATTACTAACTGAATAGGACTGTTGAGTTTTAATACGAATGTAAAAAAAGAAAAAGTGACGAAGTCTGTCAGTGGGGTGTTAGATAAATAACTGTTAAAAGATGGCGCGACACATGGGGGCCACAGGGTTTGCAATTCTTCCTTGGCGCTGAGTCCATCGAGGCATGCCTCTGGTAAGGGCGAGAAGCTCGTTTAAATCGTAGTGAACATGGAACCTGAGAGCTTTCATTCGATGCCTTAAACGTCTTTCGGTGTAGGCCATATAGGACATGGGTACAACGACCAAAGAGGCCAGAAAATACATGCTCGCATTTGAATGTTTCATTAGAAAATCAGAGATGTGATCAAAAAAAGCATTAAAGCCTTGGTATTGAGTGGTAGCCTCAACGCCTAAATGAATACTGAGTATTGCCATACTTAGACCTAGACATGTGGTCATGAGTCCATAGGCGTTACGAGGTAAGGACACATCGTTGAGGAACTCAACCTCTTGAGTTTTTCTTGAAAGTAGCCTGCGAAACTGTTCATTAAAACCAGTATGCCCCTCTGTTTGCATCCATTGATTAAAGTAGGTCATAACACGTCTTTCGAAATTGAGTTGCTCCTCTCGGATATGAATGGGAAGCTCGTGAAGATTTTTACCTTCTTGATAGTAGGTTAGAAGTATTTCTTTATCGGTCTCAGTTAAGCGCTCATTGTATTTTTCAATGAGATCGTAGAACTGTCGAGTTTTATAAAATCGACTCATATGGGCCCAATGATCAGAGTTTTGGGTGAGAAACTCCATATCTTGAACCATGCGATCCGGATACTCAGCCAAAGCTTGAAGGGCGGCATTTTCTGCATAAGGGGAGGCAAAGTATTTCATGCGATCAATCATAGGTATTAAATCGGGTGAGCTTTGAAGAGCGGACACGAGCTTAATAAAAGAATCAAGGTGTCTTTCGGCTCGTCTGCGTTGAGTTAAAGACTGTTTGTAAGCTCTCCAGGAGCGAAAATACACGCGAATTTCGGTGGCCGTTGATAGCACAAACATCCCGAGCATTCCTACAAAGTAGGGAATGAAGGCCATGTCGTTGCCGTGCATGACAGATGTCACTATATCAGGGTAATTCGAATAGGCTAAAGATATAACAGCTAAATTTAGCATTGAAGATTGCATGAAACGAGCGCCAAGAGCTGGTAAGCGAACGGGTGTTGCTAAAACATCAGCATACACAATAGACATATTGTTTCGAATTCTTTCTAATTTCTCAGGGTCACTGTGAATTTTTGTTCGAAGAGCTGAGAGAAATTTAATAAACTGTTCATCACTTGAGTCGATTGCACCCAGGAGTTGCACGATATTCTCAGCATCTTCTCCATTAAGAAGAGCTGAAATTAAACTGCTGTGTATCGATGAAGAAGACTCCAACAAGAGAGCCTGAAGTTGGGTGTCATCACCTAACGAAAGATCATCTAAAAGTGATTGAACCAATTCCTGCTTATTCTGAGGAAGGTTTTGGCCACTTTCTAACAATGTCTCTAAAAACTCGGTTTCGGTCTCATCAAATTGGGCCAACACACCATGAGGACTCAGGCACATAAAAGTAAGGATAACAATTAAGAGCCTCAAGCTTGGCAAATTTGATTGGGTCACTGTTTTCATTATAAACAAAGAATTTTGCAGGGATTATGCCAGAGAATAGGCCCTCAGTTCACGCCTATGCTCTCGCAAGCTCAATAAATAACGATCGTTTCGTAAGATTGTCACTCAAACGCAAAATAATTAGGCAGCATAAGTCCTCGAGACTCATTGCACGCAAATTGGGGTGCCGAAAAGGCACAAAGCCGGTGGCGGGGCCCAATTCTTTGGGTGTGTTGTAGGTGGGAACTGTGGGCTCAACACAGTTGAAGAAACATTCGATAGGTCGGTCAGATTTGACGTTTGCTGACGGCTTTTCAATTTTGTGGGGCTTTTTGTGGTCCTTCCTTGAATGAGCGTTCAATTCTGGGTGCCACACCCCGGGATCTGTTAAAGCCCTTATCTGTCGGGCTTTTCATCTCCCCCCAATTTCTGAATCTAGATATAGCAACCCCCTCTGCATAAGGGAAATTGATAATAATTATCCGAGTTATAGAGATTGCTTATAGTAAGAGTTTAGACAGCCGTTACTTTAGTCCTGTTAAAAATACAGACTTTTCAGTCCGCTAAGTGCTTAGAAACTGGTGGATGATTTCTTATAACGCACCGCCTTATGAAGTTCTTTCAAATGATAAAAATAACAGCCTGGTTTTGACTGATCTCTATACATGAATCTTTTGAAAATTTTTCTGCTTTGAAAGGCATCAATTCATGTCCATCCCCACGAATTTTTGATAAGACGCAAGGTCTATGGATACTGAAAATACGGGGTCTAAGGATCACGACAAGAAAAATGATCAAGAAAAAGACAACTCCCAAGATCCTGCGAAGGGTTTTGACCCTCAGAACCTGCAAAAAGAGTTTCAAGACCTTATAGAAAAGAAATTTGGTGGCAAAGTCCAGGTCATGACCATGGGAGATGGTTTTCCTTTCGACGAAGAGGGGAAGGGCGAGAAAAAAGAAGCGCCAAAACAAGAAACTAAGACTTATGAATCCATAGACCAATTTAATTATAAGCCTGTCGAACTTAAAAAACATCTCGATCGCTTTGTGATTGGCCAGGATGACGCCAAGAAAGCTTTGGCTATAGCTGTTTGTGATCACTACAACCATCTTAAAGCCGACCTTAAAAAAGACAAAGAACAACCCATAGAAACTCACTATCAAAAACAAAATGTTCTTATCCTTGGGCCAACAGGTGTGGGGAAAACATATCTCGTTCGATTGATCTCTGACCTTATAGGTGTGCCTTTTGTAAAGGCCGATGCCACACGCTTTAGTGAAGTGGGCTATATGGGAGCCAACGTTGATGACATTGTCAGAGACTTGGTACAGGTGGCTGATGGCGATAAAGAGCTTGCCTCAAAAGGCATCGTCTACGTAGATGAGGTGGATAAGCTCGCCTCCAGACGCGATCACACTGGTCGCGATGTGAGTGGTCGAGGCGTGCAGTTTGGTTTTCTGAGACTCTTAGAAAATACCGACGTCGACTTAAATTCCAGTCATGATATGGCCTCACAATTTAAAACCTTTATGAATTTTCAGAAAAAAGGCAAAGCCGAAAAAGAAATCGTAAACACGCGCGATATTCTTTTTATTTTTAGCGGAGCCTTTCATGGTCTTGAGGACATTATCAATAACCGTCTTGATAAAAAGTCTATTGGTCTTCATGTGGAAAAGGATTCCGAGGATGTGGCTGAGACCTTGAAGTCTACAGAAGCTAAAGACTTAGTGGATTTTGGTTTTGAGCATGAGTTTATTGGTAGGCTTCCCATTCGCGTGGCTTGTGATTCCCTGAACCCAGAGGATCTTTACAAGATTCTTACCGAAGCTGAACTTTCTATTCTCAATCAGTATAAAACCTCATTTTCCTATTACGGCATTCAAC
Source organism: Bdellovibrionales bacterium (assembly GCA_964230645.1). Lineage (GTDB taxonomy): Bacteria > Bdellovibrionota > Bdellovibrionia > Bdellovibrionales > JAGQZY01 > JAGQZY01. The sequence goes on along the minus strand of CAXRHT010000002.1, from coordinate 1,582,315 downwards.
TTAGTTTTACCACAGGAGCCTTGATACAGCTCAGTGAGAGAGCCCATAAGCAGAAAACAGGAGCTCGTGGACTGACAGCCGTTTTAGAAGAGAGCTTGCGACCTTTTAAATTTGCTCTGCCCACAAGCTCTATCAAACAGCTCGAGGTGAATGAAGACTTGGTGGCAAATCCAGAGGGTTACCTCCATCATTTATTGAACTCCTAGAGTTGGCAGTGTTCTTGGTCTGCTCTCGTTCTTTTAGAATACATATTGTAATTAGCTCCGTTTTTTGTCGGGATCAGTAGACTCCTCTTATTTCCTATCCAGTGAGTTCTTGCGTGCTTCCGTTCAGTCAGTGGGCTCATTTAAAGTGCTTTTGGGTTCAAGAAGGCTTTGTCATTCTTAAAGTCGAATCTAAAAAAGGTTTTTCTATTGATAAGGAGAAACTTTATGCGCCCTTTTGTTTATTGGTTAGTTTTTATGTTTACGTTCATCGGTTCTCGAGCATTGGCCGGGTTAGGAGAGGTAGACCGAGAATTTAAACTTCCCACTGTTAGTCATGTACAAGACAAGGAGACTGTATCCTCTTCACAATTGGAAGAAGAAAAGATCTTCAAGAATACTCATCAAGGGGATCATGAGATTAATCCAGGACTTGGACTGGGGTACTCCAGTTTTAGTGGCTTGATTTTGCAGACAAGCCTTTCTTACCGATACTTCTTTTTAGATAATCTTTCATTGGGTGTGATGGCCGAAAGCCTCTTTTCTCAAATCAATAGAGAGTACGGACTGGGACTCACTGGGCGATGGTACTTTTATGAAACCGACAAATGGGCCTACAGCTTAACCCAAGATTTCTATTATAAGGAATATAACGTTGCTGGTTCCCATTATGGTCAAGACGGGAATGATTGGAAGGGTAAAACTGGCTTAAGAGCCCACTATTTCTTTACTCCAGTCGTTAATATAAATTTTGGCCTGGAATACGATTATTCTATTGATCCTTCCAGGGCGCGATCTATTGAGCCTTCGATTGATTCAACCATCGGAGTGGGATTTAACTTTTAGATTCTAGCCTATAATTTTTTGAATAATATCCTCAGAAACTCTTTTGTAGGTGTTTCCGAAGATAATGTAGTGATTGAGCATATGATAGAGATTAAAAATATGTTTTCTCTCCTCATAGCCCTCACTTAAGGGGAAAATTTCATTATAGGCTTTATAAAAAATCGGAGAAAAGCCCCCAAAGCATTCCGTCATAGCGAGATCGGACTCGCGGTCTCCGAAATAAAAGGCTGGATCGATAAGGTAGGCCTGGGAGCCTTGACCACAGACGATGTTGCCCCCCCATAGGTCGCCGTGGCAGGGAGAGGGATAAACATCTTTATGGTTTAGCTTTTCGACGACTTTTTCTTGGAGTCTTTTTTCTGTCTCGTTATCGATAAGTTTGCCGTACTTGTCTTTAACTTGACTGAGTTTAAAAGCGATTCGGTTTTCCCAAAAGAATAATCCGGCGTTGCCGGCGGCTGGCTCTGAAGTCTGGTTTTTTTGTTCGGAAAGGCCGATCCAATTGTCTTGAGTATAGCCAAAGCTTGAATGGGAGTGTCTGTGCATGGCGCTGAGATTTTCTGCTAGCTGCTTCCAGTACTCAGGGGTGGGCTCTTGTCTTTTTATGTAATCAATGACTAGAAAATCCTCATCACTAAAATGAAGCTTTGGAATATTAGCATAAAACTTCTTTAATTCTTTAAGCCCTTGGGCTTCAGTGACGAGACTGTCATTATTTTTTTTAGATGTTTTAATAAAATAGCTATGGTCCTCGGTTTTAGCGATAAAGCTCGGCTGGTTGCCGGAGCCTGGTTGCCAATCAAGGATGGGTTCACCAAGAATTTTTTCGACCTGTTTTCTTGGATCGGACACTAGCTATTTTTTTCTTTTTGAATATGTTCTAGCAAGCCTTGGCAAGCATCCTCTAAGAGATCAAGAACAAGCTCAAAGCTTTCCGGTCCACCATAATAAGGATCGGGAATTTGATCGTGGGGATGCTTACTACAGAATTCAGTGAGACGACGAATTTTATGTTTATCAACATCGGCAGCAAGAGCAACAACATTATTGTAGTTGCTATTATCCATGGTGAGTATGTAATCGAAATTTTCAAAATCCTGCTTACGATCAATCCCTCGAGCAATGCTCGTTAAATCATAACCGCGTTTTAGAGCATGCTCTTTCATGCGAGGGTCAGCCCCTTCTCCGGCGTGGTGAGCGGCGGTCCCACAAGAATCAATATGGATCTCGTCGGCAAGGCCAGCATCTTTAACTAATTTTGTAAAAACGCCCTCAGCTGAAGGTGAGCGGCAGATGTTTCCAAGACAAACAAATAAGACCTTTTTCATCAGATGTCCTCCTCCCTAGGGGTTTGCTTCCGCATTTGCCACAATTGTTGGCTTAAAAAGGGTCGACGGGTTTCTCCAGTACAGACTAACAAAAGTTTGGTGATTTTTAAATTGACGGGATCTGTAAAAAGTAAAACGAGCATTTCTCGAATGTAATTGGTGTTAAGGGTAATATAATTATCTGTACCCACTCCCAATTTAAGCCCTTTTTTCTCCCACCAAGAGAATGGATGATCCTTGTAATCTTCAAATTGTCCGGTGAGTTTTTTATTAGAAGAAGGTAGCGCAATCACCGAGAGCTGCTTATCAATCATTCTATTGAGAATATCATGCTGATAGTGTTCCACTTCTCTAGCCATATGGAATTTTGTTTTTACAAAAGTAGTGAACTGTTCTTCATTAAGTTTTTTACCTTCAAGAAGCTTTTCTTTGACTCCCGGGTAATCACCCCAGTCCATGGACTGCACTTCGCGGTACTCGATACTTCCCTTTTCTAGGGGCTCGCCTTTGCGATTGTAGTACATAACCCGCTGAAAGATTGAGTGGAAGTAATAGTTGGGGTTAATCCCTAAAGATAGACCATGCTCCACAGCATCCACATGCCAAATGTTCATAGCATTATCCACGGATTGAATACCTGTGCGAAGAGTTTGCCAAGTTTCACCATGGTGGGAGCGAATCTTAATGCCAATGGATTGAAGTTTTCGAAACCCAACTTTCATTTCTTGGAAATGAGACTTTCTATATAGGTCTTTTTCACTCCCAACAGTATCCACTTCAGTCACACAGGCTCTAAGCTCCGGATGAACAGAAAGAATTCGTCTTAGCTCAGAAATCTGGTAGTCGAAATCTTCTTTTTTTGTTTTGAACTTGTTGGAGTCATAAAAGCCCGGCTCTTTCCGAAAGCAGGGAGAGAGGATAAATTGAAAACTTGGGTTTTCATCTTGAAACTTTTTAAGTCCATTATAAAGACCCATAACGGTTTCCTCGGGGGTCACATCGCGATTACCGGGGATTTGTTCAGATTTAAGAGTCGTCCCTCTTGAAAGAGAAAACTTTAAGCGAATGGCTCCAACATTATAATTATCCCAAAGACTCTTTGCCAGATGGTAGGAGGCCTCCTCATGGGCCTCTTTGTCAACCAAAGTGAGTTTAGCGAGATAAAGAATTTTTAAATAGGTGTCGAACTGTTTACCCTCTTGCAAGCGGATCAATCTGTCCACATCACTGGCTGATTCTAGTGGCAGGGCGTTTTTGCCATAAACCTCTTTGATCTTTTGTTCGTAGATTTTGCCATTGGGTCCATTGAGAAGTTTCTGAATTCTAGGGAAGATATATTCAGCCGTCAGAGACCCCGTTAAGTGGATGTGCTCTTCTCGGTAACGCAGAGGAAAGTTTTTAAAAAAACGAAAAAGGGCTTTACCGACGGGGTGCTCGAACAAAGAATCAATATGACCCTGATTGGTTTGATAATCATGAAGTAGCTTTTGGAAACTGAGGGTTTCTCTTTTGATATCTTCAGGCAGGGTCTGAGCATTTGCCATCAATTCGATGGTGTCTGATAGATTCAGCCCATTGGTTTCGCTTATAATGTGAATGAGTCGAGAGTAAATTCTGTCGCTTAAGTTCATAGTCCTAATAGAATCTACAGCAAGACGGGTGGGGTGGCAAATAGGCCCAGATTTTTAAGCTCAAGGAGAGCCTAATGGCTCTCCTTGAAATCCTATAATTTCGGAAATTAATCCTGGTAAAGAATATCGGAACTGAGAAGGTCAAAAATTGGAGGGCGGGGATTATCGATCTCGAATCGATCGCTGAAGAAACGAGCGATTTTTCGACGTTGTCCGCCAAAAAGAAGGCTCTCCACCACCGTGTCGACATGACCACTGTTGGTAAATGTGGCTTCAGGCTCCTGAAAAGCATCATAGAGTTGAAATTGGTTTGAAGTCGGTACCACATCATCCCTTTCGGATATGACCAAGTGAAGGGTCTCTGGCAGCATTGTGACCGCCAAATCGATGGGATCAAGGAGGACGTAATTTCTTACATACTGCTCGTACTCTTCTTTTGTTTCGATATTCTCTTCTTTCATTCTCTTGCGACGAATAGCAGAGACCTTTTCCTGCTCACTGTAGGCAAGGATGTTGGGAATATCTCCGCCAGCCACAATAAAATATCCAGCGGAGATTTCCTTTTGAGTGGTCATCACAAAAGAGCCCAGAATTCCTCCGAGGCTTGCGCCAAAGAGTCCAATCTTCTTTTCATTGATATTGGCGTCATCTACTGACATGGCCATTGTGGCTTTTACACCGGCCACTGTGCGGTGAAGGGCCATTCCATGATCTTCTGGAGGTAAAAGATCTCCATTGGCTTGGGAGTCGATGTTGGCAAAATCGTTAACAAGGATGATGGCTGCCATATCGGAACTACAAAAAGTTTCAGCCATTTGACGATCAAGAAAGTTTACTCCTCCTACTGGTGGTAGGATAAAAACCACTGGCACTTGCTCGTTACCCAACTGATCTCGATTGGGTATGTACATTTGCAGTTCCACCTCAAGGGGTTCAGTCATGGTGGGGTAGGTGGTTTCGATGACTCGATTGTATTTCCAGCAAGAGGACCAAGATGAGCCGTTACTGTCATCTTCCAAGATGGTGTAATTTCCTTCATATTGGAATTCTGCGATCACTTCGGCGGCGTTTTCCGCGGGAAGTGGGTCTCTGGCATTGGCAAATGTTACGAAGTTCACCAAAAAGAGAAATAAAACGATCCGATCCATAGATACCCCCTCAGGCTTGCAATAAAAGCGATCATGCTTTCTTCACAAGCTTTACTCACCAACTTCATTGTTGGAGACCCTAATGATAGAAAAAAAGGCAGGACTATGGCCAATAAAAAAGTCAGATTTTCGTCGACTTTCTGTTAGAGCCTTTCATGAGCGCCGTGTCAACTGTTAAGCCTTAAGCGCTTTACTCACAATTTCGTACAAATTGTTTGAAGGATTCGAATCTCGGATCGTTTCCAGGGCTTTCTTAATGGGTGCATGGTACTTACTCTCAAGCTTGTTCCAAATATTAAGACATCCACCTAGGCGCGCTCCCACTTGCGGGTTACGGCCATCCACTTCCAAAGTCTTCTCTACAAACCAATCATACGAGTCCGTATTGAGATCGTGAAAGGCGGGCCAGTTATACTGAGCAAAGGTGTACAGAAGGGCATAAATATTGTTGGGATTGGTGGCATCGAAGTCTTCCGAATCCCAAACCCGTTTGAGTTCTTCAAATGTATTCTCAGATTTTGAAAGAGCTGTGACCATAAAAAGTTTATTTAAGATGAGGCCATCATCTTTCCACTGACTACGGAATTCCTCTCGGGCTTTTTGATACTCCTCACTTTGAAAATGACTGAGTCGATGAAGGGCACTTAAGCGATCGGTCATATTACGGGCCGATTCAAATTGTTTATAAAAGACTTTCGCACCAGTGATTTCGTCATTTCGATAGAGATAGCTCATTAAATTATTTTTAAAATTTCTCAGAGCCGCATCTTTTAAAGAGTGACCAAGGCCACGCTCCTCAAGTTCTTGGTAAACACCCAGGGCCACTTCCTGAACTTCTGAAGACATTTGTTTATAAAAAGTTTTGTAAGCCCAGAGAATGGCTTGAGGGTCAAACTGATCCAAAAATTGCGCGAAGTAATGGCTCTGAGGGAGCTCCAAAAGACGGGCCGTTAGAGCGGGGTCATCTTCCCCTTTTTCAATGAGTTCTTTAAAGGCCTCGACCAGTTCTCCTGGAATCTCACAAGGCTCTTCTGATTTTTTGGAATGATAAAACTTTTTGAGAGTTTGTAGATAAAGTTTTTGAGCCGATTCCCAGCGGTTAAAACTGTCGGCATCTTTTGTCATTAACAAATAGAGTTCGTCATTGCTTTGCTCGTAATTCAAATGCACTGGAGCCGAAAATTCTCTGTTGATCGACAAGATTGGTTTTTCATAAACATTTTTTAAGACAAATTTTTGGTTGGCTTCATTGAGTTCAAGAACGCATTCTGAGGTGGGTTTCTCTTTGCCAGGAGGCTGAAACTTGATGGGGCTGCCCTCTTTAGACAGAAGTCCCATTTTTAGAGGAATGACAAAGGGCTCATGCTCATTTTTCTCAAGGGGGTCTATGGTTTTTTGACTGATATCAAGAGTGAAAGTTTGATTGTCGGCATCATAGTTTGTCTTTACAGAGACCTGTGGTGTTCCCGCTTGATCGTACCACCTTTTAAATTGAGTGAGGTCCCTTTCAGAGACTTCTTCCATGGCATGGATCCAGTCGTCTGTGGTTACAGCTTGCCCATCATAAAGTTCAAAGTACTTAGTGACACCTTTTTTGAACATATCGTTACCAAGAAGGTTATAAAGCATGCGAATAACTTCGGCCCCTTTTTCATAAACCGTTACGGTGTAGAAGTTATCAATGGCGATATAAGAAGACGGGCGCACGGGGTGAGCCATGGGGCCGGCATCTTCAGGAAACTGACGAGCTCTAAGAGCTGAGACATCCTCGATTCGTTTTACAGGGCGAGAGTTCATATCACTACTGAACTCTTGGTCTCTAAAGACTGTAAGCCCCTCTTTGAGACTGAGTTGAAACCAGTCGCGACAGGTCACACGGTTCCCCGTCCAGTTGTGAAAATACTCATGTCCAATCACTCTTTGAATGCCTTGGTACTCATCATCTGTGGCAGTGTCAGAACTTGCCAGAACATATTTTGAATTAAAAATGTTCAGACCCTTATTTTCCATAGCTCCCATATTGAAGTCATCCACTGCCACAATATTATAAACGTCTAAGTCGTACTCTAAGCGGTAGGTGTCTTCATCCCATTTCATGGACTGCTTGAGTGAATCCATAGCAAAACGGGCGCGATCACCTTTGCCTTTGTCCACAAAAATTTTCAAGTCCACCTTGCGATTGGAGCGAGTCATATAAGAGTCCTCGATCCAATCCAAATCTCCTGCGACAAGAGCAAAGAGGTAGCTAGGTTTAGGAAAGGGATCTTCCCACACAACCGAATGACGGCCACTTTCCAAATCTGTTTCTTTCACTAAATTTCCGTTGGATAAAAGAATCGGGTACTTTTCTTTATCAGCGACCACTTCTACTTTATAACGTGAAAGAATATCTGGGCGGTCTTGGAAAAAGGTGGTGCGACGAAACCCTTGGGCTTCCATCTGAGTGCAGTAAACGGTTTTTGTCTTGTAAAGACCTGAGAAGGCTTTGTTTGTTTCAGGGTGAAGTTCCACTTCTGTGGTGAGAGTAAATTCATCGGGACAGTTTTTTAACAGAAGTCCTGTTTTTGATTTTTCGTACTCTGATTCAGGGAGAGTTTCTCCGTCTCTTTTAATACTGACGAGTTTAAGTTTGCTCCCATTTAAAAAAACTTCTTTGCTGTCGTCGTTGGACTTTTTATTTCGAACAAATTTCATCTGGTTGGTGACCAGGGTGCGCTCTTCTTTTAGGTCAAAGTGGAGGTTCACCTCAGGAGTTAAAAACACAGGTGGTTGATAATCTTTCAAGTAAATGGTTTTCGGTGTTTCAGCCATTTTTATACCCCCAAGGTCGGAAGCTTTACTCAGTAGCAAATTCAGGGGCTTAGGGCAAGAAAAGCTTATTTGAGGGGCTCAGATGTCACCTGTGGCCTCTTATTGGCGCGATCGCAAGTTCTCAAACATATCCAGTTTTTTCTGCATATTTCTAGGGGGCTTAGCATTGAATCGAAAAGGGTAAATCACAGTGATTTCCTTACCCGTTGGGTCCACGGGAAAGTCCCAGGAGGTAATACCTTCAAAGAGACAGGCATTTAAAGCGGGGTTCTTAAGGCTTGATTTTTCAGGGACCATTTTGGGGTTTTTCGCTCGGCCATCAGGGCCAATACTAAACTCAACATAGGTCAGCCCCTTGATACGAGCGTTGCCCTTTTTAGTAATGGTTTTGCCATAGCAGTGGCTCATGTATTTGCGGTGTTTCTGAATAGTTTTTGAAATGGCTTTACGATCCACTTTAGGAGCCTCGGCATGAGCCTGTTTGCCTTCTGTTTGTTGGGGCTCTGGAGTGCTCGTGCATCCGATGAGTAAAATAAGTAGTGCCAAAAATCTCATGGGCCATCCTTTGTGTAGGGTTTCACTTCGGACTTTCGATTTTCAAATGAATTTCAATAGGATTCAAGTCATGGAGTCGCCAAAAATCATTGGGAATTCATCCGAACTTGATATAAGTTGGCTCCATGCAGTGGGAAAAATTCGAAGATCTTAATTTTATTGCTAAAACCCAGGACGGGGCCAACACGGCGGTCATTCTGTTTCATGGCTACGGCGCTGATGCCACCGATTTGTACAGCCTCGCTCAGGTTTATAAGCTCCAGGAAAAAGCGGATTGGTTTTTTCCTCAAGGTGTTCTCGAAGTTCCCATTGGCCCGATGATGAGTGGTCGGGCTTGGTTTTCTTTGACCCAACGGGATTTTGAAAATTTAACCAACCAAGAGATCTATGATGGTGGCATTGCCCCTAAAGATGAAAAGTTGGCTCAAAAGGTTTCTCGATTTTTAAATCAAATGGGGAAAAACTACGAAAATGTTATAATCGGTGGATTTAGCCAAGGTGCGATTTTAACAAGTCATAGTTTCTATCGCCTCAACTTTTCCCCCAAAGGCCTATTGTTATTTTCAGGTTATTTGGTCAACCCCTCTGCTTTTCCGACGATCCCCGAAGCTCTGCAGATTCCCTTCTTTCAGAGCCATGGGAATCGCGATCAGGTCTTGCCTGTTGGAGGAGCGAAAAAACTCCATGATAAACTCAAAAACCTCGGGCTTAAAGGGCGTTGGTTTGAGTTTGGTGGAGCCCACGAGATCCCAATGGACGTTATTGCTGAGTCACAAATTTTTGTAAACTCCCTTTGAGTTCAGCGGGAAGGCTCTGTTTTTTCATCGTCTTTTTGTCGACACAAACATGGGTGGTGCGAACAATCGCACGCGACTGACCCTCTTTTTGAATATCAAATTGTAATTGGAAACTGGTGTCTCCGAGTTTATTGACTTGGATGAGCACGTCATAGCTTTTTAAAGGGAATAGGGGGGCGAGAAATTCTGTTTCCGTATGTCGAATGGGGTAGATCGCCTCAGGATTTAAAAAGAAATCTTCAGCACTGGTAATTTCCGCAATGAATTCTTCATAACAGCGGTGCGCTTTGGTAAATAAAGTGCCGGAAAATGCTATTCCCGCAGGATCGGCCTCATCGAAATGGATTTTTGTGCTTGTTTTAAAAGTCATGGAAAAGATTTGCCACGAGACTCTAAGGGGATAAAGGACTTTTGCTGAGCTACTAACTCCTAGCGTCATGGGCCCTGAGGTTGTACTGTCTGGGCTCTTTCTTTGGTAATAAATCCTATCGTGAAAACCGTGAGTACTAAATATTACAGTGAAAAAGATTTTCCCCCTTATCTTCCTAAGTTGAATCAGCTCTACGATGATCTGTTTGAGGGAGGAAAAGGCTTTCGCTCGTTTTTAACCCAAAAAGTGGCGGGCCCCTTAGGTCTGCAAGATAAGACAGTCCTTTTATTGTGCCAAACGATCGAGTTTATTCATAACGCTTCCCTTTTGCACGATGATCTTGTGGATCGCTCGAATTTACGTCGAGGTAAAACGGCCGCCTGGCTCAAATACACGCCGGAGTACGCGGTCTTAGCCGGGGATTATTTACTGGCTCGGGTTATGACCAATCTCTCCGAGTATGAAAACATTGAGCTCATTCAGGTCACCAGCCGCACGATTTCTGAACTTCTAGAGGGTGAGTGGATCCAAGACTCCCTTGTGGGAGATTTTGATTTAACTTTTGATCAGCTCACCGAAGTGCATAATTTAAAAACGGCCTCCTTGTTTCGTTGGTGTCTGTACGCTCCTTTTGTCGCCTTAGAAAACAAAGACAGTGAAATTAAAAATATCATTTTGGATTTAGGCACCACTCTTGGATTACTGTTTCAGCGCAGTGACGACCTGCTCGATTACGATATTCGTAACTATGAGGGTAAAGCTATTTTAGGAGATCTTAAATCCGGTTACCTTAATTCTTTTGGAGCTTACTTGCTTCGAGACTGGAATTCTGATCAACGCTCTAAAGTTAAAGAGATTCAAAGTCTTGGAGAGCTTAAAAATGTGGTTGGTGAAAAGACCTTTGATCAAAGTGTTCAGGCCTTTGATGCTCTTAATAAGGAGCTCATCCGCCTTTATGATCATAAGCTGGAGCTTTTAAAAGAAAAACTCGACCCGGCGATTGGTACCAGCATTGCCGAGAACTTAGAGCCACTGGCCCAGCTTTTGTACTGGCGTAAGAAACCCAGCGGGAAGAGGTCCCATTGAACCGCTTTGTGACCATTTCGCGCAATGATCAACAATTCTGGCCCATGCTCACCGGACGGTTTTCGAAAACAGAATTCGCACAACCTGTGCAGAATCTTCATGTGAATTCCGATAGCGAAATGGTGACTTTCAAAATCGTCAGTAAAGAATCTCTGACATTGTTGCAAGCCCTTTCCCATTGGTATTCTCTAGCGCGAAATATTTATTTGATTTTCCCCCTTATTGGCGGTCTCTCTTATCTGATTTATGCCCACGGTATGCCCTCAGAGGCTTTGGTCTTATCCTCCTTTGTGGGCCTACAATTTTTTCTTTTGAGTCTTACTTTGTATAACGATTACTGCGACTATGTGAGTGGTGTGGATCGGATCAACGAGTACAGCAATCAGAAACCCTTAGTGAAGGGGCAAGTTCGAGCCTACCAAGCCAAACAGTTGGCTGCGGTTTTTTTAGGGCTTTCTGTTCTTTCGTCTCTTTATTGTTTTATAGTTAAACCCACAATTTTGCTTTGGGCTTTAGTCGCCTTACTTTTGGGTTTAAGCCTTACCTCAGCTGTGACCAGTCCTAAATTTAAAGGTATAAGTCTTGTGGGGACTTTTCTAATGGGTGGCCCGCTTTTAGTTCTCGGCTACGAGTTTCTTCTTTATGACCAAATCACTTGGGCCTCGGCTTTTCTGGGAATGGCCTTTGGTTACCATGCTTTAAAATACGATTTTTCTAAGCAAGTCCGTGACATTTACTTTTCTAGTAAAGCCAAGCTCGTCACTCTTTCCAATGTTTTTGGTTTTGAAAAATCAAAATATCTCTACACCCTTATGTCGGTCTTTCATTTGGTGGTTTTAAGTCTGTTTGCCTGGCAGGTTGAGCTTAGAGAAATGGCTCTTGTTGTCGTGGTGGCACTTTGTTTTGAAGCTTATATTAATAGTCTTTTTTATGGAGCCACCTCCTTTCTATCCTCTCATCTCACCAGTTGCTTAAGTCTTCAAAAACTTCACTTCACTATTGAGTGTTGTTTAATCGTGTTCACATTTTTGAGTCCCCAGTGGATTTCCCTGTTTTAAGGCCCCAGGAAGGGGATCTGCCAAAGGAAAAACTTTTTTTTAATCCTATCTGGGTGGGCGAGCCGCCCTTAGGCTACTACCTCTCTCATGAGGAAGGGCAGTGGGTGGTTCGTAATCAAGAGCTCGCTCGGAATTTTGTTATTCGTTTAGAGTTTGATAAAGAGGTCTTAAAAATTAAGAAACAAAAAATTTCTGTGAAAAAAGATCTTCTTTCGAAAGCCGTGGGATTAAAGAAACAAGACAACTACACAGTTGTGGATGGAACTTTAGGACTTGCAAAAGATGCCTTACACTTGGTGGCACAGGGAGCTCAAATCGTAGGCTTTGAGAAAAATCCACTCGTCGCAACCTTGCTTGTTAGTGCATTGAGTAATTCTCAATTAGAGAATAAATCTTTAGCCATAGATCATCAGGATATTAATGAGGTTCTAGACTCTTGGAAAGAAGAGTATGACTGCCTTTATCTTGACCCCATGTTTGAACAAATAAACCAGAAATCCGCTCCAAAAAAAAATATGGCCTTTCTGAGGGGTTTGGAGTTGCAACCAGAAGGATTCGAAAAAATAATAGAGAAAGCATATGATAGGAATGTTCCCAGAATTGTGGTGAAAAGGCCTCTTAAAGCCGGACATTTGTATGAGAAACCAAACTCTATTGTCGAAGGTAAAATCGTGCGATACGATATCTATATAAGGTAAAGTTCTTTGGGAATAAATCTAAGTTTACAATCAATTGAAATCTATCTTTTAGCTGTCTTCTTTCTCGCTATATTGAGTGATGTGCTTTTAGAGCTGTTTTCCGTACGACTGTCTTTAAGTACAGGCCGGTTGCAGAGCTGGTGTTTTGAAAATTTCGGTCAAAATTTATTCACGGACTTCTTAATTTCAATTGTTTTTCAATTCGTTAGTTTTCGTAAAAAATCTTTCATCGTACAAATGGCCTCACTCATCAATGTGGGCTCTTTTCAACGTAAACAGATCCTACTTCTCATTCTCGGTAGCTTTCTTGGAATGGGATTATCTGTCGGAATCCTAGGACTCTTTCCTTTTCTTTTTGCTATTGTATTTCTAATATTGGCGGCCATTTTAAGTTTCGCCAACCAGGAGTCGTGGAAGGATCTTTCAGTGGCCCTTTTGGCCTTGGGTCTATTTATCGCTTTTGTATTCCTATTTGATATTTATATTGAACAGAGTGCGATGGAGGTCTTCCGCTACCATCTGCCTGAATCCGTCATATTTGCTGGTATTGGTTTAACCACCTTGTTTTTTAAAACGCCATTGCCTTTTTTACTGACCTTATCGGGGTTTATCTTGGTTCTCCCATTAAACCCTCTTTGGATCCCCATTTTCTATTACCTTCATAGTTTATTATCGGCGGATCGCTTTTACTGGTACTTTTTTGAAAAGAGAACAAGGCTTAACTTCACCCTGGTCAGCCACTTCACTCTACAAGTTTTGCAATTTTTGATCGCTCTGGCTCTGGTGTCCTTTTATCCTCAGCCCATAACCCAGTATGCGTCCGAGGGCTTTCGTTTCTCAACAGCTTTTAGTTTCTGCACGCTCTTCTATGCTTTTTATAATGTGATTCCTGCTCTATTACTAACTCCTATGACTTTTTTGCTAACTCTGACCCCGGTGGTTAATAGGAAGAAGAAGCAAACAGAGAATCAAAAAATTATTAACACCGGCGAGAGAGGCCAATACTTTTCCATTCACTTGTCTTTATTCCTTTTGCGCCAAGAGTTTAAAAAATTCGTCACAACAGTTCATACAATATTTAAAATTAGTCGTGAAACAGGAGAGGGCCAAGAAAAGAACAATCAGAAATTTGCTCAGTATCAGAATATGCTGCAAAGAGTGGGTGAGGAGCTCAAAGAGCTTTGTTTCTGCATTGGTCGTCAGCGATCTTATAAGTGGCAAGTCAAAGAGATCATGAGTTATTACAAAGTGGTTAATCAGCTTGAGCTTCTCATTGAAGACCTCACTTATGTGACGGATGTTCTAAGAGAACAGAAAGTAAGTGAAGACTGGGAGAAGGAGTGTCGCTTCTGGTTAGGAATCCAGCTGAAGCTTTTTGAGGTCTTTTTTGAAGCCTCCCTGGGTGTTGAAGAAAAAGACATGGAGAAGCTTCGGCAAAATATTGAGCGCTCCTACGAAATTCTTGGGCGCCTCTTTGACGATCAGGAAGGTTTGAGGTCTCAAAAATTAGCTTCGCAAACTTTTTATAGAATCACAGAAAGTATAGCTAATCTCTCTCTCCAAGCGCCCCATTGATTGAGATAGATAAATATCCCTAGGGCAAAACAAACAAAGAGCTAGCGCAGTGATTTTTCTTTTTTTAGGGCGATTTTATAAATTCTTTTCAGATCGATATTAGTGAACTCGGGTTGTTTGTACTGAAAGTAGTTGCGAATGTCTTCGATGGCCGTTCGATAATCCCCCGTTTCATAGGCAATACGGGCGCGCTCGGAGAGGTGGCGAAGATTAAAAGGTTGGTATTTCATAAGGTAACTATGAACAAGGGCAAGAATCTGCATCTTGTTTTCTTTGCGGGCTTGAGATTTTAAAAGATTAAAATACTCCACCGCGAGAATATCTCGTCCCATGGCTCCTTCAGCAAAGTTAAAACCCGAATTGACCAGTTCGACAATGTCATCCGCATCGAGAGTGCGACATTTATTGGTGAAATCCACTATACGTGAGCGTCCGTCCAATTGCAGTTTCAAAAGAAAGCGTTTGCGGCAGCTGGTAATTTGTACCCGAAGGCCGCATTGCTCAAGAAAGCTTGAAAAAAGCAGCATCAAAAGGGGAGTTGGGCCCTGTTTGTTTTTTAACACTGTGGGTAGGAAACACTGATTGAGGTTAAGCTTTTTGACAGGAACTCTTTTGAATTTGAGATGGTTGAAAAAATAGTCAGCGGCTTTTTTGAAAACCCTTTCTTCGTCGTCATCCTCTTTTATACTCAAGAGGAAGGGGTGGCTTAAATGATTCAAGCTTTCAATAGTGGTCTTGGTGTGCCAAATAGGATTGAGATCTTGGGTGAAATGACAGATTTCCACCACGAGCTGACCTTGCTCTTTGAGCAAAGTCATGACCTTGTTAGGACTCCCCGTCCCCTGTGTGTCCCCCGATAACATAGAGTGAATAAATACAAATTTTGAAAAAATTTCAATCCCAAAGTCTTTGGTTTCTTACATTCGTTGACAGCGAGTGATGAGAAATCGACAATATCCAGGTGAGCAATGAACAAGAATTAAAAAAGAAAATTCAGGAACTTGAGGCGCAAATTGCTCAAAAAGATCAAGACCTTAAAATCTATAAACGAGAATTATCAGCCGCTAATATCGAACTGGAAAAATTGATTGTACGGGTAAATGACCAGCTGCAGCAATCGGTGAAGATCCAAAAGTTTCTCGTGCCCACAGAGTTTCCCAATATTCCGGGTTTTGAATTTAGTACAAAGTTTAGCTCCAGCAGTGTCTCTGGGGGCGATTATTTCGATATCTTTGAGCACTTCGATAAAATGCGCTTTGGTCTGTTTCTTTCCTCAGCCTCAGGCTATGGAATGTCAGCCTTGTTTCTGTCTGTGTTGATGAAGCTCACCTACGAAATTGAGGATTCTAAAAACAACGATCCGGCTCAAGTGATGCAGGAGATTTTGGCAGACCTTAAAGAGCAGTGTAAGGCGGGAGATAGAGCCTCCCTTTTTTACGGCATGTTTGATCGACGTAAATTTCAGCTCTCCTACTGTAATGTGGGCCAACCTCTAGCGATTCATTTCCAATCGTCCATGGGACGCATTGAACTACTCAAAGGGCGCGAGCAGGCCTTTGATGCTGAGCACACAGAAAATGATCAAAAATTAAACTATCAAACCATTGATTTGAACCCCAAGGACAAGTTGATTTTTTGTTCCACTGGTTTTCTGTCTTTAAAAAACCAAGGGGGAAATCATTGGGGGCTTGAGGAAATTTTGTCAGTGATTAAGCAAAATGTGGGCAAAGATGTTCACGAGCTGCGCAATGAGATTTTCTATCAAGCTTTAAAGTTTAGTCAGAAACAAGAAAAAGATTTAACGGTGATCGTAACGGAAGTTAAAGAGAGAATAATGAAGCTTGCTCACTGAGCATTCTCTGAGTTCCAGATCACAGCAATTAACGCTCGGTCACTAGATAGAGGCGGTTTTTCTCTATAAATAGAAGTGTCCAAGAAAGGGAGATTTATGGAAGTTTATGAAGGTGCAGTGGATAGAGGTCTAGAGGGAGTTGTTGCTTGTACAACGGCTATTTCGTCCATCGTTGATGCGACGCTCTGTTACCGAGGTTTTACCATCGAGGATCTGGCTGAGAACTCCACCTTTGAAGAAGTGGTCTTCCTTTTGTGGAATGACCGTCTCCCCAAAAAGGAAGAGCTCACCGAGTTGAAGAAATCTTTTGGCGAAGATATGTCTCTTGATCCAAAACTCATCACGGCCCTTAAAAACTTACCCACCGATGGCCACCCCATGGCATGGTTGCGAACAGCTGTTTCCACCATGGGACTTTGGGACCCCGATGCTGAGACAATGGACGAAAAAGCCAACCATCGTAAAGCCATCCGCTTAACAGCCCGTATGGCGACATTGGTAGCAACCTTTCACCGTTTAAGAGAAGGTCACGATCTCGTTGAGCCTAAAGCCGATAAGTCTGTGGCCTGGAATTTTCTTTATATGCTAAACGGTGAAGAGCCCGATGATGAGAAGGTAAAAGTATTTGATACTTGTCTTATTCTCCATGCCGACCATGAACTTAACTGTTCGGCTTTTTCCAGTCGTGTGACTGCCTCTTCTTTGAGTGATATGTACTCAGCCGTTGTGAGTGGAATTGGCGCTCTTAAAGGGCCTCTTCACGGTGGAGCTAACGAGCAAGTCATGCGCACTCTGAAAGAAATTGGAAGTGAAGATAAAATCGTTCCGTGGCTTGAGAAAGCTCTGAGTGAAAAAAGAAAAATTATGGGATTTGGTCACCGTGTTTATAAAAATGGTGATCCTCGCGCGAAGATCTTGCGCTCTATGAGTAAAGAAATGACTGAGAACTCTAAGGAGCCTCAGTGGTTCAAGATGTCCACCATTCTTGACGAGGAAATGAAAGAGCGTAAGGGTCTTCTTCCCAACGTGGATTTCTATTCTGCCAGTGTGTATTACAGCATGGGGATTCCTCTCGATATTTTTACTCCGATTTTTGCCACAAGTCGTGTCTCGGGTTGGATCGCTCATATCCTTGAGCAGTATTCCAATAACCGAATCTATCGACCGCGAGGAAAATGGGTTGGAAAAACCAATCAAAAATATGTGCCCATCGAGAAGCGCTAAAATAAAAAGGGAGTTTTTAAACTCCCTTTTTTTATGTCTTAAATAAAGTCATTTTATCTCTTTGGCTGGCTGAATGGCCCCTCTTAATTAAGCAACATTCTCTCAGATCTTGTTTCATTTTAAAAAAATAGACTTCTATGAAACCCAACCATTTCTAAGCACTTGTGCTATTTCCTTTTCGAAATTCCCTGGAATTGTCAAACCTCTGGTCGCCTTTTAAAGAGCTTCGTTGTGAGAAGGAATATTATCAAAAAGAAACAGTTTCTGCTTCAGTTTCGTACAGGACCGTAAGATTCAAACGAGTCACTCCGAAGAGTTTAGTGACGGGTTTAACGAGAGGATATTCATGTTAAAAGTACTGATAGTCAGTCGCAATGAAAGTGATAATAGCCTTATTGAAAAACGACTTCATCCCATCGAAAAACATGTGGGTGCGGCCCAATTCGTTGGCTCTCGTCCCGCTAATTTACCAAGTATGATCAATAACAAATACAATCTCTTGGTTTATAACTGCCAACATTTTAACTCGGCAATGAGAAGTAGCATCTCCCACTGGCGCTCTCTGGGGTATCTTGGCCCCATCCTTTTACTTGTGAAAGTTCCTGATCCTCGTCTTATTGATCAATTTGCCGATCTCAAAAATGTAACAATTATTGAAAAGCCCTATGAGAATAAAGATCTCCAGGGTATTGCCATCAAGTATCTAAAAGACGCACAAGTGCATCAGCGTCGCTTTCGTCGTTTTGATACTCAACAAAAAGCTCTCTTGGAGTCCTACAACAAGGACTTTAGTTCCTATTCGTTGATCTCCAATATATCCAAGGGAGGAGTTCATATCGTGGGTGAATTAAGTGACTTATCAAAAGGTGATCTTTTGCGAGTCTGCTTTGAGCTCGATGAACTCAAGAAAAACCACACCATGTCGGCAGAGGTTGTCTGGACATCAGGTGAGGTAGGTACGGCTGACCGTATGGCAGGCTTGAAGTTTGTTTCTAAGTCGACGGTGTACGAAGCCCTACTGAATGAATTTTAGCCATTATTTCTCAGAGTGAGACAGTGTCTTCCCAGTAGAATAAAATGGACTTAAAATTTTAAAGAGATTTTATTGAATACACAAGGGGGGGACTTGTGAAGAAGCTGGTTATAAGTGGCCAGAATCAGGAGCAGTTGCGGCTCATTAAAAGTGAATTAGAGCCTTTGCTCACATCTTTAGAAGATATAAAAGTCACGTCGATCCGTCCATCTTTCTTGCAATCAGGACTCGATGAGAATTGCCACGTCGTTGTTTTCGATATCAGTATTATTACTAAAATGATTTTTCCACTTGTTGTGAAGATGAGAAAGACGGGATTTTCAGGACCTATTGTTTTTCTGGGACGCATGTCACCGGAATTTGATAGAAAAGAGCTGGCCGCCAATCGGGCCATTTATCTGCTTGAAAGACCTTATGAGCCTGAGCAGCTGCAAGGACTGGTGAAGAACTGCATTAATATTGAGGACATGCGCGGACGCAGAGATCAACGCTTTGACGTTAGAGAACACGCAACCATTCAAGCCTATAGCTCAGACTTTGAGATGGAGACCACGATTTGTAATATTTCTCGCAGTGGAGTTCGAATCGAAGGCAATATGGAGGGGCTCAAAAAGGGAGATCTCCTACGGCTTCACTTCAACTTTGAGAAGATCCAAAAACAACGCACAATGAGTGCCCGAGTGGTTTGGAAAAAGGAAAATGCTGACAAGTCTGGAGAGGCTGGGTTAGAGTTTGTTTCACAAAAACTCGTTTACCAGTATCTTCTTGATTATGCCGTTGCTTAAAAAAGAAATTCGAAACAACACCCTTATACTGACTCTCAGTGATCCTGAGAGTCGTAATGCTTTTAGTCCGCCTATGGCTGAAGAGTTTCATAAGGCCCTAAAAGAATCCCGATTCCAATCCGTTCTGCTAAAATCTGAGGGGCCGGTCTTCTGTTCCGGAGGAAATCTTCCTTTTTACAAAAGACTTAAAAATAAAGATGAGGGTCTTGCTCACAACCAAAGAATCACTGAAATTTTAGACTATTTGCAGTCGCTCCCGGTTCCGAAGATCTGCCTTGTTGAAGGTTTGTGTATTGGTGGGGGAGTGGAGCTTGTAGCGGCTTTTGATAAAGTCTTTGCAGCACCTCATAGCTTATTTGGTCTTTGGCAGCGGAGGGTCGGATTGACTTTTGGTTGGGGCGGTCAAGAGCGGCTCTCTAAAAAAGTTTCAAGTAAAGATCTTCAAAATTGGCTTTTGGAAGCCAGAACTTTTTCTTCTTATCAGGCCAAGAGTGTTGGGTTGGTGGATCAAATTTATCTTTCATCGAATCTCATGAAAGAGGCCTTAAAGTGGATCGACAATATTGAGAAACGAGGATCTCAAAGCCAACGAACAATATTGCAAAACCACAATGATCAAAAGTCTGCTTTTAATTCTTTGTGGTTGGGTGAGGAGCACAAAAGAGCCTTAGGAAAAGTAAAGACCTAAAGCGCTCCCATTCTTTTTAAATTCTTTTTTCCATGCGTTCTTTAGCTCGATCAATCAGCTTTGAAACCAACTCGCGGGCTTTTATTCCTTCATGGGCCCAAAGTGAGGGGAACATGCTAATGTCGGTAAAGCCTGGATGGGTGTTTATTTCGTTGAAATAGACTTCATTGTTTGCGTCAATAAAGAAGTCCGCCCTGGCGTAGTCTCGACAGTCCAGTTTTTCAAAACACTTTTTGGCTAAATCCTGAATTTTTTGTTCGATACCAGCATCAACCACAGCGGGGATAATGAGCTCAGCTCCGTTAGGGTCAATGTACTTGGCATCGTAGGAATAAAACTCGTGACTTGGTTTGATTTCCCCAAGACCTGAAACCTGCAGGCCTGAGTCTGTTTCTAGAAGGGCGCACTCGATCTCTCGACAATTTTGAATGGCCTTTTCCACCAAGATTTTTTTGTCATGCTTTTTAGCTTCACTGAGAGCAGTTTCCCATTCTTTTTCAGATTTGACTTTAGAGATTCCTAGCGAGGAGCCCATATTAGCAGGCTTAACAAAAACCGGAAGCCCTAGTTGGTCCTCAATTTCTTTGAAGCTTGGAGTTTCTTTTTCAAAAATAAGAAAGGAAGCCTGGGGCACATCTTCGTCTTTTAAAATGTTTTTTGTTTTTCCTTTATCAAAAGCATGGGCACAGCCAGCCGAAGCACTTCCTACAAAGGGAAGATCCCACTCGCTCATCATATTTTGAAGCTCGCCGTCTTCTCCGTAGGGGCCATGAATAATAGGAAAGGCCAAGTCAATGGGCTCTTCAGAAACATGGTTACCATGTTGATCGTAGATCAAAACTTTATGTCCGTCGTATTTTAAGAACACTTCCGTTCCCACTTGAGTAAGGTCCAAAGGCTTTTCGAAGTTTGTTGAAAGCAGGTGAGACTCTTCAATAAGTTTCCACTCTCGATCTTTGGAGACTCCGAGAAGAACCACTTTTTCCACAATTTCTTTAAGTTGGGTGTAGATGTTTTTAGCAGAAACTAAAGAGACATCGTGTTCGGCACTCGGGCCGCCAAAAATTAAGGCTACTGTTTTAATATTCATGCCATTTCCACCAATTCTTTGACCAGTCCTTGAATGCCTTGAAACACTTTGTGAGGTTCAGCGTCGTCGTACATATAGGCTGGGGTTGTTACAATTTTGTTAGCTCGGTCGGTGATATAGTCGTCGACGGGGCAGTATTCGTGCACCGCTCCTGTTTTTTGGATTTCCTGGGCGGTTTCAGGATCTTTTCCGATGGTGAGGGTGATTTCCTGATCACCAAGAACTTTGGCTAAAAGCACAGGTGAAATGCAGCAGGCGCCAATGGGTTTGCTCTGAGAATTAAAACCACGGATGATGCGGACGACGTCTGGATTGACTTTACAATTTGAACCTTTTTTAGCCCAGTCACAAAGATTAAGGGCCGCTCCAAAGCCACCTGGGAAAATAAGAGCATCGAAATTGTCAGGCTCAAGAGAGGTGAGATCCTCTATTTTACCTCTTGTGATACGAGCACTCTCGCTTTGAATATTTCGAGAGCCGTTTTTATCTCCACTCAAATGGTCAACAGATTCAAAATCACTATTGGGTGCGAAAAATTGCACATCTGTTCCAAGCTCAGAGAGAGCGATCATACAGCTTACGGATTCTGTAATTTCGGCCCCATCTTGATATCCACAACCTGATAGGACGAACGCAATTTTCTTCATAATTCACCTTCCTTAATCTGAAGGGCTCATATTACTGGAAATCCCCGCAAAAGGTAACTTCACACCGCTTCAATGCCCTTAGGCAAGGGAAAGTTTTAGTCCTTGGAGGGAAAGGATTGGATATGGCCCAATTTGTGTAGAAAACTGCAAACCCAAAAGACCTCAGGGGTTGAAGTCACTTGGGTTTCTAGAGAATTACTTTTTGAAGTCGACCACGTCTCGGCATTGCTTCACCAAAACTCGCAAATCATCGACCGGGACAAAGCTTGTCGTGCATTGTTTCAAGAGGCCTGCGTAAAAAGGGACGTCTTCACTGACCAGCCACTCGACCGTATGTCGTTGGGTGGACTCGTCCTCAAAAAGGAACACCACATCGTAAGTGATTTGGTCACCTTCGAGTTTGCAATTGGAAACACCTGCGCAGTCGGGCAACTTTTTTACATTTTCAGGTGGGGAGATAATCACTCGCTTGACCTGAAGATTCTGGTAAGAGACTCCGACGATTTCATTTTGTCTTTCACTGGTTTCTTTTAGGCGTGAAAGAGTTTTAGAAAAGGTGTGGTAGTCATCTTTTAGTGGGTTGAATTTTTGTTGGTTGACCACCTCTGGCGGCAAAAACTGCATGACCTCTTTAAACTCATAAACAAAATTTTCATCGAGCAAATAGTCGGTCACTTTTCTAAAAAGAGTGATGAGTGGACCATCGGGGAGGTCTTCGACTTGACCCACCTCTGTCGTCCATTCTTTACTAAGAAAGGAATTGGATCCCTGTGAACTGATAACTTCTTGAGTTTCAATAAAGTGCACCCACTGGCCTGCGCGGACCGAGTAGGGATTAAGCTTTGAGAGGCTTTTGTTCTGAGCTCTCTCAATTGCGGATTCACTGGTGTAATTGGCAGCCGTCTTGTTGGGCTCGCGCTGACAGGAGAGACAAACCAGGGGCATTAGAAGAAGTACTAATTTTTTCATATTGAATCCCAGCCCCAAACCCAAAAAGGAATGGGAAAGATTTGCTCGAGAGCCTCGAGAGCTTGATCGCTGAATTTGTGAATTTGTTTTGGCTCAATAGGACCAAAAACCAAGCGAGTGATATCGGCATCGGAGTCGGTGGCATAGATTTCGTCACCATAACCGAAGTAATACTGGTCATCGCGATATTCAAACACAAAGGACTCATACCCAAGAGCACGAGCTCCTTTTTTAATTTTTTTGCAAAAAGAAGCGCGATCAATGATTTTGATCATTCCAAGCACTCCGTAAAATTTTTGAGCTCCGGCCTGTTCCATTTGTTTGATCAGGTTAGTGCACTGAGGAGGGCTGATTAAGGTGATTGGTTGTGTGGAATCTTGACTCATCTTCCTTAAAAGACTCATTAGTGCTGAAACTTTTCCACCCCATTCGTGTATATAGCCTTGGAAATCAGCGCCTTTGCCCATAACGCAGTAAGCTTCTAAAGCCTGGGTCTTCTTGTTCCACGCTGTGTAAATTTTAGAGTTAGGAATTTTCAAATACTTTTCAATATCTGAGAGTTGCCGAACAGTTTTCAAATTGTGTTGATTGTAAACTTTTAAGAGAGCCTGCGGGGACACTTTAGGAGTATCCATGATTCTGACATCTGCCATGTTTTCAGGTTTAAACTTTGAATCAATTTGCAGAGCAATTTCTGATCCGGCGATTTCAAAACCAAACTTTGAATAAAAATTGAACAGGTCTGTCCAAAGGATCGAAAAATCACAGTTTTGCTCTTGGCAGGCATCCAGACAACTTTTTATAATTTGCTTGCTGTAACCTTTTCCCTGGTTGTCGGGATCGGTGACAACACTTCCAATGAGCCCGACTTTAAACAAATGATAATGGGTACGAATAAGACTGGGCTGCATTACAGCATGAGCCAGAACTTTGTCCTCATTTTCAATGAAGCGAATATTGGCTCGGTTTTTTTCCGAAAAGGCGAGGGGATACTCTTCAGCGAGATTCCACTGAGACCCTGGCCTTAGGGTTTCCGTTAAAAATTGATCAATTTGCTTCCAGTGTTGGGTATTAGGCTTTTTTACTTCCATTCTTTTATTCTAAGATTTCTCGTAAAAACTGTCTTGGAAAGCGAAAAAAGACAGGACAAAATTCCAGTCGTGTTTCTTGTGATCTAAGGTATCCGCGCAGGATGACATTTTTCCTTTTTCTAGGGGCGGCAAAAAGTGCTTTCAACTCGCCCCAAGTTGGGTTCCCTTAGTTTTCAGGCTAGCCTGAAGGCGAGAAACATGAGAGAGTAAGCCTATGATTGCATCCTTTTTAGAAAGCATCCGTTATGTGGGTCATATGTGGCCTCTGGCTCTGGTTCGAATTTTTCTCGGCGTACAGGCTGTTTCGAAAGTATTTGAAAGAGTTGGGACGGGTTATTTAGATCATCCCTATATTAGTGAAAGACTTAACCTAACAGAGGGACCTCAGATTGCCTTTGGAATCTACTTTGAAATTTTCAAAAGCCTGATTCAGTCTCAGTGGCTTTTAATGACCTACATTCTGCTAGCTCTAGAACTCATTGTTGGGGTTTCCTATATATTGGGCCTTGGAGTGCGAATCGCAAGTCTTATTGGGATGGTTTTATCTCTTCATATTTATTTGTATTTTGAGTTCGCCTCAAGCCCGGGACAAATTTATCTTTTCTATATCCATGTTCTTTTTTGTCTCTTGGGTGCCGGCCGTTGTTTAGGGCTCGATTTTTATTTCTATAAAAGTCGTCGTGGCCTCCTCTGGTAGGAGAGTGGATGAACCAGAAACTCTTTTTATCCTATTTGATGGGTTGCCTAATCATAGTCGCTATTTTAGGGCTCCCATACTTGGCAGTCGATTCAGAGAAAAATCGTGCAGAAAACACCGTGAGGGTTCTGACCTATTCCTCTTTCATTAATAAATGGGGACCGGGGCCTGAAATTGCCCAAAAGTTTTTTGAGAGCACGGGAACCAAAGTAGAGTGGATCAATGCAGGTAACGCCGGTCTAATCATTGAGAGATTAAAATTTAAAAAAGATTCAGACGCTCCCGATATTATCATCGGTTTTGACCAATTTTCTGTTTTTGAAGCTCGTAGAAATTTCGAGTGGTTGGATTTAAGAGAAGAGGTCTCTTTGGATTTCCCCAGTCAACTTCCTGGCAAATCCCAGTATAACGATTTCGTGGCCTATGATTGGGGTCCTCTTAGTTTTGTTTACCGTGAGGGGGAGGTAGAGCCCGCCAGACGCTTGGAAGACCTCACAAAGAATCAGTACAAAGATCAAATTATATTACAAGACCCGAGGATGAGCTCACCCGGTCTTCAGTTTCTACTGTGGGTTCTAACAGCGATGGGAGAAGACAAAGGCTTTGAATTCCTAAAAAGTCTGAAACCTTCCATTAAAATAATGTCCCCGAGCTGGTCTTCTAGTTACAGCATTTTCAAAATGGAAAAGCCCTCCATGGTGTTCTCTTATTTTTCCTCGCCGTTTTATCATTTGATCGAGGAGGGTGAGAGTCAATACAATTCCATGCCCATGGACCGTCCTCACCCGGTTCAAGTGGAGTATATGGGAATACCGAAATTTTGTGGAAACTGTCAGGGAGCTGCGCAGTTTGCACAGTTTTTGTTAACCACTGAGATCCAGAAAATCATCATGTCAAAAAACTATATGTTTCCTGTGGACCAGCGAGCCATGCAAGGGTCCGGTTTCAAGCTTCCCGATGTGGAATTCTACAAACCCATAGAGAGTCTTTCTCTTATCAAACGTAAGCGTGAGTTGATCAATAAGTGGAAAAAAGTCTTTTACTAAGACGGACCGTCTTCTATTTTTTATTTAGCCTCCTTCTATTTCCGCTTCTGTTTTTAGGATTTCATATTCCATTTCATCAGTTGTACTGGGACCCTTTTTTAGTTGATGTTTTCAAGGGGGCGCTCACGCAAACTTTTTTAAGTCTCTTGTTTTGCCTTTTTCTTGGTTTTTTCGGCGCACTCTCATTGAGTCGGCTCAAATCAAAAATGTCGGCAAGCTCGCATCGCATATTGTGTTTTGTAGTGGTCTCACCTTGTTTTATCCCGCCGATTGTTCTTGTTTTGCTTGTGGCAAAATCTCTTTCATTCCTACCGACAGGCCTCGTGGGTGTGGTTTTTTATCATGTTGTTATGAATGTTGGTCTCGTGTCTTACCTGCTTCATAAGCAAATGGAGTTAAAAAGCCAAAGAGTCGCGAGAGACTCTTTAGTGGCGGGTGTGCCAGCTTTGCGTTTTATATTGAAGGGACTTTTACCAGAGCTTAAAAAAGATATTCTGTTATTAGTATTTTATTTTTTTGTTCTCTTCTTTTTTAGTTTTTCTATTCCATTTCTTGTTGGAGGGAGTGTTTACGGAGGGTTTGAAGTTTTTATTTACGAAAAAATTCTACTCTTTGGAATGTGGGGAGAGGCCATTCAATACTCCCTTTACCTCTTTTTCATTCTTCTCATTCTGTCGCGCTTTCTCGATCAAGAAGACAGCGGAGAGATTTGGACAGGACAGGGGCCGTCTTTTCTCGGCTCAATGTCGAACAGTTTTAGTATTATTTTCCCTTTGGTGCCCGTTTTCCTACTGTGCCTTGGGCTTTCTTTGATTTTTTTAAAGAGTGGCTGGATGTTAAACATGGACTCTATTTTTCCATTGGTTCATGGCACCTGGTTTATTTCCCTTTTAACGGGACTACAGATTTTCTTTTATCTTTCAGCTCTTTCTTTTGCTTACCTGCCCGAAAAGTCGGGGAAGTGGTTATTAAGTTTAGTTTATCCAGGGTGGGTGATTGTCGGGTTTGCTTTTTTACTTTTACCGGGAGACTCGGCCTTTTTAAGTCTGATAAAAATATCCAGTGCCCAGGCTCTTCTTTACCTTCCCTTTGTTTACCGTCTGAGTTTTCACCAAAAACTCAAAGATCTGAAAAAACAAATGGTAATTACTAGGACTTTACCGACTCCTTGGGCTAAGACATTCAAACAGGTGGTTTTTCCCCAAGTTCTTCCTCAGATGGCTTTTTTATCGGGACTCTGTAGTCTGTGGGCGGCCGGAGATTTTGCGATCACCGGCCTTCTCATAGATTCGCAGCATTCGGGAAGCCTTGCCTATGAAATTAAAGAGCTGATGTCCAATTATCGGCTGGAAAAAGCTCTGCTCTATATGCCTTCCCTCCTACTCTCATCTCTGTTAGTCTTTTTGTTGTTTTCAGGAATTACCTATGTCAGTCGTTCAAAAGATTTATCGTGATTTAAATACCTTTGCTGTTGATATCAACAATTGGGAGATTTTAGATCAAGGGGTCACCGTTTTGTGGGGACCTTCAGGGGCGGGTAAATCCACAATAATCAATGCGCTTTTAGGCCTGGATGAGAGGGCTGAGGTTGAGTGGAAGTTCAGGGATATCGAGCTTGATAAACTTCCACCTCAAAAAAGAAATTTGGGTGTGGTGTTTCAGGAGCCTGGTTTATTTCCCAGTATGAGTGTTGAGAACAATATTCTGTTTCCTGTGGATAAGAAAAAGCAAACTCACTGGAAGAGTGTTTTTGACCAGCTGACCACAGAGCTTGAGATCGGAGAGATTCTTAAATCGCCTATCCATAAAATTTCAGGGGGTGAGAAGCAGCGGGTCGCTCTGGCACGAGCTTTAATTTATGAGCCGCGCATGCTTTTAATGGACGAACCCTTTTCTTCTCTTGATCAAGAGGTCAAAATTAAATCGCGCCAGCTCCTAAAAAAAGTTTCAGAGGACCTGCAATGCCCCGTATTACTTGTGACCCATGATGAGCAAGACGTTAAAGCTCTAGCTAGCAAAGTCACACAAATTGAGCGTGGCCAGATTTGCAAGGAAGAGATATTTTGAAGCTCACTTAAAAGGGAAAAAGCCGTTGATTTTAACCCCTTGAAAAGGTAGCTACAGGGCATGGAAAAACTCAATATACGACCTACTTTGCATGGGAATCCTGTCGGAGACCCTCAGTTCGCCACTCAAATCAAAAACAAAGCGGGTGAGTCTGTCACTCTGGCTTGTCCTCGTTCCACCCGGGCCTTGGTTGCTCTTATGGATATGCAAGCTGTAATTGGTGGAGCTGCCAGTCACTACGGGGGGCCTGCGGCTTTTGCTGAAATTATGTCCGCCACTCATGCTTTGATGTACACCCAGGGGCGAGACGCTCAGAAGCAATGGCATGAGCTGTTTCATTTCGTCAATGATGCTGGTCACTGTGAAAATGGTCTTTACGCTCTAAAGGCCAACTACAAAGTGGCGGATATCGATGTCGACGATCTCAAGGGATTTCGCTCTATCGAGAGTGGCCTGACCGGACATGGCGAGGCCCATCTTTTTCCAAAAGGTGTATATATTAGTAATGGTCCTTTAGGATCGGGACTTCCACAAGCTCAAGGTTTAGCCGCGGCTGAATCCTTTGAAAAGGAACCGCGTACAACGATCACCGCGATTTCTGATGGCGCTTGTATGGAAGGGGAGGCCAAAGAGGCTTTTGCCGCGATCCCTGGTCTTGCACAAAAGAACAAGCTGGGCCCCTTTGTCTGCATGGTCAGTGATAACAACACCAAGCTTTCTGGTCGTATTGATGACGACTCTTTTTCCATGAAGCCCACTTTTGATTCCTTTTCCGCACTCGGATGGGACGTCACTTTTATTGAAGATGGGCATGACCTTGAAAAGGTTTACCACAGTGTTGAAACGGCTGTTGAAAAAGCCAACTCTCAACCGAAAAAGCCTCAACTCCTTTGGTTTAAGACGATCAAAGGAAAAGGGAGTGCTAAGGCTGAAAAGTCGGCTTCGGGTGGTCATGGTTTCCCATTGAAAAAGGCCGATGAAATTAAAGAATTTGTGGAAGAGATTTACTCCGGTAGTGAAACTCCTGAAAAACTTTTAGAGTGGGCCGAAGAGTTAAAAAATCTTTCGAAGCCAGAGCCTTCGTTTGCAAAATGGCCCGGGGATCGCGTGAAAACTCAAGTGGGAGTCAGCAATGCATTAATCTCCATGTATAAAAAAGATTTTCCCATTGTTTCAGTTTCCGCCGACTTGCAGGGCTCCACAGGAGTGGCCGACTTTAGAAAAGAGTTTCCAGAGGCGAGCTTTGAAGTGGGTGTTGCTGAGGCCAATATGGTCAATATGGCAGTAGGACTTTCCAAGCAGGGTTATATTCCTGTGGTCGATACCTTTGCGCAGTTTGGTATTACCAAAGGGGCTCTGCCGATGATCATGTCAGGTCTCTCGCAAGCCCCTATTATAGCCATGTACTCTCATACCGGATTTCAAGATGCGGCGGATGGGGCTTCTCATCAAGCCTTAACCTATTTTTCCATGATGTCCGCTATTCCAAACGTGGATGTGATTTGTTTGACCTGTGCCGATGAGGCTGAGGCTCTGATCACCGAATGTATCGAAAAGTTTGCTGAGACTCGTAAAAAGGGAGACATCCCTAGATCTACCGTCTTTTTCCTTGGACGAGAAACTTATCCTAAAAGCTTTATCGAAGGCACCGAGTATAAGTACGGCAAAGCTCAAGTACTAAAAGATGAATCTGGTAACAATGATGAGTCCATTCTTCTGATGACATGCGGCTCGATGGTGGAAAACGCCCTACTGGCTCAAAAAGAGCTCAGTGAAAAAGGTGTGGGCTCGATTGTTGTAAACGCCTCCATGATAAATGACCCTGATCTTGAGACCGTCCAAGATTGTTTAGAGAAAACCAAAGGTCGTATTGTCACAATGGAAGATCATAGAGTGGTGGCGGGAATGGGAGCCATGCTTTCCCATGCTCTTTCCCAAGAAGGCTTAGATTTTAAAATGAAAAGTCTCGGGATCGAAGATCACTTCGGTCGAAGCGCTTACACCTCAGATCTTCTTTACGAAAAGTTTGGTTTAGGAGTTAGCGCGATTGTCGAAGCGGCCCAGTCACTAAAATAAAAGCAATATAGAGGCTTAGTAAAAAGCCTGAGAACCATTTAAGGAATGTGACATACCCCAGCCAATTAAGGGGTATGGGGCTTTGGGCATTTAAAAGATAATAAAGAATGCTAAGTGTCTCAGAATA
This sequence comes from Bdellovibrionales bacterium, assembly GCA_964230645.1. GTDB lineage: Bacteria > Bdellovibrionota > Bdellovibrionia > Bdellovibrionales > JAGQZY01 > JAGQZY01. Next base: position 1,552,817 of record CAXRHT010000002.1, on the reverse strand, counting down.
ATCCAGTATTCCTGGGATTAAACAAAGTAGGAAAGCTCTTTCGGGCTTTCTGAGTCGTAAAAGTCTGTAAAAAATTGTGGTGTAAAAGAAGATAAAGAACAAATCGAGGACTTCTTGATTTTTATACTTCTGAACGGCTGCCTCAGAGAGAGAACTGAAGAAAAGACTAGCTTCATTGCCGCTGTAGTAAAGTTTGGCATCTAAAGAGTCTTCGGGACCAAAGCTTGCAATGAGGCCTCCGATTATAACTAGGCCCAGTAAAGCAAATATTAATTTTTTATCTTTGAAAATAGTAAGAAAAAAGGGAGACAAGATTTGGCTCCAAGAAGTGAGGGGGAGAAAGTTTTAAACTTTCTCCTTTTCTGTTTTTTTCTTTGCAACGGGCTCAGATTCGCTTTCATCAAGCTTTTCTCTTTTAACTGACTCCGTCACGTCTGTTTCATCATCGTCGTCTGTGATTCCCTTTTTGAAACCTTTAATAGCTTGGGCTAAAGATTTACCGAGTCCGGGAAGTCTGGCTGGCGCGACAAAAAGGACCACCAAAATGATGGCAATTATGAGAATTTGACCTCCACCTACACCCATTGTGTCCTCCTGTGAGAGTTTCCCTAACTATACCACTATTGTTCGCTGATTTCTATGGCTTATGATTCTTGGGGATTAAGATTCTATCCCAAAGGCTTCCTATTAAGCCTGGTCTGTGACTGGACTTTTGCTTAGCAGGTGTTTTAACCGTTTTCTTTCCAGTACTGGCCCAACCAGTAGTAGATCTCATTCTCGGGAAGGAGCTTGTAGGCAATAGAAAGAGTAAGGGCAATTGGCATGCTATTGCTTTTTGATAAATGAGCAATGTAGCGGTTTCTCAGTTTTTTAACGGATTTGATGTCTCTTAGTTGCTGGATGAATCTTAAAGACTGAAAAAATAAGTCCTGTTCGTTTCGAAACATGCCCCATTCTTCTCTTAAAATATGACTCAAAGATTCTTTTTGGTTTTTACTCATGTCCAGCTTTTCACAAAAATCAGGATAGCGGGAATTGATAAGAGAAAAGAGTAAAACCGCGAAAAGTTCGTGGGAGTTGGAGTCGTCGGTGACTTTATTCAGTCCCTTATTAAGATTAGAAATAAAAAGATCGGCATTTTCCCCATTTAAAGCTTCATCAAGTGTGGGGCTTAAATGTTTTAAAAGGTTTAAGTCGTGACACTCCCACAGAATTTGAGCGGCTGAATCCAGCCTTAAAAACTTTAAAAGCTCTTCTCTTTTTCTAGGAAGTACGGTGAGCTGAATTTGGTCGGCCAAATTAAAAATAGCCTCTCTTAATGTTGGCTCAATCGAGAATTGCGATTTATAGGCAAAGCGAATGGCTCTGAGCATTCTTAGAGGATCCTCCTGAATACGAATTTCGGGATCGCCTATCATTCGGACCACTCGCTTCTCGATATCTTTTAGGCCACCACAATAATCGATCAGTTCTTGCTCGACCGGATCATAGAAAAAGCTATTGATGGTGAAATCTCGCCTTCTGGCATCGTCCTCTGATGTTCCAAAAGTGTTGTCGTCGGTAATGAGGCTTCCCTCTTCATCTTCGTCGTCACTTTGGGTGCGGAAGGTGGAGATTTCGTACTGTTCCCCATAGCGTTTCACCAACACGAGCTTGAAGCGTCGTCCAATAATATAGGACGGACGTATGATTTTGTTCACCTCTTTGGGAAGAGCCGAAGTGGCGATATCAAAATCTTTAGGAGGTAAGCCAATAAGAAGATCTCTGACGCACCCACCCACAAGATATGTGGTGTGGTTGTGGCTTTGAAGTTTTTTAACTAACTTCAGGGCCTGTGGATCGATCCACTCTTGATTTAATGGTAGCTTATGTTTCACTTCTTCGACACTCAGGTTCATAATGGCTCAAAATCAGAATCCTATTCACTATCAAATTATAGGTGAGGACACATCTCCAAAATTAATATTTTTACATGGAATCATGGGACAGGGAAGGAACTGGCAGAGCATTGCTAAAAACTTTTCAAAAAATTTCCAGTGTTTGCTGCTCGATCAACGGGGGCATGGCAAATCTTCCCATCCAGAGAGTGGTTATGAGCTCAAAGACTATGCCCAAGACTTGCTGGGTGTCCTCGATGAATTAAGCTGGACGTCTCCCATTTATCTAGTGGGCCACTCCATGGGAGGGCGCGTGGCTCTGCAATTTGCTAATGAGCACCCTGAGAGGGTGGAAAAATTAGTGATTGTGGATATCGGACCGACCTCCGATTGGGGCTCCATGCAGGGAATTATTGAAAAAGTAAACTTTGTGCCGACACCTTTTGAATCCAGGAAAAAAGCCCGCGCGTTCTTCGATGATGAGTTCCTAGCGAAGTATCAGAGCAAAATGCTCACAGAGTTCTTTTATTCTAATCTCACCGATCGAAATGGCCAATATGACTGGACTTTTTCAAAAAAGGGGGTCGTCAACACTCTTGAAAATTCCCGCAGTAAAGATCATTGGGGTGAGTTTAAAAGTCTCACCATGCCCACATTATTGATTCGTGGTGGGGTTTCAACCGATCTTCCCAAGGAAGATTTTGAAAAAGTTGTGGCCAACAATGAAAATATCCAAGGTCGAGAGGTGCCAGGAGCCGGTCACTGGGTCCACGCAGAGAAGCCACGGGAGGTGATTCGTTTCCTGAGGGAGTTTTTCAATATTGCGGGGGATCTAAAGCAGTGATAGAACGTCTAAAATTGCTTAAAATGATTCACTGCTCAATGGTTTGAGAGAGAATTTTAATACAGCACAGATATCAACGAGTTTAAATGGATCTAGGAAAACAGTTTAGCGAATACAAATTAGATGATCACCTGAATGGAGCCCTCGAGCAGCTGGGTTTCGATAAAACCACGCCAATACAGGAAAAAGCTATTCCCCTTGTCTTAACCGGTCAGGATGTGGCTGGTCTTGCTCAGACGGGAACCGGGAAAACAGCGGCCTTTCTTTTACCTCTCATAGAAAGAGTTCTACGCTCTGGCAAACCCACAGGTGATGAAGACATTGATAAAAGAGGCTTTGAGAATTGGGAACATAATCATTTCAATTTGGTTTTAGTACCTACTAGAGAGTTAGCCGAACAAGTCAAAGAGGTGGCTCTCGATTTCTTAAAAGGCACCGATCACCGAGTGGTTGTCGTTTATGGTGGGGTTTCCATCGACAAACAAATTCAACAATTGGAAAAAGGCTTCACCTTTTTAATCGCGACACCCGGTCGATTGATTGATCTTTATAAAAACCACAAAGTGGATTTAAAACAAGTCCGCTCCATCACCTTTGATGAGGCCGATCGAATGTTCGATATGGGATTTAAAGATGATATGAAATACATCTTAAGAAGAATCCCCGAGAACAGACAGCTTCTTCTTTTTAGTGCCACCTTGAATCTCGATGTCTTTAACGTGGCCTATCAGTTTGGGGCTAATCCTGTTGAGATTAAAGTTTCTGAAGATAAAAAAACGGCTGACAACGTGGATGACAAAATTTTTCACCTTGGACGCGATGAGAAGCCAGGACATCTTCTTGGAATTTTGGAGCGTCTTAAGCCTAAGCAGGTCATCATCTTTACCAACTTTAAAAGCCAGGTCGAGCGTGTGGCCGAGTTTTTAAATAAAAACAATCACAAGGCTGTTGGGATTTCGAGTTTGCTTTCCCAGTCACAAAGAACACGTGTGATGAGTCGTTTTCGTGAAGACGGCGGAGAAAATATTTTAGTAGCCACTGACGTGGCCGCTCGTGGACTCGACGTTGAAGGTGTCGACCTAGTTATCAACTATGAGCTACCTGATGATGCAGAAAACTATGTTCATCGTATCGGCAGAACGGGGCGAGCGGGTGAAAAAGGAAAAGCCTTTAGCTTTGTTTCTGACAAAGACGTTGAGGCCCTTGACCGCATCCATAAATACCTGGGGCGGTCTGTGGAAGCTGACTGGATGGAAGATGAAGAGCTTCCGAAAGATTACGAGGCTTTCCCCAAAGGAGAACTGTTTGTGAAGAAAAGTCGTGGTGGTAAAAAGGGAGATTCCCGCAAGTCATCCAAAGGGCGTCGTGGTAAAAACGACCGTGGCGGCCGCAAAAAAGATGATCGGAAAAAAGACGATCGAAAGAAAAAAGGAAGCAAAGACTCTAAGGATTCAAAAGACTCCAAGGATTCGAAAAAATCAGACAAGTCTAAAAAGTCCAACAAACCTCGTTCAAAAAGAAACGAAGATGAAAACAAAGAGTCTAGCAAGCAGGTCCATCGCGACAAGCGTTCGGGTCGTCATAAAAGTAAAAAAGACTCTGGCAAAAGCTCAAAGAAAAGACGCAATAATTCTTCTGGGCAGAAGAAATACAAACAAAAAGCTCGCACAGGCAAAAAGCCGGCTTCATCAAAAGAGAAGTCCAACAGTTCAGGGCTTGTCGGTAAAGTCACTGGTGCTTTAAAAGGCCTTTTCGGCGGATCTAAAAAATAGTTCTTCTTTGGTCCTACTCCTTTTTAGGGTTGGACCAAAGCCTTATATCTGCACTCATCAACAATGTAGAGTTTGAAGTCTCTGAGAATTATAATTAGAATCTATTTACGGTCATGGATATAGAGACGAAGAATTTGAAGTGGATTTTAATCGTTGATGATGAAGAGGATATTTGTACGTCTCTTATTAGTCTGTTCACAGAGTTTCTAGGCAGTGACGTTCGATTCCAAACAGCCAAAGATGGAATCGAAGCCACGTCGAAAATATCTCAACAAAAATTCGACTGTATAATAACAGACCTCAATATGCCTCGAAAAGAGGGTGTTTCATTGATCAACTCTATCCGGCGAAATGTTTTGAATGAACACACACCTATCATAGTCTTGTCGGGAAAAGTGGAAACGTATTCTTTGGATATGTTTGATTATCTAATTATCGTCGAAAAACCATACGACCCCAATAAGCTAGTTAAAATTGTCGAAGACCAGTTGAAGGTAAAATCTAATAAAAGTCGTATACCGGTTAATGGAGCCAATCTTATTTATGAAAATATTAATAACTTTTTTCAGGACCAAGATGGCGAGACAGAGATTTCACAAAAAAGAGCCTTCCTGAAGAAGCAAGGTGAGAAGATCGAGCATAGGTTCGTGGTTCGAAAAGTGATCGATGATGATCTAGGCTTTCGTGTAATAGCTCTCTCTGTTGATAAGCCCTTTCAGCCTGTGATCGAAAGTGAAAGCTCTGGAGATGATATCACCAAAGGAATATATAGAAGACTTATGGAATTTATGAATTATGCAGAGAGAAAGAAGTCCTCTCGCAATCCTGTCGGAACTCAATTATCAATAGAAAATGGCGGACTCGAGAGTTTTATCGGAGTCGCTTTTGAATTTGAAATCAATTCCCACCAGTTCTATATTTTCACAAGTGCGCTTGTCACTAATACCTAGGATTCAACTGGCTTGAAGAACATTGCCAACGATTCCTAAGATATCGGACATGTCCTGAGGCTTTCTTATGAAGGCTTGCGTCTTTCGACTTTCAATCTCTTCGAAGGTGGCAGAGGTGAAACCTGACATCATTATTATTGGAATGTCTCTGTTATCAGAGCGTACATGATCGATTAACCAAAGGCCGTCTCGAACTGGCATCTTAATATCCGTGATTAAAAGATCAGGTCGAGACTCTTCGTATATCCTTAAACCATCAAGACCATTGTTTGCTGTGAAAATTTCGTAATCTCCAGCAATTTCTAAAATACTTTTAAGTGTTTCACAAACATTTGTTTCGTCATCGACGATCAGTATTTTTGTCACGCAACCTACTTTGATAAAGCGTTATTGGGTAACTCAATAATAAAACTTGTGTTAGGGCAGTCAACATTTAAGAAGAGCGTACCGCCATGATTTTCTAAAATCTCTCTGGAAATACTGAGACCTAGACCTGTTCCTTTTGTAACATCTTTAGTCGAGTAGAACGGTTCAAATAGCTTTTTTTGATGTTTCAATGGTATTCCTGGTCCGGAATCGGTCACAACGATTTGGGTGCTATTTCTACCTGTTCGAGTCTCTATTTGGAGCCATGGAGTTGAGCTATCTTCGATTGCATCGATAGAGTTACTAATTAAGTTGATAAGGACTTGAGTGATTTGCGTGAGATTACAGTATATTAGCGTGTCCTCAGCAGTGTTAACTTTGAGTTCGATACATTTTGATTTAATTTTTTCCGTACAAAGAGCCAGCGATTTATCAATAACTTCGTGGGTACTATGTTCTTTGAAAACTTTTTTACCTTGGTTGCGCAGGAGTTGCCGCATCCCATCTACAATCTTGGAAATTCTTTTAACTGTTCTCTCGATAGTATTTACAGATTCTAACAATTTTTTGTTATCTGTTTTTTCGGGATTCTCCAGTAAGAGTTTCATTAAAACGGAATTAGTAGCAATGATGGCAAGAGGGTTATTTATCTCATGAGCGATACCGCCGGCCATTTCGCCGAGTGCAGAAAGTTTCGCTGTTTCAGTTAAGCGAACTTGTGCTTTTTTAAGACTGGTTATATCTGTGTGCGTACCGATCATACGGACCGCTTGATTGTTTTCATCCCACTCAATGACTTTACCTTTGCAAACTACCCAAACTGTTGAGCCGTCTTTGTGTCTATAACGCACTTCCTGCCAAAAGGGATGGGCTCCTTTAGTAGCAACGTGTTTTTCAAAATTATCCAAAGATATTTTGAGATCTTCTTCAAACATGAGTTCTTGCCATTCGGAAGGGTGATGTTTCTTTTCTGAAGGTGAGAAGCCTAAAATATCCCAAAAACGAGGGGACATGTACTCATAGTCATCTTTGATGTGCCAATCCCAGAACCCATCACCAGCCATTTCGTAGACATACTCGAGTTGAATTTTGGCGAGTTTTCGCTCTGTAATATCTTGAAAAACTCCATAAAGCTCAATGACCTCGTCATCCACAATGACCGGTTTGCCGACTGCCCGAACCCATAGATTTTCGCCGCGCGCATTTATGAATTCCAGCTCTTCATCGTAGGAGATACCTTTTCCAATGGCGTCCTGAACTTTTGCTTCAACAACTGCTCGAGAGGTTGGGGTGAAGAAATCCAAAGCCTTCCCTAAATCAACCGGAGTTCCAACTTCGACCCCGTGGATGTCATAAGTTTTTTTACTCCATATTGGATTTTGAGTCTTTAAATCAAGGCGCCAATAACCAATTTTAGCGGCCTCTTGTATTTCAGAGAAATATCTTTTCTGCAATTCCCCCTCAGTTTTATCTGTGCCAATGACAAAAAATTCGTTCTGTTGAAAGCCAATTTTCCAAGAGATAAATCGGGTTTCTCCGGACTCTGTACAAAATCGAAGATAAAAGGTGTTAGTTTTTTTCTCCTGCATAACAGCTTTCAGAACACTTTTGCATTTTTCTTGATCTTTGGGGTGGCAAAATTCAAAGAAACTTTTTTTAGACGTAGGTGAGTTGAAAAACCTTTCTTCCCATGGCTTGTTAAACTCGACGATCTTAAAATTATTGTTCAATCTCAAAATATAGTTGTTCGACAGGTTAAAAAGAAATGCAATTTCGTCTTTACTAAAATTCATATTAATACCGCTTCTATTTTTTGATGAACTGAGCTTTAGTGATTTTACCCTCTTCTTTTTTCACACTTGAATACTCATTAAATTCAGCCAAGTATTCTCCATTTGGGATTGAACCTTTGTTTAACTCAGTGAGTGAAAACTTTATTAAACGCTTGGGGATGTAAGAGGAGATCCCTTTGACTTCAGTCAAAAGTTTTCTGTCACCAGAATTGTTTTTATAAACCTTAATATCACCATAGAGATAACGTTCGGAATTATTGACAAGGTTGAAGGAGAAGTAATTCGTTCCGTTTTCAGTAAAAAGTTTAAAGTTTTCAATAGAGTGTGGTTTTTCTGATGGTTCAGAGCTAACAATTATTGGTATAGCTACAGCGACTTGAGCTCTGAGGTCGAAAGCACTTTCCTTTTTGGTAAGTTTGTTTTTTTTGTTCTTATTAGGTGTTTTTTCCTCAGGTCGAAAATAGAGGTGAGTTCTTACTTCTTTTCGAGACATGCTTTTGAAGCGTCTCGCGCTGATTCTGACGACCTGTTCCACTCCAGGTTTTAAGGAGATTCTTTTAGGCGAATACCTTAGATACTTTTTTGCTGATTCTTCGCTCCGAGCCAGATCTGGTCGTTGTTTCATACTACCATCAGGTAGCATTTCGTAAAACATGGTAGAAACCCGATAGGTCATAGGTTCATCAGTTTTAAGTTTAATTGAAATCGTACCCGTCTTGCTACGCGGACTCAAAAATAGACGGGTCGGGTAAACCTGCAGATTGCCAAAGCTAGAGTTTGTAAAAAAAAGAGTAAGGGCGACAAGAGTCAATTTCCGCATTTTTTCTCCAATGATGTTAATAAATTACTGTAACCGTAAATACTCCACGATAAAGTCCAGATTCTACATTCGCTCCAATAGCGTTTCGTGTGGCTCCAATGTATAAGAAGGCCCTTCCAGTGGCATCTAAGCGTCCTCTTCGACTCGGAGATGAACGAAATCTTCGCACTCTAATGGAGTGAGTTCCGTTAGGCGAGTTCATGTTAATTCTTCTTGGAAGTGTTATTCTAAAGCGTCTATTCGGGTCCCCAGTAATTAGAAAACTTGCGTTTTCAGCGGTTTCCACATTGTCAGGAGGAACCACTTTAGTGCCATCTCCCGGAAATCCAATACCAAAATGAAGATCGGATATTGTAGTGATTGAAATTGGCCCAGCCTTAACGGGTGCCACAAGAAAAATTAGCAGAAATAAGGTGAGTGTTCGTCGACTCAGCATAGATAAATTTTAGTTCCATATTTAGGGCGGCTCAACGAATGAACCTGCCGATGGTCGAGATTCTTGTAATTAAATCTCGACCATCTAAATTGATTTTTAATAAACGACATCTACAGTAAAGGTGGCCGCGTAGGAACCGGCAACTTGGGTTGCTAGCAGGGCATCTCTTGTGGCTCCTACAAATAAGTTTTGATTTCCGGTAGCATCTAATAGTCCATTAGCTCCGGCCGCGGGGAATGATAGAAATCCGTTTACACCGATTTGCTCATCGGCTACCACACCCGCTCCGGTAATCATCGTAACAACTCCATCGGCAGGAAGGGTAATGGTGTAAGCGGTGTTGGCTTCTCCAGATACCGCGAAACTAGCGTTCTCAGCATTTTCAGCAACGCCTGGTGCAACTGTTCTAGCGGCATCTCCTGGATAGCCTGAACCAAAGTCGAGATCGGAAACCTGAGTGATTGCGATTGGGGACAAAACCAGCTGGAGTGCTTGAGCTGTGTCAGAAGCCGCTTGTGCTACCTGAAGGTGGAAGGTGCTGCTTATCGTAAGAATGGAAACAACTAAGCTTAGCTTTTTTACAAAATTCATAAACGTTCTCCTTTGTTAGTTGTAGGCCTTTAACCTAGACAAAAGATTTATCGGTTAAGATTTGCAAATCTTAAGAAAAAAATTAAGATAACACTGATATTTAGTAAATTCGATCTGGGAGGGGAATATTTAACTAGTAATTACAGCAGTTTATGACTTCTCAAAGAAAAACTCTTGATCTAAAGATTGGGAGTCATTTGTATCAAGTTGATATTTTCGAGGGGTGAATGACTTCTGATTGTTTTCGGGGCGAAGCAAATATTTTCCAGGAGGAACGGCGGGGAATAAGAAAAAACCTTCACGATCGCTTCGCACTCTTTCTATTTTTTGGTTTTCTAAATTAATTAATAAGAAAGTGGTACGAGGAGGTTGATCCGAGCCCGATTTGATAATTTGCCCTTCAACCTCATTGACTGTAACGAGAGGGAAGTTCATTTTTAAACACTGACCTTTTTGTAGAAAAGCTCTTATACCTTGGTCGTGAAAGCTGAGCGTAGGATCTTCAACGCTGGCGTGAAGAAGTTGAATATCCGCGGCTTGGTAAAGTGGTAGATCGCTAAGAAATACATGACCATCATTATCACTCTTAAATGTTCGATTCCCCTGAATCCAACTCAATTCCACACCTTCTAGGGGTGCTTCACTATCGGGTTGGTAAAAACCATCATTGTTTAAGTCATGAAAGACTCGTGCACAGATATTTCCGCGACTTGCCAAGGGATCTGATGAGACTTGAAATGTCGGTGTATTAGTATGCAATCCAAAAGACGTACGAAGTCTAAGAAAGATCTGATGATTTTTTTGCCCATCAGACAGAGCTTCAAAACCTGCTATAAAGTCTTTCAGGCGATGCTGATAGCCAGCTCTAACAAGGTTAATGTGAGTTTTGAGGTTGTGCTCTAATGAAGAAAACACTGAGGAGTCTCGCGCAAAACGATTGCGGAACTCTAATCCGAGGCTTTCCAAAGAGGATTTACTGTAGTTGATCCGAGCGCGAAATTGATTCCGAAAGTAGGTGTAGATCATTTGAACATCATTATCTTCTCCGTGACCAAGATCGTTGCGAAGTTGAAACGATAGGCTATTTATTGAAAATACCATAAATTGAAAGGCTTGATTGGAAACACTACCATCCTCGAAAATATTGTGATTGAAGCGGTAAAGCATCGAGGCAATTCCGAAAGCACTGGTTGTCAAATCGGCTTGGATGGATTTGTCTATGAATTGGCCAATGGGAAAAAAGTTGCTGGAGCGAAACTGATTGGCATCAATGTAGAGAATTTGAAGATTACTTGGGTCGAAAAGAATTTGAGACCTAAGTGCGTAAAAAGATCCGCCTCCTGTCATATCTTGACCATAAAACGCACTCGTTGTGAAACTGTCTCTTAGTGAATTAATTCCGAGTACGGAATAATCTCTTGGGTCACTCTCTCCTTGCAAATTATAGCGGGAGAAGGCGGCATAGGCCGAAAAGTGATCACTTATTCCATAGGAGAGTTGGGAATGTGCTTCCGTGTGTGGTTGATCAAAAGTTAATCCAGCTTCGTATCGTAATTGGTTTTTCTTGACGTTTCTAGGCGAGATGTTGGAGTTGATATATTCGGTCGTTCTTTCCCCTTGTGGACCATAAAATTCGAGTCGATAATTATTAAGACCGTAGAGAATAGGAACATCAGTGAAGCGATAACGCCCTTGTACATTACCTGATTGTCTACCAAAAAGAATATCATTTACATAAAGTTCAACTTCCCAATTGGGCCTTAGGTTTCCTTCAAGCTCACGCTGGCCAAAGCTAATGAGGTTTTGTTGCTCTCGATTGGTCACATAGGCACCATGTCCACCCGTAGGTCCACCGATAATTTCAGCTGTCGGTATGACAACCGTACCTAACTGATAAGTAGAAACATAGTCATTTTTTTGAGAACCATAAAAGTCTCTTCTTACTAGCCCTGTTGTAAAGTCATTCTGTCGATCAGTGCCTTGGGTGGTAATTTGAACTTCGTGATCAGAGATGTCGGTCACGAAATTGGAATAGTATCCAACTTCTCCTTTGTTCCCCCTTTTTAAAAGGAGGGAGATCTGTTGATCCAAGTAGAAGTTCTCCAAGGATTGAGCGGTAGATTCTTTTTTGGGGAATCCGGGGTCAAATCTTTTGAGTGACTTCTTTTTGGTTTTCTTGCGTTTTATTTGACTTAAAACGGGATAAGGCTCTTCTGAAAACATCCTTAATTCTGATTTGTAGGGGAGGTAGGTGAGTTCTGCTTTAAGAATTTCTTCTAAGAGAACCCGAGAGATAAAGAGATCGTCCTCGTAGTAATCAAAAGCAAGACAGTTTACCTCGTTAAACAAGTCATTTGATTTTATTGCACAAGTTTTCCAGTTAATTTCAATTTCGAGCTTTGGACTTGAGACCTTGGCTTGGAAAAGGGAATCCGAATCAACTATTTTTGTCTTAAAACCCAAAGTTTCAAAAAAATCAGTGGCTGATACATAAAGAATACGATCGGACTCATGAGCTAGGAGACTGTCAAAGATGTTATCGCCCGCACGAGTTCTGAGGAGTAGAATTCGTTCTGTATATTCATTGAATTCTTTGGGAGGAGCGGTAAGGGACAAGCAGGGTGTTAGTATAATAAAAAGAAAAAGCCGCCATGACATAGTTTAAAGTTTCCAACACCAAAATAATCAATAAAATCTGCTACTTATAATTTATAGTTTAGCAAAAAATAAGTAGAAGAGCCCTATTTCTTAGAAATTCTGACCATTGTCTAACGTTAGAGAGACGAAGGTCTAATGAGAGAAATTCAAAAATACAATAGGACTAAATAAAAATATTTTGTATTATAAAAGAATGAGTCAACCAACCGTCGCCGTTATCGATGATGAGATCGATTTATTAAATGTCCTTGAGTCATTGCTCGAGGTGGCGAATTTCAAAGTCCATACATATAGGACTTTCGAAGATTTTATTTATAATTTTGAAAAAATCGAGCCAGACCTAGTAATCACTGATTTACATTTACCTGCAGCCAATGGAAATGTATTGGTTCGACAGATTCGCGAAATAAATTCAGTGATTCCGATTATATTGATCTCTGGCAATCTCACTCAAGAATCGATGCTGACCGCTATCCGAGATGGGGCCAATGATTGCATCGCGAAGCCAATGGATTTTAAAGTGCTATTGGCAAAAATTAATCAGCTGTTGTCGTTCAAAAAGGCCAATCTCGACAACTCATTGGTATTAGATTCAAAAAATCTCCGATTGCAACTCGGTGAAAAAATATTGAAATTAACTAAAATGGAGTTTGAAATTTTCGAGAAGTTAAAGGCATCTGGGAGAAGCATTGTCAGTCGAGAAAGTTTGTATCAGCAAAGTGGAAGCCGAAGTCTTGATGTGCATATACATTCGCTTCGTAGAAAGCTCAAAATTCTTGGTATGAAGATAAAAACAGTGAAAGGAAAAGGTTATTTCCTAGAAATATAAACCTTGCTGTGGAACCTTCCTTTGAGCCGGGCTCGGAAGTTGAAAAGCCTCTTAATGGGGTTTCCTGACAATCTTTGTAGTTTTCCGCTCTTTTTGGCCTTGAAAAGCGATTAAATCGTTCCTGGTGGGCCTAAGAATTGCAAAATATTCCAGTATGTCCCGAGCTCAACGCCTCTTTTTTGCCTTTTGGTTTTTGATCCCCCTAAGTGCTCTGGGACAAAATCTCCATTTAGCTACAGATGAGTCGCCATTTTTTAGAGACCAGTACCTGCAAAGAGTGGTCATTGACGGCGAACCTGTGGATGAAAACTCCCCAGCTGTAGCATCGATTGTCCAAGTTATAGTAAGGGGTGATGAGCAAACTCTGAGGTGTACAGGTGTCATTGTGAGTTCTCATTTTATTATGACCTCAGGTCATTGTTTGGACATCTCAAATTCTGGCGTTCAAATTCGCTTTACCCATAGTGAAGAGGATATCATTTCGGATGTCCTTGATTATCGTTCAGTTTACAAGGGTCCACCCACGACGGGAGCGGACGCTTTTGTGAATGGTTATTTACCCTATGATAGGCAAAGAGCTTTTAATTTTTACGATTCCATTGAAAATCGAAGGCGTTGGGTTAATTTTCCTGAGCACTCATCTCAAATGATGGACCTGGCTTTGATAAAGGTGAACAGGATCCCTTCAGGTTCTAGGCCCCTTCGGTTTTATCAGGGTGACCTTTCTTTCAGGCAAGAGGTCGTTGTAGTGGGTTACGGTATTAATTCAAGGAGAGAAGAAGAGGTGGATAGCGAGGCCTACTTTTCTTATCAAAGACTCATCGGTTTTGTTCAGCAGGAGTCCGACAATATTTTAGGCTGGCAGACCTATTCCCCCCTTTATCAAACCATCTGCTATGGAGATTCTGGAGGCCCCCTGTTAATTAGAAACCAAGAAACCCAAGAGTGGGAAATTCTAGGAATTTTAACTGCGACAAGTAATGGTTGTGCTAACAGTGGTTTTTCAACTTATCCGTTGAGTGATGAACTCGAGTTTTTGACAAAAGAGTGGGTGGAACAAATGAACTCCACCCAAGAGCTTTGATCGATATCTATCGATACTCAACTTCTATTATATAGTCGGTCCAAGAAAAACGACTGTGGTTGATATGATAGAATTGAAGTTCGGCCACAGTACCTTTTTTGAAGATAAGGTGAATAGGTTCGGGATGATTTTTTGCTCCCGCACGCACTTTGTTGAATCGATCGGTGATTGTGTACCAAGCTTTTTCGTAATAATTATTGTCTATATAAATATCCTGCTGAATAAAAAATTGTGTGACCTCGCTGGCTTCGTTGAGATCTGTTAGTGACTTTGGTGTTCCAAATTCAATCTTTTCTCTAAGGGGTTCAATTTGGAGACCGGGGTCGATCTCGGGGTTTTCAGCGAACCGAACACAACGATAGACTTGAACTTTTTTACCACATCGAAAACCTTCATTTTTTAAGGCCTGAATAATCTCCTTACTGTCTGACATTCTGGGATCAACAATGGTGGTCGTTCTTTCTTGCAGAACTTCGTAATTTCCTGTTTTAAAAAATGTGCCTACCAATGGCTGTGCCACTAGTGCGGACTGGTTGCCTGCAAAGAGAAAAGAGCTAAAGCCAATTAAAAGAGAGAAAAATGTCATGGGCCATCCTTTGTTAAAGAGAATTATAAATTATCGCAGAGGGGAGGCAACCAGAAGGCAGAGGGATAGAGATATTATGAGAAAAGACTCTTAAATAGAATGAAGTCTTTAAGGGTAAACGAAAGGGTCTTGAAAGCTAAAAGAGGCTTTTGTTCAAAAAACCTCGAAAATTGAAGATTTATCGAACGGTTGAGCTTTGTGAGCGTCCGTCCCAGCGGAATCCTTTAACAATATTGTTGCACTCTTTCAGAGTGGAGCGGAAACTTTTGGTGTGATCACGGCAAGTCATCAACACGGCTGTTTTTTTATTAAGGTAAATCACTTGGCGCAATTGGCGCTTTTTTCTTTGATTGATCAGATCAATCACATATCCCTTTTTCTTTCCTGTTTTAAAAGCTTTCGATCCTAAAACGTCGTACCCATATTTTGGATACTCTTTAATCCAACGTTTTACGTAGCTCTTTAGAGATGTGCCTTTTTTCATATTGTCGACTCTGACTGTGAGAGTGCCGCGCACATTGTTTCTCGTGATCGGGGAGCGGTAAACTGTTTCGATAAATCGACTTTTCTTTGGGGGCTTAGTCTGAATCCAAGGCGTATTTTTAGCTAAGATTTCAAAACCAAACTTGGATTTATAAACCCCGAGTTTCCCTTCCATAAGTTTTGACGAAGAAGTTCCTGGAATCGGAGCTCCAAAGGCTGGAAGTTGAAAGCTAAGGACGAACAGTGGAATTAAAAAGTGGATCGTTTTCATAGGCTTCAGTTTAGACCCTAAAAGGGGCTGTGAAAACCTCTCTTAGTGCTTTAAGTCGAAAGTCCAGTCAGCCGCATCGCCCCGCTGGTTAGGCGTTCTAGAAGAGGGCGCCTTGACCATATGTGCCTTAATAGCCCTTTATCACTGACAAGAGAGAGGGCCCGGGTAGGTCATCTTGTAAATTTCCTCCTGTCCTGAGCGGGTCGAGGTGTAGAGAAGTGTTTTTCCGTCGGGGCTGATGGTTGGAAAAAACTCATCTCCTCTGTCTGAGGTGATCTGCCGTTTGCATTCGCCATCAGGAGAGACTTCAAATAGGTTGAAATCACGACTGCCATCATTTTTCGCGCTATAAATGATCGAGCGTCCATTAGGATGCCACGTGGGAGACCAATTCACCCCTGAATCGAGAGTGACGTAAGTTGGGTTTTTAAAATCAAGAGCAGAAATAAGGACTTGTGAAGATTTGAAATCAGGAGAGAATCGGTACCAAGCAAACTTATCGCTTTGAGGTGAGAGCTGAAGGCCTAAGTCATGGCCTTTTGTTTTCATAACTTTCCAAGGCGCCAGGTTTCTCTTTAGAGACTTTGCAAAAAGATTCACTTGGTTGTCTTCCCAGCGAGAGAAATAGAGTCGATCCTTTTTGGCAAGATAAACCGGAAAGGCATCAAAGCCAGAAAACTCTGTGAGTCTTTCTATTTCCGAGCCATCAATTTGGCTTTTATAAATTTCTTGGGGTCTGAAATCCAATTGGAAAAAAGCATCGTTTTTTACCGAGGCCGGAAACCGACTGAGATATTTCTTTAAGATAAAGGGTGTTTCCTTTTCTTCGTCCGTTGAGCTGCTATAGAGAATCTCTCCGCGGTTCTCAAGATAAGAGCCGGCATTGATTTCACCCACTTGATGAGTGATCCGCTTTTCTTTTCCTGTATTAAGATCACGAAAATACAACTGTGGGTCGCTATGATCTTTGCGGTCTTTACTGACGAATATAAAGCCCGAGTTTGATACGAAAAGTGGTTGTCGGTTTTTTCCAGCCTTAGTGATCTTTGTCGAAGGATAAAGATTTTTATCGAAAACTTTTCCAAAATGAGCTTTTTGAGCAAAAGCCTCGGAGTGGAAAAAAACCAATAACAATACGATTAAACGAGAAATGATACGCTGCCCCATTTCTCCATTCTATTTCAATCTAGGAATTTGTCATCTTAGCCCTATATCTATGGCCTTTTGGATAAGGGAGAAAGGTACCTTTTCTTTTAGTTGTTTAGCGGAGATCCACTCGTATTCGGCAGATTTTGCCGGGCTAAATTTGGACCTTTTTCTGGTGATTTTTACAAAGATTTTATGATGGGTGATGCCGTGCTGAAAGTCGAAGTCTTGTGGTTTCCCCGTTTTCTGCACGACCTTCCCTGGGAGAATCCACTGTTTTTTTAAGAAAGGAGCGTATTCATTTTTTACAAAAGCAATACGTCCATCCTTTTCATAGATCTCCGCCTGCCACTCCCAAATCTCAAAACTTTTTTTAGGTTTCTTCAAAGGAAGTTGGGAAATCAGATCGTCTTTTAGTGCCACACAATTTTTCTTCAGAGGGCATAAAAGACAAGATGGGTTAGTGGGGGTGCAGATGGTTGCCCCCAATTCCATAAAGGCTTGATTCACTCGGCTTGGTTGCGCTTCCTTGGCATATTCATCGGCGATTTCTTGCAGTTGTCTTTTTTCTTTGGTTTTCCAATGTTGATTAAAAAGACCAAAGCGTCTTGAAAGAACTCGGATCACATTGCCGTCAACAACACCAACAGGCTCCTCAAAGGCTTGCGAGCTAATGGCGCGGGCTGTGTATTCGCCAAGCCCTGAAAATTTAATAAGCTCTTGATAAGTTTGTGGGAAAGACTTTTCTTTAGCAAACTGCTTGGCGGCTTTATGGATGTTGCGAGCTCTTGAATAATACCCCAGTCCCGCCCACTGATCGTAGACTTCCTCAAGAGGAGCCTGGGCTAATTTTTTTAACGTGGGGAACTTTTTTAAAAAAGATTGAAAATAGGGGATAACAGCCGTCGCCGTTGTCTGCTGCAACATAATCTCTGAAATCCAAATAGGGTAGGGTTCTTTGCTCTGTCTCCAGGGCAGAGGGCGGGCATTTTCCTCAAACCAGGCTTCAAGCTCTTTGGCCTCTTTTTTAATGACCTTACTGTTTGATAAGTTCATAGAACTTTTCTTTAGCCAAATTCAACTTATCCAAATTCGACACGGAACCTTGCGCGAAGTCAGGCCGTCCGCCCCCTTTACCATCGAGGTCGCTACAAAGCTCTTTGGTAATTTTACCAGCATGAATTTTTTTAAGATGTTTACTAACAGCAACAATCAGGGGTTTAGAGGGCTCACCCTCTCCTATAAGGACGAGAGCAATATTTTTTTCCTTGTCGCGCAATTGGTCGGCCACCTGGCTCAGGAGATTGCGGTCACTCACCTCAATTCTTGTGAACACAGCCACTCCCTTTTCGCCATCAAAATCCACCTGGCGACTCTCTTTTAGAATGTCATCGACGGAAACGTTTTGTGAGGCTTTCTTTTTAAGATCCTTTTCCAACTTTTTGATTTTGGCTTGAAAGTCTTGAACTTTTTCTGAAAGGTCGAAAGACGCTTTTTTAGCATCTACTTTAGGTTTTTTGACTTTAAGCTCTTCCCGTAACTGCAGGTTTTCATCAGCAAGATTTGTAAGGAATTGAAAAGCTCCGCGGCCAGTCAATGCCTCGATTCGTCTTACACCTGCAGCCACTCCCGCTTCGGAAACAATTTTAAAAAGCCCAATTTGAGCGGTATTCGAAACGTGGGTTCCTCCACAAAGTTCCATGGAAAAGACCTGGTCTTCTTGTTGCCCCATGCTGATCACTCGAACTTCATCGCCATACTTTTCCCCAAACATGGCAACCGCACCTTTTTGGGTGGCTTCCTGGTGAGACATATTTTCAAAGGCGACTGGGTAGGCTCCATGAATTTGATCGTTCACTAAAGTTTCGACCTTTTTGATTTCCTCAGGACTCATAGCTTTAGAGTGATTAAAATCAAATCGAAGTTTCTGAGCTGTGACAAGGGAGCCCGCTTGATTCACATGGTCTCCCAAGACCTCTTTTAAAGCAGCGTTAAGAAGATGTGTGGCCGAGTGATTGTTAGCGGTGTCTTGTCTTGAATTTTGACCCACTTTTAAAAGATATTTTTGAGACTTTTTCAGCTCGCCTTTTTTAACAGTGACCTGATGAAGGTGAACGTTGTTGAGCTTTTTGCAGTCTGTGACTGTGGCCACAAGTTGTTTGCTCTCGGAGTCGTAAATATCCCCGAGGTCACCCACCTGTCCTCCACCTTCGGCATAAAAAGGGGATTGATCAAAGACCGCCCAACCGGAATCGGTAAGACTTTCCACTTCATTTGAGCCATCGGAAAGGGAAAGGCAGGAGGCTTGGACTTCAAGCTTTTCATAGCCCTCAAACTTTGTTTCTTCAAAGTTTTGGCTCCAGTCAGCCAAATGTTTTTCGTTACTAGAAATACTATGGTCTTTTTGCGCTTTTCGGGCCTTGTCTTTTGCCTCTTCCATGGCTTCAAGAAAACCTTTTTCATCCACAGTAAGGTTATGCTCTTTTGCGACCACTTGTGTGAGATCGAAAGGAAAACCATAGGTGTCATAAAGAGTAAAAGCCGTACTACCAGGGACCACTTGTTTCTGTTCACCCAAGAGAGTTTGAATTTCTTGGTTTAAGATTTCAGAGCCTTTATCAAGAGTTTTAAGAAATCGTTTTTCCTCGTCCCTTACTGTTTGCAGAATAAATTCCTGTTTTTCTTTTAACACGGGATAATGCTCACCCATAATGGTGATCACTTCTTTACAAACTTCAGGGAATAAAGATTTTGAGGTATCCAGGCGTCTGGCGTAGCGAATTGCTCGTCTCATAATTCTTCTTAAAACATAACCTGAGCCTTCATTTGAGGGAAGAACCCCTTCGCCAATAAGAAAGCTTGTGGAGCGAGAGTGGTCGGCTACGACTTTCAAAGCTCCCAAGGTTTGCGGAGTCTGTTTTAATTTCACCCAATCGCTATCAAGACCCACTCTTTTACAGGCCTCATGAATTAAAGGTTGAAAGATGTCGCATTGATAATTGTCGGTGACCCCTTGCATGGCGGCCGCCAATCTTTCGATCCCGCATCCTGTATCGACTGAAGGTTTTGGAAGGGGAGTTTGGTTCCCCTCTTCATCCTCAAAGAACTGCATAAAAACAAGATTCCAGATTTCAACGAAGCGGTCCTCGTCCTGATCGATAGAAACTTTAGGGCCTGAAGGATTATGGTCATAAAAAATTTCTGAACAAGGGCCACAGGGGCCTGTTTGCCCCATACGCCAAAAGTTATCCTTTTCACCAAAGCGATAAATTTTTTCTTTGGGCACACCCATTTTTTTCTCCCAAATTTCGGCGGCCTCATCATCGGTTTCAAAAACCGAAACATAAAGGCGCTCTTCTGGGATCCCCAGTTTTTTAGTGAGAAACTCCCAAGCCATAGAGATGGCTTCTTCTTTAAAGTAATCTCCAAACGAAAAGTTACCGAGCATCTCAAAAAAGGTGTGGTGGCGGGCGGTGAAGCCCACATTTTCTAGGTCGTTGTGTTTTCCACCAGCCCTTAAACATTTTTGAATACTGACGGCCCGAGAATAACTTCTTTTATCCGTCCCCAGGAAAACATCTTTGAACTGATTCATACCCGCATTGGTAAACATGAGGGTTGGATCATTGTGAGGAATGAGGCTTGAGCTCTCGACGAGCTGGTGCTCTTTTTCTTCAAAAAAATCAATAAAGGCTTTGCGAATTTCTACGTATTTCATGGACCACCTGCGATATTGTTTCTGTATCAAATCCTCTGTTTTTAAGCAACGAAGAGAGTTTTTGGATATCGCCAGGGTCTTTAAGTTTTAGGCGGCAGACCTCCATGGCTTTATCAAACTCCAGGGTCGGGTCCTTATCAACTGGCGGGAGGCCTTTTTTCTGCAGATACTGATTGATGTAGTAAATGCCTTTGCTTTTCTGATGCAAATTTTTGGCGACCTTTTGGCTTAACTCTTCAGGAGGAAGAATCCAGCCTCGGCTTTTCATCTCCTCAATAGTCTCATCAATTTCGGTCTCCTCGAAGAAGCGCCCAAGTTTCTCTTTGAGTTCTGTAACCGAGTGATCTCTTCTGGCCAGATAATCCATGGCTTTGATCCAAACGGCTTTTTCGGTTTTGTCTTTTTTAGAAGTCGTCATCATCATCTTCTAAATCAAAATCGGGAAAGGATGGCAAGTCCTCATCCAGGGCCTGATGAGGTGTGACCTGGGTATGGGAGCCTTGTCCTGTCTGTATTCCACTGTATTTGAGATAGAAGTCGTCTGGATGATTACAGACCTTGAGAGCATCTTTAAGACTGATCATATCCGATTTAATGAGTTTCAAAAGGCTTTGATCAAAAGTCTGCATTCCAGTGGCTTTGGCACTGGTTTCAATGGCGTTAGAAATGAGGCGCGTTTTTTCAGGCTCTTCGATCATCTCTCGAATGCGGGCATTGTTAACCATCACTTCCACAGCCGGCACCACCCCTTTTTTGTCTTTTCTGGGCACTAATCTTTGGCTAATCACAGCTTGCAGGGTGGAAGCCAATTGTCGGCGCACCTGATTTTGTTGGTGGCTCTCAAAAACGGCCAAAATACGGTTGATTGTTTCTTGGGCATCAAAGGTATGAAGGGTCGAGAGCACCAAGTGACCCGTGGCAGCGGCCATCATGGCGGTTTCTATGGTTTCTCGGTCTCTCATCTCACCGATCAGAATAACATCAGGATCCTGCCTGAGAGCGGCTCTCAAGGCCGTTTGAAAAGTGGTCGTATCAAGCCCCAGTTCTCTTTGGGAAATAAGACTGCGGTGATCCTTAATAAGATACTCAATGGGGTCTTCAATCGTAATGATATGTTTATTACGGTTCTTATTAATGTGATTAATCATGGCAGCCAGGGTGGTGGATTTTCCGGAACCTGTGACTCCTGTCACCAAAATCATGCCTCGTTCTCTGTTAGCGACTTTCTGAACGATCTCAGGAATATTGAGATCCTCAAATTCAGGCACCTGATCGGAAATCACGCGGGCTACGATTCGCACCGATCCTCTCTGCATAAAAAGATTCACGCGAAAGCGGCCCACACCTCGAACGCCGTAACCGAGATCTAATTCTTTAAAATGATCAAAACGCGTGCGTTCGGCCTCGGTTTTGATTAATTGTTCAGCAAAACCCTGCAACTGCGCGGTTGTCATGGGTTTCCACTTTTTAGAAAGAGGCAACATTCGTCCATGTCGCCTTACAACAGGCACCACACCGGCTTTGAGGTGAACATCACTGGCTTTACGTTCGCTCGCCACTTTAAGAATTTCATCAAGAGAAGCCATCCTAATATTGTAACCAAAGAGAGAAAGGGTTTTAAAGGGAAATCTCTAAAAGGTGCCTGGCTCCTTTTGGTAGGACGTCGCGCTACAAAGAGGCACGATCTCCCTTTTAAGTGATTAAAAAATAGGCTTATTGAAAAAGTCTGATTGATATTCGAGCTAGATTTTTTATCGCGGACATTTTATACCTTGGCCACCAGTCGGTCACACCTCGTGCAAAGGACAACTTTTGAGTCAAAACACCACGGATATGATTACAAGCCTTCGAAATCGCAAGGAAACAATATGTTTTGCCGAGAGTTGCACAGGGGGACTTCTCTCTTCACAAGTCACAAGGCTCGCGGGTGTTTCCGATGTTTTTATGGGAAGCTTCGTGACTTACAGCAATAGAATGAAGATCGAAATTCTGGGTGTGCCCCCTCATATTTTGAGTACGGTGGGTGCTGTGAGTCGAACCGTGGCTCTGCACATGGCTCTAGGAGCGAAAACCTTGACCGAAACCCATTGGGCTGTGAGCATAACCGGAATAGCGGGTCCGTCTGGAGGGACAGATACCAAGCCAGTGGGAACCGTTTGCTTTGCTTTTGTTGGACCGGGATTTGAAAAGACGACACAAGAGTCTTTTACGGGTAGCCGAGAGGAGGTCCAACAACAGTCGGTCGATTTTGTGATTAAAACTATGAATCAATTTTTATCTAATGGAAAGAACTCATAGTGAATAATCCGAAGTCAAAATTATCATTGAGAAGAGTGAAGGGAACTTTACTTTATTAAAACTCTCCTCATATTAACTTTATAACTTTTAAAAAATAAACCTGGGGGTTTAATGGAAACAACTAAAGACGGTAAAAACAAAGCCATTGATTTGGCAGTTTCAGCCATTGAAAAACAATTCGGAAAAGGCTCGATCATGCGTTTGGGAGAAACCCAATCCATGTACGGTGATGTTCCTGTGATTTCTTCAGGAGCCCTGAGCCTTGATATCGGCTTAGGCATTGGTGGATATCCTCGTGGTCGAATCATTGAAATTTATGGACCAGAAAGTTCTGGTAAGACAACTCTAGCGCTTACGGCCATTGCTGAGGCTCAAAAAGCCGGTGGAACAGCCGCTTTTGTTGATGCCGAGCACGCCCTTGATGTGAATTATGCTCGTAACCTAGGTGTAAGAACAGAAGATCTTTTGATCTCCCAACCTGACACTGGAGAACAAGCTCTTGAGATCACGGAAACTCTTGTTCGCTCCGGCGCCCTTGATATTCTTGTGGTCGACTCTGTGGCGGCTCTTACTCCTCGTGCTGAGATCGAAGGAGACATGGGTGATTCTCATATGGGCCTACAAGCGCGCTTGATGTCACAAGCTCTTCGTAAGTTAACAGGAGCGATCAACCGTTCAAAAACAACGGTGGTTTTCATCAACCAAATTCGTATGAAAATCGGTGTCATGTTCGGAAACCCTGAGACAACAACGGGTGGAAACGCCTTGAAGTTCTATTCTTCTGTTCGTTTAGACGTACGTAGAATTGGAGCCATCAAAACAGGTGATGAAGTGATTGGTAACCGTACCGCCGTTAAAGTGGTCAAAAATAAAATGGCGCCTCCTTTCGCGAAGGTGGAATTCGACATTATGTACGGCCAAGGAATTTCAAGAGAAGGAGACATTCTCGATCTTGGAGTGAAGCACGACATCGTTGATAAATCAGGCGCTTGGTTCAGCTACAATGGTGAGAGACTCGGACAAGGACGAGATAATTCCAAAAATTTCTTAAAAGAAAATCCAGAAATGATGGAAGAGATTCGCCAAAAAGTTTGCGAAGCCAAGGGCATTGATTTTGGTGGAGCTAAAAAAACCGCTAAAGCTACTGAAGAGCTTGAAGGTAAAAAAGAAGCGAAGTCGGAAGCAAAGTCAGAGACTAAATCTGACTCTAAATCGACAAAGTCGAGCAAGAAGTCTAAAAAAGCTTCTCCTCGCGCTCATTAATTCTTTGGTTATTCTGAAGTTACAAAAGCCAAACTCTCAAAAGGGTTTGGCTTTTTTTATATCTGAATAAGAAAGTTTTAATCGTTAAAAATATTATCTCGAACCCAGAGACAAGTATTAACATCGGTTAGGGGATTATTACCTGGTAGTCTTAGAAAGGTGGCGGCAACCGAGCAGTAGTCTTCCATATAATCCCGGCACTGAGCGAGCGATGTAAATTCAGGGGCGTAATTAGTAACAACATCCCAGGCAACAGTCTTTAGAGATTGAGCGGTGAGGGTAGAAATACCAATAGGAACATCTATATCATCCAACGAACGTCTCATAACGAAAGCATATGTAACAAGGGTGAGAAAATAAGAAGTGACATCTTCCACGTGCACATTGTCGGAGAAAAGGTAATCGATGGTCTGATAGTCATTGGCTTGAGTGACTCCAGGAAGATTATTTCCACCAGTGGATCTTGAAACTAACTCAACAAGTGCGGTGCTAGCTGGTATATTCTGAATCTCGACGTCACTCATTTCATCGGTGTACATCTGGCTGACTTTTAGTGCGGTACACTCCCACACTGGGCCGGCGGCTGTTTCGTGCTCAATCCAAGGTAGTGGGTTGTTGTAATCAATTTCCAACCAGGAGTGATAATAGAAGAATTCTTGGGCGTTGGGATTGCGATTCAAAAAGCGATCGACATAATCTTTAAAATCTTGATGTCCTAAATGCCAACGTAAAACGGGTATAAGATCATGTCTTTCTGTTACGATCAGAGTGTCGTAGTTGTTCATTCCGAAAATCTCATCCCCTAAACTCTGCAATCTCGACTCAATCGGAGATCCAGGAATGGTATGGTGATAATAAGCTCCCAGACGAAATTCGGCTAAGCCAACCGAGCCAATCACGCTAGCCACAGGATCCAAGAGGCTATGACCTGAGGTGAAGAGATTAGCAGAGTTTCTTGGCTCCAGAGAAATGACGGGTGAGGGCTCGTCTTGGTCATCATCAATATCTGGAGAAGGGTCATCTTCGTTGCAAGTTAATGTCTCATTGCAACGCTCGTCAGGAGGGAGGTTGGGTCCATCTTCTTGAGAAACACCTGATAAAGACCCTTGATCCAAACAGGCTGTGAGTAAAAAAAGAGAACATATGATTATAAATCTCACCACGACCCCCGAAACGAGACTTCTTTGCTAACTTCATTATTTTAACATTTATTTATGAATACAAACGATCAAAATAAAAAACGTCTCGATTCGATATGACTCAATTTTCAATTAAAAATCATTTCAAAAGAGAGATCTCAATTTTGAGTCATAGTGATAATTCTCAACAGGCTGCATCCGAAAAAAGAACCTGGTACCTTCAAAATAGTTCAGGCAGGACACTTTCTATTTTTTGTTGCCGAGATTGATCTAAAGCGTGACTCATTTCTAGGAATTTTGACCACGTGGCATTAGGATCTTCCGCCATCATTAAGTCGTAGTGTCCTTGGAAAGCTTCGTGGTTGAGCTGGTTGTAGTATACAAAGGGGCAGCGGGATGAAAAATAGATGTGTTCCTTCCTTTTAATAAACTCTTTGATTTCAAACATTGTCTTTTCGCGAAGGTCGCGATCAATGACGTTCACTTTGAGAGGTGTGGGATGGTGGAGATAATTGAAAAAAGGAAAGCTTGGCATTTGTTGATGAAATTGCAGAAGATAATCTAGCAATTCTGTGACACGAGTGAGGTTGTAGGCTTGAAAAACACTATGTACCTCTACCCAAAGGGGAAGTTCCTTTTTTAATTTCAAAAGCTCACGCAGATTCTTATCAACTTTGTGCCACTGAGAGGGGTAGCGAATGTAATCGTTGAGGGGGCCGATGCCTTCGATACTGCCATGCACGCGGATCTCTTTAAAATGAGGCCAGAGCTTAAGCAATCGCTGAGGAAGAACTGTGAGATTAGTGTGATAGGTTACTTTGATGGACGGGGCTCGTCCCATTGCCACCGCTTGCTCCATAAGTCGGTACTGGCCCTCGATCAAAAAGGGTTCGCCACCGGTCAAGAGCATCTGGTCTGTATTCTCTAGTATTTCCTCGAAGAGTTCTGTTCTATAGCGATCCTTTGACCAAGCTTTCTCGGCTCGGTCGGCCATTTCTTTACCATAAGAAAATTGGTGCTGGTCGAATTCCCCCCGTAGCTGTTTGGAATAAGATGGGGAGCACATACGGCAGCGAATGTTGCAGTTATTTCCCATGGCTAAATCCAAATAGCGGACATTGGGTGAGAGGCTACCGTCTTTTTGAGTTTGTCGGATCATTTTACCAAGGCTTTGGCTATAATACGCTTGATATGTCTGCCTCATCGAAAGACTACCGGCTCGCTCGTGGTTAAAGCATTTACTGCAGGCTTGGGGCTCTTCACCTCTGAGCATTTGCAAGCGAGTTTTTCGCATGAAAGGCAAATTTACATACTCTTCTAGGCTGTTGATTTCTTGTAATAAAACGGGGCGACCGTCGGAATGTCGCACTTGGGATGAACCTTCATTGTTACAACATAAGCGCATGGTTTGGTCGCTAGAAACGCTGAAATGAACCCAGGGCAGGGGACAAAAAGTAGGACTGGCGTATAGTTGAGCTCTCAATTGCGTCAGCTTTTTCAAGATTGAATAACGATAATTCTCAATACCGGATAATCGCCATATCTTTTCAAATAACCAGCGAAGCGGCCCCCCATAAATTAAATCTTTAGCCTGTAGATAGAGTTTTTTAGGTTTTGTGGTTGTACTGTTAGAAGAAGATTTCATCGTGGAAATCCTATCATAGGACATCAGAGGGGCCTATGCGATTTCCATCATTGAACTCGTTAAGCCTCGGGTCATAGAGTAAGTTCCTTATATTTCTAAACTCCCATAGTTAGCGAAATAGTCAGGGGAGGGGGCTTATTTTTAAGACCTAGAATTTTGATTGGTAGAGCAAAATGATCGAATACCCTCAGAGCCTGAGAAGCTGGTATTTAGATCATAGCTTGAAGTGGCGGCTCTTGATGAACCAGCTATAAAAATCAGGCCAACTACCACAGCGAGTCTAATAAGAAATACAGAAAAACCGATCATTTTTCACTTCTCGGTATAGATTTTGAAATTTTGCGAATTTTCTTGCGAAGAAAATCTTGGTTCGGATTAAGGCGAAGAGAGCGTTTGTAGACTTTTAAGGCCTGTTGATGGCGGCCTACTTGTAATAAAGAGTCTCCAAAGAAGCGATAAATATCATAGGTGCCAGCGCCATTTTCAACAACCTTAGTGAAGTTCTCAACCGCATACTGGTGAAAACCTAGGTGGGTTTGTGCCATGGCGAGGTTTCCAAGGGCGTTGTAGTCTCTCGGATCCATTTTAACTATTTTTGCGAAGACATCGTGGCTACAGAGAGTGTTGCCGTAGGTATTGCACTCCGATCCGAGCTCTACCAGTTGTTTTTTATTGAGCTGTGGGGGCACTCGGTAGAGTTCCTTTTTGGTCATCGCAATGTTGTACTTAGGCATTTGAGCTTCGTAGTACACCAACATAAAAAGCCCGAGAGATAGACAAGCAGACATGGCTGTCATGACCTTTTTTTGCTCAATCCATTGACCAGACTCAATCAGTTCGTCTTTTTTTAACAAGTTGGCGGCAAGCCAAGCAGAAAACAAAAGGATTACACCCGCTGCAAAACTAATATTTTGATAAAGAGTATTTGTTAGAAAAGGATAGGCAAAAAACAACATAGCAAAGCCCACAAGAATTTGTGGAGAAAATTGTAATGTTCGATCGGCCTTTGTCATTTTAAGATCCCTTTCTTTTTATTTGATAATTTTTCTATAAGCGCAAGCTTGCCATTTTCATTTTTTAAGGAAAAAGTCTTTTTACTTTTGTTTTCGAGAAGACAATGGAAAGTGAACTCGCCTTTTCCTTGGGCTTCGTTAGTGTCGATAAGGCATCGTCCATATCGTTTGCTTATAACAAAAATCTCAGTGTCTTTGTTTTCAACAGAAATTGATTCGGCATCAAGGCCGGCGTCGGAGGCGCGATCAATGGCGTATCCCATAATTCCTTTGTTTGCCCAACAGGTATTTAGAGATTGGCAGGGCAGAGCACTTTGATAATTCGCAAGCTCTGTGAGTCCTCCGAGAAAACTAGTCTGGCCCGGAAGACTCACTAGAAGTAAAAATCCCAAAATTAGCTTACGATTCATCCCATCCCTATCCGCTTGATTTTGATCCCATTCAAAACCTTCTTCGACCCTTCAAAGTCCGATATTCCCACTTATCCCTTAATCGACCTTAAATAGAGCCTCAGTCCCAAATTCCGAAGCTCCGTATATTGTCATAGTATTACAAGTTCTATGCCGGCTCAGGAGGCCGTTATTTTGAGTTTGAGTCTTTTTTTTGAAATGTCTTCATGGATGTAAAGAATATCCACGGGGAAGGAGGAGCTTCGACATAGCTCCAAAAGGTCCTTCGGCTTCGCCTCAGGACGACATTAGTTGGTCTTTATTCTTCGATAGGTGGGTAGAGCGCTTGGATGGCGTTCCAATCATAGGTAGTTAAACGATCCACGTCTTTGTATCCCATCATAGATGGAATGGCGGGGTCGAATTGATGGTGGAGGCCTAAAAGGTGGCCTGTTTCATGAGTGATCGTGATGCGATAGGCTTTCTGAACATTTGCGTTTGATAGAATTTCCTCATCGACTAAGCTTTTGCCTTCGAGGCCCTCTTCCCACTCTGATTCAAGAAACATAACATCCCCGTCCACAAAGTTTTGAGAATAAAAGTTTGGAGTCATGGTGGCAAAAGCGAGTTGCGCCCCCTCTTTATAAACGGCGATCCAACCTTTAACGTGGAGAATACTGTGCGTATTAAGATCGCTAAAGGGAGGACAGGTTTCTGGCGCATCGCTGACCGTATAGCGCAGTCGATTTTCTAAGGGGCCTTCTTTCCAACGAAGCACGGACTCTTTGGCCACCTCGGCATATTCTCCAATGGAGTTTTGGTTACAAATGGTGATTTTATGTTCTTTAGATTGGTCCCAAGTCATTTTAATTCCAGGACCAAACATATAGTTGTAAGCGGCATCAAGCTTTTGAGAAAGAAAGCCAGTGTCTTGTTTTCTTGTAAATTCAAAAGAGATCAACGAATCAAGTCCTATGGAGTTTAAGCTCACAAGAACACTAAAGGCGGACTGATCGTCTTTGACTGAATAGTGGTGAACCTTCACCTGTTCCACTTTAAAGTCCTTATTTTTTCCAACATAAAGAGCGGTTAAATGCAGGCGACTATCCTTTGGAACAAATTGGAATGTCAGTTGTCCCTCTCTAGATTCGACGGGTTCAAAATAATAATAGGGAACTTGGCCATTGGATTCGTGCGGTCCTTGCAGATGGAAAGCTTCAACGGACTCTTCTAGAGAGGCCACGAAACTATCGTCAGGTGCCGAATTGTCTTCTTCAAGGTCTTCTTGTGTGGCCTGGGGCTGCTCCTGTTTTGTGGCCCGAAAACCTCGGGAGTAAATTGTCCACTCTGTATTCTCAGATAGTAAGGAGAGGGGGAGACCAGACTCGGTATCGCCTTGAGTGCCCTTGATGAAAACCAGGGGGTCTCCTTTTACCGGGATAATTTCACCGGAGGATTGGTGGGAATTTTTCGATGGACAAGCTGTTAAGAGGAGTAAAAGAGCATTGGCTAGGACAACTAGAGCTATTCGGTTCATTAGTACCTCGTAAAACTTTTAAAAGGGTTAGTCTCGTTAAGAACAGCCCTTTAAAGTGGTTGTGTTCTCAGTAAAAAGTTATTTTCATTCAAAGTTTAAATTTACTAAAGAGCGGAGTTTCCTTGCCTGACTCTTAAGCCGCTACTCGTGTTCTCTGTGTTGTTGAGTTGTTGATTAGGATCTTGTCCAGCCAGAATTGGGCAGTATCCCGAATCAAAGGAGGCTTGGTTGCAACGCTCTTCCGTTCCTCGTGCGGTTGGCCGAAAACACACATGAATATGATCTCTATGTGTTCCTCGAAGCGGCCGGGCTAATCCCTCTCTAATCGCCTGTGGGTCGTCAAAAAAGACTTGGTTGCCACGCCCCTGACCGGCTTGTGGACGGTCAGCGCCCCATTCGCGAAAAATTCTTAATAGCTGTAATGTTCTCTCTCTATCGTAGCCTTGTCCACCCACAACCACGTCACCACTGTGCCCGGGTTGTCTGATGGGCCACACATCGACACACCAACCTCTGCGGTGAGAACGGTGAGGCCAGTGGCCTGGCATACTGTGTCCGTAGGTCATATCTCCGAAACGGAGCTGACAATCAGGAGTGTTATCGGGGCAGACTTGTTGGCGCCACTGTTGCGCGGCCCCAGCGAGCATGCAAGCACTTAAAGGATGCATATAGGCACGGCTTCTTGTTCTCCTAATATGTTCGGAGCCACAGGCGAGCTGATACTGATCGCCCACTTGTTCAGAAGGCCATTCATAAATGCCTCCTTGTCGTCCGACACGTCGGGGAGATTGATTGGTGAAAGCCGATCGAAAATTATCAAAAACATCACCAATGCGACCAACAGCATTGGAAAAACCACTGCGCACTCGGTCCCAAACACTGCGTTGACTTTGAGTTTGAGAGCATTCACAGAAAAGATTGCCTCCACAGTCGTAGCCGTCATTAGCGCTACAATAGTTCGCTGTGCGACCGTTGCAAAATGCACTGCTGGCATCATAGTAGTAACGCCCTCTGCGGCAATATTGACCGGCCTGAGCGGAGCTTTCGAAAATGAGTAAGCTCAACATAAATAAACTCAATATTGAAAAAAACCTTTGATATTTCATTAGTTACCTTCCCTCTCTCGCTACCATTGTTAGGAGCAAGGCGAGTGCCAGAGAAGATAGAGTAATTTCAGTAAGATACAAAAAAGAAAGGCTGTTCAGGCCAGAATTGTCAGTGAGCTGTTTAGACTTTCCACACAATCTCCAAGTGAGACGGCATAAAGAAGGTTGTTCTGCATAAATCGGCCAGTGTTTCGGAGCGGAAACTTTTACTGAGAAATGATTGTTTTTTTACCCTGAGGTTTATGGGCGTGGGAGATTTCCAGAGGCATTTTTAATTTTTTAGCCATTTTGGCAGCCCTCACATGGAGGAAGGGAGAGCCGGCTTCGGTGAGTTCAATGACTTGGTCCCAACTCAATTTCGGGTGATGGGTCGCCTCTGGGAACTGATGGGGGTCGGCAGAGAAAACCCCTTCGGTGTCTTTTTTAAATTCACACTTTCTAGCTTGAAAGTGAGAGGCCATGGCAATGGCTGTGGTATCCGAGCCCCCTCTTCCAAGAGTGGTGATCTCTTTTGTTTTGGGGTCAACACCTTGAAAGCCAGCGAGGATCACCACCCGGTCATTTTTTAATTCTTCTTGAACCCGGATGGGTTTTACCTCAAGAATTTCTGCGTCTCCGTGGGTTCCACACGTCATAATTCCAGCCTGACTTCCGGTGAAACTTATCGCTGGGACATCAAGATTGTTAAGGGAGAGGCTCATAAGAGCCATACTGATTCTTTCGCCCGCGGTGAGTAACATATCAAGTTCTCGTTGGTTGGGAGTGGCGGTGATTGAGTAGGCCATTTTAATGAGATCATCTGTTGTTTGTCCCATGGCACTCACCACCAAAATAAAGCGGTCGCCTTCGTCATAGTCTTTTTTGATTTGAGCCGCAATGGCTTGAATTTTTGGTAGAGACTCAAGACTTGAGCCGCCAAATTTTAAAACTCTTAAGCGTTGTTTTTGAATCATAACTTCATATTTGTACTTTAGTAATCAGTTGTGAGTACTCTTTTACCAAAGGCATTGATCCAATGGGAACTTTAATGCTGTGAGTTTTAATTTCTCTTGGAATGAAACCCTTTAATAGATCAGGATTCAAATCCTTAAGATACCTCTCTTTGACTCCAATATAGCGCGCCAAATTAGAAAGATCAGTTCCTCCAGGAACCTCGGCCATCTCAAACTTGAAAGGCACATTGTATTCAAGGTCTTTAAAGCCATAAAGCGCTGGTGATTTTGCAATCAGTGTGGCGGCAATGATCTTGGGGACATAGTTGATGGTTTCATCAGGAAGTGTTCGCATCTCTGCAAGTTCCCAGAAGTCATTGGTTTTATGTTTGCGAATGAGGCGACTGACACGGTTTTCTCCTGTGTTGTAGGAGGCGGAAACCAGATGCCAAGACTGAAACATTTCGTATAGATCTTTCTTATATCGGATGGCAGCACCAGTGGCTTTGGTAAAATTACGTCTTTCATCGATCCACCAGTTCACCTTTAAGCCGTAACGTCTTGCTGTAGGAGCAATAAATTGCCAAATTCCGACGGCCCCGGCTGAAGATTTTGCTCGTGGAGTAAAGCCACTTTCAATCATGGCTACGTAAAGAAGATCTTGTGGAAGTTCGTGAGTTTCCAGTTGCTCTTGGATATAGGGAGCGTAACGGGCGGATCGTTCAAGCCACTTTTTAAACGATCTTTTTCCCCTTGTTTGAAAATATTTGATCCAGTTTTTGACTTTATGGTTATAGGTTACAGGAAAGTCAAAAACAGGTGGTGAGAATGATTTGGTAATTGGGGCTTTTAAATCTTTTCTGAAGTGACGAAACTTCCTTACACTCTGCTTTTTTGAACTCACTTGCGGTTGGCTGCGAACGGCAGAGTGGCCCATGTTACAAAAAAACAATAGACTGCTTAGAAGACAAAATTTAACGATACTATTTCCCATAAACATTATTATTAAACTTTTTTGTGAAAACGTCGAATAATACCTAGCCGGGTAAAACTGTTGACACTGCTGTCAGTTTTATGACGGAAAACCTGGATGTTTGTCTATGGTTTTAGCGACGGTTGGAGGAATTGAAAGGCTGGACCGCTAATGTCTTGTTTATTCTTAATAAAGTACGCGCGAATAAGTGGTGCTCGGACAATTTTTTGCAACATAAAATTTCTAATCGCAATGAAAGCTTTTGGAAAAATCTGAATGGATCTGAAGAACAAAAGTCCTGGAAGTGATAAGTGTTCTTTTTGAAAAAAGTGGTTCAAACCAGAATTTAAAAGACCTTCGCACTTAAGTCTTAAGGCTAGCATAGCGATTAGATGGCATGGCACTTGCTTCGTAAAGTGTTTGTATGTCGACTAAAGGAATATATACAGCCGTAAGTGGAGCCGTTGCTCACAATGCAAAGTTAGAAACAATTGCTAACAACATTGCTAATGCTAACACTCCTGGCTTTAAAAAAGATAAGCAACTTTTTAAGGAGTACCTTACTTCTTATGAAAAGCAACCCACAGCCCTTGAAGTGCCCAAGGTGCCGGCTTCCATTGACAGTTTTTATCCGACCAATGGCGGTGATAAAAGTTATGTTGATACTAACGGAACTTCCACAAGTTTCGAGCAGGGCGCACTAAAGCTAACCGGTAACCCACTGGATATCGGTATTGAAGGCGATGGCTTTTTAGAGGTTATGACTCCTGGTGGGGTTAGATACACTCGTAACGGGCACTTTACTTTAAATGCTAACGGTGTGGTGGTGAGTAAGCAAGGGCATCCTCTATTACTAGAAGGAGTTCCGGGGCAACCACCCGAAGAGCGAATGATTCAACTCGATGACCAAAAAGATTTCAATATTACTGTTAAAGGCGATGTTTTTGTTAACGGACAAAATTTTGGACGTTTATCTCTTATGACAGCTACAGAAAAAGATGCTCTACAGAAGCAGGGAAGTTCTCTTTTTACGATTCGCGAAAATTTTGAAAATCAAATGGTGCCGGCAAGAAACGCTCGAGTCCATCAAGGATCCTTTGAGCAGAGTAACGTTAATATTGTGAAAGAGATGACTGATATGATTAATGCCACTCGCGTGTTCGAGAGCACACAAAAAGCCATTCAGGCTTACGATCAAATGAATCAGAAACTAACAAACGATGTACCGAGATTAAGATAAGGGGACTTGAATGTTAAAAGCACTAAATACTTCGGCCACGGGAATGCAAGCCCAACAGTCCAATATGGAAGTGGTTTCAAATAACGTGGCCAACGCATCGACCACAGGATTTAAGAAAGCGCGTGCTGAGTTCGAAGATCTCCTTTATCAAACAGAAAAAGCCCCAGGGGCGGCGTCAGGTCTTAACGCTGTTTCGCCCACAGGAGTTCAAATTGGTCTTGGAGTGAAAACCGGTGCGGTGCAAAGGGATCACGCTATTGGTTCTTCCAAACAAACCGGAAGCCCTTTTGATATGGCTATCCTTGGGAAGGGATTTTTTCAGGTCATGAACGAAGAGGGTGATATCATGTACACCCGCAATGGGGAGTTTAAAAGAAATGAACAGGGTAAGCTTGTCGATAAAAACGGTAACCTATTTTACCCTGAAGTGGAGCTTCCTACTGATGTTATTGATGTAAGAATCAGCTCGCGAGGTCTAATCGAATTAATCCGTGATCAAGCCTCTAAGCCCGAGGTGGTTGGACAAGTGGAATTGGCCAGTTTCATCAATCCTGCAGGTTTAAAAGCCCTTGGACAAAATAATTTCTCTCCAACAGCCGCCAGTGGAAATCCACAAACAGGCCTTCCGGGGAGGGGACATTTTGGAGCTGTGGCACAAGGAGAGCTTGAAGGAAGTAACGTCAATATTGCTGAGGAAATGGTTAATATGATTACCTCCCAAAGAACCTACGAAACCAACGCTAAGGTCATGCAAGCCGCTGATCAAATGTTACAAATGATAAATAATCTTAGGTAAATTTATGTTTAAGTTTTCACTACTCGTTTTTATTTCAACTTTTCTTTTCTCCACAGAGAAAGAGGTGCCTAATGTTGAGGAGCACCTTCTCAAGATTGTGACTAGTAATGTGCAAGAGGAGTGTGGAAGCTGTCGGGTAGAAATGGAAATCTTAAATAAACAGGTGTTAGAGGATATTTCCGTACCCGATCAAGTGATTGCCGATCACTGGAAGGGACAAACCAATTTACTTTTGAAATTGGGTGAAGATAGTCGTCTTGTAACGACCAAAATTCGCTGGAAAGATAATGTTGTTATCGCCGAGAAGAACATTCGCCAAGGTAAAATTTTGAAGGAAGATGATATTAAGATTATTGAAAAGGATGTCACCTTTTTGCAGACCCCTTATCTCAATAGCGTGGAATCCGCACAAGGTATGGCAGGTAGACGTTTATTTAAAAGGGGTGAGATTTTAGATGAAAGCCTTTTAAGGCATCCCATTGTAGTAAAATTCGGGCAGCCTTTAGAGATCATTCTGAAAAAAGGAGATCTCCAGGTGCAGATGATGGGTAAAGCTCGGGGCGCGGGAGCGATCGGTGATCGAATCCCTGTTTTCATTGGTCACACAAGGACAAAAGTTTTTGCGAAGATTCTTAATAAAAATCAAGCGAGGGTAGAATAGTGAACAAAAAACTGAAATTGATATCCTGTTTAGTCTTTTTTGTTTTTGCCACATCAGGCTGTGCCAGTATTGGTAAAGCTTTAAAAGGTCTTGTTGGAGGAGATACCACTCCTCAAAAAAGAAATGTAGCCAAAACTCAAGTGGGCCGAGTTCCAAAGAAAAATTATCAAAGAACAGATCATGAAAGCATTCAGGAACGTTCAAAACTGGGCGCTGACTCAGGTTCCCTTTGGATTGAAAGAGGACAGGGGTCTTATCTATTTGCACAAAATACCAATCGTCTTATCGGGGATCTTGTTAACGTTGAAATTGATGGGCACGCCAAAAAACAAATCGAAACAAAAGTAAAAGTGATCGAGGATTTAATCAATCGTATTAAAGCCCAACAAGAACAGCGTCGTTTGGCAGCCCAAGCACGGTCTGGTCAAAAACCTTCTAAAAAGAAGGCGCCTGGTAAGCCTTCTAATCCCGTTGATTCAAAATTTAATGTAAAGATCGTGCCCTCAAAAATTACAGAGATCTTAAAAGATGGTTCCTACTTAGTTCAAGGAGATCAACCCTTTATGATTGGTAAAAGAGAGTACAAGTTAGTGGTTAAAGGGATTGTTCGCCAAGAAGATTTCGACGACCAGGGCATCAGTGCTGAGACACTGCTTGATCCCGATTTTGACATTGTTACGAATCGAAAGAAGAGGTAAACGTGAGAGTTTCAGCACTTCTATTTCTATCCATTCTTTTCGCCTCGCAAAGCTCGTGGGCCGTTCGAATTAAAGACATCGCCAACATTCGTGGGGTAAGAGAAAACCAGCTCAGAGGCTACGGGCTTGTGGTGGGACTCAATGGCACGGGGGACTCCGCTCTTGAGTACACCTCTAAAAGTTTAAAGAGAATGCTCGATAAACTCGGGATGAAACTTGAGGGAGAAGATATATCCAGTCAAAACGTGGCAGCGGTTATAGTCACAGCCACCCTTCCACCTTTTGCCAGAGCAGGAAACAGTTTAGATGTCACAGTAAACTCTTTAGGAGATGCTTCAAGCCTAAAAGGCGGAACACTTATTCAGACTCCTCTAAGAGCGGCTGATAAAAAGGTTTACGCTGTTGCACAGGGAACCATGCTTACGGCTGACAGTCATTTAACTTCAGCCAAAGTTCCAAACGGAGCCCTTGTGGAAAGAGACTTGGATGCCGATTTTTCTCATAGAAAAATGTACCGCTTTACATTAAGCAATCCTGATTTAACTACGGCTGCTAGAATGGCTAAAACAATCAATATGGATTTAGGCGGTAAATACGCCACAGCCGTCGATCCAGGGACAGTAGACTTTATTGTGCCCTTCTCCTGGGAGGGGAAAGGTGTGGAGCTTCTTTCCGTTATAGAGTCTCTACAGGTCTTCCCTGATCAAAAGGCAAAAGTTGTTATTAACGAAAAGTCGGGAACCGTTGTGATTGGCGAGAATGTCGCTATCGACAAAGTAGCAATCAGTCATGGCGATATCACCGTGAATGTGGGTGGTCCCCCAGAAAAAGGACCTAGGCGTATGCGTGGACCCGCCTCAGCCAGTGAACAGAAAACAGAAAGGGTTCATATGCTTGAGGGTGATCAGGGAAGAGTGAACGTTGGAGAACTCGTCCAAAGTTTGAATCGCATGGGCGTTAAACCAAAAGACCTGATTTTAATTTTACAAAACATCAAGGCTTCTGGTGCCTTACAAGGTGACCTGGAAATTTTATGATTGTTAATGGGAAGAATTTGCAAACTATTATAAACTATAATTTGAGACGACATGGATGTTGTCTCTTGGGGGGTTGAAGGTTAAGAGACCGTTTTACCAGGAAGGTTCAAGAGTGAGCAGGATATGAGGTCAATACGGCATTCGTCGCAGGACCTAAACTCTTCAGGCAAAGAAATTGCCGAGGTCTCTCTTCCTCCCCATTTTTTATTCCCTAACAACAATAAAATCAAGGCCATACAGACTTGAAAAAACTCAATTCAGAAGGGAGTTTTTTAAAAAAAGAAGATACGAAAAAAGTATCGATGACTGTTAGGAATTTATGAAGACGAATAAAGCACAACCACAACAATTAAGCCCTCATATGAAAAAGGTGGACCGCCAACTAAAAAAAGCGGCCAAGATGTATGAAGAGCAGTTTATCAGACAAATGGTGAAAGCCATGCGAAAATCGGTAGATCACAGTGCTTTAACCAAACCAAGTTTTGGCGAAAAAATTTATCAAGAACAACTCGACGATAAATACGTCGGCAGTTGGGTGGAGCGTGGAGGCACAGGTTTTGGCGAGATGGTTTATAACCAATTAGTCGAAAAGTTTTATCCACAGCTTCAAAAACAAGCTCCTAAAGAAATTCGGCCAGTGAATATTACAGATCGTTATAAGGGAATGCAGAAGGCTCCAGTGCCTGAGGCCCCGGGGCGTCAGACATTTAATTTGAAGCTTGGGCCTCAGAAAGAGTCCGCCTCTTTTTTGAGTTTGCCTTGGAAGGGGAAGTTTGAAAAAGAGTTTGAATTGGCCTCAGGAGAAAAGGTGGCCATGTTTTCTCATCCCTTTGATTTAAAATCGACCTTTGTGTTTAAGGGACAGCTAAAACCTGGACTATTGAATAAAACTTTGAGCGAGGGGGAAAATTTTGCCGCCCTGAGCCCTGAATCAGACTCGATTACATGGCAAATACAGGACACAAACTCGCGAAAAGGCCCGACTGTAAGGTAAAACAGGAATTTAATTTAAGAAATGACTTGCGGTTGTGTTAAAATGAGAATTGACCAAGGAGGGTTGCATGAAAGTATCAAGAGGAGCGTCGCATTCATTGAAGCAGGCGCAGGCACAGCAAGCCGACACCAAAGATATTAAAGGTAACAAAGCAAAAGAGAACGCAAAGGCAAATGCCTTAACGGGTCAGTCAGCCCAGGTAAGTTTATCAAAGCGTGCTCAACAAATTAAGCAAGCCACAGATATTGCCAAACAAGATTCTGTTGATGATAAAAAAGTGGCGTATTTTCAAAACATGATCGATAGCGGGAAGTATCAAGTCGACTCTTCGAAAGTAGCTGATAGCCTTGTTGATGATCATTTGAAGATGCCAACCTAATCGAGGTGCCCTTTGAAGTCTTACGATCATCTCACTCAATCATTGGATCAATTGGTGACAGTTTATCGTCATCTGTTGGAAATCGTTCGGAAGGAGCATGAAATTCTTTCTGGAGCAGAGATGCACCGTATTGTCGAGGTCAATGAAGCCAAGGAGAAGCTGGTTTTCAAAGTAAAAGAACTCGATCAAAAGTGGCAACAGTCGGCCGATCATTTGGCTGCAGAACTTAAACTAAAAGATTCAAAACCCACACTCCTTGGACTGGCTAAAAACTTAAAAGGTGATGAATCAAAAAAATTAGAGCAACTTCACTCTGTTTTAAATATGTTGGTAGAGAGAATTGCAGAACTTAATAAGAAAAACGAAATACTGGTTCAGGCCGCTTTGACACATATATCAGGGGCTATGAACTCGATAACAAAAACACTCAATGAAAACCCGACTTATAAAAATAGTGGGAACATGGAGGGGAAAAACAAAGATGCACAAGGAAGACTTGTGCAAAGGGAAGCCTAAAAGGTACCTGCTTCCCGTTGGTAGCGATCACGCGTTAAAGATGACACGAGTGCGCTACCAAAGGGAAGCTGGTACCAAAAGGGAAGTCGAAGGAATCGACGGAAATCGCAGGAAGGGATGACAATGGGCCGAGTTTCAAGCCTCATGACTGTCGGACGACGGTCAATGATGAATAGCCAGACGGGATTACACACTGTCGGGCATAACATTGCAAATAAGGAAACGGAAGGCTACTCCCGTCAGCGAACTGAGACTTACTCTAACGGTGCAATGGGAAGTGGTAAAAAGCGCATTGGGCTTGGAGCTAGAGCTGCTACCGTTCGTAGAATCAACAACCCTTATCTTGAACGACAATTAGGAAACGAAAAGTCAGAACTTGCCACAGCCGAAGGACGTCAACAGGGACTGGGGCGACTTGAACAGATCTATAATGAACAAACTGTGGAAGGCTTTAACTCTTCCATGACTTCCTTTTTTAACTCTTTTAGAGAGTTATCGACGAATCCAGAAAGTATGCCAAGAAGAACGGCTGTGAGAGCCGCTGGTGAAACACTGGTAAATGATTTTCATAATATTCACTCGCAGTTAGAAGAGGTAGCGGCGGACATCAATTCACAGATCCAAATCAGTGTGCACGATATTAATTCCATGACCGAAGAGATTGCTAGCCTCAACAACCAAATCCAAGAAGTTGAGATTGCTGGTGGATGGGCCAACGATGAGCGCGACCGCAGGGATCTTTTATTAAAGAAGCTCGGAGAAGAAGTGGATATCAAGTGGAGCGAAGGGGAAGACTCCACTGTTACAGTTTCAACCGCCAAAGATGCTCTTTTAGTCGTTGGTGGTGAGGCCAATCATTTAGAGGCCGTCTCAACCCCGGGAAGAGAAGGTAAAGGTGAGGGTGGCTATGATGTGGTTTATTATCATCACGACTATGCAGAGCCTTTATTGCTGACCGATCGAATCAATGGGGGGCGCTTGGGGGGGCTCCTTAGTGTGCGCAGTCAGGAACTCACAGGCTTAAAGCACGATATGGATAATCTTGCTTATACGATTGCTTCGGAAGTGAACAACATGCATTCCAAAGGCTTTAATGCCTACAATCAAACAGGGGTTAACTTTTTTCAACCCATGCAAGGGGCAAAAGGTGCGGCTCAATACATGCAGCTTAACCAAGATATCAAAGTGGATTCGGGAAGAATTTCTGCAGGAAGTGATCCCAATCGCCCGGGAGATAACCGTGTGGCTGTTGAGATCGCAGAACTTCAGTACGGGCGACCGGTGTTTGATGGCTCTTTAACTTTGGATGAGTTTTACAATGGAATTGTTGGAGAGCTAGGGATTAAAACGCAAGCCGCCAATAGAAAAGCAGAAGTTCAAAAGAATGTGGTCGATCAACTCTCTAATCTCCGAGAAAGTATAAGTGGAGTGAGTTTGGATGAGGAAGCGGCTAAAATGATTGAGATGCAAAAACATTTCGATGCTGCGGCCCGATTGATTCGAACCGCTGATGAAGTTTTAGAAACAGTGATTAATATTAAGAGGTACTAAGGTAGTTTAGCCAATGCGTGTAGCCGATAAAATGAACCACAGACAAGTGGTCTCAAATTTGAATAAGAACCGCCATCAGCTTTCGACTTTCCAAAATCAGGCGGCTCTGCAAAAGAGAATCACCAAACCCTCTGATGATCCTCTCGGTGCGGCTCGAATTCTTGAGAACCGCACAGAAATTCAAGGCTTTGAACAATTTGAAAAAAATATTCTTTCCACAAAAGGTTTCGTACAGTTTTCGGAGCAGTCTTTAGGGGAGATGGGTGAGCTCTTAATTCGTGCCAAAGAACTAGCCATCCAACAAGCCAGTGATGGTGCCGCCGGCCCTGATACTCGCAAGATGGTTGCCATGGAAATTGATCAAATCTTTGGTCAAATGGTGAACATCGGGAATCGTAAATTTGGCGACCGCTATCTTTTCGGTGGGTATAAAACCACAAAGGCTCCTTTTGATATGCAAGGGAACTATTATGGCGATGATGCAGAAATAGAAGTTCCCATTGATAAAGATGCCAAAATGACAATGAACATTCCAGGAAGTCACGTGTTCCTTGGGAAGAAACTCAATGATCCCATTGGGACCACCAAGGAGATTGATCCTTCATTAAAAGAGGACAACACTCCCGCAGAGGATGCCCCTGAGTTAAGACAACCAGCTAGTGAAATGTTTGCTCCCGTTGTGGAAGACCCATCGATCAATGAGCAAGGCTACTGGGGACCAAAATCAGTCAACGTCTTTACCACGATTCAAACCTTAGAGACGGGCTTAAAAACCAATGACAAAGCCATGATTCAAAACTCATTGGACTTTATTGATGATGCTCTCAATCAGGTGAATCTTGCTCGAGCAGAGCTTGGATCTCGAATGTCAGTCCTTAACACAGGGCTTGAAACCATACAAAAATTACAGGTTGATTCGAAAATGATACAGTCCGAAATTGAAGACGTGGATATGTATGAACTTGTAAACAATCTCAACCGGACACAGAACCAACTCGAGGCCTCACTCGCCACTTCGGGTAAAATGATTCAGAACAGTCTTCTTGACTTTCTACGGTAGCAATAATAGCTAATTTAATTCCTCAATAGTGAGCGACGGATGTTACGACTTTGACGAGGATGTTGAAGGAGCAAAGAATGCTGGTTCTAACAAGAAAGCTTGGTGAGAGCATTGCCATTGATGACCACATCAAGATTCGGGTAGTGCAAATCAAAGGCAAACAAGTGCGCCTGGGAATTGAAGCCCCGCGGGATACAAAAATCCACCGAGAAGAAGTTTACGTTTCCATTCAGGACCAAAATAAAGCCTCTACAGAGACTTCTGCTGAAAAAGTGCAAGAAGTTGCCAGCCTTTTAAAGAAGAAATAGCGCAAAGCGTAAAAATGCTAACAATTTAGACCTTGCACTAGGTAAAAAGTCCAGAATACTATTTACATGATTAACCCGTGGGGGGACTCAAGTCGTCTAACGATGTATAGGGGGGGCCTATGATAGTGAATACGACGCGATTTGGACCTATTGAGATATCCAGCGAGGATTTGCTGGACTTTTCAGAAGGACTACTTGGGTTTAATGACCTTGAAAAATTTGTTCTTCTCGATGATCCCAATGACGAAATATTTGCATGGCTGCAGAGCTGTGACGAAGCTAGTATTGCTTTTCCAGTTTTAGAGCCTGAACTTTTTGAAGATAACTATAAATTAGAACTTTCAAAATCCGATCTACAGTCTTTAGGGGCTACTGATGAATCCGGACTTCGTTCATTTTGCATTATCACGATCCCAGAGGATCCAGCTCGCATGACAGCGAATCTAAAGGCACCGGTTGTGGTCAATATTGAAAAACGCCGAGCCAGACAATGTGTGCTTCAAAACAATAAGCTTGAAATTAGAGAGCCTATCTTCACAAAGCTGCAACAAAGAGTTGTCAGTCATAATCCAGAAGCCATCAAAAGTCAGGTCACTGATTGGGGTGTGGCGGTTCGACTTCGAGAGACTCGAAAACCTGAAGCGGGTTTATAAAGTTAAATTGAATAAACAGAAAATAGAGGAGCGATCTTTTAAAAAAGATCGCTATTTTTTTTTATTGGCTGACGTCCTCTTGCCTTGGGGCGTACCTATGTATCGTAGTAGGAAAAGGATTCACAATAGTCTCCCTACCAAAAACCAAAGAACCGTCTGAGAAAACAGCTCCGATGGATGTCTGTCCTCCGACTCGACAACCAGAAAGTGGAAATTGGTCGCGGTTAAGGTTTGCTGGATGAGCTTCAAAATTATATTCTTGAACCAGGGAACGATCACAAACTGGGATACCCTCGATTTCAGAAATACGGTTACCAGGGGAGTAGCCTCGAAAGCTTCGCACCTCTTTGGCGACAATTTCGTCTTTGGAAAAAATACGGATATTGCGTCCTTCAATCACTCTGAAATTTCGCGAGTGGCCAATACGATCTCGTCCGTTAGGATTGTAATTAAGCTCGTAAGCGGCAATTCTTCCATCAGCAAAAACAGCTTCAATTTTAAAAAAACGATTATTTCGAGTCATTACGATATTGCCCGCTTCAAGGGAAACATTTTCATTGTGAATTTGTACCTCTGTGGAATTAATAGCGGTCTGGTATTGGGCGCGGTCTCGAGAGACTCTAATGTTCCTTGGGGAATAGTTGCGACTTCTTTGGAATGGGCCCAGGTTTTCTTGGTCGGTCCCAGCTCTAAACAAGTAGCGTCGCTGGTGAAAAAGAAGATCGGTTGAACCGTTTCTTTCCCGATATCCACTAAATGTGGCGTAGACAGTTTCATTTTCATAGTTCAATAAAACGGGGGTCTCAGGTTGTAAAGAACGGGTCTCTTGTCCGAAGCTAAGTGAACATTGGAGAAGTACTAAAATAAATACACTGAAGAGTCTCATAACCGTTTATCGGAGATTAGAAGTTTCTTTTTGAGGGCTTCTCAAATCTAGTGAGCTTCAGGGTTGAGAATTAATCCTTAGTCCAGGCTTTAGAGGTTGGAGTGTCTAAAGATTAGACGACCTTGTGGAAAGAATTTCAGGATAGGAGTAAATGCCTTTAAAAACTCCCTTTTTTTTTGTAATTTGTTCGACATGGGAAAACAAAAAATGGGATATCGGTTAGTTCTGGGATTGTTCACTTGTTGTGTCTTGTTTGGCTCTACGGTAGCTAGGGCCCAGATGGATGAAGCTTCTTTTATGAGCCTTGTTGTTTGTGGTAGTGAAGCAGAAATTGAAGCGGCCATCAATTTTCAGTCACCAGTGGAAAGGCAAGACTTTGAGTCTATACAACGTCGCTATCAAGCCAATGCTAAAGATATTGATTTAAAAATTGAACAAGCTCTTTCAAGTGGTGATTTGAATCGAGCCAGTATCTTATGTGCCAGGGCTGATGAATGGACGGACACATTTACCAAATCTTGTAATCCTAGTGGTGAATTGTCTTTGTTCGACGAGGTTTACGCAGCCGATCTCTGCGCGGTTCTTCGCCAAGATTAATATCTATTTTCAAAATAAAAAAGCGCTCCCGGGTGAGTGACAGGAGCGCTTCAAACAAATTAAATGTTTAAAAGGTTCAAAATTGGATTAAGTAAAAAATCTCTTGCTTATTCCTCCTCTTGATTAATTTCATCATCTATCATTGATTTAATTTGATCATAAGTCATGGTCAGTACATGAGGGTTGCGATCCGGGCAAAAGCCACGTTTATGGGGACCCTTCACGTTAAACACTCGGCTGACTTGTTCATTACAAGCTTTTTCACTCATGCAGACAACACCTGGAGTTTTACCGTGTTCGGCAAACTTATCGTTAATAAATCCAAGGCGCACCGACTTGCCGGGGCCATCAAGGATACAGATAAAGTTTTTATCTCCCTCTGGTGTGGGCTCCTGTTCTGACTCTTCATCGTTTTCTCCGACTTCGCTTCCTTCATCATCATTACTGGAGTCATCCTGTTCCTCCCCAGAAGGTTCATCATTATCAGAGACTGTGCCTTCATCATCTCCACCCGTTGCACCATCATCTCCTTCTCCTTCATCGGCGGGACGATCTTCCTCTTCGGTTGGAGGTTCCTGTTCATCGTAGGGAACTTGTTCCCCGTTGATTAGGGTTGTTTCTTGCTCGTTACTCATTTTCATTGCGACAAGACCAGTGTCCGAGTCGCTTTGTAGACCTTGACCACAGTTAGCAATAAAAAGAGCAAGTGCCATCATTAGAATCGCATTAGCTATTTGTCGAACACTCATAGATCCTCC
Source organism: Bdellovibrionales bacterium (assembly GCA_964230645.1). Classification (GTDB taxonomy): domain Bacteria; phylum Bdellovibrionota; class Bdellovibrionia; order Bdellovibrionales; family JAGQZY01; genus JAGQZY01. The sequence continues at coordinate 1,508,164 of CAXRHT010000002.1, read as the reverse complement.
TAAAACGTGTTTCGATTAGAAACTTTAAGCAACCGCCGACGTGCACGTATTTTACTATTGCAACCGGGGGACCAAATAAGCCCCGCCTCATTTCTTTTAAAGTTGGATTTTTTGTCTAATGTAAAATCTGTCTACAAAAAATGAGGTATTTTTTTGAGATTTCGAAATCTTAAAAGTAGAAATACAATAATATTAATAGCTTACAACTCAAAAACCTTGATCTTTGTCTACAAAATTTTGGAATTAAATATTTATTTCAGAAAACCATGTATGATGAAAACATGGGAGAAAAGAAAATAAACCCTAAATATAAAGAGCCATCCGTTTTTGAATATCATGACTATCGTGATTTTCTGAAGGCATGGTGTGACTTTCAGAAAACTCAGCGGGGTTTGTCATTAAGGGAGATAGCAAAGCAAGTTGAAATCTCCCATGGTTATTTATCATTGGTGATCGACCGTCATAGAAATCTCAGTTCTAAAATGATTGATAAATTATCTTCCTTTGCGAAATGGACTAAAGAAGAAAAAGGCTATTTAAAAACACTCACTGTTTTAGCAGATGCTAAAAGTGTAAAAAAGCGAGTCAGTGCTTTTAAGTTAATTCAAAGAAACCACAAATACCGATCTTTGGATTTTCAAGAACCGGTGACATTTGAATACTTAAGTCAATGGCTTCATGTTGCCTTAAGAGAGTTCGCCGTCACAGGACTTCTCAAAAATGACCCTCATTCTCTTAAAAATATGATTCCCTATAAGGTGACTCAAGGGGACATCAAAAAGTCGATCGAGTTTTTATTGGAAAATAAACTGTTAGAGGTGGATGAGAATGGGGTTTTGCATCCTTTAGATAAGGACATCTCCTGTTTAGGAGGTATTTATCAGCTATCTTTAGGAAGTTACCACAAAAAAATGTTAGAACTTGCCAGCCTGGGCATTGAAATCCATCAGAAAGAGGACCGTAAGCAAATCGGTTACACTTTTGCTCTTGATAGCAGCAAGCTTGATGAACTGAAACAAATTTTGGAAGAGACAAGAGAGAGAATTAAAGAACTTGAGAACTCGTGTGCTTCAAAAAAAGACAAAGTTTTTCACGTCAATTTGTCAGCTTTCCCACTTATTGGTTTGGAGGAGAAATGAAATTAAGATTTGGAAAAACAAAAATGTTGTCAGCTCTAGTTTCATTGATGCTCCTAGGGCAATCATGCGGACCGAGCAAGGGAACCGAAACCGGTGACCCAGGGGTTGAAATTTATCTCTCCTCTTACAGTGAATCCCAAGGTTCTACTATGTTAGACCTATTTGTACCTAAAGCTCTAGCGACAGTTTCTAATGTGTCAATGTGTTTTCATCAAATTCGTTTCAAGAAGGATCCAAGCTCTTCTGATCCTGGTGAAAACGTCAATTTATCGGCAGGATTTTCCCAATGGAGTCCCGCAGGGACCTCGCTCGGTATTTTCGATATTCCCCCTGGCGATTATCAAAGAGTGGATTTGTTTCTTAAAGATGAATGTGGCGAAGATCTAAGTTTATCGATCGTCAATGACAACGGCACTTTTACAGCTTCCTCTCCCATAACCTTACGTTTCAGGGGTTCATTTACAATTTCAGCGGATTCAGCAAGTCTTGGCTTGGTGGTCAGCCCGATGGTTGGCTTTTTCAATGGGGTCACTTCAAATGATCAGTTGAAACCTGGGATCGAAAATATAGAGGGTGGAATAGAATAATTGGCCTGTAAAAACTTCTTTTTCCTCCTCCTAAAATTGACTTTAACCGCCTAAAATCAGAGCTTATATGCAGAAATACTGTCTTTCTGTCTCGGGGCTATTGTTATGTGTTCAGTTCTAAAGCTTGTTACCGTCTTTTTTTTCTGCTTACATTTTTCCATTCTTTCTCAAAGTGCTGATTCCTGCCGTCGAGTGTTTATGGAAAACCTGCAACAGCAGGAACTCAGTTTACAAGATCAGCTTCAAGCTCGGGTTTTGAGGGTGTTAAAACTTTTAGAATTTACCGATAATCAGACCCAGAGACAGGTGCGTAAAAAAATGGAGCAATTGACCAAGCTGCTTGAAGTCTTCGTCAACGAAGGGGACCTCAGTGAAAAGCAAATGACTCAGTTTATGGATTTGTCTCTAGAGCTAGGTCGCACTGAAGAGCGTCTTGCCGATCTAGAAGCTTATTTTCAGCTGGATCCAGCCAATCTCCATCGCGTCTTATTGACCGGAGAGGACTTGATCGCCGACTTTGCCTACCATGCGGATTTACCAAATCTTGGTGAGACAAAAATTTACTTTAACCAATCCTTAGCAGAGGTTTTTAATCGAAAGGGTGTTCATCGGAAGGTGGTTTTCCCACAACTGTTTCGAGGCATGGTGAGTCGCCAAGGGGCTGATGGCTTAAAAGGTTTTGCAGGCAATCAAAGCTACACTCATCCCGACACAGGCGTTGAGTATCGTCTTGTTGAGCTTAAAAAAATATCGGTGGATGCCCGGTTCCTAGCGGTACACTCTTCCAGTGGGTATCTTTATTTCTTTCGATTTATCTCCAACCATCACCGAGTGGAGTACGTCGCTAAAGAAAATATACTGGAATATTTTATTCAGCATCATTTAGGTCACCTGGAAGAGTAAATATATAATTCGCAGAAAAAATTTGTTTGATGAGTCGATGGTAAAAAACTCGAATCCCGTGAAACATATAGTTTCCGTAAAGACATCGCTGAATTGATTAATTATTCCAAAATAATCAAACCTTGATTGCGATCAAGACTGATATAGATTCGATTCTTCCAAGCAAAAGGCACGCTAGTAAAAGAGCCTGGAAGATCGATGTTATTAAGTAGTTTACCAGTTTTCGCATCCAAGGTGCAGAGTTGGAACTCCTTGCAGCGACTCCAAGCCAAATACTCTCCCGGACGGTCCGGATCCTCAGTGACGAGTATACTAAACTGATGATTGCGATCACCATGGCGTAATCTCCAGAGGATCTCTCCGTCTGTTAGTGAAATTCCTATGATCTCACCCACTTTTGTGTTCGTGACACCAATATTAGAGTCGGGAACGTAGGTGAGGCTTGTTTGAATTCTTCCGCCCATATATTTAGTCCAGCGCTTCTCTCCGGTTTTAATATCGTAGGCGTGATAGTTTTTATCCCAGGAGCCGAAGTAGGCGGTCCCGTCCCATATCATGGGTGTGCCTTTGATTTGGCCTTGAAACTGCTCTTGCCAACGAGTGTGGCCGTCCTCCTCAGCGAAAGCAAAGAAGCGCCCACTGTTGGCTCCGACAAGCAAAGCTTTATTTTTTTGATCATAAGCGGGGGATGAGTGTGAGTGACCTCCTAACCATTTGGAAGCCCACTGGGTTTCCCCAGAGTTACAATCAAGTTTAACTAAAATTCCATCGGGATGTCCGGTTTCGGCAGAGATATAAAGAGAACCTCCCGCGAGGAGTGGAGAAGCTCCCACGTATTGACCCACAGGATTGGCCCAGACTAAGCTGCCATCTTCTTTATCAAGAGCGTAGATGAAACCATTGTAGGTGGCGATATAAACTTTTTTATCATCGATGGCTGCTGAGGCATGGATTCCATTGTTGGAGCCTGGCACATAGAAACTCCAAAGCTTCTTACCATCGTGATCCATTTTCCAGAACCAACCGGTATCACTTCCTAAGTAGACTCCGGAGTCATCCACCGTTGGAGAAGATTTTGAAGCTCCATGAATGTCGACATTAAAGGGAAAAAGATGTTCTACGATTTGCACCTTAGCCTTTGGTTTTGCTGAGGAAGGAGCAAGACCTAGGCGTTTTTCATCGTAACGATACTGACTGGTCGCCTCACAGCTTGAGGGAAGGTCTTTTAGTTTGGCTACGTCAGAGGTCCAAGCTTTATCGACGATGTCATAATAATTACCATTGTAGCGCCAAAATTTAGGATTGATGGCAATAGCCACAATGAGGATTAAAACGGCCATGATCCCAATTAGAATATGAAAGACTTTTAAACTCATTAGTGGGTTACCTCCGCCCAAAGTGGGAATTCTAGGGAGCACACATCTTTGATATCTAGAACTTTTTTGTAGTGCTGACTTGTGACCCGTTTTGAAAAAAGTTGAAGGCTTAGGCGGTTAATCTCATTGAACTCTTTGTTTTTACGACACAGTTGATGGGCTTGATTTAAAAAAATCAAGGGATCACAGCGAAGTCGTACACCAAGATTTTTCATGGAGCGACGGATATGGGTGCTGCCTCGGTCAGTGTGAGCGACGAGAAGGCTGTGGCACTGTGTTTTTGAGTCGAACATATTGAGTGAGCTCAATCTCGCTGCTCCCGACAAAGAAGGGTCTGAAGCTATAACAAAGGGAAGTATTTGGAGAAAAAAGAACACGGCGAGAGAGGCGTAAACAACCTTTGATTCTTTACCCTGTAGCAGATTTTCAAGAACATTGGGAACAGGCCGATTGTTTTTCCATAAGAAATATTCATCATAAATAAAAATAGAAAGTAGGCAAAACATTATGAGTGGATAATAAAATCCAACGATATGCCATGAGAAAATATGAAAAGCTAAAAATTGCAGCAAACAAAACCAGCGAATCCAACGTTTTGGATGAATCAGACCAAAAACAAAAATAAGCTCCAAAAACAAAACATAAAATAGAGACAGGGAAAGAATCTCGCCGGTAAGCCAAGGTGTGCGGATCATCGCGGCTCCACTGAGCCAGTCGATGTTAATTTTTAAAAATCCAGCAGCCAGGTAAAAGCTAACTATGAGAGTTTTAATGACACTATCTTTAGCGGGGACAAACAGAAAGGCAAGAGTGATAGCGTGAGCCATATAATGGTAGTTGCCCATGAAGTTATAATTACTAAGGTGCAAGAAAAGTTTAAAGGCTGTGACAAGAGCCAGCACGCTGTAAGCCCATCCTAGTAGCTTTTGCCCAAACCAGAGAACACAGCTCAAAGCAGCCACAAACAAATAAGAATAGAGAATCCATTGCCAAGTCTCAGGGCTTAAAGATTGTCTGAATAGATCACAATCAGGGAAAATAGGAAAACAGAGGGGCTCGACATTAATTTCACTTTGGCTGCTGACAAAAAAGCCTCTCTTATTCCAGTAAAAGAAAGTCCATATATGGGTTAGGGATAGGAAAAATCCATAAACTTTTAGACTTGGACTTTGACGAATAGTTTCAATCTGTTTCTTCAGGTAATTCATCATCAACTTTAATCATTCCTCGTTTAATAGCTTCTTTTTGGGTGAAAGGGAGTTTTGTTGTATCGCTAAATTTAGCCCCTTTGAATCTTGTAAAAAGCAGAAAGGTGTTTTCTAGGTTGGCTCCGCTCAGATCACTACCCTCGAAATTGGTTTCTTGTAAACTGGATCCCCAGAAGTTGGCCTGGGTGAGGTTACAGTTTTTAAAATCAACTTTTACAAATCGGGTACCGGAAGCGAGTAAATTAGTAAGGTCAGTGTTGATGAAGTCCACTCCTTTAATATGGCTACCGCGAAGATCAAAAACTTTGGCCGTTACGTCTTTGAGCTTTGATTGCATCATGATGCCCCGTCGAATAGACACATGACTGAGATCCGTCTTTTTAAAAGTCGTGACGTATATATAGGCGGAATTGTAGGTTGAAGCCTTGAAGTTCTCATCGAGAAACTTGCGATTGATAATTTTAGCACCTGTTAAATTTCCGCATTCCCCATAGTGAAAGGGGTTGAGACCTGGCTGACGATTCTTATGACAAAATCCGCTTTCAAAACGAAAACCCATGTCGGTCGCATGGCTAATACTGAAAAAGTTTAGAGCGCTAATTAGAAATATCAAAATCATAGATATATTGTTAAATTAATCGAAAGCAAAGGCTAGCAACAATATGTCAATATTACTAACGAAAGGATTTAAGGATTGGGCGTGATTCCACCAGTAGTATTGGTAAAAATTGTATAACCTCGACCCTGGTCGTCTTGATGAACCATTCCTTTAAAAGGAGCACCGACTTGTGATGTGACGACATAACCAGCGGCCACTTGATCCACTTGCGCTGAGTTGAGCACTTGTGAGAAGACTCCGTTTCGGCTTGGAGCTTCGAAAAAGACCTCTCCGACAAGCTCGACTACAATGTTATTGAAAAGAATTCTTTGGGGACCAACTTCAATGGATTTAAAGGTACAGGTTGAAATCCCCTGAGTATTCGAGGGCGCACAATCGGAATAAGTAATCCCGTTACCAGCAACCGTGGAACCACCATTGTTGATGAAGTCGAAATTAGGTTTGTAACCTGTGACGATTGAGTCATTAGAGTTTTTAAGTAACACCACGACAGTGGCGGAGGTTTGCCCATCTCCTATTCCTCGAGAAGTGGCAAGGATTGTGGACTTTAAAAAGTCATCGGCTGTCACATCATCGATGGAAACATCGATAGAACAGTTAGCTAAAAATAAAGCCAGTAATAATGGCAGCGCGACGTTCAGCAATCTCATAGTATTGTTATCGGTTTCCAATGTCTTTACTTTAGGGAAGTGTCTTGAAGTGAATCGGAAAAAAGGAAAAAAATAACCACAAATAAAAGGACAAAAGTCCTGAAAATAGAAGCTTTTTCCCCTTTTTAAGCCAAACAGGCAATTTCTGCCGATTCTGGACTCTAGGCCATCTCATTATGATCCGATGGGTTTGTTAGATATCAAGTCAAAATTAGAGGTGTCTTTTATGAAATATATTTTGATGAGTCTATTGTTGGTGCTATTCACTCAGAACCTTTGGGCCGCTCAAAGTGAGGCCGTGGTTATTGAAGTCAGGAAGAAAGTAAAGCTTCATGAGAGTGAAAGAGTTTACGCCGACTACTTCATCCGTGGGGGCAGTGATTTAGGCCTGACGGAAGGGACTCTTGTCTCTGTGAAAAGACGTGTGCCCGTTCACGATCCTTTTGACAATAAGTCTGTTGGAGATTTTTATGTGAAAGTGGCTGATCTTGAGATCATTCACTCCGACAATGACAAAAGCATTGGTCGGCTGGTTGAGATCGATAGAAGAGAAGCGCGTCCCATGCTGACCTATGATTCGGTTATGATTGGGGATCGTTTGGATCTAACCACGATGAGAAATAAGGTTAGCTACCATCAAGCTCCCTCCAGTGTTTTTGAGCACGACAGGCAGCCAGCAAGCTTGCCTGAGGCCCCTCAGGAGCCAGAGGCGGAGTCTCTTCCAGAGGAGGACCCGCAAGCTTCACATCCAACATTGACAAATCCTCGAGGCTAATGAATGAATCCTCTATGGATTCACAAACTTATTTCGAGTTAGAACTAAAAGATGTGCCAGCCCAGCAAGAAGAGGAGATTAGTCTTTTTCTTTTTGAATCAGGGGCCGCAGGTGTTCAAGAAAACCTTCAGTTTGAACAAAAAGACAAAAAATATCTTCCTGAGGTGATCGAGCAAGACACCAAAACTCTGACCGCATTTTTTACCCAGAATCCGGGTCAAGAGCTTCTTAATAAGCTTACTAACCGTTATCCCAACATTGAAGTTTTACTTAACCAACAGCCGGTAAAAGATTGGCTGGGGGAGTGGAAAGCTCAATGGAAACCCTTTTGTTTAGTAGAGCCTGTCTGGATCGTACCCGATTGGGAAAAAGAGAATTTTTCTGATACTAATAAAGAGTGCATATATATTGAACCGGGCATGGCGTTTGGAACAGGCACTCATGCCACCACACAGTTAGCCAGTCATTTTCTCGTTGAACTAAAAGATAAAAATTTAAAGTCCTTCGTCGATGTCGGTACTGGTTCCGGTATCTTGTCAATTTTAGCAAGGAAGATTGGTTTCCAAAATGGCTTTGCCTATGACAATGACCCCGAGTCTCACCGAGTTTTCACAGAAAACTTAAAGAAAAACCAAATTAGCCAAGTGACGTGGGAGGAGAACTGGCCAGAAAAGCTTGTTGGCAGAGTGGATCTCCTCATCGCAAACATCATTGATGGAGTTCTACTAGAGTTAAAACAAGACTTTAAAAAAATTGAACCGAAATATTGCATCTTCACTGGAGTGCTTGAGGAAAGATCCAAAGAGTTTGTTAAAGAGATGACAGAGGATTGGGATTTAAAACTTATTGAAAAGGACCAAAAAGACGAATGGGTGGGCTTTATTTTTGAGAGGCGCTCGTGAGACGTTATTGGGTGGAAGAGGAACATAAAACGGAAGAGGGCTTTGAGCTCACGGGTGAAGTTTTTCATCATATCTGTGTCGTTTGTCGGCGAGGGTTAAATGACCGCTTTGAACTGATTCTCAAAGGCCAGGCCTTCTTGGTGGAGATCACCGAGGTTAATAATAAAATGGCCACGGCCAAAGTGCTTGAAACGCGTACCATTGCGCCACTTCCAAAGCCTGAGATCCACCTGGCCTTATCTCTTCCCAAATTTCAAACCTTAGAGAAAGTGCTCGAAAAAATGGTGGAGCTCGGCGTTCACTCTATCCATCCCTTCACCTCAGATTTTAGCTTTGTTAAGTCCTCTAAAAAGGTGCCAGCTAAAAAATATGAGAGATGGAAAAAAATTATCCGCGGGGCGACCCAACAGACGGGGCGGGGAGAGTTTTTGAATTTAACCCAAATCAAACCTCTTGGTGTCTTATTAAAAGAGTTCTCACAGCAGGAGGCTTTAGGACTTTTGGCCTATGAAGGAGAAGGTGGGGAAAATCTAAAAAATCGCGTGGCCCAAATGGGCTCAAACCCCCAGCCCTTGTGGATTTTCGTGGGTAGTGAGGGGGGCTTTTCCCCTCAGGATCTGGAATTGTTTAAAGATTATAAGCTCTTACCCATAAGTCTTGGAGATCAGGTTCTCCGAGTTGAAACGGCTTGCGTGACACTCGTGAGCATTTTAAAGTATGGTCTAGGGCATTTCGACTAAAGGAGCGGGAGATGGATCTGGATAATTTTGAGTTTCGACCTTTGACCGATGGTTTGGGGTTCGACAAAACCACTGAAGATTCTCAAAAAAAATCCAAAAGAAGACCACAAGAGGAGTCTAAGGCCTCTCTTGAGCGCACCACTACTTTAAGAAAGCAAGATTTCGAATTATCAGACAAAGAATTCAAAAAACCCAACGATGCACCTGTGAGTCGATCTCTGAAAAAGATGTTGGACTCTCTACCGCCTTCCGTTGATTTCAAAGACGATAAGGACCGTGAACAGCGTCTGAAAGGTCCTTTGGCTCCAGAAAGACTGCGTGAGACTCCCGTCTATCGACCCACTCCGGATCAGGCGCCCCAGACGGCCATTAAGCAAAATTTTGATGTGACTCTTGATAATAGTCTTTCACAAGCTTTCCCGAAAGAAGAGGTTCAAAAACGCTTTTACCATCAGATGGTGGAGCCTGTGCCGCAATACAAAGAAGTGCCCTCAAGCTTTGCTTCGGCCATTATCGATTTTCTAATTGTCCTAGGCTTGGCCTCACTTTTTGTTGTGACTTTAGTGGCGATCACTCAAGTGGATATTATCACTATGCTCACTCACTCTCAGCTAAGCTTTAGAACCACAGTGGAAATTTCTCTTCTTTACGTGGGAGTCACTCTTTTTTACTTTATGCTTTCCAGAGGGCTTTTTGGTTCCACCCTTGGGGATTGGGCTTTTGATGTTCAACTGGGCTCTGCCAAAGAAAGAGCGCATATCATGTATCCACTGCAAGTTCTTTTCCGAACATTTGTGATTATGGCCACAGGAATTTTTCTTATTCCTCTGGTATCCATTGGGTTTGGAAAAGACATCGCCTACTACTTCTCAGGCTTAAAACTATACTCCAGACAATACTAATTTATGTTTTGTAAGAGTATTGAAGAACTACAATCTCAATTAACGACTCGCAGGCAAGGCAAGCGTCTCGTTTTTACCAATGGCTGCTTCGACATTCTTCACGTCGGCCACGTCACTTATTTAAAAGAGGCTAAGGCTTGTGGGGATCTTCTGGTGGTAGGGGTGAACTCTGATGCCAGTGTTCAGCGCCTAAAAGGTCCCGAGAGACCCTTGCAGAATGAAGAAGACCGGGCTGAAATTCTAGGGAGTCTTAAGGCCGTGGACTTCACCATACTTTTTGAAGAAGACACGCCCCTGAAACTCATTGAAGCCATCAGTCCCGATGTCCTTGTAAAAGGAGGGGATTGGGCTATTGATCAAATCGTCGGCTCGGATCACGTCCTGAAACAAGGGGGAGAAGTGAAGTCCCTTAACTTTGTGCAGGGTCGTTCCACCACAAGTGTTGTCGATAAAATTAAAAGCCTTAAATCCTAATATTTACAGCGAGTGAAGTCCCAGCGCGAATAATACTTTCTCGTTCCTCGATCAATTAGAAACAAAGAAGCTTTTAAATCCACGCTCGGGTGCTCGGTATGGATAGTCAGCAGGTGGTTGAGTCTTTCCAGGTTCCACCGGCGATGGTGCGACGATTCTAAAAAACTAATAAGATGTTTAAGCCCTATGCTGAGTGGAATTTCCATTTGGGCGGCGAGTTTTTTTTGCTCTTTTTCAGGCAAACTTTCGAACTCTTTTATTTTTTCCAACCAGAAGGCATTGAAGTTTTGCCAACGCTCTAAGTAGCCTTCGAGATAAGGCTTTTCCTTTATTAAGCGTTCGAGTTGTTCCTCCACTCCTTTGAGGTCCTCAGCGATATGCTCCCGTTCTTTTCGGCGCGCTCTTTTTGTGCGGCCAAAAAGGGGGAGGTTTTCAAGAGCACTATGAAGCGCCCAACTTGTGGCCATCACTTCATGGGTCTGACTAGAGGGGCTTGAAATCTTAAAAAGCTCAACACACTGACTTTGAGCTCCAGCTGGGTCAATAGTTGCCAAAAGAATCGTTAGAAGTAGAGCTGACCGCACTGAGGCCTCCTACGATATAAATTGTAGCGCCCAAGTCCAAGAATGGAAGCGAGCATTTGGCGAACCGGCAAAATCGAATGCACAGCTCTTTTCTCCACCCAGAATTGGTTGGCTTTCAATTCAGCGATTTTAACATCAAGTTCTCGTTTAATGTCCTCCACCTCCGAGATCGTTGGAATGTCTTTTAGGCGCCCTAGAACTTCGTAGGCACTAATAAGGCGAACAAAGTATTCTTTCGCAAAGGCGGATTCGTTGGTAAGAGGACTTTTACCTTTTACTAAGCTAATTGATTTCAAGTAATCGGTGTAGCGACTACTAAAATAAGTCAATCGGCCCACCCGCCACTGTAATCCCCAAAGTTTTCTTGTTTGAGAAGCCACAGGACCCGTTTGCAAAATTTCTCCACGAACCACACCGATATACTTCTTGGCCAGTCGGCTCATAAAATCTCCGACAAAAGCGTGCAGACCAAGGGTTTTTACGTAGCGGACACGCCTTGCACTGTTGGTATCAAAAAGGCTTTCTACATCGGCAAAAATCCTTTGTAACATGGCCTCCTCTAAACCTTTTTCCTTGGCCTCAGAGAGGAGAATTTGTTCGATATCACTGCCTTCAAAAACGGCTTGCTCATGAGTGACTCTTTCCACAAAATGCTTGGCTTCCTCTTCATGATTCTTCTTGAATATAAATCCGGGAGTGGTGAGTGTCGCTGTCATGGGGACCATCCAGGCTTTTGATCCTTTCACGAGAGAACTCATTGCAGGTTCATCAGAGTAAAGACTCATTCGTCGTTTTCTTTTGAAGATCAGGAACGTGTAGCCCAACCTGCGCCCTTCAAAAACTTTTCTTTTAACCTTGAATTGGTTGGACATTTTGTTTCGGAGTCTTGTGATTTGTCTGTCTAGGCGTCGCTTTTTTCGATCCGAAGCTGTGAGTTTTTGTTTTTCAAGCTCCCCAATCTGATCACTGTATTTAGAGATCAAAGTATCGGCACGACTAAAAAAGCGCTGGAAGCGTCTTTCATCACCAATCTCATGAGCCAACCAAGCTTTCCTCGGATCATTGGTATCTTCGTCAGAAAAGAGTTGGGGATCCACTTCCACTGGGCCAAATTCAAGTTTGATTCGCCCAAGACTTCTTTTGGCGGCATAAGAGGTTGCTACCAGGCGAGAAATTTCCCGAATACTTCCTCGCTCAAGGCCTTTAGCATTCTTCCAGACATTAAAAAGAGTGGAGACTTTCGCTGCGTTGGCTGATACCACCATGGTGATGACGTCGCAGAGAAAATGGGCGCCAGGCATCTTAAAAATAACGAGCAAAGCATCCTCTGCGAGTTCCCCCATAACTTTTAAGATCCCGGCCATATGGCCGTAGCGGGCTCCAAGGTCAACAAACTCTCCCCCGTAGCGAGAAAGAATATTTTTTGCGGAGGCTTCTCCTAAGTTTGTGAGCCAGCCCTTAGCGACAAGCTCGCGGGCCTCATGGCTTAAATCCTCAGGGCTTGGGACTTCACAATTGGGGCAAAGGCTTTCAATATCTTCAGCATAGAGGCGAAAAACCTCTTCCATCACAGTGTAGAAAGAATCATTAAGGTAGTAGTTTCTTCCTTTTATGCGGACTGTAGCGACGGCCGGAGCCTCTGAAAGGCTGCCTTCTCCAAAATCAAGTTGGGCGATTCGCTCAAACAACGTTCCATAGCGGACAGCAAGCTCATAAGGATCTTGATCACCACTGTCATCGTGGGCAAAACTCAAGGGGAGGAAGTGAAATGTAAAAAGTCCGAGGAGGAGCAAACGTACAGCCATGGTTTTCATAGAGATGGCTATTAAGATGAATTTCTAAAAAAGAAAAAGAAAATCCTAAAAATTAAGCTTCGTTTTCATTTACCTTTCACCATAATTATAAAGGCATTAAACATTCACAAAGCTGCTGTTTAAAAAAATAGTTATCACAATTGTTACCAATTCATTCTTCCGGATTCGTTAGTGAAAAAAGGTAAGTCCGTGTGTATTTTTTTCTTTTTGAGTCTTTTTTGAAACTCACTTTATGTAATACCAATGGGGTTCTCATTTATTTTTCAAGTAAATTCAGAAAACACTTTTTTTTAGGACCTTAAAACTTTCTGTGTTACTTGGCTCTCTCAAATTTGGGGTGGGATAAACGGAGTTCAATCGATGAAGATATTTTGCCCAGCCCTTTCCCTTTTATTCGTTATCATTGCGAGTCTCACCTCAGGATGCTCCGATGAGCGTCCTCAAGAAGAGTTGCCAACCAATTCCGAGCTTTCACGCATGACTCCCGAAGAGCGCCAAGCAAAGGCTCCTAATAATGCTTTTGAGGGTGTTTTTGAAAAATCGCCGGAAGCTGTTCAAAGAGTTTTGGAAGACAATCCCACGATGTTTTTACCTAAAAACCAAGAGGGTAAAACGCCTTTGATGGTGGCCATCGAGCTTAGGCAAGAAGCTATTGCCATGCAAATCGCACGGGAATTATCGATTGAGGACTTAAAGGCTTCTGATAGCAATGGGCGTGGTTACATAAGCTACGCGGCTCAGTACGGGCATCTATCTCTGATCGAATTGATCGCTGAAAAGTACAAAGGAAGTTTGCGTTTTGGGTTGGCTCGTTTTCACAATATTGATTTTCTAGACAATAACGATCGTCACGCTTTGTTTTATGCAGCCAATGCCTCAGTTGCAAAACTTTTAAAAGACTATTGGATGCAGTGGACTCTTACCTGGTCCACAAGCTGGACGTTCTGGTCGGGCTTTTACAATCAAAAAGATAACTTAGATCAAAACTTTTTCCATACAGCGGCCAGTGAAAACCGCCACGATTTATTAAAATGGGCCACAGAAGAGTTATGCGGAGAGCACCTGTTTGAAGGCAGTGAGTTTCTGAAAGGTGCACCTTCGGTCGCAGGTCTTGTCCTTGACTACTTAGGAGGAGCTTTACAGCGAGCACCATTGATTCCGGATGACCTGATCAACTCTCACAATCTCGAAGGGAACACACCCCTTCATCAAGCGGTTCGTAACGGTCACGTGCAGGCCTCCCAGGTCTTGATGACTTGCCGTTTTGTAAATTTTCGAGCTCAAAATAATTTTGACCGCAATCCCTTGGCGGAGCTTCTGGCTCACATCGACCGCAATCAAGCCTCCGTCCCACGAAATTACAAAAGAATTTTTGATTCCCTGATCGAGCAAAGAAACTATATTAGTCTTGCCAGAAATTTTTTGAAAAATATGATCAACGATGAAGGTGTGGAAGGTAATACTAGCCTCCACTATGCGGCTCGTTTAAAAGATTCTTATTTTTACAACAAGTTGAAAGACGTGGGTGATGTTTATCGAGAAAACGACAACGAAGAAACTCCTCGCGGCCTATATAGCGCTGTGAATCGTTCGGGAGAGTAGAGTCTGTGAGGTATTTTGCTTTATTATTGTTCCTCGTTGCATGCGATCAGAGTCCGAGTATAGCTGAACGCCCTCTTATGGATGAAGTGGATTCTATTCAATCAAAAAATATACGTGCTGATGAAAAAGGTTATATTGGTTCCGGCAAAATCTTGATGACAAGCCAGTTGCGCTCTCCGCGTGATAGTTTCCATATTAATCTTGAAGGACAGTTTTTTGAGGAAGAGTCTTCGCTGATTCTCCATCTTTTTCTCGATGATTTCACCTACGACACAGGAATTCAAATTCGTTTTCAAAGAGGAGAGTCGGATGGAGAGGACTCCTCCCACACCGTGGAGGTCAGTTTTGCCGAGCCTGGCTTTTCCTTTAAACCTTTAACCACAATCGACGAAGCTGTGAATCACCGAGGGGAATTTAATTTGCGAATTGAGACCATCAATCGTCTTAATAACGATCGTCGAATTCTGATATGGAATAATAAGGTTCTTCTTAATTCTTCATTGCGGGTTGAGAAAGACAAAATTTTATCAGGAAACGCCGACTTTGATAGCGCTCGCGAAGGAATGGTATTTTATAGCTGGGGGCAAGGATACCGTTGGGGGGTCGACCTCCATAATTTCCGAATCAATATGTTAAGGCGTGAGGCTCCCTATGTGGATTTATAGTTTACTTTTTATCAGTCTCATCCATTCACAAGAGGTGAATGATTCAGTTGAAGTGGCCAATGTTTCCACAGATTCCATAGCAGAAAAAGAGGATGATAGGCAAAAAGATTGGACTTTCTTTGGTGAACTGACTCTTGAATCCAAGCAGCAAAACCTCTCCGAGCAACGGCCCAGTACAGATTCCGGTGTACAGAACCTTTCGGTCGGACTTGAGTATCAGTTTACAAGAGACCTTAAGAGTCGTTTTGAAATTTTAGGGCAACAGGCTGTAGAAGATACGGAAATTTACTTGGGAGAAGTGTATTTTGATTACTCCCCTGACTTCCTAACAGGTCTCAATTTTATGGCCGGTAATATGTATTATTCCTATGGAGTCCTAACGGGGGAGGAAGGTGTTTACTCGAGACGCCCCTCCTACTACAGTGACCTTTTGGTGACCCGCCGAGGAATTGATCTAGGGGCAAATATAAAATATCAACCTTTAGAAAACCTTCCACTCTCGGCCTCCTACTCTTATTTCTCTGGTCGTACGTTGCGGACGGGAGACAATAGTTTAGAAAATGCCGAAATCAATCCCCAATTTTTATCCTTTGATTATAAGCCAAGCTTTATGCAAGCCCGGCTTGTGTACCTCACTCGCCGCTACCAGAGACGACCACAATTTGAGGGCCTTGGTTTGGAGTTGCAATCTCCGACTTTTAAGTTTTGGAAAGATCGTGTTAGAGCGTCGGCTCTATCTGAATTCTGGAATTTAAGTTATGAAAGGCAGGACGGGCTCGAAAGAGTGGGGCAAGCCTTCAGCTACGGTGGTTATTTCGAGTTCTTTCATGTTTTCTACCGTGGACTTTTTTCCCAGGAAAGCTGGGAATCTCCAGGAACGAATCCTTATCAAGCGAGCTTTCGATTGCATGGTCTTGGGATTAGGGTCAATGATCATATATTTTTAGAGTATCAGAATATTCATGCCGACGAGGCGCAAAGCTCTTTTAGTCTCGACCGTGTATTAGAAGAGAACTGGCGAATCTTTTTGGTTTTTTAGAAAAGTACTCCAGACTTTACACTATAAACTGTCGTTTCATAGCGATCGACAGCCACACCTATAAAAAAGGGCTCAAAGTTGTAAGAGGCGCCAATCATAAAGTGGCTGCTTTCCACTTTGCGATGCTCTTCATTGTTAGAGGTAGTGACTCCGTTGACTCCACCGGTAAATTGCCCCGAAGAATTAGCGTAACCGCCTCCAATAGAAAATGAAAACTCTTGGATCATAAGACCGAGAACCAAGTCTCCCCCCAAATTTCGAGTGACAAGTTTATTTTTTAGGTTACTCAGGCCTCCATGAAGAACAAGGGAAAAGTTAAGAGGAAGGAAAAGTGCTTGATAAAAGTTCCAGCGATAGCTGGCTCCGAATTTGGTGAGTTCTTGCGTTTTTCTTGGGGGAGTAAAGTGGATAAAAATATCGCCGCTGTTATAGAGTCCCTTACCAACAGTTAATGAGGGGTAGTAAAAGGTTTCCGTTTGAGGAGCCCCTGAGCCCAGTTGTGCGATTTCTCTTGTGTTGATGGCCTCAAGGGTCAAGCTTAATTCCAGCCCACTATAGCCTCCTAGAGGATAGGCGTTCGATAGAACTTTCGGTTGAGCTCCCAAGCCGATAATATTGAGCATTTTCACCTGGTCTGAACCAGTGAGCTGATTGGGAATCTCAATACCCCAAGCCAAGGAGAGTAGAAGGCTGAAAATAAAAGTCATGGATAAATTATGCAGAGGTTGCGCGCCGCTGTCACCTCATTGCTTGTTATAACAAATCAAAGCTCTTGAGCGTTGACCCGGCTGGGAATTAAAGTTAGCTAAAAACCAGCAATCCAGGAGTCATTATGAAAGCCCTTGTCATCGGAAAAGGGGGGAGAGAGCACGCTCTCGTTCACGCCCTTCTTGAAAGCTCGTTTATTAATAAAGTCTTCGCCCTGCCGGGCAATCAAGGTATGGGAAAAGAGGTCACCCAACTCTCTGTGGAAGTCGAGAGTGCCTCGATTCATAAAGCCTGTATTGAAAATGATATTGAGCTTGTGGTGATTGGCCCTGAAGATCCTCTTGTGCAAGGTCTTGCCTCCCAGTTGCGCCAGAAAGGTTTGGCCGTGTTTGGACCCGGTGAACAAGGGGCAAAGCTTGAGGGCAGTAAAATCTACTCTAAAAAGTTTATGGAAAAACATAAAATTCCAACAGCTGCTTTTGAAGTTGTTAGTAGTGTGGAAAAGACCCTGGAAAAAGCCAGTAACTTCACGCCTCCTTATGTACTCAAGGCCGATGGGCTTGCTGCCGGTAAAGGAGTGTTTATTTGTAAGGATAAAACCGAGCTAGAAAAGGCGGCGACCGACTTGTTTGAAAACAAAATCTTAGGTGAGGCGGGTAGAGAAGCTCTTCTGGAGCAATTTCAGCCCGGCTATGAATTGAGCTTTTTTATTCTAACCACAGGGGCCGATTATGTAGCTCTTCCCATGGCTCAGGATCACAAAAAAATCTTTGAAGGGGAGACAGGGCCAAACACCGGAGGCATGGGGACTGTTGCACCCATGAAGATTTCAGACTCACTCTACCGGACTATTATCGAAGAAGTTGTGGAGCCGACACAAAAAGGAATTCAAGCTGAAAGTTTTGATTACAAGGGTGTGGTTTTTATAGGAATCATGGTCACTGACTCTGGCCCTCAGGTTCTGGAGTACAATGTGAGATTTGGGGACCCTGAAACGCAAGTTCTACTCCCTCTTCTTGATGGAGATTGGGGTGAGGCGTTTTATAAAATCAGCCAAGGGGAAAAGCCGCAGCTAAAATGGAAGGAAGGTTTTGCCACTTGTGTGGTTCTCGCCGCTGAGAAATATCCCGAGTCTTCCGTGAAAGATGTTGTTATTGAAGGCGACTTTTCAGGAAGTAAAGAGGCTTACTTTCTGCATGCAGGAACAAAGTTGACTGAAGAAAATCATTGGGTCACCAATGGTGGCCGTGTATTAAATGCCGTGGCTCTTGCGAGCACGTTGCAAGAGTCGATCGAAAAGGCTTATAAACAGGCCGATAGGGTCTGTTGGCCGGGGCGACAGATGCGAAAAGATATTGGGAAGAAGGCTTTAGATTCTTTAAAGTGATTACCAATTGATCTGATACTGTAAAAGTTGTCTTGATTGAATGCGATCATTGGTGTGAGTGATCAGGATTTTAGAGCGGTTCGATAGGGCCTCTTCAATAGAAAAGATTAAAGCATCCTGATTGGCTTTATATTCCAATTTGGATTTTATATAACCCTCATAAATAATACGCGCTTCTTGTTTAAGAGCTTGTAAATCAAAATTAAATTTATGCTCCACAGGTTTATCAAGAGCATTGGTTTTCTCGGCTTTGATGGCCACATCCATTTTCGTAGAATCTTCAACCTGCTTGGCGGTTTTAAACAGAAAACTATTTTTTATGATGTCAGCTTCCATTAAGGATTCTGCTGATTGTGAAAGGATTTTACTGCGGATACTTCGTCCCGTATCCTCTTCGCTGACCTGATCGGGAAGTATGGATTCCAAATTGGATTTGGTAAAGAGTCCTTTTCGTCCTTCAACCGCAACGGGTTTGAACTCAACAGCCACGCGCCTTTTAGGTGTTTCTTTTTCATTAGAAAAACTTTTTCCTCTTAAAGCCGTAAAGCTCATCGCTTGAGAACTCAGTAGACTCAAGAATAAGAATGTCGAAAAAATCTTCAAAAGCTTCATACCCTTTATAGGAGCAAGAAGTAGGCCATCCAGGGGCCACTAAATTTGATCTGAGGCCCTTTTAACAGCCTGTAATTAGCCATGTTTTTGACAGCTGTTGCTTTATTCTTGCTCGGTTACTTAATTGTATCACTTTGAGACATCTCTTTGCGTTAGCAGTCCCTATAAATGGTCTTTCAGAGAGTTTTCCAAATTTTCCGGGAATAGAACGCTGACTTGACAAAAATCCTGCATTTTCAGCAATATAAGAAGAGATGAAGTACTGGATTTTTGATTTTGATGGAACACTTGTAGATACCGATGGTCTCTTTTCAAAATGTTTGGCCTACACCCTTGAGCCTTTCAAAGTCGAGGTGGGGGCCAATTTTATGGAAGAGATTCGCCACAAACACCCCCATCGGATTTTTGAGGACCTCCTGCCACCTGAAGAGAGCCAAATTGCCATGCAAAGACTTTCTAAGGTTGGGCGTGAGTTGTCTGAGGGGATCAAAGCTTTCCCTGGGATCCACGAAATTCTCACAGCCATTGAGTCGAACCAAGGGAAGCTGGCCATCTGGACGGGCCGAGACGGTGAGTCGACTAAGCGAATTCTAACAAAGATCGGACTGATTGATCGTTTTGAAACGATTATTTCAGGGACCTGTGTGGAGTCTAATAAGCCAAGTAAAGATGGACTTTTAACTCTAAAAGACTTTTTTGATGCCAAGCCCGAAGAAATGGTTATGGTGGGAGATCATCATCACGATATTCATCCAGCCAATGAGTTGGGGATTCATTCGGTGCATGTGCGTTGGAAACCGATCCCTCATCCCCTTCCCGAGAATATCGAACCTCGTTTTCAATTCGATTGCACAGGCACATTCCTCAACTGGGTGGAACGTCAGCTCAGTATGAAGTCATCTTCTTAAAAAAAAAGGCCCACCATTGTGGACCTCGTTCGAATTAAAAAGAGTGATTTATTTAAATAGTCGCTTCTGGTTTGAGTCCTTTTTTCTTAATTTTTTCAACCAGAGTGGTGCGGTTGAGTCGCAACAAGATCGCGGCTTGGTTACGATTCCATCCCGTCTTGTTAAGAGCATTAATAATTAATTGATTTTCGTAAGAAGCGATAGCGTTATTAAAATCGATCCCTTGTTCAGGAATATCCACAGGTAGTTGACCATTGATTGAGGCTCCCGACCCATCATCAAAGTGTTGTGGAATGTCGGAAGGTTCAATCATGCCTTCTTTTCTGAGGATACTGATTCGCTCAATGAAATTTTCTAATTCTCTAATATTACCCGGCCAGGCGTATTGCTTGAGTTTTTCTAAAGCCATGGGATGAATTCCCGTGATCTGAATTCCCTTATGCTGATTGAACTTATTGATAAAATGTTCAAGCAAAAGAGGAATATCGTCAGAGCGCTCCCTAAGAGGTGGGATATGAATGGGGATAACATTGAGGCGATAAAAAAGATCTTCTCTAAAACTTCCTTCTTTCACAGCTTTTGCTAAGTCCACATTCGTAGCTGCAACAATGCGCACATCAGACTCAATCGTCTTTGCACTTCCCACTGGCTCAAAACGGCGTTCTTGTAGAACCCTAAGTAGTTTGACTTGAAGATTGGGACTAAGATCTCCGATCTCATCAAGAAAGAGTGTCCCTTTGTTGGCAATTTCGAAACGCCCTTGGCGGTTACTGATCGCACCGGTGAAGGCCCCTTTAACGTGACCAAAGAGTTCACTTTCAAGGAGTTCGTTGGGAATGGCTCCACAGTTAATGGGAACGAAGGGTTTGTCTTTTCTAGAAGAATTATAATGGATAGCTTTAGCAATCAATTCTTTACCGGTTCCACTTTCACCACTGACTAATATTGTAGAATCGGTGTCGGCCACTTTTTCAATCATATTAAGGACATTGCGAATAGGCTGACTTTGTCCAATGATATTATCGAAACGATATTTACTTTCTAGGCGCGATTTTAATTCTGTGTTTTCAAAAACAAGTTTTTTATGAGAGAGAGCTTTTTCAGCAATCGACACAAGCTCCTCAATATTAAAAGGCTTGGTCATAAAATGGAAAGCACCCATTTTGGTGGCTTTGACCGCGACGTCGATACTAGCAAAACCTGTCAACACGATCACGGGTATATTATTATACTTTTGTTTAAGAGTGGCGAGTAAATCAATGCCATCTCCATCAGGAAGTCTCACATCAACAATTGCCAATTCAAGTTCTGAATTTGTGGTAATAACAGACTCGGCTTCTTTGATATTTCCCGTCGTTATTACCTGATAGTCACGTCTTGAGAAAATACGAAACAGGGCCGCTCGTAAGGTTTGTTCATCGTCAACAACAAGAATTTTCGCTTGGCTCATGGGGTATCCTTCCTTGGAATCGAGGGTCTTTTTCTTCTTGAAAAAGTTTTCGTCCGATCTGTTTTCAGGTTAGGGAATCATTTTGACAGTGTCAATTTTTTGAAGTCAAAATTCCGATAGACCAGACTATGCTTCAGACTTGGTAAACAAGACATTTATACACAAATTTTTGTCTTTATCAGTACTTACATAGATCTGACCTTTATGTTCTTTGACTATTTGTAAGGCCAGGGTCAAACCAAGACCAGAGTTGGTTTCTGGGTCTTTGGTCGTAAAAAGTGGGTCAAAGATTTTGTCTTCGGTGCCGTCAACAAGTCCTTCCCCATTGTCTGTGATTTTTATTTTAAATTGACTTTCCTCTTGCAGGATTTCGATATCGATAACCCCTTGAAAGTGCTTGTCCTTCTGGCGTTTGGCGATCAATGATTCTTGTGAATTCTGGAGTACATTGCGGATGGCATGAGTTAAAAGGTTGAAGCGCCCTTCGACCATCGCTTCGGCTATAGTGGGATCAAATTTAATCTTAATACCAATAGAGCGTGTTTTTAGCTCTGTGATTTTAATGGCTTGCTCGATCACCTCAACTAAATTTATTGCAGTGATCTCGGTGTTGAAAGACTTGCGGGCAAAACCCAAAAGATTTTTTACGATGTTTTTACATTTGATAATGCCTTTTTCGATTTCAAGGATATCGTCGTAGAACTCCTCAGTGCCTTCTAGGTCCATCTTCATTAGTTGCACAAAATTGAGCATGCCCCCAATCGGATTGTTTAGCTCATGGGCAATGCTTGAGCTGATGGTTCCAAGCTCCGCCATCTTTGCAGTTTCAATGACCTGACGTTGTAGATTGAGTTCGTTGGTAACGTTGCGATACATCTGAAAGTATATTGCTTGGTCACTCTCTCCAAGATTGTTGGAGTAAACATCGTAGACTTCGGGATCTCTTTTTCCACCAGGATTTCTAATTTGAAAAATTTCACCGCGGTGACAGCCCTCACAAGGAGTTGAGCGGTTGAAAAGTTTCTCATAGCATTTCTTGCCAATGGTCTCCTGGTAGGAGGGGATCTGAGTTTTTTCAAGAAAGTTCGAGTTCACTCGCAAAATATTATAGTCTTGATCGGTCAGACAGATGGGATCAGAAATGGCATCAAATGTTGCTTCCCACTGAGTTTTTAATTCCTGACTTTTTATATATTGGACCGTTCTTTCAATTGAGAGTGAGACGGCCTCGGCCACTTGATTTAAAAACCTTTTTTCTTTTTTATCAAAAGACTTGTTTTCTTTTTTTGCAAAAAAGATATGACCGTATTCTTGCGTGCCGACTTTGAGTTTTGTTTTATAAAACTTAATTTTACCTTTTTTATTGTTGAGATTACTTTGGGCGCGACTTCGAATTTGTAACCACTCCACCTCAAATTCTTTTTTTAAAATCTGAGCAATATTACGTTCAATTTCTGGGATGGATGAGGACTGGTAGATTTGAACCAGGGTTTCTTTTAAAATTTTTAAGCGGTTTCCAGCGGAGATATTTTTTAAACGAGACTCTTCCAGTTCCGTTTGTCGGTCGTTGACCTTTTTCTCCAAGCTGACTGTTAACTGCTTTAGCTCTTGGTTTTTTTCATTGATCATACCTAGGAGCTGCTTTTCCTGCTGACTCTCAAAATACTTTTGAAAGCCCAGTTCGAAAAGCGATGTTAATTCCGGGGCGCTCTTTGCTTCAATAATTTTGAAAGGGCGCAAGTGGTTGATGATCTTTTTGAGCTGGTCTTTGCCAAGTTTTGAGTAGAGAACGACCACCTGAGTGTCAGGCTGTCTTTTTTTCAGGGTCTCCACACACTCAAACAGACTTTTAAAGTTCTCAGGGTTTGTTTGCAGTGCCAGTACCGATGGGCTCGATTGGGAGAGGAACTCCGCGGCCTGCTCCGTAGCGATCCACTCAATTCCAAACTCTTTGAGATCGACTTCCTGGTCAGAAAGAAAGGCAGCATTGGCGCTAATCATGGGTGTGGCTCCTATTCTATTAGGCTGTCACAAGGACTGTGTTTTTTCAACAACAGGGAGGTTCTCCTCGGGCCTTGGTGTTGCTTTTTTCAGGGGTGGATATTAAATTGGGCCTCTTTGCAAAAGGAGTCAAAATGTCGGCATTATCAGCCATCGTCCTTGCGGCCGGAAAGGGAACTCGCATGAATTCCCCATTACCTAAAGTCCTGCACCCAGTCGCGGGGGATCCGATGATCACTCGGGTAATTTCCCGGGTCCGCCAAATGGGAGCCGAAGAGGTTCGCGTGGTCGTAGGCTACGGGGAAGCTCTGTTGCGTCAACTTCTTGAGCCCCAGGGGATCGTTTGTTGCAAACAGGTGGAGCAAAAGGGCACAGCCGATGCGGTCAAAGCGGCCTCGCCAGAGTCCATGAGCGATCATATCCTAATTATGAATGGGGATCACCCCTTGGTCTCTCCAAGAAAGCTTCAGGAAGCCTATGATGAGTTTTGCGAAAAAGAAATGGATCTTATGGTTCTGACCTCAGAACTCTCTGACCCAGGGTCTTTCGGTCGAATTGTAAGGCATCAGGGAAACATTAAAGCCATCGTAGAGGTGAAAGACGCTTCTGCTGAGACGAAAAAAATTAAAGAAGTTAACACCGGAATTTATATTGCTAAAAGGGACATCCTAACAAAGTACCTCCCTGAGATTCATGCCAACAACCAACAAGGGGAGTTCTATATCACCGACCTGGTTTCATTATGCATCGAAGCAGGAGAAAAAGTGGGAGCAAAACTCACAGACCCTTCGGTGGCTTTCGGTGTGAATACTCAAAAAGAGTTGGCACTAGCGACCAAAGCCATCTTCCGAGAGAAGTGTTTTCAGCTCATGGAAGAAGGGGTGATGATTATCGATCCTGAAAATACCTATATTGAAGAAAGCGTCCAGGTCGGCCCAGGCTCTGTGCTTTATCCAGGCTGCTTTTTAAAAGGAAAAACAGAGTTAGGTCCTTTTTGTGTGGTAGAGCCCAATGCCTTTATTCAAGATAGCCAAATTGGCCAAAGCGTTCAGGTGCGCGCGGGCTCTTACCTTGAAAAAGCAAAAGTGGGGGAGCAGGTTGTGCTCGGCCCTTACGCTCGTCTAAGACCACAGACTGAGGTGGGGCCTGAGGCAAAAATTGGAAATTTTGTCGAGATGAAGAAAGTGAAATTTGGAGCCAAGTCCAAAGCCAACCACCTCGCTTACCTAGGGGATGCAGAGATTGGTGAAAACACCAATATCGGGTGCGGGGTTATCACTTGTAATTACGCCGCTGACCGAAAAAAATATCAGACAAAAATCGGAGATAATGTTTTTGTAGGAAGTGACTCACAAATGATTGCTCCTGTAGAAATTGGTGACGACACAATCATTGCGTCTGGTTCAACAATTAATAAAGATGTTCCTAAAGATGCTTTAGCCATTGGAAGAGCCAAGCAGGTCAACAAAGAAGGCTACGCCAAGAAATTTAAAGGAAAAGAATAATGTGTGGAATCGTCGGTTATTTTGGACCCAAGTCTCCTAAGCAAGTTTTAATGAGTGGTCTTAAGAAGCTCGAGTATCGTGGTTACGATAGTGCGGGAGTGGCTATTCATAATAATAGTGGTTTCGATGTTTATAGGGCCGCAGGGAAGCTCTCTCAGCTTGAAAGTAAGATTGAAAAAACAGACTTTGACGGAAGACTGGGAATTGGCCACACAAGATGGGCCACCCATGGACTCCCAACGGAGAACAACGCCCACCCCCATAAGGTATCGGGCGTGAGTTTGGTGCAAAATGGAATTATTGAAAACTACTCCGAACTAAAAAAAGAACTGATCGCAAACGGAGCTATCTTTACATCCGACACCGACACCGAGGTTGTGACTCACTTAATTGCAAGAGAGTTAGAGAACCAAGACGATTTAGTGTCAGCGATTCGAATGGTGATTCCAAAGTTGAGAGGAGCTTATGCAATCTTAGTGGTGAGCGAAGATGAGCCCGACACTATTATTGCTTTTAAAGCAGGCCCTCCTTTGATTTTAGGACTTGCAGATAATGAAATCTTTCTTGCCAGTGATGTGCAAGCCTTTGTCGAACACACCAATAAAGTGGTTTATCTTAATGATTTTGATATTGTAAAAGTGCAGGGTTCGGAATACGAAATTACGGATCTCTCAGGGAAACCAGTGCGCCTGCCTGTAGAACAAGTGGATATTCGCGTAGCGACCTCTGATAAAAAGGGCTTCAAACATTATATGCTCAAAGAAATGTTTGAGCAGCCAAGGGCAGTAGCCAATGCCATCAATCCCTATTTAGATGTAGACACAAAAAAAGT
This sequence comes from Bdellovibrionales bacterium, assembly GCA_964230645.1. GTDB lineage: Bacteria > Bdellovibrionota > Bdellovibrionia > Bdellovibrionales > JAGQZY01 > JAGQZY01. The sequence goes on along the minus strand of CAXRHT010000002.1, from coordinate 1,482,782 downwards.
AAATTTTTCGAATATAGGACTTGATGAAGCGGCGACCGATTCAACAGCCCTTGAAAAGCTTCATAAAGCCGAACGAATATATATCATTGCCTGTGGGACTTCCTATTACGCGGGTCTTTATGCAAAGTACCTGATAGAGCCATTGGTTCAAATTCCCGTGGATGTAGACGTGGCCAGTGAATTTCGTTACCGAGACCCTGTTCTTGATAAAAATTCGGTCACCCTTTTTATTTCTCAAAGTGGGGAGACGGCCGACACATTGGCCGCCCTTAGGTTGGCAAAAGAAAATGGTCTCACAACTATGAGTCTTTGTAACACTAGACGCTCAACAATTGATAGAGAGGCTGACCTTCATTTGTATATGAACTCAGGCGTTGAAATTGGGGTGGCAAGTACCAAAGCTTTTTTAAGCTCTCTGGCAGTCCTCAATACTTTAGCTATCTACCTAGCTGAGAAAACGGGTAAAATTTCAGGTGATGAAGAAAAGAATTTCGTGGAATCCCTTTTAGCCTTACCAAGTCTTATGGAAGGTGTTTTGTCCTATGATTCCTTTTTCGACAAAGCCGCTGACACTTTGAAGGATTACAAAGGCTTTCTCTATCTGGGGCGTGGGCAAAGCTACCCGATTGCTATGGAGGGGGCTTTAAAAATGAAGGAGCTTGCTTACCTTCATGCTGAAGGTTACGCCGCTGGGGAAATGAAGCATGGTCCTCTGGCATTGATTGATAATCGCATGGTCTGTGTGGTCATTTGTCCAAAGGACAAATTTTACGAAAAAACTATCAGTAATCTTGAAGAAGCTAAAGCTCGCGGTGGAGTGATTATTGGCATAGGTACAGGTGTTGATGAGGAGCTCGCCAACATGAGTGAGCATTATTTATCCATTCCCGAATGTCATTGGATGGTTTCAGGCTTACTCTCTGTGATTCCAGTACAGCTTCTTGCCTACCACGTGGCCGATCGCTTGGGGCATGATGTTGATCAGCCTCGCAATCTGGCTAAATCCGTGACCGTGGAGTAGGTGCCTCTGAGGTTTGAGTCGCGCCTTTTGTCGAGTTTTTTAGTAGGAGGAAGTTTGGAGGCGCTTTTAAGCCATTAGGTCCACAATAGTTTGTAGGGCTGAGCTTAAAAAGAGATGATGGGAAACCAGGAGAGTCCATGAAAGTCTTTTTTCTATCGCTAACAAGCTTTTTCGCAATAACATCCACTTCCTATGCCCTTGATGCTGAAAATTGTAATCGCGAGATAGCAAAAGCTATTTATGCCCAAGCAAGAGAGAAGTGCTCTCAAAAAGGGGCAAGTAAGATTGAGCGCGTGGTTTGGTCAGAAAAAGAACTAAGAGTGACCCGAAAGGGAAAGGGAATCCTTGGCGGAGTCTACTTTCAATGCACAAATGACCGTGAGTATCTCGCAGTGGCTGAAATCATTGTTGATAACTGTCATCTGAGTTCCCTTTCAATTTCTAATACATCTGAAGTGACTCAATCTTATATCGGTAACTAAAAAAGCCACTAAAAGTAAGAAGCTATTTTCTACCTGTCATTCTGAGGTGAAGCCGGTTGTCATCCTGAAGCGAAGCCGCTCGTCATCCTGAGCGATAGCCCTGTCATCCTGAGCGATAGCGAAGGATCTATTGCCGAGGGTTATGATTGATAACGCAAGCTCAGTGGCTACAGATTCTTCGCTACGCTCAGAATGACGATAGGATAGAAGTCGCATTTTTCCCTGTTTTTCTGAAGCGAAGCCACTCGTCATCCTGAGCGATGGCCCTGTCATCCTGAGCGATAGCGAAGGATCTATAGCCGAGGACTATGGTTGATAACGCAAGCTCAGTGGTTCTAGATTCTTCGCTGCGCTCAGAATGACAATGCTCCTAGAATGACAATGCTTCCAGAAATGACAGTAGGCTCAGAATGACAACATTCCTAGAACGACAATGAGTAAGGCAAAATTAAGCGACCGTTTTTTCGTCGTCGAACTCTTTTTCTTTTTGTAGGTCATGGATTTGCTTGCGAGCCTTATCAAGATTTTTCTTAAGCTCTGCAAGTTGCTCCTCGTCTGTGTTTTCGTCCGCTTGTTGGGAACTCCATAGAGTGAGAGTGGCTCTTTCCATTAAGGTCATTTTAGAAAAGTTATGGACCGAATCGAACTCTTCTAACTCTTTTTCTTTACCTTGCAGTTTATTTTTCAAGCTAATATTTTCTTTCTCAAGATTCATCAATCTTTTGTAAGACTTGAGAATACGCTGTACGAGTTTCTTTTCAAAGATCTCGCTTTCACCTGAGGTGATAGGTGCTTGTGCCTCTTGGTTCTTCATCTTTTTGATTTTTTTATTGTATTTGTCCCGCAGAACCGCTTTGTCTTTTTCGACTTTCTCTAATAACTGATTCAGATCTTTAGCATGAGCTTTTTCAATGTTTTCTATTTGAAAGGAGAGTTCTTTGACCTTTTGTTTTAGCTCGCCGTTTTCTTTTTTCATTTTGGAAAGTTTTGATTGTTTCTCTTCAAGATTTTTCTGTAGATCCGCTGATTTCTCGGCATCGACTTTGTTGTTTGATTCTTTAAGCTCACTCATGTCATGGGAAGCTTTAATAAGTTCTTCTTCTCGTTGCTTAATTTGCTTTTGCAACTCGTTGGCAAATTTTTCAGAGAGTTTAAGCTCTTTTTTTAGATTCTCAAGCTCACTTTTTGCCTCATCCAGTTCTTTTTCGAGTTTCGGTGAGGAGTCACTTGGTGTGTTAGGCTCCTCGAGCTTTTGTTTTAGTTCGATACACTTTTTCTCGTACTTTGTGAGAAGGATCGAGTTTTTAGCGGAGAGTTGGTTGCGGTCGAGAATGACGGAATTGAGCCGTTTCTGCATCATTCTGGATAGAGCACTGCCTTCCATATAGAGCCAGATCGCCAGTCCCACTAGGACAGAGATAAATACCAATACAAAAGAAGCAAATTCAATTAAAGACAATCCCACTTGTATCTCCTCAAAAAACCTAAACCTTAAGAGCCCATCGGCTAGAAAAGACTTCAGACGAAGGTCTATCCTGTTAATTTCCTGCGAGCCTCTGTGAGAAGGCTTCTATGGCATGACAGAGTCCGTCCTTATTAAAATGGGGCAAGGAAAGGAGAAAGTGTTAAGAAATTCGCCAAAAAATGGTGATGTCAGGCCTAGGGGATGATCACGGAATATCCTTAAAGCTTTTTAAGTTCGTCCGCCATTTCAATGATAAAGGCTTCCGATTTGTAAGCGGGAGGATATTCCCCAATCCATTGATCAAAGTATTTTCTGGCTCGTTGGACAATGAGATCTCTTTTTTCCCGTTTTTTCACTCTTTTCTCTAGAGGAGGAAAGAGACCGAGATTGATATTAGTGGGTTGGAAGTGGTCTTTTCTTTCAGCCGTTAGGCCGTTATAAAGTGCCCCTAACGCTGTCTCTGGTGGGGGAGGGAGAAAGTTCTGGTTTTTAGATTTGGCATCAATAAAAAGAGCACACAAAAGTCCCACGCAAGTGCTTTCAAAGTAGCCCTCAACTCCAGTGATTTGGCCGGCGAAATAAAGGTTGTCATCGTTCACACTGCTCAATCGATGAGTCAGTTTTTGCGTGGGGTTGATGTACATATTTCTATGAATGCTTCCTAGTTTGAGAAAGTTAGCCTTCTCTAGTCCTGGAATCATTTTAAAGATTCTTTTTTGTTCAAAGTATTTAAGTTTGGTTTGAAAGCCCACCATATTGTGTGAGGTGCCATGCCTGTTTTCTTTACGTAACTGGACAACGGCGTAAGGTTTTTCCTCCCAGTGGGGACAGGTCAAACCCTTAGGAGACAGTGGCCCGTAGCGTAGAGTTTCATCCCCTCTTCGAATCATCTCTTCAATCGGCATACAGCCTTCAAAGTAAGGGGTGTTTTTTTCAAACTCTTTACTTTCTGTTTTTTCGGCCTCTTTAATGGCATTAATAAAGTTATAGTACTGCTCCTTGGTCATCGGACAGTTGATGTAATCGCCGTTGCCCTTTCCATAGCGGTCTGCAATCCAGGCTGTATTCATATCCACGGAATCGGTTTCAATGATCGGTGCAATGGCATCAAAGAAATAAAGAAATTCGTCATTAAAATGCTGTAATAATGACTTAGCCAAACTCTCACCGGTGAGAGGACCTGTTGCGATGATGCTAGGGCGTGGGAGTTCTTCTAAACTTTCAATCTGTTTGTCGATTCTCTCAATATTAGGGTGACCTGCGATCTTTTCAGTCACTCTTTTAGCAAATTCCACACGGTCGATTCCAAGGGCTTGGCCAGCTGGCACACGGGCTTTCCCTGCGGATTCTAGGATAAGGGACCCCAGTTTTTCAGCCTCCCATTTCATTTGTCCTGAGACCGCGTGATGGGCGACACTCCCAAAGGAGTTCGAGCAGACAAGCTCCGCCAAATCTCCTGTTTTATGGGCGGGGGTTGTGGTCTGAGGGCGCATCTCGAAGAGTTTGACGCTATGACCTCTCTCGGCCAGTTGAAAAGCAGCTTCAGAGCCCGCCAGGCCGCCGCCTACAATGGAAATTGTCTGAGATTGTGAATTCATGTTATAGCTACCTCATGTCTGATGACCAGGAAAGAAAAAAGCTCGATTCCGCCGCTCAAGTCCTACAAGGACTTTTTCAAAATAGCAAGTCACCGCTATCAGAGGGCTTTCAGCGCTATCGTTTGGAACAACAATGGGACATGATTTTTAAGGGAAGCCTTGGCGCTTTAACCCGTCCTTTGGACTATCAAGATGGACTCCTCACAATCGCTGTAAAAAATCCAAGCCTTCTTACTGAGCTGCAATTCTTCAAGCAAGACATTATGACTAAGGTCAACACCCACGTCGGTCGAGTCTGGGTCAAAAACGTCCGCTTTGTGTCAGAATAACGTCAAAGCTCTGACCCCCCTGCCATATTTTCCGGGTCCTGATTTTACTGAAATGGAATGTGAGCCAGCTAAGTTGGCACTTTCTGTGCTTTATATAGATGTGGATAATCACCACTGAAAGCATGGACTCTATGAAGGTACAGACGGTTAAAATTCTAATTTTCACACTTCTGATCTCAATCTTTTGGGGTTGGCAGGCCTTCGCTCAGTCCGAAAAACTGCCACTCCTTGAGGCCAAGATTGAACGAGTCGGAGGAATGACTCATCTTGAGTTCAAAGGTCTTAAAGAGTGGAAATATGATCTTAAACAGGAAGGGGATCAGGTTGAGGTCGTCCTTCCACAAGTGAGTCCAGAGAGTTTGGAAAAAATCGAAGAATTTCAGAGCCTTCTAGTTAAAAATATTGCCGTTGAGTCAGTGGCGGAAAATAAAACAAAGCTTCTCATTACCCTCAACGATGAGCGTATTGAAAACTTTGATTACCTTACTCAGAAACCCAATAACCTAGTCATTGATTTATTCGTAAATTCAGAAAATGTTTTAGCGGATATTAGGGAGAATAAAAGGCAGAAAAAATTAGCAAAAGAAAAAGCTGAGAAAGAGGCGATCGCTAAAAGTAAAAAGCAGCAGGCTAACAGAAAGCCCGCTTTTGCAGAGTATGTGACAGTGAATAAAGAAAAGGTTGAACCTCCCAAGCAGGATCTTGAGCCACTCCCTCTAACCCCAACAGAGCCGATCGCCGAGCTTTTTGATTTTGGTGGAATTACTGGAGGGGATTACAGTGATGAGGATTTAGAGGCCAAAGTCATTGAAGCGAAAGGGAATATTTACCTTCGCTATCCACTATTAAAGCTGAAAAATCCCCATTTACAAGAACTGCAAAGCTTCCATCCGGAATATGACATTAGGAAATCTTTCTCAGACGAAAATAAACAAGCTCGAGATCTGTTAAAACTATTTAATCAAAAAAGTTTTGCATCCTTTTTAAAGGCAAAAAAGATTTTCAAAAAAACTTTTCCACAATCTGTTTACGATGAAATTCTCTATTATGTCGAAGCGGATACCTGGGTTGAGTTATGGAAGATCAATCAACGCCCCGAATATCTGCGTAAAGCTATGGATATCTATAAAATGTTGATAGAAAGATATCCTGATTCAAAGATTGCTGAGCGGACTCTCATTTATACAGGCCTTCTGGCCCATAATGTGGGTGAGTACTTTATAGCTACAAAAATGTTACGACGCTATCTCAAGCACTATCCTCATTCTCCTTTTAATAATCATATTAAGATTTACCTAGGGGACTCGCTGGCTCATCTGAACAACTATGAAGGCGCACAGAATGTGTTTCGTGATGTCATCAAAGATAATGAACGCTACACGGCAGCGGAGGCTGCTTTCCGCATGGGTGATGTCTATTTTCTTAAGCAAAGATTTCGTCGGGCTGAGAGAGCTTATGAAGAGGCCTTAAAAAAATACCCTAATTTTGTCAGCAAATTTCCCAACGCCATATTTAATAAGGCAGAAGCACAATTTAATCTTGCGGAGTACCCCCGTAGTTTGGCCTCCTATAAAGAGTTTTTCGATAATTATCCTAACCATCCTTACAGTGCCTTCGCTTTAACCAGGATTGGTGAGTTGGTCGATTTATTAAAGGACGATACTCGCAAGGCCCAGGGATTTTACAATGAAAGTTTCTTTCGTTTCCGTAATAGTGTTGGTGGTACGATCGCAAGAATGCGAAGTCTCAGTCAGCGTTTTAAAGATATGAAATCCAAGGAACTTGAGGCTTCGGTTAAAGAGATCAAACAACGTGAGAAAAAAATCGATCTTCCGCAAGTGGATGAGTTCGCAGCCTTTATGATCTCTGATGGCTTTTATTCTCGTGGCGACTATCTGAAAGCGGCTAATGCCTTAATAAACTATTTTCAAATCAATCCAAAACCAGTGAATTTAAGAAAATTTGAAAAACGTATTTCCCGGGCAATAGCTGGTGAAGTTAAAGATCTCTTAGTAGCTGGAGATGTGGTTAAAGCTCTACATATTATTGAGTCTCATCAAAAAAGTTGGTTGAGTAAATCCCGACGAGTTGACGTGCAACTCTTTCGAGGCATGGCCTATGAAAAAATGGATCTTCTCGATGAAGCTCTTGGCTCTTATGAGCGTATTGAAAAAAGAATGAAGGGGCTTGTGGGAACCAAGGAAGAAAAAGAGCGCAAAGTCTTTGAATACTACCCAAGTCTTGATCAGGTTCATTTAAGGCAGGCCGTTGTACTTTATAAACAAGGAAAGAAAAATGAAGCTCTTGCGGGCCTTAATAAAGTGAAAAAGATTAATGAACTGGATTCCCAATCAAAAATTGATTTTCATTACACTCTTTCTCAAATCGCCTATGACAATAAAAAGTATCCCGAGGCTCTTAAAACGGCAAATCTAGTTGATCCAGAGCAAATCATAAGCCCTGAGAAGAAACAAAAATTCAATGTTTTCCTATCTCAAGTTCTTGAAAAAAATGAGAAGTTTGATGAAGCGATCGCAATTCTTGAGGATTTTTACGAGAAACACAAAGGTGAGCAAGATCAAGTTTATGTTCTTTCACGTTTGTTTCAACTTTATAGGGAAAAAGGTAAGAATGAAAAAGCCATCGAAACGGGTGAAAAACTAATCGGTCAGTATGGGACGAGTAATAATCTTGATAAAGAAAGATATTATTTAGGAGAGCTTTATTTTAACAACAAGAATATCAACCAGGCTCAAAAAACCTGGAAAGGCTTAACAAAAAAATCGATGTGGGAAGAGTTGGCCAACAATAAATTAGTAAGCGGAAATTGGAAAAAAGAGACCGACGATAAAATAAACCGAATTCCAGCAATGGCAAAATGAGGAGAAGAATGGAATCTTGGACAAAAACCATCAAGGACGATGAAATGAAAAAGGCCATCCAACTGGCACGAAATGTGGCCGTAAGGAAGGCAACCATCCTCATCACTGGTGAAAGTGGTGTGGGAAAAGAGCTAATGGCTCGCTTTATTCATGATCAGTCACAAAGAAAAGACCAGTCTTTTATCGCCACGAACTGTGCCGCAGTTCCAGAGAATCTTCTGGAAAGCGAGCTTTTTGGATACCGCAAAGGGGCCTTTACAGGGGCCGATCGTGATAAGCCGGGAAAATTTGAGTTGGCTGATCAGGGTACTTTCCTTATGGATGAAATCAGTGAAATGCCTATGTCACTGCAGGGAAAACTTTTACGAGTGATCCAGGAGTCTGAGATTGAACGTCTGGGCTCCACACAACCAACAAAGGTGGATGTGCGATTTGTCTGCACAACAAATAGAAGTCTAGCTGATATGGTTAAAAAAGGTGAGTTTAGGCAAGATCTTTTTTACCGACTGAATGTGATTCCGCTTTGTATTCCACCTCTAAGACAGAGAAAAAAGGATATCTCTCCCTTAGTGGACTTTTTCCTCAATAAAGTCGCTATGGAAAATAAAATGAGATTAAAACGCGTCGATGCCACTGCCATGCAGAAAATACACAATTGGTCATGGCCAGGTAACGTAAGAGAACTACAAAATGTAATTGAGCGCTCTTGCTTGATCAGCTCAAAGGAAACATTAACAGCCGACGATATCAATATTGAAACCACCTCTTTTCACACTCCAGAGGCTCAAGTTGAGGAAAAGGGATTCGTGAAAACCGGAATGACCATTCAAGAGGCTGAGAAAAGACTGATTTTGAAAACACTTGAACACACAGGGAAAAACCGTACGCAGGCTGCAAAGATTCTGGGTATTAGTATTCGAACATTAAGAAATAAGCTTAATGAGTACAAGTCAGCGGACAATCTTGTAATTTAAGGAGATAAGATGGGACGGATTTTTGATAAAACAATTAAATCACTAGCGACTTCGCTGCAAATGCGTCAGCAGCGTCAGAACGTGATCAATGCCAATATCGCCAATGCCGAGACTCCCAACTATCATGCTAAAAAGATGGATTTCGAAGGCGCATTAAAAAGTGCCATCGATAGAGAAGACCTTGGCAAAATGCATGTCGATCATAATGATCACTTCCTAATGGGGCAGGGGGCTATTGGTCGAGTGCGAGCTGATGTGTACGACAACCCTGATATCAACTATTCCAATGATGGCAATACCGTGGATTTGGAAAAAGAAATGGCCAAACAGAATGAAAACTCAATTCTTTATGAAGCCGCTACAAAACTGATCAACAAAAAATTGGCAGCTTTAAAATACGCAGCCACAGAGGGGAGGTAATAAATGGATTTTATGACAGGCCTTCGTGTAAGTAGCAGCGGTATGACGGCGCAAAGACGTCGTATGAATGCTATTTCCAGTAACATCGCAAACATAAATACCACAAGAACCCCTGAGGGTGGCCCTTATAGACGTAAAATGGTTCAACTTGAGGCTATGCCTGATGCCAAGTCATTTGCTGATATGATGCTCACCAATCCGGAAAAAAATGTTAACCGCGTGCAGGTGACTGATGTTGTTTCTGATCGTAGTGCACCACTGCTAAAGTATGAACCGGATCACCCTGAAGCTGATGAGAATGGCTACGTGGCTTACCCTAATATCAATCTAATGGTCGAGATGGCTGATATGATTCAGGCCAATCGTACCTACGATGCCAACGTTTCCGCCTTAAATGCGACCAAAGACATGGCACTAAAAGCCCTGGAGATTGGTCGATAAAGGAAGAAAAACTGACAGAACTATTGTAGAATATAATTAACGAGAGGATGCCATGGACGGCTTAACAGTTACAACAGCAAAAGATTTGCTGGAAACAGGTAAAACATTTTCTGAACTTTCTAAAAAGAGAGTCACTCCTGAATCCACCAACCCATCCCATAAATCTTTTGGCGATACGCTGACAGACGCAGTTGATAAGGTGAATGCCTTACAAAAAGATGCTGACGTAAAGATGCAAAAAGTTGCATCCGGTGAATCCACAAATATATCCGAAGTGATGATCGCCGCCGAACGCGCTGACATTGCTTTGAAACTTATGATGTCAGTAAGAAATAAAGTCATTGATGCGTATCAAGAAGTTATGAAGATGCAGGTGTGAAGGTAGAACAGGGGGCAGAAGTTGCAAGACTTTTTTAAAACTTTTATTGCACAAATTCAGGATTTTTTTGGAGGATTAACTCCCATAAAACGGGCCTCCTTAATGGCCAGTATTGGAGTGGGGCTAGCGGCCATTGCCACGATCCTAATGATGTCATCAGGGAGTGACTATTCGCCCCTGTTGACAAATGTGCCTCCAGAACAGGTCTCAACGGTATTAAATACTCTCAGAGCCAAAAATATTCCACATCGAATAGAAGATAACAGCGGAACCATCCTTGTTCCTAAGGCCTACCTTCATTCCACCCAGATGACAATAATGGCAGAAGTTGGTGCCGGTAGAATCGGGCAAGTGGGCTTAGAACTTTTTGATAAGCAAGATTTTGGAACAACGTCCTACGCACAAAAAATTAATTTTCAAAGAGCTCTTCAGGGAGAGCTCGCCCGAGCCATCAATAGTATGGAGGCTGTTAATCGTTCAAAAGTCATTTTGGCTATTCCTAAAAAGAAAGTTTTCCTAAGTGAAGGGGAAAAGCCTTCGGCCTCTGTTGTGGTTGAACTACATAGAGGTCATAAACTCAATGAGGAGCAAGTGCGCGGAATCGTCTATCTTGTCTCGAATGCTGTTGAAGGTATGGAAGAGGGCGGAGTCTCAGTCGTCGACTCCCGAGGTAAAGTTCTTTCTGAAAAATATGATCCAAGTGTTGCTGGGTCGGCTCAGTTAATGGATATAAAAAAGAAAGTGGATTCTCACCTTGAGCAAAAAATTGAGTCAATTCTTGCTCGTGTTGTGGGTGAAGGGAATGTGATTGCTCGAGTTAACGCGACCTTAAATCCTCAGCAAGTGACAATGGTAAAAGAAGAGGTTGACCCTGATCGAACAGCCATTCGTAGTATACAAACGGAAGAAGAAAGATCACAAGGAAACAGAAGTAACCCAACGGGAGTGCCTGGGGCGAGAGCCAATATTCCAGGCGCTGAAGAGGCGGGGCGAGTCAATTTCAATCAAGATGTGAATCGAGAGCTTAAGACAACAAATTATGCCGTTCCGAAAACAGTAAAAAACATTGTTGAGTCGGCAGGGACCATCAGCCGAGTCTCCGTCGCCGTCATGGTGGATGGAGTGTATCAAAAAGTTCCGCTTGCTGAAGGCGAAGGGGCCGATGGAAAGCAAAAGACCCAGTGGGTGCCTCGTGATGAGGAAGAGTTGCAGCGATTTGAAACACTTGTAAAGAATGTCATTGGATTTAGTGAAACTAGAGGTGATTCTATAAGTATGGAGTCCTTCCAGTTTAAGCAGGAAGATTTTGTTGAAGCGGATAAACTTGTCACAACCCTTCACAGGGAAAAGCTTCTACGCTTTCTGGCTAGTTGGGCTCTGGCCGGCTTTGGTCTCATCTTGATCTTCTTCTTGATGGTGAAACCTTTTGTGAGATGGGTTACAGACAGCTTCCATGACTCCATTGAAGACATGTTGCCAAAAACAATTGAGGAATTAGAAGAACTGCATGGAGTGGACAATGCTCTTCCAGGAATGAGTTCGGCCATGCCGATTCTGGAAGAACCTGTTGATCCAGAGAAAGCTGAGAGTGAAATCCTGCGGGAAAGAATTATGGCGATTTTAGATGAGGATACAGAGAAAGCCTCTGGAGCCTTTAGTTTATGGTTAATTAGGAGAGACTTTTAATGGCGAATGAAGCGGCAATAAAACTCAAGAAAATATCTGATATCACCTTTGATAAGTTGCGTGGCTTTGAAAAGGCGGCAATATTAGTCAATTACCTAGGGCCAGAGGCTTCTAAAAAACTCCTCGCAAAAATGGATGATGCTGATATTCGAAAGCTTGTCACCATGATGCAAAAATATCGCATTGTACCTATTCATGTGACTAAAAAGGTTCTTGAAGAATTTTATGATCTCATCAGTGAATCAGAAGATTATATCTTCTCTGACCAATCGGCTTCAAAAGAAACAATTATGGACGCTCTCGGTGAAGAGAGAGCTCGCAGTATTCTAGGGCACCTCAATGCCGCGACCAATTCCACACGGTCTCTGGAGAGTTTAGAACTTGTTGATGCGAAGTCTTTAGCAAACTTTTTAATTAACGAGCATCCGCAAACTGTTTCAGTCATTCTCGCTCACCTAGAGCCTGAGAAAAAAGGAGAGGTTTTAAAACGCCTCCCTGAAACGCTGCAAGCTGAAGTTGTATTAAGGATGGCAAACTTGGATCATGTGGCTCCTGAGCTTATTAGCGAAGTGGACCGCGTTCTTAAAGACGAACTTGCTAATATCGGTACTGTTGAGCAGTCTCAACTTGGAGGTGTTCAAACCGTGGCTGAAATGCTTAACGTTATGGATAAAGGGGCTGAGAAAGCCATTATGTCTCGAGTCGAAGAGAAAGATCCTCTTCTTGCTGAAGAGATCAGAAAACTTATGTTCATCTTCGATGATATCGTTAAAATCGATGATCGTGGAATCCAAGCTCTTCTTAAAGAAGTTACTAACGATAAGCTTCTACTGGCCCTTAAAACGGCCAATCAGGAGATTAAGGATAAAATCTTTAAGAATCTTTCTAAGCGAGCGGCTGATTTACTCACAGACGATCTTTCAACCATGGGACCAGCCCGTGTATCCGATGTTGAATCCGCACAGATGGAAATCGTCAATGTGGCTCGTCGCTTAGAGACAGAAGGTAAGATTATTATAGCTAGAGGTGGTGCTGAAGATGCCCTTGTCTAAGAACATAATTGAAAAAGAGTCAGCAAAAGAGCTGGCCATCAATTATCAACCCAAGACGATTGACTCGGTTCTGAGTGAAGAGGCTTTGGAGTATGTTCGTAACCATGAGGCCAGAGGGGATTTCCGTGTTGATAAAATCGTTTCCGAGTTTACTGGGATCGAAGAGATTGAAAAACAGAGTCAACAAAAGGAAATAGCCGATCAAGCCCTCAAGTTAAGCCAAGAGGTTCAAGAAAAAGCCTACAAAGAGGCCTATTCCCTCGGGTTAAAAGAGGGAAAAGAAAAAGCTTACCACGAAGAGAAGGAACGCATCGACGGTGAAATGGAGCACATGGTTCAGCTCATTGACGAAATTAAAAATATCAAAACCAACTTAGAAAAAGAAAATGAAAAACAACTAGCGAAGCTTTGTTTTTATATGGCTAAACGTCTTCTAATGAAGGAAATCCAAGAGGATGAGGCCTACATCATGAATCTCACCAAAAAGACAATTGAGATGGTTCAAAGTGACGAAAATATAACCATTCGTGTTTCACCAGAAGATTTGAAATGGATTGAAGAAAACAAAACTCAATTCTTTCAAGAGGTGGATGTGGATCCTTCCACAAAAATCGAAGAAGATCGTGATGTCTCCCGTGGTGGAGTGATCATTGAATCCCAATTTGGAGTGATTGATGCGCGAGTGGAAGAGCGCCTAGAGAAGCTCGAAAAAATTCTAGACGATCACAACTAACTTTACGGGAGAGCTTTTGAGTCAGGCGGAATTTCAGCGATACATTCAGACCCTCGAACGTAGAGTTCTTGTCAAAGATATTGGCAAGGTAACCGATGTTGTGGGTCATTTGATTGAAGGCTATCTACCCGGTGCTAAACTCGGGAGTATTTGTGAAATTCATGCAGCCGGAAGACCACCCATTATTTCCGAGGTGATAGGTTTTCAAAACCAGAAGGTTTTGATGATGCCTCTAACGGAGATGACAGCTATTGGATTTGGTAGCCGAATTGAACTCCTAAGAACAACGGCAACCATCAAAGTCAGTGATAGTCTTCTTGGACGGGTCATTGATGGACTTGGGAATCCAATCGATAATAAAGGTGACATTGAATACAATAGCGAGGCTTACCTTTATAAGTCCACCTGTAATCCCCTTGAAAGAAAACCCATTGATAGTCCTCTTGATCTAGGAGTGAAATCAATAAATTCATTTTTAACAGTGGGTAAGGGTCAAAGGGTTGGTATCATGGCCGGCTCCGGTGTTGGAAAATCGGTCCTTATGGGAATGATGGCCAGGAACACCCAATCTGATGTGAATGTTATAGCACTTATCGGTGAGCGAGGCCGAGAGGTTAGAGAGTTTATTGAAAATATCTTAGGTGAAGAGGGGCTTAAAAAATCAGTCATAATTGCTGTGACAAGTGACCAAAGTCCATTGATTCGTATGAGAGGAGCTTTTGTCGCAACAGCCATTGCCGAGCATTTTTCTGATCAGGGTATGAACGTGATGTTGATGATGGACTCTCTCACTCGTTTTGCAATGGCTCAACGTGAAATAGGGCTCAACGCTGGAGAGCCAGTAACGACAAAAGGTTATACCCCAAGTGTTTTTGGACTTTTACCAAAACTGCTCGAAAGAGCCGGACATTTTGATAATGGAGGCTCCATTACAGGTCTATACACAGTTTTAGTGGAAGGGGATGATATGGATGACCCTATCGCTGATTCGGTGAGATCTATTGTTGATGGACATATAGTGCTTGATCGCAGATTGGCACAGAAAGGACACTTTCCAGCCATTGATGTCCTGCAAAGTGCGAGTCGTGTTATGTCAAATATTATCAGTGATGAGCACAAAGCTTCAGTGAGAGTAGCTCGTGCGGGACTAGCTCTTTACAGGGAAAATGAGGATCTCATTCGAATCGGTGCTTACCAACAGGGAAATAACCGCGAATTGGATCAAGCCATCAATATCAATCGCAAGCTGGACCGCTTTTTAACACAAGATGTGGAGGAGCAGTGGACTTTTGATCAGGCCATTAACGAGCTTCATATGATCGCTGAGGAAAATGAAGAAATTTAAGTATAGGACGGAGTCCTATTTAAAATTTGTGAAATTTGAACGCACTCAAGCCTTGCAGGAGCTTAAAGAGGCTGAAAACTATAGGAATGCTCTACAAAAACATTATCGAGACTTGGAGATGGAAATGAATGAGGCCTACAGAAAAAACTCTCAATTTGGTCGAGACATTAAAGATTTGCATTTTATAAACGATAACAATCGTTACATACTCAAGATCAAAGAACAAATGCAGCTGGTTTCACAGGAAATATCTATGGCAGAAGAAGAGTTCCAGAGACGACTTGAAAAACTACAAGAGCTGCAATTGCGTTTTCGTAAAATTGAGCTTCATAAAGAAAATGAAAAAGCGAAGTATTTGAAAAAGAAAAAGAAGTTGGAACAAAAGCAGATCGACGAGATTAATTCCAGCAGAAGGTGATAATTTATGCAAAATCCTTATAACCGGTACCAGAAGAATCAAAATACTGAGGTATCTTCTAAGCCGAAAAATAAGAAAAAAGCCAAATCCTCTCCGGCTAGGAAGCCAAAAAGAAGGCCACAAAAATCTTCTAATAAACCCAAAGGCACTCACTGGTCTTGGGTTATGCTTAGCTTTTTAGGCTTAAGCCTGTCCTTTTATATATTCATGTACACAGATCAATTCATTGACACTGTTTCTAAAGTTCAGGTGAGTTTTAACTCAGTCATGGCCTCAGAGGGGGAAAATTCTTCCGACCAAGCGGAAAAAAAGGGTCAAAAAGACAAGTCTTTACCAGTGGGTCGAGTCTCTCAACTTAAGTCAGATGCGGATCATTTGACGATGAAAAATGCCAGTGTTTACAAGGCCTTAAAAGAAAAGGAAGAGGAGCTCAACAAAAAAGAAAGGCGTTTGGCACAGTTGGAAGAAGAGTTGCAAATACAAAAGGATGAGATTGAAAAGCAACTGAAGGAAATGAAAGAGATGAGAAGAAACATATCTTCGAAACTTGATCAGAAAGTCAGTGCTGACAAAGAAAGTGTAGAAAAGCTAGTAGGAGTTTACTCAAATATGAAGCCACAAAACGCAGCCACAATCATTTCACAAGTTGAGGACGATCTGGCGGTTAAAGTCTTGGGGCAAATGAATAAGCGAAATGCAGCAGCAATTTTAAACTATATTGAACCAAAGAAAGCACGCATGCTTTCAGAGAAGTTCACTGGACTAAAAAAGTAGGGGATCACACTTGTATATTGGAAGTGGAATTCAAAGTTTAAACCAACAAAACCATTCGGCTGATAAAAAAGGTCGTAAGGACTCCGCAGAGTCCAAAGGTTTTTATGACTTCATGGATAAGGCTAAAAAGAAAGAGCCTGTTCGTGAACGTCAGACTGAAAGTTCCTATGGATCTCGTAAAAGAGATAAGTCCCGTGAATTAGGTAATGGTGAAAACCAACAAGCTTCTAGAATAGAAAACCGTGCCGAAAAAAGAAAAACTCAGGATTCCAGCCCGAGACAAAGTGAAAAAGTAGACACCGTTAGCAAAGATGAATCGTCGAACAATCAAAGTTCTAAAATGCAGGCAAGAAATAGTGATCAAGCACAAAAAGAGTCTGGAAAAAATCAACAGGTCGCCGAAAAAAATTTAGGTGTTGAAGGAAAACAAGAAAATCAACCCCTATCGACTATCTCTTCGGAAACTACAAAAACAACTTTAGAAGAAAATCAAAAAAAATTAAATAAAATGGAGCAGGCTTTTTCGGAAATGATGAGCCAGTCTAAAAATAAAAATACCATTAAAAATCAAGGTGGAATGTTGGGTCAAAATATGGGGGGAGTTAAGAATCTTTCCCAGAGCCCATTTAAATCCTTGGGTCAAAATGGAAAAA
The DNA here is from genome assembly GCA_964230645.1 of Bdellovibrionales bacterium. Classification (GTDB taxonomy): domain Bacteria; phylum Bdellovibrionota; class Bdellovibrionia; order Bdellovibrionales; family JAGQZY01; genus JAGQZY01. The sequence goes on along the minus strand of CAXRHT010000002.1, from coordinate 1,466,130 downwards.
TGAAGATCGACTCAGAGATGACCCTTAATGATAAGCTCGAAACCTTAGAGACCATAGGTCAGCAAAATAACCCTCTTAAATCTGTGACCGGTGCGAAGGACTCAGACGGACAGATGGAGCAGGATTTGACTTCTTTCGAGCAACTTATGGGTGGTGAAGGGGAAGTGAAGACTTCGGAAAACGCGAATCTTAAATCAGCTTTTGCTGAAGAGGTCACTTTAGCTCAAGGTGAAGGTAAGGCTCAAAAAATTGAGAACATGCAGTCGATTATTAAGCAAGCGCGCGCTGTTGTTGATGATGGCGGTGGCTCTATGGAAGTGCATTTACAGCCAGAAGGTCTTGGTAAAGTTCATTTAAAAGTCGCTGTTAATGACGGGCAGGTTAATGTTGAGATGATGACCGACAATCAACTGGCCAAAAAGGCTCTTGAAGAAGGGATTTTGGACATCAAGCAGGCCCTAGAGGGACAAAAACTACTGGTAGAAACAGTGAAAGTAGAGATGTCCCCTGATTATCAAAAAGATTTTAGCGATCTACAGGATCATATGCAGGAGCAGGCCAATCGTGATTTTGCCGAGCAATTTTTAGGTCAGTTCCAGAGAGAAAGAGAAGAGAGATTAGGCGGAATGTTTGATGCTTTCCGTAATTTTCGACCAGGAGCCGATGAGCCAGATTTGAATATGGGGAGAAATCCCTACACAGAAAATGGCAAAGGACGCTCCATTAATTTGGTAGCTTAAGGGATAGAAGTATATGGACGCAAAAGTAAGTGGAAATTCGTTTCCAGACAGAGCTCTGAATATTAGAGAGAAAAGTTCCGGTAAAAAGACAACGGATCCTTTAAAAATGAAAAAGGAATTTGGCGACAAAAACTTAGCCGACATTCTTAATAGCGTGGCCGATCCTAATTACAAAGCTAGTAAAAGAAAAGTAAAGGGTGTTGGAAATGCAGAACTTGGAAAAGATGCCTTTTTCAAACTGATGCTGACTCAGCTTAAACAACAGGATCCTACCAATCCTTTGAAGAGCCATGAGATGGCGGCTCAGCTAGCTCAGTTCTCAAGTGTCGAGCAACTTACTAACATGAACAATACGCTAACAAAAATGAGCCAAAAAGGGGAAGGTCAAGACCAGTACGATGTCTTGAACCTAATCGGTAAAAAGGTGAGCGGAGATTCTGGGCAGATCGATCGTAAAAAAGGTGATAGAGACCATAAGATTGAGTTTCAAATACCTCAGGCTGCTGAGAAGGCCACGGTGTCCATTAAAGATGACAAAGGAATTGAAGTTAAAAAATATGAGCTCAAAGACCTTAAGCAGGGTAAAAACCAAATTGTTTGGAATGGTCTTCATGCCGACGGTAAAGACGCTCGTGTGGGGCAATACTCAGCTCATATTTCGGCTCAGTCTAAGGGGCGAAAAATTAGTGCCAGCACCGAATTTCAAGGAGCTGTCGACGGAGTGAAATTTACCAACCAAGGCCCTGTGCTTATGGTTGATGGAAAATCACTCAACTTAAGAGATGTAAAAATGATTGAAGAAATGAATAGTAAACCGAAAACACAACCGAATGTATCAGCCATTAGGCCCGACACCAAGAAGTCGGAAGGCGCTGTTCTACAGAATAAGGATGTGGCTAACCTAGATACGGCTCAGATGGATAAAGGTCTGCGCCAAAGAATCACGGGAACAGCAAAAGGTGCTAGTAAACTGAATTTAAATTAATTTGCTATTAATGGGGGGATATAATGGCAGTACTTACTTCGATGTACTCAAGTGTGACGGGATTAAAATCTCATGGTCAAGGTTTGAGTGTTGTAGCGGATAACATAGCAAATGCTTCGACTAACGGTTTTAAAGCCAGTCGAGCGGAATTCCAAGATCTACTTTCACGCAGTTTGAAAGGGGCCTATGGCGGAAACCAAATAGGACGTGGTGCTAAATTAGGGGCTGTAAATCCAATTCTAGTGCAAGGTAACGTGGATAACACTGAGAGAGTGACAGACCTTGCGATTAACGGAAAAGGTTACTTTGTTGTCGATGGTTATGATGGCAGAGCTTACACTCGTAATGGTGAGTTCCACTTTGATAAAGAGGGATACCTTGTGACCAGTGATAATTATAAGGTCAAAGGATTTGAAGCCGATGAAACTGGTGAGATTACAAATAAATTAGAAGATATTAAACTACCGAGTGCTCTTGTGAATGCAAAACCTACGAAAAATCTTCGTATGGACATTAACCTTGATTCTAGAGCTCCTAAAGGAAGAGTTTTTGATCCACAAAATCCCTACGATTCAGCGGATTTTACTACGGGTGTTGAAGTTTATGACTCCCAAGGAGCCAAGCACCTTATTACCATGGCTTTCAACAAAGTCGCCGATGGAGTCTGGGAGTACCGCGGATTAGCCAACGGTGCCGAAGTTCAAGGAGGGCAGCCTGGTAGTTACAAGCAGGTCACTTTTGGACGTTTGACCTTCACTCCTGAAGGAAAGCTAAACACTGAAGAAGTTTTAGAGAAAAACTTTAGCTTCAATAATGGAGCGGTTGCCAACCAAGATATTGTTATTGATTTTGGTGATTCGATCACAACCGATGGTGGTACCGGACTCAAAGGAACTAAGCAGTATGGTGCGAAGTCAGATCTTCTTTCTTGGTCACAAGATGGAGCCGCTGCCGGACGACTCACTGGTCTATCCTTTGATGATCAGGGTGTTCTAACAGCTCTTTACTCCAATGGTGAGACAAAAGATATGTTCCAGATGGCCTTGGCAAAATTCCAGAGCCCAGAGGGACTATTTAAATCTGGTTCAAACAAAATGCGTGAATCCAGAGAATCTGGAACACCAGCGATCGGAAGACCGGCAGAAGGTGGAAGAGGACAGGTTTTTGCCAAATCAGTTGAGCGTTCCACTGTTGATATTGCCAAAGAATTCGTGAATATGATTCAGTACCAAAGAAACTTCCAGGCCAACGCCAAGGGAATTTCTACCGCTGATGAAATGCTCGCAGAAGTGATCAATATTAAGCGATAATTTTTTAGGGGATAATTGATCCCCATTGAATTAAGTCAAATTTTTATCCCAAGCCCGAGCCAGCCTGAATAATCAGGCTGGTTTTTTAGTTTAAATGTTGCTGGGGCTATTTATGTGGTATTTTGTTGGTCATGAAACCTTCAAAAGACCCACTATCAAGCTCATCGGAAAAGTCTTCTATCAACCGGCTCGCTCGCCTCCTAGATGCCCAGTTTCAAGGGCCTTTTGGAATTCGAATTGGGCTGGATGGTCTGATCGGTCTTATTCCAGTCGTGGGTGATTTAATTACTAGCGCGCTCTCTTTAGGAATCGTTGGCTACGCTTACCGACAGGGCTACCCAATGAGTTTAATTCTCCGCATGCTCGTTAATATTCTTATTGAAAGCTTTATAGACGCGATCCCTATCATAGGTAACATTTTCGACTTTTTCTGGAAATCGAATCTCAAAAATCTCGAATTGATGAACTCTTATGAAGCTCATCCAGGAAAAGCGAAAAAGAAGTCTGTGGTGTTCTTAATTTTGATCTTAATTATTTTTGCACTTATTGTTTGCTGCGTGATTGCCCTTGCAACATGGTTGCTTATCGAAGCCTATCAGGTGATCTCTGGGACGCCCTCTTAGTGTCGGCTGAAGCTTTCAACATACAAGGCTTCAATTCGCCGACGAGTGATGAAACATGGTGAATTCACCCCGAGGTTTTCGTTGGTGGAAATTCTCCTCACAGCCCACAGAGCAGGATCATCAGGGGCGAGAATCGATCCTAAGAGACCTCCAAAGACACCCGAGGCGAACGATTCCGGGCTGTGAGTGTTTCGATCATGGCTGCGATCAAGAAGCTCGGCTTGGAGTCCAGCAACCAAGGGAAGGGCGTCGAGAAAGGATTGGATTTCTACCCGCAGGGCTGCAGCCGAGCAGACCTGCCCCTCAATGCGCCTTTCTTGAAGCAGCACATTTTCAATACTTGCTAAGGTTAATTTCTCGAGTGTCTTAAGATAATCTTCGAATTCAGGACCGAGGTAAAAGTTTTCATTGAGAGCGGATCGAAGATAGGCTTTTTCAATATCGTAACGGTCTTTATCGTCGATGTACTCTTCTCTAATATACTGATATTCGCCCTGATAACTGAGGTTCGGGCTCTGCCCCGGGCCTACCCTCCATAAATGGGTATCATAGCGCTCATCGATTGTATCGAGGAGGTGTTGGACATAGTCTCGGGTTCTTTGTCTCTTTAAAAGGAGTTGAGCCTGGTTAGCCGGTACAACTCTATCTGCAAGACAGGGGTGGCTTGCAAATGTCAGGGCCATCAAGGTTAAAGTCATCGCGAATCTCAACATACTTAGAACTCCAGTTTGAATAACAGTAAGGCTTATCAACCGAGCCTAAAGAAATCATAGACTTAGGAAGAAATTGAAAAGTTTCCGTCTTGATGGGTGAAATTTTCAAAATAAAAGAGCCCCCCTTTGCTCAGAACTGATCCTTTAAATTATAAAAGTTTTAATTTTTCATGACTGTTTTACAGGGAGGAAATTCTTTTTTTCCTTTTTACCCTCTGACCACTATTTTCAAGTCCTTAATATTTTGACTAGTGAGGGTTTATGTTGGGTCGCCGGTCCGTTGTTCTTTTAGTACTTTCCCTTTTGCCACTTTTTGATGTCGTCGCTGAGAGCGAAAGTTCGCCAGAGGAGGAGTATAGAATCGAATTCTCAGCCAATGCTCGTTTCCCGATGGATAGAAGGTACTGTGTTGGCAGCCGATCTCCTGAGAACTGTACTCTTGGCGGAATGAAAAGAAATCAAATTGTTTTAACCTTTGATGATGGCCCCAATGCCCAAACTCAAAGAGTTTTAACCGTCCTTGGCAAATGGAATGTGCCCGCTACTTTTTTTGTCCACATTGGCTACCATAATTACACGCGTGGTACGCAAAATATTCTTAACCAAATTCATCGCGCGGGTCACAAGATTGCAAACCACGGACGTAGCCATAGCCCACTCAACGGTTCTACAAGTAGCAATACTCTGGTCTCCTATCTTTTAGAGACTCACGAGATTATTGCTCCTTATCAGAGACGGCGTGATATCCCTTTGTATCGAAATCCAGGTGGATATTGGAACCCGAGTCGAGCATCTCTGCTGAATTCGACTCCGGTTTTACGTGACTACGTGGGCCCTATTTTTTGGAATGTGGGTGGTTCTATTGTTGGTGGCTCACAAGGTTATTCTGATGCGGCCGACTGGCAATGTCAGACTCGTGGAATCTCTGCAAACGCTTGCGCTCAAGGCTATTACAATAAAATAATTCGGAACTACCGGAACAATGAGGGTTCATTGGTGTTGATGCACGATATTCACCCTGTGTCTGCACCTACCTTAGATCGGCTTTTACAGAGACTCTCTCAGGACTCGGTAAATTGGGATTTTATTTTCGTTCAAGATATCCCGGCAGTGAAACATTATTTCAAAGAGATTTAAACATTTTGAACAAAAAAAGGGTGGTACGAGCCCACCCTTTCTTTGCTGGAAGTGAAGTAAAGTTTAGCTTCCGGCTCCGATTTTTCCTTCTTTCACTTTTTCCATATAGCTATTGAGCTCTTGGCGCACGCGGGGAAGTAAGAAGTAAACCCCAAGAATATTGGGAAATGCCATACCGAGAATCATGAGATCCCCAAAGGCCAGCACGTTCGTTGCCGTTGTAATGGCTCCTAAAAAGATCACGACACAAAGAAGCAGCTTATAAAACATGGAGTACTTTTCTCCGAAAATATAGGTAAAGCATCGCTCCCCATAATAAGACCAAGAGATAATGGTTGAGAAGGCAAACAGTCCAACGGACAAGGAGAGCACCATGGGGAACCATGGGATGATTTCTCCCATAGCTCTTGAAGTTAAAGCGGCCCCTTGGTTGCCTTCGATAAGCTCCATATAGTTCGGATTGTCATAAGCTCCAGTGATAACAATCACGAGAGCTGTCATCGTACAAACAACCACTGTGTCGATGAAGGGTTCAAGAAGAGCGACGATTCCCTCTTGCACCGGGTACTGAGACTTGGCAGCCGAGTGAGCGATAGCGGCAGAACCCACACCCGCTTCGTTGGAAAAGGCCGCTCTTTGTAAGCCAGTGACCATGACACCGACAAAGCCACCGTAGCCCGCTTCAGGAGTGAAGGCACTCGTGAAGATAGTTGCAAAAGCATCAGGAATTTGTGCGCTGTAAAGGGAGAGGATATAAAGACAGCCTAATACGTAGATCGCGCACATAGCTGGAACAATTTTTTCAGCAACACCAGCGATGCGTTTAATTCCACCAATGATGACAATCCCAACGAGAGTCGCCATTATGAGTCCAAAAACCCAGCGGTGTTCCCCAAAAAAAGGAATGGTTTCAGAAATAGCATGGAGGGATTGGTTCACTTGGAAGGAGCCACCTCCTCCAAGAGATCCTCCAATGGTCAAAAAGCAAAAGATCGTGGCAAGGATCTTTCCTAGCTTTGGGCGCCCTTTTTCTGCGAGTCCCACAGAAAGGTACTCCATAGGTCCACCCATAAGGTTACCATCGGTTCTTTTCGCTCGATAGATCAGAGCTAAAGAGCACTCCGTGAATTTTGAGTTCATTCCAATGAGACCGGCAAAAATCATCCACACAGTGGCGCCTGGGCCTCCCAGTGAGATGGCAATAGCCACACCGGCAATATTTCCTAAACCGACTGTCGCCGAGAGAGCCGTGGTGAGGGCCTGGAGATGAGAAACCTCTCCCTCCGAGTCAGGGTGGTCGTACTTTCCGCGTACAATATCGATGGCATGTTTAAAAAGTCGAACATTGGCAAAGCGAAAATAAAAGGTAAAGATTAGGGCTCCGACAACTAACCATCCTACGGTTAATGGAAGTCTAATGGCATCGGTGAAAAAGAAGATATCAAAGAAAAAGACAGCACCAATAACATCATTTATCACTCCAAAGACGTCGTTGACCCAATCGTTTAAACTCAGTTTAGGAATAAACATTGCCAAAGAAATGAGAACATTAAAACTCGCTATCAATTGATCCCCCTGTTCGAATTTTATTCAGTTAAAATGAATAGCTCGGAGACTAGTCAAAAGTCGAGCGTCTGTCAGGGGGCACGGGGCTTAACGTGGAGCACAAAAGAAGAAATTAGCCATTAGAGTGGCTTAGAGAGGGGGCAGGCAAAAAAAAACCGGGAATCCTCCCGGTTTTTTTAGTTAATAGTACGACCAAAGGGTCTTATTTAAGCATAGACTTAAACTCAGATCCTGGACGGAACTTAGGGTACCAAGCAGCAGGAATTTTAATTTCTTTACCTGTCTGAGGGTTTCTCCCCTTACGAGCTTTTCTTTTTTGCTTAGTGAAAGTTCCAAAACCAACGAGTTTTACTTCATCACCTTTTTTAACCGCACGACGAATGATGTCGATTGTAGCGTCCAAAACTCTCTCAGTGTGAGCCTTAGTTGAATCAGTGTTACTAGCAACTTTCTCGATAAGCTCTGCTTTATTCATGCTTACTCCTTATTGTTGTTGTGTTTGCTCAATTGCCTTCCCTGAAATTGAATCCTAAGGCGGAAAAGGGGTCAAGTTAAAAAAAATAAAAAGAATAAAAATTAAACAAATTGTACAAGTGCTCTTGATTATTGTTTCATTTTTCCCGCGAAAACAGGGCTTTTGGGGTATTTTTAAGCAGAATCAAAAATTAGAAAAGGCACAACTCCCGCTTGGGAGTGTGCCTTTTGGTGTTTCATTTGTGAGGCTTGGGTGTGTGGTCGCTTATTATATGTCGAAAGTTCCGACCAGTTTACCACTGTTAACAAGTTCAAGACGACCGTTACGATTGTAAAGGAGAACGTTTGAACTTTGACGACTCTCAAAAATGTTTCTGTTGTTTGTTGAATCAAAAACCATTTGGTCCGTTCCAAGATCAGAGCGAATGGTCAGGCGAATAGCATCGACTTCATTTCTATAAATCGCAAGTTCCGCTGTTGCTCTAGGACGAGTTGTTCCAATGTCTTGACTGTTACCGTTTAGGCCATCCATAAAACTGTACTCAGAGTCGACTATAGAGCATTCTACATCGATGTCATCGATTCCGAAAAGTTCTGCGATACCACGAGTAACATAGATTTCGGTACCACAACGAACAGCTCCCATCACTGGGTCGGCGATTGAAGTTGCGACTTCACCAAGAACTTGATTGAAAAAACCATCTCCAAAAAGATTGCTTCCAGAAGAGTTCTCGTAACCAAATGTCTCTAGATATTCATCGGCATCAGTAATTCGGAATGTTCCGTCGTAATCTCTTTCACAGGAATCCGAACAGCCATAATTTCCAGTATCAAAATTATCGGGAAGATTATTATTATTTGTTGCAGCTGGTGTATTAGAGCTCTCGTTTCCTCCACAAGCAGCCATTAAGGCTCCCAGGAAAAAAATCAAAAGTCCTAATGTGACTTTGTTTTTACGTTGCATTATTAAACCTCACTTTTGTACGTTAATCATTTACTACACCCAATAAGTATTCATAGATTGTGCCAAAATGGCACAGATTTTTCTCAGTAAAAACAGTAACTTAGCTTGTCATCTTTTGTGCTCTTTGTGGTTTTCGCGTAAGTTGTCAGGGAGGGTGTACAGAATTGATACAGTTAGGCGGCTTAGAACTCGCTCTCAATAATTTCTCAAATGTTTAAAAATTTTAGTCACTGTGAGGAATGTAACGTCTTTTTCTCATTATTAACCAATGAGTGTGATTCTATTGGTTTTAAGAGGGGGCTAACGTGGACCGGGGATTGCACTAATATAGAGTGTGGGTAGAAAAATAGTTTGGGGCCTCTCATTTATTCTAGTTCTTTTTTCTTTTCAGAACTGTGGACCTTTTCGGTCAGCCGATTCGTCGGGATTAAATTCTTTTGGTCTTAGTACTGCGCCTCAAGCAAAACTCCGACTTCTTAACGGTCAGGAATATAAAAACACAGTGCAGTCACAGTTTGGGGTGCAAGTGAGCGATGGCTTTACTCATGCCGATACCAGTGGCGGATTTTCTACAGGCGATCAACTCACTTTGGACCCCGGACTCTTTGAGAGCTTTTACAACCAAGCCTTGGAAATTTCTGAGCAGTACACTCAAGCTTCTTTGCAAACGGAGTTTCCTTGCCAATCCGATCCAGATTCCTCTTGTCATTCCAATACCATTAACGGATTCGCTGAAAAAGCCTACCGGCGCCCTTTAACATCGAATGAACAGCAGGGCCTGATGGCTCTTTTTACAGAGCTTCGTAACAATCCGACGGTCAATGACAGGGAAGCTCTGCGACTGACTTTTGCAAGAGTACTCGTCTCGATACCCTTTCTCTACCGCACAGAAATCGGGGCTAGCGGTGCAGGTCTTTTTGAAATGACGAACTTTGAAAAAGCCTCCTATATATCTTATTCCTTAACAGGGCATCCTCCGGATGAAGAATTGTATGAGGATGCGAAAAAAGCAGACCTCACGGCAGAACAAATTCGCTATCATGTGGATCGACTACTGAGAACTTCCCAAGGAAAAAATCAACTCACTGCTTTTTTTCAACAGTGGCTAATGGTGGACAATCTCAACAACATGAAAAATAACCCTCAGGCTTTTCCCAAAATTGAATCCGCGGATTTAGCTCAGGGTCTCAGCGCGGAGTTTGAGAGTTTCATAGAAAGTCTTGTGATTGATCGGCAAGGAAATCTACTTGATCTTTTGTTAAATGAGACCACGTTCATAAATCGAAGCACGGCCTCGATTTATGGCCTCAATTCTTCCAGTGCTCAAATGGAGGAGGTGCCTCTGCAGGGAAGGAGACGGGGCATCCTTACTCTTGCAAGTGTAATGGCTGTGCATAGTTCTGAGGTGGATCCCGGTGTGGACTCCCCGGTCAGTCGTGGGATACTCATTAATCGCCAAATACTGTGCAATCAAGTGGGATTTCCCTCTGGACTTGATATCAATTCCGCTCAGGATAATATTGCGCAAGAACATCCTGACTTTGAATCCTACACGGTTCGCCGTCAGTACGAAACAGTGATGAACCAAGATCGCACTTGTGTCAGTTGTCACAGCCAGTTTATGCCTTATGGTTATATGTTCTCAAATTTTGATGCTCTTGGAAACTTCTCTAATAATCAAAACGCGAGAACTATTGATTCTCGCGCCGAGGCTCCTATTAACAATCAAGAATATCAAGATGTTTACGATTTTCTTCCGACCCTGGCAAACAACAGTCAGTATCATCAGTGCTTTGCTACAAAGCTTGCGACATTTTTAACAGGAAATGCCGGAGAGGCTAAAGAAAGTCGTCCCGGTTTTCAAATGAATAGTCATTTACAAAATCAAAATCTTTCCATCCTCCCAGCCCTGCGGGAGTATTTTGCCAACCCTGAAACATACTTAAGAAGGAGAGAGTAGTGAAACGTCGGACATTTGTATTTAGGACTCTCCCTTCGGCCCTGCTTTTTTCATCGATCTTCAAGATGAGAATGGCCCAGGCGGCAGCCAATGACGTGATTCCTTTTTTCTTTGTTGATGGCGGTTCTCCCTACCCTAAACCCAGTGATTTTTTTCCTGGAGCGGGAACAGGGGGCAACTTTAACTTATCGACGATTCTACAGCCCTTTGAAGCTTTGAAAAATGATATGGTTGTTCTCGATGGTGTCGATATGAACTCTAAATCAGGAAATATTAAAGGAAACTGGCATGTAGGTAGTGTCGGTCGTGTGCTGACGGCAAAAAAACCGAACCGAATTGGAAATACCTTGGATGGACTCCCTGGAGGGCCCTCGATCGATCAAATCATCGCGCAGACTCTGGGAAGAAAATCTGTTGAGGTTTTGGTTAACGATAAAGCCTACAATCATATGAGAGCGAGGCCTTTTGCAATTGGAGAGAACAAGTTTAAGCTGCCAAATTTAAGTGCCTCGCAAACCTTTGACAACCTGTTCAGGGATTGTCAATCTGGAGGCCTCAATGATGAAAACGCAAAAGAAGAACGCCTCAATCGTCTGCGCGCAGAAAAGTCCATACTCGATAGTTTAACGGGTGAGCTTAGCCGTTTAAGAAGAGAGTTGGTGGGAGTCGAAAAAATTAAACTCGACTCTCATGAGTCATCCATACGTGAGGCTGAAAGAAGTGTAGCCAGAGAGCTTAAAGTTATCCAAAACAATGCCAACGAAAACCAAGACAATATTAATTGTAATCCCGATATCGAGATTTCAGATCGTAATGTGCCGATGCGTTCAAAAGCCCACTTTGATGTTCTTTTTGCTGCAATACAAGCCCGAAGGGCGGGCGTGTATGGCATGATGCATGGTTTTTCTAGTACGAAATGGAACTATGAGTGGTTGAATCTACAAAACCTCAACACCAATGTGCATGACGGTGTCTTTCACCGTGCCGGCTCTCAAAGGGAAAACTTTTTAGCGATCGCTCGCTGGAAGTGGGGAGAGCTTGCAAAATTTGCAGAGCGCCTGAAAAATGAACCGGGAGGATCCCTGCTCGACAACGTTCTGATTTATGCGACCTCTCATTTTGGAAGCCACCACCGTGTCGAAAGAATCCCCTTGGTACTTATTGGAAATGCTCAGGGTAAATTGACGACAGGGAGAGTTCTCAAGGTCAATACTCTTCACGATAAGGTCATGACTTCCGTGGCTCATCTCTGTGGGGCCAGTATTTCAGGAATCGGTGATTTCCCTAACTGTGGTCCATTGGCAGAACTATAAAAAAAAGCGACTTTGAATAGAGTCGCTTTTTATTTCAAATTATTTTTTTAAGATTTTATGGCTGTTCGTCAACCTGGCAGTTTTTAACTCCTGAACCATGAACATCGCAGACCATAGCTTTTCTTAGAAGTCCAAAGAGGAGTCCATCATTTCTCAAAATTAGGACTTTGCTTTTGCTGACACGAGTGACTCCGGAATAGGTTGCACATCCTGTCATGTTAAGACCAAACAAACTTAGAAGTGAAATTAAAATTAAAGCTCTGATGGGAACCTCCTGGTTGATGAACATTTCGTTTTTTAATATTGAATCATTAAAGAGATTTTCTTGGTAGATGAAGTAAAAAGCCTGGATCATTGTCCAGATGAAAGCCTTTTAAAAAAAGAACAAAAATTCTTTTAATGGGCTTAGGAATTAGTCTCTAGTTTTTGAAAACAAAGAGAGAAAAAAGCCGAAAAGTAATCCAACAACAACGGGGCCGTAGTGAATAAGAAGGGCGTGTTTAGGAGAGTACAGGCAGGCTAGCTGCATAAGAACGCCAGGGATTAGCATTGTGCCCATACCTATAAGTAAATAGGAACGACGGGTAAAGGGATAATCACTTTTTCTCACAAAATAAAAGCAGGTGAAAAGACCCACTAATCCGTAAACAATAACCTCTTCCAAACAAAAAGGTCGGGCTCCTACTATAGAGGCCTCAGGAGTTGGAGCCTTAAAGCTTAAGTAAAGACTGTAGGATAAAGTCAAAACTAAAAAAACACCGATTGACTTAACAAGGGGAGAGATTTCTTTTCCGGGAACGATATCAGAGAGAATGATATAAAAAATAAACACAATCAGAGCAAGGGCCACTAAAACTTCAGTTAAGAACCGCGGGTGTTCAATAAGTTGCTCGGTAAAACCCGGGCGAAAATTTTGGTAGGCGAGGAAAGCGAGAGTATTGAAAATCAAAAGTGCAATAAACCATCCAAAAGCACGATAGGAGCTCGGCCAAGAACGATTAGGTTCTAGTTGGTTCACTAGATCTTCAATTAACGACTGCTCACGATTGTTCAATCAAATCTCCATCTCTTTAGCCACGACCTTTCGGATTTTCGAAAAGCCCCTTGATATTCTCTTCCTTAAAGCCACCTCGGAAATCCCCTCCTGATCGGCAGCATCACTATAGGAGAGCCCCTTAATGTGGGTCAGCTCTATAGCTCTTTTTAACTTACCAGGGATGCGCTCTAAAATTTCCTGGGCATCCTGTTGGTTGGCTTCATCATAGTCATTCGTTTCATCGGGGACTTGTGTGACATCAAATTCCAATTTTGTGTACACATGCTCTTTTTTTCTGGAAATTTTTCGAAAATGATCCGCCAATTTGTAACGAATGATGGCAGAAATCCAGGGTTTGACCGGTTTTCCTACCTGGTAGGTGCCTAAATTGCGATGAATCCCAATCAGACACTCCTGTGTTAGGTCTTCTTGGTCCACGAGTCCTCGCAGTTTGCTACGCATAGCCGATTTAACATAGGGGTAGATTTCCTTGAGGAATAATCGATAGGCGGCGGCATCGCCTTTCTGGGCTTTGGCGACCAGTTCTTCCAATGAAAAATCGGGGTCTGTGGTGGGAATGTAAAGCTCCTTAAACGCTTATCTCTGTATTTAATCGGGAATTTTTGTAAATACAAACCCTTGCGCCTTTGCCCAGAGAAAATGTCACGGAAAGACAAAATAATAAGGACGGGTTCTTTGAGCAAAGGCTCATGAGGAGGGAAGCGTAAGGGGGGGGCGATTTAAACCTGGCAAGTTTGCTTTAAAGTATCAGGAGTTAAAGACCTGTAAGCTCGTCCTGAAAGCGAGCTTTGTAATTCTTGGTAATTATTTATCTTGGACTTTGAATCAAGCATTATTTTTTTCATTTCCTCAGTTATTCTAGGAGTGTCGAGTTTGGCAAAAAAGCGAATACATTGAATCGCTAAGATATAGATGTGGTGAGGATCATTTTTGACAGCTTTTCCAAATGAAACGGGATTCGTTAAAGCCAAGTCTGTTTGAGTTGAAAGTGTAACGAGCCAAAAAGCCAACTGATCATTGCCATGAGCCAATGCTTCAATGGCCTGGTTTTTTTCACGGTTCTCCTCAAATTTTGAAAAATCGAGACCCTCTAGGATCTCAGTCTCATGCGACTGTGGCAGCCAGAGATGGTTGTATTGAGGGCTAAGCAAGTACAGAGTCAGTTGAAAGGTCACTGCAATTAGCAGAGAGTATTTCAATTGTCGATCGTTGTTTTTTAGCACAGAGTTCATTTGAAAGCTCATCAAAATTGTCACAAAAGTTATTAGGAACACTAAAACATCAAGGTTGTAAATAGCGAAAATGTATCCAAACAATTGCAGCATCAAAGCGGAGAGCACAACGGTAATGATCTGAGATTTCACGAAAAGTTGGGGGATATAATTTTTAAGATCTTCTGTTATTGAGGGAAAGAGGTCTGACTGAAAAGCATATTTGAGTAAATAGGAAAATCCGAAGACGTAAACACTAAAAATCAGGCCGTATTTCAGTTCTAAGCGGAGGACAAAAAGATTGGTACCATTGAAAAGCTGACCTATTAAAATCATCAATACATTCGCTGTTAATACGCACGTAGAGAGGAAAACAAGAGACTCTTCTTTGGTGTCTTTAAGTTCTCCCAGTGGATTTTTCGTAAATTTGAGCAAATAGTTAAAAACAGCTTCAATTTCTTGTTTCATTCGATTCATATAAACTCCTTTGAGTCCTGTTGGTGCAAATACAGGAAGGGATTGAGAATCAATTGAGACAGCGGAAATCGGAATTTTTCCGCAAAAAGAGTTACCCATTCCGGGAGTTCGGATTATTTGTCCGAATCAACTTTTGGAACTTGTAGGTATTCGATAAAGTCAGCAGAAAATCAGCGGACTTGAGAGCCCTGATCATTTTTTCTCTTTAAAATAACGAGAAGACTTGTGATGAACAGGAGCACTGAAATAAGCATGGAGATGGACAGTCCCAGCCACTCTCCTCCACGGGGATCCGCTCTAAAAATCTCCATCATAAATCGGTTGGCACTATGAAGTAAGACCCATAAAAGGAATACAAATCCGAGCCTTGGTTTCTTTTTTTCAAACCAGAGGAGAATTCCTAAAATAAGGAACTCAGTAAAAGAGGCATAAAGCTGAGTGGGGTGACGGTAAAGGGTGGTGAGAGTTTCACTAGCCACATGAATCTGTTTTGTGGGGACAGCCCAAGGTAAATCACAAACCTTACCGTAACAGCAACCTACGAGAAAGCAGGCGATTCTTCCCATGGCATATCCGAGAGCTAGGACAGGGGCGAGAGTATCATGCCAAAGCCAGAAAGTGAGTTTCAATTTACGGACATAAAAATAGGCGGCCGGATAGGCAAAAAGAAACCCACCGTAGAAAACAAAGCCCCCCTGCCAAAAGTAAAAGATTTCCCTGGGGTGTCGGAGATAATAATCGGGAAATTCAAATAGGATGTGAAAGAGTCTTGCGCCAATAAAACCACTAACAAGAACAATAAGGCATATATCTAGGGCATTTTTAGTGGGCAGGTTTCTATTTTCACAGCGCTTATAGAACCAGAAAATACCCACACAAAAAGCGAGACTGATTAAAAAATAATAGGTGGGGATTTCAACGGGGCCGACGGTAATGTGAGGGAGAGGGCCAATGGTAAAAAACTCAGGCAAATGGGTTTGTCTCTGAGTCATCAACTCTTCTTTGTACTTTCCGCAGGTGTGAGAAGTTCCAGTATGATAAGTACGGTCACACCACAAACGATCGACATATCGGCGACATTAAAAGCGGGCCAGGCATAGGCTTGTTTGTAATGAAAATCGAGAAAGTCCACCACATAGCCAAAGCGAATGCGGTCAATATAGTTTCCTAAAGCTCCAGCAAAAACGGCACAAAGAGCCACCTTACGAATATTCTCATTTTTTGGTGCTACTTTTAGCATAATTAATATCACGGCCATGGCGAAGGGAGGCATGAGTAAAAAGAAAGTGTCTCTGGTGGAGGGCTCAACTTTTGAGAGCATACCAAAAGCGGCACCGTAATTTCGCACATAAGTAATATTGAAGTAATTTTTGATAACGTCGATGGATTCACCGTACTGAAAAGCACCAAGAATATAATTTTTGGTGATCTGATCGAGTAGAATCACTACGATGGAAACGCCGAGAAGAGTTATCAACTTACTTTTCATTTCAAAGCCTCACTACATTTTGAACAAACAGGACCATAATTTTCAATGTCCTTAAGTGTATCGTAATTCCAACACCTTGGACACTTATCCCCGCTCGCTTTTTGCACCTGGACGTTAATTTCTCGACCTTCGGTTAACTTCAGCTGCGAGACAATAAAAAATTCTTTAAGCTGAGAGTCTTGAAATTGCTTAAATACGGTCATTGCTTTTTCTGATAGTTGTAATTCGAGCTGGGCCTCAAGGCTTGAGCCGATAACTTTTTTATTGCGGGCCTCCTCCAGTTGTTTTGACGTCTCATTACGCACTTCAAAGAGAGTCTCAAATTTCTGACGAATCTCAGAATTTTCCCACTGAGCCTGAGGTTTCGGATAGCTCTCAAGAAAGATTGATTCCTGAGTCTTGCCTGGAAAGTATCCATAGGACTCCTCACTGAGAAAAGACGTGAGAGGAGCCATAATCTTAATGAGGTTTTCTGTTAATAGGTAAACCACCGTTTGGCAGGAGCGTCTCTCTGGACCATCGGTTTTCCAGGTGTAGAGTCGATCTTTAATGATATCGAGGTAGTGAGAAGAAAGATCCACAGTGAAAAAATTGTTGAGGGCATGGTAGACTTTGTAAAACTCAAAATTGTCGTAATGCTCTTCAACATTAGTCATAAATTGAAAAAGCCGATCAAGGGCCCATTGATCCAGAGGAAGCATCTGATCGTAGGAAACCTTATCTTTTTCGTAATTAAAGTCTCCAATATTCCCAAGAAGAAATCTCATGGTGTTGCGCAGTCTACGGTAGGTCTCAGTCACCCGTTGAAAGCCTTCTTGCGAATAATTCATGTCTTGTCCGTAGTCTTGAGAGGCCGACCAGAGACGTAAGAGCTCAGCGCCCGACTTTTTGATAAGATCTAAGGGATCGACCACGTTACCTAAACTCTTGGACATTTTACGGCCTTTTGAGTCGTTAACAAAATTATGAGTCAGAAGACTTTTAAATGGGGGTTCTCCATTGGACGCAATGGAAGTCAAAAGACTTGTCTGAAACCAACCGCGGTGCTGGTCACTGCCTTCAAGATAAAGATCCGCCGGAAAGCTCAAGCCTTCTCTTTTCTTTTGAACTGCGGCATGACAGATTCCACTATCAAACCACACATCCAAAATATCTTTACCTTTTTTAAAACCCTTGTTGCTGCATTCCTCACAGGAGCGATCACCGACCAATTCCTCGATGGGAAGGTCGTAGTAGGCTTCTATGCCAAGGCCCTTTTCCATGGTGTCGGCAATTTTATCCATGATCTCAACTTCGATCAAAGGATGGTCACAGCTATCACAGTAAAGAACGGGGAGAGGAACGCCCCAGTTTCTTTGGCGACTGATACACCAGTCGGGACGATTTTCAATCATAGAGGTTAAACGCTTCACTCCCCAGTCTGGTACAAACTTAATATCATCAAGAGCCGCTAAGGCTTTCTTCCGGATGTTATAGTTTTCATCGTCCATACTGATAAACCACTGACTGGTGGCTCTAAAAATCACAGGAGTTTTTGTGCGCCAGCAGTGGGGGTAACTGTGCTTGATGTCTTTACGGGCTAATAAGAGTCCAGCCTTTTCAAGGTCTTCAATGATTGGTTCATTGGCTTTAAAAACATTCATTCCTTCATACTTTGGAAACTCATTGGTATAAGCTCCGTTAGGACCAACAGGACTCAATAGGGGAAGTCCGTATTTCATTCCGACAATGTAATCGTCCTGTCCATGTCCGGGTGCTGTGTGCACGACTCCACTTCCGGCTTCGAGTGTGACATGGTCTCCTAGAATAAAAAGAGAGTCGCGCTCAATAAAAGGATGTTTGGCTTTTTCGTTTTCGAACTCACTGCCTTTAAAAAACTTTTCAGGGTCTTTAAGTTCGGTTTCTGTAGCCTCTTGAAAACTTTCTTTGATGTCTCTGGCGATGAGAATATAAGAATCTCCCGCATCGAAAAAACCGTATTCAAAGTCTGGGTTGAGGGCGACGGCTTGGTTAGCAGGAAGAGTCCAAGGGGTCGTTGTCCAGATCACCGCAAAGACAGGTTTATCAAAACTTCCAAACTGAGAACTTGGTTCATAGGGAAACTTCACATAAATCGATGGGCTTTTATGATCCTGGTATTCGATTTCGGCTTCAGCCAAAGCTGTTTGCAAAGGAATGCACCAGTAAACTGGCTTTTGCCCTCGGGTCACAACTCCGTTTTGGTAGTTTCTCGAAAACTCACGCACCTCTTCAGCCTCATAAGCCGGGTTCAAAGTGAGATAGGGGTTGTCCCACTCTCCCAAGATTCCTAAACGGATGAATTCGTGTTTCTGAGTTTCTACCCAACGCCCCGCCTCTTCACGACAAAGAAGTCGCAGCTCTTTGGCTGTTTTTTCTCGAACCTTTGGTCCGAGTTTTTTAGTAATATTGTGCTCAATGGGGAGACCATGACAGTCCCATCCAGGAATATAGGGAGCTTGGAACCCGGCCATATTTTTATATTTGATAACAAAATCCTTGAGACATTTATTCAAGGTGTGACCCATATGGATATGACCATTGGCGTAGGGAGGTCCATCTGGCATGGTAAAATTTTTCTGCCCCTTATTTTTTTCCACCATTTTTTTATAGACCGATTGAGTGGTCCAATTTTCAATCATTGCAGGCTCTCTTTCGGAAAGATTCGCCTTCATGGGAAATTGGGTCTTCGGTAAATTGATGGACTCTTTAATAGCCTTTTTGTGGTCCGACATGGGATCAACTCCTCATCCTAAAATTTTGATCTGTTGAGATATCAAGAACAGTTCTGTCGTTTTACAATAAAATCAATGAATTATCACGGGTAGGGGTCAGGTCAAATAAAATTTCGGACGGGAGCCTAGTCCAAGCGTGAGAGCTTCTCGTAGCCCAGTTTAATAAGCACGCGAAGGGCTTCCTCAGTACTGCTCAAATTGAGGCGAGAGCATGTCTTTTCCACGAATTCCTGGCTCTTGGAATCGAGATTTTCAAGGCTTAAAGTTTTCGGTTCCGGCTCGTTGAATTGAAATTTGGTGTTTTCAAATTGAAAGAGAGGTTTCGAAGAGGGGCCTTTGGATTGATATTTAACCACTGAGTCCATAGGTGAGGAATCATCCAATGTGGCCTTACGAGTGGCTTGGGCCACAGACTCAGTGCTACGAGGAGGTGGTGGAGGCTGAGGCTCAGTGGTTTGCTTATTCTGCGAGGCTCTTTGACTTCCATTTCCATTAAACTCATCGAGGCTTGAAGCCAAATTTTTGAGGTCAGAGATAAACTTCTTAGAGCTCACAGGAGCGTCATGGTCGTTGAGTCTTTGAGATTTGCGATACAGACTGACCAATCTTTCTGGAGTCTGCACACTTGAGCGCAAGGGCTCAGGTTGTTCCTGAAGCCAATTAAAAGCCTCTTGCAATATCTCTCTCGTGTAGGCCTCAGGGGGCAGATCCGTGCTCATAGGGGGACAGATACTAGTCAAAAAGACTATCGGCGATCAATCTTAAAAAAATAAATTTCTCACCTTGCCTAGAGACTAGGCAATGCTCCGGTCGTTTCATATCTCGAATACCTTTGAGAATTTTCCAGATCAACTGTGTTTGAAGATTGGTGGTTAGAGCAGGAAAGAGCAGCAATTTCATTGCTATTTGCGTCAGGAGTTTACATTTTTTCAAACTTTCCTCGAGGCCTTGCACCCTCTGGGCTCACTGGGTAGAGGCTCACCTATGAGATACACAAGCTTTACCTTCATTTTACTTTTTAGTGGTTTTGTTCTCGCCCAGAGCATGGAGTTCGAAACTCCGATGTTCGCACCTGAAGAAATGGGGGCTGGTGAACTTGGAAAAAGCTGGAGCTGCGAGGCCACGGATCCATTGAAGCTCACCGAAAAGCAAAAAGCGATTTGCGCTTACTTGAATGTTAAGACTGCACGAAAAAAGCCCAGTAAGAAGTTGCAAGTGTCTCGCCCCCAAAGCTCACAAAAAAATAAAACTCGATAGGCCGAATCTTCGAGAAATAAAAAAAAAGGTCAGCTTTATGGGCTGACCTTTTTCCTATTTTCTGACCCCTTAAAAAAATCAAAGACGGTCGTCTTGTTTAATATCATCTCTAAGTTGATCAATGAAATCATCGGCTTGCTTAGCCACGTCATCATAAATTATGAGACTAACACTTGTGCCCTGATCAGCAAGAATTTGAGCGGCTTGAGAAGGATTTTCTTTTTGCACATTAGGCATATGTTCAGCCACCACATCAATTTCATCTCCACATCTCAATCCAGCCCAGGTCCAAGTTTTTCCCAGAGAAGCGAGGCCTTGGAGTGTGCCAAACGTGGCTGTATCGAAGAAGGGTTGAAAGTTACTCTCTTCGCAACCAGAGTGACGACAAGTTTGCCAGCACACCACTTGCGCTGTGATCACTTCATATTCCATCTCAAATTTCTTTGTGCTTGTTTGAGCAAAACTTATCGCGGGAAAGAGTGCGATTAAAACTAAAATTGTTTTCATATTTGGTTTCTCCTGTTTGCGAATATTTACCGTTATTTAGATCATCTGGAGGATAGGGAAGGTTTTCGGAATTGACTAGGTCCATTGAAAAATATTACCAGTCCGCTCGATTGTAACGTAAAATAATGGCCAATTTGTCAAGAATGTGTTTGCAAAGTTAGTATTTGAGATTTCGACTATAAATCTGAGGAATTTTTGAAGATCAGCTCGGTGTCTTTAGACTTTTCCTCAGGAATCCCCAAATCTAGGAGGTCATCTTTTGAAATGATTTCTTTGTGCACACTTTCAGGAAAGTCGAACTCTCTATTGGAATAAATCTTTGCGATCTCTCGCATATAGCGACTCCAAATAGGGAGGGCTCCAGAGGCTCCCGTTAGTTTGTGTGAGGTGCCATTGTCGTATCCCACCCAGGTGATGGCGGCATGAAAAGGTGTAAAACCAGCAAACCACGCATCACGTGTGTCGGAGGTGGTTCCTGTTTTACCTGCAGCTATATGGCTAAATCCCATTTTACGGGAGTAGGCCCCTGTTCCGGAAATCAATGTCTCTTTCATCATTCCAATAAGCACAGCGTAGTCTTCACGCTCTCCCACTTGCTCGATAAGGGGCTCATGTTCATAAATCAATTCCCCTTTTTGATTCTTGACCGATTTTATTACCTGCAATTCCTGTTTGCGTCCGAGTTGCGAAAGACTGTTGTAGACATTTAGGACTTCCAAGGGATTGAGTTCAAAGGCTCCCAGAGAAAGGGAGGGGTATTCTTTTAAATCTGATTTCACCCCAAGTTTACGAGCGGTTTCAATAATTTCATCGAGCCCAGTGTCCATAGCCAAGCGAGCCGTGGGTACGTTTTTAGATTCTTTCAAAGCAAAAAAGAGGGGAAGGGGCCTGGAAAACTCCCCATCGTAATTGCGCGGCTCCCAGGTCTGATTGTCATATTCGAGTTTGTAGGGAGAATTATTAATAAGGGTCATAGGGTGTCGCTCAAGCCCAGAATCTGTATCATTTTGTATAGCCGTTAAGTAAACAATCGGTTTAAAGACCGATCCCACCTGTCTTTGGGACTCAATGGCTCGATTAAAGGGACTGGTTTTAAAATTACGCCCACCCACTATGGCGACCACTTCACCAGTGATGGGGTTGCTGGCTAGTAGGGCGGCTTGCAGTTTTAAGCCTTTTTCTTTTTTGATTTTTTTTATGGAGGGAATGGACTTTTCAAAATACTCGATACTTGAAGTCACCGCTTTTTCGGCAATCTCTTGAGCGACGGGATCAAGGGCGGTGTAAATCGACAGACCTGAGCGCTCTTCAATACCTTTGGTTTTTAAAATTTTGTTAACAGCGTCGACATAGTAGGGAGCCGAAGCTGAGAGGCTGGGTTTTAATTTTATGGGGAGAGGGGCTTTGTTGGCTTCCTCCTGCTCTTGGGAGGTGAGAAGGTCGTGCTCAACCATTTTTTCAAGAACTCGGCTTCTTCGCTCCTTGGCATTTTCAGGGTGGCGGACGGGGTTGTAGCGACCAGGATTGTTAACAATCGCTGCTAAGAGTGCACACTCAGACAAGTTCAACTCATCAATGGACTTCTGAAAGTAAAATTGGGCCGCCGATCCATAGCCACGCACTTCGAAAACACCACTTTGCCCAAGATAAATAATATTCAAATAGGTTTCCAAAATATCGTCTTTGGAAACTCGAAACTCAAAAATAAGAGCCATCGCAATCTCTTTGAGCTTTCTGGTGATTGTTTTCTCAGGTGTTAAAAAATAATTTTTCACCAGTTGCTGGGTGATTGTGCTGCCCCCTTGGGCATATCCGGCGTTGCGAATATTGGCCCAGAGAGCGCGCATAAAGCCCCTTGGGCTAAAGCCGCGATGTTCAAGAAATTGAGGGTCTTCAATGGCTATAATGGCATCAAGGCAATAGCGCGGCACATTTCCAATTTCAGTGTGTATTTGTTGAGTGGGTTTTGATCCTAAATACTGCGCAAAAAGTTCGGCCTCTCCATGGGCAACCAGCGCTGGAAGGAATTCCTCTTCTTTAAAAATGCTAGTGATTTGGTCAAGCTCGTTCAGGTTGATAAGGTTCAATTGGGATTTCACATGAGTGCGGTAAAGCACACAAGAAAAGATTTCGCTGGTTTTTTGAGTGAGTGAGCTACACTGACGAGAGTCGCCCAAGGAAAAGTCACCATTCTGTAAGGGAGAGCCAAAGGGCCTTTGGCGATAGGCTTTGTTTTCGAAGTATTCCTTGAAACTCGATTGACTACGAAATTGTCCCACAAAAAAGGCCACGGGACTGGAATAATACTGAGTGGGGGCGAGAAATTTCTTTTCTCTCACCATGTTTTGAATTTTGTAGTCTGTATAAGCGATGGTGAGAAAGAGGATGATGAAAAGCGTCAAAACACCAACGAGTAAAAGCTTTATATTAAACCATTTCATCTTGCTTGACATTAGGCTGACTCCCACGTTTAGTCAAAGCCTATGAAAATGACAACAAATCAGATTGAAAGTCTCGTTCGCCGAACTTTGGCGGAGCTTGAAAAAAAGAAACTCGTATCTTTCAATAAATCCAAAGAAGCCGTCTTTACCCGAGGTAGAGAAATTATCGAAGAAGATTATCAGAAAGAAGCCAAGCTTGAAGAAGAAGTGATGAGAATGCTCGATGATATCGAAAAAGAACAGACCGATCAGTTTGAGCGCCATCGGATGTTTAAAATGCTAAAAAAGAAAATCGCCGATGAGCGGGGAATAGTTCTATGATTCTAAGCGAAGACCGTCAGAAGCTCTTTGCCCATCTTTTAATCGATAAGCTCTGGGGAGACGAATTCATCGAATTTGACGAGGACTCAGAGGATGTGGTCATCCGAGAGACCAAAAGACTCATTGGAGAATGGGTGGGTGAGCAAGGAGACATCGACCTTGAAGTGAGAAAAAAACTTGGCAATCTGAAGCGAGATGTGCCAGAAGGCAGTTCTGAGTGGAAAATCATGTACAAAAAATACTACGCAGAAGAAATGTCTCGTCGAGGCTACAAATAGTTCAATTAGAATATCAATAGTAAGAGGAGGCCCTCGTTGAAAAAGTTTTTACTCATTCTCACCTCAGTTCTTGTGACCCAACCCCTGATCGCCGGGGATATCAAGTGGGAAGGGACCTACCGCTTTGAAGGCCTTAAGGTTTTTAACCCTAGCATGACAAGCGACGGAAATGATAAGGCCTATATGCTTCATCACATGACTCTTCGTCCACAATTTCAAGCCTATGATGGTCTCAGAATCCACGGGCGTTTTGATCTTTTCAATAGTAACCGTTACCCCAACGACCAACTGGGGCAAACTTTTGGACAAGGAGTTAACTCTACACCTGGAACCGTGGTGGGTCCCAATGCCGGAAGCACTCCTCAGAATGGAGGTCTTGGTAGTCAAACTAACGGAACAAACTCCAACACGATTAGTGATCAGCAGTCAGCCGGGTTGCTCGCTGTAAACGAACTCTATGCCAACTGGATTCATGAGTTTGGTGTTTTAACGGTTGGACGTGCGCCCATGCATTTTGGGCTGGGTATGCAGTTTAATGGTGGCTTTGGCGTTTTCGACCACTGGTTAGAGAATCGTGATTTAGTCGCTTACAAAATCGTTATGGGTAATTTTAGCGTGATGCCAGTCATTGCTAAAACCTATGAGGGTTTTCTCGATGAAGAAGACGACGTTAATGATTACATTTTGCAACTTAGCTATGGCAATCCTGAAACAGAACTTGAAGTGGGACTTATTTATCAAGCCCGCCGTTCAACAAGTAATGCCAATAGTAATGATACGCCGACAGCTCCGTTAGGCCCAACCGGCACCACTCTTTCTGATAACTATGAGGTGGATACCTATAACGTCTTTGTTTCTCAGTGGGTTGAGGCCGTCAAAGTGGCCTTTGAGGTTGGCTTTATGAGTGGAAACACAGGATTGGCTGTGAATGGTGCGGAAATTTCCCATGATGCCTTTGGTGGTGCTGTTGAAATCTCTTGGATGCCAGAGAGTTCAAACTGGGGCACGACTTTCGACCTGGGCTATGCCTCTGGAGATGACCCAACGACCCAAAATACCTACGAGGGTTATGTCTTTGATCAAAATTATGATGTGGCCTTTTTACTCTTTAATCACCCCATGGGGGCGGCTGATTTTTTCAGAACGGCTTATATGAGAAATATCAGCGGAGGCGCTCCTAGCACGAGTTTTAGCGCGAGTAATTCCTTTGATACAGCCGCTATCAGTAACACTATTTATGCCTCAGGGGCCTTTCACTATAAATGGTATGAAAAGTATCACCTTGAAACTCGCTTGACTTACGCTCGACTTAACCAAGATCCCTTGAATGCAAATGTGGACTCCAACGCTGGTTTTGAGTTAGACTTAAGTGTGAAATACGAACCTTTTAAAGGTTTTCAGTGGATCAACCGAGCAGGTATCTTTATGCCGGGTGCGGCATTTGAGGGAGGAACGAATAATCTTCCATTAAATAATTCATTTGGATTTGAAACCAAAGCCGCCATCAGCTTTTGATTTCATCTGAGAAACGCATCTTGATTTGCAGCATGAATCATCTTTGATTTTACTTTATGGCGGAAGCAGGGGCCCCGGGGACAATCTCCTCGGGGTTTTTTTTATCCCTTAAAGCCTTGCTGTATGAAAAATAACAACAAGGCTTTTACCAAATATCTGGTAAGGGAAGATGGCTACTATTCCTAAAGGTTTTGCTCTACGCTTTTGCTGCCATTAGAACCACTGTTGGCATTTCGTCCCTGTAAAAACATTTTCTCAAGGCTTGGTGAAGTTTCCAGTGTTCGAATGGGAAAAGGAATATTAAATCCTTCTTTTTCAAGAGCTTCTTTTACCGCAGCGATCGCGTCACTTTGAATTTGAAAGTAACTGCCTCCTGGATATGTATACCACACGTGTCCAAATAGATTCACAGAGCTTCCGGCGAGCTCCCCTATATAAGCGTCAGGCACTGGGTCCTCAAGAATTCCATCGACACTCTGTAAAGCTTTTTGCATGACCTCAACACCCTTGCGAGCATCGTCTTCATAGCCAATTCCCACTTCGATCTTGATTTTACGCTGTCCATAGCTGGAATAGTTTATAAAACTACTGGTTGTGAATTCTTTGTTGGGAATGAAAACATCTTGGCCGTCAAAATTTCTTACCAAGGTATCGCGCAGGCGAATGGCTATAACTGAGCCTTGGATATCATTGATTTTAATAACGTCTCCGATTTTAATCGGTGCTCGAATAGAAAGCATCACTCCAGAAATGAAGTTGGCAGCAAGATCTTGGAAGGCGAAACCCAAGGCCAGTCCGATCACTCCAACACCTGCCAGTAGGGAGAACACTGTTTTTTGAAGTTCTAAGATCCCGAGTGCAAAAACCACTCCGAGGCAAATCGTTGCCACCTTGGCAATATTAGCTAGGAGCTGTTCTAAACTTTTATTAAGAGAGGATTGTCCAAAAGCCTTCATAACAAGTTTTTCAATCCAGCGACTGAGTGCCAAAAACACGATAAATACTATAATAGCGATGGCTAAATTGGGGATCATCTCCATAAGGCCGACACCCCAGCCCTCTAATTTGTCTGCGAGCTGCTTCAGTCCATTTTGGACAAACTTAATATCCACTTCATCCTCCTCAATTTAATTTGTGAATTTTTAAGCCTCCACCCTACCTTAAAACGGGAAAATGTTCGAACCTTGCAGGTCAAAATTTTGTTTAAATGTGAACACAAAAGGGCTCTTTGGCTAAGATGTGGACCTGACTTTGTAATAAAGAGCGTAATTTTTTCAATCCCGTAGCGGTCTCTTCCGTTTAAATAATTAAACAAGTTCTAAATGAGCTGGGGGGATTCTGTGACAAGCTTTTCCTTTATATTTACCTTTATGCCGTGGTCGCTGAAAGACATTCATGAGATTGCTGACGATCGGGTAAGGCAGCGCCTACTCAAAGAGTGGCAATCCCGTGGTGGCGCTTCCATTAACGGTGATAAAGAATACTGGTATCGAATCGTTCACAACAAACAAGTGGACTATCGTCAGCGCCCTTACCTTTATCATGTGGGCAGGGGGCACCAAGGAGTGATGTCGGTTGAGCCTTATAAGTCAGAAATCCATCCTTTTTACAGCATCACTGACTCTGTTTCAGCCTTTGTCTCTGCCTCGTCGATTTATCTTATATTTTTAGAATATATAGAACAGCGGGATTTTGTAGGAGCCGATATAGCTCGCAAGTTTTTATCGATGGGGCGAATGCGATGCAAATATTTTGCTAATCGAATGATGAAGAAAAAGTCTAGCGATGTTCGTAAAGGGGTAAATGAGAAGTTAGAAGCCAGTTTAATTTTCCAGTATTTTCACCACGAAGTAAGGGGAAATGGAGAATATCTCAGACTCAAAGAAAGGCATAAAAAAATAAGAAAAGAAATAGACTCAGAATTTTGATTCGGAATTTTTGAATAAAAATAAATATTAAAAAAGTAAAGGGGAGATGTGAAAAGAATCATTCAATTAATAATATTAGTCGGTTGGCAAATCGCCGTGGCTCAGCCCATTGTCGAAGAGAAAAACCTTTTCGACTTGCGTCGTCTAGATATTAAAGGGAAAACAACCGCCCAGATTGATCAAAGTAACCGAGTGCACCTGGAGGAGTTTATAGCTTACGATGTAGACACTCCTCGAGATAATTCTAAGTTTAGAGCCCAGTTTATATCTCCAGAAACCAGCCAAGAGGTTCTAACAAAGCTTGTTGCAAATCCTGTGGCCTCCTCTTCTCAGTCAAATAAGTACGATCCCAAGGGAAACATAGGTTTCTGTTTTGGACGCGCAATGTTTGTTAATCTTGAATTGGCCTATAGACGTTTTGATCGCGACAGTATCAAGAAGATTTTTGCCATTGGACCCATGGAAACGGGAGGCTCTGTTCGCTGGGAGTGGCATGTTGCTACGATCGTACAAAGTATCAATGAAAAAGCAGAAGAAGAGTGGTTGGCCATTGATTCGGTTACTGGTTTAGTGACTTTGAACGATTGGTACGAAATTGTTTACAATCGTTTCTCTGTTGATCAAAAGCTCAAAGTTTATATTACACCAGCGGGAAAATTTGGGGGCTCTTCCTCATTCTACGATCATGATTCCTTGGAAAGTGATTTCTACAATGAGTACTTCATTGACCTATTGAGCTGGTTTGGGGAGCAATACAATCAAGGGGGATACAAAGGCTTAGTTGTGGAGGAGTACGCAAACTTTCCCGGAGATTATCCTCCCATCGACTTGGATCCCGAGGCTATGCAACCCTATCCCGTACTCGGGCTTTGATGGAACATTAGTTTCGTCTGGCAAGCCTTGACAGGTGCAGAGATTAGCCAGAAACTGCCGAGGCTATGGGAAAGTCAAAATTTCATTGGAAAGTGGTTACGCCCCCAGATGGTATTGAACTATCAGATTGGAAGTCATGGAAGTGGCAAATGAGAAACTCTTTGAAAAGTATCAATGACTTCTCTAGCTATTTTAATCTCTCGGATTCTGAAAAAAAAGGTTTTGAGGGATCTCATGATCTCTTCCGCATTCAGAGCACGCCCTATTATGCGAAACTAGCTAGCCAGGAGAACGAGCTTGGTAGCATCCGGCAAATGCTACTGCCCCAGGCTCAAGAATTGGCCGCTGGGGCACAGCAGATGCCTGATCCTCTCGGTGAAAACCAAACAAATAATAGACCTTGTCAGCGACTCATTCACCGCTACACCGATAGAGTTTTGTTTCTAGCAACAGACATGTGCGGAATGTACTGCCGATACTGTACAAGAAAACATTTTACTGCCAGCGATCAAGTTATGGCGAGCGAGGAGCAGCTTGAAGAAGCTGTGAATTATGTTCGTGCTCACCCAGAGGTTAAAGAGGTGATCTTCTCAGGAGGCGATCCTCTGACTCTAGGAAACTCCCGTATTAAAAAAATGCTTTCTGCTTTCTATGATGTTCCTACGGTAGAACTCATTCGAATGGGCTCGAGAATTCCAGTGGTTAATCCTTTTCGAATCGATAAAGAATTAATAGAAATCTTTAAAAGCTTTCAGCCCCTTTATTTTATGACTCATTTTAATCATCCCGATGAGATCACTGAGGACTCAGCCCTTGCGTTAAGCCTTCTTGTTGATAGCGGTATTCCAGTTTTCAATCAGCTTGTTCTTTTGAATGGTATAAACAATGACGCTGATCTTATCTATTCACTTTCACGACGACTCCTTTATTTGAGGGTAAAGCCTCACTATATGTTTCAGGCAGATCCCTCGCTAGGCACTGATCACTTAAGAACGCCCATTGAAGACTCATTACAAATTCAGAAAAAACTTTGGGGACATAGTTCGGGGCTAGCCATGCCTCAGTACATAGTTGATATTCCCGAAGGTGGGGGGAAAGCGGCGTTGACCCCCAATTTTCTCGTAGACCAAGTAGAACGTAAATGGAGCTTTGAAGGTTGGGATGGAGTTCGTGCGGATTATATTTCTCCAAAAGAGGTGAAAAAACCCTTTGTGGCCCAAGAGTACCGTCGTTCTTAAGGTTCCTTATTAGGAATAAAACTGTTAGAAAAAAACTCGATGTCGTTGTCTATGAAATGCTTCGCTTTTGGTTTAAGAGCTATGTAGGGTTTATTCACGTACATATTCGAAAGATCATTTTTTGAAATTGGTTGAAAAATAGACCGTTCTTGGGTGGAAGCAAGAGAGCGCATAGCCTTTTGTGGGATAATCCGCCTTTCAACAAGCAGCCAAGGTTTGGCGATCAGGAGATTTAACCAGGAGACTCCCACTCGTTTGTTTCTTATAGAGCGTCCAATAATAGGTGATCCTCTGACACCAAAAAGGGGTTGTTTATCAAAATGGTAAGTTTGATTGCGGATTTTCAATTTTCCAGAAATGTATTTACCGGAAGTGTCCAGACTCATTGACTTGATTGGTAAATTTCCTTTGAAGTATTGGTCAAATGGGAAGCGATTCAGTTTTAATCGGAAATGGCTTTCGTTTTTGCTTAAGACGAGCTTTTCGTCAGAACTCTTTAAATCAAAGGTTAAACTGTCTTTCATCTTGCTGAAGTTACCAAGAAAACGGAAAGGTTTTTTTAATTTTTTTGGAAAAAAGGAATTAGGAATTATAGTGAAATCATAGGAGTAGCTGGAACGTTGACTTTTATCGAGTTGAGTAAAATTTTTGATCATAAAAGTTCCAAGGCTGCCTTTTAAATAGAGATGACCGGCTGTTAGAGAGTGTTTGTCTAAAACAAGGTTGCCGACTGAAAAGCGATCAAGGTTGAGGTCATATTCTCCCAATTTTAGATTAATATTTGCGATCTCAACAGACTCAATCGTACCAGTCTGTCTCCTCTGAGCCTTTTTTTGATCGAGATCTTCTAGCTGCAATTTTTCGGGCGCATTTTTTCTACGGGGAAGTAAATCTTTGGGAATAAGGGCTAGTCCCTCCTTTTCTGGATTGATATCTTTGAATATCTCTACAGTTCCTCCAGTAATGTGAATTTTATTGATCACAGGATTTGATTTAATTTCTATTATTTTGTTAAAGACACTTTTGTTGTGATTGACCTGTAGGAAGAGATTTTTTAGATCAATCTTATAAAGTTTTGTTTGTTTTTGCAGCGATTCAATTTTAACTCCATTAGCCAAACTCCCTGAGACTCCTCGCACAACAAAGCTATTTTTTTCAAAGAGATTGGCGACAGCTTGTGCTCCAGCTGAACTGTACAGAATATATGAGGTGAAGCCGACAACTCCAACGATCAAGAGTGCAATGAGGCTAGTGGCTCCACGCGCGAATTGCGCGAAACCACTGACGTCTTGTGGTTTAAGGGAAATAACACGGGTGCGAGACATCTTGTCGTGCCAAGCAAGACGATTTTTAGAAAACATGACCACTAAATAGCCTAATAGAAAAACAAGACTGGATACAAATTTACCGATGGATTCCCTGAGTAACATTCGAGGAAGACTCGTTTGGCCAGTGGTTGAGATCACTCTTAATCCGGCGAAATACTTGCCTGGGGTAAAGCCAAATTGACACTGCAAAAAAACAAAATAGATCAGAGACAATAAACTCCCTAGAAGTGCCGGAATGGGCAGAAGTCCTTTTAAAAGCCCAATAATAGTCAGATCAAGCACAAGTGCCACAGCCCTTTGCTCAAAGGTGGCATTGTCTTTGGCTTCGTAGTCATGATGCATCTGAAACATGGTCGATTCCTTTACGTTCTAAAAAACTTCGAAATGGGGGATGATTAAAAGCCAGCTCTTCGGAAAGTTTGATAAACTTTTTATTGATCGTGCTTTTTTTATAGTTCTTAAATAGGAGGCGACCGTATTCTTCGTTTCTCCAGCCAATTTCATTGAGTAATAAAAAATAAAGTTTGAAGGCATTGACGAAATCTCTTTGGATTTCATACTGGGCGGCCGTCTTTTTTAGAAACACGGGATCATCTCCTATTGCAAGCAAATGTAGCCAATTCACTGGAAGAAGATTAATAAATCTGACTTTCTTTTTGTTGCACTCATAAACTTCAGGAAAAATATTCCTTTTAAAATGATTAACAATTAATTCAGTTTTAGGATTGTTGTTGCTTCGATTGATTTCTGAAACGAAATGCTTAAACGCAAAAATATTGACTGGCGAGTAATAAAGCCACTGGGAGAAAACCCTTAGGCGGTCCATTTGGGAAAGGCTTTTTCGCGACTGCTCGAGAAAATTCAATTCGAAGGGATAAGTGAAGTTCTGTGGGAGTGGGAGCATTTTATTATGGAGAAAGGCTAAAAATCCACCCATAAGAAACCCACCCAAGTGGGCAAAATGTCCAACGTTTGTACTTTCATCAAATAACCCGATGATATCTCCTGCCACCATAAACACAGGTGTGTAAATGATCACTGGAATCACAACAACTTGAGAAAACATGAAAAAATACGACACCCAGATTTTTGCTTTGTGTCTCCAAAAAAAGTAAGTCAGAGCACCCGCCACTCCACTGATACTTGAGGAAGCGCCGACAATGTAGAGAGCGTCAGTGCTTAAAAACACCTGCAACAGGGATCCTGCCATTCCCGAAAAGAGATAGGTCATGGCAAAAAGAAAGGATCCCATCCTCTCCTCCACGGGTATTGCTAAGAAAATTAAGATAAGCATATTTCCAATAAGATGAATCCACCCAGAGTGAGTGAAGAGAGTTTTTAATGCAGAGATGGGGGAGACTGTCTCTTTGGAGAGAAAATGAAGCTTTTTTAAAACGCTCGTTATCTTTTGATCGGCCTTTTCTTGTATCTGATAGAGTTGAGGGTTGCTTTTCTTAAGCGCCACACGGGCTAATTCATCAGCAATAAAGGCATTTGCGAGAGACTTGTCAGCGAACTGTTTTGAGCGGTGGCCTAAGGAGAAGGTTCTTAGGGGTATTTTTTTTAGATCGGCACATAACTTTTGAGGCTTTTCTTTTTCACACTTCTCTAAAAGGAAGCTTCGCGCTTTTAGACCAAAATTCACACGTTCGGCACTCCGTAGATAGTTTTCGTAGATGATCTCGTTTTCTGGAAATTTGATGATGGAAAAGAATACGGTCACGGCACAGATCAATGCTGTGGCGAAAGGAATGTTTTTTGTTTTCGAAGTAAGCCCCAAAGGGATAATAACCATTGGTTCTTATCGGCAAATCATGGAATTGATTACAGAAAATTTCTTTACTTTAGGACTTTGGTGATCTCGAAAAAAGCTGGACCAAAGACTAATGTAAAAGAGATATTTTAGTGAAACTCAAGATTGGCGTATTGGGAGAGGAACTTTTTGAGAGTTTGGTTGTCAAAAAGCACACTGATCTTTTCTTTTGATCCTTGTCCTTCTACTTTGTGAATAACTCCACTACCAAAGTGGGGGTGATGAACCCTGAGCCCTTGGCGGTAAGGGGATAGGCCGCTGGTGTCACCACTTTCATAATCAGGGAAGGGGTCAGGACTTGCAGTGGTCTGGGGCGTGGAATTAAGGCGCTCGCGAAAACGAGAGCGAGGTTTAGAGAGTCTTGTTTTTAAAAACTCCTCAGGGACTTCACTAATAAAACGGCTCGGAGCTTGGAACTGATTTTGGCCCCAAACTTTTCTTTGTTTGGCGTAGGAAAGATAAAGTTTTTCTTCAGCACGAGTCATGCCGACATAAAAAAGGCGGCGTTCCTCTTCAAGTTCGAGGTCACCAGGATTGTTCAAATCACTGGAGGCGACATGAGGAAAAAGCCCTTCTTCGAGACCTGCGACATAGACCACTGGAAACTCCAGTCCTTTGGCAATGTGAAGAGTCATAAGGGTGACGGTGTTAGGATCTTCTTCGTCCTTATCATCGGCCGAGACCAAGGCCATGTGGTGCAAAAATTCTGTGATATGTTGTTCCTCAGGGTTGAGTTCTAAATACCTTGAAATCGCGTTGCCAAATTCTTCCAAGTTTTCAATTCGGTTGTTGGCTTCAATGGTCTCTTCGTTTTCAAGACTTGGCATATATTGGCTAATCTCGAGAAGATCTTTATAGAATTCATCCAGTGGCTTTTCCAAGCAAGACTCACGCAGTTCAGAGAGAATATTAAGAAAACCGTTCACTTTGTTTTTAGTTCGGGCAGTTAAAATTTTCGTATCTAAAATGGCGATGGCCGCTTCAAGCATCGAAGATTGGTTTTGTAACGCGAGATTTTCAATTTTATCAAGAGTGGTTTTACCGATCCCACGGGTTGGAGTGTTAATCACGCGACGAAAGGACACATCATCTTTGGGATTTACTACAAGTCTCATGTAGGCATTGATGTCTTTGATCTCTTTACGATCGTAGAATTTGAGCCCACCATAAATTTTGTAGGGAATATCGAAATTTCGCAGTTTTTCCTCGAGCACCCGTGACTGTGCGTTGGTACGATAAAAAATGGCGACATCCGAGTAGGTGTGCTCTCCACGCTCGATCATTTTGCGAATGCTATAGGTAATACTTAGCGCTTCATCGTA
The DNA here is from genome assembly GCA_964230645.1 of Bdellovibrionales bacterium. Lineage (GTDB taxonomy): Bacteria > Bdellovibrionota > Bdellovibrionia > Bdellovibrionales > JAGQZY01 > JAGQZY01. The sequence continues at coordinate 1,432,537 of CAXRHT010000002.1, read as the reverse complement.
CTCACTAGGGCTTTCCAAAATGTCAATTAAGTCCCCATCAGGGTTTTCAGTGAATAGCGTTTTGCCTTTTCTTTGGGAGTTGTTGGCAATGACCGCTGAAGCAGCTCCAATAATATTTTTAGTGGAACGGTAGTTTTGTTCCAGTTTAATGACTCGAGCGCCGGGGAAGTCTTTGTCAAAATTTAAAATGTTAAAAATATTAGCACCACGCCAAGAGTAAATCGACTGGTCTTCATCTCCCACCGCACAGATATTGGTTTTGTTGCGGCTCAAACTTTTTAGAGTTTCATATTGAATAAGGTTGGTATCTTGATACTCATCGACCAAAATATAATCAAATTGCTTTTGCAGCTCCATTCGCACATCTTCGTGAGTTTTTAAAAGATAATGAGTTTTTAAGAGCAAATCAGCAAAATCAAAAGCGTTGTGTTTTTTTAGCTCTCTTTCATAATTTTCATAAACATTACGAGCGATCGGCGACCAGGGGTAGGTTTCTGGTTCTTTCTGGGCTTCCAGATCTGATTTAAAAGAACCAATTTGGCGCGCGATCTTGCGAGCGTTGGCGGCACTGTTATCATAGCGTAAATTTTTTAAGATGTTTTTGACCAAAGAGGTTTGGTCGGAGCTATCAAAAATAGTGAAGTCGGTGGTGAACCCCAGGCGATCCGCGTACATTCTCAGGATTCTATTTCCAAAGGAGTGGAAAGTTGTCACCCAAGACTCGCGCAGATTGATATCGGTGGTCAGTTCGGCAATGCGTGACTTCATTTCGGCGGCGGCCTTGTTGGTAAAAGTCACAGCTAAAAACGAGTCAGGTCTGAACAGCTTTTGAGATAAACCGTAAGCCATTTTATGAGTGAGCATACGGGTTTTTCCCGATCCGGCACCGGCTAGAACTAAAAGAGGATCGTCGAAATCGAGGACGGCCTCTTGTTGTCTTTCATTCAGGTTACTGACTAATGGATGATCTTTGTTCATTGGAGCCAGACCCTACCTTATAAAGGTCAGGGCGTCGAGGGCTTTCACAAAGAGCCAAAAAATTTTAATTCGTTAAATCCGCTCTTAATTCGGACATTTAGAGAGGAGATAGAGAGGGGTGTTGTTTTATCCCAATAGGGTTTGAGTGGGAGATTGAGCTTTCACCACTTTTTTCGTTTTAAAGCTTTCTGGCGGCTCATCTTGAACGCGATATAGGCTTGAGAAGTCATCGTGTTTGCTGGCGGAAAATTTTCTCTTAGGATTTTGACTCTTGAACTTTTTCATCTGAACCTCCGTGTTTAGGGAATAGTACCCAATACTAATAAAGGTACCCGAGGGAGGAGAAGAAACCTTCTACATAATTTGCTGGGTGAGTGCACAAATTTGCACAAATTTCTGGACCAGGATTTCACTGGGAGTGGTTGGATTATTTCAGGCGAGTGATCTTCTGCACGAAAGTGTTTTTCACCACCGCTTGCTTTTTTAGAGCCTTTTCGTATTTCATCGCTTGTTTACGGTTTTTAAAGCTTCCAATACTGACACGATACCAAATCTGTCCGTTGATTTTTGCTTTCACAGGGAAAGCTGGAAAACCTTTATCGATAAGCCTTTGCGAGTGCCCCTCGGCCTCATCAAGAGTTTTATAAGCCGCCACTTGTACAGTGTACTCAATACTCTTAGGGGCTGGCGTGGTGGGGCGGGGAGGAAGGCTTGATACTTTTCTCTCCACTTTTTCTTCGACCTTGGCTGTTGAAGCCTCGCGCCCTGAGGGTTGCTCTTGCTCTTCACCTTCTTCTTCCTTGTCAGCTTCTGCACTCTCGTTTTGCGAAGCCACTTTTCGAGACTGAGGCACAGGCTCTGTCTCTGCTTGCTCGGCTCTCGCCTGTTCCAAAGCTCTTTGAGTGAGAAGTTCCACTTCTTTATCAGACATTTCCTCGCCAAGAGGCTTTTGATCCGCCTTTGCGGCTTGCAGGTGGGAATCTTGTTCAATGTGTCGAATGGTGTACTCTCGATCCGACCAACCCTTTCCTGTAATCACTCCCACGCTGAAAAACAGCAGGCATACAAAAAGAACAAGTAAAGAGGACAGTGCAATGTTCATTGTATTACCGTTTTCTTTTTTCTTTTTTCTCATGGTGCCCCCAGGGAAATGACTCGCCCTTTTATAGTAGCTCTTGCAGACAATATGCGTCAAGCGGCAAAAGCCTTATTGCCGGGCGGCTCAGGCGCTTTCTGTACGATTATTAACCAGACTAAAGCAGAGTCCATGTCAGTCAAAATTGTGACATAGGGGTCAGAGACTGATCGGTCAAGACTCGATGAATGACCCGCATGAAAATCACCAACTGGGTCTAAAGACGGAGAGAGAATTTTCCTACCAATGAAAGTCCTGTTGGCACTGCAGTTGCTTAATAAATCACTGAATAGGTTTCATTGAGGAGGAAGCGTGGCGGACAATACGGCAGAAAAAATAGAGGAGCCAGCAGGACCAAGTCCTGCGCAAAAGAAAAAATCAAAAAATTCTCCACTTCTTTTGGGGCTTTTGTTTCTAAACACTCTCGTCATTATTGGTGTCGGTGTTTTCTTATATATGGAAAAGATGCAAGAGCTAAAACGTCCTAGCACGGAACCCATCATGGCTGGGGCCGCCGCTGACAAGAGCGAGGGGAGCCTTGAGAACACTACGGGCTACTCTGTTCCTCTCGATTATTTCCTGGTCAATCTTGCCGAAGACCAAGGGCAAAAACTTTTTAAAGTAGAAATGGAGTTTGATGTGGACAGTGTGGCTGTTCAAGAAGAGATCAATAAGCGCATGCCTCAAGTTCGTGACATGATCATTATCCTCCTTTCCAGTAAGTCCTATTCGCAAATTTCTACTCCTAAAGGGAAAGAAAGACTGAAAGAAGAAATTAGAGACACCGTGAATTCGTTTTTAACTCAGGGAAAAATTAATAAAGTTCTCTTCACACAATTTATCAACAGCTAAGGACTAGATAATGAATCAAGTACTTTCACAGAGCGAAGTTGATGCCCTTTTGGCTGCGGTTTCTGAAGGAGAAATCGAAACCGATGGTTCAGCACCCGGAGGGCAGAAAGATGATCGAGTGGTTGTGGTCTATGACCTCACCAGCCAAGATCGTATTATTCGAGGTCGTCTTCCTCAACTCGATGTTATCTACGAAAAATTTATGAGAGCTTTTCGTGTCTCTCTCTCGAGTGCACTCAGAAAGATCGCTTCTCTCAATCATGCCAGCACCGACTTTCTAAAATTCGGAGAATTTATCAATACGCTTCCCATGCCGACCTGTATGAGTGTGCTTCGATTTAGCACCCTCCGCGGTTCCGCACTCTTAGTAATTGAAAGTAAACTCGCTTATGCACTAGTGGACTCCTTTTTCGGAGGAGACGATCGTCCTTATTCAAAAGTCGAAGGAAAAGACTTTACTCCCATTGAAATTTCAATCGTCCGTAAAGTTGTTGATCTTGCCATCGACGATCTTGAAGCGGCTTGGGAATCCATTCATCCTATCGACTGTGCATTTGTTAGAACAGAAATTAATCCGCAGTTTGTCGGAATTGTGCCTCCGACGGATGTGGTCATTGCTTCAGCCTTCGACGTTGAGCTTGAAAATGCCAGTGGGACGATCACTTTGGTAATTCCTTATTCTACGATTGAGCCGATCAAGCAGAAACTTTCCACTGGATTTCAGGTGGAGTCAGATCAAACGGACAAGAAACTTTGGACCTCAATTATTAAAGATCAGCTCTTGGATACCGAGCTTGATGTGAAAGTAAATCTTGGCCAAAGCGAAATCTCACTCAATGAGCTGATGAATTTAAAAGTAGGGGATGTGATTCCTCTGGATCAAGATGCCAACGGAGAATTCGACATTCTCGTTCAAGAAGTCAGAAAATTTAAAGGTCTCTACGGGGTCTACCATGGTTCCGTAGCGATGCAGATTACTAAACCTATTATTAAGGAGAAAGACCATGGCTGATGAAGCTGAAAATCTTGCGGATCTTCTCAGTGCAGAAGCCCCCGAGTTAGAAAATGTAGAGAAAAACTCTGAGGAAAAACCCGAGGGGAATAACCTTGATTTGATTCTTGATATTCCTCTTCGTGTGACGGTGGAACTAGGCCGCTCTCGAATGGTGGTGAGCGAACTGCTTAACCTGGGCCAGGGAAGTGTGATCGAGCTCAATAAATTAGCTGGAGAGCCAATGGAAATTCTGGTGAACGATAAACTTGTTGCCCGTGGGGAAGCGGTCGTTGTGAACGAGAAGTTTGGAGTGCGTCTCACCGATATTATTTCGCCTAAAGAACGAGTCGAACAATTGAAGTAAGGGATTTTTATGAAGTCAGTCATTTTAAGGACATTGAGTGTATTGTTTTTAAGTTTTTTTGCAGTCCAAGCCTGGGGTGCGGAAAGTAAGCTTGTTGATGTAGACAAGGACTCAAAGCTCTCAGATTATTTTAAAAAAATAAACAAAAAGGTGACTGATGATTCTGAAGATAAACTTCTTCCAGAAAAAGCGGAAGAGGCGACAGCGTCGACCACGGCGTTACCCGAAGAGGAGATTCCTTTAACCAGTAGTCTAGAAGATGAGAAAAAGGCTCCAGAAATGGCTTCGCTGAACAAAATGGTTTTGGCGATTTTTGTCCTTTTAATTATGATGGCTGGCTCTTACACACTTTTACAAAGAATGGGTAAGAAAAAGGGGTACTCTCAGATTGCAAAAAATATTACCGTGCTTACGCAAAAGCCCCTCGGGCAAAAGAAAAGTCTGATGCTTATCAGAGTGGCCGGTGAAACCATTCTTCTTGGTGTAACAGATCACAATATCAATCATATCAAAACACTTTCATTGATTGAGGATGAATTGCCGGAATATACCGAGCCGCAATTCTCCAAATCACTTCAAAATAAAATCGCAACCTCCCAGGAGCCGATTGATCCCCAGCCCACAAAAGAAGAAGTGGATGGTTTCTCGGTGTCTCGATTGGATGACGTTAAAAAAGCGGTCACGGAAAGGTTCCGGGTCTAATGGTAGTAGCTAAGGGGATTCCTATTTTAAATTCACTGAAATCAAAATCGATGCTGTTATATTTTGGCTTGGTTTCGTTGATACTTCTTGTTTCTGAAGTCTCTTTGGCTCAGGTGACCGTACCGAATATATCAATGGGGTTAAAGAGCACAGACAATCCCCAAGAAATTGTCGATAGCATTAAAATTGTTTTAATGCTCACAGTTCTAACTTTGGCTCCCGCCATTTTGATTCTGATGACCTGTTTTACCAGAATCATTGTGATTTTCTCTTTTTTAAGACAGGCTTTGGGAACTCAGCAAATGCCACCCAATCAACTTTTGGTGGGACTCTCTCTCTTCCTTACATTTTTCATCATGCGACCGGCCTTTAACGAGATCAACTCAGAGGCTCTGAAACCCTTTCTTGATGGCGAGTTAAAGCAAGAGAGAGCTTTAGAGGCAGGACTGCTGCCACTTAGAAAATTTATGTTTAAACAAACACGTCCGGAAGACTTGAGACTTTTTCTCAATCTTGCAAGACAAGAGTCGGCCCAAACAAGAGCGGACGTAGAAACCATGGTTTTAATTCCAGCCTTTGTCATTTCAGAACTAAAAACGGCCTTCCAAATTGGATTTATTATTTATTTACCATTTCTAATTATCGATATGGTGATTGCCAGTGTTCTAATGGCCATGGGGATGATGATGCTTCCACCGGTTGTGATCTCACTTCCTTTTAAAATTATGCTTTTTGTAATCGTTGATGGTTGGAGTCTAATCGTGGGTTCCATGGTGAAAAGTTTCGGGTGATATATGAATGAAGATTTAGTTATTGCCCTCGGTGGCAACGCATTAAAAACAACAGCTCTACTGGCTTCCCCTCTTCTAATAGGGGCTCTAGTGACAGGACTTATAGTTTCGGTCTTTCAGGCGATCACTCAGATCAATGAAGCCACTCTAACATTTATTCCTAAAATGCTGATTGTGGCCCTAGTGATTGTTTTGGCGGGTCCGTGGATGATTGATGTGATGAAGTCTTACACAATTGAACTTTACGAAAATGTACACACTTACGTGAGAGAATAGATGAACTTATTGAATATTGACCAATTCGAAATAATTGCCTTTGTGCTGGTTTTCTTCCGGTGCCTTGGCTTCTTTTTGTCTTGGCCACTATTTTCAGGAAGCAATGTACCGGCTCCCCTCAAAGCCCTTCTGTCTTTGTTGATGGCCTTCATTTGCTTCACTCTTATTGAGCCGCAGTCTTATCCGCGCGTCGTTCAGTACCAGACAATTATTGGACTGGGAGTGAAAGAATTGGCCCTTGGTTTTTCCATGGGATTCTTAACAACCCTCATTTTTCATACTGTCGCCATTGCCGGAGAGTTGATCAGTATGGCGATGGGGCTTTCATCAGCACAAATCTTTAACCCAACCTTAAATATGCAACAGTCCTCTGTGAACCAGCTCTACTATTTTTTAGCCGCGTTCCTTTTTCTAGGCATCAGAGGGCATCACTATTTTCTAATGGGGTTGACTGAGAGCTTCGAACTAGTGCCCTTGAATGTTCTTTTGCCCCGCTTGAGCTCGCTTGGAGAGTTCACTCTTCTGGGACAAAGGATTTTAGAGGTGGCCTTATTACTCTCAGCCCCGATTTTAGTTTCCATTTTGTTGGTGAATTTCTCGCTGGGAATTATGGGGCGAGCTGTCCCTCAAATTAACGTTTTAATTACGAGTTTACCTGTTAACGCCCTCTTGGGCTTGAGTGTTTTAATTGTTGTGCTGCCGTTTTTTGTGGATGCCCTCAAGACGGAAATTGTTGAATTTTCTGAGATCCTTTTTGGGTATCTCAGGGTCTTTTAAGGTGGTTGATTAGATGGCCGGTCAGGAATCCGATCAGGAAAAAACAGAAGAAGCCACCCCCCAGAGGCGGGAGGAGTTCCGCAAGCAGGGACAGGTGGCACAAACTAAGGAGCTGTCTTCAGCACTGGCTCTATTTGGTTTTTCTCTGTTGATTTATTTTATGGGTCGACTGTTTGTTGAGCAGTTCTTTCAAATCTATAATGACCTTTATAGAACCCAGATGCTTGCCACAATCGCCTCGGGCGATATCATGCCTGCTCTTGCCTACACTTTTAAGAAAATTTTCTTTCTAACGATACCTGTTTATATCATTCTCTTTTGTCTTGGATTTGCTTCGACAGTGGTTCAGATTGGATTTTTGTTCACCAATGAAACCCTTAAGCCGAATGCTAAAAAAATCAATCCCATTGAGGGTCTTAAGCGCATGTTTAGCATGAAAGCTCTAGTGGAAGGCTTGAAGGCGGTCCTTAAGTTTTGCCTGGTGGGATCAATTATTTACATCGTTCTTAGAAGTGAAGTCGAAGTGATTCCTAAACTTATTTATTCTGAAGGGATGCAGATTTTTGATTATGTTGGAACACTTGTTGTTAAAACGATGCTCTCTATTGGTGCGGTGATGACAGTCCTGGCAGGACTTGATTATATGTTTCAACGTTTTGATTTAGAAAAACAAATGAAAATGACCAAGCAAGAGGTCAAAGAAGAAGTAAAGTCCCGTGAAGGGGACCCAATGATCAAAGCCAGAATCCGCAAGATTCAAAAAGAGATGGCCAATAAACGCATGATGAATGATGTGCCCAAGGCTGATGTGATCATCACCAACCCAACTCACTTAGCTATTGCCATTCAATATCAGCCAGAAAAATTTGCAGCTCCTATAATATTGGCGAAAGGGGCGGATCAAGTGGCCATGAAAATTAGGGAACTTGCCACCGCCAACGATATTCCCATTGTGGAAAATAAGCCTTTGGCTCGAACAATTTTTAAGACTCTTGAAATTGGACAACAGATACCTCGTGAACTCTTTGAGGCCGTGGCCGAAGTCCTTGCTTATGTATTTAAACTCAAACGGAAGAAGAGAAGCTAATGGATGATTTGTTTCAATATTTGAAAAAATTTGAAAAATACACCAGCAACACTGATTTGATGATGGCTATTGGACTGATGATCATTCTTTCTGTGATGATCATTCCTCTTCCTCCAATAATGCTGGATTTAGCACTGACTGGATCCCTAACCATTAGTTTACTCATTCTTTTAGTGGCTCTTTATATTAACAGCCCGCTAGAATTCTCAGTTTTTCCCTCTTTACTGCTAATTACCACACTGTTCAGGCTTTCTTTAAACGTGGCCTCTACTCGTCTTATCTTATCAGAAGGACATGAGGGTCAAGGGGCTGCAGGGGACGTTATTACAGCTTTTGGACAATTTGTGGTGGGTGATAACTACGCTATTGGTTTTATTGTCTTTATTATTCTAGTGGTTATCAACTTTATCGTTATTACCAAAGGTTCTGGTCGTATTGCTGAGGTGGCCGCGCGTTTCACCTTGGACGCCTTACCCGGTAAACAGATGTCAATTGATGCCGACTTAAATGCCGGTCTGATCAATGAAGAACAAGCTCGTAAAAGACGTAAAGAAATTGAAGCGGAAGCCGATTTCTACGGAGCCATGGATGGTGCCAGCAAATTTGTTCGTGGTGACGCTATTGCTGGAATTATTATTATGGCTATTAATATTATTGGTGGCTTGGCAATTGGTGTGATTCAAATGAATCTTGGTGCTGCTGAGGCCGCCGAAGCCTACACTCGTTTGACCATTGGTGATGGTCTTGTCAGTCAAATTCCAGCCCTTATTATTTCAACAGCCGCTGGTATTGTTGTGACAAGAAATCACTCCAAAGGAAATATTGGAGCTGAGGTTGCAAGCCAGCTTCTCTTTAATTCCCGTGCAGTTGGAGTTTCAGCGGCTTCTGTTTTTGCCTTAGGTCTTGTGCCCGGTCTTCCGACTTTGCCTTTTACATTAATTGCTCTATTTTTAGGTGGAATCGCCTGGGTGATCACCAAATATCAACAAGAAGAAAAAGACAATAAAGAAAAAGCCAAGCAGGAAGAAGCTCAGAAGCCTAAAAAAGAAAATATCGAAAATCTATTGCCTTTGGATATGGTAGAGCTTGAAATCGGTTACGGCCTTATCAATGCCGTAGAATCTGATGAAAGCGGTGATCTGCTGGAGAGAATCGTAAGTATCAGAAAACAGTTCGCTCTTGATTTAGGAATCGTTATTCCTTCGGTTCATATCCGCGACAATCTACAGTTAAAACCTGGTGAGTACCGTATCTTACTTAAAGGAAACAAAATCGCGGGTGGAGAGCTAAAAACCGATTGTCTTCTGGCGATGGATCCAGGGAATACCTCTCAGAAAATTGAAGGGATTGCCACCAAAGAGCCCGCTTTCGGACTGGATGCTCTGTGGATTTCTAAAAGTCAAAAGGAAGACGCTGAAGTGGCAGGATACACAGTGGTCGATATTCCAACAGTTGTGGCCACACATATTACTGAGGTCTTAAGGCAGCACGCTTATGAGTTGTTCGGACGCCAAGAAGCCAGCAAGTTGGTTGATAACTTTAAGAAAAACTATCCCAAGGTTGTCGAAGATCTTATTCCCGAAACCCTTTCTCTTGGACAGGTTGTTAAGGTTTTGCAAAATCTTCTACGAGAGCAAGTTTCGATTCGAGATCTTCTCACCATATTTGAAACTCTTGCTGATGAGGGTGCCAACACTAAAGACGCGGATGTTCTCACTGAGTCTGTGAGAAGAGCTCTAAGTCGGTCCATTACCAATAAACTCAAAGATGACCAAGACAATCTTCACGTGATTAATCTTGGACCACAGGTTGAGGACATTATTAATCAATCTCTTTTGCAAACGGAACAGGGTGTTCAGTTGGCTCTTGATCCCACCTATGGGCACGGGCTCGTCAACTCGATTGCTGAAAAAATTGAGTCTCATCCTGAGGTGGCCGGGCAGCCGATTCTCCTGACAAGCCCAATGAGCCGTCGTCATATATTTAAACTCGTGAATCGTTTTATCCCGCAACTGGTTGTTCTGTCCCACGGAGAGCTCAATACGGATGTATCAATTAATACAGTAGGAACGGTGGAGGATATCCATGCAGGTTAAGAAGTACGAAGCTTCAAGTATTATCGAAGCTCTAAAAGAGGTGAAAAGTGATCTGGGACCAGATGCTATTATCCTTTCCACCCAAGAGGCCAAAAGATCTGTCTCCGGTGCCAAAAAGTTTATTGTTGTGGCCGCCGTTTCAGAAAGCCAACTTAAGAAAAAAGAATTGGCAGCCCAGCAACTAGGGAAAGTTTTTGAATCGAAAGTGATGAGCCAGTCGGCCAATCGTCAACGCATGTTTATCGAAAACGTGTATCAGGGTGCCGAGAAGAAGTACAATGAGCGCAACCGCAGAATCACATCGACTCCCTATATTGACATCGATGATTCCCAGAGAGCCGAAGAGCTTCCTCCTATGCCTCCTACTCCTGCTCAAGAGGTGAGCCGCGAAAGTAATGTTACACGTGTGAAGCAAGCCGCCAGAGATGCTTTTCAATCAAGTTTACAGAGTCAATTCTTTCAAGAAAAGAAAAAGCAAAAAGAAGAACTTTTGCCCGATGAAATTTTGGAGGCCGTTAAACAGAAAAGTGTTCAGCCAGCCTCAGCTCTTGATGACATGATTAAACGTCTAAAAAGGGTAGGGGTTGAGTCCGAATTGGCTCGTCGCTGGGCCCAAGACTGCCAGAGGGAAATTGGTTCTGGTCAACAAAAGAAAAGTCTTGTCGACTCTTGGTATGCCAAAAAGATTTTAAACAGCACGAGCATTTCCAATGAATCCGCCACTGTTGAATTTTTCGTAGGACCTCACGGTTCTGGGAAAACCTCAGCTTTAGTTAAAATGGCCACTCATCTTGTTGTTCAAGAGAATCAACGAGTAGCCCTTGTCTCCACCGACTTAAATAAGGTGGGAGCGGTTGAGCAGCTTCGCGTATACTCGCGCATTCTCAATGTCCCTGTTTTTGTATTGGCGGACTACAAAGAGATGTCACAAAAAATAAACTCGTTACAAGGCTACGATAAAATCCTTGTGGACACTCCCGGAATTTCTTTGAGTAATATTAATGAGCTCGATTTTATGAGAGCGATTGCTAATGCGGATATAGAGGTGAGTCATCGCACCCATCTTGTGATCTCAGCGCTCACCAAAGAAAACGACCTAGGCGGTGTCTTGAAGCGCTTCCGAGTGGCCGATTTTGACGACATCATTGTTTCAAACATTGATCAAACATCGCAGCATGGGATCCTATTGAATATTCAAGATAAGTCGTCAGTTCCTTTCCATAGTTTTGGAATCGGATCAGATATAGTGGACGGGTTCGAACCCGCCAGTCGTGAAAGAGTTTTAGATTTAGTTTTTAAGTTGACCCAAAAGAACGGAGATAGAGGCAATGACAGCAGAATATAACTACAGTAACAAAATCCAAACGAGAACTCTTAGTATTTCTTCCGGCAAGGGTGGAGTTGGAAAAACCACTTTGACTGTAAACTTGGCATATACGCTAGCAGAGATGGGTAAAAAGGTTTTGATTCTTGATGGAGATATCGGGTTGGCGAACATAGATATTTTTCTAGGAATTCGGCCCCAGAAAACTCTTGAGGATTTTTTCAGCCACGGGGAATCTCTTGAGAATATTATTGTAAAAGCTCATAAAAACATACATGTCATTCCAAGCTCAAGTGGCTTAACAGATTTAAAGTCTATTGATGTTTACAAAAGAAAAATGCTTATGGATGAAGTTTCCATGCTCAATAACACTTATGATTATTTGCTCGTTGATACGGCCTCAGGAATCGATGACAACGTTCAATACCTCAATAGCTCCGTTCAAGACGTATTGGTTGTCGTAACGCCTGAGCCGGCCAGTATGGCCGATGCTTATGCATTGATGAAAGTCTTGCATCTTAATAAAAAAGTTTCGAGATTTTCCATGGTCGCCAATAAGGTACTTGGTGAGAAAGAGGCCAAAGATATTTATACAAGAATCAATAAAGTCACTGGGAGATTCTTGAATATTAATCTTAGTTATTTAGGTTATATCCCACTTGATCCCAAATTGAGACAGGTCGGTGACCCTAAATTAATCTGCAAAGCAAGACCAAGTGCTGCCTCGTCCATCGCCTTGAAAAGAGTGGCAGATCAAGTGGTTGGAGAGCAGGAAGTAGGCGAAATAAATGGAAGTTTACAGTTTTTCTGGAACCAACTTCTTGGGGCCGCTTAAGATATGGACTTTTGAGTTATACAGCTTTTTGTTATTATTTTAGTTAAGGGATCGAAACGTTATGTCAAATGCACTGTTAAAAAAGTACAAAGAAGCACCGAACGCTCTGTCAGCAGAGCAGAAGGATAAGTTAATCATGGAGTACGCTCCATTGATCAAGTTCATTGCCCAAAAGATTGCAATGAGACTTCCTTCCAATATTGAACTTGATGATCTTATCTCAAGTGGAGTGATTGGATTAATGGATGCTCTTGATAAGTACGATCCAAATCGAGACAATAAGTTTAAGACTTATGCGGAGTTCAGAATACGAGGAGCGATCCTCGATGAATTACGTTCCCAGGACTGGGTGCCTCGTTCGGTCAGAGATAAATCTAAGCTTTTGGACCGAACCATTGTAAAACTCGAAGCCGAATTAGGCAGGTCTCCAGAAGATCAAGAGATTGCCGATCGTCTTGAAATGTCTTTAGAGGATCTCTATGACCTGATGAATCAGGTAAAACCGGTAAGTGTCCTATCTATTGATGAGTCACCAACGTTTAGTAGTGTCGATAAAAAATCTATTTTGAGTATTCTTGATGGTTGTAAACTCAACAATCCTCACAATCAATTAAACGTGAAGTTCGTGAAGGACGTGGTAACAGGAGCCATCGAAGAACTCCCGGAAAGACAAAGACTCGTTCTGTCTCTTTATTACTACGAAGACCTAAACCTAAAAGAAATTGGTCGTGTATTGAGGGTTACAGAGTCAAGGGTGTCGCAACTTCATGCCCACGCCATAGCTCGCCTAAGAGCCAAACTCCAAGCCACAATCGACAACACCGACAATCCCAAAGCCTCATAAGAAAAGGGGCCCGGCACATTTCTATTTCTTGTGTAGGCTCTGTTGAATACTTTGGAAAGTGCTTGAGTGATCGGTTTGACTTTTTAGGAGCTCTAAGGAGTCTGAAAGGCGTCTCGTTGCAAGAGGGTCTTTGGCGCTGTAGAAAACCAGAGGCTCAAGTAGAGTTGTCACAAAATCATCATAGTCAAATTTCGGTCGCTGAATACGGATAACACCTTGGTTGTCTTGGATGAGGTCCTGAGGAGTCGAAAGTTCGCTGAGTCGAATAAGAGAAACCTCAAGTTGATCGATACATTCGCAAGCCGTGTAGGGATCATTCACTCCAGGGGAGAGAGCTCTGATGGCGATTTCAACCAACAGGTTAGCTCCAAATACAAAATCCTGGTTGGTTGAGCGTTCCGAACCCACTACAAATTCCCTTCTAATGTGGTCGATTTCCTTTTTGGAGATTTCTTTTTCCCCGTAAACTTCAGCAAGAGGTTGGTTTCGGTGTATAAAATCACCAGGTCTTACTTTAATCGCTAACCTAAGCTGATTCTCTTCGAGTCTTTCAAGTATTTCCGCGTAATCGATATTTTGAACATATCCCAGGCGACTCGATTTTAGAATTTCCCTGTTCTTTTGTTCAAGGTTCAAGTCCTCGCTAAGAACTAAGACCGAGTTGAACTGATTAAAGTAAGACCTTACATTCTTTCTTAAAACATTTCCAATGTGACTCACCACATGGGTCATCCGGATGGAGCGAGGGACATTGTGAACAAAAAATACTAAGGTAGCAATACTTAATCCCGTAAGTAAAAGAGCGACATAGAAGGTCAGTTGTGGAGGGGATTTTCTTACACTGATAACGGACAAAGCGAGAACAGCATAAGTGAAGGCCGCAAGAAAGACTCCCATAGCCCATTGGTTGGCGCGATTTTCCATAAAGCCCGAAAGGAGTCTTGGGCCAATTTGGGAGCTGGCGTGGACAACACAGAGAAGAGTGATTGAAAAAATCACTCCTGTTACAGTCATCAAAGATGTCCCTACAGTCGTCAAAACTGAGCGAATACTGTCTTCACTTGTAAAGGTGTAGGGTAGAAGGGAGGTGATCGTTTTATTGAAGTTCGAGTCCAAGAAAAAAATGAGACAAAAAAATAAAATGGTGGTCAGGGCAGAAAAAGCGGGGATCGCCCAATAATTGTTTCTGGCTTGAGCCCAGGCTCGATTGAAATGATAAATAATGATATTGAGTGAAGACATCAGAAACCTTTGTATTTGAGCGTGGTTTCAACTTTAGACAAACCACTGACAGACTTCCATGAAAAATAGTTATTTGTATAAAAATACAAATATTTTCTACCAGATCTAAGTTTTTTATCGATGCTCCTCCGTTAACTTTATCAACTGGAGGCAATGCGATGATCAAACAAGGAACCAAAGTTGAGTGGAAATGGGGAGAAGGTAAAGCTTCTGGAGAGGTGGCAGAGGTCTATCATTCCGATATCTCAAAACAAATCGATGGTGAGACTATAAAAAGAAAAGCCAGCCAAGACGATCCGGCCTATCTCATCAAGCAAGAAGATGGGCAAAGAGTTTTAAAAAGTCGATCGGAAGTCGAGCGCGTTTAATTAATGTCAGAACAGCTTATCCTAAGGAAACCCTGGGGTCAGGGGTTTCGCTATAAATACAAAGAATCGGGGCGCTATCTAAGCTCTCAAAGTAAAAAGGAGTGGATCAAGGGACTTGCCATTCCACCCGCTTGGCAAGAGGTTGTCATTGATCTTAACAAAAAGGCGAAGATCTATGCCTGGGGACGAGACTCCAAAGGCAGGAAACAGTATGTTTATAATGACAACTGGCGCGCTCGTAGGGAGGAGAGGAAATTTGATCGCATCGTTGAATTTGCCTCCCGTCTTTCCCATATGCGCAGAGTTACCGGGCAACATATGGCCACTGATCAACTGGGGCGGAAAAGAGTCCTTGCCTCAATGGTGCGGATGCTCGATGAATCCTACTTTCGAGTGGGAAATCCTTCCTACTATAAAGAAAACAAAACTATTGGTTTGACCACTCTTCGCTCAAAGCACCTCAACGTTGAAGATGATGTCGCAGCCTTTGACTACAAAGGAAAATCAGGTCAAATACAGCACCGAGAGATTGCAAATGATCGATTGATTCAAGTAATCGAAGAGCTTGATCAAGTGCCTGGCTATGAAATTTTCAAGTTTAAGGATGGCTCCACTGGGAAGTGGCGAAAAGTCAGTCCGACCTTGTTGAACGATTATATTCATGAAGTGATGGGAGAAAGGTTTACAGGGAAGGACTTTCGTACTTGGGCTGGCACCTACCTGGCTGCGACTCTTTTGGCGAAATTGGGGCCTGAGGATAAGGAGGATCTCAGAAATAAAAAGATCATCAATGCGGTCGATCATGTCGCATCGACATTGGGAAACACAAGAAACACGGCACGCTCAAGTTATATCGATCCAAGAATTATTGAGCGCTACAATGAAGGTAGAACCATTCAGGATTTAGTAGAAAAAATAAAGAAAGAATGGGACCGAAAAAAATGGTCAACCCCTGAGGAAAAAGCCGTCTGTGATCTGATTCAAAATCAAATATAAAAAAACCAGATCACGATGGATCTGGTTAGGCAATAAAGCAAACAAATTTCAGCAGAAAAATGTTTTCTTAAATTTCATGAATAATATCAAACTCGACCCTCAAGGATTCTTTGTTCTCAAAATCAAAGAGGAAGAGAGTGATCACTCGAAAAATTCCCCAGTCGCGACCGTAGGCATTGACGACATAAGCAGCGTCTGCTGATTTTAAAGCCTCAGCAATGAAGCTACTAGTAGCGTCGATACAGTCAGCTCCGAACTTTTCGTAATCACCGAAGTTTTCTGGAAGATCAGTATAAGTGTAGCAAAAAAATGGCTCGTCATAGGAAAACACAATTTCAAGTAAATCATCCATCGATTGGGTGGATATTTTTTGCACCTTTGTTTTGGCAGGAGCTCTCAGCGCATAGTTCTCGACTTCTTTTTGAGCCTCAAGAAATTGACCTTCAGGATGTTGGGTAAAATCAATATTGAGGAAGTAATCAAGATCGGGGTTTACTTTGTCTTCCCAGAATTGGGTTGCATTGTAGAAAGCTTGGTTATTGACGTACTCCCCTTGGAATTCAGCCTGACTCACTACTGTTAGAGTGAGAATGCTAAGTCCTAGTAAAAAATGTTTCATGGTTAATCTCCTTTTGAATATCGCCTGAATAGATGGGGGTTCAGGCTTATACGAGTGTTCAAAAAGACTTCTATTTAAAAGCACGTAAAAGGTAAAGGGCGCTTTTCGACAAGATTTGGTTATTGTGTCAGCTCTGAAGTTCTTCAGTAATTTTAGTTGCTTAACCGCGCGCCTGTCTGGAGTTAAACACGGGGAAAAATATAAAATTTATAAAATAGGAAAGGGAGATTGGTAGAAAGTTTTCAATTAAGGGGAGTCTGCGCTTCGTGGTTGCGCGAGGCGACTGTATTTATCCAATAATAATAAGAATTTAGTTTACCTTCCGGAAGGGGACGGTTAGAAAGGCTTATGACTTCCAATGACGGGGATCCCACCAAACCCTCAGCAAAACAGGTGAATAAAGAAATTTCTAAATCCAGTGGTGATCGCAGTAAAGATCGTCAAATTGAAGACCTGCAGTCTCAACCCGTTATTATTAAAAGAATTGATCAGCACCAAACCCATCCCGATGATACCTTGGAATTCGCGATCCGAGAAGGAAAAGAGCAAATCGAGCGGGGCTGGATGTCTCTTCTTTTCTCCGCTATTGCTGCCGGCCTGATTTTAGGTTTTGCTGCTATGGTGGTTTCAAAAGTGAAGCAGCTTTGTCTAGAGAACAGCTATGACCCATTAGTCACACAAGTGTCTATGGCTATGGTTTATCCTTTGGGGTTTATCATTTGTATTATGAGTGGAACTCAACTCTTTACAGAACACACGGCCACGGCTGTCTACCCTTATTTGGATCGAAAATGCTCCTTTAAGGGCCTGGTGAAAATGTTAAGCCTTGTGGCATTGGGAAATTTGCTTGGAACAGTCGCAAGCTCTCTTCTCATATTTTTGGCGAACCCCGTTGTCAAAGCTAAACAAGGCTATATTGAAGTGGCTCTGCATCTGATCCATTTTACTGACTTTCAAATTTTTGTTAGCGCCATTCTTGCTGGGTGGTTAATGGCACAAGGGGCCTGGCTCTTTTTAACCACACGCCTTGATGTCGAAAAGATTTTTCTTATTTATATTGTGACATTTATTATTGGCCTTTGTGGTTTGCACCACTCCATTGCGGGTTCTGCTGAGATTTTCACTGGTTACTTTTTCACCAATGCGATTGGCTTAGAATCAGTCGTTGTCACAATTTTTGTCATGCTTTGCGGAAATCTGGTCGGCGGAGCCGTATTTGTGGCCCTTCTCAATTACACCCATATAAGGCAGCTCAACAGTTAAAAAAGAGAGTCCTATTTATTAGGGAAGGTTTCCTTATAAAGCTTGATCGCATCCTCTAAACTCTTTACGGCATGACTGGGGCCAAAAAACTTTTCGACCACCACTTTCTTTTTCTCAAGGGCTTTGTAATCTTCAAAAAACTTTCTCACTTCATCAAGCCGGTGGGGAGGTAATTCACTAATCGAATCGTAGTGGGCGTATTCCGGGTCATGGGAGTGAACCGCGATGACTTTATCATCAGCCTCGCCTTGGTCCATCATTTTCATCAGACCAATGGGCTTTGCGGTAAGCATCGAAAGAGGGTAGACGGGTTCCTGTCCTAAGACCAGAACATCGAGAGGGTCATTGTCATCGCAGTAGGTCCTGGGGATGAAGCCGTAATTGGCCGGGTAGTGAACCGAACTAAATAGGACGCGATCCACTCTGATAAGGCCTGTTTTTTTATCGAGTTCGTACTTATATTTCGACCCTTTAGGGACTTCAATAATTGCGGGAAAGCTATGGGGAATGTCTTCTCCCAATTCTACATCATGCCAGGGGTTCATACCCACTCCTTTATTGAGGAATCATTTCTTTTTTTATTTTTTTTAGGAGGCGAGCCTCCATCTGTCGAACAGCCTCGCGAGTCACTTCCCACTCGTCGCCGATTTCTTGCAAAGTTTTCGGTTCGTCATTAAGAAGTCGAGTTTCAAGGATATAGAGTTCTTTATCAGAAAACTTTTCTTTGAGCTTTTCTAGCACACTCTGAAGCTGCGCGATGGATTCTTTTTCGATGAGCTGTTCGGTAACCTCGGTTTGAGAGCCCTCTTCAAAATCAAGCAGACGACTGGAGCTTTCGTCTCCAACAGGTTGGTCAAGACTCAAATCTTTACCACTCATGCGCTTTTCCATTAGGCGCACATCTTTTTCGGGAACACCCAGTCGGTCACTGAGCAGTTTTACTGTCGGTTCCATTCCCATTTGATCGAGCTTATTTTTCTCTTTTTCTAGGTTGTAAAAGAGTTTCCTCTGGTTGTGGGTGGTACCGATTTTCACCATAGAGTGCTGTTTCATAAGGTAATCTTGAATAAAGCCCCGGATCCACCAGACTGCGTAGGTGATCAGGCGGGCCCCTTTGTAGGGATTGTATTCCTTCACCGCATGCATAAGGCCTACATTGCCTTCCTGGATAAGATCGATCAATTTGGAGCCGAATTGAGAGTATTCCGCGGCCACCTTCACCACAAAGCGGAGATTGGAGGTCACAAGAATTTCCGCATCCTCAGGATCCCCCTCTTCATAATATCGAGTGGCAATTTTGATCTCCTCCTCTTTGGAGAGGAGGGGGTATTTTTGGATCGCCTCCATATAATGGCTGAGACCATCGGAAAGCGCTGGAAGTTTCGCAGGAGGTTGCGGTGTTGATGAGGAGGGCTCATCCTCCACGATCTCGGCGACCCGCCGATTTTCCTTTTCCTGAGCGGTTTCTTTTTCTTCAACGATCTCAGCGGAGAGCTTTTTGCCTTTTTTCTTTTTCTTTTTTGATCGTCGAGCCATGGGAGATCAACTAGCCGAGAACTTTATTTAATTTGCTCTCAATAGTGGATTTGACTTGCCCTTTGAAGGCACCCAGAAGCATTGGAAGGTCGACAACAATCGAAACTTTCGACTGGTCACCCGCTTCTTGCACATTCATATTGGCTTTAAATTTACTCCCTTTAACCTCTCCTGATTTGCTGGCATCATTGAAGTCCGCTTTAATACTCGGATCAATTTTTTTGATGCTTTCATCGTTGGCAAGGAAGTCTTTCACCTTGTCATAGGTTTCTTGGGCTTGTAATGGCGAATTGTAATCAATGTTTACTTTAGGCATAGCTCAGGAGAATAGGATGAATCGGTTGTTTTGTCCACCAAAACTCGGTATTTATAAGGAGTCAACAGGAGTGAAGCATGGCATTTGTCAGTGAATTGAAAAGATCCCATTATTGCGGAGAAGTTGGAATCGAAGAAAAAGACCAGACTGTGGTTTTAATGGGCTGGGTCAATAATCGTCGCGATCATGGAGGGCTTGTTTTCGTGGACCTCAGAGACCGAGAGGGTCTTGTTCAGGTTGTTCTAGATCCTGGCAAAGAGGAGACAGCCGTTGCCAAAAAACTCAGAAATGAATTCGTTATTGCCATTGAAGGAACTGTGCGTCCAAGACCTGAGGGCATGATTAATAAGAAAATGAAAACAGGCGAAGTGGAGATCGAAGTACAGAAATGTGAAATTCTTTCTGAGGCCTCGACCCCTCCCTTTGTTGTGGGAGATCCCAACGTTTCAGAGGCCGTTCGACTCAAATATCGTTATCTTTCGCTAAGAAATCCTGAGCTGCAAAGATGTCTAAGAATGCGTCATGAAGTGACCAAGGTGGTTCGAGACGCTTTGACCGAAGATGGCTTTTGGGAGGTTGAAACCCCAATCCTCTATAAGAGTACCCCAGAGGGAGCTCGTGATTATTTGGTTCCTTCACGAGTGAATCAGAATCAATTCTATGCTCTTCCTCAAAGTCCTCAGACACTTAAGCAATTGTTGATGGTCGGTGGGATGGATCGATATTTTCAAATCGCTCGCTGTTTTCGTGATGAGGACTTGAGAGCCGACCGTCAGCCTGAGTTCTCACAAATCGATATTGAGATGAGTTTTGTGGACGAAGAAGATATCCGCACGATGAACGAAAAGCTCCTTCGCACCATTTGGAAAAAGATCAAAGGTGTTGAAATTGATGAAATCCCAAGTCTTGAGTACGAAACAGCGATGAACGAATACGGCTCTGACAAGCCGGATTTACGCAACCCTATGAAAATTATTGAGTGTTCAGATATCGTTGAAGGCTGTGGGTTTAAAGTCTTTGATTCCACCATAGAAAATGGTGGCGTGGTCAGAGCTCTAGGTCTTCCTGTTAAAGAAAGTATCTCCCGCTCGCAAATTGATAAATGGATCAAGCTCATAAAGCCAGAAGGAGCCGGTGGTATCGTTTGGATCAAAAAAGAAGGGGAGGAGTATCAGTCACCCGTCAATAAATTCTTATCCCAAGATATCTTAAAGTCGCTTTACGAGAGGGTGTGCCCAGAAGGCTACGGTACAGTGCTGATGGTGTCCGACACCAAAGCCATTGTAAGTCGTGCTTTGGGGCTTTTAAGAAATCAGTTGGGAGAAAAGTACGACCTAATTGATCGCAGTAAAGATAAATTCTGTTGGGTGATTAATTTTCCACTTCTCGACTATGACGATAAAGAAAAGCGTTGGGTCGCCTGCCACCACCCTTTCACCATGCCTAAGGTGGATCATGTGGATTTACTAAAGTCAGGAACACCTAGTGAATTATCTAAAGTGCAAGCAAAGGCCTATGATCTGGTTTGTAACGGTAATGAATTAGCTGGGGGAAGTATCAGGATTCATAATCAAGAGATTCAAAGTGCCATGTTTCGAGCTCTTGGCTTAAGTGATGAGCAAGCTAAGCAAAAGTTTGGGTATTTTGTTGAAGCTCTCACCTATGGTACGCCTCCTCATGGAGGAATCGCTTGGGGTCTTGATCGCCTTGTTATGATTTTAGCTGGCACGGATGCTATTCGTGACGTTATTGCTTATCCTAAAACAGCAAAAGCCCAATGTCTGATGTCAGAGTCTCCTTCGGTGGTGGACTCCCATCAACTCTTAGAGTTGGGGATAAACCTTTTGAAAAAATAACGAGTCAGAAAAAGGAAAGATGAGACACATAACGAAGCCCTATTGATTAGGGCTTTATTTTTTAGCGAGTGTCACAGTCTTCCACGTAGGCATACATTTGTAGGTTTTTGATGTAATAGCAACCTTGTCTGTGGGGAATGGATTTTAGTTTTTTATCTTCTAACCATTTTACTTTTAAACGAGCTAACCAAAGTCCCGAATTATTGTCCACTTTTGTAAGGGAAGTCGTAATCTTGCATTTATTTTTCTTACATGGAGCAAAAACCTCTTTATCGCCCTCAACAAAGTCTTTGTAGTTTTTGGTGTAGAGAGTAGATTTAATCTCTCCTTTTGCCGCCTGCTGAATATAATTTTTGATCAGCTTATCCACTTTCGATTCTTCAATGGAACTTGCGAACAGATTAAATGCCAGTGTTATTGACAGGAATAACATATCAGTCTCCTTTGAGGGTTTCGAAAGGGCGAAGAACTCTGAGCGCGCGCGCGAAGTGTTTCCTCACTGGGCTCAGAGTAGAGTCCCGAAACAGAACCAACACTTCCCGGGCAAGCAGTATGTTTAAGATCTCGGTGGCGCACAACTTCCGTAATATTAAAACGCTCCCTCAACTTTTGCACCAAGCGCCTAAGAGCATTGATCTGTGCTGGAGGAGGAGAGCCTCTGTGATAATAGTGTCCGATAAGAGCAATCCCAATACTACGATAATCGGGATCCAGATCCATAAAGTATTGATTGTTAGCACAGTCCTCATCGCGATTAGGGATCTGTCTTACGTGAGCTCCCATTTGAGCCAATGATCGCCCAGTAACGATGCGCCCATCTTGTTCAATGATAAAATGATAGCCGGTATCGCTAAAGCCTCGACCATGAGAGCCCTGAGGGAGCATATGGTAGTTGATGACACTAGAGGCGTTACCACCACCGGCTGTATGATGGATAACAATGGTGCCATGAGAGTAAATTTGATTGAGCAGTTCTTGATTTAAAGGCCCATCTAAATCGTTATGCTGGTTGGTTAGGTATTCGCTGGCCTCCTCCAACCACTCCGGTGTCCCCTCGACCCGCCCATTGCGCAGTAAAAGGTTGGCGTAGTTATAACAAAGGTTATTTTCAGGGCTTGAAAAATCAGGATCGGGGACGTCGTTAGGGCGTGGATGAATAATAAGTCCCTCAGAATATCCAGACTGTCCTGGTAATCCTTGAGTGGCTTCCGAAGCGGTGCTCCGAGTGGCATTATTCTTACACCCATACACAACAAAAGAGATCATTATAAAAAGTGAGATATATTTCATTCTTTGATTTTATCTGGCGCTAAGACTTAAAGACAGACCAGAAATTGAAACTCTTTTTATGGAATGCAGGACTTTAGGTAAGAAGAAGGCATAAAAAAGGAATGGTTTAAGAGCATAACCATTCCTTTTTTAATTAGTTTGGAATATCGATACTATTCCCAGCCGGGAAGTTTATTTTCCTCATTGTTTGATAGGAAGCTATCTAAAATAGAGAGTCCAAGACTTGTCCCTTTCTCTTTGGCTTTATCTTTTAAGGAGTCAATTTGGCTGATGGCTTGGTCGGTGAAAGCGTCTCCTGACTCCTCATGATTTTCTGCACAAATAAATCCAAGAGTTTTAATAGTCACATCCACTTTACGTGCGTTCTGCGCCTCAAGGTCAAAATCCACTTTGGTGACATGGAAATTGACGTTTTTCCATTTGCCAAGAATTCCAAGAACAGCCACCTCACCTTCCAGATAGGGAGACGATTGAGCTCTGGCCAAACAAGAGTCAGGGCTTACCGAAATAACTCCCATAGACTGAAAAGAATTTTCCTGTGGGATCAGCCCTGAAAAGGGACCAAACTCAATATTAAACTGGGCCTCTTCCTGGCGCACATCTTGTTCTAAATTCATTAAGACCATGGGTTGGGCCGTAGTCCCACTGTAATCAGGAATAACGAATGAATAGATGTCGGCTTTTTCTGTTTCCTTAATGGGATCAAATTGTTTTTTCATGGGTGCCGCTTGTCCAAGAACTTGCAATCGGATTTGGCTGGCGTCTTTTTTAAGATTCATATGAACCATAAGACCTAGGAAAGAAAAGGAATCATCAGTGGAGCCTTTGGCTCTTGAAGCTCGTCCCAGTCCTTCAAAAATAGGATCCATCTTTTCAAAAGAAGATTCGTAGGTCTCAAAAGGGAGACGAGCTTCCACATTTAATTCTTGAAGCACATCGATTTTTTCTCCCGTTTTATTCCAGGGAACAAAGAAGAGAGAAATTTGTGCTGCCTCATCGGGAAGATCACTGTTCATTTTCTCTAATTCGGATTTGAGTACAGGAGAGAGGCCTTTTAGAGCACCAAGAAGTGAAAAAGAAGAGTTTTGGCCGGAGAGCATAAGGCTAGCTCCCATATGTTGAACCAATTGCGGAGCCACTTCGTAGGCCACTTTCTTAGCCTTATTCAAAACGCGGTCGTTTCTAATTTTTCCATCGGATACAAAAACAAGGGAGTAAGGGAAATCTTCAATCTCAGCGAGTAGATTCAATTCCAGGTCCGGTTCTTCATTCTGAGGGGGCTCTGTGGCACCTCTCAGTAAGTCGTCGTCAAGATTGGCAAATCTTTTTGTAAGAAGACTTCTTTCCTCTAGAGCCTCAATCGAGGGGCCTGCGATGGGATTATTAGAAATCACTGTTAAAAAGGGTTCTGAGTTTTTGCTGCGCTGGCTAGGAAGGGAGTCAATAAGAGTGAAAACCTCTGTGGTACAATTGGGTTTAATAGTATTGTAAAAGCGAGAGAACTTTTCCTCATCACTTTGCTTTATTCCTCGTGCGATCAACTCAACGCGCTCATTTTCGGGAATGGCGATCTCGTACTGTTCGGTCGCGTTTTCCGTGCTCTCAGAAAGTCTTTGCGCTCCCGACATGACTCGAGCGACGGAAAGGTAGTTATCAACCGCACCCAGGGCAAAGTTATAGGGAATCCCTTCGGGGCGAGAGGCTTCATAAGAAATGACGAGGTCGTTAGTAGTTGTTGTTTCATCACTGGATTGAGATTTCAATTGGAGAGGGGAGTTCTCGTCAAATACAAAACGGATTTGTGTGTGCGCGGCCGTCACTCCAGAAACCACATCGAAACGAACAATCTGAAAGTAAACGGCTTTGACAGTCGCTGATTTTTCAAGGCTAGCAATCCAATAAGAATTTTCGTGGCGATAATTGGCAAACTCAATTTTTTCTGAATTGTTGGCAACAATTTCTGCGTTTCTAAAACGGTCACTATCCACGCATTGGTTAGGGTACAACTTTGATTCCGAGCCAATTCGAGTGGGGTTCTCGTAAGGGTCTTGGTTGTTAGTTTTGGTACAGCTCGGATCTGTCGTGCCTGCCGCAGCTAAAAGCTGAGAGGAAAACAGCACTGTTAGTAAAAAGACAGAGATTGACTTCATTTTTGGGACCGCCTTGTGGTTTTGAGAGTGGGGAGAGGTTAGCATAAGCTGAGTAAAAATAGGGGTTTTTAGGTTTTTAGAGAAAAATTTTCAAAGTGTGGCGACCACTTTTTAGACAGCCAAGATTCAGGACATTTGTCTCGTTCATTTTGAGACAGTGGACTCCGATAGAGAGTCTGTAACCCAAGGAAGGGGGAGACTTATGGATAAAGTCAGTATGAAGAGCAGCCAAGCCATGCCGCTTTGGGAACGCAACAAAGCGTCTCGCGGACACCGATCGGCTGTGGATGGAGCGCTCAAAGCCCATAGGGAAAGACGATTAGAAAGGCAGCAAAGAGTTCAGGACAGAATCGACGCGGATCAGTTTGTCCAAAAAAATGAATTCTTCCCCAAACCACAAATGTCGGGACTTTCATCTCAAGACAAAGACACCGTGAACATTAACAGTGACGCCTACTATGGGGACTTATCGTCCGTGCCTCAATCACCTTCAGTGGTAAATACATCCAGTCAATCGGTTAGAGAGGAAACAGCTATGGATAATGCCATTTTAAGAGCTCAACCAGAAGTGCAACAACTTCCTCAGTATCCAAAGCAAATGGAAGATATATTTAATGAAGCTCAACTCGGTTCGGTCAACAGCCAAGCTCTCTCTGAAGTTGAGCAAGAGTTGGAAAACCCGGAAAGACAGGGGCCTGTTGACGATATGCCAAAAGGATCCTACGTCGATTACGAAGTCTAAAAAAATTTCTCTCGATCAAACTTGAATATAAATATGAAAAGCCTGTCACCGCAATGACAGGTTTTTTATTTTAAAAGACCAAAAAAGGAACAGCAGTCCGCTTTTAAACGAGCCCAAAAGTGTCACCGGTCTTTAACACTTGCGAAATGATTACACCTTATCTTGTTAAAATTTCCAGAATCCATAGAATGAGCTCAATTAAAACAATCGAGGCCCTAATGAATATTTATTTTCAAAGTTTAGTAACACTTTCTTTTATATTCACCCTCCTCCCCATTGCTAATGCTCTTCCCGAAAATCAGGTTTATGAACAAATTACGGATTTTGTCGTCCACGGCAAAACTTGCGCTGATGGAAGCAAGTTCTGGAAAGTTCATAAGGTAAAAACACCTCGCCATTTGCGAACAAGACCCTACGGAGTCAATCGGCAAGGCTTTCCGGTGAGAGAAAAAAAGCAGGGAGAATACGGTTATCGCTATAGCCAGTTTGGTTGCGAATTGGGAGATAAGGGAGTTTTAGTTATTGGACCAGGCCGCAGTGAAGGATCCCCCGAGTATTATGAAACCGCCATTGATTATATCGCCGAAGGCTATTCTCCTGTTTATGTTATGGACCATCGCGGGCAAGGGCTTTCTCCTCGTCTCCTAGAGAATCATAGTAAGGGACATCTCGTTAATTTTTTCCATTATATCAATGATTTTAAAATGGCTGTTGATGAGATTGTCTCGGACGTTAAATCGCGTCAGGAGTACAACAACCAGGACTTTTTTTACACCTCGAATTCTATGGGCGGAGCCATCGGACTTGGTTATTTTCAGCACTTCTCTGAGGAGAGTCCGTTCAAAGCAGCGGCCTTACTAGGTTCAATGATTAAAGTAAATTATCTCAGTTTTATCGATAAAGAGCCTACAAAGTTTAATAATTTTCTTTATTCGGAAAGAGGTGTGATTTCACAATCAAAATTTTTCTGTGTGACCGGTCGTTGTGACCATTACAGTAACGAGGAACTTTTTGGTGATTACGTGGCTGAGAATCGAATATTCCAAGCGGACACTGAGAAAATCATGACCCACAGTGAGGCCCGATTTAATATTAGAACTTTCCTTTGGAACCAGTTCAATTGGCGTCCTTTTATGAGAGAGCATTATGCAGAGAATGAAAACTGGGAAAAGCCCATTTTAGGTGGCGCCACAATGGGGTGGTCACTCGCCAGCACTTATTTTCTACAAGATATGCGCTCAAAAAGTGAAATAGAAAAGCTACCAAATACGCCAATACTTCTTATTACCGGGACTCGCGACCTTCGTGCCTATACGCCTCACTTAGACGGTAGCACGGACCTTGATAGTCATAGTGATTTCTGTGACAACGTTAATCGCTGGAACTCCCATGGTAATCCAGAGCTTTGTCAGTTTTATCAATTAGGGGGGGCTTTTCATGAAATCTATAAAGAGTCGGATAAATACAGAGATGCGGCAATGACGAAGGTTCTTGAGTTTTTCGAAGCTCACTCAGGTCAGTAATAAAAGAGTGATTACGTCTACTAAAGGGAGCCGCTGGGTTCCCTATTTTTTTGCCTCTTGAGCATCAAATTAATTTTTTGTTTTGTTAGTCGAAGCCGCTGTTTTTTTCTCTCGATAGGATTCAGGTCCGACCAAGCTTCAATCATGCGGTAAACTTGCACGAAGTTGATGATAGGACCCGCCGGTGTGGGTACAATCGGTGGAAAATAGCGAGCGTAGTCAGTGGCCAACTCTTCTAAAAGGTTAGGAATTTTCGCCCTTCTTATAAAGTCCATTCGGTTTTTTTCCGACTGTGCAAAATGAAGAGGCTTTTGATTAGGTACTGATGATACGGAAAAATCAAAATTCAATAAAAAAGCGAGATCCTTATTTTTTGAATACCAATATTTTTGAGGGAAGACCTCTTTAAGAGCTTCAAAAATATTTACGATGACATAGGCTTCCAGTACGGGTTGTTTGTTTGACTTACTGAGAACCTGAAGCAGTTGTCCCTTGGGATCGACAAGGATCTTCACCCAGATTTTCCCAGTAATTTTGTGCTCAGCAAGATCCTTCGGGTAAAGAACCGCTCGGTTGATTCTCTCACGCAGAAGCTCGAAGAAATAAATATTTTCACTAATTTCTGGAAGATCCATAGACTGTAATGTGGCCATCACGGGTTTATCACTCCATTCTCCACGAAAAGGGCTCGACTCACTTCCGCCGCTTTCGCCATAGTAGTGGTCGTCGTAGACCTTGGGAGAGAAGCTTTGGAATTTTTTAAAGGCCTCATTGGCCTCCCATTTTTTGGGCAAATTTTTATTCGCAGCTTTATTTGGAGCCAGGAGGGCTTTCTTTCTTATGTTTTTCCGACTCTTCTTGGACGCTCCCTTAGCGTCCTTCTCTTCGACAAAATAGAGTTTTGGAATTTCAGCCATCTTCTCTTCTGACAGTGGGAGTTTTTTCTCTAACAGAAAATAAAAAGCAATGGCATGAAGAAAAAGGGAAATCCCAACTGTTATTTTAGAAAGGTGAGCCATTCTTATTTTTTAATTAGGCCCAAACTTTTTTCAACCAGACAGAACTCATCGGTCCAAATGCAAGACTTGATGGGAAAAGATCTTAGGGAATTATCATGGGGTGAGAGAAATCGACTTCTTCTAATAAAAGTCCAAAGTCCTCAAGAGCACCGATCTGAACAACCTCTTTAATCCCTTTTGAAAGTCTGTTTTCTTTTAAAACGATAAGATAGTCTAGACTCATTCGAATGAGCTGCCGGATGGAGTATAGACTCCACTGAGGTGCTCCCATTTGGATCAGCATTTCAAGACGAATAAGGGCTTGCGCAGCCGAATGAGCATGAAGTGTTCCCATAGAGCCCGAATGACCAGTGGCTAGAGCTTGCAGTAAGTCTTTGGCTTCCTCTCCCCGGACTTCTCCGACCACAACTCTATCAGGACGCATTCTCAGACTTTGTTTGACTAGATCTCCCATCGTCACTGGATCGAGCGAGTCCGGACAAATTTCTCGAGAGATCATTTTTGCTGTGAGTGAGGAGGGCGGATTTAATTCATCGGTGTCCTCGGTGATAACGATTCTTTCCGTCTCTGGTATAGACTGTAGCAAGGAGTTAATAAAAGTGGTCTTACCCGATCCTGTAGGTCCGATAACAAGAAAATTTCTTCTCTCATCAAGAACACTGGAGAACCATTGCTTTTGCGGGCTTGTTAAAAAGCCGGATTGTTCCAATTGGTCGAGGCTAAAAATACGGGTGTTGTGTTTTCTCAAGGTAATGGTTGTTTCTTTAACAACAGGAGGTATCGCAATATGGACCCGAAAGCTTTTAAATTTTCCATTCGCAAAAGGTGTTTTCTTATCAACGATGATAGAGCTTTCATGACTCAGTCTATCAACGAAGTTTTGAAAGGAAATCTCTGAAAGAAAACAGTCATTGAGTTTCTCCATACCTTTTGAGGTTTCGTAATAGATGGCTTCTGGCCCTTGGATAATAATATCAAAAAGGTCGTCCTTTTCTAGAAGGGGACTAAGCGGACCCCAGTAGAAGATCTCTTCAATAATTCTTTGCTGGATCATTGGATCAAGATCTTTGGTTTTTTCTAGTACAAAGTTCTCAAATTCTTTTTCCTTGTTTTTTTGAAAGAGTCCTCTGTCAATTTGATCCATCGGATTGTATTGACTGAAAATCTCGTTGAGTCTTTGTTTTTCATTGAGCATCGTAAAGCCTTGGCATGAGGATAAAAACCAGTTCGTATTCGGTGTTATGTATTTGTCCTGTGGAAAACAGAGGGGAAAACACGGGTATTTGAGAAAGCCAAGGCAGACCAGATCGGGCTTGCTCACTACCCTGTTGAAGAAAGCCGGAAAGCAGCACTGGTCGCGGAGACACCATTGTAACCTGGGTGTTTAGGTGGCTTCGATTTAAACCAGGAATACCATTAACCGCCTGAGAATGATCAAGAGTGGAGATGTCTAAATCAATTTTAATATTCATATTATTTTGAGAATTACTCGTTGGTGTTGTCTTAAGAAAGAGACCGTATCTTTTCCAGTCAACGGAGTTATTAAAGGTGTTTCGTGTCTGAATAGGAAACTCTCCACCGGAATGAAACTGTGCTTCCTTGCCGGATTCAGTGACAAGTGTCGGAGAGGCCAGCATTTGACCGTTTCCAGAGGCCTCAAGAGCATTGATGGCGACTTGAAAGCTGTCAATTTGGGGACTTTGACCTGGTACAACGGAAGCTGATAGACGACTCGGCCACTCGACACCCCATTGCCTGAGAAAACTTTTCTTCAAATGGGCAATATAAACTTGAATTTCAATGGTCGAATTCTGCTTAAAGGTATTGTTATCAAAGAACCATTGCACCCCAAAAGGGGAAAGGAGACTGCGATACTCTGATAGCTGATCCTTCTCTGACTTCGGAAAGCGAAGAGTGTGGTAGGGTGAGGTTTTTAATTTTGCTGCCGTGAGGTTGTTAGTGCTTAAAAGCTCATCCAGGTAAGATTGAACTTCTTTTTGCAATTGGGGAGAGTATTGTGTTTGATTTTCGTAATCACAGAAGTCATGACAGAAATTCTTTAAACTTTTGAAATCATTGAGTAAAAGAATTTTACCATTAAGGATGACCTTTTTATTCTTAACTTCAATAAAAGGACCTCTTTTGCCAGCTCTCCATTTTTTAAGGGCCTGTAAAGTGCGGTATTTCTTGCGGTGTAAAATGAAAACCTCAAAAATATCCTCTCCGATTTCCAGTCTGGTTTTACCCAATTTTTTTCCAGTGATCGTTATTTTGTTTTTGTGATCGTAAAGGGAGAGAAGCCCCTTTTTCTGGACAATCACTTTTTGCAAAGGGCGACTGGCAAAGGAATGGGATTCTCCGATGGCCAGATATATATCTTTCCCCCAAAGAGGGGCGGCAAACAGTATCAATGATAAATAGATAAAATTTTTCATGAGTCCGGATATTTGCAATATCCGGACGGCTCATTGCCAAAAAATTCTAGGATTTCGATTAAAAATAGGCGGAAAGCGGATTATTCAATCCGGTAGTTCAACTTTTTTAGGACGTTTTCCGTAAAATCGCCAAGACTTGTTCACAATCAAGCGAGCTCCACGACCGAAACGAAAATAAGACCAGCACCACTGCATAAGAACAAAGAAACGATTTCTCCACTGCACAAGATAAGCAATATGAACGAGAGCCCATGTCAGCCACGCGAAAAATCCAGAGAACTCAAAGGGGCCGGTTTTCACCACGGCTCGAGAGCGTCCGATCGTGGCCATAATACCTTTATCAAAATAATGAAAAGGCTCTCTTTCTTTGCCCTGGGCTTCTCTTTTTAAGAGCTTAGCTAAATACTGACCTTCCTGAATGGCTACTGGAGCCAGACCGGGTAAATGTTGACCATTCTCATCCGTAAAGGCGGCTTGGTCTCCCATGACAAAGACATTGGGATAATTGGGAAGGCTTAAATCTTTTTCCACTTTGATTCGACCATCTTTTAATTTTTCCACTTCCATACTTTGTCCAAGACGGGAGGCTTGCACTCCCGCGGCCCAGAGGATGGTGCGACAGGAAATCCATTCCTCACCAAGGCTCACACCTTGGGCACTCAAATCACCAGCCTGAGTGCCTAAATGCACTTTGACTCCAAGGTCTTGCAAATCTTTTTTGGTTTGAGCGGAGAGATTTTCAGGGAAAGCTTTGAGGAGGCGCTCGCCGGCTTCCACAATATGGATGTTGGTTTTTCTTAAATCGACGTGTTTATAATCTTTATAAAGCGTTCTTTTCGTCATTTCTGAGATGGCGCCAGCCAGCTCAACACCGGTGGGGCCACCACCCACAACCACAAAAGTGAGCCAAGACTCTTTCTTTTTGGGGTCGGTTTCTTTTTCGGCCATTTCGAAAGCCAAAAGGATGCGACGGCGAATTTCTGTGGCTTGCTCTAGGCTTTTCAAGCCGGGAGCCCAGCGTTCCCACTCGTCATTGCCAAAGTAAAAGTGTTTTGATCCGCAAGCCAGGGCTAAATAGTCAAAAGACTTTGTTTGATCGGAAAACCACACTTGTCGTTTTTCTGGATCAACAGCGCTGACTTCGGCCATGATAATCTCGACGTTTTTAGCGCGCCCCAAGAGTCTCCGGAAAGGTTCAGCAATTTCAGAGGGGTTAAGCCCTGCCATAGCCACCTGATAGAGAAGGGGTTGGAAAAGGTGATGATTTCTTCGATCGATCAAAGTGATTTCAAAATTGGGATTATTAGCAAGTTCTTGAGCAAGGCTAAGACCAGCAAATCCTCCACCGACAATTCCCACTTTTCTTTGGCTCATGTTGACCTCAATTTTTCACCCACTTGCGCAGAAAGTCCTGAGTTTACTTTTTTTCTTTTATCTAATCTATGGTTAAACTCTGAGCCAATGAGTAGGCTTAGTGCAAAAAGATAGAGCCACATTAATAGACCCACCACAGTTCCGATACTTCCGTAGGTGGCCGAGTAATCTGTCACCTTATTAAGGTAGAAACTAAATAGAAAGGAGGAGAGTAAGAATAGTATAGAGCTTACAATACAACCGGGAACCACAACATAACCCCGCTTTTTTCTATGGGGACCGAGGACATTAACGATAGCAAAGATTAAAAACACAACCACGCCAGCCAAAGAATAGCGAATTAATGGAAGGATTAAATTCATTGTCCACGGAATCAGTGCCATGTCGACGAGTAGGGTTGTCAGCTCTTTACCGATGACCAAGACCACAAAGGAAAGCATAAAACTAACAATTAAGGTAATCGCTATACCACCTGAGAGTAGGCGAATTTTTACGATATTTCTTCTCTCACTGATGTCGTAAACGTAGTTGAGTTGGCGAATGATCGCACCCACTCCTGTGGTCGCTGTCCATAAAGCGAATAAAAATCCAAAGGAAAGAAGGCCTGTTTGTTCACCACTGCTTATGTCATCAACAACAGATTGAAATAGTTCGAGCTGATTTTGTGGGAGATAAATCAAGGCAAAGTCGGAATAAGCTGACATCATTTGATTGAGTGGAAGGTAAGAGGCCAGTCCCAGTAAGACGATCATTCCTGGGAACAAAGAGAGAATAAGATAGAAGGCTAGAGCCGCGGCCCCATCCCAGATTCTATCCTCTAAGAGAGGCTTAATTAATAAGCTAAAAAAGAAGTAAATCTTTTTAAAAACCTTCAAAGTCCTTCCTTTCTTTACCGCTGTCCGGTCGATTTTCCGCCACCTGCTAAAAACTTGTCGTCTTGAGCGAACAATTGTCGTCTTGAGCGAAGCGAAAGACCTAAGATCCTTCGCTGCCGCTCAGGATGACATTTATGCGTTCAGAGCGACATGTGTTCGCTCAGGATGACATATGTGCACTCAAGAGCACGCTGGACAAGCAGTATCCTTTCTTCAGATTTATCCATACCTTAGGGGCCCTTGGTGGTAAAGTCTTGTGTAAGAAATATAATCGATCAGAGTCTAAAACTTCCAAGAATGAGTTCATCAGTAGGTATACTCTCTTTGCAAGAAAATATTTCCTACACCTTGTTCATCACCTGATTCGTAGCCAGTCACTAAGAACCAGCGGTCTGAGAGTCTTTTCCTTAGGCCCACAAATCGGGAATTCTCCCAATCAGTTCCTAGACTCAAATTTACCTCGCCGGGAAGACCGATTACGGCCTGATAGCTCTGAGTTTGTGAGTCGTAATACACACTTTCTACTGGAGTGGAAGCAAAGGCCCAAATTCCTATCAGACCAATAGCGCGGTCGGTGAGAGCAGCGTTGGCTCCACCCACATTTTGTTGTTGAGCCTGAGTGAGATCACTGCGTGTTCGTTTGTAGAGAAGTAAAGAAATAATGTCATCTCGCGAGAGACTCGGTTGACTCGAAAGTTTTACTCGTGGACTTCCGATATCACCTAGAACATCAATGAATACAATATACCCAGAAGCTTCGTAACGAATTCGACCGTCAATATCGATTTTATCTTTGGCTATTTGGTTGTTTTCTAAAACAAAATTAACGATGGTTACTTCTCGTCGTAAATAGGAGATTTTAAAAGGGTCCTCAATCTTCACAGAAAACTGACTCTGATTGGGGGTGAGCTCTCCTTTAAGTGAGGCGGTTAAATAAGGCTCGAAATGTTTGTAAAAAACTTGAATACTGTCTTTACTCTTTGATTCTATCTTAATGTTGTAATCAAAAGTTGATTTTTCTTCTTTCGGCTTTTTATTGGACTCAGTGCTAATGCGTGAATCTCTAGCGACAGAGGGAATGCCTTTAAGAGGATCAAAGGGGGGTAAATGAAATGAGACTTTACCAATCTCGATGACGGCTTTTAAATTATGGGGACGTTTATCAGTGTCCATACTGTGGGTGTAGGTGCCATTCATTGTAAGGTCTACTTTTTGTTGACCTTTTCCTTTAAGAAGTATCCGAGCCTGTCCTTGCACTTCAGTTGAGCTTGTCATGGAGGTAATTTTTTCGACATCAATCTTGATTGTTCCGTCCAATGTATTCAGCGGCATGGGGATAGCCCAGCGACTGCCTTTGAGTCTTTTGACCACTTCTTGAAATGAGTTGATCTTAATATTTGTATCAAGATTATTTATATTCCAACTCAATTTCTTTTCGGATTGGAAGAACTCAGCTTGAGTGGCTAGATCAAGAGTCATAAAGCCTTTTTTCACGCTCTCAGCACTGAGGCTCACCTCCGCCAATTTGGCTTTTTCTTTTGAGGAAAGATTCTTTTCATTAAGATAGCCTTTAAGTTTAACGTTCAGGTCTGAAAGCATATCTTCAACAGCCTTAAATTCTTTCTTTAAGTTTCTGATCTGTTGTGAGTCAAACCGGCTCACACGAAGATTTTGGCAGTTCCAAGTCGTACTTTCTTCATCCCTAGAATAAAACTGTACCACGCAGGCTTTCCCAATCAGACGATCAAAGCCGTAATCGGGTTTTAAATCAAAGGTATCAATAGCCAAACGACTGCCGTCCTCACTAATTTTTAAATCAAGACTCGTCTCCACTCGGTTAAATGAGGGAATCCCTTCATCTTTACTTTTATCAATCGCCAGAATATCAATTTTATTCTCTCCAGAGGTTTTCGCAGTGAGATTGACCTGGGTGTTTAGTAGCCAGGATTCTGTTTTGACGTCTGTCTTTAATTTCAATGCGAGCTCGTTTTTAGAAAGAGTGCTAAGATCTCCGCTGAGCGCGACCTGCATAGTCTCCTGTTTAAAATTTAAAGAGACCTGCTTCTTATCAATAGAAAAGTCGATTTTCTGTTGAGATTCTTTTGAATCTAAAACACTGTTGGATATTTCAATTTTAAAATCCTCGGGCCGAAGATTTAAAATTTGTTTTAAATAGCTTTTATAGGTCAAAAGGAGACTGTTAAAATTTAAAGGAGTAGACTCCTGCTTTCCACTGGCAAACTCATACAAGGCGATGTGGGATCGGTTTGAGATCAAAACTAATTTTTCAATTTTGTAGTTAAACTGTGGAGCGAGCTGAACGGGGACGACCAGTGCAAGCTTTTCGATACATATTTCAGTGGCACTCCATTTGATGCAAGTCGACTCATCGATGGACAAATTTAAGGTTTTATTGAAAAACCCCTGATTGGTGACTTCGATATCAATCTTATCCCACTCAACCTTCGCTTTTGGAGCCCAGCGTTTTTGAGTCGCTGCTAGAACATCGGGATGTGCGATCCAATCCAAGTTATACCAAAGAAGAAGGACAATCGTTGTCAGTGAAACGATCAACAAGATAAGGGTAATGAGAATACCTTTTACATATCTCACTAAAACTCCTTTCCGAAGCTGAAAAAAGCTTTCCACTGATTTGTAGGACCCAGAGCATATTGATCATGGTTATCGATCATCCCATAGGCCAGTGTGGCTCGAAAGGATCCAAAGGGACTTTGCCAGCGCATACCGGCTCCTGCTGAGGTTAAAATCGGTTCAATAAAAGTGTTATTTTCAAGAGCGACCTTAGCAATATCGTAGAGTAAAAAAGGCTGTAGGCCAAAGGGGAGGACTTTTAGAAAGCGAGCCTCCGTGCCTAAATAAATGTAGGAGGAATATCCAAGGCCCTGGTTGTTTAAAGATTTACGAGGAAAGCCACGAAGGTTGTCATCTCCACCGAGGAAAAAGCGAGAACTGACGGGGGCATCGTCAAGTTGGGAGATATCTAAGAGACCATACTGAAAACGAAATCCAAGCACAAAAAGTGGAGGATCAAAGCCTCCCCAGTTCATCAGATATTTTGCCGTGAGCAGGTAACGGTTCAAACCAATACTCGAACCTAAGCCACGTTGGCGAGTCGACCAGTTGAGGTCGACCAAATAACCTTTTCTTGGAGCATTTTGATAGAATTCAAAGGCGTGACTCATTAAGGTGAGGTAGCTATCGAGAGAGAAGAAACTACTATGCTCTGGTCCTTCTCCACGAAAGGTTTTTTCCACGTTGTAGGTGGGGGAGAGCTCCCAACGAAATCGGTTGTGAAACGTATCCACACTACTCGCAAGTCCCATACCGAGCTTTTGGGATAAAGCCTCGTAAATTCTTTCAGAATAGCGAGCCACCTCCACACGAGGAATAAAGTGAAGTCTGGGAGTGTTTGGAAAAGGATACCAATTGAATTCAGAGCTAATCGATTGCTCTCTTGAAGAGGCATAGAGCTCAGAGAAAAAACGCGAGGCTTTATTGTCAACTCTATTATGCTCCCAGCTTAATTTTAAAATGGGATATTCCTCAGTCGTGCCCCCAATAGCAAAAATAAATTTTCTGGGTCTTGCAAAAGTAATCTCATGGTTGAAATGGTTAGACTCTCGCTCCGGTCGACCACAGTAGTTGTGAAAATCGGAATAATCGACAAGTCCCGAGACGATCATACGTCTGGATGTGAGAATAAAATTTTCATCTTTATAAGGATCGCCTATTTGGAAAGCGTCGAAGCGCGAAAGAATTCTGCTGTCTAATTGATCTAACTGTGAACGTTCAAGATTGTTGATGTTTTCCTTTTTTCCAGGACTTAAATAAACATCCACCTGATCAGTTTCTGGGTTGGCCTTCACCGATACTTCAGGGCACGGATAAGAGAGCGTTCTGAGTCGAGAAATAGTCCACTGTTTTATTTGATCCAAACTCTCCGAAGAAATTGTTTTACCGTCGATACCAATGAATTTTGATTCAAAAAAATCAGGGGGAGGATTGTGAAATTTGATCCCCTCCACCTCGGAGACACTTCCTGGATCAATAAAGATTTTACCTTCTTTTTGTTCGAAAGTGGGATTGTAAAGGCCTCGGTCTCTTAGAAAATTTCTGATAAAAGATTTTGCTTGATTGGTGGGAGGATCTTGCCATCCCGGAGTTTCAGCGCCACAAATCAATATTTTTTCATTGGAATCAAAGGAGACACCGGAAAAAATGTGATAGGCTTCACTTCTGATGTAGTATTTTCCGCAAATTTGTTTATAGGACTCTCCACCTTGCTCGAGTCTCTTGCTCTGGCACCCTAGAATAAGCAGGGTCAGTATAAAAAAGGGGAGGAAACTTGAGCGCATGTAAGAGGATTTACCATTTATCGGGCGAAGATTCTATAGAATCTCATGGGCTCTCGATTGATTCGATGCTGCGTTGCTGATTTATTTGTATCCATCAGCTTTTCACACAAACAGTTTTGGTATTTACAAATTCTTTGATTCCAAAATAGGAAAGCTCGCGCCCATAGCCACTCTGTTTAACTCCCCCAAAAGGAAGCCTTGGGTCAGATTTGACGAAGTCATTGATAAAAACAGACCCCGTGTCCAAACTCTCAACAGCGATCTTGTAGGCTTTGTCTTCGTCTTTAGAGAATATGCCTCCACCGAGTCCAAACTTTGACTGATTGGAAAGAGCGATCGCTTCATCAACACTATCAAAGGATATAATAGCCGCGACCGGGCCAAAAAGCTCTTCATCAAAAGCCGGTTGGCCTGGTTTCACATCCTTCAACACTGTGGGAGGATAAAACGCTCCGTCCTTATCAGGGATTTCTCCCCCAGTTAAACAATGGGCTCCCTTCTCGATAGATTTTTTTACTTGCTCGTGGAGTTCATCTCGCAAGTCAGCTCTGGCCATAGGGCCAAGATCTTGGCCAGTCTCCATAGGATCGCCCCATTTCTTTTTCTCAAAGCTCTTCTTCATTTTCTCAGAGAATTCTTCAACGAGAGATTTGTGCACGATAAAACGTTTGGCAGCAATACAGCTCTGCCCAGAATTGAGGAGGCGACTTTGGGTACACTTCTCAACGGCCAAATCAACGTCGGCATCTGCAAGGACGAGGTAGGCATCACTGCCGCCGAGTTCAAGGACCGTTTTTTTAAGATTTTCTCCAGCGAGAGAAGCCACTTTTTTACCGGCCGCCGTACTTCCAGTCAGAGTCACCGCCCGTACCTGATCATGAGCAATGAGTTTTGATGTCTGATCTTGATCTATTAGAAGTGATTGAAAAACACCCTCAGGAAAGCCAGCTTTGGAAAAAGCCTCCTCTATAGCCAGAGAGCATCCAGGGACATTGGAGGCGTGTTTCAATACCGCCGTATTTCCAGCCATGATAGAGGGAGCAGCGAAGCGAAAAACCTGCCAGAATGGAAAATTCCAAGGCATGACTGCCAGTATCACTCCTAAGGGGCGGAAGGCAACGTGAGACTTCTTGTAATCCGCATCGATGGAATCGGTTTCTAAGAAACTTTTCGCATTTTCAGAGTAAAACCGGCACACCCATTGGCATTTTTCGATTTCCGATTCAGCCTGATCAATGGGTTTGCCCATTTCATCAGTCATCAATTTTGACCATTCCTTTTTATTCTTTTCCAATTCGTCGGCAAGGCTAGTGAAGAGTTTCGAGCGATCTTCAAAAGAGGTTTTTTGCCATGATTGAAATCTTTTGTGAGCCTTGTCTAGTTTTTCAAGGCTTTCTTTGTCAGAGAGCTTTTCGTAAGTCTTAATTGTTTTCCCGTTTTTAGGATTGGTGGATTCAATCATTGTTTCTTCCTTTTGGCTTTGTATAAGTTAGCAGGTGGCAGATTGAGCCAGACACTCGGGCCGGTTTCAATTTCAAAATTCTCTTGTTCGAAAAGAGTCTTGAGTTCCTTGGCTGAAGAAGTGTGATCAACATGTTTAGTGATGAAGAAAATAAGTTCACCGTCCTCGGTGAGGGACTTTTGAATTTCAGAGATAATTTCCCTCTTTTCACTGTTGTCAAAAAGTGTCCAGGGCAGTGAGGCGATAATTGTTTCAAAAGTTTGACCATGAAAAATTTCAGTAATCCGGGTGGCTGATCCCTCTTCAAAACGGTGAGGGGGGAACTGATTTTTAAGATGCTCAACAAGTTGAGCGTCGAGTTCCAAACCACAGAATTCCGCATCGGGACTGAGGTGCTTTAATAGTGTGGCAGTAATGGCTCCAGACCCTGCTCCTAGTTCAAGAACGGAGGACCGGGTTTCTAGTTGTGCCAAGTGCGCCAACTTTTCTGAGAGATAATCACCTGTGGGAAAAAGCGTACTAAAACTCTTTGGATTTCTGAGAACTCCTCCTAAAAACTCGCGATAGTTGTCAAAATTCATGTTTCCTCTTGTCATAGATATTAGAGACTAGTTGGTGAGACCCTAATATACCTAAAGTAAGGGTGAACATAAATTGTAAATTTCAACAAATATGCTTGGGTGGGACGAAAAAACTGGTTTTTGAGTTACTCTTTTCGAGTGGCCAAAGGTGACGACACCCAAAGGACAGGAGGTTGTCTAGTTTTTTAAACAACAGCTCCATTTCTCCTTTGGTCTTTTTGATAGGGATTCCTTCACTATACTGAGTATCGATTTTGTTTAAAAAAAGGAGAACAAATGAGTACCGAGATTCTAAAAAATAAAAGAATAGCCATTTTAGCCACGGACGGATTCGAAGAGTCAGAGCTGACTGAGCCGATGAAAGCTATCAAAGATGCTGGAGGAAATGCCGAGATAGTTTCGTTGGAAAAAGAGGAGATCAAGGCGTGGAAAGATGGTAACTGGAGTAAGACTTACAAAGTGGATAAAGCCCTCGGTAATATATCTGCTGACGACTATGACGCCCTCGTTTTGCCAGGTGGAGTGATTAATCCTGACAAGCTCCGTACCAACAAAGAGGCGATAAAATTTATCAAAGGATTTTTCTCAGGATCTAAGCAAAAACCTGTGGCAGCTATTTGTCACGGACCTTGGACACTTGCCGAAGCTGGAGTGGTTAAAGGAAGAAAAATGACTTCCTATGAATCTATAAAAACCGACTTAATGAATGCAGGAGCTGAGTGGGAAGATAGCGAAGTGGTTGTCGATCAAGGATTGGTAACCTCACGTTTTCCCGATGATCTTCCCGCTTTCTGCGGAAAGCTAGTGGAAGAAGTTTCTGAAGGTCGTCACCAACTGTAGGTGTATCAAAGATATTATTAAACAATGAAGGCCAAACCATAAGGGTTTGGCCTTTTTAATTTTTTAATGACTGGAACCCTTTTTCTCTGATTGGGCAGAATTATTAGAGTCAGTTTTAAATTCGTTAATTAAATCTGAGGAAACGTCCAAAGTGCGAATGGGAAAAGGAATCGTATAACCTGCACTTTCAAGGTCCTTTTTTACATAGATAATCGAATCACTCTGAATACGGTAATACTTGAGATCACTGGGATATTTATACCAAATAAAGCCAAACAGATTAACGCTGCTATCACCAAGTCCTCCAACAAAAGCCTCAGGAGCGGGGTCTTCCAGACAGCCTGTTACCTTGGAGAGGGCCTTCTCAATGATGGGAATGGCTTTTTCCGGATCATTTTCGTAGTGAATGCCCACATCGATGCGAATTTTTCGACGTCCAAAGCTACTGTAATTTATAAACTTTGAAGATGTAAAATCTTTGTTTGGTACAAATATTTCCTGCCCGTCAAAGTTATGGATTACGGTCTCTCTAAGATTGATGTCTCGAACAAAGCCCAGTGTTCCGTTGATTTCCACCAGGTCATCAAGCTTTATAGGAGATCGCACAGCGAGCATAATTCCTGATATAAAGTTTGAGGCTAAATCCTGAAACGCAAAACCGAGAGCGAGGCCAATGACACCAACCCCGGCGAGTAAAGAAAACACAGTCTTTTGAAGCTCAACAATCGAAAGAGCGACGATGATTCCAAAGCCTATCACAATGATTCGGCTTGAGTTGGCAATGAGAAGAGCTAAGCCGCGATTGATATGAGTTCTTAGGAAAATATTTCGAACGATGTTGTAAACCCATCGACTAATGAACACGAAAATGGCAATGGCGATGAGAGCGATAACAATGTTGGGGAGCATCTCAAAGAAACTTTGTCCCCAATGTTCAAGTTTTGCGATGAGTTTTTTTATTCCCGTCTTTATGAACTCATTCATAAAATAGTCCGATCCTCTACTGTAATAATATTATAATTTTTAATTAAAATTACTTGGGAAAGCGAATGGAAATTACAAACTTTTTGTCGGCTGTATTAAGTTTTAATTTTCCAGCGAACAAATTGACGATCGCTTGTATGACCGCCAATCCTAGTCCCGACCCTCCCGAGTGATTGAGAATGTCTTTATCAGTGCTAAAAGCCGAAAGCAACTCTTCAGAGGTTTTTTCGAGATCTTTTGTCAGCTCATTTGTGCAGGTTAAGCTCCAGTGCTCATCGGTCTCTTCAAACTGAATATGCACCTTTGTTTCAGGTTTGCCGTGTATGAAGCAATTATGTAGAATTTTTTTGAAAATGATCTCCATAGACTTTTGATTCACATGTTGAATGAATGGGGAGTCACTCAAGTCAGACAATGCAATTTTTTGGTTACTAAAGTCCTTTTCAAGATTTTGCCACTGTTCTTGCACCAACTGTTTGAGGTCAATGTCATCCTTAGAATTCATCTTGGAGTCAGTCTTAATTTTAGTAATTAAAAGTGTGTCGTTAATGAGTTCTTGCAGTCTTTTTGTGTTTTTAGAAATTTTATCAAGGTAGAGTTTCTGTTCAGGGGGCAGTGATTCTTCTTCTAGAAGTTGCACAAAGCTAAAGATGGCCGTGAGAGGAGTTTTAAGTTCGTGATTCACCAGCAACATAAAGTCCGTTTTTAGTTGATCAAGGCTTTTTAGCTCCTCATTGGCTCTCATGAGTTGTTCGTTCTGTCTGGCGATGGTTCCCTTCATTTCGTGGACTTCGATCGCTTGGTGAACGACCCCTAAAAATTCCTCGGGCTCCCAGGGCTTGGTAATGTAGCGATAGATTTGTCCTTGGTTAATGGCATTGATGACGGACTCCAGGTCTGTGTAACCGGTGAGTAAAACTCGAATCGCTTCTGGCTGGTTTTTCTTTGCCTCCATAAAGAATTCGACACCTGTCATCTCTGGCATTTTTTGATCGCTGATAATTAGGGAAAAACGATGATCTTTAAGTTTCTCGAGGGCTTCGGGGCCCGATGAGGCTGTCACAATCTCATACTTTTTCCTCAGAAGGCGTTCAAGAGCCTCTAAATTATGAGTTTCATCATCGATACAGAGAACTTTGTGCTTTTCCATAGGATTTTATTCTCTATGAAGCTCTAGTGAAATGCAAAAAGAACCTAATAGCTCGCTTGCAAGCAAAGTTGCTTTCCTTCTTACCCAAAAACCTTTAGAATTTCTCTATGCGATGGCTAAGATGGCTAAAAAATTCTCTTTTAATATTTCTCCCTTTAGGACTGGTTCTTATGGTGGGGTGGTATTTGAGAACGGAGAAAGATTTTTTTGTGGTGAAATCTGTACCGATCCACGTTAAGGCAAGCCCTAAGCAGAAAGCCCTTTTAAAGTCTTTGAAAAATGAACTTAATCAACCCATTTTAGCAATGAAAGGCACCAATATTTGGCAAGCCTCCCTTTCTGAGAGCCAGCAAAAGATTTTATCTAACAAATGGGTGAAGTCGGTTGAGATGAGAAGACGTTTTCCAGATAAAATAGACACCATTATTCATTTGCATGAGCCTGCGCTTCTTTTTGTTGATAAAAAGAATAATATTTTCCCTATTTTAGATAACGGCGACAGGTTGCCTAAGTTAAAAGCAAGCCTAGCGCCAGCCGTTCCCTTGTTACGTAACAATAATATTTTAGATGAGCCCAAAAAAATGAAAAGGCTCTTAAAACTTTTTTCGGAAGTTCCCGGCATTGGCCCTCTAGCAAAGGAAAATATCCTACAAGTGGATATGAATTCTGTGAGTGGACTGAGTTTTGAATTGATCGAAGAAGACGTTGTTGTTTACTTGGGTACCGAAAGTATCCAGACCAAAGCCTTGCAAGTTTTGCGCGTGATTGACTATCTAAAAAGTCAAAAGCAAAAGGCGCGCGTCATTGATGCAAGCTTCTCAAAAAAAGTCCTTGTCAGACTGCGTAAGCGTTCCTAAGCTCTTAAGTATAGGACTATTTGACAGTCCAGTCCGTTTTATTTTGTTCAACAAAGGTTGAGTTGATGAGAGAAAATCGAAACCAAGTTATAGCAGCTCTTGACATCGGATCAACTAAAGTCGTGATGGCAATCGCCACCTATGCTCAAGGCGAGGTGGAAGTGATCGGTGTGGGTAAAACGGAAAACACCGGCGTCCGCCAAGGACAAATCGTCAACATGGCCGAAACTGAAAAAGCCATTTTGGAAGCCAAAGAAGAGGCGGAATTAATGGCGGGTGTGAAATTGCACTCTGTTTACCTATCAGTAGGTGGGCAAGGTGTTAAAGCCATTCCTTCCCGTGGTCTTGTGCCTGTGAGCGGAAAAGAAATCCAAAAGTCAGACATTGATTCCGTTCTTGAGGTAGCAAAGGCGGTTCATCTACCCGAAGAGAGTCGCATCCTTCACGCCTTGGCCCAGTCTTTTACAGTCGATGGCCAAGAGGGGATTGATACGCCCATTCAAATGAAGGGTGTTCGCCTGGAAGTGGATGCACAACTCATAACCATTTCAGAAAAATGCCTGAGCAACTTCTTAACTTGTGTACAAAAATCAGGTCTGCGGGTCAAACAAGTGGTTCTTGACCAATACGCTTCAACACTAGCGACTGTTCAAGAAGATGAAAAAGAAATCGGAGTGGCCGTTGTTGAAATGGGTGGGGGAACTTGCGAGATCGTTGTGTACAAAGACTCTTGCATTACACATGTCGGGAGTATTCCGGTGGGTGGTCTAAACTTTACTCAAGATGTGGCTGTTGGACTTAAAACTCCTATTAATAGTGCGGAAGTTGTTAAAAA
Organism: Bdellovibrionales bacterium; assembly: GCA_964230645.1. Lineage (GTDB taxonomy): Bacteria > Bdellovibrionota > Bdellovibrionia > Bdellovibrionales > JAGQZY01 > JAGQZY01. The sequence goes on along the minus strand of CAXRHT010000002.1, from coordinate 1,388,793 downwards.
GAAATATGGAACGGCTTTAGTGGATATGGTTGGTGAAGACGAGCTTATCGACGTCGTGGGTCTTGGTGAAAGAAAATCGACTCAAATTCCAAGAGTGGAATTGAGCCGAATCCTTGAAGCCAGAGCCGAAGAAACACTGTCATTAATTTTTAATCAGCTCAGCGAGTGGGATGTGTTGAAGTCCCTTGGAGCTGGAGTCATTTTGACCGGAGGGGGAAGTCTTCTCCAGGGACTGGTTGAATTGGCGGAATTTACTTTTGATGTTCCCGTACGGCGAGGAGTTCCTCGCAATGTGGTGGGGATGAGAGAGGCCTATAATAGTCCCATTTTTTCAACGGCCATTGGAACTTTGCTCTTCGGTTGTGACCAAGAGTTTGGAGCCAATGCGGGTGTGAAACGAAAAACTAATATTATGTCGAAAAAAACGAGTGGAACATGGGAGCAGGTTAAAAACATTATGAGTAAAAACCTGTCCATATAATCTGGCGATATAGATGTTTGAATTAGAAGAAAAAACAGATATCGGAGCCAATATTAAAGTAGTCGGCATCGGAGGCGGTGGTAATAACGCTGTTTCTACGATGATCGAGGGAGGATTATCCGGTGTCGAGTTTATTGTCGCTAATACGGATCAACAGGCCCTCGGTCCTCATAAGGCCACTAAAAAAATCCAAGTGGGTCGTGAACTCACCAAGGGGCTTGGTGCTGGAGCCAATCCCGAAATTGGTAAAAGAGCCGCCATCGAGTCATACAATGAAATCGTTGAGTCCTTAGAGGGCGCCGATATGGTTTTTGTTACTGCCGGAATGGGTGGGGGAACAGGAACCGGTGGAGCTCCAATCGTAGCAAAAATTGCCAAGGAGTTAGGAGCTCTAACGATTGGTGTGGTTACCAAGCCTTTTTCCTTTGAGGGAAAAAAGAGAATGCGTCATGCGCATGCTGGAATCCAAGAGTTACAAGAAAATGTCGATACACTTATTGTTATTCCTAACCAAAAACTTCTGTCTATTTCCGGAGAAAAAACACCTCTTCTTGAAACTTTCAAGAAAGCGGATGAAGTTTTACTTCAGGCGGTCAAAGGAATTTCAGACTTAATCAATATTCGCGGTCTGATTAACCTGGACTTTGCTGATATCAGAACCGTCATGTCCGCTCAAGGTATGGCCATCATGGGTACCGCTTCTGCTGACGGTGACAACCGATCCATCGAAGCGGCCACGGCCAGTATTTCCTCACCTCTGCTGGAAAACATATCTATTGAAGGGGCGACTGGAATTATTATAAACGTGACTGGAGGCACGGGACTAAGTCTCTATGAAGTCAATGAGGCTTCAACCCTGATTACAGAAGCCGCCCACGAGGATGCTGAAATTATTTTCGGAGCGGTCATTGATGAAAATATGGGAGAAGCGGTTCGGGTGACCGTAATTGCCACAGGCTTCAATCAAAATCTGATGGCCAATCCAAGTACAAGGCCAAGCAGTCATGAGCAAATGCAAATCATGCAACAGCAAATGCAGGTTGCTAGGCAAGCCATGTCTGGAAGCGGACAAAATCATAATTATCAACAAAACCAAGGGATGTCGGGCCAACATCAGCAGCCACAGGCTCCGATGCCGAATCAACCGCATCCTTCAGAGTCGCAGAATTTTTCTCAACAGCCCCAGCAGCCACAACAGCAGCAGCCGATGGAGCGTGAGTTACCTCCGATTCCTCCTCAGCAACCCAACCATGAGACTCAGAGCTCTCAACCTCAGGTGGAAAGACCGAGAGAAGAATCCTATGAGGCTCGTGATCATCAAAGAGCGGATCAATCTCCAGCCACCGAGCAAGTTTTTTCTCCGCCTCAGCCGGCTGAGGAGAAGAAACCTTTGCCACGTGATATTTTAATGGCCAAGGCCCGCGCTTACAAAGAGCAAACCGCTCAAAATGCAAGGCAGGCAAACCCGGAACAGCTTTCCATGGAAGTGGAAAACGAGGAGGGAGCCGAGGAGAACGTTGATATGCCTCTGAATAAAAACGATTTAGAAGTACCAACCTATCTTCGTCGTCAAAAGTCCTCGCAAGCTGAAGACAGCGATAACAATTAATCAATGAATGATTAAAGCCTGGTTTATTTCAGATATACATTTAAAAAACGAGCAAGAGAGCAATAGCGAAAAGTTATTGCTCTTTTTGCATTCTCTCGAGATTGGTCAAAGACAGGCGAGTCACCTTTTTTTAGTGGGGGACATCTTTGATCTGTGGATTCACAATCATTCCTATTTTATTGAAAAGTTCCCTAAAATCGTGAATGCTATAGGTGTGGTTGTGAAAAAAGGGATCGAAGTTCACTACTTTGAAGGCAATCACGACCTATATTTAAAAAAGTATTGGCAACAGGACGTTGGGGTTAAGGTCCATGAAGGACCTGAGTTTTTTAACTTAGGCTCCTACAAAGTGCGCGTTGAGCACGGCGATTTAATGAATCCCGATGATAAAGGTTATCTGTTTTTAAAGTCAGTCCTCGCATCAAAACCGGTAAAAGTTTTTGCTCACAACATTCCGGGAGCATTGGTGAGTTGGATTGGCGAGCGCGCTAGCCAGGCCAGTCGCCATTACACCTCTCACCAAAAATCAATTCATGAACATCAAGTTCGAAAATACATGAATCAATATGTAAAAGATGTCTATCCGCAAGCTCCCTTTGATTATTTCGTAGCCGGCCATACCCACCATCGTGATGTTCAGAAGATTGATGCCGAGGGTGAGGAGGTGACCGCAATCAATTTAGGGAGTTGGTTTGATGAGCCCCAAGCCTTATTGATCGATGATCAGGGTCATCAATTTATTACACTCTAGTTTTCTAAACCTTCGCTACTCGAGTGGGGGCAAAAAAAAGACCTCATCAAAAGAGGTCTTCGCAATAGTAGCTGTACAATGTTTGAACTAGTTCACATTTTTTTCATTTTTGAGTTTTCGATCTAAGAATTTCGAAATTTCTGAATAGGCTTGATACTTTTGGTCTTGATCTGAAACAAACCAGTGTCCTATGTCGGGAAATTCTTGGTATTTAAAGTCTTTTTTATATTTTTTTAACTCTTCTTTTAGGGCGCGAGCCTGTTTCACCGAACAGCGAACGTCTTCTTTTCCATGCATGATGTAAACTTCCCGTTTGAGGTCTTTGGCCAATGAAACAGGAGAGTGTTTGAACTTTTCCTTATCCGTTTTAGGTAGACGTTTTTTCCAGAAGTATTCGGCGTAATCGTTGCCGGCGGCATCTCCTTGTTCGACAATTGTGCGCCAGTCATACACTCCGCCAAAGCCAATCCCACATTTAAAAAGTTCCGGAAACTTCATAACACTCATAATTGAGGCGTAAGCTCCATAACTGACTCCCCAGAGACAGACATTTCCTTTCCTTGCGACATTGTTTTTACTGGCCCAGATGGCTGCGTCAGCAATATCATTCTGCATTGTCGTGCCCGGTTTACCGTAGCCTAGTTTTTCGAATTTGTGGCCACGTCCGCCAGAGCCTCTGTAATTGACATTCATCACTGAATAACCGCGAGAGACAAGAAATTGGACATCTCCATTGAATCTCCATTGATCTTGCACTCCGTAGGGTCCGCCATGAATGTTAATGATCATAGGAGTATCTACTGTCCATTGTTTGGGTTTGAAAAGAAAACCATAAATTGTGTGTCCGTCCCGTGTTTTGTATTCTACAGGCTGTGATTTTACAGTGGAAAGGCCTCGGATGTTTTCATTTGTGGACAAAAACTCATCCACTGTTTTCTTTTCCTGATTAAAAATATAGAAGGTTGTTGGGCGGTAATCGCTTCTTATTTGCACAAGGTAGTCGTCGCCAGCAAGCTCTCCCATATAGACCAATTCGTCTTTGAATGATTGAGAGAGCTGCTTTAGATACTGGGCTCTCTGACTGTTAGACAGATATTTACGCTTGGGGCGACCCGCACCGTATTCTACAAAAAGTGGTTTGGAGGCTTTTTCGTCCCAGGTAACATTTAATATATCACCCTTTGGATAGGAGAAAACTTCACGCAAACCTGAAACCTTTCCAGTTTTAGAAATGTTGGCCACGTAGAGTGAGCTCATTGTTTTTTTATTGTCTCCCAAAAAATAGAACTGATCGTTATTTTTAGAGAATCCAAGAATGCGAATGGGGCGAGATTTTGTTGAGAAAAAATTGTCTTTTTGCCATTCTCCTGTCTGCAAGTTTTTTGTATAGAATGTGATCGATTCTTTTTTACCCTGAGCAACGGCTAGGCGTGCTTTTTTACTATTGTCGACAGCATAGGTGCCGTTTTTCATGTCATCGACCTTATCGAGATATTTTATTTTACCGTTATATATGTCAATCAGGCTGAGACGATTCTGATGAGAGTGAATTCCAAAACGATTTTCTGTCATCAACAAATAACGATCTTTGTAGATTTCATCAGAAATTATTCGCAAACTTCGCGCCGCGAAGTTTTTTGAGAGATCTTTCCGATTATCTGGATAAATTTGTCGAAAATCTTCACCTTCGCTATTTACTGAAAAAAGAAGTTGTGCGGTATCGCTTCCCTTTAGATACCCCTCAGAGTAGCGCGCTTGAATGATAATATGATCATCACCTTTCCAAATATAGCCTGTCACATGGAAGTTCTTCCCTTGTTTTACCGAACCTTTTATTTTTTTGGTGGCTCGGTCGATAATTGAAATAAATGATTCGTTATCGAAATGGGTTGTAACAACCGCGTATTTACCCGAAGGAGAGAGTGAGACGCCACGATACTCAGGGAAAGAAAGATAGGATTGCTCCTTTTCGTCTAGTGACATTTCGATGTTTGTTTTTTGTTTACTGGCACAACTGTTGAGTAATTGGAATAAAATGAGCCCAATTAAGATATTTTTCACGAAATCCTCCTCGATTCGGCGACCTACGATAATTTTTTAGGAGATCAAAATGTGCCATAGGGTGGGGTTTTGAGCAATTCTTCACCTGTAAAATTAACAAAATCTGGGTTCTGAACTAAAAATGTGCAAACTCCCACTAATCTTAAAAAAAATGACAGGAAACAGAGTTTGCTTTCAGATCAAAAATAAGAGGATCTGAGCGAAAAAATGTTCATTTAACCTGAGTTCTGCACAATTTTTTACCATCCTATAAGTCTTAGCAATGGTGGTTATATGTTTTTTTCATTTCATATTTTGAAAACAATTTCCTAAAAGGAGGGTTCAGGTCCTCCTTTGGGGGGAGGCCTGTCTAGAGCGCCCAGTAGGGGAAACCGGTCAAGCCGGCTATTGGGACTTTGGTTCGATCACTTTTAGGTGGTCATTTTTTGGGGGGATTTGTGAAACCATTACTGTTCATTCTGTTATTACTTTCGTTTTTATTGTCGGCTTGTAAAGACGACTCTCAAGCCACACTTGGTCCCGTGAACAGCAACGGCGATCCCATCATTGACGACAAGTTCAAAGATGAAGAATTAGTCTTTCCCGATGGCAAGCCCATGTTCATGGTGCTTATTCGTTTAGAAAGTCCAGCCCTTCTTTCGACAGTTAGGCAGAAACAAGATGGCAGTTATGAGGTGGATGAGGATTTAAAAGATCAGATTGCTACCGAACAAATGGAATTCGAAAAAAGACTGAAAGATCTATCAAGTGAAATCACAGTTCTTTACCGCTACCGCCTTGTCCTAAACGCCATTGCTATTCAGGCTCCACAAAGTTTAGCAGAGGAGATAAACAGTCTTCCCATGAGTTTTATTGAAGCCGATCAATCTTTTGCTCTGCCACAAACTTTTCAAACGAGATCCGGTCCTTTGGATGCGACGCCGCTAGCGACACAAAACTCGATGAGCTTTATTGGCGCTACTAAAATTCATGACACTCTCAGTGTACCAGACTCTCAGGGAAATTTAATTCCCGTGCGTGGTCAGGGTATGAAAATAGGAGTCGTTGACTCCGGAGTGGATTACACCCACCGCATGCTCGGTGGATCAGGCCAAGTGGCTGACTTTGAGGGTGTTGACCCCAAAAGTCTCACCCCCCTGTTTCCCAATAAAAAAGTGACGGGTGGATACGATTTTGCTGGAGCCAATTTTAATTCTGGATCTCATATATATTCTGACCGTGTACCAGTTCCAGATCCCAACCCCATCGATCGCAGCGGTCACGGGACTCATGTCGCTGGAACTACAGCGGGCATAGGTGATGGTGTAAACACATATGACGGAGCAGCACCCGATGCAGAGATCTATGCCCTCAAGGTTTTTGGTGATGCTAGTGGAGGAACGCAGGACTCGGTCGTGATAGCCGCCTTGGAATACGCCGCGGACCCTAATGGCGATTTGGATTTGAGTGATAAGCTTGATGTGGTGAATCTTTCTCTTGGAGGCTCTTTTGGAAAACCTCACACTCTTTATAATCAGGCCATTTCAAATCTCGTGAAGGGTGGGACGGTCACCGTTGCAGCGGCTGGTAATGCCGGAGCTACCAGTAGTATTGTCGGTGCTCCCAGCACGGCCGATGATGCTATTTCGGTGGCAGGTTCCGTTGGAAACATGCCTCACAATTGGCAGTTTGATGCTGTGGAATTTCAAACGGCGAATCAACCCAAGATAATTGTTCAAGCCATTGAAGGTGCAGTGACGGAACCGATTGCTTCCACAGGCCCTGTTTCCGGTGAACTCTTTTATATCGGATTGGCGGATAAAGAATTAGAGCAAAAGCAGCAAGAGCTTTTGAGCGGAAAGGTGGCGTTGATTGATCGAGGGGCCGTGTCTTTTGGTGACAAGATTCAAAGAGCTTTTGAAGCTGGGGCTATCGGTGTTGTTATGGTTAACAACGAGCCCGGTGATCCAATTGTTATGGGAGGAGAAACAAGCTTCCCAATTCCAGGGGTGATGATTTCCCAAGCTCTCGGGAGTCTTATTAAGGAAGACATGAAAGCCGGACCAGCCACTATTGATTTTGTGGCTTCAGAGAAGTTTAAGCGACCAGAGCTTGTTGATATTCTGGCTCCTTTTTCTTCGCAGGGCCCGAGAGATTTAGACTCTGCCATAAAACCAGAAATTACAGCTCCCGGTTACAATATTATTTCCGCTCGTGCGGGCTCAGGAGACAAAGGGGCCATGAGCAGTGGGACTTCGATGTCCTCTCCTCATATAGCAGGGATTGCAGCGTTGCTATTGCAATACCGCAAAGATCTTGGGGCAAAAGATATTAAATCCCTAATGATGAATACAAGTGTGTTGATTGATGATGAAAAACAAAACCGCTATCCCGTTTCACGACAGGGAGCGGGAAGAGTCGATGCATTTAGAGCCGCGACTTCTCCTCTCGTACTTTCTACCCCTGGAGTTTCCCTTGGAAAACTAAATGTCAGTACGTTAAGTCACATCGAAAAAGAGCTACATTTTTTCAATGACAGTAATAAAACTCAGATCGTCGGTTTAAATCCAGTCAACCATCCCAACATGGAATTTAATTTATCAGAAACCTCCTTTGACGTGAGGCCGGGCGAGGTTAAAACTGTTTTGCTTGATGTCACTGTGATCCCACCTTCTGAGGAGTCTTTAGAGGTAGATGCTCATATTGAAATTCTGGCGGATGGATCAAGGCTTGGATATATACCTGTTCTGGGTGTACTGGCGCGAACTACTGACATTCAAGTGGAAGAACTTGTTGCCTCCAGTGATGAGCAGTTTCAGGTGACTCTTTCCAACCAAGGGGAACACGATGGAATCGCATTACTTTTCAATCACCTAGGAAGTGACTCCAGAAAAGATGCCTCCGAGGATCTTTTTGCAAGTGTGGCCTGTGATTTACAATCTGTCGGCTACCGAGTATTAGCCAAGCAAGGAAAAAAGGTCTTACAGGTTGGAGTAAAGCTATTTAATCCACTCACCTCTTGGGGCGCGTGTGATATAGATCTTGAATTTGATACCGATGGTGATGGAACGGTTGATAGAGAAGTGCTAGCAGGTAATCCTTCAGGCTTTCCAGGATTGCAGGAGCTCGAACTGCCCGCTTTTGCCAGTCTTGTCTTCGATGGTCCGGTATTGAGTCAAATAATTACTGAGTATAATCAGGAAATAGCCAAGCAGCCGGATCAAAGGCCCAACTTAAGCTTTGCTCCTGCTCTTTTAAGTGTCGGGGGAATGGTCGGTTTTTCCCACTCTACGGTGGCTCTTGTTGAGGTTCCGATTGAGTCTCTAAACCTACAAAAAGAATCTTTAAAAATGCGGGTCTCGGTTTCTTTTAATGGCAATGATGTGATTGATCGCTATGACTACCTTGGTGAAGGTGTGGGGGAGTTTGAAGATATAAATATGACCCTAGAAACCGGAACCTTCAGCGCAATTCCAGAAATGGTCAATGTACCAGCTGGAGAGATTGTCGGATTGACTTTAGATAAAGGAAAAGGGGCGAAAAGAAACCTTGTCGTCTATTATCCTCGTAATGCCTTTACCTTGGAGACGGAAGGAAAGGGCAGTCAAGGAGACGTGGTTGAGGCTAAGCCAAGACCTCTTCCTGTACCTGTACCTTGATAGTCTAGAGATGATTAATTTTTTCTTGAAGAGCCTCAGTGAGTTTTTGGCTTATGATCTTATTGGCCTTGAAGTTTGAATGGCTATCGAGTTTATGAAGCCGAAGACTCTCTTTATTGTGGCTTTTTTCTAGTGCAAGATCCAGATACTCCACCTTTCGAGCCTCAAGGCATGCCTTGATTCGATCTTTTGCTTTGATCTTTTTATGACCAATAACTACGTAAAACTGATATTGAGGGGAAAGAGATTTTACCCTCTTTTTTATATATAAAAAGGCTTCGCATAAGATGTTCAAGTTGGATTTCTCTAGTGGATTTGGAAACTCACGATCCAGCCATTGAAAAAAGGAAGACTTATTTAAAGTTTTGAGGAACCACATTCTCCAGGGTTGCTGGCTAGAAAAGCTTCCCTCTCTTTTGAATCCTTGATCAGGCGAGTAGGAATAGAAAGGGTGCTCCCCTTTGGCCCAACGAAAAAAGTGAGTAGTACCGATGAGGCGACGAGCTTGGTGGTTCATATAAGGGTAAAGGAAGATACCCTTTTTTTGAGGAATCTCCTGGGCCAGACGTTGAGAATCTAGTAAGGCCATAATATTGGTTGGCCCGTAACCACGAAAAGCGTAATTATAAATGAAATAATCGGGATTTTGCTGAGCCACTAAATAGGGAAGGCTATGTTCAACCGGAAGTCCCTCTCCAAAAGTGTTAGAAGCACCAAGAAAGGTGATAATTTTATCGCTAGCAATATTTTTCTGAGGGACGATCCTGCGGTGGTTTTCGTCGAAACTGTATTCAACATCATAGATAACCTCATCACCAAAGACTTTCTTTGCTTTCGCATCGAAGTTAGCGATAGGTTGAAAGCCCATTTGTGGGTTGGGTTCAATATAATTTTTTGAATTTATCTCTCGGACATAGGGACCGGGGGGAGAAAAATCGACAGATTTGATTTTAAAAAAGGCTTCCACTGCAACAAGTAGAGCAAAAAATACCAGGGCGTTAATGCCAATCATTTTTAACATAAACAAAAGTTTATCCGTTAAAAACAATGAATTCAATGACGACGAAGAATTACTCAGAGGCGGGCATACGACTGTTCATTTGAGCCTCTTTTTGACGTAAGACTCGTAGACTGTAGCTATTACCCGTGTAGCACATTTTACGAAGTAGGGGGGTGGCGAGGGTGTCGCAACCGATCATGGCATTTTTTGAGTTACAAATGCTAATAGCATCTGGATTTTCTATACCATGGGCTTTTAAATGAGTGATTTTGCAATGGACAATTTGGTGGCCGACACTTCGAATCGTTTGTGATTCGATATTGTTGCATCTGTTCCTTTGGCAGGCTGTCTGTAGCATTTCCATATATTCCGATTCTTTAGAGAAATCACCGACGTTGACTGCGTTGACGATTCGCTTGATTTTTTTAGTGTAAATTGTGTTGTGTTGCTTGTGGGAGTTGTTTTTTTCTCCAGCCAAAGCAGTAGAACATAAAGCGAATACGATAAGGGACAATGCTATTTTTTTCATACTAAACTCATCGGCATGTCTCAAAATGATTTTATAAGCCTTAAGTCTAAAAAGAACAGCTGAGAATATTTGAGAATCAAGACATACGTCCCAATGAGAATCTAGAGCAAAAAACCGAATAAAAAGGGTCAAGTCAAAAGGAGTCGATGTGTCGTTTGATTATGATCGCATAAAAAATAAAGAAGATGGGACTCATTGGGCCACCTATTCAGATCTGTTTATGGTTCTGTCATTGGTCTTCTTGTTACTCTACGTTATCGCTAGTTTGAGAACCGGTACCAGTAATATAAAAAGTCACACTCAGTATCAGGAATTAGTGAGGGAAAGAGATCAGCTTAAAGAAGAGTTGGTTTTCTATCAAAGCAAAAAAGATGACTACCTCACCAGTCAGGCTTCAGCTGATGAGCAGGCGAAATATGAAGACTTGATGAAAAAAATGGAACTATTGCGCGAGGAAGCCAAAGACGAAAAAGAAAAGCTAAGAAAATCAGCTAACGAACTTGAGCAAAAAGAAGTCGCACTAAACAAATACCAGAAGATGATTAAAAACATCATCACAGCGAACATCGTTTCCTCGGTGAATATTAAGAGACGAGATAAAACGATCACCAAGAACTTTGAGGAAATCGATAATCAACGTGAAGAAATTGATAAACTTGAAAAAGACGTCACTCAAAGGAAGCAAGAGATTGCAAAAGGCGAGCGTAAAATCAAAAACCTTAACAAAACACTGCAAACCAAAATGGCTCAGTTGCGTCGCTCTTATAAGAAGCGCAAAATCACTAAAGCCAAAATGGAATCGCAGATGAAGCAAATCAAAGAGCAGAATCAGCTCAAGGTTAGCCAATTGGAGCTTGCAAACGCACAGGCCAAAAGAGAGATTCGCAAGAATCAGAAAATCATTGAAGAGGCCAGTCAAAAGCTAGCCCAAGCCGAAAAAACAATTGCCAATCAAGAATCAAACATTCAACAGCTTGTGCAGGAAAAGCAACAAGTGACTCAAAAGATCTCGCAAATGCGCGGAGATTTCCAAAAGCAAATGCAGCAGGAAAAAAAGGCTTTCGAGTCAAAACTGGCTAAGCAAAAACTTTCAGCAAAGGCGAAAGAGGCCAAGCAGAGAGAATTCATGAAGCAAGCTCAGGCAAAAGAAGCCCAGCTTGCCTCGAAGATTCAAAATATGGAATCACAGGTTCAGAATGTTCAGGGACAGCTAGAGAAGACTCGTCAAGAAAAGGCCTCACTAGCCAAGCAGTCACAAGATCTGGCTAAGAAAGCCAAGGATCTCGCTGGGGATAAGAAAAAGTTATCTTCCGATCTTAAACGTATGAAAGAGATCGCCAACGCCAAGAAAAAGCTTATCAACGATATGAAAAAGAACTTGAAGAAAGCGGGACTGAAAGCTTCTGTGGATGGAAAATCAGGAGATGTCATTATTCAGTTCGGAGATGAATACTTTGATACAGGTAAGGCCCAGGTAAAGCCCGGGATGGAACAAGTGCTGAAGAAATTTATGCCAGCCTATTCAGAGACATTGTTTTCTGATCCTAAAACCGCCGATAAAATCAATTCTATTGAGATCATTGGATTTGCATCGCCGACTTACAAAGGTAAGTATGTTAATCCCGTGAGTTTAGAGGCTGATAACAAAGAGGCCGTGAACTATAACCTCGATCTCAGTTACTACCGTGCAAGATCTATTTTCGACTACATTTTTGATAAAAAGAAGATGAAGTACAGATATCAGAAGAAAATACTTCCCATGGTCAAAGTGACCGGCCGTAGTTTCTTAACTGAAGATGCGAGCAAAAGAGACATCAGTAGTATGTCTCACACCGAATATTGTAAAAAGTATGATTGTAAAAAATCACAACGTGTTGTGATTAAATTTAATATGGAGAACTAAAGGAGAGAGTTCATGGAATCTTCAATTCAAGATCCAAGTTTAATTGACACCCTGGTGATCTTTGCCACTTACTGGCTTATCCCACTTATGGTGCTTTTGTTTTTATCAGGTATTGTTCTTCGTAGTCTGGTTTATTATACAGTACGCAGGCAAGAGTGGTTTGCAAAAGAGTTTGAAAAAAGAGTGGATAATTTCATTGAGGAAAGAAATCCATCTTCAGATGTGTCATTTTTCGTAGTGGTTAAAAGACTTATGGAAAAGACCTATTACGAGCTCTTTCGAGTGCGCTATGCGATGAAAAGAAGAAAGCCTGACTTTTTGATGACGGCAACAGATCGTTTATTCCTTGTACAGCAGGGTGCGGCCTTCTTTGTCCATGATATGCTCAAGCCCCTAAAACATATTAAATTTAATGATGCTAACCATCCGAAGCTTTTCAATACGACAAGGAAAGCTTTCACTAGAAATCCGAGCTTTAGTAAGGTTTTAGGGGTTTTCCCAAGTGCAACTCTTAATGATGTCATAAACATCTTACCAGGCGTATTCATTATCCTTGGAGTTTTTGGAACTTTTCTTGGTATAATGAAAGCTCTGCCTGATCTTGGAACGATGGACTTAAAAGACCTTGATGCTTCTAAGGCCATCATGGATCAGTTTTTACTAAAAATTTCTTTTTCAATGAGTACATCTCTAGTGGGGATTGTTCTCTCTGTGACTATGTCTTTTTTCAACGCCGCTATGGCTCCAGAGAAGATCTTTGTTTCCGCTGTGGATCGCCTAGAGGCGGCTCTTGATTGCCTTTGGCACCTAAGCTCTGACAACAGACTTCCTGAGAACATTGTGGATTTCGACGAAAACCGCAATCCAGACGAGGTTCTTGCTGAACAAGCACTCAATGAAGATTTGATTCTTGGAAAGAAAAAGAGAAGTCAGCAAAGAGTGGCTTAATCTCCTTAATAAATTTCAATCAACGAAAAGGAAGGTTTTGGACCTTCCTTTTTTTATTTCCTAAAAGTAGCCAGGTACCTTTTGGGGCTTTGGTCTAGGATAGGGGTGGAAATTGGGAAAAGCACTGTGAAAGCTAAAAAAAAGAAGGGGACCGGCCGAAAAGGTTATTGGACTAGGTATATTTTTTATGGCTTTTAAACATTTTTGGGTACAGTACAAACTCGATAAAGAGGCAGATCAGGCTTACATAAAGTCTGAGAACTTTGTTATTGGGCGAGCCCCTGAGTGTGATCTCCCTATTCCAACCGATGTTGTCAGCCGCAGGCACCTTAAAATCACTCTTGAAGATGATAAGATTTTTGTCAAAGACCTAGGATCCACCAATGGAACGTACTTACAAGGAGAGCGCCTTGAGCCTCATGAGAAGTACGAGTATAAAACTGGCAATCGTCTCTACATCGATTCCGGTAAAAAATGTAGCCTACGCATTACCGCTATATTTCAAAGGGACTCTCTTGATTACGATCTAGAGAAAAAAGGTTTGGAACTTGAGCGGAAAAAACAAGAATTAAAAACTAAAAATCGTACAGGTACGGTCACCCATTTCAATACTCAGCATGGTCAGGAAAAGGAGAATTTTCTCAACCAAGCCACTGACTCTGTTGACAACATTTTTGAAAACCTAGTTTATATTGCCAAAAGTGCGCGCTTCAATAAAGAAAAGCAAATTCGAGAAGCGGAAAAAAAGTCGCAAGAACTTATTGAGAAAGCCCAAGAAATAGCGGCTCAGGAAAAAGAGCGTCTTCAACAAGAGGCCAATGAGGTTCGCACGCAATCCGAAAGTGAAGCCAAGAGAATAGTGGGTTCGGCTCAATCAAAAGCCGAGAAAATTTTAAAAAGCGCTAAAGATAAGCTTAAGGAAATTGAAAAAAAGAGTGAAGAGACCAAAAATAAAGCCAAAGAGGAGGCTGAGAACTTACGAGAAGATATTCTTTTAAGGGCTCAAAATCGCCACGCTGAAATTATCGCTGAAGCAAAGCTTAAGAATGAACAGCTCAAAGATGAAAATGTTCGTTTCACCAAAGACATTGAAGAACAAAGTGACAAAAAAGATCATCTAGAAGAAGAAATCTCGGTTCTTAAAAAGACACAACGAGAACACGAAGAAATGACTTTACAGTCTAAAAAGTCCTATGGCGAGGAGCTATCTAAGCTTAACGCTTTAAAATCAAAGGTGAGTGACCTTGAGTCTCAAAGAGATGAAGCTCTTCAAAGTCTCAATGAAGAGATTCCTCGCTTGAAAGAAAACCGCAATGATCTTGTCGACGAAATCGCCGAATCGAAGAGAAAAGTGGGGGAGCTTGAGGCCGACTTCAAGAATTTATTAAAATCGATTGAAGACAATAAGCAAGGGGCGCAAGAGGCTCAAGAAAAGGCTGCGGTGGCCGAGAAGCGTCTGGATGAGCTCAACGAAAAAGTCATTGAAGCTGAAGACAATTTATTTAAACTCAGCAAAATAAAACAGCAACGCAATGCTGAAATTGATAAGGAGATTGAGTCTCGCCTCCAGGCCCAAGAAGAAAAAGAAAAGCAGGCTGACAAAGAAATTCAAAAGAAAAAAGACCGAGCCGCAAAAGAAATTGATGTAAATATAGCCAACGCCAAAGAGAAGGCTAGTAAAATTCTAGCTGATTCCAGGGAAGAATCTCAAGACATTCTTGGACAAGCAGAAGCTGAATCTCTGGCTTTAGTGGAAGAGGCCGAAAAAGAGGCTCTTAAGCTACGTAATGAGTCCGAGTCTATCAAAAACAAGATGGAAGAGGAGCTTAAAGAAAAATACGCGGCCGCTGACGCCCGTAGTGAGGATATGCGTCGGCAAGCCGAAGAGTATAGCTCCAAACTGCGCCAAGAAGCCCTTAGTTATGATCAAAAAACTCGAATGGAAGCCGAGAATTACGAAAGAGAAAAGAAAAAATCCGCTGACGAATACTATGGCCAAAAATTTGAAGAGGCTGACAAATATTTTGAGGAAAAAAATTCTGAAGCTGATACTTATCACAAAAATAAATGCTCTGAGGCCGATCAATATCTAAAAGAAAACACCAAAGAGGCCAATCGCTATTATCAAAAGACAAAATCAGAGGCCGACCAGTACGCTCGATCAACAAAAGAGAAAGCGGACGCCTATCATGGAGAGCAACAAGAAATGGTCGATGCTGAAATGCAGGCACGACGAACTCAGTTCGAAGAAGAAATAGATAAAGAAAAGCGGCAATTATTATCGGACTCGAGAAAAGAGGCTGGAGAAATTCTTGAAAGAGCTGAAAGTAAAGCAGCCCAAATGATTGAAATGGCCGAAAAACGTGCTGGTGACATCGTGAGCGAAACCGAAGGCAAAGCGAGTGACGAGATTGCCAGACTGGAAGCGGAAATCGAATCACGCAAGAAAGAAACAGAAGAAGAAATTCAAGATATTCGTAAGCAGGCCGTGGATCGACTCGAAGAGCAGCGCAAACGATTTGAAGAAGAAGAAGGGGAGAGAAATAGAAAAAGAGTTCTTGTTCTTCGTAAAGAGTTAAATGATGTGCTCAGAGCAAGAATCACCCCCTTTCTCAAGGATACCGAGCAAATTGACAAAGTCGGTGGTATTTTAGGGAAAACCATCAATGCCATCATGCTTGACGATGTGGATAGCGATATCCTCGACACGGAAAATTTCTCGGATATTGATCCCAGCCAGGATCAAAAGAATGTTAAAAAATTCTATATTTTCTCTGGAGCTGGGCTTGCTGGAATTGTTCTACTTTTTATGTTGATGCCAACCATCGAACAACTTTTTAAAGATTCCGGTAGAAATATTGCCGCTCAAGTCGCAAAGGACACCAAAGAGCAGATCGAAAAGGTGAAGCAAGAAAACGATCTTTCAAAAGAGTTTCATCCGGAGAAGGTGCCCGAGTTTAAAGATAGTTACACGGAAAGGGTTCTTTATACTGAGGACTACGTAGACGTGGAGCTTAATAAAGCTTACCGCGAGCAATGGATTCTTGAGCTGCAAGAGTTCTTTATTCATGAATTGCGTTTGGATGAAAACAATCTAGTGCCTTTCATAGCCCATGAAGCCAATTTGATTCGAGAGTTAGATTCGGAGATGAAAAAGATTAATGGAAATTTTGTGGATCAAGGGGTTGAGCGCATGGAGGAGATCGAAAGGGACTTCCTCAAAAAAATCAAAGACTCCTTAAAGAAGAAAAATGACTTTAAAAAAGTCATGGAGTTCAAAAAGAAATTTTTCAATGAAAACAAAGGTTTAGCTCAACCCTAAAAGGCTTGTGAGCCAAAATAAGACATTTGCTGTCTCAAAATGGCGAGTGAGCGTAAAAGCGGCTAAAATGGAAACTGAATGATAAAAAGAAAAAATAAAAAGAAACAAGAAAACAGCCATAATCATTGGAGTCATTGCCAATGGTTCTGGGGCCTCGTTTTTCTGGGTATTTTAATGTTTCCTCTTTTCATACCACTAGAGGCCGAGGCGGGGGCTTATTGCCGTCGAGGTCGATGGTTTTACGATAGTCGTGAGTCCAATATCTGTAGTCACTTTAGTGAACCGACAACCTACTGTTTTAGCCGTCGTCGTGGATATTACAACTGTGGGAATGCCTCACAGGCGCCGGCTCAGAGATATTGCAAAGTGGGAAATGTTTATTGGCCGGCCGAAGACTGTGGCAGTCGATCAACCAATTATTGTACCACTGGTGATGATCAATACCGCCTTTGCTCCACCGTAGCCGGAGAAGGGCAGATGAGGGCTAATGAAGATGGCTCAATCAGTGTTACTGGGGGCCAGCTCCAAGGTGTGAATATTTCAACGGGGGACAGACATTCCTGTTTACCCCAAGAAGTAAAAAGACAACTCAACGCTATGGTGGCTATGGGCTGGGAAGTCAATCTGATGTCGGCCCATCGCTCCCGTGCTGATAACGCTCGTCGAGGGGGCGCTTCAGGCTCTCTCCATATTCAATGTCGGGCTGCTGACTTTACCGTATCCAATGTTCCAAGGCATAACGTCGCGGCTTATTTACTGGCCAACCGAATAGGTGGCCTAGGGCTTTACTGTTCGGGACGTTTTCATATTGATAATGGCCGCCGCCGTATGTGGGGTGGATGTCAGCAAGAGTATATGCGCTCAAGATCGAGTCCCAATTATCGACCAGGAAATGGCAATGGAGGAGATTCATCAAGATGATCACTGTTAAAACTCTTCTTTGCACTTTAGCTATAACTATTTTTATTCAACCAACCTTGGCCTCCTCCCTGTCAGAGGATGCCAAAGGCAATATAAAAACCCTTCATATTCGAAATGAAGAGAACAATCAGGTTCGAGTTTCGGCTGATGGAACTCAAATCGAACACGGTCCCAGTCAATTGGAATTAATTGGTGAGGTCAAGTGCTCCAACCAAAACTCTTGGTTCCTTATCAATCAAACCAGCCAGTACCAAACCGCTATGAGAAAAGCAGGTATTGAGAAAGACGATAAAATTTGTTCCTTTCATAATATAGACATGGATTTGGACAACATTGAAATCAGTGTTTACAAACTGATTGGAAATAAATGTGATCAGAACCCAACCCTTGTCCTTTTGCCTCTCAAAAAAAATGATCTGGTGAAAGGTATCGACGGGCTTTGTGATTACAAGCGAGGAATTTCTTCCACCTCTGAGAAATCAGCAAAAACTCCTAATGTAAAAAAAGAAAAGTGAACAGCTCCCTAGAGATTGAGGAGCTGCTTGGCGTGAGCCAGGCTCGTTTTGGTGATTTTTTCTCCAGAAATCAGGCGTGCAATCTCTTCGACTCTTTGCTTTTTTTCAAGCCTTACCACAGACATTTCAACGCTGTCTTTTGTCGGTTGCTTTTCGATATAAAAATGATGATCTCCAAAAGAGGCGACTTGAGGGAGGTGGGTAACACAGATCACTTGCTGATGCTTGGCAAGGTTTTTCAACTTTGCTCCTACTTTTTCAGCCGTGGGTCCACTCACTCCAGTGTCCACTTCATCGAAAAGAAAAGTTCGTGGAAATTGGTTGGCGCCGATCACTTGTTTCAAAGATAAAAGGATTCGGGAGAGTTCACCGCCACTAGCGGCTTTGGAAAGTTCAAAGGCTTTGTCTTTTTTCCCGGTTTGGGTTTTGAACAAAACACGATCAAGGCCTGTAGCCATAAACTCTTTTTGCTTCTCCACAGTCACCAAAAATTGTAAACCCTTCATGTTGAGCTCGGAGAGCTCGTTGTTGACCTCTTTAGCTAGAAGTTTGGCTCCGCTCTCCCGTTTTTTGTGAAGTTTGTCGGCTACTGTAAGGAACTCTTTTTGTTTGCTTTGAATTTCTTCTTCGATTTGATCGAGTGTTTCCGAGAGGTGACTGAGTTCCTGATGCTCTTTTTTCATTTCTTTAAGAGAGGAAAAGATCTCCTCAACGCTAGCCCCAAATTTTTTCTGTAGTTTGCGAATACGGGAGAGGCGATCCTCAAGAACCTCGAGTGATTCCTCAGAGTCGTCCTCGGAATCGACTTTGTTTTGCAGTTGAAAGGCCACATCTTCAAGGAGGGTCGAGGCCTCCTCAAGACCTTTTTTAATGTCTGCAACAGAGGAGTGGTCCGGTGCTCTGGAAAGAGTCTTTTTTAAAAGGGCAAGAACAGAACGATCCGATTCATAAATGGATTCGAGGCTTTCATGAATCCATTCCTGCCAATTTTCCTGATTTTTCAAATCTTTGATTTTGCTGGTGAGTTCTTCGTCTTCGTTTTCTGAAATTTCGAGAGATTCGATCTCCTGAATTTGAAACTCAAGAAAGTCAATTTGTTGCTCCCTGTGACCGGAGCGTTCCTCTAATTCCTTTTTTCTATTCTTAAGTTCTACAATTTCCTCGAAAAGCGTTTTTACTTGATCGCGAAGTTTCATGTTTCCGCAAAATTGGTCCAAGGTGTCCAATTGGTAGCTTGGGGACATAAGATCTTTACTCTCGTGTTGTCCTGTGATCTCTACAAGGGGAGCTTCGGTGGGGTTACCAAGAGTGACAAGAGGAAAAACAATTTTTCTAAGATCGGAAACGGTAGAAAGGTGACCATTAAGGTACACTTTACTTTTACCGTTTTTCTGGATCACACGGCGAACGATCAGTTTTGTTTCGTCGTTTTCAATGCCCATAAAATCAAGTTTTTCTTGGATGTCTTTGCGGTCTCCAAGTTCAAAGGCCCCTTCAATGGTCGCTGAATTTTTATTGCTACGAATATCCTGGCTTGAGGATTTTGCCCCCATGAGTAAAGCCAAGCTTTTAATCAGGATCGATTTCCCAGCCCCAGTTTCCCCGCTAAGGATGTTGAGGCCTTCGTTGAAGTGGATATGAATCTTATCAATAATAGCAAATTGCGAAACTTTTAATTCCGTGAGCATTAGTCCCTTTCTCCAAATTTTAATTTTTCTCGTAAGAGGTTAAAGAAATTGTGAGTCGGGTGTCGAATGATGTAATGATCTTGGTTGTTTTTATTCACAATGAGTTTATGAGTTGAGTTAATTTCAAGGGCTTTTTGTCCATCCACACTAAGTAGGGCTGGGCCGCGGTCACCAATGATTTTAAATTCCAGCTTTCTATCGTCTGGAAAAATCAAAGGCCTTGTGGTCAGGCTGTGAGGGCAGATGGGTGTAACAACAATGGCCTTGGTTTCCGGATGCAACACAGGTCCGCCAGCGGCGAGATTATAGGCCGTCGACCCCGTGGGGCTTGAAACAATCACCCCATCCGCTTTGGTTTCTGTAACAAGCTGATCGTCGCAATAAATACCAATGTTTAAAAGTTGAGTTCTTTCTCCTCTTTCAATCACGATATCATTTAAAGCCAGAAACTTTTTGTCATCGTTAATGGTCATCGAGAGAACTGAACGTGGTCGTGAGTCCATCTTGTTTTTAAGCGTGGCTTTTAAAGTGGTGTACATATCCTCAAGACGATTATCCGTAAGGAAGCCCAGGGAGCCAAGATTGACTCCAACAATGGGTGTCTGCCGACCATGCAGCATACGAACGGCTTGCAAATAAGTGCCGTCACCCCCTAGGACAATAACTAGGTCAATTTTATCAAAATCTTTCTCGCCGCTAAGCTCTTGAGATTTTTTGCAAAGATCCACATTGGGTTCACAAAAAACCTCTAAGTCTTGGTCCGAAAGCCACTGGCCTAATTTCTTCGCCTCACTGAGAGCTTTCGGAGTGTCTTTACGAATAACAATGGCGATGTTCTTATACTCACTCAAGACAATCCACTCCTTCTTAATAGGGCCCCGGTGTCAGGGTCTTTACCGCGAAAGCTGCGGTAAAGTTCAGAGGGGTCCTTAACTCCTCCACGGGATAATACCTCTGAATAAAAACGTCCGGCCACATCTTTATCAAACAGACCTTTTTCTTTGAAAGCTTCAAAAGCATCAGCGTCAAGAACTTCCGCCCACTTGTAGCTGTAGTACCCCGCCGAGTATCCACCCGCGAAAATATGGGCAAAGCCCACTGAAAAGTTTGTGCCCTCTACTTTGGGCATCAATTGAATGTCTTTTAAAGCTTGCTCCTCAATGGCCAGTGGGTCCATGTCTTTACCCTCAATTTCGGTGTGCCAGTTCATATCTACGAGTCCAAAACTGATTTGTCTTAATGAGCCATAACCGGATTGAAAGTTTCGAGCTTTATTGAGCTTTTCCACCAAATCTTTGGGAATCTTCTCCCCGGTCTTATAGTGTTTCGCAAAAAGGTCGAGGGACTCTTTCTCATAAGTCCAATTTTCCATGAGTTGAGAGGGGAGTTCCACAAAATCCCAAAGCACGTTGGTTCCTGATATGGATTGGTAGTAACAATCAGAAAGTAACGAGTGCAGGCCATGTCCAAACTCATGAAAAAGAGTTTGCACTTCATTGAAAGTAAGAAGAGAGGGTTGGGTGCTCGTTGGTTTACTAAAGTTACAACAAATGCTCACGTGAGGACGCTTGACGGAGTTTCCATCAAAACCCTGTTCGCGGTAATTGGTCATCCAGGCGCCCGACTTTTTATTTTCTCGAGGGTAGAGGTCCAGATAGAGAATTCCGATGTAGTCGTCACCGCGGGTGACGTTATAAGCTTTCACATCCTTATGATAAACGGGCACATCTTTATTTTCTTTAAATTCAAGAGAGTAAAGTCTCTGACCATGAATAAAGACTCCATCGATGACAGCATCCACAGGGAAATAGGGACGCAATTCTTCATCACTAATATCGTAGCGAGCTTTCTTCAATTTTTCAGAATAAAAGCCAAAGTCCCAAGGCATAAGGTCAAAGTCAGCGCCTTCGCTCTCTTTCATGTAGCTGCGCAATTGATCAAGGTCCGCTTTGGCCGCTCGAAAAGAAGGTGTTTTTAGCTCATCAAGAAACTCAAAAACTCTCTCTGGATTTTTAGCCATACGTTTTTCTAAAACGAAATGGGCATGGGTTTTATAGCCAAGGAGATTGGCTCTTTGGTGGCGAAGCTTAGCGATTTGCTGACAGATCTCTCTATTGGAAGTCTCTCCGGTGAAAGCCCGCGAGTTATAGGCTTTCCACATTTTTTCTCTTAAAGCGCGGTCCTTGGTATATTTCATAAATGGGATATAAGAGGGGGCTTGCAAAGTGAATGTCCAGCCCTTTTGCCCTTTATTTTTCGCTTCCTCTTCGGCTGTTGCTAATACGGATTCGGGAAGCCCCTCGACTTTGCTTTTATCCTCAATATTGAGGGTGAAAGCATTTGTCGCTTTCAATAAATTTTGACTGTATTGTGGAGAAAGGGAGGCCATTTTTTGGTCTATTTCTCGGAGTTTTTCTTTGTCTTCTTTTGAAAGAAGTGCGCCATTGCGAGTAAAGCCTTCGTAAGTTTCTAAAAGAAGTTTTTCTTGTTCAGAATTTAATTTGAGATCCTCTCTCTGGTCATAGATCTTTTTGACCTGAGCAAAAAGTTTTTCCGAAAGCTGAACGTCGTTGCCATACTGAGCGAGCTTTTCTGAAACTGGTCCCACGGCCTTATCGATCTCATCATCCGTACAGGCATGATAGAGGTTAAAAAATAGTGTGGTAATTTTATCGAGATCAAAGGATGAAAGCTCTAAAGCCTCGATGATGTTTTCAAAGGTAGGAGAAGACTCTTCTTCAATCTTTTTGACATTTTCTTTGGCCGTCTTGATGGCTTTATCAATTTCTACTGCGAAGTTTTGACTCTCCACTTTATCAAAAGGCATCGCCTCATCAGGTGTGTTTGGATTTTTTAAAAGTTCGATCATGCTGGTCTCCTCACTCCGTTGATTGAAAAGGCTCAAAAAGCCTTTCACATTCCTTATGGATTAGTTCTATAGGAATCTCTGGGGATTGTGTAGGGACTTTGAGGCATAAAAAAACCCTTCTTTTGTAAAAAAGAAGGGTTTTGAAACTAAGAATTAATAAGAGCCTTTTAAAGCTCAATTCCTAACTATGACTCAGGGCTTAGTAACCACCGTTGTAGCCGCCACCATTGTTGTAGCCACCAGTTTGCTCTTGGCAGTAACCGTAGTTAGTCCCTTGAACACGCACACAGCGGGCGTTTACCTGTTGTCCGTAGTTGTCACGAACTTGGCAGTCATTTCCGTAACCATTGGGGTTACAACGAACACCAGCCGCTTCGTAGCAGTTGTCTCCAACAGGCTCGTAAGAAGTCGCGTACTCGTCTCCATCAGCATAACGGTACTCTGCAGAAACGCGTTCGCGGTCACCACGTCTTTGATAGCCAACAACGATTTCTCTTTCTCTATAACCAGACTGAGTTCTTCTTTCACACATTCTTTGACCTTGATAGATCACGGGCTGTTGACCATTGTCACATCCACAGTATCCACCGGCTCCGTTGTAGGCACCATCGCCATAAAGGTCGTCGTTGCCACCGAAGTAGTCATCAAAGCCCATGTCATTACCTTCGTCTTCGATTTGATCGCAGACAGGGTCCTGAGGGTTATTTAAGCAATAAGAGTTGAGTGCTCCATCGTTAAATTCTTCACAAGCCTGGGCTTGAGGAAATTGTTCGCAAAAAGATGGTTGATCATCCGTTTGTAATTGAGTGTTACCATCATCGTTTGAGCTGCTGCTTCCACAGGCTGAAACTAAGAGGAAAAGGC
Organism: Bdellovibrionales bacterium; assembly: GCA_964230645.1. GTDB lineage: Bacteria > Bdellovibrionota > Bdellovibrionia > Bdellovibrionales > JAGQZY01 > JAGQZY01. Next base: position 1,365,694 of record CAXRHT010000002.1, on the reverse strand, counting down.
CAGCTAATAGCGCCATGTAATATTTTGTTTTCATAATCCCATACTCCTTTAATTAGATCTTTCGACACACTGTATATACAACTATCATGCCAGGCGTCAAACTGCTTCTCTGTGCTTTTTTTTTGATCTGAGTGGATTTTCGAAGCTTCAGGACTCGAAGCCAGGCTTCATTGCCTGTAATATTGTTTTTCAACTCGGTATTATTTTCAAAAGGACTTGTGGTTGTCTGACTCAAATTTTTTTTCAATAAAATCCCATGGAAAATTTTATCAAAAAAGAGGTCTCTTTTTAGGTCTTTTCTTCATAATTTTCCTGATCAGTTTAAAAAGTCAGGCCCGAGTCTTTTCCTTTGAAAATGAATCGGTGGCTCCATACCTAAATTTTCGTGGGGGAATGTCTCAGTTGGAGGAAGATCCCTACGCTTGGCAGTCAGCCTCCCGCTATTCTGGCGATAAATTCGATTTAACTTACGGAGGGGAGTTTGGACTTTACCTACGTGGTGCCGGAATGGGACTGCGTTTAGGTGTGTTGGTGCAAACCTTCGATGGTGTGCAGGCCGCACAAGGGTTGAGGACTGACGGAACGGCTCTATATAGTGCCAACAGCGAGGGGCTTCTTTTTGGACCCGCTTTTTCTATAGATATTCAACTGGCTGAGCAACCCACCCATTTGTGGAAAGTGGTTTTTGGGGGAGGTTATCAGTGGGGGCAATTTGAAAATAACTATAGCATGACAGCAGCTGGGGAAGCCCTGGTTGGTGGGCAGAGTGAATTTTCGGAAACCTATAAGTCGCAAATGTTTTATGCTGTTGCTGGCGTGGGGACGGAGATTGTTTTGGCTGATGAAACAACAATAGAGTTCATGTTGGGTTACCATCACAGTTTTCCAGTGACTTGGCTGTATGCCGGGGGTGGAGAAAATTTTGCGGGGACTCACAACGGGGATGATGATGTGGTTTTTGAAGGTGGAGCTCGGAAAACTTTGAACCTATCTTATCCATTCCTACAAGTGGGCTTTCAATTTTATCTCGATCTGGTTCGTTAAATACAGCCAAACTCAAATCATTCTTTAAAAAGTGTTCGATTTATGTTTTTGTGCGACACTCCTTTTCGTCTTAAAAAATAAATATCAAAACCTTAGCAAAGATTATTAAATCCTCTGTCTTTTAATTAGAACAATAGGTCTTTTGTTAAAAGAATCGATCTGAAGCCGTTTTAAGAATCTTGATAATTCTGAAATCTTTAGAAGCCTTTTGGGTATTGTGTAGAAATCGTCAATGTTTCGTTTGACTGGTCTGAAGTCAGGTGGGACGATTTTCACGTACTGATTAGGACACGGAGACTATAGTCCTAACATTTCGGCTTAGCTTATTAAGGAGGATGTCGTGAGCTTTTTTAATTCACTTTCACAAGCATTTAATACTGGGGGCGTTTGGATGTGGTTTATCCTAGGGCTGCAAATTGTAGCGTTAGCGATTATCGTGGAAAGAGTGATCGCCCTCTATATAAAGAGAAAACCCACACAAAAGAGAAATGTTCTCGGGTTTGAAAAACCCATTCGTCAGGGGCAGCTCGACAATGTCATGGAGCAAACCAAAAATAAAGACGGGGAATCCATCCACAGAACAGTAGCAGCGGGAACAGAGGCTGCCATGAATATGGGTGGAAAAGATGAGATCCAAGGAAGGATGGAAGAAGTCATCCTCGAAGAAACAGAACATATTGAAAAGCGCACCGGATTCTTGGCAATGATTGCAAACGTCGCAACCCTTGCAGGACTTCTTGGAACCATCACGGGAATGATTAAATCTTTTGCGGCCGTCAGTCAGGCGAACCCGATGGAAAAAGCGACTTTGTTATCAAACGGTATCTCTGAGGCCATGAACACCACAGCCTTTGGGTTGATCGTTGCGATACCAACACTTCTCGTGTACTCGATCTTATCGAATCGCTCTCAAGTATTAACCGATGATCTCAATCAGGCGGCCTTAAAGGCTTACAATTGGTTGAGTTATTCTTTTAATCCTCTTGAGACTCGCGAAGCCCGTGTAAAAGCCACTGTGCCAAAGCAATAAGGGGACGCCAGTGTTTAAGTCGAAGCTACAAAAAAAGCCACTTAACACAGAGGTGGACTTGGTGGCCTTCATCTCACTTCTTTCGGTCTGTATCTGTTTCCTTTTGTTAACCACAATTTGGATTCAAATCGGCTCGATGGACGTGAAACAGGCCATTGGGGGGCAAGCTCAAGAGGGTAAGCCCAAGCCTGAGATGTGGGTTGTTATGGAGACTGACGGAAAGTTAAAATTTAAACTCCGTCATATTCCAAATAAAATCGCGAAATCTTTTGGTAACAGTGAAATTGCAAGTCTGGAAGGGAAGCCAGATTATGATCAACTCTCTTCTTTTTTAGCCAAGCTAACCGGAGAGTTTGATCAAATGGATATGGCTCTCATTCGTCCAGCGGAGAAAACCCCTTTTGAAGACATCATTCAGCTTATGGATGTGTTCAGAGAAGAGGGGATTCAAGATCTTGGTGTGACGCCTCTTTAGGCTAACCTGAGAAACATTTTGGGGGCATTATGAATTACCGACCATTAGGAACTTCGGTAGGAAGTTTTGGATTTAAAAATAAACCAAAAAGAAATTTAGCAGCCACTGTGATGCTAACGTCCCTTGTGGATACGTTCTCTGTTTTGGTGATCTATCTTCTGGTAAATTTTTCGACCACAGGTGAGCTTCTCTATATGAGTGAAGGGATCGAACTTCCTTCGGCCACTCAGTCTGTGACATTGGATCGCAATATTGTGGTGAGAGTAGAAAAAGATAAACTCTACATCGAAGAAGAAGAGATACCAGTGAAAACCCTGGTTAAGAAATTAATCGATGTGAAGAAAAACTGGGAAGAGTATTATCCCGATACCGAGTTTGCGGGAGCCATGACCATTCAGGCCGATCGCCGTCAAACTTACAGTTTGTTAAGTCATGTGATCCAAGCGGGCGGACACGCGGGATACAGTGACATCAATTTTGCCGTCATTAGAAAATAGGGGACAGCGATGTTAAAAAATAAATTATTTTCTTTGAGCTTGCCGCTTGTGGCCGTTTTTATGATGGCTCCCTCTCAGAGCCTTGCAGGAACAGCCGGCAAGACGGAGAGTCTTCTTATCGACAAGCTAACGAAAGTCTTTTTGAAGTTGCCAGAAGGAAGTCCTACTAAGTCGAAATTAACTTTAAGACTGGCTGATCTTCATGCAGAGCGTGGACGTTTGCTCGCAAAAGAAGATCTCGAAAATGGCTGTGTAGAGTGCACAGCCGGTAAAGAAGATCGCAAACAGGCGCTTGAGTATTATCAGTATGTTCTGCAAGACCTAAACGGAGAAAGAAAACACCGCGTGATGGTTCAGGTGGGGCACCTTTATGAGGTGCTCGGTGAAAACTCTAAGGCCACTGGGTTTTACAAAAAAGTCGTTGCCAGTGGGCAAGGGGCCGCTGAGGCTCATTTCTCTTTGGCTGAAATTTATTTTAAACAACGTAATTTTAGTTTAGCCAAGTCTCATTATCTGCAAGCTTTGCAGGATGAGGATTTCCCACGGAAGGGCTTGGCGACTTTTCGATTGGCCTGGTGTCACTACAACATCGGCGAGATTGCTCAGGCAGTGAATACTTTAGAAAAAATGTTGAACTCGCCAAAGCTTCTCACTCGAAACTCTAATAATGTCGTCAATGTCGATGAAGACTTTAAAGCAGAGGTCGCTAAAGACTACACGGTTTTCCTTGCTCATGATTCTAGAGTGAGTATGGCGGATATTAGTAAGGTTTTTAATTTAAGTCCTCGCAGTAGTCGTATTGAAAACGTTTCTTTCCTAGCCAAAGAATTAGAGCGTCTGGGGCGCAATCAGCAGTCCGAAGAGGCTTTCGAATTATTAATAGAAAAAACATCTGACCCAGAAGTGAGGATGGAGGCTTTGGTCTATCTGGCTAACCTGAAGCTTAAGGGGAAGCAAAAAACAGCTGTTTTACCTTATTTAAAAAGAGCTTTCCGTAATTGGCGTTCTTTAGATGGGTGCAAAAACCCAAAGCAGTGTGAGGAGCTAAAATCCAGAGTTCGAACTTTAGTCTTTGATTGGAACCGAATGGAGAAAAAGAATCCATCTCCTGAGTTGATTGAAGCCTATGAAAACTACTTTCTGGTTGAAAAAGAGGATATGAAAGCTTACGAGCTGTCTTCTCAAGCGGCCGTGCAAACGAAAGATTGGGAAAAGGCTTACGCATGGAACAAAAAAGCTTTTCAACTAGCAAAAACAGAGGAGCAAAAAGAAACGCTTCTACTTCGTCGCATTGAAATCGCCGAGCTTGCTAAGAAAAAAGCCTGGTTGGCCGCCTCCCAAAAGCTTTATCTACAAAAAAGCACCAAGCAAAACAAGGCGCCTGAAATTCGCTATCAAATGGCTCAAAATGCCTATGATCAAGGTCAAACAATGGAGGCCGCTGAGCAGTTTCGTAGCCTTGCTTTAAGTAAAAAAACTCCCGCAAAACTTCGCAACCAATCAGCCGAACTAGCACTGGACTCTTTGGTTCTGGCTAAGCAAGATCAAAAAATTGAAACGTGGGCGAGAGAGTTTGCTAATATTTTTCCAAAAAATCGCAAGCATTTCCTTTCTCTAGCAGGACAGTCGGTTCTATCACAAACAGCCAAGCTTTCCGATAAGGCATCAGCTTCTGAGCAAGCCTGGAAAACATTGAATCGTTTTGATGTGGCGAGCAGCACTCCGGAGAAAAAGAAAACTTTTTATAAAAACAAGATTATTTTAGCGCGAAAGCTAAGAAAGTTTTCAGAAATGGACAAAGCCCTTCGTTCTTATTTGAGTTTAAAGGCTCTAGAGAAAGAGGAGCGTCAATTTGCTCTGGAAAATAAAGTATGGTTGAGTGAGCTTCAGTTAAATTTTGACGAAGCCTTCCGCTCCTATCGTGAGATCAATAAGACCGACTGGCTTGAATTGGCTCGATTGGCCGATTTGGCAGAGAAGGATTCCAGCCCCTATTTCTATAACTATATTAGAAACACAGAAGATCCTGAGCTGGCTCATTCTATTTGCATTGAATTGATCAGAGAGGCGAAAAGTTTTGGATCAAAGCAGAAGTCATGTGTTCCTTATCTTAAAAGAGACAAAAATCTTTTCGCCGGCCTTCTGCTTGAAATCTACCAAGGCAAGAAAAGCTCCTCTCAAATTTTGAGAGTTTTTAAAAGTTATGGGTTAGAGCAAACAGCCCCGGCTCATGTTTTAAGGCGTGACCTGCTCCTGGCTGAGGGAACTCAAAAACTAAAACGCCTAAAAGATCACAAATTGGACCGCCGTCCTTCACAGGTTGGAAACACTTTGCAGCACCGCATGAGTCGTATCTCAAATTTTGAGGATGTAATAGCGAAAGCTTCGAAAACGGGTGATTGGTTGACTCAGACACTTTTTCTCACCGAACTTGCTGAGCAGTACAGCCGCTTTTTTGAAGATTTGATGAGCTTACCTACACCTAAGGGACTGACAGCGGAGGAGCAACAAGAGTATGTGACTTTACTCAGTCAACAAGCGGCCCCTTACAAAGAAAAGGCGCAAGAGATTCAGTTTAAGGTTGAGGAGCTATGGAAGAATGAAAAAGCCATGCAGCAGATATTTGCTAACTTTCACCAATCTCCCATTGAAGTTCAAAAAATCCTAGGTCCTCAGATTGAAAGAATTCGTGAGAGGGCACCAACGGATAAAAAAGTTTGGATGAGTCTGGTCTATAGAGATCAGCAACAAAAAAGAACACCTTCTTTTGCTCGCCTGGAAATGGCTCGCAAAAAAGTCAAAGAAAACCCACTCAGTAAGCAAGCCTTGCGCGATCTCATTAAACTGGAAACGGCTCGCGGAAATAAGCCAATGATCATCTATCTTAATAGTCGGATGAAGATGGTGGATAATGGATTTGAATCAAAAGAGAGGTCTTTATGATGAAACGAATGTTGATCATTCTTGTAACCTTAATACCTTTGTCACTTTTTGCTGCCCCAGAAAAGGGAGCCAAGAAAAAGAGTGCTAAAGGAAAAGAGATTTCGTTTGATGAAATTTTGGTGCAAGGAAAACATCATTTTTCTGATGAAGCTGTGGTGACCGTTGAGCAAGATAAGGTGCTGGATGCACTCCTTGAAGTAAGAAAAGACTTTAAGGACCGAATTAAAAAATCGGCCAAAAGGAATTGAGGTACTCGAAATGTCAAAAAGCTTAGTTCTTCATAATAATTTCGGTAATGTCGTTAGAGTCTTTCCTTGGGAGAAACCAGAGAAAGTTTTTGCTATTTTCCGTAAAGATACCAAGCGCCTTGAAGTGCTGAACTCCCTAAACTTACTCAAAAGGAAAAATATTCCCTATGAACTTTTAGGTCAGGGAGACGGATCGGCTTTAGCTCAGTCTCGCTTAAGTCTTGGAGATTATGGTTATCTTGAGGTGATGGAAGGGGAGAAAATAAACCCCATCACGGGAGCTCCTGAAGAAAAAGATTCAGGCCCTGCTCGCAAAGCCATACTTTTTACTCTGCTTATCTATGTGCTTATCGGGTTCTTAATGACCGATGTCTTTGCACCGACCCAAGAGATTGCCGAGGAAGTTCCTGAGGAGAAAAAAAGAGAGATCGTAAAGGTGGTGAAAAAGAAAATCGCCATTCCTAAAACTCCCAAAAGGACGGTGAGTGTTAGTCAGACGACAACTCAACCAAAAAAATCTGTAAAAACAAAAAGTGTGCGTAAAGGTTGGAAAAGACGAGGAGCACTCGCTGCCTTAGGACAGCTCAAGAAAAGCAAACAAAAAGGCGGTCTTGATCTTGGTGCCGTAAAAGCCTCCGCTGGACCCGGCATGGGGGGGAGCCAGGGAAGTGGCGGCGTTCAAAAAAGTGTTTATTCTAAAGGGATGACCTCGGCTCCCCTAGGTGAAGGTCACAATGTTAAAGGTGGCGGTGGCTATGGAACAAAAGGTAAAGGTGGTGGAAAGGCCGGTTACGGTTCTGTGTCTTTAGTGGGAGCCACAGGGGCTTCACTGATTCCCATTCCCGAAGAAGCCTCCGTTGATGGAGGACTTGATGGCAGCCTTATTGCTGATGTGGTCCGGCGTAATATCGGTCAGATTCGCTTTTGCTATGAGCAAGGTTTGCAACTCAATGCGAGTCTTTCAGGGCGTGTGGCAGTAAATTGGGTGATTGATAGCTCGGGCCGAGTGAAAATCGCCAAAGTAAAAAATACCTCTTTGAATAATAAAACTGTGGAGGATTGTATCCTTCGTCGCTTAAGAACCTGGAAGTTTCCAGTCCCAGCAGGGAATCAAGAAGTTCCGGTATCTTATCCATTTCTCTTAAAAAGAACAGGGAGAGGATAAATGAATATAAGAGTGAGGAGACTAGAGATGAGAGTGTTAGCCTTAATAGGTTTTTTAGCTTTGAGTGCTTGTCATAGTGGATGGGAGCAAGATCCTTTTTCTGGGCAAAGTGACAATATCCAAAAAGCCGTTCCTCAGGGTGGGAATCCGGTAAAAGAACCTCCTGTACAAGATGTCATGAGAGTGGACGTCAAAGAAACTCATGTGGTCAGAGAGGGAGAGTCTCTTAATTTAACCATGGCCTACAGACTTCTCCATCCGGAGTTTTCCTTTGTCGGTCTTGAATTACGCAATTTAGACAATGATCTACCGGGAGCGACCTACGATTCTCAAACTCGGGAACTTATCTTTGAACCAGAAGAAGGTTATGTCATTTCAGGCTTAGTCGAGACCAGAGTTCTTAGAGTGAATCTTATTGCAAAATACAAAGGGCTGATCCAAGAGCGTCGAAAAGATATTGTTTTTCACGTGGTAAGAGGAAGTGCTGAAGATCCTGTGATCGAAAGAGTGGCTGATATACAAGACGCCTACATTGAAGGGGATCGCAAAACTTTTCAAATTTTTGTTAGAGATGTTGTTTCTCCTGAAGGCCCAGTTTTGGTGGTGGGGAACTATTCACCAAACTCGAAAAATGGCGCTCACTTTATTGAGTACGATAAAAAAGGCGAGCGTGTCAGTGGCGATCCTACACTCTGGCGTTTTGATGCGGCAGTTGATCTTTCCTCTACAGATATGCCCGATGTGACCACTTCCTCAGAGCTTTTCAATGTCGAAGTGCAGGCTTTCACGTCCTACGGTGTTCCTGCCAAACCCAAAAACTTTTACTATCAAGTGTACACGCGAGCGAATCGTCCGATTTTCTTTCTTGAGGATTCCGTTCAGTTCGTTAAAGGTGAAAAAAACACCTATAGCTTTCTTGTGGTTGACCCAGGTAAAGAAGGCGAGGTCACAGCAAGCTTTGCCAATGGCTGTCCGGCCGGTGCCATTTGTGAGTGCCAACAAGGCAACTTCAGCGATGACTTTATGTCGCGTTGTAAAGTGGAGTGGACGCCCGAAACGACTGGGAAACAAAGTTTAAGGGTTGAGGCGACAAACACCGTTTTGTCTTTCAGTACCGATCACTCGAATAAACAAACGGGTGCTGACACTTTAAATATTGAAGTTATCGAAGGAGAGCAACAATGATTAGAATGATTTTAGTATCCGCACTTGTTTTTCTCTTTGGTCTTCCGGTTCAAGCCGATATCATGGAAGATTTCGACAGTCTTGGTGGTAATGACGTCCTTATGGACCGGGCGCAAAAGCTTCAGCCGAATAAAAGTGTTACAGTCGTACAGAACCGCACGGTTGATAGACGTTTTCGTCATGAGTTTAATTTTGGCTACAACAATGTCATTGGCGGCGATGCTTATTTGCAAACTCAATCTCTCAATCTAAATTATTACTTCCACATCAATCCCCGTTGGACAGTAGGTCTTAATTATTTTCAGGCTTACAATAAACTTTCCAAAGAAGGGCAATATATTATTGATACCGATCGCCTGGTTCCCGATGTGGATGCCCCGCAATCAGGTTATGAGCTCATCGGTCAATTTGCTCCTATTTATGGAAAGATCAATATGTTCGACCTTGGTGTCCTCCAATTTGATGTCTACGCTCAAGTCACTGTGGGAAATATCACCTTACAGTCCGGTGATACCGGTACTTATTCTGTTGGAGGAGGAATGGGGCTTTGGCTTTCTCAACATTTAACAACTCGCTTACAAATCCAACAAAGATACTATGAAGCCCAAAGGTTCGGTGGAGCTGTTGATATAGAAACAACAGTGGCTGGTGTTTCCTTTGGTTATATGCTTTGAGAGGAAAGAAATGATTATTAAAACATTACTGACCCTAATTTTAATGAGTGCGACCGCCCAAGCTGACGATCTACTAGACGTTCTCGATGGTGGGAAAAAAGACTCCTCCAGCCAAGTTATTCCTACTGATAAATCGGCTTTTCGCTCGTTGATTTCAAATCCCAGTGCCGAACAAAATATTTTCCTGCAATTTATGAAAAAGGGAGAGATGAAAAAAGCTCTTTACCAATGGCCCTCGGCTTTTGAGAATTCAAGCTTTTCAAAAACGGCTACCGGCCAGGCTCTTTACGGTTATCTCCTTTTTCAAAACGGTTTAAAGCTTGTGGGGTTGGAAACACTTTTTCAGACCAATCCGAATCATATTAAGCAAGATATGTTAGAGCTTTGGCAATCCACTATGCAGACCGAGGACAAGATCTGGTCTTTAACAGACGTGCGCTGGAACCCAGGTTGGACTAAAATATTTGGTCTATCGGCAGAAGTGGCTGTAATGGCTAGAGAGTTTGACAAAAGCCTTAGCACTAAGACATTGGAAAAGCTTTTAAGAAAAACCCCTCCCAAATCTTGGGAGAGAAATTGGACGGAATGGCGTTATGTCACCTCTCTTCTCCTCAATGGTCAAGATGTGAAGGCGGCTAAGCTCCTCAAACATCTACAAGGGGTGGAGGAAAATAATCCGATCTCTGATGACTTGATGAATATCACCGCCGCTCGAATGCTTTATCAAAATGGTTATCTTGAGCAGGCCAAGCGCTACTATGAAAAGGTGAGCAAAAAATCGGACTATTGGTTTCAGGCGATAGAAGAAATGGCTTGGTCCGAGCTACGTTTAGGGCAACCACAAAACACATTGGCACACATTAAAACTCTAATGACTCCAGCCTTTGAGCCCGACGTGGGACCTGAAACATTTTATCTAGCCACTCTGGGTCAGCTAAAGATTTGTGATTATGCCGAGGTTTCGAAAACTCTCAAAGAGTTTAGAAATCGTTTCCAAAGAAAAACTCAAGTTCTGTTAAACTTGCAAGAGAATCCAGAGTCCCCAGCCGTTCAAACTCTTTTTAGCGAGTTAAAAAATGGGAGAGTTTCTATGGATGAACTGGGATCAGCCGGTGTGAAACTTCCTCGCTACTCGACCAGAGACGAACAGCTCTTTTATCTTGTTCAGAGGCACGATGCTCTTGAAAAAGAAGGAGATGTTGCTAAGAAACTGTACTCCCAGTCTCTCAGTGAAGGGACAGCTCTTGTCGGCTTTCAAGCCAAAATGGAACGCTTTAAAAAGTCAGTACTCGGCCAGGCACGCAACAGCTATACAGCCTCTCTTAACCGAGTCAAACACCTTGCAAAAGAAGAAGTGGAAGAGATCTCCTCAGTTCTTAAGAAGATGCAAATCGTGGAAGCGGAGTTGATTCAACAACTGGCGATGAGTGACCGCGTGATCGAAGATACCAAGGGCACAAAGTCTCAAGTTAAAAAAGGGACAACAGGAAGTGCTAGCAAAGATACATTGAAGTTTCCTTTCCAAGGAGAGATTTGGTTTGATGAAATTTCCAACTACCGGGTGGACGTTGCCAAAGGTTGTCAGTCCGGTGAGGAGAAGACACTGTGAAGCGAAGCTTAAACTGGATGTCAAAATTGTTAAGTGCGTCGGTTATTGCGATCACTCTTTTAGGGTGCCAAGCGGAGCCGGGCGCAAAAAACATTCCTTTTGAACCGAAAAAGAAAACCGAAAAAAAACTCAATGATGTGGTTTTTAACCCAAATCTCGATATTTTGTTTATCATTGATGATTCGATTAGTATGGATGATTATCAGCAGAGAGTGGCGGAGAACGCTAAACTTTTTGTTGATCGGTTTTTTGCAACTAAGTTTATCAATTACCATATTGGTGTTACGACCTCTTCTTTAAGAGATTTTCAGAGTAAAGCCGCTGGTGGTAAGCTTCATAAGGTTGATGGTTATACCTACGTGGACCGATCCACTCCCAATGGGGCGCAGGTCTTACGAAAAATGATGGACGTGGGGCTTCGTGGGTCAACAACAGAACAGTTTTTTAGTATCCATATGGAAGCACTTTCGCCACAACTTCAGAATGGCTTTAACGAAGACTTTTATCGAAAAGATTCAAACTTAGCGATTTTTGTAATTACCGATTCGGAAGATCAAAGTCGAATTCAGCCAAGTACAGCTTTTGATTTCCTTACGAACCTTAAAGATGGTGATAAAGAAAAGCTGTTTTACTACGCCGCGATTGTTGAGAATCCGCAGTCGACCTCCAATTGTCGTAGAGATGACTCAGACCGTGGTTTGATTCGAGAAATGGTGAGACTTCACTCTCCTAACAGTGCACTCTTTGACATTTGCGCGGATGATTATGGTGCGGAAATGGCCCAAGTCGCCGACGATCTAGTAACGTCAGTATCAAGAATCTATTTAGACCAGCTTCCCGATGTGACCACCATCAATGTGACCTATGGAGACCTTGTCATTCCTAACGATCCTGAAACTGGTTGGGTGTATAGCGCTGAGGAAAATGCCATTTACCTCTCGCCTTCCATAGAGTTCACGGAGCTTGAGAAGGCCGACTTAAAAATCAATTTTGATGCTATCTACAAATAGAGCTCTTTAAGATCATCATTGTACATTTGGTCGATTTTTTGCCTCTTCATTTTTAATGAGGGGGTAAGATGCCCCTCTTCAATGGTGAACTCGTGATCAAGAACTTTGTAGCGTTTTATGGTTTCAAACGAAGCTAGCTTCGAATTGGCTTGGCTCACAGCATTTCTAACGAGCTTTTGAATTTTCTCGTGCTGGGAAAGCTCGGCAAAGTTCTCTTTTTCGATGTGATGGTCTTTGCGGAGGTTATAAAGCTCATCTTTTTCCAGTGTAAGGAGTGCCACCACATACTTTTGTTTATCACCATGAATGTGTACGTGACCAATTAACGGGTTTTGGGTGAAAAGGGACTGAATCTTCTGAGGGGCAATAAACTTTCCTCCCGCAGTTTTGATAAGGTCCTTCTTTCTATCTGTGATTTCTAAGAAGCCTTCTGAATCAAGGGCGCCGATATCACCGGTGCGGAAATAACCATCCTCGGTGAAAACCTTTTTGGTTTCTTCCTCGTTGTTGTAATAGCCCGTCATTATTTTTTTACTTTTGATAAGGATTTCACCATCACTGTCAAATTTGACTTCAACATCTCCAATGGCGCGACCGACAAATCCATTTTTATGTTGAAAAAGAGTGTTGACGAAGATGGGCCCTGTGCTTTCGGTGAGCCCATAGCCTTCGAGTATTGAAATTCCACAACTAGAAAAGAAGTCTGCAATTTCTTTATCAAGAGGCGCTCCTCCGGATACCGCAAATCGAAGACGTCCTCCTAACTTTTCTTGAATTTGGGAGAACACCATCTGATAGGCGAGCTGACTTTTTATGGCCTGCAGGAAGGAGGGAGTTTTCTTTTTCTGTCTGAGCTTAGTGTTTGTTTTGCCAACCTCTAAAGCTTGACTAAAAAGACCTTGTTTCAGTTTTGATATTTCCACCTGTGCTTTGATACCAAAATATATCTTTTCAAAGATTCGTGGCACTCCAACAATGACTGTTGGTTGCACTTTGAGTAGGTCACGTTTGATCTTATCGATCGACTGAGCATACCCGATACAGTAGCCGCAAAAGTAATGACCCCAGAGTTCAATTCTTCCTAAGACATGTGAGAAGGGGAGGAAGGTTAAGGTCTTATCTTGGTCTGTCACACCTAATAGAGGGAAGACTTCTGAGACCGCACTCATTATTTGGTGATGAGTGAGGCAAACACCTTTAGGCTTCCCGGAAGTTCCTGAGGTGTAAATGATTGTGGCCAAGTCATCTTTGTTGATCGAAACCTCATCTAGGGCTTGGATAATTTCTGGGTTGTCGACAAGCTCGTTTAAAAACTCTGGTTGAGAATCAGGATGGTGAAAAGGGTGGATCGAAACGATCTTTTGGAAGGACTCCTCAAGACCTAAGCTCAGAATATTTTTATAGAGGCCTTCATTTTCAACAAACAATAGGGAGGGAGATGAGTCTTTAAGAATAATCTCCACTTCCTGGATATGGGAGGAGTGGTAAACAGGCACAGTTGTAGCGCCACATGCCATAATAGCGAGATCGAGAAAACCCCATTCTTTGTTGGTATTGCTGTATATAGCGACTCGGTCTCCCGGCTTGACCCCAAGATAAAGTAAAACATTATAGTATTGTTCCACCCGATCGTAGACCTGGGACCAATTGAGTGTGTAGAGCTGCCCTTTTTTTATGTACTGAACAGCGGCAAGGCCCGATCTTTTCTTTTTGTGGTCTATCAATTTTTTTAGCAAGTTCACCGGAAACCTCTCCTGCTTTCCTGAAACATGTCGTCTTGAGCGAAGCGAAAGACCTAAGATCCTTCGCTGCGCTCAGGATGACTCTAAACAATTCTCAGGATGACATTTGCCAATCCACCGAACAGCAGTGTCTGATTTTTAAAATTTGTTCATTGTTTCAGGAGGTTAGGTTTACCTTCCGCTTTCGGGAGGGTCAATAACCTGTTGAACAGTTTTTCCAGGTTTGACCCGAAAAACTTTTTCTTTAGAAAGGCCAGAAATGGGGTTTCTCACACGAACAACGACGTCCTCATTCGCTGGCACAGGATGCCTGCGGCCAGATGGAACAGCCACGTCATTGATATAAATCTCCACACCCACTGATTTGATGACAAGATAGCCCGTGGGAACCCTGGGCATTGAGATCAAAACGCTATTATTTTCAGGGATTTCATCAATCACTTTGGTGGTTCTTTTGTGTCCTTCAAGCATCACCCCAACCTTTAAAGGTAACTTTTTTACATAGTAGTCGTAAGGGGTGCGCCCAATATTTTCACCGTTGATGTAAATAGCAGCACCGGCGGGCTGGGTTTTAATTTGTAAAAGATTGGCTGGAATATAAATAGAGCGAGGACAAAGGTTGTAACTCGCCATAGATTCACAGAACTTGGTCTTAAAATTGGGATGATATTTATTGATATAGGCAAAAAACACTAAGAGAAAGCTAAGCGAGAAAAGGACTGTAAAAGTCGTCGCATTGCGGTTTTTTCTTTCGATTTCACTTAGCGTTTTGGAAGTGTTGGTGTAAGTCTGATTTTTATATTCTTTTACTTTTTTATGAGCGTTTCGTTTGGCGATTTGTATTCTTTGTGCGCGAGTTTTTCCGTCGTCAAACTCGGCATCTCCAAAATCCATATTGGCAAGCTCTTCAGTGCTTGGTCCTGTATAAGTCATGGCCGAATCACCGGCGACCTTTTTACCTTGGGAGCTCATTTGATCAAAGCTCAAGCTATCAAGGGACATATCATCTTTATGGACAAAGCTTTCAGTGTTCACAATCTGAGTGGAGTCACCTTGGTTTTGTTCTTTTTGTGACTGTACAGTGACCTGAGCGTAGACAATTTGTTTCTTTCTAATTTGAACAATTTCCTCAGAGAAAAGACCCTTTACAAAATGGCTAAAGTCCTGCACCGAAAAATCAGGATCGAATCGGCTGAGAAAACCCTGTAAATCACGGTGAAGGTCACTGGATGTCTGATAACGATTAACTTTTTCTTTTTCTAAGGCTTTCTTAACAATTTGGTCCAATTCAGTAGGGATGTTTGGATTAATCTTGCGAAGACTAGGAACATCGCACTCACGAATTTTTCTCAAAGTGTTGATCTCGCTATTCGCCAAGAAAAGTCGTTGATTAGCGAGCATCTCCCAGATCATAATTCCAAGGGCGAAAATATCCGTTCTCGAATCAACGGACTGTCCCTCCACTTGCTCTGGACTCATATAACCAAATTTTCCTTTGAGAGTTCCAGCGCGTGTGGCCTCGATTTGGTGAGCAGCCTTTGCGATACCAAAATCCACAATCTTTGCGTCACCCTCAAAACCTAACATCACGTTTTGTGGCGACATATCTCTATGAATAATATTAAGTGGCTTACCTGTGGTTGGATCAATACATCTGTGAGCGTGGTCAAGCCCAGCCGATACCTGCTTAATAATGTGGGCCACTTGAGCGATGGTGAAAACTTTATCCACGCGTTTCATTCGGTTGAGAATTTGACGGAGGTTTCTCCCTTCCACAAATTCCATAACAATATAAAATTGCCCTTTTTCGGTACCAAAATCATAGATGGAAACTACGTTACTATGAGAGAGATTGATGGCAATTTTAGCCTCATCCTTAAACATGGAAATAAAGTCCTCAGAGTCAGAGAACTGAGATAGGATTCTTTTAATTGCCACAAACTTCTGTACACCACTGGCCGCAATTTTCTTAGCAAGATAGACTTCGGCCATACCACCGGCGGCGAGCTTTTCTAGAAGAATATAATTTCCAAATGTTTCAAAGTTCTTTTTCACGTATTTCCTCTACAAGTGTTTATCGGTCGCTTGAGGGGAGAGTTTAAATTTTTTAGGCTCACTCTCATTGAAATTATAAAACCTCTCTATTGGTCTAAGTGGAAGTCGCTTTAAAAGTGACGCCATCGACAAAGGTCGAGTCGGGAGCGCCAGCCTCTGCTTTTTTCAAAAAAAACGTGGCATTCTCAATGAATATGATTTGGTTAGGTCTCACAGGGGCAGTGGCTAGTGGTAAAACCACAGTGGCCAATTTTTTTCGAGAAAAAGGCGTTCCCATCGTCGATGCGGACCGCTTGGCTCATACCGCTTTAGCTCGTAACAAAGAGAAAATCGTTAATTACTTCGGTCGAGATATACTGGGTCCCACCGGGGACATAGACAGGAAGGTCTTAGGATTAAAGGTTTTCAATAATACCGATAAACTGAAATTTTTAGAGTCTCTTATTCATCCCTTTGTTCAAAAGAAAACAGAGGAGAAAAAAAGTCTCTTTCAGGCGGCTGGCCACAAGATGGCAATCTATGATGTGCCCCTTCTGTTTGAAAACGATCTGCAAGACAAATTTGACAAAGTGCTTGTTGTCTATGTTCCGGAATCTTTGAGCCTTAAAAGATTGATGAAGCGCAATTCTCTCAGTCAAGAGGAGGCCAAAAGGCGATTGGCGAGCCAGATGGACATTGAAGAGAAAAAGAAGAAAGCGGATATTGTTATTGATAATAAAGGGGACCTGGATGAACTTAAAAGCCAGGTGGATCAAGTCTACCGTGATCTCCTGAACGAGAATCCATGAGCGGGTGCGCCGCCTACAATTGAAAATTTCAGGGAAATTCGAGAGTGTTGTTTGGATAGGCACGGCTCCTGCCTTGCTGGCATCGCCCTGCGGGCGAGCGCGTCCCGCTTGCCAGAGCCATATCCAAACAACACTCTCGAATTTCCCTGAAATTTTCAATTGTAGACTCGATAGAGGTGGCTTCTTACGGCATGGGTTCTACTTGAATAACATTAGGTACAATGATGGTTAAATTGAAAAAATATAGCCAAGGGAAAGTTGGATGGCTTGGTTGTTGGTGGAGAAGAAGGCTTTGGCTTCTATATTCCAGGCCTGGTCTTTTGAGGTGAGGATTTCTTGGCCGCATTGTAGGTTTATGTGGAAATTTTCTTCTTCGATAAAATTATTGAGTTCTTTCTCAGAGACGAGGCGGTGGGAGAGGCCGGCGCCGTAGTAGAAGCGACTTTGTTTGCGGCTTGGGGTGATTTCCCAACTGGCTCCAGCAAAGAGGCTATTGTTCTGCATATATTGTATGTTGGCGACCCAGCGGTGCCAGGGGCGGTTGCGGAAATAAAGACTAGTGTTGAAGAAAAGGCGATTGGCTTTGCCGGTTTCAAAGAAGCGTCGGTCGGCGTGAAACCCTCCTGAAAAACCAACCTTTGGTCGAAGGTTCCAAAAATAAGAGCGCGCGAATCGGGGCTTGGAGTCTTTAGAGTCCACACTATCGTAAGGGTAGGACTCTTCCTTTTTCTTGTTTTCATTTTTACTTTTTGTCTCGACGTTATACCAGTGATCTTTATTTTGCGCTGCTAGAGCCGGAAAGAAAGAGAGAACCATAAAAGTAAAAATTAAGAATCTGCACATACTTCAATTATAAAGAGATTTGAACTTGCCGCCAACGTCGATTTTTCGGACAATAAAAATCAGTTCAAAAAAAATAGAATCGAGGTCACGGATGACGAAATTTTGTTTGGTGTTTTTATCACTTACTTTCATGAGTCAATTGGCAGCAGCACAGTCTCTTTATTCAGGCATCCGCCGTGGTTTTGAGGCCACAAGAGCCAATGGAATGGGTGGGGCCTTCACGGCCGTTGCTGATGACAACACCGCTATTTTTTATAATCCCGCTGGCCTTGGGCAGTTAGAAAAAGGGGAGTCGAACTGGTTTCTTAAAGCCGATGCTGATCCTGAAATAAAAAGTTTCTATGATGAACTTGAGACCGCTTCTAATCAAGAAGATGACGTGCAAGCCGTGTCTGATGCCATTCAAAGAAATTACGGCAGTCACTATTCTGTGAGAGCTCCTTCTCTCGGGTTTTTATGGGCAAGGCCTTCCTGGGGTCTTGCGATTATTCCTATGGATCTTTCCATTGATATGGGATTGCATCGTTCGGTGGGACCTTCGGTGAACTTAACGGCGATTCAAGATACAACTTTTGCTTTTACAAAAAACTGGGAAATCAAGAAATGGCACAAAAGCGGTTCCTTCCATGTGGGTGTGACCACTAAACTCATTTATCGAATGCATGTGGATGAAATTGTGGATGCGGCCTCTATTTCTGGAGATGGTAGTGTGTTTGATATCGAAGATGCTAATGAAGGTATGACCATCGACGCTGATGTTGGTTTCCTTTGGGTGGGGCCTTGGAAGAGATACAATCCTTCGGCCGCGATTGTGATAAAAAATATTGGAGACTACGGATACTTCACCAATTTAAACCTCATTGGTGAGGGCACAGGGGATCCAGAGAACCTTCATCGCACTATAGATATCGGGTACGCTATGGATCTTCCGAGCTGGTGGGTGTGGAGTTCCAAGGTGGCTTTTGATATTCGTGATGTTCTTCACCCCAACTGGAATTTACAAAAAGGAATTCACTTAGGTGTGGAGTTTATGTGGGAAGTGACGTCGTGGTTTAGAGGTGGTTGGCGTGCTGGTCTTAACCAAGGTTATTGGACGGCTGGTTTTACCGGTGAGTTTGGAATTTTTAAACTCGACCTTGCCACATACGGCGAAGAAGTGGGAGTGCAGGGTGAAGAGCTAGAAAATCGCCGCTTTATGACCACCATGAGTCTCGACTTCTAAGGTCCTGCTCACAATAAAAGGGCTCAATGGTCGTGCATCAACACGACCATTGATAATTTAATCACTTCACTTGCAGATGTAACTGGCTTGTCCGCCACCGCTACCATACTGTTTTCCGTTTCCTGGAGTACTTACTACAAGTTCACCTTGATTTTTACCTTGTCCAACAAACACTGTGCCTCTTTTAAAAGGACCGAAAAAACCTTGGATGGTGCGAGAGTAGGCCTGACCTTCAAAGCCAAAAAGCTTGGTTGAGTCAGGTTTCATCACTCTTTCACTGTCTCCTGATATCAACAAAATATTACCATCGATTTTTTCTATTTCGATGATTTCTTCAAGTTGAGCGGCAAGGCTTGTACCACTTCCAGAGAATTCAACTCTCTTACAAATCAATTGAGATTGAGCCTGAAGATTGATTCCTACTAAACAAACTAAAACAAACATTAATAACTTCATTTTGACCTCCTGTTGAAAGCAGGGATGCCAGAGTAAGAAGCTTTTGTCTAATTCTTGATGAATATATGGGTATTCCTTTAAGCGATACGCGAGGGAGGCGGGAAGTTGTTGAGGGAATGTTTACAATCAGCTTTAATAGTTTACCTAAGCCACAATGGTGACTTAGGCCTCTCGTCGTTAACGTTTTTGTAAACTTTATTTACAGGTCAGGGTGCGAAATTTGTCGTTTGATTTATACCGGGCTAAACTGCCAAACTCACATATTCCCTAAGTGACCGATTATAAAGATATTCAACTATTATAGTCTGATTATAAAATCTGATACGATTCTTGCAAACTAACTTCGCATGACTATCATTCGAACTTTTATCATATGCCTGTTTGTTATCTCAGCTCATGATTCCTGGGCTCAATCGACTTACCCCAAGCTCGTGGAAAAAGGGAATCCCATAACTATGGAAGCCTATGAGTACTATAAGTCTAACTCCTATTCGACCTATTTTGTAAACTCGGATCAGCTCCCAGAAATTCAATACACTTCTGATGGAATATTAGAGGTTATTTATTCACCGGAGCATTCGATGACACTGGGAACGAAAACGATTTTAAAAAAAGATATAGAAATACCAGGAAGAATCAATGAGATTACGTGTCTACCACTCAATCTTAGAACTGGCTGTAACGCTGTGACCGATTTATTGGTCAAAACCTATCGACTCGTATGGAAGTCTCATCCTAATCCAGAGAAATTAGGTAAGTCGGTCAGAGTTAAGTTTACTAATGAAAACGGAGGGGGTGAAATCCCTTTAGATCAAAGTTTCCTGGCGACCTATGAGGCGCAATTTCTGCGTTTTTCTCCATCCAGCCCAATCAATGATTCTGAACTGAAGAGTCTTGAGCCCTCTCATCTTAGGTGCGATTCCTACGCTTGGTATGACCAGCTTCTTTCGATTTACTCAGGAAATAGCAGTGACTTGCGTTTGAACGAATGGAGCCAAGAGGATATGAGAGAAAACCCAGAAACATCACTTTCTGAGAATCGTACAAATGCTGCTCACCTAGGTGTGAACCTTACAAAAACTTCTGATGGTTTAGAGGTCCAAAATATCGAATTTCCCGGGACTGGCCTTTTTATGCAAAGTCTCTTTTTATTCCTCGGAGATGTCATTGGATGGAACCTTGTCAATGGTCCTCAAACCTGTGATCTAGCCTTTAATTTTGATACAGCTTCATTTATAGGGCAGTTTCGAAAAATTCAAAATCAAATTGAGGAAGAGGCATTCACCAGAGCCTACTTAGAAAACGAGAGTGACCTGGAAAAAATTGCTATCAATAACCGATTCAATGTCTTGAACTTTGAATACAATTTTGGAGCTGACAACGAATTTACCAAACTTGCACTCCTCGGCCTTGTGGACGGTAATTTTAATTACGAAGAAGTGCTTGTCGATGTCATCATGCTTGATGGTTCTATCGAGTCCTTACCCTTAGAAGCTTATAACATTAGAATCAAGGAGCCTGTAGAATGAGATTATTGATTGTCGCAATTCTTCTTACCACATCTTCAATCCTATTCGCAGGTGAGATATCCAATCAATCTCGTCTCCGCAAAGCCGCTTACCTTCTTACAGGCACTAGTCCGACTCCCGAGGAGGCAGACACAGTAGCTTCTATGAATGATGACGATTTTAATCAATATTTTCGAACCAAGTTGGACGAGTATCTCGCTCGTGATAGTTTTGCCACCACTTTTAGACCTAATCTACTTAGGCTGTTTCGGATGTATGTACCTTATGTGAATTCAAGTGACTTTGAAAATAATTTCAGAAATGAAAACGCTTTTGATAATCTAATATTGGAACTACTCGAAAAAAATCAGCCCTGGCGAGATCTACTTTTATCACAAGATTATGAGGCAACAGATATTGTTACCCCCAGCTCCGGAGGAGATCTCTTCTTTTTTCAATTTGTTTTCTATGAAGAACTTGGCCCCCAACTTCAAAATTTTGTTGAAACTCAAGAGGCTCAAGGTTTCTTTTCAAGCTCGTCGGAAGTTGTCGAGATACCACTTCAAGCAACGACAACAAATCAACAGCAAACACTGGCTGGTGTTGTTACAACGCAGAGATTTTTCGGACGTTTTCCAACAACCAAAATCAATAAGAACAGAGGAAGAGCGGCCGCTTTGTTTCGTACTTTTCTCTGTGATCCGATGAAACCTATTGTATTGACTGATGCTGAAGAGGATCGAACTCTACTTGAGAAATCATTGCAGATGGACCAGGCTCATCGAGGGACTACTTCGAGTCAAGATCTCGAAGCTCGCCATGGATCGGACCCTCAATGCATGGCGTGCCACTATAAACTTGATCCCATGGCCAGTGTTTTCGCGGGCTCGAGTTTAAATCTAAATCCTTTCGCTGCACCAGGAGCCCTGGTCTATAAGACCAAAAGAGGTGAGAAGGTAGATATAGAGGTTACAGGATTTAAGGAGCTTGCCGAGGCTATTGTAACTCAGCCCGACTACCTTTCCTGCCAAGTGCAACATTTCTGGGATTGGGTGATTGGTGAGGACATTCCTCTAGAGGACAGTGTTAAAAGTGATCTTGTCGACGCATTTGTTTCCGTCGACGAAAAGCCAAAAGACTTTATTAAAATTTTGATGAATTCAGACTATTTTTATAGATACTCAACGCTCGGTGAGGAGGACATTCGTTATGCCCATGTTCGTCCTATTTTTGAGCGTTGTGATAGCTGCCATTCTGGAGAGTCAATGGCTCCCGATCTTTCAGGCGGTTACCCTTTTAATAGCTTTTATGAGCAATACTACGGTCGCCCATTGGTAGAGCAGATTGCTATTGAAACAAAACTTTCTCATCAAGGAAATGGCTCGACGATGCCACCGAGAAGCGCAGGGTGGGATCTTCGCCCTGAAGAGAGAGATCTTTTATTGGCTTGGATAAAAAATGGAGCTCGTGACAATGATGGACAACCCCATTATCAATCCGGAGAGATGTTTGCTGAACTTTCCAGGATCGAATACGAAGAGGGTTTTAAAGAGTTTCTTGAGCCGACATTTTACACCACATTCACGCGGCTTTTAACAGGCAACGTATTATTGCAGTCACTGTCCGACAAGTTTGATGAAGACGATAATTACTCAACCTGCAGCTTTAGTGATAACGATCGTAATACTGTTGGATTTCCAGTCGCAGTGGACGGGCGCCCGATTTTTAAATATGTTAATCCAAATTATTTGAGATGGTGGTACAGCTGCTTGCAAACGAAAGAGTCAGTAATGCGTCAGTATTATTCAAGCTCCGAATTCCTGAGCAGCCCACAAACAATGTGGTCAGCGAGTTCAGATGAGGAAAAAAGGGAAATTCTCAAAATAGCCGAACAACACATACTGGGCGTGGGAGTGATACCATCAGACAATTTAGAAAACATTTTTAATCAGGTAAACGAAAAATTGGCAAAGGACCCTTATCAAACGAATCTTGATGCGTTGGTTTTATTTGCGAAAACACTACTAAGCACGCGGTATTTTCTGACTTACTAAGGGAGCTCAAATGGATAGACGTCTATTTCTAAAATTAACTTCTTCAATCTTTGCATCAACGGCAGGATCCTCACTCTTTCTTCCAAATAGAGTTTGGGCTAATAATGAAGATCACTTCTTTGTTCTCATTCAAGTGAATAATGGCTGGGACGTGACCTTGTCACTGGATCCAAAAGTTCATCAAGAAGGTCACAGTCAAAAGGATATGTTCATTGAATACCAGGCAGACGAAATTATTGAAGCTGGTGAGCTTCATTTTGGTCCCGCCTTCCAATCTATGATTAAGCATAGCCAAGATCTCCACATCATTCGTGGCATTGAGATGCGTCGCGATGCTGGTCATTCCACCAATCGAGAAATCATTTCAAGCGGATATGGTGATGGAAGGTCTGCTTTGATCCCCGTAGAACTCTCAGCATCCACTCGAAGCGGGCCCTTAGGAGTCCTTATAGAGAATAGCATTCCAACAGGTGCCCGAAACACAATTCTAACTGAATTAAGATCCGTGGCGAATAGTTCATCTCTTGAAGGCATGTTATCGACAACTCCACTGATTGATGACTCTACTTTCGCCCAAGCCCTGGCCGGACTGCAGCTTGTTAATGGAAAAATGGATCTTATTAATGAAAAAGTAGAAGAATTAACCGCAATGGGGATTACAGACGAAAATACCAGAGCACTTATAGCTTCTTTCCTAGCGCAAGCGGCTTACCAAGGAAGCCTTAATATTGATGCTGAACTTGATACCCATACTTCTCACGAGGGCTCCCATTTAAGTGCTCAATCCCAAGCTTGGTCAGAAGTTAGTGAAATGTTCGATGCCTTTAAAATGGTTGAATATAGCGAAGGAGAAAGTCTCTTTGACCGGACGACATTTATGGTCGTATCCGAATTTGCGAGAACTTCCGCGCTTAATTCTTCTGCTGGTAAAGATCATAACCCTCATGCTAATTCTGTCCTTTTGGCAGGACGAGGTGTGCAAGGGGGGCGATCCAGTGGAGAAAGCTTTGTCATTGGTGTTGAAAATTCACAGTATGGAGTCGCTGAACACATCTCTTACCCAATCAATTATAGCACGGGTGAAGTCGTACGCAGAGCCAGTTCCGCTGGAGAATCTGTTAACCTTATATTTCCCGAAAATGTGAGTGCGACCGTTGGAGCCATTTTTGGATCACCAATGGATTATTATTCTAATCAAACTCCAGCTTCGGTTATCCCTAGCGTGATTAAAACATAATCAGGCTTTAACAAGTTTTCTTCCCAGTGGTAGTGCATCTACGTTATTGCTGATAGCAGCTCTGGTTCTACTTGGACCTCAAGCGTTGCTTAGAGCCCATCGTGAGTCAGGTGCTGATATTCCTTAAACTTTAAAAAACTATTTTTAGCTGAGCCTAAAACTTCGTTTTTATCGAGTTGTTTTTCATGGTTCATTACCCAATGATGAAAGCTCTTCCACATAGTCGGAGCCTCCTCTTCGTACATATTTAGAAAATGCATAGAGATTTCATACTGAGAAAAACGATCCTTCAAAATTTTAGCAACGATTCTTCCGCCTAAAGTTGAACCCTCAACCACATAGAGAAAACCAATCAGATCATTTATATCTTTCAAAGGAAGCTGCAGTTTAGCGAGCCAATCTTGGTTGGTTTGTAGTGAAATTCCGTGATTGTTGAGGTCTTTAATTAGGCTTTCTCTTTTACTTCTTTTTTCAAGCTCTAATTCAGGATAGCTATTGGCAAAGGCCAGCATGTTGGGTTCATTGGTCTCATAAAAATGATAAAGAAAA
Organism: Bdellovibrionales bacterium; assembly: GCA_964230645.1. Classification (GTDB taxonomy): domain Bacteria; phylum Bdellovibrionota; class Bdellovibrionia; order Bdellovibrionales; family JAGQZY01; genus JAGQZY01. The sequence continues at coordinate 1,341,360 of CAXRHT010000002.1, read as the reverse complement.
AGGAGATAGGTTTTGTAGTGGTCAAAAGAAAAGCTAGGGTCACTGATTGGAATGGCTTTTTCAATTTCATCGTGAAGACTTTGGGTTTCTTTTTTAATTTCTAAGAGAAGAGGAGCTTTCATTTTACTCCGCCGCTATTAAAGCTTGGATGGTTTTGATGAGTTCGGCTTTATCAACGGGTTTAGGGAGATGAATATTAAAACCAGCCTCCAGGCATTTGTTCTTATCTTTAGCTGTGGCATAGGCGGTGAGCGCAATCGCTGGTACCTTTGTAACGCCTCTTTCTTTTTCGAGGTGTCTGATCTCTTTGATCATACGGTAGCCATCCCAATTCGGCATCCCAATGTCAGAGAGAATGTAATCAAACTCTCCGTGCTCAGCCGTAGCGAACTGAGCAAACCCCGATTTTCCGTCAGGCTCCACTGAAACCACCGCTCCCAGACGTTCTAAAATAATTTTAAGTGCTAGTGCCGCATCTTGCTGATCTTCTACGACGAGAATCTTCTTTTCATCCAAGCGAAAATTGACTGTGGGATCTATATTCTTTTTTTGTGCCTCGGCCTCTTCTTCAAGTGGGACGGCATAAATGGGGAGAGTCACTGTGAAGGTGGAACCTTGATTCAGGCCAAAGCTCTGGGCCGAGATTTCCCCGCCGTGCAGCTCAACGATGGCTTTGACTATAGAGAGGCCCAGTCCAAGTCCCGAAGAAGAGTATTGAGACGTCGAAGCTTGATTGAAGCGATCAAAAACGAAGGGAACCTTGCTCGGTTCAATACCGATGCCGTCATCGGCGACGATTATTTGATAACTGGAGGCATGACGAACAACACTTAAATCCACTTTACCATCTTTTGGAGTAAACTTGATTGCATTGGAAAGAAGATTCCACACCACTTGTCTTAAACGTTCGGGATCTCCTGAAGTGATACACTGATCATCCAAATCACAACCAATGGAAATATTTTTGGTGTGAGCTGTGGGGCTTAAATCTTCAACCACCTCTTCGACCAGCGCTTTGAGTCGGATATCCTTTTGGAAATTCACTCGCATTTTTCCTGAAATGATTCGAGAAATATCAAGAAGGTCGTTGATTAAATTCACCTGCACGCGGGCGTTACGGTCAATGGTGTCCACCGCCCCTTGAATGTCTTCGGGCAGGCTCGGCGAGTCGTTAAGAATATCGATCCAACCGAGCATAACGTTCAGCGGGGTTCTTAGTTCATGAGAGACCAAACCAATAAACTCATCTTTGGCTTGGGTGACCCTTTGAAGCTCTTTGTTCGCTGCGGAAAGCTCGGAGGCTTTGCGAAAAATGTCGCGCACAAAAGAAAAAAGAATATATTGCGCACATTCGGTGTTGTCGCGGCTCCACTCGAGCGAGCGATTTTTTATAGTTTCTTCCCACAGAGAAAAAGAACCGCGAGGGCTGAGCCTCTTTTGGGCGTTGTCTTTGTGTTTTGGTTTTCCAGCCCAGGTCACTGTTTGCACAGCCGCGGGTCGGTACCAAAATATAAAATCCTCAAAGCCTACCGACAGGGGAATGGCAAGTACTCCCACCGCTTTAGGGTCACTGGGAAGCCCTTCCAAGGGAGCATCTTCAGTTTTCCAAATGGAAAGTCCTTGGTGATGTTTAAGTTGCTCGGCAATGCCTTTGACTTTGTTTCGACTGGGGTAAGAGCCGTAGTGGGTGTAATTCTCTCCAATTTTTACGGAAAAACCGGTCGCTTCAAGAGTATCTAGAAGACTGTCACCATTTTGGGTGAAGGACTCTACGGGAGAGTGGCCAGAGGAGATGGCGTCCAAAATCTCTTGAGAAAGTTCAAGGATTTTATTTTTATTTAAAACTCGGCGATGATTTACATAGGATGAGATCCAGTTGCTAACAAAACGACCCATGATTTCACAGGCTGTGCGCTCTTTTAAGGTTAAGCAAAGCGGACCTTGGTAATTATGAAAAGCAATGATCCCCCAAAGATCCCCTTCTACTTTTATAGGAATAGAGAAGGTAGCGCTAACCCCCATATTTTTCAGATATTCGATGTGAAAAGGAGACACAGCCCGAAAATAAGTTTGGGAGAGATCAATATCGGCTTGAGCATAGCCTTGGGCCGTGAGTAGGGCTGATGGCATTGAGTGCACATCTTCAATCGAACGGCTACTGGACTCAAAGAAAAGTTTTCGAGCTTGAGGAGGGATGTCGGTTGCCGGATAGCGCAGACCTAAAAATGGCTCAAGGTCTTGGTTTTTACTTTCGCAAACCACATGGCCATCCTTGTTTGGCTCGAAGCGATAAATCATAACGCGATCAAACATGCTCACTTTTTTGAGAGTGTCCGTGGTTCTTTTTAGGAATTTTTCTAAACCTTGGGTGGTGTAATTGGCCTCAAATTCTAGAAATTCTTTGGTGAGGTCAAAATCAAAATCATCTTTTACCTCACAAAATTCAAATTCGAGGTAGGCCAAATTTCCAACAGTGTAAAGAGAGGTTGAAAAAGACTTTCCCTCAAAATCAACTAAATGAGATTTCGCGCCACTGGAAAGTGCGGATTCCCAGGAATCAAACTTTTTTGGCGGTGGCACCAGTTCAAAAAGAGATTGCTCCAGTGGATTAGACTGAGAAGGAGAAACTTTCTCACCGAAATTTTCGGAATGAGCGACAATTTTTCCACTGCGTGGTTGAAAAACAACAAGGCAGGAGCAGTCTTGTACAGCACCGAGAAAGCTAATTTTTTCTGAGCCACATTCGTTGATTGATTGTTTAGCGTAGGCTAACTTATTCCAATAGTTATCCATCCAATTAAAGTGACAGATGCGGGCGAGCGAAGTCAAACCTTACTTCCCCTATTGTTTTTTTACGAGGAAAGAATGAGTGAGAAGAAATACCACCTTTTGATTATTGATGACTCCCAGGAAAATTTAACCTTGATGAAACATATGGTTTCTAGGGCCGGCTTTTCAGAGACCTGTTTTCTGTCTCCACTTGAGGCCTTAAAAGACTTAGAAGCTCATCCCGATAAATATGACCTTGTCATCACAGATCTTAGAATGCGTGAGCTCGATGGACTTCAGGTGGTTAAAAAATGCAAAGAGCTATCAAATCAATTACCAGTGATTTTAGTGTCAGCAGAAGCTGATTTTGATGTCGACGGAACTGATTTTGATGGTCTCTTGAAAAAACCTCTCAAATTGGATCGTATAAAGAGTGATCTGTTGAAATTCATCCAGTCTTAGCTTTTGAGCCCCAAGTCTTCATGAGCCCCCGAGTCATCCTGAGCGTAGCGAAGGATCTAGGCAATGACTGACGTTTCACTTCTGAAACAGGTGATAGTTGTGGGTTGCCATTGCAGGCCGGTGGGTCAGCCTCACTTTTGCCTCGCCAATTTGGACGGGTCTGGAGAGCTCGGCCCGGTTGAGCGTACCCGGTAGTGTGGAGTGGAGGTCAAATCTTCCGTAATTTCAACTATTTACCCAGTCTAACAGGGCAGATGAATCCAGATTCGGTGGCCCCGTGTGGTCTCGGGGTGGTAATAACATCAAATTGATTTTTTTATGTGACATCGGGTTCTATTTGTGTAATAAAACACCACTTTAAAACGATTTGGAGTGGTAATGAGCAAAGATAAAAGCAAAGCCCGTTTTAGAATTCAACGCCGTCTTGGGACAGAACTGCCCGGTCTTGGAAAGGCTGGAGCCCTAGAAAGACGCCCTTATCCACCAGGGGAAGCGGGTAACAAAAGAAAGAAATTTTCAAACTATGCCCTTCAGCTAGAAGAAAAACAGAAGGTCATGTTTCACTACGGACTTCGCGAGAAGCAACTTCGTCGCTTTATCCGTGATGCCAAGCAAGGTAGCGCAACGAAAAACTGGATTAGTGCATTGGCTGGACGTCTTGAGCTTCGCTTAGACAACACCGTTTTCCGTCTTGGTTTTGCTCCAAGCATCCGTTCGGCGAGACAACTCGTTAGCCACGGGCATGTTCAAGTGAATGGTAAGAAAGTTGACGTAGGTTCAGCGGTTCTTAAAGTTGGTGACGTGGTTTCTTTAAAAGATAAATCTTACGAGCATCAGGTTGTGATTCAATGTCAGGATGCTCCTAGACTCGATACTCCTGATTATCTCGAAAAAGGTGATAAAGAGGGTAAAACGGTAGGAACAGTTAAAGACGTTCCAGGTATTGATTCCATTCCTTTTGGATTCAACACCAATCTTTTTGCCGAGTATTACTCACTTCGTTCTGTTTAATATTTATTTACAGAGCCCTAATCAAAAAAAGCCATGCATATCTGCATGGCTTTTTTTTATTGTCCTCCTGAGCGCATGTCCTCCTGAGCGTAGCGAAGGATCTTAAGGTCTTTCGCTTTGCTCAAGACGACATGATTTAGGCCAAGTGTCATCCTGAGCGTAGCGAAGGATCTAAGGTCTTTCGCTTTGCTCAAGACGACAATGTGTTCGCTCGAGCTGACATTTTTTCCCTCAAGACGACATGTTCTAGGCTAGTAGTGGAAAAACCTTAATCTTCTTCGATCAGGTTTAATAATTCGTTGGCAATCTCCGTCGGGTCGTTGGGATTATTAGAAACCGCCGTATTAATATCATCACAGGCCTCATCGTCTTTCATGTAACCATCATCAGGATTACATAGACTGTCTTGACTAGCTAAGACTGTATTGCCGAGTTCCTCTTTTTTGGCATCATCGTAATTACCGGGGTTATTCTTGTAGTCTTCAAGCAGAGTTTCGATATCTTCAGCAGTCGCTCCATCGGTAAACCCTAAAAGGCTCTTAATTCCTGTCGCCATATTTGAAAAGCTGGCAAGAGCGGTAAGGACCTCGGAATTTGTGAGGCTGCAAACCTCTAAGGCGTCCCTTGAAGCTGTGGTATCCGCCATTGCTAAAGCGGCAATGGTTGGGGTGGTCGGGTTAACACCTTCCTCACTGCCATCAATATTTTCAAGGGCTGCGACAATAGCGTCTTCATCAATACCCTGAGAAATAAAAGCCGCGGAACATCTCAAAACGTAGGCCCTCTCAGAGGTTTGCCCTGCGATATCATTGAGACAGGCATCAGCGGTGGCTGGAGTGGCGTTGTCGATACAAATTTGGGCCTTATAAAGGTTTGTCTGTTGTTTGTCCTCGCAAGCTGTAAAGAGTAGGCCTGTGGCAACAAGCAAAAAAAATCCTGAGAGCCGGTTCATATTTCCTCCGATGAAATAAAAATGGGATGTCTTTTTATTCCCTTATTTTAATAAAAAATGCAGGCCGGGGCCATGGCTTTTTGCAAATCCATCCGTCGACTTTTATCCAGCAACTAGTATCGCACTGGACTATTGTGGGGTCTCAAAAGGAAATTCATCGGCTTCTCAAGTTGAGACATCAAAGCTCCGATTAATAGTTAAGAACTTCAAGGAAGAGGTTATGAAACAGTACGGGCTATTATTTATTTTACTAACGTTAACTCAACCCACATGGGGCAACTTCGAATTTTATCGAGGAGTTCGCCAGATGGGCATGGGTGGCGCCAGCATTGCGGTGGTGAATGATGAAACAGCCGTGTTATCCAATCCCAATGGTCTGGGTCGTTTGAGAGATTCCTTTTATACACTTTTTGATCCTGAACTTACCAGTGGTCTTGATGACTCGGAAACCTTAGTGGGAACAGGTATATTAGAATCAGTGAATCCAGAAACAGTCTACAATCAGCTCGGTGACAACCTTGATAACCCTTACTATTTTAAAGGTCAGGTATTTCCATCTCTTGTCGTTCCTAATTTTGGCTTTGGCGTTTTAGGACGTTATGAAGTTTTAGCAAAACGCAATGCCGATGGAAGCATGGACTACCAATATCAGAACGACTACTCCGTAAACCTTGGGAGTAACCTCAGTTTTTGGGGCGGTAGAATAAAGCTTGGATTTGCAGGGCGTTTAATTAATCGTGTCGAGTTTTTAGGTTCCAGGGACCCAAGTACAGACTCTTTAGCATTGAGCTCCTTTGCAACCGAAGGCATGGGACTTTCTCTTGATACAGGACTCACATTTGCAGCCCCTTGGAAATATTTGCCTACTTTGACTTTTCTTGTCCGCGATGTCGGCGGAACCTCTTTTACTTTTGGAGATGGTGCTTTTGGAAATGCCTCCAATGGCCGGCCTCAATTTCAAGCTCAGTCCGTCGATGCGGCCTTTGCCCTTTTTCCCATTTACGGGAAGCACTCACTGGGAGTTTTCACCGTCGAGTACTCCGGAATCGATAACACCGAGAATGTAGAGGATCATATGGATCGACTCCATATAGGAACCGAGGTCAATTTATTCGACGCTTATTTTCTACGTCTTGGATATCACGAGGGTGATTGGACAGCCGGCTTTGAATACGCCACAGGCCTTCTGCAATGGCAACTGGCCACATACTCAGAAGAAATTAACATTGGCACTTATAGTCGACGAGATCGCCAAGGAATTTTGAAACTAGCAATAAGGTTTTAACATGAAAAAAATCTTTTACAGTTTTATTTTACTAGTCGCTTTAGGTTGTAGCGAAAATATTTTCGATGAAATCGCTGACAAAGACACCAATGAAGCGAAGTTTTTTGCCGCTAAACAAAGACTCAATGAAAGAGCTTATTCAGAAGCCATCGATATATTAGAATCCATTGAACCGGTCTATTTACAAGCACGCGATAGAATACCTGTATACGCCTCGGCCTATTCGGGTCGTTGTGGATTGGAATTTTTAACACTACTTGAGTCACTACAGAACACCTCGGGAGGATCACAAACACTTTTCACATTACTTATGGGTGCTTTCCCTGGGGCTTTGCCGACCAATGTTCAGGACTGTATGAATGCTGAGGAAATCATTGAGTTTATTGGTGATGAAAGTGCTCGCAATGGCGATGAAAACCTCCTTCTTGCATTTAACTCTCTAGCAAAGATTGGAACTATTTTATCAAGTCTTGCAGACACCGACGATAATGGCAGTGCAGATGCCACTTTTGATCAGTGCAATAATACTGACTTTCCAGACGAGATGGTACGTGAACTTGGGCATAGCCTTGGGTTAACGATTGTCAGTCTACAAGCCATTGGAACTGATTACATTGAAGGAGCCACAGATGAGGTGCAGGCTCTCTGTCAGGCGGACAATAACGATTACCTCGAGGTTTTTTGCCAAGCTGTTGAGCCTGAAGACTTTAACTCAAACGAAGTGCAGGCTTTAAGACTTGCTATCGGTTCCAGTGACATTGGGATTGATTCCTGCGGGGGGAACAACTTTGAAGATTGTACGGCCGCTAATGCTGGGAGCTGTCCGTGAAAAAGCTTTGGCTCCTTCTTATCTTTATGACTCAGCAAGCTTTGGCGGCCGACATTGGTCTTTCTGTTCGCGCCCTCGGAATGGGTAACGCCTATACCGCCATTGTTAATGACGGTGATTCCATTTTTTACAATCCCGCAGGTCTTGCAAAGATGACAGGCTTTCGATGGACCATCATTGATCCAGCACTAGGAACCGACGCTATTGATTCCTATCAAGATTATATTGACCTGGCTTCAGAAAACGATGATGTCAGTCAAATTATTAACGACCTCTACGGAGAAGACATGACGGTCTACTCCGGAGCTAAATCGCTTTTCTCAATTGGCAGTTTTGCTTTTGGTGCTTACGGAGTGGTTGATGGGAACTTTTTAATCAACAATCCTGTCTTTCCAAATATTCGTACCAATTATCGGGTGGATTACGGATTTGTAGCCGGTGGTGGATTAAATCTAGTACCTGACATGTTAGATGTAGGCTTTCAAGCAAGGCGTGTTACTCGCCAAGGGGGCCAGATACCTATCGGAGTTTCAACCATTGCTACGCTTAATTCTGAGTCGATTCAAAATGAATTCAATCGGACTGGAATAGGTTATGCTTTCGATTTTGGCGCGACACTCTCTTTTCCTGGAGCTCTAAAGCCCACAGTGTCTTTCACTTGGCGCGATATGGGGAACACTAGTTTTGAACCGACCGGAGATGCTTTGGCGCCACGTCCAGTAGAGCAGGAGCAAATCATAGGTTTAGGTTTAACTTATGAAAGTCTTCTTATGGATATTCGACCGACCATTGATTATCGGTTTCTCAACGATACGGAAATGCAGCTCGGTAAAAAAATTAATATGGGTATTGAATTTAGCTGGCCCGTCCTGGATGTTCGAGGTGGTTTCCATCAAGGCTACTATAGTTTAGGGGCAGGCTTTGACCTTTGGTTGATGAGAGTGGATGCGGCGACCTACGGAGTGGAGCTTGGAGCTTACCCGGGTCAACTCGAAGATCGTCGCTATATGATGCAAGTCACATTCGAGTTTGGTATTGATCCAGGAAGTTTTTCTTTTTTCAAACTCTCGCGTCCCAGTGTTAAAAACCACTCTCGTAAGCAGAGACGTTAGACTCCGCACTCCTTTTGTAGGATGGCTGAAACTTGATTTAAGTCTTCATAGGCTTGGTTGTTTGATTCCACTTCATAGAGACCCGAATTGAATATTTCGCGGTAAACATTTAAAGTCTCAAAGTATTGCCAAGGCTCGCCGGACAAAGTTTCACACAGCTCAGCTAAAGGAAGGGGAGGAGCTAAAAGACTTGGAGCTTCTTCAAGAGTTTCTTTAAAAGCCTTTTGATTCCACAGTTCGGTTTGGTTTTTATATTCCATAAGCTCCAAATAACTCTTATAAAAGAAATCAGGAGATTCAAAAGCGTAGTCTTGATACCTTTGCATAATTTTGGGGAAGCCCTCTTGTAAGGCCATTCCAATCGCAGAGAAGCCTCGTCCACTGAGTTTATTGTTTTCCACAATTTCTTCGGCCAATTTTAATAAGAGTTGTGGGTCATTATGGAAATCCACGGTTTTTAATTCAAAAACAAGCTTCTCATAGGCTCCCATTAGATAGGGAGTGAGGTAGTAAATGACCCCTCCTCTTGTGTAGTGAGGATTGAAGGCATTACCCATTTGGTTTTGAGCCAAGAAAACACCCACATTGCGTGAGTAAAGAGTGCGGTAAAGCGCTCGCGCCTCAACAACATTGGGGTCTAATCTTTCCGTTAGTTTGAGATAAGCCATCACTTCAGCAAAGGCTTCTGAAAGGTGAACGGCATGAGAGCTTTGTGAAGCATGACTTTCTGGCAAGTATTTTTGATCCAAGCAGTGACTCACTTCGTGATAAAGAGAGAATAGGTATAGAGATTCAAAGTCCATAGTTTTAGAAAGATTCTCGAAACTCTGGTGAGAATGCTCGAAAGCCTCATTGATATTGAGTCCCGTAACTCGTTCACTCTCTACTTTAGCATTGCCATTGGGAGGAAGACTGAAGACCGAACACATTTTGTAACGTTTCTCAGAACCATGACCTTCAAAAAGAGGAAGCGCAGCCGCCATACCAGTTGTTTGGGTGAGGTAAATATCGATATTCACCAAGTCGTTTCGTTCCAAAGGAAATCCAATACGTCTTTCAACGTACTCTCCGAGGAACTGCAAACGGGCGCCTTCGTTGTCATCGCCCTGGAGCTGATTTTTAGCAAAGAGGTAGTTTAGATGATCTCGATCAAAAACCAAGATAGGGTAAGGAGTTTGAAAGGAATTGGCCCAGTCTTGTGCGCTCTCGACTTCTAACTGGTGGTCAATCGACCAAGCCAAATTTGGAGTCAAAGAGATAAGGATAAAAAGTAGAGTGATAAACATGGCCCCCCCTAAAATGTTTGCTTGAGGGCTTAATAGAGCAATTCCTCTAGTCATCGTCCAGGCTTATGCCTGAAGTGGGTGCAATTGATGGGAGTTGTGAAAAGATTTTTTACCGAAGCCGAGGGGCTTGGGTAACTATTACAGCAATAGCATAAGTAGCCGTAATAATACCTATTAAAAGAAATCAGTATGTCGTCTTGAGCAAACACATGTCGTCTTGAGCGGAGCGAAAGACCTAAGATCCTTCGCTGCGCTCAGGATGACACTTGGGCTACAACATGTCGTCTTGAGCAAAGCGAAAGACCCAAGATCCTTCGCTGCGCTCAGGATGACACTTGCTGCGCTCAGGATGACACTCGCTACGCTTAGTACGACTCTCGTTTTGCTCAAGATGGCTCTGGGCTACCCACCGAGGTTCGTTCGGTTAATTTCATTGCGATATCACAACGCTCATAAAGGTGGCCAAAGCGCTGCTTTATCTCATCGCTATGTTCAAATCCGTTTTTCTCATACAAATGAATAGCGGCCTTACAATTGGAGTTGGTCAGAAGAAAACAAAGTTGGATATCGGGACTTTGACGCGCGAATTGAATCACGAACCTTAAGAGAGTTTCACCCGCTTTGAGGCCACGTGCCTTTTCAAGCACTCCCATTTTGATCAGTTCGAATTCCCCTTCCCCTGTTTTGCGAAGAGCACAGGTTCCAATCACGCCATGTTCGGGATGATTGGCAAACCAGATATAACCTCCCTTGTCGAGGATCATCTCCTCAGGGTGGCTAATCACTTCGAGGTCAAAAGGCTCCACTTTGAACATATTCGAAATCCACTCGTGATTGATGTCGAAAAAGGCTTTTTTCAGCTTCGGATTATAAGGGATAATTTCTACCATGCTGCGAAGTTAGTCAGAGGGAGAGGAAGAAGCAATCACTTCTGTGCTCTTATGGAAAAAGTATAGGCTCTTTGAGGGTAACGCGGGACACACAAGTGGGGAGTGGAGGCTCAAGCCGAACTTGTGGTACCTTTATGGGTCTCATGCTGAAGTGTTATATTGCCCAAAATTCTGATCAAAAACCGGAGCTGTTTAAAGAGTTAATGACTCTTAACCCCCTTTGGATTGTGGATGATCTACAGGCCAAGTTTTGGATGCAATCCTTTTTGAGAAAACACCAAAATCCCTTGATATGTAGTGACCATATTTTAAGAGCCAGTGAGTACTGGCAGAAGCAGTTGGTTACAATTGACCCCCGGTGGAAGCCCCTGTCTCCTCATATATCCCAGTACCTGATCGAGAAATGGATGAGAGAAATCATCTTGGAAGAAGATCTCAGCCTTAACTCAAAAGACTTCCAAAGAGCTTATCAAACCATTGGTCAGATTCTCCCTTTGTTGTGTCATTCCCACGGAGAAGAAGCATTGGAGGAGTGGTTTCAAGAAAAGCCCGATGCGAAGGATCGCTGGCAGCATTGGTATCTTTTAGGGCGTTCGCTGTGGCGTCGTTTCTCTGAACACAAGGTGATTCCTCTGGAGTGGATGAAAGGAATTTTGCTCAACCATGAGTCGGAGTGGGAGGAAAAGCGTCCCATTGTTTTTGATTTGAGTTTAGAACTTGATGACATCGAAAGTGAACTCATTCATGAGCTGAGCCGCTTTAACGAGGTTCACGTGGTTGTGCCTGAGCTTTACAGCGAAAAAGAAAGTTATCAAATGCTCCTAGACCGCTGTTCTCCTGAAAGACTAGAGTCGCAACCAATTGATTCCCAAAAAGTGTTTAAAAAATTACCTTCCATGCTCTCTGAGGTGAAAGAATGTGTGGGCCAAATACGGGAGTGGCTAGAAAAGGGCGTCGATGTAAATCAAATAGCCATCGTCTCGCCTCAGATCGAAAACTATTGGCCCACTCTTTATGAGCATTTTGTGGTGGAGGGGATTCCTGTTTTAAAAAAGACAGTCACCCCTATTTCTCAACTTCCGGGTGTGCAGTTTTGGTTATCAAAGCTGCGCCTAGCGCTTACAGAAATTCAGTCAGGAGACGGCGAGAATCTCGTCTTTTCTAAAGAGGACCTACCACCACTTGAGTTTCAAAAGTTTCAATCCTTGTTTTCAAATATCTACGATGTCAAAGATTACCAAAGACACGAGGACGTGCGGGCTGAGATCCCTGAAGAAAAGGGCGCTGATGAGTGGTTGGAGTTGCAAGAGTTTTTAAAATGGTCTTATCCCTTCTTTCCTAAAAACGATATTTCCCTTTTTGAAGAAATTGTCTCATCTCTTGATGAAGTCTTTTTGTTAAATGAAAAGCTCACTCGGGAACAGTGGGTGGACTTTTTTCAGAACTTGTTTTCACGAACGGAGAAAAAACTACTGTTGAGCCACGAAGAGGGCGTCACAGTCACTTCACTCCTGGGAGCTCAAAACCAAAAATTTGAAAAGCTGGTCATTCTCGGTCTCAATGAGGAAAATACACTAGAGACTTTCAACACCTCCCTTCATTGGACTGATATTGAATCGATAAAGATGAATTTTGGGTTCAACCTTCCCCATACGGATCGCTTGATTATTCTTGATCGCTTGGAATGGTTACAGAGAAAAGATCTTTCTGAAATTCTTTATTGCTATAGCGAAACCGATTTCTTTGGACAGTTTCAGGCTCCGTCTTTCTTTTGGCTTGAAGGAGCCATTGAGGAGAATCCCAAGTTCGAGCTTGAGTCTCCGAGGAAGACTCGTTGGGATGAACTGATGCTCAATAACCCCGATTGTGAGAGTGTTCTTGATGACGATCTCCAAGAGCGAAGAATACTAAGGGTGCAGCAGGATTTGGGCTTAGAAAATCTTGAAAATCTTCCCTATAAAAAGTTTCGGTTGTCAGCCTCTTCAGTGAGCGAATTTTTTAAATGTCCGTTCAAGTATTTCGCAGCCAAAGGACTTCATTTGAGGTCAGAACCGGAATTAGATTTGGATATTGATCATTTTTCTAAAGGACGACTCATGCATAAGGTTTGCGAGAAAATCGTGGACCAAAAACTTTGGGCCTTAAGTGAAATAGAAATCGATAAACTATTAGACCGTTGCCGTGATGAGATTAAGATGGTGGTTTACAGTGATCCTGTCTGGAAATTTCTCAAGCCCTATTATATTAAGTGCACTCAAGATTTTTTAAAAAAAGAGCGTCAATGGCGGCAAGATTTTCCTGAAACAACCACTGCGTTTACTGAAGAGAGTATAAGGACCCATGTTTCAGTCAAAGATGGCAAGTTACAGTGGGGAAGCGAGGAGGGAGTCGCTTTCAATGGAGAGATCGATCGTATCGACTGTGACGATAGAGGCCAGTATGTCATCATTGACTACAAGTCTTCGGCCGGCTCGATTAGTCAGTACAAGTCCTGGGTTGAAAAAGGCAATCTACAGCTGATTCTTTATGCTATGGCTACGGAAGCCGGCGTTTTGCAATCTGGTCCTAAGAAGATTGTGGGGGCCTTTTACTACGTTCTTAAAGACATGAGTCGCAACTATGGATTTGCCACGAAAGAAACGAGCGATGAGTTTCTTCCTAAAAAAGGAAAGATCTCTGAGGAAGATAAAGAGAGGCTGTTTACGCAAGCCGAAGAGGAGTTAGTAAGAATTTACGAAGAACTTCAAGCCGGAAGAATTGAACCCCAGCCTGAAGATGAAAAACTTTGCAGCAAATGTGATTGGAATCAATTATGTCGGAACCCCAGCCTCAATCTATAAACGAGTTTATTAGAGCCGGTGCGGGGGCCGGGAAAACCCATGGCCTGACCCGCAAAGTGATCGAAGTGGCTCTTGACCACAAAAAAGAAACAGGTCAGTGGCCACGCACGGTGATGACAACCTTTACGAGGAAGGCCACTCAAGAACTCAAAGAAAGACTCCTTGTCTACTGCTTAGAAGAGAAAAGAGAAGCACTGGAATTTACCAAGTCGACCAGTTTTTTAACCATTACCACCATGCACGGTCTTTTTAATCTTTTTTTAAGTCGTTACGGGCAGCCTCTTGGTCTTCCCAATCAATTTAAGGTGGTGGATAGCCTGACAGCCGATTTTTGGCGCAAACAAACTTTAAAAGAAATGATTTCAGCGTTTCCCTCGGGCCATATTTTGAATGCTTTTAATTTTAGCCAACTTTTGGCTCATTTGAAGCTCTACGAGAAAGCTTATTGGACAGGGACGGCTCAGCCTATTCGAAGTACTCAGGACTTTGAAGATCTCTACCAGATCTTGAACGAAGAGATGAGTGAAAATTTACAAGAGATCATGGAAAAAGCTCGCGCTGAAACGAGTGGACCTGGTTGGGAAATATATTTAGAGCAGCTTGAGGGTGTCAATAAACTTCTGCAATCAGGAGTCCCATGGGAAGAACTCAGAGGTCAGGTTTATGAAGCATTTGGAGCTTCAAAAAAACCAGTAAAGAGTAGTAAGAATACTCCATGGAGTAAGGAGACTGACAAGGATTTCAAAAAGTTCAAAGACATTCTAAAAAAATGGTATGGCAGTGAAGAGTATAGCTCCACTCAATGGGAGCGATCCATTGAGTTCTATAAAGTTTTTAATGAATTTGGAAAAGAGTTTATCGCAGCCCTCATGGATAAGAAAGTTAAAGAGTCTTCTCTTGAAGCCAATGATCTTGAGTTTTTTTCCTTTAAAGCCCTAAAAGAAAAACCAGAGCTTATTGAAAAGTTCGCACAAGAAATTGACTCTTGGTTTATTGATGAGTTTCAAGACACTAGTCCCCTCCAATTGGAGATTTTAGAGGCGATGATGGGTCAAACCTCCCAGTATATGGTGGGCGATCCGCAACAATCCATATATCTCTTTAGGGGCTCTCGTAGCGAGGTCTTTTTTAATAAAAAGCAAAAAGTAGAAAACGAGGGAGGGCAGTTTGATTTTAGAAAATTGAATCGTCGCTCTCAAGAAAACCTCCTATCTTTTTTCAATGACTTTTTTCCCAGTGTTTCAGAAGCATTTTCGGCCATGGAGGCCCATAGGGAGCCTCTAGAAGGGGAGGCCTCTGTTGTTGTCCGTGTCGACACGGGGGATGAAAAAGAAAGTAATGGTGAAATTAGAAATCTTTGTTTTCAAATCAATGAACTATTCGAAAAAGGTGTCAGTCCGAAGGATATCGGTGTTCTGACTCGTACGAAGAAAGAGCTCGAGCAGCTGCAAAAATATCTAATGGCTCATGGCTTTCCGGTTATTTCCCATGCATCTTCAAACTTTTATCAGCGTCGTGAAATTTTAGATGCTTTGAGTCTTCTCAAGTTTTTAATCAATCCTTGGGATGACAAAAATTTATTGATTCTATTGCGCTCGCCTTGGCTCGCGATGAGTGATGCTGAGATCGTGGATGTCATTGGTGCGAAAAAAGCGAATTTTTGGGAAAACTTTAAAGAATATTTTAAGACGCAGAGTTTGGAGCATCCTGGTCATTGGCTTTTAAAAGCCCGATGGGCTATCCACGAAGCGGGCGTGGCCTGGGTTTTTAGGCAAAGCCTAATTGATTTGGGAGTCATTGATTACAGTTCAAAGCTTGATCCCACTGGAAGGCGAGAGGCTAACCTGTGGAAGCTTATAAACATCATCGAAAAGAAAGCCAGGGAGCCAGGCGCTAGTCTTATCCAATTTATCAATGAGGGTTTTCGCTCAACTCAATTGGAGGACCTTGGAGATGCTTCAGACGCTCATTCTCCGGTGGAACCTAATAAGATTAATTTAATGACGGTCCATTCTTCTAAGGGCCTGCAGTTTGACTATGTCTTTCTTCCCTTTTTGCATTCAAGACCCAATGAAACAACATTTAGTCATTTCAACTATTGGGAAGCCAAAAATCAATGGAGTTTTAGACTTCCGATCTTAAATCAAAATGAATTTCTTGGGGACATCTTGGAGTTTCACAATATTGTTGAGATGAAAAAAAGGGAGCAAGAGGAGTCCTTAAGAGTTCTTTATGTCGCTATGACCAGAGCTCGAGAGAAGCTTTTTTTGAGTTTCAAAGAAAAGGTAAAGGCAAAATCCTGGGGGGAGCTCCTAACCCATCAGCAGGATTTGCTAGCCCAAAAAGACTATATGGATTGGCAAGACATTGAAGGGGTTGAAGAGGTTTTCTACCAGTCCGAGAGCACTGATGAAAAGGTTCGCCAACCTTGGGATAAAAGCGTTTCACGGAAAAGCCAGAAAAACTTGCAAGAATCTCGCTCCACCTCACGCAGGCCACCTGATAATTGGGAGCAATTGCAACAAGATCAAAAAAGAAGGCGACAAGGGGTGGTACTTCATAAAATATTTGAGTCCCTAAAAACTTTCGAACCTAAAGTTGTTATTGAGCTTGGTGAGTCATGGCTTCCCGAGAAAAAACAAGACCTAGCGAGTGCTATTGAATTTGTACTCTCCCAAAAAGAGGTCCCGTTTAAAGAAATTATCTCAAAGGGACATGTGGAATGGGGTTACCAGTGGGAGAAAAATGGTGAAATGGAAGAAAAAAGAATCGACTTGTGGGGTATCGCTCAAGACACCCTTTGGGTTGTAGATTACAAGACGGGGGATTCACGCTACAAAGATGAAGCCTTCAAACAAATCGCTGAATATTCCCAGGCCTTGCACAAATATTTAAATTGGCAAGGTCCCACAAAGTGGGTGGCAGCCTATCCCTTTGATGAAAAAATATTCGTACAAGACGCGCCATAAAACCATTGACGTTTTCCTTTGTGAGTTTGAGGTTTGAACCATGATTTTGGTTGAAGTTTTAGTAGTGGGCTTAGTTTTAAGTGCAGATTCCTTCTCGGCGGCCCTTGCTTTGGGATCACGCTCCCATAATTTCAAGGACAGTTTGAAATTTGCCTTTTCTTCGGGAGGAGCAGAAGCTCTTGTGACCTTTCTGGGGGCCATGGCGGGAGCACAAATCGTGGCCCGATTTGACTCTATTGATCACTGGATTTCTTTCGTGCTCCTGGCCAGCGTGTCGGCTCACATGGCTTTTGAGGGTTACAGCGAATTAACGACTAAAGATGATGAGAATCAGAGTTCAAAAGAATTTCATAGTTTCTTCAAGATTCTAATAGTTTCTTTTGCTACGAGTTTAGATGCCTTTGCTGTCGGTGTGAGTCTTGGCGCGGCCAACAAGCCGCTAGCACCCTTTGTGGTCTCTATCGGATTGTGGGCTTTTTTCTCCACGATTCTGGGAATGCAGCTAGCGAAAGTGGCATCAGAGAAGATGGGTCCTATATTTAACCTTATTGGATCGATCGTTTTATTAACCTTGGCTTTCAAATTTTTGCTTGAAGGTCTTTAACAAGGAGTTTGTTTTGAAAAACTTTGTATCTATTTTTTTATTGAGCCTTTTGTGTGTGGCCTGCACCAAGAACGAAACTAAATGTACCACTGAGCCAAAGAGCCAATGGAAAGACCAGGCCGAATTTAAACAGAATCTAAAAGATCAAGGTTATAAAATTAACGAGTTTAAAGTGACTAGTGGCAATTGTTACGAAATCTACGGCTGGGACAAGGATAAAAATAAGGTCGAGATTTACTTTAACCCTGTTTCTGGAGACGTGGTTAAAAGCGAGAAGCACTGATGTCTAAAAAAAAGAACGGTTTCGTCGTACGCTTCATTCATTGGGGAGTGGCACTCTCTGTTCTTTTAAACGCATTCATTTTAGAAACGGGGAGTCTCACTCACCGTTATCTAGGCTACACGGCTGTGAGCTTAGTTTTAATAAGAGTTCTCTTAGCTAAAAAACTAAATTTTGATCACTACAATCCTAAAGCTGAGTACGTTTACTGGTCTATTTGGGCCTGCATCGGAGTTTTAGGTGGCAGTGGCTATATGATGGAAATGGATCAATTTTTTGGTAACCAAAAGCTCGAAACTCTTCATTACTACACTTCGAATACCCTTCTTTTCCTGGTGAGCCTTCATCTTGTGGGCATTTTTACGGATGCTTGGATACATCGACGAAAAACCTGGATGGTGATGATTTCTGGCAGACGACAATAGCCAATAATTTTCTAAGAATGTTAGGCATCTTTCTGACTTCAATGTCGTCCCGAGGCGAAGTCGAAGGACCTGTGGGAGCCTGAGCGGAACTCCAAAAGTTGGAAGAGAGATAGGGGAGGGTGTCTAAAGCTTTGATATGTCTAAATATATTTCACCCTCAGGGGATATTTATGGGTGATTCTAGCCTTTTCCGCTATTGTGGGGTTTTCAAAGGTGGAAAACATGAAATCTTCATTGGCTCGTTTTGCCTTCTTGCTTTGTTTTTTTGGCTCTAGCCTTGCGATTGCGCAGGATGCCTCTGTCAAGGCTCAGGGTTTATTGGATGAAGTTAAATCCAATGAAATGGCTCTTATGGCGACAACAGGGCTTTCCACCTCTCAGTTTCAAACGGACACCCAGGGCTTTGCCTACGCAAGGTCTGTGCACGCGGATTCATTTGTTGAACTGGTTAAAGACAATCCGGGGTTACTTCTTGATAAAGAGCTTTTAAAGGCTTGGTTTGCTTTGGAGGTTTCCACTAAACCAGAGTATCAACTTCCTCTTAAGGAGTTAATAGGGCTCACTTTCTTGCAATTTGATAACTCGGAGGTGGCACTGGATTACATGGAGAAAAATGGTTTTGCCAAGTACCTTTCGAATTTTGACTTAGGAAGATCGGATTGGAAACATTTTTCCAGGGAGCAAAGTCTTCTTTGGCTCAGTGAAATGACAGATAATTTTGCGTCAAAAGAGCCCGAGAAAAGGCACCGAGCTTGGCAACTTTTACAGTTGTATCGTTCACCAAAATTGCAAGGCTATTCGAAAAAGTCATTCTTTGATAATATTACTGGAAAAATACTCTCCTCTGTTGATAGGGATGCGAAATTTCTTTTCGTGCAAGAGGTATTGTCTCAGAAACAAAATCTCGGTCTGAATAAAACGGCTCTTCCGTTCAATCTGGTAGTTCATTGGGCCTTGGAGAATATCCCATTTTCGGATTGGAAACAGACTCAGTTAAATTTACTGGGCAAACTTTTACGAGCCATGGATAGTGTCACAGGAACTCAAGTGGTTGTTCAGTGGCTCTCAAGAAAGCCTGCCATTGCTAAAGAATTCGTCCCTGTTCTTGATATTTCAACTCCCGATTCCTTTTCTATCGAAGATGACCAGGGACTACCATTATTAGAGCAACTTCTTCATTACTCCCATGAATACCGTAGTGTGTTCTATCAGGCGGTCCACAGCACACAAGTTAAGTCATGGACGATGCCGGTGATTGAATTTGCTTTTCAGAAAGGCTCCCCCTATCCAAGAACATTTGAAATAAAAAATGCTCTCACCTATTCCTACGTCCTACAAAACCCCAAGTGGTTTGATTGGATGAATGAGCTTAGCCCCCTTGAACGAAGATCCATTCTGCGTGATGTGGTAGGTTTCGATGCTCTTTATCACTCGCAAAGCGAAAGTGCTTTGGAGCTTCAAAAGAAAATATATGAAGACATAAAGTCCGGTTTAGCTGATCAACGTGTGCAAACTCGAGACCTAAGCTTTTTCCTGCAACGAGCAATGAAAAACGCAACTCTCAAAGAATTGATTATCACTGAATGGACTGTAGAGATCCTAGAAATGGGCCATCAAGAGGCGACAGCGGTTTTAGTTGATCAAGTCTTTAGTGACTCGAGCATCGATTTTGAAAGAAGAAAACTTTGGCTTGAGAAAGTTCTCAGTCAAGAACTCTCCAGTGAAGCCTTGCTAACAAAGCTTATGGAAGTTTACCCAGTGGATTCCACGTTTGTAAGCGAAATGCAGCAAGCTCAAAATCAACCGGAACTTCTCGCTGAGATTGGCCGCATGGCTTTGGCGGAATACCTTATTTCTGGTGGCGGTGCCCGTTGCCAAAATGTTTTTTAATTATATGAAAAGTTATAGCTGTTCGTAATCATAACCCGGGGAATAGCCTTCATCCGAGCTTTCAGGAAACTTTGCCTCTCTTCTGCCAAGAGGTCCGGTGACGATAATCTTTAATTGTTGGCCTGTGACTTGATCGGTAGGGACAGGAAACTCCACATAGTAAGGAGTCGCCCAGCGGGAGTGATAGGGAAAAAGGGCCTTGGCTTCGCTAAAGTTTTTATTGGCTTTCTTAACCTGTGCCTCATAACGACTACTGCCCACTTTTAAATAAATTTTCCAGATAGAGACCTTGTTGGCTAAATTGTCGTTTTTTCTTTCGGGCGTAAAGAAACTCATCCAGAAAATAGTTTTATTATCGAGTTCACTCATACGTTCACGCAGCTTTTCGGCCGACTCCTGTTCATCCCAAGCATAGTATTTATCCAAACGATCATGGATCGTTTTAGAAACGTCACGGTTGAGAATGGTCGCTCGGTATTCGAACTGATGATAAAGACCCGCAAACTGTTTGTCTCCCGCAGAAAACTTTTCGATCTTTTCGATGTAAGCTTCACGTCCCTCGGAATGAGGATGGGTTGTGCAGGATGAAAGTCCAACAAGTAAAATAATAAGCCAAAGGGATTTCATGGATTTATTGTCCTAAATAACCTATAAGGTCGTCAATGCATTCCTCTTTATTGAGATCATTGTAGATCTCATGAAAACTGTCCTCGTAGATTTTTAGTTTTTTCTCCGTCGGAATCTTTTTAAAAAGGTCTAGCGTGGCTTGGGTGGCGACAATACCATCTTGGCCCGCGACCTGAAAAAAAACAGGAACTTGCAGTTTTTTAATATTTTGAGAAACCCAGTCCATTGTTGCCAACATACCCTGAAACAGAGGGGCTGAGATTTTGTTGTGACGGAGTGGATCTTTTCCATAAGAGGCCACTTGCTCGGGGTCACGGCTAAGCTTGTCGTATTGCATTTCAGTGCTAAGAGTGAAAGTGGGCCAAAATTGGTTCAAGAGTCGACTGGCCATTTCCTTGGATTTTGGCACTTGCATCGATAGGCCAAAAGCCGGGCTTGAAAAAACAGCGGACTGTACACGTGGTGGATTCTCAGAGAGCAGGGCCTGCAGAGTGATTAATCCTCCCATGGAATGACCGATCAAGTGAAAGTTACTGGTGGGAAGGGTTTCGTCTTCTTTTATTTTTTTTATAATTGTTTTCAGGTCCCGTGCTTGATCGGAAAACTCTTTCACATAGCCTCTTTTCCCCTCAGAGCGTCCATGACCTTGTAGGTCCCAGCCAAACACGAGCCAAGCTTTATCAGCGAGAGCCTTCGCCAAACGATCATAACACTCGGAATGCTCGGCGATCCCGTGGGTAATAAGCACACAGCCTTTAGGTGTTAGGTCAGGCCGAGCCCACGACTGCATGAAAAGTTTGGGGATTTCGGGGTCGTCAAAATAGTATTCACGTTGTTCGTACTGGTTCATGAAGAGCAATATATATTTTTTAAAGCAGCGGGGCAATAAGTCTGAGCTTTTTAAAGCGAGACCTCCGGTCTAATGAAGAGAGTTGGGTTGAATAAGATTGAGTAGTGGTTCGCTTTCTCTGGGTTTTTGATCGTCAAAGTCCTCATTGAAATGGGTTCCCACAGAGGCTTCCCGTTGGATCGCGCATTGAATGGTTAACCGAGCCACCGTAGCCAAGTTTTTTAATTCAATCAGGTCAGAGTGAATTTGAAAATTGAGGTAGTATTCATCAATTTCATTTTCAATATTTTTGATGCGGGTAAGAGCCCGTTGTAGCCTTTTGTTTGATCGCACAATTCCGACATAGTTCCACATGAGAGTCCTAATTTCATCCCAAAGATGGGTGATCAGCATTAATTCATCGTCATTTTCTTTCTGAAGAATAAGGGGAATGCTCCAAGCCGCCGGTTCGGGAAGTGGAAGTTTGTCTTCCTTTTCCAGAATAGACTCGGCTGCAAAATGAGCAAAGGCCAAACATTCAAGGAGCGAGTTTGAAGCTAGGCGATTGGCTCCGTGAAGACCGGTGTTGGCGCACTCGCCAACGGCAAAGAGTCCGGGGAGATCTGTTTCCCCCTTGTCGTTGGTTAGAATTCCGCCACAGAGGTAGTGGGCCGCTGGTACTACGGGAAGGGGGCTTTGACTGATATCAAATCCCAGTTGCAAGCAACGCTCAAAGATAAAAGGAAATTGTTTGGAGATAAAATCTCGCCCCTTATCGCGAATATCAAGAAATACGCAGGGCGAGCCTGACTTCTTCATTTCGGCATCAATAGCTCTTGCAACGATATCCCTGGGAGCTAGTGGGCCGGCCTCATTGTACTGATAGGAAAAGCTGTCTCCCTGTTCATTAATGAGCTCAGCGCCTTCGCCGCGCAGGGCTTCTGAAATTAAGAAGTTTCGTGCTTTCTGATGATAAAGGCAGGTGGGATGAAACTGCATAAATTCCATATTGGCAATTCGGCAACCGGCGCGGTAAGCCATCGCGATACCGTCACCTGTGGCTCCCTCCCAATTCGAAGTATAAAGGTAAACCTTTCCAGCTCCCCCTGTGGCAAGAACTGTGTTCTTAGAATAGATGGAAATGAATTTGTGATTGGGGATATCAAGAAAGTGAGCCCCCAAACAGCGATTGGCACCGGTTTTAAAATCCTGATGCTGGTGCTCAGTGATAAGGTCTATGGCGATGTACTCTTCAATCACTTCTATGTTTTTATCACCTCTCACTTTTTCCATGAGGGCTTGGTGGATGGCCTTGCCGGTGTGATCTTGCACATGCAAGATACGGCGATGAGAGTGGCCGCCTTCGCGGTGCAAATTTTTATCTTTATGGGCAGGATTGGATTCTGAATCAAAGCGAACACCCCATTCTTCAAGGTCTTTGATTCGTTCAGGGCCTGATTGCACCACTTTTTCCACAATCTCAGGTTTACAAAGTCCCGCTCCCGCTTTCAGAGTGTCCTCAATGTGGTCGGAAAACTGGTCTTCACTGGCGACAACCGAGGCAATGCCTCCTTGAGCCATCGCCGAATTGGTGTGCTCCACCTGACATTTTGCCACGAGAGTGACTTTAAATTTATCGGAGAGTTTAAGGGCGGTCGCTAATCCAGCCACTCCCGTTCCAATAATGAGGACATCGGTGGTCTTGTACTGGCTCGTATTGGCTTGTTGATCTACCATGCTCCGCATAAAAGGCCTCTTTTCAAAAGAAGTCAAGGGCCCCGCTTTATTTGCTTGTAAGATGGGAAAAGCGGCGAAATGGCAGTCTTTTGCGCCTATTCATTAACCGGAGGCTTGATTCTTGGTGTCAGATATAACTAGAATAATAGTGATGGGCTAAAGGTCTAGCCTGTCTTATGGGGGCTTTGTCAAATTATAGCCAGGGACGGAAAGCTTATGACAATCAATCGAAAATTAATCCTCTTGTTTGCAGTCTGTATATTTATAGGCGGGGGGATTGGCAGTTATAAAAGTTTTCAACTCTACAAAGAACAAAGTCTTGCTACCAATATTTCAAAAAGTGAGGAGTCCTCCCAGTGGATCTCTCAAAGTGTGCTTCAAAAAATAAAGCAATTGGAATCGGCGGTTTCTTACCTTGATAAATCAACCATTGAAACTCTCAGACGTTTTGGAGCGCGCTACTTTGCTTACGCCTTCAAAGATCAGAAAAATGAGTGGAGCATCAAGTGGAAGAAACTCGGAAGCATGGGCAAAGAAGAAATTCTTGGCGAAGTAGAAGCTCTCTCGTTTGAAAAGTTTTCTACCAAAAAGAGAAACTGGACGACCTTGAAATCAGGTGAAATCGTTTTTGTCTCCCCCGTTGGATTAGCCGAATCCCATCAACTAAAAACAGGCTTTCTCGTTTTTGGTTTGAATAAAAACTTTTTTGAGTTTGTAAATCAGGCAAGAAATCAAACAGCTTTAGTGACCGAAGAGCTGGAAACGATATTGGCCCAACAAGACCTCTCGGAGATGATGATACTAGAGAGTCTTAAAACGGCTCAGAGTGATTTTATTCATAGATCCATCGAGACTGAGGAGAACTTTAATCTTGAAACGGCCTATTTTGCAGAAGAGGCTCAGCTTTGGATCGTGAAAAAAGCCAGTGGCCCAGCTTACTCCTTTGTGGGGAGTAGTTTCTTCACTTATTTTATAATTTCAAGTCTCATATCCCTATTAGCCTTCATTCTTGCTCTTTCCTCTAAAATGGTAAAAAAAGGCAATCTCAAAGACTCGTTACAAACAGTGCGTTTTCCCAGTTTGGCTCGCTTTCGAAGAGAGCAAAGAGAAGAAGATGATGACTTCGAAGACCCCATTATGGATGACAATGTCCATATTCAAAACTTTGGAGAATTTGTTGAAGGGATCATTGAGGAGGAAGCTCTACGGTTAAGAAAGTTGGGAATTAAAATTAAAACTCAGATGGAAGAAGATGCGAAAGTTTACTGCTCCCCCAAGCATATCAGTGACTTGTTAAAACGACTCATTGGAAACTCTGTTCTTGTTCTTGAAAAAGAAGAGGAAAAAGAAATTCAAATACAACTCGTAGAACAGAACAATTCTTTTCAATTGATTTATGTTGATACAAGAACCTCACAGTTTCCCAGTCAAGAGGCGATCCCTGTATTTGGTCAAACGGAAGCGTCCATGGAAGGTATTGACGGAATCATAGCCTATGCTCAGTGGTTTTATGGAGAGAGACTCACACTTGCCAAAAAAGGCTTTTGTTTGTCGGTGGACTTGATGAAAGAGGAAGCCACAAAAACGAATGAGGAAAAGCGCAACCAGGCCGAACCCGTCGAGCCCCTCAGTGAGCGCCTTGATAGAATTGAAATTAACGATATTGATACTGACCAAAATCTTTTTGGTTCAAACTACAACGCCTCTGCAAGTAAAGAGACGCCAAAAGAAATTGAGGCTGAGTTTACCGATCAAAAATCAGCAAGCAAGACGAGTGGAACTGACAGCCATACTGATGAGATCGGAGAGCTGGAAATCGACAATCTAGAGCCTGTCAAACTCTCAGGAGACAAAGAGGCTGAAGAGCCAGCGGTGTCTTTTGATAAGGTGATCGAAGAGTTCCGTTTAAAAGAGCTCTCTTTTAAGGAAAATGAAAAAGAACAACAATCTTCTGAAAACAAAGAGCCGAAACTAAGCTTTCACAATGTGGAGGAAGAAGAAGCCGACGATGCTGAAACTCTCGCTCAAGATGAAAAAGGATTGTACGAAATAAAAAGTGGCCAGTTTAAATTGAAAATTCGCGCCCCGAAAAAAAAGGATACGGATGTCCATAGTTGATTTATACAAAAAAGAATTCAAGGTGCATTTTCTTGATGAGGAAATCAAACGCTCGGAGTCTGTGGTCGAGCATTTGAAAAAGAAAGACTTTTCTGTTGAGCTTTTTACTAGCCGAGGTCTTTTTATAGAATCTCTTAAAACAGACCTGCCTCATATTTTTATTCTTTTTTATCAGCCCCTAAGTATGAAGTTTCGCGAGCTTTTAAAAGAGGTGCGTGCCGCCTCAGACGAGGTGCAAGTGGTTTTGTTAGCCTCAAAAGACTTCTGGCCGGGTGTGCAAAATCTGATGGATACCGGTTTTGTTGACGACTTCTGGAGCTGGCCTCTTGCCGATGAAAAAGAAATTGAAATTCGCTTGAATCAGATTATTGAAAAATACATTTATCGTTTTGTTGCTGAGCAGAAATCAACAGAAACTCAAAAAATATTAGCCAAAATTGATGAGTTTTCGGCTCAATCGAAAAACAATTCGCAGAAAGATAAAGGGGAGGGGAGTTCAGAGCCTCTGTCTCTTAAAAAAATTAGATATTCAACCGAAAGTGAAATGGTCGAAGAGTTTGTCTCGCAATTGAAAGAGCATTTCCCGAGGTCTGAGTTTATCTATTTTAAAAATTATCCGGCCCGTAACCAATTGCTTGTCACACGCACGAGTTTTTCAGGAGAAAATTATTTTAGAGGTCAGTTTGTGCCTTTTTCTGAAGAGCGCTTTGATTCAGAACCGGGTGAAGAACTCAACCGCGTGCGTGAGTCCATTGAGTCGACTTTTTCCTGTGAAGAGTTTGCTTTGCAAACCATCGATCATGGCGGCCAGTTTTTTGCTATGATTATGGCGGTCAATTTTGAAGACCACGATTTTCTTAAAAAATCGAGCCAGTATTTCAGCATGGCCATGAGAAACTTTTCTCTCGAGAATCAGGATAAGGGTATTGAGGTGGATAAAGATCCCGAAGTGGGCCTTAAAAAAAGCCAAGTACCTTTAGTTCTTTCCACGGAAGTTTCAAGAGCCCGTCGCCTAAAATCTCCCTTAGCCGTTATGGTGGCCCATATCGAATATATCGGGGACTCCCAGCGAGAGTTTGATAAAGCTTTTGAAATTATAAAAGGGCACCTAAGACCTTATGATCTCGTCAGTCAGCTTAATAAAGAAGAGCTTGTTGTAGCACTTCCTCATTGCAACTACGAAGACGCCGCAATAAAAGCTGAGACAATCAGAAGGCAGCTTGTCTCACGAGGTCTGAAATCACAAAATGCTCCCCTGAGACTCTGTTTTGGAGTAAGCGAGTATCCCAGTCTTTCTGGTGATTCGGATCAACTATTAGAGGATGCAAAGAAAGCTTGTAGCCAAGTTTTAGTCTCGGGAAAAAATAAAGTTTGTCTTTATACCGCTGATGACCAATTTGAGCCCGAGTTTCGTCCGCAAGTTTAAGTAAAGCCTGGGACTATTTGTCTTCATTGATAAGTAGTTTTTCGATTCGCTCAAGGCGCTTTTCGAGCTCGGAATTCTTTTCTTTGAGACTCTGAATCTCTTGATCTTTTTCCAGAAGTTTTTGCTCGTGAACCTTAGAGCGCTCAAAAAGAGTACGAATCGACTCGATAATGGGGGCAATCAGTTTAGAGTAAGCCACTGATAAAATGCCATCCTTTGATTCCACCACGGCTTCAGGAAAAACCTCTTTTACATCTTGAGCAATAACACCCATATCTTTTCCTTCAGGAAAATCATATTCGGGATACTCGGATCTTGCCCAATCGTAGCGCACACCCTGTACCTTTAGAAGATCTTCAATAGGATTTTCAAGACTAGCAATATTACGTTTGAGACGACGATCGGAAAGGTTATTGTATGCACCCACACCTGCTACTGAGCCGTTAACATGCAGCTTGTAACTGGGGGTGGCTGTACCGATACCGACATCGCCATTTGAAGAAATGACCATCTGTTGAGTGGGGAGAACACTTCCGTTACTGGAGGTTTCAAAAACCAGTTCGGCGCCCCTTGCTGAAGAGGTGAAGTCCTCAGTAGCACGACCTATAATTTTGGCGGAGGCTGTGGTTGCGGCTGTGCCATCATATCCGTTAAAGTGGAGTCCTCCTAAATCGTCATTGTTTTGTATAGCAAGTGGGGCAGAAGAGGTGCCTCTTCCCTTTTTCAATGAAATTATTCCTGAATGGGACGGATTGGTTCCATAGCCTTCAAAGTTACCTCGAACGGGCCCATCACCCACGACATCCAATTCTGTTTGAGGATTAGTAGTGCCAATCCCAACATTCCCTGAGTTTCTGTCGATAAAAACAAATCCGGTTTCAGTACCGGCATCAGTGGTGGATATTTTTAATCCATTGGCTCCGGAGCGGTCCTCGTAGTAGAGACTGCCCCCGTAGTTGACTGTATTTGTTGGATCCTGAATAAAAATACCGGGCGTGAACTCCTCTCCTGCGGCTCCAGCATAGTTCGAAAGATGCAGAAGGTTCGTAGGAGTGGCCGTTCCGATTCCCACATTACCTGCCGATGTAATTCTCATTTTCTCACTATTGTTGGTTCCAAATTGAATTTCTTGGGCAGTAGTCGTGCCAAGTAAAAGTTGATTGTTAGAAATTAAAGAGTTGCCATCCATGTAGATTGAATTGGCTCCATCGTATGTTCGAAAGGTAGCATTTGAAAGATTGAAGCCTCCCCAATTACCGAGAGAGCCACTACTTTCTACAGCTAATTTAGCCGAAGGAGAGGTTGTTCCTATTCCGATATTTCCGCTTCCATCAATTCTGAGGGCCTCCGCTCCTTCAGTAACAAAACCTAAAGAGTCAGCAGCAGGACTGTACATTCCTTCATTACTTCCACCTCCCCAGAATGTGTAGGGTGGGGTCGCAGCATTGTGAGAACCTGGGGTGGTTTTCAGTGCCCAATTTGCTGTGTTTCCACCAAATTGAGTCATGAAGTTGGAAAAAACATTAATCTTTCCAGTTCCCCCAGAGACCATCGTTATAGAATTGTTACTCCACTCATTTTTAAAGCCCGTATCAGTGTCTCCAGCAAAAGAGATACTAGGACTCGCGGTCGTGCCAGGAGAAGCCAGAATTGGTCCCGTCATGCTGACACTGCCGTCGGATTTAAAATCACCCAAACCTGTGGATAAATCAAAACAAGCCGAATTACTTTCGTCACAAATCTCGGCGGCATTAATCGAACCGGTGTTGACATCAAGGGCTACCTGGGGCGCCGTTGTTCCAATACCTAAGCTACCGGAAACAAGAGCATCACCAGAAACATCAAGGTCAGCAACAGGGTTTAATTTATTAATACCCACACGACGGTTATTTAAATCAAGATGAAACTCTGGGTTCGATGGCACTCCGATATATACATCATCCACCGCGGAGTCTGGTGCGATTTCCACCTGTCGACTAGAGTCGCTGCGAGCGAAAAACATAGTTGTATTAGCAAGATTGACTCGAAATTGGTGAGTGTTGGAAAAATAAGCTCGTGATTGGCTGGGGCTTCCAGGAGACTCCATACCAGGACCACGCATCAGGCTAGTGGTCGTAATTTTCCCATCAACGTGGAGAGCCGAGCTAGGATTTGTCGTCCCAATTCCAACATTCCCAGAGGTAAAAATACTGTTCCCAGCTCCTTTCGGTGTTAAGTTCAGGTCAATATTTGTATCAGCGCCTTGCGCACCGATAGTGGGACCATTGCCGGTGGCTCCAGGAGAAAGCTCAACATAGTTTACACCACTTGGGGTGTTATTAATCCTCAGACCCTCCACTCCACCAGCGGACAAAGAAAGGGTGTTGCTAGATTGAGAAAAAAGTCCGGTATCGCTATCACCCTGAAAGCCAACACCCACGGAACCAACAGAGCCAGCGTTTGCGTTGAATTGACCGCTTGGACTGATTGAGGCCACAGTGGAGCCGTTGGTTTGAAAACTCACTCCACCATCGGCACCAGCGTTGTCAGAGTCGGAATTGATCACATAGTTACCGGTATTGGTTGAAGATGAAGAGCTGGTTGAAACAATGTTTGTTAGACCAGAACCGTCTCCCGAAAATGCAGAAGCGGTAACAGTTCCAACCACCTCAAATTTTGAAGAAGGACTCGAGGTTCCAATGCC
This sequence comes from Bdellovibrionales bacterium, assembly GCA_964230645.1. Lineage (GTDB taxonomy): Bacteria > Bdellovibrionota > Bdellovibrionia > Bdellovibrionales > JAGQZY01 > JAGQZY01. The sequence continues at coordinate 1,312,336 of CAXRHT010000002.1, read as the reverse complement.
GACATCGCCATTCTTTAAGATATTAACAAGATCTCCATCATTATTATCATCGGAACTCACCATAAAAGCACTTCCGGTCGTCGAACCATCCGCACTAATTTCAACAGTGGCGTCGGGCGTGTCATCACGAAAGCCAGTGTCGAGTTTCATTCGAATGCGACCCGACCCCGCTTCTAGTTCATCGCCTACACTAATGTTAAGCTGTGAGCCTTTTGAGCCACTAATCACTGTTCTATTGTTACCTATGATTCGCCCTCCGCCACCGTGGATATCGAGGTACGAATCCGTTTCTCCACCAAAAATACGACCTGATAAATTAATGTTTCCTTGCACATCAAGGCGTTCAGAGGGGTTAGAGACGCCGAGGCCAACCCGTCCTGATGTAAAAATACTATGTCCAGACCCTTTGGGAGTAAAATTGATATCAATATTAGTATCACTTCCAGCCGAAGCGATAGTTGGTCCAGCTCCAGTGGCCCCAGGATAAAGTTCAACATAGTTCACACCACTGGGAGTATTGTTGATTCTCAACCCCTCAATGCCACCAGCGGATAGTGAAACCGTATCCACAATAGGGGAGTAGAGCCCGGTATCAGAGTCTCCTTGAAATCCGATGCCAACAGAGCCCACAGAACCAGAGTTTCCATTAAGCTGACCTGAGGCACTTACGGAAGCGACGGTTGAGCCGTTGGTTTGAAAACTCACTCCTCCATCAGCACCAGTGTTGTCGGAGTCCGAATTAATAATATAGTTACTAGTATTAGTAGAGGAGGTAGAGCTTGTTGAAGTGACGTTTGTGAGTCCCGACCCATTTCCGACATAAGCCGAAGCCGTGAGGGTCCCGTTTACCTCTAATTTAGTGGAGGGGTTTGATGTCCCAATACCTACATTTCCTGAATCAAGAATTCTCATTTGATCTGAACCGGCAATTTGGAATCGAAGGTCGGAGTTGGATCTTTCTACATTTATCGTCCCATTTTCATAGCCGTCAACTCCCAAGTATATTCCGTTGGAAGCATTAGAAATATAAACACTATGGGCAGAACCAGTTGTCCCCTGAACTACCAAGTCCTGGCTACGTATAGTACCGTTCACCTCAAGACGCTCTGAAGGATCGGACGTACCGATTCCAACATTTCCATCCTCGTTAATAGTCATTCTTTCATAAATACCAATAGAAGGTGTAGTACCTCGAGTAAAAAAGCGAAGAGACCCACGGTTAGAGGCTTCGGCTCCCGATGAAATTCTTGAATAGGTCACGCTTCCTGTGCCCAAGCTAAAATCCATACCAACTCTTGGACCACCAAATCCTGCGTGGGGGTTATTGAGAGACAAAGCCGTCGCAGTCCCTCCATTTATAGTATCTTGAACGGATATTCCTCCACCTACAACGGTCAGTCGTTCCCATGGATTTGTCGTACCGATTCCCACATCACCTGTGCTGTCTAAAGTCATTCGCGCAGTGTTGTTAGTTTCAAGTTCAAGAGACTGTGAATCGTTCGTTCCCACACGAATGGAAGCTCCAGTGCTATTACCACCATCTTGAAGATAGCCGATGGCACTAGGATCTGCCCAGGATAGAGTTCCGCCTGTTCCGGCTTGTAGCATCTGCCCTGGAGTGCCTTGAGTGCTCGGAAGTGTCCAGCTCAAATCGCTAGCGAGTGCATTGGGAGCTTTTAAAGAAACGAAGTTAGTGCCGTTACCAGAGTTTTCAGAAAACTGAAGTGCGTTTTCATTTTGTAAATTAATGGTCCCACCGGAATTAATCCCTGTGCCCACTCCAATTCCTCCAGTCACAGAGATGGTGGAGTTAACAGAGAGATTGTTAATATTGGTGATGTCATTATTGCCCATATTAAGCGTGCCACTCATGGTGTCACCGGCTTTGTTGAGTTTTGTCGTGTCCTCGGGAATACTGGTTGAAGTCCACTGGGTTCCGTTCCAGGTTAAAACTTCGTCAGCATTCCCAACGGCCAAAGTGCTGAGGTCAGCTGTGTCCACTGCCTGTCCACCGATGTAGCTATTGGCGTAATCGACATTAACAGCATCCTTTCCTTCATTTGGATCAGGGTCTGCCAGGTTGACGATTTTTTGGTTATTATTGTCCACATCCCCCGTGGGGGCTGGTTGCACAAAACTGCTGCTCGAACCATCAAGAAGGGCTTGGAGTTCCGCCCAGTTGGCATTTGAAAAAACAGTTTCCAGATTGGCTTGGTTTAATTGAAAACTGGCATCATCACGAATAGTTAATAAGTCCGTTGCCGTGAGCCCACTCACACTGTGAGCACTGCTAGCAAAAGGTACACTGACCACGTTGTGATCTTGAGTCAGAGTCACAGGTCCGGATCCATCGTTAAAAGTGACTCTCAATTTTCTGCCATCATCGATCGCAGGGGTGTAATTAGGCCCCCCTGTGCAATCGGTGGGAGAAACAAGTCCTGTGGAATTATCAAGAGCGTCGCGAAGAGTTGTGAGGTCTTCAAAACTTCCGTCACCGGGGCGAGCGCCCTCACCCACTGTGACACTAAAAATTCCGTTTGAAGCTGACATATTCAAGGTATGAGTTTCTTCATAGAGAATACAAGCTTCAGGCCCTGGAGAAACAATTTCTATTCTGAAGGCCACATTACTGTCTTCAAGAGGTTGACCATTGGGTTTGATGATTTGACCTTGATAGGTAAACTTCGCCGGGGCGGCGAAAGAAAATGAGGCTGATAATAAAAGCCCTAAAAATAAAAAAAATCCTCTACTAACGTGCACATATACTTATCGGCAATATAAGAGAAAAGTGAAAAAATACGGGGCTATTTTGTGCCAGTTTTTTAGAGTGTGTCGCCAAATGAGAATAGGGTTTCTCAAGTCCGTTTAATCTGTCTTCCAAGGAAGATCCCTTGCTAGAAAAAGTGAATTAAAATTCTCAAAGTGAGAATAGAAAAATAAAATTTCTTGAGGAAATGAGAGAAGTTAGTGGGTTTCAACTATGATTTTTTACAAAAAAACCTTCTGCACTGTGACAGCCCAAAAGCATTGAGGCTCGATAAAATACAACCATGGATCAGCTGCGCCCCACCCATCTTGTTATTCATCTCGATCGCCTGGTGGAAAACTATAAAGAATTAAAAAAACTTTCAAAACCATCTGGCTTTCTTTGCCCTATGGTGAAGGCCAATGCCTACGGACATGGTGATGTGGCTGTCAGCCAAACTCTAGTTGAAAAATTAAACTGTCAATTTTTGGGAGTGTCTTCGGTAGAAGAGGCCATAGGTCTTTATATCAGCGGAGTGAAAGCTCATTTATTAGTGTTTAACTTTACTGGAAAAGAAGCCGTCGAAGAGATCCTAAAAAATAATTTTGTTGCTATTGTTTCAAACTTTGATCAACTTGGAGAACTTGTTAAGCAAGCCAAGACCGACACAAAAATCCATTTAAAATTCAATACCGGTATGAATCGCTTAGGCTTTCAATTGAGTGAATTAGAGGCACTTAAAAAGAGCCTTGCGAAAAACTCCCACCTAAAGGTCCAGGGGCTTTGCACTCACTTGGCCTCAGGAGACAATATTCATCTCACTGGCTCATCCACAGATCAGCAACTTATAAACTTCAAAAAAGCTTACCAGCAGTTTCAAAACTCCTCAGTTTTTCTCCACGCTTATAATTCGGCAGCCACAGCCAGGCTTCATTTAGAAGGTCTCAATCTTGAGTACGGACTGCGTCCGGGTCTCCTATCCTATGGTATTGATCCGGAAGAGGATCTGCCGATGAAGCCTCTCGTTAGTCCTGTTATGGAGTATAAGTCTAAAATTGTTGCGACTCAGGAAGTAAAATCAGGAGAAGTGGTGTCTTACGGTGGAACTTGGAAAGCTTCCAAAGACTCTTTGATTGGAATTGTTCCGGCTGGGTACGCCGATGGTGTTTGCCGCAGCCTATCCAATGAAGGGGAGTTTCTTGTGCGAGAAAAAAGAGTTCCCATTCGAGGACGTGTTTGCATGGACTACACTATGGTGGATCTTTCTGGGTTAACTCCGAAAAAAGATCTCATCGGTGAAGAGGTGGTCCTTATTGGTAAACAGGGGCAAGAAGAAATCCTGGTGGAAGAGTTCTCCAGGAAAGCCGGACGCATCACTTATGAAGTGGTAACGGGAATTAGTGAGAGAGTGCCAAGGCACTACGGAGAATAAGTTTGAGCGAAACGGTTAGGCAAAAGGTTAATGATTTTTTTGACCTTGTTTTTGGGACCATCTGGGAAACCATTGAAGGTTTTATTTATGAAGTTGGGGCGGTTTTTTCGTTTGGAGCCTACTCTCTTAAAACCTTTTTTTCAAAGCCCTATCGTTTTAAAGAGTTCATTCAGCAGATGGAGTTCATTGGGAACAAATCCATTTTTATTGTTGTTCTCACGGGGACATTCACTGGAATGGCCTTATCTTTTCAAGTCTATCTCGGTTTTCGCCTTGTCAATGCAACCAGTTTAACAGGTCCCATTGTCGCTATGGGTATCGCAAGAGAGTTAGGTCCTGTACTAACCGGATTAATTGTAGCCGCCCGTGCCGGTGGAGCTATGGCCGCCAACCTTGGGTCCATGCGTGTGTCCGAGCAGATCGATGCCCTCGAAGTAATGGGAGTTGACCCTCAAGAATATTTGGTGGCTCCAAGGTTATGGGCCTCAATCATTTCTCTTCCACTACTAACAGGAGTTTTTGATTTTGTGGCCATGATCGGCTCCTACTTTTTATGTATTCGAGTTTTGGAAATGGATGAGGCGATCTTCTGGGATAAAACAGCTCTTTGGCTCAACCCAGCCCACATCAATGAGGGCTTAATAAAGGGTGCGGTCTTCGGAGCGGTTTTCTCTTTGATCTGCTGCTATAGAGGCTACAACACCAGTGGGGGGGCTCGCGGTGTTGGGGATGCCACCAACCGAGGTGTTGTCCTTAGTATGGTTATGATTATTATTCTAGATTTCTTTTTAATGAACCTTATCGAGATTTACTACAAATTGACAGCATGATGGAGAAGCAGCAGGGCCTATGGGCGAGAAAGAAAATGCCATTGAGATTAATAATCTAAAAAAATCCTTCACCGAAGGGGATTATGTTCTTAATGGTATCAACTTAGAAATTCCAAAAGGAAAGATCACCGTTATTATTGGTTTTAGCGGAACGGGAAAAAGTGTTCTTCTCAAACACATCCTTGGTTTGCTTAAACCGACAGCGGGAAGCATTAAAATTTTAGGACGAGATATTTCTAAAATGAGTGATGCTGAGACAGTCAAAATGAGAAAACATTTTGGTGTTTTGTTTCAGTACGCCGCACTTTTTGACGACCGAACAATTCTTGAGAACGTGAAATTTCCACTCAACGAACATCGTAAAGAATTATCAAAAAACCAAGTAAAAGAGATTGCTTACGAAAAGCTCAAGCAATCAGGACTGGACGAAAAGCACTACAACAAATTGCCGGGCGAAGTTTCGGGAGGAATGAGAAAGCGTTGTGGTCTAGCTCGTGCCTTGGCCCTAGATCCAGATATCCTGGTTTATGACGAACCAACGACGGGTCTTGATCCAATTTTAACGGAAATGGTGGATAATTTGATTCTAAGCACGCATAATCATAAAGAGGACACTGCGTCATTGGTGGTGTCCCATGACTTACATGCAGCTTTTCGCATCGGAGATTATGTAGCAATGTTAGACAGCGGCAAGGTATTACTTTACGGGACTCCAAAAGATTTTATGGAATCCGATAACCCTTTAGTCTCACGTTTTGTTTCTAAAGGAGTTCGCAAGAAATGAATCTTCTTCGCACCCCCGAATTCAAAGTTGGAATGCTGGTCATTGTGGTAGCCTGCCTTGTGGGTGTGATGTCCATGCGTGTGAGTGAAAGCCCCAACTTTATCGGCGGAACCAAAAGAATTTGGTTTGAAATCGAAAATGCCGGGGGGCTGATCAAAAACTCTCCAGTGAACGTGGCTGGAATCCGGGTCGGTATCATTGAAGACATTCAGCTTAAAGAGGGGAAGGCCGTTGTTCTTATGGCCATTCGACCGGATGTCGTTTTGACCCAGTCTTCAAAAATTGAAGTGCGTGCCAACGGGATTCTTGGTGACAAACATATTGAAATCATTCCTGGTTCCATGAATGACCCCGTATTAGAAAACAAAGAGCAAATCGTTGTTGTTGAAGACAACGCATCCCTTGATCGAATCGTTACAGAGGTCAGTAAAATCACTCAAAGCTTAGGTGAGGTGATCGATAATATTCGAGACGCCACAGAAGGCGATGATACTAAGCCCATTGGTAAGATCGTCAAGAATATAGAAAGGATCACCACTGATCTTTCCGACCTTATGGCAGACAAAAAGGATGAGGTGGGAGATCTTATTGATCACCTCAATAATGTGACAGCCTCTTTGGATGAAATGATCAATGACCGTAGTGATGACGGCTTCCGAGCACGCTTTAATTCCTCCATGGAACGCCTAGAGAGTGCCCTTGGAAATATCGATGAAATATCTGGGAAAATTAATCGTGGGGAAGGAACCATTGGACGATTAATTAACGACGAGGAAACGGTTGAGCAGGTCAATACAGCGATCGAAGGAATTAACAATTTTATTGATGCTGGTAATAAACTTCAAACAAACTTCGATTACTACTCTCACGTTTTGATGAATGGTGATGGTGTAAGATCTTACATTGGCGTGCGTATTCAGCCAGGCTTAGACCGTTTTTATGAGTTGGCTGGAATTACCTCTCCTGACGGAGTCATCACAAGATTTTCTCAAACAAACACAGTGGATGGTGCAGCTCCTGTGACGACGGTTCAAGAAACCCGACATGATTACAAATTACGTCTAACGGCTCTATTCGGTAAAAAATTCTACAATTGGACCATTAAGGGAGGAATGATGGAGTCTCGTGGTGGTTTGGGAGTGGAATACAACTTCTACAATAACCGTTTTCGCGCCTCTTTTGATGCCTTTGATTTTCAAACACCTAATGTTCGCGCCTACCTTCGCTACAGTTTCTTTAAAGGAATGTATGTCGTTGGTGGGCAGCAGTACATTTTTGCCAACGGAAATGACAATGCGTCGAGCTTCATTGGAGCTGGACTCTATCTGACAAACGACGATATAAAAGTTCTTCTATCAACCATGAGTTTCTAAGGAAGAGCGATGTATAAAAATGCCCTAGTCAGTGTTTCAAATAAAGAAGGTCTTGAAGAATTTTTAAAACCCTTGAGTGAAAAGGGATTAAGAATTGTTTCCTCAGGTGGTACAGCTCGGTATTTGGAAGAAAAAGGCTTTGAAGTGGTCAAGGTCAGCGATCAGACCCAGTTTCCAGAGGTCATGGGCGGGCGAGTGAAAACCCTTCATCCCCATATCCATATGCCACTACTACAAAGACAATCCGTTCCTGAAGATCAAAAAACCTTGAGTGAGTATAACTTAGAGGCCTTTGACCTTGTCCTCGTCAATCTTTATCCCTTTCGGGAGGCATTGGAGCAAAAAGCCAGTGCGGAAGAGATGATTGAAAAGATTGATATTGGTGGACCCACGTTGTTAAGGGCTGCGGCAAAAAACTTTGAAAGTGTTACCGTTCTTTGCGACCCCAGTGACTACAAATGGGTAAGCGAAAAAAAAGAACTCAACAAAGCCGATCGTCAGAAACTAGCCGCAAAAGTTTTTCGTCATGTGAGCGAATATGATCATCTTATACAAAGCTATTTGAGCGGTGATGGAGAGATTAAAGAACTTCGCTATGGCGAAAACCCTCAGCAACAGGGATGGTGGCAAAGCCGGACCCACTGGGGACTTCACCAAGCGGAAATTCTTCAAGGTAAAGAACTCTCCTATAATAATCTTCTCGATTTAGATGCAGCATTAAGAGCTCTTTTCTTGTTCGATAAGCCCTGTGTGATTTCAGTCAAACACAATAATCCTTGCGGAGCGGCCACAGCCGAAGATATTCAAACAGCTCTAGAAAAGTCATTAAAAGCCGATCCGGTCAGCGTTTTTGGCGGAATCATCGCTCTTAATGAAGAGGTCGACCTTGAATGCGCAAAAATGTTAACACAGCTTTTTTTGGAATGTGTGGTGGCGCCGCAGTTTTCTAAAGAGGCAAAAGAACATTTTAAAACTAAAAAGAACCTGCGCATTTTAGAGTGGCCAGAGATGCCCGATCACAAAAAGCAAGATTTAGAAAACTTAACTCGCACTATTCTTGGCGGCGAAGTGATACAAACGCCGGACCAAGTGGCCGAGCGCAGTGATAGCTGGAAGCTTGTTAGCGGAGAACTCAGTGAGAAAGATTGGAAAGCCCTAGAGTTTTCCTGGAAGATTTGTTCTTGTTTAAAAAGTAACGCGATCTCTGTAACCAACGAGAATCAATCTTTAGGACTTGGTATGGGGCAGGTCAATCGAGTGGATGCTGTTGAGCAGGCCTTTGCCCGTTCAAAGCAGTTTCATCCCGAAGAAAAAAATCTTTATCTGGCCAGTGATGCCTTTTTCCCTTTTCCAGACTCGATCGAATTGGCGGCCAAGCATGGCGTGAAAGCGATCATTCAACCAGGAGGATCGATCAAAGATGAGGCTGTCATAGCCAAAGCCAAAGAATTGAACATTCCTATGGTCTTTACAGGCCGAAGGCACTTCAGGCACTGATGGTTAGGGTGGGGATATGAACGCAGACAAACAATGGTTAGTAAAATCAAATGATAGCGTTCTTGGTCCTTATGAATTTGATCGTGTGGTTGAGAACATATTTAATGGTGATATCCACCTTCTTGATGAAATCAAAGGTCCTTTTGAAAGATGGCGCCCAATTAAAGATCATTCTCTATTTGCCGCAGCCATAGAAAAGTTAAAGGCGAGTACTTATCAGGCCCGTGGTGAGCATACCATGACGGCAACTCTTGATATTCATACCAAAACCGACACACCGACTCAGACGGTTTCCGTCATTGATCAGGAAACGGCAACAGAAACGCCCCATATTCATGGCGAAGAAGATAATATGGAGCCCACAAGGGTTTATCAACCACCGCAGGCCATGGAAGCTCCCATTCCGCCAAATTCGGCGGTACACAGATCAGCTCAGAGTCAGAAAAAGCGTTTTCCTCTTGTTTTTGTCTTTAGCTTTCTTTTGCTAGTGATCGGGGGAGCCGGTTATCTAGTCTATGAGTTCAAGCAGAGTAAACTTATTGAGCAAAAAATTTCAGCCTTCGATCAGTTTACAGATGCAGGCATGGAAAACCTTAAGGTGGGAGAGTATGAGAAAGCTCTTAAAAACTTTTCCAAGGCCTACAATATTTCACCCAATGACTCGAATCTACTTATTGAGATGTCACCACTAGCCATCCAGTTTGGTGGGCAATTCAATCAGGTCCAAACAAATATCGAAAGTATGTTGGCAAAAAGTCGCCAAAAGACAATTAATAAAATTGGCAACAATATAGTTGGACTCTCTTATTCTTACCGAGGTAAATTTGCCGAAGCTTTGGCAAATTACGATGAGGCATTGAATTTTGACAATCAATTCATGCCAGCTCAATTAAATAAAGCTTATGCTCTTATGAAAGTACAGAAAGCTGAGCAAGCCGTTTCCCTAATGAGACAGGTCGTTGCCGAAAACAAAGAAAAATCTGTCGCACACTTTTTTTATATCAGAGCTCTGCTTGAGCTAGGACTAAAAAACGAAGATGATGCCATCCTTTCTGAGGTTTTATCGGTCGCCGATCAATTCGCGCAGAGGCACTATGATTTTAAACAAGAGGTGGCCTTTCTTGTTGCTATCGCGAATTCAAAATTAGATTCAGAGCCAGAGAATTTACTCAAACATGTTAAGAATTTTCTTAAAATTGATTTTGAGCTGACCAATCTTCACGTACATGATCCTCTCATAGACTTTCAGGGCTTCAATTGGCTAGATTTTATTCCCATGTGCAATAAGTTGGCATCCGGACTTGGTGATTTTCATAGTAAGCTACTCAATGGTTTTTGCCTTTTAAAAGTTCGTCGCACAATTGAAGCAAAGAATATTTTTGAAGACCTTTTGTCTCAGCAAAACGAGGACGGGATTCTGCAAGCTCTTTATGCTTCGTCTTTATTGAAACTCGAAGAGCTGTCTCAAGCCAAAAATAGTTTAGGCTTTCTCTCCCAAATGGATCAACAGAAGCCTCTGATCGAAACGATCTTAAGAGGCTGTCTGGTTGCTGGTGACATGAACTGTGGACGTGCTATTTTCAAAGGGCAGCACTCAAAGCATCTCTCCCTTCTTTATTCCCATTGGGGGAACGCGAGTTTGCTGCTCAAAGACAACCGAAGTGAATCACGAGCTTCGATTAGAGAGGGACTGGGTCAATCCCCCAATTTTGCGCCTTTATTGAAAATGCAAAAAAAGCTTTAGTTTTAGAGGAGGACCAGTGAAAAAAATAAGATTTTTCATCACTATTTTCATTGTCATTTTGGTTGCCTCACCTACACTTTCCCAGGAAATAGAGGAGGGGTCCTCTTGGAAAGTGATCGATATGCCCTTTAATTACCAAAACATCCAGGTGCCTCGGAAAGTGTGGGCCTTGATTAAAGAAGGCATGAAAGCCGATGGGGCTGATAAAAAAATCCTTGAGAATTTTTCTGTTCTTCCCATATCTGTGGGTGTTGAGCTTTATAGCGAAAACAACGTTGTATTGAGAGGTGGCCTCAATTATCGCCTCAATTTTGTGGAAGGGGGCGGAGAGATTGATTTTTTCGATTATCTTTCTGGCAAGGGCCCATTTCAGCTTCGCATGGTGCCAGATTTTCAAGAAGAAAAGAATTTTCATTTGCTTTATGTGAGTGAGTCGCCGGGAGAGGTCAAAGAGGGCAATGCCTGGGGCAATGGCTGTGGCAAGATTTTTGACCTCAGTGAGAAGGCTGATGTGTTTACCTATGGCTCAGGAGTCAATTTAACGGCCTCTCGTCGCCATTATCTGCATCTAATGGCAGGGACATACATCTTCTTTCAGCTTATTGAAGAACGACTCTACTTGGGCTATATTCGCCTCACGGATAGTCGCTATCCGAGTTTTCAATGCAAAGGCAATTAGGGGTTTATGGAGAAGTTATTCGTTGCAGACTTGGAAGATAAGCAAAGTCTGCACACCACATTTCTAGCAAAAAATAAGACAGTTCTTACCGACAAAAAGGGCAATCCCTATATATCTCTTTATCTTAGTGATAAAAGTGGTAGTGTTGATGCCAAGATTTGGGACAATATCGAACGAATGAAAAATACTTTTGAGTCGGGCGATATAGTTATTGTCAAAGGTCAGGTTCAACTTTTTCAGAACAAAAAGCAGGTGATCATTCATCGTATTGACCCTATTAAAGATGAGGACTTAAATTTTGAAGACTATGTCGGTGAGATCAGTCAGTCTCCCGAGGAGGTGTTGCAAGAACTCCTTCAAATCGTCAATCAAGTTCAATCCGAGCCCATTAAGCAACTCATCAAAAGTACATTAGACGACCCTCAAGTTAAAGAAAGGCTTTTGAAATCACCAGCCGCGAAATCGATTCATCATGTAAAAGTGGGTGGTTTGATTGATCACATTCTTTCCATCAGTAAAATTATGGTGTTTGTGGCGAAGCAGTACCCACAGTTGAACTTTGATTTGTTAATTTTTGGAGCCATCTTCCACGACATTGGAAAGATTTGGGAGTTGGAGTGGACCAAAAAAGGCATCCGCTACACCGACCAGGGAAGACTTGTTGGGCATTTGGTGATGTCAGCTGAGCTTGTAGATAAAAAAGCCAGTCAAATAATGGGGTTTCCAGAGGATCTGATCATGGTTTTAAAACACATCATTTTAAGTCACCATGGAAAACTCGAATACGGATCTCCTAAAGTACCCATGATGCTTGAGGCTTATGTGGTTTGGATGATCGACGATTTTGATTCAAAAGTTGATTCAATCACTCAGTTTATGGGCCAGGATCATTCCGGTGAGGGTGATTGGACATCTTTTAATAACTTATACACTCGTCACTTTTATAAAAACAATTTCAAAGACTCTGATTCATGATCGATTTTTTAAAAGCCTATAAAAATTATGATCCTGCCGCTCGATCAATTTTCGAAGTGGCTCTCCTTTATCCAGGACCCAAAGCCATGTTTATGCACCGGATGGCTCACTTTTTTTATAAATTAAAACTCTACTTCATTGCGCGCTTGATATCCGAAATTTCTAGAGTCCTTACCCTGATCGAAATTCATCCAGGTGCAAAAATCGGTCGTCGCCTCGTCATTGACCACGGAGCGGGAATTGTTGTCGGAGAAACAGCGGAAGTTGGAGACGACTGTGTGCTTTATCACGGAGTGACTCTCGGTGGAGTGAGCAACAATAGAGTCAAACGTCATCCAACCCTAAAAAACAATGTTATGGTGGGGGCTGGGGCAAAAATACTTGGACCCATTACGCTTGAAAACAATGTGAAAGTGGGAGCGAATTCTGTGGTAATGATGAATGCTCCTGAGGGAGTCACAGTTGCAGGAATCCCTGGTAAAATAATTTCAAAAGGTCCTACACAAGAAAAGCAAGAGACCCAGAGAGCCTCCTTAAGCTAAATTTGCTTCCCTAGGGAAGAATCAACAACAAAAACTCTCTTTTTTCACCATCATAATCCCTTAAAATCTGGCTCATTTTCCCACTCAATACTTTTTCACTGGGCTTGGTTAAATCCATACCAAGCACGAATTCTGAGTTTGAATTCACCTGATCAAATTGGGTGAGAGTTTTTTTTAGGCGGTAGGCTGTGTCCATGATAATTGTGGGCGTTTTGACTTTGCAAAGGCTCTGGATGGCTTTTTGCCTTTCGTTTTTTTCTCTTGGTAAAAACCCATAGTAATTAAATTTTTCTAATCGAACGCCACTAAGACTTAAGAATGTTGTGAGTGCTGAAGCACCAGGGTTGGCGGTCACTAAAATTTCTTGTTTATAACATTCACTGACGAGTTCAGCCCCCGGATCACTAAAGCCAGGCGTGCCACAGTCGGTGAGTAGAACCACATTTTGATTCTTGCAGAGTTGCGCCAGTCTTTTGATGTCTTCTTTTTCGGAATGCTCATTGAGAAGTTCAAAGTTTTTAGGAGTGGCCACGCCTAATTCTTTTAATAGGCGAAACATAGGTTTACGTTCCTCACCAATATAAAGGTCAGCCGATTTGAGGCTTTCTAAAGCTCGTAGGGTGATATCCCCTAGATTTCCAATAGGAACTGAAATAAGAGTCAATGCCATGGACTTTTTCTATTATTTATTACAGTGATTAGCAAACAAGAATTGTCTCACTACTGGAATCAAATGTAGGGGGAGCTAACTTTAGTCTATATATACCTCGACCTCAGCTCTTCAGAATTTTACTAAGCTTGTCTATTTTCTGACAGCCTTGAAAAGTCTGTATCATAAAAAGACAGCTAGCGGAAAGTATTGAGACTCCGGCTCATGGAGAGACAAAAAAGCACAAAAATTCCTATAAATTATCGAGTAAATGCACAAAAATCCTAAACTCTTAAGCACTTAGTCCGATAACTATTTGTGCACGTTAAAAGATATTTATTGATTCTATTTTTGACCTTTTTCGCAGCCGCTCAAGCTCTCGCAGGGCCTGCAAAATTTACCTATCAAGGTCAAATCATCAAACCCAACGGTCAAGCCCTTGAGGCGAGCACCGTACAATTTACCATTGAAGTTCTTTCCCCAGAGCCAGAGCTTTGTGTGCTTTATAAAGAATCTCACACTCTTAACATGACTAATTCTAATGGAATTTTCAGTCTGATAGTCGGTGAGGGCTCCAAGCCTGGTGATGGATCTTACGAAGACCTGACCAGCCTTTCCGACGCTCTCGATAATGCTATCGGTACGGTCACTCCCACGGATTGTGTGATGGGTCCCAGCTACACGGCGGATTCCACTGATGGCAGAAAACTGCGAGTGACCTTTGATGATGGTTCAGGTCCTGTGACAGTGGCTCAAGATCACAATGTTGTCAGCGTTCCCTACGCCACCAGTGCTTCGACCATTGGTGGTCTTAGTGCTCCTGAAATTCTAAGAATCAATAGTGGGACTGGATTTAATCTAGACCAAACAAATCTTGAGTTTGTCTTTAGCGATAGCAACTGGAACGAGCTACAAGCTCTTCTTGATGGAACAAGCACGAGTTTTACAGCGGGCGCTCCAACAGCAGACGTCGACAACAACAACCAAAAAATAGTTAATCTCGCGGATCCTAATCCAGCCACAGATTCCGACGCTGTGAACGTCGGCTATGCTCGCAGCTACATCGGTGGACAACAGGTCGATACCGCGGACCTCGGTGCTCTTGGTGCCGGTCAGAATGGCGAAGTCCTGACCTGGGATGGCACGCAGTGGAACTCGCAAGTGATAAACGATGTGAATAAACTCCCATTGGGGGGTGGAACCATGACTGGTTCCATCAACATGGGAAATCAAGACATCACCAATGCGAATGATATTTCAGCTAACAACAATATTTCTGCCACCAATAATTTAAGTGCGGGCCAAGATGCTAGTATAGGCAACAACCTTACCGTCTCGGGTGGGATTGGTGTTACCAACGGGATTAATTCTGCTGGTAATATTAACTTAGAAAACGAAAGTGAGTTACAACTTGCTGAGGCTACCGGAAACGGTTCTGATTATGTCTCTTTAAAATCACCAGCAGCCCTTGCGGCACCGGTTAATTTAATTCTACCGGATAACGATGGTGACCCTGGACAATACTTACAAACCGATGGAAGTGGAGTGCTCTCCTGGCAGGATGTCAACGCGGGAGTCACTCAAGTTTTCGGTCGCACAGGCAATGTTATAGCTACAGCCGGCGACTACGATGCTGACCTGATCACTTTTGATAACACCTATGGTGGTGATGTGGATACAGCCACAGAAGTTCAGGGAGCGATTGAAGAATTAAGTGCTGAAAAGGTCGCTAAAAGTGGCGACTCTATGACCGGAAATCTGGTGATGGATCTTAATGGTGGTGTGACTACAGAATTAAGATTTCAGGATACGGGAACAAAGTACGTTGGTTTCCAGGCGCCGAACACTGTAAATGCAGTGTCTTCCTTTGTGTGGACTCTCCCGGATGACGACGGTGGAGCAGGGCAAGTGCTACAAACAAGTGGTGCCGGAGTTCTCTCTTGGACAAGTGTGGCTGCAGAATCAAGAAGTGTAACAGCAGGTCAAGGTTTAACTGGTGGTGGTGACCTAAGCTCTGATCGCACTTTTGATATAGGAGCTGGCAACGGTATTACAGTGAATGCTGACGACATTGAAGTCAGAGCTGGAAACGGAATAAGTGTGGATGGTACAGGTGTTAATGTTGATGTCGCTGGAACGGCTGACAAATTAACTTCTGCCGTTGCTGCCGATAGTCTTTTAATTAGAGACAGTGAAGACGCTGGGAATTTAAAAGAAATCACAAGGTCAAATTTTGTACTGAGTCAAAGTGAGGTTGGAACCTTCGCTTCCAATGAAGGATTTTTACAAAACATCACTGGAACTGAGCTTGATACTGTGTGGTCTGGAAATGGTATTTTAGTTCGCACAGCACCTGGAACTTATAGCAGTATCACCGATAACTCGGCAGATTGGGATCAGGCCTTTGCTTGGGGAGATCATGCGGCCGCAGGATACTTAACTGCGGAAACTCAAAGTTTAGACGATGCCTACAACAATGGTTCTGCGATAACAGTGGACTCCACGGATGTTGTGTGGAACCTGACTGGCACTAATAACTTTCAAGTACAAGATAACGGAGCAACCAGTTTTATTGTTGATGACAATGGGAATGTCGGTATTGGAACGACGGCACCGACTTCTAAACTCCAAATATACAGTGCAACTAGCTCGAATATAGCTTTAACAAACACTGGTAATAATGATGTAAAATTGCTGGTAGATGCAGACAGGACATTTTCTGGTGCGGGTGTTTTTTCTTTAAGAGCAAACAATGATGGAACTCGAATAGCCGGTATAGATATTTCGACAGGGGCTGACCCGGATAATGATGGCCGAATTTCATTTTCAACTGCAAGTGGCGGCTCCAACACTCAAAGAATGATAATTCGAGAGGATGGAAACGTTGGTATCGGCACATCAACTCCAACAGCTCAGTTACAGGTAACTGGTGGTGTACAAATTGGTGATGATGTAGCCCTATGCGATGGAACAAAAGCCGGAACTTTAAAGTACGACGCAGGATCTGTTTCTTTTTGTGATGGTACAACCTGGGAAGCTTTTGGAACCGCTGCTGGTGGAGAGGTCAATGATGGAGCCAATGTTGGAACCGGTGAGGGAGTTTTTAAATCGAAAAACGGTCTGAATCTTGAATTCAAATCGATTGGCTCAGCTAATACAAAGATAGCTGTTTCCTCTGATACTGATAATGTCACCTTAACAATTGATGAAAATGCTTTTGATCCAACAGTGATTCCTGTAGGGACAACACCGTTAACCGCAACGACTTTACAGGCAGCACTTGTAGAACTTGAAGCCGATAAAGTTTCTGACTCAAGAGCCGTCGTCTCTGGTGGAGGTCTTGTTGGTGGCGGCGATTTAAGTACGGACCGAACTTTAGCCGTCGGTGCTGGAAACGGTATTAATGTAAATGCGGATGATATCGAAGTAGTTGGTGGCAATGCTATCACAGTGGACGGATCAGGCGTTAATGTCGATATAACCAACGAAACCGCAGAAGCGTCAGTTGCGGCAGGTGATGAAGTTTTAATTTACGATGCCTCCGCTGGTGCCTTAAGAAAAATGACTCGTTCGAACTTTGTACTTTCAAATGCAGAAGTGGAAGCGATTATTGCTGATGACGGTTATGTTATCGATGGTGGAAATGCACCAACTGGCTCGTTAGATATTGGTACAACAAACGCCGAAGACTTAACTTTCTTAACAAATAATTCGACAGTAATGACCGTCGACTCCTCAGGAAATGTGGGAATTGGAACTTCTAATCCTAGTGGTAAACTGGAGATTGTTGATTCAGACAATGCGTCCACGGGTGTTGGTGTTATCAATTTAGATCCAGGGGTTAATGCTGAAGCGACAATAGGTACGGCGTCAGATGCCGGCACTTTAGCTTTAGGTATTGCGAGTGTAGCTGGGGGAGGAGACGCCTATGTTTGGAATCTCGCAAACACAGATCTACATTTTGGTACCAATGCCTCTAACCGAATGACTATTCAAAACAGCGGTCTTGTTGGTATCGGAACCACAACTCCCACCTCGCAATTACAAGTTGCTGGTGGGGTGCAAATTGGTAACGATGCGGCTCTCTGTAATGGTACAAAAGAGGGAACATTAAAATACGTAGGCGGAGCCGTTTCATTTTGTGATGGCTCCACTTGGACAGCCTTTGGAACCGCTGCAGGTGGTGAAGTCAACGATGGGGCTAATGTTGGAACGGGTGAAGGTGTTTTTAAAGCTAAGAACGGATTAAATCTTGAATTCAAATCTGTCGGTTCTGCCAATGGCAAAATTGCCGTTTCTTCTGATGCCGACAATGTCATCTTAACACTTGATGAAAGTGCTTTTGATCCGACAGTGATTCCTGTAGGAACCACACCATTAACTGCAACAACTTTACAAGCAGCCCTTGTGGAGCTAGAGGCTGACAAAGTTTCTGATTCAAGATCAATCACAGCGGGTAATGGATTAACCGGTGGTGGTGATCTTTCCGTCGATCGCACTCTAGCCGTGCAAGGTGGAGATGCGATCACAGTGGATGGAACAGGGGTCAACGTAGATATTACTAACGAAACCGCCGAGGCCTCAGTCGCCGCAGGTGATGAAATTCTTATCTATGATGCCTCCGTTGGTGCTTTAAGGAAGATGACTCGCTCAAACTTCGTTCTTTCCAACGCAGAAGTCGAAGCGATTATAGCTGATGATGGTTACGTGATTGACGGTGGAAATGCTCCTGCAGGAGATCTCGAAATTGGAACCACAAACGCTCAAAACTTGAGCCTACTTACCAATGGTTCAACAGCGATTACAGTGGATACCTCAGGCAATGTGGGGATTGGGACAACAAATCCCGCCGCTATCCTCGATGTATCAGGTACTGATGCGATTGTCGTTCCTCAGGGGACAACCGGTGAGCGACCTGGCACCGGTGAAAACGGGATGCTTCGTTATAATACTACTACTTCCAAGCTTGAGGGGTATGAAAGTGGGGCCTGGATTGATTTAGTAGGTAGCAATTCTCCAGGATCAGTCCTCCAAGACACTGATGGTGACACACGAATTCGGTTAGAGGCAGGGCCCGATGATGATGATATTCGTTTTGATATGAATGGTTCCGAAGTTTTTCAAATGTTCGGCTACGGTGGAGCCAGTGATACCAACGGAGTTGAGTTAAATCTAAGAAATGGCTCTTCAGGCAATGCTAATAGAATTAATTTCCGTCATTTTGGTGGTGGTTATTATGGTGCAATCGGCTGGAATGGAAGTTTAATTAATATTGATGCCGATACCGGCGAATCCATAAGTTTCAGCACTGATGGTGGTAGTGAACGAATGCGTATCAATAGTGTCGGAAATCTTGGTATAGGTACCACAACCCCCGATGAAAAAGTTGAGATATTCAGAAATTTTACGGGGATCAGTGACAGTCTTAAGCTTACAAACACAAGCGCTGGTGATTCCAGAGGTTCCGGAATATTATTTGAAAGTGGTGGTGTGGACTCTGGCCGTTTAGCTTCTACGAGGGGTGCCAATAGTGCCTCAGGAGATATTCATTTTTATGTTAGGCAATCCAGTGCTCTCACGGAATTGATGACTTTGATTGGTTCTACTGGAAATGTTGGAATTGGTACAACGAGCCCAGCTTCTGAATTGGATGTTGCAGGAATTATTCGTGCAGAGCAAATTTGTGATGAATCTGGAGCCAATTGCCAAGATATTTCAACGGGCTGGAGTTCTGGTTCTGGCGATTTTATGGCTGATGGCTCAGTGGCAATGACGGGTCAATTTGATGCCATCGATGGAAACCAGGGAAACCCTGCCGTTTCATTTGCAAGTGATGCCAACACAGGAATGTTCCTTGGTGCTGCCGACCAATTGGCCTTTACTACCGGTGGTAATGAAGCTGTTCGAATCGATGCCACAGGACAAGTCGGAATAGGCTCTCAAACTCCTGCTGGTAAATTAGATGTTGCCGGCCAACTTCTTGCCGGTGGAGAGAAAAGGGCTCCCACCGTCAACGAGTCCGTGGTCATTGGAGATCGCCCAAGCGGAGACAATACAGCTAGCTTAGCTTTGACTCCAAATGCAACGAGTGGAAAAGGTTTTAAGATCGATGTTTTGGATGATGGTGTCGATAACTGGTTTGCTGTTTATGATATTGATAACAATGCTCATAGATTGGTTGTAGAAGATACCGGCCATGTGGGTATCAATACTCTCAATCCTGGAGTTGAGTTAGATGTCGACACAGGAACAATAAATGCCGCCTCCATATGTGATGAGAACAATACTAACTGTATCGATTTGTCCGCTGGTATAAGTACAGGATACACTGATGGTGACACTTTACTAGCTGGTGACGGCACAGGGGCTGCCCCAAGTATTTCTTTTGCGAACGACAGCAATACTGGTTTCTTTTCTGCAGCGCCTGATAATATGGGTGTTAGCGTCAACGGCGTTCAGCGTATGACTTTTAATCAGACAGGTATCGAGTATAACAATGCTGGCTCGTTTAGATTGAACTCTGGATCAAGTGAAGGTTTTCCCAGTTACACATTTAATAGTGATGAAGACACAGGAATTTATAGAGCCGGAGCTGATACACTTGGTTTCTCCGTTGGAGGATCTGAGGCCATGAGAATTAATTCCTCAGGTTTTGTGGGAATTGGTACGAACAATCCTTCTTGGCCTCTTGAGATCGTCAGCGCCGATACCACAGTTGTTCTTCAGTCCACATCAAACAGTAATTACAACACAATAGAGTTTCAAGACGAACTGGGAGCTGTAGCTGGATGGGTTGGTTACGGAAACGACGCGGTCGGAGTGCCTTGGGCCCGAGACCATTTGTATTTAGAGTCGGTGAATTCCGACATAGCTATTGCCGCTAATAACAACCATATTATGGAAATTACTCAGACAGGAAATGTCGGAATTGGTACCACAGCTCCAGGCTCTCTGTTAGATGTGGCAGGGATTATAAGAGCCGAACAAATCTGTGATGAAACCGGAGCCAATTGCCAAGATATTTCAGCAGGGTGGAGTTCGGGTTCTGGTGACTTCCTAGCTGACGGTAGTGTGCCCATGACCGGAGCCCTTGAGGCTGTGTACGGAACTTCAGCTTCACCAGGTATCACATTCGATGGTGACGAGGATACTGGCATCACTCGATCGGGTTCTGATGAAATGGCTCTGAGCGTGGGAGGCAATGGAGTGATGGCTCTTAACGGATCCGCTATTACGCTATTCCGTCCCCTCTTTTCAGGAATTTGGAGTTCAAGTACCTACTCTCCTTCAAGTGGTAGTTTATATGGCCCTGATGGAGGTACAGCGACTTTCTATAATACAAACTCACTAGATAATTCCTATGGAGGGGTTTCACTTCAGGTTACCAACAGTGGTTCAACAAATCAGAGTGCCTACTTAGGAGTTGTTGCAGAGTCTACTGGAAGCTCACCGGCAATAGTTCTCGGGCAAAAAACCGGAGCCACGTCTTATCAGGAAAGATTCAGAATCGATGATAGTGGTAATGTTGGAATCGGAACCACAGCTCCAGGCTCTCTGTTGGATGTGGCTGGTAGTATAAGAGCCGAACAAATCTGTGATGAAACAGGAGCCAATTGCCAAGATATTTCAGCAGGGTGGAGTTCGGGTTCTGGTGACTTCCTAGCTGATGGTAGTGTGCCAATGACGGGTGCCCTTGAGGCTGACTTCGGTTCGGCCTCTTTTCCAGGTGTCGCCTTTGAAGGTGATGAAGACACAGGTATTTTTAGACCTTTCGGAGATTCATTGGGATTAAGTGCGGCTGGTACGATGCAGATGTACGCCCATAGTGGTGGAATAAGCGTTTTAAATCCTTTGTTGGTTTCCTATCCAGGAACCTGGGGAGTCTATGCCCCTTCTTCATCAAGTAATTATCGTCCGGTGATGGTAGGACCTCATGTGCAAAATACCGACAATTTAGACTCTGCAATGGCAGGATTAAGTTTACAAGCTAGAAACTTGGCGTCTGACCAACAAGAGGCTTACATAGGAGCGATTGCAAACTCTTCTGGAAGAACACCTGACATTGTTATTGGGCAGCAGACAGGGGCCACAGCTTACGATGAAAGGGTTCGTATCGATAGCTCGGGTAATGTAGGAATCGGAACAACAGCTCCAGCACGCCTGCTACATGTAGATGGTCCCGCACGAATTACACCAACGACTCTTCCAGGATCTCCTGCTGCAGGGGATATAGCTGTTGATAGTGCTGATTCTAATAAACTGAAGTTTTATGATGGCTCCACTTGGGTGGATACATCTGGCGGCGGTTCAGGGGGAGACTTCCTCGCTGACGGATCGGTGCCAATGACTGATAGTCTCTTACTCGCAGATGGTACAGGAGCAAGTCCTGCCCTTACATTTAATAGTGATCAGGATATGGGTTTTTTTCGATTTGCGGAAGACGATCTGGGATTTGCGTTAAACGGAGGACAGGTTCTCCGTTGGAATACGGGTTCCTTTAGTTTTTTCAATAGAATTGACGCCGGCTATGGTGCCGGAGCGGATCTTGATTATAGTTTTACTGGTGATAACGATACCGGTATCCATGACCCCGTGGCCAACAGTATTGCCTTAACCACAGCGGGTAGTGAGAGATTAAGAGTGACAGCCTCTGGAAATGTTGGAATTGGCACGGGAAGTCCTAGTAAAATGCTAGAGGTGTCAGGTGATTTTTCAGCGGCAGCGGTGGAAGCTTATGGCGACACAGGCGCGGGCGTGGTCACTTCAACAGGAGGCTCTTTAGATGCCTACAACTATTCGTATTTTAATCTGGCTAATACGGTCAACGCAAATCAGTGGAGCATTAACTACCGCAACGGATCGACCGTCGGCGCTGATGCCGATAAGTTAATGTTTAATTATTTCGATGGCAGTACCTATCAGGACTACGTCACCTTGGCACCAAACGGAAGGGTAGGGATTGGTACAACAGCTCCGGCCGTCGCTCTAGATGTTGGAACCGGGTCGATCAATGCGTCTGAAATTTGTGATGAAAATAACTCCAACTGTCTTGATCTCTCCAGTGGAATCAGTGGCGGTTCTGGCGATATTGCTGATGGTGGAAATTCAAATGGTGCAGCAATAACAATCGGTACAAATGATAACTACAATTTCAATTTAGAAGCAAACGGTTCGACCGTGGCAACAGCAAGAAGTGATGGTAGTTTCTTAGTAGGTAGTGCAAATATGATAAATCTTGGTGGAGCTTTGGTCCGTGTCGAGAGTAATCCCTTCGATGCCTCTGGTGACTACGCGCACATCAACAACGAGATGTATAAAAATGGTGATCCTCATTCAGGTAAAATTATCGGAATTAGAAATCTTATCCGTGGTGACTCTCCAAATGCCCAGGACCAACAAATTAGCAGTTACAACATTAATTCGAACTGGGCTACAAGTCTCAATCAGGGTATAGGTAGCTATAACGAGATGGAAAATTTAGCTGGAACAGTGGGTGACTACACTGGTGTTTTGAGTGAAATCAAGGTCAACGGCGGAACAGTTACTGATGCCTACGGCTTTCGTGCAAAAAACTCAAACTCCGGCACTTTAACAAATGCTTATGGACTTTATATTGATGATTTGTCAGGGACCAATCAGTATGGAGTTTACCAAGTCGGAGCCTCCGATACGAACTATTTTGCTGGAAACGTTGGAATAGGTACAGCGAGTCCTCAATCCGCCCTTGAAGTCAATGGTGCCATTCGCAACTCAGCCTCTATTTCTAATGGTGCAGCTGTGACCACCATCGATTTTGATGATGGAAATTTACAGTACACAAGTGAAAACTGCCAAACCTTTGATCTTCATAATTTAAAAGATGGTGGAACGTATTCGTTCGCAGTGCAAGGAACCACATCCGGCACCTGTGCATTTAATGCCTATAGTGATGCGGGCTCCACATCTTTAACAGTTCACTTACCAAGCGGACACGGTGCGACCACAGCCGGTGAGCATACGGTCTACACAATTATGGTCATGGGCACTCACGCTTATTTTGCTTGGGTTACTGCGTTTGACTAATCACTCATTGAATTAAAATCCATTGCCTCTATTCTTAGAAAACATCCATTGACATTAGAGTCTTCCTGTAAAAAATTGAGGTTTCTTAATCAATTGAAAAAGGATGATTATGACCTGGAAAGTGCTCTCCACAAAAAAACTGTTCTCATCAGGCCTTTTTACACTCAAATCTGAAAAGTGCGAGCTTCCCGACGGTCGAGTGATGCCACGCTATTATGTGATGGATTTCCCTGATTGGGTCAACATACTGCCGATTACAAAAGACGGAGAAGCTATTTTGGTGAAGCAGTACCGTCATGCCTCTAAAAAGGAGCACCTCGAAGTACCAGGAGGCTCAATGGATCCCTCCCTTCAAGAAAGTTTTTTAGAGGGAGCCAGAAGAGAGATGCTCGAAGAGACAGGGTTTAATTCTAAAAATATTGTCTCAATCGGCAGTCATTTCCCTAATCCTGCTCTACAGAGTAACCGCATGCACACCTTTATTGCTTTTGACTCCGAGAAAGTACAAGAACAGAATCTCGATGAGTTTGAAGATTTAAGTCTCTATTTCTGCTCTCTTGATAAACTCAAAGAGCATTTACTAAACGGGGATGTCGATCACAGTATTATGATTGCCTCGATTTCAAAGGCGCTACACTATCTTGAGACTCAAAAAAAGATTTAAATCTCATCACCTTTTGTGGTGGCAAATATTTTGTAATTGATATTGTTAGCAGAGATGGGAACAATAATTCCCTGTTTTTCCGTTAAAAGCATGGGGTCTTGAGTGATGTCTTTGGTTTTGACTTCATTATGATTGATAATCCCACATTCGGTTAAGACGTGCTTTAAAATGACGTAACCAAGCGACTTGCAAATTACATTCAAAGATTTTCCAGAAATTTTTTCTGAGCCTTGCATGAGAGCTTCCAAGGTTTCAGCACTACACAAAACCGAGAAGGTGTTGGAGACCTTTCCAATATGAACGGTAATGATTGCCGCTTGGTCCGCTGTAAGCTCTTCGCCTTTTTTCTTAAATTTCATCTCTCCGACTTTGAAATCATCTCTTTTCAGTGCCTCTTTCAAAAACCCGAGTGACGAATCAAGGAGGCTTGAGAAAATACTCGCGGAAATCATTTTCTCTGTTGAGCCAATACTAAAAATGTTTCGAATTACTTTGGCAAACTCATAAGGGTCAACAGGCTTAGTGACACAGTTTACAAATTCAAATGATTTTTCAATCTTTGCATTCTCCTCCTCGGTCCCTTCTGAGAGAAGGACAATGGGAGAGGTCTGATTGAACTGATTTTGTCTCACAGCCTGAACTAATTCTTTACCACTTTTTTTGGGTAGATCGAGCGAAGAAATAATGAGGTGAAACACCTGATTTTTAATTTTGGAAATAGCCGTGCCACCATTGTCTGTCTGAATGATTTTAATTTGATCGCCAAAATGAGAGACCAAAAGATCACTAATGGACTTACGAAATTTATCGTCGCCATCAGCAAGGAGAATCCATTTTCGAATGGTTGAGTTCATCTTAAACCTACAAGGGTAAAATTCTTTTTAGCACCTATATACTATTTTAGTTTTTTTCGGAAAAACTTCAAGAAAATCAAATAGAAAAGAGCTTTAGGGCGGGCTCATTTTTCAAGTGTTTCAATGCAGGACTAAGGTAGGTTCAAACCTATAAAAAGTTAAAACTCTTTATTGAAGGCGTGTTCGGGGGCGCTTGCATTCTACCAGAATGGCAGGAGTCAAACCAGACCAATTGAACCTCAGGGTGATCTTTCTTAATTTGGTGCAGCACCACAGGCTCGTTATCGATGAACCAAATGGTTTTGTCTTTATTCTCTTCTTTTAGGCGTTGAAGAGTTTGGGTTTTATAAATTTCATCGTCGACACTAAGGTTCTCTTTTAATATCAGATTCTGTTCGTGGATGGGAAAGTTGAGTGCCTTGAGGGAAGACAGAGTGCCTGGCCACATATTTTTAAAGTGTCTTGCTGTTAGAAACACAAAATTGATCTCTTTTTCTAAAAGACTATTGGTCCAGTCGATCGCTCCCTCAGTGGGTTGATCAGAGTGTAAATAGTCATTGGTAAAAAAGCGTTCTCTCCAATAGTTATGGAGAAAATCGTCAAAGTCTGCATTGTCGCTTTTAAACCCTATTCTTTTAAGAGCCGTATTGATGCCATAATCACCAAGCTGACAAGATGCTTTCCTAAGTTTCTCGCACTCACTGGGGTGTGTTTCACAGTAATCCTCAATGAATTGATCAAGAATGGCTTGGTTGCGCTGAAATGTAGTGACCAAAGTTGAGTCGATATCTAAGACAAAGAAATCATCGTTATTTGGATTTTTTAAGCGCTCGGATAATTGGCTAGAATTCATACAAGATTCTTACAGGAATCTCCAAACCATTTCAAGGGGTTATAAATTCCTCTTCTTTAGACTGTCTCAAAGAGGGAATGGTCTTCCCAATTTCTATAAGTCACCCGTATAATAAATTCTGGGGTTATTGCTGCATTAAAAGTGGGATTATATTTTGGAAAAGAAATGCGATATTCAGGTGGGTCGGTCGCTTCATAGTGATCAATCTTATTTAGACGTTTTATCTCAGCTATCGTCAGGAGCGATTCCTTTCGTTGCTAAAGCCAGTCTACCCGGTGAAAAAATCTGGGTCCCTCTTTTAGACTTTCAAGACTTTTCGCAATTTTTAGTTGGCAAGCTTATGTTAGCCTCCAATGGTTATTCCTATGATTCACTATTTAATCACTGGTATGTCAAAGATGGCTCAAGAAGTTTCGGCCCTTTTTCATTGATACAGATGCTGGAGTTTTATCAGCAGAAAAGGTTGCATTTGGATAATCTCATCAGGCACTCAAGTTTTGAAGCCTGGCTTGAGCTTGCCAAAGCCCACCCTTTTAATGAAGGGGCACTTGAAGCACTTATTAATAATGAGCCTATTAAAAATGTCATCTCCCGCAGAAGACATCCAAGAATTCCCTACACCAACGAGGTCTTTTTAAGCTCGCGAGCGGAGCTTTATCGTGGAGTGACCTGGAGTTTATCTTGTCAGGGTTTAGGGCTTGTGACCGATGGTACGACCGATATTGGTCTTGATCACAAGGTGAACATTATTGTGAATAGTAATAATGAACACGGAGCTGTTCAGGTTAAAGGCCGGGTGGTCAACATTCGCAAAGAGACCAATTACGAAAGAGTGGCCGTTGAGTTTGATGATCAGAACGATTTTCTCAACGATTTTATCCAAAAAAGAGTGCCTAAACTTTAAGCTTCACCTATCTAAAATAATAATAATCACTCATTAGCTAAGACGATAGTCTAGAATAGCCTCCGACCTGGGGCTAGTTCCGTCTCATTTGATTGATAGACTCTCCGCAGCCTCCTTAGACTTAATTCTCGTTGGGACTTCAGTCGGTAAGGGCGCAGAAAAGTTCTTTTTTCTGGGTTCAAATACTCGACGACAAACAAAATTCTTTTAGGGGGAACTATGAAATTCTTGTCTATAATTGTAGTGCTACTAGCCTCAATGAGCGCCTACGGTGCTGACTCCAATGGCTGGCTTGTAAAATTAAAAGACCAAAGAAGTATGAACGAATTTACGGCTGAAATGGGTCGTTCCGGTGTGGCGATGAAAGATCTTCATCTCAAAAACTGGGTCAAATTAGATATCTCAGATCAAGAGGCCGAGCAGCTTAAAGCTCACTCGGATGTTGTGGCCATTGAAAGAAACTGGATTGTAAAACTTCAAACAAACATTGAAGTCCAAGATCCCATTCTTCGTGAAATGGTAAAAGCTGAGCTTGATAAACAAATCGCTGAAGGAAAAGTTCAGACCGAGCGTGGGGAAGATAATCCTGCGATTCCACTCGAGCCAGTGGGTGGTTCAGGAAGTGATCCACTTTTTAACAAACAGTGGGGAATGGCTGACAACAATGTTCAAGGAGCTTGGGATAACTCTGGAACAAAAGGAAATGATCAAGTGGTTGTTGCTGTGATCGATACTGGTGTTGATTACACTCACGAAGACCTTGTCGACAATATGTGGAGAAACCCAGGGGAAATGGGTGTTGATGCCAATGGAAACTCTCTAGCCACAAACGGAATTGACGATGATGGAAACGGTTACGTTGATGACGTTGTTGGTTGGGACTTTGCCACAGACGACAACAAACCTTATGACCTTCATAAAACAGGAATCCAACTTCTTCTTGGTGGAAACCCTGGACACGGAACTCACTGTGCTGGAAACGTAGCCGCCACAGGGGACAACGGAAAAGGAATTTCAGGTGTGGCTCCAAACGTAAAAGTTATGGCGATGCGCTTTTTAACAGAAGATGGTCAAGGTTCCATTGATGGTGCGATCGGTTCCATTCGTTACGCTGTTGATAACGGGGCTCAAATTCTTTCGAACTCTTGGGGAAGCGAAGGTGATGGTGGAGACCAACAAGCCAGTCAAGCTCTTCAAGATGCCATTGAATATGCCAGAGACGCCGGCGTTCTTTTCGTAGCGGCTGCTGGTAACGGACATCAAGGTGTTGGTTATGATAACGATACGGATGCTAAGCCGGCTTACCCCGCTTCTTATCCGCAAGAGAACATCATCAGTGTGGCGGCTCTTGATTCCAGTGACCAATTGGGATCTTTCTCCAACTGGGGTAGACAAACCGTTGATATCGGAGCTCCTGGTGTGGCTGTTTTCTCAACTGTTCCAGACAATGTTTATCAAGACACAGTCATTGATATTCCTGGACTGATCACTGCCACTTGGGACGGAACCTCTATGGCCGCTCCTCACGTTTCCGGAGCTGCTGCTCTTTATCTTTCTAAGTATCCAAATGCGGACTGGAGAGAGCTAAAAGACGCTGTGTTAAACTCAGCCACTCCCATTAACGCATTGAATGGAAAAGCCGTTTCCAACGGAAAACTTAACGTGCAAGCGGTAATGCAACAGTAAAACCAAACTACAATCAAATCTAAAAGCCCATGAGTGATCCTCATGGGCTTTTTTTATTTTCTCTTACCATTAGGACTGAAACGAGTTAGTTTGAGGTATGGATGCGGAAACACTGGCTAGTGTATTGAGATCGGGTGGTTTACAGGCGCTCGATGTGGGCGAGCTTGGATTGATCTCGCTCTATGATGATCGTGAGTTTAGTAACTATGATTACGATATCTTGCCGGGCCCAGAAAGAAGTCTTATTCGAAGAGTGCTTATAGCCAAGGGCTGGCAGGCCAAAGGTTCCCGTTATTTTTATAAAGACTCCCTTGTTTGTGGTTTCGCTAAACCCTCCCATACCCTAGGATGCAATCCTGCCGATAAGGTGATCGAGTCCATTAAAGAATTTGATTATCTTTTTGTCACACCCACTCAAGCCCTGCTCACCCTATTGGCGTTGGGACATTGGAACATCTCTGCTGTTTTGAGGATTGTGTTTTATCAGGGGGCAAACCTTGAAAAACTTTTTCAGTGGGCAAAGCAAGATCGGTTGGAATTGCCTTCCTTTGCAATAAAGCTGGGGCAAGTTCAAGAACAAGGTCAGTTAAAAAGAAAAGGGCAAGCTCATGAATCTTTTAACGAGCTCTTAGAAAAAGCAAAATGAAAGAGCCTTCGAGATTGGGAGTTCATCAATTCCGCAATTACGAATCATCTTCAAGTTTTTTCGTAGAAAGGCCTTTTGGCAACGACATATACTGTGCTGACTTTTTGCAACCTTTTGACTTTGATTTCTTAAAAAGTCGCGGGGGTGTCCGTCGATTTTTTATTCAAAATCAGAAATCTCTGAATTCGGTTCATATTGAACTTTTTGAACGCTTTGGGGCCAGAGCGATAACTCTAACTGATGAAGGCAAACACGATGCTAACCCTCTTCCTATGGATCAGTTTGGGCGAGATCATTTCGACCACCATTTGGTTTTCGAGCAGTGGCAAGAGTGTTGGTTCTTGTCAGTTCGGCAAAGAGGAAGGCGACTCTGCTTTGTAGGGGACTCACTCATTTTTGATGGGGATCATAAAATCTTCAAAGGGGAGGCGGAGATCTCAAATAAATTGAAACAGCAGAAATTTTATCAAAAGGCTGATTATCTCTTTTTTGCCCGTCACCGGGGGCAGGGAGTCATGGTTAAGGATAAGCCAAGTTTTTTTGAACGCCTCTTAAAGCTCACTAAAAAATAGGCCCTTTAAAGAGTCTCTTGGTACTCATTTAGATCTTGTTGAAAAGGGCTTTCAGCTCTCGCCATTTCCCTATGACAATCATCATAAATACCCCGAAATCGCTTGAATTTTTAAGCATTTAAGGAGATGAAAAGAAAACGATAATGCTCGTTCAAAGAGGAGATGTCCCAATGGCTCAGACTC
Source organism: Bdellovibrionales bacterium (assembly GCA_964230645.1). GTDB lineage: Bacteria > Bdellovibrionota > Bdellovibrionia > Bdellovibrionales > JAGQZY01 > JAGQZY01. The sequence goes on along the minus strand of CAXRHT010000002.1, from coordinate 1,282,661 downwards.
AATCGTTGCCAGAGCGGCAACAGAACATCGATGAAATTTCAAAGTCCTTTGCGTTCACCACAAAAATTGATGATCTCATTGCTTGGGGAAGACGAAACTCCCTGTGGCCGATGCCCTATGGGACCGCCTGTTGTGGGATTGAACTTATGTCCGTGATGGGCCCCAAATATGACCTGGCCCGTTTTGGTGCTGAGGTTGTTCGATTCTCACCAAGACAGGCCGATCTTTTGATCGTTGCAGGAACGATCACTGAAAAAATGGGTCCTATACTTGTAAATATTTACGAGCAAATGCTGGAGCCGAAATACGTGATCTCCATGGGTGCCTGTGCCAGTTCGGGTGGTTTTTACCGAGCCTACCACGTTATGCAAGGGATCGACCGAGTCATTCCTGTGGATGTCTACGTTCCTGGTTGTCCTCCGACACCGGAAGCGGTTTTAGACGGCGTGATTTCTCTTCAAAAAATGATAGCAGACCATAAACCAAGACCATGGCGAGACAACTGGGTGAATCCTTATGAGCAAACTCAATAATAGCAATCTTCAATTAGCCCTAGAAAAAGAATTCAAAAGCGAAAGCTCTCAGTGGCAGTGGATGTATAGCTTTGGAGCAGACATTCTCGTTGTCCCCAAAGACCACTTAGTGCCTTTGGCCACTCATCTTCAAGAAAACTTTTTTGACCTTCTAATGGATGTTACTGCTGTTGATTATCCAGGAAAAGAAAAACGCTTTGAAGTGGTCTACGAATTTTTTAGCACGACCACCTACAAACGACTTCGAGTTAAAGTTCTTCTAGCACTCGAAGAAGAAGTTCCGACTCTAACGAAACTTTGGAGAGGGGCGGATTGGTTTGAAAGAGAAGTCTACGATATGTTTGGCATCAAGTTCACCGGCCACCTCAATATGAGAAGAATCCTGACTCATCATCAGTTTGAAGGTCATGCCCTAAGGAAAGACTATCCGGCCGATCGCCAACAACCATGCACAGAAGCTTTGCCTATTCATTTTGATAATAAACCGGAGGGCAACAAAGAAAAGCCCAATGAAGAAGGTCTTGTCACATTAAACATCGGACCTTCTCATCCAGCCACTCACGGTACATTGAGGGTGATGGCCGAACTAAAGGGCGAGTATGTGAATCGTGCCAATGTAGAGCTTGGATATTTACATCGTTGTTTTGAAAAGATGGCCGAAACTCACGCCTACAATCAGGTCATTCCCTACACGGATAGACTCAATTATTGCTCAGCCCCAATGAACAATGTGGGTTACTGTAAGGCCGTGGAAAAGCTATTAGATGTCGAGATTCCTCCTAAAGCACAAGCCATGCGCGTTTTACTTTGTGAGTTGTCGCGATTTATCGATCATGTGGTTTGTATTGGTGCAAACGCTGTGGACTTAGGAGCCTTAACGGGATTTTTCCAACTCTTTACTATGCGCGAAAAAGTCTACACTCTTTTTGAAAAACTTTGTGGCGCAAGGCTTACAGTTTCAATGACGAGAATCGGAGGAATGGCTCAAGACGCGCCGGACGGTTGGTTTGATGATGTCATGGAAACTTGTAAAGAGCTAAAAAAAGGGGTTGCGAATATTGAGGGCCTTTTAAGTCGCAACAAAATTTGGATGCAGAGAACAATTGGTGTAGGAGCGATCTCAGCTGAAGACGCCATAGAGTGGGGATACACTGGGCCTTGCTTAAGAGCGGCAGGCGTTCCTTTAGATTTAAGAAAAGCGGCTCCTTACTATGGTTATGAGCAATTGGATTTTGATATTCCCATTGGTTCAACCGGTGACGTTTACGATCGTTATTTGGTTCGTATTGAAGAAATGAAACAGTCTTTAAAAATTGTTGAACAAATCTGTAAGAATGTACCTGAAGGTGACTACACCATTCGTGATAAAGATATCGTGCTTCCTGAGAAAAAAGATGTTTATGGAAACATCGAAGGACTAATGAATCACTTTATGCTCGTCATTAATGGTTTAAGGCCACCGGCTGGAGAGGTGTACGACGCGACCGAAGCGGCTAATGGAGAACTTGGTTTTTACTGTGTCAGTGATGGTAGTGGGGCACCCTACCGTCTGAAAGTGCGTCCCCCTTGTTTTGCAATTTACCAATCTTTTCCTGACTCGATCACAGGGGGATTGGTGGCGGATGTTATTGCTGTGCTTGGAAGTATGAATCTTATTGCTGGTGAATTGGATCGGTAGAGGAAGTTATGTTTGAGTTATCAACTGAAGGCCAAGAGCTCGTTAAAAAAGAATTAAAACGTTATGAAACCATTGAGTCGGCGATCATACCGTCTCTTTATCAGGTTCAAAAAGAAAATGACGGTTGGGTCAGTGAAGAGGCCATTGGCTACTTGAGTGATCTTATGGGAATTCCCGAGTCAAAAATAAACGAAGTTTTTCATTTCTACACCATGTTCAATAAAAAGCCTGTGGGTAAATACCATGTACAAGTTTGTTGTAATGTGGCTTGTGCAATGGCGGGCACTCGAGAGATCACTGACACTTTCCTCGATGAATATTCGGTCAAAGAGGGCGAGGTCACCAGTGACGGGCGTTTCACATTCACTCGCGTGGAGTGTTTAGGAGCCTGTGATAAGGCCCCAATGATGCAAATCAATGACGACTATCATGAAGATCTCACGCCGGAATCCGCAAGAAAACTTTTAAAGGACTTAAAATAATGGAAGTTAAATTACTCTCTGAACACTACGACGATGATAATTTTAGAAGTCTTGAAGGTTACAAAGCAAAAGGAGGTTACGATGTCCTCCCGAATGCACTAAAGATGAAGCCGGCTGATATTGTGGCCGAAGTAAAAGCCGCTGGTCTCCGTGGGCGTGGTGGAGCTGGTTTTCCCACAGGAGTGAAGTGGGGATTTTTACCTGACAATGGAGAAACTCGTTATCTTCTCTGTAATGCGGATGAAGGCGAGCCTTGTACATTTAAAGATCGCATGATGATGGAAAGAGCTCCGCACCAACTCATTGAAGGAATGATCATCTCGGCCTTCGCCATCAATTCTCCTAAGTCCTATATTTATATTCGAGGCGAGTATGTCTATGCCGCAAACGTGGTGGAAAAAGCTATTCAGGAAGCCTACGACGCTGGTTTTTTAGGAAAAAATATTCTCGGTTCCGGTTTTGATCACGATATGGATATTTATCGAGGCGCTGGAGCCTATATTTGTGGGGAAGAGACAGGTATGATCTCCTCTCTTGAAGGTAAAAAGGGGCAGCCTAAACTCAAGCCTCCCTTTCCAGCGGTACAGGGCTACTTAGGCAAACCAACCATTGTAAACAATGTAGAAACGTTAGCAGCGGTTAAATATATCATTCGAGATGGTTCTGCGGCTTACAAAAAACATGGCACTGAAAAGTCAGCAGGGACTAAGCTATTTTCCGTAGCGGGAGATGTTAACAAACCTGGAAATTACGAAGTTCCCTTAGGGTATCCCCTGATGGACCTTATAGAAAAAGAATGTGGTGGAATGAAGGATGGTCGCTCTTTAAAAGCCGCTATCCCCGGTGGAACTTCAGCTCCTATTATTACAGCCGAGGAAATTAAAAAAGCGACACTTGATTACGAATGTCTTTCAGAGATGGGAACGATGCTGGGATCAGGCTCCATCGTTATAATGGATGACACTCGCTGCATGGTGGATATGCTGAAAGTCATCTCCCATTTTTATCATCATGAATCCTGCGGCCAATGCACCCCCTGTCGCGAGGGCACAGGTTGGCTTCATAAGCTTGTTGGCAGTGTTATAGACGGGTCCGCCAGTGTCAGTGATATCGATCTTCTCTGTCAGGTCGCTAATCAAATGAAAGGGCGTACGATTTGTGCTCTTTCCGATGCAGCGGCACTTCCTGTTTTAGGAATTGTTCCGAAATTTCGTGATGAGTTCGAGTTTTTTATTAAAGAAGGATATTCGAAGGTTAAAGGAAAAGCCCATGCTTAAGTGTACGATCAATGGTCAAGAAATCGAGGTGGAAAAGGGAACGTCCATTATCGAAGCTTTTAAAAAGCTCGAACAGGACATTGCCCATTACTGCTGGCACCCAGGATTGAGTGTTGCTGGTGTTTGTCGTCTTTGTATGGTGGAGATCGAGGGAAATCCTCGCTTGCAAATCGCTTGTAATACGCCCATTCAGGATGGAATGGTTATCACCAACCAAAGTGAGAAAGTTAAAGATGCGGTCAAATGGGGCTTAGACTTTCACCTTATTAATCACCCTCTGGACTGTCCTATTTGTGATCAAGCCGGGGAGTGTGGTCTGCAGGATCAGTATATGCAGTATGGACAATACGATTCCGAAATGGGCCAGCAAAAAGTGAAAAAGAAAAAGGTTGTGGACTTGGGCAGTAAAATTGTTCTGGATTCCGAACGCTGTATTCTTTGTTCCCGTTGTGTGCGTTTTACCGATGAAGTTTCAAAAACCCATGAACTAGGAATTTTTAACCGTGGCGATCACTCTGAAATTGGAACCTACGCTGGTAAACCACTTGAAAATGACTACGCTGTCAATACTGTGGATATTTGCCCTGTGGGAGCTTTAACCTCAAAAGATTTTCGCTTTCGCCAAAGGGTTTGGTTTTTAAAAGATAAGCCCTCTGTTTGTACGGGCTGTTCCACAGGATGTAATGTTGATGTCTACTACAATAAAGAAGGGCTATGGAGAGTAAAACCCAGGTACTCGGAGATCAACGAATACTGGATGTGTGATGAAGGTCGGAAGATTTATAAGTCCACCAATTTGATGAATACTGAATTTGAAGGACCTAGAGGGGAGAAAAAGGCGATTAAAAAACAAAATCGTCTCACTCAAGTTATTCATCGAGCCGATAATAATAAGGAATACAGTCTCACCCTTGATGCTCTGAAAAAACTAAGAGATCAGTTGGCAGATAATAAAAAAGCAAGCCTTGTTCTGACGGGGCAGTACACCAATGAAGAGTATGAAAGCTTGTTGAAATTTTGGAAAGATAAGTTTGGTATCGATAGCGTCTACCACTGGACCAACCACGAAGAAAAGTGGGATGAGTTTGATGGCCTTTTAAAAAGAGGAGATAAGAATCCTAATACAAAAGGCCTTGAAGCCGCTCTTGAAAAACAGGGCATTAAGGCGGAAAAAGATCTTACAAAAATCTCTGATCAAGACCTTGTCGTAGTTGCCGGCCCTGAAAACCAGTGGGTCTATGATGACATAAAGGAAAAAGGTCAAATCCTAGCCAAAAACAAAAAAGTGGTTTGGATGAGCGCTTGTCTTGTTCCTGAGCTTGATGACATCCAAGGCGACTTTCTTTTCGTACCACTAAAAACCTTTGCCGAGAAATCAGGAACTTTTACGAATTACGCGGGGACAGAGCAGAGTTTTGAAAAAGTCGATGTCTTTGTGGATCAAGCTCTGAATTTATCCGAGGTCAGTCAAATATTGAGTGGCAAAGATGTCCAGTGGAAGGCCTATGAGCAAGTAGAGCGCGTCCATAACGAATTTGTGCATGAAAGGGGAAGAGCGTGAGTGTAATTAAAGTTGAAAGACCAAAATTAAGTAGCTCTTGGTATTTGCCAGGAATATTATCTGGAATGGGGTTTACTTTTAAAACAATGGTGAAAAACCTTTTCACCCAAAAAAAGATGCCAACCCTCAATTATCCTGAGCAAAAGTACGATTATTCACCGCGCTTTAAAGGAAACCATGTTCTTACGGTTAAAGAGGATGGGGATATCCGCTGTACGGCCTGTATGCTTTGTGCAACAGCTTGTCCCGCGGACTGTATCACCATCATTGCCTCTGAAGATGAGGACCCGAGTGTTGAAAAATATCCGATTAACTACGAAATCGACATGCTTCGCTGTGTTTTTTGTGGCTATTGCGAAGAGGCATGTCCTGTTGACGCGATCCGTATGGGGCCTGAGTGGCAAACTCCTGGAGACAATGGTGATAACTTTATCTATGACATCAAACATCTCGCCTACCGAAATAATCTCAATGAGGGCAAAGGTGTGAAGTCAGTGGTTGAAGACACCGAAAGACACAATTTTGGAATTTAGATTTGGCGCGAAAGTTCACTGCTATCCGCTGAATTGCGCAGAGTCCTCCCGAGCAATGTCTACAGTCCTCCCGAGCAATGTCTACAGTCATCCTGAGCGTAGCGAAGGATCTTAGCTCTTTCGAACAGCCCCATACTTCAGCCTTGTAGCGGAAAACCCAGGAGACAGCAGTAACGAAAGTTGAAATAAAAAAGGCTTAACTATGGAGTTAAGCCTTTTTTTTTATTTGATAGCTCGTTATTGCTTCATAAGTTGGGCACTCACATTGAAGGTGTTGCCGTTTTCAATTTTCACTTCTTGGATATTCAATGCGTCCACACCGACTTTTTCAATAGTCAGTTGCTCGTTGCCCTCAGTGATACTGATCGTGCTGCCGTTGATTGTTCCAATTTCTTGAGATTGAAAAAGAACTTTGTTGCCGCTGAGTTCAACCGTCATAGGATTCCAGTTGTAATTAATATTTTGTTCACAAGTGTAATCACCGCGGACCACTTCAATTTGATTGCTGTTTTGATTGAATTCAAAAACCACATTGTTGCATTGAAAAGTTTGGTTGTTATTAACAATGATTTGACCAGTTCCACTCCAAGAGCCCTGCAAATTCACTTGCCCGTTACCACCCCCTTTTGGGTTGCCACCAGCTCCGCCAATACCACCATTTCCACCGCCACCACCGTCGCTATCAGAGGAGCATTGGCAGAGGACAAAAACTAAGGGAAGTAAGATAAAAATAGATTTTTTCATAAGAAATTCCTCCAAAAAAAAGCCACTCAAGAGAGTGGCTTCTAATAATTACTTTTATTTTAGAAAATGTATCGTCCGCGGATGGTGAGCCCATCAAGGCTTACATCCGTGATGCCGTTATTTGCTTTAATGTTGACCCAACGGTAAAGGCCATCGACAGCGAAATTGTTACTGAGGCTAAAGCTGGCTCCTAGCTGATAGCCAAGATCGGACTTAAGGTTAATGTTGCCGTAGTCAGACTCAACAGGAAAAGAGTAGTTAAAACCAAAGAAAGCTCCAAACCACTCATTCACATCGTATTGACCGTTAAGGTAGGCTAGCCAAAGAGAAAAGTTCGGCTTTGTACCTTGAAAGTTTTGGGTTTGGTTATTAACGGTTTCCGATTTTTGCTCTCTTGAGAGCTCATAAGTAAGACCACCAATTAAAGACAGGGGAAGCCCACCTGTGGGACGGACGAGGCTGTATTTGTACTCAGCACCAAAACCAAAAGAGGTTTCAGCAGCACCTGTGTAATCTTGGCTGTTGGCTTTGTATTTTAATTCATCAGAAAAGCTATAGAATCCAATGAGTGAAAATCCATCCAGTTTTTTCATCCAAATAGGAGCTTTTCCAGATGTTGTGTTTTGATTGTCGGCACTTGAGAAAAGACTTTTTTCAATTTTTTGGCCGACTCGAATTTGCGCAAGATCGCAGTCGGATGTTTCTAGAACGGCCGATTGAGAATTGGCTTGCACGACCTCAAATAAACACTGACTTCCGGATTTCTCTGAGACCACCCATTGAGAACCAATAGTGGTTTCATTTGTTTTTTGAACCGCAATCTGGTCACTGGATTTATTAATTTGTTTGATACTTGGACCGGCAAAGGCCAAGGAGCTTGTTAATACAGTTGTTAAAATGAAAAGTATTTTTTTCATATCAGTTCTCCATTGGTAAAATTTGCTTATAGCTATTCCTCTTGACGCTGGTTATCAAGAAAATAAAAGCTGCGTCAGGATTCAGCAGGAGAACTCGAAAATATAGAGGTTTGATAGAATTAGTACAGTTGTTTTAGTGCTTTATGGGCGTTAAAGGAGCCTGGCTAGGCTCCTCATCAGGGTCGGTTTATGGATTGCGACGATAAATATAGGATCCATTAAAGGTGCACATGATACCTTTGCTCGGGTTGTTGCGTGCATTGATCTTGCAGTTTGCCAAAGCGTTTTCACGACTAATATTTTTAGTCACAATAAAGACACGCTTGGAAGATCCATTTAAAAAATAACCGCGATAAGTTCCAAGCTTCGGAGTTTTTACCACTCTCTTAAAAATTAGTTGGCTCTTCCAGGTGCAAAGAATGCTTTTAGTAGGATTGTTCTTCGCATTGGTTTTACAATTACTAAGAGCTTGGTTTTTAGTGATGTTCTTGGTTTGAATGAACATATGTCTCTTGGAACCGTTTAAAAAGAATCCTCGGTAAAGACCAAGAACAGGTTGTGGTTTAGGCTTTACGATTCGTTTCAGGATCTCTTGGTTTCTCCAAGTACAAAGAATGCTTTTAGTAGGATTGTTCTTTGCATTAGTTTTACAATTGCTAAGAGCTTGGTTTTTAGTGATGTTCTTGGTTTGAATGAACATATGTCTCTTGGAACCGTTTAAAAAGAATCCTCGGTAAAGACCACGCACTGGTTGAGGCTTAGGCTTTACGATTCGTTTCAGGATCTCTTGGTTTCTCCAAGTACAAAGAATGCTTCTTGATGGGTTGTTTTTAGCATTGATTTTACAATTGCTAAGAGCTTGGTTTTTGGTGATGTTCTTGGTTTGAATGAACATATGTCTCTTAGAGCCATTTAAAAAGAATCCCTGGTAGAGTCCACGGACAGGCTGTGGCTTAGGCTTTACGATTCGTTTTAAGATCTCTTGATTTCTCCAAGTACAAAGAATGCTTTTAGCAGGATTGTTCTTTGCATTAGTTTTACAATTGCTAAGAGCCTGGTTTTTAGTGATGTTCTTAGTTTGGATGAACATATGCCTCTTCGAGCCGTTTAAAAAGAATCCTCGGTAAAGACCACGCACTGGTTGAGGCTTAGGCTTTACGATTCGTTTCAGGATCTCTTGGTTTCTCCAAGTACAAAGAATGCTTCTTGAGGGGTTGTTTTTAGCATTGATTTTACAATTGCTAAGAGCTTGGTTTTTAGTGATGTTCTTGGTTTGAATGAACATATGCTTTTTAGCACCGATAAGAAAGTAACCTCTATAAACACCGCGAGGCGTTTTTGGCTTTGGAGTAACAATTCGTTCAAAAATTTCATCGCCGTTCCATTCGCAAACAATACTACGAGTAGGATTGCTCTGGGCATTTTTCTTACAATTAGCCAAGGCCTCTTCTTTAGTAATATTTTCCGTGCGAATAAAAAGTCTCTTTTTTCCGTCTTCTATGAAAAAGCCCTCGTAGGTTTCAAGACTAGGGTTGGGCTGAGGAGGCTCGGGAGTGACATTTTTTTCTTGAACGAAAAGACTAAAAAGAAAGATAAGAGTTTTGTCTTCAGCCTCCACCGTGACAGCATAACTTCCAGAGTCAGTGAGTTTTACCGTAGGCAATGTCAGGGTTAAATCCTTATGAGGAATTTCTGTTTCTACCTCGTCATCCCCGATGTAAATCCATTTCACAGCTAATTCGTCTCCCTCTTTGAAGCCAAGAGTTTCCATAGTGTCATCAGGAATACTAAGGTCGACGTTATCACCTTCAACAGCACTTATAGTTTTGCTAAATTCACTCAGAGAGGGGCCGGAGGCGAGTTCACTAAATGACTCCGGCTCACTACAGCCTTGAAAAAGAATGGTTTGAAAAAATAGAATGAATAAAATCCTACAAACTTTGGTGAAAAAGATATGGCTCTTCACTTGGCGATCCCCGCTTTCACCACCCACATGACAAAAAATGCAACTGCCGTACCAGCATTTCTAAAGGCTAACTGGTTGAAAAGAGACACGAGACTGAAAACTGATCAAAACCTTGTCCACTTTTTAGACGTCTCGTTTTGAGAAATTAAATTCTCCATTGAGGACGAGGATCAGTTGTCGGGACGTTCGATAGGAAGAATAAAAACATGATTGCATAGGCCTTTGTAATCAATGTTCTCGTTCAATATGACTTCGTTGGTTCCTGGAGATATTTCACCGGTCCAAGTTCTTACGATAGAACAGTTATTGATAGTGAAGACATTGCGAATGGAGTCGAGTTCCGTACCAGAAATGTTAAAAGTAAGCTCCATCTGGTTGCCTTGGTATTGATTGTCAAAAACCGTTAGAATGTCACCGGTTCGCTTTACTCGACTTACAAAGGTGGAAAAGCTATCAGTATTTATATCCGGGCAGTTGGCTTGATTAAAGCTTGTGGCCATTTGCAAATTGGTCACATTAAAGTCAACAGCCGGGCTTGTTCCGATCTGGTAGGTTTCTGTCTGATTAATATTGCAAAAGAGACTGCCATCCACCTCCTCATCACTTGCAGCACAGGATGCGATCCCGGAGGCCAGCAGAGGAAATAGTATTGTGAATATGAGAACTCGTAGGGTTCGTCTGTCCATTCCCTGATTTTAAATGGAACAGAGCCTTGATCCAAGCGAAACCCCGCAATGAAACATAATATTTTGGCCATTGGTGGTACCAGGCCCCAGAGAGGTCGTGATTTGGGCTGGATTCTCCTGGTTTCATAGTCATCTAGGGAGGCTGCCTTCTCAGCTAATGTTCAATTTGTTTTTACTAAGCAAAAAGAAAGGCCCTTATAGCCTGATTTCTTGACCCTTCCGAGTCCTGTGAATAGGGATAGAGCACTAACAGAAAAGATGGGAGATAATAATGCAGAATTTTAAACGATTAAGTCTTATAGCTTTGATTGCACTGGCCTTTAATAATGCAAATGCTCAGGCTCAAACCGACCTTGTATTAGAGGGCGAGCGTTGGGTTGGAAAGTGGACAGGATATGTTTGTGATGACGGTAACACAGAAGCCGCTGAAGCTCCGGCGGAACTCATGGACTATGGAGTGGAGTTCACTCATATCGGAGCTGACTACAGCCTTGATAACGTGACCATTAGAGCCCAGTACCAAGAAAATGGGGTGACTTGTAACTACTCCTCCATTCTTTTTGCTGACAACGACGCTTGGACTGTTGAATTGGTAGAGTCTCGCGTTTATCCAGCCGATAGCTGTGCCTCTGGAAAAGAGCTAATGGATCAAACTTTTGAGATGAACGACTATAAATACCTGCATGGAAGAGTGGCCGTTTACGTTCCTTTTTCAAACTCACAAATGGCTTGCGGAAGTGAAAACATTGGAATTCATTTTCAAGTCACGGGCAAAAAAGAGTAGTTTCGAGAGTACCAATCAAAAACATTTTAAGACCAGCTCCACTTGCGAGCTGGTTTTTTATTTTCACATTCATTCAGTTGCTTTTAAATACATATCCTACTGAAAGGACGAGTGTATTTTAATTCTCATCGCGAGAATCGTCTCTTAATATTTTTCTTTTTCATTAAAGATCTCCTAAACTAGAGGCTATCAAGTTTCGGGGGAAATCATGAAATTTAGTAAAGCCTTTGTCATAGTGTTGGCACTTTTGTTTTTGTCTATCGGTTTTCAGAACTGTGGCAACTCTCTTCAGAAGGCACAAGAAGCCTCAGGAGGCTCCAGTGGTGACTCTACCGATCTCAGTGATACTACTGATGGCGAGGGACCAAGTGAGCTTCCGGTGAATTTTCAAAAAGGGGAGACATTTGACGCTAACAAAATACCCTTTGCCCTTACCGATGCAACTGTTCTCAATAAAATTAAAGCCTATAGCAGTGCCACAGGCTTTAAGGCCATAGCTCTTACCAGAGAGGGTGGCGGTATGGTCGAGTGGTCGAGCAATGACCTTATTTCGGGTCAAGAAGAGTTCAATCAGGTGATATTAGAAAGGTGCCAACTTTCTAATGGCAATAAGCCTTGCTCGCTTCTTGTATCGGGCGATGTTTTTGCTCAAAGTAAGGATGATTTTCTAGTTAATTTTAATAATGTAATTGAAAGTCCCAATGGTTTTGATCCATTGAAAATTCCAGGTCTTATTTTTCACTGGCGTAATTATGCCAACGACACCTATTTCCCGATAGAAGCGGGTCGCTTTAAAGCCTATGCTATTGGCCCTTATGGTAATACGGCCATTGGTTATAGTGAGCACTCTCAGGCGGATGCCACAAGAAGAGCCCTTGTTTTTTGTGAAACACTAAGAAATGAAGGCTGTGCCGTATACGCAGAAGCGGGCGCTTTAATTTTTGATCCCGGCAATCCTCAGTATCAACCCAATCAAGTGCTATACAGCCCTTCTGTTTTTCATCCAGATACAGTGCCTTTTGTTGATAAAAGTAAAATGGCCCCTTTTGTAAAAGCCTATCAGGATATCCAAGAGGGAAAACATGTGGCCATAGCTTTTGATAAATACGGCTACTATTCGATAAAAACCTCTGACAGTCCTTTAACTCAAGCTCAGATAAATAACACGATCAATGACTGCACAGAGAAGCTTCCCACAACCGTCAACAGGGAATGTTTCCTCTACTCTCTAGATGATAAAATTGAGATGACCTGGAAGAGCCTTGATGAGGCGGCTCACCCGTTTTAAGGAAGTTTGTCAGAGATCTGAAAGGGTTTGATCTCTGCAAGTTTCTTACGTTAACATGAGAGAATGCGAATCGATGCTCAGGTCTCCCATGACTGGAATAAGATTAATCAAGGAATCAAAGAAAAATTGGAGTGTCAGTCCAAGGTTTACCTTTATCCTGGATTGAACTTCGCCCTCTATGAGATTTGTCTTGGGCTTCATTTAAAATACAGTCACAAAAGAAAAATCGTAAAAGAAATGGGCTTAGGCAATCATTTGCGTAAGATAGAATTAGAAATGGCAAAGCTTGGTGTCCGATTCAAAGACCAATTTGAAGACGACATGAAAAAGGAAGAGAAGGCCTGCTTAGCTTACGTTCACGATCTCGATGATGCACTCACCGGCGAACTCTTTGATCATATTGAAACTCTTAAGAAAATTGCCTCTTCAAAAATGTATCGGATTCATGTGGCCCATCATCTTTTCCATACTCGACGAGCCTTTGTAAAAAATCTCTCAGAATACGACATTATTATCGCTTCATTGGACCCCGGTCATGCTCTGGTCTTCACTGGTGAAAAGGTTTCTCTTCCCACTTTGTCTGTTGAACAAATCCCGTGGAATTTTCAAAGAGACTTTAAGAAGGTGATTCAAGCTATTGATCGGAAAAGCTCTCTTTATCAAAAGGAGATCACTGAATTTGAAAACACTTTACCCTCAGGAGCCACTCCTTGGTTTCCCAAGAATATGCAAAAGAGAATTTATGATCGTAGTGTGGTCGTAATCAATGATGCCGATGGCTCAGCTTTCGTGGATCTTCTTCACAACTCTCTACAGACCAAAAAGAAATACCCCGGAGAGCATCAAGATTTCGAATCCACCAGTTTTTGTCGTTGGCACAACGATAGTTGGTTTAAACAGGCTCCAGATTTTGAAAGAAGTCCTGATGAGTTAAGAGGCTTAGTCGCGATCGATGGCCGCGTTCTTCACGCCGCCTTCCAAGAGTGCTTCACTCAGTGTTTGAAACAAATTCGCTCTCTGTCGGAATAAAGTGGATTAGGCTTCAAGCCCTTTAAAATATTCCAGTGTTTTTGCTAAGCCCTCATCCGCGCTGACTTTGGCTTCCCAACTTAGTACCTCTTTGGCCCGAGTGGTATCAGGACGTCTTAATTTTGGGTCATTTTCGGGAAGCTCTTTGTAGGTAAAGCCGGCTTCATTGCCTGTAAGATCGTTAATCATTTCACCAATCTCTAAGATAGTTCGCTCAACCGAGTTACCAATGTTTACAGGACGTGTCTCATCACTTTCCATTAAAGTTATAAAGCCCGCAACCATATCGCTCACGTAGCAAAGGCTTCTGGTTTGGCTACCGTCACCGTAAACAGTGAGGGGGTTATTTTTTAAAGCCTGGGTGAAAAAATTGGGTATGACGCGGCCATCTTTGGGCGCCATGCGGGGACCATAGGTATTAAAGATTCGGATGGTGCGAGTGTCCACATTCTTGTGGTTCTGATAGTTGACTGTAAGGGCCTCACCAAACCTTTTCGCCTCATCATAACAGGCTCTTGCCCCTCGACAGTTGACGTTGCCAAAGTAGTCTTCATGTTGTGGGTTGATTTGAGGGTCACCATAAACTTCGCTGGTGCTTGCAAATAAAATACGAGCTCCTGTTTTTTCCGCTAAGTCCAAAAGGTTTTTATGACCATAGGAGCCCACTAATAAAATTTCTAAGGGAATTTTTGCAAAGTCCACAGGTGAGGCGGGCGAGGCTAGATTGTAAATGCGGTCGTATTTTTTATCAGGCACTCTTTCTGAGATATCCATTTCAATCACTTCGACATCAGAGAGGTGAGCAATGTTTTCTCTTCGCCCAGTTACAAAGTTGTCGAGAATATCGACTTGGTGGCCCTCTTTAAGAAGAGCGTCGACCAGATGACTACCAATAAAACCGGCGCCGCCGGCAACAAGAACTTTCATCGTTTAAAACCTTAAGTGAATAGAGATTGACGGCCCACACAGTAGTATTCAAAGCCGTGCTTTTTAACATCTTTTGGATTGAGAGCATTGCGTCCGTCAAAAATGACTTTGTCTTTTAACGTTTTTTTAAGTCCCTCAAAATCAGGATTCCGGAATTCATTCCACTCAGTCACAATTAAGAGAGCATCAGCATCTTTACAAGCCTCATTAGCCGATTCGGCGAGTTCGAACTCGCCCTCAAAATTCTTTTTGGCAGACTCCATGGCAATGGGATCGTAGGCCACAATCTTCGCCCCTTTTTCTGTTAAACTTTTAATGATGTACCCTGCAGGAGCTTCTCGCACATCGTCTGTTCTTGGTTTAAAAGAAAGGCCCCAAAGAGCAAAAGTTTTTCCTTTGACGTCTCCAAACTTCTTCATAACCTTTTCAACCAAGACGGTTTTTTGTTGATCGTTTACTTTGTCAGCGGCTTTGACAATACTCATGGTTGTATTGTTTTCCTCAGCCGTATGAATCAGAGCTTGCACGTCTTTAGGAAAGCAACTTCCGCCGTAACCAGAGCCCGGGTAGAAAAAGGCCGGGTTAATTCTGTTGTCTGAGGTGAAACCCGCACGAACTTCGTCGATATCTGCACCCACTTGGTCAGCCAGGGCCGCCAGCTCATTGGCAAAACTGATCTTTACGGAAAGGAAAGAGTTAGCGGCATACTTGGTGAGTTCGGCGGCCGTGTTGGACATGTATAAAATAGGGTGCCCGTTTCGCACGAAAGGTGCGTAGAGTTTTCCCATCACTTTTTTCGCTTTCTCAGAGCCACAACCAATAACGACACGGTCGGGACGAAGAAAGTCATCAATCGCCGCCCCTTCTTTCAAGAACTCAGGATTATTGACCACCTCGTGAGCGTAAGTGCTTTTTTCTTTGATAAAGTCGCGAACTTTTTTATTGGTTCCCACGGGAACCGTGCTTTTTAACACCACTATTTTTTCACTTTGAGCGGCTTCACAAATACCCTCAAGCACAGAGAAGGTCGGGCCAAGGTCCGCACTTCCATCTTCTGTCTCAGGCGTTCCCACGGCGATAAATACGACCTCCGCTTTTTCAATCCCCTCGCTCAAATTTGTAGTGAACTGTATTCGACTTTTTGCTGATTTGAGAATGTCTTCAAGGCCTGGCTCAAAAATAGGGATTTTGCCGTCCTTTAAGGCATTAATTTTCTCCGAGTTGTTATCAACACATGTCACTTTATGACCCACGTCAGCAAAACAGACGCCAGCAACGAGTCCCACGTAACCTGTTCCTACTACAGCAATTTCCATAATCTTTACCTTGGCAAGAGTCCTTTAAAAAGCTTAGATACAAGGTTTATGGTTAGCAAGGAAAGTCGGTGGAGGCAATGGCTGACACCCTTATTTAAGATATCCCTGGCTGGAGCTCTCATCTACTGGTTGGTCCAATCCGGGCGTTTCGACCTCAATGAATTAAAGAAGATCAGCTCCCCATGGATTTGGATTGTCGGGGTTTTGTTATTTTTTGGAGTTCTGGCCGTGAACTCTAAAAGATGGCAAATCCTTCTTTCCTTTGAATCGATCCCTGTGACTTTCTCCAAAATTTACAAACTTTCCCTGATTGGGATTTTCTTTAACTTCTTTATGCCTGGAGGAGTCGGAGGAGATGTGGTGAAGGCCGGTTTTCTCATGGGAGACGTAAAAGCAAAAAAATGGTTCATTGGTTGGTCCACCTTGGTGGATCGCATTTTTGGACTCCTCGCTCTTATGCTGTATTCAGGTATTGCGGGTTTGTTCTTCTACCAAGATTTGCCCGAGAAGCTGCAAATGGGCGTCTTTACCATGAGTTCGCTCATTCTGGTTGGGTTTGTGGTCCTTATCCTGTTTCTGCTTCTTAGTCCTAAAAAGAAAATTGAAGGCCTTCTAAAGTCTCACCCTTTTGTGGAGAAGGTCCTACTCCCTCTCTTCTTTTTCTTCCAACGACCAAAGAAAGTGGTCGTTCCCTTTTTATTGAGCCTCATCGGCCAAGGTGTTGTGATTGGAATTGGGATTTTTCTCGGCCTCTTTCTTGGAGTCGACATCCCCTGGTGGGAAATCCTTATTATTTTCCCTTTTGGTTTCCTTGCGACCATTTTACCTATTTCGCCTGCTGGGATTGGTGTGGGGCAGGCGGCCTTCTATTACTTATTTAAAGAAGTGGCTGGTAACGGTGAATTTGGTGTGCTTTTAATTACCTTTTATCAGGCCGTGCAGTTTGTGGTGGGACTATTCGGTGGCCTTGTTTTTGTGTTATACAAAAAAGAAGAGGTTTAAACCATGGATCAGCGAACGAAACTTCTCGCCAACAGCATTATCAAGTTACAGAGACGGGGAGCCGAGAGAAACATCCGAAGGATTATCAATAAGACTCACGATGCCGACGTGGCCAGTGTACTTGAGGTTCTTGATACAGAAGGGCGAATCTCCGTTTTTCAATTGATCTCTGATCCAGAACGCCAGGCCGAAATTCTCAGCCATTTGAACAAAAAATACCAATTAGAAATTGCCGAAATTTATGAAGTGTCCAAACTTCAAAAGCTTTTGGGAATTATGGACAGCGATGATGCCGCCGACCTTCTTGGTCACCTTCCCGATGAACTTTCTCAAAAAGTCTTAAGTGGCCTTAAAAAAGATGAGCTCCAAGATGTTGAGGAACTCATGAGCTACCCTGAGGATTCCGCCGGTGGACTGATGAGTTCAGAATACCTCACCATCGAAGAGTCCCTCACTGTCAGCGAATCCATTCAAAAAATTCAAACCATGGATGAGGATCTAATTTCTTTTTATATTTACGTGATCACTGAGACCTCTCGCCTTGTGGGAGTGCTAAGCCTTAAGCAGCTTCTCCTCTCTCGTCCTCAAGATCGACTCAAGGACATCATGTCTACTGATGTTATCTCTGTGGATCTGACCACGAGCCAGAACGAGGTGGCGCGTGTGGTTGAAAAATATGACTTCCTCTCTCTTCCGGTAATTGATGAAAACAACGATCTTGTCGGAGTGATCACTGTTGATGACGTGATCGATGTTATTAGGGAAGAGGCGGCAGAGGATATCCAAGCTCTCGGAATGGGAGGGGCGGACTTGGAGGAGTCTTATTGGGTACACCTTCAAGCGCGTTTACCTTGGCTTTTATTGGCTGGTTTTGGTGGAGCCATCTGTTTTTTCCTTCTTTGGACAACACTTAAGCCCTTCGAGCTTGAACCCGTATTAAACAATGCGATTTGCTTACTGCCTTTGGCTTTCTTTTTGGTATCAACCTCCTCTAGCCAAACGGTAACGATGATTATCTCTCTTTTACGAATTCATGCCACCTCCACTCAAAAGTCCCTGGCCTTATTAAAAAAAGAATTTTTAATTGGACTGAGTCTTCTGGCCTTTATGAGTCTTCTGTTCGTGTTAGGGAGTGTTTCAACAGGGGAGTGGATGCAGGTGCCCTCAATTTTAGGCGCTGTATTAGCGATCCAATTGCTCGCCACTCTTCTAGTTTCAATGGCCATTCCACTTCTTATCAGTCGGTTGCGCTTTGATCCGATCGTCTCGGGGCCATCGATTTCTTTGATCGTCTCGAACATTTTCTCTGTCCTTATTCTCGTTTTCTATTATGCCATCTGGTAAATTTATCAATCTTCGTGCGAAGCCCTTTAATGACTCCGATTTATTGATCGACGCCATCAGTAAAGAGGGAGAAAAGTGGGTTTTTACAGCCAAAAATGCATTGAAAAGCAAAAGAAGATTCAGTGGGGGAGTGCTAGAGCCTATCAATTTCGTGGAGATTTTTTATACAGAATCAAAAGCGGGTTTCTTTTATATACAAGAGGCTAAGGTTATTGAAGGCTTTCCGGAGCTTCGAAAAAATTACCAGAAACTGCAATGGGCTTTTCATTTTTTGAAGTTAATCTCTAAGGGTACAAGAGAAGGGCTAGGTGACAACCGTAGGCTTTTTGATCTCCTCGGAAATAGCCTAAAAACCTTAGAGACGACTGAAAACCCACTGCATTTAAAACTTCATTTTGAGATCAAGTTTCTTTACTATCTCGGCTTTCTTGACCTTAATGAAGACAGCAATGAATTCATTGCAAGACCAGTGAGTGAAAACCACAAGATCCATTTAACAGACGATGAGTTTAATTTTATTGATCAAAAGACTAAAAATCTCCTCAGAGAGATGGATCTAACCCTCAGAGAAGAGTTTGAAAGTTTCTAACAGTCTCCTTTAGTAAGAAAAAGAGAATGTCGTCACAATATTGTGCTTATTGTAGTAGTTCGTATTGGAATCATTGATTATATAAGAACCGTTGATTCCCCAGTTCCAATGGGAGTTCAAGCGTTTAGTAAGACCGGTCGAAAGAGTGTAGTTATTATCCGTTCGCCGGCTCTCGTAGTTGGCCAAGTAGTAACCGGCTCTTGAATTCCAAATAAAGCCTGCAAAGACTCCGGTTGTGAAGGTAGTAGCGATATCCACACGGTTAAAATGGTAGATCGCCGCTTTGGCGTCATTAATTTGATAGGAAAATTCGGGGATAATATATCTCTCAGCATCTTTATTAAGTACAAAAATGCTTGAAAGCCTCAGCCCTCCAGAGAAAGAGTCCGCACTGGTCTCGTCTCCCAGAATGTTAGAATCATTTTGTGCGAAAAACCAATCACCCTTAGCAATCCAACTTTTACTTATTACTAAAGTGTTATCAAATCGTAGTTTGATTGAATTGGTGATTGTGGCATTACCTGTGCCATCTAAATCCATGATGATCTGCTCATAGGCGGGAGCTAGGTCAAAAAAGTAGCCTTTACCATCAAGGCTGCCCCTATGGGTCCAAGGAACTGACAGGCTCATGATAATAGGATCAGCCGTTTCAGCAACGGCATTGGTTGAAAAATCCTCATCACGGCTCTGCAACATTGTGAAATCAAAGCGAATGTTGATCTCATCCGAATTCGAATAATAAGGGCGCAAGCGAGGGGAGAGCTGCACTAAACCACGAAAACCCTCTTCATTGGTAACCAGTCCCAATTCCCTGGCTTGGTCTCTGGCTAAAACAATATTGGAGTCATACATTAAGCCAAGCACGCCATCCATAAAAAACCAATGAGACTGCTTCTCGGCAATGGATTTGCGGTCCAGGGTGTACTCAATATAGCTTTCCGCTCTTTTATCCATTTCAGGATTTTTTGAATGATCTAAAACATACTGGAAGGCAAGCTTCGCTTCATCGTATTTTTGTAATTCTATAAGACTTAAACCCTTATAGAAGGCGGCAGTTGGTCCGAAAGCTTCGTTTTTATTTTGAATCACTTTTTCAAGAGAGGCGACAGCATTGCCATAGTCTTTGAGCTGAAAGTAGGACATGCCTATGTAATAATTCTTTTCATCAACGCGTTCGGCTGTGGGTTTGGAAATATCTAAAACAACAATCGCCTGATTGTATTTTTTCAATCGATAAAGAGAAATACCATACTGCTCATAAATATCCTCATCATCGGGGTCAAGGTCGGAAGCTTTAAGAAAGGCCTCCATGGACTCTTCATAGTTGGTGTTATTGAGTTGGGCCACTCCTTTTCCGATAAGATCATTGGCCTCTTTAGCATTGGCTTTTTCCTGAGCCGAGCTCCACAGCTTTGCATTTTCTTCTATGGTTTTCCTGCGCTTTAACTCAAGATTTCTTAGTACCTCACGAAGCTCTTTGTTTTTTTCATTAGTGGCTTCCAAGTCATTTTCATTAGCGAGAAACATAGATTGTAGTGTGGAGGAATCGACAACTTTCGTTCTCTCGGGCTTATCTTTATTGGCCACTTCAATAATACTTTCACTCTCAACACTGTCTTTATCAATTCCCATTTCTTCTTTGTATCTTTCAAAGGCGGCCAGTGCTTTTTCCTTATCGTCAAAGACATCGACGATTTGACCGCGCTGACGTAAAACCCTGAGAAGAAAAGGTTTTCGTTTAACAGAACCATCCTCAATCAGGTTTTCAGCCATACTCAGTCGTCCATCGTCTTTAAGCATGCCTTGAGGAGGCGAGTAAATCTCCGCTTCGATCGTTTTCAATTTCAACACACCAATTGGATATTCGATATTAAAGACACCTGAGTCTGGTTGAGTTTCACTCAGTTTCATCTCGATGACTTTTCCTGTTTTACGGTCTTTTAAATAAAGATAGCCGGACTCGATTTCAGTGCTTTTTTGATTCCACGAGAGCTTTTCATAGAAAACTTCAAGTTTACGAGAATTTCTGATTTGGGCTCTCTTCTTTGAGTCTTCTTTGTAGACATGAAAGCGTCCGCCTTGAGTCCAGCCGGGTAGAGAAACGAGAAGCAAAAACAGTAAGAAAAATTGTTGATTCATGAAGAGGCCCCTTTCACTTCACCAAATGTCATCCTGAGCGCAGCGAAGGATCTTTTTTCCCGCGTTTCACCCAGTGTCCCACCCAGTGTCCTGGCCAATTTCCTAGCCAATGTCATCCTGAAGCGTAGCGAAGGATCTTTTTACCTGCGCTTCACCCAGTGTCCCACCCAGCATCCTAGCCAATGTCATCCTGAGCGCAGCGAAGGATCTTAGGTCTTTCGCTTAACTAAAGACGACAAGCTTTTGACCAGCAGCTCAAAGTCCACCAGACAGCAGTGACGAATAATATAAATAGTCTAAAGGCTTCAATACTTTGAGACAATCAAAGCTTGAGAGGGACTGGGCAAAAGATAAGTGAAAAAGACACTCGTTCGGGAGATAAAAAATAAAAAAGCCAAGACCTAGGCCTTGGCTTTTTAGTTTAAAAATTTTTATTATCTATTGCCCCGGAAGTCTGGGGACAATCGTTAGATTCACCTTCTGGTTCATCAACGGATCTTTGCAGTTTTGGCAGATGGTATCGTCCATCATCGGTGGAGGAGGCGGCATCATCATACTTGGGGCTTTCGGTATATCAATGGGCCCTTGCTCTGGTCCGTTCATTGAAAGATCAGGAGGAGGTAATTTATTAGGCATGCTATCAGGCTTTCTAGTATTTGCTTGTCCACCTCTGTTAGCTCGAGAGTCTCCAGATTCCAGGTTGCCATCACTATCAGGCTGGGTCGAGTCAGGTTGTCTTTGTTTAGGCTTTTTACTGCCACTGTTGTCACCGTTTTCTGGTGTCGCCTCTTCGTTACTATCAATAGTCTCACCCGCGCTATCACTAGAAACGTCGCGAGGGGTGTCTAAAAGGTTGGTCTCCTGATCCATTTGCGAGAGCTCTTGAATAGGAATCTCCCTAGCCGGATGCGGATTCTTTCCCACGCGATTGGAGGTAAAGTGGCCTGGTTTAACCAACACACTTCCGACAATGCGGCGGCCTTGCAATCTTCCAACTTTAACGATTCCTTCAAAGGTCACAATTTTTGATTCGTTGGTCGCTCGTGAAAAGCTTGCCAAAAACTCGGTTCCCCGAACTCCAGCGACGGCACTCTTGGTTTTTACACGGTAGTGATTGTCCTCATCATCTTTATATTTCCTTTTTACATTAGAGCGAACCTTACCATTGAGGACATTGAGGACTGCTTTTTGATCTTTTTCATAAACCTCAATGAGAAGCTCTGTCTGCGGAGAAATATTAATCTCGTTTTGGTCGGCCATAACAATTTTGGCACGAGAATCGGTTTCGGTTTTGACCTTGTCACCTTGGCAGACTTTTTTATTGATACGGGCTTTTCGAAAACGCTTGCGCCCCTTTTTCTGAAAGGTCACCTTTCCCTTAACCACCTTGAACTGACCACAGTCGGCTCCATAGGACTGAGAACTTAAGAGAAAAAAGATTAAAGGAATAAATAAAAAGCGAATCATAGGCTCCTCGAAATATGCGTTTTCCTACCACTTTTTATCGGTGTATTGGAACTTAACTTAAAGGATTTAATTGATTTGCTCTATATTAAGACGCTTTGAAAACGAGCATCCGTTCTAAAAAATAGAGAAAGGGGCTAAGGGAAGGCGATTAAACGAGTCCCCTCTAGTCTTTTGAGTTCTCAATAATAAGATCACAGACTTCGCTAAAGTTTTTAGCCTCAAAAGTGGTTCGTTCAAATGGAGACTCGGCGGGATCCTCTGTCCCATAAAGAAACACATTTTGAACTCCAGCCCTGCGTCCAGCTTCGACATCTGTCATTCGATCACCCACCATCCAAGACTTTTCTGGGTTAATATTATAGTCGCGAATACCAGCTTCGAGCATACCTGGGTTTGGTTTTCTCCAATGATGATTGGATTCGACTAAAAAGGGAGCGTAGTAAAAGTTAAGGATATCAACACCATGTTTGGCAAAGTCTGATCGAATGATTTGATGGATTTTTTTTAAATTTTCAACCTCGACAAGTCCACGGGGAACTCCCGACTGATTCGTTACAATAACAAATTCAAAACCGTGGTCACGTAAACGCTTCACGCCTTCAAAGACATTCGGGAGGTATTCAATTTGGTCGGGGTCATTGAGGTAAATTTTGTCATATATTAAAGTTCCATCCCGATCAAAAAAGACGACCTTTTTCATCCTGCACTCCCATTAAGATTTTTTTGATAGTGGGTGATGTTGTTCCATAGAGCGAGCTAAAGAGTCAATATCTAGGTGAGTGTAAAGCTCGGTGGCACCTAAGCTTTGATGACCGAGAAGCTGTTGTAAAACCCGTAGGTCGGACCCACTAGAGAGTAAATGGGTGGCGTAACTGTGCCTGAGAGCGTGAGGGTGAATCGGTTTAAAAAGCCCTGCTTTTTTTCCCAAATTTCGAATGTCTTCGTAAGCCGTTCTTGTGGACAAGGCTTTCTTACCAAAAACATAGGTGTCTTCATCGCGGTAATATTTTTCAAGCACACCTAATGTCGGTTTGGGGACAATAGCCCATCTTTCGCGATTGCCTTTTCCTAAAATTCTCAGGGCTCCTCTTGAACGGGAGAGATCACTCCACTTGAGCGAGCAGGCCTCTGATACACGCAACCCACAGCCATAAAGAAGAAAGAAGAGAAGGCGTTGTCTTCGAATTTCCTCTGAGTCTGTTTTTTGATTTTTTAAATAGTGAACTAAACTCAAGCACTCGTCCACAGACAGAAAATTGGGAACTTTCATTGCGATCTTACCGGTATGAAACTCCGGTAGAGGGATCACTATTTTCTCATAGGATTTTAGCCAATCGAGAAAGCCCTTCAGGCTTGAGATCTTTCTTTTTCGGCTGCGGGCAGAGAGCTTGTCCCAGCTTCTCAGGCTATTTTGAACCTGTTCGGCCCAGAATTGTTCGACTTCTGAGTGCTTATTTTTTGAGCTGAACCCATAGTCGGGCTCACCATTTAAGAGGGGACCGTAAAAAGTACAATCGTCCGAAAGTTGAAAAACTTGCAGCAAATCACTGGCGTAAGCTCTGAGTGAATGACGAGACAAACCTTTATGAAAGTCATTGTATTTCAAGTATTTACATATATATTCTGGGAGTGGGATTTTCACTCTAACCCCTCTAATTTCGACCTTATGAAAAAGCTGCAAAAAAAATATAATTTTTTCTTGCATTTTTTACGCGCCGCACTTATACTTCGTGTCAAATTGATACAGCGTATCATAATAAAACAAATGAGGTGGAACGTATGTCAAATTCAACTTTTCCAGGCGGTCAGCAAATAACTGGTGGCGCCTCGAATCCCATTTTAGCGGGAAATAAAGTTATTCACAAATCGGACCTGATGAAACAGGTCATGAGGATGGTTGACCGGGTGGCCCCGAGTAATGCTTCCGTCCTTGTTTTAGGTGAAAGCGGAACCGGAAAAGAGCTTTTAGCCCATGCCATTCACTCTAAAAGTCAGCGTCGAGACAAGCCCTTTGTGGCAATCAACTGTGGAGCCCTCAGAGAAACTCTTCTAGAAAGTGAACTATTTGGACATGAGAAAGGAGCCTTTACAGGTGCTTACTCTAAAAAAATCGGTCTGGCCGAAATGGCCTCCGGAGGAACCCTTTTTCTTGATGAAATTGGAGAACTAAGTCCTGGTATGCAGGCCAAGCTTCTTCGTTTTATCCAAGAAGGTGAAGTTTACCGAGTGGGTGGAAAAGAGCCCATTAAAGTCGATATTCGCTTAATCTCGGCGACTAACCGGGAGTTAGATGCTGAAGTGATGAAGGGAACATTCAGAGAAGACCTTTATTATCGAATCAATACCATCACAGTTCACTCACCGCCCCTAAGAAGAAGAAAAGAAGATATTCCCTTACTTGTGGAGCACTTCTTATCTAAGAACACCAGCCGTATTCTCAATCGTGGTCGCAAAATGAGTGAAGAAGCTATGTCCATCATAATGAAATATGATTGGCCAGGTAATATTCGTGAGTTGCAAAACCTTTGTGAAAGGTTACAAATTCTTGCTGATGGCGAAGTCATTCTTGCCAGTGATCTACCAAACTCCATCGTAAATCCTGAAAACAGAATTTCCATGGACGAGTACGATCCTTCAATGACTCTTTATGAGCTAGAAAAGCGCCACATCATTAAAGCGCTGAACTATTTCGAAGGAAACAAAACTCAAGCAGCTAATGCACTGGGAATTACCATTAAGACCCTTTATAACAAGTTGCATGAGTACGGAGAGTTTGAAAAGTTCGCTATTCATAGCAAACCTAAAAAAGCCTAATATTTTAAGGTTTATCATTTTTAAAAAGCCTTTGAGCTTTCTAAACCCACATCCATTGATGTGGGTTTTATTTTAACCCACGGGAACATATGCCAAGAAAACTATTTTTGATCTGTTGTGTGCTCTTGCAAGGATATCTTGTTCAAGCAAACGAATCGAGCTTGTCTTGGAGGCAGGGTTTAAGTCGGTTGCAGCAGGCCTCACTTACAGATTCCAAAGAAACTTTTGCTCTTTACATAAAAGTCGGCGAGGAGAATAGCCGGTGGTTTTTCCCAACACCCAAATCCACAAGTGAGGCTAGGGTTAGTTTATCGGGCAACCACCTTGTTTCCATTTTTGAGAATTATTTAAAAGATATGGGTGGAAACGCTGGCCAAGCGCTTCTAATCGTGGCTCATACCCATCCCCGTAAAACGGTCTTAGCACAAATTGCCGAGGACCAAGAGGTGTTTAAAAAGGGACAACCCCTTATAGACTTTATTGATATCGATAATAAGATAACCAATCCCCCCAGTCGTGACGACCTTGCTGCCCCTTATGTATTACAGCAAATTTTAAACAGGAAGGAGCTTGGACAAACACGAGTGTTTGGAGTGGTGGTTGATCCTTCGGGAGCCTACAAACATCGATTGTTCGAGGGGACTGAAGAAAAAGTGCGCCTTTTTCCAGGCTTTCAAGGAGAAACACCTTATCAGTATTTAGGCAGCTCAGAACAGATAGAATATGATCGACGAATGGACCGAGAGCTGTACTTAGTTCGTCGCCGATGGATCTATTTCATCAATCATTCAAAAGCAGATTCTAGTGCCAACCTTTCTACCTCGGAGATCTATTCGGAACTTCGCCAGACTTATGCTGCCTATGGTATTGGAGCCGTATTGGAGTATGCTCCAGGCCTTGGGTTATCAGAGCCCGAATAGCCAATTCAGTTAATATAATAAAAAGAGATTGCTATAAAAAGGCTTGGACAAATTTTTCGTGAGCTTTGTGATTCACCACATTTCCATGAGGGAGAATGATTTGTTCAAAGTCCCAAGACGTGATCTTTTCCATCGACTCTTTAAAGAGTTTATTGTCCTTAATCAAAAGTTTTTTCTCAAGCTTCGACCACCCAAACTGATTGTAGGTCAAAAATATTTTTGCGAAGATTTTGGTTTTAAGGGGGCTATTAGGGCCAATATTGAGTCCTAAATCGGTCACGATCAAAGAGCGAGAAGTTTTGTGATAAAAAACGACCTCGTTCATAAGGGGAGCGCCCTCAACAATATGGAAGTCTAAGAAAGTGGACCAGGGATAGGTCTTATCAACAAGAATATCGATTCCCTCTTTGAGGTCCTCTCTTTTTTCTTTCAGGCCAGGGGCCAAATACAATTGACTGTTTTTAAAATAATTTTGAAATTCTTTGATATAGAGATGATGAAACTTGTTAGGAGCGACAATCCATTTTACCTCACCCAGATTAGCTATTTTTTCAATTTGCTCAGGCTCAAGGGGGATGGGGGAGTGTGCCAGTAAACTCTCGTCGTTGTCATCTCGAACAAGAGTCATTCGGGCTCCAAGATCCACCCCCATGACTTTCTGGGAGCATTGAAGGGTCCAAAGGTTTTTTCCTTGTGCTTTCATAGGGATATCTTTCAAAAAAAAAGCCTACCGAAGGGTAGGCTTTTTGGACTTAGAAATAACTTCCATCGTCGTCATCATCGTCATAATCGGGCTCATCGTCCAGATCATCAAATGGGTTTAATTCGGGATCATCGAAAAGATCATCGTCTTCATTATCATCTTCATCGATATCCTCATAGTCTTCACTGTCTTCAACAGCACCCAGGCTATCCATATCTCCGCGAAGCTCTTCCATGTCATTATCAAGATCATCTTCATCATCAAAGAAGGATCCTTGAGAGCCTTTTGATTCTTCCACCTTGAAGGGGTTGCCAGCAACGACAGGCTTACCATCATCTTTGGATGAAACAATGTCTTCAAACGAAGGAACCTCAGGTTTTGTTAAAGCCTTGGAGGCTTCGTCATTGGCCTGAGCAATTTCCTTCTTTTCTTCTGGTTTTGGCTGAGCCTTTTTAGGCGCTTTTTTTACAGCCTTCTTTTTAGTGGTTTTTTTCTTGGAGACCTTTTTTTTAGTGGTCTTCTTTTTTATCGCTTTTTTCTTAGCGACTTTCTTTTTGGAAGCCTTCTTCTTTTTCTTTTTGGTGGCTTTCTTTTTTACTTTTTTAGCCGCCTTTTTCTTTGTGGCCTTTTTTTTCTTTTTCTTCGTTTTCTTTTTGGTGGCCTTTTTAGCGCTCTTCTTTTTCTTGGTCGCTTTTTTCTTCTTTTTAGAAGTGGCCTTTTTCTTCGTTTTTTTACGAGTGGTCTTCTTTTTTGAAGCCTTATTCTTTTTACTCACCGAAGCTTTCTTTTTGCTTTTCTTCTTAGTTTTCTTTTTTGTGGCCTTTTTACGGGCGGACTTCTTTTTGGTGACTTTCTTGCGGGATGCCTTCTTTTTAGTCACTTTCTTCTTTCTCTTTGCCATAGGATGAACTCCCTCGATTTTCTATATAGACAATGGATATTTTCGATAGGCTCGGAGAATTGTCAAAAAAAAAGGGAATTAACGCACCAACCTCAGAAGAGAGAATCAGTCATTTGAAAGGCCCTGGATAGGGGATAAAAGGAAAAATGCCTGTTAAAAAACAGGAGGAGGATGGACGTCCTCCCCCTGAAAAACGGGCATTTAAGTTTAACCAAGTAGTTGTAATGCTAAGCTGTTCTTCTGGTTCGCTTGCGCGAGTGTTGCCGTACTTGCCTGCATTAAAATTTGATTTTTAGTCAGTTCTGCAGAGACTTCCGCCACGTCTGTGTCACGAATACGACTGTTGGCCGCAGAAAGGTTCTCATGCATGGTTCCTAGGTTGGAAACCGTGTTTGTTAATCGGTTCTGTAGAGCACCCATATTGGCTCGAATACGGTTTACTTCGTTTTGAGCCGCATCTAGCTCTTCAAGACCTCCTTGAGCTCCCACTTTGTCAGTGAAATCTAGGCCAGAAAGCCCAAGAGCATCAATGGTGGCTACGTTTCCAGAGGAATCAAAACTGATTCTGTCAGCAGAATCGCTGTTAAAAATACCGACCTGGAAGTCAAAAACAGGTGTTGAACCGTCAAGAAGATTGGTTGTTCCCCATTTCGTTGTTTCAGCGATACGCTGCATTTCATCTTTTAGCTGATCTACTTCAGCGTTGATGAACTTTCTTTCTTCAGAACCAACAGTGTCAGAAGCCGCTTGGATTCCTAACTCTCTAAGGCGTGTGATCATGTTACCGATTTCGGCCAATCCACCCTCAGCGGTTTGAATCAAAGAGATTCCATCTTCTGAGTTTCTTTTCGCCTGACGAGCTGAACGAATTTGAGCGTTCAATCCTTCAGAGATCGCAAGACCTGCGGCATCGTCGGCCGCTTTGTTAATTCGGCTACCGCTAGAAAGTTTCTCATAGCTGTTAGCAATGTTTCTGTTATTATTTGCCATCGTTCGCTGTGCGTTAATGGCTGATAGGTTTGTCGCTACTCGCATGGACATAATGTTTCCTCCCGTTTTTTTGTTTTAAAAGTTTCCAAACTGGACAAAACACCCATCGGGGTTTCTGTCAGTCTCTTGACGAGACGACAGTCTGGTTTTCAGACCTATAGGGGTAAAACTGGATTCACGTCTTAGGACAGTCGTCCTAAAATCAATAAGAAAGTCCAGAGAGAAAGTGACAAAAAGATTACAAAACTTTCGCCTGGAGCGGAAGTTTTGTTATTTGAGCTGGGCTTTTAGATGGGCGACAACCCATGGATAATCGTCTTCGGTGGGAAGGTGACCCGCTGTTGGATGGGTAAAATGCTCAACTTGAGGTGTTTTGGATTGGATTTTTTGAGCGATCCTCTTTGGAATCACTTGATCTGTCTTTCCCCAAAGCATCACTGTTCCTTTAGGAACTTTATGAAGGCTATTAAAAACCCTGGGATCACTAATAATATTTAAGGCGGCAGCAAAACTCAGATGGGCCGAAGCCTCCTGGTAGGGCCTATAATAGGATTCGATCATTTCTTCATCGATTAAGGATTTCTCGCGGATCAGGTTCATTAAAAGGCGATGGATTGTTTTCTTGCTCAGCCATACTGGGGTCCACTTCGCCACCCAAGTGAATTTTTTGACTATATTAGAGACCAGTTTCGGGTGAGCCGATGGGGTTATGGCGATACATTTCTCCATTCTTTGATCCTTGAGTGCAAGCCATAGCCCTATTTCACCCCCCAAAGAGTGACCCACATAATAATAGTTAGCAATATTAAGATAAGTGATTAGAGCTTTTAACAGGTTTACTTGTTCATCCAAAGACATAGGAGTGGAGAGGTCTTTACTGCTATAACCAAAGCCCCAAAGGTCCACTGTCAAAATTCTATAGTTATCTTTGAACTCGGGAACAATGTTTCGCCAGCAGTAAGTCGAGGAGCCAATGCCGTGAACCATAAGAATCCAGGGTCCCTTTTTACCATGGGTTTGGTAAAAGAGGGGGCCACAAGGAGAGTCAAAATATTTTCCCTCGATCTCTTTTTCGCTAACTTCCTTTTCCGCCCGTAAGTGAAAGATAAGGGCGAGAAGAATAATAACGAGTGCGAGAAATAAAAGACCAAGAAGAGTTTCGTTCATCATATATATTAGGTACTAACTATTCGATTTCAAGAAAACGGCAGAAGGCCATATGACCATTGGTGGTAAAGGTTTTTAACTGCTGCTCCCGTAAATGGTTCTCGGGACGAAATCCCATCATGCATTCCTTGTCGTCTTCATTATAAAAGGAACATTGTTCGCAGCAGAAAATCATATCATAATTGAGAAAATCACTCGCCTGAACCCGGTCCAATTTGATACTTCTGCGGATCCGTTTAGGGGTAAAGGCGCGTGGATTCAGTGCTTTGTTGGACATTGACAACTCCCGATTCGGCCCCATCTTAATGAAAGAGGGTAGTGGAGTAAACCCATTTGAGGAGATTATGAACGATATAGAAAAAATGACAGTTCCAGCAAAGCAAGCCATGCAAAAAGCGGCCAAAACGGCCGAATCCATGAAGCACCCTTCTGTTGAGCCCGAGCATTTATTGGCGGAGATTTTTGCCACACCCACTCATCGCGTGATGGATATGCTTAAAGCCGTCAATGTTCAAACAACCATTCTGGCAAAGGCTCTGAAGGATCGACTCTCCTCACTTCCCAAGGTGACCTCCGGTGACAATAATTTAATGGCCAGTCCACGTTTACAAAGGCTTTTCAAGTTAGCTGAAAACTTTGCAGGGGATCTTGGAGATCAATTTATTTCCGTAGAGCATTTTGTGATCTGTTCTCTGAAGCTTGGCGATAAAGAGTTAAACAATATATATAAGACAGCCGGTCTTGATGAAAAGAAATTAGATCAAGCCTACCGTGAAATCCGTGGTGGCGAGACGATTGATTCAGAAGATCCGGACAGCCAGTACAAAGTATTAGAAAAGTATACGCGGGATCTTACCGATCTTGCCGCGCAAGGAAGTTTGGATCCTGTAATTGGACGCAACAATGAAATTCGTCGCACCATCCAAGTGCTGGCTCGTAGAAAGAAAAATAATCCGGTTCTCATCGGAGAGCCTGGAGTGGGTAAGACAGCCATCGCCGAAGGATTGGCCTTACGGATTATCAGTAAAGATGTTCCTGAGGTTTTAAACGATAAAAAAATCCTCAGCCTTGATATGGGAGCACTTGTTGCGGGAGCAAAGTATCGCGGGGAGTTTGAAGAGCGCCTCAAAGGAGTCATTGCTGAAGTGGGAAAAAGCAATGGGCAGATTATTCTATTCATCGATGAGCTTCACACTCTTGTTGGCGCGGGCAAAACTGACGGTGCCATGGATGCTGGCCAGTTGCTCAAACCAGCTCTTGCCCGAGGGGAGTTGCGTTGTATTGGTGCGACCACGCTTGATGAGTACCGCGAGTATATTGAAAAAGACAAAGCCTTAGAGAGACGTTTTCAAACAGTTTTTGTGGGCGAGCCCACCGTAGAAGACACGGTGACGATCCTACGAGGACTCAAAGAAAAATACGAAGTCCATCATGGCGTAAGAATCACCGATAGCGCACTGATAGCTGCCGCTCAACTTTCTGATCGCTATATAGCCAATCGTTTTCTTCCGGACAAAGCCATTGATTTGGTCGATGAGGCCGCTAGTAAACTCAGTATGGAAATTAAAAGTGTTCCTGCTGAAATTGATCAGGTGCAAAGAAAGATCATGCAGTTGCAAATTGAGGAAAAGGCCCTCAAAAATGAAGGGGACCAGCCAGAAAGATTGGAAAAGATTGAATCAGAAATCAGTTCTCTCAAAGAGCAGTTGAATGAGCTTGAAACCCAATGGAAAAAAGAACGTCAAAGTATTGATGGGCTCAAAGAGGTCAAACAGAGAATTGAAGAAACGAAAGCTCAAATTGAAAGAGCCGAAAGGGAAGGAGATCTAGAGAGGGCCGCACAGCTCAAATACGGAGAGCTTCCAAATTTAGAAAAAGAAAAGCAAAGTCTTGATGAAGCCAACGTTGAAAAAGAAGACAATGACAACCGCTTACTTCGAGAGATTGTTGATCCTGAACTCATCTCCCATGTGGTTTCCACATGGACGGGAATACCTGTTGAAAAGATGATAAAAAGTGAATCAGAAAAGCTTCTTAATATGGAAGAGCTTCTCAAACAGCGGGTCATTGGACAGGATCATGCCCTAGAGGTTGTTTCTGATGCCATTCGCAGATCTCGCTCGGCACTCTCTGACCCCAATAAACCCATTGGAGCTTTTCTTTTTCTCGGACCAACAGGCGTTGGAAAGACAGAAGTGGTGAAGGCTTTGGCTGAGTTTATGTTTGATAGTGAAGAAAATATCGTTCGTATCGACATGAGTGAGTATATGGAAAAACACAGTGTCTCCCGTTTGATTGGAGCGCCTCCGGGCTATGTTGGCTATGATGAGGGAGGGCAGCTCACCGAAGCGGTCAGGCGGCGTCCTTATAGTGTAGTTTTACTTGATGAGGTCGAAAAAGCTCATCGCGATGTTTTCAACGTTTTGTTGCAGGTTTTTGACGAAGGTCGTCTGACTGATGGTCAGGGGAGAACAGTTGATTTCAAAAACACGATCATTATCATGACATCCAATGTAGGTTCTGAGTTTATAATGGATGAAAAGCTTACCGAAAAAGACATTGAGCAAAAGATTGATGAAAACCTTGGGGACTTTTTCCGTCCCGAGTTTCTCAATCGTATTGATGAACGAGTGGTGTTTAAAAAGTTGAGCCAGGAAAACATCGAAGGCATTGTTAAAATCCAATTGGACCGATTCCTTGCTCGCCTAAAAGACCAAGGCATCACTCTTGAAATCGATGAAGCCGGCGTTCAGTATCTAGCCGATAAAGGTTATGATCCTATTTTTGGAGCTCGCCCCCTTAAGCGAGTCATTCAAAAAGAGATTGTTAATGTTCTTTCGAAAAAACTTCTTGCAGGAGATATTCAAAAAGGAAGTCAAATAAAAGTCCTAGGCCATGACCTAGGATTGAAGTTTGAGACCTAATACTGACCGATATTGATACAATAGAGGAGACTATTTCAGGCTTTAGGGATAAAATGGGCTTTGCTTTAGCTGCTTTGCATTCGTGATTGGATGTTGAGTTGAGGTGAGCGTGAATCAAAATAAAATAAAGTGGGGCCATTGCAAGCAGGCCCAATCTAAGAGTTTTCTTTTTCGCAATTCGAAAGGATTTACCCTCGTTGAAATGATGATCACTGTGGCCATCATCGGAATTATTATGATGATCGCCGTTCCCTCCTTTGAGGGGTTTCAAGCGCGCGCTCGTCAAAAAGAGGGTTTTGCCCATTTGGATGCCTTTTTTGTAGCGGCTCACACAACACGTGCGGAATTTGGAGTTTTTCCCGGCAATCTTATACAGACAGGCTTTCAGCCTGCAGGGGAATTGAATTATCGATTGCGCTCCAATGATGGGACCAATATCGGACTACCGATCAATGATGATGCCTGTTTTGATACAGCGGCCGACAAGATTTGCGATTGTGGAGGGGCCTGTCCAAGGTATAAAACCTGGGAGGAAAAGTTTAGTGGGGGCTCTCAGATTGGAACCTCCTGTGTAGGTTGTTTTCCATGTGCTGTCCTCGGTACCCTCGTTACAAATGATAGTAGTTTTGTTGTCGGGGTGTCTGGAGTGATCTCTCTCAGAGCGGGAGTCTCTGATGTCTATTATATGAACGAGCTAAAAACGATAGAGAACTGTCAGGATGGACTCCGCTAGTTCAATGCTTACTTAAAAAGTATTTCGTTTTTCGACCTTTCGGATCTGTTTCAGATTGAGATGTATTTAAAGTTTCCTATTGGCTTTTCCGATGTGATAAATAGTGTTTACACCTATTTCTAGCCGACATTCAAAACTCCCAGCGCTGAACTCGCAAGGTTTTACTCTGGTTGAAATGATGATCACAGTTGCTATTATCGGGATCGTGATGATGATTGCCGTTCCCTCATACGAGGGCTTTCAGGCTCGTGCTCGTCAAAAAGAAGGATTTGCTTTAATGAATTCTTTTTACGCAGCCGCCCAAGCGACACGTTCTGAGTTCGGAGTGTATCCTGGAAACCTTGTTCAAACGGGTTTTCAACCCACTGGCGATTTGTTTTATCGCTTCCGGTCCAATGACGGAACGGACGTTAATTTGCCTTTCAACGACAATGACTGCTGGAACACCGCCAATGATAAAGACTGTGATTGTGGCGGCGACTGTCCTAATTTTAAAACCTGGACAGAGATAACCAATGCCGGACACTCGAGGATTGGTGTGGACTGTGTGGCCTGTTTTGTTTGTGCTGGCCTAGGGGGGATGAGTACAACTGATTCGACATTTGTTGTTGGAGTCTCTGGTTTTATCTCTTTACGGGCAGGGCAGGCGGATGTCTATTATATGAATCATCAAAAGACCATCGAGATGTGTCAGGATGGTCTTCTCTAAAGTTTCCCTATCTTTAGTCTAGAAAAATT
This sequence comes from Bdellovibrionales bacterium, assembly GCA_964230645.1. Taxonomy (GTDB): domain Bacteria; phylum Bdellovibrionota; class Bdellovibrionia; order Bdellovibrionales; family JAGQZY01; genus JAGQZY01. Next base: position 1,248,509 of record CAXRHT010000002.1, on the reverse strand, counting down.
ACGGATGTAATCTTTGGGTTTACAAGTGTAATCAATTCTCCTTAGTATTGATTCCATGGAAAAAAAAAATAAACTACCATCAATTTCAGACTCCGAGTGGCTTGTCATGGAAGTTCTTTGGAATGAAAGCCCCAAGTCCTCCCATGAAATTATTGAGACAATAGATCATCCCACCTGGAGTCCCAAGACCATTAAAACACTTATTTTTCGACTAGAGAAAAAAGGACTCATCACCCATGAAAAGGGAAGACGAGAGCATCAGTATTTCCCTCTCTTTGAAAAAAAACAATACGTTAAAAAAGAATCAAACAATTTGATCAAAAAACTATTCGGCGGCGCCACAGCTCCCATGATCACTCACTTTATTGAGAATAAAAAATTGACCAAGTCTGAACTAAAAGAAATTAAGAGCTTGATCGAGTCTATGGAAGGAGATGAGAAATGATTAAGGATTGGATTTTTTACCTTTGCAACCAAAGCTTGCTTTCGCTCCTTCTTTTACCTCTTTTTCTTATCATCTCCTACGCATTTAAAAAGTCTAAAGTCGCTGATTTGCGCAGTGATCTCTGGACCTTTTATTTTGTTTTGATTTTAATTCCTTTTCAAAAAATAGGGCAGTGGCTTTCCGCGGATAAAATATCCAAGGTTCAGTGGGTGCAACTGCAATCTCCTCAATGGGAGCAACAAAGTGTCGTCAGCCCCTCGGTTGGTTATGAACTTTCTTGGTTGGATTTTTTATTCCTTCTCTGGATTGTCGGATGGCTTTTTCATGTTTGGACCTTCGTTCTCCGGCCCCTGTTTAAAGAAAAAAGGATGATTGCGGAAATCGTAAAATCAAGTGATTTAAAAGTCGACTCTCTTGAGTTTCCAAGCAAAACGATAGTGACAAATCAGTCGATTATGCCTTTTGTGTTTGGATTCTTTTCTCCGCAAATCGTTTTCTCAATCAAACTGTTGGATCATTTTTCTACTAAGCAAATCAAAGCGATTCTCAGTCATGAAAAAGCCCATCAAAGGTTCTTTGATCCCTTAAGACTCTTTTTAGCACGGCTTGTAGCGAGTCTTTTTTGGTTCAATCCGCTATTGTTGTACGCGGGAAGACGTTTGCTTGAGGCGATAGAGTTGCGAGCCGATCAGTATGCCTTTTTGCAGCAGCCTCATTTAAAGGGCTCCGAATATGCAAAAACCTTAATGGACATCATGACCTTACAGGCGAACAACAAATGGTCTCATTTAGGACTAGGACTCATCAGTAAAAATCAAATGCTTGAAAGGATTTCAGCCATGAAAAATAAAGACACGCGAAGTAAGCCCAACCTATATATTCCAGTCATTGTCTTATTTTTTCTTCTTCCCATTTCTTTTTCGGTGGGGGGACTTACCAGTGGTAATTCTTTAAATAGTATTGTTGAAAATAATAAGAGCGTGAGGACACTGCCCGCAGAGCACCCTGGCGGAAGTTCGGAAGGTATCGTGACACTAACGGCAAATATCTATCATAGGGGAAAGGTTGTAGCTCGACCAACAATGATCTCTCCATTTGGTGAAGCATCGCAAATGATTATGGGCGACAACGACGGTCGAGGAACTTGGTCGTTGAAGGTGACTGTTGTTCCTGATGGAGATTACTTAAAGGCCTACGGTGATGTCTGCTTCACGATTAATAAATTTAAACCCGGCAAAATGCCAAAATGTAGTGACAAAAATCGATTTGAATTTGCGCAAAAACCTGGAGTGCCCTTTGTATTCGATTCTCCTAATAACCCCTACACTTACGAATTTACTATTCATAAAGGTGCCAAAACTCGGACTTTTTTAAAGCATCTCGATCAAAATGAGCACAACGAATGGATTATCAAAAAGAATCAAAAGGAGATATAAGTATGTTTCGCAATTGTTTTTTAATTCTAAGTTTAGTTTTACCTCTATTTGCGCATGCTATTTTTCCAGCGGAGAAAAAAAGCGAAATCGTTACAATGACAGGAAAAGTTTGGAAAGACTCGGAGATTGTCGCCCAGCCAACCATCACGACCCAGCTGGGCAGTAAAGCCATGATAACTGTGGGAAGTGATATCAGCTCAGAATCATGGAGTTTGGAAATTATTGTCACAAGGGTCGGAGAGTTTTACCGGGGCGTGGGCTATTTCTGCACTCAGATCCTTGATATGGATATGACTTATTTGCCGGCCTGTGAGAACCAACAAAGCTTTGAGTTTAAGGTTTCTCCCAATGTCCCTTGGATATTCTCCTACGAAAACAACCCTCACATATACGAGTTCACGCTACACCAAGAAAGACTGTAAGTTTTTCAGCAATTTTTTTTAACCATTTAGGGCTCAAAGTTCTGTAGTACAACTCACCCAAAGTGAGGGATTTATGAAATTTATTATCTTTCTTAGTTTAATGGTTCTCGGGTCTTTATCACGAGCCCAGGACGCTCCTCAACTGAGCTGTCAGGTAGGGGAAACTGTTTTTCAAATTCAATGGGAAAATACTCAAAAACTTCTATTTACTGAAAATGGTGAACTCACTGGTTTTCAGACTCAAAGTTTTTTGAAAACCGAAGAGCTTATTCTGACTCTTAGTGACGAAGACACTGTTTCGTTTAGAAATTTAAGTCCCGAGGGCTCGGTGTACAAAGAACAAATCGTAGAGTTCTACAAAACAGATGAAACCTGGAACCACATCCACTACGCCTACACTTTAAAGTTTGATTCGTCCGAATATATTTATGAATACAGTTTTGATGTTTCGAAGGATTGCCAATCTTTCGTGGAAGGTTCGAGCCCTCAAGAAGTAATAGAGCTGCAGCTCCTAAGATAGTCTAAACGGGTGAGTCAGAACGGAGCTTTGCTTTACAAATTTGTGAAATGCCGTTTTAATAGCGATTCAAGTGAAAATAATTAAGTATCTCTTTTATCTCTACGTGATTTTTCTGGCGGGTTACGGAACCTACCAGGCCCTCGGGCGTCAAAGACTCTCAAGGCCTCACGTCAATTTTATTCAGCCTAAAAAAGAATGCTTTATCGAGGGTGATTGGACCTACTGTGTCCATACCAACGCACGCACCAACTATGCCGTTTATCTATACGCTCTTCACGGCAAAGATCAGAGTGAAAATTATTGGCTCGAAGGAACTGATTATCCAGCTTTATTGCAATCTTATTGGCAGGAAAAACAAAAAGAAATTCCCGTTGTCATCACTGTTTCTTTCGGGCCGGTGTGGTTAGCAACTCCCAAAATGTCCAAACCAAAAACAGGATTGATTGAGCGCTTTCGAAACGAAGTCTTCCCGGCCATTGAAAAACAACTGGGAGCTCCATCGAGGCGATTTCTTGTGGGTGGTTCGATGGGGGCTCTGAACTCCTTAAGCCTAGCCTTAGAATTTCAAAACCATTTCACTAAAGTCGCTCTGCTTTGTCCGCCGATCTTTAATCTCTCGCCTTATGCGGGTATCGGTGAAATCTATCATTTCCTCGGTCGCACGGGAGCCACTCCAAAATCCCTTATTACCATATTAGGTTTAGGTCGCATGTACTTTGAAAATGATGAAGAATGGAAGCGCTTCTCTCCACTCCGGCGTGTTCAAAGCCAAGGAATTGCTAGACATCAACAATACTATGTCTCAGCCGGCCTTCATGATCAATTTGGGCTTTTCGAGGGCACACAGGAATTTGTAAAAGCTCTGCGTGATCAAAATGTTTCGGTCAACTGGCGCCCCTCCACCAGTCATCACTGTGGGGGTGATATTCCCTCTCTTGGAGAATTTCTGGCCCTTGAGAAAAGACCTTTCCAGGAACAAGACTCAACCCCTCAGAACGACTAGTGTTGTAAAAACTATAGGATTTCTCGTGGAGTTCTTAGCTCAACTATAAACTATTAAAATAACTTTCGAATTCCACTCAGCCTTCAATTGACAATACGAATCAAAAAACCTATTCTCCAGCCAAAATTTGATAAGGCCCAGGCGGGCCGTGGTTTTGAAAGGAAGAAAGTGTTCACTGGCATTATTGAGGAGCAGGCAAAAAGCTTGGAAGTTCATCAAGGGGAACAAGCCATCAAGGTTCGAATGCAAAGACCCTCAAGTTTTGATGACATTAAAGAAGGCGATAGCATTGCTTGTAATGGAGTTTGTCTGACAGTGGAGTCTTTCGACCAAAATTTTATGGACTTTACGGTTGGCTTTGAAACTTTACAAATCACGGGCTGGACGGTTGAAACTCTACAGTCCATGATCTGGAATCTTGAGCGCTCCTTGAAATTTGGAGACCGAATCCATGGGCACCTCGTTTCCGGACATGTCGACGGGCAAGTCAAATTGTTAGAAAGAAAGATGGAAGGGGAGTGCCTCATTTTAAACTTTGATCTTCCCGAGCGTTACAAGAAAACACTTTGGAAGAAATCCAGTGTTACCCTCAACGGCGTGAGTCTTACGGTCAATGAAGTGGAGAATGGGAGTTTTTCAGTGTGCTTGATTCCTGAAACTCTTAAAAAAACCAACCTTGAACATTTACAGCCGGGTGACTGGATCAATATTGAAACAGATTATTATATGAAGGGCCTATTGAACTCTCAGGGAGAATGGAATGCATAGCGCAAGTGAGTTAATTGAAGATATTCGCAATGGAAAAATGGTCATTCTAGTTGATGATGAGGACCGTGAAAACGAGGGCGATATCGTCCTTGCGGCTGACTTCGTCACTCCAGAGCTTGTCAATTTTATGGCCAAAGAAGCCAGAGGTTTGATTTGTCTGGCTCTAAACGCCGAGCAAATTGAACGCTTAGGGATTCCCTTGATGGTCGGTCCACGATCAAACAACTCGCCCAACAAAACGGCTTTTACAGTCAGTATTGAGGCTTCTCAGGGAGTTTCCACGGGAATTTCTGCGGCTGACCGCGCTCACACCATTCGAGTGGCTTCAAGCCCCAATGCCGAACCCAATGATGTCATTATGCCAGGTCATGTTTTCCCCATTCGTGCGCAAAAAGGTGGGGTGCTCAGGCGAGCGGGCCACACCGAGGGAAGTGTGGATTTAGCAAAACTTGCTGGCCTCAACCCGGCCGCTGTGATCTGTGAAATCATGAAAGAAGATGGGTCCATGGCTCGCTTCCCCGATCTCAAAGTTTTTGCCGAGAAGTTCAATTTGAAAATTGGAAGCATTGAGGACTTAATCAGCTACCGTTTAGAAAATGAAACCTTCGTGAAACTCGTGGCAGAGGCCCCGTTGCAAAATCCTTTCAGTAACGATTTTCGTGTGAAAATTTATAAGAATGTCCTCGATGGTTCGGAAAATATAGTTATTCAAAAAGGCGAGATTAAAAAAGATCAACCCATTATGACCAGAGTTCAAGTTGAGAACGTTTTAGGCGATGTTTTTAGAGCCGGTGGCTATGATTCCTCTTCACGCATTCACTCGATCCTAGAGTCTATGTCCGAGGAGGAAAGTTCTGTTTTCGTTTACCTGCGTAAAGAGGGTCTTAATTCGGTCATCTCAGAGCATGTGAATTCTTTTGGAATGCCTCGGAAAGAAAGAAAAATGGACCCCCGCGAGTACGGGATCGGGGCCCAGATTCTACGCTCCCTCGGTGTCGGTAAAATCCGACTGATTTCAAAAGAGATGCCCACCAATATCGGCCTGAAAGGCTTCGGGCTCGAAATTGTTGAGGTTATTTCTGGACAAACAGCCCCCAGTTCTTCTAAAAAAAAGTCCACTGAAAGAGTTTTGAACTAGGAAAAAGCCCATGGAACTAATATCTGCCGGTCAACAAGCAATAAAAAATAAAAAAGTGGCCATTGTCACCAGTTTATTTAACGAGAAGCTCACCAAAAAACTTGAAGAGGGAGCCATTCACTGTCTCGAGGAAAAAGGCCAAAAACCCTGGGTGCGTGTGCATGTTCCAGGGGCTGTGGAAATTCCATTGGCGGTCAAAGCTCTCTTAGAAAAGGGGGACTGCGATGCCGTCGTGGCCCTTGGAATCGTTATCCGTGGCGAGACTTCTCACTATGATTATGTTTGCAATTCTGTAGAAAGGGGCTGCTCACAACTTCAGCTCGAATACTCAAAGCCTGTGGCCTTTGGTGTTCTTACCACGGAGAATCGTGAACAGGCCGAATCCCGCTGTGGAGGAGCTAAAGGTAATAAAGGCTTTGAGGCCGCCCAAGTCGCACTTGATATGTTGCAAGTTATTGATTCCATCAATAAACTTTAAAGAATGAAACAAAAAGAAAAAGAAGGACGTAAGAAAAATAGGGAAATTACCATCTCCCTATTTTTGGCGATCCTATTTTGTATCCTCGCCTGGTTTGAAATTAAGATTTTTAGTTTTGGCGAGCAGCTTCCCCTCAATCAATCCATATTCTTTTTTGGACTGATCAATTTCAACTTAATTCTACTTCTTCTATTAAGCTTTTTTATTCTCAGGAATCTTTTTAAAGCTTTCGTCAATAATCGCTCGGGACTCATTGGCAACTCACTCAAATCCCGTTTGATTGCGACCTTTTTGGTGTTTAGCCTTGTTCCAACAGCCCTCATGTTTGTCATATCTTTATTTTATATCAACTCCAGTTTCGACCGCTGGTTTAGTGATAAAATGCAAAGTGTCCTGAAGAGTGCACTGGTCATTCAAAACGAATACTATTCCACAGCGAAAAAGAAAAACTTTAATGCCGCCTTTGTCTTGGCGGGGCGTCTCACTGGAGTTGAGGAGCGAGAAAAAAAGAAAGAGATCATCAATGAGTTTCGTAAAGAGCAAAGTCTTGATGTGATTGAATATTACGCAGACCTTGAGAATGAAAGGATTCTCTCTTTGGTTGATGATGCCACTTTCCCCATTATTCCTCCACCAAAGCTTGAGGACCTCAAAAAGGTCATGAACGAGAGGATCGAAAAAAGTAACATCCAAACTCTCAACCAAGGGAACCTTGTTAGAGTTCTGATTCCCTTACCAGAGGAAAAAGGTTTAGTGGCCGTTTCTTCTTTTATTCCCGTTTCTGTGATCTCCAAGATGAATGACGTCTCTTTGGCCTATGAGGAAATGAGAGGGGTGAGTCCTCTTGAATATCCGATTAAGTCTATTTACGTGATTGTTTTAGTTTTGATGACCTTGATGATTCTATTCTGCTCGGTTTGGTTTGGAGTCTACATCTCAAAACATTTGTCTTTTTCTCTTGAGAAGTTAGGGGATGCCACCCAGAAAATTGCGGAAGGCGATTACCAAAAAGTAAATATCGAAGCGGGTGAAACCGAAGTGGTTAAATTGGCGGAGCATTTTAATACAATGGTTTTGGCCCTTGACCGTTATCGCAATGAAACGAGCGAAGCCAATCAAAGCCTTAAGGCGACTCTCCAAGAGCTAGATCAAAGACGACGTTATATGCATGTGGTTTTGTCGAACGTGAATACCGGAGTCATCTCTTTGGATTCTGAAGACCGAATTACAATGATTAATGATAAAGCCGGTGACCTTCTGCAAATTCAGTCAGAAAAATACATCAATAAAAGTGCACAGGATGTACTCGATGAAAAGTACTTTCGACTCTATAGGCAAATGGTCACAAAAATGAAAACCCACCGCCTTAATACAATCGAAAAAGAAATCATTATTGATCGAAAAGATAGTAGCATTCCTTCCATGCTAAAAATCTCGGCCCTTTACAATGATAAAGGCGATGATCTTGGTCGCGTGGTCGCCTTTGACGACCTCACTGATGTAGTGCAAGGTCAGCGTGCTGCCGCTTGGAAAGAAGTGGCCAGGAGAATCGCTCACGAGGTCAAAAATCCTCTGACTCCCATTAAACTCTCAGCCCAACGTCTACAGAAAAAGTTCTCCGGCCAGATAGAAGATCCAGCCTTTTCAACCTGTACCAACATGATTATCGAGCAGACGGACTCATTAAAATATCTGATCAATGAATTTAGTCAGTTTGCAAGACTTCCTGAAACTCGCGCACGCCTTGGCAACGCCAACGAATTGATTGAAAAGGTGATTTCCTTTTATGAGCACGCCCATCGTAACATTCGTTTCATCGGGAGTTTGGATAACGAGCTCAGAGATTTTTACTTTGATCCAGAACAGCTGAAACGGGCCGTATTCAATCTCGTGGAAAACGCAGTGAATGCCACCACGGATGGTGAAAAACCAGAGATTCGCCTTGAAACTTATCTTGATTCAGAAAAAGGCCTTGTTCGCCTGAGTGTCATCGACAATGGTAAGTTCGTAAATGACGAGGAGATGCGCCGGATGTTTGAACCTTATTATTCTAAGCGTCCAGGCGGCTCAGGGCTTGGGCTCACTATCGTGAAAAAAATTGTAGAAGACCACAATGGCTACGTTCATCTTAGCCGAAATGAGCCCCAAGGGCTTCATGTTTTAATCGAACTCCCTTATAAGCGAGCTTAGAGGCCAGAACTGAGCACTTAGACACCCAGGGCCAAAGCTGTCTATTCAAGGCCGTCAGCCTAGTGTAAAAAAGGAATTGAAGGTCATACGAGGAGATTCTGGTGGAATATAAGAAAGAGAAAATATTAGTCGTCGATGATGAAGCTCCCATTCGCGAGGTTCTCTCAGCCTCTCTAGCTGACGAAGGCTATATTGTCGATACAGCCGAGGATGCCGAAGAGGGTCTAAAAAAGATCGCTAAGTTCCAGCCTGACATTGTCCTTCTTGATATCTGGATGCCTGGTGATCGAGACGGTATGGATCTTTTGCGAGAAGTCTCAGTGCAAGTGAAAAGTAAACCGGATATTATCGTAATGTCGGGTCACGGCTCTATTGAAACCGCGGTCGAAGCCACTAAGTTGGGAGCTTGGGATTTCGTGGAAAAACCCATCTCAATGGATAAAATTTCAATTCTTCTTAAAAACTTGATTGATGTCCGTACCATCCGCATGGAGAAGGGAAGTCTTCTTAATAAGCTTCGTCAGAATATGGCCATTATTGGAAACAGCAATGAAGCCAAAAAAATAAAAGAGCTCATCGCTCGTATTGCTCCGACAAACTCTTGGGTTCTCGTGAAAGGAGAGCAAGGTGTGGGAAAAGAGCTCGTAGCAATGAATATCCATTATTTGTCGCCAAGAGCCGGGCAGTCTTTTGTCGACTTTAAATGTGCTCATACAACTGATGATTTGATCGAAGGGGAACTCTTTGGTTACGAAAAAGGAGCTGTTGTTGGAAGTTCCGAGGGGCGTAAAGGAGCTTTCGATCAAGCCGACAAAGGGACTCTTTTTCTCGATGATGTGGACCATCTTCCAATGGCCGTTCAAGCAAAGCTTGTTAAATATTTAGAAGAGCATAAAATTCAAAGAGTTTCCGGAAGCCGGCAAATTGAAATGGACGTACGCGTGATTGCTGCCACCACCAAAGACTTACAGGACATGGTGAGTAAGGGACAATTTCGCGAAGATCTTTATTATCGCCTCCACGTGGTCCCCTTTGATATTCCACCTCTAAGAGACCGCAAAGAAGATGTGGAGCAATTGATACAGCATTTTAGCGAGAAGGCCTGTTTGAGTGGGGGCTATCCTGAGAAGAAATTCTCTTCCAAGGCTATTAAAGAGCTTGTGAAACACAGCTGGCCCGGGAACGTGCGAGAGCTCAAAAACTTTATTGAGAGAGTCTATATTCTTACTCCAGAAGATACCGTTGACGTCCATGATTTAACCTTTGCTGGACTTAACCAAAAAGAAAATGGTTCCGTCTACACCGATGCTGGTAGTTTCCGTGAGGCTAGAGCCATGTTCGAGAGAGAATACATCATTAAAAAAATCAACGAAAACAATGGTAATATTTCTAAAACAGCCGAAGCCATAGGTCTTGAGCGCTCCTACCTTCACCGCAAAATTAAAGGCTTTGGTATCGAGCTTGAATCTTAATTCATCGCCTAATTTCAAATAAAAAACACCCTTGAGCAGAAAAGGCCCAAGGGTATGTCTAAACCTACTTTATTAATTAGTGTTGTTTAAGTTGGCATTGATCAAAGCTGAAGGTGTTTTCGTACTCCACAAATTCGGTTTCTTCACTCACCAGTTCGGACTCAGCACAGACTTCCATCGTTGCGTCTTTAACCCAAGGGTTGGGGACAGTTTCGTAGGCCACACAGTGACGAATTTCTGGACGAATGGTTGTTATTCTTAGTTGAATTTGGTCGTTTCCAATGAACTCACCTCGGAACTCCACATGATGACGAACTTTCACAGTATCAAGAAGAGAGGTAATCTTCGTACTGTTTCTGTGCAATAGGATGTTCTTAGTTTTGTAAACTGTTTTCCCATCCAAGTTGACGTAGTGAGCTTGTTTTGACTCCCGTCCAGAATCAAAGATCAGTGAAAGTGTTTGGGCTTCGCCTTCGTTGCTGTGATTCTTCAAACCGTTTGGTACCAGAATTTCATTGGCAATCAGTCCATCGATAAGTTCTTGGTCAGAGATTTTTACCACAGGTGTGCTACCGAGATTAAATAGAGACTCGAGGTCGGCACTTTTATGGTTGATGCTTACATTTGACCAGGCTTGCACCTTAGCTCCTTGGCAATTTAATGATTTTGTCGGAGGAAAGTGTGTGCCTCCGCCAGCGTAACTAAGGTTTGCAATGATTAGAGTGGTTAAAAAAGTTAAAAATTTCAAAATTTGCTCCTTTGTGAGAGTGGGTTAACTGGTCGCAGTTTTACTCAGAACTCTTTGAAAGGGAACTTAGGGAAACTGTTAGAAATGTTGTGATTTGTGGCGGAGTGCTAGAACTGGTAAAAATGCAGTCCCAAAGAAAGGGTCAAGCCCTGCCAGGAGTAGGGGCCGCTCTCGCCGGACTTAAAAGCAATCTCCGGAGCGAGCGCGATATCTTTGTACACTAAAAACTCGTAGCCGAGACTGGTCAAAAGCGAAACTCCGTCAATATTTCCACGAGCTCCATCATTTTGGATTTGGTGAAAAAAGAGTCCAGGACGTGTGAAAAAGCCCTGGCGGGAGCCACCAAAAAAGAAAAGTTTTCCTTCAAAACCAATAAAGAAAATTTCAATGTCTCGAGAAAGACCAGGCAGTGCATTTTCGGAGCTTAACCCACTAAATAGGGAGCCTGCGGCCAGGCCGTAAGAATAATCAAAGGGTCTCTCATAGAAAAAGTTAATTGTATTGGTGAGACCTTGGAAGGCTTCCTTTTGTGAACCGGATTTAAACTGCAGCCATTCATAGCTTTCCCGGGCTCGGAATTTATAATCACCCTCGGTCCAGAAATTCGTCTCGCCCTGGTTTGTGAAGGAAAAAATAAAAAGAAAGGAAAAGAGGGGAAGAAGTTTTTCTAGCTTCATAGGTCTTTTTTCTTAATACTTTCAAAGACCTCGCCCGGCACATAATTTTTGACCATATCCTCCCAGCCTTCTGGCCCCAGCATGGATTTGATCAGAGAAGAGCTGATCTGAGCTAGTTCTGGTGGTGGCATCATGTAAATGCTTTCGATTTCAGGGGCAAGGCGACGGTTAGCCTGGGCCATAGCGTACTCATAGCTAAAGTCAGCCTCACTTCGAATCCCTCGAATCAGACAAGAGGCTGAAATCGATTGCGCAAATTTTGCCAGATACTGATTTTTAATGACCTTAACATCCACTTTACAGCTCTCCCAATTCTCACGATCAATCAGAGCTTGTATGTTAGACTCTCTTTCCTCGGCCGATAAAAAATAGTCTTTGGAGGGATTCACACCAATAGCAATGGTCAGTTCATCAAAGAGATGAACCGCTCTTCTTATAATCCAGACGTGACCGTTGGTCAGTGGATCGAAGCTTCCTGCGTAAACAGCTTTGCGTAATTTCATAGTGTCCTGAACTTATCTTAGATACCTCTTATTCACAAGCTCCCAGGTCAAGGTGAAAGGATTCGCTCCTCCCGAGTAAAGAGCAAAATCTCGATCCTTGAAAGTTTTTTTCACATCCAATCAAAAGGTCTTTTGCAGGGCCTTCAGACTCTTAAATCTTTTGCTAGGTAATATTTTCAACCCCTTGTGACTCTCCGTTCCGGTCAAGATAGAACAGCGCTAGATTAACGTAATCAACACACATATAGGGCCTTTAATAATACTGGGATTGTGATAAGTAGAGGCCCTCAAAAGGGAGGATAGTATGGGATTTCGCTTAGGAGCGATCTTTTTATTCATGAGTTTTATGGTTCAGGGAGTGTTCGCTCAATCGAATGCCTTGGATATTGATCAACCCACTTTTATTAACGGTGAAATCGTTGTTGAAGCCAACGATGCTGGTGAAGTGGTGACGATGACTGCCGAAGAGTATGAGCAAATGACGGGTCAGAATTTTCTGGATCATCTTGTTAGCTTTTTCAACTTCAAAATGTCTTGGGAAAGTGTGGCTTCCTATATTACTCCAACTCTTGAAAGAGAGTACGATGTTTTCATCATGATCAACGTCGACTACCAGTCTCGCTTTAATGCCGCTCACGAGATTCCTGCGCAACATATGAAAGTGATTCAGAGAACTCAAGCGGGCCAAGCGATATTCGTTAGAAATGGCCAAGGTCAGGTTGTTGCTATTCGCAATGATGTTGCTGGTAACAATGGCACACCCGCTTTTCCAGATGCCATCACTCCTTTGAACAAAGACTACGGACAAACTGTGGATGGATACGGCGTACTAACGGATCTAATGCCAGTTTCAAGTGGAGCTGGCCACTTTAGCGCTGACCCGCAACCCTACGTGGACACTCCAACGGGAATATACAGAATCAATCACTCCCGTTCTGACGGTCGTCGTTATTCCAAAGGTATGTGGCACTCTCTTTATTTCGACCTCATCTACCCTTGGGGTAAAACCTCTGGCCTTGCTGTTCATGGAACTTCGAGTGGAGCCTATGCTAATTTGGGCACTCAGCAGTCTCACGGCTGTGTTCGAATTACTAAAAAACAAGCTCACCTTATGTATGAAAACCTGATTAACGATGATTACTGGTGGAGCAATGACCTTCCCGACCTTAACAACCGAAAGCGTTTAAAGTCTGAGACGGGTGGGGCAAAAGGTGGTACGCGTGCCCTCATTATTATTTTCTATGGATATGACAATGCTCTTGAGGAGTGGGACGCTTAATTCGGCCTGATTGTTTTTGAACTTAGAAAATAGAAAAAACGCCATGCTTTACCTCATGGCGTTTTTTTATTGGATTCGCCCTGATCACTTGTTATTTTTTAAGAAAAGCCAAAGGCACTTGCTGCTGACCGGTGAATTGCTCAATGTCATCCTAAGCACAGGAACTCAATGTCAATCTGAGCTAAACCCAGTGTCATCCTGAGCGTAGCGAAGGATCTTAAGTCTTGAGCGAACAAATGTCGTCTTGAGCGAAGCGAAAGACCTAAGATCCTTCGCTGCGCTCAGGATGACTTTGAGCCTCACTGAGGATGACATCGAGCTGCGCTAAAGAGGACCCGGGGCAATCCACCCTACAGCAGTATCGGAGGCTCGGAATTTTAGAAAAAAGCTATTTTTTTCCGTCTCCTAAGAGTAAAAACAGAAACCCATGAAAATTTCTCAAGTGGGTCTAAGCTTTCTTTAACGAAAGCATTTAAATGGAAGGTTAAAAGAATGAAGTGGTCAGAAATCTCATTAAAAACACTCAGAGAAAATCCCGCCGACGCGGAAATGGAGAGCCATCGTCTCTTGGTTAGGGGAGGCTTCGTAAAAAAACTGGCTCCGGGTATTTTTTCCTATGGTTTCTTTTTACTCCGTTCCATCAGGAAGTTTGAAAACCTTTTAAGAGAAGAGCTCAGTCAAGCTGGCTGCCATGAAATTTTAATGCCGATGGTTCAGCCCGCCAGTCTTTGGAAGGAGTCCGGACGATGGCCAAAAATGACAGAATTATTAAAATTTAAAAATAAAAACAATCACGATTTCTGTCTTGGCGCCACCCATGAAGAGGCCGTGGTGGATTTTATCCGAAACGACATTAAGAGTTACCGAGATTTGCCTCAGTCGGTTTATCAAATTCAAACCAAATATCGCGATGAGATTCGCCCTCGTTTTGGGCTTATGAGAGGGCGCGAGTTTATAATGAAGGACGCCTACACTTTTGATCTCGATCGGGAAGGTGCCTTGGCCTCCTATGAACGACTCAAAGAGGCTTATAACAACATCTTTAAAAGGTTGGGTGTGGACTTCACAGTGGTAAAAGCGGACTCTGGCGCCATTGGTGGGGACTTATCTAATGAGTTTCAAGTTCTTGCCGAAAACGGAATGGATGAGATTTTACTCTGTGATTCTTGCTCTTATTCAGCCAATGCTGAAGCGGCTCCTTTGGTGCTTCCAGAAAACACCTCTGTATGGACTGATGTAGATTTAGAGAAGTTTGAAACCCCCAATTTGAAAAGCATTGAAGATTTATCCAAGGCCTTAAAAACTCCAGCGTCTCAACTTGTAAAAACTTTTTTTGTGAAATTTCAGAATGAAAAAGACAAATGGAAAGAGGCCTGTTTAATTTTGCCAGGTGACCGAGAGGTCAATTTGATAAAAGCAAAAGCAGTGGTTGGTGCAACAGGAGAGGTGATACCCCTTACCGATGAAGAGGTCCTTAAGGCCACTGGGGCCTCTCCGGGAAGTTGCGGACCGGTCGACTTAAAAATGCCTGTCTATATGGACAAAGCTTTAAAGTTTTTGAATTCTTTTATTGTTGGTGCCAATCAAGATGGTTACCACTTAAAGAATGTTGTGCCAGGGCGAGATTTTAATATCGAAGACGAGGCCGATCTCTCGCAAGTAGGAGCCGGAGACCCCTGTCCAGAGTGTGGCAAAAAATTAAAACTCAGCCGCGGGATTGAAGTGGGTCACATTTTCTATTTGGGGCAAAAGTATTCCAAAAGTATGAATTTACAATATCTCGACGATAATGGGAAAAGCCAGTTTGTAGAGATGGGCTGTTACGGCATTGGAGTGACCCGGACCATTCAGGCGATCATTGAGCAAAATCATGACGACAATGGTATTTGTTGGCCGACTAGTATCGCTCCCTTTCATATTCATATATGTCTATTGGACCCAGAAGATGAGGGCTTAAGCCAGTGGGTTGAGGTTTACAAAAACTCAATGCAAAAGATGGGTTTTGAAGTTTTCATCGATGATCGCAAAGAGCGTCCTGGAATCAAGTTTAAAGATGCCGATCTTCTGGGTTTCCCTCTGCGCGTGGTGGCTGGGAAACGCAGCTTTGAAAACGACGAAGTTGAGCTGTTTGTTCGCTCCACTCAAAATAAGTTAAAGTTCCCGTTGGATCAGGCGCTTTCGGAATCAAAAAAGATCTTGGAAGGTTTAGGAGAGTGAGTAAAAAAAAGAAGCCTCAAAATAGAATCGTTATTGGAATTCACTCCTGTATGGAGGCCATCAAGGTGAATCCAGGATGGGTGAGCGAGGTTCATCTCCTTGATACACAGGCTAACGAACATGAGGTTTTCACTGGCCTTTGTAAGAAAAAAAACATCCCTGTGCGCTTGAAAGGGAAAAAGTTTTTTAACCAATTGGCCGGTGGTCACCAGGGTGTTTCCGTTTCCATGAATGAGAGTCCTCAGTGGCAAGAATCCGCGGCCGAGAAAGAAGAGAGTTTGGTCGTGTTTCTTGATGGGATTGAAGACCCTCATAATCTCGGTTCCATTCTGCGAACTTCTTGGCTGTTGAATGTGGATGGCATCTTTATTCCTAAAAATCGTCGTGTAGATCTAACTCCCGTGGTCTGTAAGGTTGCAAGTGGTGGAGTTGAGCATGTCCCTGTGGAGAGCTGTCACTTCCCTTCCCAGCTTGAGTGGTTTAAGGAGCAGGGATATTGGGTTTACGGTTTGAAAGAGGGCGGAGACGTTTTACTTCCAAAACAAAACGCCAACTCAAAAGCTGTTTTGGTTGTGGGCTCCGAAGGGACGGGGCTTCGTTCTTCCACCGAAAAATTTTGTGATCAATTTATAACCATTCCTCAAGTCGAGAGTGGTTCGAGTTATAATGCTTCGGTGGCGTTCGCGATGAGTGCTTACGAAATGACCCGAAGTCGTTATCTTTAATATTGACTTAAGTTGTGGTTTTCTTTAAACCCTTCGTTCTTAGGTTTATCTGTTTAAACTGCTGAATTAGCTCAATTGGTAGAGCAATTGATTTGTAATCAATAGGTTGGGGGTTCGAGTCCCTCATTCAGCACCACTTTTTGACGACGAGTTCCATAACTTGGGTCGGAAATTTGGACAGATTTTCCAAAGGATTTGCCTTAAGGCTCAATTTGTTAGAGTCTTAGTGGTTCGAGGAGGAGTACTCAAGCGGTCAACGAGGGCAGACTGTAAATCTGCTGGCTTAGCCTTCAGAGGTTCGAATCCTCTCTCCTCCACCATTTTTTAAGGTGGATTTTTAGGGAAGACATTGTTAGAGGTGTTTTCCCATTGGCGGTGAAAGTCGTCAAAATGAGGACACGCACTTTAAACGGTTTGGCCTCGCAAATGCCCGAAATTGGGCCGTTAAATGGGAATTTAGCGCAGCGATGCATCATCAGACGGTTCAATGGGCGAGCCCTTTTAGGGCGGGAGTAACTCAATTGGTAGAGTGTCAGCCTTCCAAGCTGAATGTTGCGGGTTCGAGACCCGTCTCCCGCTCCAACTTTTAAATTTTGTCTCTTCATGAATGGGACTCTGGGAACATGCTGATGTGGCTCAGTGGTAGAGCACACCCTTGGTAAGGGTGAGGTCGAGAGTTCGATTCTCTCCATCAGCACCATTTGGCTCGATGGGTGAGGCAATTTTTTTATTGATTAGGTAGTTAAAGGCGTTTAATTAAAGACGAAATAATAAATTAAGAATTCAGGAGGCTATGAATGTCTAAAGAGAAGTTTGATAGAGGTAAACCCCATGTGAATATCGGTACAGTTGGGCACGTGGATCACGGGAAGACAACTTTGACAGCTGCCATCACTAAAACTCTTCACGAGGCTAGTGGTACAGGAACGGCCATGGCCTACGATCAAATTGATAAAGCCCCTGAAGAAAGAGAAAGAGGGATCACGATCTCTACAGCTCACGTTGAGTACGAAACTGAAAAGCGTCACTACGCTCACGTTGACTGTCCTGGACACGCCGATTACGTGAAAAACATGATCACTGGTGCGGCTCAGATGGACGGAGGAATCCTTGTGGTTTCTGCGGCTGACGGACCTATGCCTCAAACTCGTGAGCACATCCTTTTGGCTCGTCAGGTTGGAGTTCCAGCCCTTGTTGTTTTCCTTAACAAATGTGACCAAGTTGACGACGAAGAGCTTTTAGAGCTTGTTGAGCTTGAGATCAGAGAGCTACTTTCTAAATACGAATTCCCTGGAGATGATATTCCAATCATCCGTGGTTCTGCTCTTAAAGCCCTAGAGGGCGACACAAGTGATATGGGAACTGGTGCCATCATGAAGCTTATGGCTGCGGTAGACGAAACTGTCCCTGAGCCTGAGCGTGATGTTGATAAAACTTTCTTGATGCCTATTGAGGACGTTTTCTCTATCTCTGGTCGTGGTACTGTTGTTACTGGAAGAATCGAGCGTGGTATCGTAAAAGTTGGTGAAGAAATCGAAATCGTTGGAATTAAGCCAACAACTAAAACAACAGTTACTGGAATTGAAATGTTCCGTAAGCTTCTTGATGAAGGTATGGCGGGAGACAACGCTGGTTGTCTACTTCGTGGTACTAAGAAAGAAGATGTTGAGCGTGGACAAGTTCTTGCTAAACCAGGAACCATCACTCCTCACAAAAAATTCAAATGTGAGTCTTATATCCTGACTAAAGAAGAAGGAGGACGTCACACTCCATTTTTCACCAACTATCGTCCTCAGTTCTACTTCAGAACAACTGACGTAACTGGTGTTTGCTCTCTTAAAGAGGGAACTGAAATGGTGATGCCTGGTGACCAAATTGAAATGTCGGTTGAGCTTATTGCTCCAATCGCCATGGAAAAAGGTCTTAAGTTCGCCATCCGTGAAGGTGGAAGAACTGTTGGTGCCGGTGTTGTAACCGAGATCACCGAGTAGTTGGATCATTAAGGGGCTGTCTTCCTGAGGGAAGGCAGTACTGTCAGCCCGGGGCGAAAGCACTGTTATCTTGAGCGGACAGCATTGTCATCCTGAGCGAGCATTGTCATCCTGAGCGAAGCGAAGGATCTTTCGCATGAGGTGGGGTCCTTAAAAGAAAAAATGAATCCAATTCGAACAGATTGATATAATTTAGGTTTTTTGAAAAGGTCTCTTCCCAAGGAGACCTTTTTTTGTTAATAAAAGAGGATTACTGTGGGTTCCTCAGTTTTAAAAGTTTATCAAAATCAAGGCTTATGCCTTCGTTTTGATAAACTTTTGGCAATAGGGTAGTGGCTCAATTGGTAGAGTAACGGACTCCAAATCCGTTGGTTGGGGGTTCGAGTCCCTCCTGCCCTGCCATTTTTTTTGAGAAGAGGTTATGGAAAAGACAATCAATAAAATCATGATGGTTAGTTTTGTGTGTGGAGCTTTTTTAGTGGGCTACACAATTCAAGTTCTCAATACACTTTTAGCCAGCTCGTGGGGCGCATACGCTCGCCTGACCGACTCAGAAATTGTGAGCAATCTTCTACCAATAGCTGCTGGCCTTTTATTTTTTATCTATTTGGTTTCTTCCAAAAAAGTGAGGCAATGGTCTCAAGAAGTCATAGTTGAAATCAGTAAAGTGGTATGGCCCTCTAAAAAAGAGACCACCGCTCTTACTGTTTTCGTCTGTATCTTCATGATCTTTACAGGAATTTTGCTAGGAATTTTTGATTATTTTTCCAGCCAAGTGATCCAAGCAATTATCGAGATGAGCTAAGGAGTTTAACGAACGTGGAACAAGAAAAAAAATGGTATATTGTTAATACCCAAACAAGTTGTGAAAACGTGGCAAAAACGGCCATCGAAGAGCGAATTTCTACCAAGAATATGCAAGAGTATTTCGGAGATATTCTTGTTCCCTCTGAGAATGTGGTTCAGCTTGTAAAAGGTAAAAAACAAACCCGCGCTCGTAAATTCTTTCCCGGTTATATTTTTGTAAATATGGTTATGACTGATACCACTTGGCATCTGGTAAAATCGGCTTCTAAAGTCACAGGTTTTATCGGTGGTCAAAAGCCTCAGCCGGTTCCTCAGGCCGAAGTAGAAAAGGTCACTAAGCAAATGGTTGAGGGAACTGAAAAAGCCAGACCACACATCACTTTTGAAGTGGGTGAGTCGGTGACAGTCATTGACGGACCCTTTAGTAACTTTGACGGTGTTGTTGAGGAGATCAACGAAGAAAAAGCCAAGGTCAAAGTGTCGGTGAGTATTTTCGGCCGTCCAACACCTGTTGAGCTAGACTTCATCCAAGTCGAAAAAAATTAATTGCCTCTAAAGTTAAAATATCATTGTCGCTGCCCAAGCTTCCTCTTGGGTGGGCCTCAATTTGGGCCTAATCATAGGGAATCTCTAGTGCGATAGTGGAGCCTTTTTCACCAGTATTTTTGATGTAAATCTTTCCGCCCCATTTTTGCACTATACTCCTCGAGAAGCTGAGCCCAATACCTGTTCCATTTTCTTTTGTAGTAAAATGTTCTTCAAAAATCGAATTTCTAATTTCATCGGAAATCCCACAGCCGTTGTCACTAACAAGAACGGCAACGTGATCTTTTTCAGGTTCTACGATCACATTGATTCGACGTTGGTCATTTTCAAGAGTCGCCTCCACACTATTGTTAATGATATTGGAGAGGACTCGATAAAATTCTGATTTTGCCACTCTCACGGGTCTAACCAGGGGGGAGTGGAAGCGATACATAATAAAAAGGTTCGGGATTCCTTTCAATTCGTGACGTTTGTTGGTGATTATCTGTGAGAGGTTATTCTCCAAATCGAAAAAATCAATCTCGACTTGATCCTTTTGGTTGCGGTGGTCGACAAGAAGTTGAGAACTGATATCTTGCAATTGTTCGGTTGATGATTTGAGAAGTTCGTAGATTTTTTCATGGGTGCTTTTGATTTGATGGGCCACCATCTTGATAGCGGAAATGGGGGAGCCTAGATCGTGAGCCGCCTGAAGATTGGCTTTATAACTATTTTCCAAGGTTTTAATATGTTCCGCTTCATTTTGCCATGCGATCTCTAGACGTTCGAGCAACATAATTTTTAAATAGTTAAATACAAAAATTAAGATGTAAGCAAAGGTAATACAAAATATTTGAAGTCCAACGGGATAAGGGAATGCCAGACTAGAGGTTACAGCAAAAGCCAAGGGGAGAGTTGAGGCAAAATAAAAATAGAGAAAGGAGCGGCGAAAGATGGCAGCACTCACGCCCGCTAACATCAGCATCAACCCTTGGAGGTAAAACTCCGTTTGAGGTGTAAGTTGGATGAGGTAAAAATAGTGCAGTGTAAAAATATAACCGATAAAATAGGCGAAAAACTCACAGGTTTTGGCTCGTGCTTTGATGAAAAGAAAAGTGGCAGCACCTATAACAGCTAAGAAAGCAAGACTAAGGCGTTGCCAAAAGGGCTCGGCCGTTTCTCCAATAAAATAATAAATGAAAAGTCCATAAGAGACGTGAACAAAGCTTCCGAAAATTAAGTAATAGGAAAAAAACTTTGAAGAGATCGTTTTCACATGAAACCTCGTTTCCGGTTGTGTTTATAATACCTATTCCAGCGAAAATTTCCTAGGGAGAGGTCTGAGAAACATTTGGAAATCACTCAATTCCGATTCTAGTTTTTATTCATCCAGTTGAGGGCTGTTGTGATCATGTTGTCCAGAGTAGAGTGTTTTGGCTTCCACCCAAACTCTGTTGAGAAGCGCTCACTGGATGCCACAGCCCAAGCGGCGTCTCCCGGGCGGGCTGGACCGATTTCCCAGTCGATATTCTTACCGAGAACTTTGCCCACAGACTTTGTTAATTCAAGGAGGCTATGACCCTTTCCTGAGCCCAGGTTATAAACCTTGTGATCGGTTTGCGACTGAATAAGCTTTTTTAAAGCCAAGATATGAGCTTCACCCAGGTCGGTCACGTGGACGAAATCTCTGACACAAGTCCCATCAGGGGTGTTGAACTGATCACCATTAATGACAAATGTTTCATTGTTAAGAGCCTTTCTCAAAAGGTTAGGCAAAATGTGGGGCTCAGGATCATGACACTCTCCCGTTTCCCCCTCGGGATCAGCGCCGGCGGCATTGAAGTAGCGTAGGATGCAGGGGTTAATGTCATAGTTCTTTTGGTATTTGAAAAGAATCTCTTCCACCATTTTTTTTGACAGACCATAGGGGGTTATGGGGTTTTGGGGAGTGCTCTCAGAGATTTCATTTTGGATGGAATTGCCATAAGTGGCACAAGTACTTGAAAACACAATACTTTTAACGTTTGCGCTTTTCATCGCCTCAAGTAAGAAGATCGAGCCGTAGAGATTGTTTTGAAAGTAGAGCTGAGGATTCTCAACGCTCTCTTTGATGTAAGCAAAGGCTGCGAAATGGATCACCGCTTGAATATCATAGTCGACTAAACACTGAGTCAGCTTATCGAGTTCAAAGAGATCTCCTTCAACAAGAGGGCCCCATTTCACAAGCTCTCGGTGTCCTCGCGAGAGGTTGTCGTAGCAAACAGGCTCAAACCCTTCTCTTTTCAGTAACTTACAAGTGTGGCTGCCTATGTAACCGGCACCGCCAGTCACTAAAATTCTTGGGTTTTCTTGCTTGAGTCTGAAGTTCTCTTGAGTCATAGTCCTTAAAATCATGGGCCTGGGGCGAGACTCAGACAAGTTATAAAAAACACAAGAAAAAAATCGGAAAGCCCCTTGCCTGGCGCGCCATTATCGACTATATCGGTCAGTTCATTGTCGACAAAAATTGGAGTTCTGAAATGGCTAAGAAAGTCACAGGTATGATCAAGTTGCAAATTCCCGCTGGTAAAGCGAATCCAGCCCCTCCTGTCGGTCCCGCTCTCGGACAACACGGGGTTAATATCATGGATTTCTGCAAGCAGTTCAATGCTAAAACCCAGAAAGCGGGAAACACCATTATCCCCGTTGTAATTACGGTTTATCAGGATCGTTCGTTTACGTTCATTACAAAAACGCCACCGACTTCCGTGATGATCAAGGAAGCTTGTAAATTGAAAAGTGGTTCTAAGATGCCTCAAAAAGACAAAGTGGCAAAAATTAAAATGGACGAAGTAAGAAAAATCGCGGAAACAAAACTTCCCGATTTGAACTGCTCCTCTGTAGAAAGTGCTGTGAATCAAGTGGTTGGAACTTGCGCCAGCATGGGAATTGACGTCGTAGGATAAGGATTGAGACATGGCTAAAGCAGGAAAAAGAGTAAAATTAAATAAAGAAAAAGTGGATCGCACACAAAAGTATGCTGTGACTGACGCCTTCAAAATGGTGACTGAAACAGCCACTGCCAAGTTTGATGAAAACGTTGATGTGGCTATTCGCTTAGGTGTGGACCCAAAGCAAAGTGATCAACAGGTTCGTGGTTCTGTTTCTCTACCTAACGGTGTTGGAAAAGACGTGAAAGTTCTTGTGTTCGCAAAAGGTCCAAAAGAAAAAGAAGCCCAAGAAGCCGGAGCTGATTTCGTAGGGGCTGATGACCTCGTAGAAAAAATCAAAGGTGGCTGGTTAGATTTCGACAAAGCCATCGCAACTCCTGACATGATGGCCACCGTTTCCAAAGTGGCCAAAATTCTTGGGCCTCGTGGTCTTATGCCAAACCCCAAAGTAGGCACAGTGACCATGAATGTGGGTGAAGCTGTAGCCGCTGAGAAAAAAGGAAAATGCAGCTACCGTGTTGAGAAGGCGGGTATTGTGCACGCTGGAATCGGTAAGAAGTCTATGGGTGCTGATAAGCTTAGAGAGAACTTTATGAGTCTTCTTCATGCGCTTTCAAAGCAGAAGCCGGCTTCCAGTAAAGGGATCTATCTTCGTAAGATCGATGTGTCTTCAAGCATGGGTCCTGGAATTGGAATCGATGTTTCAAACGCTCAAGCGAGCTTAAAATAATCTTTAATCTTTTATGTTCCACCTGATCAGCATCCGGTGGAACTTGATGGATTAAACGCGGTCAAAGACAGTCGGTACAACTCTAGTAGGGTTGTTTAAATTTTGCCGGCCCAGATGCGGAGAGAACCTCCCACGATTTGAATCGCCTTAGTGGTCGAAAGGAGGACGATACATGCTATCACGCGAGCAAAAAGCAGAGCGTATCAGTACGTTGTCGGAAAGCCTTTCTCGTTCTAAAGCCACTTTCCTCGTTGATTTTACGGGAATGAATGTGGAGCAGGTAACTGATCTACGTAAAAATCTCTTTAAAATTGATGCGGAAATGCGAGTGGTAAAAAACACACTAGCTAAGCTAGCTCTGAAAGATTATCCAGAGTCTGATAAAGCTTTAGAGGGTGAGTTTGTTGGAACCAACGCTTTTGTTTTTGCCTATGAGGACGCCAGTGCGTCAGCAAAGGCTCTGACTGAGTTCAGCAAAAATGTTGAAGCTCTAAAGTTAAAAACAGGAGTGATGGAAGGAGAAAAGCTGGATGAGTCCAAGATTAAATATCTTGCGACGCTGCCTGGTAAAGATGAGTTGAGAGCCAAGCTACTCAGCGTCTTTATGGCACCTGCAACTAGTACTGTTCGAGTCATGAATGCCGTACCAAGCGGATTCTTGAACGTTATGAACGCATACAAAGACACGAAATCAGAATAATTAACTTTAAATTTAAAATTATAAAATTAAACGGAGTATAAAAATGGCATTAAATAAAGAAGAAGTAATCGACTTTTTGTCTAACATGTCAGTGATGGAAATTGCTGGTCTTGTACAAGAACTAGAAGAAAAATGGGGCGTAAGCGCTGCTGCACCTGTTGCTGTTGCTGCTGGTGGAGCCGCTGGTGGAGCTGAAGCTGCTGAAGAGAAAACGGAATTTGACGTGATTCTTGCTTCTGCTGGAGACAAGAAAATCAACGTGATTAAAGAAGTTCGTACCATCACTGGTCTTGGTCTAAAAGAAGCCAAGGATCTAGTAGAAGGTGCCCCAAAGCCAGTTAAAGAAGCTGTTCCTAAAGAAGAAGCCGATAAAATTAAGGAAGCTCTAGAAAAAGCTGGTGCTAAAGTTGAAGTTAAGTAAACTTTCAGCTTATAGTAGATAACCTGGAATATGTATTAAGAGGGAAGGCCTGATGGGTCTTCCCTTAAGGTGTTTGTAGGAAAATTGCTTACATCTCAAGCATCTTGGCGAGTGGAGTAAGCGTTTAAAATCTTGAGGTCTTTTTGGAGTCCTTTCAAAAACCTCAAGGCAATTGGGTCGGATAACCTTGGCCAGGGAGCTGAACAGAATTTTCAGCCCTGACATGGAGTTCGACAAAGGAGAGCAAATGGCAACCAGTCCGGTGACTGCTTCAAATGTCCGAGTACGTAAATCTTTTTCCCAAAACAACGTAGCGATTGATATCCCCAACCTCATAGAAATGCAGAAGTCTTCTTACGAGAGCTTTTTGCAGAAAAATGTGGATCCTGATCGTCGTGGAGAAGATGGACTTAACGGTGTTTTTAAATCGGTATTTCCAATTAGTGATTTCAATAACACTTCAAGCCTAGAGTTTGTCAGTTATGTCCTTGAGCCACCTAAATATGACGTGGAAGAGTGTCGTCAAAGAGGAATGACCTACGCCTCACCTGTGAAGGTGACTTTGCGTTTGATCGTTTTTGACGTCGACGAGGAAACAGAAGCTCGTAGTATTCGTGATGTGAAAGAGCAAGAAGTTTATCTCGGTGAAATTCCGTTAATGACAAAAAATGGTTCCTTTATCGTCAATGGAACCGAACGTGTTGTGGTTTCTCAGCTTCACCGCTCTCCTGGTGTATTCTTTGATCACGACTCTGGAAAAGGTTCTTCAAGCGGTAAATACATCTACTCAGCGCGAGTGATTCCTTACCGTGGTTCTTGGTTGGACTTTGAATTTGATCAGAAAGATCTTCTTCATGTTCGTATTGACCGTCGTAGAAAACTTCCAGCCACAATTTTATTAAAAGCCCTTGGCTATGACACCCAGCAAATTCTTGAGTACTACCACGATATTGACTCTGTAAAAGTCGGCAAAAAAGGCCAATACTTCAGAGAGTTCGACGTTGAAAAGGTAGCGGGTCAAAGAGCCATCGTTGATATCGTTGATCCAAAATCTGGGGACGTTATTGTTAAAGCCGGCCGTCGTATCACTCGTGCCGCTGTTAGAAAAGTAAAAGAACTCGAAATTACAGAACTCTCCCTTACGGCAGAAGATCTAATGGGTAAGGTTGTAGCCTCTCCGATCGTGGATGAGTCCACAGGTGAGATCATTGCTGATGTGAACACTGAGGTAACACCTGAGGTTCTAGAGTCCGTTGATAACTTAAAGCTAAAAACAATCAATCTTATCTTCTTTGATGGATTAGCTGTTGGTCCTTACCTTCGAAACACTCTCCTTGTTGACAAAGTAGAGACTCGCGATGAGGCCATCATTGAGATTTATAAAAGACAACGTCCTGGTGAGCCACCAACCATCGAGGCCGCCACCAGCTTTTTCAATCGTCTTTTCTTTGATCCAGAAACCTATGATCTTTCCGAAGTGGGACGTCTAAAAATCAACCATCGCTTCAATATCTCTTTTGAAGATTGCCCGGTTGAGCACCGTACCCTGACCGAAAAAGATATTATGGAAGTCACAAGAACTCTTGTGAACCTTCGTAATGGTAAAGGGAATGTCGATGACATCGATCACTTGGGTAACCGTCGTGTTCGTTCTGTGGGTGAGCTTCTCGAGAACCAATACCGTATCGGTCTTGTTCGTATGGAAAGAGCGATTCGCGAGAGAATGAGCTTACAAGATGTTGAAACCATGATGCCTCACGATCTCGTGAACGCAAAACCTGTGAATGCTGTAGTCAAAGAATTCTTCGGATCTTCTCAGCTCTCACAGTTCATGGATCAAACAAACCCACTTTCAGAAATTACACACAAAAGAAGACTTTCCGCTCTCGGCCCAGGTGGACTCGAGAGATCACGCGCCGGGTTCGAAGTTCGTGACGTACACCCAACTCACTATGGTCGAATCTGCCCGATTGAAACGCCTGAGGGACCAAACATTGGTCTAATCGCTTCACTGGCGACTTATGCGCGAATTAATAACCACGGGTTTATCGAGACTCCTTACTTAACTGTTGAAAACCAATCAACAGATGGGGAAGTGGTTTATCTCTCAGCCCTTCAGGAAACAGACAAACATATTGCGCCAGCCACCCGCGAAGGAGCTGAGTCTTTAAAAGAAGATCAGATCACCACTCGTTGTAATGGTGATTACCAGCTCAATCCGGCTCAAAGTGTAGATTATATGGACGTTTCACCAAGCCAATTGGTGTCCATTGCGGCATCCCTGATTCCGTTCCTCGAGCACGATGATGCCAACCGTGCCTTGATGGGATCGAACATGCAACGTCAGGCCGTTCCGTGCTTGCGCTCTCACTCTCCACTTGTCGGAACAGGAGTTGAGAAACTTGTGGCTAGAGACTCTGGAACAAGTGTTGTTGCCATGAACGATGGAATCGTTGAAGAAGTCGACGCCTCCAGGATTGTTGTGCGTAGACTTGCTAAGGCCGGTGGTCTTGGTGCCAACGTTGATATTTACAACCTAACAAAATACCAAAGAACAAACCAGAACACTTCTTTTAACCAAAAGCCGATTGTACAAAAAGGCGACCGAGTTAAAAAAGGTGACATCATTGCCGATGGTCCTTCCACAGAGTACGGAGAGCTTGCGATTGGTCAAAACATCCTCGTCGCCTTCACGCCTTGGATGGGTTACAACTTCGAGGATTCTATCCTTATTTCAGAGCGTTTGATCCGAGACGACACTTACACATCTATTCACGTAGAGGAATTTGAGTGTGTGGCTCGTGACACTAAGCTTGGAAAAGAAGAGATCACTCGCGATATCGCAAACGTTGGTGAGGAAGCTCTTAAAGACCTGGATGAGTCTGGGGTTATCCGTGTTGGAGCCGAAGTTCGTCCCGGAAACATTCTAGTCGGTAAAGTGACTCCAAAAGGTGAGACTCAGCTCTCTCCTGAGGAAAAACTTCTTCGCGCCATCTTTGGTGAGAAAGCCGGAGACGTAAAAGATACTTCTCTTCGCGTACCATCAGGTGTTTACGGAACAGTGATCGACGCACAAGTTTACAGCCGTGAGGGTGTGGATCGTGACGTTCGGCTTCAGTCCATTATCAAAGAAAAGAAAAAGAAAATCGAAAAAGATTTCGATGTTGAGCAAAACGTTATTAAAAACAACGCCCTTGAGGATCTTAAGCAAATCCTTGTTGGTAAGAAAACAGCCGGTGCCCTTCTTAACGAAGATGGTTCCGAGAAGCTTCTAGAAAAAGGCCAAGAGATCACTTCCGAGGATCTTGAGTCGATCGCTTTTGAGCTTCTTTCTTATATCCCTATGGATTCCGAAGTTGAGTACCAGGTTTCTCGAGTGATCGATAAGGCTCGTAACCAACTGGATGCCATTAAAATGGTTTTCGACGAAAAAGTAGACCGTCTGACTAAAGGAGACGAACTGCCTCCTGGTGTTATCAAGATGGTGAAAGTTTACGTGGCTATTAAACGTAAACTCCAAGTCGGTGATAAATTTGCCGGTCGTCACGGAAACAAAGGTGTTGTTTCAAAAATTCTACCAATGGAAAGTATGCCTTACCTCGCGGACGGAACACCAGTCGACATGGTGCTCAACCCACTCGGGGTACCTTCGCGTATGAATATCGGTCAGGTTCTAGAGATTCACTTGGGACTTGCGGCAAGATATCTCGGAGTTCAGTTGCAAGAGCAGCTTGAGAACTGGAACGAAGCCAATGCTAGACAAGCTATGAAAGATACCTTCAACGATGAAGAGATCTCTAAACGCATTGACGAAGCCGATGAAGATTCACTCAAGAAAATGATCAAGGCCGTTGATAAAGGGGTGCATTTAGCCACACCGGTTTTCGACGGAGCCAAAGAATCTCAGGTGAAAGAGCTTCTTGAAAAAGCTCATATGCCGACTTCTGGTCAGATGGTTCTTTTTGACGGTCGTACCGGGGAAGCTTTTGAAAACCCTGTGACTGTTGGACTCATGTACATGCTGAAACTTCACCACTTGGTAGAAGAGAAAATTCACGCACGTTCCATCGGACCATACTCGCTTGTTTCTCAACAACCTCTGGGTGGTAAAGCTCAGTTCGGAGGACAGAGACTTGGAGAGATGGAGGTTTGGGCCATCGAAGCTTACGGTGCCGCATACTCTTTACAAGAGTTCTTAACGGTTAAGTCGGATGACGTTGCCGGGAGAACCAGAATGTATGAAAGCATTGTGAAGGGTGAGAACATTCTAGAGCCAGGGTTGCCTGAGTCCTTTAACGTTCTTGTCAAAGAGCTTCAGAGTCTTGGTTTAAATATTGAGTTGGTTGAGTCTGGTGTCCTTGCGGATACGGATGATGAAGCAGCCAGTCTCGATGAAGACTTTATGGAACAATAATTTAAAGAAGATTTTTAAAAATAAACGAAGGAATTGTAGTCGTTGGAGGTTGATTAAGAAATTGCAAAGAAGAGATGAAAAAGTCTTTTCGTGCATGGACAAATCAACCGAAAGCAAAAGGGAGTCGCGCTTTGAAAGATTTATTAAACTTTTTTGACAAACCTAAAGATCCATTGTCATTTGATGCCGTTCGAATTTCGATCGCCGCACCAGAGATGATCCGTTCCTGGTCCCATGGTGAGGTAAAAAAGCCTGAGACCATTAACTATCGTACGTTCAAGCCAGAAAGAGATGGTTTGTTTTGTGCTAAGATTTTTGGACCGGTAAAAGACTACGAATGTCTTTGTGGTAAATATAAAAGAATGAAATACCGCGGAGTTGTCTGCGAAAAATGTGGTGTTGAAGTCACTCAAAGTAAAGTTCGTCGTGAGCGTATGGGTCACATCGAACTGGCTTCACCTGTCGCCCACATCTGGTTTTTAAGATCTCTTCCTTCAAGAATTGGTAACCTTATTGATCTCACTCTTAAAGAAGTTGAAAAAGTTCTTTACTGTGAAGCTTATATTGTGACTGATCCCATGGAAACAGATCTAGAAGAAGGAGCTGTTCTAACTGAAGAGGCTTACCAAAACGCTCTTAATGAGTTTGGTCCAAACTTTAAAGCGGGAATGGGTGGAGAGTCTGTTCGTGAGATCCTTCGTAAGGTCGATCCTGAGTATCTTTCTCGTAAACTTCGTATGGAGCTTAAAGAGACTAAGTCAGAAGCGGCTACTAAAAAACTCACCAAGCGTTTAAAAATTGTTGAGGCCTTCCAAGGTTCTATCAATAAAGCCGAGTGGGTGATGCTTGACTGTCTTCCTGTGATCCCACCGGATCTTCGTCCTCTTGTTCCTCTTGATGGTGGACGTTTTGCGACTTCCGACCTTAACGACCTTTACCGTCGTGTGATCAACAGAAACAATCGTCTTAAAAGACTTCAAGAGCTCAATGCTCCTGACATTATCATTCGAAACGAAAAAAGAATGCTGCAAGAGTCAGTGGATGCTCTTCTCGACAACGGTCGTAGAGGAAAAACATTCACCGGACCTAACAAACGTCCTCTTCGCTCCTTAAGTGATATGCTTAAAGGTAAGCAGGGTCGTTTCCGTCAAAACCTTCTTGGTAAACGTGTGGACTACTCCGGTCGTTCTGTAATCGTTGTTGGACCAACATTGAAACTTCACCAGTGTGGTCTTCCTAAGAAAATGGCCTTGGAATTATTCAAGCCTTTCATTTACAACAAATTAGAAGAGCAGGGCTTTACTTCAACCATTAAGCAAGCCAAGAGAATGGTGGAGCAAGAAACTGTTGAAGTTTGGGATATCCTTGCAGACGTGGTTAAAGAGCACCCGGTTATGCTTAACCGTGCTCCCACACTTCACAGACTTGGAATCCAGGCTTTTGAGCCCGTTCTTCACGAAGGAAAAGCCATTCAACTTCATCCGCTCGTATGTACAGCCTTTAACGCTGACTTTGACGGGGACCAAATGGCTGTTCACGTGCCTCTTTCTGTGGAATCACAGGTGGAAGCTCGTGTTCTTATGATGTCTACAAATAACATTCTCTCTCCTGCCAGTGGTAAACCAATTATCAATCCCACTCAGGATATCGTTCTTGGTCTTTACTGGATGACAAGAGTTCGTCCGGGAGCCAAAGGAACCGGGAGAACTTTCTCAAGCACTTCAGAAATCATTTTCGCTTTTGAAAGCGGAACAGTGGATCTGCAAGCCGCTTGTAAAGTAAGAATCCATGGTGAGCTTCGTGAGACTTCTGTAGGACGTGCGCTTTTAAGCGACATCATCCCTAAAGAAGTTCCTTTTAGCGAAGTGAACCAAACTATGACCAAAAAACAGATCGCAAAATTGATCGATAAATGTTTCCGTTTAGCTGGGGCTAAGGCCACAGCGATCATGGCCGATCAATTGATGACAATGGGATTCCACTACTCAACCAAAGCCGGAATCTCCATCTGTCTTGACGACATGATTATTCCTGACAACAAGTACCAACTTCTTGAAGATGCTGATAACCAGGTGAAAGAAATTCAATCTCAGTACGATGAAGGATTAATCACAGATGGTGAGCGCTACAATAAGGTTGTGGATATTTGGGCCCAAACGGGTGACAAAGTCGCTAAGCAAATGCAGTCGCGCATTGAAAAGCAAGAGTTCGACGTCAACGGTGAGAAAGTCACCGATGATTCCTTCAACTCAATTTTCATCATGGCCGACTCAGGAGCTCGTGGTTCTGCCGCTCAGCTAAGACAGCTTGCCGGAATGCGTGGTCTAATGGCCAAACCAAATGGTGAGATCATCGAGACTCCCATTACCGCCAACTTCCGTGAAGGTCTAAACGTACTTCAGTACTTTATTTCTACTCACGGAGCCAGAAAGGGTCTTGCCGATACCGCTCTTAAAACAGCTAACTCTGGGTATTTAACTCGTCGACTTGTTGATGTGGCCCAAGACGTTGTTGTTCTTGAAGAGGATTGTGGTTCTACTGAAGGACTTGAAATCCGTCCCATCGTTGAAGGTGGTGAGGTCGTTCATCCGATGGGTGACCGAGTTCTTGGAAGAATTGCTCTTGAAGATATCGTGGATCCCGCTGACGAAACAGTAGTTGTGGCAGCCGGTGAGCAAATCACTGAAGACCACATTGATCGCATCGATTCTTCAGCGATTGATAAAATTATGCTTCGCTCGGTTCTTACTTGTAATACAAGACGAGGCGTTTGCGGAAAATGTTACGGACGGGACCTTTCCCGTGGAAACATGGTCAACCTTGGTGAGGCTGTAGGAATTATCGCAGCCCAGTCCATCGGTGAGCCTGGAACACAGCTTACGATGAGAACCTTCCACTTGGGTGGTACAGCTTCTCGTGCGGTTGAGCAGTCCGTTCACACTTCTCGCTACGAAGGAACAATTAAACTTGAAGATGTTCAGTTCGTTGAGAACAAAGCTGGAAACCTGGTTGTTCTAAACAGAACCGGACGAGTCCTTGTCACCGATGATAACGGTCGTGAAAAAGAGAGCTTTAAGCTTGTTTACGGTACCGTTCTTAATGGGAAAGAAGGGGACAAGATTGAAAAAGGAACGAAGCTTGCTGAGTGGGATCCGTACTCAAACCCAATTGTTGCTGACCTTACTGGTACCATTAAATTTGATGGCATCATTGAAGGGACAACGGTGACTGAGCAGGTTGACCCTGTGACAGGATTTGCAACGAAGGTGATCACTGAAGGTAAAACTGCCGAAGGAAACAAGCCAACCGTTTACATTGTTGGAGAAGACGGGGAACCATTAAAGTTGCCAGGACGTGATATCCCAGCTCGTTACGTAGTTCCAGTTGGAGCCCAGTTGATGGTAAATGACGGTGCGCAAATTCACTCCGGTGACATTGTAGCCAAAATTCACAGAGAGACTTCAAAAACCAAAGATATCACCGGGGGTCTCCCCAGAGTGGCCGAGCTTTTTGAAGCCAGAACTCCGAAGGAAGCAGCCATCGTTTCTGAAATTGATGGTTACATCACTTTTGGTAAGGACGTTAAAGGTAAGCAGCGTGTGATTGTGACTCCTGATGTTGGGGAGCAAATGGAATATCTTATTCCTAAAGGTAAGCACGTGGCTGTTCGTGAAGGCGAGTATGTAAAAGCCGGTGAGTCCCTTATGGACGGACCAACGAATCCTCATGATGTTCTTAAAGTGCTTGGTGAAAACGAACTCTCAGCTTATCTCGTGGACGAGATCCAAGAAGTTTACCGACTTCAGGGTGTGGCCATCAACGATAAGCACATCGAAGTGATTGTAAGACAAATGCTTCGTAAAGTGACTGTCACTGATCCCGGAGACACACGTCTTCTTGTTGGTGAGCAGGTTGAGAAGTACGTACTTGCAGAAGAAAACGAGAAAACAGCCAAAGAAGGGGGCCAGCAGGCTTCAGCCGATCCGTTGCTACTAGGAATCACGAAAGTATCCTTGAGCACAGACAGCTGGATTTCAGCCGCATCCTTCCAGGAAACAACGAAAGTTCTTACCAACGCCGCTGTTCACTCTAAAACTGATTCACTCATTGGACTCAAAGAAAACATTATTATGGGTCGCTTGATTCCTGCGGGAACCGGTCTTTCTACTTATAAAAAGTGGGGAGTTAAGGTGGATGATATGGAAGATGACGCTTCGGCCAGTCTCCCTGGATTGGGAGCGACGGATGGGAACCAGCCGAGAACCGTTTAATTTGAACCTAGACTGTCAAAATTGACTTTTTGACAAAGTCTAGGGAAAAAACTTGACCACAGGGCGGTTATTTTATAATTTTGCCGCCTTAAATCGATTGTAGGAGAAAAATGCCGACTATTAACCAGTTGATCCGAAAAGAACGCCAGATGAAGAAGCAGAGAAGCAGCTCTCCCGCTTTGACGAAATGTCCTCAAAAGCGTGGTGTATGCACTCGTGTTTATACAACAACTCCAAAGAAACCGAATTCGGCCCTAAGAAAAGTGGCTAAGGTTCGTCTTTCTAATGGTTACGAAGTGATTTCCTACATTCCTGGAATTGGTCACAACCTTCAAGAGCACAGTGTGGTCTTGATCCGTGGAGGTCGTGTTAAAGATCTTCCTGGTTGTCGTTACCACATTGTTCGAGGTGTCTTGGATACTCAAGGTGTTTCCAACAGAATTCGTAGTCGTTCTAAATACGGTGCTAAAAAGCCTAAAGGTGCATAAAGGATAAAAATGTCGCGTAGAAAAGGTAATTACAAAAGAGAAGTCGCTCCAGATCCAATTTACAACGATGTTTTATTGGCTAAATTCGTAAACAAAATCATGCTCGATGGAAAAAAGAGTGTGGCTCAAGCTCTTGTTTACAGATCCCTTGATCAAGTAAAAGACAAAGTCCAAGGCGAAGAGCCTCTGGGTGTTTTCAAAAAAGCTGTTGAGAATATCAAACCACAACTTGAGGTTCGCTCTCGTCGTGTGGGTGGTGCTACTTACCAAGTGCCTGTTGATGTTCGTCCCGCTCGTCGTGTGACTTTGGCCCTTCGTTGGTTAACAGCCAACTCTCGCTCACGCGGAGAAAAAGACATGGCCTCAAGAATTGCTGGCGAAATCGTTGATGCCTACAACAACCGTGGTAACGCGATTAAAAAGAAAGAAGATGTGCATAGAATGGCTGATGCCAACCGCGCCTTCTCTCACTACAACTGGTAAGCTCTCTCATTTAAAAAAGAGAAGTCATCAAAAAAGCCTCTTACTAAAGAGGCTTTTTTTTTACTTAAAAACGTTAAAGTTCTGAACTGGTAGCTCCAGAAGAATCTTCAACAGGTGCCACTTCCACAGCGCCTGATGGTGGTCGTGCCTCTGGGTTTGAGAATGCTGTCGCAATATTACCATTGAGTGCTGAGCCTCCATTAAGGGTTGCAGCACATTCAGGATTTTGCAGTAGGCCTGTTAAATTTTCCCAACGCCCATTCACAACAGCCCATTGACTGTAAAACCTTGGGGTTTGGCTGTAGTCCACATGACTGTCACCGTGTTGAATTCCAGCGGGTTGCCAGCGACTGCTTGGGTCGGTGTTGCGGTGCCAGCCGTAAAGGGAAAGTTGAGTGAAAGTTTCATCATTCATCCCAACTCCATTTCTAAGAATATAATCTTTGTGGGTTCCGACTACGAGATTGCCATTTCCCGATCCGCCGAGTTGATTTCTGATCGCATCACTTTGTTCCCGAAAGCGGTAGGGCTGGGTCATTGTACCATCACCGCCATTTCCGGAATACCAGGGACGGGTGAGAGGACTGACGTGAGTAGCTCCCGAAGTTTGAAGTGTAGCATTGACCATGGCCTCTGTCGGTAAAATCATTCCAAAATCACGAGCGATTTGGTGGGCCTGGCTGTAGCGGATGGGGGAGTAGGCATAGTTTGATGATGGGCCAATTGAGATCGGCTCGGGCATAGCACACAAAGTGATCGGTTCACTAGAACCCATACAAGAACCATTTCCCTGTTCCATTTGAACGGGGACCAGTTGTCGAATGTGATCGGGAATATTTCCTGCTCGGATTTGTTCTTCGGCGTAGGTTAGATACTCACCTTGAGCTCTTGGGAATCGCGGGGGTTCACTATTTGCTTCAGGAATCAATGAGGTTAACTCAGGACTCTGGCAGGGGTTTTCTCCGTTTACGCTTGGACCCGAAAGAGGAGCCGGCGTATCCGCATTTTCAGAATTAGGCCCAGAGTCTGCTAAAGTCGGGTTACTAGCAGAGGCAGCCTCTTCACCAGCACCTCTATTTGGAAGTGGGTTCACCCCGCTTGCGGTGTCTGGTTGTTGGTTCGACACTCGTGAGAATTGTGACGGTCCATATCCATTTTGGTCGTAGCCATAAAAACGGCAGGCTTCCGCTTTTGTCATATTGGTAACTCTTAAATCCTCTTCTCCGGAGCCTGCACACCAAGCTCTAATCTGTTCTAAAGTGGCAGGGCGATCGGCCGCGGCCGTTAGGGGAGAAAAAATTAAGATAAATAGTGCGGTTTTATAAATGGACATAAAGGCCTCCACTAATAAATGAATGCAAGCAAAGGGCCAGACGAAAAAGCGCAGCTACGAGTAGAGCGTCAAATTTGTGTCTACTGTTTAACAAAAATTGTTTCTTTCTCGGAGTGTGTCTCATAATGAAACTTTAATTTTCTAGAGTCCCTGGTATAAAATCCTTAGATTGGTATGAGAGGTTGAAAGTAATGAGGATTTACAAGGAAATTGAGGTGAAAAGTCTAAATGAGCTTAGAGACTGGCTTGAGGGAAACTTCGAGCTTTCTCAAAGCCATTGGCTTGTAACCTATAAAAAGGGTTCTAAAAACTATATCCCATACCCAGACTTGGTGGACGAACTGCTTTGTTTTGGTTGGATCGATGGTCTGGTTCGAAAAAAAGATGAGTTAAGAACCATGCGTTTAATTTCTCCTCGAAAAAAAGGCAGTCTCTGGTCGCGTGTTAATAAACAGAAGGTGCAAAAGTTGGAAAAGTTGGGACGCATGACAGAGGCGGGAAGAGAAAAAATAGCACAGGCTAAAAAAGACGAAAGTTGGTTTTTTCTTGATGATGTAGAAGACTTAATTATTCCTGAGGATTTAAAAGAAGAATTGGCTCGTTATCCTAAAGCTGCCGGCTTTTTCGAGCAATTTCCTGCGAGTGTCAAAAAGGGTGTGCTTCACTGGATTAAAGCCGCACGCAGAGCCGAAACCAGAGAGCGTCGAATTATTGAGGTGGCTTTTCTAGCTAGCGAGAATATTCGCCACAGTCCCGCTATATTTTAGTAGCGTCATTGATTTTCATAAGAACCAAAAATTTTAAACTTAAATAGCATGCCACCCGAGGGCCCTTTTGGGCGCAAACAATGGTTGCTCTCAAAAGGAAACCAGCATTTGTCTTTTATTGCCAGTTTTTGTTGGGAAAAACGAAAACTCTTTGTACGGCAAAGCTAAAAATAAATAGGAAAAGCTCAACCACAATTTTAGAGGGCACAGCTGGGAATCCTTGATTAATAAGAACCTTTGTTAACGGGTAAGAGGCAAAAACCATAAAGCAGACTAGGGCAACAAACTTGCAGAGCTGATAAAAGGCTTTACCTTGGCTGTGAAACACAATCTGTCGATTAAGATAAAAACTCACTCCCGTGGCGACCACTCGGCCCGAAGCAATCGCAGCAAAAAGATTTCCGGAGATATAATAAACGGGAATGAAGATTAGATTGTCCGTAAGGGTGGTGGCAAGAGAGGAGAAAAGGAAACGAATAAAAACAAAATAGATCGCAATGGAATCAAGCAATGGTCTAAAGTGAGAGCTTGCATTGTCGTCAATATACACGGTCTCTATTGTAATCTCGTTTAACTGAATTCCATCGTGAGCCGAGCTTACCAGCATATCGAATTCAAAATCATAACCATTGGATTTAATTTGCAGAGCCGACCTCATGCTCGCGGACGGAATGGCTCGAAGTCCTGTTTGAGTGTCTTGGATTTTTTGTCCCACAAAAAAACGGAAAAGCTTTTGGGTGAGGATATTTCCAAACTGACTTCTTAAAGGAATCCCTTGGCCTTTGAAGTTACGACTTCCCAAAATAAATTGTTCAGGCGTTTTTGAAGCCTGTTCCACAAGTCTTTTAATATCTTCCGGTTTGTGCTGGCCATCAGCATCAAAAGTGATCACAGAAGCTGTCTCGGGATAGTTCACTAAAATATGATTAAAGGCCGTTTTCAGTGCAGCCCCTTTTCCGAGATTCACCGCATGCGCTATCACTTCGACGTGGGATAATTCTTTAAGCTCTTCAAAAAAGACATTACATTCTTTTTTCGAACCATCGTTCACAACGACAACGGGAAGAGGGGAGAGTTGGCTGACGACTTCTTTCAATTTTACATCGGGATTCAATGCTGGTACGACCAATCGGATGTTTGACATGAACTCTGTGTTTTCCTTTCTGAGTCTCAACGGGGCTGGCCGTCTGGCTTATTATTTGGTTCACCTTATTTCTATTCTGGGTGTCTTTTCACTGCTTTCTCGCTGCGTCAACCTTCATAGTCCGATTTTACTCCTACCCAGTCTTTACATCGGTCCTCTGATTATTTTTATCTTCTCAGGACTTTTCGGCCTTCCTCTCTTTCCGGTCACCGTAGTGGTCTTTTTAATTTCGCTCACTGGTTTTTTCTTTATTAAACCACTGCTTCAGGAAAAGGATTCAAAGCCAGCGCTTTATCTTTTTCTCCTCTGGAGTTTTATTCTTTCTCTTTATGGTCGAACTCCCTACCTTCCCACTCAATGGGATGAGTTCTCCCATTGGCTGACCTATCCGGTGCAGCTCTCTCAGTTTGGAACCTTAGTCTCTGAGAATTTCTACAATGTTCTGACACTTTCCTACCCACCGCTTTACCCAATCACTCTAGCCTATCCCACGATTCTTCTTGGTGTGGACCCCCTCAAGGTCAATTACATGATCGTGCCTCTGTTATCGTGGATTGCATTGTTTGCAGGGCTTTACCCTTATCTTAAGAAAGCTTTTTTTGGTTTAACCCTGCCTCTTATTTTTTCTTTACTTTTTCTAAAAGGCTTACCGACGGATGTACTCATTGAATGGCCTCAACTTCATTTGCTCAGTTTGTTTTTCATTCTAGCGGCTGGTGGAATTACGAACTCCCAAAGAACGCAAGTTATATTATTGAGTCTTCTAGGTGTTCTATTGATTTTTTTGAAAAACTCAAACTTCATTATCCTATTGCCGCTTATCTTGTTTTTAGGTCGTGACAAGCGCTGGAAATCAGCACTTGGAGTTTCTCTTACAATTTTAGCCGTGACTCTGCCTGCCTTAGCACTATGGAAATCAAAGACCAGTTTTGTGGACTACCCCTTCCAGCCGGGAGGGTTGACCCATCTACCGATGAATGAGTTTTTTAGCCAGAGCGGAGCTATCTTTGGAAAAATGCTTAAAAAGTTATTTAATTTTTTAGGCTATTTTGAAGTCTTCGTGAGTCTCATTGTCATTTATCTTTACAGAAAAAAAATCAGTTTAATGAATACTTTCAAAAACCCCGTCGTTCTCACACTCGTATTTTACTTCATCATGATGTTTGTAATGTACGTCTTCTTCTTTCAGCCTTATGAAGCTAAAATCATTGCATCCTTTGAGCGCTACTATTCCGTCCTCCTTCTTCCTCTTTGTTTTACTCTAGTTTTCATAAACAGAAGAAAGCTGGCCGACCTCCTAAGGCCAATGAGAAAGAACTACCTGGTAATTCTTTTAATCCTGGTAGGTCTTTTCAGGTTTATCGAACCCCAAATCAGAATCCGCGGCGAGGCTCATAAGTTTAAAGCTCTATGGAGACAAGTCGCTCCCCATATCCCATCAGATAATTCTAGAGGACTTTTTGTCTCTCAAGGTGATGATGGCTCCGACCTTGTTCAAACTCGATACTCTAGCCTCATGAGTTACCCAAAATTGATTTCCTGGGCGGGACGCTTTTCATTTTCCCAAAACCCGCAAAATCACTGGGCTGTTAAAATTGATGAGAATTTTCACCAAAGCCTCTCTAAGTATGATTTCATACTCGTCTACAAAGGTGACGATGAAATTTACTCTCAACTTGCCAAACTTTCGGGCATTCAATATAACGCTTGCATAAACGTGTCCCGCAACAACCCTTTACTGTTGGTGCAGGGCCAAAAGGGATGGGAATGTCACAAACTTCACTAGAAACCAATTGGACCGAGTACTACAAAAATCCTTCTCCAGTAACAGGAGTGACAAGAGGATTGACTCAAAAGCTATTGGTCGATCTTTTTAAAAGGTCACTTACGATCCAAGACAAAGCCCAACTCAGTGTGTGCGAACTTGGTGGCGCAAACAGCTGTTTTGCCGAAGGCCTTATAGAATCGGGTATGTGCTCTCAATACGACATCATCGACAAAAACGAATTCGGTGTGAGTCTTTTTAAAGAAAAAGACTTTCCCACAGCCATTCCCATAGCCGCCTATGAACAAGATCTCATAAAACCACTAAAGCCAGAGATCCGCAAAAAGTACGATCTTTGTTTTAGTGTAGGACTCATTGAGCACTTTGAGCCCGAGGGAACAAAAGAAATTATAAAAAAGCATTTTGATCTCGTCACAGAAGGCGGACTCGTTCTTATAAGTTTCCCAACTCCAACTCTTCAGTATCGAATGACAAGAAAGCTTATGGAAAAAGCAGGCGTTTGGGCCTTCCCCGATGAGCGCCCCTTGAAAATGCGAGAAGTCGAAGACGTCTGCCTGTCTTACGGCCGAAAACTCGACAGCTTCATCTTTAAAATGATCCCATTAACTCAAGGTTTCGTTCTAGCCCAAAAAACAAAAGTGTAAACTTCAAAAGTTTTTATTATTAAAGAGCTCGATCAAAGGAATTATCGATCAATCCACGACAACCTCGTAGGGGCATGAACATGGAAAAAACGAACCTCCTTAAAGCGGACGCGTTTTTGCCCACAGGGCAAAATTAAGGTTAGGCAGGAGCCGCGGTTTGTTTTTTCCATGTTCATGTCCCTACGAGGTTACCGAGGACCTTCGTTCGACCAGCACGCCCTCCAGGCCTCTTTTTCCGCCTCGCCTCCAGTTTTGACTTTTTATTTGAGGAACCCCCATAAGTCGCAGTATCTGGAACTAACGGGATAGTAACTCCTTGCGGTACAAGGGATCTTTCAACCTACTTGAAGACTTGGCATTGAAAACTATTCAAAACCTTCAGTGTTCAGCCAAGTTTTTTTAAAATCTGCTAAAATGCCCAGTATGAAAGCTCTAATGTTTTTATTTTTGCTATCCTTTTCCCATGAAGCCCTCACGGCTCCACTTGAAGAGGATATGGAGAAAAAGATAGTGAAGTCTCCCACTTTCAACGGACTTCCCTTTTGTGAAACAGGCGCCGGCGGGAGTGCGTCCTACGTTTGCTCCATTCATGGTTACAATTCTGCTTATTTACCTTCACAAGATAGCTACCACAGTGAGCAAAGTCGCTATTATCGTAGCAGCTGGGGGCCCTGTTATATGGCTGTGCAGGGGACCGGTAAAACCTTTAACCTCGTTAAAATGCAAGGTTACAGTGGAGGAATTCCTATTGATGAGGTTCATTGTTTTCGCGCCAAAAAAGACTGAAATACTTTTTAAGAAGTGTCGCGCCATAAAGCCCACTCCAGGGTTTTTCCTCGCAATGGCTCGAAATTTATACTAAAACTCGAATCTATGTCAGTTGCCGATCCACAAAAAATAGAAGAGCTCGCCTTTACCCGCAATATTGGAATCATGGCCCATATTGATGCCGGGAAGACCACCACCACAGAGAGAATTCTCTACTACTCCGGGAAAAACTACAAAATCGGAGAAGTTCATGATGGCGATGCCACTATGGACTGGATGGAGCAAGAGCAGGAACGTGGAATTACCATCACCTCAGCGGCAACCACCACTTTTTGGAATGATCATAGAATCAACATCATCGATACTCCGGGACATGTGGACTTCACAATCGAAGTGGAGCGCTCATTAAGAGTCCTTGATGGGGCTGTGGCTGTCTTTGATGCGGTTAGTGGGGTGGAGCCTCAATCAGAAACCGTGTGGCGCCAAGCGGATCGCTATAAGGTGCCTCGCATCTGTTTTATTAACAAAATGGACCGCGTGGGTGCTGACTTTGATATGAGTGTGGACTCTATCCGCGAGAAACTCGCGGCTGTTCCCGCTCCCATCCATAGACCCATTGGTTCTGAGGATGAATTCTCAGGCGTCATCGATCTTCTCTCTGGAAAAGCTTTCATTTGGGATGGTGATGATAAAGACGCTAAATTTGAAGAGCGCGACATCCCGAGTGATTTACAGGAGGAGTATCAATTAGGAAGAGACACGCTCATTGAGGCGCTGGCCGATCACTCTGATGAACTCGCAGAGCTTTATCTGGGTGGCGAGGAAATTCCTCAAGAGCTTCTTGTAAAAACCCTTCGTGACTGCACCCTTGATTTAAGAGTAACTCCCGTTCTTTGTGGCTCGGCCTTTAAAAATAAAGGGGTGCAGCCTCTTTTAAGTGCGATCATTCAATTTCTACCAAGCCCTCTTGATCGTCCCGACATCGTGGGTGTGGATGCTAAAAAGCCAGAAAAAAACATTACCTGTAAAACAGATTTTGACGACAACACAGTCGCTCTTGCATTTAAAGTAGCCAGTGACAGCTTCGCAGGTTCATTGACTTATGTCCGAGTGTACTCGGGTGTAGTCAAAGCCGGCTCCCAGCTTTACAATCCAAGGCAAGATAAAAAAGAGAGAATCACACGTCTTGTAAGAATGCACGCTAACACCCGTGAGGAGCTTAAAGAGCTTAAAGCTGGTGATATTGGTGCGGTTGTAGGCTTAAAGTTTACAGCCACAGGAGACACCATCTGTGAGACTGCCCATCCCGTGATTCTTGAGGCCATCGAGTTTCCTGATCCTGTGATTTCTGTTGTGATCGAAGCGAAGTCGACAGCTGATCAAAAAAAGATGATGGAAAGCTTGGATCGTCTCATTCAAGAAGATCCATCTAGTAACCTGCGCACCGACAATGAAACAGGACAGCTTCTTTTAAGTGGGATGGGGGAGTTGCACTTAGAGATTCTTATTGATCGCTTAAAAAGAGAATTTAAAGTGGAAGCCAATGTGGGAGAGCCCCAGGTTTCTTACAGAGAGACTATTTCTAAGGCCGCTAGTGCGAGTCGCCACTTTGAGCGCGAAGTGGCTGGCAAGCTCCAATCGGCCACTGTTTCTGTAAAAATTGAAAAATCAGAATCCGGACCCGAGAACAAGGTCAGTCTTGCCGTGGACGATAGCCGTTTAACCCCTAGTTTTAAACAGGCGGTCATCAAAGGAGTCACCGAGGCACTAGAAAACGGCGTCATTGCTGGCTACCAGGTTCTTGGCGTCAAAGCGACCATTGATAAATTAGAGTTTGAAGAAGAGTCCGCTCATGAGGCTGCTTTTCAGATTGCCGGTTCTATGGCGCTGCGCGAAGCTCTGCAAAATGCCAAATGCGAGCTGATGGAGCCCATGTTTAAGCTAGAGGTGGTGTGTCCCGATGATTTCCTCGGATCAGTGATTGGCGATATCAATTCTCGCCGTGGAAAGGTGATTGCCACAAACGCCAAAGGTCATTTGCAAGCCATTCAGGCGGAAGCCCCGCTAGCAGAGCTTTTTGGCTACGCTACCGATCTTCGCTCGCTCACTCAAGGGCGCGGAACCTTTATGATGAGATTTGAAGAGTACGCTCTTATTCCCGAGAGAGTGCAAAAAGAAATTCTTCAACATATGGGCCGAATCTAAGCCCCCCTCCCACTTTGCCATCCTAAGGCGAGGCTCTGTCATCCTGAGGCGAGGCTCTGTCATACCGAGGCTAAGCCCTGTCATCCTGAGGCGAAGCCGAAGGATCTGAGTAAAATGTAGAAATTCCCCGTCCCAATCGTCAAAAATCTTGACGATTAAGAGTGTTTGAAGCATTCGTGTCACACGAGTTCCAGCACTTACGCCGCAAGGGATAAAGTTGTCGAAATTTCTTAAAAAATTCCGAAAACTCCCTTTGACAAAGGCCACCCCGATTGTGCATACTCGCCGGTCTATATTGTTGAAACGAGCGCTGGTGGCCTGTTTTAAGTTAACTAAGAACAGGATTTCGCTAGTATTTTTAGAGAGTTAAAGAGGCTTACAGAATGCAGAGTCAAAAAATACGTATACGTTTAAAGGCATTTGATCACAAGTTGTTGGATCAATCGACTCGAGAGATTGTGGATACAGCTCGTCGCACGGGTGCTAGAATCGCGGGACCTATCCCTCTTCCTACAAAGAAGAACCGTTATACAATCCTCAGATCTCCGCACGTGGACAAAAAGTCTCGTGAACAATTTGAGATTAGAACACATAAAAGACTATTAGATATTTTGGAGCCTACCCAGCAAACAATTGATCAACTTATGAAGTTAGATTTGTCCGCGGGTGTTGATGTTGAAATTAAACTTTCTGCTGAATAGAGGTATGAGAGATGAGCGAAGAAAATAAACCGGAAGAGGTTGTCGAAGAACAGACACAGGCTTCCGCTGAGAATAAAGAAGAATCCACTCAAGAAGCCACACCAAGTAAAACGGTCGTGCTCAATGGTATGTACGGATTCAAAGTTGGAATGGCCACAGTCTATAACGACAAAGGCAATCAAATCCCTGTAACAGTTCTAAAGGTTAAGCCTTGGACTGTGACTCAGATCAAAAACAAAGAAAAAGACAAATACTCCGCTATTCAAATTTCACTCTTAGAAAGAGCAGAAAAGAAGATGTCCAAAGCGGAAAAGGGTCACCTTAAAGCCGTTGGCGGTAAAAATGGGGCTCGTTACACAAAAGAAATCAGACAAGAGCTTCCTGAGGGAGTTTCTCTTGGACAAGAAGTTGATGTGACTTGTTTTGAAAAAGGTCAAAAAGTAAAGCTCACTGCCAAGTCAAAAGGGCGTGGTTTTGCTGGAACTATGAAGCGCTACAACTTTGGTGGTGGTCCGGCTTCACACGGTTCGACCTTTCATCGTCAGCCAGGATCCATTGGTAACTGTACCTTTCCTGGGCGAGTGATGCCTGGGCGTAAAATGCCAGGTCACATGGGTGACGAAAAAGTAACTATTAAAAATGTGGAAATCGTTGATGTGCAAGCAGAAGAGGGTCTTCTTCTTGTAAAAGGGCCAGTTCCTGGTGCGCGCAACGGTCTTGTGAGATTGCAGAAACAAGGGTGAGTTGAATCATGGCTAGTTTAGAAGTTCTCGATTGGAAAAAAAGTAAGGCAGGTTCTGTAGAAGTTCCTGACAAAATGATCAATGAGGAAATCCGTAAGGATGTTCTTCACACTCTTGTTCGTTGGCAGTTGGCCTCCCGCAGAGCTGGTACTCACGACACACAAAATCGTGGTGACGTCAGCGGTGGTGGTAAAAAGCCATATAAGCAAAAAGGAACAGGAAACGCGAGACAGGGGTCTATTCGTTCTCCTCTCTTGAGAGGTGGTTCTGTGATTCACGGACCTCACCCTCGTGATTACTCTTTCAACGTC
Organism: Bdellovibrionales bacterium; assembly: GCA_964230645.1. Classification (GTDB taxonomy): domain Bacteria; phylum Bdellovibrionota; class Bdellovibrionia; order Bdellovibrionales; family JAGQZY01; genus JAGQZY01. The sequence continues at coordinate 1,204,326 of CAXRHT010000002.1, read as the reverse complement.
AATAAGAAGTTGAAGCAGTTAGGTCTTCGTTCCGCTCTTTCTTACCTTTATAAAGAGGGACGTTTTTTCGTGGTTGATGAAATGACATCAAAAGACGGAAAAACAAAAGAGCTCGCTACAAGGCTTAAAAAGTTTGACGTAGAAAAAGTTCTTATTATTGACGACAAAGAAGATGAGATGTTTGCAAGAGCGAGCCGTAATTTGCCAAAAGCTCGCTACAACACCGTTGAAGGTCTAAATGTTTATGACCTTCTTAAATACGATGCTGTGATTCTTTCGCAAGCCTCTTTAGAGAAAGTCGCTAAAAAGTGTGGGGTGCAGTAATGTATGATGTAATCAAAAAGCCACTTTTGACTGAGAAATCCTCCGCTTATGGAGACTTCGATACTTATGTGTTTGAAGTTCAAAAAGGCGCAACAAAAACAGATGTAAGACAAGCAGTAGAAAAAGCTTTCGACGTTAAGGTCACAGATGTTCGTACCTTAATTTACAGAACTCGTTGGTTGAAGCGATACGCTCGTTTCGGTCCTCCGAAGTACAAAAAGAAAGCGTATGTAAAATTGGCGAAAGGCCAAAAAATTTCGATTTTTGAGGGAGCGTAAAGATGGGTATTAAAAAGTTTCGCCCAACAAGTCCCGGACGACGTGGGATGACCGGGTTTGATTTTAGTGAAATCACTAAAGATAAACCAGAAAAGTCATTAACCAAGTCGCTGAAAAGAACTGGAGCCCGTAACAACTACGGACGCATTACCATGCGGCACCAAGGTGGTGGACATAAGAAAAAATATCGTGTGATTGATTTTCACCGCGACAAACTTGATGTTCCCGCTAAAGTTGTAGCCATCGAGTACGATCCAAACAGATCTTGCCGAATCGCTCTTCTTAACTACGCCGATGGAGCTAAGTCCTATATTATTGCTCCTGTTGGTTTGGCTGTCGGAGCAGAAGTGGTTTCTTCTGCAGATGCTGATATCAAGCCAGGAAACAGCAAAAAGCTTTCTGAGATGCCTGTTGGAACGATCATCCACAATGTGGAACTTCGTCCTGGAAAAGGCGGACAACTTTGCCGAGGCGCTGGAACGGAAGCCGTTCTTGTAGGCCGCGTGGGTAAAATGGCTCAGGTCAAATTGCCTTCTGGTGAGGTTCGTGAAGTATTAAGTGTTTGCCGAGCTACCGTTGGTCAGGTTGGAAACACGGATAATGAAAATGTAACGACTGGTAAGGCGGGACGAACACGTTGGAAGGGTATCCGACCGAGCGTTCGCGGTATGGCTATGAACCCTGTCGATCACCCCATGGGTGGTGGTGAAGGACGTGGTAAAGGGAATCACCCAACCACACCTTGGGGTAAACCATGTAAAGGTCATCGCACTCGTCATAATAAATCCACAGACCGTTTTATTGTTAAACGTCGTAAGAACAAGAAGAAGTAAGGAGATAGCACGTGGCACGCTCTATGAAAAAAGGACCTTTTGTTGACGATCACTTGATGAAGAAAGTGGTTAACGCAACGGAAGGCGGAGACAAAAAAGCAATTAAAACTTGGTCACGTCGTTCGACAATCTTACCAGAGATGATCGGACTGACTCTTGCTGTACATAACGGAAGAAAATTTGTTCCTGTTTTTGTTAACGAAAACATGATCGGACACAAACTGGGAGAGTTCGCCAACACAAGAACTTTCCACGGTCACGCAGAGAAGAAAAAGAAGTAGGTAAGTCATGGAAGTTAAAGCGAGTGTTAAATTTGCAAAAGTAGGTGATCAGAAAGCCCGAATCGTAGCCGATATGGTTCGTGGAAAGATGGTTAACGAAGCCATCCGTATGTTGACCTACGATAACAAGAAACCATCAATGATTATTAAGAAATTGGTTGAGTCGGCTGTAGCCAATGCGGACCAAAAAGAAGTGATCGATATTGATAATCTCTACATCAAAGAGATCATGATTGATAAAGGCCCTTTTATGAAGCGCTATCAACCACGCGCTCAAGGTCGTGCCTTTGTTATTAAAAAGAAGTCGAGTCACATAAGTTTAGTATTGGATGAAAGGTAGTATTCATGGGTCAGAAGGTTAATCCTATCAGTTTAAGAGTTGGAGTTATCAGAACCTGGGAGAGCCGTTGGTTCGCCGAAGGGAATCTCTACGCCGATCAACTTCATGAAGACGTAAAACTTAGAAAGCACCTCATGGGCAAACTTAAGCATGCGGGTGTGGCAAAAATCGAAATGGAAAGAGCCGCCAATAAGCTCAAGGTCATTATCTCTACAGCTCGTCCTGGTGTCGTTATCGGGAAAAAGGGTGCTGGAATTGATGCTCTCAGAGATGAGCTTCAAAAAATGACTCCCAACGAAGTACGCGTAAACATCCAGGAAGTAAGAAAGCCGGATGTGGATGCTCAACTCGTGGCCCAAAACATCGCCATTCAGTTGGAAAAGCGTATTTCTTGGAGAAGAGCTCTTAAGAAAGCCATCGCTTCAGCCATTCGTGGCGGAGTTCGTGGGGTAAAAGTTCAGGTTTCTGGACGCCTTGATGGAGCTGAGATCGCACGTACCGAGTGGTACAACGAGAAGTCAGTTCCTCTTCACACGCTAAGAGCTGATATTGATTATGGTACAGCAGAAGCGGAAACCACTTACGGGATCATCGGACTAAAAGTTTGGATCTACAAAGGTGACGTTCTTTCCCAAAAAGAAGTTGAGGAGGCAGGCCGTGTTAAGTCCTAAGAGAGTCAAATGGAGAAGACAGCATAAAGGTCGTCGTAAAGGTTTTGCTAACCGCGGTAGTTCTGTCGCTTTTGGTGATTACGGACTGCAAGCTATGGGTGATGCCTGGATGACATCTCGTCAGATTGAGTCCGCTCGTATTGCCATTAGCCGTAGCGTGAAAAGGGGCGGAAAAGTATGGATCCGCGTTTTCCCTCACAAGCCCATTTCTAAAAAGCCAGCTGAGGTTCGAATGGGTAAAGGTAAAGGAAGCCCTGAGTACTGGGCCGCTGTGGTTCGTCCAGGACAAGTCCTTTTTGAGATCAATGGTGTAACAAAAGAACAAGCACAAGAGGCTTTCCGTCTTGCCGGTTCTAAAATGCCGTTTAAGACAAAATTTGTCTCGAGAGAAGTTGAGGTTTAAAAATGAAGTTTGAGGATATAAAAAATTTAAGTGCTGTTGAGCTTCACAAAAGAATTCGCGACAACAAACAAAAGATGTTCGAAGCAAAAATGAAAAATGCCATGGGGCAATTAACAAACCCTATTTCCATTCGTGACATGAGAAGAGAAAACGCTCAATTACGAACGGCTTTAACCATGAACACTAAACAGGGTAATTGAGGTAGAAAATGACTGAATCCACACGTGGTAGAAGAAATGAAGTCACAGGCCAAGTGATCAGCGACAAAATGGATAAGACTCTGAAAGTTCAGGTTTACCGTGTTGTTAAGCACAAAAAATATGGAAAATATGTGCGTAGAACATCTGTGTTCAAAGCCCATGACGAGAAAAATGAAGCCAAGATTGGCGATACTGTGAGAATCGTTGAATCAAGAGCTCTTAGTAAAACAAAGCGCTGGAAGCTCGCTGAAGTTGTTGAGACTTCAAGATTAGGAGAAGTGCAATGATCCAAATGCAATCGCGAATGAGAGTGGCTGATAATTCAGGCGCTAAAGAAGTTCAGTGTATTAAAGTAATTGGTGGCTCAAAAAGAAGAACGGCCTCTGTTGGAGACATCGTTGTGGTTTCTGTGAAATCAGCTCTACCAACCTCTAAAGTAAAAAAAGGGGAAGTGGCTAAAGCTGTGATCGTGAGAACGAAAAAGCAGATTCGACGTCCCGATGGATCTTATATCCGTTTTGATGATAACGCTGCCGTATTAGTAAACCAAAATAAAGAGCCCGTTGGAACTCGTATCTTTGGACCCGTGGCTAGAGAGTTGCGTGCAAGATCGTTTGTGAAAATTATCTCGCTCGCTCCCGAAGTGTTGTAATTGGAAGAGGTGTAAAGTGAACCGTTTACAAGAAAAATATCAGAAAGATGTAGGCCCAGGATTAAAAAAATCCTTGGGGTTGAAGAATTCAATGGAAGTCCCTCGGATCACAAAGATTGTTGTGAGTAGCTGTCTTCCCGATGCTGTTCAAAACTCAAAAGTTTTAAACACAGCGGCTGACGAAATTACAACAATCACTGGACAAAAAGCGGTGATCACTAAAGCCAAAAAATCTCTTGCGAACTGGAAACTTCGTGAAGGGATGCCACTTGGAGTGACTGTTACTTTAAGAAGAGAGAGAATGTGGGCTTTTCTTGACCGCTTAATCTCTGTTTCTTTACCACGTGTAAGAGACTTCAGAGGAATGCCTCCTAAAGGTTTTGATGGACGCGGGAACTACAATATGGGCTTAAAAGAGCAAATTGTTTTTCCAGAGATTAACTATGACAAAGTCGATAAAGTTCGTGGAATGAACATCACGATTTGTACGACAGCAAAAGACGATGCACAGGGGAAGGCCTTACTAGATGGTTTCGGTTTTCCTTTCAGGAAGTAGGAGAATTATTTTATGGCTCGATTAGCAATGATCGTAAAGGCTCAGAGAAAGCCAAAGTTCAAAGTGAGACAAGTCAACCGCTGTAGATGTTGCGGACGACCTCGTGGATATATGCGCAAGTTTCAAATGTGTCGTATCTGTTTTCGTGATCTAGCTGGGAAAGGTATGATTCCCGGTGTAACAAAGTCGAGCTGGTAAGGAGTAGAATCGTGGATACTATTGGAGATTTTCTCACAAGAATTAGAAATGCCCACGGCGCCCGCCACGAAAAGGTGGATGTTCCCGCTTCCAACATGAGACAAGGGATCGCCAAGGTTTTGAAAGAGCAAAATTACATCAGTAATTTTAAAACAGTTAAAGATAGCAAGCAGGGAATGATGCGTGTTTACCTTAAGTACAATGACGAAGGTAAACCAGCCATTTCTAGAATGAAAAGATACAGCAAGCCCAGCCGTCGTCAGTATGTGAAGGCGTCTGATGTTCCAAACATTCGTGCGGGATATGGACTTGCAATTTTAAGTACAAGTAATGGAATTTTGAGTGCTGGCCAAGCCAAAGAACAAAATGTTGGTGGCGAGATACTCTGTGTTGTTTGGTAGGTGAGATATGTCGCGAATTGGTAAATATCCTGTGGAATTCGATAGTAAGGTCAATGTGACTGTTACTCCTGAAAACGAAGTTATCGTTAAGGGTGGTAAAAGTACGCAAACTGTAAAAATGCTTCCTCAAGTGAAAGCAACAGTTGATGGGAACAAAGTCGTCATTGAAAGACTCGAAGAAACTCCAAAAGGTCGAGCTCTCCATGGACTTTATCGTTCGCTCGTTCAAAATGCTGTTACTGGAGTCTCAGAAGGTTTTACAAAAACTTTGATCCTCAACGGTGTTGGGTACAGATCTTCTGTTTCTGGAAAAAATTTGGAACTTTCCATTGGTTTTTCTCACCCGGTTAATTTCCCTATTCCTGAAGGGATTGAAGTTAAGGTTGAAAAACAAACTACTGTTCATATTACTGGAGCTAGTAAAGAGCAGGTAGGGCAAGTCGCCGCTAAAATTAGAAATTATCGTCCACCAGAGCCTTTCCTCGGTAAGGGAATTCGTTACTCCGACGAAAAAATCCGCCGTAAGGAAGGAAAATCAGCTGGTAAGTAGAGCTTAAGAGGTTAAAAATGCGAGCAACAATAAAAAGAAAATGGAGCAATCGTTTAAAGCTTCGTACTAAAAAGAGATTAAAGCTTAGAAAGAAAGTTTGGGGTGATGAAGTTCGTCCAAGACTTTGTGTCTATAAAAGCACTAAAAACATCTACGCTCAAATGATCGACGATGTAACGGGTGAGACACTTGCAAGCGCTTCCACTCTTCAAGACAAAATGAAGACTCGAGGTTGTGAAGCGGCAAAAGAAATCGGTAAGCTTATTGCTGAAAGAGCTAAAGAAAAGAATATCAACAAAGCTGTCTTTGATAGAAGTGGTTACATTTACCATGGAAGAATTAAGTCAGTGGCTGAAGGCGCTCGCGAAGCGGGCCTACAGGTTTAGGGAGAATTTGATGCAAGAAATGCCAGAATACGAAGAAAGAGTTGTTTCAATCCGACGTGTGGCCAAAGTGGTAAAAGGTGGTCGTCGATTTTCTTTCTCTGCCCTAGTGGTGGTTGGAAATGGACACGGAAGTGTTGGATTTGGAATGGGTAAAGCCGGTGAGGTTCCCGAAGCCATCGGTAAAGCATCACGTTCAGCAAAAAAGCATTTTGTTGATCTTCCCCTTGTTGAGGGAAGAACAATCGCTCACGAAGTTGTGGGTGAGTTCGGAGCGGCTCGAGTGATCATGAGACCGGCAGCCCCTGGTACAGGAGTTATCGCGGGTGGACCTGTTCGTGCGATCCTTGAGTCTGTTGGAGTAAAAGATATCTTAACCAAGTGTGTAGGAACTCGAAATCCTAATAACGCTCTTAGAGCCACACTGAATGGATTGACTCAGCTCCAAGGAAAAGAGTTTGTATCAACTTATAAATAAGTAAACGTTGAAGGAATAAGAAAATGGCTAAGCAATTTAGAGTGAAATTAAAAAGAAGTTTAATCGGAAGTACTCAGACTCAAAAAGATACAGTACGTTGTCTTGGCCTAAGAAAACGTGAGTCTGAAGTCGTTGTTGCTGACAGTCCAGCCACTCGTGGACAAATCTTAAAAGTTCAACACCTACTCGATGTAAAAGTGGAGAAGTAAAATGAGTTTGTTATCTGAATTGGCGCCCAACAAAGGCGCAACGCACAAGAAAAAGAGAGTCGGTCGCGGTGATGGGTCCAACTGGGGCGGAACCGCTGGGAAAGGCCACAAAGGTCAAAAAGCCAGATCCGGTGGTAAAATCCGCTGGGGGTTTGAGGGTGGACAAATGCCCCTTCAAAGACGCCTTCCTAAATTCGGTTTTAAAAATACAGATTTTAAAAACAACTATGTTATCATCAATCTCGCTGATCTTAATAAGTATGATGGGGATGTGACTCCAGAGACCCTCGTTGAAAAGGGTTACATGAAAAAAACGGAAAAGCTTAAAGTTTTAGCTAAAGGAAAACTTGAGAAGTCTTTGACCGTAAAAGCCCACAAATTTAGTGAGTCAGCAAAAGCAGAGATTGAAAAAGCAGGTGGAACAGCTGAAGTCATCTAATTGATGACCAAACGGCTGAGCACTCGGAAATAGGGGTTTTTCAAGGTGCTTCAAAAAGCACAGCTATAAAAAGACTCAGATTCAGTTGTGCTAGCATCATTGAAAATAGCTAACTTGGAAGGGCACTAGTGGCAACAGCATCATCAAACGCACAGATGGGGTCAGCAGAAGGTCTTCTGCAAAACGAAGACCTCCGTAGACGCTTACTATTCACATTATTTTGTCTGTTAATTTACCGGTTGGGGGTTCACGTGCCCACTCCAGGTATCAATGGTGATGTGGTTCAGTCCTTCTTTGAAGGTCAGGGCGGACTTTTTGGATTATTCAATACCTTTACCGGTGGAGCCTTAAACCAATTTAGTGTTTTTGCTCTCGGGATCATGCCTTACATTTCAGCATCGATCATTTTCCAGCTTCTTACCGCTACAATTCCTTACTTAGAGCAACTCAAAAAAGAGGGCCAGTCCGGTCAGAAAAAAATCACTCAATACACGCGTTGGTCCACAGTGGTTCTTGCCACAGTCCAAGGTTATGCCATTTCAAGCTGGCTTATGGGACAAAGTGGTCCTTCTGGTGAAGCTCTTTATTACCCGCAAGTGGGAGCCATTCCTTTTCAGGTGATGACGATCATCACCCTTGTTGCAGGTACATGTTTTATCATGTGGCTTGGTGAGCAGATTTCAGAATTTGGAATCGGTGAAGGGGCCAGTTTAATCATTTATGCGGGGATCGCTGCAGGTATTCCAAGTGGTGCCATGGGGCTTTATACCCTTGTTTCAAATAATCAAATCAACGGTCTTGTTGCCCTGATGCTTCTAGCTTTCATGGTCGCAGTGGTCGCCTTCATTATTTTTATGGAAGTCTCCCAGCGTCGTCTTCCCATCCACGTCTCCCAGAAGGGTGGTGGAAAAGGTCAGATGATGGGAAGTTATTTTCCAATTAAAGTGAATCCATCAGGTGTGATTCCTCCTATTTTTGCAAGCTCCATTCTTATGATGCCTGCAACCATTTCAAGCTTCTCTGATGCGGCTTGGGTTCAAGTTCTTCAAGACTATATGAACCCCTTAAGCCCAACAGGTGGTGGTCTCTATAATATTTTATTTATCGCACTTATTGTTTTCTTCTGCTTTTTCTACACAGAAATTGTCTTCCCTCCTCAGGAGATCGCAGACAACTTGAAAAAGTCTGGAAAATTTATTCCCGGAATTCGTGCTGGTAAAAGTACGGCCAATTACATCTCCAAAGTGATGGAGCGTGTGAATGTGGCCGGAGCCATTTACCTCAGTGCTGTGTGTATTTTACCAACCCTTTTGATTGCTAGACTCAATGTTCCCTTTTACTTCGGTGGAACCAGCCTTCTGATCCTTGTGGGTGTTGCGATTCAAATGATTGAAAAGGTAAACAGCTACCGGTACGAAGCCATTATCAAAGCCCAACGTCGTCCCCGTAAAAAGAGAGTTCAATTTTGAGTATCGTTCTTTTTGGTCCTCCCGGAGCTGGGAAAGGGACCCAAGCTACAAAAATGGTCGAGGAAACCAGTTACAAACACATTAGCACTGGTGACCTGTTTAGAAACGCCATGAAAAATCAAACACCTCTGGGTCTTGAAGCTAAGTCCTATGTCGACTCTGGAAATCTTGTTCCAGACAGTGTCACCATTGGTCTTGTCAAAGAGGTGATTGAATCCAATAAGGATGCCGACTTTATTTTTGATGGTTTTCCAAGAACCACAAATCAAGCCGAAGCTCTTGAGCAGCTTATTAAAGAAGTAAACGCAAGGCCCATTACCAAGGCGATCTTCTTGGAAGTTCCGAAAGAGATCCTCGTTAAGCGCCTGACGGGTCGCAGACTTTGTAAAGAGTGCGGAGCCGTTTACCATGTGACAGCCAACCCGCCTCAAAAAGACGGGGAGTGCGATAAATGTGGTGGCGAGATTTACCAGAGAAAAGATGACTCAGAAGATGTCATTTCCACAAGACTTGAAGCTTACGCTCAGAACACCGAGCCCTTAAAAGATTACTATCAGAAAAAGAATTTATTTGTCGAAATCAACGGATTGGGAGACCCCAAAGAGGTTTTCACCCGTTTCGAGCCCTATTTGAAGTAGTGAGCTCAAAATAAGAGCCTCTCACGAAGGAGAGTCCTCTTTTCAATCTGGCTAGGAAGCCTTCACACAATTTTGAAAGGATTACCCTTAGTCTGTGGCCTCAAAAAGGTCTCTGAAAGGGCTCTCAAAAATGTGCTGAAAATTTAAAAAATATTGGATTTATTGCTGGACGAGAGACCTCTCAGGGTGTTAAGTTTTGCGGTCCATTGGGTATAAAGAGTTGATTTTAATCAGTTTTTTGGCCTTTTTTGAAGCCGAGAAAGTTTTAAAAAAGTGATTAAAATCAGATATTTATAGATTTGAAGAGGTAGAAAATGAAAGTTCGCGCATCCGTTAAACCTATGTGCAAAGACTGCAAGGTAATCAAGCGAAAAGGAATTGTTCGTGTGATCTGTAACAACCCTAAACACAAGCAAAGGCAAGGATAATGGCTCGTATTTCCGGTGTTGATATTCCCAACAATAAAAGACTCGAAGTTTCGCTCACCTACATCTACGGAATCGGTCCTAAAAGGGCTAAAGATCTCGTTAAAATGATGGGTTATGAGCCAAGCAAAAGAACTCATGAACTCACAGATGCCGACGTGGCAAAACTTCGTGACATGATCAGTGATAACTACAAAGTGGAAGGGGATCTTCGTCGTGAAGTTTCCATGTCTATCAAGCGATTAATGGATCTTGGTTGTTACCGTGGTCTTCGTCATCGTAAAGGTCTTCCGGTGCGTGGACAGTCTTCAAAACAAAATGCTCGTACTCGTAAGGGGCCTAAGAAAACAGTCGCCAATAAGAAAAAGGCTGTTTAAGGAGTGAATGAATATGGCCAAGAAAAAAGTTGCTAAAAAAGCTACAAAGAAAAAAGTTAAAAAGAATGTTCCAGCGGGAAAATGTTTAGTTCAAGCTGGATTCGGTAACACGATCGTAACCATCGCCGACCCAAGTGGAAACACACTTTGCTGGTCCAGTGCTGGAGCGGTTGGTTTCAAAGGAAGCCGTCGTGGGACTCCATTTGCTGCTCAAATGACAGCCGAAGACGCTGCCAAAAAAGCGGCTGAAATGGGTGTTCGCTCAGTGGACGTGTTACTCAAAGGACCCGGTGCCGGGCGTGAGCCAGCCATCCGTGCCCTTGCGAATGCGGGAATGAAAGTAACTTCTATGCGTGATGTAACTCCGGTTCCTCACAATGGTTGCCGCCCCCCTAAAAGACGTAGAATCTAATTAACTGGTAGGAGATGCCCCGGATGCAAATGCAAGAACACTATTATAAATTTTGGCACGACCTCATTAAACCAAAGTCTTTCGAAATTGATCGTGACTCTTTGACAGGCCGATACGGAAAATTCTCTATCCGTCCTCTCGAAAAAGGTTACGGGATCACTCTTGGTAACTCCATGAGACGAGTTCTTTTGAGTTCAATGATGGGTTCAGCGGTTTCTGCTGTAAAAATCGAGAACGTTCTTCATGAGTTCTCTACCATGGCCGACGTGATTGAAGATGTAACAGACATCATCCTCAATCTCAAAGAAGTGCGTTTCACGCAGCACACGGCCGAACCACAAACTTTAACCATCAGCAAAAACGGCCCTGGAAAAGTGACTGCTGGTGATATTCAAACAAACGATAAAATTCAGGTTCTAAACAAAGATCACCACATCGCCACTCTTGGTGACAACGCCAACTTCGTGGCTCAAATCCAAGTGACTTTTGGTCGTGGTTACGTTCCTGCTGAAGAGCAAGAAAAAGACGTTCTTGGAGTTGGAACCATCGCTATGGACGCTCTTTACTCTCCTATCACTCGCGTAAACTACAACGTTTCTAACGCTCGTGTGGGTCAAAGAACAGACTACGATGCCTTGAGCCTTGAAGTGTGGACGGATGGTTCCGTTCGCCCTGAAGAGTCAGTGGCCCTTTCTGCTAAAATCATGAAAGAGCAAATGCAAGTTTTCATCAACTTTGATGAAGATGTCGCTCCTGTTGAAGAAAAACCTGAAAAACAAAACACTCAGTTGAACGAAAACCTTTTCCGTTCGGTTGATGATCTTGAACTTTCTGTTCGTAGTGCGAACTGCTTGAAAAACGCTAACATTCGCCACATTGGTGAGTTGGTTGTTCGCTCTGAGGCAGAAATGCTTAAAACAAAGAATTTTGGTCGTAAGTCTCTTAACGAAATCAAAGAGATCCTTACCGAGATGGGCCTTGGCCTTGGAATGAAAATCGAAGGTTGGCCACCACCCAATTGGGACCCAAATGCCACTCCTGTTCGTCAAACAGCGACAGAAGAAGACACGTCTGGTGGAATGGGCTCAGCTGGGGACCACCAGTAGAACTAGAAATTGAGAGCGGAAGTAATAGAGGAGCTTAGAAATGAGACATAGAGCGCAAGTAAAACGATTTTCCCGATCGCCAGAGGCCAGAAAGGCCCTAATTCGTGGACTTGTATCTTCTCTTGTAGAACATGAGAGAATTAAAACCACTTTGCCAAAAGCCAAAGAACTTCGACGTCATGTTGAAAGAGCGATTACGGCTGGAAGAAAAGGGGACGTCGCTGCGACAAGAAACCTTATGGCTAAGTATCCTAACCGTAAAACAGTTTCTAAGATCGTTTCTGACCTATCGGTTCGCTTTAAAGAGCGCCCCGGTGGTTACACTCGTATTTTAAAATTGGGTAACCGTCCAAACGACGGCGCTCCAATGGCTTTTATCGAATTCGTTGATTATGATCCTGCCAAATCCACTGAGGGTCAAACTTTTAAAGTGAAAACTCGTGATGGTAAGAAAAAGCAGGTCATTAAAGAAATGACTTTCGAAGAGAAGAAACAATACGAAATGCAGCAAGGAGAGAAAAAAGCCAAAGCTAAGAAAAAGCGTGTTCGTCAAATGCAAAACGAATCCCGCAGAATCAACCGCGGCAAAAAATAAGTTTTTCTCTAAATTGCAAAAAACAAAAAAAAGCTCACTCGAAAAAGTGGGCTTTTTTTATATTTACGACTAGCTATCCGCATTGGATGAAACTTAAGTAGCACTTCGAAGAGTCCCACTTGGTCGCTTGATTTATTACCCCTCATCGCGGTCGGTCTGATTTGATTATTCGAAGGCCTCGTGGTCAAAGTTAAGGTCACGAACTAAAAAGATTTTTACCCTCACTTTTTAGAAAAACCAGAGTCGTGACATAAATAAAAGCTTAAGCTATTCTCAAAACATCAATACTAGGTGGTGCGCGTGAAGGTACTAGGATTAATTGTTTTTCTCTCACTCTGTGTTGGAGCCGGAGCGCTCTACTGGAATGCCAATACTTTCGAGAGCCAAGCCGTACCGGATTCCTATAAAGTTCTCGATGATTTAGAAGACAATGGCATCTACAAGCGCGATGACCTTTCTTTCAAAACCCTAGAAGGTAAAACTCTTAATCTTCACGACTTTAAAGGCAAAGTTGTGATCTTAAGTTTCTGGGCGACATGGTGTGAACCTTGTGTCGAGGAGTTCCCCTCTTTCATAAAGCTTCTTGATGAGTTTCCTGAAAAAGTCGTTTTAATCGCCATTTCTCATGACTACGAGGAAGAGGATGTGGAAGGCTTCGTTGAGGCTTTTAACGGCAATCGCGAAAACCTCATACTCACCATGGATAAAGAAAAAGAAATGAGTAAGGTCTTTGAAGTCGATAGGCTTCCCGAAGGCTTTGTCTTTAATAAAGAGGGCCTCCTAGTAAAGAAAATCATCGGCATCCAAGACTGGGCCACCCCCAACGCTATAGAATTTTTCAAAAGCCTCTAGCAAATATGCGTGCCTATTTTCAATGGGCCAGAGAGTAGAACCTAGCCAATCTTCAATGTCGTCCTGCCAGTTCGAGAAAAACTCAATGTCATCCTGCTGGTCTGAAGAAAACTCAGTGTCGTCCTGAGGTGAAGCCGAAGGACCTGGAGGCCTCGATCGGCTCCCTCAACCTCGTTCTGTAGGTTTGAGAAAAACTCAATATCATCCTGCTAGTTCAAGAAAACTTAATGTCGTCCTGAGGCGAAGCCGAAGGACCTATTCCCAATGCTTCGAGCTAGTGGCAAAAGTTTTGACATCCATGAAGGCTTTTCAGAGCTCACAAAGTTCTCTCGCTTCATCATGAAATTTTGATAAAATTCAGGGTCTTATGTCTCAGCTAAATATTTTGTCGTTCTTGTTCTCTTTTGTTGTTCTCCTCTCTCCCTCTTCCTACGCACGGACCTGCCAAGAGATCCTAAAAACCAACTCTCCTTTTGAAAATGCCGTCTATAGACTCGAGACAACTGTAAACGGCAATCGTTATCCAGAAATTAAAAAAGCTCTTGGTGAAAAAATGTGGAGTCGCTCGCTTTTTCTTGCTCTCACTCAAGACCCAGGTGGAATCGGTCACAACACGAGACGATTAGTTCTTGATGTCTTAGCTAATGATCCTGTTAAAGAGATGAGCCTCATGGAAGGAGACCATTTTGATAGTGTGGTTTACGAAGTGGAGCTGGCCTCGGGAATCAAAGGGATTTTTAAACCCGATCCTTCTTTTTGGGCCGATGCGGAGATGAGAACCTATTTTGGGCAAAAGTCTAACCCTACAGCTGAAATTGCGGCCTATAAACTGGCTTATCTACTAGGTCTTAATAACGTTCCTCCATCGGTGAGTCGAACTATCAATGGCATGCAGGGGGGGCTTCAGCTATTTGTGGAATCCGACGGTTTTAATATCAATGAATTAGTCTTAGACCAGCAGGCCTCGGATTTAGAAGTTTTCGAATATCTAATCGATGATATCGATAGACACCCTGACAATTATATTGAGTCCTCAGAGGCTTTCTGGGGCATTGATTTTGCCGCTGGCTTTAGAGATCCCCTGAGACTTCGCCTGATCAATCGTGACGATGATGGTCCGCCTCCAGTGACCCCAAGCTTGGCTTTCACTCAAAACCTAGAAGCCACCATTCCTGAAATTCTCATTCGTGTCCTCAAAGAGCACTTCTCAATTGATGTTATTGAAGGGGTAATTCAAAGAAGACAAAGAGTTCTAGATCGCCTCGAAGACGCACCTCCTAGCTATAATTAGGAAAAATCATCCACGTTTCGTTTTTAAAAAAACTTTAATTTTTTCGATATTCTCGACTGTTACAATATTAAACAGTTGAATAAAATATTTTCGTACCAATCAAGTACCTTACTGCTATAAAATACTGAATTCAGGTCGAAAACTAAAAGCTACAAAGAAGCCCTAGTAAAACTTCGAGTGTATTAAATCGGGTCGTTTCGAACATAAATTTTGAGACACCCCGGTAAAATGTAATTATTGAAGCATGGGAAGAAAGATAAACGATGCCTTTTATTCAAATCGATTTCAGCGAGTAACACTTATTGTTTTTTTATTGAGTGTATTTCTCTTCCAGAATTGTTCAGAATTCTCTTCATCTTTGAAAAATAGTAGTCCGAGCGTGTTGAACAGGTTTGGTGCTTCCATGATCAAGACAGATCTCTATGATTTCTTAGTGCAAGATGTCTGTCTGGATAAAGACGGCAGAGTAACAGCCGAGGACCCTTATCTTTGCTCTAAAAAACGAAATCTAGAGGTCGGAGAGTCGCTCCACTATGTAAGAGTAGACCACATCGATAATGGTGTGGGGGTGCAAGCTCTTTCAAGTCTACCAGTGAAGGGTCCTGATAATTCAATCAGAGTGATTCACAGTAAAGATTTTGGTCCCGGGGATTTCTTAGAAGGTTCATTTAATTATAATACTAACCTTGGAGATGGGTTCGATCTTATGGAAATTCAAGGTCGTTATATTTCCTTCATTAGAACGATGGACGGCGGCTGTTTTGACCAGCGTTTTTACGGAAACGATGGAAGTCAAGAGGATGCTTGGGTCCTATTCGATAACGAAATTTTAGAAAATAAAAGAGGGGAGCTTACAAGTGAGGTTTCAATTGAAAGATTAGAGGCTCGAGCAACCTGTGATAAATGGAGTCATTCAGACTCAGTAAGAACTTTATGGGATTATAGACAAAACGTTCAGTTTCAATCAGGCAAATCAATGGAGGTACTAGATAGCTTTCACTTTGCCCACGAGGATCTTAGTCGGAGCAATAATGCTCTCGAAAGATTCCTTTTTACTAAAGAGTATGGATTTACCCGTTGGGAGGCCTGGTTACCAAAGTCTCGTTGTGTTGAAGAACACGCTCAAAACAAGGATCGATTTTGTGAGCCTTCCTCTGGACGGCATATTCTTGATGGGCGCTGTGATGAGGGTGAGCGAGAGGCCGTCTGGGGAGATCAGATGTGGGTCATGGTCGATTGTCGGGATAGCACGCACCATAGAAAACTAAATAGAGCCTACTATCCACTTCACTCAGAAATGGCTGTGGGAGATGTAATTTATAAAGAGCCCTCCCCCGAATACCCTGTCGAAACTGAGCAACAAGCACCTAACGATAAAAATACAGCTGAAGAGACCTCTCAAAATAGTGACGATGAAGCATCCACTAATAATCCTATTAAAGAGGACGTTGAACCAAAAGAAATTCATCGTTTTTACGATAGTTCTAATTTTAATAAAAACTTTGGATACACAGATAGTTCCCATAACGCCCCTACAGGTGTAGCGGTTCACACCCAAATGGGAGTCAGTCCCGGAATATTTATATACGGCCCTTATGTGAGTGATTTGCCTAAGGGAACCTACAGAGCTCAATTCTCATTATTAGTTGATGTCGTAGACCGCAACCGCGAAGATGCTATTGCGACCATTGAGGTGACAAGAAATCAGGGGAAGGAAATCATCGGGCAAAGGGCCCTTTTTCGTTCGGATTTTGATAAGGCTTTTGGTTTAAAGGAATTCTCGCTGTCTTTTAAACTTCCCCCAAATTCAAGAGGCGTCGAATTCCGTATCCATTGGCATGGGAAGACCTACCTTCGATTTTCAGGAGTCAGGCTTAAATCCATCCAGTAGGTGAAACTAGTTTTAATTAAAACTTAATGCCTTTTAAGAGTTTTTCGGCTTCTTTCTTAAGTTTCTTTTCCGCTTTTTTCTTTTCCTTTTCGGTGGCTTCTTTTTTCTTTTTCTCGACGGCTTTCTCGATGGACGATATGGCTGACTCTTTATCCTTTAGGGAGACGCCAAACCTTTTCTCGAGTTTATTGATTTCTGCATTAAGTTTAGCCTTTTCCTTATTAACCTCGCCGCGAATATGTTCTTCAACCTGCTGTCTTGCTCGTTGAATTTCTTTATTCACCTGGGACTTGATTGCGTTAACAAGCTTTGAGCCAAGATTTGAATTAATGTTTAAGCTAAGGTTACTCCAATTGCCTTTTGCTCGGATATTAAGATCCAGGTCGTTGAGTCCTGCAATCACTCCTTTGATCATTCTCTCGACATTGGGGTCTGTTGCGTTTGCAAAATAGTCTAGCTTTCTAAAAACAGAGTTTGAAGCCAGAGTTAAATTTTCTTCTTCCATAAGAAAAGAAATCTTGGAGGTTCCAACCCCGCTGTTGTAGCCAAACTTTAGGTCTTTCGATTTTGAAAGCATATTCTTATTCACCGGAAAAGAGCCCACAGAGATCTCACCCTTTTCGATAGGCTTAGCAGTAGTGTGGTCTACAGTGATATTACCTGTGACATCGAGAATGTCTTCGTGGGGAAAGCCCCCCTTAAAATCAAGGGTCATCGGTTTTCCAAGGTGCCTTGGGTTATCGGTCACGTTTTTAAGGGTTCCAGAAAAGTCTCCCGCGTCTCCTTTTTTAGAGTCGGAGGAAAGCTTTGCTAATTGAAGCCAAAATTTAGGATAGCTTTTTGTTTTAGGAAATTGAAAGTCAACGCCTTCCGCTCTTTCCACAGGGGTGAGTTGGGCCGCTTCTTTTTCGGCTCTTCTTTCCTCAGCCGATTTCGTCGGCATATAGTCCCTAGCGGCCTCTTTGTAGCGCATAAGGTTTCCAAGTTGAGCTGCCACAAAATTTCCTAAGAGCATTTTGTTAATCTCTTTAGGATCAAGAGAGGGGATATTTAACTTTTGAGAAATGTCATTGATATCCTCTTGGATGGCTTTTTCGAGACCCTTATATTCATTCTCGTATTTGTTAAGATCCGCTTTAAAAGCTTTTTCAGCGGCCTTGATGTCTTTGTATTTTGTACGAGCTTCCTTATAAACTTGGTCCACTCGCTTTAAAGAAGCCTGCAATTTTTTTGGATTGCTCGTGTCAATTTTCAGACCTTCGATTTTTTTGACCAATTGTTTGATCTCACTCTCATCGGGAAGATCATCAATGCGCTTTTTCCACTCCTTTTCTTTAGCCTGAAGCTCTTTTTCCAAAATCTTTATTTTTTTCTGACTCTGGATTTCATTTTCCATGTTTTTGAGCTGGTCCTTGTAGTTTGTACCACCAGCAACAGCGAAAACGTCCCCTAAAAGATTTTTATCGTGTTTTTCTTCAAGCTGGCCGATTGTTTTCTCAGCAGCTTTACGAACCTCGGATTTACTGCCCTCAGGAGTTTTAACGGGAAGAACTCTCCCGGGGCGGTCCCTTTTGGAGTGTGTCTGGATTTTTAAAATGGAAGACTCAGGAATTACAAATTTTCCTCTTAAGAGTCCATCCCACAAAAGTTGCAAGCGAATCGAGCCAAGCCGAACAATATTGTAGGCTGGGTCTGATTTATCAGTGACTTGAATATTTTGGATGGAAATAGAGGGTTCAAGAAAGTCTGTACTCAATGAGCCCACATTCACTTCCGCCCCATGGGCATAAGTGGCACCGTATTCAAGTACACTTCGCAAGTGGGAGTCAAAAAAGTATTTAAAATAAAGAGTGAATAAAACTAGAACTATCACAAGAGGGATCAAAGCCTCTGTACGAATAGGACCTTTCTTTTTATTCTTCTTTCTTTTCTTTTCTTGGGTTTCTTCGTTGTTAGCCATAAAATTTCTTTCCGTTCAATCTTGAAGTTATCCGTAGAATTCGTCGTATTTGATGTACCATTTGTAAAAGCCAGTGGCCTTGACCGCTTTAAAAAACTTGGTCTCTTTCAGGCGTTCGTAAACATTTTTGCGGTACTTTTTTACAAACCAGAGACTGGCAAAAAAGATCACCGGAGTTAGAGCTAAAGAGAGAACGCCTGAGCCCATGACGATCGTATTATAAAAGCGCGTCCATGGTACGACAGGCATATTATAGAGCTGAGTGTAAATTCCTTGCAGTCCATCAATACTAAGAACAGCATGACCGACAGAGTGAAAAACGGGATCGAGAAGAAAGGCCATAAACTTAAAAAAGAAGGCTGCCACGAAGGCCGCTCCCAACTGAATTCTAAAAAAGAGTAAAAAAAGAAAAACAAGCACCGTTTGCAGCGAGAAGACCGGAGTCATTCCCAGAACGAAGCCAAGGGCAATTCCCAGGGCGATTTGATTTGTTCCCTTCTCAGAATTGAGTAATTTGATCAGTTGAAAAATCTGTTTCAGTAAATAGGCCATAATATTTCCTCACTAGGGGGAATTCTAAGGGGGCTTAAATCCCTTGGCTAGCCTGCCTGCAACGAAAAAAGCTGTGTGCTTTAAGACACATCGCTATGAGTAAAAACTTAATTGGCCCCCTCTTAGACAGCGTGATAAAACAGACAAAATAGGAGAGAGTTCCATGGAAATTCCTTATCTTGATTTAAAAAAGCAGTACGAAGCCCTATCTTCAAAAATCGAGCCCCGCGTTCAAAAAGTTATGGCCAGTGGGCAGTATGTATTGGGCCCAGAGGTTGAGGAGTGTGAAAAGAAATTAGCTGAATTTGTAGGCGCTCCCTACTGCGTGTCAGCAGCCAGTGGAACGGATGCTCTTCTAATGGCGATGTTGGCCTACGATATCAAGCCTGGGGATGAGATCATTGTTCCTGCTTTTTCCTTTTTTGCCACAGCCGAAGTGGTGGCCTTAATCGGTGCCAAGCCTATTTTTGTCGATATCGAAGAAGACTCCTTTAATATGAATCCAAAGCTTCTTGAAAAAGCCATCACCTCAAAAACAAAAGGCATCGTTCCGGTCTCTCTTTACGGACAAGTTCCCGATATGTACGAGATCAACCAGATGGCTGAAAAACACAATATCCCAGTGATGGAAGATGCGGCGCAAAGTTTCGGTGCACGTTATGGCGATAAGAAAAGCTGTGACCTAAGTGCCATTGGCTGCACAAGCTTCTTCCCGGCAAAACCTCTTGGGTGTTATGGAGATGGAGGGGCCGTCTTCTGCCAAGATAAAGACGTTTACGAAAAACTCGTTCAAATTAGAACTCATGGGCAAGAGTCTCGGTATCACCACACAAGACTTGGTTACAACGGACGCCTAGACACCGTCCAGTGCGCCATACTGATTGAAAAGCTTGAACGCTACCCCTGGGAGATCGAGCAGCGCCAAAGAATCGCCAAACAATATACCGATGAGTTCTCTCAGATCTCAGCTCTAAAAGCCCCTGTGGTGCGAGAAGGAAGAGACTCTGTCTTTGCTCAGTACACCTTGCAAGTGGAGAATCGCTCAGAATTTCAAAAGAAGTTAATGGAAAAAGGAGTGCCCACCTCCATCCATTATCCTAAAGGAATGCACGAGCAGCCAGCCCTTAAAGAGTATAAACCAAGTGAGCCTTTAAAAGTCACAGAGAGTGTGTGTGAGAAGGTGATCAGCCTTCCTCTGTATGCTGATATGCCAGACGAGCACGTTGAGCATGTGATTAAGTCTGTTAAAAGTTTGTATTAAAACTGAAAGAGAGCCTTGAAAACCAATCAAGGCTTTAGTTGAAAAGATACCCGATCCCAATGGTTCCATGGGCTGTGGCAATTCCAAAAGAGTCAGCCCCTTGGCTCACTCCCGAAATTTTTGATTTCTTAAACGAGATGCTATTCACATTGAAAGAGGCATCCAAATACCACTGTTTAGCAAAAAACAGTTTTCCTCGCGCCTGCCAAGAAAAGGAAAATCCAAGCTCTTCATCACCAATCAAAAGAGGGTAGTAGAACATAGAAATTTCCATCCACTTTGGATAGCGGAAAAAAGGCACGATATTAAAGATATCATCGACGATCTTTTGGGGGGCAGTATGCCAGAAGGCTCCCACTCCCAAGTACTTTGTTTCAATATCCGCGTTGATACTGCGGAAAAGCTTGAAGTTTAAAAAGCGAAGTCCAGCCCCGAAACTACTTTGCACTGGGCGAACTCCTTTTGAAAAACGAAACAAAAGGTCCACGGTACTTGGATTGATACTAATTTTCTCAGGAAAGTTTTCTTTAGGTTTAAAACCTTGCGCAGTTTCGTAAAGTTCGGCTTTTAAGCCCCAACGCTGTTGGGACCAAGAGGCCTCTCCCCAAATTTCTTCAAACCAATGTTCGGCCGTAAAAGTGTAGCCTGGAACAATTTCAAGGGTAGGGGAGGTTGAAAGTGCCAAGGCGCCAGAAACCGAAGTCTGGTGAGCTCTGAAGATTCTCTTAGAAAAGTAGTAGTCCTTTCCCTCGTGTTGAAGAGAAATATAGTTTTGATTGATCTCGCCAGCTTTTGGAGCCGGGAACTCCCATAAAAACTCAGTGCCATTTTCGTGAATAAAAAGTTCATTTTTGACTCTCGCGGCTAAAACTTCTGAAGGTTTTTTCGTTCCAGTGAGTGTGACCTCAGAAGAATAAGTGGCAATCGGAATATCGTCATCGAGTTTAAAGTCAAAAGGTGGGGGAACTTTAGGAAGGATCATTCCATAAAGCTGAATGGAGGCTCCACTTTGAAAGGGAGCAAACTCCATTTCCGCATCTTCTAAGTTTTCCGGCCACTGGGCCGAGGAGGTGTACTCGTTTTTATAATAGTTGTTCTCTTTAATGAACGAGAAGAAGCGATCTTTAAGGGTAAGCTGAGTGGGGCGCACCGAACCATCACCTGTCACAACTCCAATGCGTTTTTCTTTTGGATCGATCACAACGTTTTCTTTTTTAAGTTCTCTTATTTCGTCACGAACATAGACGGTAAAGCCAGACTTAAACCTTAAATGAAGCCGGACGTTCTCCATGGATTGGGAAAGACTGATCTGAGAGTTTTTGGGGGCCTTTTTACCGTTAAGTTTTGCTGCCGCCTTGTTCTGTCCATCAAAGGTAGACACAATTTTGTCGCCAGTGTACTCCATCCAATTGGAGCAAGCTTTTACAAGCGAGGATTCGTACTCTTGTCTCACACAGATTTGAAAAGGCTCTTTTAGGGATTCCAGTAAAGCCTCGCCCTCACCCTCTAGATGAAGTCTGGCATATTTTTGATCGAACTCACCAATGTCCTCACGGCTGAAACCTTCGTGTAAAAGCTTTCTGCCTTGGCGATCAAAGATCCGGATGTCCCCAAACTGTAAAAGAAACTTTGGCCAAATGGCAAAAATCTTTAACTCTTTTTCCACTTCTTGAGAATCATCACTGCCGACTTCATCAAGATTTTGCACCTCATAGACCAAGTCTAAATTGATGTCATCCAGGCTAAATTGATAGCGCCCCAGCGAATATGGCTTTTTTAAAATATTGTATTTTACGTAAGGGCCATAGAGCTGAACGTTGTTGGCTTTAGAGTCATATTCTAGCTGAGCCCAGGAACTGAGAGGTGCTAAAATCAAGAGCAGTGCAAAAAGTTTAGAAAAGATTGATTTCATTGAATTAATTCTATTAAGAAGCATGGGCAAATTCAAAATATGTGGTATATTTCCGTTGATGTTAACAGAATGCGTTAGATATAAAGACGAACGTGCTTTAAGGGGCCCCAGTGCTTGAAGTCAGTGTTTTAGGCTCCTGTGCCTTCGTTGCGACCCTTTTGATAACAAGAGCTCTCATTCAATTCTCAAATAAAATGGGAATGATTGATACCCCCAATATTCGAAGCTCTCATGAACTGCCCACTCCCAAAGGCGGGGGGCTAGCTTTTTTCACCGTGTTTACATTGATCACGGTATGGTTTCATTTCTTTTACCCGAACTACCGACCCATCGTAACACCTCTTCTTTATGGAGGGCCTTGTGTCGTGATTTTGGGTTGGCTTGATGATCGCTACTCACTCCCAGCTCTTTTAAGACTTCTGGTTCACTTTGTTGTCGCTTTTCTGATTTATGCCCTTGTCACCCAGTGGTTTAAAATTGATCTGGATATCTCTTTTCTTCCGGACCTTCTTTGGGTGAACGCTCTTTTTTGCGTTTTATTTATCGCTTGGTTTATCAATCTTTATAATTTCATGGACGGAGCCGATGGGCTCTCAAGCTCCACAGCTATAGCGGCTTCTATCCTAATGGCCGTTGTATCCATAATTCACAACGCTCCAGAAATCGCCATGGTCTACTGCCTTATAGCCTACACGGTGAGTGGCTTTCTTTTTTACAACTGGAGTCCTGCGAGAATATTTATGGGAGACACGGGCAGCTACTTTTTAGGCTTCTTGTTTGCTTCTTTAGCACTCATCTCAAAAGCTTATGCGGATGTCTCGTTTTATTCACACATCATCATTTTTGGCTTTTTCATATTTGACGCCACCTATGTGCTTTGCAGAAGAGCCTTAAGAGGAGAGCCCATATTCAGAGCCCATAAGATGTTTGTGTTTCACAAGCTTTTAGAAAAAGGCTGGAGTCATCGTAAGATCTCCGCTCTCTACTCAATGACAGTCGTGCTATGGCTGTTCCCTCTTTCTAATCTAGCTTCAATTTATGATGATTACGGAATGATTATCGTTGTTATTGCTTATCTTCCCCTGTTGATGTTTGCTATTTACAACAAAGCAGGAGAGCCCTAAGGAATGCTAATGGAAAAAGAAAACACCCAAAAAACCTCAATGGGTTATACAAAAGATAGAAAAATCACAGACGTGATCAGCGAGAAAAAGTTCACTTTGTCTGCCGAAATGATCCCACCTCGTAATGGCTTTCAAATGCAGGTGACAATGGACCGCCTTGATAAAATCGTACAAAGTGGTGTGGATTTCCTTTCAGTGACTAAAGGGGCCGGTGGATCTCTTCGCGGTGGCAGTCTACCGATCGCTCAAACCATCAAAGATCATTTTTCAAAGCCCTGTATCGCGCACTTCACTTGCCTTGATCTCTCGCCTCAGGATATTGAAAATCAGCTCATCGACCACCATTATTTTGGTGTCCGCAATATCTTAGGGCTTAGGGGAGATCCTCCTATGGGCACAAAAGAGTGGGTGCCTCATCCTGAAGGATACTCTTACGCTTATCAACTCATCGAGCAGATCAAACGCCTTAACTCTGGCGAGTTCATCGAGAGAAAAGGCTATAAAGTTGAGGGAAGAGAGCCGACCGATTTCTGTATTGGGGCTGCCATCTACCCAGAGCATCCTGATAAAAAACAGCGCTTTGAATTTGCCAACATTAAATTTGAAAAGGGAGCCGAGTACGGTATTACCCAAATGCTTTTTGACCCTGAACCATACGGCGAGCTTATGACAGAGATTAAAAGCCAAGGCATCACAGCTCCAGTGCTTCCAGGCCTAAGAATTCTGCGCTCTAAAAAGCAAGGGGAAGTCATGAAGACCCGCTTTGGTTGTAGTGTCCCGGACTGGTATCTCGATCAACTCCCTGATGAGCACGAAAAAGGTGTAGTGAATCCAGATGTCATTCCTCCTTTCTTAGAGCTTGTCGATCGTCTCCAAGAGATGGGCGCTCCTGGAATTCATATTTTCGTACTGACTGACGTTGAACTTTGCCAACTCGCTATGGAAAAAATGATCGGGAGGTATGAGTGATTTCTTTGATCCTCTCCGGAGGAGTGGGTTCAAGACTCTGGCCCGTTTCAAGGGAAACAGTGCCAAAGCCTTTCTCCGATTTTTTCGAGCAAAGTCTTTTCGAGATGACTGCAAAAAGGCTTGAGCCTATTGGAGACGTGCAAGTTTGCACCGGAGAAAAACTCAGAGGAATCACTGAACGTTTTATCAGAGAAAAGGATCTTAAAATCTCGCAATGCTTTTTTGAGCCCCAGGGTCGCAACACTGCCCCCGCTATTGCTCTTGTCTGTTGGTGGCATAACAATCAAGGAAACAGTGATGAGATTATGGGAGTCTTCCCTTCGGATCACTGGATCGGAAACGAGGAAGAATTCCAGTCGGTGGTAAAACTCGCTTCTGAGTGCGCAAAAGATAACAAAATTGTGACTCTTGGTCTAAAGCCCACTTATCCGGCCACAGGGTTTGGTTATATCGAGTGTGAAAATAAAGCCTACCTAAAACAAGACAATCACGAGGTTTTCCCGGTCAAAGGATTTCGAGAAAAGCCCGATGAGAAAACGGCCAAAGATTTTATTGAAAAGGGAAGTTTCTTTTGGAACTCGGGTATGTTCATTTTCAAAATTGAAACCATGATCAATGCCTTTGAGAAACATATGCCAGAGCTCTGGGATGGGATTTCAAAAATTAAGCCTGATTTAAGTAATCTTGAAGAAGTCTTCCCCAGTCTCCCCTCTGAGAGCATTGATTACGGTGTTATGGAAAAGGTGAAAGAGCAGGTGAATATCCCCTGTGATTTGGGCTGGAATGATCTTGGCTCCTGGGATGATGTGGCCCAGATTTTTTCTGATAAATTCCCTAAAGAAGACCCGTCCACCTTTAGTCATAATTCAAAAAATTGTTTTGGCTTCAAAAGTGACAAGAAAACTTTAGCTTTTTCAAACGTAGAAGATTTGATCGTGGTCGACACCCCTGACGCTCTTTTAGTGACAAGGAAAGAGACCACTCAAGACGTTAAAAATCTCTATGACGAGGTCAAAAAAGAAAGCCCCGAGATTGTAAAAGAGGCCGCCTACGAACATAGGCCTTGGGGTAAATACGAAAACCTCTATGAGGAAGACGACTTTAAAACTAAAGTCATTGAACTTGATCCCTCGCAACAGCTCTCTTATCAGAGTCATGAAAAAAGGTCTGAGGTTTGGGTGATCGTAAAAGGAAAAGGGCAGGTTGTATTAAACGATGAAACTCAAGACATTCAAAAAGGAAGTGTCATCCAGATACCTGCTGGAACAAAACATAGGATTAGAAATTTAGGCTCTAAAAAATTAGTCTTTGTGGAAGTGCAGACCGGAGAGTACTTCGGTGAAGATGATATTGTTCGTTACGAAGATGATTACAAAAGGATTTAATTTTTGAAAGTATATTACGATGTTAGTGCTCTCACAGGCCTTGCGCTCGGGGGAGACGGAATTTATACCAAAAATCTCTTCAGGTCTCTACGAGGCCTCGGGGTTGATCTCTCTCCGGTTTATAAAGTCTCTGGCCGCCTAAAAGACAACTATATGGAATATCATTTAGGTCATGATCCTAGTAAATTCAGAGGTCTTTTTGCCTCTAAAGGCTCCATCATCCATGGCCCCAGTGGAAGTCTTCTCTCAGAGAGTGATAAATTTAAAAAAATAATTAGTGTCAATGACCTCTCCATGTTTCGCGATGGCTTCCATCGCCCGGGAGTGGACGAAAATTTACAAACGCACCTCAAACAACAAATGCAAAACGATGTGGGCGCAGTCCTTGTGCCCACTTATGAAATTCATAATGAGTTTCTTGTGCGCTTTCCAAAGTATGTGAGCCGAGTGCATGTGATCCCTCCGGGAACAGATCACCTTTTTGAAAACACCTCGATGGCTGACTCTAAACCTTACGAAAAGCCCTATTTTCTTTTTACAGGAATCGTTGATAAAAAAAGTAACATCGCTGGAGTGATTAAAGCTTTTGATGCTCTTTGCAGTATTAAAAACGAATTCCTACTTGTAGTCGCTGGCCCTGATGGCTATGCCGCAGAGGCCATTCACAAAATGGCAAAGACTTCAAAATTTCGCGACAATATGAAATTTCTAGGTTTTCAAAACGATTCGCAATTAAAAAAGCTCTACGCCGGAGCCCTTGGGACGATCATCCCCAGTTTTTACGAAGGCTATCCTTACTCGATGGTTGAAGCCATGAAGTTAGGCTGTCCCGTTGTGAGCTCAGCTCTTGGCTCAATGAAAGAAGTGGGTGGGGAGGCTTATCACGCTGTGAACCCCAAGGATGCTGAACAAATCATGGCCGCTATGGAGCGCCTTTATGCGGACAAAGTTTACCGCGAAAAACTCTCAGCCGCTGGGAAAGAAATGTTTGATGGCCAAACCTGGCTCAAAACCGCTCGCGCGGTCACAGATATCTACCACAAGTTATAATCTAAAAGCGGGGATAGCCGTAACCTCTAGAATAGGTCAGTGGTTGAAAGTTTTTGAGATTCCATAGAGGCTTTTCAGAGTCCGCTTGATCTTTAATAACAACTTCGTGTTCGTTGATCACTATCTCACGAGTGATCGGAAATCCAAAACCGTCGAAGTATCCAATGCAGGAGCGTGTGTTAAAACTTAACATCTCTGAAGGCTTAGCCCCTCCAAGAAAAAAGAGAGCCGAATCAATGTCGGCCATTTCCTCTCCCTCAGGTTGGGGCAGAAAATGAAAGTGATTGGAGCGGTACTGTTTTCTTTTTTCTGGCCAAGGAGTGTAGAGAAAAGTGCCAGGGTCTTGGATTAAGTACTCTCCGTTGATCCAAAGCTCAACTGAGAGTTGGTCGTTATGGTCGTGTCCTCCTCGCCCGTACTGTCCAATGGGACCACATCTAAAAGAGAGAAAAAAGGACTCTCCTCTGAAGACAGCCAGGCCAAAATCAGAGAAGTAGTGACTAGAGAGTCCACTCAAACAACCATCCGGAATTTTATAGGAGTAAATTTGTTCCTGGCGAGGGGAAAGGGATTTCAAGGGCTCCTCTTTTTTCTGAATACCTTGCTTAGAAGAAAAGATTAGATTTTTTTCAATACTTTTAAGGTCAAAGTGATCAGGGTTAAATAGGTCCCCCAACGTGTTTTTAATTACGGAGGATTCTAAATCTTTTTCCTCACCCTTAAGAAATCCTCTAATAAAGAAATCAAGATGTTGGAAGTTAAGGTGATTTTCAAAAAGAGACGCATCAAACCACGAGGGATTGAGTTTAAAGAATCTTCCATTATCGCCATCACCAATTTGAACTGCACTGCCATCAGGTTTAATGGTTCTTTGAGCGAAAAGATTAGCACCCATCATTTTCTCAAGAATATCGGGGTTGGTTTTTAAAATCTTCCAGCTTTTCTCTCGGACAACAATAGGAAGGATGTAATAGTAAAACACCTCTGTTGAAAGTCTATGGTAAAGTGTGGAGCCTTCGAAGTTGGTTCCATCAGAGAAGAACTGGTGCTTAATCTCCTCGAGCACTCCTTGATAGCAGATGTTCTTCCATCTTTTTGAGCGCGGGCGGCTTTTTAGACTTTGCGCGACTAGGTTAAGGCCTGCAAGATCGGAGAGGTAGTGATTGCCTCTGAAGTCAGCCCGCTTATCAAAATTATTTTCAATAAAAAGAGCATGATCGATTAAAGAGTGACCAAGAATTTTCTGAAAGTCTTTATCAAACTCGTAGCCCTGACTTCGAAAGAGATCAAAAGCCACAATCCAATTGGCAGCCCTTATAGCCGCATCCATGGGAGAGTGCCAATTGACACCGAAGAGGGGAGGGTTATTGGCAATAAAATCAAGAACCTGATTTTTCATCTCAAGGGCATACTTATCCTCCCCCGTGGATAGATATCCGTAAGCCAGCCAAGACAGGTGCTGCATTCTCGAAAGCTCCCAAGGCACTTTTATATCCACCCCTTTTTTGTGGCCATATTGAATATCGGCCCCCCAAGTGGCGGGATTCCAGCGGTAGCCTGATTTAAAGTCTACATGCCAGTCAATAAACTCATAATCCTCTGAGATAAGCTTTAAAATTTTACGACTCTTTTTTCTATTGATGGCATTGATCTCTTTAGCTCTCAAGATCTCTTTGCGACTTAATTTCCTTTTTGGACTGTAAGAGCGCCCGGCCACCTTAGAATAGCTCTCCTGATGGGCTACCTTGACCCAGCCTGACCCTAGTAGATCAAAGCGGTGCTTTAAGGTGCGATCCAGTGCTTTTTCCCAAATCGGCCAGGAATTGTTAATGTATTTTGGGTCTGGGTTTTTGAAGATGGGTTCAAGCCACTCGAAGCGATAGGACCCATAGCTTGATCTCAACGAATAAAGGATCTTTGCGAGCTTATTTCTAAGCTTTCTAGAGCCAATTTGCAGGGCCACAAGCAAAACCGTGCCTGGTGACAAATGCTTGGCTCTTGAGATGTACTCACTCAGTTGACGCAAAACAAAACTCCTGTGAAAAGCTTAGGAATCTTATATACCTAATAGCTGTTATTCAACCAACGAGAGACCCATGTTGCAAGTGCTCCAAGATTTAAAAAAAGGTCAGATCGAGATTGCCAATGTCCCGGTCCCTCAAGTTTTAGCAGGCCACGTCCTCATAGCCTCAGAATGCTCCCTGATTTCAAAGGGAACAGAAAAGATGATGCTTGATTTCGGTAAGGCCAATTACCTTAATAAAGCCCGACAGCAGCCCGACAAAGTCAAAATGGTTTTAAATAAAGTAAAGACCGACGGACTTCTTCCAACCATCGAAGCGGTAACAAGTAAACTCAACCAGCCCCTTCCCCTTGGCTATAGTAATGTAGGGAAAGTTTTGGAGGTGGGCGAAGGAGTCACGGAATTTTCGGTGGGAGACCGTGTGGTTTCAAATGGGCATCATGCCGAGGTTGTCTCTGTTCCGAAAAACTTGTGTGCCAAAATTCCTGAGGAAGTTGATGATGCCAGTGCTTCATTCACAGTTGTTTCAGCTATTGGTCTTCAAGGTGTAAGACTGATTAACCCAACCATGGGTGAAAGGTTTGTGGTGACAGGCCTTGGTCTTATTGGTCTTATCACAGCCCAACTTTTAAAAGCTAACGGCTGCCAGGTTCTGGGCTTAGACTTTGACCAATCCAAAGTGGATATGGCTAAGAAAATGGGAATAAAAGCCATTAATCCCAAAAATTCTGATCCCATTTCAGTGAGTGAGCAATTCTCAAAAGGAAATGGTGTGGATGGAGTAATCATCACAGCCTCTACAAGTAGCAGTGAGCCTATTATTCAAGCCGCCGAGATGTGCCGGAAAAAAGGTCGCATCGTTCTTGTGGGTGTCACAGGGATGGAGTTATCAAGAACGATCTTTTTTAAAAAAGAATTAAGCTTTCAGGTTTCTTGCTCTTATGGCCCTGGCCGCTATGACTCAACCTATGAGGAAAAAGGTTTTGATTACCCACTTCCCTATGTGCGGTGGACTGAGCAGAGAAACTTTGAGGCGGTCCTCGATCTTATGGCATCAAAAAGTCTTGATGTGAGTCCACTCATCTCTCATAGATATGTGATCGAAGAAGCCCAGAAAGCCTACGGTCTTATTAGTGAAAACTCAGAGCCTGTGCTCGGTGTCCTCATTGAGTATCCAAATAGTGAGAAAGCCGCAAAAGCCAAAAAAATCCAAAGATCCACAAAAGCTGTATCCTCAGGGAAGGCCAAGGTGAGTTTTATCGGTGCTGGCAATTACGCCTCAAGATTTTTAATGCCAGCTTTTAAAGAGGCGGGTGCTGCCTTTGAATCAGTCATCACAGGCCATGGTGTAAGCAGTCACGTGAATGGTGAAAAGTTTGGTTTCAAAAATTTAGTGTCAGATATTACCGAGCTTTATAAAGACGAAAGCGACATTGTCGTGATCGGAACCCGTCATAAGGATCACGGCGAGCAAGTCTTAAAGGCTTTAAAGGCTAATAAACATGTATTTGTAGAAAAACCTTTAGCTCTCACTCTTACAGAAGTCGACGCTATAGAGACAGAGCTTTTAAAAGAGTCCTGTCAGTCGCATTTGATGGTGGGATTTAACCGAAGATTTTCTCCATTAGTGAAAGAAGCAAAAAAAGCACTGAAAAACGCCAAATCCCAAAAAGTGGTTCAAATTAGAGTGAACGCTGGAAAGATTCCAGCCGATCATTGGACCCAAGACCTTGAGGTCGGTGGCAGGCGCCTTGTGGGTGAAGGATGTCACTTTATCGATTTAGCAAGATATTTAGTGGGTGAGAAAATTGAGAGTTTCTCGGTAAGTTCCACCACTCCCGATAATGCCGACTTCAATAAAGAAGACCAGTTCAGCGTCAACCTAACTTTTAAAGACGGCTCACTAGCCAACATTCTTTATATCTCTAACGGGAATAAAGAAGTCCCTAAAGAGTTTATCCAAGTTCATAGCGACAATATGAGTTTTCAAATTGATAACTTCCGAAGTCTTGAGTCTATGGGGTGGCGCGGTTTAAGTTCCAAAAAGTTATGGTCGCAAGATAAGGGACAAAAAAACTGCATTAAAGAATTTATGAAGTCGGTAAAAACAAGTGAGCCTTTAATTTCTCAAGACGAAATTTTAGAAGTAGCAAGGATCACGATCCAAGCGGCTGAGAGTCTTCGCCAATGAAAATCCTTTTCCTCTCTGATAACTTTTACCCAGAAACAAATGCCGCCGCCTCAAGAGTTTATGAACGAGCGCTTCACTGGGTAAAAGAGGGCCATGAGATCACAGTTGTTACAAGTTGTCCGAATTTTCCTGAAGGACTTCCCTATGAGGGCTATGAAAACAAATGGCGAAGTATTGAAGAGGTTCAGGGTATAAGGGTTGTAAGAGTAAAAACATACATGGCTCCGAATCAAGGAGTGGCCAAACGCCTTATCGATTTTCTCTCTTTCATGGTCATGTCTTTTTTCTTCTCATGCTTTGAAAAAAAGCCTGATCTCGTCATGGCCTCCTCTCCCCAGTTTTTCACAGCGGTTAGTGGTTACATGGTCTCACTTATTAAAAGAGTGCCTTACGGGCTTGAGATCGCCGATCTTTGGCCAGAGTCTGTGCGAGCCGTTGGTGCTGTGAAGGGGAGTCTTTTCTTAGATCTTATGGAAAGAGTAGAGCTTTTTCTTTACAGAAAAAGTGATTTCATCATCGCTCTGACCTCATCCATTAAGGCCAGCATGGTAAAGCGAGGTATAGAGGAGACCAAAATCTCAACGGTCATAAATGGGGTAAATCGCGACTTTTTTAAAACCCAGGCCCATAAAGATGAGTCTTTAGAAAAAGAGCTGCAAATCCAAGATAAATTTGTTGTTGGGTACATAGGAACTCTCGGCATGGCCCATAACCTTGAAAATGTCCTAGAGGCCGCCAAAATCCTTAAAGATCAAAGAAGAGAAGACATCCACTTTCTTTTAGTGGGTGGGGGAGCCGAAAAAGAGGCTCTAAGGGAGTTTGCCTGGAGCGAGAATCTTTTTAATGTCTCGATCATTCAAAGGCAGCCCAAAGAGGAAATCCCCAGATACTGGTCGATCTGTGATCTAGCACTGGTGCATTTAAGCAACAATGAAACCTTTAAAACGGTGATTCCTTCAAAAATCTTTGAGGCCATGGGGGTTGGGAAACCCATCCTTTACTGTGGCCCTGAGAGTGATGGCAGCCAAATAGTGCTAAAAGAAAAGGCAGGAAAGAGAATCGACAGCGGTCATCCGGAGTCTTTAGCGAAAACAATCACTGATCTCGCCAGTCAAAAAGAGACCTTAGAGCAAATGAAGCTCCATTCAACAGAAGCATCCCATCATTATTCCAGAAAACGCCAGGCTGAGGCCATTATCGAGGTCGCCACAGCCTATTTAAACGACCAACGGGTGGAAAAATCCTCGAGCACCAAGCCTCAGGACGTAAGGTCTTAAAAGGGGCTAGAAAACTGGTGCTCATGTCTTACTTGATGGCGCCGCATCAAGGGTGAATTGATTGAATCTGCCCCCTATTTAAATTAATTTTCAAAGGTTTCAACAGGAGAAAATGGATGAAGAAAGTCATGACAGTTTTTGGGACCCGCCCAGAGGCTATCAAAATGGCTCCCGTGGTTAAGGGGCTCAAAGAAGACCCCGATGTTGAAGCCATCACCTGTCTTTCTGGTCAGCACCAAGAGATGCTCTCACAAGTTATGGACTTTTTTGATCTCAAAGCGGATTACAACCTTGAAGTGATGAGTGGCCATCCCCAACTTCCACAGGTTTACGCCCGAGTCCTTGATGGACTCTCAAAAGTTATCGATGAAGCTAAGCCCGATATGATCCTAGTTCATGGGGATACCGCCACAACAGCTGCAGGCTCCATGGCAGCGTTCTTTAAACAAATCCCAGTGGCTCACGTAGAAGCGGGCCTTAGAACAGGAAACCTTTATTCTCCTTGGCCTGAAGAGTTCAACAGAAGGGTAGCGGGCCTAATTACAAAACTTCATTTTGCACCTACTGAGAAATCTAAAAATAATCTTTTAAAAGAGGGTGTTCCCGATAGTGATATCGAAGTCACAGGAAACACAGTGATCGACGCACTTTTCATAACTCTTGATCAACTGGAAAAAGACGAAGCTTTTAAATCTCGATTTTACAAAGATTATCCTTTCGCTAAAACTGAAAAAAACCTTCTACTTGTCACAGGGCACAGAAGAGAAAACTTTGGCGAGGGCTTAAAAAATATGTGCAGTGCTCTAGCGAAAATTGCCGAAAGAGATGACGTAGAAATCGTTTATCCAGTGCATTTAAATCCCAATGTAAAAGGTCCTGTGGAAGAGTATTTAGGAGACAAAGAAAATATCCACCTAATCTCGCCCCTTGATTACAATGATTTTGTATTTTTAATGAAAGACTCCCATATTATTATCACTGACTCTGGTGGCGTTCAGGAAGAAGCCCCCTCATTAGGAAAACCAGTGTTAGTAACAAGAAACACCACCGAGCGCCCCGAGGCCGTGGAAGCGGGCACCGTAAAACTCGTTGGAACGGATTACGACTTAATTGTTAAGTCCACCACCAAGCTACTTGATGACAAGGAGGCCTATCTTGCAACCAGTCGATCCCATAACCCCTACGGCGACGGTAAAGCCACCGATCGCATTCTCAAGAGAGTCAAAGATGAATTATTCGTTTGAAAAAGTGGCAGTGGTAGGGCTGGGTTACATCGGTTTGCCTACAGCAACAGTAGTAGCCCATAAAGGTATTAAGGTATTGGGCCTTGATGTATCAGATAAAATTGTAAATTCAGTTAACAATGGAAACGTAAATGTAGTCGAACCAGGTCTTGAGGAGATGGTCAGAGCTGTAGTTGATAAAAAGCTGTTGATTGCCTCTTTGGAAGCCGAAAAAGCTGACATTTTTGTGATCGCCGTGCCAACACCATTTAAAGAAAATCATGAACCAGATCTTTCCTATATCGAATCGGCTCTTCAAAAGATTGCCCCTGTTTTAGAAAAAGGAAATCTCGTCCTTTTAGAGTCGACCTCTCCCGTCGGGACAACGGAATGGATGGCAAAGATTTTAAAAGATCTTAGAAGTGATTTAAAATTTCCTATGGGTGATAATGACAAGAGCGATGTTGCTCTAGCTTATTGTCCTGAGCGTGTACTTCCAGGAAAAGTCATTGAAGAGCTAAAATCAAATGACCGTGTTATAGGTGGGGTGACTCCCGAATGTACAAAAAAGGCCATAGAGTTTTACCGCTCTTTTGTCGAGGGCCACTGTATTCCTACAAACGCTAGAACGGCAGAGATGTGTAAACTCACAGAAAATGCATCAAGAGATGTAAGTATCGCTTTTGCAAATGAACTTTCGTTAATTTGCGACAAACTTGATATCGATGTGTGGGAGCTTATAAAGCTTGCCAACCATCACCCACGAGTCAATATCCTTCAGCCAGGCCCAGGGGTTGGTGGCCACTGCATTTCTGTGGACCCATGGTTTATAGTTAACAAGACACCGGAGGAAGCTCAGCTTATTCACACCGCTAGAAAAGTGAACGATGGTAAACCTCACTATGTCGTTAAAAAGATAATGAAAGCCATGGATACAAAGAATACAAAAGTGGCCTGCTTAGGATTAGCGTTCAAACCAAATATTGACGATCTAAGGGAAAGCCCGGCTGTACAAATAGTTAAAAGCTTGGCCAAAGAAGGAGTTCAAGTCCTAGCCGTTGAACCCCATGTAGATGAGCTACCACAAGAGCTAAAAGAGTTTGATAACGTAACACTTGCTGAAACAAGCGAAGCTCTCAAGCAAAGTGATGTGGTGGCACTTCTGGTTGATCATCAAGCCTTCTCTCACCTTGGTCTCGGAGATGTAAAAGGCAAAAGCTTGATTGATACCCGCGGAATGATTCGTTGAGATTAAAACGTGTGTGGTGTTGCAGGAAGTTTCCAATTTCAACCCAGCCGTAATCAATTTCAAATTGATGAGCCTTACCTAATTAACATGCGCGACACCATGATCCATCGGGGCCCCGATGGATGTGGCCTTTGGATCAATAACGAAAAAGAAGTGGGCTTAGCTCACAGAAGACTATCAATCATTGATCTCTCAGAGAAAGCCTCTCAGCCCATGCTAAGTTCTGATGGCCGTTACGCTCTTACCTTTAACGGCGAAATCTATAATCATTCAGAGATCAAAGAAGAATTAATAAAACTAGGAATCACAGACTGGCAAACCGATCACTCTGACACCGAAGTCCTTCTCCAATCCTATATTCATTGGGGCGAAGATTGCCTCAATCATTTCAAAGGCATGTTTGCTTTCGCCATTTGGGATGATCAGAAAAAAGAATTGTTTGTAGCCAGGGATCGTATGGGCATAAAGCCCCTTTATTATACGATTCAGGATGGGCGCTTTGTCTTCGCATCAGAAATTAAGGCCCTTCTTAAAGATCCAGCCTACACTCCTGAGGTTAACGAAAAAGCCTTTTACCATTTTCTCTCCTTTCTCACGACACCAGCGCCTGAAACTCTTTTCAAAGGAATAAGTAAACTTCCTAGTGGCCACAAGATGCTTATCAAAAATGGAAATGAACCGACCTCAGAGCCCTACTGGGACGTCTTTGATAACGTTAAGCCCATGGACACTGATGATGAAGAGAAAATCACCAAGGGAACTATTGAAAAATTAAAAAAAGCAGTGGAGTACAGAAAAATTGGAGATGTGCCAGTAGGGGTTTTTCTCTCAGGTGGTATTGATTCAAGTACCAACGCCGCTCTTTTCTCCGATAAAGGAAAAGAAAAGATTAAGACTTTCTCCATAGGTTATGACAGCGATTATGGAAGTTACAAGAACGAGCTTCATTTTGCTAAAGAGGTCGCAGATCTTATAAAATCTGATCACTTTGAAAAAAGGCTCACAGTCGATGACCTCTTAGACTTTCTTCCTAAAATGATCGAGCTTCAAGATGAGCCCATTGCTGATCCAGTATGTGTTCCCGTTTACTATGTATCAAAATTAGCAAGAGATAACGGAGTCACTGTTTGCCAAGTAGGCGAAGGCGCTGACGAGCTTTTTTGGGGCTATAGAAGTTGGCAGGCTAAATACTATCTCGCGCAACTCAATGACTTTCCAGTACCAAACATCTTTAAAAAGGGTGCCCTCAAACTTTTAAAGCTCTCTGGAAAAGAGAAAACCGAGTCTTATGAACTCTTAAGAAGAGGTGTAGAAGGTCAACCCGTATTCTGGGGAGGGGCTGAGGCCTTTACCGAAACTCAGAAACAGCAACTTCTCAGTAAAGAGTTTAAAAATCGCCTTGGAAAAATATCATCCTGGGATGTAGTTAAAACCCATTTTGAAAAATTCAAAGCCACATGTAAAAGACCCACCAATCTCAACTGGATGTCCTACCTTGACTTAAAGCTAAGACTTCCAGAGCTCCTATTGATGAGAGTCGATAAAATGAGCATGGGAGTAAGCCTTGAAGCCAGGGTCCCATTCCTTGATCACGAGTTCATTGAGTACGCCATGGGAATACCCACAGGCAAAAAAACGAAACGAGGCATTAGTAAATACATCCTAAAAAAAGCCGTACGAGGCCTCATTCCTGATAAGATTATCGATCGAAAAAAACAGGGATTCGGCGTTCCAGTCCACGAGTGGCTTTTAGAGCGCCTGGGTGATGAAATGAAGGCTGAAATCAGAAGCTTTGCTAAGGAAACGAAATATTTTAATCCTGAATACATAGAAGGTCTCATTGAGCAGAAAAAAGCCAACCAGCTCTGGTACCTTTACAATTTTGTCCTTTGGCATAAGACTTATATAGGAAACCATTCAACAACTAAAGAAGTGAGCTAAATGCTACAAACCGTTTTAGTTTTTCTACTTTCAGTATATTTATTTGCTCTTCCAATCTCATTAGGGGTCATGGAGATGGCCTCCTCTCTTCTATGCATTATTGGCCTTGTCCTTATGGTATCCAGACAGAAGACTGACTGGAGAGTACCAGTGGGGTTTTGGCCAGCTCTAGGACTATTTACGGTGGGCGTTATTAGTGCCTTTCAAAACGATCTACCGCAAAAGCATCTCATTCACGGCATCGGAAAGCTTCGATGGGTTTTCGTCTATTATTTTATCTTTAATCTAATGAGAGAGATTAATTTCCCGGTGAAATTTAAAAAGCTGCTACCATACTTCACACCCTTAGTTGGCTTAGTCGCTTTTTTTGCATTCACCCAGTTCTGGACAGGTCTTGACCTTTTAAGAGATGAAAACTTCGTTTTCTCAAAAGCAATTGACGAGGGTGGAGTCCTAAGATTTCGCTCCATCGGTTTTTTCAATAATCCATTAACCTACGGCTATGTGTACTCAGGCTTTTTCTGTATACTTTTTGCCCAAGCTGCCAGAGTCTTCTTCGAAAAAGGAATTAAGAATAAATTCTTCTTACTCTATAGTCTCACAAGCCTCATAGTATTCGCAAGTATTGTAACAAGTTACTCTAGAGGTGTATGGATCGCTCTAGCCTTCGGAATTCTAGTGGCCGCCTATTTCATCAATAAGAAACTCGTAAAAATCTTATTGGTTCTAGGTCCAATTTTTGTGGTAGCCCTAGCATTAGCCGATAGCGATTTCCAAAACAGAATCACATCAGTCGTTAATTTCCAAGACAACAGCAACTCAGAACGAATTGAAATCTGGCGCGCTAACTGGGCCATGTTCAAAGATCACCCATGGTTGGGTGTTGGTTATGAATACAATGATGTGCTCATCGGAAAATATTTTGATAAACTGGGGATAGTAGACGGTCACGAATCCCACGCCCATAATGATTACCTGCAATTCCTAGTTGGTACAGGTATTTTTGGTCTACTTTTTTATTTAGGCTTTATTTTCGTCTTACTTAAAAAGAATTATAATCTGATCATTGATGGGAAAAATAAATATATAGCGATTGGAACATTGACCCTGTTTGTTACTATATTAG
This sequence comes from Bdellovibrionales bacterium, assembly GCA_964230645.1. Classification (GTDB taxonomy): domain Bacteria; phylum Bdellovibrionota; class Bdellovibrionia; order Bdellovibrionales; family JAGQZY01; genus JAGQZY01. The sequence goes on along the minus strand of CAXRHT010000002.1, from coordinate 1,166,831 downwards.
TAGGGAATCTTACAGAATGTGCATTCAAAGATGCCGAGATAAATCATACCTTCATATTTTTTGCTAGCTTAATCGCCTCACTAGCAAGATCAAAAAAGAATTCAAGACTCAAGCACTGATAGAAATTTCTGTTTTACTTTATCAATTTTGAATTCATCGGCTAAAGGCTCAATAACGGAGTTTGTTGAATACTCACTGCTAAAGCTAACAATGAGATCTTTAAGATCTGTAAGATTAGATCGGATAAACCTCTCATCATAAATAGAACGAGCACCAGGCCACTCTAAAATAGCTGGGAAGCAGCCGCTAGCCAAGCCATCAGCAATTGTCATATGAAAGGATTCACGATCACTTACAGAGATAACAACATCGACTTTATCATAAAACTCTTCTGGCTTATCGGTAAAGTCATGCCAAAATATTTTGACCCCAGACTTCTTTAAAGATTCCAAATCCATGAGACATTTCTTAAAGTATTTCATCTCCGAACGGTTATTCTTGACCCAAGAAAGCTCTTCTGGTTTTTTACTTAAGATGTGTAGTTCATAGTCTTCAGACACAGAATTTAGACCCTCGATAAGTTCTAATGCAAGATCTAGTCTTTTATTTCGAGGAATTGCACCAACTAATCCAATTTTCCTAAAAGGTGCGCTCCTCGGGGTAAACTGAATATTAGGGTTAGAGTAATTGGGGATAATCGAAATCTTTTCAGGGCTCATTCTCGAAAGTTTCAAGAAATTATTCTTATAAACTTCAGAGACCAAAATTACGTGATCTACCTTATTCCATATGACTCGACTGAGGTAATCGGTACGAAACTCTTGAGCATGAATACGAGTAATTAAAACCTGGTTGTCTTTCTTCTCTCTTGAATGAAATACAAGGTTTCCGAGTCCCCATTCACAAAAAATTATATCGCTATTTTGAGCTAAACTTTTTTCACTATTTAAATCTTTCGCTTTATTATGACCGAGCCAGTCGCTAATTGAAACATCATAGTTCTCTTCGAGTAAAGGGAGTAAAAATTTAATAAACTTCAGGTCATGAGACGCAAATAATATATTTTTCTTTGGTAAAAGATATGGCTTGGAAGACAACTCAAGGCTCAAGGCTGTATCTAAAGTCTTGATGTAGTTTTTTGCCTGCACTTTCCAGGTGTGTTCTTTGAAATCAAAGGTCTTGAACTGACTTTGAAGCGTATCAAAATTCTTTTTGATCGTTAAAACATTTTTTAGGATTTTTTTTGGTGTAGTGAGATCAGCAGTAACAATAGTAGGAATGCATTCACAAATTTCCACAATAGGCGCAAGGTTTGAAGTTAACGTGAGAGTCTGAAAACACGCAGGTTCCAAGACTTTCATTGGAGGGATAAGTTCGGTGAGTTGTGAAGACTTTCTCGGATATACCATCAAATCAACTTGTTCATAAAAATCGTCAATCTGATCACGGTTGATCGTCCCCAGAAACTCAACCTCAGTAGAAAGATTCAACTTTTTTGCATGTATCTCAAGTCCTTGTCGCTGGACGCCTTCGCCACCGATGCGCAACTTGATTGAATGAGCTGATTTCTTTGCCAAAGATAGAGCTTCCAGAAGAGAATCTACCCCCTCATAACCCGTTAGACTTCCTAGGTAACCTAAAATAAAAGGCTCAGATTTTTTTTGCGGTTTGTGAAACTCTCCAATTAAGCTTGGTACGCTGTTTTTCAACAGAAATACCTTACTGGGCTCAATCGAGTATTTTTTCGTAATAAAATTGCGAAGCTGACTTGAGATCGAAAAGACCACATCAGCCCGTTCCATTAACAACTTTTCCATCTTCTCGGCTAATTTAAACCGTTCTGATTCCTGCCAGTCGGCCTGCAGGGTCGCTTTGGTATAATGCCAAAGACCACGAGCTTCGTAAATAAAGGGAATACCAACTTTTTTACTGGCGACGAACCCCGGCAGTGCATTTTCGTAATTAGATCCAGCATGAATAACTGAACTTTTGTTTCGCCTGGCTTCAGTTTCTATAAACTGGGAGAGATAATAGGAATTTGAAATAATCCCGCTCTGGAGTTCTTGGGGAGAAAAGTAATAAGTAACATACTCGACACCATCGATAATTCGGCGTTCTTTCAGTTCATCGATCGTTTTCGTTGCAAAGCTAAGGAGCGTCACGGTATTCCCCTGCTCAACAATCGATTTTGCAATTTGATGGCTCCTATTAGCATAGCCATTTAGACTATTTAATAAGCTTGAAGCGCTAATATAGAGAACATGTCCGACGGGAGTATAATCTAACTCCTTTTTATGAATTACATCAAAATCATTCTTAAATAAATGATGGTCTTCCTGTACTCGGGTTAGAAAAGGTATGTTATTCACGAGATCTATGGGGAGAGAATAAATATAAGAAAAACGGCCTCTTACGTGATAGAGATACTTCACCACTATTAATAGTATCTGTTTGTTTACCCACCTGTAGGTGGTTATTGAAGCAATAAGGCTTTCAAGTTGTCGGTTGCTATAATTTCCAAGAATCGGTTCAGCTATTGCTTTAAGGTGGTTTTTATTTGATACGAAAAAGTCTGAGACGGTCTTTGAGCCCCACTCGCTTCGAAGTTTCTCTAAAGAACTTAAAATTTTAAAAATCACATTTTTTATATTCACTTAGAGAATTTCTGAGCTTGGATTAATTTTTGCTAGTTTTGCAATTTTGTTGAATTCGGGCGAGTTATTATACAATTCATCAAATCGGCCAATTCCCTCTATCTCTCCATTCTTTAGAAAGACGAGGCGATCGGCGTCAATTATTGTCGATAATCGATGAGCTATCACTAATATAGTTTTCTTTTCCCTAATATTATTAATGGCCTTAGTGATTTCAACTTCTGTTGGAACATCTAAAGCTGCTGTAGCTTCATCAAGAACTAGGACTTCAGCACCACTATAAAGAGCTCTTGCGATTCCAATTCTTTGCTTTTGACCGCCAGAAAGTCTTTTACCGTTTTCACCAACGATGAAATCTATACCTTCCTTCTTGCTTTCAACGAATGGCTTTAGCATTGTCGCTTCTACACATTCCAGTACTCTGCTACGATCAATTTTATTTTTTTCTACACCAAAAGCGATGTTTTCAGCTATTGAAGAATCGCTCAGGTATATACTCTGAGGCACGTAAGCGAGATTTTTCTGCCATCCCTGATTGTTTTCCATAGTTAATTCAATATCATCTATAGAAACGGAGCCTCGTGTGGGGGAAAGCAAGCCTAAAAAGATGTCTACTAAAGTCGTTTTGCCCGCTCCGGATTCTCCTAAAATACCGATGAACTCTCCTTTTTGAATCTTTAAATCGATACTTTTAAGAGCGTCCACTTTTGCTCGGGGATATCTAAAGCGAACTTTGTCGAATTTGATAGTTTGGTCAAATGGTAGAGGGACCACCTCAGATCTATCTGCGAAATCAAGGGTAAGATTTTTTAGTTTTTCAATTTCAGCAAATAGAAGTTTCATAGAATGATTATTCTTGTTCATCGCTTGCATAGCGCTAATTAGTCTGTTCATTATAGGTGCCAAACGAAATGCGATTGCTCCGAGTACTCCTAGTGATGAAAGGGAAAGTGCTAGATTTCCTGCTGTATCCATCAAAACCGAAACAGTAATTATTATTATCGATATGACAATAACTATCTCTGTAGTATGGGCGGGCAAACGGGTGTAAAACAATGCTTTCGACTCCGTATCGATTGCCGTCTTATTGATATGTTTAAAAATGTCCAAGAAGTATTTCTCTTTTCCACTCACCTTGGTTTCTTTTACAGCGTGAATACCTTGATAGACACTTTTAGTTTGCTCACTAGCTAATTCTTCCTTTAAGCGACCAAGATCTTGCTGTTTTTTTCGAAGAAACTTATTTTGAATTACAGTTGAGATTGCTAGAATAAACGCGATAAGTAAGGTGACCTCTAAATACCTCAAGCATAATAAGGATAGTACAATCAGCCCAGCTATTAAATTTGCAAAATAGTTTAGTGCCGACAGAACGAACCCATTTAAGGCTGTAGTGACTGTCGAATTTACGTTTCTTATTATTGTTGCAGAGTTATATGATAGAAGAAAAGTGTATGGTGCCTTTATATAACGTTCCATCAAATTTGATGAAATTTCGAATTTCCACTGCTTTAAAATTTTATGCTGAAGGAGGTAGTAAAACATCAAGTAAACATTTTTAAAAACGAAAATCGAAAGGATGAAGCCGCCGAAAATAGGTATAATGATATTGGGGTCTTCTAGGTGGAAAAAACTGAAGATTTTTACGAGGGTGTGATTCTCAGCGAACCCTTTAAAATCAATCATCAGTCGTATAAGAACGTATAGAAGGATCAAACCGAGGATTTCAATTACGCCTGAAATAACAGCACCAAATAACAATAAGGAAAGTTGCTTTTTACATTTAAATCCGTAAAAATTATAAAACTGAATCAGAAGCGAATACGCCTGTTTTTCAATGCCTAGTGCGAGAGCTATTTTTTGTAACATGTTTTCTCCGGCTTCTCATGTTCTTTTAATTTACGAGCGTAAGCGAAGCCATTATAGAATCAGATGACTCGGCGTGGCGGCATAACCTTGGTTTTTGTTATGCGGTGCAAGTAGTTGATTTATACTGCGCCATGGAATCTAAAGTTAAGTCATTTGCAGTTTTCTCTATTGCTCCCAGAGGTTTACACTTCCCAACTACTCAGAAATTTGGTACGCCATGTAACTTCAAACCAATTGGGAATGTAAGGTATGATCTTTAGCCGCCAACGAGTAACCTCAGCTTTGAAGTATAGGCTGAAACGCTTGGTTCGAATGATAATTCCAGCACATTTTAGAAAAAGAATTAAGCTCTACTATCGTCGTTTTAGAAGCGTTTTTAAGGCTTTCATGGGTTACGAAGTCAGCTGCAGATTAGTCCAATTTTCAAATGTTGCTTTGTGTGGTTTTCCAATGCTGTTTTGGGAGGAGGTCCTAAGAAAAGAGGCCTCGTCAAGTAAAGCCGATTGCTTTTTTTCACATCTAGTCTTGGCTGAGATTGGCATTTCTTCGGGTAATATACAGCCAGAGTTAGAGGTTACAAAAATTGAATTATGTAGGCCCAAATTCAGGAGGCACATGTTTCGGGAGGCATGTAGGTATGCGGAATTGCTTACAAGACTGGGTAAGGTGCCAGAGCTTAGTGCTTTAGTAGAGGAAACCAGCGGTAAATTTGGCAAAACTGTACAACATGAAGCGATGAAATCTAACCTGAAATTATTATCCGGTAGTGGTTCTCATAGGGAATTCTTTCATGTACTTAAAAATTTGTACGAAGAGCTAGGACTTGCGCCGGTAGAGCTTCTCGATCAAAAATCCTCTTCGATTTTTTTCGATTTGGAGTCTAAAGCTCCTAAGGTTAAAAACCCAACTAAAAAAATAAGTGTTTTAATGCCTGCGTATAATTGCGAAGATACAATTGGTTTTGCAATTGAGAGCGTACTCAGACAATCTTGGAGTAACCTTGAACTTTTAATTGTAGACGATTTTAGTAGTGACAATACTCGTGGAATAATAAGCAGTTATGCAGCAAAAGATCCACGTATAAGAACACTCCATAATTCCAAAAATCAAGGAGCGTATAGGTCCAGAAATACGGCGCTTGATATTGCCCAAGGGGACTTCGTCACTGTGCATGACACGGATGATTGGTCACACCCCCAGAAATTCGAACTCCAAATGAGACACCAAAATTCTGAAAATTTGACGTGGACTATGGGTATTTGTCTGACCACATCACCGCCTTATCTTTTTCGGAACATGCTTGGGTCGTCTTCCATAATGAAGAGAAATTACTCTTCTTTGATGAGTCCGATTTCTTTCTTCAAGAAATACGGGAATTGGGATGAAGTCAGAGTTGGAGCGGATTCTGAACTTGTTGAGAGGTTTTGCAGGGCTGTCGACTTAGCCAGTCCAGAGCTAGTACTAGCTAGCCTTCCAATGACATTTTTGGGATTCAGAGAAAATTCGCTGACAAAATTAAAAGCGACCTCAGCGTTTTCGATAAGCCACGGATTGAGAAAGGAGTACATCTCATCCTTTAGGGCCTGGCATCAGAGCGAGCAAACAGTTCAGGATCGATCTATTTGTGTAGATGGGCGGAAGCCCTTCCCGATTCCGTTACCTAGTAGATTGGAGGGGGGGGCGGATTTTTATGATAAGATAATCGTAGCGAATTTTGACTCGAAAAGGGACGATATTCTCGAGGCGATTGAGAATATAATGGAAAAGACAGCTGCAGAAGGGGGGAGGAATGGAATTTATCGGGTTATAGAGATTGACGACTTTTCCCCTCAAAGAAATTCGAGAATTTCATTTCGGATATTTAAGGATAATTATACGCCTATCGTAGATCCTGAAAAAGTAGCTTGTGGTGTATTAATCTTTCTGAACACAAGGTACCAGAAATTTTGTCCAACGAGTGCAGTAAATATTGTGGCTGATTCTATTGAGATTATAGATCTTGAAAAGTCCACACTAGCTGGGGGTGAGGAGATTCTGAAGAATATCATTAGAGTCGATAATAACTTGTGATTGCGACCACGCTGCAAATTAGACCGACGGTGAGTTAAGCTGTATATTCCATCTTGTAATACTAGCGTAAATGCGAATATCCTTTTATTTTTTTTCTTCAATTGGTATTTTGAGAAGACGAACAAAGCAGAGCAACTTAAAAAAAGGGGGAGTAATGACGCAACAAAATTTACTAGTCACTGGTGGGGCTGGATTTATTGGCGCGAATTACATCAATCTATTCTGTAAAAAAAATCCTAGCTACAAAGTGATAAATTTAGATAAGCTTACTTATGCTGCAGATTTAAAAAATATTAATGAGATGGGTCCTGACCAATATCACTTTATCCACGGCGACGTATGTGATGCTGTAGTAGTTAAAAAAATTTTTCAAGATTTCAATATTACCGGTGTCGTTCATTTTGCGGCGGAGTCGCATGTTGATAATTCGATTTTAGATCCAGAAGCTTTTGTAAAAACCAATGTAAACGGCACATTCAACCTTCTACATTATGCTTATAAAACATGGATGAACGCCCCCTATTCTGTAAAGTTGGGGTGCGAAGAATTTCGCTTTCACCATATATCAACTGATGAGGTTTATGGTTCTTTGGGGCAGGAGGGGAAATTCAAAGAAACCACACCTTACGCTCCAAATTCGCCTTATAGTGCTTCGAAAGCTGCAGCAGACTTTCTAGTGCGCAGTTATTTTCGCACTTTTGGTTTGAACACTGTAACTACAAACTGTTCTAATAACTACGGGCCATTTCAAAATAAGGAAAAGTTTATCCCTGTAATCATTCGAAAAGCGCTGAACGAAGATTATATACCAATTTATGGCGATGGGGAAAATATAAGAGACTGGCTTTTTGTAGCAGACCATTGTGAAGCGATTATTAATGTTTTTTTTAAAGGCAAGGCTGGAGAGACCTATAATATTGGAGGGAACGAAGAGCGGACCAATATCGATTTATGTCACACAATTTGTAGAATTTTAGATAGAAGAGTACCAAGGTCGAATGGGAAGAGTTACTCCGAATTGATCAAGTTCGTTGAGGATAGGCCCGGCCACGACCAGAGATACGCGGTTGACTGTAGTAAACTGGAGGCTGAAATAGGTTGGCGACCGCAGTGGCGTTTTGAAGATGGGATTGAAGCTACAGTAAATTGGTATATGGGAAACAATCACTCATAATTTCAGGATAGAACTTTTTTTAGCGTTTCTATGACATACGACACCTCGGCTTCAGACATATTGTACCAAAGTGGAAGTCTGACGATACGAGAAGCGAAATCTTCACACACGGGCAGTCGTGCTTCAAAAAACCTTTTCCCATAGTGTGAGAGGTGAAGTGGAGAGTAGTGGAATGTGGCGTTTACACCCCTACTGTTTAATTTTTGGAGCAAGATGGGGCGCGATTCAGATGAAGCAGCCAGGAAGGCAAACATATGGTAATTAGGTAGATTATATGAGGGAGGATCTAAAATCTCAAGCGAATGGTTCCTAAACAAAGGGCGTAGTTCTTCGCTATATCGCTTCCACGTTAGCTTCCGGTTTTCAGTAATAGATAGTCCTTTTGTAAGTTGCGGCAAGAGGTAGGCAGAATTTAGTTCCGATAGGCAGTAGCTAGAGCCGAGGTCAACCCAGCTGTATTTGTCCACCTGACCTTCTAAGAATGCTTTTCTATTTGTGCCCTTTTCCCTTATGAAGTTGGCTCTATCCCTAAATTTTATGTCATTTATTAGTAGAGAACCGCCCTCACCAGCACTTATATTTTTGGTATCATGGAAGCTATAGCATCCCATAGTTCCTAAAGTCCCTAATGGTCTTTTTTTATACTTGGCAAAAACACATTGAGCTGCATCTTCTAATAAAACTATATTTTTCTCTTCACAAATTGTGAGAATTTCATCCATATCTGCAGAATTTCCCCCGTAGTGGACGACGCAAACAGCTTTCGTTTTACTGGTTGAGAGTCTATCAATTTCACTTGGGAGTATGTTCCCCTGATAATCGTTGTCCGCAAACTTAATTTTTGCACCCCTTAGCGCAAAAGCGTTGGCAGTCGACACAAACGTAAAGCTAGGTACTATAATTTCGTCACCTGGCTTTACGCATAGAAGTAACGCCATCATCTCTAAAGCAGCGGTAGCTGAGGGTACTAATAAGTTAGTAGAATGAGTCATAGAATTAAGGAGCTGTTCGCAGCTCCGTCCAACATGTCCATCGCTAGAGAGTTTACCCGTTTTTATGGTGTGATTCACAGTAGATATACATTCTTCGAGAATAGTTGATTTATTAAAGGGAATTTCCATGTCAAAGTTCTTCCAAGTTAGTACGATCTTGGCTTCAGGGCAAGGTCTCTACTCAAATCACAATAGATAATAAGTTGCTTCTAAGTGGGGGAATTGTCAAAAAAAATATCTTTCTCGGGCTCATAAGAACAGCTGCTGAATTTAGAATTACAAGTTATTTTTTTTTCTAGCTACGAAAAAGAACCCGGTTGAGATGGTTGAACTAGCTGTATGGTGGCGCATAATGAAATCTAAATACTTTATTGGCGAAAATATCCAGGTTAGAGGGATCAATATCTTATAAAGTCTTACCGAGCCAAATGAAAAAAACATGGCCAACCATTCTTGCAGCACCCATAATAAACCCGAGGTCGGTCCAACGCTATGTACTAAATCTATTTCGAAGTTTGTAAATAATTCCCTGATTCCAGCTGGTGTCAATCTCTGAAAATCGAAGGGAGATGCATGGATACCTTGAATAAATGGGATAAAGCAAACCACTGATCCGCCAGGTTTTAGAACTCGCCAAAACTCCTCTACGATTTGTTTCGGATCAGCCATATGTTCTAAAACTGCTATATTTAAAATTGTATCAATTGAACCATCGATAAAAGGCAAATTTGTAATCGATGCTACAATATCGACGCTGGTGTAGGGTGCTTGATCAACGTTAATGATTTTCGCGTCTAGCTGAGTAGTTCCACATCCTAAGTTTACGACAACGCCTTTCTCTAGCACCTTGTTGTCTATTAGTTTTAGCGGGTTTATTGTAGGAGCAACAGGGCCCAAAATACTCACGAGGGATGGGTAGAGCCAAGTAAACCGTAGTTTGACCTTCTCTTTTACTGAATTCAACCAGTCTTTTTCTGCGAGTGACAAATTTTCCCAGCTTTCATCAAATATTAGCTGATCACCATTCTTCTTGAACTCGCTCCCGCATTTCAAGCAATCTAACGATGTTAATGAAATTTCTTTTTTACATTTGGGGCAGCATATAATATTAGTCATCATCGTCAGTGGTCGCATCATTAAGGTCTCGTTGTCACTCCATAAAATTAAATGTTTCAATGCCCAGAAATATAGCTCAAATTTTTAATTGTATTCCAGTGGATAGAAACAAATTGTCATGAGTTTATACCTAGGAAGGTACTTAAACGCTAGTATGGAATAAAAATTAGTATATATACTTTCTTAGAGCCTTTGATGTATGGATTTTCCCATATTTGAACAATAGATTTCTATAGAGGTACTATGTTTTTAAATAAAAATGTCCGCAGAGCGTCGCAGGTATTAACTTGTGGGTTCCTCGTGGCTATTAGTTTTCTATTTATTTCACTCCCCTTAATTTTCCTAACTGGTAAATTTGCGGTCAATGATGACGTTGTCATGATGATGATTTCCTCGGGACTCTACACGGGAGAGCCATCTGAAAATGTTGTTTTCATGAGCAATGCAGTCGGTTATGTCCTGAAATACCTTTATTCATTTTCTGCGGGTGTTCCTTGGTATGGCGCCTTTATGTATTTTTGTCATATTGTTTCCTCCACCGTAATAGCGATCTGTTTAATGGACTTTCGAAGACGCGGCGCAAAGCTACTTCTGTTTTCTCTGTGCATAATTGGTGTTTTTTGGGCAGTGTTGATGAATATTAGCTTCACTTCTGCGTCATTGACTTTGTTGGCAGCTGGTTGGGTTTTATACTTTTCACCTCGTTATAAGATGTCAAAAATTATATCCATGGTGTTTCTCCTACTAGGCGGGCTAGTTAGAGAGCAATGTCTCTATTTTTCCGTCGTGCTAGTTTTACCATTGATAGTTTGGCGTCAATTTTTCCCTGACGGCCCAAAGGTTAGCAAAGGAAGTTTGATCTTGGTTTTAATTATGCTAGCGGCTACAAAGGCTTCTCATACCATGTCTGGAGCTCCAATACCTAAGGAGTTTAATTATAGGGAATTCAATATTGAGCGCGGTAAGTTGCATGGCACCCCACAATTAACATGGACCTCGGAGACTCAAAAAATAATGAGTAGGGTAGGCTGGAGCAAAAATGACTTTTGGATATTTAAGAAATGGATGTTTACAGATAAAAAGGTATACAGTGTTGAAAAATTACGTTTTCTGAATAAAAATCTGCCCACGCGAGGCGGTCGTTCAATCTCCAAATCTTTAAAGATCTTCAGTAGAAGTCTATTAAAAATTAGACACTTTATAGTGTTCTGGCTGTGCTTTATCGTCCTCCTCTGTCTTTTTTCTATAAATAAGAAGCTTATATTTTTTCTCAATGGCTGGATCTGCTTGGTCTGCATGTCATTAGGAATGTTTGCGCGCTTCCCACCGCGATTGGCGGTTCCGACGATATTTTTCTCCTGTGCTGTTTCCTTAAGCTTTTTAAGAGCATCAACTTTCAAAGTAACGATTAGTAGGAAAGTCGCATCGCTTTTTGTGGTAGTTAGTTGTGTTCTGGTATTTTCAATCGCCGATATTGTCAAAGATCTTCCTGGTCAGAGCCTCGACAATAATCGAAACGTGGAATCCTTGACGGGGCTAATGGAAGAGCTACGGGAAAGAGGAGGGGTTTATTTGTGTTGGTCTCCTTCGATGCCTTTCCAATTTATACTGCCAAAGTCGACTTTTTTGAGAAAAAATAATTATTTCAAATTTATCGTTACTGGCTGGATGATTAACTCTCCGCACAACAGCCTCGTGCTAAAACGAGAGCGCATCGAGCATCCTCTCAAAGAGTTGGTCTCTAAAGAAAACTATTATTTGATAGCCACACCTAGACAGGTATTAAAGTTAAAAATTTTTTTAGAGGAGCATTATGGAATCAATACTGAGGCAATCAAAGTCTTAAAAGTTGATGATTATTTTGAACTTGAAAAAAAGTTGAACCAGTACGTATACGAATTCCAGCGAATAATACATTGATTGATATATTGCCAATACTGTCACGAAAAGAGATAGCCTACTGCATTTACATGAAAAAGTACTTTCAAATAGTGAATTTAAAGCTCCGATGATTGGACAATATAAAAAATGCATTGACCAATTCTTTCAAGGTACTGTATCTGGTTCTTATTAATAGCTCCTAAAGTATTCAACAGACTCAGGCCATTTGAGGTATTTAATATTAAGAAAGCTTTAATTACCCAATCAAATTACATCCCTTGGATTGGATACTTTGATGCCATCGCGCAAGTTGATGTGTTCGTGGTTCTTGATAATGTCCAGTATACCAAGCGAGACTGGCGAAATAGAAACAAAATCATTACTCCGCAGGGGGTAAAGTGGCTAACGATACCGGTAGAAACAAAAGGCCGATTCGAGCAAAAAATTTATGAGACTTGTGTTTCAGATCCAAATTGGGTGAAAAAACACTGGAGCTTGATATATCAAAGCTATCATCGGGCGCCGTTTTTTGATTTGTATGGTGAGCAATTCAAGGCACTTTATGCCAGTCTGGAGGGGGAGCGCTCGCTCAGTCGGATTAATTTAGCATTTATAGAGCTAATAAATCAAATTTTGGGTATAAAAACTAAGATTAAGTGGTTTTCTGAGTTTAAGACATCTAGCGCCCCAAGTCAGCGACTATTAGATATTTGTATACAGGTAGGAGCCACTCGATATTACTCAGGTCCATCTGCCGCTAGTTACATTGATTCTGATTTATTTGAAAGTAAAGGTGTTCAAATTAAATACTTGGACTTTTCCAAATATCCCAATTATCCACAGCAGTTTGGGCAGAGCGACGTCGCAGTTTCAGTGCTAGACTTGATCTTCAACTTGGGGGCTGGTGCGAGGGATTATCTAGGAATATCTGAAACATAATAATTTAAAGCCTAGTGCTGGACTGGCTTTTTATGAGATTTAGTATCAGGCTAGTTACGCGCTGTTCGGTTTTTTTGAGCCCGTTCCTTAAATGTTCATTTCTCTATTTTGTACTTTTAACGAATACTTAGTGCAAATTACGTGGCTAATTAAGTATTCTGACTTGCCAAATTGCTTCAATGCAAAATAAGTTTTGAGTAAACTTAGGCTTTAATATAGGGAGAGTTCTTATACATTTATCTATTTTGGTGCTGTGTTCCCTAGAGAGCCTGTAAGTGGTTAATGTACGTTCTATTTCCAAGAAGAGGTAATTGTGAAGCTTTCTGTAGTCACAACACTTTATAAGTCCGAAGAATATATTAAAGTTTTTTACGAGAGAATGAAGGCTGTGTGTGAATCAGGCTTTGGCTGTGATTATGAAATTATATTTGTAAACGATGGATCGCCTGATAGGTCTCTTCAGATAGCTTTGGAAATTCAGAGGCTGGACTCGAGGGTCAAAATTATAGATCTGTCACGCAACTTTGGGCATCATAAGGCTATAATGACTGGGTTAGCCCATTCTCGAGGGAACTTGGTCTACCTGATTGATGTCGATCTTGAGGAGGATCCAGCTCTCCTCACACCTTTTAACACCGTTTTAGTAAGTGATGAGGTGGATGTTGTTTATGGAGTTCAGAAAAAAAGGAAGGGTGGTCTCGTTGAAAGAATTAGCGGTTACCTTTTTTGGGCCTTATTTAACTCACTGACCGACTTGAACTTAAGAGGTAGCCTCTCTACTGTTAGGCTTATGTCTCGCCCTTACGTGAATGCTTTGTTAATGCATCGCGAGCGTGAGATTTTCCTTGCTGGCCTATGGGAGATCACGGGTTTCCTTCAAAAGCCTTATTTTTTCGAAAAGCTAGACAAAGGATCTTCGACGTATAATTTGAGAAGAAAATTTTCGTTGTTTGTGAATTCAATTACGTCATTTAGTAATGCCCCGCTTAAAGGGATTTTTTATGTAGGTGTAATGATTTCTATTTTTTCGAGTGTCTATACTGTAATTCTACTCTGGAATCGGATAGTAAACCATGAAGTTGCGGTAGGATGGACATCGTTAATTGCATCTATATGGTTAATTGGGGGGATTATCATGTCGTCATTGGGTATCATCGGAATTTATCTGTCTAAAATTTTTTCTGAAGTCAAGGGGAGGCCTTATAGTATAGTGAAAGCGATCTACGAGCAGAAGGGGCTTCATGAATAAGGTAGTTTTTCTGTGCTCTGGTGGCGGAGGAAATTTGAGATTTTTCCACCTGGCGATCGAAGATGGGTTGCTGGAGAACTTCGAAATTGCAGGTGTAATTTCTGACAGGTTGTGTCCTGCGCTCAGTTATGCAGAAGAAAATTCTCTGAATGGATTTGTCGTGCCATTCGATGGTAAGCAAGAGCTAGTAAGAGTAAAACTTGTCGACTTAAAACCTGATTTAATAATTACAAATGTTCATAAAATTGTTCAAAGTAATGTCTTAAACAGCTTTGAGGGAAAATTTATTAATCTGCACTATTCTATTTTACCAGCCTTTGGTGGTGTAGTTGGCAAGACAGCTCTAAGGCGATGTATAGAGTATGGCTCCAAGATTACAGGGGTGACTGTTCATCATGTGAATGAAGAACTAGATCGTGGTTCTCCACTAATGCAGGCTTCATTTCCTATATCCGGTGCTGATTTCAACTCTATCCTTGATTTGCAGTTCCGCATTGGGTGTATAAGTTTGTTAAATGTGGCGAATCAAATGGTTGATGGCTCCAGCATAAAGGGGGAAAGATTTGATGTGGTGCGGCTAAAAAACTCAATGGTTACCTTTAGTCCTGATGCTCAAATCCATACCACCTTGCTTGAGGAAGAAATCTGGTCCAGAGTCAAACAAGCGTCCGGGAGAAGTGAAGGGTAAGAGACATGAGGTTTTTGAGCTGGATTCTGTGATTTTTTACCTTGAAATTTTTAATCGAGCAATTAAAAACCAGATCGATCGTTTTCTGAATTTTGCCAAAATTCTAGTCGACTCTTAAGTAGTTAACGTGAGATCGCTATCAAAATTGATTGTAAGGGTTCTTATTGCATTATTCTATACTGATTTGAAATTTAGAAAAAATCAGATTAAATATGATTCGCCGATTCGGTGGAGCTATTATAGAAGTGCTCAAGACCTATCTTGGATTCTTGATTAAAATGGATTTCAGCTAGTATATGGGAGAAGTACATGAAGGGAATAATTTTAGCTGGAGGCAGTGGAACCAGACTATACCCAGCAACCTATTCGGTTTCGAAACAATTGTTGCCGATTTACGATAAACCTATGATTTATTATCCTCTTTCGACGCTTATGCTTGCGGGAATCAGCGAAATTTTAATCATTTCCAACCCTGAATTTTTACCTTTCTATAAAAAACTATTTGGTTCAGGTGAGCAGCTTGGCTTGAGTTTAAAGTATGTTGCTCAGGAAGAGCCGAAAGGAATAGCAGATGCTTTTTTGCTGGGTGAACCTTTTATAGGAGACTCCCCTGTATGTCTTATACTAGGTGACAACTTATTTTACGGCTCTCAATTTACGCCCAAACTAAGAAGAGCAAGTAACATCGACTCCGGGGCTATTATTTTCGCATACCAGGTAAACGATCCCCAGAACTATGGGGTCGTTGAATTTGACTCTTCCCTACAAGTTGTATCATTAGAGGAAAAGCCTCAAAAACCAAAATCAAAATTTGCAGCGACGGGACTCTACTTCTATGATAATCACGTGATTGAATATGCTAAATTATTGTGCCCTTCTGCTCGTGGCGAATTGGAAATTACTGATCTGAATAAAGAATACCTAAAAAGGAAAAAATTGGAAGTTCAATTGCTGCAGCGTGGATTTGCTTGGCTAGATACTGGCAGCCACGAAAATCTTTTGGAGTCTAGCCAATTTGTTAAGACAATCGAACATAGGCAAGGCTTCAAAATAGCATGTATTGAAGAGATTGCGTATCGAAATGGTTGGATTTCTAATTCAGACTTGAGATTAATAGCTGCAAAGTATCCAAACCAATACGGTAAGTATTTGAATGATATCTCTAGTGAGTAATGAGGTTTGAAGCTTTTTATCAAAGTCATCGGAAATTCTTTGATATCTCTACTGATACAATAAACGTACTGTGAAGAAGAAGGGGGCATGGTGTAGATATGTTAAGAAAAAAAATAGGTTTTCAAGTGAAAAGGCTATCAGCGCCATGAAATCGAATGATAGTTAGAGATGTGACAAACTTTTTTTTCCGAGAGAAAAAAAAGTTATTTTTTTTAGCTTATAGTTTGACTGTCACTTTTTTTGTTTTCTTCAAATTTCCTCAGCAGTTTCACAGGTTCAATGATGAGTTTAATAATGTCTGGAAAGCGGACAATGGATTGATTTTCGACTATTCGTTGAGGCCATTTTCATTTTTAATAAACTATATATTTATTTCTATCACTACCCCAGACCCTTTAATATTATCGCTATTATCGTCTTTGATATTAATTGTAGGTTTATTGCAATTGTTTAAAGTTGTTAGCGCTGACCACTTCTTAGGCTTTTTGCTTTTAACTTTTTTGACGGTCACGTCTGTTACCGTCTTTCAGCTTGGAACAGCTGGGATGGTGCACTCTACCGTGTTTCTGCTCTCCATTTTAGTCGTTTCCTTTTACCTAAAGCTTAACAGTAGCCTTTTCAAGGGCGTGGTATTAAGTTTACTAACGATCATTTGTCTACTTTCTCACCCTTCGTCCCTGTTTTTTCTTATCCCCTTCTACGGTTTGAGGTTTTTATCAAATTACAATAATAATTCTTTGTACTTTGAAGTATTTCTTCTTTTCTCTTATTTTATTTTTGTAAACCTGCTATACTTTCTCGCTTCTGAGCGAACCTATGTTTCATTTCTTTTAGACGTACCAGCTAAAATTGAAAGTCTCGAGCATAAGTACAACCCTGGGTATTTTTACTATTTCGAGCACCTTTTAAAAGAATTTAAATATGTGTTTTTAGGAATGGGGCTTCTAATTCCATTTTCAAATCTTAAATGTATTTTTGCCGCTATTGAAAAGGAGAAAAAGGTTGTTCTATTAGCTACTGTAGGTGCAGTATTCATAGCTAGCTTTGCTGGCTGGAAGTTTCTGCGAGTTTTGTACCAGTTTTATGGTTTGATAATACTATTTCTACACATTCTAATAAGTGAACAAATCAAATGCGTCGTTAAGTCAAAAAGGAGTAGATACTTCTTAGCAGTAGGCCTTTGCAGTTTCGGCGTTCTAATCACTTTCAAAAATTCAATACATCAGATCAAGAGCTACAGGGAAGCGGTATCAAAACGATATTTGGTTAAGACTGCCCAGATTGATTATCTTGAATCTTTTGGCATGGATTCTGTGATAGTCTTGACCCGTGATATCTCCTATAATGTAGGTGCCTATGATAGAGGGTTGCTATTATTCCCTAAACTGAATAAAAAATCCGGAAGAGATTATTTAAACATCAAAACAGAAAACCAATTGAGGCTGAAGCTTTTGCACAGTAGAGCCCATTTTTTTGTCGAAAATGACTTCGGAAGAGTTCGCGAGCATCTAGATAAAATGGAGAAATACAGGAAAATTTTTAAAAATGACTACTACATCTTGTATTATAATACGGAGCGTGAGAAGAAAAGAAGGTACTGGGAAATTCCATTACTAAAATAAATTTACGTGATCGTCGGCATTGCAACAACATGAATGAACCCTATTTTAGTCCACGTTCTGTTCTATTTCATGTTTTTTATACGGGATTTTTAACTTTTTTGGTAAAATTTTTTTCGACCTTCGGATAAGTTGAAAAAGTATACGGGTATAAGAATCTTCAGCCATTCTCAGCTGGAAGGTAAAAATTGAACCTTTTCGAGCGAAAAGTAAATTATTTTAAGTTTGTACGATCCAAGAATTGGCAGGTTTATCTTTCCTGTTTCTTCGTTGTTTCAGTCATCTGCCTAACTTTGAGGTCGATCTACTTTTGCCAGTTTGGTTTGGAGATTTCCGACGAAGGATTTTATCTAAACTTCATTGCGCATCCTGAGCTGTATAGTTGGTCGGTCACCCAATTTGCTTTTATCTATGGGTTGTTATTTGAATTGGTTGGTTCCAACGTCTTTGCGCTTAGGGTTAGTACTCTTTTGTTAACCTTTGCTTTATCTGCTTTATTGATGTGGAGAGTCCTCAGCCTTTCGAGTTTTTTTCCTGCTTGGGAATCAACGTTTGTTAAATTGAATTTAGCCTTTAGTGGAGCATGTGTATCCTTACTTGCAAGTCTTCTTTTTGGAGGTTGGCTCCCCACGCCCAGTTATAACACTCTGTGTCTCCAGGGCCTTCTAATCGTATCTATTGGCGCTCTATCTATTTACGAGTCCAGTTACGTGAATATATATTCTTGGATTTTAGTGGGTTTAGGAGCTGCGGTTGTTTTTTTAGCGAAACCATCGAGTGCTCTAGCATTAGCATTATGGTTTTTGGTCTATCTTTGTTTTTTTAAGAAAGTACGATATCTCAATGTTATAATTGCTATTGCTGTTAGCGCGAGTCTCCTTTTGCTGTCTGGAATTATTATTGACGGTTCTGTGCAAAGTTTTATTTTGAGAGTATCCAGAGGATTGACATTTGTTGAAGAATCCATTGGTTATAATTTATCAATGGCTAGCAGAATTGATAAATTTCCAAACTTTAGATTTTCAGTTATCTTTTACCTAAGTTGCGCTGCCATAGCCGGTTTTGTCGTCTCATTTTGTTGTCTTAGATTGAGAACTTTATTCTCTAGATTTAATGTTTTCGTACTACTAATAGGTACTTTAACCATTATGGCATTGTCATTTGATTTTTACTGGATTCGATTTGACAAAAGTAAATTCACAGGATTAGTTTTCATCTTGCTCCCACTTTTTGCAGCGAGTTCCTACCTTATACAAGTTTTGCTCCGTGGGTCAAAATTATTCGAGCGTATTTATTTTGCCAAATTTCTATTCCTATTCGGCTTACCAGCTGTATACGTGTACGGTACTGGTTCCAACTATTGGATGGCAGCCGGACCAGCTGCTATTTTCTGGAGCGCATCATCATGTGCTTTAGCAATTCACCTTCCTCAATTAATGAGGGGGCCAGTCATTTTTATAATCACAGGTTTATCAATTTGTTTTACCATTTCTACTTTAAACAGTGGATTTTCCTCCCCCTACAGGCAACCGTCGATTCACGGTTCAAAAAGTGAAATTATTATTAATGGGTCAAAATTATTTCTCTCTAGCGAGTTCTATAATTATTACTATAGCGCACAAAAAACATTGTACGAGAATGGTTTTGAAGCTGGTTTGGGAATAATAGATTTAACAGGTCATAGCCCTGGACTTATTTTCGCAACAAGCGCGAAAAGCCTAGGCCAAGCATGGATGATTGGAGGGTACAAGGGCAGCAATATCATTGCTGCTAAATCGATTGCGCTTACCAATTGTAATCTTCTGAAAAATGCTTGGTTGCTTTACGAGCCAAAAGGTCCTCGGAAAATTTCGAGAGCTGTACTTACAGCTTTTGGAGCAAATTTCGACAAAGACTATGCCGAGGTTGGTAGAATCCGCCGACCTCGTTCCGGTGGGTGGTGCGCGGACGGGTGTGAGCAGGTATTGTTGAAACCTACGCGGAGTGAAGAAATAGCACATAAAAGTTGTCTTGAGAGGAGGGGGTGATTGTAGACGAGGTGTTTTGCCTATTGGTGATAGTATTTTCAAATCTTTTAGAAAACAAATACTGTCGGAAAGCTTTGTAGATGATATTTGATCATAAATTGTTTTAAATTTTACAATTAAAAAAAATAATGTTTCGATTAATGCAACTAGAGGACCTATGAAAATTCAGTTCGAACAAAATGAAAGAAAGGTATCCTTCTTTTTTTCTCTTGGAGACGGAGAAGGGGGGAGCAACTCAAGAGGTGTCAGTTTGGCTAAAAATGAGTGTTTTTTTCAGTTGCCACCTTCTTGTAATACTTCCAGACTTCATCCAGACTTAATAGGGCTTTGCGCGTTGATGCTAGTGAATCCCTTTGTGAAAACAAAGATAACCCTGAATATTCCTGTGAGTAACTATTTTGCTTCTTTCGTGTCTGAGAATTTCAATTTAGAGTTCACCAATGTGGACAGTAGTTTAGAGCGAAAACCAGTAAATGATAGCGGAGTTCCAGCTCTAGCATTTAGTGCAGGTGTCGACTCTTTTGCTGCTCTTCTTTCCATGCCAGATAATGTAAAGCCAGTATTTATGAATATGGCAATCCCGAATGGTCATAAGAGTATGTATTCCGCAGAAAGTGCTAAACATGCGATTTCTCATTTGAGGTCTGAAGGGCGAGCTGTTGAAACTTTAGACTCCGACATGGAGTTTATACGGAAGCCTATTGGATTCCCTACAGATGTTTCAAACGCAATTCCAGCTATTCTTACCTCGGAACATTTTAATATAAATAGTATAGCCTATGGAACGATACTCGAATCGGCTTACAGAGTAGGTGGATCTGGACTTTATGTAGATTATGTAGGGCGACAACATTATAAGCAATGGTTCAAGGGCTTTGAAATAGCAGGCCTTCCCATGAACTGGCCGGTTGCAGGCCTAAGTGAGGTCGGGACATCCAAGCTGTTGGCAAATAGTGAATATAGAAATCTGGCACAATCCTGTATTAGAGGAACTGCCATGAGTCCTTGTCGTAACTGCTGGAAATGTTTTAGAAAGAGACTGCTCGAAACCGCTTTACTTAAAGGAAAAGTGACCGACGAGGACTTGGTTGGTTTGATTGAAATCCCCGAGGCTCAAAAGCATTTACTGAAGATGCCAATTAAACATCAGAATGTAATTGAGTATATTGTCTCTAAATATGAAGGATCGAACATATCAATGAACCTTCTGGCCGAAAAGGTGGGGGTTCATGACTGTGATTTCCTTGAAAAGTGGTACTCACCGGCAGAGGAACTAACTTTTGCACCTTATCGAGAGCTAACTAGGTCGTTTATGTCTAAAAGCCTTGGAGTAATGACGAAAAGTGAGGAGGAGAAACTCGAGGCGTATAAAATTCCGGACAATTTTTCGATTTTAAAAAAAGAAGTGAATGAAAAGCTTAAAAATTCTTTTCCAGCTAAACCTTCTGTCGAGCCTCAAACTTTAAATGCACCAAATTTAGGTAAAAGGGTCGTCAGGAAATTAATTAGAACTATCAGGCAGGTCTTCTAATCTATCGTTCTTAGGTTCTCGACTAAAAAGGTCTTTTAATACTTCATTTTTCTTTTCCTTTCCGAATTTTAATAAGGTACTTGTTGACCTATATTTGTTGTAAACATAAATGGGCTCCTCAATTTCCGCAATATTCTCTGGTTTACATTGTTCGAGTAAAGGTAGCATAATCGCCACGTCTGTGCAGACCTTCAACCATTTCCCGTTGGAGTCCTTCAGGTCATATTCGTTCACATTTGCAACTAGAGAGTAATCAAAGGTTCTCAAGGGGGCACATTGAAAATTGGGCACTTTACGATAGGATCTGTCTCTTTTAACATGTTCACTATAAAAGGGCAGACTGTTTTTTTCACCGTGTTGACTTTCCCAGTTCCCGTAGGTAAGTAAACAATTTTTATTTTCTCGGTAGGTTCTTGCTACAATACTTAGTGCGTATCGTTTTAATCTATCGTCAAGGTCTAAAAGTATGACTTTACTTTGCGGATTACTGACGGCTTTAATTAGCTTCCATCGGGAAAAAGCAGCTCCTCTATTTACTGAGTTCCTGTCAAGGTAGAAGCCATACTTATGCTGTAGTTTTTCTAAGATGGCAAAAGTACCATCATCTGAGCCATCATCAATGACATATAGATCAAAATTGAAGTAATTTGGGATTTGATTATAAATGGATCCAATACATTCTCCAACGAACTCTTCACAGTTCCACCCGTTAATTAAAATGGAGAAGCTAATAATTTCCCTTTTACAAATTTGGCGGACAACCTCTGTGTCGACTCCTGCTAAAATAGCGTCAAATTCTGAAGTTTTTTTGAGAATTGAAGAGAATAAGTTTGAAGTGCTCTCGTTTTTAGCTGTGAGAAAATTCCTACTAGTCAAGGTTGTTTCAGGACTTTCTTGTTTTACTAATATTGTTTGGTTGTTGTTATAGTTTTCTAAAATAGGGGGAAAAGTATCCTCAGCTCTGAGCCAGTTTTTATCTTTCTTCAAACAAACAAATGGAAGAGTGGATCTTTCGTTACCTACCCAATGGGAGCTATTAACTAACTGGTGGGAGAACTGGATGAACTCTTGCGTTTCTAGTAAATCCGAGTGGAAAGCTAGAGAACGATTGCTTAAGCTGGCTACAAATTTATCACTAGAACTTTCGTCATTAATTTTACACACAGTTCCCATGTTAGAGCGCTTCTCCTGGAGCTCTGAAAAGAAAATGCCTTCGTAACCTACCACAGCTCTCCTATTATACTTCTCGATAGCTAGAATAGTTTCGCTTGCGTAATTAGGTGGATAGTTCACTGTATCGGCCAGTGAAAAAAAATATCCTGGGGAACTCTGGTTTTCCAAAGGGAGGTAGGGGGGTAGGTCTCTGAGGTTGGTTTCTCCACGTCGAGAAATCTGGATTTTAGGATTTTTTAAAAAACTGGGTATCGGATCAGAAGGATTTAAACAGATGTTTATAATATCTATTTGAGGGAGTATGCTCTCGATCATGATCTTTAGTCTCACAAGATCAGAGGACTTGAATAATACAATCGCAACTTTTAGAAAGTCTCCTTCTGCTCCTTGCCAGTCGTTTTTAATATTTCTTAAGGGAAATGGCCGAGAAGATTGAGGGAAATGTACGAAAAGTTTGTCAGACGAATTATCCTTGTGCCAGGATTGGAATGATTCGAAATATTGTTTGAATGGTGGACTCTGGTTGGATTTTAAGATCTGGTCAACAAAATATTCTACTCGCGTATGGCCCATCATTTTTGTCAAAGTTTTCCTTAGAAATAAAGTGAATGGGTTTCGCCCTGTTTTAGCGATGCAGACCTTTTCTTCGCCAAAAGAGGAACGGGCTCTGAGGAAATACTCTAATTTAGCTCCGAGTTTAACACTATCCAAGAAGCCAATTTTTTCTAAAATTATCTGAGTTTTAAAGATGAAAAAAAGCTTTCTGCTGTCAGAGATGCCAAACTCACTTAAGTCGAAATCATCAAAATTTCTTTTAAAAAATAAACTATATATAAAAAGTAAACGTTTTTTATCTGCGAAGTTTGTTATTGATCTTGTTGAGTCTGGGAAAAACTCTATTCCTGGCCGAATAACAATTGTGTACTTCCCCTTAGCCCTCATCAATGCTTCATTGATAGCGTAGGCTTCTCCATTGTCATTGAGTTGCTTTATTAATGAGATCCTTAAATCCTGTTTTGCGAAGTCGGCTACAAGTGCACAAGTAAGGTCCACGCTACAACGATCTACTATGATAATTTGCAGTTCGTGAAGATCTTGTTTTAGTAGTGATTGAAGCGTTTTCTGAATATCTTTCTGGCAATTTAGTGTCGGAATAATGACAGTTGTCAGGATCGGGTGGGATGGATGGTTATTTGGGAGTTCTATTTTTTGTTTTTTTTCTTTCAAAAGGTCCTTTTCCTCTATAAGGTTCGTGTCCCCGACTACCGCAGATCATATTAGGTGTCATTTGCTTAGGTAGTCTTTAGGGCTGAAGAATTTTAGTTAGTTCACGCTTTAACTAGATTTTCTCTTGGAGTGAGAAATCGTCCCCTCGTATCAACGAGTAGAGGAGCGTTTTCAATTAGGTCTTGATAAGGAAAGTCGTCGTGATCAGTTGCGATTAAAAGACAGTCTTGTTGTTGAATTACTTCTCTATCAAGTACCACACTTTCAAGTTCGAAGTGATATTCTCGCATCTTTGGAAACTTCGGTACGAATGGATCAGAATATGCTACCACAGCACCCTTTTCCCTTAGTTGCTCCATTATCTCCACGGCTGGACTTTCTCTCATATCATCTACATTTTTTTTGTAAGCAATTCCCAGGACCAATACCTTACTACCCTTTAATGGTTTCTGTCGTTCGTTCAAAGCATCGGTAATTTTACTAACAACGTACTTTGGCATTGAACTATTTATTTCTCCAGATAGCTCAATAAATTTGGTGCTGATATCAAACTCTTTGGCTTTCCAGGTTAGATAGAACGGATCTATTGGGATACAGTGCCCACCTAATCCTGGGCCGGGATAGTAGGGTGTGAATCCAAAAGGCTTACTTGATGCCGCTTGGACTACTTCATGAATGTCGATGCCCATTTTATCTGCTACGATTTTCATCTCATTTACTAAGCCTATGTTTACGGCCCGATGGATATTTTCCAGAAGTTTAGTCATTTCAGCTGTTTTGGTCGAACTGACCCTTAGAACTTTATCGATGACTTGGGAATAGAGCTGGTAGCCTACTTCTAGGCAAGATTCAGTATAACCTCCGCATACTTTGGGAATTGTTCTGGTTGAAAAGTTTTTGTTTCCAGGGTCTTCTCTCTCAGGGCTGTAGACAAGAAAGATGTCGTCTCCAAGTGTGAATCCTCGTTCGTATAAATACGGCGCTAGGAGTTCATCGGTTGTTCCGGGGTAGGTAGTACTTTCCAGGGAAATAAGCTGGCCTTTTCTTAGATGAGGGGACAGAGAGTTCATTGTGGAAATGATAAAAGACATGTCAGGGTCCCGATTTTTTGTCAACGGAGTCGGGACACAAATCACGATAACGTCCACTTCAGACACTCTTGAAAAGTCTGTGGTAGCACTTGCGCAATTCTCAATTACTTTTGCTACTTCTGAGTCGGGAATATGTTTAATATAGGATTTACCTGCTGCCAGCTTTTCAATTTTAGTAGCATCTATATCGAATCCAAGTACTTCAAAATTTTCTTCAGCAAATCTCAACAATAGAGGAAGGCCCACATAACCTAAGCCCACGATGCCAATTTTCGCACTTTTTTCATCAAATTTGTTAATTAGTTCTTTTTTCATAGCGCCTAACCTCGAGCCGTTTGAAAGGTATCTAAATCCCCACTTTTTAATTTGGTAGAGGATACATATAGCACATAGTAATCCAAAGTCATTTTTGAACCGCTGCTCTTTTTCACTTTTTAGCAACATAAATTATCGAACCTTCTCTGTCCAGACGCGTTATGAGGTGTTCTCAGAATGATTAGCAATGCTGGTGTTGTCTTTGGGTGTAATCGGTGGCAGCAATTCAGAAGATATAGTCAAGCAGGAGTAAATAACCTCTCACATATAAAACTCCAGATCTCGGCCGTCTCCGAAGTTAAATAGAGTTCGTGCATAAACATTACTTACAATCGTGGCTATAGTTGAAATAGGGTCTTTAAGCAGAACTGATATCAAAATTGGAACTGGGTTCGGGTATCGCCATTAGGGCAGAGCTTTTGAATATTAGCCAATAGGCTTGAAGATTCATCACAATATTAAAATTGGAAATAGGGGGGCAGAGATCAGACGTTTGTGGTAGGTTTGATTAAATTGGCCTGCGCATGCGATTAAACGTTTGATTTTCGTATAATTATATTTAAAACGAGCAATAAAATAGTGAAATATCTCGAGCTTATTAAGACCAAAATGGTTCCAATAAATTAAATACTTTAATTTTAGTTAAAGGTGAAAATATCATATTAGGAAGCTTGGGGGATCGTTCGGGTATAATCCCATATTGCATGCTTCCAAGGGAGCCAACGGTCCCTATCGATGAATCTCTTTGAGACCGTTGAGGTGGGTTGTTTGTGATTGGATCCTTAAACGTTTTAATTCTTTACGAACTTTTGACTCCAAATCGTCATGGTCTCTGGATTTAAATAAAATAGTACCATCAGGCCTTACGCAGACATCACTTGCGACTGCTGAGCAACCGAAATATATAGCCTCGGCCACGCTGACTCCGAACCCATCGCTTGAAGTAGGTCGTATCATCAAATCCGATCGTTTAAATATTGGCCATAAAATCCGTTGGTTCATCATAAAATAAGTATTTTCGCCCAATCCCCGAGTCCTTATTTCCGATAATAAACTGTCGACGTAATTACTGTCAGACGGATCAGCCAAGGCTATAAGCAAGCCGATATTTGGATAATCAGCTTTAATCCTATCGATCAGCTCTAAAGACATGTCGAGTCCATATAGGTCGATGCCATTGTAATATATAATCTTAAAGGCATTAACCACAACGATAGGAGACTTTTCGGTTATAAATTTCTTAAGATCAGCCGGGTAGCTGTCCCAAATCGCCTTTTCATCTGTAGGGTCAGGAGGAAGAAAGGTGAGCTTGATTCTTACTTTTTTCGGGAGGGTTATATTATGGTGAGCGTAGTAGTCCTTTAGGTGCTCTCCAACAAGTATCAATTCGTCGACTCTTTTTAAAAACAGATTTAGAAGGAATCTTTGTACAAAATGATAGTTTTCGAGTTTTCGTTCCGAGTGATCTTGCACTCTTACGTAGCAGGGAATGATTCTAAAAAATAAGATCCCTAAGGCTGCAAGGTTACCGGAATTCATATGAATGATTTTTTTGCTAGGTTTAAAATTCATTCTTAAGAGAAATAGTGCACTTTTGATATGTCCTAGACGTTTAAAGTCTATATTTACGAGATTAAACTTACGCCGTAGCCTCTTTGAGTACCTCTGTACATAGACACTAACTCCTCCAAGGGGAGGAGGTAGGGAGCCAATGAGGAAATATTTTGACTGGTAGGCTTTCTTTATCTTTAAGAATTCGACTTTGTGTTCGACCTTTTTCGAATAATATCTGATGGCCGAGTTTTCGATGAGTTTTACATGGTGATTCCACGTAAAGTGATTAATTGCTTTTTCTCTCGCGTTCTGGCCGAGGTGTGTGAGGTTATTCTGTTGTGAAGAGACCCATTTTATGGCGGCCACTAGTTCGGTCACATTCCCGGGCGTTACCAAGACTCCTATAGACTGTTGGAGTGCGTTTTGATCGCTCGGCTTGGCGGTACACTTTACAGATGGGGAAAGAACTTCTGATATTTGTTCAAGGTCTGAGGCAATAATGGGCTTTCGCATCCCCATGTATTCAAAAAGTTTCGTTGGGGATCCGAAAAAGCGACTGCCGTCAGCATTTTGTTTATGAGGAGAAAGTAAAAGATCAGATGCCGCAAGGATAACGGGCGCCTCACTTTGAGGAACGAGACCAGCAAAACGGACAAAGGGTTTGTATTTTTCAGAGCCGATGAGGTCTTTGACCTCAGCCATCATGAAGCCATCGCCTACGAGGAGAAATTTAATTTTGTTTTCGATCAAATACTCCGGGTCGGTGTCTACGATCTTTTTAATGGCTTGAGCTAGCACATCAACTCCGTGCCAGAGACCGAAGGTTCCGACAAAGGTAGCTACATAATCATCCTGTGAAAGTTCATATTTTTTTCGAACCTGGGTAATTTCGTCTTCAGTAAAATTTTCGTCATTGTAAACTTCGGGATCGATACAGTTCGGATAGACTGTTATTCGCTCAGGCTCGATACCTTTTTCGATCAATTCATCCTTTAAAACATCGGAGACTGTCACGATTTGATGAGCGTGTCTTAGGCAAGCTTGCTCAGCTTTCATAGCAAGGTGAGTCCAAGCAAGTGGTTTTCCCCAGTTTTTGGAAATCCACACTTCCGAACCATTATATTCTAGAATCAAGGGGCGCTTTAGAGCTCTTGAAATGATAACGCCTGAAAAGTTAAAGACCGACATTCTTTGATAGATCATCCCCTTGAAGCGAAGGCATTTTCCAAAAGAGCGGATTTTCTTCAGTAGTATCCGATGGTAGGAAATATCATTTATATCTGGTGGATATATATAAGGTCTCGGAAACGGCACTTCAACAAAGTTGAGTTCCTTTTTAGTCATCTGAGGCGGTGAGATTGAGAACAGATAAGTTTTCCAGCCTCGATCTATGAAGGAGTTAATCACACCTGCAACGTGCCCTACAGAACCTCCGGCCTTAATTCCAAACCACAGATTTGATTTTATATAAAAGAGTTCTTTTGACTCATACTCGTAGGAATCATCTCTTTGAAGAATTTTGAGAATGTATACGGAGAAAAGAAAGTAGATGACATCGAGAATTCCGAAAAGAGTGTAAAAGGGGTAGCGAATGAGTTGACCCAAGATCTTCAGTCGCGAAATTCTTGTTTCCGCAAAAGTGTGATCAAGTATGGAGAGCTTTTTACAGCGACTGAAAAAAGCCAAGATCTCCATTGCGGGGAGGGTTAGCGACATGTACGGGTCTTCTAGAACGATGACGAGCTTTTCTTCTTTCTTCTGTCGAAAAAGCTTAAATATCCCCCAAAGGCTCACCCTCTTAATTTCACTAAGACTTATGGTTTCGATGTTTTCACCGAGGTGAGATTTGGCCTTTTCCAAATAGTCCTTGGAAATAGGGTGGCTTGAGAGAATCACTGTCATAGGATCTGAAATTAGTGTATTGGTCACAGTGAGTCAATGAGCGTTGTTGGTGCAACCTAATCTTCTTTTGGAGATTACCCTCCGTAATTCGAAGGAGGAATTTACCGTTTATTAATGATTGGTGGGTGAGTTTACAAAAAATCTATTCGAGTAAATCCCTATTGGGTGGAGGCTATATTGCTGCTGACGCAGTGGGGCATCTTCCTTCAATGGATAATGGTAGATTTCGTTATAAAACGACACTCAAGTTTTAGTTATTATTGAGGAAACGATGTCTGTATTAAAAGTAGCGCTTATTCTTGATAAGGGCCCTCAGTCAAAAATAAATCATGAAGCATTACGCTTAGCGAAGAATGCTAAGCACTATCAAATTACTCACTTAATTGTTCAGGATTTTAGTAAAGACTCTGGATCCGCCATTTCCAAAATGAGTGACTATTTAAAGAAAAAAGGAGTGAGAGCTCTTATCCGAGCTGTGCTCTTTAAGCTTATAAGGACTGTTGAAGAGTCTCTTCTAAAGAAACTGTGGCGCTACGGAGATTTTTTTGTAAGCGAGAATTTGGAAGAAGGCCACCTAGAAAAAATAGAAGTTAATCCAAAGGTTTCTAAAAGTGGACTTGTTTATCGTTATTCCAAAAGAGACATCGCTCGGATAAAAGAGGAGTCTTTTGATGTTCTAATTCGCG
The DNA here is from genome assembly GCA_964230645.1 of Bdellovibrionales bacterium. GTDB lineage: Bacteria > Bdellovibrionota > Bdellovibrionia > Bdellovibrionales > JAGQZY01 > JAGQZY01. The sequence goes on along the minus strand of CAXRHT010000002.1, from coordinate 1,137,901 downwards.
GAGGAAGTGGGATTCTTAAAGGTGAGATTCTCAATTCGAGCAAATATGGAATTCTCTCTTTTCATCATGGAGACAATGACGTCAATCGGGGAGGACCGGCGGGTTTTTGGGAGGTTTTTGGAAAGGCACCGAGTACTGGGTTCATTATTCAGATTTTAAAAGAAGAATTAGATGGTGGTGACGTCCTTTTTAAGGGAAAAATTCCGACAAGCTTTTTATACAGCATGAATGCGGTTAAAATTTTAATGAAATCACTTCCCTTTTTACATCAGACCTTAGAGTTTATCGGAAAGAATGATTCACTTCCTCAGGTTATGTCCAAAAAGCCTTATTCTTTCCCTATTTTTAAAATTCCCAGTGTCCGAGTTCAATTGCGGTACTTATTTCGTACTTTTATTCTAGCTTTTCAAAAGGTGTACGAAAAGCTCATTGGCAGAACCTACAGATGGGAGGTTGGTTATCAGTTCACCCCTAGTTTTGACGACTTTTCATTTTGGCGATCAAAAAGAATCAAAAATCCCAAGGGCCGCTTTTTAGCAGATCCTTTTCTGATTAACCGCAATGGGCGTCATTATTGTTTTGTGGAAGATTATAGCTTCAAAGAAAAGCTAGGTGTTATTTCGGTTTATGAAATTGAAGATGGGCACTACAAGAGGCTTGGAGAATGTTTAAGGGAGAGCTTTCATTTATCATTTCCCTATCTGATTGAGGACAAAGGCAATCTCTATATGTGTCCCGAAACTCATGCAAGTAACGACATTCGGCTGTATCGATGTGTAGATTTTCCACTCAGATGGGAGCTTGAGAAAGTGCTTATTCCAGACATATCTGCCGCAGACACGTGTGTTTTCAAGCACTCAGGCAAGTGGTGGCTTCTAACAAATGTCGATTCAGCCGATATGGGTGAGCACTGTTCAGAATTACATATTTTCGCTTCTGATGATTTGATTAACGGTGCCTGGCAAGCTCACCCTCAAAACCCTGTCATATTTGACCCTCAAAAAGCTAGAAATGGAGGACTTTTCCTCGAGCAGGAGAAAATTTATAGGACCTTTCAGACTCAGGATTGGGACATGTATGGTTCTTCAATGGGGGTAACAGAGATCACTGATTTAACGGATCAAACTTTCAAGGAAAAAGAACTTTTTAAGGTCCTCCCCAATTATTTTCCTGATATTAAGGGAACCCACAGTTTTGTTTTCCATGAAGGCTTGGTTGCCTTTGATTTTGTTAAAAAATCGAGTAAAAGATAATGGTCTTTTTTTCATATAAAGAGGCCCTCTCGAATTTTGTAGATCCCGCGTTTGGAGTTTCAATTGGCTTTATTAAATAACTCTCTGATTTTTTTAGGTAAAAAAGACTTTCAGTATTATAAGAATATTCGAATGAGAGCTGATCTTGGGATGCACAAAGATATCGCAGATCGGGTTAAGAGCGTAGCTCAGTCCGGAGCTAAGATCCTTGATTTTGGCTGCGGCTATGGAGCCCTGTCAGAGAGATTAAAAGATCAGGGGTTTGAGGTCTTTTCTGTCGACATGGATAAGGAAAACTTCGCCGCTACGACGAATTTTGAACAGCTAAACTTTAATAATTCTGAGGCGGTTAGGAATTTTATCCAGACTCACAGTGAAAAGTATGATGTGGTCCTTGGCATTGAGGTGATCGAGCATGTGGAGAATCAGTGGGAGTATGTGAGAGACCTTAAAAAATTGTTGAAGCCTGGGGGGCATATTGTGGTCACCACCCCTCATACGACCTCCTGGCTCTCAAGGCTTACTTTTCTTACTACGGGTCGGTTTTATCAGTTCTTTGATGGGGATCTTTCTTATGGGCATATCTCGCCTCTTTCTCCCTGGGAGCTTGATCTTATTCTTAAAAGATCTGAGTTTGAGAATATTGAAATGACCACTGGGGGAACTCTGCCGCCACTTTATTTTGCCAACTTGAAGTTTAGTTTGGCCACAGTCTTAGGAATTCTACTTAGGCCCTTTATGTTCAAGGGCTTTAAAAATGGTTGGTGTCTGATCGCAACCGCTAAGAAAAAGAATTCTTAGGCTTCTTTCCTAACGGACCTGTAGCAGAAGAGTCCTGTGAGAAGGCCCCCTAGCGTATAACTAATGCTTGAGGCGTAAGCCGCACCCATGATCCCGAAATCCCATTGGAACATAAAAAGATAATTTAACAGGATATTAAGAAGGGCTCCGGTGAGCGAAATACCAAGGATGAGGGCGATCTTCTTTTTATAAAACGTGAAGTAATTGCTGCAGAGTTTTGCCACAGAGATAATCGCTGTTCCAGGTAGGAGAACAATCAAGGGGAGAGTGGCTCGCGTGAAGCTCTCACCATAAAGAAGGTGGATCATAAATGGGGAGATGATGGCCATACCGACCATGGCAAGAATGGCCACTAGACTATGCCTTTTTAGGGTTGATACAAATAAAGAGCGATGAAACTTTTCCGGGTTAAAAATCTGGCTCCAGTGAATCGACACGAAAGCCATTTCTAGAAAAAAGATGAGTTCTGCTATTTTCACAGAAACGGCATAAATACCCACCTCACTTGCGCCAAGCTTCCAGTTGATCATGACCTGATCGGCTCTAAAGTGTAGAAGATTGATGGCTTGAGCGAGATAAAGAGCAAAAGAATAAAACACAATGGATTTTACGTGAGAGCTTAGAAAACCCAGTTTTGGGTCTCTTAGTAGCATCCAAATAAACATAATGCCTGCGGCCGCAAACACTAAGAACGTGTAGAGGTAAAGAGAGGACTCTAGCGAAAGAGACTCTCCAAAGAAAAAGGGAATGAAAATCAGAAGGACCAAGCCATGGAGAAGGGCATTGAACTGGTTCTGTGTTTTTACGGCACCAATCCCAAGGGTGATATGAGTCCAAAAGTTTTTATAAAGCATGGGGAGGGTGAGAAGAGTTCCCCAAAAGAGCCACTCTTGGTTAAGCCCCCTAAAGGCCTCTAAAGCAAGAGATGGAAAAAAGAGGTTTAGGCCAATTGTTGTCAAAGATAGGCCCACGGCTATGAGGATGGCTGTTCCGTGCACACGACCTAGTGGTATCTTCTGCTGAGAGAGGATCATCAATAGTCCGCTGCCAGCGCCGAGGTGCACGATTTCAACCAGCACTGTTACAAAAACTAAGAAGAGATCAAAGCGCCCCTTCCCCTCGGGGCCAAAAAAACGGGCTAAAAGGATGCTCAAGGTAAAGGTCGCTAGAAAAGCGAGCACTTGATAGACGATGATCTCCGAGGATTTCTTCGGAACAAGGCGATTAAAAAGTCTTGGCAGTTGAGAGATCATAATGGCAGTAACCTAGCTAGGTCCTGATTTTATCAGGGCAGAGAGGGGACTAAAAGCCTTTAATGGAAAGTGAGGGATTAGGCTGCTAACACTTTGCGCAATTTGTGGTCTTACACCTGGCCGGGTCTTAGCTCTAGGCCCTTAAATTTTAAGGATTTTCTAGAACTTTGAGAGCCTTTAGGTTAGGACGAAGATAAGAAATTTTTTAAAGGTGAGTATTCCATTATGAGTTCAAAATCCCTACCGGTCCGAGCCATTGAAGTCCTTAAAAGCCAAGGACCTAGTGTATTCTTAAAAAAAGCGACCAACTACTTAGGAAACCTCACAAAGAAAAAGCGCTATCAAGAGATCTTAGAGATTGATTCCAATAAAGAAAAGTTCACAAAGATCTATCAGGAAAACCACTGGTGCAGTGATGAGTCTGTCAGTGGTGGGGGATCAGAGCTTGCCTACACTGAAAAGTTAAGGGAGCGTTTGCCTAAGATTATCGAAAAATATGATGTAGGTACTTTGGTCGATGCCCCCTGTGGGGATTTCAATTGGATGAAAGAGGTCGTTAATAAAACCGACATCCGTTATATAGGCCTTGATATCGTTGACTCCATTGTTGAGAAAAATAGAGCCGAAAATAATAAAACCAATGTGGAATTTAAAGTGTCTGATATGTGCTCGGACCTCCTTCCCGATTGCGATATTCTTTTTGTCAGGGACTGCCTTTTTCATCTTTCTTTTAAGGACATTGATAAGTTCTTAAAAAATATCGCAACGGTGAATTATCGCTATTTATTTACAACAACCCATACGAAAAATAAAAAGAACAACTTTAAAAACTCCGACATTCGCACGGGCGACTTTAGATTTATCAATCTTTGGGAAAGCCCCTTTAATTTTTCAAAAGAGGCTGTGTTAGAGGAAGTTCCTGATTTCATTCCGGGGTATCCGGAGAGAAGCATGGTGCTGATTGCTAAGAAAGATGTGCCGACCTCTCTAAGTTAAAGAGAGCTTTCATTTCTTTAAAAACTCTCTATTTAAGTTAATTAATCAACTGTACAGTTATCAATTGCCTGGTAAGTGAACGGTCCCTGATTGGCGGGGGTATTCAAAACCGTCGGAAAATTTGAGCAGGACTGATTGAGCGTAGAAGTGGGAAGCCACTGAGTGATCTGTCCATTGGAGGACTGTTGACTTAGTTTTTTACTGAGAAGAAGCCACTCTCTTTCTGTGCGATTGATTTGTGTTTCAGCTGAGATTGTTGGCACTGAAACCTTTGTGGTTGAACCGAGATAAAGATTGTACGCACACGGATTTTTTTCGAAGCCTTTTTGACCTAAGGGGCATTTGAGATTGTTCCGTGGTCTTAGCTCAAAGTTTTCAAAAGAATGAGGTGGGATTTCAATGATGTTTTCACCTCTGAAGGCCTCACCAGTTGAAACCTGAACCCATTGCGCATCAATAGTGGTCTCGGGGAACAGCCAAATTTTACCATGGGGAAGAGGGTTGCCGTAATGAGGGCGGATCTTGATGTTGGGATTTCCTGGAACCTTAAAATTGATTAGAGCGGTATCTGTACCATTGTTTTCAATTTTGATGATCATGGCTTCGGAAAGATTGGATACTGGGTTATTAGTTGCACTAAGTCTAATATCCCAAAGCATTCTTACCATTGACCAACGGCCCTCGACATTTAGTACCTGAGAAACTTTTAACGATTGGTTCTTGTCGTTAACTGCAATAAGGCGACACATTGAGACAGGATTATCTTCAAAAAGACTCTCTTCAAAAAACTCTGAGAGGTTAGGATTTCTTTTAACGTTAAAGGCTTCTGTCTGTGAGTCCTCGCAAATCGTGTGGATAGTGTTCATCTCACCTTCTTGAAAAGAAAGGGGCATCTCTTTAAACTTGGAAGTGCGAAAAAGATAGTCGGCTGCCCGCATTTCTTCTGAAGCGTCAGGAAGAATGTCCCAATTGGAAAAGAAGTTGGTGTTCTCAAGACTGATATTCTCAAATGAAATGGAAACTGTGAGGATGTTTTCTTCGATGATTTCAAGCTTGAGGTCACAATTGATACGCTCCTCTTTAGGAAGAGGGGCTAAAACCTTGGGGGGTAGTAAATTGAGTAAAGAGAGGTTTTGGCTTAAGTCTTCCATCTTATAATTGGTTGTTTTGAAAAGAGCCTCTTGGCGTTGAGGAGTGTGACAGGTCACGTCGGTTCTGAGGGTTCCTTGAGGATTGACTCCTTTTTTATAGACTAGTTTTATTTGACTCCCAACTTCGATACTTTCTAAGCCTTTCTCGAGAATCCTAAAGCTGCCATCGGAGCGCTTTATAAGAATTTGCTCTATGGCTCTGCTGGAAAGCTTGTTTTCTTCCATAGGCTGTTGGGTGTTGGAATTGTCAGAGTTGTCCGGGCTACAAGAAATTAGTCCGGATATCGAAACAAATAGTAGTAAAAGTTGTTTAAATTGGTTCATTTTAGAATCCTCCTCTTTTCTAGGCTTAAAATTGCAAGGAGGAGGCCAATACTTTCTCCTTCGACGATTTGATCGTGCCGAGGGATTGGTTAGAGGCTGTCATGAATTTTCTACAATGAAGGCCCACTCAGAACGAACGGTTCATTTTAAAAGGAGTTCTCGTACAAACGAGAACTCCTTGGGAGTGAGAGCTGATCGACAATCTTTCATCGATCATCGATTTTTATTATTGGATGTAGCTATGGTCCAACTCAGGAAGCTTCTTTAAAAGCTCTGTTTCCGCTGTTTGGAAATAATCCTGGTCATCCATTCTTTTGGTGATGGCGAGAATTCTTAAGGACATGAAAACACCCTTAGCCCAAGAGTCAAAACCGGTTTGAGGAAATCGTGTGGCAATAAAGGTTTTGATCGTTTGATTCAACTGGCTTTTTGCCGTTGGTGAAAGATTTCCTTTTTTGGCTTCCATGAGCTTTGCCACTAATACAAGATGGTCTTGGTACATTTGGTCTTGAATTGTAATTTCACTGAGCGACTGTCCATTTCTTAAAGCGATCTCATTATAGTAGTTACTGAAATAAGGAGCCCAACCTTGAGGAAGGGTGGCTAGGAAGTTATCAAGCTCGGTGGTGAATTCTTCAGGAGTCATCGTGAGAATTTTTAGATTAAAAAGGTCAATACAAGAGCGGCCATCAAATTCACAGCCAAGTTCCATATCACTTTGTGCATCCTGGAAGTCACCAATTCCGGCTTTACTCACACCCATGAGGTGAAGGTTATGGGCGTAGTGCCAGTCCTCTGACATAGGGACGTCGTTGCGACTCGCCCAATCCAAATGAACCTGGTGCGCTTTTTCAAATTCAGCCACAGCATCTTTCCAACGTCCCACTTCTGGAAGAACGTGGCCTAACATATGAATGGCATGACCATTGAAGCTTCCATACTCAGCGACTTTTTCTGCGAAAGGAACAGCGTTAGCTGACTGTCCGGCACCTTCTAACATATGGGTCACGTAGTGGTTTGCGCCGAGGTGATTGGGCTGAGTTTCTAAAACATCAAGGTAAGTTTGAATTCCACCTTGGCGAGCGGTCCACGCAGCAAAGGTTGAAACCTCGGAATCATTGGGCGCAAGAGAGTTAAGATCTCTAAAAGCTTGGCTCACACTTTTTACCCCTGGCTGATTAAGTACATTACTGGCTTTAGCCATAGCTAGGGCAAAATCATACCAAGCCTTTTCAAGGGGCGTGGCTGTACTGACACCATTCATGTCTTTCACGAGAGCTTGAATAAAGGGAGCGGCATCACTGGGGTTCAAACTTAGATAGCTAAAGATTTGTCCGGCAGCTGCGTAAAGAGAATCTTTTTTGATTTCTTGAGCCATCTTGAAAGATCTGAGGGCATCGATCCAATGGAAGACGTGAAGAAAAGCCATGCCTTGGTTTAAGTAGGCCGCGTAGGTGTCATCTGTGGTTTCAGGGGAGACCCAAGTGATGGTGTTATCTTTGATCTCTAGGGGAATTGTTTTGTTGGTAAGTCCAACTGAGGCGTTACCGATATACTCCACTCCAAACTGTTCCGTAACTTCAGAGGAATGTTGAGGGGAGTCTAAATTGTGGTCGCCGTTATGGGCAAAAAGCGAGATTGAAAACACAAGACAAGAGAGGAAAAAGGTAAGTTTCATAAAAGCCCTCCTTAAAGGTCATTTTGGGTTTTAAAAACGACACCCTAGTCACCAAATGGGGTTTCGACTAGGGGTATTGCAAAAAATCCCTAATAGGCTCTGGCTTGAGAAAAGAGGGTTTTGTGAGGTTCAAATTAGAAGGTTCTCGCTAGACTATAGAGTGCTGATTCGTTGCGTCTTAAAGGGCGGGGAGGGGTAAATGAGGAGGAAAGCGGAGCTTAAAAAGCTTTGGACTCCCGAACTTTTAGGGACCCTAAAATCGAAAAACTAGGCGGGGCAAACTTTAGAGACCAGCTTACCTCGCCCCTAAGAATTTCGCTTGGCTTTTAAAAATATTCTGTGCATGAATTAAAAAAGAACAAATTAGCTTTTTAGGGAGACAGAAAACAATGATCATTCCTTGGGTTCGAATTCAATGGATCTCAGATGAAAAAGGCTACGGCCTTTTTGCAATTCAAGATATTCCAAAGGGAACTTTGACCTTTGTGCAAGATGGTCTGGACATCGTTATTCCTGAGGAGGATTTAAATTCCATAAACCCAAGCCTCAAAGAGTATGTTGAGAAATACTCTTACGAGGACTTTTTAGGAAACCGAATTGTTTCCTGGGATCTTGGCAAGTACATGAATCATGATGATGAGGCCAATACCCTTTCCACTGGTTACGGATTTGAACTTGCCGTTAGAGATATCAAAAAAGGCGAAGAGGTCACTGATGACTACCGAATTTTTAGCACCCATCACGACACCGAGAACTGGCACGTTCAAACAAGTCAAAAAGAATTGATTCCAGAGTTCCCTGCCGACTTAGAAGAGATGTGGGATCAAAAAGTACAGAATGCGATCTCTAGTATCTTCAAAGTCGAGCAACCTTTAAAAGATTTCGTGGATTCTGATGTTTGGAAAAGGGTCAAGAGAGTCTCCGAGAATCAAGAGGAGTACCTTCCCGTGCGAAACGCTTTTCCGCTTCGTTATCATCTCCATTTAGGGAATTTGAAGTCCTAGCTCTCTTTATTGAACCAGTCGAAAGGGATTGCTGACTTGGGTTCATTTTGGTCAAGTGATAGTATCATTTAGTCCTATCAGGGATCTATAAACTGACTCTTTACCACTTACTTAGAACTCTGAATATATTAAGATGAAGACCCACTATTTTTAATCTTTCTTGAATTGCGAGTGGTAGTTGCCTCTTAGTTTTGCAGGCTGCTCGGATTTTTCGAGCACACAGTTTCCAATGACTAGGAGATCAAGGTTTGTACCCATAAAACACTGGAAAGCATCCTCTGGCGTGCAGACGATGGGCTCTCCGCGAACATTAAAGCTCGTGTTTACTAAAAGGGGGCAGCCTGTGATTTCCTCAAAATTTTTAATTAATTTGTAATAGAGGGGATGGGTTTCTTGATTCACCGTTTGTACCCGGGCGGAATAATCCACGTGGGTAACGGCTGGGACCTCGGATCTTTTGAGGTGAAGTTTTTCAAGTCCAAATAAGTTTTCTTCTTTTTCAGATAAAGCTTTTCTTTTTTCTTTTTTCACTTCTCCTACCAAGAGCATATAGGGGCTAGGGGTTTTAAAATCAAAAAAGTCACTAGTGTGTTCTTCAAGAATGGAAGGCGCAAAAGGTCTAAAGGATTCTCGGAATTTGATTTTTAAATTAAGGTTTTTTTGAGTCTCGGGAGACCTTGGGTCAGCAAGGATAGATCTTGCGCCAAGAGCCCTTGGGCCAAATTCCATTCGGCCTTGAAACCAGCCGATCGCTTTTTCCTCAGAGAGAGCTCTGGCTGTTTGTTCGAGCATTTTCTCCTCAGGAAGAGTGGTGAAGTTTGCTCCTAATTTCTTAAGTGTTTTTTCAATTTCGTGTTGGGAATACTGAGGGCCAAAGAGGGAGCCCTTCATGGCGTCTTTTTTATTTTTTGGGGGCTCTCTTTTCTGATCTAAAAAATAGTAGTGAGTGGCTAGAGCTGAGCCAAGAGCTCCTCCAGCATCCCCTGCGGCTGGTTGAATCCATAAATTAATATCTGGAATTTCTCTTAAAAGCTTTCCATTAGCAACACAGTTAAGTGCTACACCACCAGCTAGGCAAAGATTCTTCATTCCTGTTTCTTTGAGTAAATTTTTAGCAAGTTTTAAAACGACTTCTTCAGTGACCTGTTGAGCGGAGGCTGCGATATCCATATAGGCTTGGGTCATCTCGGCTTCAGGATTTCTAGCGGGAAGATTAAAAAGTCTATCAAAGTGCTTTGACGTCATTTTTAGACCTGTGCAGTAATCAAAGTACTTCATATTGAGTCTAAAAGATCCGTCTTCTTTTATATCAATAAGATTTTCTTTTATAAGCTGTGCGTATTTTGGTTTTCCATAGGGGGCAAGGCCCATAAGCTTGTACTCACCAGAGTTGACCTTAAAGCCACAAAAATAGGTCATGGCTGAATAGAAAAGCCCAATGGAGTGGGGGAAGTGGATCTCTTTAAAGATCTCAACACTGTTTCCGTTAGCGATCGCGGCACTGGTGGTGGCCCACTCACCGACACCATCCATGGTGAGAACAAGAGCTTCGTTGAAAGGGGAGGGGTAAAAAGCACTGGCCGCATGAGAGTGGTGGTGTTCGGTGAAAAGAATCTTTTCTTCCCAGTTGTGTTCGGGATAATGCTTTTTGAACTCATCAAGAATCAATTTTTTTTGGAAAAGCTTTTCTTTCACCCAAAGAGGTAAGGCTTTACTAAAAGACCGAAAACCCTTTGGGGCAAAAGCCATATAAGTTTCAAGTAGGCGTTCAAATTTTAAAAAGGGTTTGTCGTAAAAAGCGATGTAATCAATTTGATTGAAATTAAGCTTGGCCTCTTTAAGGCAGTAGCTAATTGAGTTTTCAGGGAAACTGCAATCATGCTTAATTCTGGTGAAGCGTTCCTCTTGAGCGGCAGCAATGATTTCGCCATTCGAAATTAAGGCGGCGGCACTGTCATGATAAAATGCTGAGAGACCAAGAATATTCATATTAGAAAATAGTATAGATAAAAGGAGCGGCGGCTGTGCCCTCAGTAAAAACAATTAATCCGACTAAAAGAAGGGATACTAGTAACACGGGGATAAGCCAGAACTTTTTTCTTACCCATAAAAATTGACCGAATTCTTTAAAAAAACTCATAAGAGGTTCCTTTTTACTAAAATTGATTCTTCAATGATTCGCGACTAGGCCCAGAAGGCTCTCTTTTAATCCAGTAACTGGTCGCCTCTTTATTCCAATTTCTATCTAAAAAGTCTTTTCCCAAAAGCTTCATTATAAAAGATGTGGGGGTGAGAACGGCGAAATAGATAAGAGCCATGACAAAAGGGTTGATCACTCTGTGTAAACAAAGGCCTATGAGATTCCACAGGTAGTTGAGTGGATAGAGGACTTTTGGAAAAATCACAGCAAGAAGACCAAAAAGAAGAGCGAGAGCTAAAAATAATTTATTGACCTCGCCAGACGTGAGAAGTTTCCCGCCAAAAATGAGAGCAAATAGAGTCGCCCAAACGAGACCGAAGCTATAGTTTGAGTTCTTTGGTTGGTTTTGAAAAAAAGCTCTAAGCCTGTTCATAAGTCCTTTAAAGGTGAATCCTAGCTTTATTGAAACATTCTCAAGCCTTAAGGGGCTACTAATTTTCTAGAGTTTCTCTAGCCTTTAGTGCGGCTCAATTAAAATTGCCGCCTTGCGACTTAGATGAATTTTATGAGGGAAAGGGACTAGAATAGGAAGAACATATTTAGGATTGAAGACACAAACTTCAGCGAGGTTATTCAGCATGAATCCAACGACACTTGAAATTGGAGCGACAGTACTTTTCGCTCTTGCCGTGATGCACACTTTTGTAGCGACGAAATTCGAAGCCCTGGCTCATAAATATCCAGAAGGATCGATCCCGGAAAACCTTTTTCATTTCCTAGGAGAGGTCGAAGCGATTTTTGGAATTTGGGCGGGGATTTTTATCGCCTATTACAGTGCGATCGAAGGGTTTGCTATTTATGATGACAATCATCATGTGATCGGTGGAGCGATTCACTACCTTGAGACTGGGGTGAATTACACAGAGCCTGCCTTTGTGTTTGTGATCATGTGTATTGCCGGTACAAGGCCAGTGATCAACTTTGCTGAAAAGTGCATTATGGTGGTAGCTAAGATCATGCCCCTTCCAGAAAAGGTTTCTTTTTATATTTCAGCACTTATCATTGGCCCCCTTCTTGGTTCCTTTATCACAGAGCCTGCCGCTATGACGGTGACAGCCCTCATTCTCCTTGATTATTTCTTCTCCGGGAAAATGAGTACTAAGTTTAAATACGCCACTTTAGGTCTTTTGTTTGTGAACATCTCTATTGGGGGAACGCTGACTCATTTCGCAGCCCCTCCTGTTCTAATGGTGGCGACCAAGTGGCACTGGGGCATATCTCATATGATCGCAAACTTTGGTTACAAAGCGGCGATCTCTATAGTTATTTGTACTACCACTACAGCTTTCCTCTTTAAAAATGAACTCGCAGGGAAGCTCCATATTAAACAAAAACACGACAACACCATGGAGCCTTCGGCTTGGATCACGGTTGTCCACTTATTAGTGCTAGCTCTTGTGGTCTTCACCGCCCACCATATGGTTTTCTTTATGGGACTTTTCCTTTTCTTCCTAGGATTTATGAAGGTGACCCAAGAATATCAAGATGAGCCAAAATTAAAAGAGTCTCTTTTGGTTGGGTTTTTCTTAGCCGGACTTGTAACTCTTGGAGGTATGCAGTCGTGGTGGCTTAAAGAGGTGTTAACAAAACTTGATAGCTTGGTTCTTTTCCTTGGAGCCACTGGGCTAACTGCTATTACCGATAATGCAGCTTTGACTTACCTTGGCTCCCTAGTCGAACTCACCGACACGGCTAAGTACAATCTTGTGGCCGGTGCCGTTGCTGGTGGTGGTTTGACTGTGATTGCCAACGCTCCAAACCCGGCTGGTTATGGAATTCTTAAAGGCTCTTTTTCAGGGGGGATTAATCCTGGAAAGCTTCTTCTAGGGGCACTACCACCGACCATCGTGGCCTGTCTTTGTTTTCAGCTTCTTGTGTAGGATATTGAGTAAAGGGGAACCGGAAAGGTTTAAAAGTTATGGAAAATGATCTAAAGAAACAGATCGAAGAGTCCGTCAAAAAAGCACAAGGCCATTTGTCCTATAGTTTTAATAAGATAAAAACTTTAAAACTAGAAGAAATAGAGGGGGCTGATGAAGAACTTTTAGAAACTCTAGAGAGTTTTAGCAGCCGCTTCTCCCGTCTTTCTGATATAGTAATCTCAAAATATTTAAGGTTTTTAACCTATGAAGCCGATCCGGGATTTCGAGGGACGGTAATTGATACCCTAAACCTCGCAGAAAAGCAGGGGTGGATCGACTCGGCTAAAAACTGGCGGCGTATTCGTGAGTTAAGAAATGTAGCAGCCCATGAATACACGAGCGAGGAATACGCAAAGCTGTATTCTGAACTCATTGGTTTAGCCCCCATTCTTCTCAAGTTTAAGGTTTCATGAGATTATCAGAACAAGAGATCGAATCGATCAAAGAAATACTGACTAAATTTGACAGTGAAGCTCTGGTCTACTTGTATGGGTCTAGAGTTGATGACGCTCTTAAGGGAGGAGACATTGACCTTTTGGTCGTGAGCGAAAAGCTAGGCTGGAAAGATCGTACAGATATACTCATTGAGCTTAAAGATGCCCTTGGAGAGCAGAGAATAGATCTTTCAATTAAAAAGTCTCAAGATTTGGCTAGTGATCCGTTTTTTTCATCAGCCCAAAAAGTTCCTCTATAAATAAGGTGTTCTAAATTCCGTAGCGTCCTTTTGACACAGTTTTTAAAAGGTTTAGAAAGGACGTTTCTTCTACGGTCGTTTGATCGGTAAAATAACCCTCTTTGATGAGATATTTTTGCAGTCTTGGTAGGTTGTAACCAGGCACTGTGGGATACATATGATGGGCCTGGTGGTAGTTAATGGTTCCAAAGACATAGTCCATTAAGGGTGAGCTAAAAGTTCTGGCTCTGGTAAATTCGCCTTTATCGGTTTCGACATGTTCCATGTAGGGTCTGAGGCCTGATAGAAAAACGGCTGAAAAGTAAACCAATATAAAAGCTAAACCGAAACTTAATGGGAAGCTGATAATGAGACTAGCGTAAATTACTAGGAAAATAAGTGAGCTCACTAAATTAAACTGTGCTAGTTTTTTTAGGTCTTCAGATTTCATTCCCACTTGATTGGGATGGGTAAAGTTCCCTCTGGCCATACCAAGGGTTTCAAAAAAGTAAACGCGACTGGCTTTAGACCTTGCTAGGAAAAAGCGTTTCCAGAAGTTATTAAAGCTTGTGAAGATATCAAGATCGGGATCTTTTTCAGAATTGGTGTGCCAGTGGTGCTGGGCGTGGGAGAGGGCAAAGCCTGTATTAAAATGAAAAGGAACCATAGACGAGAAAAAAGTTCCTATATAAGCACTTAGCTTTCTGTTTTTAGCCAAGGTAAAGTGAGTGCCCTCATGCCCTAGCAGGCCCATATTGTGTAAGCATACAGCAGAGAAGGCGATCAGTGGTAAAGAGAGTACAATTTTTAACAATATTAAAAAGTTAGAATTGAGAAGAACACTTAGTAAAAATAAACCAGTGATAAATCCGCTCAATCGATGCGCGATCATTAAAGAAGCTTTGAGTATTGATTGTTGGGTAAACTCTTTGGGTATTTTTTTATAGCGAGGCATACTGTTCCTCAAGCTTCTGCTTTTGTACTCTGACCTTTTCTTGATCATCAAGAATACGGATATGGCTCACCAGACCAAAAAGAGAAAGAAATCTTAAAAACAAATAGTGCACATCAAACTCCCACCAATTACCTTTAACGGTAAAGTAGGCGGCTCTAGCGTGATGATTATTGTGCCAGGAGATCGCACCTCCTAAATGAATGGCCGCCATCAAGAAGCTATTGGTGGAGTCATCTTTGGTTTCATAATTTCGGTAACCGACAGTGTGGTTAATAAGGTCCACGGTATTGGCCAAATAGACAAGCATTAGGGTTTTGACAAACACACCGTAAACTACAAGGACTGCCGCGGTCTTTAAATCAAAGAAGGCAAAGCCCACACTAAAAAGAAATAAACCGTAGAGTGCTTGAGCGGTGTGGACATTTTGATCAAGCCACTTAAAAAAAGAGTTCTGGCGCACCCAGTTTGGAGCGAGCTTGTTATAAAGCTCCTGACGGCGGAAAAGATCTGAGTGATTCCAGTTCCAAGATATAAGGGAATGGAGCCAGCCTTCTTTAGGAGAGTGGGGGTCTTTATCGGTATCAGAATAGCGATGATGGATTCTATGCATGGCCACATAGCGAATGGGCGCTGCCATGGGGCCTCTCCAGGTCAATGTCCCTAAAAGTACGCCTATATTTTCGACCACTGGGTGGCAGCGAAAGCTTCTATGGGAGAGATACATATGATGGAAAATTCCCATACTATAGCCAGTGACTGAAGCCATAAAAAAGGCAAATCCAAAAGCCCAAGGTTCAAAAAGTACCACTGCGCCAGTAATACCAATACTATGGACGATGATAGCCCAGGTGATAAATTCTTTTTGCTTTGATCTTTGGCTTAAAAGGACGGCTTGGTTTTGGGATTGTTTCGTCATACTTAGGAAATTATCAGATCGTGACGAAGATCTGGAAGAAATCTCCCTTGGTTAAAATATTTTCATAAACGTCTAACAAAATTGGTCACAGTTTTTTAAAAAAGCACGGTCCGTTTAAAAAAGACGATCTCTTTAGAAGGAGCCTAGAGGGAACTTTTAGCTTTTTGATTAAAAATGGGAATTTTTTGAAAGTTCTCGAACTTCTACTTTTTGTGCCAAATTCTGGCGCTGCTCTTGATTTTTTTTCACTGCCTCTAATCTCTTTTTCTGAAGGGCTAGAAAATAAGGGCCTTCCAGGTCTTAAACTTGATTGGCACATTTATCGCTCAAGAAAATTTAGTGGCCGCCACTATGGGGGCCGAGTGTGGAGAGTTAATGAATGTTTAGTCGTGTTTTAGTGGTTTCATTATTCTTGAGCCTTTTTGCTTCGGAAGGCTATGCCCAGCGCCGGGCTTTTACTAATCAAACTCAATTTGGCAATAACAGGTTTCTTGTTAATGCCCCGAATCCTTCGGCCGAAGCGCAGAGAACGATTTTGCAAGAGCTTCTTTCTGAAGATACCCCAGCTCTTAATTGGCCAGCCTTTCCAAGAACTTGGACCCAGTTTTCTGAGTCTTCTTATCAAGAGACTTCAACAAGTCTTGGAATTACAGTTAACGGTATCGCTCAGGCTATGGGTCTTGGGGTTTTAACCTCTCCCGTGCAACTCGGGGTGACTTATAGACCCTATAACTTTGTCTACCGCTACACTTTTGAGACCTCTCTTATCGCCATGACGTCCTACCGAGGCAATGATGTTCATCAGGATGATATTGTCGAGGCGACGGAGGCTGAGCTGCACTCGATCTTTCATTTTGATCCGGAGCTTAATCGAAACTTTTTTCAAACCGATTCCAATCGACCTATGATTGGTTTTTGCTCCATTGAAGCAAGACTTGATATTAATATTTCTGAAGAGTTTGGAATTACTTATCTCGTGGGCGAATCTAAAAGCAACGAGGGAACCACTCAAACAATCAAACACGCCCTTTACTCAAACTTTTTTCAAATTGAGCCCCATGTTCCCATTTCTGAGTATATGGACACCTATTGTAATGGCGAGTTTAAAACTTACGCCAGACCTTACGTGGAGGCTGATTTTAATAAACTTGTTTTAGAAACCAATATTCACAATAACCCTGATAACGAGTGTTTGATCGAGAGCACGCAAGCGCCTGAAGGGGACAACAGCTGTATGGCCTGGTTTGCCAATCACACCAGACCTGTAAAACATATGACCGTCCCTCGCTGTGAGATTGCTCGTGATGGAGTGGCTCGATGCCGACTTCGTGCAAAAGAAAATATGCCTTGTGCCCTTTATCACCAAGGGGGCGGAGACTATTCCTCAGAGTACCGCAGGTACGCTGAAGCCACTATGGGTTTTTCTTTTTCTTGTGATGAGGGAACCACCTGCACAATGCGAAGAGACCCTCTTCGACTTGGTGGTGTTATTTTTTGGCCCGGGAGTGCGTCATGTCAGTAAGAATCGCTTTAATCATGGGATGCTTAACTTTGTTAAGCCTCTTTCTAACACCACTTTCTCATTCTCCGGCAAGGGGCATAGCCCAAGATCTCAGTCTTCAAGAAGAGTTGAGCCAGAGGCAAGAGCAGCAGCGCCAAGAAATTGAAAGTTTGGAAACTGAGCGGGCTAGTATAGCGAGCCAGATGAGTGAGCTCATCGCTGAGGCTTCAAGAATTGAGCAGAAAATTTCAAGGCTTCAAACAACACCCACTCTTGAATTTAAATTGGGTGAGCTTCCTGATTTTATGGAGAAAACTTTCGGGGTCTGTCAGGTGCAAGCCTCAGCTGTTCCTTATGAATTTTTTATTAAAAAAGGCGATGTGGAAATTCAGTTTTCTTTTCAGGAGGTGAGTGAAGACGTTATTGGTAGCATTGCTTTGAAATCAGTGGGTCTTAACAACCGCTCTGTTTTGGAAGTGCAACTACAACCCGTTTATCCCAGTGGTCATCAGGCCACAAGAACGGCCGCTGTCGTTCGTCTTGATCCAGAAAGTATGGAAGTGGTGCATGCCACATTCACTGGAAGGCGAGTGAATGACCGCTTTTTAGGTCGAGACAGTATGGACTTAGAACAGGTGGTCTGTGAGCTTTAGTATTTCTTTAAATCAAGCGCGTTTTAATATTTGTTTTAAGGCTTGAGATTTCATCAAAGGCCTCGTTGTGTCCGGCCTCAATGTCCATAAGGAGGAAACCAATTTCTTCGTCAGTTGAAAGCATCTGAGAGTGAATGTTAATTCCCGCTTGCGAGACAATGCTGTTGATGTCTCCAAGAACTCCCGGCACGTTTTTATGTACATTGAGAAGTCTTCGGCCCCTAATATCTTTTGACACTTGGACATTGGGAAATTCCACAGCGCCCATGGTTTGGCCCGTGGAAAAGAAAAGATCTAAAGACTCGGCCACTTCTTTTCCGATTTTATACTGAGCCTCTTGGGTACTT
This sequence comes from Bdellovibrionales bacterium, assembly GCA_964230645.1. Classification (GTDB taxonomy): domain Bacteria; phylum Bdellovibrionota; class Bdellovibrionia; order Bdellovibrionales; family JAGQZY01; genus JAGQZY01. The sequence continues at coordinate 1,120,274 of CAXRHT010000002.1, read as the reverse complement.
CCACCAATGTGAGGAGTGAGGATGACGTTGCGGCAGTTTTGAAGTTCTGTTTGGAAACCTTCCGAGTTCTTTTTAGGTTCACTGGGGTAAACGTCTACTGCAGCGCCGCCAAGGTAGCCTTCATCAAGAGCCTTTTTAAGGGCTGGGATTTCAACGACCGTTCCTCTTGAAGCATTGATTAAATAAGAGCCTTTTTTCATTTGGCCGATTTCTTTTGCTCCAATCATTTTTTTGGTTTCAGGGGTTTCGGGCACGTGAAGTGTAACGAAGTCTGAAGTTTCTAAAAGCTCTTTTAAACTTCCCACTTGATGAGAGTTCCCCAGGGGAAGTTTTTTCATCACATCGTAATAGATAACATTGAGGCCAAAGGCTTCGGCTAAAATACTCACCTGGCTTCCAATGTGACCATAACCCACAATTCCAATAGTTTTTCCACGCACCTCGTAGGAACCGGCGGCTGATTTTTGCCAGTCACCTCGGTGAACTTTTGAGCTCATATCAAAAAGGTTTCTTGAAAGGGCCACGACTTCACAAAGAACAAGCTCGGCCACGGATCGAGTATTGCTATGAGGGGCATTGAAAACGGGAATTCCTAAGTTTTTAGCGGCATTGAGATTGACCTGGTTGGTGCCGATACAAAAGCAGCCAATGGCATTGAGGTGTCTTGATTTCTCTAAGACTTTTTCAGTCATCTGGGTTTTTGAGCGAATACCCACAGCTTCGTAGTCTTTAAGAATATCAATAAGCTCTTCATCGGCAAAGGACTGCTTAAAAATCTCCACCTGGTGCCCTTGGGCTGTGAGATTTTCTTTTGCCACTTCATGGATGCCTTCGAGTAGAGCCACTTTCATATTTTTTCCCTTTTTATTGAATGATTCTTTAGAGCGATTCTAGCGGAGACTCCATAAGATGCCAACTGGTAGTGAGTTTCCTAACAATGGAACGATGTGGCCAAAAAAAGGGGGCTTTCCTTTTAAAGGCTCGAAAAGTTCAATAAAATAATCGCAAATGTCTTGAAAAGTGAGGGATAGTGACTAATCAAGCCAGGCTTCGCCTTTTAGTGATCGACGATGATCCTCTTGTGGTGGATACCATTTCGCTCTGTTTGCCAGAGCATTGGGATCTCGTGGCAAGAGAGCGTAACCAAATCAATAAAGATGAGTTCTTTCACGCAGCCCTTGTGGATGTGCATTTGACTGGAGACTTGGATAAAACCGAGGGTTTTGATGTGATGAAAAAGCTTTCTAAACAAAGCCTCTCGGAAGTTGTGGCCATGTCAGGAGATCTTAGGCGTGACACCATGGAATCAGCGCTTAAAGCGGGAGCGAGTCGATTTTTAGCAAAACCTCTTTCAGCCGATGAACTCCTCCTCTTACTTGAAAAGATTGAAGCTTTGTGGGCTTTAAGAGGTGTAAGCCTTGATAAAAAAGAAAACCAAACCCAATGGATTGGGCAGTCAAAGGCTTCCGATGAAATAAGGCGTTTTGTGGCGAACATGAAGCAAGAAAAAGCACCGATTCTCATTGAAGGGGAGTCGGGGACAGGGAAAGAAGTGGTCGCCCAACTCATCCATCAATCATGGAAAGAAAGACCTTTTGTGGCTATAAATGTGGCAGCTCTTTCAGAAAACCTTTTTGAATCCGAACTTTTTGGACACGTAAAGGGCTCTTTCACGGGGGCCATACACAATAAAGCCGGCCTTGTTGAAAGAGCCCATGGTGGGGATTTGTTTCTTGATGAAATTGAAGCCTTAAGCCTTTCTCATCAAGCGAAGCTTTTAAGGTTTCTTGAAAGTGGCGAGTTTCAAAAGGTGGGTGCCACAGAGATTCAAAAAGTGCAGGTGCGAGTGATCGCTGCCACCAACGAAAAAATGGAAGACATGGTGTCTAAAGAAAAGTTCCGAGAAGACCTTATGTATCGCCTGAGTGGTCACAAGCTTGTCATTCCTCCCCTGAGAGAAAGAAAAGAGGATATTAAAGAGCTTTGTCAGTTTTTTTTAGGGGCACGGGATGTGACCATGAAAAAAACCATGGGAGAAGATGCTATTGAGGCTTTAATGGAGTACTCTTGGCCCGGAAATGTGCGTCAGTTGAAAAGAATTTGCGAGCATCTTTCACTCATGGCCCCTCTTCCCATCATTCGAGGAGAGGACGTTTCTAGAGCTCTTCTGCAAGGAGGCAGTAGTACAGCTGGGGGTGAAGATATTTCACTGGATAAGGGTTTACAGAAATTATTAGAAGACTATGAGAAAAGAGTGATGATTGAGGCGTTGAAACTTGACCTCGATGTGGATGATCTAGCAAAAAAGCTCAAGATCTCAAGATCCAGTCTTTATAAGAAGGTTAAGGACCATAGCTTAGAGCTTAAAAAGTAGGGTGCAAAATGTGGGAACTATTGTTCGAATATAAATTTCAAGAGACAGCGGTCCTCGTTTTTGGTGTTTTATTGGTCATCAATCTTTTACAGACCTTTATTAATAAAATGGACCCCCGCTTTGTAAAGGGAGCGGCCAATACAGGAAGCTGGCTTTTAACTGTACCGTTTATATTCTTAGCCCTTGCTTTGGCCTGGCCTTATCCCCTGGTGGTTTTGGCATTTGTTTCTATTTACGGAGCTAAAAACTTCTTTCAAATGACAGGCATGTACCATCGCTCGAACTTTGTTTGGGCCTGTTATTTGGCCATTATGTTTTCAGCCTACTGTATTTATCGAAACTTTATCGACATCTATAACTTGATGCCGATTTTTATGTTTTTTATGGTCTGTTTTATTCCTCTTCTAAGAAACTCCTATAAGCATATGGTGCAGTACATAGCTTTAACCCTTTTAAACTTTTGTTTCATCTGGGCTTTCTTGCACCTGGGGTGGATTATGAAGATGGATGGTGGTGTTTACATCATCATTTATATCATTATGCTCACCGAGTTTTTTGATACCATTTATCTTGCGATTAGCCGCTATCTTAAAAACTTCAAACTAATCTCAAATATCACACCTAAAAGAAGCCTCGAGGGTTTTGTTCTCGCTGGAATGATCACCGTTCTTTTGGGGTGGGGCATGCGCCACCTTCTACCAGTAAGAACCGAATTTTACTGGGGAGCGGTGAGTTTGACCTGTGTGCTTTTTGCAAGCACAGGGGATTCGGTGTTGGCAGTGGTTAGGCGAGATCTTGGTATTAAAGTCACGGATTCATTTATCCTTGGACGTGGGGACTTTTTTAGTCGCCTCGATCGCCTTGTGTTTGTGGCCCCCATTGCTCACTACGTTCTCTTTTTACTAGGAGAAGTGCAGTGAGTTGGGAGTGGGACTATGAGAACGAACAATGGATGAAGCTCCCCCCTTATTTGAAGCATTTGCCACTGTTCACTCGCCATTTTGATCTCACCTCTAAGTTTTTTCGTGCGCTTTGGGCGATTTTTTTAAAAGCTCTGGCTTACCGCTTTTATGTGCGTATTAAACTTCATGGGGAGTTTCATACGGTGGCGAAAAACTACCCAAAGCTCATCATTATTTCTAACCATGCCAGCCATCTTGATGCCACCTCTATGGCTGCCGCTATTCCTTTTCGCTACTGGCCTCAGCTCTATGTCACAGCGGCTAAGGACTACTTTTTCGGTAATCCCGTTTTTGATTTCTTTTCCAAGCACTGCCTGGGTGCTATCCCTATCGACCGGAAAGATAAAAAGGGGGAGGCCGTAAAGCTTGTTCTCACTCTTCTCACCGAGCTTGATAAGATGTGGATGATTTTCTTTCCTGAGGGCACAAGGTCTAAGGATGGTAAAATTCAAGAATTCCGTCGTGGGATCAGCCTTTTTTCTCAGGAGACCTCAACCCCCATTCTTTTCCTTTATATCAAAGGCAATAGCAATCTGTGGCCCAAGGGGCAGCTTCTGCCAAGCCCTGGGAAGCTTGAGATGTATGTGGGCCCTGTTTGTCCTCCTGGAAACAAAGAGATGATCCATAAAAAGTATGTTGAGTGGGTCCAGGAGATCGATCCTGATGTGGAGATCAAATCTCCTGTCTAAAAAACAGCTAAAAGGCACCACAACAGAGGGAAAAGCGGGTTGCGACACATCATATCGTGATTTGCTCCCTCGTTGAAAGACGCCCTTGAGTCCACTAAAATTCAGTGTCCCGGTGTAAAAGTGAGGTAATGTTTTGTCCCAAATTGTGAATGATTTTTCTGTAACTGTGGCGACAGTCAATGGAAGTGGGAGCCAATCGGCCAACAATATTTTAATGAGATCCATTTTTAAAATGGGAGTGCCTGTTTCAGGGAAAAACCTTTTTCCGTCCAATATCGCAGGCCTTCCCACTTGGTTTTCAATTAGAGCCAGTGAAAAAGGCTATGTGGGGCGCAAACCCAGTAGCGATATCGTCATCGCCATGAACCGCGACACGATCATTGAGGATTTCCAGTGGCTAAAGCCCGGCGGCCTTTTTATCTACAACGATGGTCTACGTACGAACCCGGAAGAATTTCCTGAAGGCGTACGAACTCTTGGAATCAATTTTAACGATCTTTGTAAAGAGGTCACAAAATCCATTCAGCTAAAAAAACTTTTAGTGAATATGATCTACGTGGGAGCTCTCACAGAGATATTACAAATTCCTGAGCATGTGGTGGCTGAAACCATTGAGCATCAATTCAAAGGGAAAGAGTCCGTTTTTGAAATCAACAAAAAGGCTGTAAATATTGGCCGCGAGTACGTCAAAGAAAACTTAAGTAAAGAGGACTGGGGTATCAAGGTTGAAGAAAGAAACCTCACTCGAGATAAAATCCTGATTGATGGCAATACTTCAGGCGCTCTTGGTTTTGTGTATGCGGGATGTAGCTTTGCTTCTTGGTATCCGATCACTCCCAGTAGTTCATTGGCTGAGAGTTTTGAAGATTTCTGTAACAAATTGCGAGTGACCTCTGATGGGCAGAAGCAATTTTCTATGGTGCAGTCTGAAGATGAGCTTAGTGCTATTTCAATGGTCGCAGGGGCCGGTTGGGCCGGAGCCAGAGCCATGACGACAACGTCAGGTCCCGGCATCAGTCTTATGGCTGAAACCATAGGGCTTATGTATTTTGCAGAAATTCCCGGAGTGATTTGGGATGTTCAGCGTATGGGGCCTTCCACAGGACTTCCTACAAGAACATCGCAGGGAGATGTCCTTGCGGCGGCTCGTTGCTCCCATGGGGATACAAGACATCCCGTGTTTTTCCCAGCGACACCCAAAGAGTGTTTTGATTTTGCCAACCTTGCTTTTGATTTAAGTGAAAGGGCGCAGACACCTGTCTTTATCCTTAGTGATCTTGATTTAGGGATGAACTTTTGGATGAGCGACAGGTTTGAATATCCAAAGACTGGCTTTGATCGTGGCAAGGTTTTGAAAAAAGAGGATCTTGAAAAGTTAGAAAGCTTTGCTCGTTACGCCGATGTGGATGGCGATGGGATTCCCTATAGAACTTTACCGGGGACGGATCATGATCTGGCGGCTTATTTTACCAGAGGAACGGGTCACACCCCAGAGGCAAAATACTCTGAGGCTCCCGATAACTATCAAAATTTAATGAACCGCTTGGACCGCAAATGGGAAACCATTAAAACCATGGTTCCCTCACCTGAGGTGCGTGAAGGAAAAGATAATAAAAAAGCTTACGTCTATTTTGGGTCCACAGACCTAGTGGTCGAAGAGCTTTTAGATATTATGGGTGAAAAAGACGTCAGTGTAATGAGGCTTAAAGCCTATCCTTTTCATAATGATGTTAAAGAATTTATTGAGGCTCATGACGAAGTGGTGATCATTGAGCAGAACCAACATGGACAAATGGGTGAGTTAATGAGAGCGGAGTTTCCAAGCTTGGCTCGTAAAATTTCCAGTCAGACCAATTGTGACGGTCTACCTTTGTGTCCAGAAATTTTAGCCACGAATCTTAAAAATCGAGGTCAGCATGTCAACTAATGCACTAGGATTGGATCGAAAAAGTTATATGGGAGCAAAGTCGACTCTTTGCTCTGGGTGTGGGCACGATAGCATCACAAACCACATCATCTCCGCTCTTTATAAATCATCGATCGACCCTCATAAGGTGGCAAAAATTTCAGGGATTGGTTGTTCCTCAAAAACTCCCACCTATTTCCTAGAAAAGTCGGCCGGTTTTAACAGTCTTCATGGGCGTATGGCCCCATTAGCTACTGGAGCTAAGATGGCTAACCGTGATTTAAAAATCATCGGAATTTCCGGAGATGGGGACTCCGCCAGCATTGGTCTTGGCGGTTTTTGCCATCTTCTGCGTCGAAATGTTCCCATGGTTTATATCGTGGAAAATAATGGAGTTTATGGACTCACCAAGGGGCAGTTTTCAGCCACCGCGGATGAGGGCTCTAGCCGCAAATCAGGGGAGATCAACACTTACTCTTCTATCGACCTCTGTTCGCTTGCTATCGAGATGGGCTGTGGATTTGTGGCACGCTCTTTTTCAGGGGACGCCAAACAATTGGTTCCACTGGTTCGTGCGGCCATGGAATATGAGGGCACAGCCTTTATTGATGTGATCTCGCCCTGTGTGACTTTTGCCAACCATCCAGGCTCCACAAAAAGCTATGACGCTGTCAAAGAGCGAAAATTCCAGCTTCAGTCTCTTGGTTATATCGAAGCCAAAGAGGAGATTGCGGTGGATTATGAGGGCTCAACTCTTGTTGAACTCCACGATGGCTCAAAGCTTGCTCTCACAAAAGTGGATGAGCACAGCCATGACGTTCATGACCCACAAGCGGCGATGAAGGTTTTAATTGAGGCTAAGCAGCAAAACGAATTTGCCACCGGTCTTTTCTACTTCGATAAAAAGCACTCCAATTTGGTGCAGGACGAGAGTCTCTCTGTAAAGCCTCTTAGTGAGCTCGATGAGTCCACTTTGCGACCCACAGAGGAGCAATTAAATGAGGTTATGGCGCAATTTGCCTAATATTTAATCTTGAGGGCTCCTTTTACTCATGCCTTTTTGCTTTGAAGGGGTCTCAAAAGATTGAATTCACCTTTTTTTTCCGCTAAGTTAACTTTTCTTCAGGCAATGGTGGCGTAGCTCAGTTGGATAGAGCATCTGCCTTCTAAGCAGACGGTCGGAGGTTCGAATCCTCCCGCCATCGCCATTTCCAACAAGTTGAAAATGACAATGTCGCTCGGATTTCCTCCTGGAGCCTCCTGCCTTGCGGCAGATCTCCACTCGGTCCCGCCATCGCCATTCCACTTCATTCTGGATATCCTGTATACAAGTATCCTGGTATACCCGATATCCGGTAGGTTTCCGGGATTCTGAATTCAATTGCTCTTGCGATTCTTGAAAGCTGACTTGGGTTGTCAGGGGTAGGGGCTTGTGTGTTTTCTTGAGAGGGGTTGCAAGAGGACGCAATGACATTACTATCAATATGATGTAGCGTTTTTTGTTACTGTTAACTTTTCCTTGGGGGAATTTTATGAGCCGTTCTGTTTTCATGTCTTTTCTAGTGGCTTTTTTGTTTTTGGGCTGTACGAGTCTTAAAGATATTGAGGACAATCCGAAGTTTTCAGAAGTGACCGATAAGTTCTTTCAAGAGTTTTGGCCTCTTCATCCTGAGATGGCTTCCTCTAAAGGTCTCACAGATTACGAAAAACAGTTAAGTCTTCCCAATGAGGAAACGCGCTCAAAAAGGCTCACTTTTTATAAAGAGACTCTTTCAAAGTTTGAGACTTTTCCTATTGATGATTTGTCCATTGGCCAACGAATTGATCGGAGTATGGTCATCAATGAAATGAAAAAACGAATTTGGAGTCTTGAGGAGTATAAAGATTTTCAGTGGGACCCATCCGAGCACAATGTGGGTATGGCTTTAAGCTACGTCTTAAATAAATCGGCAAGACCACTAGAGGAGCGCTTACAAGACCTGAGTGAAAAACTTCTTTTGGTGAAACCTTTTTATCAAGCGGCCCAGGAGTCCGTAAATAATCCCACCAAAGTTCACACCGAGCACGCCATTGATCAAACCAAAGGTTTGATTCGATATCTTAAGGGTGATGTTACTAAGCAAATTAAAAAATCAAAACTCTCTCGTCGCGATCAATCAACCCTTGAGCAACGAGTGGGTGTTGCGGCCTCAGCCGCTCGGGGTTACATTCGGTTTCTTCGTGGGGTTCTTTCGAATCCCAAAAAAGTGGGCGGGTTTAGAGACTTCCGTATTGGTCGCGAAACCTACGCTAAAAAGTTTGAGTATGACTTACAGATCAGCTTCACTCCCGAAGAACTTTACAAAAAAGCACTGGATGCCAAACAAGACTTAAGATCAAAAATGTTTGAGTCAGCCATTGCCCTTTATCCAAAATACTTTGGAGAGAAGTTACCACCTAAAGATCGCCAAGATGTGGTCACTAGTATTCTTGCTAAAGTTTCAAAGCAGCATCCCAAAAGGGGAGAGTTTATTGATAAAATCAAAGAGCAACTACCAGAGCTCAAAGCTTTTATCAAAAAGCACAATCTTGTGTCCTTAGATGAGAGCCAGCCGCTTAAGGTTCGTGAAACTCCTCCTTATTTAAGAGGCTATGCTGGGGCCAGTGTAGAAGCTCCCGGGCCTTTTAATAAAAAAGATGAGACCTACTACAACGTCACCCCTCTGGATCGTATGACGGCAAAACAGGCGGAGAGTTACTTACGAGAGTACAATAACTATATGCTACAGATCCTCAATATCCATGAGGCTCTGCCTGGTCACTATGTTCAGTCCGTTTACGCCAATAAAACCAATAGTCTTGTGCGCTCTGTGTTTTACAATGGGGCCCTTGTTGAAGGCTGGGCCGTTTACGCTGAGAGAATGATGATGGAGCAGGGTTATGCCGAGAAAAGCCAGGAGCTTTGGCTCGTCTATTACAAGTGGCTCTTGAGATCAGTGACCAACACGATTCTCGATTACGAAATTCATCATAAAAATCTGAGTAAAGAAGATGCCATGAAGATGATGATGGCTGGAGCCTATCAGGAAAAATCAGAGGCCGAAGGAAAGTGGCATAGAGCGAAACTTAAGCAAGTGCAACTAGCGAGCTACTTTGGTGGATTCACGGCTATTTATGAACTGCGCGAGAAATTGAAAAAAGAAAAAGAAGAGGACTTTAAGCTTAAGCAGTTTCATGAGGAGTTCTTAGGTTATGGACGGGCACCCATTCAAGAAATTAAGCAATTTATGCTTTAGGACAGTGATTTTATGGGTCGAATGTCTCCGGGCGCGATATTAATTACCATTGGAATCATTTTGGTTTTCGCCGGAGTTTTATGGCAGGTCGGTTTTTTTAAGTATGTGCCCCTGGGAAGACTTCCGGGAGACATTCATATCAAAGGGAAAAACTCGAGTTTTTATTTTCCGATCACAACCTGTATTCTTTTAAGCTTAATATTTTCTGGACTATTGAAACTTTTTAATAAGTTTTTTAGTTAGTTTTAATAAATATTGGTTTTTGACTGCACTCGCTCCATTTTCATGACCTGGCATTTGTCTTTTTCGATCATAAAGCTAAAACTTGACTTCACTAACTGACGAATCCTCGGATCTTTTTGATCGCAGACCGAATAGCCTTTGAAGTAGTCAAATTTAGGTCCTTGTTTGCTCTCCATTTTTTTGTCAGTCACATCATAATTGGTAGCACCGTAAGACTTATTGATCTGACAATCGAGCTTTAAGTGGGGGTATTCGTTTTCTAGGGATTTTGCTAAGTTTTCTGTGGCCTGTTGGAGAGTGATTTGCGCTTGTTTCTCATCGCACACGACTTCGTCCTGCGCTAGGGATAAAAAGGGAAGAGATAAAACGAAAATGATAAGGCTTAATTTTTTCACAAGATCTCCTTTATGTTGCTCGTGAGACTACCACAATTTTTATCGTTGTATTAGTCAACTAAAAGAGCAAATAGGGTGCCAGGGGCCAATGAGTTGGATCGGGGCGGAAGGGCTTATATTTGAGCTGAAGAGGTGTGGGGAGTTGGAGACATGGTGTTTAGAGGAGTGGTGCCGTTAATTGTCGTGGTTGTGCTTTAGAGCTAGGGTTTTCTCATATTGAGAAGAGCTTCCAGTCATCTTGAGTGGTTGCACACTGTCATCCTGAGCGTTAGCGAAGGATCTCGGGTATAGATCCTTCGGCTTCGCCTCAGGATGACAATGCAAAACCGCTCAGGATGGCAATGCAAAGCTGTTCAGGATGGCAATGCAAAGCTGTTCAGGACGACAGGGGGATGGATGACTCAATCTTGATATTTACTACTGCAGAATATTGCCACGCAAAACATAGTAGATGTTTTCGCTCCTGTTGTGCTTTTTTGTTTCTGCGTTTGTACTAAAGCTCTTGTCTTCGAAAATTCTTTGGATTTTTTTACGGTGGACAGCGTTTTGACTAAAGAGAGTGAGCTTTTTGTTTTCAAGTTGGATGTGACTATCGACTTCACCCATTTGTGAATCCACTTTAATTTGCAAGTTCACCTTGTTTGAGTCGCGATGATTTCTGGGATGAGAGGAGATTTCGGCGAGCCAGCCCTCCATTTTTAAACGGTGCTCAGTTAAAGCTCTTCCCTTGTAGTGTTCTAAAATTTCAAATTCGGAATTCGGGTCTTCTTTTTTTAGAAGACCAATTATTCTTTCTCGAAAAGGGGCTTCCTTATTGAGTCCTATTGGCTCTTTAGTGGCTCGAACGATCCAGAAATCAAGTTCCACCATTTTATCATTTTTTTCCTGTTTGGATTTTTTAATAAGGCGACTGACTCCTCGACGATACTCTTCAGGCATTTTGACAAGAAGAGTTTTGTTATCAATGGGATGGGCCTTTCCCACCCACTGTTTATCAAAAAGGCTATTGATATGTTTTGCTAACTGGTTGGCGTTTTCCACCTGGAAGGTTTCGGTGACCATAGAGACTTTCTTTGGCGGCCAAGAAATCAGGGTACATATGGCGATGATCAAAAGGGTGTAAGTGATCCATCCAATAACAAACTTGTTGTTCATTTATTCTCCTTGTCTGATTGTTCTAACAACATGAGTAGAAGCTAGAGCAGAAAAACTCTTTTTAAAATGCAAACTCTCCCCATTGGTTCGAATATGGATTTGAAAAATCTCAGTGGTTGAAAAGTGCAACCCTAGGGGAGAGGCAGGACGAGAGTCGAGAATATATTCTTTGGTCTAGTCAGAAGTTAGGCACATTTGGACATATTCAATAAGTCCAGATGAGGGGCCGAAGAAGAGCTATGATAAAACATGGCTTTTTCACTATAGGACTGCTTTTCCTTATGGCCTGCTCCCCCAATCAAAAACGGGGGCTGATTTCAAAAGCAGCCACCAATACCGGACTCACCTGTCAAATTCCTGACGATCAGGAAAGTGGTAAGGTGAGTGCGAGTGCTATCTATGGTGCTGATAATCGCCTGGATTGGTGGGAGTCTCCTGGGCAAACCACCCAGTACTGGGCAAAAGCCACTTTAGCTCTCGTGTCTTCAAGCTCTCTTGTGCGTGAGGGTAGAAGCTATAGACTCTATGGACCTACCTATAAAAATCTTGTAGGGCTATGTCCGGGACAGGCCTTTAGCGATCAGCCCTCAGTGGGATTTTGTTCGGGGTTTTTAGTGAGTGAAGATCTTATTGTGACAGCCGGTCACTGCATTCAGTCTGAGTATGATTGTCGGGACACCCGTTTTGTTTTTGATTTTGCTAAAACAAAAGAAGATCAAAAAGAGTACCGGGTCGATGAAAACAGTATCTATCACTGTAAGGAAATTGTGGCTCATGAGACAGGGAGTAATGATTTTGCTGTGATTCGCCTGGATCGAAAAGTAGAGGATCGCACTCCTTTGAATGTTCGCCGCTCAGGAGCTCTTGGAATTGGTGAGCAGGTTATGCTTATTGGTCATCCCATGGGGCTTCCTTCAAAAATTGCCGATGGTGGGTTTGTGCAGTCGTCTGGGCAAAAAATTGTAGCCAGTGTGGATGCTTTTTCTGCTAACTCAGGCTCCGCTCTTTTTAATTCTCAAACAGGTCTTGTGGAAGGGCTTCTTGTCTCTGGAGAGGCCGACTTTCAATTTCATAATGGCTGTCGCATTGAAGCCAAATGTGGCGACAATTGTGAAGGAGAGGTGGTGACCCCGATTTCAAAGATTCTTCCTTTTATACCTGAGGTTTCTTACCAAAACCCTGTCTGTGAATAAGAACAAGAGGCACGGGGAAACTTGGTTTTGATTATTAATCTATGTAATCAAATCGTCAGCGACTCTGATTTTTATCTTTGACGTAAAGGTCGTAAATTTTCTCTCTACGGAATTCAAAGATGTTATTTACATCCTTAAGAACTTTCCACCCAGCCGCCATATAACCAAGAGCTCCCAGGGGAAGCTCAAAGTCTACCTGATCCGTCATTAGCGTTCCGCCAGCAAGCTCTTCAAAGCGATGGGTGTGGTGCCATTTGCGGTAAGGGCCCTTTTCCTGGTTGTCGACGAATTGGTGGGGAGGGTCCCACTGTTGAATGATGGTTTTCCACTTGAGTGGGATGCCATCAACTTTTAGACGGTAGTTGATTTCAGTGCCCTCTTGTATTTCATCAGTAGAGACAGAGACGATATGAAAACTTAAGGAATCAGGAGTGATGCGCTCAAGATTTTTCGCTTCAGAAAAGAAGGGGAATATCTCTTCTTTGCTTTGCGGAACCCACTGCTCAAAAATGTAACGCCTTTGAGTGCCTTTGAGTTTAGGGACTCTTGTTTTAATGGAATCTTTGATGTTGGTGTACTTAAATTTAAAACCAGTCTTTTGAATTTTTTCCGAGCTAATTGTCTGAGATTCAACAAGATGTTTTGCAACGGGTCCCACCACCATTCTTAAAGCAAAGAAGGGTACATTCATTAGAAGAGAGGTGCCAAGGTGATTGGCAATTTCTTTTGATATTTCTTGATTAGTGGCGGGATTGGGGGCTGTGGCATTGTACGTGCCTGTAAGGGAATTTTCTAAACAGTGAATGAAGATATCTGAGAGATCATCGATATCAATCCAGCTCATATAGGCTTTGCCATCGCCAAGAGCTCCACCCACGCCGGCTTGGATAGGAGGAACCATCTCTTCGAGTGCGCCGCCTTTTTCGGAAAAAGCAATTCCCACACGAACAATACTCAAATTTCCGACCTTAAGATTTTTAGCTTCAGCCTCCCAGTCTTGGCAGACTTGTCCAAGGAAGCTATAGGAGAGGCTGTTTTCCTCAGTGACCATTTGTTCATCCGCTTCACCGTAAATCCCGACAGCCGAGGTTGAAACAAAGCTCTTTAAGTTCTTGCATTTTTGGTTGGCGAAATTTACCAAGGTCCTTGTGGACTCAATTCGTGATTGGTGAATTTTCTTTTTTACTTCGGAATTCCAACGGTTTTCAAAAATATTGGTTCCAGCGAGATTGATAATTCCTTCAAGGTCAGCACCGATATTTGATGATTCAAGCTCATCCCAAGATACAGGTGTATTGGGGAATGGGCATTGCTTGGCCGCTTTTTCTTTTGAGCGAGTGAGGATAAAAAGTTTGTGTCCTTTGCCGGCTAACTTTTTTCCGATTTCTGTTCCAACGAGGCCTGTGCCTCCTGATATAAGTATGTTCATTTGTTCACATCCTTCTGAACAAATTTCGTTGATTTTAAGGAGGATGTCAATGTATCACTGAGTGTCTATGGAAAAAGAAAGTTATGGAATCCATTGGTTTCGTCGAGACCTGAGAATCGCTGGAAACAATGGTTTGTTAAGAAATCTAAAAGAAAATGATGGACGGGTTGTTGGCGTCTTTTGTTTTGATAAGAAATTTCTCAGTCGCAACGATTTCTCGCACAATCGTTTTCAATTTTTTATTGAAACTCTCTTTGAATTGCAAAAAGAGCTGCGCAGGAAGGGAAGCGATCTTCTCTTTATGGATGTGGGCCCTGAGGAGGCTTTCCCTGATTTGTTAAAAAAACTAAACAAACAGTACGGCGCTCTTCCCAGTCTCATGACTTGGGGTCAGGATTATGAGCCATTTTCCAGAGAGCGCGACAAAAAGATGAAAAAGCTTTTTGAAGGCGAAGGAATTGAGGTGCAAATTCAAAGAGATCACCTTTTAATAGAACCTCATGAACTGAGCAAAAAAACCGGAGATGGCCCCTACCAAGTGTTCACACCATTTTCTCGACGTTGGCTTGAAATTTTTAAAACCAAAGATGTTCAAGAAAGGGTGAGCCGGCAAGAGTCCGCTTTAAAATACCTAAAAAAGGTCAACCGCGATGAAAAACTTTTTCGACTCACCTGGAATCAGCTCTTTGATGATAAAAAAGATTATCAGGACATTTTGAAAAGTTACAAAGATGAGAACAAGAAAAAGGTGGATATCGATATCCCAAAGGCTGGGACAGAAGCTGCCTACGAGGCTCTCAAAGAGTTTAAAAAGAAAATTGATGAGTACGGAGATAAGAGGGACATCCCTTCTGTTAAAGCTACTTCGCGATTTTCCATGTTTCTTAAAAATGGTTCTCTTACGGTTCCGATCATTATTAAATACTTTGACCTCAAGCCTTTTGGAAAAAAGAAAAACAACCGTGATGCTTTTTTCAATGAACTTATTTGGCGTGAGTTCTACTACCATATTTTGTATCATTTCCCTAGAGTCGAGAAAGAAGCCTTTTTAGAAGATTTTAAAAAGGTGAAGTGGATTAACAATAAAAACCACTTCAAGGCCTGGAAAGAGGGCAAGACTGGATATCCTATTGTGGACGCTGGTATGAGGGAGCTTAACACTACTGGATGGATGCACAACCGCGTGCGCATGATTGTGGCGTCTTTTTTAACAAAAGATCTTCTTATCGATTGGCGTTGGGGGGAGCAGTATTTTATGGAAAAGCTTCTCGATGGGGATCTTGCCGCTAATAATGGGGGGTGGCAGTGGGCGGCTTCAACGGGATGTGACCCCCAGCCCTATTTCCGAATTTTTAACCCTTGGACACAGGGGAAGAAATTCGATGAGGACGCCGAGTATATGAAAACCTATCTTCCTGAGCTTAAAGACCTTGAAGCCAGTGACTTCCATAAACCCATCGATCATCCGGATTACCCAAAGCCCATTGTTGACCATAAGGAGAGACGAGAAATGGCGCTTGATCGTTACAAAGAGGCCAAGGGTTAATGAATATTGAAAGAAATGACTTAGAAATTTTGAAGGTTAGAGGCAAAGAGCTTGAACCCTATGTGGATAAATTAGCCGAGCTTCGGATCAAAGTTTTTTATGAATTTCCCTATCTGTATGATGGGGATCTTGGTTACGAAAGAGAATATTTGGACACCTACCTAAGCTCTCCAGACAGTGTGGCTCTTCTTGTTTTCAAGGATACGAAACTAATTGGAGCCAGCACTGGTCTTCCACTAGTGGATGAGACCAGCGATTTTCAAAAACCCTTTGTCGAACAAAATTACGATCTAAATTCGATTTTTTACTTCGGAGAGTCCATTGTTCTTAAAGAGGCTCGTGGCAATAAATTGGGTCATTTATTTTTTGAAGAGCGTGAAAAACATGCCAAAGAGGTCATGAGCTCTCTTAAAATAACCTGTTTCTGTGCGGTTGAGCGAGATGAAGATCATCCTTTAAAACCAGAAGATTATAAGCCCCTTCATAAATTCTGGAATCGAATGGGCTACCGAAAAGAAGAGGCACTACAAAGTTGGGTAGCCTGGAAAGATCGTGATAAAGATTCCGAGGATAAAAAGCCCCTAAGTTTCTGGATCAAAAACTGGAGCTAGTGAGAATTCCAATCGGAATTCTTAAAGGTTTCACCCACCTCATTAAAGTCCACCTGACCAAGGCCCACCATAGTTGTAAGAATTGTCTCGGCCGTATCGATCATATTATTAAGATCAGTAGCTCTCTCCGGGCAGACTTGGGGACACTTTTGCTTTTGAACTTTATGAAAATTCTTGTTCACTTCTTTAAGAAGTTTTAACTCTCTTTTTTTAAGAACATTGATAATAACTTGAGTGATGTCTGGATTGGCTCTGTATTTTTGAGTTTCCGGACGAGACTTTTTTACCTCAAGTAAAACATCGTACTCTAAGAGTTCACGGATGGACATGCTTGTAAGAGCTTTTGAAATCCCTAGAGAATTTTTAAAGTAATTGGCATCCACAGGTTCCGGGTGAAGAAAGGCCAGGGCCCAAATGCGGCCATGGACATTTTTAAATCCCCAGTACTCGATAAAATCTCCCACGGATTCTACAAATTTTAGGACAGTTTGATTTTTTATCGGGTCCATCTCACACTCACTGTTTACTTTTGATCACGAAACCATGAACGATCATTTTTGGCAAGTCAAATGAGAGGCCTGAGTGGGAAGCTCTAGCCCCTTATAAGAACATTCGTTCGCCACCTTTGTGGACGCGCTTCATATGGAGTCCGGCAAAGAGCATTCCGACACTGGCAAGCACATGCCATAGCACATGGCCATGGAGCCAAGGGTGACTGGGGTCACAGTACATTCTTTGAATATCAGCAATAGCACAAGCTTGAGCCACTCCTAAAAAGAGCACGGCTAGGAAAAAATACTTATAGCGGCGCAGAGACCCCTCACTAATACCAGCCATAAGATCAAAGACCACGATGGGAACAACGTTCATCAACATCGTTTGTTGAGGAGGAATGTCTAAGATATCGTAAATCATAAAGACTGAGGTGTTTATGAATACGAAAAACCAATAGACGGTGAAGAATTTAAATCCGAAAAAACGAAAGACGCGGTTAAAGTTAAAGGCGAGCAAAAAGCTCATCATTAAGTACATGCCCACGAAATCAAGAAACTGGGTGAGGTAATTGTTCGAGGCGTGGTAAACGCCTGAGAGAATTCCCATTGTAAAAACAGCCAAAGGGAACCAGGAGATGGGAGCCACTCGGAGCTTTCTTACCAAAACGATCGCTATAAAGATAAAGCCTAAATTACTCCAAGTGTTGGCCGGCTCATTGATCATGGCGCATTGAGTGGGTTCGCACCAGTTGACGTTGGGTGCTCCATAGGTCTGTTGCGCATCATACCAGGGACAGCCTGGCTCGATGGTGTAATCACGCTGAGAGTTCGAATATGGACTGTTCATCCTACGGTTTTAACGGTTTAAAGGAAAAAAAGAAACCTCAATTCAGGAAAGATTCTGGATTTTTTCAAAATCAGGGTCTTCTCCCAGGGAATATTCTCGGTCGTGGAGGTATTTTTCTTTGATGGCGCTGAGCATACGGATGGCTGAGTCAAGAAGGGGGCGGGGGAGAGGCTTTGTCTGACGACAGATTCTCTCCAGGTGCTGGCAAAGCAAAGACACTTCGGGCACTCCGTAGGTGGAGCCGGTGCCTTTCATCTTATGAAACTCTAGCTCCAACTGGTCCCAATTTTCATCTTCGAAACACTGGTTCCAGAATTTGAATTTCTCTTCGAAGCCTTCAAGATACTCTTGTCTGAGTTCTTTCATAACTTCGCTGTAATTGGCTTTGTTCACTTATGCGGCCTTTTTCTCAGTCTCGTTAATGATATCCTGATTCCTCCACTGGGGTAAAACAAAATAAAAGCTAGAACCTTGTCCTTCTTTAGAGCGAACACCAATTTTTCCTTCATGTTCCTCAACCAAGGCCTTTGAAATGGCAAGCCCCAGTCCTGTTCCTTTTACGAGAGGGTGGGAGGAGTCTGTGGCTTGACGAAATTTCTCAAAAATAAGGCGCTGGTTCTCATCAGAGATTCCCTGGCCTTGATCCGTGATACTGATTTCAAGCTGTTGACTATTAAGAGGTTGAGCTCGGAGAGTCACCACGCCATCTTTAGGACTATATTTTATCGCATTTGATATAAGGTTGGTTAGGACTTGCTGAATACGGTCGGAGTCCATTTCCACTTCGCAGTGAGTTAACTCAGGAGCAAATTCGGTGGATAGCTGCACGTTCGCCGAAGCGGCAAAGCCATGCAAGCTTTGAGTGGTGGCCTGGAAAAGTTCCGGTAAAGAGGACCACTCTTTTTTAAGAGTTAAGGAGCGTGATTCAATTTTTGCTAAATCCAGCATATCGTTAATGAGTCGAACCAGGCGGTCGGTTTCGTGCTCGGCTACCATCACCATCTCTTTGGCGTCTTTATCAAGTGTACCCACAATTTCATTACTTAATAATCCAAGGGAGCCTTTAATCGAAGTCAGTGGAGTTCTTAGCTCATGACTAGCTATACTTACGAATTCTGATTTCGCTCGGTCCAAGGCTAAGAGTTCGTCCATATTGTTAAGGACTTTTTGGGCCAGGGAATTAAAAGTTCTCTCCAAATTTCCAATTTCGTTGTTAGGAGGGCTTGAAAATCGAAAAGTGTATTGATCAATCAAAAACTCCATCATGCGATTGGACAGAGTTTGCAGGGGAGAGAGAACTCCATAATTGAAGTAGTAAATCAATCCACAAAGGCCCAGAAGGGGAAGAATAGTTCCAAGTAAAATGTAGAACTGCACTTCTTTTTTGTATTTCTGGATCACCCACTGAGAGACTTTAAAAAACTTTTGTTCAATTTTTTCAAACTCTGCTGTTCTGCGATCAAAAAGCTTGGTGTTGCTAGAGTTATAGGCCTGGATCAGATTGCTCAAAGCCTCATAGCGCTCTGGTTCATTTAGGTCCTCTTTGTAGCTTTTCAAATGATTAAGAACCTTGGGACTTCTTTCCATGGGGTCAAGGTCTTTAACTTCATCGCGAAGAAGAAGACTTTTTGAAACTCGTTGTTGTACGGTTTCAAGTTTTTGATTGTTCTTATAGGCAAGATAGCCAAAACTCAAAGCGGTTCCAAGCATTAGGAACATAACTAAATTAATTTTGGCTTTGATCGTCTTCACTATGCGGCCTTTTGCAGAATTTCGTCGATGAGGTTACAGAGATTTTGCGGTTCAAATGGTTTTTGTATATATCCTGAGCCAAGGCTTAAGAATTCATTGATGTCTTTTTGAGAGGACTTTGCACTGAGGAAAATAATTCTCGCCTTTTCTCCCTGCTTTTGCTCAAAATACAATTTACAAACTTCAAGTCCTGGTCGCACCGGCATCATTCCGTCAAGAATAATCAAGTCGTAGTAATTGTTTAGGCCTTTATCAAGAGCCTCTCCGCCGTCATTGGCCACGTCCACCTGGTGGCCTCCCACTTTCTCAAGAATCATCTGGGCGATTTTCACAATGTTGAGGTCATCTTCTGCGAGGAGTATTTTCATTTATGCGGCCTTTTGTTTGTCCCAGTTTTTTGCAACTTTGCTGAGGGTTTTCTGATCTTTCTCGGAGAGGTTTAATAAAAGAAGTTCGGTTAAGACTTTCCCGGACTTGCTGGATTCGCTATTAAAGATCGCTTTGAATTGGTTTTGCATCAGCCCCTCATTTTGCAGCTCATCAAGATTTAAGGTGACGATTGTTCCCTTCTCTAAAGGATAGGGGCTTTCAATGCTCAAACCTATATCTGTGATTCGTTTGACTTCAACGGGAACAGACATTTCGGCGTTGTAATTTTTCGCCACAGGTTTCTGAGCTTTTTTGAGTTTATGTCTTTCAACAAGCTTATCCACTTTTTCCATAAAGACTTCAGGATCAATGGGTTTGACGATGTAGTCTTGAACTCCGAGTTCAAGAGCTTGTTCAATGTCACTTTTTTCACTGCGTCCGGTCAGCATGGCGATACTTAGATAATGGAGCTCAGGAGTTTTTCGTACCGAGCGAATAAGATCAAAGCCACTAAAGGCTGGCATTGTGGCATCGGTAATAAGGATGTCAAAACTGAGGTTTCCCAATTCTTGGATAGCATCTAAAGCATTTTCACAACACTCCACCTCATGCTGGTTAAGTTCTAAAAACTTTTTAGTAATTTTTAATATGGCGGGATCATCATCCACGACTAAAAACTTCATACCTTACCTCAGAAGACTCATCGGCATAATGGGAAGGGGTTTTAAGTAATTTATGGATTTAGAAGCGAAACCTTACCAGGAGGCCTTTTAGGATCAAGGTCCTGTAAAAAAGTAAGACGAAAAAATCAGATTTTAAAAGAGAGGTAGTAAAAAATGAGGCAAAAGCGAAAAGAGCCTGTGATCATTAGGTAAAGGCCGAGAAGGGTCCAGGTGGGCCCTCCGACGATAAATAAATAAAATAGGAAACTTCCTACAAGGAGTCGAAGAATGGCTTCGACTCGGGAGAGGTTTTTTTTCATTTTTCGATGGCCGTTTTTAATTCACCGGATTCAAACATTTCCATCAAAATGTCACTGCCCCCTAAAAGCTCCTTGTTAACGTAAAGCTGAGGAATAGTGGGCCACTGACCGAAATCTTTGATGCCCTGGCGAATTTCGGGGTCTTGCAAAACGTCGACGGAATGATAGGTCGCATTGAGTTCGGCAAGGATCGCCACGGCTCTAGCGGAGAAACCACACTGAGGCATCTCGGGACTTCCCTTCATAAAAAGAACGATTTTATTGTCATCGAGCATTTTTTGAATTTTTTCTTTAGTTTCCATGATTAAGAATTCTCCTCTTTGTTTTTTTCATCGGTTCGTATGGTTAGCGCGTGCACTTCTCCAGATTTCAACTCGCTATCAAATGCGGCCATCACATGTTTGTGCCGCTGGATTCGGGACATGCCTTTAAATGTGTCGGAGGCGATATAAACGGAGTAGTGGTCATGGGTGCCGGTCATATCGGTCACGTCCACGAAAGATTCTGGGTAAGTCTCTTCCAAACGCTGTTTTACTTGTTCTGGTGTCAATGGGCCTTCCTTTTGGTTAAAAGGGAATCTAAATCAAACCGATCGGAGAGTAAATCGAGGGCCTGGCGAATAAGGGAATTGCGCATGTAGTCAAAATCGGCTATAGAGAAACCATGATGGTGCATGGATTTGTTTCTGACAAAGAAATCAAGAAAGAGCGAAATAAAGCCAAAGAGCTGCGTAAATCCCAGTGGTGGAAGCAGAAATTGGGGCTTGGACTTTGCTACTATTGCGAGCAGAAGTTTGCAAAAAAGGATCTAACGATGGACCATAAAACCCCTCTTTCCAGAGGGGGTAAAACCACAAAAGGCAATGTGGTGGTGGCTTGTAAGCCTTGTAACAGTGAAAAAAAATATTTCACACCGGCTGAGATGGTCCTCCTCGATGAGGATCAGGACCGCTGAGTTTGAAGGCATCATTTTTCGGGTCTTCAAAGCTTAAATAATAACCAATTACTAAAAAATTATAGCCGAACTCTATTAGGATGAGGGCGGATCTAAGGGCTCAGAGGGCTGTTACAGGCCACATCTGGGAGTTTGCAGCTGTATAGCTTTTAAGCGGGAATGGGCCATTGGAAAGTCCGACTCTAGACTTCCATAAAATCTTATTGTTAATATTAGTCCAACGATTCCGGCTTATTGGGTCTAATTGATTCTCACTTGAAGATAAAATTGAACATTTTTTTAGAGTGAGAGTTCAATAAAACTCATTAATTCTGATTCAACATGAGGAGCGCTAAAGTTGGCTAAATCGAAAATTACTTCCAGTAGTACCGCGGAATATTTTGCTAAAAACTTGCAGCAAGTTGGGTTTTCTTCACCCACTAAAGCTGTGCTGACCACTCTTAAAGAGGCCATTGATAACTCGCTCGACGCCTGTGAAGAGGCCAATATTGCCCCAAGTATTCATGTGGAAGTGAAGAAGGTGGGGAAAGGCAGTGCTAGAAACACTGACCTCATTGAAATATCTGTGGAAGACAACGGCCCCGGTCTTGAGCAAGGGGATCTCACCAAAGTTTTTGGAGAGTATTTGGCCTCTTCTAAATTTGGAAGAGGGCGAGCTTCTAGGGGGCAACAGGGTATCGGTATTTCAGCCGCCACCACATGGGCTCAGCTTACAAACGCCGCCGGAGTGGTGGTTCGTAGTAAAACCAAAAAAATGCGTAAGGCTATTCAGGGGCAGGTCGATGTTGATATTAAAGGGAACAAAGGCCTTTTTAAAAATAAGCAAACGGTTGAGTGGAAAAAGCCCCATGGAACGCATGTCTCCTTCCGGATTGATGGTCGCGTTCAGCTCAATGGGGACGGTGGGGTTCTCACATACCTTGAGGGAACCACTCTTTTAAACCCCCATCTTGAGCTCTCCTATAAACTCCTTGATAACGATGAAGTCTCTATTGGCCGAGTGTCTGATGATATTCCTAAGGTGCCAGCGGCCACTCTTCCCCATCCTCACACCATGAAACTTGGGGAATTTATCACTCACTCAGGGATTTACGGAAACATTACTTTCAAGAAGTTTTTAAAGACGGGATTTTCTCGAGTGACTGACAACTCCATTAAAGAGTTTGTTAAAAACGGACTTCCTAAAGAACTCCTAAATAAAAATCTCAATCAGATTAAAGACGTTAATTACAAAAAAGCCTTTCAGGCGATCCAGGACACGAAACTTCCTAATCCTTCCACTCGTTCTGTACTAACAGTGGGTGAGGAGTCTCTTTCCAAATCAATCTTAAGAATTGGTGCGGTGGACTTTTTTAGTGTGGTCACCAGAAAACCTAAAATTTGTGATCATAAGCCTGTTGTGATTGAAGTGGCATTGGCTCGTTTTTTAGATCGTGGGCAGGAAGACTCCTCGGTTCAACTTTTACGATTTGCCAACCGTGTGCCTCTGCAGTTTGATAAAGGCTCTTGTGCGATCACCAAAGCGGTGGAATCTGTTAATTGGCGTTCTTATGGTTTAAGCCAATCCAAAAACAGTCTTCCCTCCGGGCCCTATATTTTCGCAATTTCAGTGGTGTCGCCCTTTATTAAATTTAAAAACGCATCAAAAGAGACTATCGATGCTTCCGATGAGCTTGTCGAAGAAATACGCTTAGCGGTGATGAGAGCCGGGCAAAAACTTTCTCGCCATATTAAAAGAGAAAACAAAGCGGCTGATCTTGAAAGAAAAATCAAACACATCGAGCAGTTTGGACCGATTCTTGTTGAGACCTTGGCTCGAATCACCAACGCCTCTGAGGCGAGAAAAAAGAAAGCCGTTCAAGGACTAGAAAAGATTCTCGGTCGTGATTCAAAAGCCGCCAAAGAGGATCTTGATGAGGCTGATGTTCGTTTGAAAAAACTCAAAGAGAAAATGAAAGCGCGAGGGATTGGAACCTTTACGGGGAAAGATCCTGAGGAGATTTTAGAGGAACAAGAAGCCAAAGAGGCCATTGAGGAGGCGGAAGCCGAATTGGCAGCCGAGGCTGAAAAAAAAAGTGGAAAAGGCACCAAGAAAAAAGCCTCTAAAAAGAAAACAACAAAAAAGAAAGTAACCAAGAAAAAAGCCGCTAAAAAGAAAGCCAGTAAGAAGACCACTAAGAAAAAGGTCACCAAGAAAAAAGCGAGCAAAAAGAAAAAAGCCAGAAAGAAGTAGAGGAGATCCACTGTGTCTTTAATCCGAGTGAGAAAATTAACGAAGAATATTCCTAAAGAAGCCAAAGATATTTGTAACCAAATGTTAAAAGATCTTGAGTCTGCTAAAAGACCCAAGTTGCAGGCTGTAAAATGTGCTCTTGATAACTCTTTTTACAATCCAAAAGTGGGCTATCTAACTCCTGGTGACAAAAGGGTTTCAACAGAACTTAACGTTTCCTCAGTACAGAAGATGGCTCGAATGACTTTCCTCATGGAAATCCTTCTGCGTAATATTGATATTGGTAACGTGAACACGAAACGTGAAATTTACTACCTTGCTAAAGGTATGGTGAAAAGTAACAAGGAGCTTAAAGCCCTCGATTTTGATGATCAGTCTGAAAGTGATGGTATCATTGATTACATTTGTGACCTCATGGAAGTTTATCGGGAAGAGATGAACTGCTTTGCCAACGATCGTGGAGGGCAGACATACTCTCAGCATCTTGTGGTCACAGAAACAATGCCTGATAAGACCACGGCAACTATTGATTTGAGCATGCTGGGAACAAGTCCTTTCCAGCCTAAAAACAGGCCGCAGTCATTAAAACTAAAAGCTAAAAAGAAAATTGATTTTTGTCTTGTGGTGGAATCAGAAGGTACGGCCAACACCTTGGTGGCCAACGGAATGACCAAGCGTCATAATTGTATCGTGATGGGTGCTCAAGGTGTTCCCTCCAACGCTGTAAGAGCTTGGACGAAAAGTATTCAGACGCAATTGAAGGTGCCCATTTTCTTTTTCGGAGATCTGGATGCTTACACCCTTCAGAATATTTATAGAACATTGAAAGCCGGTTCGGCAGCGAGCCTTATTCGTAACCAGGATTTCTCAGCGCCCGATGTAAGGTTCTTAGGAGTGCTCCCTGAGGACATCAAGAAATATGACCTTCATTGCTATGAGGTTAAAGAGTCTGATGCTAAAGAGGCTCGTTCTCTTAAAAAGGCCAAAGATGCCTTAAAAAATGACCCCTTCTTTAAAGATAAGAAAAATAAGAAGGTGGCTCAGACCCTTAACTGGTTGATCAAAGAGAAAAGACGTTGCGAGCAGCAGTCTCTTTACTCGGTTGATCCCCAAGATCCGCAAATTTGTGAGAAGATCATTGTGGATAAAATTAAAAAAGGTGTTTACATCTAAGAGAGAAGGTCCTCTTCTCTTTAAAACCTTTATAATTCAGAGCCAGAGATTCTCATCTGGCTATCAACTTGCTGCGCCAGAGCTGGTTCTTAGGCTCTGTTTGTCATAGACTTGAGCGAATTTTAAACCCTAAGGAGATTCGCCAATGGCCACTATTGAAACCACGCCAGAACTAGTTGAAAAGGTTTATCAAAATACCAGAGATCGCTTAAAAATTGTTAAAGAGCGCATCAATAGACCTCTCACATTGGCCGAAAAAGTTCTCTACGGACACTTGGATGATCCTAAAAACCAGGAACTAGAAAGAGGTAAAAGTTTTCTTATGCTTCGCCCGGATCGTGTGGCTATGCAGGACGCCACAGCTCAAATGGCTCTTTTACAGTTTATGTTGGCGGGAAAAGAAGAAGCGGCTGTTCCTTCGACCGTTCACTGTGATCACTTGATCTTAGCCTACAAAGGGGCCAGTGAAGATATGAAAAATTCGATGATGGAAAACAATGAGGTTTTCCAATTTCTTTCCACAGCTTCTAGCCGCTATGGCATTGGCTTTTGGAAACCAGGAGCTGGAATCATTCACCAAGTTGTCCTTGAAAATTATGCTTTTCCTGGTGGACTAATGATCGGTACGGACTCGCACACTCCCAATGCGGGTGGTTTAGGAATGGTGGCAGTGGGAGTCGGGGGCGCAGATGCCTCTGATGTTATGGCCGATATGCCTTGGGAAGTGAAAAACCCACAACTTATCGGTGTTCATTTAAAAGGAAAACTACAGGGTTGGACTTCTCCGAAAGACGTCATTTTAAAACTTCTTGGTATCTTAAGTGTAAAAGGTGGAACGGACCGCATTGTTGAGTACTTTGGAGAAGGAACGGAGTCGATTAGCTGTACAGGTAAAGGAACCATTACAAATATGGGAGCAGAACTTGGAGCCACTTGCTCTATTTTCCCTTATGACTCGCGCATGAAAAAATATCTTGAGGTTACGAGTCGCGCAGAACTTGCAGCCATTGCAGATAAAAATAAAGATCTTCTTCACGCCGATGCGGAAGTGATTGCAAGCCCTGAGAAGTACTACGACCAAGTCATTGAAATTGATCTTGATAAATTGGAACCTCATTTAGTTGGGCCTCATACGCCCGATTTAGCGCATCCGCTTTCAGAACTCGCAGAAACAGCGAAAAAAGAGGGCTGGCCCACTGATCTTTCCGCGGCCCTTATCGGTTCTTGCACTAACTCCTCATACGAAGATATCGGAAGAGCGGCTGATGTCGCAGAACAAGCAAAGTCCGCCGGGGTTAAAAAGATGCCACAAACTTTTATGGTCTCTCCAGGATCGAATATGATTCAAAACACGATCGAGCGTGATGGCCAAATGGAAACTCTTAACGATGTGGGCGCCACTGTTTTGGCCAATGCCTGTGGTCCTTGTATCGGGCAATGGCGCAGAGACGACTTCAAAAAAGGTGAGAAAAATACGATCGTCACAAGTTTCAATAGAAACTTTAAAGGAAGAAACGACGCCAATCCAGAAACACTTTCTTTTATTGGAAGTCCTGAAACCGTCATGGCCTTGGGCTTAGCGGGAAGGTTGGATTTCAACCCTGCCACGGATGAGCTTGATACTCCTTCAGGAAAAATTAAACTCAAAGCCCCCGAGGCGCCTGAGTATCCCGAGCAAGGCTTTGTGGCTGACCTTGAAGGTTATCAAGAGCCACAAGGGTCTGATGTGGATGTCAAAGTTAAAGAAGGATCTAATCGTCTACAAATTCTTGAGCCGTTTAAAGCTTGGGAAGGAGAAGATCTCACAGACATGGTTGTTCTAGCCAAAGCCAAAGGTAAATGTACGACGGATCATATTAGTCCCGCCGGTAAGTGGCTTAAGTTTCGAGGACACCTCGATAATATTTCAGACAATATGTTGATCACAGCAGAAAACGCATTCACCGGTGAATCCGGAATGGGTAAAAATGTACTAACTGGCGAAACTTCTAAAGAGTTTTCTAAAATTGGCCGCGATTACAAATCCAAAGGACAAGATTGGATTATCGTTGGTGATGAAAACTACGGAGAAGGTTCAAGCCGTGAACACGCTGCCATGACTCCACGTTTTCTTGGAGCCCGTGCTGTTGTTGTAAGAAGCTTTGCAAGGATTCATGAAACAAACCTTAAAAAACAAGGGGTTCTCGCTCTGACTTTTGCTAATCCCGCAGACTATGACAAAATTCAAGAGGAAGATCGTGTGGCTATCAAAGGATTAAAGTCTTTTGAGCCCGGCAAGAATCTTCAGCTTGAGATCACTCATAAAGATGGCAGCAAAGACACCGCCGAGCTAAAACACACTTATAATAAAGAGCAAATCAAGTGGTTTGAAGCCGGTTCGGCCTTGAACCTTCTAAGAAAAGAAGGGTAGTCCAGAGGGCTAACTTTTTAATTGAAGCAAATAGAGCACTGTTGTTTTTGGGGGTCCAATTGATGACAGTGCTTTTTTTTTTGAGTTTTTTGTGGGGACTCTCTACTTAATTTTGATTTTCCCCAAAATTTTTCTAATTCTTAAGTTTTTTCACCAGAAGGTTATATTGGTTAATAAGGTCTTTATTGACAAAGTCGTCGTCTCTTGTCGTTAAGGGCTCAGGATCTTTGCCGTCGCAAACATCTTTCATATGCATATGCATTCGATAAATGGGGCCAGCGATTTTATTGGTAAGATAAAGCCCTGCGATCATCATGATCGAGTAACAAAAGAAGGCGCAACCGACTACAAAAATCAGAGAAGAAGTAAAGTCCACTCTGAAATTGATGAGGTGGGCTCCATAGACGGCAAATGCAGCCGCTAATGTTACGCCCAGTGTGGAAACGGCAATGGAGTATACGAGAATTGGAATTTGGACATTGCGATCAACAAGTAAGCTTCTTTTGTGAAGGTAAGGCCTTTTGTTCATAGATTCTCCAGAAAAGTAATACCATTTGTTTCATTTTGGAACGAATTCAAATGGCTTTCCTTATATGTGTTCAGTCCCTATGGTAACATAAAGCAAATGGGATAATCTATGGGGACATTAAATCTATTAAAAAATAATAAAGGGGAGACCCTTGTCGTTGTTTTAATTTCGAGTTTTCTATTGCTCAGCGTTTTTCTAATCGCAATGCCAGCAATAACCACCCAAATGAAAGGACAAAAACAACAGTTCGAAAAACCAAACACCTGCAATAACTTTGCTTCCAGTGTGATGAATCGCATTAGAGCCAATGGTATCCAGACGAAAGTCTACCGCGCTCCGATTCGACACAGTAGTGTTTATTTTAGCAATGTTCAGTGGTTGAGTGATAAAAAACAGTTTGAAGGCCTCAATGATGGGGGGGTACGAGCCGAGCAAGGAACTCCCGACGCTCTTGTTTCTCAAAGATGGCCTGGCAAAAAAGTCATGGCCTGGAATAGTGGTACCAACAAATATATCGCTCATTCTCCAAGACTTATCTTCAGTTCTATGAATCTTATTTCTACTATTTACAATGCCTACACCTCACAGGTTTGTGGAGCGCAATATGGAATGATGATTTATAAGGGAGGACCTCTTTACAATCTCGTTCATGATGAAAACATGGATGATTTTGAAGAGGAGGGTTTTGAAGTCAATGGATCGATTCGAATTCGACCATTTGATTTTAAAACGGGAGCCATTCTTCCCTGTAGTTCTCCCATTAATGTCAGACCTTACGCTAATACTGAACCGCCTGAAGCTCACGCTTTTGGATTTGCTGATTTCTCTAACTATGATGCCGATATTGGTTTTGAAGTAGAAATATTTGGTCAGGTTTCTAATAAAGGTAACCTCGAAGAAGAGCAGCAACAAGAGGAGTCTGGCAGTGGACCCCAGTGTTCGGTGGTTGAAAAATTCCAATACGATTTTCGTGACGACACTATTGACCCTCCCGATGTAACAATTAATTCAGGAGGGGTGGTTATAGAGATTCCAAGTCTTCGCTCGGGTTCCTTCCTTAGTTGTAAATACGAATCGGGATACTATAGCCCGTCGGCCAAGCGGGTACTAACCTATTCCAACGGAAATAGGGACTGGGGACCTTGTGACACTATGAGAATTTGTGGGGAAACTCCTAACTCCGTGGATATTGATGAGGACTTAGGATCGATCACCATGACAATCAATCGGAGTTTAAAGTCAGACTGTCGTCTGACTGTTCATGCTGTGGTTTTTGACGGAGTGGGAAACCTCTCTAATAAAACGGTGATGAACAACGTTACGGGTGGCGGTCCCACTCAAAATATAGATCCTGATGGAAGTAACGATGATAACGGCAATGGTTACGAAGTGGGAGGGGTGGAGTTTAGCTCTTACTCCGCGGCTCAAAAAGCAGCCTCTATGACCGGTCAGTCCATCAATGCTCTTAGTTATGATGTCACGCCTGTGAATGATGCCAAAATGAATAGTTTCTCAGGCGCGATGAATAATGCCCAAAGTGCCCTCGGGGCCGCTCAGTCAGCCGTGGGTGGTTTAGGTCCTCCTGGTAATACTGTGAGTTCTGCTTCGGCAGCTGTTGCCTCAGCTCAAGCCGCTGTTTCTTCGGCTCAAGCCGCTGTATCAGCAGCCGGTGCTGCACAGACGGCGGCTGGCTCAATGTCTAGTATGGGGGCCGTTGGAGAAGTTGCATCCAAAGCGGCCGCAGATACCGCGGCAGAAGCCCAAGCCGCACTTGATGCAGCACAAGCCGCCCTTGAAGCAGCGCAAGCAGCACTTGAAGCCGCAGAAGAAGCAGAGGATGATGATGGGGATGACCCTTAATAAAACTCTAAAGTCTAATAAAGGTTTTTCTCTTACGGAAATCGTAGTGGCTTTAGCTGTCAGCGGAATTGTTGTGATGATGGCTGGAAAAGGTCTTCTGGATATCACTCGTGCGAGTGTGGTTGCGCAAGACACCGCTGAAAAGTGGAATGAAGAGCAGTCTTTGGCTTTTTCACTCAATAGTTATTTAGGAAGAGCCTTACGCGTGAATTGGACCACTTCCCCCATTACTAATATTGGAAATAATCCCGGTCTCCTAAGAGATTTCAACTCTGGTTTTGTTAATAGCAATACAAACTCCCAATATATCACGTTGGGAGCTTTTTTAAGAGAGGCCGGAGCGCCAGACCCCGCCAATCCCACTAGTGATATTCGTGCCACAGGACTCTACTTTAAAAATCCAAGTATCCAACAGTCCGGTCAATTGGTTATTTCTTCTTCCTCTCCTGGATTCGGACCAGTTACCATTAGTTCTCACGATCCGGATGTGGTTTACGACTCCATAGTGGAGCTTGAAATTAAGCCGGGCTCTTCCTTATCCAATTCTGGAGCTCCTGTTCGAATGGCCCATGTCCGCGTTGTCACCAGACGCTTTTTAACAACGATCAAAACACAGTGGCATTACTGTCCGGCATCACAGTTAGGGAATGCCGCTTGCCAAACCGGTGCTCGCTATGTCGATACCACTCAGCATTTGTTTATTCCCATGGCCAACAATGCCATCACCAATGGTTTTGGGCAGGGAGAGTCCCTTTACGGAGATATCTATTTTTTCCAGGTGGGGGAAGGCTCATGAGTTTGCTTTTTAAAAAAACTTTAGGAAATGAAAAAGGCATGATGAGTTTATTAATTGCCTTTGGAGTTGTCTCTGTTGCGGCTCTTGTTATTTTACAGCTCTCCACTGTTTTCATATCCGCTCACAAATTAAGAGCAAGACGGCAACATATGGAGGCGATCAAATCATCCATGCAGGCTTTGCTAGGACAAAAAATTAAACGAGCTTGGGTACTTGCTCGCTTAGATCCCACTTGCAGTCATGGCGCTGGTTTTAGCCCGGTGACCATTGATGGTCACACTCTTTGTATCAATTCCTCGCAAGGGCTTTGCGTTGATGTGGGAAAGGGAACGGACCAAAAAACCTTTTGTGCTTCATCGAATCCCAACCA
This sequence comes from Bdellovibrionales bacterium, assembly GCA_964230645.1. Lineage (GTDB taxonomy): Bacteria > Bdellovibrionota > Bdellovibrionia > Bdellovibrionales > JAGQZY01 > JAGQZY01. The sequence goes on along the minus strand of CAXRHT010000002.1, from coordinate 1,089,727 downwards.
TCTTGACTGGACTCATTACGGCACCGCTCCTACGACAAGTCCAATAACGGCTCTGCCGAGTTCAACACTTCCTACGATGCAGGCAGGAGAAAAAAGAGTGAATATCACTGTTCCCGACACCTCAACGAATCATTGGCGCCGCTGCAATACACCTGCAGATGCATGTTTCCGTTTAGTAATGTGCCCCGAAGGGGAGACGACATGTAATCTTAATACTGCCATTGGTGTGCAAGTGGTTCGTCTCGGAGCGCTTCCAACCGGACCATGAAGGTGCTTGGAGTGTTTTAATAGATTTCAATCACTGTTTAAAAATAACAGTTCTTCCTCCCACATGCATAGGTGCTGTTCCGTAAGAGGGGTGAGAAAGCCTTTCAGCTGTTAAACGATAGTTTTGGGTCCCAGAGGCAAAGGACGTATTGTATTGATCGTAGGTCGTTCTTATTGCTGCGCCAAGAGAATGGGACGTACCGTCCGTCCAACTTGCAATGAGAGTTGTGCCTCGGTAAAGGCGAAAGGTCGTCCAAACGATATCGGTACCCCCCAGGTGAACCGACAAGTGAATCTCAGACGGAGCGGCAATTCTATCAAGTGAGAAGGTCATAATATCGGTTTCTGAAAAGCCAGAAATAACCGTCGGGCCAACTTCTGAAAACTTTAATATCTGAGAGGGGCCACCAGCATTGCCCAAGGTGGCACATCCGTTGATAGTATTAGTCGCAGGATTCAGCACGACTCGTATATCAATAGGATCTGTTACAAATTGAGCGGGCCCTCCCCCTTTACGCTCTCTTTCGACATGAAAAAAAAGACTGACTCGCCCAAATTGAGAGCCGGCATTGATGTCACGGTTTACCAGTCGAATGCGTTCAATGTTGAGATTTTCAAAAGAATCTGAGGCTCCCGACGTTGAGTAGACAATATTGTTGAGCTTATCGCGGAGGGCATTTAAATTTTGATCGGAGCCCAGAGCCCCAACATTAACTCCATTGAGAGTGTTTCGACAAGCTTGGTAATCCGCCAAAACGGACTGTACTGACTGAGTAAAAAGCACTTTCGACAATCGATCTTCTGAAAAATTAGTGGATTTCAGCGTGTTTGAAATAACGGTGAAGCTTAGAAGTGTAACAATACCGAGAAGCCCCATTACCACGACAACTTCAACAAGTGTAAAACCCTTGGTCCTCATATACCGCTCCCCTGTGTTCTTTTAATTATCTCCTATAATTCGATGATATTCCAGACAGGGGTGTTCCCAATATCATTTTGAAATTATTAAAAACAGAGTATTGAGATTTAAAGGTAGGGGAATAAGTAGCGAGTGGTGAGAGAATCAGCTCCCGTGGTTTGATAAAGCTCTATTACGGGACCCGTGATTTTATAATCGTATTTCGCCATCCATTCTTTGACCTTGGGGTAGACGACAAAGGGACCAATGGATGGCGAGCCTTTAAAGACTGCGACCACGTACTCTTCCTTTTCAAGACGATCCGTTTTAAGATCCCCATTTGCGATAAGCTCTTTAAGCTGTTCTGTTTCAGCGGGGAAAGCGCAGCCTCCATGGCTTTCGAGACGATCATGTTCTACAGTGTTGGGATCATGAAGAAATCTCCCAAAGGCTAAGGGGCAGGGGAGTCCCTTTTCTTCAAAAAAGTTTTCCACCTCATCGATGACCGGAGCAATTTTATGGTAAGGACCTTTATGCACTTTGTAGGCAAGGAGGAAGGGGCCTTGTTTACCGGCGGTCAGTTCGACGGGCTGAAAGTAGCCTGTCCGATAGAGAATAAAACCGGCTAAGATCAGTAAAGCACCAAAGGTGATAGCAAAGGCTTTTCCCATTTTCGTCTCCTTTTTTAAAGATCCATCCAAGAGACTTTCGTTTCTCTTGTCGATAAATCACATTTTGCACTCACATCAAGATACTTTTTTTCAGCCGGCAAGCCCACATTAAGAGCTTTTAAAAGCTTTCCTTGTTCCACCTTGGTGAGCTCAGTCTGATCGCTCATCGCTAAAACGTCTTGCCACTTTTTTAAAAGTCGATCGCAAAATTTAAACCAATTATTTTTAGGTTGCTCCACAAAGTCTTTGAGACAAGTGGTGGGTTGTTCAATTTGTGGTTTCCCTAAGACATTGAGGCCAAGTCCGATAAACACGTCGGTGTTTGATCCCTGCTGGCTCACTTCAACAAGAATTCCACTCAGTTTTTTCTCACCAATATAAAGATCATTGGGAGCTTTGATCCGAAGTAAGGGAAGCGCAGTAGGCCAGGTGTCAAAAAGGCTCTCGTAAAGGGCCAGACCCAGGCGAGGGGTGAGTAAGGGTTGGAGAGCTTTGTCGGTTCTAAAACACCAAGTGCTTAGAAGTATTTCTCCCTGAGCCAGATTTTGCCAAGAGCTTTGATTGCGGCCACGTCCACGAGTTTGATGGTCACTCAGGTAGAGATGAAAAGCTGTTTTGAGTTTTGAAAACTCTTTTTTAGCCACATCATTTGTACTTTCAATTTCTGGGAAATATTGGTGGGAAAGATGTTTACTCTCTGCCCACTGATGAGTGAACAGATTAATCGACATCCGGCTCCCAGTCGAACAGAAGAGAGAAATCCGCTGTTTTCACACTGTGGGTAAGGGCTCCAACACTGATAAAATCAACACCAAGAGCGGCCACCTCAGGAATTCTGTCTAAAGTCATATTCCCACTGGCTTCCGTTTCAATGGTTTTAGGAGTGATTTCTAAAGCTTTTTTCATGTCCTCTAAAGACATATTATCGAGCATGATTCGGTTGACCCCAAGTTGAATGGCCTCTTTCACTTCATCAAGATTTTTAACTTCTACTTCAATCTCTTTGGAGGAGTTTTCACGAATCTTAGCCACGCAACTCTCAAGTCCCCCTGTAAGATGCAGGTGGTTTTCTTTGACTAGGATTTTGTCACTCAAATTCATACGGTGATTTTTACCTCCACCATCGACGACGGCTTTTTTGGACCACTCTCTATAAAGAGGGAGAGTTTTCCTAGTATCAAGAATTTTTGTCTTGGACTCACCACAGGCCTTTGCAAATTCATGGGTCGTTGTCGCAATTCCACTGAGGTAACCTAGGAAATTAAGAGCCACTCTTTCGGCCTTCAGAAGTTCAGTGAGATTGCCTTGAATTTGGCAAACCGATTGCCGATTAAGAATCGAGTCGCCGTCTTTAAAAAACCATTTTAGCTCAAGCTCTGAGTCGACGTACTTGACGGCTCTCGTGAAAAGATCTTGGCCAGAGAGAATAAGGTCTTGTTTAGCGATGAGTTGTGCCACACCAAAATGACTGGGAATGGAAAGGGACTCGGTGGTGATGTCACCAGCGGGCAGGTCTTCGTTAAATGCTTCTTCAATAAATTTTTCTATCATGGTTCAGACGGAGTTTCTTTTAAAGCCAGTTCTTGTTGAACCACCTTTTCTAACTCCTGTCTGACTATTTTTTCAAGTAGATTTGGGAATTCTTTCTGCACATAGCTCATAAGGAAGGCTCGAGTTTCCGAGCGAATGATCGCTTCCGTTTCCTCAGGACTCACGGAATTTGGGCTGATCATGGTGTCTTCATAATCGGGGATATTCACAGCGCGCACTTTTATGGAGGGATCTTTTTCGGGAGGCGCCTGTCTACGCTCAGGCTTTGGAGCTGGAGGAGCGGGCTTTTCGGGGCGATAGAGGAACTCATTGAGGTCCAATTTTTTGTCCTCGTTCAAGTTCATCGATTGAAAATTATCCTCTTGATCCTCAGGCTCAGGTTCTTCACTCCCAGCGAAGTTGTCATGGTTTAAGGGGCGAGCCTGCCAGCTCTCCTGAATATCGTCCTCCTCAGGGGAGGCTGATATTGGGCTTTTCTGAGAAGTGGCTTCTTCTTTAGTTTCTTTGATCTGAGTGGCAGAAGGAACCTCATACATATTGAATTCCTCCTCATTTTCACTCTCGTCTTCATCATCAAGGGCCTGAGTGTTAAAAAAGGAGGCCTCTTCTTTGTAGTCATCCTCTTCTTCTTCTAAAGCCAATTGGGGCACCGGGCTTTCATCGTCTTCCTCAAGCTTCATGGGTTCGGCTGGTTCTGAGATAGGCTCACTTGTCGGTGAAGGGGAGGCAGGTTGAGGGTTTTTGGACTTTTTTTCCTCTTCCTCCTGAAAGTCCTCGGTGATGCTATCGGGGAACTTCAAAAAGCTAGAGATCATTTGCGACTGAGTTTGGCCCACAAGGTTTTGAATTGTGGTTCTCATGGCTTCCACGTCAAAGGGCTTTTCAAGTTCGCCTTGGGCGCCACAGTCTTTGTATTGGGCGCGATCAAGCTCCATAAATGAGCTCCACATGAGAACCACCGGAACACTGGCTAAATTGTCGTGCTCGCCCACCTCTTTGGAGACCTCATAGCCGTTCTTTTTCTGCAGGAGAATATCGGCAAAAATAATATCCGGTTTGAACTTTTCGGCCACTTCAATGACATCCAACCCATTGTGGACGCTTTTAACTTCAGCACCATAATCCTGAAGCCCCATTTGAAAAACTTTTCGAATGGACGCACTTTCATCGGCCAGTAAGACGCGCAACGACATACATTAAGTAAAAACTTCTTTTCAAACAGAGTCAAGGATAAGTCGGTCTTCTCCTTGACCTCTAAGAGGCCTCTTTCCTAAAATGAAGAGTGTTCAATCTCGTCGATCGCTATATTTCTAAGCTATTCCTGACTTATTTTTTTGCAGGCCTCACAGTGTTTCTCACACTTTTTTTTGTGATCGACTTCATGTCACAGATGATGCGCTTTGATGTGGGGCTGGATGTGCTCGGGCGCTACTATGGGGCTTATCTTTTTCAAATCATGTACCAGTTTATTCCTGTGGCGGCTCTGGTGGGAGTTGTTTTCACCCTCTCGTCTTTAAATAAGAGTCGTGAGTTAACCGCTTTATTTAGCCTTGGGATGAGCATTACAAGAATTTTAATTCCTATATTTTTCTGGATATTTATTTTTGTGGGGCTTTCTTTTTACATCGGTGATCGTGTGCTGCCCATTACTAAGAAGAAAAGAAACTACATTTACTATGTGGAAATGAAAAAGCAGCCCAGCAAATTTGCGACCGTAAAAACCGATAAGATTTGGTACCGATCCGACAATATTATTTTTAATATTAAGCTGCTTGAATCCGAAAAAAAAGTCGCCCATGGCGTGACTTTTTACTACTTTTCGCCCGAGTGGAAATTGCAACAAATTATCCATTCCAAGACCGCTAAAATTATGCCTAGTCACTGGTTACTCAAAGGAGGGAGCATCACTCTTTTTGTGGACAAAAATTTAAGCACACCACTTGTGAAACAATTTGATTCCAAAAAAATTGCCATGAACGAGGAGCTCTCTGATATTCAGACCACCAGTACAGCTTCCGACTTTCTAAGTTTCAGCGAGCTAGGCCGTTACATCGATAAAAATAAGGAGGCCGGTCTCAATATGACGGCCTTTGAGGTGGACTACCACAATAAGATCAGCTTTCCTTTTACAATATTGGTTATGGCCCTCATCGGTGTCCCCTTTGTGATCACCCACCAACGCTCAGGCGGGATGGCCAAAAATATTGGACTCATACTTCTTCTGACCTTCACGTTCTGGGTCATGCAGTCCTCAAGCCTTTCTCTTGGGAAAGCAGGCCAGATCCCCCCAATTCTAGCCACCTGGACACCCAATATTGTGATGCTCGGCCTTTGCTTTTTTATTTTCCGCTGGATGCGGACCTAAACGGGTCCCTTTCTTGCCTTTTTCGGGGAACTCCGCTAGTAAAGAGGGATGGCTATATTGGAAGTTTTGAAATTCCCAGATTCTCGTCTTCGCCACAAAGGGAAAAAAGTGGAGGAAGTCACCCCTGAGCTAAAAAAATTAGCCGAGGATATGCTTGAGACCATGTACTCAGAAAAAGGTATTGGCCTTGCTGCGATTCAAGTGGGTGTTGAGGTTCGACTTCTGGTTATCGATATTCGCCCCCAAGGCGAGGATGATCGCTATAATCTAGATGAGAATCTCACAGACCTTGAAAAAGCCGTGGATCAGCCTATCGTTATCTTCAACCCTGAGATCACGAAAAAAGAGGGTAAGACCAAATACGACGAAGGTTGTTTAAGTGTTCCTGGGTTCTACGAGTCGGTCGTTCGCTCAAAGTACATTGAAGTAAAAGGCCTAGACAAAGAAGGAAAGCCCGTAGAGTACAAACTGGATGGCCTCCTCTCGATTTGCATGCAGCATGAGATGGACCATTTGGACGGGAAAGTTTTTATAGATCGTTTAAGCCCTATTAAGTCCAACCGAATTAAGGCCAAAATAAAAAAATTTGGCTACCCCAAGCCCGGCGACGAAGAAGAGGAAAAAGAGGAAGAAGCCTCTTTGGTTTGATTCCTAGAAGCCACCCCTTGCTTGTCTGAATGAGGAGTGGCTATTCTGTCTCTAGATTTCCAGCAAAAGCACAATAGCAAGTGGATGCAGCGTGCTGCATGGAGTTTGAGCCCTGCTTTTGTGGTAGAAGGCTGCGATGGCTTACAATATTATCTTCTGTGGAACCCCAGACTTTGCGGTTCCTTCATTAAAGTCTCTTCATAACGATCCTCGCTTTAATATTGTGAGGGTCTACACTCAACCCGATCGACCCTCAGGGCGTGGTAAAAAGCTGCAGGCAAGCCCGGTGAAAAAAGTGGCTTTAGAGCTTGGGTTAGAGGTTCACACCCCGGAGAAAATTTCCACAACCGAGACCATCGATGAATTAAAAAAACTTTCTATCGATGGAGGGGTGGTCGTGGCCTATGGGCAAATACTTTCTAAAAGTTTTCTGGAAGCTCTACCTAAAGGTTGTGTGAACATCCACTCAAGTCTTCTTCCCCGTTGGCGAGGAGCGGCTCCCATGCAAAGAGCTCTTATGGCTGGAGACAAAGAGACCGGGGTGAGTTTACAGAAAGTGGTAAAAAAATTAGACGCTGGCGACATCATAGCGGAAGAAAGAATGGCGCTGCCTTTATTCATGGGGGCCATCGAGCTATACGAGACCTTAAGTCTTAAAGGAGCGAGGCTCCTCACTGAAAACTTGCAGGCCTACTACGAAGGCCAAAAAGAATTGGCCGCTCAAGATGAATCAAAAATTACCTACGCAAAAAAAATCGAAAAACAAGAAGGTAAGATCGATTGGAAAAATGAAGCCATGGATATTCACAATAAAATCCGAGGGCTTGAAATGGGAGGGCCCAATGCCAGTTCCCAATTTCGAGGGAAAAATTTAAAAATTCACAAGAGCCAATGGATTGAAGTTGAGACTAATTCTGATCCGGGTGTTGTGGTGAATGTGGAAAAAGAGTCTTTCGATGTAGCTTGCGGTAAAAATGCTGTCAGACTGCTGATGGTTCAGCCTGAGAGTAAAGCTAAAATGAGTGCGGCGGATTATATTCGCGGTTACCAAGTGAAAAAAGGAGATCAGTTCGATGCTTAGTGAGAAATTCATTCCCGCTCCCAGTATACTATCTGCGGACTTTGGTAAGTTAGAAACAGAAATTCGCGAAGTGATGGAGGCTGGTACAGACTGGATTCACGTCGACGTTATGGATGGTCACTTTGTGCCCAACCTCACCATAGGGGCACCAGTGGTAAAGTCTCTTCGAAAAATTGAGTCCGCCTTTCTGGACTGTCACTTGATGATCGAAGAACCAGACAAATACATCGAAGATTTTATTAAAGCGGGAGCCAACAACATCACTTTGCATGTCGAGTCCCAGGGGGACACTCAAAAAATGCTCGAAAAAATAAAGTCTCAAAAAGTTGAGTGTGGTTTAACATTAAGACCCGCCACGGATCTTTCAGAAATTGAGCCCTATCTTGCCGATCTTGATTTAGTTTTAGTGATGACAGTGAATCCAGGTTTTGGTGGCCAGAGTTTCATGGAAGAGCAAGTTGAAAAAGTGAACCAACTTTTTGAACTTAGAGAAAAGAACAATTGGAAATATAAAATTCAAGTCGATGGTGGCATCAATGAAAAGACAAAACTGCAAGTGACCAACGCCGATGTTTTGGTGGCTGGAAGTTTTGTATTTAAACACCCTCAGGGTTACAAAGCCGCTATTTCTCAGTTAAAGGAAAAGTCATGATAGAGATGAATGGAGAAAACGTTACGATCGAAGAAGTTTTTAGCGTTGCCTACGAAAATAAAGAGGTGCGCCTAGCTGATTCGGCCAGGGAAAAAATGCTGCAGTCAAGACAGTACATTGAAGGGCAACTGAACTCTGGTAAAGCCATTTACGGTGTGAATACGGGTTTTGGACACTTTAGTGACGTCAAAATTTCCGACCCTCAAATCATTGAACTGCAAAAAAATCTTATTCGCTCTCACTGTATGGGAATTGGTGAGCCTTTTACCAAAGAGGAAACTCGTGCCATCATGTTTCTAAGAGCCAATGCTTTGGCGCGAGGGCATAGTGGTATTCGTCCCCTGGTCGTGGAAACGATTCTTGATTATTTGAATAATGATATTATTCCTGTCATTCCTCAAAAGGGGAGCGTGGGCGCAAGTGGTGATTTAGCGCCTCTTTCTCACTTGGCTCTTTCTATTATCGGAGAGGGTAAGGTATGGGATGCAAACAATAATAAAGTACCTGTATCAAACCTGTTAAGTGAAAAAAAGGTGAAGCCCTTAGAGCTTCAGGCCAAAGAGGGCTTGTCCCTCATTAACGGTTGCCAAGTGATGACGGCGGTTGGGCTTTTAAATTTATACAAAGGACGACGCTTGATCTGGCTGGCTGATCTATCGGGAGCCATGACCCTGGAAGCTCTCAAGGGAACACGAGCTGCCTTTGATCCTTTGATTTCTGCAACAAGAGCGCATCCTGGTGAGGCAAAAACAGCCCGTAATATTTTAAAACTTATGGGGCCTGAGTCCTCTATCTCAAGAAGCCATGAGGACTGTGGCAGAGTGCAAGATTGTTACAGTCTTCGTTGTATCCCCGCGGTTCACGGGGCCGCTAAAGATTCCTTTCGACATATTTTGGGAGTTTTGGAAACAGAGGCCAATTCTAGTACTGATAATCCTCTTGTGTTTGCCGAAGATGAGAAAATTTTAAGCTGCGGAAACTTTCATGGCGAACCTGTGGCTTACGCCCTTGATTTTGCAGCCATTGCCATGAGTGGCATTGGGAATATCTCTGAGTGCCGAATTGAAAAAATGATCAATCCTTCTATGAGTGGCCTTCCGGCCTTCTTAGCACCCGAGGGAGGATTGAATTCTGGTCATATGATAGTGCAAGTGGCGGCGGCGTCTCTAGTGAGCGAGAATAAAATTTTATCTCATCCAGCCAGCGTTGATAGTATACCAACATCGGCTGATAAAGAAGACCATGTCAGTATGGGAACTATTGCGGCCAGAAAGTTTGGCCAGATCGTGACCAACTGTGAGCATGTGATTGCCATGGAAATGCTTTCAAGCACTCAAGCCCTTGATATGCTCAAGCCATTGGAGCCAACCTCTGCTGTTAAAGCTTGTCTTGATGAGATTCGCAAAGAAGTTCCGTTTGCAGAGAAAGACCGGGTTTTCTCCGATGATGTCGAAAAAATTCAAACAATGATCCAAGATGATCGCCTTTATAAGACTATAAAAGAATGTGTGGGGGATTTAGAATGGTAAAAAATATTAAAGCACCGAAAGGCACTGAACTTAATTGTGACAATTGGCTCTCTGAGGCCGCCTATCGAATGATCCAAAACAATTTAGATCCTGATGTGGCCGAACGCCCTGATGATCTCATTGTTTACGGTGGAATTGGAAAGGCCGCAAGAAACTGGGAGTGCTACCATAAAATTTTAGAGAGTCTTAAAGATCTAAAGATCGACGAGACACTTTTAGTACAATCAGGCAAACCCATTGGAATCATTAAAACTCATGAAGATGCTCCGAAAGTTCTTATTGCCAATTCCAATTTGGTGCCTAAGTGGGCCAACTGGGATCATTTTCATGAGCTCGATAAAAAAGGGCTCATGATGTATGGGCAAATGACAGCCGGCTCTTGGATTTACATTGGAACTCAAGGGATCGTGCAGGGAACCTATGAAACTTTTGTGGAAGCAGGACGCCAACATTTTGGAGGCGATTTAAAGGGGAGAATCATTGCGACCGCTGGGCTCGGTGGAATGGGTGGTGCGCAACCGCTAGCAGGAGTCTTTGCTGGCGCTTGTGTTTTGGCGATTGAAGTCGATGAAGAAAGAGTTCAAAAACGATTAAAAACTCGCTATGTCGATGAGGTCTGTCATGACTTGGATGAGGCTTGGGAAAAAATACAAGCCTACGCTAAAAATGGTGAGGCAAAATCAGTGGCCTTGGTTGGCAACATGGCCGAGGTGATTCAAGAGATGGTAAAAAAAGACTATGTCCCAGATATGTTGACGGACCAAACCTCGGCACACGATCCTTTAGTTGGTTATATTCCAGCAGGGTACTCGCTAAAAGAAGCCGATAAACTTAGAAATGAAAATCCTGAGAAATATGTGAAACTCTCCAAAGAATCCATGGGTGAACACGTAAGGGGAATGCTTAAACTTAAGCAAAAAGGTGCGATCACTTTTGATTACGGCAACAATATCCGCGCGATGGCCCAAGATGTAGGGGTGGAAGAGGCTTTTGATTTTCCAGGTTTTGTCCCTGCTTATATTCGACCTCTTTTTTGTAAAGGCAGCGGGCCCTTTCGTTTCGTGGCTCTGAGTGGCGATGAAGAAGATATCTTTGTTCTCGACCAAGCTCTCAAGGAACTTTTCCCAGACAAACCTCATTTATTAAACTGGTTAGAGATGGCAAAGGAGCGAATTGCCTTCCAGGGACTACCGGCAAGAATCTGTTGGTTAGAGTATGGGGAGCGAGTGAAGGCTGGCTTAAAGTTCAATGAGCTCGTAAAAGAAGGGAAAGTTAAAGCTCCTATTGTGATCGGACGGGATCATCTTGACTGTGGCTCTGTGGCTTCACCTAATAGGGAAACCGAAAGTATGAAAGATGGTTCGGACGCTGTGGCCGACTGGCCTCTTTTAAATGCACTCACCAATACAGCTTGTGGAGCGACTTGGGTGAGTTTTCATCATGGTGGTGGAGTGGGGATGGGTTATTCCCTACACGCCGGTCAGGTGATCGTGGCTGATGGTACAGAAAAAGCCGCTCAAAGGCTTGAGAGAGTCCTGACTGCGGACCCAGCGATGGGTGTTTTTCGGCATGTGGATGCTGGATACGATGACGCCAAAGAAGTGGCCAAAGAAAGAGGTGTCAAAAGCCTTTGGCTATAGAATTCATCAACAAGAGTCCCCTTGTGTCAAGCAAGGATCTAAGGTTAAAATTTCACAAAAAAGGAAATCCTATGAGAAAACTATTTTTGATCACCATTGTAACTTTACTGAGTATTACCTCCATCGCGGCCGAAAAGCTTATAAGTAAAGGAATTGTTTACGATAAAGAAGGCAAAGAAAAGCAATTCACTTATGAGCGCTACCAGGAAAAAAAGGGCGATATCTTACATGATCGCGCTGTCTATAAAGATATGGATGGAGACGTCCTTACGGTTGAAAAAATGCAAACTAAAAACGGAAAACTCATCCGTTACGATATGGATCAAAAGCAGCTTAAACAAAAAGCTTGGATCACGGTTGAAGATGGCAAAGCCACTCTGAACTTAAAGAAATTTAGAAAAAATAATTATCCTCAAACCATCGATCTTCCCGACAATTTTATTGTGGGCCTACAAATTGTTTCCACGATCATGGACAACTGGGACAAGCTTGCAAAAGGCGAAGAGGTTGATGTTGAGCTAGGGGTTTGGCATCGTCAGGAAGCTATCGGGTTTGAGCTCTCAAAGGAAAGCAAGACCGATGACTTGTTTGTGGTTAAGTTCAATCCTTCCAGCATGTTTATCAGAGCGGTCGTTGACCCTCTTTATTTTAACTTTGATCCAAAGACTAAAGAGTTAGTCTCCTACCGTGGACGCTCGACTCCCAAGGAAAAACGTGGTCGTAGCTATTATGATTTTGATGGGATTACCAAGTATGAACAGGTGGGGTCGACCGAAAAGAAAGAGTCAAAATAAATTAAACTCTAAATGCAACAGAGTAAAAATTAAGCGCCTATTTAGGCGCTTTTTTTTGTCTTCTTCTGAGACAACTTAAGAAAAAATATTGATTTTAAAATAAAACAATAAATATTTAATTATTTGAAAGAGCTTCCGATATTATCATAGGTCTTTACAAAGTAATGTGTGGAGTTTGAAGTCAATGGTGGATGAAAAAAAGAGGCTGGAAGTTTTAAACTCTTTAAAGGTTCTTGATACTGAGGATGAGAGAAGGTTTAATGAAATCGTTTATATAGCCAGTGTGGTGTGTGATTCTCCCGTGGCTCTGGTTTCATTAGTTGATAAAAATAGACAGTGGTTTAAAGCAAGATTTGGAATCGAGGTCAACGAAACTCCGAGGAGTGTCGCCTTTTGTGATCATGCTATAAGAAATGAGGGCCTTTTCGAGATAGAAAATGCCACCCAAGATGCACGCTTCTCAGAAAATCCTCTAGTATTAGAGCATCCCAGTATCCGTCACTACGCCGGGGTTCCGTTGGAGATTGACGGTGAAAATGTCGGAACCTTATGTGTTATCGATCAGAAGGTAAAAAAGTTAAACGATCTCCAGAAAGAAGCTTTACACAAACTATCCTCTCAAGTCGTTGATCTGCTACTAGAAAGAAGAGAGTTACTTGGAAAGAAAAGAGAGGCCTCGCAGTATAAGCTTCTTTATAAAGCCTTAAGGGATCTCAATAAGCTTAATGAAACTAGTTTCCATAGTATCGCATCTATGCTCGAAAGCTATTTAGCTCTAGGGAAAAAGTATCTAGAAATGGATAACGCGATCATTGGAGAGGTAAAAAATAACGAGTTTGTAGTTAAGTCAGTTATTTCTGCTGACGAAATTGTAAAAAAAGGGCAACGGATGCCTTTGGAGAACACTCTTTGTTTCGATGTCGTTCATCGAAGGGAGATACTAGTTTGGAGAGAAGAATCAATTAAAAATCCCTTATGTCTAGACTTTTTTAGGCATTTTGATCTGCAGCTCTACCTTGGAGCCCCTCTTATCATCAATACCAATGTAGTAGGAACGATCAGTTTTTCTTCCAAGAACCTAGAACTCACAAAGTATAACAAGGTACAAAAGACATTAATGGGAGTTTTGGCAACTAGCCTTGCTAAGCGCCTCGATAAACGTTTCCACGAGAAAGAAGCCGCACGCAAGTCAAAAACTCTGAACAGGCATCGGGTCAATAATAAACTCCTTATCGAAAGCTCTGATTTAGGTCTTTGGAAATGGGACGTAAGAAGTGGGGAGGTTCGCTTCGATAAAAAATTAAGTTCGATGCTAGGTTATAAATTAGAAGAAATACCTCCTACGAAAAACTTCTGGGCCTCTCAGATTCATCCACTGGATGTTGAGAAAGCCAACGAAGTGTATAAAAAAGTTATTTTTAAAAACCAGAAAAGCTTTGAGTTTCTAGTGCGTTTGAGGCACAGAAAGGGACACTGGGTGACGGTTTTAACAAAAGGAAAAGTGGTCGAGGTCGATAGTCTAAATCAGCCGGCTTTTATTTGTGGTACCCATCTGAATATGACCAATATTCAAAAGCAGGAACAGCAAAACAATGAATTAAAAGAGGTTTCCCAGCGGGTTCAAGAAATTGCTAAGATTGGTGGGTGGAAGTACAGTATAAAGTCTGGAAAAATTATTCTTAATCCACAAGTTTTCCGAATCCATGGAATGCCGGTCAAAGAGGATATCGGCCCCCAGCATGCCTTAAAACTCTATTTCAAGCCCGATCAGGAAAAAATTAAAAATCTAGTGGAAAAGGCTATAGCTAATAAATTGGCCTTTGAAGATGTCTTTGAGTTTGTTGATCAAAAAGGAAGAGCTAAGACAGTAAAGATTTTCGGTGAACCCATATTTACTTTAGAAGGAAAAGTGGAGGGGGTGCGTGGATATGTTCAAGATATAACAAGCTTTATAAAAAAACAGAGGCAGATAGAAGAACTAAAGGATCGTGCCGAAAGTGCTAATAAGGCTAAGTCCTTATTTTTGGCGAAGATGAGTCATGAATTGAGAACCCCTTTAAATGCGATCATAGGTTATAGTGAGCTTCTCCTTGATGAGGAGTCTCATGAATCGACAGGTTTAAAAACTGATATCGAAAAAATAAAACACTCAGGATATCATTTGTTAAATCTTGTGAATCAGGTTCTGGATTTATCTAAAATTGAGAACTCTGAAATTCAGGTTCATCCTACTAAGTTCTTAGTTCGTGATTTAATTGAGGAGGTGAAGGTTTTGACCAATCACACTGTTAATGCCAATAAGAATCGCTTGGTTGTGGATTGGGAACGTAAGGATGATTTAATATTTGCGGACCGCGAATTGTTAAAGTTGATTTTAATTAATCTTATTTCCAATGCCGGTAAGTTTACCAAAGAGGGTGTCATCACTGTAAGAGTTTTAGAACCTGACGATGGAAGGTCAGAAAATTGGACCTTCGAGGTCAACGACACAGGCATTGGAATCAATCCCTATGATAAATCCCGAATTTTCGAAGCTTTTCAACAGGTTGAGAATAGTAACGACCGACGTTACGATGGAACAGGGCTCGGACTAACAATATGTAAAAAATTAGCAGCGCTAATGAGGGCCGATATTTCCCTTAAGAGTGAAATTGGAAAAGGATCGAGTTTTCGGCTGGATTTTAAAAACGGTCCTCTTGGGACCAAATACCTTAAAGCCTCTTGAGGAAAAGATCTTTAATTATGCCGCCAATTTTTCCATTTTGGTGAGGAGCTGGTCAATTTTTACAGGCTTTGACTCGTACTCATCAAATCCAGCTTGTAAAGCTTTTTGACGGTCACCTTCCATCGCATGAGCGGTGAGGGCAATAACAGGTATCCGAGAGAGTTGTGGATTTGCCTTTAACGTTTTAACAACCTCCAGACCATCCATGCGAGGAAGACTTATATCTAATAATATGAGATCCGGCATAATCTCTTGCACTAATTTTAGTCCACTCTCTCCGTCTGAAGCTATATCCACTTTGAAGCCTCTTTTCTCAAGTCTTCTTTTTATCAATTCTTGGTTAATCTCATTGTCTTCAATGACTAGTACATGTTTCATTTTAAGCGGCCTCATTTTTATCAGAGTTTTTGTGAACGACTTTTGACGGAATATTAATTCTAAAAAGGCTACCGACGTTTGGTTCACTTTCCACTTCAATGTTTCCACCCATTAAGCGGACAAACTTTTTAGAAATTGCCAGTCCAAGTCCCGTCCCTTCGTATTCCTTTTTCATAGATTGATCGACTTGTTCAAATTCTTCGAAAATCCGAGCTAGGTGTGACTTTTTAATACCCACGCCTGTGTCTTCAACCTCAATAATTGTTCGTTCTGCTTTTTCATCATAAAGCCGTACAGTGACTTTACCATTTTTTGTGAATTTTGCTGCGTTGGCCACAAGGTTAATTATCACTTGAGAGAGCTTTTCCAAATCATTGTGTAAGCGACCAGAATGATTCTGAACTTCAAACTCTATTTGATTTCTATTTTCTTCGACAATGGGTTTGCAGATTGGGTTAACACGTTCGATAAGTTCGTTCACTTGGAAGTCAGTTGGAACAAGATCGACCTTACCACTTTCTACTTTTGATAACTGCAAAAGTTGATTGATCAAAGAGAGGAGATGTTCACCGCTGGATTGAATTTTCTTTATATCTTCTGATACCTGATCGAGGGGTGTTTCTAATTCTTCGATTTCTTCTAATACAATTTCACTATAGCCTATAATGGCATTCAAAGGCGTTCTTAGTTCGTGACTCATGTTAGCCAAAAACATAGATTTTGCTCGGTTGGCTTTCTCTGCTTCGTTTTTGAGACGTTCCACTTGTTGTTGTTTTAAAATAGCGGAAGTGACGTCCTGAAAAAAACCGCGCAAGGCTCTGATTTTTCCAGCAGAGTCATAAACAGGTTCCCCATAGGCATTGACCCATTTCTTTTGTCCTTTTGCATCTATAAATTCAAAATTGTCGTGATAGATCTTGCCCTTTTCAATGCAGTCTTGAACGCACTGGGTGATGCGAGGCCTTTCGTGGGTGGGATAAAAATTAATGGCGTCCTGTAGAGGTGGGATTTTGCCTAGAGGAAGTCCGTAAATATTGTAAACCTCATCCGTCCATTTTAATTGATTACTGTTTAAATCAAGCTCCCAACCTCCCACTTTCAAAATTTGGTGGAGTCGGTGAGAAATTTTTTCGACTTTACGCTTTTCTCTTTCTAGCTTCTGTTGCTTTCGCTTTTGACGTTTTAGTTTTTCGACTTCGAGATCAAGTTGCTGTGCTTTTTTCTGTAGGTCGGATGTGTAGAGCTCAATTTTGAGCTGACTGGCGATCGAGTCACTTAGAATTTCAACTAAATTAATAGCGCTCTCGGAGAATCTCTCTTTGCGTATGGACTTCGAGGAAAAGTTAAGAGTTCCAACAATTTCGTTATCCACAACGATGGGGCAGCCGATATAGGACTCAAGAGCCATGGCTTCAAATACCGGATGTTTGCACATCTCAGGGTCAGCACCCACATGGGTGTGAGTAATTGTCCTGCCTTGTTTGACAACCTTCTGACAATAGGTATTCTCCAATTCGAACTTTAGTCCTGGTTCGAGCTCATTGCTGGGTGAAAGTGCGTTTACAACAACATATTCACTCTCTGAAATAGTACTAACGATACCAAATTCTAAGCCAAGGTATTTTTCGCCAATTTTCAAATATTCCTGCATCATAAAATGGGTGTCTTTACTTTGCAGACAGTTCACTCGGTGAATGTCTTTTAGGATTTCTGAATCAAACTTTAACTTTTCAAGAGAACTTTTTTTAATTTTAATCATAACTAGTAAACAGTTTCCATTTCGATAAAAATTTACGTATACTTATCGGTGGTCGCATCACAGACTTTTAGTTTTTAAGGAGATTTTTGTGGCTCAGATTGAAACAATTAATAAAGAAAAATTTAATTCTTTTTTCAATGAAGACATTGAGTCAGATAACGAGCAATTAGAGCGTCTCCTCGACATATTTCAACAGCAATACCAGGATTTTGAAAGAGTCTGCAAAGCTGGGAAGCACGAAGATCTTAAGAATGCCTGCCACAGATTAAAGTCTAGTTGCCATTCCTTTGGTGCCTCGGCACTTTTGCAGGAAATGGAGTCACTCGAACTGGCCGCAAAGGAAAAGCGAGAAGTAAAAGAACTGATGGAGAAAAGTTTATCTGTTTATTTGCAAACTATTGAAGAATTAAATGAAATGTTGAAAAGAATAAAAGAGGATAGTTGATGGCGTTGAAATTTCTTCTGGTTGATGATGATCCCCATAGTTTTGAGCTGATTCGTTTCTTTTTGAAAGATAAAGATGTAGAGTTGACTTACTGTTCTTCTGGGCAAGAGGGGCTTTCCCGGTTGCGTGACGGAGACTTTGATCTGCTACTTTTGGATCTTGAGATGCCTGAGGTTGACGGATTCTCTGTTCTTAAAGCCATTAACAATGATGACACTTTTTCTGGTCTTCCAATTCTTATTCTGACTTCTCATTCCGATGTGGAAAACGTTCAAAAAGCGATCAATTTTGCAGTTGATGGCTATTTAATTAAGCCTCCGACAAAACAAAACCTTTTAAACAAAGTTAGCAAAGTGCTTTCAAGTTACAAAACAAAGCAAGGCTCGGCAGAAAATCCTTTCATAATTTGTGAGGTTCGCAGTCAGAGCAACACCCTTCAACTCCCTTTAAAAATGAGTGGTATTGATATGGACTTTCTTTATCTACAAGGAACCAGAAAAATTGAATCAGGAAGTGTAGTGGCTGGTTTAAACTTCTCGCAACTTAAAGATATTGATTTGGACTTCAAAAGATTAACGGTTGAGAAAAGTGAAGAGCGAGGGGAGAGTCGCTTTGTTCACAAACTCAGCCTTTCTCATTGTAGCCGAGAGGAGAAGATGAAAATTCTCAATTGGGTGATACAGCAGTCCTGACTAATTTTGATTGATAAATTCTAAGGTTCGTTTTTCTGACCAAAACTCCCTCAAACCTTTTTGAGGGAAGCCGACGTGTCCTCCGCGGGCCGGTGTTTCCAGATGCACAAACTCTAAATCTTTCACTAAGTCCGTTGGATAGCATTGGCCCGCTAGGAAAGGGTCGTTGAGTGCATTTAAGATCAAAGAAGGCCTTCGGATACTCTTTATGTGGGGAAGACTACTCGATTGCTCCCAATAATCTTCGGCATTTTTAAAACCGTAGAGAGGAGCAGTGAACTGGTCATCAAACTTTTTAAAACTCCAGAGTCTTTTTAGTTTTTTAGTATTCACATTGAGATCTGGAAATTTCTTCTTCTTGGCTTCAAGCTTTCTAACCAATCGGAAAATAAAGTTTTTCGTGTATATTCGGCTAATACCTTTTGAAAGAGCCCTCGAGCAGTCCGTTAGGGAAACAGGGGTCGAAATAGCGACCGCTCGATTAATTTGAGATGGAACTCGGTCACCCTCTTCGCCAAGATACTTTAGCGTGATATTACCACCCATACTAAAACCAACAAGATCGATACTAGAGTACTGACGCTGGTTAATAACGTATTCAATAACAAATTTTAAATCTTGAGAAAAACCAGAATGATAAGAAGTTTTCAGTCTATTGGGTTCGCCACTGCAGCCCCGATGATTCCAGACAAGTACATCATAGCCGTGCTTCGCTAAAAACCAAGACATACCGATGTTGTAAGAGGACTGTGAGCATCCCTCTAACCCATGGGACAGAATTACTAATTTTTTATTGTTCTTTTTAATCCAATCAAGATCCAAAAAGTCGCCATCATCCGTTTGAATTCTCTCCCTCTGGTAATTAACAGGAGGTAGATAACGAAAAAAGTAGGGTAGAACGGTTTCCACATGTCCATTGTTGATGAGTAAGTTCGGTTCGTAGGTTGAAGAAACAATCATAAAAAACTTATAGCCTTGGTTGCAGCATCGTTTTTATTTTTTCCAACCTTTTACGATTCACACCCATATCGGAGTATCCCACTCGGGACCGTGAGCGAAGCTCAATAACACCCTCGTCTTTTTGCAGAAGGAACTCGATGTCGTCGACAAACTTAAATACTTTACTGGTGTCCGTGTAATGGAGGTAATTGGATGTGGCACTTTCTTCTTTGTAGCCCATCTCTTTTAGAAGCATATGTAGATTGTCCCAAAGAACTTCGATATTGGAGCCTTTAATGGGTTCAATATAAAACCTTGAATCTGGGTCGGCTTGGCTGGAAACACAATTGGGTTTTTCGCCACAGGCTTTAAGATGACCGGCCTCATGACCCAGTTCATTTGTTGGAGTCTCTTGACTCTTTTTACCAAGAAAAAACAAACGACCTCCAAAGCCTAGGGCTGCTACGACGACTAAGAATGCCACAGCCATTAAAATGCGCTTCACCCATTTCATAGTTTTCTCATTTCTAAAACCTAAAAAGGTTTAAATTCCACCGCAAAAAGTGCAAGTAAAACAAGAGCGTAGAGACCCAGTAAGGGGCCTTTGCTACCGGGCTTTTGCTTAAAAAAGATCACCGGGTAAGCTCCTAGCGCAAGCCACACTCCCAGCTTGGTAAGAACCCAGCCATTAGCAAAGGAGTAGCGACCGCCCACAAGTCCCATCCCAGCGATAATGGCTACGAGCAGGGCAATTCCGTGAAGAGCCATAAAAAATTTTCGGTTTTTAAAGTTCTCTTTTGTGCCTCCTTGGATCTGGTGACTGGCGATGGCTCCCAGGCACAAGAGGACAAGAAAAATGCTACCGATATGGACAAATGTGAGGATTGTAATCGCAGTTGAGGACATTAGGACTCCTTCGAGGATAAGATGGGCCCAAATTAGACCTTAATTACTGAGCAGGCAAGAGCGCTCTGCTCTTTGGAAAATTGCCGCTTTGCATATTTCCCCGGGGGGAGGCAGCTTCTTGCCCAGTTCCTCGTTGACAATCGCGTCAAAGAAAGCGAATCATTGGAGGCTCAAAATTTAACGTTATTTATAAGGAGAAAGACAGATGTCTCAGATGATTGAGTCCATCGGCCTTGTTGCGCCGGTAGCAGGTGGTCTTGGGTTAGCTTTTGCAATGTTCCTCTATATGGGAATTATGCGATTATCCACAGGTGATGCAAAAATGACAGCCATTGGTGATGAAATTCACTTGGGTGCCATGACCTTTATGGGAGCTGAATACAAACTACTTGCCGTTTTTGTTGTCGTTGTTGCGGGAATTCTTTTTCCAGTAAAAGGTTGGGAAACGTCCCTAGCTTTCTTTTTCGGAGCTGTCGCTTCTGGATCGGCTGGATATATCGGTATGAAAGCTGCGACTCGCTCAAATGTGCGTACAGCTACGGCCGCTAAAGAAGGCGGTATTGGACCGGCTCTATTAGTAGCCTTCCGCGGAGGAGCTGTAATGGGTCTTTCTGTGGCCTCTTTAGGACTTGTTGGTCTCGGGATCTTCTACTTTCTTTGGGGACAATATGTGCCTACAGTGGGTGTGATTTCTGGATTCTCAATGGGAGCCTCTTCTATCGCCCTTTTCGCCCGTGTGGGTGGGGGAATCTTTACCAAGGCAGCCGATGTTGGTTCTGACCTTGTTGGTAAAGTAGAAGCTGGAATTCCTGAAGATGATCCAAGAAACCCTGGTGTGATCGCTGATAACGTTGGAGACAACGTTGGTGATGTGGCCGGAATGGGTGCTGACATCTTTGAATCCTACGTTGGTGCAATGGTAGCGGCCATCGCTATCGCTGCGACAATGACTTCTGAGTCTTTGTCTATGCTTCACCCGGGTGGAGAGCCAGCACGAACTCTTTTAATGGGTCTTCCACTCCTTCTTTCCGTGCTTGGTTTGGCCTCATCGTTCCTCGGAATTATTGGAATGAATATGTTCAAAGCAATGCCTCCAGCAAAAGCTCTTCACGTTTCAGAGTACACAGCCGCTGGTGGCTTTCTTATCCTTGCCGCTGTTTCCATTAGTGTTCTTGGTTTTGAGTTCTCAGCTTTTTATCCTATTATTGCAGGAACAATCGCAGGGCTTGCTATCGGTTATGTGACCGAGTACTACACGGCAAAAAGCCCTATCGACAGAATTGCTGAAGCTTCTAAGACGGGACCTGCGACAAACATTATTACTGGTTTTGCTGTCGGTCTTGAGTCTTGTGTGTTCCCACTTCTTATTCTTTGTGCGGCAATTTATGTCTCCTTTAATGTTGCTGGACTCTACGGGATCGCTCTCGCGGCCGTTGGTATGCTAGCCACCGTGGGTGTAACAATGACAATTGATGCTTACGGACCTGTGGCTGATAACGCTGGTGGTGTTTCTGAAATGTCTGGTCTTGGGCCTGATGTTCGTGCCATTACCGATGAGCTCGATGCCATTGGAAATACAACAGCAGCTATGGGTAAAGGTTTTGCCATCGGTTCTGCCGCTCTTACTGCTCTCGCTCTTTTTGTGGCTTACGGATCTTCTGTGAATGCTTTGAGATTAGAGGCTGGAATGGCTCCATTAACTATGGACATCACTGATCCTATGGTTGTTATCGGTCTCTTCCTTGGAGCCATCGTGCCTCTTTGGGCTGGCGCCATGACTATGACCTCGGTTGGAAAAGCTGCCAGTGATATGGTGACTGAAATCCGTCGTCAGTTCAAAGAAATCCCAGGACTTCTTGAGGGAACAGGTAAGCCTGACACTTCTCGCTGTGTTGAAATTTCTACAAAAGCGGCTCTTCGCGAAATGATTAAGCCAGGTCTTCTTGCTGTTATCGCGCCTGTGGTTGTGGGTCTATTACTTGGACCAGCGGCTCTTGGTGGAATGCTTGCCGGAGCCACTTTGGCTGGAGTTATGCTGGCTCTTCTTATGTCCAACGCGGGTGGAGCTTGGGATAACGCTAAAAAAGCGATTGAGACAGGATCTATTGAAGGTGAGAAAAAAGGAACAGAGGCCCACAAAGCCACTGTTGTGGGTGATACAGTGGGTGATCCGTTCAAAGACACAACGGGTCCTGCTATGAACATCCTTATCAAGTTAATGTCTATTGTGGCTCTTCTAATGGCCTCGGTGATTGCTTTAAAATAATATTTGTTATTTTTAAGAGGGTGTTTTAACACCCTCTTATATGTCTGTTGTTCGATCTTTAAATATAGCCCACGAAGCCACTCCCGAAGAAGCGCTGCAATGGTTTCAACGATCGATCTTTTCTGATATTCCGCCTTACTTTATGACTCACTGGAAAACAGGGAAAAAGTTCTTCTATGCAGGAGACGCTCTGCTCGCCTATGAGGAAACCCCCCAGCATCTCATTGTCGCCGGAGAACCTCTTGTGGCTGCGGGCTCTGATGATGACGAAATCAAACAGGCTTTCTCTTTATTTTCAAAAAGAAAGAAAAAATCAGTCTGCGGATACTATGTGGGAAAAAATTGGAGCTGGTCGCGATTTTTTAAAATACCTCTAGGAACAAGCACCCGCATTCCACTGCAAGAATTTGATTTAAGAGCCCCAGAGTCTAAAGAGGTCCGTCGTGCTCTCAGAAAAGGTAAAAAGCTCAATTACCGTGCAGTGCCTGTTCAGAATAAAAAAGAGTTTGAATTTTCAGATTTAAAACCACTCTACCGAAAATGGCATAAAACGAAACTTCCTTTTCAGATGCGCTTCTTTCTTTCTAAACCCAAGAACGGCCATTTCACCGACCCTTACGAAGAGTGGTTCGTGGTGGAGTGTGAAGGAGAGGTGTTGGCTTTTTGTAGTCTCCTACCTTACCTCAGGGATGGAGAGTTGGGATTTTATGTTGATCACTTGATATATGATCCCAAAAGAGATCCTCATGCGTTATCTTTTTTAATATCCTTTCTAATCGAAGTTTTTAAAGGCGAAGGTGTGAGTGAGCTTAATTTAGGTCTAAATCCATTTGCTCATGTGGAAAGCTCTTCTCTAATGGGGCGCCTTTTTGGCATTTTATACCATATTCCTTTTTTCTATCGTCCTAAAGGTCTACATTTTTTTAAAACGAAATTTACGGGCGTTGAAGAAAAGGAGTATTGCTTTTTTCAAAGAAGGCGTAATAAGTGGTTCGGCCTTATCGACATGGCGTGGGTCACTTTAGTCAGCCCCAAAAAGTTCAATAAAAGGATAAGGCATTAATGCTTGTGTACATAATACTGGGCTTTATTTTTGCTCTCACACTTGGCTATTTCTTTTTGATGTTTTTCTTCCCCGAGTGGGTTGGTATCTCAGGCGAAGACACGAAAAAGAATATTGAAGCTCATGCGGATAAAGACCAAGAGGACTAAAAAGGCCTTTTTGCTCCATAATGAGACAAAGATTTGCGATTTTCTTGCATGGAATCCCCTTGAAA
Organism: Bdellovibrionales bacterium; assembly: GCA_964230645.1. GTDB lineage: Bacteria > Bdellovibrionota > Bdellovibrionia > Bdellovibrionales > JAGQZY01 > JAGQZY01. The sequence goes on along the minus strand of CAXRHT010000002.1, from coordinate 1,066,244 downwards.
ATTTCTTATTCTATAGAAGTAGAAAAAAGTGAACACTCTTTTTCTTAACCTTACAAAACAAGAAGTTTTAAAGGTTGTGGGGCGTCGGTTGAAAAATTATTCTTAGCAACTTAAGGGCCATTTCGTCTTTTGAGTGAATTCATATTAACTCCTTTCCTAATGAATTTACCAAAAGGTGGAGTGGCTTTTTTTATTACCAATTCCATTCCAAAGTTACGTCTTCTATTAGCTCCATCAATGAGATCCAAAGCCTAAGGCCACTCAAGACTAACAAACCATTGTCTTCCTGAGCCTCACTGGCACAGTGTCGTCCTAAACTTCACTGGCATATTGTCGTCCTGAGATTCACTGGCATAATGTCGTCCTGAGGCGAAGCCGAAGGACCTTTCGCACCTCGATCGAGGGCCCTTGCGACAATTCTTATAAATTGAGGCATAAAGATCGAGCTTAAACGCTAATTTTTTGACAGTTCTATAATTTCTTCAGGTTACAAAGCTTTTCTTTCCCAAGACCACTGTTCTCCACTAACGTGAGGGTGGGTATGGGTCGCTATTTTTTTATTTATCTTATTTTAGTCACACTTCTGTGTGTAGGTGTTGAATTCATAGATCTTTGTAATCAAAGCAGTGAAATCCGTTGGGATTTATCAGATTTTTCGTTTTCAAATAGGCGAAACCAGGCCTTGTTAGTGATGCCTGAAAACTTTCAAGTTAAGACTGCTTCTAGGTTAAATAAAGTTTTTGCAGATAATGTGTTAAGTACTGAGCCACTAAGAAAGCCTGAAGAGAGCACAAGTGATATTATTCATCATTTTAATCAAGGTACTGAGAAGTTTGAACTCTTTTGTGTTGAGAAAGCCGCTTATGACTGCCTCGCGTTTCTCTCGCGTGGATCGAAGTACTCAGAACGAGTCAAGAAGCTCTATATTGTCTTCCCTGATGCCCATCTCAAAAATACTTTTACCCCAGAAAGCCTGAGCTCTGTGGATTCTTTTAACCTTACGGCCAATAAAAAGCCGGTTTTGCAGATCCTAGCTCTATGGGTCTATGATTTTTATTTTGAAGTGAATCACTCTTTTGAGCGTTTTATTTCTAAAGATAGGAAACAGTTTTTATCTCTTCAAAAAGGCCTTATTCAGAGGCATTCTGACAAGATTGAGGTTCTCAGCCCCTCAAGTCTATAACAGAGTGTCTCTATTTGAGATTTTAGGCCGATTTACTTCATATCAAAAAAAACCGATTATATAATATAGGTTCAGGGATAACCGGGGGGATATTATCCGATCGAAAGTCGTTTCCATTTGGATTCTTTTAGGCCTCATTGTGGGTTTTAGTTTTAATAACTGCGGAGTTTTTCAAACGCCCCTGCAAGAAGGTTATTTAATTTCCTCGGAGCAAAAAACAGATTATCCCTGGCCTAATGACACCACAACACTTCCATCATCAGATCAATTACATTCTAAGGTCACTTTTGGTGATTATGATACTGACAGTTACGACGATGCTATTTTTGTGTCAAAAAGTTTTGATGGCACCAATCCTGTTATAAGGGTGGTTAGTTCCGGACCTTTCACTGAACAATTTAATATCCTTGCTGATGCTTTGAGACCTCACCCCAATGTGAAAATGCTTCTTATTGATTTGGATCAGGATGATTTAAATAAAGAAAAGGAATTGGTCTTTGTTTCTGAGAACCTATCAAGAATCGTTGGAATAGATTTGGTTAATAATCCAGGAGCGGTTCGATTTGATTTACGAGTTATGGAACCCTTAGATCCCGAGCAAAATTATGATTTCAAGGTCACTAAGAACAATCAAGGTTTTGGAATTGAGTTAGGGTTGAACAGAATTGTTTTTGGTCGAAACGTGGTTCCTTTTCTTCAGTCGGGTCTTGATCCCATCAATGGTAAATGGTCTGTCGATTGGGCGGACCCTATGCATGATGATAGTAACGAATGGTTAACTTTTGCCAATGGAACTCATTGTTCGAAAATGTGTGGAGATGGTGTTCAGATACGAAATCGTTTGTGTAACAGTCCTGAGCCCAGGAATGGTGGCAAGCCTTGCCCTGCGCAGCTGGTGCAAGGGACACCTGATGTCTCCTCTGTGCATGTTAAATCTTGCCGTCTAAGAGACTGCACAATCAATGAGTGTAAGCCTAACGAAATTTTTAATAACGGAAGTTGCGATCCTGATCCAAATTCAGGAGATGATGATGATGGAGGCACCGGCGGTGGTGGCGGCGGAGGCGGCTGTATCACTGGAGAGCCAGGCTGTACCGGCGGTGGCGGAGGCGGAGGCGGTGGTGGCACCGAACAGCCTGAAGACTGTGGAGGTGACGAGGTTTTTGATCCCTTCTATCACCGCTGTTTTAAAGCCTATCCTTATAACGATATTAAGCTCACCTATCGTGAACGCTATCGAATCGATAATGATGGTGATCGGGGATACAATTGGGGCTACCGTAATAGAACTTACCGACTAGGCTTGAATCATCCAAAAGCAAGAGGGATGTCGCCTAAAGAGACGGCTAGAGAGTACTGTCGCTGGAAAAAGCGCGCCGATGTTGTCAGTTGGCAAATGGGTGAGTACACAGCCGGGTCTGGCAATGATGATCTCTATGTCTTTGTTCTATGTAATATTGCAACCAATGGAATGTATTATCGAGGTTACTATTCGGATTGTCCTATTGGCGATTTGTCAGTGAGTTTTGGCTATCGAAATAGTAAGCATCAGTCTGGGCAAAATGTGCAGTATTTGAAGTCAGTGATTTGTCGCGAAAATGAATAAGCCCTCTCACGAAAGTGAGAAGGCTTAAAGAACTGAGAAGGGTTCGTTTGTTCTGAAAGTTATAGGACTCTTTTCCTCAAAAGCTTTCAGTCTTATGGTTCTCAGTGGCTTACTTTTTAATAAGTCTTCTTTTTATGAAGGTCTTTTTCTAGAGACGACTCAGGAATTCCGAATCCCGCAGTGATCACGTCAAACGATCCTTCACGGTACATGCTCTGTTTTTTTTTCATTCCGAGCTCTTCGTCGCTAAAAATGGAATCGTTCTCAGAGTCAACACTCGCTGGTCTTCTTGTCGATGAAGAATCCCAAGTTCGGTTGGTATTAATAACTCCTAAAGACGCTAAGGTTGGACGATCAAGACGGTGAGTCGGCTCTAATCCGTTCGCCAACTGATATTCATGAAGAGCGTTGCTGGTTTCTGTTCCCATCACTCCGTCTTCGTCGAGGTTATAGCCTCTGTCATTTAAAGCTTTTTGCACTTTCAAGATTTGGTTCTTAGAGTTCATTCTCATGTCAGAATGCTTGTAAGAGTTCACTCCTTTGCGTGTGTGTTCACCAGAATGGTGACCTGCACCCGCCATGGTTCCAAGTCCACATGTTACTAAAACAATTGCTAATCTTTTGAAATACATTATTTCTCCTTTTTTGTATGTTTCAACATCTCTAGAATCCCATGGAAGGTTTTTTAAAAGGTCATGCTTAAATGATGTAAATGTGAAATTTTTTAAAAAACCAAGTTCTTAAAAAGTATTTCAAGCTTCTCAAGGCTAAATTGAGGTTTTTGATAGCAAATTCGACGTAAGGCTAGCTCAGATTCTTTAATTTAAACTCGACTGTTTAAATTGAGAAAAGTTACGAACGATAATCTTCGGGGAAAAGCTTCCTTAAAACGCGATTCATTTGTTTGCGAAGTTCAGGAAGATGAACAGAGGAGGCCTTTACTTTCAAATGCTGTTTGAGAGGAACCAGCGGGTAGCCCCCATATTGTCCCGGCTCTTTAACATTGTTTGATATGGCAGAAAACCCAGCGACATTGACGTTGTCTGTGACCTTGATGTGTCCAGTGATGGCTGTTTTTCCACCACAGATAAAATTATCTCCGATTTGGCTTGAGCCGGCGGTCACACATTGGGCTGTGATTAAGCCGTTTTTACCGACGACTGTATTATGAGCAAGATGAACCTGGTTATCTATTTTAGTGCCACGCCCAATGACGGAATCTTCGATCGTTCCTCGGTCAATAGCCGTACCCGCACCTATGTGTACATCGTCTTCCAATACGACCTTGCCTGTGTGAGGAATTCTGTAGTGGTTGCCTTTCTCGTCGTGGGCATAGCCAAAACCCTCAGAACCAATCACGGCCTGAGGCATGATTTCGCAGTAAGCACCGATTTCACAAGAGTGTCCAATATAGACATGAGGATGAAGGGTCGTATCTTTGCCAATCTTTGCGTTGTTTTCCACCACACAATGAGAGCCGATAAAACTCTTCTCACCGATCTCAACATTCTTACCAATCACGGCAAAGGGCCCGATGGAAACATCGGAAGCAATCCGTGCTGACTCATCAATGGCCGCGGTGGAGTGGATGCCAGTGAAATCTGCTCTAAATGGAGTGGGAAAAACAAATTCTTTTTTAATCATTTGGGCCGCTCGATCCACATTGGGAGAAAAGAGCCACACCTTGGAGTCACTCGCCTCGACTTTGTCTTTCAAACTTAAAGGCGCAAGCACGCAGCAAGCGGGGCTTTTGCGGACGGTCTCCAGGAGCTTTTTATTGTTGATAAAGACGAGTGAGTTCTCAGTGGCTCCTTCGACTGTGGAAAATTGATGCACTTTGAGCTCACTGTCTCCGCTCGACTCGGGAATAAGAGGGCCACAAAAAGAAATGAGTTTAGAAATCGGGGTCGCTTTAATGAATTGCATAGTTTATTTTCTAAAAGAGGTCTTAGCTAAGCACAACGAAAATCTCTGGGAGGCAAAGTCCTAATTGCGTACCAAGAAGCCACCTTGGCCCTCAGCCAACAGAGGGGAGTTAGGGGTTCTGCACAGTGCGTAATTCGTTAGGGAGTCGTTGGGAAATCCCTGAAAAAACGATAAAAACTGGAATTTATGGACGAAATTTCGTAGACAGTAGTCTTAAACCAAAAACAGGTGATCAAGAATTTATGGAACAAAAAAGTTTAGAAAGTTTTGTGAAGGGCAAGCTTCCCAAAATTCAATGGAAGTCAGCACAAGCCGTCATAGAAATGACCAAAGAAGGAGCCACAGTTCCCTTTATCGCGCGCTATCGAAAGGAGCGCACCGGAAATCTGGACGAAGTCCAAATTCGTGAGATCATAGATGCCGATCAGGAATACCATGAAATCCTCAAGCGCAAAGATTTTATCCTCAAAGAAATTCAAGAGCAGGGCAATTTAACCGATGAGTTAAAAAAGAGAATTCTGGCCTCTTGGGAGTTGACCGAGATCGAAGAGCTCTATCGTCCTTACAAGAAGAAAAAGAAAACCAAAGCCACCTTGGCAAGAGAAGCAGGAATTGGGCCATTTGCTCAATGGATTTGGGATGTGGGACACGGAGACACAAAGGCCGAGCAAACTCTTGAAGTGAAGGCCAAGGAATTCATTAACCCTTCAAAGAAGTTTGCTACTTATGAAGAGGTGATGCGAGGGGCTCAACACATCATTGTTGAAAAGCTTGCTAATAATCCGGATCTTCGTGATCCGGTTCGCACCAGTTATTTTGAAAAGGGTATTGTTGAGTCAAAGCCTGGTAAAAAAGTAAAGCCTAAGTCTAAATACGAAACTTATTTTGAGCACTCAGAAAAAGTAACCTCCTTACTTGAAAAGAAAAATTCCCACCGTTATTTAGCCATGAGACGGGGTTGGAAAGAGGGGGAGTTAACCGTAACGATTTCAAGTCCTGAGGACGAGACTCTTCTTGCGACCTTTGAAAACTGGGCCTGCACTGATAAGGACTCCGCAGCTAAGAATTTTCTTTTTCTATGCGCAAAAACGGCCCTTACGGTTCATGTCGTACCCTCTGTTGTTAATGAAGTTCACAAGAAATTAAAAGATTCCGCCGACCTTTTTGCTATCGAAGTCTTTGCCGAGAATGTTAAAAAACTTTTACTAGCCAGCCCTTTTGGTTCCAGATGTGTACTCGGGGTGGATCCCGGTCTTCGAACGGGATGTAAGGTTGCCTTGGTCGATAAGAAGGGGCAATTCATTTCCCACACAGTTTTAAAAATTCAGGGAGACAAGGCTGAGGAGAATGCGAAAAAACTTTTTTCTGAGGTTTTAAAACAAATTGAAATTGATGCCGTAGCTGTTGGGAATGGAACCGGTGGTCGCGAGGCAGAGATTTTTATACGTAAGATTTTAAAAGAACTCGGTAAGGAAACCCCGGTTGTCCTTATCAACGAGTCTGGGGCCAGTGTTTATTCGGCTTCGGATGTGGCCAGAGAAGAGTTTCCAGATTTGGATATCACTGTTCGAGGCGCTATATCCATCGCCAGAAGATTGCAAGACCCGCTAGCCGAGCTTGTTAAGATTGAACCAAAAAGTATTGGAGTTGGGCAGTATCAACATGATGTCTCTCAATCGACTCTAAAAAAACGTTTGGGTTCTGTGGTTGAGGACTGTGTGAACTATGTTGGCGTTGATGTGAACACAGCTTCGGCTCACTTGTTACAACACGTGGCCGGTATTGGTCCGGGAATTGCTAGTAACATCGTAAAGTTTCGCCAGGAAAAAGGTCTTTTTAAACGTCGAGATCAACTGGCTGACGTTCCCAACTTTAATTCGAAGTCTTATGAGCAGGCGGTGGGATTCCTACGAGTGATCGGTGGAGAGGTTCCCCTTGATGCAACGGGAGTTCACCCCGAGCGCTACTCGGCAGTTAAAGATATGGCCAAAGAATTGGGCGAGAGTGTTTCCAATCTACTCGGTAAAAATGCCACCAAGATGCTTGAGCTTAAAGAAAAGTGGGAAGGTCTGATTGGTGAGTATACTTTTGGAGACATCATCACTGAACTTAAGAAACCCAATCGTGACCCTCGTGATCCTTTTAAGGTTTTTAAATTCCGCGAGGATATCTTTGAAGTGAGCGATCTTAAAGAGGGTATGGTTTGTAATGGCATAGTTTCAAACGTTACAAACTTCGGAGCCTTCGTTGATATCGGTGTCCATCAAGATGGCCTTGTGCATATTTCAGAAATCGCTAACCAATTCGTTAACGATCCTCAGAAAATGCTAAGTCCTGGCGATCAGGTTCAAGTACAAATCAAGTCGGTGGACGTCGAGAAAAGTCAGATTTCATTAACGATGAAGTTTGGTGATAAAGCCAATAAGCCGGGAGCGGGTAAGAACAACAAGCGTGTTTCTTTAAAATCTAAGGATGGGAAGAAAAAAGGCAAGGGACCTCAGCGTGGGGGCAAGAAAGGTGGCAAAGGTGGACCACGTCCGAAGCACCGTAAGCCAGCACAACCTTTTAATAATCCATTTGCAGCTCTTGAGTCGTTGAAGAAGGACTAGGGAGCCAGATCGGGGCGGGTCACTTTCCAGAGCGCGACTCATTTATGAAAATGGGAGCTTTTGGTCGCGGCACGCACCCGGGTGCACTTCGTCTCCCGGACTGCGCCATTTCATGTCGCAGCCCAAGATACGCAGCGCTCGTTGCTTGAGCCACTACCAAAAGCTCCCATTTTCTTAAATGAGTCGCGCTCTGAAAAGCTCCTTTTAAGGTCTTCGTCATGCTCCTGTGGAATTGATTATTGTTCTATAATGAATCCTCTTTGTGTTTTTTATATTCTTCTTTTCACGATTTATTTTTATGGGTTGGAATAGATTCACTTATGAAGGGGGCGAGTTGTCTCTTGTTTTGATTTGACGGCGTATCTTGGTGCCGTAAAAATTACTTCTTTATGTAGAGTTTTCAACCAGTTCAATCATTAATTCTTATCAATGGTAATTAGTAGGTCTAATAAAAGTCGATCACGTCGACGGGGATATTTTCGGAGGGATCTTATGAAAGCCATTTTGGCCAATCTTATCGTTGTACTATTTTCATTATCTGCTTGGGCTCAGACGGAAGAAGTTTTGGGCTATTGGGCTGATACAGGCTATGGCCTCTCAGAGCTATGGTCGGAGCCAGAGTTGCAGCCAAACAACTGTATGAGTGAGGCTCTGCAATTTTCTGGTTGCTTGATGGCCCTTTCACAAATATTGGCCCACATAGAAGATCAGAATTTAGTCATTGAACTGACCGATGAGAACACTTTGACCATCTTGGCTGTTTCCGAAGGGACTCTTCCAAGCGAAGACGATCGGGAAGCATTAAAAGACTATGCCGATGCGCGAAGACAAAAGTTTCAAAGAGCCTATGAACTTGGTTTGTCCGAAAGTTTTTTAAGTTTACGTCGACAGACTCAAAGACTCGCAATGGAGCATATCCCGGTTCTTAAACAGGCTTATGTTTCTGGTTCTGCGTTTAATAGTTTCCTTCATGAAACCCAAGACCCCCATTCCAGTCTTGTTCCCGACGAGATGCTCACTCCTAAAGCTTCTAATTACTTTGGGATAGGAGCTTTTATTGGCAAAGTTGAAGTGGAAGATTCGCCTTGGAAGGATAGTCTTGCGATTAAACCTATGGAGAGTTCTCCTGCTGATCAAGCGGGCCTGAAAGAGGGGGATCTTATATTAAAAGTTGATGGCGTATCAGTGAAAGACGAAACTGTGGATGAAGCTGTGGCTCGTATCAAGGGACTTGAAGGGACGACCGTGAATCTTGAGGTACGCAGTCTTTGTACCGGAGAAATTAAAGAAGTTCCAGTGACCCGTGGTCGCATCCAGTATATTCCGAATTGGACAGAGGAGAGTCGTTTTGTAAGTCTGAGCAAGTCGGATCGAAAAGAACTCATTTGTTCAAATAATAGTGGTGGCGCTCCGAGTGCTAATGAACCACAAGCTCTTTATGTTCCTTTAACTTCCTTTTTGCCCAGACGTGGTCAGGATATGTGTGGGGAGTTTAAGGATCTTCAACAAAGAGACCTTTCCAATCCCTCCAGTCTCGGAATGATCATTGATTTACGAGGCAATACGGGCGGACGACTTGATATTGTCAGTTGTATGCTCGATTCCCTCATTGTCGACACCGGCGTAATGATTGAACAAGTTCCCGTTGAAAGAGGGGAAGTCATAAGAAATCCAAATCCTTTCACTATGCTTTTTAGCACCACTCATTTCAGTGAGGCTCCCGTGTTTCAAAACTTAGACGGGGAAGGGACGGTTTATAATCGTAACATCGTTGTCCTTGTGGATGGTGGTTCAGCCAGTGCTTCGGAGATTTTTGCGGGAACCATTCAAGACATGAAGCGAGGCTTTGTTGTTGGACAAAAAACTTTCGGTAAGGGAAGTGTGCAGTCTCTAAGAGAGCATCAAGTCAGTCCGGAGTTGAGTTCTCCTGGTGACGCCCCTCTTGTTTTTAAATCAACCACAGCTATCTATACGCTCAACAGCGGTCGCTCTCCGCAACATTTTGGAATCTTGCCGGACTTTGAATACACCAATTTAGGTGATGTTCCCGAGACCCCAGAGGGCGCTGTGGGTGAGGCGAGTATGTATAGAACGATCGTTTTCGATGATAGCGCTTGGGAGCAGACACGTCCGGATCTCGTTCATGAGGTTGAGTCTTGTGCTCGCATTGACGAATCTTCGCAATCAAAAGCCTTTTTGGAAAAAGTCGAAACGGATGGAATCTATAAGCTTCCCTTTGTGGCAAACTTCCAAATGACGATGGCTAAGGATGTTTTAAAGTGTGCTCCTCAGAGAGCGGATGAAGTGGTCGCCTTGCCAGTTCAGTAATATATAGTCTTTAACTTTTAAGGTTGGTCAATATCTTGTTGGCCAACTCCACAAAACCATGAGCCCCTTCTTTTTCAGTAACATATTGCGGAGGGGATTTTAGTTGATCTTTAAAATTGAGAATATTCGCAACCGCCACAGAGTTTTCAAAAAACTCGAAAAGGGGTTCGTCATTGGGGGAGTCACCGATAAAAGCGCATTCCTCCATACGATCATCTAAAGCCTTTCCGGTTTCATTGATAAAAAAGTTTTCGCACATTGATCTTTTGTCATATTCACCAAACCATCCGTTCACGTGAATGGAACTCACTTTCGCGGTCGCTCCGTGGGAGTGGAAGATATCCACAATTTTCTGGATCGATTCTTTTTCGAGGGGAGCCACGTCTTCGCAAAAATCAATGGCCAAATCGAAAAGGCGAGTGAACTGATCAGAAGCCAAAGCGCAGCTAGGGACCTTTTCTAAGATTTCTTTTTCGATTTGTTTTAACTTTTTCTGATTTTCTTCTCGGGCTTTCTCGTCAACGGCGTAAAGTCTCTCCATACTTTTGTTTTTGTACTGAAAGGTCAGTGCGCCATTTTCTCCAATGACAGCAAGGACTGGCCACATTCTGGCAATCATCTCACACCAGCCCGCCGGTCGCCCAGTGACAGGAATCACCGCCACTCCCTTTTGGTGGAGTTCCCAAATTTTCTGATAACTCTCCGCTGGCAGTTGTCCATCGAGTGTGAGCGTGTCGTCTATATCAGTGAAGAGGTATTTAATTGTGCTTTGGAATTGAGCGAGACTTTTCATAGCGACCTTCGCAATGCGTTAATGTTGTAGGAGAATCTCCTCTTGTTCATCGCTTGTTACTATATTGCGTTATAAAATCCACTTGCAAGCTCAAATTTTAGGTTTCATTGTTTGAACGTAACAGCCCTAAATATAAGGATAGAGTCGATTATGAAGCTAGTCATCGTTGAGTCCCCAACAAAAGCCAGAACCATTAAAAAGTTTTTAGGACCGGATTATCACGTCGAATCCTGTATGGGGCACATTCGTGACCTTCCGCAATCGGCCAAAGATATTCCTGAAAAATTCAAAAAGGAGCCCTGGTCACGGCTTGGGGTCAACGTAGAAAAAGACTTCGACCCTATTTACTGTATCCCTCGTACCAAAACGAAAGTGGTGCGAGAGCTTAAATCCTTACTCAAAGATGCTGACGAGCTCATTCTCGCAACCGATGAAGACCGTGAAGGGGAGAGCATCAGTTGGCACCTCGTGGAAGTATTAAAACCAAAAATTAAGACTAAACGAATGGTTTTTCACGAGATCACCAAGTCGGCTATCAATAAAGCCCTTGAGGATTTTCGCGAGATCGATATGGACCTGGTGCGTGCCCAAGAGGCTCGCCGTATTCTTGATCGCTTAGTGGGTTACACCATCTCTCCGCTTCTTTGGAAAAAAGTGGCCTACGGTTTGTCTGCGGGAAGAGTTCAGTCGGTGGCCGTGAAACTGATCTCCGAGCGTGAAACTCAGCGTTTGAAATTTAAAAAAGCCAACTACTGGGGCCTTTACGCCAAAAACCTTAAAGATAAAAAATCCTTTGAGTCCAGGCTTTGGAGTTATAAAGGTAAAAAGACCGCCTCTGGAAAAGATTTTGATGCCGACACTGGGAAACTTTTAAAATCAAAAGAAGACGACACTCTTTGGGTGGATGAAAAGTTAGTGAAACAAATAAAAGATGAGGTCCTAAGCACTGATTGGACTGTGCAAAGTGTGGAAGAGCGTCCTATTAGCCGCAAACCCGCACCTCCTTTTATCACCTCAACTCTGCAACAGGAAGCGAACAGAAAACTTGGGTTAAGTGCCAAAGAAACCATGCAAGTGGCTCAGAAGCTTTACGAGCAAGGGCATATTACCTATATGAGAACGGATTCAAATTCTCTTTCCACTCAAGCCATCGAAGCGGCTCGTTCAAGAATCAAAAGTCTTTACGGAAATGATTATCTCACTAAAGAGCCTCGGACCTATAAAGGTAAAAAAGCCAAAGGAGCTCAAGAGGCTCACGAAGCAATTCGTCCAGCAGGAACGGAGATGATTCCCCCTGATGAAACAAAATTAAAAGGTGTCAATCTTGGCCTCTATGAACTTATCTGGAAGAGAACGATTGCCTCTCAACTTCCAAATGCTCAACTTAAGCAAGTGAATGCTCGTATTAAAGCCGGTGAGGCCATCTTTGCAGCCTCTGGTCAGTCGGTTGAGTTTCCAGGATTTTTGAAAGTCTATGTGGAAAGTACTGATGACGAGGAAGATAACAAAGAAGAAAGCACCCTGCTTCCGAAAATGAATGAAGGGGACGTGATCGAAGTCAGTGCCGCGGAAGAAAAAGAGCATGAAACCAAGCCGCCGGCTCGCTTCACAGAGGCCTCACTCGTTCAGATGATGGAAAAAGAGGGGATTGGAAGACCTTCAACTTATGCTTCCATTATCAGTACGATCATCGATCGCGGTTATGTGAACAAGTCGGGTAATGCTCTTGTTCCAAGTTTCACAGCAATGATTGTCTCAAGGCTTCTTAATCAGCATTTACCCACCTATGTCGATCTTGGCTTTACCACCGAAATGGAGAATAAATTGGATGATATCGCCGGTGGCGAATTGAACTCCAATGACTTCCTGGAAAGTGTTTACTTTGGAGACAAAGGGCTTCGCGACCAAGTTGAAAAGCAAGAAGAGAACATCGACCCCGATAAGGCCCGTCAAATTAATTTCGAAACTCTACCTTCCCTAAGTTTTCGAGTGGGCCGTTATGGCGCCTATGTGTGTCGTTTAAACGAAGGTGAAGAGCAGTGCGCCTCTCTTCCTGATTCGCAAGCCCCTGCGGATATCACTCCGGCGGACTGCAATAAATTGATTGATCAAAAAATTAAGGGAGCCGACGCTCTTGGGGTGGACCCTGAGACGGATGAGCCCGTTTACGTTCTTACTGGTCGTTATGGTCCCTATGTGCAAAGAGGTGATGCCACTGATGACAACGCCAAGCCTAAGCGAACCACTCTTCCACAAGGTCTTGAACCTGAGGACGTGACCATCGAGCAAGCTCTGTTTCTTTTGTCTCTTCCTAAAACTTTGGGAGAGCATCCTGAACTCAAAAAAGATGTGAAAGTCGGCATTGGACGTTTTGGTCCTTATGTGGTCTGTGATGGTGACTTTCGTTCTGTTCCGAAAACTCAAAGTTTATTTGAAGTGGATTTCGATTTTGCCATGGGACTTCTTTCGCAACCGAAAAGAGGACGCGGTCGAGCGGCACCTTTAAAAGAGCTCGGTAAGCACCCCGAAGTAGAAGAGGATATGAATGTCTTTAATGGTCGCTACGGGCCCTATATAAAGATGGGTAAAATCAATGTCTCTCTTCCTGATGATTTGGAAATTGATGATGTGACGGCTGAAAAAGCTATCGAACTACTTAGTGATAAGCTTTCGAAAGTTAAAAAGAAGAAGAAAAAGAAGGCCAAAAAGAAGACAAAAAAGAAAAGTGCCAAAAAGAAAGCCAAGGTTACAAAGAGTTCATCAAAAGTGAAAAAAAAGGCTAAAAAAAAGAAGACGGCTAAAAAGGCAAAAAAAGCCACTAAAAAAGCCAGTAGTGAGCAAAGTTCCACCACGGAAACATGAAGTCAGCGAAAAGTTTTTATATTTTTGATTTTGATGACAACATTATCCACACACAGTCGGAAACCTATATCTATCATAAGCAAACCGGTGAGGAGTTAACCCTCACCTCAAGTGAATATGTTCAACACCGCACAGAAGTTGGGAAAATGGGGCTCTATGAGGACTATGTCATCGATCCTAGTCCCGGAAAAAGTTTCAGGCAATTTGCAGATCCATCGGATAACTCTCACTCGCCCTTTTTAGAGGACCTAAAAAAGGCGACTTCGCAGCCCTCGTGGCAAGGCCCTTCCTGGGAGCGCTTTTTAAAAGCGATCAATCGCCAAAGAACCATTTCCATAATCACGGCCCGTGGTCACCATCCCGATAGAATCCGTGAGGGAATTCATTGGTTGGCTGAGCAGAAACTGATTCCTCATAAACCCGATATCCACAGTATTTACGCGGTAACGAGTCCTCAGACTAAAGCCCTCTTAAAGTGGACGGGCCCTGATTTGGTTTCTCCTCTTAAAAAACAGGCACTGCACCATTTCATTGAGCAGATCTATTTAGAATTTGGTCACGAGCCGGATCATCGATTTGGCTATTCTGACGATGATCCTACCAATATAAAAGCGACACGTAAGAAATTTTTAGATCTTAAGCAGCGCAATCCTCATCACTGCTTTTTCCTCTATGAAGCTGGACTAAAGGAGGTCAAAATGTCGGAAGTCGAACTGTCTCATAGTGAGAGCCACTGAGTTCATTTTCTGTGCATCTTGGCGGGTGACTCTGCCATGACAACCAATATATAAGGTATAGCTATTGGATGGGGGTCCAGTCTTAGAAAATAAGACCAGGAATATAAAAAGAGAATCAAAAAATACTCCGATACTTGCTATACTACTAGTTATAAATCCCTAGAAAAGGAATGTTTATGAAACAAATTGCACTGATTTTGGCCACACTTCTCACCTTTCAATTCGGTCACGCCCAATGGTCACTTTTTTCAGATGCAAAGAAAGCGAATCTAAAGTGTGAAAATATCGCTGATATTAAAAAAGGCTTTCTTATAGCCCATATCAACACAAGTAAAAAAACAAGCACCTTGGAAAAGCGCACGATCAAAGAGCATATCGATTCTTTCGATCCGATGAAGATTTTCTTCACTCAAGCGGATGTAAAGATGTTAAAGCACAAAATGGCCAATATTTTTAAGAATATTGATAAGGGTCAGTGTAAACAGCTTTTCGACATTCAAGACTTCTATATTCGCAAAATGAAAGAGCGCGCGGATTATGCAAAAGATCTTCTTAAAAAAGATTTCAAATTTGATAAAACCATCCGAATTGTTTTAGACCCCAAAGAAAGAGGTTGGGCTAAGAGCAAAAAGGAACTAAAAAGGCTCCAAGAAAAATACATTCACTTTCAAATCTCCAACCGTTTGATCACGGGTAAGAAACTCAAAGAAGCCACAAAGCTTGTAGCGAAGAGTTATGATAGAACCTTGAGAAAAATGAAGAAAACCAAAAAAGAAGATGTTCTTGTTGGTTATATCAATTCTTTTTCTCACTCTCTTGACCCTCACACCAGCTACTTTTCAGCCGACGCTCTTGAAGATTTTGAAATTCAAATGTCCCTTTCTCTTGAAGGAATTGGTGCCACTCTAACTCCAGAGGATGGATTCACTGTTGTGGATTCATTGGTAAAAGGGGGAGCGGCTGAGAGATCCGGTAAAATTTTCCCTAAAGATAAAATCATTGCTGTTGGTCAATTTAAAAAGGGTCGACCAGAGGCTTTTGAAAATGTGGTGGAGTGGGACCTGCGTGATGTGGTTCGCTTGATCCGTGGTAAAAAAGGCTCAAAGGTGCGTTTAAAAATTCTCAGACAGCGCAAAGGAAAAACCGAGCACCACACAGTGACTCTTGTTCGTGACAAAATCAAATTAGAGGACGAAGCCGCTCAACTGACCTTCATGAATAAAGAAGTCAACGGTGTGAAGAGAAAAGTAGGTATCATTAACCTACCTTCCTTCTATGCCTCTAGTAAGGGAGATCGCTCTAGTGCAAGAGATGTTAAAGCCATCATCCGTAAAGCCAAAGCGGAAAAAGTGGATGGACTGATTTTAGATATGTCTCATAACGGAGGCGGAAGTCTTAGTGACGCCGTTGATTTGGCCGGACTGTTTTTTAAGACAGGAAATGTGGTGAAGCAATCCAATAAAAATCCACGTTTGAAGCCAGTGCCACTCAAGGATGAAGATCCTATGGTGGATTGGACAGGTCCTCTTGTTGTTCTTACCAGTCGCATCAGTGCTTCGGCCTCAGAGATTGTGGCGGGAACTTTAAAAGATTACGACCGAGCCATTGTGGTCGGAGCGGATCACACTTTCGGTAAAGGAAGTGTGCAGCAGGTGATTCCACTTTCTCCAGGTCTTGGGGCTCTTAAAGTGACTGTGGGGATGTTCTTTACTCCTGGAGGATACTCCACCCAACATAGAGGTGTGACATCCCATATTGTTCTTCCTTCCGAGCTTGATGGAAATGATATTGGGGAAAAGACTCTAGATCACTCTCTTCCTCCCAAGAAAATTCAAAACTTTATTTCTAAGAGTGCGTTTGTGTCTTCTGGAAAAGGCGCTTGGAAAATGGTTAAAGGCTCTACTATTGAAAAGCTAGCTAAACGCTCTGCTATCCGTGTTAAAAAGGACAAAGAGTTCCAGGAAATTATCGCCGAGGTTAAAAAGGCCAAAGCGGAAGAAAAGAAAGGAATTGTCCTGGGCGACTCTTTTGATGAGAGAAAAGACAAGAAGGATGAGTACGAAAAGCAAAAAACTCTTTCAGAAAAAGAGAAAGTGGCTGAGTACCATAAACGTCCTGATGTGAAAGAAGCGGTCAATGTCCTAGTGGATCTAATTGATGTGCAGTCTTCTGTGCCCTTAAAAATCGCTAAGGACACAAAAAAAAAGGCTCCAGCTAGCACCCCAAGCTCAGGAATTTAACTAACTAAAAATAAAAGCCAATACAAAGCCAAGATGCACCTCATCTTGGCTTTTTTTATTCCCAAAAGGTGCCTGGCTCCTTCTGGTACTGTCCTGCAATACCAAAAGGAACAAGGCACCTTTTGTCTAGTTTGGTTTTTTCTGACCTGCCCATGGGCTAGTGACTGCAAGTAACTTTATTGACACAGTTGTTCTAATCACCCGGAAATCTTAAGTTTTCTCATTTAGAGACCGAATACTATTGTGAAATGAAAAAATGGTTTGGTTTTTTATTTTTGATCTCTTTAATTGTCATCGTTTTCGATGCGACGAAAGCCTCTGCCAAAGACAGGCCGAAGATTCATGATAAGTACGTCCATTATGTTTTTTTGGAAAATGAAACACCGGCCGATGTTCTTACCCGCTTAGGATTATTTCCGGTGTATGGTTCGAGGGGAGCGCTTCATCGTTTTCATCAACTCAACCCTGAGTTCGCTTGGAAATACAATAATAACGAAAACCTAAGTATTGTAGGAGAAAAGGTCTATTTGCCTATATTGCGGCGTAAGGGTTATCAAGGGTGGAAAGCCATCGTTCAGCGGGGACAGCTTTTCCTTGTGAACGCTGATCATCAAGGTGGCCCTCAGCCTCACACTGACAATCTTAATTTAAAGAATTTGGTACGCCTGTTAGAAAGAGAGAAAAAGGCCAAACGAAACGTTGCTTCCAATCGATTTAATCAAAAGGACTATCATTTAGGAAAACCGGTCATTCGCGTACCCCTTTCTAAAGATGACCCTATTCATCGTCAATTGAAGGGTATGGGAATCAAAGTTCATACAAAAAACGATGGCAACTCCACGGCTTTCATTGAAATTCCTTTGAAGAGAAAAAAATTTAGAGGGCTTGCCTCTTTGGGAACCTCGAAGGCAGCTTTTGAAAAGAGCTCGGGAATTTCAGGAGGTCTGGCTTTAATCAGTGCCTCAAGGCAATATTCTATAAAGGGCTCCAATGGAGCCAGTGGTGATATTGGAATTGAGCCAGGATTTGGTCTGCGTGGTCAATTGGATTGGAAAGAGTCCTGGCTCAATTTAAATCTCATGGCTGAAATTCAAACAGAAAACTTCAAGCAGGATATTAGTGTTCCAATTAGTCAGTCCACTCACTATCGTTACGATCTTGGCCTGCAGCAAAAGTTTGACCTTGGCCCTCTATTTTTAGGAGTGGGCGGGGGGCTAGGAGCTGTCCCTAGTTTTGTTTCAAGAGCTAATAATCGAATTGAAGCCAAACATATAGCAGTTCCCTACGGAAAAGTCTCACTAGGAAGGGAGTTCCTATGGAATTACGATATGGCAGCCCTCTGGGATATTTCCTACCAACAGTATTTTCCAACCTCTGAGGGTTCCTATAAATTGGATGGTGGTTTTGCGATCGAATCCCGTTTGCTTAATTACATCGAAATTAAAGACCAACTCTATTTCCAATTAGGATTGCAATTGCGCTATCAAGACGACAATCCTGCAACCTATCAACAAAACAATTTAGGGGGGCAAATCAATGCTGGAGTTCGCTGGCTTCTCGATGAAGGAGCACCATGAAACTTCTTCCGATTTGTCGTTCTTTATTTTTGGTCTGTCTTCTATTCATCTTGAGTGATTGCGGGGAAACAGATCTTGGTGGTCAACTGACCCTAGACAGTGTCGAGGATATTTCATTCATACCAGGTCTCTCTATTGAAGAAAATTTCAATACACCCAGTGATTTTCAAGAGGGAGCCCTTTCTAATGTGCAAATCTCTGGGGCAGGGGAGCTTCAACTTGAGCGATTGGTGATCGGTGAAACGGGGCGCTTATCTATTTCTGAGGAGATCAATTTGGGTCCTCCCACTCAGGTGCAATTTCGCAACACTTATGAAGATCCCGTTGTGCTCGCCTATATTCCTTCAAGAAATAACAATGAGTCTTTGGATGTGAGAGTTAATAATGTCGGTTCAACAGGAATGGAGATCTTTATAGAAGATCCAAACGCTGATGGCATCAGCAATCCAGAGACAGTCACCTACCTTGTTCTCGAAAAAGGACGTCATACTTTTGCCAATGGTTTAGTGATAGAAGCGGGTGTTCTCAACACTTCAAATCATCATGCCTCTCCGGGAGGTTTTGGGGGTGATCCTGTTTTGTTTTCCCAGGCCTTTGTTTCGCCCCCCATTGTGCTACATACTTTAAACACCTATAACAATGGCGCTTTTAAATCTTCTGTTTGTGATTCTGTAAACACAACCCAAATGACTCTGGCGCAAGAGACCGCTCAGACATCGACACCCACCGCAGCTGAAGACATTGCCTGGGCGGCCTTTTCTACTGGGTCAGGATCACTCGTTGATATGAATTATGTTTTTAAAGTCGAAGACAATGGTAACAATCAAGGAGTCGACAATGCTCCTCAAGATATTACCTACACTGGCTTTGTCACAGCTCCTGACCTGATTGTTAAGGGGGCCTCTGGCGGAGGAGCCGATGGCTACTGGATGAGAGGTGCGGGGACTTGGTCTTCTACCAACCATGACGCTTTTGCTGAAGAGGATCAAGTGGACGATGGAGAGAGAAGTCACGCCAATGAATCTTTTCAGGTGGCTGCTTTCAGTCCTGATAGCACTATTGGTATCTTTGAGACCCAAGGAAGTTTCGAAATTCCAACCATTAATTTGTCGAAGGTAAAGTTTGTTGAAAGCTCACGAGTTGAATGGGCCTCACAATTAGAACCAGGTACGAACATAGTGGTGGAGTCTAATTTGTCTCTCGATGGAGGGCTCTCCTGGGGGGGCTTTAAAAATTTAAATTCCGCAGACTCCATTCCTGATCTTGATGGGGGCGAGGATGTTTCAAATGGACTTTTGAAAATTCGAGTCACCTTACTCTCTAGTGATGAAGAAATAACACCTGTCCTTGAAAATTTACAAGTGGTGGTTGAAGCTACCCAAAGTCTTCCTAATTAAAATTATCTAATAAACATTAAATTGATGTCCTCGGCGGGGGAACAGGAAAGTCCACTACTGCAGTGGGTGCCGACGTTGGTTGACCCGCCGTAGCCCTGGGTGTCGCCATCGCGACCGACAAAACCCCAATTAACCTTCGGATCACCGTGACCTTCCGCATTGCTACTTGAGGCTGTGCAGTAGACAGCTCCCTCACGATTGCCGTTGGTCCACATGGCTAAGCCCTCGCCCCCTGAAATTCGGTGGCGATTGGATGTGTCTCCATCAGTGTCATAGACCGTCATTAAGGTCATATCCGATTCAAACCAACGGTCTCTTCTGACAGCGCTGGTGCCATCAACCACTGTACCCACCACTCCGCCACTATCGGTATCGAGATTGGGATCAAAAATACGAGTGGGATCATCGATAACAGACTGATAGATTTCACTGTAGTAGCGATGGGCGTAGGTTGAGCTATCAATAGCCCCATCATTGGGTTTTGCAATATGCATTAACATGGTGGCGCCGTTTTCGATAAAGGGAATAAGGTTAGCTGAGGCCGAGAGGTTTCCAGTGTTATTGAGACTGGCCAAATCCCCAGAGTTTAAAAAAGACCGTGCTGAGCCTGTAGGTAAAAAATAATTTGCGCCATCAGCAAGGCTTGCATCGTAGCGAACGACGAGGGTCCATCCCCCTCCATCGCTGGTCATATCACAAAAAGCATCAAAGGAGGGTGCGCCTCCACTGACTCCGTCGGGGTCGAGTGTTTGGATACCGTCGTTAAGGCCCGGTTCATTCTCGAGCGCTTGCCTACAACTAAGATAGTAAAACGACCAGGAATTTTGGCTTAAAATGGGGCTCGAGAGGTTGTCACTTTCATCAACAGCGCGAACAGCCGTACAGTAGGAGGTGTCCCCTTGTAAATTGAAACTAAGAGCCTCTCCATCACCATCAAGTTGTCCGGAAATCAGCTGATAGCCTGCGCCCTGAAAATCCACGTCCTTTGGAACGTTCTTCCAGCCCAGAGCCAAATTATTTAAATCGGCTTCTTCACATTGGTTATTGCCATTATCAAAAGCTATTGCGATCTGGTAGTGACTCACTTTTTTATTGTCTGTTGCTGCCGGCCACTGGGATGTGGGGTGACGGTCCACTTGCGAGTCAAGAGCTTCTATAATGTTTCCCGAAAGCTCCGGTGGGATGTTATCCGCCCCATCGATAATCTCATCAGGACGATTGGAGCTTAAAGAAAGATTCTCTCCCAGTTGGGTGTCTGAGCACTGACAGAGTCCGGCGCACACAAGAATAAAAAAGCCAATTTTTAGAAACACTCTCAATGAGTTCCCCTTTTCAGTTTCTCAATTTATCCCCTTCTGGTGGGGGCACTGCACAGCCAAAATCCAACTCACCACAGGCTATTTATCGGTTTTTCAGGTGGAAAATTAAAACTCAACCATCGACTCCGTTTCATTGTGAGAAATAAGGATATCTCCTGTGATTGGGAGGATTGCGCCTTCAAGAAACCCCAAATGCCGCTCGCGCAGGCAATCTTCAGTCGTTTATCGCGAAGTGGGTTGAATTAGGGATTTTGCTAGGCGTTATCTGCCTGAAAATACCACCTTAAACCTTTGATAATAGGGCCTCTTGTGAGAAAACTTGAGTCCAAAACGGAAGACCCTTGTCCGCCCTAAATTTAAGCTGGAAATGACTAACAGTCGGATAAGAGTCCAAGTGGAACAAGAGAGGGGTTCAATATGGCAAGTACATCGACTAGTAGCGAAAAGTCGGGGAAAAAATCCCGGTCCAAAAAAACAAAAAAGAAGACTCAAAAAAAGGTGAGCGCCAAAAAGAAGAAATCGTCTCAACCTAAAAAATCTTCGGCTAAAAAAACCACCAAAAAATCAGCGACAAAGAAAAAGACACAAAAAAAGTCGACATCTAGTAAGAAATCAAAATCCGGCAATAGACAAAAAGTGATGGGCCGATCCCTAAAGCTTGATAAATCTCTTTTGCTAAAAATTTACGATTTGATGGTGAAGTCTCGCGTTCTTGAAGAGCGCATGATCTCTGTTTATCGAAAAGGGGGGGCTTATTTTTGGATTGGGGCGCCTGGTGAAGAAGCTTTTGGTGTGCCCCTCGGTCTTCTAGGTAAAAGAGGGCAAGGCCCCAAGTATGACTACTGGCATTTGCACTATCGCGGCACTCCCACTCTTCTCGCCTTAGGAATGGATCCTGCGGACGCACTTCGCCTTATAATGAATAAAGCGACGGACCCAAGCACAGGTGGAAGAAACTTTTCCAATCACTACTGCTATCCTCAGTGGAATGTGGTGCCCGTTTCCTCACCGATTGAAGTGCAATACTCTGTTGGAATCGGAACGGCGATTTCTCAAAGAAGACATAAAACCAAAGGTGTTTCCATAATCACTGGTGGAGATGCTGGCAGTGCTGAAGGTGATTTTGCAAGTAGCCTCATCTGGGCTTCACGTCCCGGTTTTGAGCTCCCGATGTATATAACCATTCAAAACAACCGCTGGGGAATTTCCACAAGCTACGACACCCAACATGGAGAGGAGCATGTCTCTGACCGAGGGAAAGCCTTTGGAATGAGAACACGTGTTTATAACGGCAACGATCCCGTGGAGTCCTACTTAGGAATTCAGGATGATCTTGAATACATTCGCAAAACGGGAAAGCCGGTGGTGGCTGAATTTGAAGTTTCTAGACTTTACGGTCACTCCTCCGCTTCAGGGGCCAACCGCATTGAAGGCGAGGAGTGCTGCTTAGAAACTTTTCGTAAAAAGCTCATCGATCAAGGTGTGCTCACAAGCCAGAAGGCTCAGAAAATGTGGGATGAACACTTTGATGCCATCAAAAAGCTCGCTGATATAGTCAGTACAGAAGCGGCTCCAAAGTCCGACACACTTTGGGATCATACTTATTCAAACAATGAAAATGCAGACTGGAGGAAATTCTAATGGCAAATATGGCACAATCCATTCGTATGGCTTTAAATTTTGCACAAGAAAACCTTCAGCTCACCGACGTCTTTGGTGAAGATGTGGGAGCTCCCATGGGAGGAGTTTTCACAGCGACTCAAGGAGTTGAGTGTGCTTGGAATACACCCCTTGATGAAAGAGGGATCATTGGAGCGGCAATGGGTATTGCCCTTGCAGGTGATAAATGTGTGGCCGAGATTCAGTTCTGTGATTATATATTTAATACCATCGATTTATTAAAAATGGCCGGAAACACTCAGTGGGCTTGTAACGGAAATTACAATTTACCACTCACAGTCATGACTCCTGTTGGAGCGGGAATTCGTGGATCTATTTATCACTCCCATAGTTTTGATGCGTGGGCCACTCGAATGCCAGGATGGAAAATTGTGATGCCCTCGACTCCTATTGATGCCTATGGGCTTTTACTCTCGGCGATCAAAGACCCAGACCCCGTCCTTTTCTTAAAGCCCAAAGCTTTATTGAGAGTGCGCGGCGAAGAACTTATTCCGGGCGAACCCAAGTCAGAAAAAGAGCTTAAATCCATGATTGATGCTCCCCTTGGAGACCGTTCTAAATGGAAGCCTAAATGGCCGAAAGTAAAAGACGCTAGTATCGAAATTGGTAAAGCTAAAATCACCCGAGAAGGAGAGGATCTCACTCTGGTCACGTATGGGCGTCACGTCCTTATGGCTAACCAGGTGGCTGATCAAATAAAAAAGGAAAAGAACAAAAGCATAGAAGTCATTGATTTGCGCTCCCTTTATCCATACGATTGGCAATGTATTAAAAAGTCCATAGAGAAAACTAAAAAAGTTCTTTTCGTGAATGAGGACACTGAGGTGACAAACTTTGCCGAGCACCTTAGCTACCGCGTGACCCAAGAACTTTTTTACGAACTTATGGCGAGACCTCGAGTTCTGGCAGCTAAAAATCTACCAGGAATTGGGTTACACGCGGAACTAGAAGAAAACACTGTGCCACAGAGCCATGATATCAAGGAGGCAGCACTTGACGTACTTAATGAAATCCCATGAGGGTAAAGGGTCCGGTAAAAATAAAAAAAATAAAAAGGGTGGCAATCACGACAAGTATTACTACTACAATAAATCGGTCCAATCGGCTGACGTTGACGTAAAATTCTTTCGAGACACCTACAAAGAGCTGAAAGATAAAAAGCCAGAAACTTTTCGTGAGGATTTTTGTGGAACTTTTAAATTGAGTTGTGAGTGGGTAAAACTGAATGACTCGTTTAAAGCTTTTGGGGTTGATCTTGATCCAGAGCCCATTGCCTACGGCAAGGAGCACTATCTTCCAAAACTTAAAGATCAGCAAATCGAAAGGGTTGATATTCAAGAGGGTAACGTCCTTGATCCCGAGCTTCCTAATGCCGATATCATTGCTGCTTGCAACTTTAGCTACTTTATTTTCAAACAAAGAAAAACTTTGGCTGATTACTTTAAAAACGTTCTCGGTGGACTGAACGATGACGGGATTTTTATTTTAGATATCTTCGGTGGTTCCGAGTGCTACGAGCCCAACGAAGAGGAAACCGAGCATGATGGTTTCAGTTATTTTTGGGACCAGGACTCTTTTGACCCTGTGACTAACGAGGCTATGTTTTACATTCATTTCAAACCAAAAGGTGAGAAAAAAATGAAGCGAGCCTTCACCTATGACTGGAGACTCTATTCCATCCCCGAGGTTAAAGAAATTCTTGAAGAGGTGGGATTTAAAAATGTTCACGTCTATTGGGAAGGAACAGATGAGGACGGCGAAGGTGACGGCGAATTTAAACGGGTCACCAAAGGCGAGGACTGTGAAAGTTGGATCGCCTATATTGTGGCCGAGAAATAATTCAAAAGCCGCTCTGGCTCGGCGAGAGCGGCCTCTATCCCAAATCTATTTTTGTTCACACTTTGTTTAATTTTTTTCATAATTCAATCGAGCCATGACCGCCCCTAGGTCCTTCTGTTAGCCTGTTCCAGAAACTCGAACATAGAGGGAATATGAGCTCATTCAATGAAGTAATAGAGAACTTAAGTCACTATCACCCCTACGACACAGAATTTCAGCAGGCAGTCAAAGAGGTTTTTGATGATATTCAAGAAACCTACGAGAGCAATTCTAAGTATAAAGAGGCTGAAGTTTTAAAGGTTCTCACCGAGCCTGATCGCACTCTTCGTTTCAGAGTTTCGTGGTTGGATGATCAGGGAAATGTTCAGGTGAATCGCGGCTGGCGAGTGCAGTACAACAATAGCTTAGGCCCTTATAAAGGTGGACTCCGATTCCACCCCTCAGTCAATGAATCGGTTTTAAAGTTCTTAGGTTTTGAACAGTGCTTTAAAAATTCGCTGACCGATATGCAGATGGGGGGTGCTAAAGGCGGTGCTGACTTCAACCCCAAGGGCAAATCAGACAAAGAAATTCGAAACTTTTGTCACGCCTTTATGAACGAACTTTTTCGCCATATTGGTCCTCATGAGGATGTGCCAGCCGGCGATATTGGTGTGGGTGAAAAAGAAGTGGGTTTCCTATTCGGACAGTATTTAAAGATCACAAACACCTTTGTAGGAGCCATTACTGGTAAGAGTCCAACCTTTGGTGGTAGCTGTGGTAGGAAAGAAGCCACTGGTTATGGCGTGATTTATTTTCTCAATGAGATCTTGGAGCAGATTGAAGAAAAAGGTGAAGGGAAAAAAGTCACTATATCAGGGGCTGGTAATGTAGCTCTTTACGCTGCCCAAAAAGCCATTGAAATGAAAATGAAAGTTCTTACGGTTTCTGATTCGAAAGGTACGCTTTACTGTAAAGAGGGTATCAATGAAGAGCAACTTGAAAGCATTAAGAAAGCAAAGCTTGAAGGCAAACAGACCCTTGAAGAATGGTGTGAGAATAATAACCAAGAGTACTTTGCTGGTAAGAAACCTTGGGGTGTTGAGGCTGACATTCTCATCCCTTGCGCTACCCAGAATGAAGTGAACTTTGAAGATTCAAAAGAGATCCTTAAATACGACCCCATGATCCTTCTTGAAGGCGCTAATATGCCTCTGACCGATAAGGCGCTCAATAATATTGCTGACTCCGATGTTATTTATGCTCCCGGTAAGGCTTCAAATGCTGGAGGAGTGGCTGTTTCAGGACTGGAGCGATCACAAAACTCGACTCACCTTAATTGGGACCTTGAAGAAGTGGATCAAAAGCTACAAGATATTATGAAAAGAATTCACCGAAATTGTTTGGAAAATATTAAGGTGGATGGCCGCAAGATTCCTTATAAAAAGGGAGCTAACATATATTCCTTCAATAAGCTTGCGGACACCATTGTGGCCTACGGACTCAAGTAATTATTCTTGCAAGCGCTGGTTATTCCAGCGGATCACAGCCTCGGAGATTTCGTCGTTCATCTCCTGGGTGTAGAACTGGCCGAAATAGACATTTTGGTTGTGACGGTTTCCAAGGATTACGATTTTTAAGTCAATGGCCTCAACGGCGCTAATCAAGCTTAGATAACCGCTCTCAAAACCATCGTGCCAAACTCTTTTGTATCCCAAGACTTCGTCTACAAAAACACCAAAGCCATAGGAAAGGTTCTCACTGTAGGCTACAGGTGCGACAGCCTGTTGAAGTCTCTCTAAACTCTGAGAGGTCAAAAAGTCATTCTCACCCATAAGAGTCTGTAACCAAACAAATAGGTCAGAGCTGTCCGAATAAAGACTATGGGAACCAACAAAAGAGGTGGTGTCAAAACAGCATCTCTTTCTCATTGAGTCTCGACCACTTTCTGGAATGACATATCCATCAGCCATCCAACCAATTGCGAACATACGGTGATATTGGCCAGTTGACTTTAGATCGAGTGGTTCCAACACGTACTCATCAAGAGCTTCATGATAATTTTTGCCAGTCACTTCTTGAGCAAGGTAGGCTAATAGCACGTAGCCTAAGTTTGAGTAGTGACTCAATCGTTCTGGGTTTTCAAAGAAGACATCATGATTTTCCATCATTTCTCCCACAATAATGGAAATCATGGGCTGATACATTTCGTTGGTATAAAATTCTGATTGTTTTACATCACGGATGAGATTGGCCTGATGACTGAGAAGGTCAGTAATTTTAAAGTTATTCCAGTGAGCGCTGTTTTCCTCATTGGTTCTTCTTGGCAAATCCACATAATCACTATAGGGGGCGTTGATATCGATAATATCCAGTTCGTGGAGTTTTAAAATCAAAGCGGCGGTAAAGGATTTGCTCACAGAGGCAATCATAAAACGGGAACGAGAATCGTGAGGCACTTGGAAGGCCAAGTTGGCGTAACCATGACTTTCTTGATAAATGCTCTCGCCATCTAAGCGAACTTCGATATTTCCTTGAAATCCACCACGTGTTTTATGCTTTTCTACAATCGATGCGATTTCATTTTGTAAGCTTTCAGCGGCCCAAGAGTTGATGGTCGTTACGAGTCCCAATATAACGATCAGTGTCTTCATAATGTTTGTCCCCTTTTATCCACGAATATAGAAGTAAAAAGGGGAGGGAGAAAGGGCGCTTGTAAATTATATGTAGCTCTTTAAAGTTCTTAGGCTTGCTCTTTAAGTTCCGCCATCGTGAAAAGCGCTTTGAGCCTTAAGTCCGCCTTTTTAAGCTTTGAATGATCGCCTTGGCTGCGGTCGATCACAGCAACCACATCGGTAATTTGCGCGCCTTCTTTACGAAGCATTTCAGTTGAGATTACCACTTGTCCCCCTGTGGTAATGACATCTTCCACAAGGCAAATTTTCTTATTTTTAATATCGGGTCCTTCGGCAAACTTGCAAGTCCCATACTCTTTGGCTTCTTTACGAATGAAGACCATGGGTTTTCCCGTTTTTAGAGAAAGAGCTGTTGCAATGGGAATTCCTCCCATTTCCATAGCACCCAAAAGATCATAGTCATCGGGAAGGCAGTGGACCAACTCCGAGGCAATGGTATCAAGGATTTCAGGTCTGGCTTCAAATTGGTATTTATCAAAATATTCATTCGAGGTTTGACCGGATCGGAGTAGAAATTCACCGGTCAGGTGAGCGACATCAAAAACTTTTTTAGCTAAATCTTTTTTCATTGATTTCTTTCCTTTCAAAAGAATTCACTGTGAAACTGAATATGTTTTTCAACGAATGTCGATATAAAATAATAAGAGTGATCAAAGCCTTTGTGCTTGCTGCTTTGTAAGCTTTGTCCCATTTCCTGACAAGCTTTTTCAAAATCTTCGGTGAGTAACTGATCGGGATAAAACTCGTCATTCAGGCCCTGATCGATAAGAATCGGATTGGGGTGTTTTTTTCCATCTTTGATCAGTTCTGTGGCGTCATGTTTTTTCCACTCGTCCTTATTGTCACCAAGATAACCAGTGAAGGCTTTTTCTCCCCATTGGCACTGGGTGGGATGAGTGATCGGAGAGAAGGCCGAAAGAGACAAATATTGGTCTGGTTTTTTCAATCCGAGTGTAAGAGCTCCATGACCGCCCATCGAATGACCAAAAAGGGAGGTCTTTTTACTGGTATTGATGTGTTCATTAAAGAGGGTATAAATTTCTTCATTAATATAATCTTCCATTTGGTAGTGATCAGAGTACCCCGAAGTTTCTGCGTTGATATAAAAACCCGCTCCGGAGCCAAAGTCATAATCCTCATGTTCTTTTGCTAAATCTAAACCTCGAGGAGAGGTGTCCGGGCAGATGAGACAAATTCCTAAATCACTTAAAATCTTCTGAGCCCCAGCCTTGGTGATAAAGTTTTGCTCATTGCAAGTGAGTCCGGAAAGCCAGATCAGGCCACCACGGATCTCCTTTTCAGGTTTATAAACGGCAAACTTCATCTTTGTTTTGGTTAAGTCAGAGTCATGTTCATAAAATTGAGTTTCACCGGCAAAGCATTTATGAGTTTTTGTAGGTTTCAAAGGACATTCTCCTAGTTAGAATTAATAGAGGGTACACCCCTCTCAATGAAAACTCTGAGAGGGGAGAAGTCTTATTTGTACTGAATCACCGAGCGGATGGCTTTTCCGTCATGCATATAATCAAAAGCCTGATTGATTTCTTCAAGAGGCATTTCGAAAGTAACAAGGTCGTCTAGGTTGATGTCTCCAGACATATAGCGGTCAACATAGCCAGGAAGTTCCGTGCGTCCTTTCACACCTCCAAAAGCCGAACCTCTCCAAACTCGTCCAGTGACAAGCTGGAAGGGGCGGGTTGAGATTTCTTCTCCGGCACCAGCCACACCAATTATAATGGATTCTCCCCAACCTTTATGACAGCACTCAAGAGCGGATCTCATCAGGTTAACATTTCCCACACACTCAAAAGAGTAATCCACACCACCTTCGGTCATTTTGACGATCTGGTCGACGACATTGTCTTCCTCAATTTTTTTAGGATTCACAAAATCTGTGGCTCCCATTTTCATGGCTAACTCTTTTTTGTCATCGTTGATGTCTACAGCGATGATCTTTTTAGCTTTGGCCATTACCGCTCCTTGGATGACGGAAAGTCCGATTCCTCCAATTCCAAATACGGCTATAGTTGCGCCTTCTTCAACTTTGGCTGTGTTCATGACAGCACCAATACCTGTGGTAACACCGCAACCCAGAAGGCAAACTTTGTCTAAAGGGGCTTCCTTGCTCACTTTTGCTAAGGCAATTTCTGGAACCACTGTTTTTTCCGCAAAAGTTGAAGTGCCCATATAATGGTGAATCATTTTCCCGTCTTTTGAAAAACGAGAGGTTCCATCGGGCATTAAGCCTTTACCTTGAGTGGAGCGAATTCTTTGACATAAGTTGGTTTTGCCGGACTCGCAGAACTTACAAGTTCCACACTCAGGAGTGTATAAGGGAATGACGTGGTCACCGACCTTCAAACTGGTGACTCCTTCTCCGACTTCCTCCACAATTCCGCCCCCTTCATGGCCAAGAATGACAGGAAATAAACCTTCAGGGTCCTTGCCTGAAAGAGTGTAGGCATCAGTGTGACAGACTCCTGTGGCCACCATTTTTACAAGAACTTCTCCTTTTTTGGGTGGTTCTAAATCAACCTCTTCGATCGATAGTTTTTCTCCGGGACCCCAAGCAACAGCGGCTTTTACTTTCATGAAATTCTCCTTCATCTGGTGTTGTTCTTAAGTCTCTTTCAGGTCTCACATTTTAAAGAATCAAATGCCGATTTCTTCTGACCCAAAAGTGACAAGCCAATAGGGTGCAAGTATTCCAAAGAATAGATGAGGGTACAATTGCTCGCCCTGTGCGTAAGGCCGATTTATTCCTTTATTGATTTTTAGTTTTTAATTTTGCTCGAATAGAGAGACAGGCGATTTAAGTTGTGAAAAAAACTAAACACAAGCCTACTGGATCTGCTCATTTACCCAGTTCATAAAGTCTTTGTTCACTGACTCTGGTTTGATTTCGATCAGGCAAGGACAATCGTAGGGATGAACCTCATGTAGGCGCTCTTTTAATTTTCCAGCCTTAGCGTCTCCCGTTTTTAAAATCATAACGACTTCCGCTTCTGTTTCCACTCGTCCTTCCCACCGATAAATTGCAAGGTGGGGTTGAAAAATATTAGCGCAGGCAATCAGGTTTTCTTTGAGAAGAAGTGAGGCCATCTCTTTGGCTTTGTCTTGGGAGGAAACCGGAACGTAAAATAATCTTAGTTCAGAACTCATGTGCGTTTAATTCCCGAACTTGCCAACAGCTCGTTCTTGTTTACGCTTTTTCCACTGCTCAAGGGCGTAGGCTCTAAGGTCAGCGACAGAATCGAATTCATCCACAATTTCCACTCCCAGAAGAGTTTCAATAGCATCTTCAAGAGTTACAATGCCCATGGTCGAACCATAATCATCGACAACTAGAAAGATGTGGTCATTTCGGTGGATCAACTGATCAAGGCAGGCGGAAACAGAAATGTCTTCGGGCACACTATGGAGTCCCGTCATCATTTCGTTCAGTTTTCTTTTGTCCAAATCATTACTGGAGGCCTCAAGAATCTGATAGCGGTGGACCACCCCCTCGATTTCATCCATATTCTCACCGTAGACCGGGATGCGTGAATAGCGAATGGGTTTGTGCTGCTCAATCACTTCTTCCACTGTCATTTCAGAGGGTAAAGCCATAAGCACAGATCGAGGAGTCATAATGTCGTATACGAAGATGTTATCGAGCATAAGAAGATTTCGAATGATATTCGATTCTTTTTTCTTAAGAGCTCCATGCCCCACCCCAATTTCAGCTGTGGCAATCATTTCCTCCCTGGTGAACATGGTTTGATCTTCACCACCCACCAAGTCCGAAATTTTCTCCATCAAGAACACTAAGGGATAAAGCACAAGTATCATTAAGCGAATAGAATAGGCCGTTAAGGGAGCAAAGCGTTTCCAGTTAGAAGCTCCCAATGTTTTCGGAATGATCTCTGAGAAAACAAGGACGATCAATGTAAGGAGAGCTGAGGCTATGGCAACGTATTGATCGCCGTAGATCTTATTGACCTCAGAGCCGACTCCTGCGGCTCCCACGGTGTGGGCTATTGTGTTGAGAGTGAGAATGGCCGCTAAAGGGCGATCGATGTTCTCTTTAAGTCCGCCGAGAACACGAGCGTACTTTTTTCCCTCTTTAGCTTCTGTGCCGATAAAGCTAGGAGAGACACTTAAAATCACAGCCTCAAACAGAGAACACATGAAAGAAATAAAAACGGCTAGGAAAAGATAGGTAAAAAGTAAAGTCATCTTATAAGGTGGCTCTTCGAATGAAGGTGGTCGAGTGACACATAGTAGAGCTATCCTATCAAAGGCTCCCTCAATAGAGTATGCAAAAGACTTCAACTCGGGGCGTCGAAAGGGCGCTGTTTACTGATAGCGACTTTAGGTTCTGAAGCGACTCGATTTCACTCTCGATCGAGGTCATCATAAAAATTTCACATACCAGTAGTCGCTAAACACACGTGACGAATGAAGAAAATTTAAACTTTGAAAAATATACAGCTCTGAATTGTATAAAAATTTTTCAAGCCAATACTTTTCCGTAAGGATTCTGTTTGGAAACTGATAGGCTCCGACTCGTGTTTAATGGACAACTTGTACGGGGGGAATTGTTGTCAGCGGGGAATTTGGGGACTTTTAAAGTCCAAAAAATATTGGAGAGATATTCGTATCTCATTATATTTCTTTTAGTACTTGTGCTAGCTGAACCTGTTCTTGCTGATGATGATTCCGAACAGAAAAAAGAAAATATTAAAGACTCGGTATCCCAGGGATTAACCGTGCGTGAGGCGATGACTTTGAATCAGTCGTCTCCTTATAGTTATTCGGCGAGCTTCTCGAGCTTCAGGTCGGCAGACTATTATGATGAAGCCTATATGAATCTCGGTGGAGATTTCGCTTATCGCCTTGGTAACCAGCAATCTCTTACGGCCTCAGTGGACTACCTTGTACCTATGGACCGTTTGGACCCAGATCCCAAGCGCTACGGATTTTCTGATGTCTACTTTTCTTGGTTGAGCCCTAATTTAGGAACCATTGCCAATGCCACTCGATTAGCGGGAAGCCTTACTATACAATTACCAGCTTCTGAAAGATCGCAAAGAGAAACTCTTTATGGAAGCCTTTCTGGATCGCTTGCGCTGAGACGACCTCTTAGTGGCAGCCTAAGTTTTCTAAGTTTATCCTTTAATGGTACCGCGATTTTAAGTGCACACCAATACGAGACAGCGGATGCCTTCGGAACGCGCTTTAATTCACCGTTTGGGGTGGCTTTGGGAGCCGGAGCTATTGCTTCAATCACTGATAATTTAATTTGGTCCAATAGTTTTAGTGTTTACAGCCGAATGGATTACTCCAACCACTGGATTTTTGTAGAAACCCTCAGTTCAACAGCGACTTATCTTCTGAGTAAAGATTTTCAGCTTTTTGCACAGTATCGCTGGAGAGATGAGGCTATTACTAATGACGCTTTTTTAGATGATGACAAATCAAGATTAATGCTTGGTGGATCATACTTTTTTTAAGGGAGAAGAAATGAATCTTTTTACACGACTACTCACTCTGGGACTGATGCTATTGATGACGTCTTCCTGTGTTCAACAGAGAGATGACATCGAACAACAGGGCGCGAATATCGACGACCTCTTTGTTCAAAGTCGTTACGATGGACTCACCTGTGAGCTCACAACTTCTGATCAGAAGCTTTCGACCATTGCTAAGGTCTCTCAAGCCGAAGAGTTCGAGGTGAATCATCCCGAAATTAAATATCTCAACGTTTATCAATTTGAAACTGATTGCCCGTTTCTAGGGGAGAATCAAAGAGAGCTTGAGTTTCGTGGTCAACCGAACACGACCTATAAAATTCTCTTTCGTGTTGAGCCCAACTTCTTAGTGGCCTACAAGATGATCAGTGATGAGCAAATCTCTCATTTAGAAAGACCCTATTCCACCAAGCAAGGTGACAAATGGGTTGTTCCAGTAGGTGGCTTTCCAATTGCCAACTTTTTTAATGTTGAAAAACAAAGAAATGCGGATAACCGTGACACCAATATCGAATTAAAAATTAGAGTCGACCGTCGACGTTACAAATCGGCCAGTTACTTTGAAATCGATACCAGACAATTCGAAGAGTTTGATGAAGCCGAGAAAATCGATGTTGTGCCTTCAGATTTCTTCCAGGGTGAATGGTATTTCCAAAGGACTGTCGTTCGTAAGCGTTATGGTTCAGGAAGCACTATCGGGTTTGGTAGTTCCGGTGCTGTGGATCACGGCGGTAATTTTATCGATGCGGGTCGGATTGAGTTTGTGGTTCGTCAAAATAACATTTTTGGTGTCTCTACAAATATTGATGAAAAATTAAAGCAACAAATGCTCGACTCAGGCGATCGCCTCAACGCTATTATTCCGGTGACAATTCCTGGTGAACTCGTTGATTACCGTAGAGAGGACAGGGGAGATACATTTGGATTAGCAGAAGTAGAAGTGATTCCAGAGGTTGAACGAGGCCAATTCTTTAAGATGGATATCCTCGATATTCAGTCTCTTGAAGACGTGGCTGGAGATTTCTTGACCTCTTTTTTACAGTTCTCTTCAAATAAAGAGCTAAAAAGTCTAAAAATCCAAGACGACTATTTTGAATTTGTAATTGAAAAAGGCGGAGCTCTCAACGGAGAGGTCGTTCGATATGCCTTCATGAGAACCGATGATAGCGCGCAGTTTGAGCCACGATTTGCCCTTATCGAAGATATGAAAAAATTTGGTTATTTTACATCCACAAAGCACCAAATTTTCGACGAACGAACCGCACGTTTAGAGGACATCGAACAGAGAACCTATATATCTCGTTTCAATCCTAATAAAGACATTGTTTATCATTTCAGTACCGCCACCCCCAAAGATGAGTGGGTGAGAAATGTTGGACGTGAGGCAATAAACCTATGGCAGCAAGCTTTTGAAAAAGCGGGTCTAGGAATTAACATCATTCTTGATGAGTCCGCTGACCAAGAGATCGGTGACCTACGTTACAATCTTTTAAATATTATCACTGATGATACAGGCGATAACGGAGGATTTGGTCCTTCTTTTAATGAGGCCTCAACAGGAGAGGTCGTTTCCGCTGTTTCAAATATTTACACAGCCGGAGATCGAAACTTATTTTTTAGTGCTTTAAGAGCTTATGTCGCTGAAGAGATGGGCTATCAACCTGATTTTTTCAATCCTGGTGGTGCGAGCACAGTCAGTCCTCTCATTCAAAGAGTGAATATGGCGGTTGGAAGCTCCCTTATTCGAGTGAATGACCAAGGAAGCTTTGAGACTCTTCCTGTTTTTCAATGGAAAAATAAAGCCAATCAAACAGGCTTTGTGAAAGCCCCCCTTGTCGGTGATGAGGAAATCAGTGGTCAGTCGATCATTAATCCCCTTGGGCAAAAGGAAGAGTTAAGCTCTTTCCACGATTTATACGCTCGTATCAATCCTCTTTTAGCTTCAGACAATGTTTGGGGACCGGATGTTGAGTCTGTTTATCACAACAACACACGGGCTTCTTACGTCTACGCCAATAATATGATGGAGCAATCAGGAGTGATGGTCGGTCTTTCTGCAAGTTCAGCTTTTGCAGAAAACACCAATTCCCAAGAGCGAATTTACGACAAAGCCATGGTCGATTTTGCCCAAGAAAAATGTCCTACTGTCATGAACTTTATTGATAAGTATAAAAATTCAAACAGTCTCCCTTCTACCTCAGAGGAGAATGAGGCTCTTTGGCCTTGTGTGCGCGAGTTGATGGCCCTTCAGGCTCTTGGAAACTTGGTGCACGAAATTGGCCACAACCTTGGATTAAGACACAATTTCATGGGATCCGTGGATCAAGAGAACTTTACGGAAGCTTCTTCTTATCGAACTCAGTATATGACTCTCGACAATCCGTTCACAGGAAAAGTGGGAACGAGCTCATGCATGGATTATGTCCCATGGCCGGCCTACACTCAGGTTTACCCAGGAAACTACGATATCGCCGCTCTTAAGTTCGGTTACAAAGGCCATGTGGAAACGGAAGGAAATGCCGCACCTCTTGAGGTTCCCAATGGTGTAACTATTGATCAAGCCGCTCAAGCGAATAATACGGATCTTAAGGACTACAAATTTTGTACGGACCTTAATGCCCGTTTGATCAAGTCTGATCCTTACTGTGCTGTTCACGATTTTGGAACGAACGCGGTGGAAATGGTTAAGTTTGTGGCGGATAAAGATCTTCGTGATGTGGGTCGATACATTTACCGTTTCGACAAAGCGACTTATCAGGATCAAGTTGTCACTCTTAGGTCTTACAGTCGTATGAAAGAGTTCTACGATGAATGGCGTGCGATTGTCGCCTCTCAGGTGGGAGTTAAGAAACGCTATCTCGAAGGTGTGAGTGTCGAAGAGTATCAGGGCATTGTTGAAAGTCTAATCAACGGAGCTGATAGCGAAAGAAATCGGGATTTACTGAAAGCTAGAAACATCTTTATTAATGTGGCTTTGGACCTGGCCTTTCTTCCCAACAAATACTGTATGGTCAAAGATGAGTCCGGTGAGAAATTCCTCTTTGAATTAGCCTCGATTAAAAAAGAACTTTTGGTTAGTAACAAACGTGGTGAAGTCAGAAGTTGTGAAGACCCACTTGTGGTTGGAATGATCGAGGAGAGTGGTTACACTCTTGACGAAGAACTTGGTTACTTCCTTGAGGGAGGGCGCTTTAGTCTCGATCCAAGAGGACTACTTGAGCCCCTTGATTATGCTGGAACTTCTATCCTGAAGCTCTCCTCCATTCTGTTTATGACTTCCAGAGGGTTAACGCCTTCACTCTTTAACCAGATTGAAACCAATTTTACTCCTAATGTGCTTGATGAGCCGGACGCAAGAATGGTGATCACAAGTCTTCTGTTGTCGCGTTTTCTTGACGGAGTCTTCCTGACCAATACCAAAATTGATTTGGATGAATATGCACAAGCTCGTACGTTGGGTGAAGAGGATGTCAGAGCCCGTTTAGGGGACACCAAGGCTTTCAAAAACTTTAAAGATGAAAGTGATATTTTGATCTCCATGTACGGTGAGTTCTTACAAGGTCTCTTTGTACCCGGAGATAGCACGGCCTCAGCTCGACGTTTTTCGCCTTTTATGGTTAGAACGACCAATGATTTTAGCATTATCGAGAACGCTGGTGCTGTTTATCATGAGTATCAAGCCGGGCAGTATCTGTACGCTTCGCAAAGAAACCAGATCGCTGTGGTCCTTATTAATAAATTAAAAGAGCTTCAGCAGATGCCGGCGATTGCTCAACAAACAAGCGGACCTTTTCCTGAGCAAGTTTATATGCAGGCTAAAGGAGCTATGGTTGAAAACTTGGGCCCGCTTGTTCAAGGTTCTGAGAATATGGATTTTGGAGATTTCTTCGCCCGAGTGGTTCAGCTTAACGGCATGGTTAACCAGCTTCAGCAAAATCCGCAAACTCAGCCCATTGCACGTTTGCTGAGTACCGTTTTTGGTACAGAACTCGGATTGTTTTTCGATAACATCCTTCCAAGACAGCTCACTCCATTCCTTGAGCAGATGGGAACAGAGTTCAATCAGGAAACAGTTCAACTCATGCTCTCTCTTGCAGAAAAAGAAGAGGGCTACCAACCAGCCAATGAGTTAGAAGGCGCTCTCCTTAATATATTGAAGCAACCCATGAGCGAAATCCTTCCTGAGGATTCCGATATTGAGTTGATAACTTCGACGGAACAGCTTGAAGTGAGAATTGATGAGTCAGTGGCCGAGCTCGAAGAGCAATATATCGCCAACAAAGAAGTAGGCGAAATGTACATGGCCAATCAAGAAGAGCTCGACGCACAAGTGGATTTGATTTTCCGCTTACTGCTAACGGCCGCGCAACTATAGACAGAAGGGTCCGTTTAACCACGGACCTTTTTTTTTCTGGGGGGAAAATGCAGCAAATAAAGCCTATTCTTCATAGCTTTGTGGTGATCTTTCTCATCCTTGTGGTGAGTTCAATGAAAGCGGAAACCGAACCACTGAGAAATCGCTGGAAGTCTGAAGCCAAGGATGCCATCCAAAAAGCCGGTCTTCCCGCTCTTGGCGTTTCCATCTCAAAGTATAATTTTCCACTCTTTAATTGGGTGAGTGGTCATCGCTCTTTGCAACATGAGGCTAAAGCAACTCTAAAAGACCGGTGGCACCTGGGATCAGATACAAAGGCAATGACAGCCTTTTTAGTGGCTATAGCCTCTGAGGAAGGGCTTCTGTCTTATGAGGACCTAGTGGTGGAAGTTTTAAATCTTAAAAAATTCCACCTGGGCTACTCGGAGGTTAAAGTAAAAGATTTCTTAAGCCACTCAAGCCCACTGAATTCTCTCCAAAGCGTCGATGGGGGAGAGCTTTGGAAAAGTTTTTTTAAATCTGAAGAGGATGTTTCGGTTCAAAGAGAAAAAATCGTGACGGCCTTATTTCAGCAAAGGCCTGTCGATAACTCCAAAAAATCGTTCCGCTATCTTAATAGTAACTATGTGGTCATTGGTAGGATTTTAGAAAAGCTTTATCAAAAAAGCTGGGAAGTCTTGGTAAAGGAAAAACTTTTTACTCCACTGGAAATGAACCAATGTGGCTTTGGTGTCGCTGGTGCTATCGAAGAAGTAAGTCCGAGTGAGCCTTGGGCTCACTTGCAACAAAAGGATGAACTCATTGCTTTGCCTCCAAAGCTTAACCCCGATAATCCAGCGATGCTGGGACCGGCCGGTACGGTTCACTGCAGTCTGGGCGATTGGCAAATTTTTCTCACCGAGGTTTTAAAAACTTGGCAGGGGGAGGGGCGTTTATTACCTCAATCCGATCGGAATTCTCCTTACTTTCAGTCTCCTTCAAAAGATTATCCCTACACCTACGGGGGCTGGGGCGTTGGATTTAATAAAGAAGGTCAGAGAGTTTTTCAACACTCTGGGAGCAACACCTTTAACTTTGCTCTGGCGTTTTTAAACCCTCAAGAAGAGCTCATCGTTCAACTTGTGACAAATTCAGCCCATGCGGAAGCTAAGGCCAGTGTTCAAGAATTATTTGAATATATTCTTTCCTCTCTTGATTAACTAAAAACGCGGGTGTCCCTAAAGTGGGAGCCTTTTAGCAATGGCTTTAATCAGGTCAGGTTCAGTAGGAAGGGAAAAGTCGAGGCAAAAGAAAAGGCCTCGGCCTCATCAATAGGTACAAATTGGTTCTAGGGGTTTAAAATTTTAGCCAACAAAGATCTCGCTTGTTCTTCTTTTTCTGAGTCGACAAAGAGTTCAAACACACCCGTGTTTCCCATATAACTGGCGGCACCGGTGGGGAGACTTTGAATAAAGAGGAAGTCGGCGGTGATGTCTTGGTCCTGCAATTGCTTTGTGATTCGAAGCATAGAATTCTGATCATAACCATGAAGAGTATAAAATTGGTCGATTTTAATTAGACCGTTCTTCAAGAATTCAGCCCTTAAATCCATTTTAGCCACAGCCTTTTCCGCCGCAATCAAGGCTTCTTCATCATAGATTTCACCTTCACCAACTACAGTTGGGCTAGGGAATTGCTCTTGTTTCAACTTTTGTCGCCTTTGCTTGAAGAAAAGGATAATTAAAATGATCGGTAAGCTCAAAGAGCCTAAGATCTTAAAGATGAGACTTAGATCAAAATCCATCAAAACTTCTTAGAGTTAAAGGTCGTTCTCAGAGTCCTTCCAAACTCGTGAACCCACGGACTGGGTTTGACCTTGGTATTTACCTCGGTAGGGCTTTAAAGCTTTTGCGTCCATTTTACCAAAAACCAGTTGGCAAATACGGCGTCCCGACTCTAGTTGAATGGGAAGGGAGTTGGCGTTGTAAAGCTCAAGTGTGATTTTGCCTTCAAAACCGGGGTCAACCCAGCCGGCATTTTGGATAAAAAGGCCCATGCGTCCAATAGAGCTGCGTCCTTCAACGAATGAAACCATATCATCGGGAAGTTTAATGTACTCCATGGTGGTCGCTAAAAGAAAAGAGTGGGGGGCGATCGTAATGGTATCAGCCACCACTTCTTTATATTTAATCTCTTGGGACATGGAAATAATGGGTGTGTCTTGGGGTTCTACCACAAGGTAGTGATCCCCAAGGCGACAATCAATGGAGGCTGGTTGAATGGACTCTGGTGTGAGTGGATCAACAACAAGGTCCCCGTTATCAATTAGGGCCTTCAGGCCTCCATCTGAAAAAATCATTATTTGTTCTCCGCGGCTTTTTCTTCTTGGTACTTCTTAGAAAGCTCGTCCTGGATATTTCTTGGTACAGGAGCGTACTTTGAGAATTCCATGGAGAACTCACCCTTACCTTGAGTGGCTGAGCGAAGATCATTGGAATAACCAAACATTTCACTAAGGGGAACGTCAGCTTCGACGGTCACAAAACCCTCTTGGGTGTGAGTACCAGCGATCATTCCACGACGTTGGTTGATCTGACCCATCACAGAACCTTGGAACTCCTCAGGAGCGGAAACTTCCACTTTCATAAGAGGCTCAAGAGCTGTTGGATTGGCGCGCTCATAAGCTTGTCTCATGGCAGCCATGGCACAGATTTTAAAGGCCATCTCGCTTGAATCCACATCATGGTAAGCACCGTCATCAAGATCCACTTCCACGTTAACAATCGGGAATCCAATAAGTGTTCCTTTTGCAAGCTGCTCTTGGAAGCCTTTTTCAACCGCAGGGATATATTCTTTAGGAATACGTCCACCCACGATGTTGTTATTAAAGCGAAAGTTCTCTTCTTCTTCAGCCGGGATCGGACGAATTTTACCAACCGTTTTGGCGAACTGTCCGGAACCACCCGTTTGCTTTTTATGAGTGTAGTCGTAAGCGGCCTCTTGACCAATGGTCTCACGGTAAGCCACCTGCGGCTGTCCTGTGATCACTTCACATTTAAACTCACGCTTCATACGCTCAACATAAACTTCCAAGTGAAGCTCACCCATTCCAGAGATAATCGTTTCATTAGACTCTTCGTCTCTATGAACACGAAAAGTCGGGTCTTCCTTCTTAAATTTGTTAAGAGCTTTAGAGAAGTTACTGGCATTTGACTTATCTTTAGGAGCAATAGCTAAAGAGATCACAGCATCAGGAACGTGCATGGAAGTCATGGCGTAGTTCACATTTCCATCTGTGAAAGTGTCCCCAGAGGCACAGTCCACACCAAAAAGGGCGACAATGTCACCGGCTTTGGCTTCTTCCACATCCGTCATATCACTAGAGTTCATCTTAACAATACGAGGCACCTTAAGTTTTTTATCAGTGGTTGTGTTGAAGATGAAATCACCCTTTTTCATAGAACCTTGGTAGATTCTCATGTAGGTGAGCTGCCCGTAGCGTCCGTCTTCCAATTTAAAAGCAAGAGCCACCAAAGGAAGATCGTCTTCTGTTTTAAGCATCACTTCTTCTTCGTCTTTATCGATATCAAGAGCTTTGTTATCAATTTGACGAGGGTTAGGGAGGTAGCGAGTCACAGCGTTTAGAAGAAGCTGAACCCCTTTGTTCTTATAAGCAGAACCCATAAAGACTGGGGTCAAATCTAGGCTAAGAGTTCCTGTACGCACGGCTTGGTGGATAAGGTCCTCAGAGATTTCCTCTCCTTCAAGAAGCTTATTCATTAATTCGTCATCGAACATAGAAACGGCTTCTAACATTTCCTCGCGGTACTTCTCGGCATCCGCTTTCATATCTTCAGGGATGTCGTACTCAGCGACTTTTTCACCAGCGTCACCTTCAAAGCGGTAAGCTTTCATCGTGATAAGATCCACAACACCTTCGTGGGAGTCTTCGGTTCCGATAGGAATTTGCATCATCACGGCGTTGTGAGAAAGCTTTTCTCTGAGCTGCTCGGTCACACGATAAGGATTGGCTCCGGCACGGTCGAGTTTGTTGATGAAAGCCAAGCGAGGAACATCGTAACGGCGCATTTGGCGATCCACAGTGATGGACTGAGATTGAACACCCGAGGTTCCACAGAGGACGAGAATGGCACCATCGAGAACTCGTAGAGCTCTTTCCACTTCCACGGTGAAGTCAACGTGTCCGGGAGTATCAATGATGTTAATGTTTGTGTCGCCCCAGAATACGTTGGTGGCGGCTGATTGAATCGTGATTCCACGCTCTCTCTCAAGTTCCATGGAGTCCATTTTGGCTCCCACTCCATCCTTACCTCTCACGTCGTGAATGGCGTGAATTCGACCTGTGTAAAACAGAATACGCTCGGTGAGCGTGGTTTTACCGGAGTCAATATGAGCTGAAATACCGATATTACGAACTTTTTCCAGTTCCCACTTTTGTGACATAGCTTACATCCTCTTAATTTTACTTATAGATCCCTGAGATCGAGTCGTGTCGCTCAAAGAAATCACTGAAATTGTTACTATTTAAGAGATGTTGTTATCATGAGATGACGACCAGTGCAAAAAAAATGCGGATGAACTTAGGCCTTAGGTATATTATAATGAAAGGGTGCAGCATCAACATGAAATCTCCTGCCATTCCGACTGCCACCCCCCTTCTGGAAAGCCCGATTACCTCCTCTGGGGAAGCCTTTTAATTGTCGTTTTTGGCTTTTTGGTGGTGGGGTTTGAAAGATCAGGTCTTTTCCCGCAGTTTTCAAAGCTCCCTTGGCTCATCGAGATGGGTGAAACCATGGTGGATCTCATGGGTAAGATGTTCTGGGGCCTAGTTTTTGCCCTCTTTTTTGTGGGGCTTCTGGATTACATCCCAAGGAAGAAATTTCATCAGGTGCTAGGAGAGGCCAAGGGCATTAAAGGGGTTCTGCGGGCCACAGCCGCTGGCATATTATTGGATCTCTGTAGCCATGGAATTTTGCTTATTGGGATGAAGCTCTATGAACGAGGAGCCCACATCGGCCAAGTGGTGGCTTTTTTAGTGGCTTCACCCTGGAACTCGTTTTCCATGACGCTCATCCTATGGGGTCTGATTGGCCTCCCTTGGACCCTAGCGTTCATTGTGGGCTCCTGTGTGGTGGCCATTATTTCTGGGCTTTATTTTCAATGGCTTGTGGGGAAAGGTGTTTTACCCGCGAACCCCAAAACCCCAGACCTAATTCCTGAGGATAAGGTCCCTTGGATCGAGCTTCCCCCGCATGACTCTAAAAAAGAGCTGTTCTTTCGCACTCTGAAGAATAGTCTGCAAGAATCTAAAATGATTCTGCGCTGGATCTTTTTTGGGGTGGTTCTTACAGCTCTTGTGAGTGTGTTCGTAAGCCCCGACACTCTGCAAACCTTTTTTGGGCCAACAGCCGTTGGGGTGGTTCTTACTTTAGCCGTCGCGACGGTTCTGGAAGTGTGTTCCGAGGGTTCAGCGCCTCTAGCCTCAGAGCTTGTCACCACTGCTAGAGCCCCGGGAAATGGTTTCACATTTTTAATGGCTGGGGTTTCAACCGATTACACTGAGATCATGGCCTTAAAAGAGACGACAAGAACTTGGAAGATCGCCTTGTTTTTACCTCTGATCACCTTACCCCAGATTGTCATTATTGGAATTATTCTTAATTGGGTAGGCGCCTAGTGAATATCAAAGAGGCTTTAGAAAAACACTGGGGTTATAAATCGTTTCGCCCCTTACAAGAAGAAGTGATTGAGTATGCACTTAAAGGCAAAAACTCTCTCGTGCTCATGCCAACAGGATCTGGAAAAAGCCTCTGTTATCAAATCCCATCTGTGGTCAGTGATCAATTAGTGGTTGTCATTTCGCCTTTGATTGCTCTGATGAAAGATCAAGTGGATGATGCCCGCAAAAAAGGTGTGGCTGCCACTTATATCAACTCTTCCTTAAGTCGTGAGCAAAGGGAGAAAGCTTACAAAGACTTAAGAGGGAAGCGTTTAAGTTTACTCTATGTTACGCCAGAGCGTTTTAGGAAAGCTGATTTTTTGGAAGCGCTTAAACCTAACAATGTGGGCTTGATGGCCGTTGATGAGGCCCACTGTATTTCTGAGTGGGGTCATGATTTCCGGCCGGATTACACTCGTATGATCGAAATCCACGAAGCTCTGGGGGAACCTCCCATTATGGCGCTAACGGCCACGGCCACCAACAAAGTCCAAAAAGACATTTTAAGAAAGTTGGGTATCGAAGAGAGTTCAGAGGTCTTCTCCACAGGTTTTGAGCGTCCCAATCTTCAATTAGAAATTAAAGATGTGGTAGGGCTTGATGAAAAGCTTAGGGCTTTTATGTTTTATCATCACCAGTTTCCAGGGGCAAAGATCGTCTATTTCTCACTCGTGGATACTTTAAAAAAGTTTTCACGTGGTATGGAATCCCTGGGCCTGGAGCATTTGATCTATCATGGACAACTATCCAATGATCGTCGCAAAAAAAATCAAAGAGTTTTTCAAAAAGAAGAAAACCCCATTATCTTAGCCACTCCCGCTTTCGGTTTAGGAGTGAATAAAGCCAATATTCGTATGGTTTTACATGCCGAGGTTCCTGGTTCCATAGAGTCCTATTATCAAGAGGTGGGCCGGGCTGGACGGGACGGAAAACCCTCCCAATGTGCCCTTCTCTTTGATGGGGATGATATTTCCATACAAATGGATTTTATTAAGTGGGCTAACCCGGACCCTTCTTTCATTCGCCAGGTTTATAGACTTATTGAAGATAACCCTTTGCGGGTGCAGGCCGAAGGCTATGAATTCTTAAGAGAAAAAATGCATTTTTATCATAAGAGAGACTTTCGGGTAGAGACAGTGATTAAACTTTTTGACCGCTGGGAGGTTTTGGAAAATTTCCACAATTATAGAGAGTGGAAATTGGTGGCTGAAATCCCTGATCATCTTTTGGATGAGGAGAGCCATAAACTTCATCTGCGCTCGCAACAGGAAAAGCTTTTAAAAATGGTGGAGTTAGCAAAAGACCCAACGGATATCAAAAAGAAAGTGGTAGAGTATTTTGAAGTTTCCTAATCCTGAACACACAACTCCTGAAGGGATTCTTGCCATGGGTGGAGATTTAGATCCCCAAACCCTCAAGCAAGCCTATACCAACGGCATTTTCCCTTGGCCCCATCCCGGTTATCCCTTGCTGTGGTTTTGCCCACCGGAAAGGGGAGTGCTTTTTTTAGATAAATTCAAAATACCAAAATCCACAAAAAGAAAAATTCGCCAAGATGTTTTTGAGGTCACTAGAAATAAAGATTTCAACCAAGTGATAGAAAATTGCTCGAAAGTACCTCGTAGTGAAGAGTCGGGAACCTGGATTTTACCAGAGATGATTGAAGCTTATAAAAATCTCTTTAAAAGGGGAGAGGCACTGAGCTTTGAAGCTTGGGAGGAGGGCGAGCTTGCCGGTGGTCTTTATGGAGTGCTTTTTGATGGTGTCTTTAGTGGCGAGAGTATGTTTTTTAAAAAATCGGAAGCCTCTAAAGTCTGCTTGGTGAAAGCCGTCGAATATCTTTTGTCCCAAGGCCACGAGTGGATCGACATACAAATGGTCACCCCTCTCCTAGAAAAAATGGGGGGAGAGTACATCCCTCGAAAACAATTTTTAATTATGCTAAAGGAGCGTCATGCTAATCGATGAAAACTGTGTAGTGACCCTGTCCTACCAACTGTTTACAGTAGACGAGAACAAAAAGGAAATCTCCATTGAGGATCGAAGTGTGGATGATCCCCTTGAATTTTTATTTGGCCAAGGTGTTTTACTGCCAAAAGTGGAAGAAACACTGAGAGGTAAAACTCAT
Source organism: Bdellovibrionales bacterium (assembly GCA_964230645.1). Classification (GTDB taxonomy): domain Bacteria; phylum Bdellovibrionota; class Bdellovibrionia; order Bdellovibrionales; family JAGQZY01; genus JAGQZY01. The sequence goes on along the minus strand of CAXRHT010000002.1, from coordinate 1,021,738 downwards.
GGTTTTAAAGCAGAGATCGAACTTCACCCAAGGGACGCTTTCGGGCTTCACCGGGAGGAGTTGCAAACTTGGATGGACCGTTCAAAATTTCCAAAAGATTTAGAACTTGAGCTTGGTATGAAGTTTCAAACCCAAGGACCGGCCGGCAAAGTTTTATCAGTGATCGTAAAAGACATTAAAGACGATAAAGTTCTTGTCGATGGCAATCATCCCTTAGCCGGCTTAAGTCTAAAGTTTGTTCTTAACGTTTTGCGTGTGCGCAAAGCGACAGATCAAGAGTTAGCAAAACAGGAAGTGGATCCCACCCTGATCCACTAGACCTTCATTAAGAAAAGCTTTTTTTAGAGATGAAAACTGAGTGGTATTTGTTGAAATTTTTACACACAGCTTTCACCTCCCTATAATGTGTCCCATTCTTGATATTGCTAGTCTAGGAATTCCAAGGAGGATTCATGTCAAGAAAACAAGACATCTTAATTTATCCCACGGAAACGGGAGATCGTTGGTGTGTAAAAAAAGAAGGGAACAAACGCCCCTCTTATAGTTTCGACACACGGGAAGAAGCCGAGCGTAAAGGAAAGGTTCTCGCTAAAGAGAAACAGTCCGATATGAAAGTTTTTGATTCCCAAGACACACTCATGAAAAAAATGAATTTCAACCGCCGTCGTGGTCAAATCAACTACCATGTTCTTAAGCAGGATGATCACTGGATCGTTCGTGCTGGAGACCGTAAGCAGGCCAAACATAAATTTAAAAATAAGAAACTGGCTTTGAAGGAAGCCAGGAAAGCCGCTAGGGATCACTCGGCTATGTTAGTGATTCATAATCCAAACGGCGCAGTGGAGAAAATGCAGGATTTGCGGGGCATACCCGCACCGCCCACGCGTTAGTGTGAATGGGCTAATAAAGCCTTAAAGGAGTGATTTTAAGTTATTTAAGTCTCTTTATCCCAAGCCTTGAGATAAGGAAATCGGAGTCTCTGTCATTGGAGTTTCATCCCGATTGAGAATAACTCTAAATTCCACTAGCCGCTTAATGGAAGGGTCGATCTCACCAGATCGACCCTTTTTTATTAAAAATGGAATCTTTGTTGTCATAAGCCCGATCTTTATGCATTAATTAAGTCCCCATGAAAATTAAATTGCCAGATCTTATCGTCCTTTTTTCTATTTTTCTGATTGTCTATTGGCTCTTTTTTAGTGGCGAAGAGAAATCGGTGGTAAGGGTGGACCCTTCAACGGCCACCGAACAAGTATCACCCGTGAGTGAAGCTGGAAACGAGCCCTTCGAATCAAAAGTAGCTAAGAAAGAAGAACCAAAAGAAGAGCCGATTTCAACCCCGCCCGTGCAGCAGGCACCTCAGGCTTCGGTTCCCCAAGAAATCAAACAAGAACAAAAAAAGGGTCCCTACGCCCATCTAGACGAGTCTTTTGTTCCCTTTGATGAGGAGGGTAAAAGATATATCACCCAAATCATCGAAAGCGGGGATCATCTCGTCTATCACGGGGATGTTTTAATCGGGGACAAAGGGGACCTTGATCGAATCTTAAAACAGAAATATTTGAAAATGGGCCGCGCCAGAAAATGGCCTCAAGGTGTTATACCCTTTATGGTTGATGAAGACCTCCCCAATTATGATGATGTCGCCGATGCCATTGAGTATCTGAACCTTCAGACCAATATAAAATTTGTCAGGAAGAAAGAAGAGCATAAAAACTTCGTCCATATCACCAAAGGAAAAATGGACTGCTACTCGTACGCTGGGATGAATGGGGGTAAGCAGGAGATTTTCCTGACACCACGATGTGGGGTGCGCGAAATTTTGCACGAGCTTATGCATACCATCGGCTTTTTTCATGAACAAAATCGGGGAGACCGAGACGAGTATATCCAGGTTATCTGGGATAATATCGATAAGAAAAACCATCCGCAGTTTAAGAAAATTCCAGTGGATTTTATAGGAGTGAAAGGGCGCCCTTTTGATTTCGAATCGATCATGCTTTACTCCTCTTTCACCTTTAGTGAGGATCCCAGCGCCCCAGCCCTTCTCACCAAAGACGGGGACGTGATTCCGCAGTCAGAAGCTCTTTTAAGTGGTGAGGATATCCATCGGATCAATACCGCCTACCCCAAATAGGTGCTCGTTAGCCCGCAAAGTTTGTAAAATCTACTCGGCCTCCTTCAGGAGCCTGTTAAGAATAAGACTTCCCTTTAAAAATTCCCGTCCTTTCACTATACATGAGCTGAAAAAACAGACGGGAGAGAGAAATGAAAAAAGAAGCCATAATTTCAGCTTTATTAACTATGAGCCCCTCCATGCACCTACAAGCAGGAGATTTGCAGGCTGCCATGAAAGAGGTTCGCTCTGAAAAGCAGAACCTTTTAGGAATGCAGTTTGTCTCAAAGCAAACAGGGGTGGATGAATTTTTTGTGAATCTTCCAGGCAATGATTACCAAATCAAAGATTTAGAGTACTTCGTGACTTTAAGTTTTATTGAGCCTGACAACTGGTATTACTACGATGGTTTTGGAGGTATGGAGTATGAAGTGGTTGTTGAATTCAAGTCGACAGTCACAGGTCAACCCCTTGAGAACTGGGATAGACACTACTACGCCAAGCGATTGGATGAAAATACCTTTAAGCTCTTTGACTGTGATTCTTCAAAAACTTGCTCCGACTCTACATATAATATTGAGTTTCATATCTTTGACACACCTAACGGAAAGCTTTTAAAATTTAAAAGAAGTTCTGAGGTGGATGAAATGAAGATTGATTTTAGTAAAGAGTATTATCAAGTTAAGTGAAGGATATAAAAGAGCCTTCGGAAATCTTAGAGTACCTCAAAACACCTCCAGTCATATCTGGGGGTGTTTCTGTTTTAATTCGTCAAATTGACCAGGCTCAGAAAAAACTCTCCGAGCCCACTGAAAATGCTCTCAAGAACCTGGCTGTCCGCCGGGCTCTGGCTTCAAATTCCTTAAAGAAGCAAGAGGCCTTGGAGCTTTGGCAGGAGACCAACCATTGGATGGGAGAAAAAATCTCAGAAGATGAGGTTCTCACTTGGGCTTCGATTGTTCATCTTAATCGCCGAATCCTTAGGCGATCAGAGCCACTTAGGGACGTAAAGATGTACACAGGCGATATGGAGTATTTGCCTCCGGATCATCTCGGCGAAGCTTTGGACGAATTTCACAAGAAATTGCAATTTGAACCTGATATTTTTATAAAGTCTTTTGAAATTTATTTGGGAATTGTCACGATTCATCCCTTTAATAATGCCAATGGCCGAACCGCAAGACTGGCGGCTGATTGGATTCTCATGCGAGGAGGCTATTTGCCCGTTTGCTTTGATTCTCCGATCCAGTCTCATGTGGCCGTCACGCTCAATCATCCTAAAAGAGATAAGCAGCATTCCTTTGAGAAGTTTTTGCGCGCCGTTCTTAAAAGCTACCAAATCCTAGAGCAAAATTAGACAATAGCCTTTGTGAAAAAGATTTTTATACTTTTCCTATCTCTAGTTATTGCGAGCTTTTTGCTCTGTTATGCTGTTAACAAAGAAGTGGGGCAGAAGGTTTCTGGGCCCTTTTCGGAATCAATGAGTTGTCTTGATTTGTACGAAATACTTCGCACCGATAAACCAAAGCGAGTGGAAGAGGCTCTTTACTCTATAAAAGCGCGCTTTCCCAAATTTTTCGATCGCTACGTTGTGGTCTTCAACTCAAAATCCCTTCAACAGGCTAGTTTCTCATCCCCTCGCGTTCTGGTTTTTGACTCGACAGCACAAACAGTTCTCACTTTCAATGGCCAGGCCTCACAGCAGGGCTATGAGAGTCTTGAGCTTATGTGCTTTGATAGCGTAAATAAGCAGTTTGAATTTAGAGAGATCGTTTTCCCAGCAGAAGTGCGCAATAAAGAGCGACTTCAGGAGCTTCCTGTTGATAAAAGAAAGGTCCCCTTTTTTATATCTGAAGATGGAGGCATTGGGGGAAAGAAGTGCCAACAATGCCATCAAAAACCCTCGCGACCCAATTGGGACAATTACGGTTTTTGGCCAGGAATCTGTCATAGTCACAATCTAGAAAAATATTGGAACCGTGCGGAGGTGATCGGTCAACCCTGCCAAGATTTTTTAAATAAAAACTGGCAAGGAAGATACAGCGTTTTAAATAAAAAGACTCGTCACCTGGATCATACTTTTTCTTTGGATATTCATCTTTCACAAAAGAATTTGCAAAGAATTATGGGAGAATTAGAAAAAAAATCAGATGTGATTGATAATAAGAAAAGGCCGATCGCTAGAACTTTACTTTGCCAACACGAAAAAGTTTCTTTGAAAGAATCATCGTTGATAGAAAAGAGAGCCCATGAGCTTTTTTTAAGAAATGCTGAAAACTATAAAGGTCGGCTGGATCGTCTCACCGAAATGTTTGGTGAAAAAAGCTTGCGAGTGATGGCCTCCCAAAATGAACAGAAATACCTTGAGGAAACTCTCAAAGCCCTTGATAAGATATCTGTTGATGTAATCAGTCAAAACTGGGCTTTAAAAACTCAGGATGAGGCAAGAGCGTTCGCCGAGCTGGAAGCCCTATTAAAGCCTCTGGGGATATCTATTGGTAACTGGTCAATGAGCCCTAATGAAAACTACAGTTTAAGAGCAAGTATTAAAGGTCCCATGGGGGGAGACTATTTTCCTGAGAGTTTAGGGCTTATGTTTATAAAAAGCTTTTATGCCGAGAATCTCGAACTCCTTGCAATTGTCGAAAAAATTGAAAAATTAGACTATCAAGCCGCCTACAATCCAAGTTCCGAAAGCGGCCACCCTAAGAGTGTCAAGGCTCAGAGGCTTAATAATGAGCTTTGCGAAAAGCTCTAAATGCTGACGGTCAACTCCACTGGCAAATGGTCTGAGATCTCATTAAAATATTTTTTAAAGGGATTGGACTCGGAATAGTCGTACAGAGAGTAGCTGTCGATATTCTCTATTTTAAGACCTCTGGTAAAAAAATGATCGAGCTCAATATGATCGCCTGCAGCCAGATAAGTGGGATTGTTATGAGGTTGATGAGTGAGTTGGTCAGAAAAAATCTCTTTGATGTACTCAATATCATGGAGAGATTTAAAAGTCTTATCCGGTGCGTGGGTGTTGAAATCACCGGTGAGGATGAGGGGCCGATCTTCCTCTCTGTTTTCAATAAACTTTGAGATAACTTCGCACTGTTTTTTACGGTTTTCGGTGTGTTCATATTTGGACTTAAGATGAACGCCGATAATATCTAGGAGAGCTTTATCCTGCTTAACCAGAGTTCCGAAGAGAGCGGGTCTTGAACGTTGAGCGTCTAGGGCTGTATTTGCAATGATCTGTAAATTTTTGATCTGAAAGTCCTTTTTGCAAGCAAGAACGATAAACATATGGCGAGCGAAGTTGTGTTGATAGGTATAGCTGGTAAATCCAGGGGGTAAAATTTTATCTACAATCAATGGATTCATGATCTCTTGCAAAACGAAGATATCGGCATCAGAAAAATGTTCATCAATGAATTTTTTTAAAAAGGGCAGGCGGGACTCTTTTTTGTCTTTACCAAAGTAATCGCCATCAAAACCAAAACAGCGAATGTTAAATGTGACAATCTTTAACTCTTTTTTCAAGTCGACTTCCCTTGTAAAGACTTATCGACCATTATAACGGGAATCTCGCTGAATTTAAAGTTGCAATAGGAGATATCCCAAGGTGTGCTGGGGTGCTTGTCCCTCTTGCTCTCTCTCCGTTTGGACTTTTCCGTTGAAATCTCGGTGTGAGGTCATTTCCAGAATGTGATTTGTCCCATCAATAACCACCTTAGTTTTGTTTTCGACTGTCTCTGAGGATTTTTTCTCCTGGTTTGTTACCCGTGTGCTCTTTGTGGAGTATTTGGCTTCAACCTTTCCAAAGGCGGTGAGGTGAGCGGAGCATTTGGCTGTGACTTTAGAAATTTTCTTTTTATCCTCTCTGTCTTCTTGGCGTTTTATTTTGCAATCATTTTCAACAACGCCTAAAAGTTTAGTGAGTTTAGGGTCCTTGGAGACGTATTTCGATGTGCCCTCCTCCCCATTCTTGGCCTGATAAATAATTTTCTCATAAGAAACGCCACAGGTCTTTCCCTCTTTATTTAAAATTTTAATTTTCATTTTTATTTTCTTTTTTCCGCCTTCGGTAATTAACTTGCAACCAGAAAGGGCCTCTTTTACGGATTCATTTTTTTCTTTGTTTGAGAAGAAATTTGCGCGACCACTAACGAAATAAGAGGCGACGAGAGTTATATTTTTAAGTTGATCCTCAAACTCTTTCATGTCGATTTTTCCGTCGGAGTTTAACTTTATTTTTTCATTGTTGCTGGACGGGGTGGTTTTGTTCTGCCAAAAACAAGCTGTTAAAAATACAAGAAGGGGAGTGACTAATAAATGAGATCTTTTCAAGGGAAGGACTCCTTATTGAAAAATTGAAAACACTGACTAGTTTAAAAATGTTTTAGGTTTTAATCAATCTTCCTTTTTGGAAGAGAGCTCAGAATTCTTATTGATTTTAGAAGCTCGATTCTTTTTTAATGAGCTTAAAAGATCATAGGCTTTCGCAAAGCTTGAAGAAATGAGCCACTGGGCTTTTAAAAACAATTGTTTGCGTTGATACTCGGCTTGCTTTTTTTGAAACTGCTGTGTGAGACCTGAAGAGAGCATTTGTCGCTGTTTGGGCGGAAGATTTTCAAATTCCACAGCCACCAATTTAAAGGTTTGAGGTTTCTGGTCTTCCCGATAAGTCTTGTGGATTTGCACACGCACGACATTGGCAAAGCAGGCAATAGAATCGGTGTTTGGAGCTGTGAATTCTACTTTAATTTTTTCTCCCTCTCGGGGAGCTGTCAGGTAAGGGCAAAGAAAGGCCATACCCGATTCCGAGAGGTTGATAATTCTCGTATGCATAGTCTTTGATCCCCTGGGACTCATGGCAAATCTCACAACTTCGTTGTCTCCGATTTCAATCACATAACGGGGTGCTCTGGGGTAAAGTTCTTCGACGTTTCTTTGTTCTGACATGCTGATTTATCGGCGGTTTTGAGAAAATAATCAAAATTTCTCGTTTTGAGCCGGATCTATCAGTCTTTCAGGCATGGACTTTTGACCAGTCCTTCGGTAAACCTTTGGGCTATGACTGAATGGATCGAAAAAAGTGCAAACCCTCTGGAAACCTTTAATCAGTGGTACGAAAAAGCCAAAGAAAAAACAGCTTTTGAGCCAACCAAAATGGTCTTGGCGACCACAGGACTTGATGGGTGGCCCTCGGCCAGAACAGTGCTTTTAAAACAGCATGGTCCCGAAGGCTTTTACTTTTATACGAACTATGGAAGCCGTAAGGCCAAAGAGCTAGAGGTTAACCCCAAAGCCTCACTGCTCTTTCATTGGCAGCTCCCAGAGCATCGTCAGGTGAGAATACAAGGCGAGCTTCAGAAGTTATCCTACGAGCAGTCACAAGCTTATTTTGCCACCCGCAACCGAGGTTCCCAAATTGGAGCCTGGGCCTCTCCTCAGAGTGAGGAGATCCAAGATCGCGACGAACTTGTTAAAAGGGTTCAGGAAATCGAAGAAAAGTTTGCTGGAAAACCCGTACCTTGCCCCGAGTTTTGGGGTGGTTTTCGTTTGATTCCTCGAAGCTTTGAATTCTGGCAGGCCGGCGACGACCGCCTTCACAGCCGCATTAAGTTTGTCCAAGATCTCGAAAACGACTCGTGGCGCGCTCGTCGCCTTGCCCCGTGATTGAATAATCCCTAAGCTTTGATTATCGTATAGAAAACCATTTAAAAGGGGGAGAAATGTCTTTTAGAACATTCTTATCAATTCTATCTATTTTAGTACTCGCTGCCTGCTCACACGGCGGTCATCATAAAGAGGGGCACCATCACGGTCACAAGAAGCACGGGCATAAAGGTCACCATAAAAAAATGTGGAAGAAAATGGACGCCGATGGTGATGGTACAGTCACTAAAAAAGAATTCGATAAAATGCACAGTGAAATGTTTAAAAAAATGGATGCCAATGGTGATGGCAAGATTACAAAAGAAGAAAAAATGGCTCACCACAAAAGTAAAATGGGAAAAGAGTGTTGTGGTGATAAGAAAAAGGGCGAAAAGAAAGACTGTTGTAAATAAATAAGTCTAGCCTGGGGGCCAGTTTAATTTTCGGCCCCCTAAAATATGAATATGAAGATGATCCACACTTTGGCCGCCGTTCTCATTGGTGTTAGCCACTAGACGGTAACCCTCCTCACCGATTCCTTCTTTTTTTGCTATTTGATGAGCTGTTACCATAAGATGGCCCAGTATTTCCTGATCCTCTTTGGGATCTATATCATTCATTGAGCGAATTTCTTTTTTAGGGATAACGAGTATATGGGTGGGGGCTTGCGGATTGATGTCACGAAAGGCTAGGCATTGATCGTCTTCAAAAATAATATCGGCCTCAATCTCTTTGTCGATAATTTTTTTAAAAATTGTCATAAACATCCTTTTTGTTAGAATCCAATTATGAAGGAATTTTACCAAAAATACCAAGGGCACCTCCCCGCATTATTTTTTGTGGGAGGGTTTCTTTTTGATATCTTCACCACCGATCGAATTGACCAGACATTTTCGTTGATTCAGCAGGTCTCCTATCTTTTTTTAATCATGCTGTTTTTTTACTGGGAACTTTTCACCCCCAAGGTCTTTTTAAAAGAAGGAGGCTTTTTAAATAAATTGTGGAAGTACCATGTGGAGCTTCTACACTTTCTATTCGGAAGTCTATTAAGTCTTTATACGATTTTCTATTTTAAAAGTGCTTCTTTAATGACCTCCTTTGCTTTTATGATCTTTTTGACGGCCATTTTAGTGATCAATGAGTTTCCACAATTTCAAAGACGGGGAGCGATGATTCGCTCCACTCTTCTAGCACTTTGTTTGTCCTCTTATCTCGTCTATCTTGTTCCTGTTGTGACTGCAGCGATAGGGTGGGGCGCCTTTTTACTAGCGATTATCCTCTCAAGCTCCGTTTTTATCCTTTTTGCCCGTTTTATCTATTTGAAGGGTGATGATAAAAAGTGGATTAAGAAAAACATTTTTATACCGGGAATTTTGGTGAATCTTATTTTTGTACTCCTTTATTTCTTTAAACTTTTACCACCCGTTCCTATTTCACTTAAATACATTGGCATTTACCATGACATTCAAAAACCAGGGACAGAATATGTTTTGAACTATGAGCGAGAATGGTGGCGCTTTTGGGAATCGGGAGCGCAAACCTATGTTTATCGAGAGGGAGATAAACTTTATTGTTTTGTCAGTATTTTTTCACCGACGCAATTTTCCGATCAAATGAAGCTTATGTGGTTAAAGAAAACAAAGGGAGCTTGGAAAAAAAGAGATTCTGTTTCCCTATCCATTAAAGGGGGGCGCGCTGAGGGTTATCGAGGTTACGCTTATAAAGAAAACTTTGAGCCAGGCCCGTGGCAAGTGCGAGTTCTGACCTCTGATTTAAGAGAGGTGGGACGCATTTATTTTGAGGTGGTTGAAGCTGAGCCAGGAAGTTCAAGGGTTTGGCAGCAGGACCTCTACTGACAGATTTTAGACACCAATTGATGTAATTTTTTTCTACATTCGAAGCACTTCCCCTATTTTGTAATAAATCCTTTAAAATGAAGCTCATACTGGGATCAAGACAGAAGGGGTACGTTATTCAATCAATCAAATGGACCATAGTATTATTCGTTTCACTTTCAAGTTATGTTTATTCAAACAAGGCTCTAGCGCGAGCCGGTTGGGAAAGTGCGAGTCCACGAGAGGAAATTGTTAAAATTAAAACCAGCTTTGGTCACTGCACAGGTACAAGGGTCTCTAATCAAGGCCATATTCTAACGGCGAGACATTGTCTTAACGCTTGCCTCATTCAGAGTGATTCTATTAGAGCGGAAGCTTTATTCCCTGAGGAGGGATGGCGCTCTCCCAATCTCTACCATTTTACCGATGAGAGGGATGTCCACTGTGAAGCAGAAATAAATGGGGTACCGAAAGTCTTCGAGGTGCTCGCTGCCAGCACGGGTTTTATGACGCCCTCTGAACAGGGGAGTTTATCTTTGTATGCGTCTGAGCTTCACCAACGTTTTTTAGATTCCGGTTATTTTCATAACGGTGATTTTGCCTTGATCAAAGTGGCTGAATTTGAAAGCTCTCGTTGTTTGCAAGTCAGTGACCAAGAATTGAGTCTCTCTGCTCCCGTGCATTACTTTGGCTATCCTGGGGATTCCTCCGGTCGTCCTGAGCGGCGTAATAGTGATGGCGAAAGTTTCTACCAGGGGGAGGGGGAGGTAATTTCCTCTATTTTAGAAAACCCCTGTATTAAAGGTTCAGAAGAGGCATTGATAAATCGATACGATCGGGACGAACTCATACTCTCGACCGTTGATATTCTTCCGGGCGCTAGTGGGTCATCGCTTCTTAACCACAGGGGAGAGATTGTTGGCCTATTAAACAGTAGCTATACCAACGGTGCGCAAATGTTTGAGCGTTATTGCCGTGGCTCGGCTGTGGCTCTTTCAATGGTTCGTATTAAGGAAACTCTCCTGCAAGACTTTCCCTCTCTAGACTTAGGCGAAGTCTTTCACTGCAGTAATGACTGAGTCTCAGTTGTTTCTGGGGGAGTTTCCCGTGGCTTTTCGTAGTCGAAAACGACAATTGTAGTGTAGCCGCCATCCACATCTTTCTTTTTTTCCATCTCAGTTTTTAATTCACTGACGGATTGCTGAAAATACTTGGCGTGTTTTGATGTCAATTGCGTGTAATGGATCACGTAAAGCTCTGTAGGAATGATGTTACCGTGATCGGTTTCGTAGTCCCCAGCGACTTGAATGCGGGCTCTAATACCCACTTTATAGCAATTAAAAGTACCATTGCTAATTTGAGCAATCACTCGGCCGGATTTAATATCATCCACCAAAGATTTATCATCTTCGCTAAGTCTCATCGATTCCCAGTCTCCGTAGGAGGGAAAGCAGGTGGGAAGTCTTTCATACTCTTGATTCACATAATAATTGGTCACCTTTTCAGTGACTCGAATTTTAAGAACTCCATATTGGTTGTCACGAGTGGTGGAGACATAATCCTCAAGGCCGCTTTTGGTATAAGGGGTGTCCTTATGGTTTTTGAGTTCTTCAGGTGAGAGAACTTCAATTTCATCGATAATGGCTTTCCCTAAATAAGGAACCGGGTCATCTTCTAAATGGATTTGAATCTCTGTTCCAACGCGGTAACAGTCCGGTTGTTCTACCAGTACGGCAGTGAGTTTGTCGTCAAAGAAAAGATTTTGGGTTTCTTTTTGGAGACTTTTGCTGACTGTAACAATGAAGTCATCGTACTCCATGTTTTGACAAGAGCGTAATCTCTCACCAAGATCTGTTAATTTAAATGAGCCTTGGGCTAAAGAGGCAAAGCTAATAAGCACAAAAAATAAGCAAAGAACACGAGTCATTCCATTCCCCCTCAAAGATGCTTTTTAAGCTATTCACTAACCAAAAGTCTGTCAAAGATTTGGGGAGGTCTTAACAATATATTGAATATGATGCGTTGCTATTTTGTTTTGGGTGGGAAAAAAGCGAAAAGGAGCCAGTTTCCTGGCTCCTCTTCTAGGGGATAAGGTTTAATTGAAGAGATTCGTGATGAGACTAAAAATTCCTCCAAGAAGTGGATTGCCTCCCGTTAATACTCCTCCAATTGTATTAACAATTCCTCCGAGTCCTCCACCGGAGTTATTATTATTATTATTATTATTTCCATTATTGTTATTATTGTTGCCGTTGTTATTGGAATTATTATTTCCGTTATTGTTGTTTCCTTGACCACTGTTGCTAGAGTTATTGTCGCCAAGAAGACCATCTACAAGAGATCCGAAAATATTTCCAAACGGGGTACCGTCGAGGAACATATTAAGGGCTCCGCGAATCAGTGTTCCAAACAGATTGGAAAAGCTAGCGCGATCCGTATCACCACTTATGAGTCCAAGACCTGCTTGCACAAGCTCACCCACTGGGATTCCAAGAATGTCCACACCCTCTAACTGTGAAGTTACAAGAGAGGCAATCAAACCTTGGAAAGAATTTTTATCGGCAGCTAGACCGGCGGGCACTTCAACACCATTGATCACCATTGCGGTCTCTTCCGGGTCTCCCGATAAGTCTTCGATAAAATCGATTAGTAGTTCAGCTCCACCCACTTTCATCATTACTGAGTTGGGTTGATCTTCTGATTGGGAAACTTCAATTTCGGTATCTAATAAACTCTCGTCAATGCTATTGGCTTCTTCTTCGCTGATGGCATTGTTGTTTGTCATTTCTTGAAGTACATTCCCGGCTGAATCCTTATTGGTTTGCATTTTACCGCAACCAATCAGCATAAATGCTGGTAGTAAAGTTAATAGGACAAGAGCCTTCATTCATTCCTCCTTCAAACATTTAATTTGTCACTCACTAGACCTTCGGTGCTCCTGGCCGAAAGTTAAAATATCAGGACGAGACGAAAGCTTGATTTGTTAACTATTTGGACAGCCAGAGTGTAAAAAAAATTGATAGCACAAATGTTGTGAAACAAAGCTGTCGAATTATTTGGCGATTCTCAAAGGGGGACATTGAAAAAAAAATAGAAAAATAGAGAGGTTAAAAACTTTTGACACTTTCCCTGGGAATTTTCATCTCCAAATTAGACCTTGGGCGGTGCAAAATGTCTTAACAATGTCTCACTTTGTGCCGAAGAGTGTAATGCAACGAAAAGGAACATCCATGAATCGACTCGGCTTTGTATTTCTCTCTGGTTTCATGATCACATTTCTATTCAATGCCCTAATGAGGGATCCCGGCTATAGATTCGAAACCGTGCAATCTATATATATAGACGAGATATCAAGCCATGAGATTAGCTCCAATCTAGCTGGAGTAAACTGGTTGGAGAGTAACCTTTTTGCTGAGAATGTGGATATTAACTCTCTTTATCAAGAAAGAGCCTTTGTGAAAAAGTTGGCTGATAAGAGTGAAGTCAAAAAAGTGAGGAAATCTCGCTACAGTTATATTGAAAAAAGAATTTGCCCAGAGTCGCCTTATTTCGAAAAGCCTGTGCGTGCGGTTATGACGAGTCGTTATGGCTACCGAGTGCATCCTCTTTCAGGAAGGCGCCATATTCACGCGGGCATTGATTTTCGAGGAAAAACAGGAACTCCCGTTTATGCGGCTTCAGCCGGTGTGGTGAAAACTTCGCGTCGCAAAGGAGCTTACGGAAAGACTATTGAGATCGATCATGGCAATCGTTACAGCTCTCTTTACGGACACCTCTCCGACTACCAGGTCAAAGAAGGAGATTGGGTCAATTTGGGTCAAACCATTGGATACGTGGGAAGAACGGGGAGAGCCACAGGACCTCATCTACACTTTGAGGTGCGCTGTCATAATGTGCCTTTGAATCCCAGAAAGTATTTAGGGAAAATCAATCAAATCGCAGAAGTGAAATTTAGAAAGCGCCGTAGTGTCAGTTCGGTGGGAAGTCGTAGAAAGATCACGCGCAAGCGCCGGGCTCCCAAAAGAGACTCTAGCTACTACACACGCATGATCAATCTTAAGAAACTCAAAAAACTGGGCGATAAGCAAAAAAAGCTTTAGTTTTCAGAGAGGAAATCACTCCTCTGTTTCCACCAAGCAATCCGATATAACTATAACACGGTCATAGTCGTGACTTGTTCTGTATGCGCTCATCCACTGCTGTTTTTCTTCGGAGTAGTGAAATTCTGCAACGACAGGTGTCCCGGTCGTCTGATCCGGTCGTCTCAGATCAAAGGTCCACATCCCAGCACAACGAAAGGGACGTCTTTCCTCTAAAGCTTGCTCACTACTGAGATCACAAAAGAGTTTCGCAGTAGCAAAGTTATAATTGATAGTCATAGTCTCCTGGCCGAGATCCGAGGTTCTAATGTGTGAAAAAGTTAATTGATCAGAACACTGAATGGATGTTTTCGCCCAGAGGCCTTGAGTGGCTAAAAGAGTTGATAGGATTAATACGAGTTTCATTAGAATTCCCCCTTTTGGTTGAGCTTTTTATAAGGGGACTTATGCTATTGATAAAATTGATAATTAAAATGTTTATGATAGATGTTAGCTATAGAAAGGGTAATGCCAATTTTTCAGTTAGGGCGTCACAGTCTCTTGTAGCTTTTCAGGGCTTGAGAATGTGGCTTTTTTCTCTCTCGAATCTCCACTGAGGAAATAGAGAAAATCAAACAAACGGCCTCCCTGTTGAAAATCTCGGGAAAAGGTCCTCACAATATCAGTGGCCTGAACCACCACGCGTCCCAGACGACGAGAGCGCTCCCAAGCAAAAGAAGGAATTGTGGAGTGCACCCCTGGAGAATAAGCGTTATAAATAATTTCTGTACAAACCAAGCGGTGATGAGATTGGAAATTAAAAGAATAATCATAGGGACGAAACATATATTGAAGAGCAGTATAAACAGCAAGAGCTTTAGCCTGGATACTCATTTTAGGCCGGATTAGGGCAAGTTGATCTTTTCTTAAAGCTTCGTAGATATTGGAAATCACAACACCCTCGCCTATACTTTCCAAAACCACTCGGGGAAGTCTTTGCCCGAAGTATTCGGTTTTATCATTTTTGTAGTAATCGATCACTTCGGGAAGTTTGTGCTCAAGAAAGGAGCTAAAGTTATTGCAACTAAGATTTTGCCTGCGACAGAGATTTTGGAAAAACTCACGAGTGTTTCGGTCCTTATCAAAATAACGTTTGAACTTATTCCAGGATCCCAGGTAGATCAGGCCGTGACTCCATTCTCCATTAAAGGCCACGTTGGTCAATTTATAATAGTGCTTAATGACAGCGATATCTCCGGGATGAAGCGAATCTTGAATCTCATTGATTTGCTCATGAGTAATATAGAAGTCTTTAGGGAGCGCTGCGAGCCCTGTTTGGTAAAGAAGACCAGCTTTTAAATCATAAAAGAAATCAAGAAAAGGGCGGTCCACAAAGTATCGATCGTCTAATAGAGAAGAATTGCTAGAAAAATATTGGGCCCTTCTAATGTATTGCCTAAGCCAGTCCGGGTGACTCCTGATTGGCCACGACTGAGCCCTCAGGATCGCTTTGTGAAGCCTCTGGCCGGAGTTGTTTCCATGAGGTCTAAGGTGAAATTGGGTTCGATTGATCAAGCGGAGGAGGAAAGAATTTTCTCTTTGCGAAGAGAGTTCACTTAGCACAGTTGCCAAAGCACGGTGAGGCAAGACTTGCCCAAGAAACTCTGCGGCCTGGACGTAGTAGATCAGCATTTCTAGTACTTCATCCATTTTCTTCTGATTGTTTGGATAAAGGGAAGGGTATCGATCCAAGAGTGCACTATTTCGCTCAAAGACTTCGATCATCGTTTCCATGGCGTTTTTAGAACCGTTGTATTGATCAAGTTGGAATATCTGGTTGGGGGAGCGACTAATCTTTAGTTCCTGTAAATTCAGACGAAATTGCTCCTGTTCTGTCTCTAGCTGTCTTTTTAACTCGAGATAGCCCGGTTGCGCCCAACTCGACAGCGAAAAAAACAATAATAGACAGCTCAGTAATTGCTGCATCTGGAGGAATTCCTTATAGGAAGATCTTCGATTTTTACTTCGTTGGTGAAGAGAAGATCGTCAGAGAACATTTTTTCAGCGGACTGGGCAAATTCGGGATCATTAATAACAACCGTTCCTTCGGTGTGCTTGCCAAAAGAGGCCTTCGACATATTAAAAGAGCCCACTGAGGTAATCACTCCATCCACACTGAAGACCTTTGAATGAAAAGCTCCGCTCTTTAGACTTGTCCCGTTGATATTAAGGCTTCTCTGCCATTCGAAAATTCTTATATTACCCTGTGCCCCTCCGGCCTCAAGAAGGTCACGGTAGTGGCAAAGGGCCATGGGATACATAAGAGTACCTCCATCAGGAAGTGTTTTTGCCGCTTCTCTGGAGTTTCCAATAATGAAAACCTTAACCCCTCTCTGAGCGGCCCTTTCAAGAGCTTTCAATATTGGTTCTGGAGGGCGGTTGGAATGACAGCCCCAAAGTATTTGCGTTTCAGCCTTGTCGATCAAATTAAGGTATAGGTTTGTGATGTAAGTGGAGGGGTTCTCCGAGTTATAATTCAAGCGATTTTGTCGCGCGAAGGTCGAAAGCTGGGCATGGCGACTTTGTAATTTGTGATCCAAATAGGGTCTTTGAAAAACATACCTAGCAGAACCTAAACTTGATTCTCCAGGTTTGACAATGTTTCTTCTTTCATTCTGGAGGTGGATCCTACTGAAGTAGTCGTCTTCCTTGTTATGGTAGCGCTCTAGATAAAGGTTGTAGGATTGAGCAATATCATCAATCGTTGCGTCTTCAAAGTCGGCTCCGCGGTGATTCTGCAGGTATTCGATAAGTGAGAAGTCAATGAGTAGACGACGGGCCGCCTGGGTCGCAATGGGACCTTTAATTAGAACATCCGTATCCCTCCAACCTGTATCGGAAGTTCTGTGCCAGCTTTCATGGTCGCTTAAGCGCAATTCACGCACAAGAGGATGAGAGTAAAACGATTGATAGTAGTTGGGGATTTGTTTTGAAAAGGCATTTCCAAGGGCATAAGGCGCTCCCCAATTGAGTCCACCAGAGATCAGGTACTCTCCATCGACCACCATGGTTTTTTCATGCCACCGGTTATTAATGGGATGTTGGTTGAAGGCAAATTTTAAAGCACCGGGAATAATACTCAGAAGAAGGTGTACATCTGTCTGGTCTGTAACAATGGGATTGTATTTAATGACTTTTATATCATTGGATCGCAGTTGGTCTATTGCTGTTTGTGATTTTGCTAGGACGGAAGTGCCGCCATCGTAAATGACAAGAACTTCCACCCCTTGTCGTCTTTTCTCAATCAAAAGCTCGACCATTTTTCGACTAAATGGGTCGGCGATCTCACCATTGCGATTGCCAGAGTATATAGAAAATGTGGACATGATGATCGATTTCTTAGCTTGTTGTATAAGACGGTATCGCACCGGGTAGGATTGCTGTCCGTTGAGCATAAGAACTTGATCATTGCCTTTTACTCTTACCGAATTTGAAATTTCGTCAAGAGCGGTTTGAAAACTAGAACTTAGAAGAGGACTTGAGTAAGCCCTTTGTCGCTGGGAAGAGGAAAGAATGGTGTCTATTCTGTCGCCGGCTCCAAGAAGTGGTTGGCTTAAAAAAAGAGAGATTATGATTGTTAAACTATTAAGTCCCAAGAAATACTTACCCATTTAAACCCCGAGGTTGATGTGAGTTAACACTAAAGAGGGTGTTAGATGAAATGGCAATCAAATGTGAAAAAAATGGGTGAGCTATTGTAATTTGTACTCGATTTAAAGGGGGGGGGAAACGAGGAGGATGGAGTGAGTGAGTACTTTAAGCTTAGTGCCTAAAATCTCAGTTTAATACAGACAGCTGTGTATTGAATATGATCAGTGTCTAAATAATACCCGCCCAAAAAGAAACTAAACAGTCTCCAGCTGGTACAAGCTTTGCTCTATAAAGAGATGTAACAAAGTTTGGGGGAATTCATGTTTACAATCAAAAAACTATTTTTAATGGTGCTCTTTGCTGCACCACTTTCACTTTACCAAAACTGCGGCCAAGGGGTGGCTTTCCAGCAAGACACTCAGTCATCTAAGCTTGACGGACAAGGTGTCGATATTGTCGATAACCAGGATTTACTCGATGATGGTTTAATCAGTGATGATGACTTAAATAATCTTGAAGACGATGGCCTTGTTAATCAGGATGGGACCGACGGCAATGGGAACAGAAATCCCAACAACGACCGAGTGACTGACGATGGTGAGCGCCACGGAGATTGTCCAGGCTGTGACGAGAGGCGAGAGCTAGAGGAAGATCGCCGCCATGCTTACTGTCCAGGTTGTGAGGATAAAAGACCTAAAAAGAAAAACTGTAAAGACAAAAAGAAAAAGTACTCACACGGCGATAAAAACTCTAGGACCTATGATAAGGGTGACACTTCTTACGTATGTGTTGTCGAAGGACCAGGGCGTTCAAACCGAGTGGGCTATATTTCCGAAAGCTCCATTGGGTCTCAGAACTCCACTCCAGAGACTCTGTGTATGTCTAAAAAAGCTTGCCTTGAGATTATGCCTTCAGAATTTGTTGTTAAAGGAGCCATGAAAACCGGCTTTTGCAAAAACGGCAAAGCGGGCACGATTCCTGTTTCAGATTCTCAGGCTGCAGCGATGATTGCTGAACTATAAACCTTATAATTTAAAAAGGGTGGGAGATAATTTTTCCTATCCTTTCTATTTTTTCCGCAACTTTTAAACCGGCTCAGCGTTTTCTTTCTAAGAAGGAAACAATAAGCCCTCATATCCTTCCTAAAGCTCTGGTTTTTAAATCAGAGCTTTTTTTATACCTGTAAAATCTCTCAAAAGAAGCTTTTCACCTGTACATTTTTCACAGCAACTACTCCCTTAATAATTCGAGTGATACCGGATTAAAAAAAAGGGAAAAAAGTCATGAGAAAAATTTTACTATTAGCCTTTCTTGTTTTGGGAACTGTGAATGGACAGGCCTCTGTTTGGAACCACGATCCGAGCAAAACTTGGAACCGCGCCTGGCAGGAGCGTTACGCTCAGTGGATCAGAAACGAAGTGCGCGGAGATTTTTTTAAAAGTCTCGGTGGGCCTTTCGCAAGGCTGAAACTCGACTGTGCCGATGCTCATTATGCTTTAGTGGCCTATTTTGCTCGAGAAAATGGTCTGCCTTTCGCTGTTGCTCAAGGACAGATCACCAATATGACAACACGCTTTGACCATATTGGCAGTTGGGACGGACGCCTGGCCGCTTTTATGGATTATATGAGAGCCCATTACGGGACTGAAGCCCTTGTTCATCACGACACTGTTCCACCAACAATTTCTGATTTAAAGCCCGGTGACCTTTTTATGTGGAAGACAGGTTCTAACGGTAACTACACTCGTCACACCTATATTATTAAACGGGTCTTACCCAATGGACGATTTGATGTGCTTTACTCCACTCAAGCCAATGCCGCTCAAACAGGTCCCTTAAAATCAAAAAGTGATTATATGTTCACTAAACGCCCCAATCACGGTGGTGGCGATCGCAACCACTGGGGATTCCGTCGATTGAAATGGCCACAAGAAGCGGCCGTCGCTCAAGAAAATATCTCTCGTTCTAATTTTGAGCAGTACACATGGGCGCGGCAATTATCCACATTTGATTTTTTCGTTAAAATTCAGGAGATCAATCAAACCTCATCTCAAAGCCCTGGCGAATTGGTGGAAAATCTTTTTAACACCCTTTGCGACACAGTCTTAGAAAGAATTTCTATCGTTGAAGATGCTCTGGCTCATCAAACACGCCTTGGTGGGGCCTGCATGAACTATCAAGACTATGATGCTCACTCGACACCTTCTCGCGACTCAAGCTTGATGCAGGAGTTTAGAACGCTAAAAAATTACTTAGTCAGATTTCAGCAGAACGGAAAACTCAACCAGATCCCTCAGGAATTGAGAACAGTGGTCTTAGCCATTTATGCTACTGATCTAAATAATCAAGAAAAGATGGATCTCTACCGCTACTGTCCTATTAAGTTTGGTCCTCGTGACACTGATTGGACAGATATCAACAGTTTTCAGATCAATCTTTTTGCGGGCCGAGTGTCATTTCATCCCAACGACAATTTGTACCGCCGCTGGGGCTTTCCGCGAGGGAACAAAACTAGTTGCAAGGTTCATTACGGTTATCCGGAAGACTAAAAAACAAAAGGCGACTTTGAAAGAGTCGCCTTTTTTATTTGCTGTCGCAGATTCTATTAACTACAAGTCTGTAGAATAAAGTTTTCAAGCCAGATGTGGCTAGAAATAGGAGAGGACTTAAGCGCTTTGTCGGTATCACCGAGAACGCGGTAGGTTTTTTCAATTTTGCGCTCACTCCAGAGTCTGGCTTGAGCGGTGTACTCTTTAAGAAAAAAGTAGGGAACTCCTGCAAAACTGGCAAGATCCCTTCCGGAGCGCCCTTGCATTTCACCCATCTTGGTTTGTCTCAGTAGGCGCACATGGCGATGGACCATGGCTAATATGCTGACTTCATTTTGTCCATCCTCGAGTAAATCCGCCAAACACATAAGGGCTCTGGCTTGGTCACTTTTCCCGATGGCGTCGGTGAGGTCGAAAACGTTTTGAAGTTTAATTCTTGAAGCCACATGCATCACATCACCGGTGGTGATGGATTTTCCAGGGCCGACATATTGTCCAAGTTTTAAAATTTCATTCTGAAGCTCTAAGAGGTTAGGGCCTACGATTTGCATTAAAAGATGAATGGCATCGTCTTCAATGGTGAGTTTATGTTTTTTACAGATGTATTTCACCCAGTTAGGGAACTCTCGATCGTAGGGCTTGGAAAAATGGAAATGCTCCATGCCTTTCATCGCTTCTTTAATAACCGCTTTTCGGCCATCGGGCTTATCACCCACAAAAACTAAAAAGGTCGAGGGCACAGGCCTTGATAAAAGTGGGAGCAATGTTTTCCACTCTTTGTCCTTGAGGTCTTGAGCTCTGCGGATCATCACTAAGCGGTTACTAGCCATCATGGGAAGAGTTTCAACAATATCAAAAATTTTACTGATTTCTGTTTCTCTTCCATAGAAAGCATCGAAGTTGAAATCTTTTGAAGCCTCGTCCAAAGTTTTTTCTTTGATAAAATCAATGGCCTCTTCGATAAAAAAATCCTCATCTCCTGACAAATAAAGAACGGTCCCTTTATTCAGGTTGAAAAAGTTTTTTAAATCCAAAAGAGAAGTCTTTTGTTTGGCCACTAAAAATTCTCCGTTAAACGATCAAACGCCTCATTCATCATATCTTTTGCGACAAGTTTGATAGTCTGCTTTTTTCTGGAATGATTGTAAAGGACATTTGAGGATCTAACTCCCTGCTTTAGTAGAAGCGCACCACGGTAATTCTGCTGACCATTTAAGCTAGTTTGCCAAATCGAACGATCATCCCTAGCTCTGACGGCTTTTACATTCGTCACCACTTGCACATTGTAGCCGGTGAACATAGAGGCTGGGTATTTGCGGGTGGTGCGCGAATCAGGATCAGAGCTGCTGAAATCTTTAGCGAGGAAACTGTTGATTGTGGCTGTTCCCCGGTTATTCACAATAATGATTTCACCCTCTAAAATAAGCTCGGCCCTATCTTTTGTGGTCACTGTCACAAAGCCTGAACGTTCCAGCTCTCTTTTTAAAGCATCCGTAAAGTAGGCTTCAATCCCAGGGGTTTGGGTCTGATTTTTAAACATTTCAACAAAGACGGTTTTATGCCCACCAGGAAGGCTGCGGTTTTGATAACCCCAGTTGTAACCACAATGGGTGAGGGAAATAAAAAAAATCAGCAAAAAGGCTCTCATAGGCCGAGATTAGCCCCTTTATTCTCTATTTTCAACTCTCAAAAGCGCCCTTTGAGTTGAACATTGGGGCTCTCGCGGATAAGGTGGGCGCTATGGAATTTGATTATCCCTTTGCTCACAAAAAGTTAATGGCCCCAGGGCCAGTGCCCCTATCTGAAGCCGTGAAAGAGAGCCTCTACCACCTAGAGTGCCATCATCGCTCAAAACCTTTTCAACAGGTTCTCGAAAACTGCTTTCAAAACATTAAAAAAGTGTTTCAAACCAAGGAGCATTGCTACCTTTTGCCTTGCACCGGGTCCGGTGGTCTTGAAGCGGCCATGACAAACACATTAACAAAAGACCGACCGGCCTTGTTTATCAACTCGGGAAAGTTCGGAGAGCGTTGGGGTAAAATCGCCAAAGCTTTCGGCATTCCCTTTGATGAAATTAAAGTGGCTTGGGGAGAGGATATTCCTCTTGATGAGGTTCGAAGCCAACTCTCAAAAAAAGACTACCAAGCATTGGCTTTTCAAGCCTGTGAAACGAGCACCGGAGCTCTTCTTCCGGTAAAAGATCTCTGTGAAATGGCCCAGGAAAAAGGAGCTTTAAGTATTGTTGATGGTATCACAGCTCTTGGTGCCGTCGATATCCCGATGGATGAATGGGGGCTTGATGTTTTTGTTGGGGGTTCTCAAAAAGCTTTTATGCTTCCTACCGGAATGGCTTTTTTGTCGATGTCTGAAAGAGCTGAGAGCATCACGAATGATCTCCCTAAGTTTTATTTTGATCTAAAAGCTGAGAAAAAAGCCAATCTCTCTGGGAAAACTCGTTTTTCAACACCCACTCAATTTGTCATTGGACTTGATCTGGTACTCGACGAATTTCTCAATAAAAAGGGTCTTAAAAACCACTTTCAAGACATTCAGGAAAAAGCCAAAATTTTTCGCGAGGCTCTTCCGCTAGAACTCTTCCCTCAAACAGCCAGCCCTTCTTTAAGTTGCATGAAAGTTCCCAAAGGGATCAGTGCAAAAGAGGTGAAAGACAAAGTTTTTCAGGACGGCTATATTATCGTCGCCGGTCAAGATGAGCTCGCAGACCTAGTCCTGAGGGTGGGGCATATGGGTGGAATGACCCATAACGATTTAGTACAAACCGCTGAGGCTATAAAAAAACATTTATGAGTCAGCCTCTATGCTTAATCACCCATCGCTTTGATCCCCATTTAAAACTGAAACTCAATCAGTTCAGTGAAGGGGAGTTCGTTTACAAAAAAAATCTTTTTGAAGATGAAGAGACTTTAAAAAAGTGTGAGGCCATAATTTGCCGCACCTCTTTAAAAGTCGATGGCGACTTTCTTAATAAATGCAAAAATTTAAAATATCTTGTGACAGCCACCAGTGGTTTTGACCATATTGATCTTGCAGAAACCGAGAAAAGAAAAATTCAGTGCTTTCATGTTCCCGAAGCTCAGAGTGAAGCGGCCGCCGAAATGACGTTTCTTTTAATGTTTGCCACCGCTCGCCACTGGACAAGAGCCGCTCGTCAAATACGTTCCGGGAATTGGCAAAGAGAGCTTCTCATGGGCCACCAATTAAGAGGTAAAAACTTAGGTGTTATTGGCCTTGGACGGGTGGGAACATCCGTGGCAGAAAAAGCCAAAGCCTTTGGATTAAATGTTTTCACTTATGACCCTTATATCCAATCCTCTCCTGATTTTGTGACAAGACTTGGATTTGAAGAGCTTATGAGAACCTGTGACATCGTCACTCTCCATGTGCCGAAAACCAAAACCACGCGGCACATGATCAACAAAGAAACCCTCTCTTGGATGAACTCAGAGGCTTGTCTTTTAAATCTCTCTCGAGGGGATGTGGTTCATGAAGAGGATTTGATCGAACACTTGGTGGATAACCCTGATTTTAGGGTGGGCCTTGATGTGTTTAAAAGAGAGCCTCTTAATTCGACATCATCCCTTTTCAATTTTTCAAACGTGGTCCTAAGCCCCCATATCGGTGCCAGCACTGAGGAGGCTTTAAGAGCCTCTTCAGAAGGCGCTGTGGAAAAAGTGCGGGCCTTATTGAGAGGGGAGACTCCAACGAGCGGAGAATTGCCGCCAAAGGCCGAGTGGTGGGGCGATTGACGGCATGTGCTATGGTTTTTTCTATGTCCAAGCTGGGGCTTCGTTGCTAGAACCAGTTAAGTGTTAGCAATCAGTAACCTTTAAAGAAATGGATAGGTATGTCGGCACTTATAGTTGTGGGCTCCCAGTGGGGAGATGAGGGGAAAGGTAAACTTGTTGATGCTATGGCATCAGAGAGTGACGCGGTCGTAAGGTTTCAAGGCGGAGCCAACGCAGGTCACACCTTGATCGTAGATGGTCAGAAAACAGTGCTTCACTTAATCCCTTCTGGAGTTCTTCATCCTCATGTTCGTTGTATGATCGGAAGTGGTGTCACCCTCGATCCCTTCGAAATGGTCCAAGAGATCGAGGGCCTAAAATCAAACGGCTATTTAAAGAACACTTCGCAGCTCTCAATTTCAGAGGGTGCACTTATGGTGCTTCCCTTTCACAAGGTTTTAGATAAAGCGCGTGAGAACTGGAAAACAGGCACAAAGATCGGTACCACCGGAAGAGGTATTGGGCCGTCTTACGAAGACCGCGCTTCAAGAAGAGCCCTTCTATTTAGAGATCTTTTCTGCCCTGATTTAAAAGAAAAATTAAAAAACTGTATCGAAGAAAAAAACGTTCTTCTTGAAAAGCTTTATGGCGAAGAGCCCATCGACCTTGAGAAAAGTTATAAAGAACTCAAAGAGGTCGCAAAAATCCTTGAGCCTTATCGCTGTGAGGACGTGAGCTTCCAAGTAAACCAAATGATCAAAGAAGGAAAGAAAATCCTTTTTGAAGGCGCTCAAGGGGTTCTCCTTGATAACCTCCATGGAACCTTCCCTTATGTCACAAGCTCTTCCACAGGCGCTGCAGCGGCTTGCCTCGGCGTGGGTGTGAGTCCGCAATCCATCAGAAAAGTTTTTGGAATCACCAAAGCTTATTGCACTCGTGTGGGAACAGGTCCTTTCCCAACTGAGCAAGAAAACGAGGTGGGTGAGTATCTACAAAAAGAAGGCCACGAGTTCGGAGCCACAACCGGCAGAAAAAGACGCTGTGGTTGGCTTGATTTAGTAGCCCTTAGATACTCGGTCCACGTGGGTGGAATGGATCAATTGATCCTTACAAAGCTTGATGTGTTAAGTGGGATGGAGAAAATCAAAGTCTGCACTCACTACGAAGTGAATGGTAAGAAGCTTGAAAACTTTTCTTTTATGAGTAACGACATTCACAATGTGAAGCCCGTTTACAAAGAGCTCAAAGGTTGGAAGCAGGACATCAGCGGCTGCCAAACTTTTTCCTCACTTCCTGAGGAAGCCAAAGAGTACATTCAATTTATTGAAGAACAGGCAGAAGTGCCTATCACCGTGGTTTCTGTGGGACCGGATCGCAAGCAAACCATCTATCAAAGTGAAATCTTTGATGAAAATGTAAGCAAAGCCCAAGAGATGGCTGTGCAATCCGTTCTCAGTTAAAAGAAAATTCGCCAAAAAGGGTTGACTTTCCAGCCCTTAAATTAGAAAAAGTCCATCTGTTTTGATGATCCGTTAGCTCAGTCGGTAGAGCATCTCCCTTTTAAGGAGAGGGTCCTTGGTTCGAGCCCAAGACGGATCACCATTTTTTCTCTAGCTGTCCCTATCGTCTAGAGGCCTAGGACACGTCCCTTTCACGGACGAGACACGGGTTCGACTCCCGTTGGGGACGCCATTAAAAATACAGGATCCCGGATACCGGGCCCTGAATCCTGGATCCAGGATAAATCAACGTTGAATTACCGGATTTTCAGCCTTGATCAATTTAAAAAGACAAGCTCCCAAGTGATCCGCTTTATTTAGAACCTTTTCATCTTCTACAGGCACAAGTTTAAATATAGTCTGGCATTCCTTTAGAGACGCGTAAGCTGTTTGATAAAACCTTTTCTTGTCTTTAGAAGTTGGGCGAGCATTTCCTTCAGATAAGTTCAAAGGAATTGAAGTGCAGGCCCTAAAGAGCTGATCTCTTAAGTGTCCCTTTAAATTTAGTTCTACTACCAACTTATGAAACTCAACTGCCAAATCAAGCGTCCTGAAATTTCCCATTCACACCTCTTTTTGAAAAATCAAGAGTGCAACCTAGAGACCGGAACAAAAATGATTAAAATCCAATAAGACAGTAAGGTTTCATTAATCCGAATTTGGTAATCGGAAAAAGCCTGATATCTAAAGGTAGCTGCCAATGCGGTATCTTAGAGATTTCGTTGTTGAAAGTAGTCGACAAACTCTTCGCGTAGATCAACCTCACACCCATTCTCATCAATATAGGTTTCGTCAACTTCCCAAGCGAGTTGCTGGGAAGCCGACTGGGTTTTTAGTGTAGTTTCGGTGGTGTCACAGCTTTCATACCAGTTGACCTTCACACTATAGGAGTAGTGATAGGTGGCGCCTTTTTTAGGGCTTCCGTCTTCGTTAAAAAAGAGCTCATTGAGTTCATCATTAAAAACGATTTCAATAAGAGCCTCATCACTCTCTTGGGTCCAAGAGATCAGATTCGGGTCATCAAAGGAATAGTCGCATTCGCTAAGGCGGACCTCGACGTCGGGATTAAAGTTTAAATTATCAATGACGATTTCTCGAATGCGATCGCCTTGTCCGAAAGCACCTGGTAGACGGGTAGTTAGAACATTTTTCGTCTGCCTTTCAGTACAAGCCACTTCCTCGTCCTGAGAATCGTCTGGCAAATTGGTTGTGCTAGGGGGTTGCATCTGCTGATCTTGCGCCATTGGACCACAGTTTTGAAAGGCAATAAAAGTACTCGTCAGTAAAATAAAAATAACTATTGAAGTTCTACTCATAGACAAGCCCCCCAAAGCTTCAATTTTAACATGAGCCTGACGAGTTTCCACTGTCAAATCAATCAGATTCTCAATTTGGGAGATTGGTTCTATTCGATACGCCATGAGTCGAATATTCGAAAAGGTGGCGACTATGCCACTGGAGGCAAAGTTGGTAATGCTTTTTTTGCCTTTTTCTCAAAGCGGGTAGAATACTGGCAGGTCTGACAAAGAGGCTCGATCAGTTGGCCTCGTTCAAAAGCCTGTTTAATATCAAGATATCTTTGTGAGGTGAGAATTTTGCTTAAAGGTTCTTTGGATAAATTACCAAGAAGGATGGTGGCTTCTTTATCCAAACAACAGGGGACCACATCACCATTGGCGTGGACGGCTAGGTGAGTACGGCTGCCGTAGCAAGTTCCTTGTGTGCGAGGAGTTAATTGACTCTCCTCTGGCCACTCAAAGCGGGAGTCAAAATGTAGGTAAATTCTCCCGGTCACTTTCTTTGATTTTCTAAAAGCGGGGTCAACCTTAGGATTGATAGTTACATTAAACTCTTCTCTCAGAGCTTTGAGAAATTGCTGGTTGGCCTCTTCATCTTTTCCACCGACCTCAAGGTTCCAGAGGCGAAAGTTAATATAAAGATCGGGTCTTTGAACTAAAGCTTGTTGGCAAAAACCAAAAAGAGTATGGATGTAGCGTGTGGGGTTTGTGTTCGGGAAGTTATCAAAAAAACTTTGCACTGAAAAATTAACCTGAACCACATTTTGACTCAAAAGCGCCTCCTGGTTTGCTTTGTTAAGAAGTGTTCCGTTGCTAGTGATTTCAAGGGACACTCCTAGCTCTGAGGCGACAGCTACAAAAAGAGGAAACTCTTTATGTCCTAGAGGCTCACCCATCACGTGAAGGCAAACTCTACGGCTATAGCCATTTATCGATTCTAAATAGGAGCGAAAGCGATCCGCCGGTAGTACAGCACTCTCTCTTTTAATGGGTGGACAGAAGCTGCACTTTAAGTTGCAGAGGTTACTGATCTCTAAGTAGATTTTATCGAAAATAAGTTCCCTGTGGGCAGGGAGATGGGAGGAGTCTATCATTGCTCTTATTATATTGAATATCTGTATTGTCAGGCAACTAAAGAGTTATAGGAGCTGGTCTCAAAAGGATTCAAAAGCTTACGGCCGCGCTCTCTCTGGGGAGTGCGTGCGGTGTATTTGAGCCATTTCAAGCACTTAAGGGGGAGGGCTGATTTTGAGGTCTTGCTTCAAAGCTCTAGCCAGCGGACGTTGGATAGGGGGTAAATAGTAAAGTCTACACTAAAGGTTTGGTATTCTTTCTTTTCTACATGTTTAGGGTTTCGCTGAGCCATTCACTCAAAATTAAGGTAAAAGTGTCTCTGTTCGGCAAGTTAAGTTAATTTGTAACAAGGCTCTTTAAATGAAAATTGTTAAAAATGAAGATGTGCGAAACAAAAATGATCTTTTTAGATCATTGACCTTTATTTTATTTCTTTCCTATTTCATTTTCCCAAGTATTTCTTTTGCGGAAAAAAGTGAAAGAGACCGCAACCAAGATCTGTTTTTAGAGCTCAGTGAGTTTGCCAATCGTTTCTCAGAAAATAAAAATACCAAGGAGCTGCACCCTAGAATGGGTAAAGGTGAGTCAAAGCCGACAACCTATTTTTTAGAAGGAGTTCGGCATAATAGTGCGATTAATGCCTATGTCGTTGGGAAAATAGTTTCTGAAAATGCCTCGGGCACACTTAAGCGCATTATTCTTGAACCTCCCCGTCGTGAAGTGATTGCCCTTTCTAAGAAATACCTAGAATCAGTGGATAGGGAAAAATTCTTGGACATAAGACCCTTAGTCATGTGTCACGAGCTCGCGCATGATATCTATTTTCCAAACTTCTGTTCGTTCCCTATAGGTTTAGAGAAAGAAGAGTATGGGTTTAGGAAACTCTCAGAAGAGTCCTACACCGTGGGTGTGATCAATGTATCTTATCATCACACTCACGACGAAGGGATCAGTGACTGGCAAGCGACTTTGGCCTGCCTCCCCCTTTACCTCAAGGAGGACCCAGAGAACGCAGAGTTTGTTCAGAAACACTCAGAACTTATCCACCCATTCACAGTTGATATTTGCAATAGACGCTATTTATCTGAGGACGATATTAATATCTGTATTCGTTCGATCACTCTGTCACACGAGTTTGCTCTTCAATTGGATATCTACGATCAATGGATTGCAATAAGGAAAAGGCGGCAACAATCTGAGGCGAGATTTAATGAACTTCCTCAATTGGAGAAAGGGCCCCTAGCTCCTCCCACTCGGCGAAGATTAGGTACTCACCCCCCAGCCCAATGTCGTTTAGAGGCAATGATAAGGGGCGCTTTAAAATTAAGGCCTCCAAAATGCCTTGGTGAAGATTTTTATATTTACAATAGGCTCGTTACCTCAGAGGGATCTTCTGTCTATGAAGATCTCGACAGAGACGATCTTCGAAGCCATTTTAATTTTATAGAAGATATAAAGAACTTCAACGAAGCTGAAATCGATCGCGAATCTGATTTTATTTATCGATAAAAGATCGTTAATTCTGCTTCGTTCTCCCGTAAGTCTGCGACGACACTACTAGCGATACCATCAATGATTAAGCAAGTAATCCAAAACTCCATGAATAGTGGCTCTTTGCGCGGCGATGGCCTCAGTGGAACCTCTGGGTTCTTCGTGGATTTCTGGGTAGATCTCTGTGGTGAAGGAGTTCTCAGCGATTGTTCTCATGTAGGCCTGGTTAAGACCTTGTTTTGTTGGTGAATTACCTTGTGAATAGACCACACCATTGTCGTTTTTTTCTTCATGGATTTCTGGGTCTGGAGCGATGGGGGTCACTTCGCTTACTTTTTCGATAATTCGTTTGGCCATCTCGGGTGCTTTGTTGGAAGCGTTGGCAATAAGGTAGTAACCCTTAGGAATTAGGATATCATCAGAGGTCATCTTAATCCCGTAGCGTTCATACTGAGGGGGCATCATGGTTTTGTCTCGGTCCGGAGTTTCATGAAGGTCAACTGCCGCGGCGAAATCTTTGCCGGCGCGCTTACGGGCTTCATCTAAAACGTCCATCACCAGTTGAGCTTCCGGCACATAAGGCTTTGAGCGATCAAAGCTGCGGTTAACGTCCCAAGCGTTGTGAGTCCAGCGTTGATTTACCTCGTAGGCAAAAGGACTTAAGCAGGGGAAAACTAGGAAATTAAATTTATCGGTGTAGTTTGTAACGTCTTTTTCAAGAAACTCTAAAGCGCCATAAACACCACTTTCCTCGTAACCGTGAGTTCCGCCGGTGACGATAATATTTGGTTTGCCGTCGGTGATATCACCGACCTCGGCGTAGTATAGAGGGTAGCGACTTTTGTACTCATCACTGCTGAGAGTGGCGCCTTTGATGGCAAGTTCCTCTCTTTCTTGGAGGCTTAGGTTTCCGTAAGTTTTAATCTTGATTTCACCACCGGCTTGTTTGAGCTTTTCGATGCGAGCCAAAACTTGATCTTTATAAGATCTTTGAAATGTCTGTTTTGATAACCAATCTAATTTCTCTGGTTCACCCCAGGTGTCTTTACGTGGATCCATTTGTGCCTCCCTTGAACTTGGGCCCATATTAGTCAAGTTCACTCAAAGTGCAAGTTTGGGAGACAAGTTATCTTGTCACTGCATCGAAAATGAGAAATTGAAAGAAAAAATCAAAAAAAATATCCTCAAAAGCCAAGAAAACAGTTGTTGCGTTGAATCAAATATAGTGAGGGGAGGCTCGAATGCTGTAATAATAATTTTTCAATTCAACGCTCTTTAAACCTAAGGTTCTTATCTTAAAAATTTGTAACTTTATTGATTTGAGTGGTTTTAAATGGCCCTATTAAATAAAATATCAGAGAGAATTTTACGCCTTATACTTACGTTCTTCTTAGTCTGTGGTGTTTTGCTCCTGCTCGCGTTTGGCTTGGTTTATTTAGCTACCTTGCCGAGTTCTTCTTTTCCTAAGGAGACCTATGCTGAGTTCAAAAGAATTTTAAATGATTCTGAAGAAAACTCCTTTGATTTAAGAAGAATAAATTCTGTGGATTGGGATGAATTTATCGTTTGGGGTCCTTACCGGAATATTTGCGATTTAGGGATCAAAGGGTATGAAGAGGGTGGAGCAAACTGCAGCAGTAACGTCGAATCGGATTGTTATCTCTTACTACTTGATAACAATGAATTGGTGGCTCAACTCTTTATCGGAGAGCAGAGAGTCCATTGGCGACTTTGCAGACGATTAGAGGGCGCAGGACGAATTTTAAAGTCCGAGGCATTGATTCACATTAGTAGCCATTAATTTTTTGAATCCACTCCGAATGAGGCTGTCTAAGGTTTTTACGCCGAATCTGGAAATTTTTCTAAAACCAGACTAAGGGAATCCTCATCGAAATGGAGATGTTAGGTTTATCAATATGAAAACAGCCCTCACTCTTTTGACTCTAATCTTCCCACTCATTAGTTTTGCTCAAAGCGAGATAAAACCTCTCATGCAGGGCTATTTTGACTTTGAAAGTGATTCTTTCACCTGGGTTGAGGAAAATACACGTGAACCGCGGCATCCCTGGGAGCAGAGGAGTCAATTTTGGTTGGATCTTCTGCATCAAAAGCTTAAAGCCCTAGATATGCTGCCTGAGAGCCTTCCAGAGAATCCTCCTCGTATTATTTTTCGCAGGCGTCCTGGGGTGAATGGAGAGGTTAGGCCGGTTAAATACTGCTATGTCTTTAACTCCGATATTGTCTTAGACCCTGAAGTGGGGGAGCCTAAGTACGAGTACCACTGGGGAGTTAATGACGGTGGCTTTTTAACGGCTATTGATGGCTTGAGCTGTCAGGTGGAAGAAGAAGTTGGTAACCTTGAGTTTCAAGAGGAAGTTTTAGGAGCTTTGGAAACAAGAAGTCTCTGTGAATTTGACCTTGAAGAGACTAGTTACATCTATCAAACAAGTCCTCACTGTCAAAAAAGCCCGTGGCTATCTGAAAACACTCAGGTGGGTCTTGGTAAAGGGGTTCTTTTTCAAAGAACTTACCCTGGGATTTTTATCACCGCTGGAGCCATTCCACTCTTACCGACAGAAAAAGCTTTTGTGAATATTCTAGCTCACGAAGCCGCCCACTATTATCTGGCCCACAACTCGAGACCTTCGGCTCATGCATCCAGGCGCTATGGATGGTACAAGGCCACTGAACGTAAGGCCTTTTCACAGGATCATCATTCAATTATGGATAATGAGGAAGACTTTGGCTTCAACCATCTCTCGCAAGTTTTTGAAGAGGCTTTAGAGGGAAATCAAGAATCCATTCTTTTAGTCGAGCAGGCCGCAGAAATGAGTCTAAGCCGGTACACCAAAGAGATCGAAGCCGACGAGTTGGCTGTGTTATTTATGTTTCTCCTTGGTGCTGAACCCTCTGACCTTTTAGAGGGAACAAACCGTCACACAAGTTTAATACTCGATGAAAATCGCAACCCCTTTGATCTTAACCGAGAAAATTGCCTGGCGGTGACCGCGAGTGGAGGTTGGCCTCCTTTCGGTGACTTTGGTGAAAAGCACGGATCCCCTTGTTTTCGCTATCGCAATCATATCCATCACGTGCAAAGTTTAGTGGAGTCTCTTTCTGATTTAGACTCAGAGATACCCTTGATGAGTGATGAGCAATGGAGACGGTTCCAACGCCTTTGAATGAAACATAATTCTTGTTGTCTGCAAGTTTCTAAATATCTAAAAAAGCATTAAAAAATTCCATAAGTTTTTCTTTTTAAATCCCATGTAAGTTCGGAATTGAAAATTAAAAAGCAGGTTCGAGAGAACAACTGTTTACTTTTAAAAAGAAAAAGGAGTTTGAACTATGAACGAATTAAGTAGAAGAAGAAACCGCAACAATTCTGATTTTTTTGCCTTTGGTCCCACAATTTTTGATGACTTTGACCGAGTGTTTAGAAGACCGACCAGAGGAATGGATCAACAGTTTGTGGAAAAAGATTCGCACTACCTCACCTCCATCGATATGCCAGGCGTGAAGAATGAAGATATTGAAATTAACGTGGATGACAATATGATGACAATCTCTGCTCAAAGAGATTCCGATTATGGCCGTCGTGAGTACACCACTTCATTTATCCTTCCCTCAAACCTCGCCGACACAGACGAGATCAAAGCGATCTACGAAGATGGTGTCTTGAAAATTGCTCTTCCGAAGTCTCAAAAAGAGGGAACGAAAAAGATCTCCCTTTCTAACGAAGACAAAGACGGATTTTTTGAGAATCTCTTTTCTAGTCGAAAGGAAAAAAACGTCGACGTTGAGGAGAAGTCGAAGCACTAAAAATAATAGATATGGACGAGACTAAAAGGAGTAGGGACCTTTTTAGTCTCAATGGAAGACCCGCTTTTAAAAGCGGGTTTTCTTTTTGCTTTGAAAGGCGATGACCGCTTTCTCATATTCGAGCATGTCAATTCTAAAAAAAATTATGAAAGGATTTAATTTTTAAGCCGCAGAATTATTAATTTTTTTAAAAAAAGAACAGTTTGATTTTAATACATCTTAACAAGATAAAGAAAATAACTTTAGAATTATTCAAGCTCACCGATAGAAAACCTTCGATACTTTCAAGGAGGTTTTCATGAGAGTCCTTAACCTGATGACTTGTTTAACAATCGTTTTATGGGCCACACATTCACAGGCTTTTTTTTCTGATTCGGAACTTGTTCCATTTAAGACCATTACCCTACAGAGTGCACCTGAGATTGAAATTCCCATTTACAAAAGCAAAGGGAAAAAGGGCCCAGGGATACTTCTTGTTCACGGCAACTCCTCCTCAAGCCGCTCCTATATACGTCAGGTCTATTCAGCTCTAGGGAAATATTATCAGTTGTATTTACTGGATTTGCCTGGGCACGGGCTAGCTTCAAAAGTAGACAGTGACAAAGAGTTTCCGCGGCAGCCTAATGGTCTCCCACTAGGCTTTTCGGAGTATCAAACCGGTTTGGTCGAAGCAGTCTCCTTGGTGGCCAATGATCCTGATGTGCGAGCAGAAGTGTTGGTAGGATGGAGTCTTGGAGGAGACGTTATTTTACTAGCTCAGGGTGCGGGATTAGTTCCCAATACAAAAGGGATCGTAATTTTTGGTACCGCCCCATCAGGAGCCAACCCTCCCACTTTGGAGAGTCCCTTTAATGCCCCTTATGTGCCAGGTGTACCCGGTCTTGGTCTCCTAGCCTCTCTTGGATTTTCTTTTGAGCTGGATCAAAATAACCCGCTCGGTTTTAATCTCTTAGGACAGTTTTCCTCTCCTGTTCCGCCCTATGCTCCGGAGCCTTTGTCGGATTACGACTCCAGGGGAAAAGCTTATATTAATTCCTTTTTTAATAAAACAAGGCGTCGTTTTGGATTGGTTCCTAATCTCTTTTTGGAGGATGGCCTGAATCGTTCGGATGATCGCTTCCGAGCATCACTAGGAGTGGTGGCTTTAGGATTACTACCCCCGGGAGGTCTACCGGATGAGCTTGATGTTTTAAAATCCTTAGAGGGTGATCCACAGAATAGCTCAGATGATATTCCAATCCTGGTCGCAATGGGGGAAGAAGACGCTTTTATTAATGAACAATACTTACGCGACTTAAGAAGTGCTGGAGGAATTCCCACTCTTTGGAAGGATGAAATCTTTGTCTTTCCTCGCACCGGGCATGCTGTGCATTACGAGAGACCTCTGCTTTTTAATCTGCTTCTGCATAAATTCGTGCGCGATATTGAGAATTAAAAGGCTTATTTTCTTTGGCACAGTGATAAAAGGCTAGAGAGGCGCAGGGTTTGGATGAAAACTGCGCTCTCTCGTCTCAGCCGAAATATGAGTGGGGCCATTTATGAACATATCTACAAATTTGAATCAAAGGAAACTCATTGAATTTTTATATTTTGTATTAGACTAGAGAGATGAAGAAAAACCTCAGTCAAAAACTTATCGAAAGTCATTTAGTCTCAGGAAAAGCCCAAGCCGGCAAGGAAGTGGGCATTTCCATTGATCAAGCGCTCTGCCAAGATGCCACAGGTACTCTTGTGATGCTAGAGCTTGAGCAGATGGAGCTTGAGCGTGTGAAAACTCATAATAGCTCCATTTATGTGGATCACAACCTTTTACAAACGGATAATAAAAATCCGGACGATCATCTTTTTTTAAAAAGTGCCGCGGCTCGATTTGGCCTCCATTTTAGTCGCCCAGGAAATGGCATTAGTCATGTGGTTCATATGAGTCGCCTCGGTCTTCCAGGCGAGACGCTTCTTGGATCGGATTCCCATACTTGTGCCGCAGGCTCTCTTGGAATGTTAGCCATTGGTTCTGGTGGTCTTGATATCGCCATGGCCATGGCGGGTGAGCCTTATTACTTTAAAATGCCAGAGATATGGGGAGTCGAACTAACAGGAGAGCTTCCCGATTGGGTGTCGGCAAAAAATGTGATCCTTGAAATGCTCAGACGTCACGGTGTTCGTGGAGGTGTTAACCGAATTATCGAGTACTATGGCCCTGGAGTGAAAAATCTAAGTGCTATGGATCGCCATGTGATTGCGAATATGGGAGCCGAACTTGGAGCGACAACCTCTGTTTTTCCATCCGATGAAATCACCAAAGATTTTTTGAAACGAAACAAGCGTGAAAAAGATTGGTCCAAGCAAGAAGCCGATGCAGGTTGCGATTATGATCAACATGATAAAATTAATATGAGTGAGCTTGAACCCCTTATTGCCAAACCCAGTAGTCCTGGCAATGTGGTCCCCCTCTCAGAGGTGGAAGGGGAAAAGATTTATCAAGCCTACATAGGCTCGTCTGCTAATCCTGGTTTTCGGGATTTTGCTGTCAGTGGGGAGATTGTTCGAGACAAAAGAGTACCCTCAGATGTATCTCTTGATATTAATATTTCCTCTAGAGAAATTATGGAGAATTTAGCAGAACAACGATATTTGCAACCTTTGTTAACGGCTGGAGGAAGACTACACCAGATAGGTTGTAATGGTTGCATTGGAATGGGCCAGGCGCCAGCCTCCCATCAGAATAGTCTTCGCACAGTCCCTAGAAATTTCCCAGGCCGGTCGGGGACTAAAGAAGATCGTGTTTTTCTAGTGAGTCCCGAAGTGGCGGCCGCTTCAGCTCTCACAGGGAAAATCACGGACCCTAGAAGTTTATCAATTCCTTACCCTAAAATCGAAGAGCCGGATGATTGGAAGGTTGTTGAAGGTCTCTACGATGAGCCCCTTCCTCTTGAAGAAGCAAAGAAGCAAGAGTTGGTTAAGGGGCCCAACATTAAGAGCTTACCCAAGCCAGATCCCATTTCTGAAAATATCGACGTGCCTGTTGGTTTAAAAGTAGGAGATGATATCTCCACAGACGAAATCTTGCCTGCGGGTTCTGAAGTGCTTCCCTTTCGGAGTAATATTGAAAAGATCAGCACCTATGTTTACTACCAACACGCCCCTCGGTACCAGGAGTTCGTGCAGAAGAAAAAAACTCTTCATGCCATCATCGGAGGAGAAAATTATGGCCAAGGCTCAAGCCGAGAGCACGCAGCACTGGCCCCCTTTCATCTTGGTTTGCGAGTGGTGATCGCTAAAGGCTTTGCTCGAATTCACTGGCAAAATCTTATTCTCTTTGGGGTGCTTCCCTTAGAGTTCAATGATCCAAAAGACTATGAGGCCATTGAAGAGGGCGATTCTCTAAAAATTGATTCCCTATGGGAACAAGTGGACAAAGGCGAATCCGTGAAAGTTACCCTGGGAGGCAAAGAGATCTCAGCCAAGCACAGTCTTTCCGAGCGACAGATTGATGTCTTAAAAGCCGGCGGAGTCATTCCATGGTTTAAAATCAAAAACTGAAAACCAGAGGATTAGAGTTTTTTGATGGATTATTTTGTTTTTATTCTTTCGGCCGTAATAGTGGCCTATGTCGGCACACGCATGACCACTTTAGCCGATCGCTTGGCGGACCGAACGGGAATTGGAGAGGCCTTTTTTGGGGCGATAGCACTTGGTGCAACAACATCCATTTCTGGAAGTGTGCTTTCAATGGCCTCAGCCTACGAGGGGCTCACCGACCTTGCTGTCAGTAATGCAATTGGCGGAATTGCAGCACAAACCTTTTTCCTCGTGCTTGCAGATATCTCATACCGCAAGGCCAATTTGGAACATGCAGCGGCCTCACTGAGTAA
This sequence comes from Bdellovibrionales bacterium, assembly GCA_964230645.1. Lineage (GTDB taxonomy): Bacteria > Bdellovibrionota > Bdellovibrionia > Bdellovibrionales > JAGQZY01 > JAGQZY01. The sequence goes on along the minus strand of CAXRHT010000002.1, from coordinate 985,057 downwards.
TATCATGCTCTCCATTCTTCTTATCTGTCTTTTGTGTATTCCTATAGTGGCAACACAAATGCCCGCCACCACTTGGTGGGGGATTCACCCAGCTACTTTGTTTTTATTTTGTTTCTATCTTTTTGGCCTTCGCTACTGTCAGGAACAGAAACAGCACCCCATGTGGTTTCCTCGCTCCACAAAACACACCGTGGAAGACACCCCCGATGAAGAGCAAGGGGGGCCTGTATTAAAAGCTCTTGTCATAAAGTTTTTGCTTTTTATGGTGGTTCTCGTGGGGGCGGGATTTGCTATCAAAGAAAGTGGCGTTCATCTAGCCCAGTCTTGGGGAATCAGTCACTCTCTTCTAGGTGCTCTTCTCACAGCCACCATCACCTCCCTTCCAGAACTTATTACGACATTTGCAGCGGTAAGAAGGGGAGCTTTAACCTTAGCGGTTGGTGGAATTGTGGGTGGTAATACTTTTGATGTTTTATTCTTAGCTTTCTCTGATATTACCTACACCGAAGGTTCCATATATCATGCGATGTCCGCAACCCATATTTCCTACATCAGCCTCATCATTCTAATGACAGCCATTCTTGCAATGGGCCTATTAAGACGAGAGCGGCAGGGGGTAGGAGGGATTGGACGTGAGAGTTTAACCATAGGCCTTCTCTACGTCCTCAGCCTTTATCTGATGATTTGAAATTTTAACTCAGCCATCTGTTTGAACCTGTTCGTGAAAAGCATCTTTTATGAAGACTTTATACTCATGAAAGCTTATTGCCTCTTCATCTCCACATTTGTTAGTGGCTTTAAAAGGCCTTGTTTCACCAGGTGAAATATTTCCGCTAACATAACTTTTAATTATATCGACAAGTTGATCCTCTTTGTTGTAAAGATGAACTTCAATCGAAATACCGCTCCAAGTATCAGGGCCATTGTTTTTAATATTTCCGAGTATCTTCAAATTATCTTTTTCTTTTTGAAGTCTGTGTTCCACAACTTCTATTTGCTTGTCATTTCTACTAAATTTTTTTGGTTCAGTGTATTCGAAGGATGGGAAGGTAAAATAGACTGTCCCTCTAATAATAATCATGACCACAGCAAAGGATAATACAAAGCTTACAAAATCTGTATCTTTTAGCGGGTTTCGGCTCAGTCTATGGCGGCAATGCTTACATTTCGTAACGCCTTTTGTGATGGCGCCATCACAGGCGGGGCATCTTATGATTTCTTTTTTATCTGATTCCTTATCCATAAAGTTCTATCGGTGCAAATTAAATAAATATTAATTATAAAAGTCAAATGTGCCGAATTGAGATTTTCAGGAATAGTTGTAGTGCTTGACAGAATTACAAGTTGCGGAAATAAAGAGTCATGAAAAATAAAGTACTGTTTTTGTGGATTGGATTAATTTTAGGATTTGGCCTTGGTTGGGCTTTCACCACTGTTGTACCGAAGTTATCGCAGGAAGCCGGTGAGAAGGAGGCCTTTGCTATAATGGGGGCTCTTCATAACGCTAATGAAATAGCTAAGAGAGAATTAGGATTTTACCCTCAAACTTATAAAGAAATTGGTTTTGAGCCGACTGGAGAATTGAGGTGGAAATCTTACTATTATTCTGTCGGAGAGGATTACTCACAATGCGTGGTCTCTATAGAGACGGGCCAGTCATTTTTTAAAACCTCTGGCTCTGGCATTGAGGAAAACAATATTGAAGCATGCGCTCAAGTCATAGTGAATTCCGAGAAAGATCCCGGCAACAAGGTACCCGATTCACCTTATAAATTCTAAAAAAGGATTTGTGAGATAAAATCCCAGCTGTTTCTAATCAGTTAAAAGTTTTAAAGGCCCTTAAGGCTATCCAAAATCTCTTCGCCCATGCCTTCAACTTTCGCCGGGCCAAAGCCGTAGACGTTTTCGAGCTCATCAAGAGTTTGTGGGTTTTTATTAGCAAGGTCCGTTAGACTTTTATTACTAAAGATCATAAAGGCTGGAAGATCATTTTTCTTAGCAAAAGATTTTCGCCATTCCTTAAGATGATCGTGTCGTTTTTTAGCGTCATCGTCCACAAGGATCATTTCTTTTGGAACCGATTTACTTCGCTTTTTCTTCTTCGGTGAGGCTGGTGAAATGGTGTAGGCCGGATCAGGTTTCTTTTTTAGATCTGAGGCCGGAGCGCACACATCACAATGACCACAGGCCTCTATTCGGTCGCTGTCTTTGAAATAGGTCAGAATACCAGAGTGACGGCACTCTCCTCCCTCAATAAAACGAGTGATGGCATCAAGGCCATTCCAACGTCTCCTGATAGTGGACTTATCCGCATCGGACTGTTGGATAAAAAAGGACTGCAGTCCCTTGTCTTTTTTCGCGTAAAGCATAAGACAAGTGGCCGGTTTTCCATCTCGTCCCGCACGTCCCATCTCTTGATAGAAGGATTCAATGTTTGCTGGCATCGCATAGTGAATAACGAGCCTCACATCAGGATAATCGATTCCCATTCCAAAAGCGTTGGTAGCCGTGAGAATGCGAATCTTACCTTCCGACATTCTTTTTTGAACATTCTTTCGTGTCTCGGAATCAAGGCCTGCGTGGTAGTAAGACACACCATCAAAAGTGAGACTCAATTCCTGAGCCAGTTCTTCGGTTTGTCTTCTGGTACCACAGTAAATTAAAACCCGACCCTCGGGGGTGGCTTTCACAGCTCCGTGAATATAGGCTCTTTTTTCATCGTCGTTTTGGCAGACTTCCACCTGGTAATAAAGATTCGGGCGGTAGAAACCATAAACATGACGTTCCGGTTCTTGCAGTCCTAGTTGTCTTGCAACATCCCTTAAAACCTCGGGTGTTGCCGTGGCTGTAAGAGCTAGGATTGGAACATCCTCTTTGAGTTCTCTAAGAAGTTTTAGTTTATGATAGTCCTCTCGAAAATCGGGGCCCCATTGCGACACGCAGTGAGCCTCATCAATGGCGAATAAAACAATGTTGTTTTGTTTTTTCACCCATTTGGCAAAACCAGGGTTTTGTACTCTTTCTGGGGAAAGGTAGAGGATGAAAGAGTTGGAGGTTTTCATTTCAGAGAAGACTTCTCTTTTTTCGTCCATGCTTTGACCGGAATGCAGACAGCCGGAAGGAATATTTAATTTCTTTAGCTGTTGGACCTGATCTTTCATAAGGGCAATAAGAGGACTGATGACAATGACGATTCCACCGAGTTCCATGGCGGGGAGTTGATAGCAAAGAGACTTTCCTCCCCCTGTTGGCATCACAGCTAAGGTGTCGTTGGCTCCTAATACCGATTGGATGATGGCTTCCTGTCCTTTTCGAAAGGATTTGAGACCGAAGCTCTCGTTGAGTCTTTTGCTTAAAATTTCACCAGATTCCATGAGTCCCTTGATGGTTGCAGTTCTCGGTCCAAGTGTACCTTATTTAAAAGCGGCATTTCAAGGACCAGCGTCCGTAATTAAGTTCGAGATGATCGAAATCTAGGCGTATTTACCTAATATTGCGTAGGGAATAACACAAGACTCTTGAAATAGCCTTTTGTATAAATAAAAAAGAAGAAAGGAGTGCATCTTATGAAAGCACTTGTGATTGGTGGCAGCCGTTTTTTTGGTAAACGCTTGGTTCAAAACCTTTTAAATGAAGGGCACTCGGTTTTTGTATTCAATCGAGGCAGTGAAAAATTAAAATTTGATGGCGATCTGACGGAGCTCCGAGGCGATCGCACCAATAAACAAGAGTTCAAAAATCAAATCAAAAACCTGCACTGGGATATTGTTTTCGACCAAATTTGTTTTGATTACCAAAGCGCTCAAGAAGCTTGCGAGATTTTTGCTGATAAAACGGCTCGTTACATATTTACCTCCTCACAATCGGTCTACGATCCGGGAGAAAATTTAAAAGAAGAAAGTTTTGATCCCAAAAACTATTCGTTTGAGAAAAAAGAAACCATGGAATCCAATTACGGTGAAGCCAAACGCCAGGCGGAAGTGGCGTTTGCAACCAAAGCGGATTTTCCTGTCACCATGGTACGTTTTCCAGTCGTGATTGGAGAAGATGATTACACTAAAAGATTTCGTTTTCATAGAGAGCGGATCAAAGAATCAAAGCCTATTTATTTCCCAAATCCTGATGCCAATATCTCATTTATACAGGCTTCTGATGCGGCGAGAGCTTTAGGTTTTTTAGGACGCTCCCATTTTAACGGACCCATCAATGTGGCCAGTCCCACAGCGATCTCTTTAAGAAGTTTTTTAGAACTGATTGAAAAGGAAACTCAAGGGAAAATTAACTGGGCTGGGAGTGCTACAGAGGAGAATCATTCCCCTTACGGTATCAAAGAAGACTGGTATATGAACTGTGACAAAATGGAGAGTCTAGGTCTTCATCTCAAAGAAGTAGAGTCTTGGCTCCCTGAGCTTGTCAAAAAGTGATACTGATTCTAGTGAATTACCGAAATATATTCATGCTTGTGGATTCTCAATAGAAAACCTTTTAGAAGTCGTTTAGTCTTGAGCCTGTGTTTAGGGGACAATTTTTATTTTTTATTTTTCTTTTATTGCTTAGTTCTTCTGTGTTTTCGGCCTTGGGACGCTCGCAAAGTCCCTTAATGTTTAATGAGGCTTCGTGCCTCGTGAAAATCCAAAAAAATTCCGGCGAAGCTTTCTGTTCAGCCAATCATATTGGAAACGGATTTTTCAAAACGGCCGCTCATTGTTTTGAAAAAGCCGAGTCTGTGAAACTTCTTTGTCCCGGTTCAACAGAACTTGAAGTGGAGCTCCCCGAAATTCATCCCCATTTTTCTACCCAGCGTGCGGGATACAAAAGAGGGGAGCGTCTTTTTGACCTGGCTCTGATCGACACTCAAGGTGAGATGTCCCATCGTCCCTTCGGTAAAATTCCCCAAAGTTGGCAAGAAACTCGTAACATAATACTTGTTGCAGACTTTTGTTTTTTCACAGGCTATGGAGTGAATGAAGAAAAGCAACGTCTCGGATTTTATAAAGAGACGCTGGTTCCACCCTTCGGAGTTTCACAAAACGCGCAATATTTGGTTTATAGCAATTCTCTGCAGTTTACGGTTATGGCTGGAGACTCTGGCGGGAGTCTTTATTGTGTCGCCGATGATCAGGTTTTTGATATTGGTTCGTCGAGTGGAAAAGATTTTTCCCAGCGCTCTTTAATGATTAGCTCATATAAGGCTCTTGAAGTGTTCTCTTTGGATCAAGAAAATGTCACACATACTTTGGAGTCACAACCAGACCTACCAAATGTCGCGGCAAACATTCGTGAAGGGGAAACTTACCGAGTTAAAACTTTTAGTCTTCTCTATGATCTGAATGACGACTCAAAAGTGTTCGGCAATGGTGACAATTGGAAAGTGCAATTTGAAGTCATAAGGATTCAAGGAGAATACGCCTTTGGTCGTTTTTTTAATGCTGGTGTTTCTATTTTTTATCTCTGCGTTGATGGAATGATTTGTACTTCCCAAGGCGAGGCTAAAATTCATCTTGAAGATCTCATTAGTGAATAAAGTTTTCGTCGAGAAAACGCACTAAACGCAGAGGCCTTGAGCCATTTTCTATATCAGGAGCAGGATAAAGCTCCATAAATTCATTAATCGAGATCTCTAGCACAAACTTTCGGCCTTGGTCATATTGCTCGACAATCTTGGCGCCATAACTTTGAAAAAGTTGAGAGCCTCTTTTATCGGTTCTCATAACGAGAGTTCCCGATTCAAGTTCCAAGACATGGAGGTACTCAGTGAGCATGGGTAGCATTCTTACAAGAGAAAAGGGAGACTTTCTCTGCGAGGCCGTTCGGATGATTTCAATTTTTCCCTCAAAGGGGCCGTCGGGATGAGAGTATATCCCCCAGGCACCCGCAATGCCTCCCGAATTATCGTAGGCCACCCAAAAGGTGAGATTTTCTTCAAGTCTTGCCTGGTCTTCTTGTCTCAATTGTTCAATAAACTCTTCAGTGAACACTTCTCTAGCGGCGAGCTCTTTAGCAAACTGGGAATAGACGAATTCAAGACCCTTTTGTGAGGCGTTTTTGGTGGTTTCTTTTTCAGCAGCCTCCCGACGAATTTCTTCAAACATCGGAAACTCGAACACTCTCATTGAATCTTGTAGTGAAATTCGAAAATCCCAGGCCGGATTATTGGTATCCGAGTTACGTCCTAAAAGAGCTGCGACCCAAGCCGAATCTTTGACCGGTCCGGAGACAAGGCGACCTCGAATGGGCATGCGTCCATAACGCACAAAAAGCAAATCATCTTGAATCGGGCTTTGACTGAAAATTTGATGACACTGCAATGAAGCGTGAGAATCCAAGCACATCATTACAATAGAAAAGATCAGAATTATCTTCTTTAGGCTCATGGGCCTAATATAAGGGAGTTTAGCTCTCTTTAAAAGAAAGTCTCAGGAAATATAAACATTTCATATTTCTCACGGTTAAACTGTCGAACGAATGGACGCTTTAGGCGAGGTCATCAGAGACCACTCCATAATGGGGGTCTTGTTCGATATCTACTTCGATCATGGGGCCGGCCGTATTGAGGAGTCTACGACAGTCGGCACTCAAATGGCGGAGGCGCACTTTCTTGCCCACTTTCTCGTAGCGGTCCGTGAGTTTTTGCAAAGCTTCAATTCCGCTGTGATCCACAATACGGGACTCTTTAAAATCCACGAAAACCTCATCGGGGTCATTGAGGGGATCGAATTTTTCCAGAAAAGTGGAGGTGGAGGCAAAAAATAAGGGCCCCCAAATTTCATAGTGCTTTGCCCCTGTTTCATCAATGCTCTTTCGTGCTCTAATTCGTACAGCACTCTGCCAGGCAAATATAAGTGAGGAGAGAATAACCCCAACGATGACAGCGATAGCGAGATCGAAGATCACAGTGAGCACAGAAACGAGAACAAGAATCAAGGCATCACTCTTTGGAATGCGGTGAAGAATGGTGAAGCTTGTCCACTCAAAAGTTCCCACACAGACCATAAACATTACTCCCACAAGAGCCGCGATTGGGACTTGTTCAATAAGGCTTGAGGCCAAGACCACAAAAGACAGTAAAAAGAGGGCGGCTACAATCCCTGAAATTCGAGTTCGAGCGCCTGAGGTGACATTGATAATACTCTGACCGATCATGGCACAGCCACCCATTCCACCAAAAAAGCCAGTGATGATATTGGCGGTTCCCTGAGCCACACATTCTCTGTTTCCCTGTCCACGGGTTTCTGTGAGCTCATCCACTAAAGTTAATGTGAGAAGGGATTCAATCAAACCAATACAGGCAAGGATCAGTGAGTAGGGAAATATAATTTTTAGAGTTTCAAGATTCCAAGGCACAGAGGGGATTCCAAAGCTCGGTAGAGAGCCTTTAATCGAGGCCAGATCACCCACTGTTTTTGTGGGCAATTCAAAAATTAAGCAAATACCAGAAATAACGAGAATCGCAGCTAAAGAGGCTGGAAACTTTTTAGTAAACTTAGGAAGAACGTAAATGATCGTCATAGTTAAAGCAATCAGACCAATCATTAGGTAGAGCTCCAAACCATGAATCCATTCCATTGTTCCCTCAGGAGTCGGACTCTTAAATTGCGAGAACTGGGCTAAAAAGATCACAATAGCTAGACCATTCACAAAACCATAAATAACGGGTTCTGGAACCAGTCGAATAAATTTACCAAGCCTCATCAATCCCATGAGCATTTGTAAAATCCCCATAAGAATGACCGTGGCAAAAAGATAATCAATACCGTGTTTGGCAACCAGAGAGACCATAACAACGGCCAAAGCACCAGTAGCACCAGAAATCATTCCAGGTCTACCACCTATGACGGAGGTCACTAAACAAACGATAAAAGCGGCATAAAGTCCGACAAGAGGGGGCACTCCAGCCACAAAGGCAAAGGCAACAGCTTCAGGTACAAGAGCTAAAGCCACGGTGAGGCCCGCTAAGATTTCTAAACGATAGTTCGGGGTTCCGAAAAAACGGGTAACAAGGAGCATGAGATTCCGATCGCTAACAGTCAGTACAACTTTGATTTGAGTTTCTAGATGACATCACAATACAGCCCTGAGGCATTATAGCCAATAAGAAATCTCTACAATCTCAACTTAGAACCGGAAGAATTCGTCCACTGCATGATCGCACGCAATGGACGTTAAATCTATTTGATAAGTTTAGCTGTTATCACAGCTGACATCACCAGAATCACAGTGAATGGCATTGCTCGCACTTGAGCATTTTGACATAACAAGGGCGAGGGCTTTTCCACGGGTGCGGGCTGAGGCCATATGGGTTTTACCAAAAGATTGCATATGGCAGGTCCACTCTTCGGGTTGATATTGATTCTGGCTCATGGAGAGATGAAAGACTTGATCTTGCAGTTGAGCCACGGCTCGCTCTAACTCCCACACTCGGCGTCTTAATTCTTTTTTGGAATAGCGTTCATAGTTGCTACCGATTTCTATTTTAAAGACCTCTCGGCTCATACCGACAGACGGAAGTATAAAGATAAGGGCTAATAAGATCATTTTTATTTTCATTATGACTCCTTAGGTGGCTTGGGCCGATCTTCAATAAGGCCTGAATCCTAATATATTCAGAAAATCTCTTAGGGATACTGACAGCGCTGTCATGCGCTATGACCTCCAGGTCGGCTATGAAGCCTCAGATGAAAAATAAGAAGGGAAGAGCTGGTACACCCATTGCTCATTCTTGCCTCCAGAAACTTTTTAAAAGGAGCAATAACAATGAAAAAGTTAATTTTTGGAATTTTACTTTCGTCCGTCCTAATCGCTTGCAGTGAAGATGACCGCAATTCACCACCTCAAGACAGTCCCTTGAGAAACGAACTCAATATGCAGTTCGTAGGACTTGATGGAGAGGATCGAAAGTTTGGTTATCGTGAAAAACTAAGTAGTGTGGAGTGCCGCCATGATGCGTCCACTGGAGAGCTTCGTGTTGTCGCCTATCGTTTTGTCGATAAAGGGGATTTACAAATCCAAGAGTCTCTGCAGCTCTCCGATTACGAAGTACAAACCGAACAAAGTGGGTCTCTTAAAACCATGGAAGAACAACCGGTTCCCTCCTTTGTTTACCTGGGGAATTCTATGACTCTAAAATTTGGTCAAAAAAGTGGTTGTCAGACTTATTACTATGACATTGAAGGCGGTGGCATTGGCGGCATGGTTCTATGCTCTGCACTTGTCGATAACGAAGGAGAGAATCACTTTGTTTCTATCGATTTCCAATGTCGAAAGCAAGACTATCTACTGTTTGAAATCAAAGAAGAAATGATCTGAATCCATGAAGAAAAAGGGAGTTTGGTGACTTTTCAAACTCCCTAAAAGGAGAAAAAATGAAAACTTTATTTAATATCTATATAGTCTTTTTCTTTTTACTACTAGGGCCGGAGGCCATTGCGAAATCTCTTCCGATGAAGAGGGTGCAAACAGTGGAGACAGTGTGGGTACCAATGGAAGAGGCTGATCAGGAAACCGTGATTGAAGAACAGGGAGAGATCAAAGCCGTAGAAATTCCGGAAAATACCCAAGAAGCCGTTCCTCTTTTTAAAGAGGCTGTCAGTGAGGAACCGCCTTCCATGGAAGTGGAAGAAGAAGCTCAGATTGTTAAAAGTGAAGAAATACCGGATCTTCAAATTAAAACTCCAAAAGCCAAAGAGGGACAGCAGCCCCCTGTCATTCAAGTGATCTATCAAGGCTACGATTCCAAAAAGGAAAAAGAAAAAAACGAATCGCCGAAAGTGGTGGAGCGCAAGGCTGAGGTGCCACCGGAAGACTTCAAAGTGATCAAAGAACAGGTTGAAAAACTCATCAAGGAGAAAAGAAAAAAGAAAGGCAAAGAGGGCGGGGATATTTATAACTTCTATTTTCGATCATAGATTAGACACCCATCGATGAATTTCTTTCACTGGGTAGAAAGTGCATGACAGAGTTGTCAGTGGTTGGTAGTCACTGGTCTATGAAAAATGGTCAGTTCGAAAAAATCAACAGCTTAGGAGCTGGAGCGACAGCGGAAGTCTTTAAGGCTAGAAACCTTGAGGCTGACAGACTTGTCGCTCTAAAGTGCTTTCTGAGCTTTGTTTCCCAGGACCCGGAGTCTTTGAAAAGGCTCAAGGATGAGATTCAAATTTTAAAAACCTTCGATCATCCCAATGTGGTCAAGCTCTTTGGCGAACATATGGTGAATTCCCAACTCTGTCTGGAGTTAGAGTTGGTTGAAGGCTGCGACCTTCGTGAGTGGATTCGGGATAAGCGCTCTCACTTATTAGAAACTGACCTTTGGATTCTAGTGCAGGTGGCAAGAGGACTCGGAGCTGTTCATGAAAAAGGCTTTATCCACAGAGACCTAAAGCCCGAAAATGTTTTGATTTCCAATCAAGGGGAGATAAAGCTTTCTGATTTTGGATTGGCCAAAGAGCTAAATCGCCTCACCATGACCAAGTTAGGTTTGCTCGTTGGATCCCTTGGATACATGGCTCCGGAAGCAACCGAAGGGCAAAAAAGCTGTATCAAGTCTGATATTTTTTCTTTCGGTGCGATCGCCTATGAACTTCTCTCTGGTCATCCCCCCATTCAAGGGGAAACAGCGCAGGCAATCATTAAAAAAGCGATGGAGCCAGTGACTCCTTTAAATCAGATCGCTCCTCATATACCTCCTCGTATCGCCAATCTTATTGATCAGTGTTTAGAGTTAAAAAAAGAGAATCGCCCGGAGAGCATTTGGGCCATTGAATCTGAGATCATGGGTTATATTAACAGCACAGGCCTTCTGCCCTTGTGTCAAAAACTCATAGTTGAGGATAGAAATACAGGGCTCTATAAAGAGGCCTTAAAACAGAAACAAATTTTCCTAGAAGCCCAAGCCAACGACATTCTTACTGAGAAAAGACCCGATCGAAAAAAGATGTTGAGCCTAATTAATGAGTACCAAAGACTTTTTCCCGAAGACCCCAAGACAATGGAGCTCATTGGTGCGCTAAGGAATAAAAAGAAAATAGCAGCTCCTCATCCCATTCTATGGGCCCCCTTAGTTTTAGTGTTCTTTTCTTTGAGTGTCTTTTTTCTAGTAGACTTTCGGAACTTTGGAGAAGAGTCGGCAAAAGCTTCTCCTAAGCTAATGAAAGAGGGAGTCGTTCCAGCTGCCATTGGCGCAACTAACGAAAAAGATCTGTCGCCGGAAAAAACAGAGAGTAAGAAAAAAGATAAAAATTTGTCTGTAGTTGCTAAAGAGGAAGAAAAAAACAAGACGGAAGCTAAAAGCGACAATCAAATCAAAGATCCCTTAGCTGTTGGTAAAAAAGAAGATCCTAAGAAGCCAGAGCCTGTAAAGCCTAAACCTAAGTCAAAGCCCACAAAAAAAGTGGCGAAAGTGAAAGAGACTAAGCCAAAGAAAGCAAAAAGAAAGCCTATGGTTCCGAAGCCGGAATTGGGAGTCTTAAGTTTTGAAGTGGATGATGATGTGGAAATATTTGTGGATGGAGAAAAAGTCAAAACGAGTGATCTCGAGGCTTTTAAAGTGAAGCCCGGAACACATAAGGTGAAAATGGTGAAAGAAGGCTATCTTCCTATTGAAAATGAAATATTTGTGAAAAAAGACAAAACCACAACCATTCGCGCCAAGGGGGTCTTGTAATGTCTCAACAATCCTGGCAACTCTGTGTGATCGGACCCAAAGAAAATCAATTTGTCGACGTGAGAGGACTTATGGCTGTGGGTGGCGAACAGTCCACTGGTGTGAGCCTTTCTGGTCTAAAATACAAAGACGACTACCTTATCTTGTCTCCAACCCCCCAAGGCTTGAGTATTCACTGTCTAAAGGGAAAGAAAAATCAGTCCAATGTTCAGCTCGACCCTTTTGAGCACTTCCAACTTTTGGATCTGACTTTGCTTCTTCTTCCTGAGAAAGTGGCCAGTACTGAAAACCAAAACAAAAAAATCGAGGGACGTTTTGCTGATGATGTGAAAGTGCTCGTGCAAAAGTTTTCTCAGCCGGGCGATTTAAAAGGTTCCATGGATCTGTTACTTGAAACCATGATTGCGGCCTTCGAAATGGATAAAGGCTTGGTGATTGCGAGCAATCCTCAGGGCGAATTTAAAATGTTGGCTGAAGAAAATATTGGTCAAGATGAACCTTGGCTTTCAGAGACATTGGTGCAAAAGACAATCACCACCCAAAGGCCGACGATTGTTCAAAATATTATTGGAAGTGCCTTTGAGAAAAGTAAGTCTCTCATGGGAACAGGCTTTATGTCTGTCTGTGCTTGGCCCCTATGTGTGAGAGGGGAAGTTCTCGGTGTGCTTATGGTTGGAGCCGAAAGGCCGCACTCAGGTCTCACCGAACAACAAACTCTAACTGCTGAAGCTTACGTTCAGTTGGCCGCTCTGATGCTAAAGTTTTATTTAAACGACTTGGTCTTAAAAAAAGAAGTGGAGATGCTCAGAGCCTCTCAAAAGCAAAGTCGCTCACCCTTGACCACAATGGATGATGATCTTCTTGAGAACATTAAGTTAGCTGAGCAGTTGGCTGGCTCGGACCTTTCCCTACTCATTGAAGGGGAAACGGGTGTTGGAAAAGAGGTCATGGCCCAGTGGATTCACAAGATGAGCGAAAGAGCGTCTAAAGACTTCGTGGCAGTCAATTGCGGTGCGATTCCCAGTGAACTCTTAGAGAGTTTGTTATTTGGTCATAGGAAAGGGGCATTCACTGGTGCCATAAAAGATCAGAGAGGAAAGTTTTTGCAAGCCAGTGGCGGCACACTTTTTCTTGATGAGATTGGAGATTTACCAGGGCCCTTGCAGGTGAAAATTCTTCGGGTGCTGCAGGAAAAAATGATTGAACCCCTGGGGAGTGAAAAAGCCATTGAAGTGGATGTTAGAATTCTCTGTGCCACTCACAAAAACTTGCGTGAACTCGTTGATAAAGGAGAGTTTCGTCAAGATCTTTACTACCGATTGGCCGAAGTGAGCTTTGAGATCCCCCCTCTTAGAAAGCGTCGAAACGATATTACTCTTATTGCCAATGAGGTTTTAAAAGAAGCCCATTCAGAAAAAAGATTTTCTGCCGACGCCTTGGCTTGGTTACAAGCTCAAGAGTGGCCAGGAAATGTTCGTGAACTTCTTAGTGCCGTGAAGCGCGCCATAGCACTTTGCCCCAGTGACGTGATTCAAGTGCAGCATTTGCGCATCGGTGGGCCTCAGAGCAAAGATGATGGTGGGGCCGCCTTGAGTTGGCTTGGGGGTGAGAATTTGGAAGAAGCAAAAAATCGCTTTGTGATGGAGAAGGTAAAATTGGCTTTGAAGAAATCGAACAACAAAAGAGCACAAGCCGCCGAACTTTTAGGAGTGACCCCTCGCACGCTTTTTCGTTACCTAGAAAACATGGATACATGACAGAGATGTCATGCAGAAAGACAAGAATGTCGGAAAAGGTCGTTTCATTGAGAGCAAAAGCTAGTGAAATCAATAACTTAAATTCCGTGCCATTTGGTCCAGCCTTTGAATAAGGAGGGGGCGAATAATATGGAGGATTTATGAAAACAATAAAAATGAAAACTATAGGTACTGTGCTTCTGTCGTGCTTGTTTGTAACCCAAGGGGCTCAAGCCGAAGATGTTTACAACTTCTATTTCCAAAAGTCTGGAGATAAAAAACAAGAAGAGGAGCCTTCAAATAAAGAACAAGCTGTTCTTGTTGAAGAGCCACGCGAAGAAATCGTCGAGGTTCCCAATGATGTTCTTTTAGTGCCCGACAATTGGCAGCCGGCTCAAAGTAAAAAGAAAAAAGTTTATGTCAGAAGGCGTGACCTTGAAGAGTCGGCTCGAAGTGAGGTGAGGACAAGCTCAAGAGATCAAGAAAATGACAGCAATCGTTCTGGTTGGTCGGTAAACCTTGGAGTTGGTGGTTTTTCAGCTGAGAGCTACACTTATCTTGGTGAGGTCACTCAAAAAACCTACGTTCTTGGAGCTCGCTACCATATGTCCAAATACTTTGATGTAAATGGTGAGTTTCATATTGCTAACGGTGACTACGAAGCCAATGGGCGTAGTATAGGGATCAATGATTCCTTTGGCCCTCAAGCTCTAATAGGCCTTGGCGTGACTCCCATTCACTTAGACATTTTTGGCGGAGAGTTTTTAGAGATTGGTGTCGATGGTGGAGTCATGTTTGGTGATCGTGGCGACTTATCGACCTATAGTCGTCAAGTCAGTGCCTCTGGTAATGCCCTTTATCTAGGTCCGCGAGCGGCTGTGAAGTTTGGAGATCATCTTTCAATGGTTTATGCCTATAAAAAAGATTTGGACTCCGACACAGACTTTAGCGTTCATTCTTTATCCCTTGCCTATCGTTGGTAAAAAGTGATTTATCGAGCGATCTTCGTAGGCCTTTTTTGTGTGAATCTCTGGCCCTCTCAAGGCTTAGCTGAGGACACTTATAATTTTTATTTTGTTAAAGATAAAAATAGCCAGTCAAAGGAGCAGGAGAATTCTGAAAAAGATCAGGACTCTCTTTCCTCTAAAAACCAAACTCTAAGTAAAGCTAAGAAACAAGACGTAGAAAAAAAGACCAAGGCTAAGCATCGCCAATGGGTGGCAAGCCTCGGGGTTGGCTCTATCTCTTCACAAACGGTGGGTCGAATTTCCGATTCTTTTTCACAAACCGATCAAGGCTACGGGAACAAATTCATAATTCACTCTGTTTACAATTTGGGGGTGCGCTACAACTGGAGTCGTTACTTTGATTTCCACGGTAACCTCTTGCTTCCTCAGGGGGAGCCGAGAACTTTTTCGGGATACTACGGTGGAGAGGACAACAGTTTCGACTTTCAGCTCATCACTGGTCTTGGGACGACACCTTTTCACTTCTACTTTCTCGACTTTCCTTTTTTAGAAATTGGACTGGATGCCTCGTTTGTATTCGGAGATCCTAAATATACGGGAGGCAATAGTGTGGCCCTTGTTCTCGGCCCCAGGGTGGCCGTTAATTTTACCCGCGGATTCTCTACTTTTCTGCATTATCAACAGGAGCTCTTTGACTCGGAAACCCTCTACAGTGTGGGAACTTGGGGCTTTTCCTACCGTTGGTGAAGTCTAATACAAGGCTTTTCGGAGTAAATGTAAACATTTGTGCACATTGAGTGCACAGTTCTGTGATTCCGTTGGGAGTAAAAACCTCTATAGTTAGAACTATAGAGGTGACCCCATGTATTTTTTAAATCTTAGTTTTTCGCTCATTTTACTGGTTGGATCTTTTGTTTTTGCTCAAACTTCCCCCGAAGCCTTCTCAAAACGAAACCAGCAGATTGATCAAAATTTTAAGAAAAACTACAATCAGCAAGGGGATCAGTCATCGGTCCGAAACAATGGCGATCCTACAAGCCCGTCACAGACCAACCCGGAACCTCGTAGTCCCTCCCAAGGCTACCCCGAGCCTTCGAGCCCCTCTCAAAAACAGTCCAAGCGGCCCTCCAATGCTGAGGTCGAAAACTCCTCTAAAAGTCTTCTCGTTCCTGAAGATCGCAACAACGTTGTTGATCCCAGTGCGGATTAATTAGACATTTCGGATTTTTCTTTAGGATAGGTCCCTTAAAAGTCAGAGTTACTGCGCAACCCAATGCATATGGGCCTGGGCTTTGTTACACTCGAAAGTATGACTCGAATAGTTTACATTTTGCTTTGTTTCACTTTTCTTCCCTCGACAGCCTTTGGAATTAATTATTTTTGGTGCGAAAAGGATGAAAACTGTGTGAAGGCTTACGGCGGATGTGGCCGCTACTTCTCGGTTCACCGAAGATACAAGGAGCTTTATGAGGCTAAGGCCCATAAGGGAGACAAAACTTCCAACTGTATCGCTCCCCAAGCCATCGACAAAAAGATGCAGCGAGAAGGTGTTCCTAAGTGTCGAAAAAAGCGTTGCTTACTTACTTTACCTAAAAACAAAAAAGAAATTTCGGAGGAAACATGAAATATCTGTTTTTTGATACGGAAACGACGGGCTTGCCCAAGAACTTCCGTGCCCCCTATACGGAGACGGACAATTGGCCACGCATAGTGCAACTCTCTTGGCTCGTCTCTGAAAACTTTGAGACCCAAAAAGAATCAGACAACATTATTAAAGTCGATTTTCCCATTCCAGAAACTTCAGCGAAGGTTCACGGTATCACCAACGAGGTTTCTGAATCTAAAGGGCGCCCTCTGATACCAGTGCTTGCGGAATTTCTTAGAGACGTGGGGGAATGTGACGTTTTAATTTGTCATAATCTCAATTTCGATCTGGCTGTTTTACAAGCTGAGCTGTTAAGAGCGCAGATGAATCCCGAAATACAAAAGACAATGTTTTGCACTATGAAGTCTGCTGTGGACTTTTGTAAGCTTCCCGGTAACTACGGTTACAAATGGCCAAAACTCGAAGAGCTCTATAAAATCTGTTTTAATGAAAATCTAGAGAATGCCCACGATGCCATGGTCGACGTTAAAGCCACCCATCGTTGTTTTAATAAACTGATGAGGGAAAAGGTTTTTCAGGTCACACCATAAAATTAATAAAAAAATGGAGCCTTGGCTGGCTCCTTTTTTTATTGCTAAAAATAAAAAAACCCACATTTAAACAAATGTGGGTTTTTTCGTATTGGCTTTTAATTGGGGAATTCTTAGTTTTGACCCATACCAAAAGTAACAACAGCATCAGCCGCAGCGTTGAGGTTTAAAATACCTCCGGCTACAGTCTCGTCTTTGAAGTTATCTCTCTCGGTCACAGTTTCCATCATGATTCTTTTCATCTCTAGGGCAGCGGCACCAGGATCAGTCATATAAAGATCACTTAGAGGCTGTGAAGCAATACTGTTAAGGAAAGCAACAGCTCCAGCTACATGAGGAGTTGACATAGAAGTTCCAGTTAAACTAGCCGTTGAACCATTAGAATAAGTGGAGTGAATTCTTGTTCCAGGAGCAGCAAGATCGATCGTTACTTTTCCGTAACCAGCGCTGGCTCTCGTTCCATCAGGACGGTTGTTTGTAACGGCTATGAGGTAAGGGCTATCACAACCCGTTGGTACGTCACCCACTTGGTCGATGTTCCAGCTTCTGTTAGCTGTTGCAGCGGCAGAAAGAATTCCTACTTTACCCATTTCGTTATAAACGTCATTCCAAGCAGGATAGCTTCCAGAAGTACAGTCAGCACCATCAATACCAAAACTAGAGTTGGTCGATACGATGTTGGCACCTTTGGCTCCGTTTGTGGCTAACCAAAGTTTCTTTTGCTCAAGAATGTAGTTGTAAGCCGTAAGTACAACAGATGTGCTTCCAGAAGAACCAGGAACGTTCATAACTTTTACATCCCAGTTAACACCAGTGACACCTTCTTGGTTGTTACCTTTAGCACCAATAATTCCAGCAACATGAGTTCCATGTCCGCTTGATTTGTGTTGATTGGTGTTGGTGTAACCATTCCAGCCATTGATATCATCAACGTAGCCGTTTTGGTCGTCGTCTATATTATTGTCAGCAATTTCAGCGCGATTAAACCAAACGTTGTCTTGAAGGTCAGGGTGAGTGATTTCGACTCCGCCATCAACAACAGCCACAACGATATCGTTATCATTAGCATCTTTTCCGCCAGTTCCATACTTTAACCAAGCATTAAGTGCATCAATTCCGAAGTTGTCACTATCAAGGCCCATTGACCATTGCTCACCAAATCCAGGGTCGTTAGGACCGTTTTCTGCAGGGATTGGATCAAGCTCAGCATCTTCGCCTTCTGGCTCTGTGATTCGAGAGTAAACTTTATGGTCAATTTGAGCGTACTCAACATCTGGATTGTTTCTTAGCTCTTCAAGAACGGCGTCCACATCCATGCTTGGATTGATTTTTAATAGGTGAAGATTCATATCTTTAATCAGCGGCTTACTGTTCATAACAGAGCGGCCAAGGAAAGTGCGGTCCATGTCGCCTTTCAATTTGATGATGATATCTTTTGATTGATTTTCAGATGACGGTGTTTGTGCAAAGTTATCAAAACTATTTGCCATTGTCTGAAAAGAAAAAACGAGTATTGCTGCTGCAATCATTGCTTTCATATAGTTCCCCCAAGTTGTTACGAGCTCTTCATTGAGTTCGTACCTGGACCCGACTTTTGTCGAACGCCAGTACGGGAAAAATTGTTATATGAATGTTCTAATTTACATAGGAAAAAGTCCGGTCGACGCATTGTTCATTACGTTTTTTAATAACAGATTATCTAATTTAACAATGAGCGTTCTGTGGAAAAGCTTCCTATCCTACTGAAATCAGGAAATTACAGTTTTAGTAAGTGTAAGAAAGTGAAACGCAATGACACCGTTTTTGTCGAAATTTGCGACGACTTAATTTGATTCGAGAAGTGTTTTTTATTTTTTCCTCTTTTTTTGTCACAAGATGAGAAACATCCCTGAAATTCCCTCAGCTCTTTTAGATTTTAGTCCGATAGGACTTTAGGATGGAGGTTGATCGTTTGAAGCGCCTGAGTGGTTTGTTTTTAGTTTCCTTTTTGTTGTTAGGCTGTGTGGGCCCGACAACGCCTTTTGGAGCTCTTGAAGAGGTCAAAGAGGTAGAGGTTTCGAAAAATAAAAAGAAAGCACGAGATGTGGCCAGTCAAAATAGGCAAAAATATCAGGTGTTCTTTCATCCCAGCCGTCAGGTGCTCCATGATAAAGCCGACTTTTCTGTGGAACTTAAATCAGAATATCCCATACAAGATGGCGTGGAAATACAAGTCATACATAACAATATAGATGTCACCGAATCTTTTTTAAGTTCAGCAAGAGTTCATCGTAGTCAGGATTTAAGAACACGCATCTATATATTAGAGAATTTTCGTCTCAAAACTTTAGATACCAATAAGATTCAAGTGCGAGTGCTTAGAGGGGAAGAAAACATTTTATTAGAAAAGCCTCTCCAGGCTCCCGATTGTTCTCTTTTTCAGAAAAGGCAACTGGCCCACTTAGGAACTTTTCGAGCTCCCGAAGAGTACATAGGGATGATTGAAAAGGTTGCTGGAGAGCATGATTCAAACCCCTCTTTTCTGGCTGGAATCGTGGCACAGGAATCAGGATTTAACCCACAGGCTGTCAGTTGGGCTAAGGCCATCGGTTTAACTCAAATAACACCTCTGGCGGAAAAAGAAGTTCTCAACTCTATTGATGATTGGCCGAGGTATCCTGGCATTAATACACTTTCTTATTTAAGCTTGAAAGCCAAGATCCATACTGGAGAAATAACGGAAGGTGAGGAGTGGCGTCTTGATCCAATGAAATCCCTTAAAGGTGGGATGACTTATATTGGATATCTAAAACGCTATTGGAATTTAAAGAAAAATAAAAAAATTGTGGATTCATTAAAGGGGGATAGAGAGAGGAATCTCACGGAGTTAATTCTGGCGAGTTATAATTCAGGAGCTTCCAGAGTTAAAAGGGCGGTCAAAGAAATGAAAGATGATTGGAAAAATCATGAAAATTTAAAGGAAGCCGTCAATTACGTGAAAAAAGTCAGTAGTTACTGCTTTCATTACACCGACTCAGATAAAAAAGAGGTGCAAGATGTTGATGAAACCTAAACAGTTCTACCTAGCTCCCTTAATGATGATCCTCATTGCTTTATCTTTCCCGCTACAAGTGATGTTTTTGTACGGTCATCCATGGACTGAAACACAGGCTATTTTTGCAAAAATGACCTCACTGAACTGGCTTATTGCTTTTGCATTTATATTGGGAGCCTATTTCTATTACCAGGCCTCCCGTGGAATTTTGTTTTTTGCCCCCGTACTGCTGGCGTTAGTGGCTTTTAACAATTATATCGTGGGAAATTTTGGGGCTGACTTCTCGTTGCAGCAAACCACAATCGCCACCCTTCTTTCAGCGGGACTTTTCGTGCCTCTAGCGTTGCCTTCTTCACAAGTCATTTTAAAAGACCCTAAAAGGCGCTGGTGGCGAGCCTCTAAAAGATACTCAAGGAAAGTTGGAGCCACATTAAATCCCTACGTGGGAGATATGGTTCAGGGAGAGACCTTTGATGTTTCAAAAACGGGAGCGTTCGTTTGCCTTGATGAGCTTGATAACTTACCCAAGATTGGCGATACCGTGCGAGTGAGTCTCAATGTTAGTTCCATGCGAAAAATCCGTTGTGAAGCTGTGGTCGTTCGTATAGCAGAACCGCAGGGACGTTATCCGAAGGGAATGGGAATTCGCTTTACCGAGATGTCAAAAACCAATGAAAAATGCTTTGAGAAGTTTTTAAGTAAAGACAGTCTTAGTCATTAATAAAAGTGATCTTACTTAAGATTAAGTGAAGGCTTTCCATAAGGGGAGCCTTTTTTTATGGATTCTTTTTAGGTTTATCTAAAAAATCAAGTAGCTCTTTTTTAAGTTTCTGTGAGTAAACAAAGTCAGGTCTAAGTTCAAGACTTCGGTTTAAATGCTTTAGGGCTAAATCCAGACGGTTTTCCTGAATGTAAGAGCGTGCTAAATTATAATGAGTTTGTGGGTAGGTGTCTGAAAGTGCAATCGCTTTTTTGTAGTGATCAATGGCTCTTTGGTGTTGTTTGTCGTCCTGATAGGCCATGGCTAAATTGTTGTGAACCCGTGCTGAACCCTCTGAATACTTTAAGATATCTTGATAAAATGTAATCGGTGTTCGCCAAACCTTATTGCGATAATGGGTTAGACCAATCTCGGTACTGACAAGGATCAAAGCAAAAATCAAAGGAAGAGTCGGGTGGATTTTTTGGGTTTTAATAACAAGCAAAGCGCCGACAAGAAAAAAGCCCACCGAGGGTAGGTAGAGCCAATGTTCCAAAATAAAAGAATTCACGGGGATTAAAACTCCGGTCATCGGAGTGAAGGCAGCAAAAAACCAAAGCCACGCAAAAAGAAGCCATTTCTTCTGTTTTTTTACGAGAAGATAAATTCCAAGAACTAAGGGCAGGACCACAACGAGTGCGCCCAAAAGAACGGGAGAACTGCTCCATTGAGTGAAAACGGGAAAGGACCTTTCCATATGGAGTTTGATAGGTCGCAGTAAAATGAGTAAGTATTCCGGCAGTGTCGCAAGAAAAGTAAAAAAACGGTAGTGGATATTCTCTGTATAGATGTTGCTGCTTTTATAGAACGTATAGGTTTTATCAAAATTCAAAAGGAACTCTCTGACAAGAAGATAGCCAATGGCTAGTAACCAAAAGGGAAGGGTTTTCAGATAGGTTTTCAAGTGAAAGGGCCTTTCTTTACTGAGCCAAAATTGGCAAACGACTAAAAGGGCTGGTGTCACAATAATGGCCTCTTTGGAGAGCAAGGCTAGAAGAAAAAAGGCCAAGGAGGCTAAAAGGCGCCCCCAGTGTTTTTTATTGTAGGGATAAGTTAATAGACAGAGAAAGCAAAAAAGAAAAGCCATGGGGTCTGCGGTTCCACTGATGTAAGTGATGGCTTCCACATGGGTGGGGTGGCAGACCCAGAGAAGACTCGTTAGTAGAGCCAGCGGCTTTCTCTTCGTCAGGCGGAAAATCAGTAAAAAAACAAGAATCCCGTTGAGAAAGTGGAGTAAAATATTTCCGAAATGAAAAGCCACTTTGTTGTAGCCGAAGGCCTGATAGATAAAAAGATAGTAGATGTTTTGAGTGGGGCGATAAAAGTTATCGCGTCCGCCAAAGCCCGCCGTTGAGTTTGAGACGAGCATCTTAGGTAGGTTTTCGAAGCTCCGAAGGTAGGAGTTTTTTTCAATCAAAAACTCATCATCCCATAGGAAGTCATTTTCTAAGGCATTAAAGTAAGAAAGGCTCACGGCCACTGCTATTAGAAAAAAGGGAAGCCAGGTTGTTGTCTTTATCTTTTGATAAACTCGCACAAAAGAACCCAAATGGCTTTGATCCCGTCTTTCCATGAGATTTTTTTGCCCTCCGCTTTAGAACGAGGTTTGTAGGAGATGGGTTTTTCCACAATTTCAATCTTGTTCTTCAAGAGCTTGGCTGTGATTTCTGGTTCCCAGGCAAAATCATTGTGTTTAAAATTAAAATTTTCGAAAACCTTTGCATGAAAAAGTTTGTAGCCCGTGGCCTCATCTGTCAACTTTGAACCAAAAAGAAGATTAGTCACATGGGTCACCATCAGACCACCCCAGTAGAAAAACAGGCTGGAATGCTCACGATTTTCTTTGTTCATATTCCGAGAGCCGTAGACGACACGAGTTCCTTGCTCAAAAGGGGGGATTAAGGGAAGAATATCTTCGGGGTCATATTCAAGATCCGCATCTTGCACCACTAAAATCTCACCGGAGGCGGCCTCAATACCTGTGCGAATGGCTCCACCTTTACCCAGGTTGTGTTGATAGATGTATTTGATCGCTAATTTAGGGTGTAGCGATTGAAACTGTTGCACCATTTTTTTAGATTCATCGCTGGAGCCATCATCGACAACGATAATTTCAAAGCTTTGGTTTTCAAGGGCTTTGCAAACTTTGTTTAGAACAAAGCGAATGGTTTCGGCTTCGTTGTACATCGGGATCAGAATGGAGAGCTTATACTTGTACCTGGCTAAGTCTGCTTTGTAGTTGGTCTCGGCCATGCTAAACCGCCTCTTCCACTTGCTTACGGCGAGACACGAATTCTCTGATTTTCTTTTTGTATTTCATCTCAAGAGAGCAGAACTGCAACCCAATTTTAGTATTGTTTGAGCGATACACACACTGAGCTGTGGCGACAAGACCTCCAATATTGGGAAGAAATAGGGTAACGACAACTTCTTCCCCCTCGACGACAGAGTCGAGCAACTCATCGGAGCGAATCAAAGCCCCTCCCTCGCCGAGCTGATTGCAGCGGGTGATGGTCATATGCCCACGATATAAAATGCCGGCCTGACCGTGGTATTGTCTTCTTGGTGCTTTTCGTCTTTTTGCTTCTGCCATACAAGTTTCTTATCGAGATTCAATGCCTAAAACTTAATGGCTGCAAAGCTAAATTCGTAAAGATTTGAGACGTTCAAACTAAAAAAGCAAGCCTTTAGGCTTGCTTTTAGCTTTGAACAAAACTTTGAAATAAAATTTTAGGCGTTCAATGATTTATTCATAAACTGAGTCAGACGACTCACTTTGCGAGAAGCTTTGTTCGGGTGGTATTTTCCTTTAACAGCCGCTTTGTCGATGGCGCTCTCGTAGTCTTTAAGGAAGGTTGCCGCTTGGTCTTTATCTTTAGCCGCAATAGCATTTCGAACCTTTTTCTCCAAATGGCGAATCGCTTTTTTCATTTGTTGATTGCGGTCTCTACGAACCACAGCCTGTCGAGCACGTTTTTTTGCAGATACAATATTTGCCAAGGCTAAACCTCCGATATAACTTATGAACATGTGGTGATAACGGAAAATGGGCTCGATGACAAGCCCCTTTCAGAAAAAAGGATATTCTTTGCAAAAATCTCCCAATGCCCCCAAAAATAGTCCCCGTGTTTCGACGGCCAAAGCGGCCTTTTTTTTCGGGACAGGAACGCTAACTAGCCGAATTTTGGGTTTTATTCGAGATTCCTTGGTTTTGGCGATCATGCCTTTGGATATGAAAGATGCCTTTTTTGCCGCCTTTAAGCTTCCCAACGTATTTAGGCGACTATTTGGCGAAGGGGGACTTTCCGTTAGTTTTATTCCTGTTTATGTGGGACTTTTGGAAAAAGGCGAGGAGAGCCATTCACAGCGTTTGGCCGATGGGATCTTCACTTTACTGATGAGCTTAATAAGCCTCATCTGTCTGATGATGTTCCTGTTTATGGACCCACTTGTGAATTTCCTTTTTGGGGGCTCAGGATTTTCCGATATTCCAGGCAAAATCGAAATGACTATTACCATGGCTCGAATCATGGTCTTTTTCTTATTCTTTATCTGCCTTTTCGCTTTTTTTATGGCCGTTTTAAATGCCAACCGAAAATTTACCCTCTCTGGATACGCACCAATGCTGCTGAACGTCGCTATCATTTGTGGACTCTGGCTCTATAAAGATTCTGAGCATTTGGTTTTAGCTTCGGCTTTTTCGGTCGTGATTGGGGGAGCCCTTCAGGCTTTTTTACTATTGCCAGCGATGATTAAAGTTCACGGTCTGCCAAAGATCTCTTTTTCCCTTAGTCACCCCAGCGTCCAAGTGGTGGTGAGAAAATTTATGCCCACTCTTCTTGGTGTGGGTGTTTTACAAATCATGGGATTGATCAACGCCTCCTTTGCCAGTCGTTTGATGCCTGGGGCGATTACCTATATTTACACGGCTGACCGTTTGTTGGAACTTCCCCTTTCATTGATTGCCGTGAGTATTGGGACAACGGTTCTTCCAGCTCTGTCGGGATACTGGAGTCGAAAAGAAACAGGAAATTTTATTTCAAGCCTTTCAAGACAATTGGGTCTTTTTTACTTCTTAGCGATTCCTTGTATATTTGGATTTTGGTTTTTGGGTTCAGACATTGTGGACATTCTTTTTAATCGTGGAAAGTTTTCTTTTGCTGAAGTTTTAATTGTGGCTGATATCCTCAAAATTTACTGCCTGACATTAATGGCCGCAGGTTCTTTAAAGATCGTGACACAGGCCCTTTATGCCACCGGGGACACTAAAACTCCTGCTTACATCGCTCTTTTTGGTCTTACAGTTCATGTGATTATGGCGCCTCTTTTTATGGAGATATGGAAACTCAATGGGCTGGTATTTTCAACCGCACTTATTACCCTTATAAACTTTATCATCTCTAGTTTTTTCATCGGAAAAAGAGTGGGGACGATAAATTGGAGAAAAATTGCCAGTCACGTCTCACTGTGTGCTGGTGCGGCATGCATGATGGGGTTTTATTTGGTGGCGATTAATCAGCTGCAATGGAAGCAAGGTCGCTTTCTTTTAGATTTTCCTCTATTGATTTTAATTGTAGGGGGGGCAGGCCTTGTTTACTTCAGTGTTGGGGCTTTTTTGAAGGTTGAAGAATTAAATATTGTTCTTCGACGCTTCAGGAAAAAGTGATTCGACTCTTTTATTCGTCTCAATGCTGATAAAAACGATGTCACCTTTCAGCTTTCGTTGGGGTCTAATTTTTCGAGAATAATTTAGAAATCTCTGTCTTTCTTTGTCTCCTGCCAATATATTAAGGCATGACTAAGAAACTATTGATTTGTTTTACTTTTCTTTTTTCTTTGGGCTGTGTTCAGCGAGTGGTTCACGAACAACGAGTGACCGAAGTACCGACAAAGCCCTATAAGGCCGCTGCGGAGGCCTCCGATTGTATTACAGATCGGGCGGTTTATGTGGACGCTCAAAGGCTTAAACCCTCATTTGTAGAGGCCACAGCCATTGAGATGGCTCAAAAATTCAATCAGAGCACCTATGAAATTGGCATCAGTGATTGCGTTACTACAGACGGAACAGGGCGCCAGGTGGTGGTCTTTATGTGTCCTTCGGGTGCTGAGATTAAAGACCACTTTTGTTATCCCGACGGCGCTGTGGTTCCTGATTAAATAAATCTCATTTCAAATTATTTGCGATGGTCTTGGTTTCTGGACAAAGGCAAAGGCCAATTCCCATATCTGGACCTGTGCTCAAGGCAGACATGCTTTATTATTAAAGACTCCTACCAAGGAGTGAGGTCATGTCTAAAATCTTTTTCCGTCTTTATCTTTGTTTAATTTTACTAGCATCAATAAGTTGTAGCAACGGCAAGAGCGCTGGAGGGTCAAACTCCTCTTTTTCTCAGGATAGAACTCCCGATGATATCTCTGTTATTTGTACGCCGGCCATGAGCCCACAATGCGATTTACCCAGTGATGGTCGAGAGGTTTATTTTATTTGGGCAAGTTCACGTTGTGAAGATCTCACCCAAGAGCTTGAGCAAGAGGCGATCGCAGCTATTGGTGTAGAATCTTTAAATTGTCAGGCGACAGGTTGTAACGCCGTTGGTAGTTCACCTTGGGTAAACCTTGAATCGCCCTCTCCAGTTACAAAAATCCCAGCAACATCAACCACCGCCGCGGCTTGGCTCAATTTAGCTGACAACGGAGCTAGTGACGAGCAGGGACCTCAGACAGGCGACGTCGTCTGTTGTGCAGAGGATCAGAATGCCGATGTTGAACTGACCAATGCCGACTGTGTGCCAATATTTTAGAATCTTGGTTTTAAGGAAGTTTAATTTGTGGGCACTTCAATCGAAGTGCTTTTTTTATGTTTAGAAGGAAGTTGGGATTCACATATTTTCCTAGCGATTTTTTGAATTTATTCTAGCCTCGTTTTCGAAGAAAGACTCTTTGGCGGAAATCCTCTAGATCTACGGACAAGCAAAACAATATCCGGGGTCTCCCCTTACTCAAGCTGTTTTAGTACTTCTCCTTGAGACCTCCTTTCAACTTTTAAGGAGTATTCAAATGAATCCACTGCGAGTCATTTTTATGGGACTTTGCGCCCTCGTTTTAATTTTAAATATCAGCGTCTGCCAGGCCAAGGTTCCTGAGAGCTTTGTAAAGTCCCATTCCCAAAAAGTGGAAGACAAAGTCGATCCCTTGATTGAAAGCCGATTTAAACAATTGCAAACTCAAACGCCTGATACTTCAAGAACCAGTTTTTCTCATGGCTTTATCTCCATCAGTTCAGAAGGGCTAGTTTGGCGAGATCGTGGTGGAGTAGAAACACTGTTGGCTAGCAATGAAGGGCTTCAAGAGGGCTATCGTATTTCAGGATTTCTCATTAGTCCCGACAGTAAAAAGGTGGCTTTCTACACAACATTTAATGGACAAGATTTAAAATTTTGGAATATTGTCACTTTAAACAAGTCTCCCGCAACACTTCTCAAAACACCTATCGAAAATAGGATGGAAGGGTTTTCGTGGAATAAAAACTCTGATGGCCTTTATTACAGTTTCTTTCATCCCAAAGAAGCTGTTAAGAAAAATGAAAAGCCAATTTTAGAGGTCCGGTATCGCGAGATTTCTTCAGGGAAAGACACTGTTGTTTTCTCGCCAGGCTTGGCTGAAAACTTTGGAATCGCGGACATTGACGGTGGACAAACTCTTGTCGCCTACCGACTCCTGGTTTCTAACTCGGGAATCAAAACAACGTTTTCTCTTTACAAAGGTGAGCGTGACGAGCAGGGTGGTTATAACTGGCAAGAGATTTATCCAAGAAATAAACATGTTGCTGTATTCCTTGGAGTTTATAAAAATCAGCCGATAGTCCTTACCAGTGGTGAAGGGGATACCTACGGAATTTCGGCCATTGATTTACAAACGGCCGAAGTGAATACTCTTGTTCCTAGTGATTCACAAAAAGTTTTACATATTGCCGAGCTTGTCGACGACAAACTCATTTTACAATACCACTCGATCCCGGAACAAAATGTCAGTCTAAAGATCGTTCAATTAAAAACCGGCCAATCGACCACTATTGATTTATCGAGTTTAGGCCTATCTAGCTTTGGCACAATGACAAAGTTTAATTTTGGTCCCGGTAGCCGTCGTGCTCTCTCTGTTTTTTCTGATGTAAAGACGGGCAAACATGTGCTGGCACTTGATTTAGTGAATGATCAGTTAAAGCGACTTCCCAATAAAGAGTCGCTAGACTTTGACGCCAGCCAAATGCAACAGGAGCTTTTTCAGTTTAGCGCTGAAAACGGCAAATGGATCACTGGCCGAGTCTATACTCGAAAAGGTGTGAAACCTCAGTTCGTCTTTATTCGTTACTACGGTTGGATTTCTATAAAAAACTCTCCAGAGCCTCGCGAAGTGCAAATGGCTCTTGAGTTGGGCGGTGCCTATGTCACTGTTGATCTGCCTGGTGGAGGCGAAAGGGGAGCGCAGTGGTTCCTTGATGGCTCAAGCCAGAGACTCGAAATGATAAAAAACATTTCGGAAACTAGCACATACTTTCAAGAGCAATTCTCTGTGGGGTCTGAAAAAATCGTGGCCATGGGGCGCTCGTGGGGTGGTTTAACTTCTCTTATACTAGCGGCCAAGCATGGGAACAATTTTGGTGTTGTGATTCCTGTCGTTCCAGTCATTGACCTTAAGTCTATTTTTGAAGAGGGATGGTTTGGGCGTATTGCTCATTCTGATTTGGCTCCGCAAGTCGACGCTGAAGGTAACTACATATTAGGACCGCAATTTGATGCTTATGTTGAAAGTATCAATCCTGTTCATCATATTACTGAGATTCCTGAAGGCACACATCTTCAGCTCTTTACTAACGGTTTGGATGATCGAGTGGATCAGGGCGGGGATCAAGAAGCTGAGTTCGCTCATGCCCTAGAAAAGCAAGTCGGAGAGGATTCTTTTTATTATCATCGTTCCATCAAGGGCAATCATGGCAATCGCTACTATCAGGTTCTAATCTTTTCACTACTGGCTGATCACTTTGATCTTAATTATGAGGTTATGAAAAAATAAAGGGACAAAGTGTCTCAGTACCCTAGGTCTTGAGGCACTTATTGTTTTTTAACTTTGTTCCAGAGTTTTTCTTTTTCTTCGCGAGGAATGTCTTTGAGGTTCGGGTTGATTTTAAGCATTTCTTCAAAGCGATGGATGAATTTTTGATTGGCCCGTCTTAAAGATTTTTCAGCGTCTAAATCAAGATGTCTTGCCAATTGTGAAAGTGTGAAAAGTAAATCACCGAGTTCCTCTTCTATATGGGCTTTGTCGTTCTTTTCAAAGGCCTCTTTGAGTTCAGCCATCTCCTCATCGGTTTTTTTAAAAACTTGTTCAGGAGTTTCCCAGTCAAAGCCAAACTTCTTGGAGCGTTTGCCAATTTTGTGAGCTTTTAAAAGAGAGGGGAAGCTTTTAGGAAGATCAAAGGGGGCCATTTCCTTTTCTTGGGCTTTAATTTCTTCCCAGTTCTTAACCACTTCGTCGGCATCTTTCACCTCAACATCAGAGAACACATGGGGGTGTCTTGAGACCATTTTGTTATTGAGATGTTTGATGACATCATCGATGTCGAAGTCGCCGTTTTGTCTAGCAATCTCTGCATGAAGTATCGATTGAAAGAGGAGGTCGCCAAGCTCTTCTTTCATGTTATCGATATCTTTATTGGCGATGGCCTCTTCTAATTCATGAGCTTCTTCGACGGCATAGGGCGTGAGGCTTTCATGTGTCTGAGCCTTATCCCATGGGCAGCCTTTAGGGCCTCGTAATTTTTTGACAATTTCGATTAATTGTTGGAATGATGTCATGCAGCCAATTAAGCAGGAGGACCTTTGCAGGTCAATATCGTAAAACTGAGTTCATGGAGAATTCCGCGAAACTTCCTTGAAGAGTGGATTCAAGATCTCGAAAAAGAGCTTAAAAAAAGAGCAATCGTTGATCTTCGCAAATGGGAGTTAACCCTTGTTTTTGTTGAGAAAACTCAGATCAAAAAGCTCAACCTAGACTTTAGGTCCAAGCCCAAAGTCACTGATATTCTTAGCTTTTCAGGTATGACGGAACTAGACCTTGGTGAGTTGGTCCTCTGTGGAGAAGTCGTCGACAAGCAGGCCATCGATCACGAAATATCCCGGCGTGAGGAGTTGGGTTATTTAATTATTCACGGTGTTTTGCACCTCCTAGGCTACGAGCATGAAAAGGGTGGTCAGGATGAAAAAGAGATGTTTGAATTACAGGACGCTCTTTTTGATGTATTAAGAAACAAGAGATTTCCGAAAAATTAAAACCTAAAGTGCGAGCGACGGAGGATGCCAACGTGGAGACGAAACAATACAATTTAAGCACCCATTTGAGTGAATTCCGCAGCCAAGTCCAAGAACTCTCGGAAAAATCCAGCCAACTGCGGAGGTATCTTTGACATTGAAAGACGCCAGAAGGAGCTCGAAGAGCTAAGGCACCGCGCTCAAAATCCCGATCTTTGGAAAAATCCTAATGAAATGCAAAAAGTGAATCGCGATATCGCCATTCATGAAAAAACCTGCGAGCAGTGGGAAAATCTCAACCAGAAAATTGAAGATGTGAGTGTTCTTTTGGATCTTGCCGAAGAAGGAGAAGATAATGAATCTTTCCAGGAAGCCGTTGGAGAAGTTCACCGTTTAGAAACAGTAATTGATGAGTTGGAACTACAAAAACTCCTCGATGGCGAGTCGGATGTCAATTCCGCCTTTCTATCGATCAATTCTGGCGCGGGAGGAACAGAGGCCTGTGATTGGGCCGGAATGCTTTACCGAATGTACACACGCTATGCTGAACAAAATGGCTACAAGGTAGAAGTTTTAGAGCAAACCGATGGGGAAGAAGCGGGAATTAAGTCGGTGACTTTAAATGTGCAAGGTCCCTATGCCTATGGTTATTTGAAAGCGGAGTCTGGTGTGCATCGTTTGGTGCGAATTTCCCCCTTCGATTCCAATGCTCGCCGCCACACAAGTTTTGCTTCCGTTTTTGCCTGGCCCGAAGTGGATGATGACATTGATATTGAAATTAAAAACGAAGATTTAAAAATTGATACTTACCGTGCCAGTGGAGCTGGTGGGCAGCACGTCAATACCACCGATTCTGCCGTTCGTATCACCCATGCGCCCACGGGTATCGTGGTTCAATGTCAAAACCAAAGGTCGCAGCATGCCAACCGTGATACGGCGATGAAGATGTTAAAAGCGGCACTCTACGAAAAAGAACTCGAAGAGCGTAACAAAGAAAAAGACGAAATGAATTCCCAGAAAAAAGCCAACGAGTGGGGGAGTCAGATTCGGTCTTACGTCATGCATCCTTACCAAATGGTAAAGGATCACCGCACTTCACAAGAAACCAGTCAAGTTCAAGACGTTATGGATGGAAACTTAAATGACTTTATTTTTTCATTCCTTAAGTTCATGAAAGAAGAGGAGTAGGTCCTTTGCATTGGTGGCTTTACCGTAAATTTATTTTTCAAAAAAAACTCTTCTCTGAGCCGACCACCCTGTTTTCTCTTTTTGGAATCAGTTTAGGGGTCGCCTTTCTTGTAGTTAGTATGGCGGGCTTTAGTGGTTTTACCGATAGTCTCAAAGGCTCCATTATTGATGTGCTCGGTGACGTCAATATTGTCAAAAGAGGAACGGGGATCGAGGAGCCAGAGAAGTTGGCTCAGGAAATCAAGGAAATTAGCCCCGAGGTTTCTGAAGTGATGCCTTACACCAAAGCGGAAGTCTTGGTGGCTAATAAAGGCAAGCTGAATGCTGTCATTCTGCAAGGGATTAAATGGCAACAGGCTCAAGAGATGTCCGCCCTTAAAAGGCGCACTATTGCAAAGATAGAAAAGGGAGAGGAGCCTGCGGGCCACCCTCTTTATGTGGGCAAAGTCATTGCCAGTCGATTGAAGCTTGAGGTGGGTGACCCCTTTAAAGCCATTCTGCCAAGAGTGTCCAAATCTTCGGCCACAAGAATTTCACCGAAAGTTGAAAACTTCTATGTCTCAGCTATTTTGGATTTTGGAAAGTATGATTTTAACGAAAGAGTTGTGATCGGAGACCTTAAGGTTGTGCAGAATTTATTGGGAGTGGGTGATCGAATTTTAGGATTTCGACTCAGGCTAAAGGACTCAGATCAGTCGGCCCCAGTGGCAGAAAAGCTGCAAGAAGAGTTGGGTTGGGATTACTCGGTCAGAGATTGGACAATGGTCAATCGCTCTTTATTTAGAGCCATAGAGTACGAAAAAATGGTTCTCTTTTTTGTTATGCTAATAATGGTGGTAGCGGCTTTCTTTAACGTTTCAACGACCCTGTTTTTAGGAGTTCTCAGGCGTTACTCGCAAATTTCCGTCATGCGCGCTTTGGGTCTTAAAGGACGAGACATTATTATATTGTTTTGTCTTCACGGCCTAGCTCTCGGTGTTTGTGGTTTGGCCATCGGCCTTTCCCTAGGTTTTCTTTTTTCTTGGGGCTTTGAAGTCTTACAAAAAGTTTATCCCATTATGCCTGAGGATGTTTACCGGATGTCTAACTTTTCAGTCAGACTTCAGGGCGAAGACATTGTTTGGGTTATCGTTGCTACAATCGTGATTTGTTTTTTGAGTACCTTAGCGCCTGCGTTCCGTGGAGCCAAACTCTCACCCGTGGAAGGTTTAAAGTATGAGTAATGTGATTTTATCAACCAAATGTGTGACCAAAGCCTACGACATGGATAACTCACGTCTTGAGGTCCTAAAAGGTGTTGATTTAAATATTCATCAAGGCGAGGCGGTTTGCATTATGGGAGTGTCTGGAGCTGGCAAGAGCACTCTGCTTCATATTTTGGGAACTCTTGATATGCCCTCTCTTGGTAAGATTTATTACCGTGGAGAGGACCTTACCCGAAAAAACGATGATCAGTTGGCTCAGTTTCGTAATCGTAAAATGGGTTTTGTGTTCCAGTTCCATCATCTTTTGCCAGAACTCAATGCTCTAGAAAATGTCTCTCTACCAGCCCGCGTGGGTGGAAAAACAAAAGCCGAAGCCGAGGAAAAAGCTCTTAAATTATTAGATCTTCTTGGGCTAAAAAATAGAAAAGATCATTACCCTTCAGAGCTCAGTGGTGGAGAAAGACAAAGGGTGGCCATCGCAAGAGCCCTTGTGCAAGATCCCGAGATTCTTTTTGCGGATGAGCCCTCTGGAAACCTAGACAGCGAAAACGGGCGTGTGATTCAAGATCTCTTTTTCCAGCTGCAACAGGATCTAGGCCTCACTCTGATAGTTGTGACTCACGACCAAGAATTTGCCGCTCGCTTCCCTAAAGTCTTCCGATTAAAAAACGGCCTTCTCGATAACTAGCTTAGTTCTGTCACTGTTTTGAAGGTCAAAATTTAAGCAATTCAGTTCTGTGGCAATTGATGAGGTGCGCAATCGTTGGTTTTTGAGGGTTTAAAAGCCCACCATCTGGTGACTCATTTTGACTTTGCTGTGAAATATGAATAGCCTGCGGACCTTTGCAGTTGCACCATCAAGCTAAAAAGTAAGGTAGAACCTTTTGCGGCCTATTAGTTATTCGTCATTATTATTCCTCATCCTGTGCCTGTTACCTATCAACACCTGGGCTCAGACTGTTAAGTCGATTGATATCAAGGGAAATCGGAAGATCGAAACCGATGCCATTGCCCAAAAGTTAGAGAATAAAGTGGGGCAACCCCTAAGCCTCAAAGGGGTTCAGGAAGAGGTGCAAACTCTCTTTGAAACAGGTTACTTCCAAGACATCGAAGTGCGCGATAGCAAGGTCAGTGGGGGCGTGGCTCTGACCTATAGGGTTGTGGAAAAGCCAGCCATATCCTCCATCGACTATAAGGGAAACTCTGAGCTTGATGATGAAGAACTCAGTGAACTCACCAAGATTAAAGTTTTTGAAATCATCGATTACGGCAAAATCACCAGGGGAGTCTCAGACATCCAAAAGGCTTATGAAGAAAAAGGCTATTTCCTAGCCAAGGTAAGCTACGAGGTCACCGAGGACAGTAATGGTGGCGTTAATGTGACTTTTCAGGTCGAAGAAAATGACCAAGTCCTTGTAAAGCGAATCTCTTTTATCGGAAATGAAAAAGTCCCTAGCAGTGACATCAAAGGCCGTATGCTCACCCAAGAGGGTGGATATTTCAGTGGTCTGAGTGGTTCGGGAACCTACAAGCAAGATGCCTTTGAGCAAGATTTACAACTGATAAGTTTTCTTTATTTTAACAAAGGTTACGTTCAAGCCAAGGTTTCAAGACCTGAGGTGACAGTTTCCCCTGATAAGAAAGGCATTTACATCAGTATCCGCATTGAAGAGGGCATGCAGTTTAATACGGGTGAGGTGAGCTTTTCTGGAGATCTGCTTTTTTCCACCGAGGAGTTAACGGAGACCGCTCAAATTGATGAATCAGACATTTTCGTCTACGAAAAAGTTCAGCAAGATATCCAGGCCTTTACTGCCATGTATGGGGACCTTGGTTACGCTTATACCAACGTTATTCCACGTACTTTTATTCGCGAAGACGAACGCAAAGTAGATATTGTCTACGAATTCGATAAAGGTAAAAAAGTTTATTTTGGTACGATCAATGTGGTGGGCAACACTCGAACGCGCGACAAAGTGGTGCGCCGTGAACTTCGTATCGGTGAGGGAGAGCTCTATAACGAATCTCGTAAGCGTGAGTCCATGGATAATATTCGTCGTCTCGGCTTTTTCGAGCAGGTGCAGTTTAATACCAAAACCCCTCAGGGGCGCGATGACCTTATGGATATTGATATTGTCGTCAAAGAGCGAAACACAGGAAGCTTCCAGTTGGGAGCCGGTTATAGCTCTTTTAGTGGTGTGATTTTTAACGCTCAACTCAATCAGACCAACTTCCTTGGTAAGGGACAGAATGTGGGTCTGCAAGTGGACTACTCGGAAATTCAAAAGAGATACCGTTTGAATTTTACAGAACCTTATTTGTTCGACACTTTGTGGACAGCAGGCTTTGATGTTTATCGAAACGAGAGCCGAATCCCCAATCTCTACAGTGAAAAAGTAGAAGGGGGAGCGTTTCGAGTGGGGCATCCCATTTTCAATCGCTATTTCTATGGTTTCTTAAGGTATAAGGTTGATACCACTGAACTTGATATGCCTCCAGGGCGATACGCCACAGATGTTTTAAAGCCAGAAGAGGCGGAAGGAACCACAAGCTCGGTCACAGCTTCTGTTGAGTACGATAAACGAAACGACCGTTTCGCCCCTACAAAAGGAATCCATACCAGTGCTTCCTACGAATTAGCCGGTCTCGGCGGGTCTTTAGATTACCGTAAGTTTGATGCCTTCTTTCGCTGGTACTACAATATTTTCTGGAATCTCGTGTTAAGAACAAACTTCACCTACGGACTTGTAGAGGGGCCTAAAGATAAGCCCATTCCCTTCACGAAACGTTACCGCCTGGGTGGACCCTATAATATGAGAGGTTTCGACTTTGGAGATGTAGGGCGTAGAGAATTTTCACGCCTCAATTATGACTGGTGGCGTGGGGAGCTCAATGATGTCCCGGGAATCACGCCCAATCCAGACCCCGTTTCAGATGCTGAGGCGCGGCGTCGTGCTCAAGTGGTTCTTGGTGGAACTCAGCAGGCTTTGGCCATGTTTGAGCTTGAATTCCCTCTTGTAAAAGAAGCAGGGATCCGTGGTGTGGCTTTCTACGACGTGGGGATGGCTCACGACGATATTGTGGACTCCTATTTTAGAGAAGATTTTGGATTTGGAGTTCGCTGGTTCTCTCCCATTGGACCCCTTCGCTTTGAGTGGGGTTTCCCTCTGGACAGACGAGCTGAGCTTAACGAAGAGGGGTCAGAATTTCACTTTGCAATCGGAGCCCCTTTTTAATAGATATAGGGGATTCTTGTGGAACGAAATTGTCGAAAAAAAAGGAGTGTCGACATGAAATATCTTTTACTAATTTTATCCATGACTGTGGCCACATCGGCCAGCGCGAAATTTCAGGCCGCTTATATCGATATGCAAAAAGCCATTCAAGGGACAAAGGCTGGAAAATCAGCTAAGTCGAAACTCGAAGGTGAGTTTAATAAGAAAAAGGCCGAATTGAAAAAGAAAGAAGGTAAGCTTAAAAAAGAAGCCGACGAGTTTCAAAAGAAAGCCAGTCTCCTTTCAGAGAAGGCAAGAAATGAAAAGCAAGCGGCTCTTCAGAAAAAGATGATGCAGTTTCAGCAAGAGCTTCAAAAAAGCCAAATGAATATCCAACAAAAAGAGCGTGAGCTCACTCAGCCGATCCTTGAAAAAATCCAAAAAGTGATCGCTAAGGTCGCCAAAGACAAGGGTTACGACATGGTTTTTGAAAAAGCCAGCCAGAGTGTTATGTGGGCCAAGGCGGATTTGGATATTACCAATGAAGTGATCAAAGAATTTGAAAAATCAAAATAATGGATAATCAAAAGCCTTATTTAACAATCAATGAGATTCAAGAAAGGATACCCCATCGGTTTCCTTTTTTGCTAATCGATCGAGTGATTTCTTTTGAATACGGAGAAGATCCTAAAAAGTGGTTAGGACGAAAAATTGTATGTCGAAAGAATGTGTCGATGAACGAGCCTTATTTCATGGGGCACTTTCCCGACAACCCTGTGATGCCTGGAGTTTTGCAAGTCGAAGCCATGGCGCAGGCCGGAGCTCTGGCATGTGTGCCGGAGGAGAGTGATCGCATTGATGTGTTGATAGCAAAAATCAGTGAAGCGAAATTCAAACAACCCGTCACTCCTGGGGATGTATTAGAAATTCACGCTGAGATTTTAAAAGAGAAAAGTTCGATCTTAACGGTCGACTGTAAGGCCTATGTGGACTCTAAACTTGTGGCTGAAACCCAAGTGATGGCCAAAATTTTTAAAAAATAGGACAGTTGAATATGGGCGTTCATAAAACTGCAATCGTCTCTGAAAAGGCGAACATTCATCCCGAGGCTGAAATCGGACCCTTTGTTGTGATTCGAGGAGAGGTGGAAATTGGGGCCGGTGTGATCATCGACCAGTTTGCCACCATTGGTTCGGATCATACCAAAGTCACAATTGGTGAGAAATCCCGGATATTCCCGGGCGCTGTGGTTGGAGAAGCTCCCCAAGATCTCAAATACGAGGGTGAGCCTACCTCTGTTACCATCGGAAAATCCACAATGATTCGCGAGTACGCGACCATTCACTGCGGGACACCTTCCGGTGGTGGAAAAACGGAAATAGGCGATCACTGTTTATTTATGGCCTATGTTCATATTGCTCATGATTGTAAAATTGGTAACCATGTTGTGATTGCCAACTCCACTCAGCTTGCCGGCCATGTGGAGATGGAGGATCATGTAAAAGTGGGCGGTGTTTGT
The DNA here is from genome assembly GCA_964230645.1 of Bdellovibrionales bacterium. Lineage (GTDB taxonomy): Bacteria > Bdellovibrionota > Bdellovibrionia > Bdellovibrionales > JAGQZY01 > JAGQZY01. The sequence continues at coordinate 948,272 of CAXRHT010000002.1, read as the reverse complement.
GCCTTCAATCAATTTGTTCGATTGGGTCAGCACTGCTACATCGCGGGAGACAGTTCAGTGAATAAAGATGTCCTGCCCTTTTCCATTGCGCAAGGCAAGTACGCCGTTATGAGAGCCGCCAACCAAATCGGAATGGATCGAAGTGGGATCAAAAAAGATGAGATCAGCCAAGTACGACGAGCTCTGAGAATTATCACAAAAGGTGGGCATACGGTCGAAGAGGCACTAGAGCGAATTGCAACAGAGTGCAAGGGAAGTGAACGTGTGGAACAGCTTCTTGCTTTTGCCAGAAAGTCGGAGCGAGGTTTGGCTTTATGAGTTCTGTGAAGACGGCTGTTATCGGAGCTGGGCATCTTGGAAATTACCATTGTCAAAAGATGGTCAAAATTGAAAATGCTGAGCTAGTGGCTCTGTGTGACGTAGATAGTGATAAAGCTCAGGCTAAAGCGAAAGAATACAACTGCCAAGCCTTTACGGACTACAAAAGTGTGGTCGATCACATTGATGCCGTTTTAGTGGCAACTTCCACCCCTTCGCACTATGAGATCGCCAAATTTTTTATCGAAAACAAAAAACATGTCTTTTTAGAAAAGCCGATCACTGAGACCGTGAGCCAAGCCGAGGAACTCTGTGAGTTGGCTGAGAAAATGAATGTAAAACTTCAGGTGGGACATGTGGAACGCTTCAACCCCGCTTTGGTTGAGGCTCAGAAAAAACTTAAAAAACCACTATTTATTGAAGTTCATCGTTTGGCTCCATTTAAGCCACGCAGTACGGATGTCGATGTTGTTCTTGATCTAATGATTCACGATCTGGATGTGGTCATGAATCTTATGGACTCACCAATAACTCAGGTATCAGCCGTTGGAACCCCTGTGATCACTCCCCATGTTGATATTGCCAATGCACGCTTAGAGTTTGAGTCGGGTGCTGTGGCCAATCTAACAGCCTCCAGAGTTTCTCAAACAGCCAAGCGAAAATTTCGAGTCTTCCAAGAGACTCAGTACCTTTCCATCGATTTTGGAACTGGAGAGCTGAATCTGACTACCAAAACCGGGGAGTGGGAAAACTTTGAAGAGGATATGCCTCTCAGTTTTGACGCCTGGGAGTTGGAAAAAGGGGATGCTCTTTTAAGTGAAGACCAATCCTTTATCGACTGCATTCAAAAAGATGAAACTCCTATCGTATCGGGAGTGCAAGCTCTTAACGCCTTAAAGGTGGCTGAAAAAATTCGGGATGAAATTGGACAGCGTCTCCAAAAAAGATAATATTTTAATCGTAGCGGCTGAAGCCTCAAGCTGCATGTATGCCGAACTTTTTATCAAAGAGTGGAGCAAGAGTTATCCTGACACGGAGTTTTTTGGCGTTGGTAACCGGAGTATGGCCAAAGAAGGAATGCAGTGTCAGGGCTTTGCTGAAGACATGGCTGTTGTTGGTGTGCAAGAAGTGATCAAGCACTGGCCCATTATTAAGGGGGCTGCTGATAAGCTTCTTGAGGAGTGTGAGAAAAGAAAACCGAAATTCGCTCTTCTCCTTGATTATCCAGGCTTTAACCTGCGTTTGGCAAGAAAACTCAAAGCGCTCGATATTCCTGTAATTTACTATATTTCCCCTCAACTGTGGGCCTGGAAAAAAGGACGAGTCAAACAAGTTAAAAAATATGTCGACGAAATGATGGTCGTCTTCCCCTTTGAGGTCGACTTCTATAATGAGCACAAAATCGAAGCTCATTTTGTTGGACATCCCTTAGTGGAAGTTGTCGAGCAAGAGCTTGAGAACTTTGATCGTTCTCGAAGCGATGAGAAAGTTCTTGGTTTGATGCCAGGAAGTCGGCGCAGTGAAATTGAAAATAACCTCGTCATTCAGCTTAAGGCCGCAGAAAAAATCAAAGAAAAGCATCCCGACATTCAAGTAAAAATTCTGCTCGCTCCCACTCTTGCCGCCACAGATCTTGAGAGCTTCGTTTCCCAATCGAGCTTAGAGGTCGAGTACATTCAGGCAAAACCAACCCGCATGATTCTTCAGTGCGATTGGATTTTATCAGCCTCTGGTACTGCGACCCTGCAGGTGGCCTTGTGTGAAAAACCCATGGTGGTTATGTACCGGATGAATCCGATCACAGCTTTTTTAGCAAAAGCTCTTGTGCGGTCGGTGGATGCATTTTGCATTGTTAATCTAGTGGCCGAAAGGAAAGTGGTTCCAGAGCTTTTTCAAGAGCAAGCCTCTCCAGAAAAATTAGCCAGTCATTTACTAGAGCTTATTGAAAGTGATGAAAAACGAAATCAAATGCTTAGTGATTTAAGGTATGTAAAGGAAAAGCTGGGCGCTGGTGGAGCGACTGAAAATTTGGTGTCACTTCTCTCAAAAAGGTTTGGGCCTAAATGAGGTATTTTCTTCTCCCACTGGCTTTATTGTTTCAGTTTTTGGTGCTTTTACGAAAGTTTATTTTTGCAGCAGGGCTAATTAAAACCAAAAAAGTCGACCGACCCGTAATCTGTATTGGTAATTTGAGTACGGGTGGTACAGGTAAAACACCCTGGGTGCATCGTCTTACCGAGCATTATTTTTCTAAAAATAAAAAAGCCGTAATTCTTAGTCGGGGGTACAGTGGGGATTTTGATGGCGTTTTAAAGGTAACTCCTGATATGGACGCTCGAAAATGCGGAGATGAACCTCTTTGGCTTTCCCGCAATACTCGTTCTTATGTCTACGTCGGACGTTCCCGTGTGAAAGCCGCTGAGGTCGCAATCAGAGAAGAAGATCCCGATGTTCTGTTGTTAGATGATGGCTTTCAGCACTTTAATATTGCCCGTGATGTGGATATTGTTCTCCTAGATGCCTCAGCTCCGATGAAAAATTACTTCTCCTTGCCTATGGGACGAATGAGAGAGGGGTTCTCGGCATTAAGAAGAGCCCATGCCGTGGTTATCAATAAATGCAATTATGGAAGTCGAGATTCGATCCAGTTTCTCGAAGTGCAATGCGAGAAATATAAGTCAAAAAATCAAATCTTTCATGCTGACTACGTTTTTGATCGCTTTGAGCCTTTGGTGGAGTCGTTGGATTACCCGGAGCCGATCCGTCCTGTGTCGATGAGCTGTGCTCTTGGAAATCCGGGAGCTTTTATGAAGACCTTGAAGGAGCAAGGGATAGAAATTCAGAAAAAGTTTATTTTTCCCGATCACTATTTTTGGAAACCTCTTGATATCGAAAAGATCACCTACCATATGAAACAAGAAAAAAGCGCTCACCTCATGATCACCGAGAAAGATGCCGTAAAATTGGTGCGCTATAAAAAGCATTTTTTTGAAATGGGAATTCAGCTGTGGGTGTGTAAAATGAAAGTTCAGTTAAAAGAGGATGAGGAGAGTTTGTTTCAAATCATTGATAAGGTTATTAGCCTATGAAGTTTTTGAAGTACCCGCTACTTGCTATAGCCTACCTTATTCATATATTGCCATTTATTTTCCATCAGGCGATCGCCTGGTTTATAGGAATAATGTGGTTTGATGTTTTACGTATTCGAAGACAGGTGGCCATCAGAAATGTGAAAAGAGTTTTCCCTGAGATTTCTGATAAAAAAGCCACGAAGATGGCAAGAAAATCCCTTTATCATATGGGCTTAACCATCACTGAGTTCTTCTCCATGCCTTTCCTTTGGGAGAAGCAGTTTCGGAAAATGTATGAAGTCGAGGGCGAGGAGAAATTTCAAAAGGCCATTGATCAAGGTAAGGGTGTTTTCGTTCTCAGCGTTCATCTCGGTAATGGAGATATGGGTGTGGCGGCTTTGGCCAGTTGGGGCTATAGAATCCATATCATCTCGAAAATTTTTGAATCGGCCTGGCTCAATCGCCTTTGGTTTTCCTCCCGAGAAGCCAAGGGGGTTCATTTTATTCCCCCTCGTAAAAGTAGTTACGAAATACTCAAAGCCTTAAAGAAAAAAGAGTCGGTTGTTTTCGTGCTAGACCAATATACAGGGCCACCCAACGGGATTCTGACGGAGTTTTTTGGGATCGAAACAGGAACGGCCGTGGGACTTGCCTTATTTGCTCAAAGATCGGGAGCACCGGTCGTGCCTATGTACACTTATCGAACGGGTCCTAAGAAACATAAGATCTGTGTCTTAGATCCGATCGAATTTGAGGAAAAAAGTAGCAAAGACGAGACCCTTCGCCATATGACCGAAAAATATAACAGAGTGGTCGAAAAAGCGATTTTAGACACTCCCGAGCAGTGGATGTGGGTGCACAGACGTTGGAAATGGGGCTTTCAAGGCCAAAAACCATTGGATGAGTAAGGCTAACATCATCCCCTAGAAGCAAGTCTCCTCGATTTTCTTGGCTTGAGACTTTCTTTCTTGTTAAAGTACAGACGTGAGTGCTGAAAAGTTGAATTTCAATATTTTTAAGAAGTTTCAAAATTGGCTAAAAGGGCCCCGTTTTATTTCGATTCTTTTATCTTTCCTGCTTTGTTCTTGTGTGACATCAGACAAAGATTTCGACCATAAAAATGTGGAAGACACCTCTGAGTTCGAGGACATCGTTAAAGTTGAAAACATCGAAAGTGAGGAGCCGGCAGCAGAGCCTAAATCATCTCCAGACAATTCAAAAAAGAAGACCTCCTCTTCTAAAAAGGCCAAGAAGGTAGTCACAAAGGAGCCGTCTAAAAAGGAGAAAATTGAAAAGAAGGCCCAGATTGTCAAAACCTCTAAAAAACAGTCACAAAAAGCCTCAAAAAAAGAGGAATCAAAACCCAGTGGAAAACAAGCAAAAGTTGCCGATAAGAAAGAAAAAGCCAAAGCCAAAGGGCCCCGACAGCCTAGGCTAGAAGACGACGAGGGGTTTGATGGTCGTCGCCCTGAAGTGATGCCCTACAAAGTGGGTGAGGAGATTGTGATGGGAATTTCCTATTTCGCAGTTGAGGCTGGTAAATTTACTATGAAAGTGGAGCCCATGAAACAAGTGAATGGGCGTAAATCTTATCATTTTAAGTATATCATCAAGTCTAGTCCACTTTTCAATCTCGTATATCGTGTTGATGATGTCGCTGAAACATTTGTAGATTATGAAAATCTTCTTCCTTATAGTTACGAAATCCATGTGGATGAATCAAAGCAGGTCCGAGAAACTCGAACTTTTTTCGATCACAAAAATAACACCGCGACCATGTGGGATCGTAAACAAAAAAAAGGCGAAGAAGTAGAAAAGAAAAAAATAACTTGGGATATTCTCTCGTTTTCCCAGAACGTTTTCAGCGTGGCTTATTATTTGCGGACCTTCACTTTAAAGGTTGGCAAGGAATTGAAAGTGCGTGTTGCTCATGAGGGCAAGAATATAGTCATGACTGCAAAGGTCATTAGAAGAGAGACGATTTACACTGATGCCGGGAAGTTTGATACTTTTGTTGTGAAGCCTAAGTTCAATGTCGAAGGAAAATTTAAACCCACAGGAGAGAACTACCTTTGGTTGACCGCGGATGATCGAAAATTTATTGTTCGCCTAGAATCAAAGATTAAAATTGGTAGTATCGTGGGTGAGGTTCAAAAAATAAAAAAATGAATCATATTTATATTCAAACCGCTTTTTTGGGCGATCTCCTTTTAGCAGTTCCCTCGTTAAGACAAATTCGTTATTGGTCACCTCAGTCTCATTTAACACTCGTGTGTCGCAAAGGCTTGGGCTCCTTGATGCAGTCCTTGGGTATTGTAGACGAGGTTATAGAAGTTGATAAAAAACAAAAACAAGGTCTCGTTAAAGAACTACGCGGCCAAAAATTCCATACTTTGTTTTGCCCACACCAATCGATGAGTTCTCATAAGCTGGTGAGTGGCTTACAGGCTGAACAGAAAGTGGGATATAAAAAAATCTGGAATTCGACTTACTTCGATAAAAGGGTTGAGCGCCGTCTTGATTGGCCCGAGGCGATCAGGCAGTTGCAACTTGTGGCTTCGGTGGATGATAAGGTTGAAGTAAAGTTAGAGGCCTTCTCCCAGAAGCCGGATCAGATTCCGCAATGGTCGGAGATGTTCATGAGTCAGCTCCATTGGTCTGAGGGGCAGATTGAAGAGGTGCTTCAAGGGAAATCTGTAAAAGGCTTGAGAGTTGATAAGCCTTATATTTGTATGGCTCCTGGAAGTGTATGGGAGACCAAACGTTGGCCCCCTTCGTCTTTTAAAAAAGTAGCCGTTGAACTCTCTCGCTGGGGATTCCAAGTGGTTCTCCTGGGGGCTCCTGATGAAAGAGTGATATGTGAGGGACTTTCTAAGCAGATCCCTAATAGTTTTTCCTTAGCGGGTCATCTCAGTATTTTTGAGTCTCTTAAAATTCTGTCGAAATCCAGAGGGCTTCTATGTAACGATTCCGGCTCCATGCATATGGCCAGTCTTCTGCATCTGCCTTGCATTGCTTTTTTTGGTCCTACGGTGCAGGAGTTAGGTTACAAGCCTTGGAACCCCAAAGCTTTAGTCGTTGAGAAAAACGACCTTCTTTGTCGCCCCTGTGGTCAGCATGGCGGAAGATACTGCCCGATCGGAACACACCAGTGTATGGAAGACATTTCTCCGGAGGATGTCCTAAAGAAAATAAAACAGCACTTCAAATAATAGACCTATACTTTGCCCATTGTCCTCCTGAGCGCAGCGAAGAAGGTCTTTCGCTCCGCTCAAGACGACATGATTTATTCGCTCAAGGCGCCATGTTTTTGGATTGCCCATTGTCCTCCTGAGCGTAGCGAAGGATCTTAGATCTTTCGCTCCGCTCAAGACGACATGGTTTATTCGCTCAAGGCGTCATGTTTTTGGATTGCCCATTGTCCTCCTGAGCGTAGCGAAGGATCTTAGATCTTTCGCTTCGCTCAAGATGACATGATTTATTCGCTCAAGACGACATGTTTTGGATTGCCCATTGTCCTCCTGACCGAAGGGAAGAAGATCTTTCGCTTCGCTCAAGATGACATGATTTATTCGCTCAAGGAGACATGTTTTAGCTCAAGGAGATATGTTCTAGGCCAGCGGCGAAAAATCCACTGGACAGCAAGGAATTATTTCAGTTTTTTCAAATCAATATTGAACTTCTTAATCTTTCTCAACAGTGTGTTTTTAGGAATATTGGCATTGGCGACGGTACGATTGATTTTACCGTCATTGGCCATTAAAGCTTTTTCGATAAAGGTTTTTTCTGATTCAATTTTGAATTTTTCAAAATCCAATTCGGTTTCATCGGTTTGCTCATCAGGTTCGAAGTTGAGAATGGGACCGGGGAGGTCTTGCATAGAAATTTCTTTGCCTTCAGTCAATATGAGCATTCTTTGCACAACATTTTCTAATTCTCTGATGTTGCCAGGCCAGGGGTAGCTCATGAGTTTATCCATAACCTCTTGGGGCCAGGTGGATTTTGGTTGATTCTGTTCCGCGTATTTCGAAATGAAGTATTGAATCAAGGAGGGGATATCCTCTTTTCTCTCTCTTAGAGGTGGGATAAAAATAGGCACCACGTTCAAGCGGAAAAAGAGATCCTCTCTAAACCGACCGTCTTCAATTTGCTTTTCTAAGTTTTGGTTGGTGGCCGTCACTATGCGAGCATTGGTTTTCTGAGTTCTGTTAGATCCCACAGGGGTAAAGGTTTTGTCTTGTAGGACTCTAAGAAGCTTGGATTGCACTTCGGGCCTTAGCTCGCCGATCTCATCAAGAAAGAGAGTACCATTATTTGCCAATTGAAATTTTCCAATTTTTCTTTCGCTAGCGTCAGTAAAGGCTCCCTTTTCGTGACCAAAAAGCTCACTTTCAATAAGGCCCTCGGGAATAGCCGCACAGTTCACAGCGATCATCTGCTCGCTTTTCCGAGAGGAGTTAAAATGAATGGCTTTAGCCACAAGGTCCTTTCCGGTTCCATTTTCTCCGCGCAGTAGAATTGTGCTATCGACATTGGAGATCTTTTTAATGAGTTCAAAAACCTTTTTCATTGGTTTGGAATGTCCAATAATTTGGCTTTCAATATCGGACTCTAATATAGGGAAGCTCAATGAAATTTGCTCCACAAGATTTTTGGCTTCCAAGGATTTCTTAACAATTTCAAGGATCTTATCTTTATTAAGAGGCTTTTGTAGATAGTCGTAAGCGCCCAGTTTAATAGCTTGAACAGCATCTCGTACATTCCCATGGGCCGTGATCATTACGACAAAAGCATCAGACTCTGTCTTCACGATCTGACCTAGGGTTTCCAAACCATCCATGACCGGCATCCTCACATCTAAAAGAATAAGGTCGTAGTTCTTTTCTTTGAGCTTATCAAGGGCTTGTTGACCGTTGTCGACCTCGTCGAATTCTAGCTTATGTTCCACGTCTTGCTGTAAAATATGAATAATATATTTTCTTAAATCGGGCTCGTCATCGGCGATTAGTATTTGAAGTGATTTCATGACTCATCCTCATTGATTGGTAAAATAAAACCAAATTCACTGCCTTGGTTTTTCTTACTGTTTAAAAAGACTTGGCCGCCGTGGAGATCAACCACATACCGACTTAAAAAAAGTCCCAACCCATAGCCTGTGTTTTTACCGTCAAAACGGTAGTATTTGTCCCAAATGTTCTCCTGGGCCTCTTTAGGAACTCCCTGTCCTTCGTCTTTCACTGATACTTTAACATATTCGTTAATTTCTTCGGAGGAAATTTTTATAGTAGTGCCCTCAGGGGAGTAGGTGATGGCATTTTCGATAAAGTTGATAATGACCTCTTGAATTAGGCCTCCGTCCATTTCAATCATGAAAAGAGGGGAGAGGTTCTTTTCTAATGTAATATTTTTCTCTTCGGCGCTAAACCGGTTCTGAGCGATTGATTTTTCAATTATTGTATTAATGTCTTCAGGAGTTTTATTAAGAGACACATTTTTAGACTGAACTTGAGACATTTTAAGGATTCTTTGGATGTATTTTTCCAAGTCTTTAGAGGATGTGTGGATCTTTTCGATTTCTTCAAGAATGTCTGGGTCTTTTATTTGAGAGCGAAGGGTGTCGGAGATTCCAATAATTTTTGCCAGTGGTGTTTTTAGGTCATGACTGAATAAACTCAAAAAATTCGTTTTCATCTCCTCGACTTCTTGAAAAAAGTGACTTTCTTTCTCTAGGCCCCAACGGGTCTTTTCGTTCAAAACGTTTTTATAGTTAGAAATGAGAATGTAGGTGAGAAACATCTGAACCAGTGGAACAAGTAGTGGTGTCCAGAAGTAGTAGTTGTCAAAAAACCATAGGGACAAGCTAACATAACATAAGGCCAGCACAGTGCTTGAGAAGAGAGCCAGGGTGGAGGGAAGTGAGATTAATATACCAATCATAAAAATAAGAAGAAGAGCTAAAATAGCGAAAGCGGAACTGAAGTTTTTTTCCGGAATAAATCGGTGCATTAATATATTATCGGCAATGTTTGCAACCAGTTCGGCTTCACTCATTAAGCCCACAGGTGTGGTGTAGTTTTCAAATGATTTTTTAGGTTTGAGGATGACAATCTTATTTTCGAGATCGGTCGATTTCAAATCAAAATCTTGAAGGATGGGAAAGGTCTGGCTAGGGCCACGAAAGTTAATATTATAAAATACATCGGTTTTGACCTCATTGGATAAAAAGAGCGGGCGATTTTCAAACTCGACTCTACGAACAAATCCATCTGCGTCAGGCTGTAAATTGAGTTCAATAGCGGAGGGCTCAGCGTCGTCGACGGCGTAGACAACCAACTGGGGATGTTTGCTATCAGAGAGGTAGTGATTGAGAAGTATTTTTTGAACACCTTGGGCGAGTAATTTCTCAACGATGGGCTGAGTGGATCCGTTGGTGGGAACTTCTAGAATATAAAGGCTCGAAGCGGTCGGTTGGGCTTTTCTGATTTTAAAATGAAAATCAAAATTGTTATCTCGGCCAAGAAATAGCAAAATTAAAGAGGTCAGAATGATAACAAAGATCCTTATAAAGAGGTCTCTGTAATTGATAAAGCTTTTCACAGACTTAATCATAGCTGTGCCGAGGGGGTGGCGTCTAGGTGCCCGGTCCTTGGTCAACGAACTTAAAAACTCAAAATGATCCCTATGAGTTTTCTTAACCTCTTTACGAATTCCTGGTATGTTCACTACATGGACGTTATTGAAGGTCGCCTCAACGAAATGCCTACCGTCACCGAGTCTTTAGCCGTGACCATGGGCAATTTTGATGGCGTGCATTTGGGACATTGCGCTCTAATAAAGCGATTGAAGGGGGAGGCTCAAAAACGAGGACTCAAGACGGCTGTTTTAAGTTTTCAGCCCCATCCCTCGGACTTTTTTAAGCTGCCTCAGTTCCAGTATCTTCAGACCAAAGCGCAGAAAGTCGCACGACTTGAACAATTAGGCCTGGATTTTTTATTTCTTCAGGATTTCCATCAAGGTTTTGCTGACCTTAGTCCTCAGGCCTTTGTGAATGACTACCTCCTGCCCTCGCTTTCTCCAGACCTTATTTTGTCCGGGTACGACTTTACCTTTGGTAAAAAAGGACAGGGAGACTTTGCATTCTTAAAAGAAAGTTTGAAGTCCGAGCCAGTGGAGGTATTGCAAGATAAAGCCCTTATTGTGAATGGCAAAAAAGTTTCAAGTAGCCTTATTCGTTCGCTCCTCACTCAAGGAGAAGTGGAGGAGGCTGGTAGCTTTCTTGGCTACAATTACAAGATTTCAGGAAAAGTTTCCAAAGGAGACGGTATTGGTCAGCAATTGGGATTTCCCACAGCCAATTTATCAGATGTCTGTACACTTCTTCCTGCTGATGGAGTTTATTGGGGCTGGTGCCACAAAGGTGGGAAAGCCTATAAAGCTGTTTTAAATAATGGGGTCCGACCAACAATTGGTGGTGACGAGAAGAGGCAAGTGGAGGCCCATTTACTCGATTTCTCTGAAGACCTATACCATTCGCGTTTGGACTTCGAGTTTCTTGGTAAGATTAGAGATGAAAAAAAATTTAAAGGCCGCGATGATCTAGTCAGACAAATAAAAAAAGATGTCGAACAAACGCGAGCTTATTTTAAGGAGAGGGATCATGCCTAAAAAGTTAAAGGGATTTGCTCTCTCCTTTGAACCGGAAAAATGGACGGAATTCTTAAAAAACTCCTCACAGCTCCAGGAGTCAGACGTGGACTGGACAGCTTTTTCGTCAAAAGAAGAGCTCGAAAAATCCAGTCAACTCACTCAATTTGATTTTGGTGTCGCACGAGGACCTTTTTGTCTGCAGTTAGGTAGGATCGTTAAACGACGCTCTGTAGGGAGTCATTTTTTAAAATATATCGACTTTGTTAAAGTTGAAAAGGGAGATCTCTGGGGGCGTTGCCTGTTTTTCGAGGTGCTGGAAAAAGTCATTCGTACTCATATTCGAACTCAGGACTATAAGGGTTCGGTGATTTTTTTAGGCGACTCTCCATTGATATACCCCTCTCTGGGTGTATTGTCCCAGTTTGGATTTAATGACTTCGTTTTTCTCAATCTTCATGAAGAAAACGAATCGACTTACTCCTACCAAGATGCGGTGGCTGGACTTTTTGACGTAAAGACGGCCACAGTCAATTCCGATGCCTTCATTCAAAGTCAAAAGGAGTACTCCCTTTGTTTTGTTTTAGAGGACTTTTACTCTCAGCAGACCTTAGAGGATATGAGCTACTTTCACTTTCTTTCAGGGAACTCTATGGTTTTTGATCTGGCCGGAGAGTCCAATTTTTTATTTGAGGAAGTGAAGGCCTTAGGGGTTGAAGTCATTAAGAGCCAGGAGTTCAGCGAGGTCTACACGCAAATTTTGGCTGATGAACTTAAAAAGTGCCTACAAAAATAGCTCATTCGTCTACCTTAAACTTCTCTAAAAGATCTAAGTTCATAGGCTAGACCTCAGTCTCGTTTTCTTTTCCACCACATACTGTAAACTACTAGAAGGACGGAATTTTTCTGGAGGATCAAAGTGGCGACCAAAGCACTCGTGAGCACGCTCGTCGATGACCAAGTCATTACAGCAAAAGATTTGGAAAAGGCAAAGGCGGAACAAAAAAAGACAGGGGAAAAACTGACCTCAATTCTGTTAAAGCAGGGGATGGTCAACCCGGAGAGTCTGAGAGAAAAGCTCGCTGACTCCTATGGCTTTCCAGCCATTGACCTGCATTCGTTTGAACTGGATGAAGAAGCTCTCAAGCTTCTTAGTGTGGAGAACTGTAAGAAACATGGAGTGATCCCTGTTTCAAAGGCTGGCGGAAGTCTCGTTGTGGCCTTTAGTGATCCCTCCAATATCTTTGTAAAAGATGACATTGCCTTCCTCACCCGTTGCAAAATTCAACCTGTGGTGGCCCTTGATACAGAAATTGATACGGCCATCGAAAAATACTACGGCGAAGTGGGCGAGTCGGCTGGAAACATCCTGACAGAAATGGAAGCGGAATCAGCCGATGACGTTCTAAGTCCGAGTGTTGAGTACGAAATTGAGGAAAGCACAGATCCTGTAATTCGTTTTGTTAATACTATGCTGGTGGAAGCGATTAATTCGGGAACCTCAGATATCCATGTGGAACCCTATGAAAAAGTTCTTAGAGTGCGCTTTCGCAAAGATGGAACTTTGATGGAGAAGTATCGCCCGCCTGCTGCCATGGGTTCCGCTCTTTCGAGTCGTCTGAAAGTTATGGCTCGATTGAATATTACCGAGAAAAGAAAACCCCAGGACGGTCGAATTCGTATTAAAATGCCCGGGAAAGAAGCTGTGGATTTTCGTATGAGTGTTCTTCCCACGGTGGGCGGAGAGAAAGTCGTCTTGCGTATTCTGGATAAAACCAATCTTAAGCTCGATTTAAGAGATCTTGGGTTTGAGGATGTTGAACTAGAAAAATTTCTAAGTGCTATTAGAAGACCACAAGGACTGGTTCTTGTGACCGGTCCTACGGGGTCTGGTAAAACCACAACACTTTATTCGGCCCTTTACGAACTCCACGATGTCACGAAAAATATTAGTACGGCCGAGGATCCTGTCGAGTTTAATATCGAAGGTATAAATCAGGTGCAAACAAAGCCTGATATTGGTTTTACCTTTGCTGAAGCCTTGCGGTCCTTCCTAAGGCAGGATCCCGATGTGATTCTTGTGGGGGAGATTCGAGATGTTGAAACCGGTGAAATTGCTTTTGAAGCCGCATCAACAGGTCACTTGGTTTTAAGTACTTTGCACACCAACGATGCTCCCAAAACGATTGATCGTCTCCTGAATATGGGAATTCCCAAGTTTTTGATCACAGCCACGATTGAGTTAATTTTAGCTCAGCGACTTTTAAAGAAAAACTGCCCTCATTGTTTAGAGCCAGAAAAATTAACCCCCGAAGTTTTACAAGAGCTACAAGTTCCCGAGGAAGAGTGGGGTGAGTTTGAGGCGATGAAAGGGGCTGGTTGTGGAGCCTGCGATAATACGGGGAAAACGGGTCGAGTGGCTGTTTACGAAGTTATGCCTATGACTGATGAAATACGTGATGCGGTTTTAACCGGTGCCACACCCTTGCAATTAAGACGGGCGGCTTTGGCCGGTGGAATGATCTCTCTGCGTATGTCGGGAGTGACTAAAATTAAAAAGGGCTTGGCTTCCGTTCAAGAAGTGCTCACTAAAACTATGAAGGACCCTGAATACAAATGAAGATGAAGCTCATCCAACTACTGAAATTTGCCACCGAGCGGGGGGCTTCCGATATTCATATAACAGCCGGTGCGGCGCCGGGACTTCGTATTGATGGTAAAATCATTCGAGTCAAGATGGATAAACTCACTCCCGACGATTCCTTGCGAATGTGTTACTCCGTTCTTAATGATCACCAAAAAGCCAAGTTCGAACAAACAAAAGAGCTTGATTGTAGTTTTGAGGTGAAGGGCACTGCAAGATTTCGAGCCAACTTCTATTTCTCGAAAAACACTGTGGCCGGTGCTTTCCGACGAATTCCAGAAGACATACCAGACTTTCAAGAGTTGGGACTTCCCGATTATGTTAAAGCCTTAACTAATTTACCCAATGGTTTGGTTCTCGTAACAGGACCCACGGGCTCCGGTAAAACTACAACTATTGCCTCACTTCTGGATTCAATCAATCGGGAAAAATACGGTCATATTGTGACTCTTGAAGACCCTATCGAGTATGTCCATGATCACGGTAAATGTATGGTCAGCCAAAGAGAGATTGGTGCCGATTCCAATAGTTTCTCCAAAGCTTTGAAAGCTGTGGTAAGGCAAGATCCCGACTACTGCTTGATTGGGGAGTTGCGCGATCTGGAAGCTGTTGAGGTTTCCTTAAGACTCGCTGAGACAGGGCACCTTGTTTTTTCAACATTGCATACCAATTCTGCCATTCAGACGATCAATAGAATGGTCAGTATTTTTCCAGCCGAGCAGCAGGAAAGAATTCGTGTAATCCTAAGTTTCGTTCTTCAAGGTGTGATTAGTCAGAAACTACTGCCTAGTAAAAAGGGAGGTCGTGTTTTGGCCTACGAGCTGCTTTTACTGAATCCCGGAATTAGGAACTTGATTCGCGAAAATAAACTTCACCAGATCGAATCCTTAATGCAGGTAGGACAAAAGAAGAGCGGGATGACAACCCTCAATCAAAACCTTTTCAATCTGTTTAAAAAAGGTCATCTCACCAAAGAGCAAGCCATCCAAAATAGTCAAGATTCGGAAAATATGATCAATCTTTTTCAAAAGGCGGGGCTTTGATGAACGACCAGAGGAGGCGCTAGATGCCAACTTATGGATACAAAGCCAAAGCCTTTAACGGCAAAGTGGTGCAAGGAAGTATCGAAGCCAACTCCGAGGCTGAAGCTCGAATCAAGTTGCGAGCGAAAAAGCTTATCCCCATCAAGGTGGGGGCGGGCAGTATGGCAAGAGCCTCTTCTTCCAGTTCTGCAAAAGTCGCCCGAGCTAAGGCTAAACCGAAGGATCTGCAAGTTTTTACCAGACAGCTTTCGGTTCTTATTCAATCAGGGGTGCCCCTTGTTCAAGCCTTGGAAGTGCTAGCGCAGTCTCCTAGGGGTAAGGCGTTGGATGCTGCCTTAAAAAAGATTGTGCAAGATATCTCCGAAGGGAAAAAATTAGGAGATGCTTTTAAAGCCCACCCGAATGTTTTCAGTAAATTCTATATCAATATGTTAATTGCCGGTGAAGAGGGAGGGGTGCTCGATCAGGTTCTCAATCGCTTGGCGGCTTACATTGAAAAATCAGTAAAGCTAAACGGTAAAATCAAAGGGGCCATGTCCTATCCCATTATCGTTCTAATAATCGCGCTTGCTGTTGTAACAGGTCTTCTAGTTTTTGTTATTCCCAAGTTCGTAGAGATATTTGAAAGCTCCGGACAGCAAATTCCCGCATTGACCCGCCTGTGTATGGACATGAGTGATTACGTAAGAAACAAATGGTATATCATTATCGGTGGTGTTGTTGGAATTGTGGTTTTGTTTCGAACCTGGGTCAATAGCCCCGCCGGTCGCAATCAATTTGATAATATCTTGATACGAACCCCTGTTTTCGGGGAGTTTGTGATTAAAAGTGCGATGGCTCGTTTTTCAAGAACTTTGGCAACACTCCTTGCTGCCGGTGTATCGATCATGGAAGCCCTCACGATTTCGGCCAACACCTGTGGTAATTCACTTCTGGAAAAAGCCTTATTAAAATCAAAAGCTTCGGTAGCAAAAGGAAAGTTATTGTCTGTGCCTTTGGCCCAAGAGACCTTCATACCCCATATGGTGGTACAAATGATCGCGGTGGGAGAACAGACAGGAGCACTCGACGGTATGCTTGATAAGGTGGCCGACTTTTATGAAGACGAAGTGGATGTGGCGGTCAATAGTATTACAAGCTTAATGGAGCCTATGATGATCGTGGTACTGGGTGGAATTGTCGCCTTCTTCGTGATCGCAATGTATCTTCCGATCTTTAATATGGCTGGTGGAGTATAATATTAAATCCTTGAAGCATCGATTTGATTTTTCAAAGACTGAAAGTCAGGCTTTAACGGTTCATTCGATTCGTTTCGCCTTTTTATGTGTCGTTTTTCTATTCACTTTGTCCTTTCAGTTTATTGAATCAAGAATTGAAGCGGTTCAGGTCTTTTATCCGCTTTACTGGTTAATCGCTCTTTCTTGTTTTCTGCAGATCGCATTTTTTAGTTTTTTTAAATATCTCTATAAAAACAAATGGGTGAACTACTTCCTCTTCTTTTTTGAAGCTTTTTATATAACTGGTCTCATTTATTTTATTGGTATTCAGCAGTCTATTTTAATTTTTCTTTACTTGGTCAATTTAATTCTGTGTGGAGTTCTTTATCAGCGAAAAGGAGCCCTTTCTCTGGCTCTTTGGACTTCTGTGCTTTTTTCTTTCATCGTTTCCCTTGATACTAGCCTGACTGGAAATACAGCCTATTTGGCCGTGGGCGTGAACAATTTTGCCTTCTTTACGGTGGCTTATCTTTCTGGCTTCTTAAGCGAACAGCTTAACTTCATGGGAGAGCGACTCAAAGAAAAAACAAAAGATGTTCGCGTCTTAAAAAATCTCAATGAACTCATATTAAACAGCATTCAATCCGGTCTTCTCACCATCGATGGTGACAATAAAATACTGCAGGCCAACCCTTCCTCCCATAGTATTTTAGGGGTTTCGACTCAGCAGCTTGTTGGAGCTCCTATAGAGGAGTTCTTACCAAGTCTTGATATTAAGCGAGTCGAATTAGATAAAAGCTTTGATATTCAGTACAAAAAACAAGGTGAAAAACGTGTTCTTCGCACAAACGTCAATGCTTTAAGAGATGCTCAAGGTGAGGTGAAAGGGAAGATTGTCAGCTTTCAGGACGAAACCCATTTGCGAACTCTCGAAAAGCGAGTGCGCCAAAGTGAAAAGATGGCGGCCATCGGACAGCTGGCAGCGGGGATCGCCCACGAAATCAGAAACCCGCTTGCAGGTATCAGTGGGAGCATTCAGTTGATGCAGGATGGAGGCAGTGATGAAGAGCAGACCTCTCGTCTCATGGCTATTGTTGGAAAAGAAATTGATCGCCTCAATAATCTTATTACCGAATTTCTGGATTTTGCAAAACCGGAAGCTCCGCTCGAAGACCATGTCGATATGGGAGATCTAGTTTCTGAAATACTTGATTTTGTAAAGAACGACTCGCAAAGAAAGTCGGTGGGTGGCTCGGTAGAAATAGAAAATGGTCATATCGTCCTAGCCAATCGTAATAAATTAAAACAAGCTTTTTTAAATATAATCGTGAATGCCTTTCAGGCTTCAGAAAACGAAGAACAACCTGAGGTTGATGTTGTTGTCAAAAAATCAGGTTCTGTTGTCGTTGTCAGTATCAAAGACAATGGAATAGGGATGAGCGAGAAATTAAAACAAAGAATCTTTGAACCATTTCATACAACTAAGCACAAAGGAACCGGGCTGGGGCTTGCGATCACTCACACTATTTTAGAAGCTCATCAAGCCAATCTAAGTGTTGAGAGTGAAGAAGGCGTTGGTACGGAATTCCGCATGGAATTTCCCGTAGTTTAAGAGTCATGTGCTAGACGCAGCGCTCATAATCTAGCCTTTTGTATGACTTGCTCAATTGCTTGATTAAGTCGACAATATATCGATAGGAGGCATTGGATGAAACCTAGAATTCTAGTCGTTGATGATGAAGAGTCCATTCGTGAATTCCTCGAAATCATGCTCAAAAAAGAGGGTTATCAGGTTACCTGTGTGGAAGACGGACAGAAAGCCATAGATATTCTTCAAAAGAAGAGCTTTGATTTGGTAATTTCCGATTTACAGATGCCTAATGTGACAGGGATCGAACTTCTTAAGCATGTGAAGGATAATTATTCTGATCTTTTGTTTATGATGATCACAGCCTTCGGTACCACTGAGACAGCCGTTGATGCCATGAAGATGGGGGCTTACGATTATGTCACCAAACCCTTCAAGCTCGATGAAGTGCGAATTAACATTGCCAATGCTCTTCGTTCTCAACACTTGGAACTTGAAAACCGTACCCTTAAAAAAGAGCTGAATAAAGAATACAGTTTTCAAAGCCTCGTGGGGAATTCGCCGGCTATGCACCATATTTATGAAATGGTGAAAAGAGTTTCAGCCACACCCACAAATATTCTAGTCACCGGTGAGAGTGGAACGGGTAAAGAGATGGTCGCTAAGGCCATTCACTATAACGGTCCTCTTAAGGATAAACCATTTATCACTGTGAACTGTGGTGCCATTCCTGAATCCCTTATGGAATCAGAAATGTTTGGACACAAAAAAGGATCATTCACCGGCGCTGTTGCGGACAAAGCGGGTCTTTTTGAAGTGGCCGATGGTGGAACTCTCTTTCTTGATGAAGTGGGAGAGCTTCCCATTACCATTCAGGTTAAACTCCTTCGTGCCATTCAAGAACGCGTGATTCGCCGTGTGGGTGGAACAGAAGATGCTCACATTAACGTTCGATTAATCGCAGCGACTAACCGTGACCTAGAGCAAATGGTAGAAGACGGTGGTTTCCGTCAGGACCTTTTTTATCGTTTAAACGTGATCCAAATTAAAACTCCAGCTCTAAGAGAAAGAAAAGATGACATACCTCTTTTAGCAAAACACTTTCTGAAAAAGTACAATCAACGTCTTGATAAATCGATCAATCAGATCAGCAGTGATGCCATGAGTGTGCTAAAAAAATACGATTACCCAGGAAACGTTCGAGAATTAGAAAATATTATTGAGCGAACTGTGGCTCTTGAAGCCGGCGCTTCCATTCTTCCTGAGAGTTTACCTCCTTTTGTAAAGACCACTAGTGGTTCAAGGCAGTTGGTCTCAAGTGAAGGGATTGAAATCACCGAAGAGGGAATTGATCTTGAAAAGGTCCTTGGACAGATTGAAAAAGAACTTATTATTAAGGCCATTCATGCCGCCAATGGTGTGAAAAAGCGGGCCGCGGGCCTTTTGGATATTTCTTTTCGTTCTATGCGCTACCGTGTAGAAAAATACAACCTTGGGTCGATTTCTGAAGAAGACGATATGGATGATGACGCCTAAGCCAGCTACTGGCTTGGGGCCGATTAGGGTCATTAGATCTTTCCTCTAAATTTGAAAAACCGTGAGCCTCTTGAGGGAGGCACGCACTCGGGTGCACTTCGTCTCCCGGATTGCATCACTGCGTGCTGCAACCCAAGATTCGCAGCGCTCGTTGCTCGAGCCTCTTTCAAGAGGCTCACGGTTTTTCAAATTTAGAGGAAAAATCTAATGACCCTAATCGGGGACGGGCGTTAGCTGGTTAGGTTTAGGACTTTTAAAGTGACGCTTTTCTCTATGGTTTTACCATTTCTCAGAACTTTTACTTTTACTACGTCACCGGCGTCTTTTGCGCTTAGGGTGTTGTAGAGGTCGTCGTAGTTTTCGACTTGGGTGTTGTCGATATGGGTGATGATGTCGCCAAGTTTTATGCCGTAACTGGGGTGGCGTCTTAGGCCTTGGAGGCCGGCAAGATCGGCGGGACTTCCTTTTTCTACGTCTTTGATGATGAAACCTGTGGTGAAATTAAAGCCGGCTCTTGAAAGGAGCATTTTTTCTCTTGCATCAAGACCGTAGACACCGAGGCCTGGTTGTCTGACATGGCCGTATTTAATAATTTGATCAGCCATTCTTGCAATCGTGTTTGAGGGTACCGCAAAACCAATTCCGGCGGAGGAGCCTGAGCCTGAGATTATGGCTGTGTTCATTCCTGTGAGATAACCGCGGCTATCAAGGAGGGGGCCTCCTGAGTTTCCTGGGTTGATGGAGGCATCGGTTTGAATCATGTTTCTTATAGTAATTGAGCGGCTGACTGTTGGCATAGAGCGGTTTAGTGCAGAGATAATTCCTTTTGTTAGAGTTTGTTCAAAACCGAAAGGGCTTCCAATGGCTAAAACCTTTTGCCCAACTTGAAGTTTTGTGGAGTTGGCGATTTTTTCTGAGAAACCTTTTCCTTTTACTTTCAAATTTTTCACTTTTAAAACAGCGATGTCTTTTTTAGGTTCTATCCCAACTATATCGGCTTTCAATCTTTCGCCTTCTTTTGTGGTGACAAAGATTTGTGTGTTCGAATAGCGAGCAGCTTGGATCACGTGGAAATTTGTAATCACATGACCTTTGCTGTCCCAAATGAAACCTGTACCAGAGCCTGCAGGGACTTCTTCTGTTGTGAAAGAAAATAAGTCCGCTGTTTGTGCGATGCTATCTACGGAGACCACAAGGGGAGAGGACTCTTTGAAAACATCAATCGTGTTTTTTTCATCAGAGATTAAGTAGGATTTCTCAATTTGCGTTTCATATTGGTCTAATGCCAAGGCTTGAGTAGGGATCAAAAGACCAAATCCAAGGATCGGGATTAATAAATTTTTTAGCATTAAAAACTCCTTTCAGGGCTGGGCTCGATTCCCCGTGAGGAGGGGCATCGGCGGGGAAGAGCCGCCCTTTTTCTTAGTATGATGAGACTATTGATTCACACAAGGTGGAGGCTGACTGACTGGTTTGATCAAACTTCTGAGTTGAAAGAAGACAAAAGTCTAGGCTCAGACTGGTTCCTCCGCTCGACTGGACAGCCTATTCTGTTAGCGTCTATAATTGAAGGAGTCGATGCCCATAGGAGGGGAATCAGTTGCAATTATCAAGGATGATATTTTTGGCACTTCTATTTGTGCCGACCGTTTTGCTCGCGCGCGAGGCTTCTCAAGTGGATGACTACTACAATAGTGGCTTTCAAAGAAGACGTAAAAATCCTCCAGTAGAGCAAAGAGACCCCGAGCCCACAAGAACTCAGACACGACAAGAAAGACCGCCCGTAAATAATACGCCGATTGTGGTTGAGGAAGAAGCGCCCGAGGGAAGCTCGGAAGTTACGGGTGGCTCACCCTTAGCGCCTTCGAGAGTGCCAAGACCTGTAGCAAGACCAGAAAGGCCGGATGCTCAGACTAATCCGTTTCAAGTTGAGCCAGCCGATCCAGAAATTCGCTTTGATGGCGAGCCCGATTTTAGAGCCTATGCAGGCACGGGTCCCATGCGAGATCGAGACCGTAATGCTCCCGCTTTTGAGCCTTTTAGTCGCGCGTTTCGTACTTGTGGAGCGCAACTCGGTTGCACAGGGGCCAGTATGTATATTTGTCGCGGTTCAAGTTGTCGCAACAACTCGGGCTCTTGTCATAATTCAGGACGAGCGATTGATGTCAGTCATATTATTTGTGGTGGCCAAAGACATGACACCTTCACTCCCATTTTTGCTCGGTTTGTTCGTTGTATCGGACAGCAAAGAATTGGAGCCGGAGACGTTCCTAATAGAACGTGGAGAAATATGTATCAAGAGACAGCCTCTGATGATTCAGAGTGTGCAGGGATTACTCCTGCCAACGCAAGAACTCATCCCAAACGAACTGTTTGTCACTGGGACCATGTCCACATCAGCATGTACTGCCGTGGCGGAAGAAGTTATTAAGGAGAGGAATTTATGATTTCTAGAGGAATTTTAATTTTATCAGCTTTGCTGACTGTTCTTTTTACTTCCTACTGTGTGCACAAACAGACAAATGGGGAAAGAGGAGTTTCTGGAGAGGCCTCTAATTTATCCACTGAGACGATAACAAAATCAACTCCTATTGGTGAATGGCGCTTTGAAACCTATGTTCCAGCTCATCCTCCTCACATGAAGGTCATTGAAAAAATCTTGGTGCGCTGTAAAGGGGAGTCAGACTTTAGAGAGATGGATGATCTTAAAGAGATCTATCCCATTCAAACATTTCACACCGATGAGTATCCCTTTAGTTTTTATCCTTTTATTTCTCAACCCACAAACTGGGGAGAGCTAGAAGGAACGAGAACTTATCGAACCCATAGAGCGGCTGAAAGAAACAATGATTTGAAATCGGTGGTGTTTCTAAAGTTTTTCAATTGGGCAGTGGATGTGGACTTCACCACTCATGACCCAGAGAGCTTGCAAGAGTCTGAAGACCTTCAGCAATTGGTTCTTGATCTACAGCTTGTCTGCCCTCTCCAGTAGAGGCTTCATCTAATTGTCATCTTGAGTTTCACAATTGTCATCTTGAGTTTCACATTGTCATCTTGAGCGTCAGCGAAAGATCTTTCGCTACCGCTCAAGATGACAATTAAAAGATCTTTCACTATCGCTCAATATCACAATTAAAAGACTTTTCACTATCGCTCAACATGACAACTCTGTTAGCCATTCAAAATGACAACTAGACGACAAAGTTGCACTCGAAGTGCTAGGAAGTCAGGCTTATTAAAGTTTTACCTTGAATAGCGACAACGGCAGGCTTTGGAAGGTTATTGCCACCTTCTGGCCAGTGGCTTGTGGGGTTTGATAAGTCATTTTTTGTTTGGGCTCCCGGATGTTGAACCGATAGGAAAAGTGTTCTTTGATCCGGTGAAAAACAAGGACCTGTGAGTTCGGCATCGATAGGAGCTGAGGCCACTTGTTTAATAAGTCCCGCTTCCGGACCACGGGTTGCCACCACAAAAAGACCATTATTTCCCATACCTTTATAAGGTCCTTTCTCAATCGATTTTTCCGAAATGTCATTGGTAAACCAAAGATTGCCATTTCTATCAAAACAAAGATTATCGGGGCAAGCCACTCCAACTTTCGGGCCAGCACTGATCCAGTGCTCACTTGAGAACTCAGTGGAATCATGATCGTCTTTCTCACTGATTTTAAAAAGACTTCCGTAGGGATTATCTTTTTGGGAATTTTTAGTAAGGGCTATAAACACATCACCATTTTGGGGATGAACTTCAATATCTTCTGGGCGGTCTTGAGGTGTTGCACCAGCAAGTTCGGCTGCCTGGTGGGCATAGGTCAACACCCGCAATTGTGAGTCAAAATTGTTTTTCAATTTATTGTTCTTGCGGATATCCAGGGGGAGCCATTTTCCATTGATGGTGTCGGCGGCGTAAAGTGTTCCTGAATTAAGATGCAATCCATCGGAGACAAACTTAAAGATGAATCCACCTTCGCGGTCTTCGCCCATATAAACAGCCACTCTTTTACCATTTTTTGTTTTTACAACGGTAGCACCTTCGTGAGGGGCTCTTCCTAAATTGACCTGCTTTTCGGCTTTACCTGTGAGGGGGTCAACCTCAACGATCCAACCATAATGTTCCGGTGGGTTGGGAAACTTTTTGTACCAATCAAACTTATTGTTGTACTTCACACTACGCTTGCCTTTGTGCCAAAAAGCTTCGCCGTAGTAATCGTCGTAATTTTCTTCACTTGTTAGGACAGTTTTCCAAGGCGTGTACCCACCGGCACAGTTTGCCAAAGTTCCCATGGCTTTACTCTTTCCCTGGATTTTAACATTCTGACTAAAGGCAATAGGAGTGTGTCCATCAAGACGGCGGTTGTACTGTGAGTCCTTTTTTCTCTCCCACTTTCCCGAAGTTGTTTTATAGATGTGCAGAAGGGAGCCTCCCACTGTTTTCATCTCTTTGGCTAATTCGGATTGGCTTCTTGTTAATTGGGACGACTCAAGCCCGTGAATAAGTTGTGGAAGAGGATACTCGTGATTGACCCATAAGATTCCCTCTGTGCCAGAGGCATTGAGAGAATGAAAACAAATGAAGTCATTGTTGTAGCCGAAATTTTGGTCTTTATTTATTGAGTCTCCATATTTGGAGATTATTTTGTAGGAAAGTCCTTCCGCCAATACGAGAGCATCCGTGGTCGTTGGAGGAAGTGGGCTCCAATTATTTTCAGCCGTGGAGGCACAATGGGCCAGCACGAAGGGGCTTAAGCCTAGGGCGACGGAATGGGAGGAGACGAACTTTAAGAAATCACGACGAGCTAATTTATCCATATATAAGGAATAATATCTGGGTGTTTAGATGGCAAGTCTAAGTATTGTTTCGATTTAATCCAGAAACTCTCTTAAGGAATCAGAGCAGAATCGTGGTTATTAGGATTATGGCAAAAGTCCCTAGGAGAATTTGAATTTCTATTTTTTTTATTTTCTGTAGAGTCATTGTCTTCATTTTGATCCTTATTTTTGTATGTCAGTTATTAAGAGCAATCTCAGGTCCAGAACGGCCGGTTTGTGCTTATTGAAAATTTTCTCGTAATTTCAACAGTTTATGAGAAGACGTTTCGGCATGGAATTCCCGGACTTTCGTGCATTTATTTGTCAATTTGGCAAAAAGTGTCTCTCGTTGAGAAAAAAAGCGGGTTTTTACGCCCTATTAGGGCGTTCGTCTTAACCCTCTGAAATAAGGCTCCGAATATGACAGTGATTAACAAAGGGGTTAAGTATGAAAGTTAATAGTATTTGGATATTTCTATTGGTGTTAGGAATCGCAGGTCCGGCCGGCGCTCAAACCATCGAAGATGAACTTATGATTGAGGCAGAGACAGCCATTGCTGACTCAGAGGCCGCCATGCAAGAGGCCAAAGAGGCGGAAAAAGTGGCCGCAGAAGAGTCTCGTCGTAGTAGTATTACAATTGCTAAGGCCAAAAGAGAGCTTGAGAGAGCTAAAAAAGAAGAGGCCAGAGCTAAAAGAGCCATTGCTCGTGCTGAAAGAGACAGAACTCGTGCTATTGAAGAAACTGAAAAAGCACGTATGGAAACCGAGCAAGCCAAGCAAGCGGCATTAATGGCAAAAGACCAGCTTAATGATCTAAATATTAAGCTCGAAGATTCAAAGCTTGAAAGGCAAAAAGCAGAAGAAGAGAAAAAAGAAGTTGAGCAAATGTTAGCTGAAGTTGAAAAAGAGACAGAACAAATGAACAACCGTTTGTCAGAGGCTAAAAAAGAAGAGTTGATGGCAGTCAAGGCTCTTAAAAGAGCGGAACTCCGTCTTAAAGATCTTCAAGACAAAGCTCAAATTTCTTATAAAACAGCGGATAAAGATACTTCACTTTTCATAAGTGCTGTTAACTCTCATAGAGATACATTAAGAAAGATTTCTAAAAAGCTTGATGAGCTTGAAATTGAAGTGGAAACTGATAAGTCCTTCTACGACAAGCAAAGAAGAAAGCGTTTGACTCGTAGTCTCGGATCAACCGTTGCTCATACCAATGGAAAAATTGCCAAGGTCATGACCTCTGGTTGTAACATTCGAAACTATCCAAGCTTGTCATCCAAAGTATTGGGTAAATCCGCTCGTGGTTCTGAACTTAAAGTGAAGAAGTACAATCGCGGTTGGTATTCAGTTATTCACGACGGCCAAAAAGCTTTTATGGGAGCGGGTTGCTTCCAATAAAAAGTGATTTTGAATAATCTCTTTTTGATCGTCAAGACGGCTCAATTGGGCCGTCTTTTCTTTTTTCTTTTTCGTCTGAGTTAAGAAATATAGTTTGAGTTGGGAAGGCAAATTCCACTCCGAGCTGTTCAGCGAGTGAGTAGATTTTAAAATAAATATTTTGCTTTTCTTTGAGTTCCTCTCCCCAGTCATCGGTTATCAAGAAAAAATACACCATGATTTTAAGGCTAGAAGCTCCGTAACCTGCGAAATAAACGTGGTACATGTCTTTTCTAGAAATTGAGTTATCTAGAATAATTTTTCGGATTCCTTCAATAAAAGCATCGAGATCTGTTGATTTTGTTCCATAGGTGACATCGAGTTCAAAGGATGTTCGACGGTATTGGCGCACTCCGAGGTTGTCAATTTGGGCGTTCGCCATATTTGCGTTAGGAACTGTCACTAGGGAATTGTAAAAAGTCCTTATCCGGGTAGAGCGAAACCCAATCTCCTCAACCGTTCCCTCTACTGTGTCTACAGAAACCCAGTCACCAATTTTGAAGGGACGATCTACTAAAATCATAATGGATCCGAAAAGGTTGGCAGCGGTATCTTTTGCCGCTAGAGCGAAGGCTAAACCACCAAGCCCAAGTCCTGCCAAGAGAGAAAAAACGTTAACTCCCATATTCTGCAACACAATGAGAAAGCCCAGTAAAACAATGGTGAGTTTTAGCGCTTTATCAAGGAAAGGAATCAATTGGTCATCTAATGTGGATTCCGTTTCGACCGCCTTTTCTTTAAAAAAAGTAGCAAGAACACCCACGCAAAGAAAAGCCGCCCAGGTTAAAGCGAAACCAAAAACAATTTGAATTAAACCGTTCACAATACTAAACGAAAGCCCTTCAAGTTTTAAGTAGTAGACCCATATCCACCAGACAAGGGCCGCCATCAACAAGGCAAAAGGTTTTTCCATTTTTTCCACAAGTTCTTTTTTCCATTCGAACCTTCGAGTGATGCTGAGCTTTTTATAAAGTCCAATGAGGAAGGTGGTGATCAGGCGAACTAGTAGTCCTAGAAATAATCCAGCCAAGAGCCCCAGCCACTGCCAATTCTTCAGTCGAAGCGTTTCTTCTTTTGACCAATTGGGTAGATATTTTTCCATCCAAGGTTGGATATAGGCCGCTCCTTTCCCGGTTCCTTTTTTGTAGGGGAGATCTTTGACTCTTTGATAAAATTGATTGGCTCGCTTCCATGTGCTTTCTGTGATGAGCCACTCACCTTTACGATCTCCTTCGTTTTGCAGCTTTAGTACGACTTCCGTGTTTTTTAGTCGCCAGCGTCCATTATCGGTACTTACTGGAATTAAAGAATAATCCACCTTGATCACTCGATCGATGACTTCTTTAAGGAATATAGCGGCCAACTCTTTTTCCCGTTGCGAGGTGATGACACTGTTCTCCTCTTCTGCAAAGCAGCGAATGGCATCGTTGATGCGAAGCTGTTTTTTAGGATCATCTTGCAACACACCTGTTTTGTAAGCGTTCATGGCTTCCATGAAGGTTTCCATCGTGTCCCGTGGAGAATCGGTTTTGACATAAGCCAGTTCACTGGCCCAAAGGAGTCTCGGTATTAAGAGCACTAAGATAAAAGGTATAATCTTCATGGCGACCTCTAGGTTGTAGGAAGACTCTTATCCTAGCAGAGTCGGGCCCTATGTTGAGTGTTAACGTGTTGCTCTGCCGCTCAAGCGGTGCTAAATTTGAGCCCATGAAAGCTCTAATGATTATTTTTGCATCGATATCCCTATTTTTTTCTTTTAATAGCGCCCAGGCGGATTTCAAGCCCCCCGCTCAGTGGGAAGAATGGGTCAAAGAATCGAAAGAGCGTTTCCAGGAAAAATTTGCAGCACCCACGATCACGCATCATGTTTATCTCGAAAAAGTGGGTGACCAAGCTTTTTTAAAGACAGGAGGCTCCTATCCTCGCTGGGTGCTCTCACAATGCAAGAGCTGCCAATGGAAAATTGAACTTCTCAAAGACAAAAAATTGCGATTAGTGAGTCTGACGGATACAAAAAAGACTGAAGATCTGCCCATGAAAAAAGAAACGTCTCTTCCTGGAAGTAGTAAAATTTTTATTGCTCCTATGGCCTATGAGGGTGATCCCAGAATTCGCGTTTTTATTCATGATCTCAGACAAGAAAAATTAAACAAAAAAAGAGAAAGAGAGTTTTTTAAGTACAACGCCGGCTACGTTATGATGGGGAAATGGAAGTGGTTACAGAAATCAAAAGATATAACCATTCAACGCTCCGACGGAAGCCAGAAAAAGATCCAAGTGATCGGTGAGATCCATTA
Organism: Bdellovibrionales bacterium; assembly: GCA_964230645.1. Classification (GTDB taxonomy): domain Bacteria; phylum Bdellovibrionota; class Bdellovibrionia; order Bdellovibrionales; family JAGQZY01; genus JAGQZY01. The sequence goes on along the minus strand of CAXRHT010000002.1, from coordinate 920,668 downwards.
CGAAATGAAAGGCGGTAAGGAGAAAGGCAAGCTTTCCGTGTACAACTTCTCTGAGAGTGACTCCTATAAAGAAAACAAGGCCACTATGCTTCTTTATCGAGATTATAGTAACGGTAAACAGACTTACGGTGCGGGTCGCTTTTTAAATGTGTATTTTGACAAGAAAATAGCTGAACTTAAAGACGGATCTCTTGTGAAGCTTGATTTTAATTACAGCTACAACCCTCCTTGTGCTGTCTCTACCGGCTTTCATTGTCCTCTTCCGCAGGACACGGTGAAGTTAAAAGTTCTTGCTGGTGAAAAATATAATAAAATATAAAATAGGTAGTTACTTTGTCTCGTGTTCTTCTTCTGATTGTCATTTTCTATTTTTCAACCACCGCTAATGCTTTTATTAATATTGAAAGTCTTAGGCAGGGTTTCAAACAGGGATTTAGTGGGTCTTCTGGTTTGCAAATGTCTGGGGCTTCGGGAAACACTGATGTTTTCGAAATTGGTGCGAACTCTCAAAACATTTATAAAAAGAAACAGCGCGAATATATTTTTATTACCAATTACACTTACGGAGAAGCCTCCGGCTTTAAAAACTCCCATCGGGGCAACGGACATCTGCGCTACGCACAAGGGTTTGCAGAGTCCTGGGCCTGGGAGACTTTTGGTCAAATGGAATTCAATGAATTTCAGCAACTGAGTTTACGCACACTTTTGGGTGGGGGCCTCAGAGCCAAAGTCTTTAAAAATGAAGAGGGAACTTCGTTTTTCACAGGGTGGGGGCTTTTTTATGAGGATGAGACTATCGAGAATGGTGTGGACCAGGCGAACTTTCGTGGAAATTTGTATCTCTCCTTTAGGACTCTTATGGGGGAAAACTCCGAGATTGTTCTGATCACTTACTATCAGCCCTCATTTAAAAGAATTGATGACTACAGAATTCAAGGAACGCTCGGGATGGAGTTTAGGGTTTCAAACCAGTTAAGTTGGGTGAATCAGGCCACCTACGCGGAGGACTCCGCTCCTCCGCAGGGCATTGAGAAAATTGATATCACTTATTCTGTCGGTTTCAATTACACTTACTAAAATGAAATTTGTCTTACTAATTGATAAGGTCTTCGACTTTGTCCTCTAACTTTTTGTAGCTGTCTTTTACGCTCTTTTTCATGTTTACGTACTGATCCTCAACCGCTTCGTCCATATCTTCAAGTTGTTCGCTGACATCCTTGCGCATTTTTTTGAGATCTTCGACTTGCTCTTCGATTTCATTTTCGGTTTTATCAGCCTTGTCCTCAAGTTTATCTTCTAAATCACCAATTTTACGATCAAGTCGGCTGAGTTTTTGATTCATGGCCGTTCTGAATTCTGAAAGTTCCACTTCTAGACTTTCTTTCATTTCTGCCACTTCACTTTGGGCTTCCTCACGCTCCTCGGTGCAGGCGAAAAGTAGGGGGCTTATTAAAAATAGGATCAATAATCGTTTCATTAGTATTCTCCTTTTAAAGAGGTCTTATATTAGCGAGGCCGATCGAAAAGGTCTAAATTTAAGGAGTTATACCTGTGTGTAATTTTCTACACAAACTCGTCCCTTGTCTGTGGAAAAAATAACACAAACTCGTGAAAACCAGAAAAAGATAAATAGGTCCGATTCCTACAGAATAAGGACTATCAGATGGAGGTGACTCTGTGATCATTCGAGTGTTCCTGGGCCTGTCTATAGCCTTCGGATTGGTTTTTTTAGAACTAGGAACCGGACTTCCTTTAAATTTTGGAACATCAAAGTTCCTTTTATTTATCTTTTTAGGACTGACCATTCTCTCGGTTCTCTACGGAGTTATTAGGGATCCAGATCCTCTTCATGAAAATTCTAAAAATAATAAAAAGGAGTAAATTTTGGCAACATCAACAAACACTAAATCTCAGCTTTCAGAAAAAGAAGTTAAGAAGATGAATCCTGTGGGAAAACTCCCTGAGGAGTCTAACAAAGAGAGCATTGCTTTTCTCAATCTACTTTTAGCGAACGAGTACACCCTTTTCACCAAAACTCTCAATTTTCATTGGAACATCGTAGGCCCTCGTTTTAACAGTCTTCATGAATTCTTGGAAACTCAGTATCGAGCTCTACTTGATGAGATGGACGACATCGCAGAGAGAGTCCGAGTGCTTGGTGGGCGTCCAATGAGCACAGTGAAAGAATTTAGCCAATCTAACAGCATAGAGTCGGGCAAAGAGGCCAATCTTTCAGCCGATGAAATGATCTCTGAGCTGCTTCGTGACCACATGATCATTCAGCATCAAATCAAAGACGCCTTGGACGATGATAGCTTACTTAAGCGCGACCACGGCACTGAAGATTTCCTTGTGGGAGTTTTAAAAAACCACGAAATGACCAGTTGGAAACTGAAATCTTTGATTGAAACCCAATAAATCAACTCTAAGCCCTAACAAAGGAGCCAATTGTGACAAAGGAGGCCACAATGATCCAAGCCACAGAACAAGGTTATGGAGACATTTTGATAACCCCAGGTATGAAACTAGGAGAAGCCTTGAATCAACTTCTCAGGGGAGAGTTATCGGCAGTAGAGGCTTATGAAGAAGCCCTTAAGACCATTGACGATCCCGCGGAAGTGAAGAGACTTAAGGAGTTTTTAGTCTCGCACAGAACGAACGCCGAGTACTGGCGTGAACAGGTTGAAAGTGTGACTGTTGAGCCAGATACGAGTTCGGGACCTTGGGGCTACGTGGTTCAAGCTTTTATGAGTACAGCAAAGCTTTTTGGAGAAAATTCCACTCTTAGAGCCCTCAAAACGGGCGAAGAACATGGAGTGAAAGAATATAAAAGCTTTCTTAAGCATCCCTTGGTGGAAGAAAAAGATAAGCGCTTCATCAGAAACGAGGTCCTCCCAGAGCTTGAGAGACACCTCAACAGTATCGATGCAATGATGAAGCTTCACTAGTTTGCAACCTTAGGCGACAGGCGTAGGTACAAACTTGTAACCGGCTCCGTGGACAGAACCGATAATTTCGGACACGGGGCCTAGCTTTTTGCGAAGCTTACTGACATGAGTATCAACAGACCTTGGGTAAACATGCACGTCTTTTCCCCAAATATCATCGAGGATTTTGTCCCGATTGATGACGTGGTTAAAGCGCGTGGCGAAATACATAAGAAGTTTGAACTCAAGTGCCGTAAGGTCGACTTTTTGCCAACCCTCTCCGCCATTGACCTTCACTTCCTGAGTGAGAGTGTCGATTTCTAGCTCTTTCCATCTCATATGAGTCTGTTCTTCTTGGTTCAGATCCATTTTACGAAAACGGGCTTCAATGCGAGCTTTAAGCTCTAGTGGTTCAAAGGGTTTTGTAATGTAATCGTCAGCTCCAGCAGCAAATGAAAGGACCTTGTCAGAGAGTTCTTTGTGAGAAGTCAGAAAGAAAATAGGTGCCGAAGGGTTTTTAGTATTAATTTCAGTGCAAAGCTCTACACCATTTCCGTCTGGAAGCTCCATATCGAGTAAGTAGAGCTCATATTTTTGATTTCTAATGGCCTCAAGACCTTTTTCGAAAGATCCCGCCCATTCGATCTCTGCAATTGATTTCAGGCTCAACTGGACCATATTAAAGATTTCTTTACTGTCCTCTACTAACAGAATCTTTTTCATGAAAAATCCTCACTTAAACTAATTAAGGGTACTAAAATTCGATAAAATATTATATGTAAATAGCATGAAGTTTGACAGAACAAAAGTGCTAAATGAACCAGAGGTTCTTCCTGAACTCAAGCCGCTGCAGGCAGACTTTCTCAAGGACCGCTACGCGGACCTAGAAAAAATCCGTTTTCACATGGAAAATAAGGAGTTTCAGGAGGTTGAAAAGATTACACACAACTGGAAGGGATTCTCAGCTCCTTATGGATTTCCCTTTTTAGCGGACATGGCCCAAGCCATCGAGGCTGACCTAAAAGAGGGCAAAGACATCGATTCCGCAGGATTTGTCCAGGGGATTGAAGAGTACCTGAGGTTTAAAGAACAAAAAATATGAGTGAAGAAAGCCGTCAGTCGCCTTTGCCGGCTGACAAAGAAAGAGCCTTCCAGTTCGATAATCGCACCTTCCAGAACCACCTCATTCGAATTGTTAGTATTCCGGTTTTTTTCATACTCGTTCTCCTTGTCTTTTTTCACTTTCAAAATGACTATATCGGTGCTTTAGGAAGCAAGAAGAACCGCTTTGAACGACTGCGCCTGGGCTTAGTCCAAATCGAAAAATATTACTCTGATGTGGAAAATGGGATGCGCGGTTACATCATGACAGGTGATGATGACTTTCGCTCCCTCGCAGAAGAAAGCCTAAAAAAGATCGATCCTCTCATGGACCGAATTTTTCTTGATCTTAGTATGGACGCCAATTTTGCGACCAAATTCCGCTCCCTACTGGTGGGGCATGGCGATTTCAAACGCTACGTTTTAACCACCTTGTCTTTACGGGAATCAAAAATTCGTAATGCCCAGCAGAAAGCTGAAAAGCAATTGGTTCACGATCATCAAAATTATTCAGCCATTAAAAAGAGAGTGGAAAACTTCAGAGACCAAGTCGAGGCGAGGCACCGAGAGGTCAGTAAAAAGTTACGCTCAACCCTGGAAATTACCGGGATTATCGAAATTGTCTTTACACTCATTTTAGCCTTTTTCGTGGTTTTTATAATGATTCGCCAATTGAAAAAATTGACGGCCAGTTATCGTAGTTTGCTTTCTGAAAACATCAAAAACGTCGAAGAGATGAGGGCCTCTTCTAAAACAAAAGATTTATTCCTAGCGAACATGAGTCACGAAATTCGCACGCCTCTTGGAGCCATCCTAGGGTTTTCAGAGCTAATAGCCGATGATCCCCAGGTTAAAGGGGAGATGAAACATCATGTTTCTTTTATTAAGAGAAACAGCGAGCATCTTTTGGATCTTATTGATGATCTCTTTGATATTTCGCGCTTGTCCGCTGATAAATTAGAGTTACATTTTGAGGAAGTTAAGTTAGCCCAGTTTATTAAAGACATCGAGAACTACTTTCTTCAAAAAATTTCGGACAAAAAGTTAGATTTCAAAGTGGAGTTTGGCAACAAAATCCCTAAAGCCATTAAAACAGATCCGACCCGCTTAAAGCAAATTGTCACTAACCTTGTAGGTAATGCTATTAAGTTTAGTCCCAATGATTCGATGGTGAAAATGGTAGTAGGCTTTTCTAACGGGCGCCTTTTAGTTGATGTGATTGACCAAGGGATTGGAATTGAAGAGAAAAATCAGAAAAGTATCTTTAATACCTTTACCCAGGCAGACGCTGAGCATGCTCGCCATTTCGGTGGAGCAGGGCTTGGGCTGTCGATATCAAAACAGTTGGCCAAAGCTCTAGAAGGGGAACTTATCTTAGTTTCCAGCCGTAAAAATATAGGAAGTCACTTTAGAGTGTCTTTGCCTTGCGAAGTTATGGGAGAAGATTGGATTGAGTCTCCTAAGAGCCTTGATCAAGCTCAGGTTGAGGAAAGTGAAAAGAAGAGGCCCCTTAAAAAAGATTATGACTTCTCTGACAAAAGAGTTTTATTGGCGGAAGACTCTAAGGAAAACCAAGTTTTATTTAAAATTTTTATTGAAGGAGCCAAGGCTAATCTCACTACCGTGGACAATGGTTCCGATGCGGTGAAAAAAGCCATGGCCGAGCCCTATGATCTTGTCCTTATGGATATTCAAATGCCGGGCCTTGATGGTTACGAGGCCGTCAATATATTGCGAGGATCCCAATACAGTAAAAAGATAATCGCTCTCACAGCTCACACCATGAAAGGTGAAAAAGAGCGATGTCTTGAAGCAGGCTTTGATGACTATATCTCAAAGCCGGTGAGTCAGCAAAGTTTGCTTCAGACGATGGAAAGAGCGCTGAGATCCTAAATAGTTTAAAAGATGATTTCTGTTCGGAGGATAATCCCGGCCCAACCTTTGAAGCCTCGTTGTTTAGGGAACTCCAGCAGAGGTGTCAATTGGTAGTGAAACACATTTCTTAGTAGTTTGTGGCTAAAAGTGATGTCCCAACGATAAGAGGTCAGGTGATAATTTTCGGCTCCATAGGCTTCTTCGGTAAAACGGGTACTAATGTTTCTATTGGCAGAGTTAAAGGCAAGTGTTGTGGAAAGGCCCATTAAATCATTGAGCTTGTAGAGAAAAGAAGGTCCCTGAGCCACTCGAAAAACATTGTCTCGATCAAGATACTGTTGCTCGTTAAATAATCGCAAAACCAATCGGTTTGTTAAATCTTTTTCAAAATCAAAGGCGGCCGACTGTCCCACTCCATCGACCGAATGAGCAAAAAACTTGAGTTGCCACTGCAGAGCCCAAGAGGTAATTTGGAGGTCTCCATTCAGTTTTAAAAGCATACTTGAAACTAAAGGGTCTTTAAGTTCAATACGAGGGCGTAGTAAAAAGTTAACGCCTGAGACTTTTCGAATCAGGCCCACACTGGCCCCTGATTTCTGCTCTCTTGGTGCCACACCATTACGATTTCTCTGTAAGCCCTCAAACTCGTCTTCTCGGTCATAACTCGAAAAGCGGACCTTCCACTTTTTTTCTAACTTGGGAAGTCTCAAGTCCGCTGAGATAAAAAAGCTCTGATTTTGTATCCCTCCTTCTCGACTTTCAAAGTATCCTAAGAGTCTAAGGCGACTATTGGAGGGGACTTTCCCCCTGCGGTTGGAAAGAAGGGTGTCAATCTCCTGTGCGAGACTGTCGAACTGTTTAGAGAGGTATTTATTGTTTTCGACGATGGTTTCTTTGAATGATTCATCGTTGCCCCGGGCCTCTAGATTGGGGTAAAAAAGGAGCGTGATAAATAAAACCCTAAAAATATTCGTCATTTCATTTATTTGTGCCACGGTCCTGATCGAAAAGGCAAGGGGAGAAGAGACTGAAAAAGGGGAACTCATTATTCAGATCGGTGGGTTCTTACAGGAAGTGGATGAAAATCAAAGTCCCCTTGAAGGCTCTGACGCCGGATTGTCAGTCCTTTCCGGAGGCTTAGTGGGCTTGCAAGCCGGAGCTTTTTCGTGGATGTCAGTAGAGGCTCAGATTCAATACGGTCAATTTCAATATTTACGAAGAACTCCTGGTGGTGGAATTCTGACCGAAAAAGTGGATCGAATTCAAGTGCCAATTATTTTCAGATTTTGGCTGGCCTCTTGGTTCTCGTTCGCAGCGGGGCCTTATGCCTCCTACAGAGTGGGAACCGTCAATGGTGTGAATATGGCCGTGGCCAATGAGGATAGAACCTCAGCTCACGATACAGGAGAGCATGGTGTACTGGGGGATATTTCCGTGAGTTATCCCGTGGGAGTCTATGATATGAACTTGATTTTAAGCTACCGACGTATTTACTCATTGACCCCTCGGTCGCGTGAATCCAGAGAGTGGAATAAAATAATTTTTTTATTTGAAAGAGAACTTCCCAAATTTTAAACGGTCTTTGTTGATTGAACTCTCAAGATAGGAGCGGACTATCTGTGTCAATGACCTTTATGGGAAAATTGACGAGAATAGTTGTTTGTAAAAGGGGTGATTGTGGAAAAGAGCATTTCTCACGCTTGGAATCTAATCTCAAATAAATTGGTGGACTGGTACGAAGTGGCCATTCAAAATTTGCCCAACTTTATCGTCGCCATTGGTGTCGTATGTGTTTTTGGTTATTTGGCAGGATGGATCGGGCGCGGTACACAAACCCTTCTTTCTAAAAATGTAAAAAACAGGTCTCTAGTTTCCCTTGGGGGAACAATCATAAAACTTGCCACAGTATTATTGGGAATTTTTATCTCTCTGGGGATATTGCATCTCGATAAGACCGTGACATCACTCCTTGCGGGAGCCGGAGTCATTGGTTTGGCTCTAGGTTTTGCTTTTCAAGATATTGCGGCCAACTTTGTCTCGGGAATTTTAATAGCTTTTAGAGAGCCCTACCGGATCGGGGATTTGGTGGAAGTCGAAGGCTATATTGGTGAGGTGAAGGCCATTGATCTTAGGACCACTCAAATTGAAACCTTTCAGGGAATTGAAATATTTATTCCCAATCAGATGATGATCACTAAACCCTTACAGAATATCTCGGGCACTCCCAGAAGGCGAGTCGATTTAAAAGTGGGGGTTTCCTATGCTGAGAATTTAAGGAAAGTTACTGAGGTGATTCGGGAAGCCCTATTGGGAATTGAACACCGAATAAAAGAAAGGGAAGTGGAAGTTTTTTTTGAGGAATTTGGTGGAAGTTCCATTAATTGTGAAGCACGAGTTTGGGTTAACTATCCCAACCATTTTGCATTTTTAGAAACCCGCCATGAAATCGTGATCCGAATCAAAGAGGCCTTTGATAACAATGGCATCACCATTCCGTTCCCGATTCGAACTTTAGATTTCGGAATCAAAGGTGGAGAAAAACTTCACGAGAGTTTGATGGTCGCTTACAAAGAGAAAGAGGGTTTTAGCGAGCACCCTCAGTAATTATTATTTGTCACCCTTGGATTTCTTATCTTCGGCACTGTCGGTGGTCGTGGCATCTCCACCCACATGGGTTTCTTCGTTTTTATAAGAAACACCATCGATGTCGTAATTACCTTTACGGTCTTGCTGACCTTCGGGATTTACTTTGTCTTTATTTTCTTTTTCATTATTAGGCATTGGATTGGGACCTTTCTTTTTTAGATTCGTCTTTCATCGAAACAACATTGTAGTTGTTTTGCTCTTCGGCGATAGCTTGCGCCAAAAGCTCAATCGACTTCTCAAGCTTTTCTAGTCGCTCTTCCTGCCTGGAAGCACTTTGTTCCGTTTGGAAGGTTGAGAAACTATGAAGAATGGACTCGGTTAAGTTTCGTGTAAGCCGGTCCGTCTGCCGGGCGAAATCGTGCCTCTTCCTGGAATATCTGTTCAGTGTGAAAAGAATCAAAAATATAGAAGCTGTGAACAATCCACAGTTGATATAGAACACGGTTTCCCAACCGATTAAAGTTTCACTTCCGTAGATCGACCATCCGAGGGAAAGAGCAAGCACACCAGAGACGGCTAAGACGCCTGCCACAACTTGTACAAGCAAGTGAGCAATCATGGTTGAGCGCGCGAAATCTCTGATTTGATTAACAGTGTAGTCTGCGAGACTCGCTAAGTGACCGAGTGTTTGCTCGGTCACAACACGCGTTGCGAGTGCTGTAAATTCTTTGAAATTCACTTATTTTTTCCGACCAAAAAGAAAGCCAAGGAGTAATCCAAGAATAGAAGCTGTGAATACTGCTAGGAAAGGATTATCCTTTAGAGTTTTCTCAGTCATTTCTCTGGTCTCATAATATTGTGAACGAGTTTGATCTGCGAAATCCTCAACGCGCTTGCGTCCTGTATCGATGTTTTCTCTGAGATTTTCACGGACAGCATCTACTTTTTGAGCGCGTGCTTCGTTAACGAGATTAACAGCTTTGGAAATTTTTTCGTTCGGTGTGGTTTCGGTTGTTTTGGCCATTGAGGCTTCCTCCTTTAAGTTGATGACTAGAGGATAGGGGATTTTGGGATTTCTGTCGTGATCAAAAATATTAGTAAATGTTTAGATGGCTACACAATCAGTTAAAAAAAAGCTGTTTAATTTTAATATCTTAGGGTATGGTTTTGAAAAGAAACCGGCTTGACCCTCCTGTGGGAGGCGAATAAAGCTAAGTTGAAACAGACGAACTGGGCACTGAAAATAGTCCAAGGGTTTAAGGATATATGACCAGAAGCGAACGCCATGAATTAAAAATGCTCTTTTACAAGACTTTGGTTTTTGTTGGAACCCTTGTTGGAATCTACGTCTTTTACCAAAGCTCGATGATCTTTCTATCCTCTTTGATTGGCGTTGGTGTTGCCTCTTTGATCAATCCGATCATCAATCGACTTGAGAGGAAACTTTCGATTCCGCGATTTGCGGCCACTCTTTCCATTTTATTCGGCATATTTGTTCTTTTCATGGTTCTATTCTTTTTCGTGGGTTCCATTTTGGTGGATCAGTTTTATTCACTGAAAACCTCTGTCCCAGACATTATCTCTCGCTGGGAGGGGCGCTGGGACAACTTTAGTTCTGATTATCCCAAAGTCGCTAAAGCACTCTCAAAAGCGGAACCATTAGGGTTAGCTCAATCCACCGTGGGATCGATCGGAAGCCTTTTTTCGGGAGCCGCAGCGGCTTTTACAGGTTTATCCCTAGCGGCTGTGATTGCACTCTTTACCGCCGTTAATTCAAAAAAGTACTACGAAGGCTTTGTCGGATTTTTTCCTAAAGAAAGTCGAGAGTCTCTTAAGAAGCGAATGTTGCTTTCAGGGGGCGTTCTAAGAAAATGGTTTTTTGCGCAACTCATTGATATGTGTGTTGTGGCCCTTTTAACCACTCTTGGCCTTTGGATCGCCGGTGTGCAGTACTGGGCTCTTTATGGAATCCTTGCGGGCGTGCTTTCAATTGTTCCTTATGCGGGAATTTTAGTAACAGTCGTGCTCTCGGGAGCGATTGTAGCTGTGTTGCAGCCAGAAAAGCTGATCTGGTTAGGGGTCGTCTTTATTGTAACTCAACAGCTTGAGGGGAACTTCGTATTACCGAAAGTAATGAAAGACAATGTTCATACACCCGCTGCTCTCCTTATTTTTGTTATGATCTTGATGGGAACATGGTTTGGCATCCTTGGAATTTTTGTTGCGCCCCCCCTTTTAGCGATCTGCGTGGCGCTTTATAAAAATGAGAAGAAAAGAACTAACGACCAAACTCAAGAGGGTAGTAGTGATGCAACGACAAACTGATTTTGATATTAACAATTTATTTATTGAACGCTGGTCACCCAGATCTTTTGATTCAAATCACAAGATGGAAAAAAAAGATTTAGAAACACTTTTAGAAGCGGCTCGCTGGAGTCCCTCCTGTTTTAATGAGCAGCCCTGGCGCTTTTATTACACTCTCAATGGCTCAGACAACTTTGATAAACACCTCGATTGGTTAGTGGATGCCAACTCAGCTTGGGCGAAAAGAGCCTCCGCTCTTCTTTTTATAGTCGCAAAAAAAACTTTCTCGAAAAACTCCAAACCAAACAAACACTCTTGGTTTGATAGTGGTGCCGCTTGGATGGCTTTTACTATGCAAGCAAGAATGATGGGGCTTTACACCCATGGGATGGCGGGAATTGAAACCGATAAAATCAATGAAGGCTTGGGGCTGGATGACGATCACGAAGTGATTTGTGCCGTTGCTGTTGGTAAAAAGGCGGATCCTTCTCAATTAAACTCTGATCAGAAAGAGGATGAGAAACCCAATAGTCGTAAAAGCCTTGAGGATATTTCTTTTTCATTGGACTAGTTTGTTTTTTTGCCTGGACGAAAGGATACCCCGGGCGAAACCGATTACATTTGAAAAGATTTAAACAATCTCTAATCAAAATCAGAGGTGGGTGGGTATGAATCTCAGAGTATTCTTTTAAAGAAAAAAGGAGAACCTATCTATGCAATACTTTAAATACCTAGCGATTATCCTAAGTAGTATTTTGTTTTACAATTTTGCAGGTGCTATCGAAAGTGATGTGACCCCAGAAATTCGAGCCGTGCAAGAAGACTCACAGTTTAAGCCCCATGTGGGATTAGGAGTGGGTTTTGGTGATCCCAACGGCACCTTAGATGCTGGTGGAAACTACACGCTTGAAGCTGGGTTTCAACCAGTGATTCCTCTTTCCATTATCGGTGACTTTACCGTTGAGAACTACAACGACGATGGGGTTGGCAAATTAGTTCGTAACCGATTCTTTGTAAAAGCCAACTATAATTTTGGCGGAAACATTCCTTTTATTCGTTACACCTATGTAGGCCTCGGAGCAGGACCTATGTGGGAAGATACTAATATAGACAACGAACTAGCGTTTGGTTTGATGCCACATGCAGGTTTCGACTACCCATTGAACAATGTTATTGACCGGTCGCCTTTATCCCTAGGAGCCAACGTGAGTCATCTCTATTCCTCCTCTGATACCCCTGATGTGTTCGCAGTGAGGGGTATGGTTAAATACTGGTACTAAAAAAAGAATAGCTAAAAATTTTTGTTTTTTGAAAAGCTCCACTCATAGTGGAGCTTTTTTATTAGAGCACTAGATGTGAATATCAATTAACATTTTTTTGATGTTAGCAACATTATTGCTTCGTGGATCTGCCCTATTATGGAGTCATTCTAAAGGAGGAAAAAAATGAATAAAGATATTATCAAAGGAAAATGGACACAGATGAAAGGTCAAGTTCAAGAGCGTTGGGGTAAACTTACCGACGACGACATTAAAAGAATCGATGGAGAACGTGACCAACTTATCGGAAAAATCCAGGAGCGCTACGGTCAGACTCGTGACCAAGCCGAGAAAGAAGTGGATAGTTTCTTCAAATAATATTTCATTTTATAAGTCATTGTGACTTTACAAAAAGCCTTCTCGCAAAGAGAGGGCTTTTTTTTATGAGACAGGCTCTAGCATTCTCAGTGAATCTTATCTTCCTCTATGTTCAATATTAAACGATCACAAACCTTTGAGGCGATCAAGGTAGAGGCTTCACTCATCGCTTTTTTGGCTGAATCGTAAGTTCCGTAGACTTTCCCGTTTGGCATTTTCAATTTAAAGTTTTTTCCCACATACTCATAGTGGACTCGGCATTCGGGCTCGTGATCACAGCGTATAATAAGCTCACGGTTACTAAATCTTGAAAGAATTTGTTGTCTGGTGAAGTTCTCACTGTTGCCCGGTTTTATAATTATAGTATCGGCCAAGATAGAGTGAGAAAATAAGAATCCTATTAAGAAAGTGGCTATAAGTCTCATGGGGTCTCCTTTGAGGGAATCTTAGCCAACCAATGGGGAGGATGCCAACGCCTTTAGGTCTTAAAAATAGACCTTTCACTGAATTACAGGACGAAATTAGGCGGAATTGTAAAAAATAAAGGCTAGTGGCAGTCCTCTGTCACTGGAGGCACGGTGTTCTTGTCCTCATCGATCGGATCCATCGGAGTGTCTTGGCCGGAATTGGTGATCTCAATATCACTACAAGAAAAGTAGGGGCGAGGGTTGGTGGGATTTTCAGTCATTTGCTGAACCATTCGAAGAGTGCAGTTGCTGCAAGTGATACCATCTGGAAGTTTCAATTCCGCTTGATAGCGATGGGGAAGATCATTGCGAGAGTTTTTCTCATCAGGCACTGTGAGTAGAAGATCAAATGTTTGGTCATCGTCAGTGGATAAAGAGAACTCAAAGTAGCCCGGATGATTGATTGTTTCTTCCCACTGTAAAGTGATGGTTTGGCCTGAGTTAAAGCTTGCGACCGGAGTGCCTTTTACTATGTTTCCACAGGGGCCCGATTTTAATCCCGTGTCGTTTGAGCGTGGAGGAGTGTTCCCACCTGGTAACAGGCGGGCATGGGCCCACAGCTGTTGTGTACTTATGGTGAGAATGAGGGTTAGAAGAGTGCGAATCACTATTCCCCTCCTTGTAAGCAAGATCGATAGAGATCTTCCAGGCTTTCGCTCAAGTGTTGATGGCTTGCATGGAAAATCACCTTACCGTGGTGTTTAAAATTTTTGATATAGCAATTGTACTCTTGATAATTATATGAAGCTCCTGACTTATAAAGCTCGGGGTCAGAGGACGCCTCTGAGGTATTAAAGTCAAGGTAGGTGAGCTCAACACAAATATCTCCCCAAGTTTCCGATTGCAAACATTCCTCCCCTTTCGAAGTGGCCGTGGGGATATTGGGTCGGAAACTTCGTTTTTCACAAACTATGTTTTCTAAGTCAAAGCAATCCGCTGAGGCTTCAAAATTTTGCAATTTTAGAGAATGTTTGGCCGAATTCACGCAGGTTTGAGAGCTGATTTCTCTAGATGTGGCCGATTTATAGCCATCACAGTTCACATATAAAATGAGAACAGGAAAAATAAGAATCCAATGAAATGAGCGAAATTTTGAAAACATGACCCCAGACTTTTTAAAAATCCCTAAGTTTTATTATCTCTGAAACTTGTCTGGAGTGCGAATATTGCGCGGAGTTTGTCTCAGTTTGAGTCAATGGGATGTGAACATCTGCACTATTTTTCATATTTCTGTGCAAAAAACTTCATTGGAAGAAAGCTGGGGCTTGTGGCAAAAATAGGGCTCTCTTTTGGAGGTAGAAAACTGTGAGTTATAAGTTACAAGTCAGTAGTGGGAAGATTGATGAAAGTTTACAAGAAGTTGCTAAAGAGCAGATTAAAAAAGCTCTTGATGAAATCCAATCGAGTGAGTTGAGTGACGACAAGAAAGTCCACCAATTGCGTAAGCGATTTAAGAAAATCCGTGCCCTCTTGAGAGTGTTTCGGGGAAGTTTTCCGGATTATAAGAAAGAAAATAAATACTTTAGAGACTTAGGCCGAAAACTCTCTGAGCTACGTGATGCAGAAACTAGGATTCAAACCCTAGAAAGTCTGCAAAACGACTATGAAAAGGAAATCAAACTGCGAGTCTTTAGAAAAGCCGAGGACGAATTGTTAGACGGAAAGCTTAATCACATTCTTGCCTTTAGTAGGAAGGAAGGAGATTTTGAAACCATTGAGGATTCGTTAAACTCAAGCCTTGACCGTATAAAAGGTTGGAAGCTTGAGAAAAGTGGTTTTGATAGCATTGAGGAAGGGTTAATGAAAACATACTCTCGGGCCCGTAAGAACCACAAAAAGCTCGATGCTGATTCCAAGCCCGAAGATTTTCATCAGTGGAGGAAAAGAGCAAAATATTTCCGCTACCAGCTTAAGCTTTTGCGTAACCTTTGGCCAGAGGCCATGAACTTTGAGCGCAAGGCTTGGCATCAACTCACGGATGATTTAGGGGACGATCACGATCTCCACGTACTTGCGGGCAACATTCAGAAAATGAAAGGTCTAAAGAAAAAAGAAAAACAACTGTTAATGTCATTGATTGAGCTTAAACACCGAGAATTTCGTCGAAAGTCCTTTTTGCTTGGTAATTATTTGGTGTCGGAAGCTTTAGAATTAAAACTAAAGCGTTTAAAAAAATATTGGCAGGCGAGTCTTACCGAGGAGGAGATAGAGCCCGAGGTGGATGATAGTAAGATATCTCCCTCCACCCCAAAGCTTTTAGAAAAACAGCCCAGCTATTTAAACCATTGAATCACTGGGGTCTAATTTCCTGATCCCAGTAGGTGGGTCTTTGATAGTGGTCGTGCAATTTCATTTCAAACTCTCGATCGAGGTAATCATTAGATTCTCCCTCTGGTTGTGGCGAGCATTCAATTTCGGCACGATTAAGATCGATCACACAAGTACGCTCCATCCAGTCGAGGTGTGAGACCCAGAAAGGGGAGACGATCGTTTTTTTACGTTGCAAGAAGCTGTGATTCTCGATCACCAAATACCTTATCGCCCAAGTGTCTGTATCGAAGACAAAATCCTTAATGCGTCCCACTTCACCATCGCGGGCGGAGACTTCGTAGTCTCTAAGCTCCGAGGCGGAACGAATGGTCTGGTGGGTGTTACGATGGATGTCGGTGGCGGGACTGGCATCGTGAATTTTCTTAAGCTCGTTCTCGTCCGGGTAGTGAGTCAGGCCCCACATATGCATACCCACACCGTAGTAAGGCCAGCCATGAAAGTTAAAAAACGAATCCTCCCACTCCTTTGAAATGGGAGATTTGGCGTCAAGTTTGGGGGAGCTTTCAATTTGCTCGCTACTAAGTTCGGTATAAATTTCGCCTTTCTCCCAACTGGGCGCCCCAAGACTAATCGGGGAGAGGAGAACTCTTCTTTCTGAAAGCCAGCTCCCGGTGTCAACGTCGACGTATCGAACGGTCCACGCTTGATCATCGAAAAGAGCGTCCTGACAGGTACCGATATTTCCCTCCGGTCCTTGAAGGTTAAAGCCTTTAATGTCGAGTAAATTTTTTAACATTGAATCCTCCTCATGTTGGATTTCACATTTTTCGAAATTAGTGTTTCGTTTGTTTTTTCTTCTTAGAACTGGTTTTCGGCTTCCCTGAGCCTGGTAAAAGCTCTCGGTTGGCTTTGGCTGTTTTGTTTTGTAGTCCTAAAATTTCCAAATTATTTTGGACATCTCGAACCCCTCGGCACTGATCCACTTGGTTTTCGATAAACTTCTTCATGCGGCGAGACTCTATAGGACCACTGAGAGTGATCACACCTTTTTTAATATTGACTTCAATCTCTGAGGCGTCGATGCGTCCGTCATCCTCAAGATATTCACAGACGTCCTCAAGAATTCTCTCATCTGAGCGTTGAAAATTTTTAGGGCCTTTGCCTCTATGGGTTTGCTGGTCGAAAAATCGTTCTTGAGGCTGGTGAAAAGACTCTGAGGCCTGGTGGTTGGTTTGGTAGCGCCAAGGACTTGGTAAATCTCTAGCATCCATTTCTTCTCGTCGTCCATGCGCGCGATTTTGCGGATGAGTTGAAGTCCGTCTTGGGGTTTGTCCAAAATGGGTGGGGTGGGAGTCTGGAGTCATGTGTGAAGGTCTTTCGCTAAAGCGAGGCTCTTTTACCGCGTGGTCCTGATCAACAAAAGCGGGGTCTTGTCCCTGGGGGTAGGTTTGATTGTAGACCCAATCTTCTCTGGGATGACGTTCATCATACGAGGGGTAGCGCTTATTATTTGCCATTTGTTTACTCCTTTAGCTTAATTCCCCTCAATTGTAGCGAAGAGAAGATAAGGAATGTTCCAAAGAATCTGTACTTATTTACAAATTTTCGGGCACCACGGTCTCAAGCCACTGACGGGCTTTTTCCTCTTCGTTGGGCTTGAAAAATTTGACTTCTGTATCGATAAAAGGATTAAGAAGGTTTGTAACTGACTCAATCCACTTCTGATCAGCGACAACGGCCGCTTTTTCCACTTTCTCGTTCACGTGGCCAAACTCTTGAACAGCAAACTTGATATCTTTCCAGAGGGCTAAAGGCTCAATACCTTTCCAATCCGAGACTCGCTCCAAAATATTGACTTTTGAAGAGGTGGCTAAGTCTTCTCGGAACTGGCTGATCACTTCGTCATATTCTTTTGCTGTAATTTTGCCGCCAACCTGAAACTCCATCAGGTTTTTTTTTGTTAAAGCTGTATTGAATCATTAAGGCCTCCCTCACTATAATCCTGAGGATGCCCGAAAGAGGGCGAGAACACCTTCCAGGGGAGTGTAAACAATGTGGAATTCTCTTAAAAAGAGAGCCGATTTGTTAAGTTTTCTAGAAGCTTTTAGGTAGTGGTTCTGATATAAAACGAAGCTATGGAAAAAGTCGCTAAACTTTACAGAATGAAAACCGATGACCACATTTGTCCCTTTGGCCTAAAGTCTAAAGACCTTTTGGAAAAAGAGGGATACAAGGTGGAGGATCATCCTTTAGAAAGCCGCGAGGAAACCGACCGTTTCAAAGAACAGTATGGGGTTAAGACCACTCCTCAAACTTTTATCGAAGAAAAGCGAATTGGTGGTTATGACGATTTAAGAGAGTACTTTAATAAGTCTCCAAAACAAACGGATGAGACCACTTACCAACCTGTGATCGCTATTTTTTCGGTGGCATTTTTAATGGCCCTAGGATGGACTTGGACCTCGTTTCCAAGTGTAAGACTCATTGAACTTTTTATTGCTATTAGCATGTGTATTCTTGCCATCCAAAAGCTGCAGGACCTGTTTTCATTCTCTAATCAATTTATTACCTACGATCTTTTAGCAAGAAGGTGGATAAACTACTCCTATGTTTATCCTTTTGCGGAAGCCTTTGCTGGGATCGGCATGATCGCAATGATTGCTCCCTGGATTTACGCACCGGTTTCCCTTTTTATCGGGACCGTGGGCGCGATTTCAGTTTTTAAGGCCGTTTATATCGATAAGCGGGAATTAAAATGTGCTTGTGTGGGTGGGGGAAGTAATGTGCCTTTAGGCTTTATCTCTCTCACAGAAAATCTTATGATGATGGCCATGGGGCTTTGGATGTTAATTAAGTAAGTTAATCAACTTGTCCTTGCGTGCCGGTGCCCGCTTGCAGGTCCTCTCGCTTCTTTGGCTCACTCTCTGGTCTAAAACCGTATTGAGGTTTGTCATGATCTTCAAGAGCGTATGAGCTAATGGTTTCATCTTCGCTCACTTTTGAATCTTTTTTTTCATTGGATTTTTCTTCTTTCTTAGTTTCCGGACTTTTAGGAATTTCACTTTTATAAATCCGTTGCCGACCTTTTCTTTGCATATTCAATTCTCCTCTTAAAAAAAACAAAGGGAGGCTCGTTTGGCCTCCCTCAGGTGAAAAAGTATTTTTACATATCTTGTCTTTGCCGACCCGCTCCACGTTTGTCGATGTGGTCTTGTTTCGAGTCTTGGTTCTGTACTTCTTTACGCGTCTGTTTACCACTGTCGCGGTCCACTTGCGGATGATTCTTTTTTGGTTTTTGGTTAGCCATAGTTATTCTCCTTGTTAAAAGGAGAGTGTATTGGGTTTTGAGGGAAATAGCCTAAAGGGTATATTTAAAGAATGTGATTGTTTCTTGAAACAAAAATTTGTCGGAGTCATTTGGTAGTTCCAATAGGACCTTCGCTTCGCTTAGGATGACTTTTTAAAAGATAGGGGGTCTGGGATCTGAGTTCCGAGTTCTGAATTTTTCATTTACGATGCTCCGGGATAGAGAGGAAACAGTTATACCTGGGTTCAGGTATCGTTAAGGGACTGGACTTGCAGTCCTCGTGCTACTTATCGACGATGACACTCTCTGTTACCTTGGAACGAGAACTTTTCAAACATTTTCCGGTAAAGGAATGTTATAGATTAAGCGAGGCTTGGGAAGGATCGCTGAAAACAAAATTTTTAACCAAAAGGCTTTGATGAGGTTGAAAAAATCTACCCTGAGGCCGATGAAGATTTAGGCAAGGATTAAACGTGTACTATTCAGACCGAGATGAATTAAAAAAATGTCTAAGAGGGGGCTTGTTTTTAGCATTTTTTCTCAACCTTATATTGCTAGCCACCCACTCTGCTTCCTATTATCTATTCTCGAATCATCAAGAGGAATTCGGGGAATTTTCAAACTACTTTGAATCGACTTTTGATCTTTATTTAATTAGAGCCTCTCTGGCCTCAGTTCTTTGTCTGGTAATGGCTTACGGCACTTATAGAAAGGGCAAGAAGGATAACCTGAGGCATTTAAAGTAGCTCACAGTAAACAGAGCGAAATATGGAAACGACAAAAATAAAAGTGCAGAAAATATCAATTGAGAATATTGAGTCCGAAGCCCTCGACAAGTGGATAACGGAATTCGATCAGTATTTGAAAACAGTTTTGCCCGATTATGTCTGTTTCATTCATTCACATGGTGCATTTCCACAGAAAAACCTTCCGGACGGAATTACACTGATATCTCAGGGTAGACGCTCTTTCTTTGTTTTAGGAAACCGCAATCAATTTTACAAAATCACTAAGGATATTCTATTACTGTCGGCCATGGAAGCCGTAGGTGCTTATGGATCTGTCAGGCTATACATTGTAGCTAAAAGCGAAAAAGAAATTTTAATGAGTGCAGGGAGAGAGAAAAAGATCGGTTTTTATTCTGATACTGAAAACTTAGATGTTCCAACTTTGAGTAAGATCGAAATACTAAATAAAGGATTTGTTGAAATAGAGACTTGTTTAGAGTTTAACCCAGACGGTGATGGCGGGGAGTGGACTTTTCTAAAAATTTTTAAGACCGATAATATCGCTCCAGATCCAAAGCTCCCTCCTAATGCGACGACGGTTGAGGTCGTGTAATAATGTTGCCTCCACTAAATCTAAAATAAACGTCGCTTATATTTACGAATACCTCACAAAAGGACTTGTTTGATCTTCCGACCCATCTGACCGAAAAGCCAATAAACAAACGCAAATGGTAAAAAATAAATAATAGCTTGAGCCCAACCTAAAAATACGGAGAAAACATTGTAAGCCCCGTCGGTGGTGATAATTCTCCTGTATTCTGCGGAAATTTGTATTTGGTTTATTTTCACATAATTAAGATCGTGTTGATCGGCGTAAAGTCGAAGAGCCCACCGTGCAAGCACCAGAAGGTAGCCAACGATGGCTTGTCCAAGCACAACTTGATATTTTTTTAGCTTACCCGCGTGAAATAAGGCCAGTAAGATCACAGGTAGGATCAAGAATAAATAAAAGGTTAAATTTCTAAAATCCTGGATACTCTGTGAGAACTCTGAATAATAGTGCATGGCTCTTTTTATTCATTTAACCAAGAGAAATCAACGCCAAGCCAATGGAATGATTTCTATCGGAGATCTGAGATCGGAGTTCAGAAGTTTGGTATCCCGCCGAAGCATCCGGCCAACATTACAAGCGACGAGTTCCGGTATAGATCCTTCGCTTCGCTCAGGATGACAATAAAAAAAGAGGGAAGTGGATGGGGTAGCAGGACTCGAACCTGCGAATACTAGAATCAAAATCTAGTGCCTTACCAACTTGGCGATACCCCAATCGAAAAATGAGGAATCAAGTTAACGATAAGTGCGGGGATTTTCAAGCAAAAAAAAGCGGTCTCTGAAAGTTCAGAGTCCGCCAAAGCCGGAGCAGGGGCCCCGAATTGCATAATTTCTAATCAAAAATCTTGGTTTTGTAAATTTATGAATTAAGTTTCTTAGACACTTCGCCCAAGGAGTTCCCAATTCCTTTGAGTTCATCCTCATAGGCTTTGAAAATCAACTTTTCCACCTCTTCTCTAGTGTCCTGGTTGAGAGGGTGGGCGATGTCACGGAATTGTCCGTCCTTTCTTTTTTTGCTGGGCATGGCCACAAATAGACCACTGTGACCTTGGATGATTTTTAGGTCCCGGATAACGAAACAGTCATTTAGGGTGATTGTTACGTAGGCTTTAAGCCTCTCCTCATTGACGGGAAATACTTTTATTTCCGTTAATTCCATATTCATGGTGAGCTCCTTGGTGTCGTTCAAATCTCGAAAGACTAGTAATCGTCCTCCCAGTATATCGCTAAACCTAGACTAAAGTGATAGTCAGTCTCAACTTAATACACTTTGAGCGAAAAAAAGTGGGTTAGAGCTCTAAACCTCAGATATCAGTGGGTTCGGTTTATGAGGCGTCTTGTGGCTAAAAAGGAACAGATTGTTTCAGGCTTGATCACTCAGGCTTTAGAGAGATCTTCTTTTCTCCGCGCTCAGTATGCACCCAGATGCGGTTGATTCCGTTTTTTATGGCCTTTACGACCTCGGAATTCTTATTCATGCCCTTTCCATTCACGCGCAGTACGACCATGCCCACGCGAATTCCGCCGCGATCGGCGGGGCTGCCTGGGATAACCTCAGAGACGATGGGTCCAAAAGGAAAGCGGATGGGAATATCAAAATGCCTTCTGGCACCACTTGAACTATTGGTCACAGCAAAACCAAGATCATGAGGCACTTGTTGGCCAATGTATTTTTTAGGTTTAGGAGCTTTACTGCTTTGTCTTTCAAGCTTAGGAATTCGAGTCTGTCCGGGGAAGCTTGCAAGGGTCACCTTAAAAGTCATCTCTCGAAAACTTGAAGCGGTGGGGCGCAAAACCTTTATGGGAACTGTGGTTCCAGGCTCAGTGTCTTTAACTAAATTTATAAAGCTTCCCACTTCGTCGACTTTTGCGCCATTGAACTCATAGATAATATCGTTTTTTTGAAGCCCCGCTTGAGCGGCGGGATATCCAGGCTCGACACCTCCCACAACAATCCCTCCTCGGCTGAGGCCAAACTGCCTAGCGGCTCTCGGGTTAAGTTGCCCGAGTTCCACTCCTAAGAAGCCGCGCTTAATCGTTTCACCACTCTTAAGAGTTCTAATAATTTTTTTGGCGTAGTTTGAGGGGATCGCAAAACCAATACCCTGAGCTCTGGCGTCAATGGCGGTGTTCACCCCTATGACATAGCCTTCGGTGTTTAGGAGGGGGCCACCGGAATTTCCGGGATTAATACTAGCGTCGGTTTGAATAAAGGGAAAGCGGTTGAGCTCTTTCAGGCTGCGACCTTTTGCTGAGACAATTCCAACAGTCATTGAATTGCTATGCCCGAAAGGGTTTCCAAAGGCTGCCACATACTCACCCACCTGCAACTCGTCACTGTTGCCAAATTTAAGATGTTTTAAATTTTTGGGTGGTTTTTTAACTTTTAAAAGGGCGAGGTCTCCTCTGGGGTCTCGTCCAATGACTTCGACATCAAAGAGTTTGTTATACCCTTGGATCTGCACTTGTAGGGTCGCGTTGATACGTTTGTCATCAACGGCTTCCACCACATGATAGTTTGAGACTACGTGTCCTTTATCATCAATAATAAAGCCAGTGCCAATGGGAGAGGACTCTTCTTCTTCCTGTTGCTCTCTTGGGTCTTCAAACTCTAAGCTTCCGCCGTAAAACTCTTCTAAGAATTCAAAAAGCGGATCACGCCTCATATGAGTGCGCTTGATATCAATATCCAAAAAAACGCCCACCACAGCGGGTTGCGCCATTTTGGACATTTCTATCCATAGATTTGCGGGGAGGGGAGCGCTGAGCTTAGCCTCATCCATAGGCCCTTTACTAAGGGCGGTTGATTGAATGAAAAGTAAGCAAAGCAGAAGTATTCGTTTTTTCATGCACTCACATATTTCATTTTTAAGTCAGAAATCAACTGGCTGATCAGCTTATCCTCTTCCTCAGTGCGATTGTTCTGAGTTTTTTCTTTGAGGACTTCTAATAAATCAATATTAAATTTTGCCATTTTTTTATCCACTTTTGTTTCTCCAGTGGCAGGATCGGGCGCCATACCTAGGCTCATGGCGGCTGATGAGGCAACGGAAAGAAATAGTGTGGATAGTGAGGCTTCAAGCTGTTGTTCCAAGGGGGTCTCCTTAGTCAAAGTTTACTCTAACAGACTAAAGAAGGTAGGGGGCGCGAATGGGGCTGTCAATCCTGCAAATCAGAGACTTTTGCGGGGCACAAAGGCTTAAAATGATTGATTAAGAGCCCTTCCGTTACAACAATAATAGGGTCTGTCTATAATATAGGGGGTAGCACGTGGATGTTGATGTAATGGCGCTCAATGCCGCAGTAAAAAAAGAAAGCGCGTTCGTTGAGCAAATGCTCCAAGAAGTGAGCCAAGTGGTTGTGGGACAAAAGGAGATGGTGGAAGCCATCGTCATGGGCCTTCTCACTGGTGGCCATGTTCTTCTTGAAGGAGTTCCGGGACTGGCAAAAACTTTAACCATCTCGTCGGTGTCGCAAGCGATCTCTTTGCATTTTCAAAGAGTGCAGTTCACGCCAGACCTTTTGCCATCGGATTTGATCGGAACCATGATCTTTAATCCTAAGTCGGGTGAGTTCTCCCCAAAAAAAGGACCCATATTTACAAATATTCTTTTGGCCGATGAGATCAACCGAGCGCCCGCAAAAGTGCAGAGTGCCTTGCTTGAGTCCATGGCAGAAAAACAAGTGACCATTGGAGACACTTCTTATCGTTTGGAAAAACCATTTTTGGTTCTCGCCACTCAAAACCCGCTTGAGCAAGAAGGGACTTATCCATTGCCAGAAGCTCAGATGGATCGTTTTATGTTTAAGGTTCTTGTGGAGTACCCCTCTAAGGGAGAAGAGCTTGAGATCATGAACCGTATGGCGACAGACAACACCCCTGAGGTCAAAGCGGTGATCAGTAAAGAGAATCTTCTACGTGCTCGTGAGATGACAGATAAAATCTATGTGGATGAAAATATCAAAACTTATATCGTTGATTTAGTAATGGCCACCCGAAACCCCAGTGAATATGGCTTGGGGCAGTTGGACAATATGATCCAAGTGGGAGGCTCTCCTCGTGCAACGATCAGTCTGATGAGAGCGTCAAAAGCTCACGCCTTTATTCGTGGGCGCGGTTATGTGACTGCTGAAGATGTAAAGGCTGTGGCTTATAATGTTTTACGCCACCGTCTTATTCTTACTTTTGAAGCGGAAGCCGAAGAAGTGGTCAGTGATATGGTCATTAAAGACATGCTCAATGAAATTGAAGTGCCTTAAAAACAAATGGAGTGATTGTTGTCCATACCAGCTGAGGTTCTAAAAAAAATTAAACTGCTTGAGATCAGTACGAAAAAGCTGGTGAACTCCACATTCGCTGGAGCTTACCACTCGGCTTTTAAAGGTCAGGGTATGACTTTTTCTGATTTCAGAGAGTATGTGCCCGGTGATGATGTTCGATCCATTTCGTGGAATTTAACAGCGCGCACGGGGAACACATATATCAAGAAGTATGAGGAGGAGCGTGAGCTTACTCTTATTCTTGCAGTGGATGTGAGTGGCTCGGTTCACTTTGGTTCTGAAGATTACTTTAAAGGTGAAGTGTTAACCCATCTTTCCGCTCTTCTTGGTTTTAGTGCTTCAAAAAACAGTGACAATGTAGGTCTCTTACTTTTTTCTGATCAAGTGGAGCATTTTGTGCCTCCCAAAAAGGGACGTGGACACATTCAAAGAATTCTTCGCGACCTTTACTACCATGAGCCTAAAAGCAAGCGCACCAATATTTCCTCGGTCGTTGAGTACCTCTCCGGTGTTTTGAAAAAACGAGGAACCGTTTTTCTTTTTAGCGACTTTATGGACCCAGAGCCTTTTGCCACAGCTTTAAAACGGTTGAACAGGCGTCATGAAACAATCGCTGTGCAAATTTCTGATCCTGTGGAAGAGCGCATTCCCGCCATCGGCATGGTGGATTTTGTCGATCCCGAGACGGGAGACCTTATAACACTTGATACTTCTTCTCCACTTTTTAAAAAATACTACACCAAAGGTTTTCAAGATTATTACGAGCATGTGAGTTCCGAGCTTCGAAAGTCACGGGTGGATCTTATTGAAGTCATCAATGGTGAGGATTTTATTCAGCCTCTTGCCAACTACTTTAAAAAGAGGAAGGGTTGATGGCTCAAGAATCAACCCAAAAGCAGACTCCTGAAAACCAAGAGGCAAACTCTCAAAATGAAGAGAGTGTTGAGGTTTATCGTCCTCAAGACATTAATGATCTTCCGAAGTGGAACTGTCGTGTGGAAGGAACTCCGCAAGATGAGCAGTGGACAGTTGGAGAAGTTTTTTATCTTATCTGTAACGGACCCAAGGCCGAATTTTATTCCAAAGAGATTGGAACAAAAGAAAAAGGCAAGACGGAGTATCATCTAAAAATTCTTGATGTTAAAAAACAAACGGCCACCTCGTTTGAGGCGCAAGCCACGACCTACGTTCCTCAGCCTCACGAATTCAACAAACTTTTCCTCACTGATCAAAATGTGGAAGTGGTTCGAGTCGAGCCCTTTAAGCTTCCGGTTAAGAGTGTGATCAAACAAAAGGGCCAAAAACCCTATGGGCCCTTTTTCGCAATGAAGTTGCAGTATCCTTTTTGGATTTGGTTAGTGTTGGCTGCCTTTGTGATCGTAACCCTGATTTTCACTCTCTTGCGATTGAACCGTCGTGCGCAAATGAAGAAAGTGATTGATGAGTTAAAACAGCACAACACGGCCCTTGGGCCTTTTAATCAGTTCAATAAAGACCTAAGAACTCTCAGTCGACAGTATATTTTTAGTGACGAATCTTGGTCCGAGCATAAAAAACTCAACTATGTTGAGAGATTGGATGAAATTTTCAGAATGTACCTGTTAAGAGAGTTTTATATTCCGGCTCTTGATTGGAACTCTTCTCTTGTCGTCCGTTCGTTGAGCAAGGAAGATAAAAAGAAATTCCCGGCTTACGGTGGAGGTCTTAAAAAGTTTTTAAGTGAGCTCGATCGAGCCAGGAAAGATTCCGATAAAATCCAAGTTCATGATTGTAAGCAGCTGACCCAAATGGCTAAGAAAGTTTCTCAAGATATTTGGAAAGTGAGGAAGAACACGTAATGGTATGGCATTCGAGTTGGGCATTTATTCTTTTACTTCTGTTGCTGGTCGCAGCCCTGATTCAATTTTATCGAAGAAAGTCTCGTTACGGGGCTTTGCCACTAAGTACTGTACCGATTGCAAAGAAAATTCGTCCGGGTATCAGAGCTCGCTTAAAGTACCTCCCTGATTTTTTAAAATATCTGGGTCTCATTTTCGTTGTTATTGCTCTAGCAAGACCTCAGGAGACTGACGAGAAGGTCAACCGCAATGTTGAGGGAATCGATATTATGGTGGCCCTTGATATCTCACACTCTATGCTGATTGAAGACATGAAACCTGAAAACCGCTTGGAGTCAGCGAAAAAAACCATTGGTGACTTTATTTCTAAACGTGTCTCAGACCGCATAGGTATGGTCGTCTTTTCTGGAGAGTCTTACACTCGTGTTCCCTTAACTCTTGATTATCAGCTTCTCCAACAAAACTTAAAAGAGGTTGAAACTTCAACCAATATTAAAATGGGTACAGCCATCGGGGTGGCACTGGGCAATGCCGTCTCAAGACTTAAAGAGTCGACGGCGGAGTCACGGATCGTGATTTTATTGACAGACGGGGAAAACAACACAGGCCTCATTGACCCACAAATGGCTTTGAAGATTGCTAAAGGATACGGTGTTCGTATTTACACCATCGGTGTGGGCCGAGACGGACAAGCACAGCTCCCGATATACTCAACAGATATGTTTGGACGCAAAGTAAAGCGTTACCAGCCCATTCATTCAAAAGTGAATGAGCCGCTACTAAAACAACTGGCTGATGAGACCGGCGGGCGGTACTACCGCGCCAACAATACCAATAATCTAGAAAAGGTTTTCTCTGATATTAACGATCTTGAGAAAAGTAAAATCGAGGAGAATCGCTTCACACGCTACACGGAACTTTTTCAAAAGTATTTATTCCTAGGGGTGCTCCTCTATGCCATTGGTGTTGTTTTACAACTCACAGTTTTAAGAAGGGGGCTCTAAGATGTTTCGTTTTGCTAATGAGTCTTTTTTCTTTGCCTTCATCCTTCTTGGTCTTTTGGCCCTTTACTTTGTGATCAATAACAAAAGAATTGAGTCACGCCTTAAGAAAGCCTTTGGCCCGAAGCTTTTTGGTTTTTTTACGGATCAGTTCTCCCATGTGCGCCGTAACCTGAAGTTCATTTTGGTGAGCCTCGCACTGGCTTTTATGATCATTGCTCTAGCCAGGCCGCAAATGGGTAAAGGTAAGCGCCAAATCACAAGCCGTGGTGTGGAGCTTATGGTGGCCATTGATGTCTCAAAGAGTATGCTCTCCGAGGATGTAAAGCCCTCGCGTCTTGAGCACGCCAAAAAAGAAATCAATCATCTTCTCAATATTCTTGGGGGTGATAAGGTGGGGATTTTAGCTTTTGCTGGTTCGGCCGTTTTACTCTCTCCCATGACCACTGATAAATCCGCCCTTAAAATGTTTTTAGAAACTCTTTCGCCACAAAGTGTAGAAACACAAGGGACAGAGCTTGCTAAAGCCCTCAATGAAGCCAAAGAAGCTTTTAAAAGAGGCGGTGAGAATGTGGGGCCGAAGGAATCTATGACTCGTGTGGTGATTCTCATTTCCGATGGAGAAGATCATGAGGAAGGCGCTGTGACCGCCGCTAAAACCTTGGTGGAATCAGGAGTGAGGGTTTTTACCATGGCTTTTGGCTCTGAGCGAGGTGGGAAAATTCCTAAAAGAGATTCAAGAGGCTACTTAAAAGGCTACGTGAAAGATAACAATAACAATGAAGTGATCACAAAAGTGAACGCGGAGTCGATGAAAGAAATCGCTAGAGCCGGTAAAGGAAGTTTTTATCATGTCACTTTTGGTGGCTCTCAGATGAAACGACTCAAAGAAGACCTTGATAAACTTGAAAAGTCAGAGTTTGACTCTATTTCTCAGGAGAGTTTTGATGAAAAGTACCAACTTCCACTATTTCTAGCCTTCTTGTTGGCTCTGGTGGAACTCTTTATCGGTACTCGTAAAAAGAAATTAAAGAATTGGAAAGGAAGGTTCGTCTCCCATGGCTAACACTTCGTATGGAAAATTTGGCTTACTGATTATGCCTGTCTTGTTTGCAAGCTCTCAGGGGCTAGCCTCCATGGATGTTTTTGATATCTGGAATAATAACCAAGCGGTCAACTACCTTGAGGATAAAAAATCATTGGAAGCTCAAGAGGAGCTCACTCAGCTCTTAACCGAAGACCCTTTTAATCCCATTTTTCAATACAATATGGGGTTTTCATTTATTGCCACTGAAGAGAAGAAAAAAGCCGTGCAAATGTATGAGGAGATTCTTAAGCAAAAACCTCTGCCCCCTGAAATCGAGTTTGCCACCTATTTTAACTTGGGTGTTCTTTACTCCCTTAAGGAATTCAGTGACGGTATTGATAAGGCTTTGGAGTATTATCAACTGGCTCTTAACGTGCGCCCTGATTCAAAAGAGGTGAAAACAAATATCGAGCTTCTCTTTCAAAGCGGTAAGGGTAAAGGTAAAGGGGATAAGAAAGAGCAGTCAAAAGAGGGTGAGGGCGAAGATCAGCCCAAAGAACCTCAGAAGTTCACCAATAAACCTCAACCCAATCAGTTTAAAAGTAAAGAAATGTCCAAAGGGGATGTTAAAAAGATTCTTGAAGAGTTGAAAAAACAAGAACAGAAAATCCGAGCAAAACACGAAAGAAAGGGAAAAAGGGAGGCTGATCGTGAAAAGGATTGGTAACTGGTGCCCCTCCGTTCTCATACTTTCCTTTCTGCTGATGGGTTTTGTTTCAAATGCTCAGGCCCAAGTTTCAGTTCAGGCGACTGTGGATCGAAATCAAGTTCCGGTGGGTGGTAATTTCACCTTAAAAGTGAGCGTTGATTCCGAGAAAAGTGCTCCTGTCACTCCACCGAGTCTTCCCACCATTGAAAATGTTCAATTGCTTCATTCCTGGACGAGCAGTCAATCACGCTCCACCGTTGTTAGCACAGGCCAGGGGATTGATTTTAAAACAGTGAACTCAAAAATTTATAGCTATCAATACACCCCCATGGAAGAGGGGACGGTGAATATTGATCCCATTCGTGTAGAAGTGGGTGGTAAAACCTATCAGACAAAACCCATTCAAATTGCAGTGTTAGCAGCGGGCCAAGGGCGCCCTCAGGCACAACGGCCGCAGAGAAGACGCCAGGTTCCTGGGCAAGGAGGGGCTAATCCCTTTCCTACAGAACCAGATGATCCCTTCGCAGAAGCCGAAGAGATGTTCAATCAACTTTTACGCCGTCAGTTCGGCGGAGTTCCTGGTGGAGGTTTTCAAACCGAACCCCCTACGGGAAAAGACGCCTTTTTTATCATCGCGGAAGTCGATAAAACAGAGGCCTATAAAGGCGAGCAAATTTTAGCCTCCTGGTATCTCTACACAAGAGGCCGAGTGCGTGACATCGACACCTTAAAATATCCAACGCTAAAAGGATTTTGGAAGGAAGACATTCAAATCGCCACTCATCTCAACTTCGAGCAGGATGTTATCAATGGCGTTCCCTACAGCCGCGCCCTTTTAGCTTCCTACGCTCTTTTTCCAATCGAAGAGGGGAAAAGGAAAATTGATCCCTATAAAGCTAAAGCCACTATCGTTGGTGGTTTTGGTTTTGGGCGAGGTCACCAGGCGACAAAGTCCAGCGATAATATACCCATCCTTGTAAAACCTCTTCCTGAAGAAGGTAAACCAGGAAATTTTGCCGGAGCGGTGGGAGAGTTTCAGATGACGGTCGATGCTCCAAGCCAGTCGATCATTACCCATCAGCCTTTTCCATTAAGAGTGCGTTTTGAAGGGCGAGGCAACGCGAAGCTGATTGAGCTTCCAGAACTCCCTTTAAGTGATAATCTAGAAATATACGACATTAAGAATGAGTCACAATTTTTTAAGAACGGTCAGAGCTTTAAGGAGTTTGAAGTTCTTTTGATTCCCAATAAACCAGGCCCTTTGAAAATTGAGGGTTTAAAATCCAGTTATTTTGATCCTAAAAAAAGGGAGTATGTTTTGATGGAGTCAGATCCCATAGAGCTGCAAGTTCTCCCTGGCTCAAAACAGCAGTCCATTGGGGAAGAGCGGCTCAAGGCTAATGAAAAAGAAATTATTTTGCCCGGTCTTGTTAATGAGTGGAACCCTGATTTTGTAGCTCGTTCAAGCAAGTATCACTACTGGTTTATTCTATATGCTCTCGCTCTTCTTTTGGCGTTAGGAAAGCTTATTAAAGATGCTGGGTGGTTGATTAAAAATCCGACCACAGAAGAAGTGATTGCCGCCCGTTTTTCTAAAATCGATAAGCATTTGAGTAAAAACAAGATTCGGGCCGTGGGTATTGAAGCGACCAACACAGTTTACAGAGTTCTTGGTGATCTTACTGGTGAGGGGGGCTCAAACGAACAGCTCGAAAAAGTTCTGACTAAGACGGATCCGAGTGTGCGCCGAGAAATTGAAGAGCCTCTTAAAAAACTAATGGAATTCTTTGGCGTGCTTGGATTTGGACCCACCTCCTACCTGAAAGACTTTAAAGATACTAAGGGGCTTGAAGCTAGGGTGAAAGAATTAAAATCCTTGCTTCTAAAGGCTTGTCAATTAAGTAAAGGGAATGAAGATTTTGATAGTAAAAAACGACGTAAGAAAAAAGACCAGGAGACTTAACCGAAACCGAATTTGGTATTTGATGTTACCAATTCTTTTTGGAGTTTTGTTTTTTAGCCTCTCAAGTCCTAAGGCCTTAGGTTTAGACACCAAAGAGTTTTCCTATAAAAAAGATTTCAAAAAAGCCATAGATTTGCACGAACATAAGAATGCAAAAAAAATAAGGGAGCTTTCAAAGTTAAAGTGGTATCAGTTAAAAAGTCAGTTTGAAAACTGTGTGGAGTTGGCAGAGAAGAATTCTGATAATAAAAGACTTGGAGTTTGGATTTCTGAGACTCATTTGAGTTGTTTGAACTCTTTGCATAAAAGGCGCTCTTCGTGGAAGGCGAGCCGATTTTTAAAATCCTTTAAAGTTTTAGCAAAAAATAAGGTTTCCCTTCTCAATTCCCCTTATCCGGATCATCGAAAAAGGTTTTTAGATTTATTTTTAGACTTAGCGCAAACGGCTCTGAATAAAGCGCGAAGTGAGTTAGGCTCATTTATTGATCAACACAACGATCTTCTCGATTATATGGATGAAAAGCAGCGCGCTTTTTATTATGAAATTATGGGGGAGTACGCCTGGCTCAACAAAAAAAATGAGATAGCCATTGCTAATTTTATTCGAAGTTACCGGTTTAAAGAGAAGAGCTCAGTTCTTGCAAGGCTGAAATCCTTAAAGGCGAGTGGTGTTCTAAAGACCGACAAATACTCACTTGATCTTAATCAGACGGCCGGAGAGAAAAAACTCTGGAGACAGTTTTCCGGTGCGGCGAAAAAAGGACAATCCTACAATGTGGCTCGCTATGGAGTTGAGTTTTTAAACGAATACCCTGGGTCAGAGAGGGTTAAGAAAGTTTTAGCCAAGGTCAGTCGCTTTTATAAGAGACTTCTTTACCGCCGAGGCGCTAAATATCGTTCGGCAAAAAGAGACTTTGAAAGCAAATTAAAAGAAGCTCCTGCCTCTGCTATTTTTCATTGGGCTACGGATGCTTATGAGCGTGGCTACCAGGAATCAAGCTACAATTTGGCTGATGCGGCCGCTGAAAAGTGGGAGGATTCTCCTTTGGCGGCAGATGCCATGATGATGGCCGGACGCTCGGCCTACTATTTGGGAAAAATTTCTGAGGCAAAGTCCTATTTTAAAAAGCTCAAAGAGAAGTATTCGGGGACTGAGGCCAGTTACGAGGCTCAGTACTTCTTAGGTCTCCTTTATTTTAGGGAGAAGGAATACAAATCGGTCGTCAATGTGTATGACCGCTTCCTTTTGCATGAAGGTTCTGACAAATATGAATTGCAAGTGCGCTACTGGCTTTGGCGCTCTTTAAAAAAGATTGGCTCTGATCGATCAAGTAACATTGCCGAATCTATTTTCAAAACATTTCCGTTAACCTACTACGGGCTAATTGTTCGTATGGAAGAGAAAAAAGGTTTGCAAAATCTTCTTTCTGATTCCAAAGAGGAATTTCAAACTCAGTACTGGTGGCCAGAGAACAATAAAGAACGCTGGAAGCGTATTGAAAATCTCCTCTCCTATGGTTGGGTGGACGAAGCCGAAACCGAGATTGATTTCCTGCCTGACCCTCAAACTGCCGGTGGTTTTTTAGTAAGGGCCAAGCTGTGGAGAGCCGCCTTGAGAGAAAACCGAGCCATAGGGGACTACGCCTCAGCCATCGATATTAATCTGGATTTTATCAGCCGGGATTTTTTAAAAGAATCCTTTCCCACTCATTATGAAAAAGAGGTTAAGGCGGCTGAAAAAGAATTTAATATTTCACGAAATCTAGTGTGGGCAATTATGAGGCAAGAAAGTGCTTTCATGAGGCGAGCCATTAGCCCTTCAAAAGCTTACGGTCTGATGCAGCTTCTTTCTCCCACAGCAAAAGAAACAGCCAAGTGGTTGCGGGTTAAAAGATTTCGTACTGTCCCTGATATTTTTAAGCCCGAGGTGAATATTCGCTTTGGGACCCATTTTATATCCAGAATGGTTGGCAAATATAATAAAATCGTTCCTCTTGCGGTGGCCTCCTACAACGTGGGGCCTGGCAATTTGGATCGATGGCTCGATCACCGTGACGCCTTGGACGAGGAGTGGAAAAAGATTGGAGCCAGTCCTGAAGATGATATTTGGATGGACGAGCTACCATGGGCTGAAACGAGTTTTTATGTGAAAGCGGTTATGAGAAACTACTTGCTCTATAAGATCATTCACGAAAAGACGAATAATCTCAGTGATCCGCCATGGAAAGAGGCCACACTTTAGGCAGATATTCTTTTTGCACACAGACTTTATCAATTGGCTTTCAATGATAACCTGAACAGGTGTTCGTCGATTATTTAAAGAGAAGTAAATTTCAACGTGTTTTTTTTCTGATTATCTTAGTCGGATGGTTTTTACCTGTATCGGCACACGGGGAAAACAGTCTTCAATGGGAAGCTTCTTTTAGTTATATCTTAGATCAACACTACCTCACTGTGGGTTCTGAACAAGAAGAGCTTCTCACTATAGGTAGTGCCCTTTTTAATGTCCAAAAAGTTACCTCCAGGCAGTTTTTTAGAGCTTCAATAATGGGAAATCATGGGGGGCACTCCCCAACAAGAGATCTTGGCGATCTGCAAATCGTTTCAAATATTGATACTGAAGGTGTTGAGGCGATCAGAATCTACGAACTTCTTTATGGTCGTTTTTTTGGAGAGTGGGAAGTCAGTCTTGGATGGAGGGACTTGTCCCTTAAGATCAATGTCTCAGAGCCAGCCTTGATGTTTATTAATTCCTCTTTTGGTACCACAGCGGAGTGGGGCGCTACGGGCTACCGTGGGCCATCTATTTATCCCTTTCCCTCTTTTGGTCTTTATTTCGACAGTCATAAATTCTGGGATAGTATTTATCTAAGAGGTGCGGTGACTGATCCCCTCTCACAAGAGCATTTTTATCCCAAGCAAATGAAGAGTCATATTCGGCTCAATAGTGAAAATCATATGGCCGTTTTTGAAGCCGGGTGGGAGCCAGCAAATCACCCGAATTCCGCAGTCGCTATTGGAACTTGGAATATGGAGATACAGCAAGGTGTCTTACAAAGCCATTTTTCCCAAGCCGGCCTCTATTTTCAAGCCAATACCCAGTGGGGCAACCACTTACAACCTTTTCTCCGCTACGGTAAAGCCACCGAGCGCCCTTTGATTCTCTTTGAAAACCGAGTGCTGGGATTTAAATACAGCGAACTTTTTGAGGGAACGGATTTTGGATGGGGTTACTCCTCAGCTTTTGCTGGAGGTGTGGAGACTCCTGAAGAGGTCTATGAAGTCACCGCTGACCATGTTTACAACTCATGGTTGAAATTTCAGCTTAGTCATCAGGTGATTCTCAATCCCGTTTTGGGCGTCGACGATGGAACGCTCTCGACATTACGACTCTTTATAACTCTTTAAGGAGTCTTAAAATGTGTAAATTTATGCATTTAATGCCCGGTACTTTGTCAATTTTGCCCCCCTTGTCTATAACCAGAACCTATGGAGAAAATTTTTCTGAAGTGTCAAAATCAAAGCTCTCTTTTTAAAAGTATTGGCCGCTTTTTGATCCTTATTTTCGTTTTGACCTCCTGTGCCTCCCTTCCTAAAGGCGCTTACGAAAAAGGTTTGGCCTCATGGTACGGCAGAAACTTTCACGGTAAAAAAATGGCCAATGGTGCCAAGTACAATATGAATGCCATGACAGCAGCTCACCCTGATCTTAGCTTTGGAACTCGAGTGAAAGTGGTGAACCAGAAAAATGGACGCTCGGTGGTGGTGAAGATTACAGACAGAGGACCTTATAGTGGTGGGCGAATTATTGATTTATCAAAAGAGGCCGCCCGTCGTTTGGGGTTTATTGGCGATGGTGTGGCACCTGTCATACTCTATATAGTCGGAAGTTAAAGGATTTGTATGGAAAAAAAACGAGTGGCCATTGCCGGAGCAACGGGGTTTATTGGACATTTTTTAATCGATCAACTTTTGAGAAGTTCTGAATTTCGTTTAAGAGCTTTAAGTCGCTCACCCATTGAGAGTGAAAACCAAGATATAGAATTTGTGCAGGCTGATCTTTACTCCCTTCTAGATTGTGAAAAAGCACTTGAGAATTGTGACATGGCTGTTTATTTGGTTCATTCGATGCTTCCCTCCTCGCGTTTGGCGCAAGGGGAGTTTCAAGATTTCGATTTCATTTTGGCTGACAATTTTGTAAAGGCGGCAGAGAAAAAAGGCGTTAAAAAAATTGTCTACGTCAGCGGAATCATTCCTGATAAAGACGAACTTTCCGCTCATTTAGCGAGCCGCCTTGAAGTGGAAGAAACTCTCAATCAAAATTCTGTCAAAGTTATCACTCTTCGTTGTGGTTTGGTGGTAGGGAAAAAGGGGTCTTCTTTTCAAATTGTGGAGCGTTTGGTTGAGAGGCTTCGACTGATGGGGCTTCCGCAATGGACTAAAAACAATTTGCAAATCGTTTACGTCAAAGACTTGGTGAAAATTGTCGAGAAGTGTTTAAGTAAAGATAAGGAAGGCGCTTTTGATACTGGCGCTCCTCAAAAGATAGATTACAAATATATTCTACAGAAAGTTTCCCAAATAAAGGGTACTAAAAATTGGTTTGTGGAAGTGCCTCTCGTGAGTCCGGCATTGTCAAAGCTATGGGTTTGCTTAATCACTGGCCTCTCGGCACGACTCATTTATCCGCTGGTCGATTCTCTTATCCACTCGATGGTGGTTGATCCTCAGAAAAAACTACCCGAAGACTTATCGGTTGAATTTACCTCTGTTGATGAGGCATTGGATCGAAGTGTTAATACCGATTCCTTTCCAGAGCTTCCCGGTAAGCGGCAGAAAAAAGATGAGGAGACCTCAGCCTCGCTAGTACAGTCGGTGCAAAGACTGCCCTGTCCCAGGGACTGGAGCTCAAAAGATGTGGCCAAGAGTTATATGAGGTGGTTACCAAAGTTCCTTTTTCCTTTCCTCAACATTGTGAAAGACGGAGACTGTCTCGAATTCAAAATACTGGGATTTAAAAGACCTTTGTTAATTCTCGAGTTTTCTAACGAAAGAACTTTTGAAGGGCGTGACCTTTTCTATATTCGAGGTGGAAGTTTATCAAATGACTATCCAGCCGCTCGCTTGGAGTTTAGGCGGGGACCCAAAGATGACTTTGTGATCGCGGCCATTCATAATTTTCGTCCGAGTCTTCCTTGGCTAATCTATCGTCTAACTCAGGCGAAAATCCATGCTTTTGTTATGTGGAGCTTTGGTCGCTGGCTAAAAAAACAATAAAAAAAGCGAAACCAATGAGGTTTCGCTTTTTAGAAAAATCACAAATTCACTTGAGGTGAATTACATGGAACATTGACCGTTTTCGAAGTCTCCGTAGGCTGTCTTTAGTTCAAAATCAAATTCTGAAGGCTGCTCGGCCACCATTGAGATATTAATAAAGTCAGTGGTTACATCTTCAAAAATCAGTTCGCCATCGTCATTTGTGGTTCTTTGAACTTCGATGTTTTTAAATTCAAAGCTACGCGAGTCTTCGGTTTGTTTCATCATAAGGTCGTTTGTGTATAGAGCATCAGCATAAACAACCTGATTATCACGCTCTACGTTTACAGAAACGAAAGCTCTTTTTCCGGACACAATTGTGAAAGGGGTGTCTTGCTGGGTCCACGTCGGGTCCAAGGTATAATACACATTCACTGTGTAGCGATCACCTTCATAGGTTTGACCTTTGCACGTGATTTGGTTGGCCTCTTCAATTTGAACCGGTGTTTGGGCCCAAGCACTGAGTGAAAACAGAACTGTGGTTAGGATGGCTAATACTTTCATTCATTCCCCCTTATGGTGGTTTGTTTTAGTGTTCACAAAGAATAGAGGATATCGAAGGTCCTTCCTCCCCCCGGCATGTGTAGGGGTTGTTTAGTAAACTTCATAATGTCTGACATAGAGCATTGCTCTTGGGGGCGAGGTCCAATGTCTTTGGGGAGGTAGCAAAAGCAACATTTAGGGTGGGTAAAAGAGGCAGGGGCGAACCTAGAAACATAACTTGCTCAGTTTAGCAGCATAAAAGGCTAGTTTTTTTGGAAAAAATTAGGGCAAAAATTTTCCCGCTGCTTTGGACCATTCAGGGACAAAGATCGGTTTTTGAGCTTTAAATGCTTGCCTGTTGGGCCCTTTCTGTAGATTCATTGATAGGTCAAAGATTTTTAGGTAAGGTAGAATTTTGGGAGGAAGCCATGAGAACACTTGTTTCCGTTGGATTGTTGATCTTGATCACAGGCTGCTCGAGCACATCGAAAAAAGAAGAAATCCTAATGCCCATGGCCCCAGGCTCTCCTGAAATGGCCCAGCTTGAAAGTAAAGATGTAAAAGCCACACCTGCTCCCAAACAGCAAGACCTCAATGACAGTGAATCGGATATGAAATACTTGCCCGAGGATCTCAATGAAAAAGTCACTATGTGGATTGAGTATTTTCAAGGGCGCGGGAAGCCCCATATGATGAAGTATCTCTCTCGCTCTTCGCGCTACCTTCCAAGAATGAAGGAAATTTTAAGATCTCACGGACTTCCCGAAGATTTGGTTTACATAGCTTTGATTGAATCTGGATTTAGCTCCAGAGCCCTTTCAAGGGCTAGAGCCTCTGGTTACTGGCAGTTTATTCGCGGAACGGGCAAGCGTTACGGACTTGAGCAAAACTACTACATCGATGAGAGAAGAGATTTTGAAGCTGCAACGGAGGCCGCCTCCCTTTATTTGAAAGGGCTTTATAACCTATTTGGTTCTTGGTACCTAGCCATTGCCTCTTACAATGTGGGTGAGAATCGAATCAAAAGGCTTGTCATGCAACACTACACCCGCGATTTCTGGGTGTTAGCCGAAAACAATTATCTTCCTAAAGAAACCAACAACTATGTCCCTAAGTTTCTTGCGGCACGAATGATCGCAAAGCACCCACAAAAATATGGATTTGAAAATGTGGATTGGCTCGCTCCTCTTGATTACAAAGAAATTATTTTAAAAAACAAAGGTGTGAACCTTAAAACTATGGCTAAGAATTTAGGGATCGAAAAGCAAACTCTTTACGACCTCAACCCGGCTTTTAAACGAGGGATTATCCCTAAGATGAAAAAAGTCAGTAAATTGCGAGTGCCCTCTTATATTGTCGATGACAAGATCAATAAGTCATTAGCTGCCAGCACAACGGACGTCACTATATATGTAGCTAGTGGGGAGAGTCGTAACTACCGTATCCGTAGGGGAGACACTCTAAGTCATATTGCCAGTCGTTTTGGAACAAGTATTCGCGCCATTAGAGAGGCCAACAATTTCCGCAGACGGGCGGTTCTATACCCGGGGCAAAAAATCATCGTTCCAGGTAAAAGTGTCGGAGGGCGCAAAACCGCAAAATCAAAAGCGGTGACTTTAGAAAAAGGGGAGCGCTCTTATAAAGTAAGAAAAGGCGATAACCTTTATACGATCGCCAAACGCTTTGGCGTGAGTCTTTCAAAAATAAAACAACGCAATAAACTCGGTCGTCGCAGTCTTTTAAATATTGGCAAAATCCTTGTGATTCCCGCTCAGTAACCATTTAACCGATTTAGAATCAGTTGCTATGGCACATCCACAAAATGTGCCAGGGCCCTTACTCGGAGAAACTTTGGATCGTCTAACCTGTGAACTTTGTGAAAAGAATAAGACAGCGCTAAGATGCTCTTCTTGTGGAAGTCCCAGTTGTAAAAACTGTGTCGAGTTTATCGATGAGGATCAGTTTGAACTGATTGATCTCTTGCCTGATGATCTAAAAAATAAAACTTTTTGCAGGAACTGCTATCAGCAAGGAGTTGCCGACAGAGTGAATCAATATTTTGAAATCGTTGAGCGTGCTAAAGATGTGAATGTCTTCTCCAAGAACCAATCAAAGGAATCGCGCAAGATTATAAGGCGGGAGGCGCCAGTCATTGTGAAAGATTGCCAGGATAAAGAGGAAGCCTTATTAAAATTGGCCTTCCTCACTGCTGGTAGGGGGTTTGATACGATCGTTGATGTCGAGCTTAGCTCCCACAAGGTTGGCGAAGGGAAAAGTTACAAGAAACTTGTTTGGAGTGGCAGGGGAATACCTGTCGACCCCAAGAACCAGAAAAAATAAATTCCTCCCCAAGAACTCTCAAGGGAGCCTTTCTTATTTAAAACGCTCTATTCTATAGATTTATTTAGGGCATGTTCCCGCAATTACCAGCTTGTTGACCACGTATTTCGAACCATCGGCCGTCTGTTGCTCAACGCTGCAAAAAGTATTGAATCGACCGTTTGGAACTTGTGGGTAAGGGTTGTAATGGGTATTGACCTCAAGGTAGCAATCC
The DNA here is from genome assembly GCA_964230645.1 of Bdellovibrionales bacterium. Taxonomy (GTDB): domain Bacteria; phylum Bdellovibrionota; class Bdellovibrionia; order Bdellovibrionales; family JAGQZY01; genus JAGQZY01. The sequence continues at coordinate 881,681 of CAXRHT010000002.1, read as the reverse complement.
TTTTCAGATGTGCAGGCCGACAAGTGAAACAGGTTAGAGGCTTCAATGGCCTTATTGAATTGATATATATCAGAAAATTCTTGAGGTAAATTTATTCGGATCACTCCTTGAACTCCTTCGACCTTCTCAAAGGGACCTGAAATTTCAAAACGAGTTCCATAAGAATCACTATAAGCATTGACAAAAAGATGGCCTGTTTGATCTGAGTTGGGAAAAGATTTTAATACCAGTCTCTTGCCAGGGGGAATCGGTGTTTGTCCTTCACCAGTTCCTGTTGTTCCTGAGGAAACATAGAGATCGAAAGAATCATAGAAGCCGGGGAGGTGAACAGTATCAAGTTTAATGCTGGCGTAATTGTGCTCGGCCGTTTTTCCACTATAGATTTTATCGCCTTCATAAGTGATGTTGCCACTTCCATGGGTTATCGGTCTTCCACCTATTGCGGCATCTCCCATAGGATCCAATGTCACTGTGTTCTGACCGAAGGCCTGACTGCTAAGTAGTAAGCCGCTTATTAGTGTGGTAATTAAGGTTTTCATTTTTTTCTCCTTTGCCAACAATGATTGGCTGTTAGGTTCTCAAGTGCCTATTTACCACTCAATAGTTGGCCGAGACATTTCTTAATAAACATAGGGCTATGTTAGAAAGTGATAGTACGGTACTAGGGTGTTGGCACAGTTGTATTGGTTTAATCCCTCAATCAGTAAGGCTCGATCCTCTCTTCTCGAAAAAGCACTGGTTTCGTTGAAGCCGGAGCCATTAAATATGAAAAATGGGCCTCTCACGCTGGAACTTTTAGTATTGAGTCTGTGGTGTTCCAACCCTGAAGAATTATATAAAACACGGAAAATTATTCAAAACCCCTTTAAATTTCATTTCTGGCTCCCATTATCCAATGAGTTTAGGTAGATGAGAGGAGAAATTTTTAAATTTCTCAAAGGAGATTCAGATGAAATTTATTATATGCATTTGCACAGTGCTACTTTTTTCTAATCAAGTTTTAGCTAAGGTCAGTTGCGACGACTTAAATTTAGATGGAAAGAGTTATCTTGCTCAGTTTCCAGATCAAGCTGGGAATTCGGTTGGTATTAGCTTTTCAGAAGTTGATACTGAAGATGCTGCAAACGACACACTCATCGGCAATATTTCTGATGCCATCAAAGCTCCAGTCAGCTCTCTGTTCAGCCTGACGGCTGATTCCGAAGATGGTTTCAATGGCTTTGAATTTGTCGCGCTCAGTAACCTCAATAGGGAAGGGCGATGTTACATAAGCTGGTACAATCCAGAAATTAAAGATAGCCAGCTCACGCAGGTCATTAGCTCTGAGGAAAATGTAATTTTACTCGGGGGCGATTTCGAAAGTGAAGTGGTCCTAATTTTAACTTTAAAATAGTCAATCCCAATAGATTCAAGAGAACTTCGTTTGGAGTTCCTCTTGAATTTTATCTTTGTGCACGAAATTAGAATAAAAAGTTTTTAGATTTCCATGCCTACTGATTTTTCCAAGTCGCATGAACGCTCTACGATTGATAAACGTGTAGCTGTATTTAAAGTTTTTTCAAATTGGCTTGGATCTTCTCTTCAGAGCCTCTTAACGGTTTGAACAAGTACTCAAGACCATTGACTTTAACTTCATAGACTATAGCAAGAAGGCGTCCAATCTCACCTTTCGGATATCCTTTATTATTGAACCAGTTCACATAGGGCTCGGGTAGATCCACGAGAACAGTACCTGCGTAGCGTCCAAAAGGCATTTTGTAGTTGGCTAGTTTTATAAGGTCATCAGGTTCAGCGATCATTGATCTAGGTTAGCCTAGAAAACTTAAAAAAATAAGTACCAGGTTCCTTTTTCGGATGCTTCTAGTCAAAAAATGGGTTGTCTGATGCCTAAGAGAGCCCCTGATCTCATGATTCAACAGAAAATTAATTCAAATGAAGTTTTTAAACTTAGATACTCAATGGTAGCACTCTACAAATCCGATGCGGGAAAGAAAGCCGCTACTTTTAGGGGTAAGGTAAAAGAATTATTTGCACTTTAATTGGGCACCCTAGTCCAGGTTTGTAGACATTTAGTCTCGGAAACTGGATTTTTTTCGGAGACTTTGGCCTCAGCTAGAAATAGTAAGGTTATCATGCTTTTTTAGATGGCTACCTTATTGCACTCTTGCTGGTGAGGAAACAAGGAGAACCATTATGAAATACTTTCTTTTACTCTCATTCATGGCTTATCAGAATTTTGCATGGGGTTACGTACACGATCTCAATATAGCCGCCACCTTCACCGATACCGACTGTGCTAGTATCAATTTATTAAAAGAGGGGCTTGAGATTGATAAGGCAGTCCATCAAAATCTGATTGAAATCTACGGAAGTCTTCCTGAGGACTCACCAATGAAAGAGTCATATAAGGAACTGGTCGATGAACAGTCTGAAATGATCGCAGAGCTTGAAGAAAGAATGCAGTGGTATGGGCGAAGAGAGGCTGTTCGAATTGGCTTTCAGTTGTCAGAGGATATCATTGTTCCTTCGAAATTAATAACCTCAGAAAATAGCAGTGTGCGCTTTCATTCAGGAACTAAAAACAATCAAGGGGATGTACTTCTTGAAACAAATTGGTCCCATGGTGCTGTTCTCTATGGTATTGGAGCCTGTAGGTATTTCCATGAGTTAGGTTCCGTAAAACGTTCTGCTGAAAAAGTCTTTAAAGAGATCATCGAGCAATCCGAACCCTTCTAAATATAAGAACCTGGTACTTTCACAATTGTTTTTTAATTTTATTAAGGGAGTCGAGTACGGCTTCTTGACTGTGGCCTTCAATCAGAGTGATTGTTTGAGGTTCTGTAGATTTTTTTATCTCTATTTGGCAGCTGTAATAGGGAGCCCCCTCTGAGTCCTTGCCTTCGATGATTTCAAGTTCTTTGATCTCATCGAAGCTAAAAGTATGCGTTCGGGCTTTGAGTAGAAACCTTTCAACTATATTGACTTGTGACCTTGCTCTATTGAGGTAAATGGAAATAATCGGTTTTTTCAAGAACCATAATGTGGCCAAGGGGCCTACGATCCAAAATGCGATTAAGGGATATTTAAGCTCTAAATATTTGTCTCCTCCTTTGAAATAGACAGAGGTGAATATTAGCAGAATCGACATCCAAAGGCTCATAAAGCCCCACCCGAAGACGGCCATCGCATTTCTATGGAGAAGTTTTTCTTGATTGAACTTCATACTATGAAAAGTACCAGGTTCTTTTTTCGGATGCTAGTAGTCAAAACATCTTATTCGAGCAATAAGACAGCCTATCGAGTTCCTATTTCAAGAGAAAATAAAGTGAGATAAATATCTGGATTTTTTTCTCAATGATAAAGCTCAACATACTGCATCCGAAAAAAGAACCTGGTACTTTCTCAGGATTTTGGTCTAGCGTTGGGTCTTTTCTCCATCGAATCCTGACCAAGCTATAACGATAGCAAAAGTTCTCCCCAACCGAATCCCAATATCACTGTGCTAGCCTTTAAATATAAAAAAGGAGTGAGGCCTATGAAAATCCTTATCGTAACGGATGCATGGAAGCCACAAGTTAACGGTGTTGTTCGAACTCTGGAATCCACATCAAAACATTTGAGACTCATGGGACACGAGGTGGGAATGGTTACACCCCTTGGGTGTAAATCGGTTCCTTGTCCGACATACAATGAGATTTCGCTAGCTCTTTCTCCTTCAAGGTTGGTGAAAAATACTTTTGAAAAGTTTGAGCCGGAAGTGATTCATATCGCAACTGAGGGCCCCTTGGGGTGGAGTGCAAGACAGTTTTGCAAAAGTCACAATCTTAATTTCACTACCTCTTTTCATACCCAGTTCCCAGAATACATTCATGCTAGAACTCGTATTCCTAAGGGGTGGACTTACCGGGTGTTGAGGCGTTTTCACTCTCTAGCTCGCCATGTGATGGTGACTACTTTTTCCATGGAAGCCAAACTTTCAAAAGAAGGATTTAAAAATCTTAAGAGTTGGTCAAGGGGAGTGGACACCACGATTTTTACTCCGCAATCAAGAAGTATTGTTGGCAGTAAGCCTAAACTTCTTTATGTGGGGCGTGTGGCAGTAGAAAAAAATTTAGAGGCTTTTTTAAGTATGGATATAGACGCCGTGAAAATAGTGGTAGGCGACGGACCTCAACTGGGTTTTCTAAAAGCAAAATATCCTGAGGTCCTTTTCACCGGTGCGAAGTTCGGTCAAGATTTAGTGCACTACTACTCAATGGCCGATGCCTTTGTTTTTCCAAGCCGAACGGACACCTTTGGATTGGTGATGCTAGAAGCTCTAGCTTGTGGGACACCAGTAGCGGCTTATCCTGTGGAGGGTCCTGTCGATGTGATTCAATCCTCTGAAGTGGGATGCTTGGATCACAATTTGAAAAAGTCCACTCAAATCGCCTTAAGTAAATCTCGTAAGAAGTGCAGAAAGTATGCTTTGAATTTTTCATGGGAGCGGTGCACGCGTCAGTTTTTTGAAAACTTATTGCCGGCCACATAAAAAGGAGGACTATGTTTCTTTGTGACTTTCATATTCATTCTCAAAACAGTGATGGTAAGTTGAGTATTAGAGAGCTTGTGGATATGTACGGGGAAAGAGGTTTTGGTGCTATCGCGATCACAGACCATCTTTGCGAAGTAAAAACCTTCCTGGGACAGTCCGCCCTTTATTTGCAGAAAACCTTACTTAAAAATGAATTTGAATGCTATCTCCAAGAAATAGCCAGAGAAGCTTCCCGTGCGATGAGGCAATACAATATGCTGGTCATTCCTGGGGTGGAGTTTACTAAGAACTCATTTTCTCACAAAGATTCGGCTCACATAGTAGCACTTGGAATCCGGCAGTTTATCGATCCCGATCAGGACGTGGAAACCATCATCGATCAAATTCACGCTCAAAAGGCCATAGCCATTGCGGCTCATCCCGTTTCCACTCGTAAAGTAGAGCCTCAAACCTATCATCTTTGGTACAACCGAGACCGACTTTCCAAAAAGTTTGACGCTTGGGAGGTTGCTAGTGGAGGCCACCTTTTTCAAGAAGTCTACGAGAGTGGACTTCCCATGCTCGCCAACTCCGACCTTCATCATCCTAAACAAATGAGCTCCTGGAAAACGGTTATGGATGGGCCGCGGACAATAGAAAACGTTTTGAAAGCGATAAAAGCACAAGATTTGAACTTTACCTATTACGAGAATCCTTTTTCTTGGTCGCCAGCCAAAGTGCAAAAAAACTCTCTTTCGCCCTTTATTTTTGGAACACTCCCGTCTTTCTCCGTTTAACGGGAGTTGAGAGAGGATCTTGCTGTGTGGATTTACAAAAGACTGAGAGAAAACTAAACTCTCCTTCATGAAGAATCTTAGCAATACCGCTTTATCTATTCTCGATCTTGCAAAAATTTCCCAATCGGGCTCCATAAAAGAAACCTATGCCCATTCCAAAGCGCTTGCGCAGAAAGTTGAGGCTTTGGGCTTTAAACGTTTTTGGTTGGCTGAGCATCATAACATCGCAAGTATTGCGAGTGCTGCGACCTCTGTACTTATTGGGTATATTGCTGAGAACACCACTCACATCCGTGTGGGCTCTGGAGGCATTATGCTTCCCAATCATTCTCCAATGGTTATAGCCGAACAATTTGGAACTCTTGAGTCTCTCTACCCCGGACGAATTGATCTCGGCTTGGGCCGTGCACCAGGTGGGGATCAATTAACAGCTAGAGCTTTAAGAGGGGCTAACTATAAACACGAAAAAGATTTTGGCGAATTAATTTCAGAGCTGGAATTCTTTTTTGCTCCCGCAAAGGAGAACCAGAAAATCAAAGCCATTCCGGGGGCTGGCTTGAAGGTGCCTTTCTATATCCTAGGATCGAGTCACTACAGTGCTCATTTAAGTGCGCGCATGGGCCTGCCTTATGCCTTTGCAGGTCACTTTGCCCCGAGACATCACGAGGAGGCCTTTGAGATTTACCGTAACGAGTTTGAACCCTCTGAAATTCTCAAAGAGCCTTACGTTATGCTTGGTCTGCCAGTGATTGGTGCGGAGAGTGATGAGAGAGCCGACTATTTAGCAACAAGCCTGCAGCAGGCATTTTTAGGAATCATCAGAGGGAATCGAACTCTATCCTCACCTCCTGTGGAAGATATGGATCAGATTTGGGATGCGCGGGAAAAGGCCTTTGTTCAGTCCATGCTGGATCTCCTGGTTACCGGATCTCCGAAAACTCTCAGAAAAAAGCTGGATGAAATTATTGCACGCACTGGAGCGGATGAGTTGATCATTACCTCGGACACATTTGACCCTGAAGACCGTCTAAAGTCGGTGGATTTGATCGCCGAGGCAAAAAAGCTATAAGGTCATGATATCCTGCGAGACCCATTGGGTGGGTGTAAGCCGGATTTGATTAAGAATTCTTGAACATTTCTGCACGTTCTATACATATATGGGGTAGGAGTTTTAAGACTCTCCTTGTTAACTTAAAGTTTTGCCCCTAATAAGGTTAATCATGAAGCCATCTAAATTTGCCATAAGTTGTTCGACTTTACTTTTTCTCCTGCTTTGTCACTGTTCCTCAGAGTCAGGTCAATCTCCCGAAGCGGCCAATCAAGAAGCTGTAAAAGTCAGCTGGGCAGTAGTGGATAGAAAAGGCATCTCTGTTTCAGAAGCCCTTGTGGGGCGTGTTCGCCCCCATAAAATTGCTGAGATTCGTCCTCAAGTCGATGGCATTATCCAAGATCGACTCTTTAAAGAGGGAGTCTACGTGGAAGAAGGCGAGCAGCTCTATCAAATCGACCCAGCTCGGTATGATGCCGCTTTAAAGGCAGCAAAAGGTCGGTTGGCTCGTGCTCGCGCCAGCTATAAAGCCACTCAATCTTTAGTTCGTCGATATAAAACCCTGGTGAAACAAAACGCCATTAGTCAGCAGGAACTTGATGATACGATGGCTAAGTTTGGCGAGATTCAAGCCAGCATGCAAATTGCTCAGGCCGAGGTGCAACAAGCGGAAATTAATCTCAAGTACACCAAAGTTTTAGCTCCCATCTCCGGATACATTGGAAAATCGGAGGTCACCAAGGGTGCACTCGTTTCCTCACAACAAAGCCAAAAGTTAGCCACCATTCGGTCTTTAGATCCTGTTTATGTTGATATCTCTCAGCCCTTAAAAGAAGTCCTTTCTTGGAGGGAGCAGTCCGATGGTGCTTTTGATCTTAAATCAAAGAAAACAGATGGATTGACAGTTTCCATTAAGATTGAGGGCAGTGATCGCTTTTATGACCGAAAGGGAAAGTTAGAGGTGGCCGAACTCGCAGTGAATGAAGAAAGTGGCAGTATTGATTTAAGAGCTGTGGTTCCTAACCCGGAACTGGTTTTACTTCCGGGTATGTTTGTTAATGCCTATATTGAGGAGCTTGGGAAGACAAAAAAATTACTTGTTCCTCAAAGAGCTATCACCCGAAAAGCCAACGGACAGGCTTGGGTTTGGGTGATCGATAAGAAAAACCGGGTTTCTGAAAAAAGGGTTCAGACCGGTGGCTTACGCAATGATTTTTGGGTGATCGAAAGTGGTCTCTCCCAGGGGGAGCGGGTGGCTTTAGACAATTTATTCAATCTCAAAGATGGGGCCCTGGTAGAACCGGTCACAGAGAGCAAAACGACTCCTAAAAAACAAGGGGAAATCAAAAAGAAGCTTCAGCCTAAAAAAGACCCAAAAGAGTCGCGCGCCTCTTTTTCAAACCACAGGGTGGTTGTCTAGTTTATGTTCTCAAAGTTTTTTATCGACCATCCGATTTTCACGTGGGTTCTTGCCATTACGATAATGGGGTTAGGCCTGCTAGCGGTTCCCAATCTTCCCATTCAGCCGTACCCTTCAGTGGCACCACCCCAAGTATCAATCAACGCTAATTATCCTGGAGCCTCAGCAGAGACGATCGATAAAACAATCACTCAGCGTATTGAACAAAATCTCATAGCCATTGATAATTTACGCTACATCCAGTCATCAAGCTCCTCCTCAGGGCGTGCAGAAATTAGACTTACTTTTGATATCGATGCCAACCCAGATATCGCGCAAGTTCAAACTCAAAACAAACTCTCGCAAGCTCTTTCCAACCTTCCTGCACAGGTGAGACAACTTGGAATCCCCGTTGAGAAGTCCTCGGGCTTTTACGCCGTGGTTGTGGCGGCCTACTCTCCAGGGAGTAAAATGGATGACACCGAGATCGGAGATTTTGTGGCTTCCAACTTGGTGGAACCCATCGGTCGTATCAAGGGTGTAGGAAGAATCAACGCCTTTGCCCCCCAACACGCCTTAAGAATCTGGCTCAATCCAAGGGAGCTTTTTAACTATAAGCTCACAGCAACAGATGTTATCAATGCCGTAAGAGCTCAAAACAATCAGGTGGCCTCGGGCCAAATCGGAGCGGCTCCAGCCGTTGAAGGGCAGAAAATCAATGCCACTGTGACCTCGCAAAGTCTTTTTTCCACTAGAGAGCAGTTTGAAAACATCCTTCTGCGAACTTTGCCCAATGGAGAATCGGTGCGGGTGGGGGATATTGCACGAGTGGAGATTGGTGCTGAAAATTACTCATCGATTAGACGGTATAAAAGAAAACCTGCCTCTGGTTTTGGAGTGAGTCTAGCCTCTGATGCCAACGCCCTTGAGACAGTGGACCTGATCAAGGAAAGGCTTAAAGAGCTTGAACCCACATTTCCAAAAGATTTAAAAATTGCTTATCCCGTGGACGTGACCCCCTTTATCAGAGCCTCAATTTGGGAGGTGGTCATCACCTTAGTTTTGGCGATGTTTTTAGTGATTGCCGTAATGTATGTGTTTTTACAAAACATAAGGTCAACACTTGTACCAGGTATTGCCATACCCGTGGTGATCCTTGGGACGTTTGCAAGCCTCTGGTTTTTTCAATATTCCATTAACATATTAACTCTTTTTGCACTTGTTTTAGCTATTGGTCTTCTTGTGGATGATGCCATCGTTGTGACAGAGAACATTAAAAGGTCCCTTGAGGAAGACTCCGAGCTTGATTCCAAACAAGCCGCTTACAACTCGATGAAAGAACTTACGGGTGCCCTCGTGGGTACAACCGTTGTGCTATGGGCCGTTTTCGTTCCCATGCTGCTTTTTGCAGGATCGACGGGAGTGATTTACAAACAATTTGCTGTGACACTGATTTCGGCGATGACTTTGTCTCTTTTTGTGGCCTTAACCTTTACCCCTTCTCTTTGCGCCACACTTTTTAAGAAAAAAGAGTCCATGGGTGAGTCTAAGTGGTTTGGTTGGTTTAACTCAGCCTATGATAAAAGCAAAAACACCTATGAAAAATGGTTAAAATATTTTCTCAATCATACCAAACTCGCTTTTTTAAGCTTTCTTGCCGTTATCATTTTAATCGGCCTTTGCTTTTTCAATCTTCCCAGCGCTTTTCTTCCCAACGAGGATCAAGGAAATATTTATGTCCTTTTAGAAGGTCCACCTACGGCAACCTTTGAAGAAATGAAAAAACCAATTTCAAAAGTTGAGGACTTTTTCCTGGCGGATCGATTGTCAGGTTCGATCAAAGATATCTTTACGGTCAGAGGTTTTAGCTTCAGTGGTTCGGGGCAAAACGCTGCCATTGGCTTTGTTCATACCGTTCCCTATGATGAGAGGGAGGGTCCCTTTATTTCCATTTTTGAAATAGCTGATATGGCGAGAAAAGAGCTCTCTGCTATTCGTGACGCTAAGATCACTGTGATCGTTCCTCCTCCTATAAGAGACCTTGGTCGTGCTACAGGTTTTGAGTTTCAATTGGTGGACCGTACCGGGCAAGGTCGGGAAAATTTAGTGGAGGTCAAAGATGAGTTTCTAGCACAACTCAACCAATCTCCTGAGATATCCTATAGCCGTTTTAATTCACTCGGTAATTCCCCTCAATACAAAATCAATATTGATTACGAAAAGGCCAAAGCACTGGGGGTGAGTGTGGCCAGTGTGAATGAGACTCTGAGCGCGGCTTGGGGAACCCAGTACGTGAATGACTTTATTGAAAAAGACCGAGTGAAAAGAGTTTTCGTGCAAGGGGATGCTCCTTTTAGAATGAAGCCCGGTGATCTTGGAGACTGGTACGTTCGCTCTCAGTCGGGTGCCATGGTTTCTTTCTCTGATTTTTCAAAAGGCTATTGGGACTACGGTCCTCCCCAAGTGGAAAGGTTTAATGGAAGCGCCGCTCTTCCTATCCAAGGTCAGGCGAGCCCTGGCTTCTCTACTGGAGATGCTATGGAGCGAATAATGAAAGTGGCGGATAATTTTAAAGAGAGCCTTTCTGTTGAGTGGGTGGGTCTGTCTTATGAAGAGCAGCAGTCAGGCGATCAAGTTTATTATCTCTATATGATTACCGTACTAGCTATTTTTCTAAGTCTAGCCGCTCTTTATGAGAGCTGGGCTATTCCTTTTGCGATTATTTTAACGATTCCCATGGGGATTGTGGGCGCAGCACTGCTTTCACTGGTATCTGGTCAAACCAATGATGTCTATTTTAAAGTCGGAATTCTTTTAGCAATGGGGCTGGCTGCAAAAAATGCCATTCTGATTGTAGAGTTTGCTATCACCGCCATCAAAGAAGGCAAGTGCATGATGGACGCCATCATGCAAGCCAGTCAACAGAGGTTTCGCCCCATCCTTATGACCTCCTTTACATTTTTACTTGGAGTTTTACCTCTTGTTTTTGCTTCTGGACCAGGCTCTGGGGCTCAGCAATCCATTGGATTCAGTCTCGTGGGCGGAATACTATCAACGACCTTACTGGTTATATTTTTTGCGCCCCTATTCTTTCTTTTTATAAATAGAAATATTGAGACGGTGGAGGATGGCAGTGAATAACCGTCTTTTCTTATCTTTTCTTTTTGTTTTATTTACCAGTTGTACATTGGCTCCGGAAAGGCCTGAGCCAGAAATGCCGGTGGAGAAAAGTTTTATCTCTGAGAACAAAGGGCAAAATAAGACTCTTCGCAAACAACTGAAAGGTTTTAATTGGAAGAACTTTTATAAAGATCGACTCTTGAAAAAACTGATATCAAAAAGTTTGAGGAATAACCGACAATATCTAAGCCGCGTCCTTGATACCTTGGAGCTGGAAGAGCAGTATGACATTCAAAAAAGCGAATTGTTTCCAAACCTCGATCTGCAAGGGGAAATGAGAAGGCAAAAAATCCCTGGCAATGCTCTTGGACAAGGTGGACTTTTCGGCTCGGCTGGAGGGGGACAACCCACGGGATTTATCCAAAATCAGTACAATTTATCAGTTGGGTTAACTTCCTATGAGATCGACTTTTTTGGAAAGATTCGAAGTCTTAAGAGGGCTGTTCTTCACGAATATTTGGCCAGTCACGATGTTCAAGCGAGCCAGCGAATCGCCTTAATTGCTGATGTGAGTAGCGAGTATCTCAATTATATGACCAATCTAGAGTTGCAAAGATTGGCTGAGGAGACGGTGAGTTTGCAGTCCCAGGTTGTTGGCATTATTGAAAAGCGTTGGAAGCAGAAAGTCGTTTCAGAAATTGAACTGCGCCAAGCGGAAACCCTGCTCGAAAACCTTAAAACTGATGTCTTGGAAAGAAAACGACTGGCGGCCATTAACAAACAAAACCTCTCCGTTCTAGTGGGAGAGCCGCTCACAGAACTTCCGAAGCCACAAAGTTTGGAGGATTCCACAAAATTAACCCGCAATTTGCCCGAAAACCTTTCCTCCATGGTCCTACTAGCTAGGCCCGATATCAGGCAGGCGGAACATCAGTTGTTGGCTGAAAATGCTCGCATTGGAGCAGCACGTGCGGCCTTTTTCCCCTCCATCCAATTGACCACCCGGGCAGGTTGGTCATCAACACAACTCGATAATCTTTTTGAAGAACGCTCTCAGTCTTGGAGTTTTATCCCGCGAGTGAATTTACCAATTTTTACCTGGGGACAAAATATGTCGAGGCTTGAGGTGAGTAAAATTAGAAAGAAAAAAAGCATACTTAATTACGAATACTCCATCCAAGAGGCTTTCCGCGAAGTGGCCAGCGGCCTTATTTCAAAGAAAAATTATAAAAAACAGATCAATGCTCAGCAAAGAGTGGTTAAAGCCGCTCAAAAAACCTCTGAGCTTAGTGATCTTCGTTATCGCTCAGGAGTTGATAGTTATCTTGTGAGCCTTGATTCTCGCCGTTCCCTTTATGAAGCCCAAACAAAGTATATTCAAATCAAGCAAAGCTATATTCGCAATAATATTTTTCTCTTCAAAGCTTTGGGGGGAGGAGAAGTGGGTGTTGTTCACCGCTAGCTAGAAAAACTGAATTTTTCCTTCTTTGTCGACTTCAAAAGAAACGGAGTTGGTTTTCTTTTTTGGGGAGAGTTGGAAGGCGGGAATGTCCATCTTCCCTTTTTTGGTGAAAAGGCTGGCTGAAACTTCTGCTGGTTTGTTGTTACCATAAGTGTTGTAGAGCTTTGAGGTCAATGTATAGCGTCCTGGTGTGAGTTGCTGTGATTGCCATACCTCAGCTCCCGGTCCACTGCGAGAATCAAGCACGAACTCCCCATAGCTATTGCCATATTTTTTATGTTTAAAATCAAAAACTTTCCCATCAGGAGCCTTGAGAACAAGATCCACATCATGCTTTTCTGTGGACCATTTCATCACAACCGCTAAAAAGGATTTGCCATCCACTTGGCCCTTGTTTTTCTTAAGCTTTTGTTCAAGCGAGCTGCTAAAAGATTTCTCTTTTTCAAGCTTTTCTTTTAGATCTGTGATTGTTTGACTACTGTTGGCTTGGCTGGCTTTTTGTTTTTTCACTTCATCTTTCATAGCCTCCAAGGCTTTTTGAAGAGAAGAGACTTGTGTCGACATGGATTGGGAATCCTTTACAGAAGCGAGCGCTCGCTGACTTACTTCTTTTAAGCTTTGTATTTCTTGTTCAAGTTTGGAGATTTTCTTGTTTTTGCTGTTACTTTCTGTCTCAAGCTTTGTAATAGTATCATTCTTTTTTTCTAAAATTTCTTCAAGAGAGGAGTTTGAGGAAAGCTGTGATTGAGCGTCTTCGAGTTTCTTCTTCAGTTCAGAGATCTTTTCCTGCTGCGAGCTAATTTGTTGATTCTGGTTTTGTGAACTTGATTGAACACTCTCGGTCAATTGTTCCAACTTTTTTTGAATCTCTTTAATTTTAGCATTTTTAGAGCTAATCACTTTTTCTTGTTTCTTAACCCGTGTTTTGAAGGTCTCAAGGCTTTTAATGCTCTCTGTGTCTGACTTGGAGAGTTCGATTTTGGATTTGTTGCCAAAATAAGGAAATAAAACAACAACAAGAATGATAAATACGCCCATGGACGAGGCGAAAAGATCGATCGCCGAGGCACTAAAAACATTGATGTCACGGTTCTTTTTCTTTCGAGCCATCTATTTCAACCTACTGATAACTTCATCGACGATGCGCTCTTCAATAGCGACATTGAGCTTTTCCTCGCGAGATTCAAGCTTGTTCATAAAAAAGAGAATTACAGAACTTTGAATTAAAGACAAAAGAGTCGTGTCAAAAGCCACTGCGAGACTGACGGCCACATTCTTTAAAAGATCTGGATCATCAGGGGTTGACTGACCAACCACCGCTACGGCTTCTGAGATTCCGTAAACCGTGCCCATGAATCCTAGCGAAGGTAGAAGCCATGAGTAGTATCTCAAACTGTTGTATTCGGTGTCTGAGCGTTGAGACATGATATCAACTTGAGAAGCTAGCATGGATTGGGCTTCCTCAACCGACTTATTGGTTTGATACTTGGTTAATACCTTCGTGGTGACTCGCGGAAAAACAGCACTGTGATCGCGATCATAAATTTTTAATTTAAGGCGAATTTTGGCAATCTCTTTTGAATCTAAAATAAGGTGTGGGTCCCTGGGGAAGCAGTCGATTTGAAAACTTTCTCTTTTTTCTTTGATACGAGCGTATTTGAAACAGAGGGTTCCGATACCAATTCCCATAACAAGCCACATAAGTCCTTGAAAGGTGAACGGGAAGGACTTTCCGCCTGTAGCCATAGACTTGATATAGCTCTCACCGGTTAAATGGATCGCTAAGACAGCACACAAAGTAAATATGATCCCAAGGGTATAAGGCTCGACATAATCAAAAAAGGAATACCCTTCGATATGATTGTTTACCTCCATGCGTGGAAGGTTGTAAGACTTCTTCTTTGGACGAAATTTATCGATTATTTTTTTTGCGGCGCTCATATCATGCTCCCACACTCAGGACACTGACTCTCGTTTTTAGCGACAATCGTGGCGCAAGCTGAACATCGCTTTTTTTCCACATACTTTTGGAAGTCAACACTACCAGGATCTGTGGTTTGCAGACTGTCTTCACCGCTTAAAGGGTTGAAATCAATAACTGTTCGGTCACTGTCAATTAAGGACTCAAACTCGAAAGGACCCTCGTTAGCAAAAAAGAGAAGGTCTCCTTCTTTTAAACGAGTCCGTTCCACCTGGATTTTTTGCTCTCCTCTTTTTAAAAAGGAGGTTTTATGTTTAGAGTGATTAATGAGAAAGAAAATATTTTCACTTTGGTGAATCTCTGCCTGTCGACGGCTGACGTTTTTGCTGTTAATTACGATATCGCAATCGGAATCGCGACCAATCACCCAAACATTTTTAGCACCCATCTTTTTTCCTTTGTGTATAGATAACCCATCGGAACACTGCGTTTTTTTTTCAAGTTTAAATGGGAAAGAAGAGGCTAAAAAGCCCCCTTCTTTGGTCTATTTTTTAAAGGGTTTTCATTGAGAGAAAATGAGGTGAGGTAAGTCTAGAATCCTAAACTTAGGTAGTAAATGGCCTGAGTGAACTCGGGATTGCCACGGGTTTGTGTCTCGTAGCCATAGTCGTTCATTTCGATCCCAAACCCCGCTTCAAATCCACCGAAATTATAGGCGGCCTCGAACTGCAGACTGGAGTGAGTCGTCGGTACCGAGCCAAGGAATCCACTCTGTAGATAGACGAAGTGAGTTCTAAAGTCAGGGCCGAGCTTTAAAATGAAGGCCAAGCCCAGGCCTAAGTGCTGATGCACCATTTTGAGGCCCGAATTCGGATTACTTGCGTCTGCAAATATGGTGTAAATTCGTGGAGCTATTTCAAAGTCTCCTCCTAAAAGGCCATAACCGGCGAAAGCACGGAACTCTTTGTAGTTAAGAGGCTGATTTTGAGGGTCAGAGTTGAAAGATTGAGAGATATTGAAATCCACTCCTAAGCGTAAAGAGCTAAAAATAGGGCGGGATAGAAAGCGTCCACCTACAAAGAAAGGACTTTCAGAGGCCTCGGAGGTGGCGTCCTTTGCCGTGAGACTGACATTTCCAACCAGAAGTTGATAACGATTGGATTCGGAATCATTTTGAGCCTGACTTTTAGAATAGTTTGAGAGCAGTTCGTACTCATAAGTTTTATTTTTATATTGAACCGAGAAGTTGCCAATCTTGCCACCGGACTGGCTTTGAGCCTCGCTTATTTCATAAACCTTCCAGCTTTCTCCTTTACCTTCTGTTTCAAAAAGAGTGGATCCAGACCAATTGACCTCTCCAGGAAACGCCACAGAAAAGAGAGTGGAGTCATTTTGCTTTTTACAGAAAGTTCCTAAAGGTCCAGGGAACTCGTTGCCATCTTTGGCCTGTAGGATTAGATAAGACTCCTCGCAGCCATTGCTGATCCGCTTTTTTTCTAATTTTGTTTTTATGAAAAACTTCTCTTTCCTTTGACCATCTGAGACTAAAACCATGTTGGTAAGGTAGTGGCTTGAGAGAAAAAGCTTTTTCCCACCACCTTTGAGTTGAGCCTCTCCATACTTAGATTTCACAGTGTTTCGAATTGTATTTCCTGGTAGGGCAAACAGAGTTTCGTTAACCATCCTTGGTTTTCCCTCAGTTGGCTCTTTCCAAGACCATCGGTTGACCGACTTTGTTCTAAGGAGCTGAGGTTTCTTACCGCGAACGGCGTAATACACTTTAGTTTGTTGTGCCCAAGCAAAAGTTGGTAAAAGTAAGCACAAATAGAGGCTAAATAGAAGCTTTTTCAAGATGATCTCCCCCGCTTAATGTTATCTTAAAATAAGACGTATCATGTGGAAACAAATATTCCAGTCATCTTCAACGTAACGACTTCTGACCAGAGAATCTCAGCCCTACGTTGAGCAATTAAAATTATAGAACTATCATGAAGGCAAGGGATAAAGTTGGGGGATAGCCGTGGTTCGTTTTTTTGTCACCATTCTATTTATGTTGGGTTTGGGTGCCTGCACCAGTCAGGTAGAAGAATCCAAAATCGAGCAGAGCGAAAATTCCTCCGAAACACCTCAAAATGAAAAAGGCTCAGGTAACTATTGTTTTGGTCCCAATGATATGATCATTCAGGAAGGGGCCGAGGTTACAGTCTATTCTCAAAAAAGTGTGAGCTGTGGGAATACCTGTAGTCAGGTGGCAGGAAAAGTAAAGTGTCAAGAAGGTGAGCTGACAGGAGACATAGGTTTCACGGAGCCGGCTTGTGTGAGTCAGCCTTGCCGCTGTAAGTATGGCGATATTTTTATCAACGTCGGTCAAAAAATAAAGTTTTATAAGAGAAATACAGGGAGTTGTGATGATGCGGCCATGGCCTGTGACCACTCGTCCAATATCGCAGAGGTGGAGTGTCTCGCTAACGGTGCGATTAAGGGACCTCCAGCCAGCGAGTATCAGTATCGAAGCTGTCAAACTCCCACCTGCTATTGTAATCTCCCAGGCGGTTTAAGAATCCCAAGAGGCACAAGTCGTTATTTTTATAAAACAGAAGAAGTGGGTTGTAGTGAGAGTTGCTACACTAATGAAAATAGAACCCGAGTCACTTGTAGCAGTAGTGGAGAGTTAAGTGGTGATCTAAGTATTGCAAACTTCTCCTCTTGTCAGGTTCCCGATTGCGATTGTGAACTTAGTTCGGGTTTAAAGGTTGTTTTTGGTCGTGAGTTAACTTTATACAGCAAAGATAAGGTTGCCTGCGGTCAAAAGTGCTCGGACTTCTCCGGTAAAGTGTCTTGCATGACCAGAAATATGGCGAGTGCCTCTCCTTCCCAGGCGCTAAACTATCAATTTAGTAGTTGCTTACAGGAGGCCTGCGACGGCGAAGGTGGCGGCAATGGCGGTGGAACGGGGAATGATTATGGTCCCGGTCAAGGTTGGTTTGATGATGGCGGTGGAGGCGGCAGTGGTGGTCCGGGAACTCCTATCAATAAAATTATAATTTCAAAAAGTTTTTGTGAGACCCCCTGGAAAGCGGCCAAAGATGAGATACGAAATCTCTCTGGAAATCTGAATGGGAAAGTGTCTGAGGGTTCAAGCTTTGTGGCCTTTGATGTGGCAACGGTCGATTGTGGGGACACTTGTTCGAGTCATTCTCTGGTGAGAATGTGTGTGAATGGAAAATTGAGTGGTGCCGGTAAATATAAATTTAAAACTTGTAGGTCGATATGCAAAAATTAATCATTCTTATCGCCCTTTCTTTTTCGTTTTTTTCGGGTTGTACATCTTCGGTCACAGAGCCCAAAATCGAGACGACCAGTTCTTCTTCAAAAGATGAGGCCCAACAACTTGAGTGTGAAGAGTCCGAAACCTGTGCTTGTGATCTGCCTGATGGCAGGAGTATTTTGAATGGTGAAAAACTTGCGATGTATCGTATTTCAAAACCTGGATGTGGTGTGAGTTGTGAGTCTCAAAAAATTGAGGTTGAGTGCTCCAATGGCGATCTTGGACTGCATTCCCAGTTCCCCGCCTTTACATGCGAAGAAACCGAGTGTTCCGCCTGCGAACTCCCCTGGGGAGAGCAGCTCGCTGAGGGAGCTACTATCAGTGCTTTTCGCGACGACGTAGTTAATTGCAAGAGTGAGTGCGAGGCCCGAGATGTAACCTGTAGCAACGGACGTTTAGTGGGGGCTAATATTAGCACCTACTCGTTCCCCAACTGTCGAATTGAAAAGTGTATCGAGTGCACCACTCCCTGGGGTGATAAAGTCGGCGACGGGGAAAGGGTTCGAGGCTATGCCAGTGAATCGGTAAAATGTGGTAATCGTTGTGAGTCGACCTATTTAACATGTGACTCTGGGAAATTTGATGAGCTCGATGAAAAGAAATACAAGTTTGGCGCCTGTACCCAGGAAAAATGTGTTGAGTGTATCACCCCCTGGGGAACAAAATTATATAACAATCAGCAAGCGATCGCCTATAAAAGTGGAAGTGTCGCTTGTGACAAAAGCTGTTTAGATAATGGCAATATGCAGCCACGCTCCTGTGTGGATGGTGTTTTAACAGGAGACCCAAGCTTCAAGTTTGGCTCTTGTGCTCCTGAGACTTGTGAAGAAGGAGGAGGCGCCCCTGGATTTGTTTGTCGCCTTCCTTGGTCGGGCGCTCAAGCTCTCGGTGGAACTGAGATAACAGCTTATACAAAGCAAAGTGTGGGCTGTAATGATAGTTGTGATAAATATCAACACTTAAGGAAATGTCGAATCGAAGACGGACTTTTTGATGGTCCGCCTGAAGCCATCTATAGAAACTGCACCAATGACTGCGATGAGTAGGGAAAGGGATGGATTTTAAAGAGATGAGTCGAAAAAAAGTATTATTCACATTTGCACTTTCCTCTCTTCTGATTCTTGGAGTTTTCCAGAATTGTGGCAAAGGCTTTGAGTCCGAGTATTATGGCGAGCTACTTGATAGCACGGCGAATTACCCCTCTCCTTTTGAGGAAAACAAAATTGTTTTCGATAAGTCTTACGTAAAAAATCTTGCGGTTGTCTCCTCGCAAACCTCTCAAGGTATAGAACACGACCCGATTATCTTAAAAGATGAAGAGTTGGTTTTATTTATTAACAATCAGTGTGCTCAGTCCAGTTGTACCTCTGGCAGTGAATCCCTTACTTGTATGGCCTATAATAAAGAGGCACAGATCGAGGATCTCGATATTCAGGCCTACCCCTTGGCTTTGAATCAGGACATGCGGTTGTCTGAAATTGAAAACACGATTGAAACTGAGGCCAGTGATAATTCCTGTTTACACGGAGTAACCAACCAAGCTCATTTTTTTACGGGAGGAACGGTTTCCACCGATGATCCTCTCGCTTTAAATCAACCCTATCTGGATGCTGTGGGTTTTTGGGACACCGGAGACTATTTTCTAGGAAGACGAAGCGACAATTCGGCCCCTATTGGAATTGTGGACTCAGGAATTAATTTAGAGCATGAAGACACCAATGGCTCCTTCTGGGAGTACAATCACAGTGTGGCCGGTGAAACTTCGAATGACGTCTCGGACTGCTCGGGGCACGGCTCAATGGTTAACGGAATTATTACCTCTAAACAGAATAATAAAAAAGGTATTGTCGGTGTCATCGATGTTGAGGTTCGATACTTGACCAAAGCCTTTAATTGCGGGAGTTCAACAACGACTGATGTGATTGCCAATGCCATTCGGCGGACCGCTCAACTTCTTTGCTCTCCCACACGACCAGGTGTTCTTAATTTAAGTTTTGCAGGTCCCAGCGGGGAAACAGCCCTTAGAGAGGCGCTTGCCTACAGCCTCAATGAAGGATGTGTAGTGGTTGCAGCGGCAGGAAATGACTCCAACAATATCGAAGACTCTCCCGTAATTCCTGCAGCACTTGCTAGTGAATACGAGGGTGTGATCAGCGTTGGGTCCACAAATAATACTCATCAGTTAAGCTCATTTTCTAACTATTCCAATAAACTTGTCGACATAGCAGCCCCAGGTGAGGATATTCTGTCTCACTCTCCAACCGGTTCAGCCTACGTGAGTGGTTCAGGAACATCTTTCGCGGCCCCCTTGGTGACGGGAGCCATAGCTCACCTAATAGAAAAGTCGAATCGAGCCGGCATTCCTTTAAACCCTGCTATGATCGAGGAAATCTTCTTAAAAAGCGCTGAAACAGTGGCCGGACTGAAACCCTATATTGTTAAAGGTCGAAGACTGAGTTTTCCAAAACTTAAAGAGGAGTTGGAACGCTTTATCACTAATATTAATCTTCCCCAGATTGGAATGGGCGAACCTGTTGAGAATGGCAATGGCTTTACCATTCCTGTTTCATTCACTAAGGGAATTCGTGGGTATAAAGTTGAACTGGTCGATAAATTTTCGGGAAAAACCACTGTGCTTGATAGTTATGAAATCAATGGAACTTATGCTTCTCTTGAATTAAGACTCCCTAATATGCGTCCTGAAAAACTATACGCCATCCAAGTCGTTGATAAGGAAGGCAATGTGGTTTCGACCACTCCCTTAGAAGATGACTACTTTTACAAGCCAGATATAGAAAATTTAGAGATCAAAGGTAAAATCCATCAGCTTTATATCTCGAGTACCACATCCTTTTCTAATTACGAGGATTATATTGTGGAAGGTTGGGCCTGTATTCCGGAATACCCCGAAGGCCTGGAGTTAGAAGTCTGGCTCAAAGCTCCTAACGCCGAAGAGGGCGGAATCTTGCTTGAATCAAATCTTATGGCCTCTCAAAGAGCTCGAGGAGAATTCTACGAAGAGTGTAAAGATGCTAAAGGGCGGCCCCATCCCTCTATCAATGTTGGGTTCTGGTACAATATTAAATGGACTCGCCGTTCAAACTATGAAGAAGATAAAATTTATATCAAGGCTAAGCACCCAAGTAACCCGGCACTTGATAAATGGCTGACCAATAGCGGAAAAGTTTTTACTCCGCCGCGATTAGACAGGGATAACGTCAGTGTTAAAGTCACAAGCTTCAACAAATCCGCTTCCGGGATAACTGTGGAAGGTTGGGCTTGTAGTTATAAAAGAAATGAAAAAGTGAACGTTAGTTTAGTCGCTGATACAAGTGAATTTAAGAAAAATCACCTTCCTGTCACCTATAGAGATAAAGATGGGCAAATAGGCAATAGTTATATGCACGTTGGAATAAGCTACGGTCGTGGAGGTTGCTCAAAACAACTGCCTTTTCCTGAGTTAGGTTATCTTTGCTCCTATCCGGACATTGACGGTGAAAATCAAATCTTCCAAGATCTCAGGGATGATGTTGATCGCGATCACATTCAATTGGCCACTGTTCCTGCCGACAGAGCCTCTACCGGAGCTCCGTCGAATTGCTTTGATAGTGAGCGCACAGGTTTTCGAATTCATGTCACAGACTTCTCAACACTTTTTAATATGAGCGCATTTTATATTGATCTTCCCGAGGGAGGCAGTTGGGTCTCAACACCGAGCACGCAAAAACATCGCGAGGCGATGATACTTAACTCGAAACTCAAACTGAAAGTGCAGAGTTCCCATTTGCCGATCTATCCGCGCATGGTGGACTTAGAAGAATAGGGATTTATTTTTGATTTTTCTTCTTTAGTTTTTTGATTGAAAATGGATCTTTGAGGGCTTTTTTTCGTTTCTTTTTTACCCGCCGAATCTTCGCTTGATATTTTGTCATAAAGTAGTTTCTTAAGCGGTGCAGACTGTGACAGGTTTTTGATTGCCGCTTTAGACAGTGTTTGTTTACTGAGGTAGCCCAGCGGTTCCACTCCATCCTTTTGAAAACGGGCTCTTTGAAAGCATCCTTTTTAAAATCTTTGGCCTTTTCAAAGCAAAAATAAGAAGGCGTTTGTTTTTTGGGGATACAATCCTTGGTTTGGTAAATCAAAAAGAGACAGCTCTTGAAGTTTCTTTTGCTGCAGTAGGGAGAAGGATTGGGGTCGGTCACAAGGCGGTTAAGAACTGGGTCGGAGTGTTCCATCAGCTCCACTCGAAGAGCGTCAATATAAGCATTGACGTTCTTTTCATCGAATTCAAGCAGTGGTTGATAATAAAGAACAAAGCCTGAAACGGAAGGGACACTTTTCGAAGCTTTTTCAGAGGCCTTAGCCAATAAGCCAGAGGTTGGAAGTGTTAATAATAGAAGGAAGCCAAGAGTGAGGCGCAAAGGTCTTTGGTACCAAGAGAAATTCATGTTTTTAATAGTAATCTGTCAGAGATTGTTTGACCACCTTGGACTCAACGGAAGGAGAGGGATTCACTTGAAGAGTTTTAGGCAAAAAAAAAGCCCGCCTTGGGGGGGGGAGGCGGGCAAAAAATGGGCGTAATGTCCATGATCTCCTCCTTACCCGGTTACCAAAAGGTTTCTTTCATTTGGTAGCTGGCTGACATAGCACCGAAGTACCTTAGTCCCTGTAGCTTTGCGCAACTCAAGTTTCCGTGAGGTTGCCTTTGGCAAAGAAAGAAGGTCCTGAACAACTATTAGTATAGCAAAGGTCAGACTATGGTCCTAAAAAAAAGTGGGCTCTGTCTTATTATCAATCAGTTTTTTTAAGGAAAAATTCTCTTTTTGAAACAACGAAAAACCTCTAATTTTTAGTTAGTTAAACTTTTCAATCAGGCTCTCAGCAAGCTTTTGAAAGTTTTCACTGACAAGCTCACCACTTTTTTGAGCGGTCCAAGGAATTCCCATTTCACTGGCGGCTGCCACTTGCGGAACAAGAGGGATCTCGGCGAGGTGGGGAACATTTTTAGAATCAAGAAAGGATTTTAGTTCCCCTTTAGGGAAAACTTCTAACTTTTCATCAGGGTTTGATGGGTTGATAAAGTAAGACATATTTTCAACAACACCAAGAACGGGAACGTTCACCCGTTGAAACATATCAATGGACTTTTTAACATCAGCGAGCGCAATGTTTTGTGGTGTACAAACAGTCAAGGCTCCTGCTACAGGAACTTTTTGAACCATGGAAAGTTGCACATCTCCTGTTCCCGGAGGAAGATCAACAAGAAGAAAATCAAGCTCTCCCCATTCCACATCATGAAAGAGTTGGTTCATGGCTTTAAAAAGCATGGGACCTCTCCAGGCCACGGCCAAATCTTCTTCGACTAAAAATCCCATACTCATAATTTTTACACCATGACGATCAATGGGTTTGATCTTGTTATTTTTGGTGATTTCAGGCTTCTGATTAATGGCCCCCATCATTCTCGGCTGGCTCGGACCGTAAATATCGGCATCAAGAAGTCCCACTTTTTTTCCGGCTTGAAGAAGGGAGACGGCTAAGTTTGAGGCCACCGTACTTTTACCAACGCCCCCTTTTCCAGAACTGACGGCAATAATATGTTTTACACCTTCAATGGGTTGCTGTTGATCAAATGGATTTTGTTGAGCCATGCCTTCCTCCAACGCTAAGCACAAAATAGCTTCCCTTTTATCAGACTGGTTGAGACAATCAAGCTAATGAGTGCTTCAAGTTTCTTTATTCTCAACGCGGTGGTTGTGGGCATCCTTTTGCTCATATTTTTGGTGGGTAAGTCTAAAAAACCAAAACCCACTCTCTTGAATCTGAAAAAAGTAAAGTTCACCCCGGTAAAGGACGTGGACATCAATGACGAAGAAGAACTCAATGTTTACTTTATGCATAACGGCTATATGTGGGATGCCTATGAAATCCTGGGAGTCCCTGCGGGAGCCCCAATGGCCGATATCGAGATGGCCTATATTAAATCTCGCCAGCGCATCGATGAGGAATCCAAAGAAATCCTCGAGATGGCCTACGGCGCAATCCACGAAAAAAACCAAAAATAAATACAAATATCCAGCATCCAGCCTACCGGTCCCTGTATCCAGCATCCTGTAAAAAGCCAGGAGCGAAAACGAGGGCTCGGGGCGCCCGGCGCTGGTCTCCAAGTGAATTCAGAAGTTCGTAAAGCCTCAAGCCTAGGCACGCGGACGGGTGCACTTCGTCTCCCGTGGAGCATCACTGCGTGCTGCTTCACGAGATACGCAGCGCTCGCCGCTCGAGCCTATTCTTGAAGCTTTACGAACTTCTGAATTCACTTGGAGACCAGCGCCGGGCTTTTTACATTTTCTGTTGTGATTTGGGAGGGGGTGGGGTTCTTTATAGGCCTTCAAAAGCGCTGATTTTACAGGCATTTGACAGAATCAGTAGAGCCTTACATGCCCCTTAGTTTCATTGACTTCCCGGGGTCTGAAAGGTAATTCATGGCCATGATTTTTTGGAGAAAATTACACATTCTCTGGGGCTTTTCCTTTCTAAACCTGGGAGCAATCATTGGAAATTAAGAAGCTTGATAGCATGCAGACGTTGGTGTCTCTTTGTAAGAGACGGGGCTTTGTTTTTCAAAGCAGTGAGATCTATGGAGGTCTTAATTCTTGTTGGGATTACGGACCCTTAGGAGTCGAGCTTAAAAGAAACCTCAAAGACCTTTGGTGGAAGTCTATGACTCATCGTCGGGATGTTGTGGGGCTTGATGCTTCCATTTTAATGCACCCCAATGTGTGGAAAGCTTCAGGCCATGTGGATAACTTCTCTGATCCTATGGTGGATTGTAAAAGCTGTAAGGCTCGTCACCGTGCGGATCACTTGGAGTCCGATCAGTGTCCTAATTGCGGATCCAAAGAGCTCACTGAACCCCGATCTTTTAATCTCATGTTCCAAACCCATATGGGGCCCGTGGCTGATGAGGGCTCTGTGGTTTATCTTCGTCCTGAAACGGCGCAGGGGATTTTTGTAAACTTTGAGAATGTGCAAGCCACTCAAAGGCTAAAGGTGCCTTTTGGAATTGCACAGATAGGGAAATCCTTTCGTAACGAAATTACCCCGGGGAATTTTATTTTTAGAACCCGGGAATTTGAGCAAATGGAGATGCAGTATTTTGTAGAGCCTGGGAAAGACTCCGAGTTTTATCAGGAGTGGAAAGAAACCCGTTTGCAGTTCTATAAAGATATTGGTCTTAATATGGACAACATCCGCTTTCACCCACACGGTGAAGGGGAATTGGCTCACTACGCAAAAGAGGCTGGGGATTACGAGTACAATCTTCCTATCGGTTGGCAAGAGCTTGAGGGTATTCACAACCGTGGGGATTTTGATTTAACTCAGCATCAGAACTTAAGTGGTAAAAAGCTTGAGTACTTTGATCAAGCATTGAACAAAAAATACATTCCTTTTGTTATTGAAACAGCCATTGGTTGTGACCGATTGGCCCTTACTGTTTTATGTGATGCCTACCGTGAAGAAATCACAGAAAAAGATGACAAAAAAGACTCTCGTATTGTTTTTGGTTTCCACCCTTCTGTAGCGCCTGTGCAAGTGGCTGTTCTGCCTCTTTCTAAAAAGCCAGAGTTACAAGAGGTGTGTTTTAAGCTTGATGATGAGCTTAGAAAAGAAGACTACAAAGTTCAATATGATGAATCACAGAGCATTGGAAAGCGCTATCGAAGGCAGGATGAAATAGGAACACCTTTTTGTGTAACGGTGGACTTCGACACACTTGAGGATAAAGCCGTTACAGTCCGTCACCGTGACACCATGGAGCAGGATCGAATCAGTATTGATAAGCTTCCTGAGTATCTTAAAGAAAAATTGAACAAGTTTAATTAGCCAAAGAGGGTTTAAGCGTGAGCACTTCAGAAAAGCATGTTTATTTTTTCGCCCAAGGAGAAGCCGAAGGCGACAGTAAAATGAAAAACATACTCGGGGGAAAAGGGGCCAACCTGGCTGAGATGACCAATCTCGGAATTCCCGTGCCTCCCGGATTTACTATTGGAACCGGCGTTTGTAACGAGTTTTACAATCAAGGGGAAAAACTTCCAAAGCCCGTCTGTGAGGAAGTGGAAAAAGCTCTTAAAAGAGTCGAAGAAAAAATTGGTAAAAAGTTTGGTGACACTAAAAACCCTCTGCTTGTGAGTGTGCGTTCTGGAGCGAGAGCCTCTATGCCAGGGATGATGGACACTATTTTGAATCTTGGGCTTAACGATGAAACGGTTCAGGGACTGGCGGACTCGAGTGATAACGAGCGTTTTGCTTGGGACTCTTACCGACGTTTCATTCAAATGTATTCTAATGTTGTGATGGGGATGAACACCTCCCTTCTTGAGATGACTCTTGAAGACTTAAAAGATGCTAAAAAATACGAGAAAGACACCGACCTCACAGTCGACGATTTAAAATCCCTTGTTGAGCAGTTCAAATCTCAAATTGCTGATACCACTGCCAAAACTTTTCCTATGGACCCCATGGAGCAACTTTGGGGAGCCATTGAAGCGGTGTTTTCCAGTTGGAACAATGACCGTGCGATCACCTATCGCCGTTTGAATGCCATTCCCGATGAGTGGGGAACGGCCGTGAATGTTCAATCTATGGTTTTTGGTAACCTCGGTGAGGACTCAGGCACGGGTGTGGCTTTCACTAGAGACCCTTCAACCGGAGAGAAAATCTTCTTTGGCGAATATCTTATGAATGCGCAAGGGGAAGACGTGGTGGCGGGAATTCGTACACCTCAGCCTCTTACTAAAAAGTCTGCCGAAGGCACAGGTCTTAACTCTCTTGAAGAAGAGTGTCCGGAAGTTTTTAAGGAGCTTGTAGAAACTTATCAAAAGCTTGAAGCGCATTACCGTGATATGCAGGATATTGAGTTTACGATCGAGAGAAATCAGCTGTGGATGCTGCAAACTCGTAACGGTAAGAGGACCGCGCGCGCGGCCTTAAGAATTGCCACCGACATGATCGATGAAAAGTTAATTGATGAAAAAGAAGCGATCCTTAGGATTGAACCCTCAAGTCTTGATCAGCTTCTGCATCCGACATTAGACCCCGAGTCTGAGAGAACAAAAATGGCCAAGGGTCTCCCTGCAAGTCCTGGAGGGGTCTCTGGAAAGGTAGTTTTCACCAGTGAAGAAGCGGTGGAGTGGAAAGAGCGCGGCGAAAAAGTGATTCTTGTGCGCGTTGAAACTTCACCTGAAGATATTGAGGGTATGGTGGCCGCGGAAGGAATATTAACTTCCCGAGGAGGCATGACCTCTCACGCCGCTGTGGTGGCCCGTGGTATGGGAAAATGCTGTGTGGCCGGTTGCGGAGAAGTGAGTGTCAACGAAAGAGAAAAAGAATTCCGCGCCAATGGCTATGTGGTGAAAGAAGGGGAGATCATCACCCTTGATGGTGCCACGGGAGAGGTTTTCCTTGGTGAGGTAAAAACCATCCCTCCTCAATTGGAAGGACCTTTTGAGCGCATCATGGAAATCGCTGATAAAGTGAGAAAATTAAAAGTTCGCACCAACGCCGATACTCCGGCTGACGCCCAAACCGCTATTGAGTTTGGAGCCGAAGGCATTGGACTTTGTCGAACCGAGCATATGTTTTTTGCGCCTGAAAGAATTGACTGGATGAGACGCATGATTTTGGCAGAAAACCGTGAGGAAAGACAAAGTGCTCTTTCTAAGCTTCTTCCCATGCAAAGAGAGGATTTCTACGGAATTCTAAAAGTCATGGGTGATCGCCCCGTAACCATCCGTCTTCTTGATCCACCTCTGCACGAGTTTCTTCCCCATAATGATGAAGAGGCTAAAGAGCTCGCCCAGCGCTTGGATGTTCCCTTTAGTGATTTAAGAACAAAAGTCAAAGTGCTTCATGAGTTCAATCCCATGCTTGGTCATAGAGGGTGTCGCTTGGCGATCACTTATCCAGAAGTTTACGCCATGCAGGCCAGAGCCATTGCGGAAGCTACCGCTCAACTCACAAAAGAGGGCAAAACTGTGATCCCTGAGATCATGATTCCACTTGTGGGTGAGGCCAAAGAGCTTTCGTTATTAAGAGAACTCACAATTAAGACAGTAGAAAAGGTTCAGCAAGAGACTGAAACTGAGTTCAAATTCTTAGTGGGAACCATGATTGAGCTGCCACGGGCCGCGGTCACGGCCGATGAAGTCGCTGAATTTGCTGACTTTTTTAGCTTTGGAACCAACGATTTGACGCAGACCACCTTAGGGCTTTCAAGAGACGACTCCGGTCGATTTTTGAATACTTACGTTTCTAAGGGTATTTACAGCGTCGATCCCTTTGTCTCGCTTGATAAGAGTGGCGTTGGGAAATTAGTGAAAATGGGAGTTGACCTTGGTCGAGGCAACAAGCCAGACTTAAAAGTCGGTATCTGTGGTGAACATGGGGGGGACCCAGCCAGCATTCAATTCTTCGCCAGTGCGGGAATGGACTATGTCAGCTGTTCGCCTTTTCGGGTACCAATCGCTCGTTTGAGCGCTGCGCAAGCCGCATTAAAGTAAATCATCAAGGGGACTGACATTGCGAATTAAGAAGTTAGAGCTGGTGGGTTTTAAGTCGTTCAAAGACCGCACAGTGATTCAGTTTGATGCTGGGATCACGGGTGTGGTCGGACCCAATGGTTGTGGAAAGTCGAATATTGTGGATGCCTTGGTTTGGGTCATGGGTGAGATGTCAGCCAAACACCTGCGTGGATCAAGCATGGAAGATGTTATCTTTGCAGGGGCTGAGGGCTACTCGCCTCTAGGAATGTGTGAGGTCTCTCTTACACTTGAAAACGACGGCGGTCCTTTTCCTGTTAAATATCTCAACCATTCTGAAGTGATGGTGACAAGAAGACTTCACCGTTCTGGAGAGTCCGAATATCTAGTCAATAAACAACCAGCCCGCCTTCGTGATATTCACGAAATCTTTATGGATACGGGTGCAGGTTCCAAAGGTTTTAGTATTATCGAGCAGGGGGCGATTGGTAAAATCGTAACCTCAAAGCCTGAGGAAAGACGCGTTCTTATTGAAGAGGCCGCCGGGATCACAAAATTTAAAGCCCGCAAAAGAGAATCCCAAAGAAAACTAAAAGCCACTGACGCTAACTTGGTTCGTCTGCAAGACATTATTGGAGAGCTAAAGCGCCAATTGGATAGCTTGCAACGTCAGGCGCAAAGAGCAGAAAGGTATAGAAAGTTAAAACAAGAGATTGAAGATATCGAACTTTGGATTTCCTCAAAAGAGTACGTGGAACTCAAAGAAAAATCGGATGAAGCTCAAAGAAATTTTGATCAAGCTCAGTCTCAGTCTGTTGAAACAGAAGCTGAAGTCTCAAAACTTGAGGCCGAGCTCTCGGGTCTTCGCGGTGGAGCCGTCGAAGGTGAGAAAGCCATTGAAGAGTTCCGTGGGGAGCTTAAAGAAAATCAAGACAAGGTCCGTAATTTAGAAAACGAAATTCAAGAACTGCGTTTTGAAATCGAGCAGGCCAAGCGTTCAAAAGAAATGACGGGCTCCCTTATTGGAGAAAACCAAATTCGTGAGGAAACCCTCTCAAAAGAATTCTCCGAGGTGAGTGAAAAGCTTGGAAACATCGAGCAGGTGGCAAGCGACCTCAAAGAAAAGTATGAGTCTAAAAAATCTCATTACGAGGAAAGAAAAGTCCTTATTGATGAGTGCGATAACGAACTCAGTGATAAAAGAAGAGAGCATCTTTCTTTAACAGGGGCTGAGAACCAGACGCGCTCAAAGCTTGGAAGTCTCGAAGAGGCTGTTTCTAATCTTGAAAGAGAAGTGAATCAAGTGCGCTCTGTGATGGACGAGCTTGAAGAGAAGAAAAAAGAGTTTGGCGACAATCACAAAAAGATTTTCGATAACTTCGAAAGAGAGCGTCAGACTCAAATGGAAATCCTCAATGATGTGGATGCTCTTAAAGAACAAAAAGAAGCTCTCCAGAACGAATATTCCGTCAAAGAAGAAGAGGTGGTTGAGTTTAAAGACAAGCTCAACGAAGTTGTCTCAAGACTCTATGGTCTTGAAAACTTGCGTGATAACTTTGAAGGATTCCAAGAGGGTGTTAAGTCTGTCATGTTTTGGCAGAAAGAAAGCCTTGAAGGACTCAGCGAAGAGGAAAAAGAAGCCCGAAGAAGTTTTCTTCCTGTTTCTGATATCGTTCGTGTTCCTGAAGAGTACGAAGTGGCCATGGAAGCTGTCCTTGGGCCAAAGCTGCAAATGCTTGTCTCCGAGAATCAAGAGAAATCCCTTGAGGCGGTTGAGTATTTAAAAGAGCAAAAATCAGGTCGCTCCACTTTCTACAATGCCAGCGGACAGATGCTCGAAACCCACGATGGTTCTGAGCCAAATTTAGTTAAGAGCATGAATGGGGTTAAAAACCTCCTCACTGAAGTCATTCAAGTTCCTGAGAAGCATCAACAGGTAGTGGGCAACCTATTAGACAATGTTGCAGTCGTTGAAAATATTCGCGCAGGCCTTGATTTGAGAGGTCAGTTTCCCGCGTGGACTTTTGTGACCCAAGAGGGTGACGTAGTCACTCCTGAGGGAATGCTCAGTGGTGGATACAAAGGGGATGCCTCTTCTGGAGTGCTAAAGCGTGAGCGTGAAATCGATGAGCTTAAAAAAGCCAAAGAAGAATGGTCAGGAAAACTAGCGCTTGCCACTGCCACCATGAAAACGGTGGAAGGCAAGGTTAAGCAAGTTGAGCAGAACCTAGAAAAAGCTCAACAAGAAAACACAGAAAAAGAAATTCTTGTGGCTGGTCTTAAAAAGGATCTTGAAAGAGCGGAAGTCGAGCTTCGAAACGTCAACACCGCCTTTGAAAAACAAGAAAAAGAAATGGACTCAGTCCTTGATCGCCAAAAATCAAAGATCGAAGAGCTCAATGAACTCAATGTTCGCATCCAAGAGATGACTGATGAAAAAGAAGCTCTGGAAGAAAGAATTGAGGAACTTACTCAAACACTTGAAACAGAAAAACTTGGAATTGGTGGTCTGCAAGATGAGGTCACAGAGCTTCAAGTGGAAAGTGCCAAAAAACAGCAAGAGCTAATTGGTGTTCAGGCTGAGCACGCAAGACTTGAGAAATCTTTGGCTGAGGTGCGCGAGCAAATGAGCCGCATGGACGAAGAGTCCAATAAAAATATGCAAGTGATGTCTGAGAGCCAGGTTCAGATGGAGCAAAAGAAAGTCGATCTTGAAAATAAAATTGCCAAGGTCGAAGAGCAGGAAAAAGAACTGGCTAAAATGCGCAATGAGTTTGAAGAATCCAACTCGCGCATGTTTGAACTTCAGGAAAGACTTTCAAGTCGCATGACTGACAAAAACAAACAGCAGTCGATTATGAATGAGAGTCAGCTTGTTTTAGAACAAGCCAAGATGAAAGAGCAAAACTTGATTTCTGCTATCGAAGAGAAGTATCAAAAGGAACTTCCCAAAGTGGCGAGTGTTTACGCTCAGTCCGAAGGTGATCTAGAAGAGTCGAAAAACCGAATGAAGAGTCTCAAAGAAAAACTAGGGCGCATTGGGGAAGTGAATCTTTCAGCCATTGAAGAGTACGATGAGTTAGCGGATCGCTACGAATTCTTAAGCAAGCAGTACAGTGACCTGATTGAAGCGAAATCACAGCTCACCAAAGTGATTGATCGAATCAATCGCATTTGTTCAAAACGTTTTAAAGAAACTTTTGAAGCTGTGAACGACCGCTTCCAACGAGTCTTCCCAGTTCTTTTCGGTGGGGGAGAGGCGAAACTCATCCTTATTGAAGATCCTGAAAAAGATGAAATGGGTATTGATATTGTTTCAAGACCTCCAGGAAAGAAACTTCAGAGCGTTTCTCTGCTTTCAGGGGGAGAAAAAGCCCTTACGGCTGTGTCTTTGATTTTCTCCATCTTCCTTGTGAAGCCATCGCCTTACTGTCTACTGGACGAGGTTGATGCCCCACTTGATGATGCTAACGTTATGAGATTTAACGATCTAGTGCGTGAGATGGCTAAGCGTTCACAAATTATTGTGGTCACCCACAACAAGTACACCATGGAAATTGCTGAAAAGCTTTATGGTGTCACTATGGAAGAAAAAGGGGTGTCGAAAATGGTTTCTGTGAACCTGGGTGACGACAGCCTTCCTTCCATCCGCTAAATCGTTTCGAAGGTCGATACCAGGAGGAGGGTCGACCGGGCTTCATAATAGGATTGTTTGTGAAAAAGAGTCTCTTTTTTTTTATTTTCATAATGTTACTTTCTTGTAGTGGGTGGGCAATTTTTAGTCAGTTTGTCCGAGTGACTCCAAAAGTTAAATCAGACCACCTTTTAAAGGTTAGAGTAGAAGAACAGGGCGATAATTACCTCATTACACTATCTGAGATAAAGAAATCTAACGGCTGGCAAATTGAACTTGATAAGTCTGTCACACCCGATCACCAAAATTTTCGTGAACTGATTTGGAGCGATCATTATCCTTACGCTAAGGTTGTTAAGAAGAGCGAAATATTGACGAGCGAAAAAGGATCTACCAAGGTCCTGAAGATAAAGGTTTCGAAAACCAAGGTTAAAAGTACTTATTTATACTTTGATTACCCTACAATGATCATGGATGGTGGGTTTTATTTCACAGTGGACCTTTCGAGTTTTGTAAAACCTGAGTAGCTCAAGAGGCCGAAGGCTGCGAATAGTTGAAACTTTGTGATCATAGGAAAGCGAGCGAGTAGTGATCGTGTATTTTTACCTCATTGGTACCTTCAATATATTAAGGGTGAGCGAGAAAAAATTATGAAAAAGAGTCTTATGTTTTCTGCCATTTTAATTTTTCTATCTTGCCAAGGCTGGTGTCGGTTTAGTCAGTTCGTCCGCGTAACTCCGAAGGTGAAAGCAGGCCACCTGCTAAAGGTGAAGGTGGTAGAGCAAGATGAAAATTACCTTGTGACTCTCTCCGAAATTAAAAAAGCGGATGGATGGCAGATAGAGCTTGAAAA
Source organism: Bdellovibrionales bacterium (assembly GCA_964230645.1). Classification (GTDB taxonomy): domain Bacteria; phylum Bdellovibrionota; class Bdellovibrionia; order Bdellovibrionales; family JAGQZY01; genus JAGQZY01. Next base: position 849,068 of record CAXRHT010000002.1, on the reverse strand, counting down.
GCCGGCGGACTCAGAAAAGCAGAGCTTTCGAGAGTTGATTTGGCACAAAAAGTACCCTCACGGTAAAGTTTTGAAGGTGACTAAAATCCACTCCAACAGATCTGGTAAACCTGTCGTCGTAAAAAGAAAAGTCCCCAAAGCGAAGGCTAGTAGAACATATTTCTATTTTGATAACCCTGAAGAGGTTGCTGATGGAGGCTTTTATTTTACCGTCGACCTCTCAAGCTTTGTAAAGTCTCAATAACTGTAGCCAATTGTTTCTTGGAGAGCTTAGATAAGTAAGTTAAAAGAAGCCGTGAAGTTTTATTACCCTGACACCTTTAATATTCCTCTTCCTGAAAAACACCGTTTCCCAGGCGACAAATATGGAAAGCTTCGAGAAGCTCTGATTCGCGAGAAACTGTTAAAGTCGGAATGGCTTTTTGAATCCCCTCTAGCCACGCCTGAAGAGATTGGGTTGGTTCATAACAAAGAGTACATTCAGGATTTTTTCAACGGAACTTTAAAGTCCCAGAAGATGAAACGCATTGGTTTTCCCTGGAGTCACTTTTTAGTTAAACGCACTCAAGCCACCATCGGTGGGGCCATAGCTTCAGCGCGATCAGCCCTTGATAATGGTATTTCTGGACAACTCGCCGGAGGGACCCATCATGCTCACTATGACTACGGTATGGGTTACTGTATATTTAACGATTTTGCAGTGGCTTCTATAAAATTGCTCGCAGAAGGTCTTGTGGACCGGGTGGCAATACTTGATCTAGATGTGCACCAAGGAGATGGCAATGCTTCCTTATTAAGGAACAATCCTAATGTGTTTGTTGCTAGTCTTCATGGTGAAAAGAACTTCCCCTTCAGAAAATATGAAAGTGATCTCGATGTTCCATTGCCCGATCACTGTAATGATGAGCAATATTTGCAAGCACTGAGTGAAACTCTGCCACGGCTTGCGGCTTTCCATCCCGATATTGTGCTTTATCAAGCGGGAGTGGACGGATTGAAAACAGATAAACTTGGCCGCCTTGATCTCAGTTTTGAGGGCCTTAAAAAACGAGACGAAATGGTCTTCTCCTACTTTCATCGACTAGGTATTCCGATCTCCATGGGAATTGGGGGTGGCTACTCCAATCCGATTGATGATTCCGTAGAGGCCTATGTCAACACCTACAGGGCAGCTAAAGAGGTTTATAAATTCTAAATCGGCACTATGGGACTGTTTAGTTTTCTACAAATATAAAGAAGCTAGCTTCCCAAAGAGTCTTCAACCTTGTCTCCTGGCTGCCTTTTGCGATAGTCTGGCGCGATGAAGATTATCAGTATTATAACCTTATCTTTTTTTCTCTCTTCTTATAGCCAGGCCTGTTCTATGAAAAAATATCTTTGGAAAAATCGAGTCCTTGTCGTGAACCAAAAATCGAGTAGCGAAGACCTCAATAGCCAGAAACAGAAGTTTAAGAAGGAAGAGAGGGGAGCTAAAGAGCGTGACCTTCTTTTGGTTTTTAAAGAAAAAGGCTGCGAGGATGAAGCACAGGATTTCAAATTCAAGGCCGGTGAGTTTAAAGCCCACCTTATTGGAAAAGATGGCGGTATCAAGGCCACCTATAATAAGCCGGTTGAATTAAAAAAAGTTTTTGCAGAAATAGACTCTATGCCTATGAGGCAACAACAAATCAAAGACGGGCAAGACTAAAATTGGCGGTTAAAGAAAGTTCGGCCAGCTTCGATCTCACTCAAGGCTCAATTACAAAAGATTTACTACGACTCTGTTGGCCTATGTTCATTGGGATTCTAGCCAATATGTCCTTTAACCTTGTTGATACTTATTTCATTGGTCAATTGGGTGTTGAGCAGTTAACAGCGATTTCCTTTTCATTTCCTGTGGTCTTGACTCTATTGAATCTCTCTATAGGGCTTAGTATCGGGCTTACATCCGTACTCTCAAGACTCCTTGGTCAAAATGAAGTAGAAAAAGTGCGAAGCATTGGAACTCAGACTTTCACTTTAGTGGTTCTTATAGCCAGCCTTGTTTCACTTTTAGGTGCTCTTAGTGTTTATCCTCTTTTTCGACTTTTAGGAGCCGGGGAAGAAAGCCTTCCATTTATAAAAGACTATATGGTGTGGGCCTATCCGGCAATGGGCTTTCGCATGATCTCTGTGTGTCTTTCAGGAACTTTTAAAGCCCATGGAATCACCAAGGTCCCGAGTTTTGCCATACTGACCACAGCCGGCCTTAACTTTATCCTAGATCCTTTTCTGATTTTTGGTTGGTATGGTTTTCCTGAATTAGGTATTGCCGGCGCCGGGCTTGCAACCTTGCTCGCTAATTTTATAGCCATGGCTGTTGAGATTGTTTTTGCTCTTAAGTTTCGCTTTATTGATTTAGGCAAAGTATTTAAACTTTTTCCCATTAGTGCTGTTTCAGATATTTTTAAAATTGGGATACCCGCCGCTTTCGGCAATGCCTTGAATCCCTTGTCCTTAACTTTGTTTAATTACCTCATTGCACTAGAATCAACGAAATTTGTAGCAGGATTCGGTATCGCTTCAAAAGTGCAAACTTTTGCCATGCTCCCTGTTTTAGCTCTTTCTGCGGGGCTAGGGCCGATGGTGGGTCAGAATTTTGGGCGCAAGAAAAAGCAGCGTCTTATTTCAATCTTGCAGTTTTCTACTGTTTTTTGCCTTCTCGTTGGTGTTTTGCAGGGGCTTATTCTTTTCCTTTTTGGTGAAGAGATTAGTCACCTCTTTACCGATGACCAAACAGCCATTGAATATTCGATTTTCTACTTGAAATGGGTAGGGTGGTCTCTTGTGGGTTATTCTTTTGTCATTGTGATTTCGGCAAGCTTCAATGCTGTTGGGAAACCTCTTTGGGGCATGCTCCCGATAGCACTAAGAACCTTTGTTCTCTTTGTATTGTTCTATCTGATATTCGAAGCTCTCAGTATCGAGAATTCCGCGATGTATGCTTTGTTTTCATCAAACTTTGCAAGCTGTTTGGTTTACATTCTTTTATTCTATCGTTTTAGAAAAAAAGAATTAGACGGTCTTTAGTCAAAGTTCATGCGAAGAGAGCCAAGCACAAGATTGTAACTGGCCTTTAAAAAAGCGCCGATTAGAATTCCTATAAGAATCATGGCTGAAACCACACCAAACCAAGCAAAGGTGTTACTGATTGTGTAGGCCACAGTCATAAGATTAAAGTTCATTCCTAGTAGACTTAAAACAAACATGATCGTCATAGAACCTATAGTTCCTCCAAAGAGAAAACATAGAGGCCATTCTAGCATCTGACTTGATCTTGAAATCGACATCCCTAAAAATATAGAGGTTAGAAAAGGAACGAGGAAGTACTCTCCAAGTGGAACCTTGGTTAAGTGACCGTTCATTCCCACGACGATGGCGTAGTAAATAAAGCCAAAAAAACTAAGTAGAATAAGATCTTTGTTTTTATTATACATATTGGTGCCTTTCACACCCTTATAAGGAGCAAGGCTAATGCCAGCTCAAATAAAAAATAACGCCATTAGGAAGAATTTTGTGGGACGAGGAAAGTCACCGGCGACAATATACGGCCGACAGTCGTCTTGATATGAGACAGTATTCAAGGCTTTAAATGAATTAGTAGCCTCTCTTAGAAAAGAGTTCGTCGGTAATAATCACTCATGATGAGCTTTTGCAGCATAAAACCAAGTGGAATAGCAATGATCCAAGAGGTGAGTAGAAAGCCCGTATAGTGCCCAGATTCAAAAGCGATTCTGATTAGAGTGGCGAAGCTTCCTTCGCCAGTGGCAACATTTAAAACAACCGGTCCGAGTGTGACTGTTTGAATGCCGAGAGCAAAAAACAAGGCCCACTCAAGAGATTGATAAAAATAGTTCATAAAAAGGCCTGCCATAAAACCCAGGGACAAGACCATAAGGAACTGTGCTTGAACACTTAAATCTAAAACATATTGATTGATAACCATGGTCCCAACACCGCTGAAGTAGGTAATAAACAGATCGTTATTTCTCGTTACAAAAGGATTGTGGTCCATAATTTCTATGTCCTCCATTAAGTTTCCACCCAATTAAATTGCAAGGGCTGTTCCAAAAAGAACCGAGCTCAGATCGAAGGTTTTAAATTCTCAAGGGAAATTAACAAATTACGCTGTCTAAAGTTTTGACAACTGAAAATGCAGTATCCTGTAAAATTTTGAGGCCGGGGCCACCGCTAGTTCGTGGTTCGTAGAAATATTTAAAAGCTTGTGGTGCAGGCACGCACTCGGGTGCACTTCGTCTCCCGCAAGGTATCACTGCGTGCTACCTTGCAAGATACGCAGCGCTCGTTGCTCGAACCTACACCACAAGCTTTTAAATATTTCTACGAACCACGAACTAGCGGTGGTTGATTTGTACATTTAGTAGAATATCGCGTAGGTCAGGATGGGGGCTAGCTGCCAGGAGAATAGGTTGGAGGTGATTGAGGCTTTTAGAACGGTTTTTTTAGGGAGATTTAGGAGTTTTCGGTGGATGAGATATTCACCTAATATTGCGAAGGACTCAGCGAGTAGGATATTTGTTAAGAATGAAAAGGGAAGGGCCATTATTATGAAGAAGACTATGGGATGAGTGATGAGGTTGCTGAGAGTGACTAGTAAAACTTGGTCGGTGAGGCTGTAGCGGGTTTTTAGGAATTGGTGATAGAAATATAGGTATAAGGGGATCTCTAAAAAGTTTGATTGTAGAAAAATATAGGAGTAAGAGGCCCAGGTCATTTTTTTCTTAGCCTTAAGATCAGAGTCCACGTCATAAGGTGGAGTAGAACAAAAGTTATCGTGAATGAAAGTCGGCTAAAGGCAGACTCTCTCAGGGTGGATTCTCCGAAGAATTTTGTAAGGTAAGTGTCTTGCAATAGATAATGCTTTGAAATGCCGTAGGGAGTGAGCATTGTGGCGATATCGAAATTCATCTCATAGGGGCTGATCAAGTTGTAATTTGAGAAGTAGGAGAGAGCAAAAAAAAGGGTCAACACTATAAGAGTTAACCCTTTTTTACTTTGAATTAAACTTTGCATTGTTTTATTCAAACAGAATTTATAATCACTGTCAGCTTATTGTTGACACATGTTTGAATAGTTTTTTGGCTCCATTTCGAAAGCATCACCAAGTTGCTCGTATTTCCACTCAGGATCATGGTTTTTATTGAGGGAAATAGTACAAGAAGGCTCTTGGCTAACAAACTGACCGTTATTAGGGTTACTGTAGTCGCCATTGTACTCAATTTTTCCGGCACGACAGTTAAACATAAGAGTCCATCCGTTACTGATCAACGCCACTCCACGCTCGTTGTCTTGAAGAAGTTTAGAAACATTCTCTGGAAGCATGCTGTACTCAACGCTAGAGTAGCCTGGAAGTAAGCGCATAAAGTTAGCCGCGTCTTTTCCGTAAAATTCAATCGTCGTTCCATCTTGGGCTTTTTCTTTAGGGTTTACACCTTGAACGTCGATGTAGGCCATTCCACCGTCGTTGGCAAAAGCACCAGTGGCATATAAACATAAGCAAAGAGTTGCTAATATCGTTTTCATTATTTCTCCTTAAGGTTTAATGAGAGCCCGGGTATCTCACCAATCCACACATACGGGAATAATGTTTTATTGAATTGAAAAATTTTTTGATCTCTTTTTAGGTTTTACAGACTCATCGATTCTCTAATAGCCTTCGCCTCATTCTATTGATGGTAAAAAGAGCAGATGTACTCAAAAGAGCCGGTTTTAAGGTATCTTTGTACGGCAGACATTTCCCTCACATTGGGGAGCTTCTTTCCTGAGCCACGGTCTGATATAGGCAAAGCCTCGATAGCCAAGGTCAACAATGGGTCTTAAGGCTTTCTGGTTTAAGACCTTTTCCATTCTTCCGAAGATGCCAAGCTCCTTCCAAATTTCTACGAAAGCGTCTACGCCGGTAAAAAGCTTTCCGGCTTGGTTTTTGACATGGAATTCTTTTTGTACGGATTTAGGGTCCAACCCTTCAGCCCGAGCGTTGAACTCGGGGGAAGCGATGTCAACAAAGCGGATTCTTTCCGCCCCCTTTTTCTTTTTATAGAAATTGATCTCATGGTCACAGACGGGACAAAGACTATCGTAGTAAACACTTAATTTTGATATTTGACGGGCTGCCATTGAAACCTCCAAACATAGAATAATGTAAAACCTAGTAAAGTTCAAGATATCTTGAACAAAAATAGGCTAGATCAAACTCACTTGATCTGGAGAGAACTATTCTGAGGCAACCCAAAGAGACTTAGTTTGCCGCCTTTTCCCGGAGAGTTTTAAGTCTGCGGTACTCATCCTCTGGAATGAGGGTGCCGGAGCTTCCAGAGTAACCGAGAACGATGTTTTCACGGTATCTTTTGTAGCAGCTTTGGGCCAGCTTAGAGTGCGGGACCTGGTCAATACAAAGCTCAAAATAGAGCTCAGGTAAATTCCAGTAACCAGCTGTAACGATATCCTCGTAGGTTTTCCCTAAAAGGTAGTAAGCCTTGGCTTGGGATGAGCCAATAGGTTTTGTCATTAAATACTGGTGCAGAATTTGGCTAGCGATCAGGTCATTGACCAGGTTTTTATCACTATGAGCTTCACGGTTTCTTTTTAAAACCTCCTTAGCACCCAGAATTCCAGTCGGTAAATCTTTCTTTTCATAAGCGGCTAAGTCTTGGTCCCAATTCTTGATTTTGTAGTGCAGGCGGGTGGGGAGCTTCGTAGAATGAATTCGATCTTTTAGAAATCTACGAGTCTTCGAGTAATCGGAATCTCCCCTTAAGGATATCATCAGATAGTAAGTAAGGGCGTCGTCATAGGTCATGGAAAAGCTCTTTTTGGCTTCCTTTTCCTCAAGAAACTCGACTAGGTTTTTTTGAGCCTTATCGTACTGCCTAAGAGCCACAAACATTTGGGCTTTCTCAAAGGGATTGATCGAGTGAGAGTCAGGATCAAATCCACTCCAAGACAAAGATTTTGGACCAAGATTTTGCCTCGTGTGGCATTTAAAGCAGGTATTGGTGGTTGCCTTTAGAAGGATGCGCGAGTTGTCTCGGTCTCCTCTTTTGTAGAGGCGTAGAGCCCTGTCGGCAAGATCCTCTAATGTTCGCACACTTTTTAACACATAGGGGTCTTCACCGAGCAGTTTAATAGCGACTCCCTTTTTAATATCGTGAATATTATCTCGGTAGTTTTTTATTTTTTTGAGTACCAGAGGCGCATTTTTTTTATCTGTGAACCTTTCCTCGCTGTAAAGTTCTGGCACAAGATTTTTAAACGACTGTGCGGTTTTTTGCATTTGGTTGGCCCACTCTTTGGAGCGAGGTTTGTTTTTTTCTTTGTCAGCACAGCCTAGAAGAGCCGTAAGCAGAAAAAAAGTAAGGATAAAACGAATCATGATGCGGGCCTTTCGTTGAAACTTCAGTTTATGTCGCTTGAGTCTTTAAAATTATGATAAAAATCAGGAAATGCGAATAAAAGTTCGAAATTGTAACGAAGGGTCGAGGAAACCTTATAGGACCATGCACAAGTATTCGATTCCTCTTAAACATTTGAGGCTAATATTTTAGGAAGCATCACCAAGAGTGTGATTCGCGACAGCGACACTCCCGTTTTAGGTTATCCCCACAAATTGCAGAAAGGATAAACCTTATAATATGGAATTGACGAAGGCCTTTGAATCAAAAGGCCTTAAGTCTTCAATTTTCTCGCCCACACCAATCATTTTAATGGGAAGTTGGTGCTCACAAGCAATTCCCACAGCCACGCCTCCTTTGGCGGAACCATCCATTTTAGTGAGAATAACTCCTGTAACATCTAAAGCAGTATGGAACTGTTCTGTCTGCATAAGAGCATTTTGACCAGAGTTGGCATCTAAAACAAGAAGAGTTTCATCCGGAGAACCTTCAAGCGCTTTTCCCATCACTCGCTTCATTTTTTTAAGCTCTTCCATCAAGTTTTTTTGAGTATGGAGGCGACCGGCCGTATCGACAATCACTAAATCGAAATCTTTAGAGACACCTTTTTGGACAGCATCAAAGGCCACAGCACTTGGATCTTTGATGCCCTCTGGACTGTAAATTTCAACCTCAGCTCTTGTGGCCCACACTTTAAGCTGCTCGTCGGCTGCAGCACGGAAAGTATCACCGGCTGCAATTAAAACTCTCTTACCCTTTGCGACTTGTTGGCTTGCTAGTTTTCCAATGGTTGTGGTTTTTCCGGCCCCATTCACGCCCACGATCATCCAGACAGTGGTGGGCTTACCTTCTTTGGTGGCTAGTTCCTTTGTTTCAATGTCAGTGAATATTTGGTTGAGCTCTGATTTTAAAGATTGGTGTAGACTCTCAAGACTCATGCCCTCACCATTCATTGAGCCGCTCACTTTTGAAATAAGGTGATCCACAGTTTTAGGGCCCAAGTCACTAGTGTAAAGAGCCTCCTCTAAACTTTCGATTTCTTTAGCCGAGATGGTTTGACCGGAGAATTGATTTTTTACTTTACCCCAAAACCCTTCTCTTGTTTTTGAAAGGGCATCTTCTAAAGAGCGGTAGTCTTTACGTCCACTTGGTGCGGGAGGGGCTTGTTTAGATTGACTCGGTTTCCGGAAAAAATAGACACCAAGACCGCCCACGCCCAAGGTGGCAAGGCCCCCGGCTATATAAGATAACAACTCCACATTATTTAGTATTTCAGCCATATTTACCTCATCTCGAAGATAGGGCTATATCACAGACTTTAAAGCCTTGCTAGGACTTGAAAAGGACTGAGTTTCTGCAACTTGAGCCGAATTTACCTCCATTCTCATCAAAATGAGACAAGATTTGATGTTTTTGTGGATATTAAGGCCCAAGGGGCTTTGATAAATTAGTAAATGAGGGCTGATTCAATCCATAAGGGGGAGAGAATGAAGAATTTAGGGAAGAAAATCATGACGATCTTTTTACTCATTAGCATTTCAAAAATTGCTTTGGGCGAATTCGATACATCTAAGTATGAGTTTGATTCCACTAGCTTTATTTTGGAAGTGAATGAATGGGTGAACAAAAACGAGATGAAAGAAAAGGAATTTCTCGGTCTTTATGAAAAGTTGGCCCAAAACCCAAGCTATGATTCATTAAAAGAAACCGTCAAAGAAATCTACGGCGTTGATAAGAAAAACCACAGACACGTTTCGAATCAATCCTTTGTTATGTCTCTTCATCGACTCATCTTACGTGAAAATCCACTGGCGCGCTCCTATGACCGTGAAATTTTTAACACCAATGTCGAAGCTCTTGATCAAGGAAAGACCAACCGAGCCGACCTCTTAAATAAATACCTCAACAGTGAGAAGGCAAAATATCGTCTTGGCGACATCTTAATCGAACTCAAGGAATTTAAAAAGCAACAGCAATTTGCTCAGTACAAATTGTAAATCTAATCGAAACTCTCTTTTGTTTAAGCCAGAGGAAAACACCAGGTTTCCTCTGGCTTTTTTTTTCATTTGTCATTCTAAGGCTCCCAATTGACGTCCGAAGGCTCTCGTTTGTTATCTTGAGGCTCTCGTTTGTCGTCCTGAGGCGAAGCCGAAGGACCTGTCGAAGCTCGCTCGAAGGGCCTCGTTAGCCTATGCTTTCGGAATCAGTAAAAAATGAACCGCGGCTCCTGCCTAACCTTAATTTCGCCCTTTGGGCGAAAACGCGTCCGCTTTAAGGAGGTTCATTTTTTACTGATTCCGAAAGCATAGGCTATCGTGGTTCGAGCGAAGTTCTTCTTAATGGGACCATCATTGTCTATTCTGTTTACAGGTCTCTCTTCTTTTCAAAGGCAATGGCTAATTATCAAGAAATCCTTAAAATAGGTGCTAATCTACTAAACTAAGGATTTCTATTTTGCGTCACATTCTTGGCTCTTTTTTCGTATTTTTTGTTTTGAGTCTTGGCGTGTCTCCTTCCTATGCTCAGAAAGCTTGTTTTCAGGTTTTTCAGCTTCCAGAGGGTTCTGTTGAGAACCATTACTATGTGGGGCTTTTAGTGCGGTTGACCAGTGGGAAGACAAAGCTTCTTGTTGGCCCTTATTTAGGGCGTGGACACCGGGGGCTTTTTGACGAGGCGAGTGGTGTCAGTGAGATTCTTTGGGGTGGAGAATTGAAGGTGCAAGAGGATTTTAATGGAGTTCGAGTGGTTGAGGCCAATGAGACTTCGGGTTTTGTGCAGGAGCTTATAGAGCAAGAGGGGGTTTATCCCTATCAAGTTGAACTGGCTTCGGTTGAAAATAGTGTCGAGGCCTTGAGGGAACACCAGGCTTCAGGACTCATTATCGATCCTGATGCCGATCTGCAGAGGTTTGACCCTCAAAGAGAACATTTGCATGAGGGACTTAATCGTTCTGAAGGCAACAGTCGTCACTCTATGGGTAATAAATTTCAGATCGCTCTTTCCTATCTCGGACTTTTGGACAATGGGCACAGCCTAAAAGAAAAACAACTTTCAAGTCTCACTGAGGCTCTTAAAAATGTTACTAACTACGCTCTCGTCTTTAAAGACACCCACGCTCATATGCTGTCGCAAAAGGAACGTGCGATCCTAGCTGAGTTTATTGAAACTTCAGGGCAAAATCAGAATGCCTCTGAATTAACAACTTTGCAGGCGGAAGCTTTGCTTTCTATTCTGCAGCAAGTACAGCCAATCCTTCTTCCGCGGTACGCACCAGCGACTCTTTACGATTTGTAGTACAAAGAACTCATCACTTTTTTGACACAGGTGAAGCTTTTTCAGAGAAAGTTGAAAAATAACAAGGGAATCACTATGGTAGGGGCACTATGGGATCATTAAAGTTGCAAAAAAAAGATTTTTTATCACGAGAGATGAGGCATCTTCCTCTGATCGATGTGGATTCAAGGCTTAAGCGTTACAAATCCTTCATTCGTCAAGAGTTGCGTGATAAGGGGTTAGCCTTTGATTTTCATCTGTGGGTTTCTGATGAATGGTTTTGCCCCGATGGGGTACCCGGTTTTGCACTTCCTTTTTATCTCTTTCATCCAGAACTTATGGAAATTCAAAAAGACGAACTGGGTTTTGTGGATGGCAAGAACGAAGAGGAGATTCTAAAATTAATGCGCCATGAGCTTGGTCACGCCATAGACAATGCCTATGGATTGAGAGCCCATCCTCGTAGGCAGCAGGTTTTTGGTTCACCTAAAAAGGATTATCCCAGCCAGTATCAGCCAAAGCCCTATTCCAAAAATTATGTGCACTATCTTGGCGACCACTATGCCCAGAGTCATCCTGATGAGGATTTTGCTGAAACCTTTGCCTATTGGTTGGACCCGCACAAAAACGTTCGTTTTCTTAAAGGAAGTCCTCAAGTTGAGGCCAAGTTTCAAGTGATGAACACTATGATTCGTGAGATCCGCCATAAAAAGCCAAAGCTTAAAAACTCTTTCCGAATTGAGCCGATTGAAAAGAATCGCACAGTTCTAGCGAGCCATTACCGCCAACTCAAAAATGAGAGGCGTAATTCGGCTGTACGTCGTTTGGACCATGACTTAAAGAGCACCTTTTTCATGAACTCCAAGCGCCAGGCTTGCTATTCCTTAGCTCGCTTTCTTAAGAAAAAGAAAAAGGAGCACAGTGAGCAGATTTCTAAGCGCGAGGGCGTCTTTAAATATGAGGCCACCTGGGGACTAGAGAAGATTATTGATCGAGCCGAGAAGCTTAAGATTGAAGCACCTCTACCGGAGCTTGAGAAAAAAACGGACTCTCTTCTCAAGAGAAACTTCCGCTACCTTAAAAATGAGGATCAGCTCAAAATTTACCTCTAAGGGACTTAAGGAAGGCCGCTCATCACTGGATCGCAGCGGCTCATAGGTTCGGAGCGGAGCTGAGCATATTTTGGCAATGCCTTGCATTACCTAGCCTTTATTCGGGCCAAATCACTAAATCCAGGTCCATTTTCGCTCAATCTGGACTCTTTTTGAGACCAAAACTTGACCCCTCAAGCCAATAATATTACTAATAATTATAGGAACTTGTAGAAAATGAGGCCCCAATGCAACAGGATATTAAAACATATGAAGTTGAGATTGCTGGTGTGCCTCTCCGTTTGAAATCAAGTCATGATCAACAAACGGTGGATGAAATTTTAAAAATGGTTGAATCGCAAATGGACGACAAGCTAGCTAAAACCTCTTTACGAAACTCGGCGCTTTTAGCCTGTTTACGTCTAGCTGAAGAACTCTATTTGCTACGTCAGAAAACGAAAGAAGAACTTGATAGCCTCGAAGCTCAAACTCTTGAGCAAATTTCCCATTTTCGACAAAGTCCTAGCTGATCTTAGATCAGCCACTAGATTTTAATTTTTGTGAGTGACCCCTGTTGTAAAGGGTCATAGGGATATTTGTGGATACTGAAAAAAGTGACCTTCGCTCTTTTTATAAGACGAGAGTGAAGGAAGTGAATCCAGAAAATAAAATTCAGCAGTCGCGAAAAATTTGCGAAAAACTGCAGTTCTACCTTAGAAACAAAAAGGGTGTTTGGACTCTTTTTGCTCCTTTAGATGATGAGCCCAATTTAACTTCTCTTTTGGAAGTTTGTTCTCATATTGAGTGGGCTTTTCCGCGTGTGACCTCAAAAACTCAAATGCGCTTTTATAAGGCTAAAAATATGGGTGAGTTTTTAACCAGTCCCATGGGACTCGGAGAGCCTCAAGACATTAAAGGCACTGAGGTCACATCCGAACAAATCACAGGTTGTATTGTTCCTGGTCTCGCTTTTGATTCTTCAGGGAATCGATTAGGGCGTGGCGGAGGCTATTACGACCGTTTTCTTTTAAACTTTAAAGGCCCGAAGCTAGGGGTGGCCTTTGACGAATCGATAACAAAAAAGAGGCTTCCTAGCGAGTCTCATGATCAGAAACTAGATATTGTAGTCAGTCCCCGAGAGTGGATTGAAGTGGACCAAAGTGAGGTTAATCATGGTTAGTGTAATAAGCTTAGCGATCGGATTGGTGGTGGGAGCCGCCCTATTTTTTGCTTACAAAAAAATGGTGGAAAACTCCCAGAAGAAGTCAGCTCAAATTGAAGCTGATAAAATCGTCAATCGCGCCAAAAGCGAATCAAAAAAGATAATGGATCGTGCCGAAAAGAAAGGAAAAGACTTTGAAGTAAGAGCCAAGAAGAATGCGGAAAAAGATATTCGCCGCCAAAAAGACGAACTGAAAAAAGAAGAAGACAAGCTTAAAGATCGTCAAAAACAATTGGAAAAAGAGTATCGAAAAAAAGAAGAGAAACTTCAGGGCAGCGAGGTGGAGCTTAAAAAACGAGAAGAGACCGTTAAAGCTCACGAAAGTCGAATGTCTGACCTTGAAAGAGACGCCAAACAAAAAATCAGTGAGTTAACAGAAAAACTCAAAAGTTCTGCTAACCTTTCTCCTGAGGAAGCCAAAGAAGAACTAAAAAGATCTCTAGAAGAAGAAGCTAGGGCTGAAGCCGCAAAAAATGTGATTAGTATCGAAGAGGATGCTAAAACTCGTGCGGAGCAAAAGGCGAAAAGAATTATTGGTATGGCCATTTCTCGTTACGCCGGGGAATTCACCACTGAGAAAACAGTGTCCGTGATTCCTCTTCCCAACGAAGAGTTGAAAGGAAAGATCATTGGTCGTGAAGGACGAAACATTCGAGCTATCGAGTCCCTCTGTGGGGTCGATCTTATTATCGATGAAACTCCAGAAGCTGTGGTCATCTCAGGTTTTGACCCCGTTCGTAGAGAAGTGGCTAGGCGCTCCCTTGAAACGCTGATGGAAGATGGAAGAATTCATCCGGGGCGAATTGAAGAAGTGATCGATAAAACCAAAAAAGGACTTTTTAAATATATTAAATCCGAAGGGGAAAAGGCTTGTCTAGAACTTGGTCTTCAAGGAGTGCACGGAGAAATCCATAAAACTCTTGGAAGTCTAAAGTTCCGTACCTCTTATGCCCAAAACAACTACTCTCACTCTCTTGAAGTGGGGATGTTGGCAGGTTTAATGGCGGCCGAAGTGGGCGCTGATGTGAAAGCCGCTCGTCGCGCCGGACTTTTCCATGATTTAGGAAAAGCAATGGACCACAGCATTGAGGGATCTCATGCGGTGATTGGTGCTGACTTCGCTAAGCGCTACGGTGAAAACGAAAAAGTTTGTCATGCCATTCGCTCTCATCACGAGGATGAAAAACCAAGAACAATGCTTTCCTACCTAGTGATGGCTGCTGATGCGATCAGCTCCGCTCGCCCTGGAGCTAGAAAGTCTATTATGGAAAACTATATTCAACGTCTTGAAGATCTTGAGTCTGTGGCTAATAGTTTTGACGGAGTCGAGAGAACATTTGCCATTCAAGCCGGTCGTGAGATTCGCGTGATTGTGGATAGTTCAAGAGTAACAGACGAGCAGTCTGTGATGCTCAGCCGTGACATTGCTAGAAAGATTGAACGAGAGTTGAAGTATCCTGGTCAGATTAAAATTTCAGTGGTGAGAGAGTCTCGCGCCGTTGAACACGCTCGATAACCGCAACTGAGAGGATTTCAATGAAAGTCAAATTCTTGCCCTCGGGCGAAGAATATGAAATTGAATTTAATGAAACCATCCTGCATCTTGCACAAAGATCGGGTCATCATATTCAATCCGTATGTAAAGGAATACCTTCCTGTGCTGAGTGCCGAGTGCAAATTAAAGAAGGGGAACACCATGTGCTTCCCCCTTCAAAAAAAGAATTAGACCTTATTGGTACGGCCCACTATGTGGATATGTCTCGCCTTTCTTGTCAGCTTCGCTGTTTTGGTGATGTGATCGTTGATCTTTCCGAACAACTAGAGAAAGAAAAAAGAGTTTCTCAAAAACCGCGCGAGCGCATGGCGCGAAAAGACGGAGAAGAGTCCAAGGCTGTTCTCGGTGGAATTATGGACAACGTCGTGGCTGACGATGTGGAACTCAATGAAGAAAAGGAAGTGGAAGTTGAAAAAGTAAAAGTGGAGGCTTTTAAGGGAGATCCCAATTTGGATCGCCGTGATTCCTTTTACGGTGACTTCTACACTGGTAAAAAGAAAAAATCGAAAAAGGGCTCAAAAAAGCGCAGCGGTAATCGCCGTCGCAAAGGGCAGCAAGCGAGCTCTTCCAGTGAGGGTGGTAGTAAGTCACAAGGGCCTAAGAAAAAGAGAAATCGCCGTCGTAGACGCCCCAATAAAAACCAAAGCCAAAGTAAAGAATAGTTATGGAAGAGAAAAAAGAAATCTATCTTGATTATCACGCGACCACTCCTGTTCTTCCCGAGGTTATGGAAGCCATGAGTCCTTATTTTTGTAACCATTTTGGAAACGCCAATTCCACCCATCGATGGGGTTGGAAAGCGGAAATGGCGATATCAAAAAGTACGAAGCAAGTCGCTGACCTAGTGGGTGCAAAGCCCTCACAAGTGTATTTCACCAGTGGTGCGACCGAGTCTTTGCATTGGGCGATCATCGGTTGGACGAAAAAGAATAAAAATTCCAAAATCCTCACTTCCAGCACAGAACATAAGGCGACCTATGGGGCCTGTGATTGGGCGGGGGAATTGGGTGCTAAGATCGAGGTGATCGATGTCGATAACTTTGGAAGGATCAATCTTGAGATCTTAAAACAGGAATTAAAACAAGAGGTTCCCACTCTCCTTTCTTTTATTTATGGAAATAACGAGATTGGCACCCTCAACCCCATAGATAAAATATGCGCTCTTAAGAAAGATTATCCTTATTTGGTAATCCATGTGGATGCGGCCCAATGTGTGGGGAAGGTCCCAATTAATTTTAACGAGCTTGATATCGATTTTCTCAGTTTTTCAGGGCATAAACTCTATGCTCCTAAAGGGGTGGGTGCTTTGCTTATTAAAGATAAGACTACTCTCGCTCCACTTTTCTGTGGTGGGGGCCAACAGAGAGGAATGCGCGCAGGTACTGTGGACGTCCCCTCAATTGTAGGGCTTGGTGTGGCCTGTGAGTGGGCTATGAACCATTGGGAAAAGGAAACCCCTAGGCTCGAAAAAATGCGGGATGAGGTGATTGAGAGGCTTCTTGCCACAGGTGAGGTTCAGCTCAATGGTCACCCAACCGAGCGCCTTCCCAATAATATGAGCTTCACCTTTAAAAATATGACCGTTGATAAGCTACTTTTAAAGCTTCCCAAAGTGGGATTTAGTTCCAGCTCAGCCTGTACTTCGGGAAATACGTCAACAAGTCATGTCTTAAGCGCCATTGGCCTGAGTGACCAAGAGGCCCGGCAAACCATTCGGTTTGGAATCGGACACGGCACAACACAGGATGAGCTGGAATATGTTGTCGAGCGGGTGATAAAAGCGATTGAAGAAGCCAAAAGCTTCCATTCCGAAAACAAATAAGTTATAATAGACCCATGATTCAAATCACTGAAAAAGCCATTAAACAAGTTCGAAGACTCAGAGAAGATGAGGAGCAACCCGATCACGCTCTTTTACGAGTGTATGTAGAAAAGGGTGGCTGTTCAGGTATGTCCTATAAAATGGATTTCACTACTGAGGTTAAAGACAGCGACAAAGTTTTCGAAAGCGAAGGGCAGAAGCTCGTCGTGGACACAACAAGCTATTTGCATCTTATTGGTATGACTCTCGATTTTGAGGGCGGACTCAATGGCCAAGGTTTCGTGTTCAACAATCCGAACGCTAAAAAAACCTGTGCCTGTGGAATTTCCTTCCGCGTTTAAAGCCGACGCTAAATAATCTGAAATCAACGAAAATATTTCAAAAATTGGGAAATCAGAGGACCTTCCAGGAGGTTCTCGTTAGATTTCAACAATGAAGCACACTCTTATTATTTTCCTTTTAGTTCTCGCCCACCAAGAGCTTTTTGCCGGCGAGAGTTTCGTATGTCCACAAAACAATTATGAATACCAAGGTGTCACTTGTTGTCTTGATTCTGTTTCAAAGCAGCAGTGTGAAACTCTGGTCGATGAGCATCTACCAACACGTGTTCTGGAAGATATCAACGAGGTACAAGAAATCTACGCGAGAGAAGGCTATGACTACGGCCGAGTTCCCAACTGCTTCTGGGGTGCGAGTAACTTTTTAGGGCTCTTTAATGAAAGTGAGCATCGATACTTGGGAATTTTTGAAGTTATAGAGGCTCTTAAATCCAATCACTATTCCATAAATTTGGATGAAAACCTTTTGCCTGGTGATCTTCTGGTGTTTTTAGCCGTAGGAGAAAGACGGTGGGATATTGTTGAGAACCATGTCCCGAAGAGAGTTTGGCGTCCCCATGGCGAGTCCACACATACTGCCGTGATTTTAGAAGAAGACATTATTTTTCAAAAAGAGAATATCTTCTCCGATGTATTTTCCATCGATCGACTGGAGCACAGTCTTGAAGCCTACGAGAAGTCTTATTACAAAAAGGCCTTCTTAAGAGGTGTTATTGAGTTTGAGGTGTGGCGAAAAGATGGGAACTAAACCCCTTATTACCACGGGCTGGCCCCAGCGTGTTCAAGTGTTTCTAGCCGGCCTTTTGGGTCTTCCCATTGAAACACGAAAACGAAAAATTGATCATCCCTTCTTAATTGTCATTTCTATTACATTGATGGCGGCCATTCATTTCATTGCCAGTCTTAATAATTTAGCACTTTTTGTTGAGGAGTGGGGATTTATTCCTCGTTTTGTTTACCGAAAATATTTCCTCACAGTCTTTACCTCTTTTTTTATACACGCCAGCTGGATGCACTTGCTGGGGAATGTTTACTATTTCTATGTTTTTGGCGATGACGTTGAGGACGATACCAACCTCATCGGATTTTTTAAGTTGATTTTTGGTGGGCACATTCTTGGTTTACTTTTGCACACTCTTTTATCAGGGCAATATTATATCCCTCTTGTAGGCGCGAGTGCGGGGATTTCGGCCCTTTTAGGCTACTACCTTGTGCGCTTTCCAAAACGTCAGATCACCTATATGCTTTTCTTTTTTTATATTTGGATTCATCTACCAGCCTTTGCCGCTTTGATGTGGAAGTTTGGCTGGGAAATCTTGATCGCTTCAGCCACTCTTGGCCAACGCACTGGAGTGGCACATTGGGCCCATATTGGTGGCACACTTTGGGGAATATGGATGGGTTTTAAAAGTTTACCCGATAAGAAATAAGCAAAAGCCTTTGAGCTTTATAGATCAAAGCTTGCGTTGCTATAAGGTGAGGACGAAGGGGTCACTTGTTGAGGAGGCTTGGGGAGCTCACTCTTGAAGCGACACTCGTGTCCCTTCTCACTACTTCTCCAATACTCAAGGCTGTTACGATAAACTGTTTTTTCAAATATTGGATGGTATTTATTGGGTTCATTCACGATGAATTCCACATTCACTTTGTGAAACATCGTGTTTTCAAAAGTAATTTCACTTTCTTCGCCAGAATTAACCAATCGCGGTTTTGTCACGCCCTGAGTTTCAAAATTAAAAACAACACGTTCAATTTTCTTAACTCTATTTTCGGGATTGGGAATGTCGAGGCGACATTGCATCACGGTTACAGTGTCCTCAGGACCTACTATGCGACAATCTTCCTTTTTAAAAACGACATTAAAGGCTGAAGAGCCCTCTGAACCCAGGCTTGTAAAAAAATTAATGTTATCCTTTACCCATTCAATAGAACCCAGGTCAATTTCTGCCACATTGACTGGAATGTCTATGGTGTCAAAATCGGTCGCTGAGGAGGCTACGTGTATACCGACGGCGTAATGTTCCTCGGTGTTGTAGACAGAAACTGAATTCCTCGGCATTTCAAACGCGTTTAGGTCTGAACTAATACACTGAAATATCTTGTCTTCGGCCACCACTTCTTTGGTTAAATGAAAACGCTCAAGACTTGACCCTGCGGCAATCGGTAAACTCTCAACCTTTGGAAAAGCAATGAACTGTTTAATTTCAAAATTCGGCGGAAAATTTTCGTTGTTTTCTGCAAAAGTCACATCGCACTCACTCAAGTAGACCATACCGGAACGGTTTTGAAAGTCTTGGCCTTGCTCTGTGCGCATAATGCTATGATCAATGGGAAAGACGGCCCCGAGACACTGCACCTTGTGTTGGTTCAATTCAAATTCAACAAGGTAAGTCTGGTACTCAGCTTCTAAGGTATTTTGCACAGTGGCTTTCGCCTTAAAGTTGTTCTTCTTCACTTCCGAGATCTCACTTAGATCTTCGGAAAGCTCTATACTGTTTTGGTTAATTTCGCGGTTGTAGTCTTGCAACGCCTGCTGAAAGAAAAGAGGTGTTGAAACGAAGTCAGCCGGAGCCGCGTTTGAGGTTAAAGTAAAAGAAACGAATAGCAACGTGAGTAGTGTTTGATAAGTTTTCATGATCATCTTTTATCATGGTATCTAATGAGTTGAAGCCATTTTTTCACTCTTAGGTTGAAGCCTGAAGATATTACAGGACCTCTAAATCTGAGAAAACTGAGAGCCGTTGAACTGTCTAAAATATTAACAGCCCACAGGCTTTCATCTAACTAAAGCTGTTTTCTAAGATCGTTGGTGATGTTTTTTTGATGGGCTTCAAGTGTTCCACCACCGATTTCTAGAAGTTTAGCGTCTCTCCACAGGCGTTCGACCACATACTCACCAACGTAGCCGTAGCCTCCTAAGACTTGGATGGCATTGTCAGCCACTTGTTTGGCCATAGGGGTGGCGACAAGCTTCACTCCATCGGAATCAATGCGGTTACCGCTGCCATCAATCTTAAGCATGCGGGCGGTATTGTAGACGTAACATCTTGATGCCTGAAATTGAGCATAACTCTCAGCGATCATTTTTTGAATTTGACCGTAACGAGTGATGGGCTGACCAAAGGATTGTCTTTCGTTGCCGTATTTGTTCATCACATCCACACAACGTTTTGCAATCCCTAAAGCCATGGCGGCTAAGGTCACTCTTTCAATCTCCAGGTTTCTCATCATATGAGAAGCGGACTCACCCTCAGCGCCTACGAGATTCTCAGCGGGAACTTTGCAGTTATCAAAAACAAGTTCAGCGGTGTTTGAGCCACGCATGCCAAGTTTATCCATAATTTTTTGTCCGACTGAAAAGCCCTCAAAATCTTTTTCCACAATAAAAGTAGAGATTTGAGCTTTACCCGATTTTTCTCCTGTTTTGGCGTACACCCAAACAACATCGCCCGGAGTGCCATTGTCATCAACACAGCCGTTGGTGATCCACATTTTTGAACCGTTAAGTACATAATGATCGCCCTCTTTTTTGGCCGTGGTCTCCATGCCGAGAACGTCAGTTCCGTAGTTGGCCTCACTCATGGCCATGGCACCGACCCATTCACCACTGCAGAGTTTTGGAAGGTATTTTTCTTTTTGCTCTTTTGAAGCATGGGCGGCCATATTGTTCACGCAAAGCATGGAGTGAGCCAAATAGGCCAAACAAAAACCCGGATCTGAATAGGAAATTTCCTCGTGAGCGATCACTGCGGCTGTAGCGCCAAGGCCTGTGCCTCCAAACTCTTCGGGAACGGTAATGCCAAGAAGCCCTAGTTCTCCTAATTTTCGAAAAAGTTCGAGATTGAATTTTTCATTGCGATCGTATTCTAAGGCCTGAGGTTCCACCTCCGCGGCGACCCACTGTCTGATGGTCTCACGCAACATTTGGTGCTCTTCGGTTGGATTAAATAAATCAGCTTGATCTGTCACATCACCCTCCCAAGCCGACTTTCATTGTTAATAACAAAAGCCATGACTCTATAAGATTCAATAATGTCATAGGCTTATAACGACCCCGCCCATTTGTCACGACTGTGTTGGAGTTTTGCGCTATTTCTTTGGAGCCCGAGGAGTGGGGAGTTTAGGGTTTTTACAGCTTCTAAACAGGTAGAGAGCGAGCAGATGTTGACGCTCCTCATCAGAAAGCTGAGCCCAGCCTTTGTCTCCTCCGTGAAGATCCGCCCATTGAAAGGCTAAAGCCGCTGCAACCGAGATATTAAAGCTCTGTACAAAACCTTTCATGGGAATAAAGACTTTCTCATCAGCTCTCGCGGTTAAGCGGGGACTTGCCCCCAACTTTTCATTTCCAAAACAAAGGGCTACCGGTTCATCAAAGGAGACCTCAGGAAGTGGGGTGCCACCCTCAAGATGAGTGACATAGATCTTGTAGCCTTGCTCTTTTAAAGCATCCACACACGCATCGGTCTGATCCCAAGTTTTTTGAATGAGCCATTTGTCAGCTCCTTGGGTCACACGCTTTGATTCTTTAAATTCGTCACTTTGAACGATGTGGTGGAACTGAAAAAAACCGAAGGCCTCGGCACTCCTCATCACAGCACTGGTATTACCTCGGTCGTAGATATTTTCCATCACCGTCACAACCTGCTTACTTCGCTGATCAATGACCGACTGAATGCGCTCTAGCCTCTGTGGTAGGACTTGTTCCTTAAGAGTTTTAATCAGGTCATCGCAAGAATAATTATGTCCGTCGATTTCAAGTGTCTTTAAGTCCATGAGGGTGTGGGTAGTGGTGTCAAGGAGCTGCCATGCTCTTTTTTCATAAACTCAGGAATCATAAATGAGCCCCAATGAATTTGTGGGTTGTAGTACTCAAAATTTCCATGAACTCGGGAGGGATCGAAGTCTTTCAAGGGGCAAAGACCTTTTGAGGCATAAGTAAAAGACCAAAGACCACTGGGGTAACTCATGTTACAATAGTTGTAGATGTGAACTTTTGGGAAAACCTCTTTAAGAATATTCACTAGGACTTTTTGCATTTTCATATCGTAATAAGGGGACTCTCCTTGAGAGACCACGATTCCATTATCAGAAAGACGAGCTTCTACGTCTTTATAAAAATCAATATTAAAAAGAGGTGTGGCAGGACCAATGGGCTCAGAGGAGTCCACGATAATCACATCAAAGGTCTCTTGAGAGTTTTTCATAAAATCCACACCATCGGCAATTTTTAAAGTCACCTTTTGATCTTCGAGTTTTCCAGCGGTCTGAGGGATATACTTTTTGCTGGCCTCAACCACAACGGAATCAATTTCAACCATAGTGACTTTTTCAACACTGGGATGTTTTAAAACTTCCCTAACTGTTCCGCCATCTCCTCCTCCAATGACCAGGACATTCTTAGGATTGGGGTGGGTAAACATAGGGACATGAGTGATCATATCGTGATAAACGAATTCGTCTCTTTCGGTCACCATGATCATACCATCGTGAGCGAGAAGTTTGCCGTGCTCTTGGGTCTCGACCACTTCCACCCTCTGAAAATCACTTTTCTCATCAAAGAGTCTTTCCTTGAGGCGAAACCTTAGGGCTATATTTTCATGGGTTTCTTCAAACCAATCTTGTTTTTCGCTCATCTCTGCTCCTTTTTAAATGGTGCGGCCTGTTTTTCTAAAAACGAAAGGGACTCTGTTCTTCGTCGTTGGGTCGATAATAAGAGAAGTACTGAGTCTCGTATTGAGTTTTTAACCGCTCGGAGAACTGCCTTTTCAGAATATAATTAGAAAAATCGGGTTGTTTAATTTTTTGATCATTAAATAAAACCAAATCAAAACTCATTGGTTGGAAAACTTGCAGGACTTTTTGAGTCCATTCCACCTGCATATCACTGTCAAAAGCATTGGTCTCGAAACTAATATAACTGCCATGGTTTTCTGGGGTGATGTGAATTGTAAAGTAGCGGTTATCTTTAATAGAGTTAAGAGAGTATCCCATGGGATCAAAAACAAAATCGTCGATTTCTCCCTGAACAATTTGGTCGATGCCGGAATTGGCTCGCAATTTCTCAAGGTCACAGCCCTTACAATCGGTAAAATGTTTAACCACGGGATCAGGAATCCCATGCATCAAAACTTCCATAGTGTGATCGCCCTTAAGAGGCTTGAAATCTTTTTCGGAAGCAAAAAGGTAGAGGTGGTGCTCATCCTCTCGACCATAGCGTAGAGCTTCACCTTCAAACCATTTGCGTAATTGTTGCACATCTTTAAAAAAGTCGGTGGATTGGTTCTGGGGTAGAAGTTCATTTTTTCTCTCATAGAAAAAAGCTTGGATCTGTTCAGGCTTGAATTCTTTCATTAAAAAATCCACGGCTGAAACCAATCTTGTGGTCCCACAGGTAATCATGACCAAATAGTGATCGTAAACAAATAGGCTGCTTTCTGAGAGCAAGAAAGCCTTCATGGTGTCGTTAGAAATCTCTGAGAGAATTTGAGCGTTTGAGGCCTCCACAAGCTTTTCCCAATAGGAACGAGGTCTTTCTCTCAAAGAGGGGAGACTGGGATCAAAAATCACTTCAATTTTCTTTTCGGAACCTTCAAAAAACATGGTCCACCTCGCTCACTTCAACTGGGTTGTGGTTGCCGCCCCTTGGTGGCGAATCTTGGGCAGGAATTTACGGAGCCTGGAGCGGAGGCACGCACCCGGGTGCACTTCGTCTCTCGGATTGCATCACTGCGTGCTGCAACCCGAGATACGCAGCGCTCGTTGCTCGAGCCTCCACTCCAGGCTCCCTAAATTCCTGCCCAAGTTTCGTCACCAAGGGGCTCTCCCAGGGATAATTTGAATGGGCTTCGCCATTTATTTCAATTATTTGGGAGGTTTTTAGATAACTGGAAATCTTTGAAATAACAAGGGTGTTTTGGGCTTGGGCTATGGTATGAGGGGGGAGATGTTAGTGTTTTCAGTGGTTATTCCCTCTTTTAATCGGGCCTCGACTTTGTCTCGGGCCATTGAGTCGGTTTTGGGGCAGAGTTTTGGGGATTTTGAGTTGATTGTGGTTGATGATGGATCAACGGACAATACCGAGGCTGTGGTGGCCTCTTTTCTTGAAGACTCTCGCGTTCGTTATTTTCGCACTTCTAATCAAGGGGTGAGTGCGGCTCGTAATTTTGGAGTGAGTAAGGCCTCTGGTCAATATTTGGCTTTTTTGGACTCTGATGACGAGTGGCTGCCAGAGAAATTGCAGCTTCAACATCGGTACTTAGAAAGTCATCCTGATTGCCAACTCTTGCATGGTGAGGAAATTTGGATTCGTCGAGGAGTGCGTGTTAATCCCATGAAAAAACACTCTAAGTCCGGAGGAGATATTTTCAAGAAGGCCACTCGGTTTTGTTGTATGAGTCCCTCAACCATTGTGATTGATAGAAAATTCTTTCTCGAAAGAGGAGGCTTTGATGAAACCTTTCCCGTTTGTGAGGACTACGACTTATGGTTACGACTTTGCTTTGATCAGGATGTTGGATTTATTTCTGAATTCCTTATTAAAAAATACGGAGGCCATGAGGATCAACTCTCCCAGCGCTTTCATTCGATGGATTACTGGAGAGTTAAAGCGCTTTTAAAAATTCTTTCTTTTTCCCTTTCTGCTGAACAAAAGAGTATGGTTGAAAAAGAAATTTTAAAGAAAAGAAAGATTCTTCTTAAAGGTTATAAAAAACATCAAAACCTTGAGAACTATGATGAGGTTTTTTTTAGCCACTTAATGAGTAAAAAAGTGCCTCGTTCTTTTGCCGACTTACTGGCAGGGGCGTGAGAAGAACTGAGAGGTCCAACTGTTGAGAAATGTTCCGTTGGGATCGTAACGCCTTCGGGCTCTGGCAAAAGGGCACCAGTTCCAGATGCGGCGACGAAAATTAGGTGCATCGTCTAAGAAAACTTTTCCGGCATGCATTCTCAATAAATGAGGATCGGTTCCAACCACACGTTGTAGGATGTCGCGAATGGCACGGAGATAGGATGTTCCTCGGTGAGTGGATTGTCGACCTTTGACATCGAACACACTAATCGCTGCAAATTCATCATAGCCTTTGTATTTGTAGGCGGGGCTCAAATAGGTGTCGTCCCCTTTCATAAAACGAAAACCTAGAATCGGCGCTGCGGGTTTATAGGGATTCCCATTGGTATCTCTGACCGTATTGAGAAAACCGGCCATTTCAGAAATAAACTCAGGCATAAATTCTACGGGTATAAAAAACTCTGTCTCTAGATTCCAGGGCCAGTGCACCGGTTCTATATTTTTTGAAAGGGCAGCTGAAGAAATTTGATACTCTGTTTTTCTTGGGTTGCTCGTGCGAATATCTCGATAAATAGGAGGAATCATTCGACTGAGAAGGTTTCTGTTAGGGGAGTAGAGCCCCATAAAAAAAGGAGTGAATAAGTTACGATTCAAGCGGTCTACAAAGTCATTGTCTCTTGTGGGTTGGAGAGTGGAGGAAACCGCTTTTTGTCCGGTAATGACGGCGGCGTGTTCAGTTCCGAAAACCCATAAAAAAGAAAACCACTCCCTTTCAATCAGGTCTTTCCACTTTTCTTGACCGATCAACTCATGCAGACTCATATGCTCTTGAACGGAGTATATATTAAAGGCTGGGACGATTTTTAATGTTACCTCTGTGATCACACCCATCATACCTAGGCCCGAGAGTGCTGAGCGATAAATCTCTCTTTTGTTATTCCATGAAACATTTTGGTGGAGAATACCACGTCCATCCACGATATTAAATTTTTTCACCGCACCCGCAAACCCTGTATGAGTCACGCCACTTCCGTGAGTATTGGTCGAGATCGCTCCCGCGATTGTCTGTGACTGAATGTCGCCTAAGTTCGCCAAAGTGTAACCACTTCGCTCAAGTGTTTGCACAATACTCCTAATCGTCTGACCCGCACCCACTCGGACAGTGTTGTTGGTATGGTCGATATAAATCGTGGGTTGTCCGCTGGTATTTCTTAATAGTAGTTGATGAGTTCCCATTAGGAGGTCATCGGTTTGAGTGATGCGAGACCATGAGTGACCAGAGCCCACAGGGCGGACCTTCATCCCATAGCGAAAGGATTGAAACACAATCCTTTCGACTTCGTTTTCTGTGCGAGGTTCTACATAGATTTGAGGGCGATTGATAAGGGTGTCACCGTAGTTTTCCCACCTTTTGTTCTGTTCACAAGGCATGCTATTATCAAGTATGGCAGTGCCTCTTAGAAATTGGCAGGTAAAGCCGGGGACTCTTGCTACATCTCTTTTACTCGGAGTGGTTGAGCAGGCAACAACTATGAAACTTAAAAATATTAATAATCGACTGGCCACCTCAGTCCCCCTCTTACTGTATAATTTTACTTGAGCCTGGGGCTGGGTTTCAAGGATTGGCTTTTATTTGCTGATGACCTCATTGTTAGTCTTAGAGTCGGTTTCACTTTTCAAAAGCCATAAGCGACCTTAGACTAGAGACATCTAGATTAAGTTTACCAAAGAGAAGTGTCCTACTCTGCCGATGGGCCGGCCGAAGTTTCGCCACTAGGACTTTCCTCATCAACAACTTGTGGAGCCTGGCGGGTGCCGGGGCAACGATTAGCACGAAGCATACTGACGTCATGATTTCTGCGACGAAAGCGGCGGTTGGCAAGATCTCCTAGAGTGTATTCATAAAAATTACTGACAAGCCCTTGTCGGCACATCATATGTTGATTGTCGGTGAAATCGAAATAAAGTTCATTAGGAATTCCCAACTGCTCACACTGGGAAAAAGCTTGCTGGTGTTCTTGTTCGCAATTTTGCCTTTGAGTTCTGATTCGGGCTCTCTCTTCTGACATTCTTTGATCGGCAAAATTGTTGGCATTGACCATACGACGACGGGTGTAGCGACCAAAGGCAATTTGCGTGCTGTGAAAATCTTCGCGGAACTGAGATCGCATCTCTCTCTCATTTCGATCAATCTGCCCTCGCCTACGATAAAATTCGGTGGCGCAGGCTCGATACTGTCTTTGCACCTGAGGACATTGCAACTGTCTAAAACGGTTGAGTTGATCGGCTTGGCGCAATTGGTAATTATTAGAGGAATTAAAGATGATGTCGCTTGTGGCATCACCTTGGTTGACACAGTTTCGGCATTGAAGATTACCAATAGAGTGCCAATCACTGCATTGCTCACCTTGAGGAATACGCACCTCATGCTCACTGAAGTCGACCTGACCGGAGGGTCCCAAAAGTTCAAAGAGAATGACGTTTTTATGGCTTTCGATTCTTTCGTCCGTGAGAGCACAAGACTGCGCCTGGACAATTGCGCAACTAAGGTAAAGAACGAGACTGACTAATAATTGTTTCATGAACTTCTATCGTCATCCTTGAGAGAGGCGACAATGGACATTGGACCAGTTGATGGGCCCCAAATAAAAAAGCACAGAAAAGCTTTAATAAATTCTCAAAATGATCCGATTAAAATTTATGGAAAACATCATCGAAGCTCAAAATATACAGTATCAGTACCCCTATCATGAGGGTCTCATCACAGGTTTGGATTTGAATTTAGCCCCTGGCAAGATTCTTGGAGTTCTTGGTAAAAACGGAGCCGGAAAGACCACGTTAGTAAATCTTTTTATGGGTATTAAAAAGCCCGTGGGGGGGGAGCTAAAGGTCCTCGACAGAGATCCTTTTAGAGATAAAAAAGTTCTTTTAGAGATGGCTTTTTGTTCTCATGACATTCACCTTTCGAGTGAGGCTACCGTGGGCGAGCAGATTGAGTACTATTTAAGTCCTTTTAAGCACAAATCCAATGAGCGTTTAAATTACTACTTAGGTGTTTTTGGACTCGAACGTCACCAAAAGATTCATAGCTTGTCGACAGGAGAGAGATCTAAGGTACAAATCATCTCCTGTTTTCTGAGAGAAATTAAGCTTCTCATTGTTGATGAGATTACGGCAGTACTTGATATTGAATCACGCCTTGTGTTTTTCCGTGAATTAAAAAAACTCTGCAATCAAAAAGATTTGGCGGTTGTTATTGCCACCAACCTCATTGAAGACCTTGAAGGTTATGCGGATCAGGTTCTATTTGTCGACAAACACAATACCAGCATAAATCATTCACACAATTTGGTTTCTCTTTTTACTAGAGGGGAGGCAGCATGAATCCATTTTTTAATTTACTAAAAGCTTCCCTGAAAAGAAATTTTAAGTATGTTGGGCTACTAACCGTTTTTACGAACTTCTTTTTTATTATGAGTAGTTCGATCTTAGATTACAATATATTGGTAATATCGTCCGTCGTATACTCTTTCATATTGCTGATACTTTGTTTTCTTTCTTTCCTTTTACCGGCCAATGGTACTATTAGAGGCAGGGGGATGAATCTTTATTCTTTGAAGTACTTCGAAGGTCTTCCTTTAAGTCGTTCCCAAATTCTAGTTTTAGCTCTAATCACAAACTTATTTCTCCTCACTCCGGCTTACATTCAGGTTGGATTACTCGTCATTCTGTTTAAAAAACTCTATTGGACTCACGGCCTCAACATAGTTTTAACCTTAGGTGCCTGTGCCATTTTTGTTACGGCTTCCTTTTTTATGCAGGCTCTGACTATAGGCAGTCAGACCAAAAGATCGGTTGGGGTGATTAAGGGTTTTGCAATTTCCTCCATTCTTATACTATTATTTCTTTCTCCTCTGATTTTGGGGCGGGCCCTGAAGAGCTACGCGACAAAATTTGATGTGGCCTATCTTTCTGATTTCTTTATTTATCTTCAGGGAGTGAGGTATGTAGAGGATTTCTATTTTACATTGGCCGTATCCTTACTACTGATTGCTGGGGCCTTAGGCCTTTCGACACTTGTGGTGCTTTTCTGGAGAAACGAAAAGCTGGCCTACTGGCAGCATATGCCGACTAAGTATTTACTGAGCTTTTTGGTATTATTAAGTGTTATTAATTACGGTGGGTATCAAAGCATTCAGCGCAGTAAGCTCAATATCTTTGAAGGCAATGATTTAAATCTTGCCCTTCAAAACGGCGATGAAGAACAGATCAAAAAGATGGGAGAACTGCCCGAGTACTACGATAAGAAAAACCGGTTTGGCATAAGCCCATTGATGGTCGCACTGATTGAAAAAGACTGCGAATCTTTTGAGACTCTCAGGAAGTCAGGCTTTAAAGAGCATGACAGTTTTTACAGTGGAGGACATAAGTATCATGGTCTCAATCTTTTAGGATTAGCTGTGGTTGCTGGTTGTACTAAGAGTCTAGAGACTTTGATCGGCCAAGAATACGACATTGGTGAGAAAGTTTATAAGTCGGGGATTGCCCCTTTGCATTTGGCAGCAAAATTTTGTGAACCCGAAGTGGCCGAATCTCTTTTGAAGTGGGGAGCCAATCCCGATGAAAAGGATGATGAGGGCAATACACCATTGTTCTATGCAGCATTTTCTGAGTGTCATGCTGTCAATCAATTGCTTAAACTTTATGAAGCCGATTTCAGCATAAAAAATGAGGTGGGTGAAGTGAGTCGAGATTGGCTGCCGGAGAAACCATCAGCCAGCTCCCTTTATTTTTATAAAAAACAGGCCCAGCTTTAATTCTGGGCTTTTTTTGAGCCTATCCCTGCGAGTTGATTTGCTTGTGATGACATCATTCTTTAGGTTCGCAATCACCACTGGACTCGGCGCGAATCATTCACTATGCTAGAGTTATGAACATTAAATACAGAGAAATAAAAGAAAATAACGATAAGGGCCTTGTAATCCTCTACATAGACAAGGCCGGTGACGGTAATCATATCTTCGAAGAAGATCGAATTCTGTGGGATGCCTCGGAAAAAGGCTTGGCCTTAGCGGAAGACTCTCCCATTGTTATCGACGATAAAAAGCTGGTGATGGTGGATTCAAGTAAGGATCTGCTCGGATTTTATCTACTCCAAGAAGAGGAGAACAACCACAGAGTGCTAGAGCCCTATTATCGACCCACTCTCAACGATATGCCTCCTCCAGCGCCCAAACGCACGCGTTCAACAGCGGCCGGCAAAAAGTTGGATAAAGAGGAACTTGATTTTTACCTAAAAAATTTAAAAGAGTTTTTGGTTTAATATTCCTCTGGAGATATCGGCCTGTGACGGGGTTAAAGAGAAAGCTCGGGATGTCCTGGCTTTTGCAGTGCTTGTCACTAAGCGATCCTATGTTTTTTCAATGAGAAATTTAAGGTCAGCTATTTTTTCGCTCTTTATTCTCACTCCCTTGATAACAGCTGCCAATGATGAGGAGCGCCGAAGTCAGTGGTTGGTCGAGCCGCAAGGTTCGTGTCGAGAGGCCTTGATTTTGGTTCATGGCCTAAATCTTAAGCCCAGCGCTATGGATGAGATGGGGCTTGCCGTTTCACAAAAGAACTTAGCTGTTTATCGCTTGGCACTCCCTGGACATAAGGGAGAGAGTGAGGAGCAAAGGTTAAAGATAAAAGTCTCAGACCTCACTGAGAGTCTTGCCAGTGCAACAAAATTGGTTCGCACTCGCTGCTCAGGACCGCTCTACTCCCTTGGTTTTTCATTAGGAGGCCTATTAACAGTGGTGGCGCAAGGAGAGGGGATCGTGGCTTTTGACAAAATGCTTTTGATCGCACCGGCTCTTTCTCTCAAGTCCTACACCCATCTGGTGACTTGGCTGTTTCCATTTTTCGACATCATTCCCAGCCGAGGTCCAGTAAACTACAGAGCCAGTAAAGATGGGACGAGTGAGGCGCTTTATCGAGCTCTTTTTGCTCTCCAAGACAGAGTTCCAGCCTTGAAAACAAAGCTTTTAGAACGTCCTACTCGGGTTTTCTTAAATCCAGACGACGAGCTTGTTTCTTGGTCAGGCACTGCCGAATTTATCGTCGAGAAAAATTTAGAGGTGAACTGGTCTTTAACGTCACTAGATAACGATCAAGCGGAACTAAAAAGTTTTGATCACCTAGTCATTGATCAAAAGACAATCTCTCCTCAGTCATGGGAAAAACTTCTGAGAGAGGCAAGGCTTTTTTTGGTGACTCCAAAAATGAAGGACCTATGAAACTTGAGCCGAGAGAGCTTTAAATGCCCTCTAAGCGATTGAAAAGGAATCAGCCTTTGACACTCAGCTCTGAGCGTCCTAGTACGGAGTGGTACGTTAAATTCCCAAAACCTATAATTAAAAGAGGATATATATGACTATTACTGACGATTGCGTTGTGAAGATTGATTACACTTTAAAAGATAATCAGGGCCAAGTTCTTGATTCTTCGGCTGGTAAGAAGCCACTGGCTTACTTACACGGTAAGGGCAATATCATCCCAGGACTTGAGAAAGAGCTAGCCGGTTTAAAGGTCGGCGATACAACTGCCGTTGTTATCGAGCCTAATGAAGGATACGGCGAGCGCTCTGAGGATAAAGTAACCTCTGTGGCCCGCACACAGCTGGCTCAAATTCCAGACCTTAAAGAAGGTGTACAGTTACAGGCCCAAACAGAGCAAGGGGTTCAAATTCTCACTGTCAAAGAAATCAAAGAAGACACTGTCGTTCTTGATGCCAACCATCCACTGGCCGGTGAGACTCTTAACTTTGATGTTGAAGTCGTTGAGGTAAGAAAAGCCACTGACGAAGAAATGGCTCATGGACACGTCCATGGTGCAGATGGTGTGGAGCATTAATCACCTATAAGAATGAATAGTTCTTGTGCCTTTGAAAGGCACAAGGCTTTTCTTGAATCATACCCCTTTTTTAAATCCGTAGGCCTATTCGCTGGTATTCGACTTCCTCCTAAAGTCTTAAAAAATTTGCAAATTTAGTCACATTTAATAAGAAATTAAAGAAAACTCTCGCCCATTATCAATGATAAACTAGAGTTCCTATAAAGGAGGAACTATGTTTGAAATTGCCAGTCGAGATTTTGACCTGACCGATTCCATCAAAACAGAAATTGAAAGCCTTAAAGAACCTCTATCGAAACACATGAATGGCGATGACAAGGTCCGTGTCACTTTATCGAAGTCAGCACCAGACGTTTTTCATGTTCATATGCAAACTCATTATATGGGAGATGATATTATTTCCGATCATGAATCCCATAATTTCCACAAGGCCCTAGAGCTTTGTAAGGATCATTTAGTTAAACAACTGCGAAAAAGAAGAAGCAAAATAAAAAGTCACTAAACTCCAACACACACCCGCACACCAAAAAGCCTTGCTCCTTTGGGGGCAAGGCTTTTTTTTTGAACCATGCGTTTGGTAGTCTTTTACTCTTTTTCGATGTCTCCTCTAAGAACTTCCACTAGAGCATTAAGGGCATCGGTTGCCGTAAAGATCCCCAGGCTTTTTTCTGTAGGATCATAAATAACAGCGCTGCCAATTTTTTCTTTCGACATCTTGAGAGCGACTTCATAGAGTTTCGTCTCAGGAGAAACGGTGTAAATGTCTTTTGACATAATATCTTCAACTTTTAATTCTTCAAAATTTGAAGCTTGCGAGAAGGTGGTCAAATCTCTTGAGCTAACAATTCCCACGATGTCATTTTCTTTGTGGACAAGGATGTGCCGAATTTTATTGCTAAACATTGTTTCCCAAGCTTGGTTTAAGCTGGTTCCGACCTCTACTTTTAAAGGGTTGGGAGTTGTAAATTCGTCGACTATGAGTTCTTTGAGTTCCATAGGTAGCTCCTAAGTTGTCTGATATAGTTTTGCGTATTCAAAAGTATAAAAAATCTTTTCTGTAGATGTTTGTCACTTTTTTCTTTTAATTTTGTCTTAAGCCTTTCCAGTCTTTCCGAATCAGAGTCATGGGTGAGAACTTTAACGTATTTTGAATGAATATTTTGTTGGGACTCGTCTTGTTCATTGAAGAGTGATTCGATTTCTTCAGGACTGATTTCATAGGGAAGAAAGTGACCGTAATTTTCGAAAACGGTCATTCTAATTTCGGCTCCGGCTGAAATGACTTTCTCATAAATATGTAGGTGAACAATAGGGGGAATGATGTCGTCGGCCTCGGCTGTCACTAGGTGAAATCGGTATTTTTTCATCTTCCGATTGATTTTTGCACCAAGGTCTACTCCTAGAAGTGGAAGGATGAGCTCTAAGGAAGCCTGCATATGTAAGGGGTTCTTAAGAACGTGATGCAACTGAGGATCAGGGCGCAGGCTCAGTAATTTGTAAGCCAAATGAGAAAAAACTTTTCTTACCATAGCGCGATCTTGAAAGGATCGTAAAAAATCAAAAAGCTTTAAAGTCTTCTGATCCATGACATAGTAACTCAAACAGCGGGAGTAGGGACTAATAAGCTCTATGTGAGAATTGCGTGGAAGCTTATTGCGAGTGGCAGCATGGAGAAGAACCGTCGCTCCCAGAGAGTGACCACTCCAACTGCGCGGTTTCTTTAGTTCAAAAATATCTCGAATTTGTTTTACACAGTCGAGGAGATCTTTCATGTGGTCTTCTAAAGTTAAAAGCTTGTCTCCATTCTCTGGACTCAATGCCGAGGAGTTGGAAAGCTCGACACACAAAACGGGACCTTCATTTTTTGAATAATAGCGAACGAATTTATTATCGACGGCATTTTCGATGGTACATCCCAAGCCTTCAAGATGAACCCTCAAGGGGCCCGGCCTTTTCCCAGTCAAACCGCACCTTAGGGTCCGTCCCGATTTCACTTGGATCATTAATGTGATGGAAAAAAAGTCGCTCGATTCCGCATTAGCCATAGCACTTTGACTATAATCAAGGCTAAGCCCGATAGCCAAACTTGATTGTAAAGCTTTCGTGAAGAAATAACCAAAAGCATGGAATAAAGGTGTGATACTGAGGAAGTTTGGCGCAGTCGGGAGGACTCGAACCCCCAACCCTCTGATCCGAAGTCAGATGCTCTATCCAATTGAGCCACGACTGCGCAGAAGAAAGAAAAAGAAATATATAGTTCACTAGGCTTTTTGTCCACCAGTAACGAAACTGAGCGGACGATGCTCAGTGATTGACCAGATTAAACCATGAAGTCTTTATTGAGAGGATAGTAGAAGTCGGCGGCTTCTTTGAGCTCAGGGGAGGTGGCCTCAGGCCATGACCAAATTTCCACTCGGCAGCCTCTGGACTTCAAATACCAGATGAGAGGGAGGAAATCTTTGTCACCACCTAGTATAATGACCACATCAAGCTTATCGGCCATGGTGACCGCATCGATCACCATAAAGCTATCCGCATTTTTTTGGGGCCGTTTGATCTCTCCTCCAAGACTCCACCAGAATTTTTGAAAGTCAGTTGAAATTTCTTTGTATTCCGGCTTGTAGTAGAGAATTCGAGTGATCTCGCGATCTCCTACTTTTTCAAGAATTTTGCGGTAATCCGTGCGTCCCTCGTGGTGTTTGAGGCCTGAGAGTTCGATGTTTTCCGCATCAATAAAAATACCCACAGTCTGAAATAAAAGGTGTTTCTGCTGATCGGATTCATGGGTTTTATGTTGTCTGGATGAGCCTGAGCGTTTGGATTTCTTTTTTGCCACGGTGTTCTCCCTGATGATGCCTTCGACAACCATATTGTTATCAATTGGTGCTCAGAACTCAATTGTTAATCTCAAACAGCATTCAATTCGATGAGAATAAATGATAGAAAATGAAACTCATTATTAATTATTGTTGACAATGGGTGCCGAAGATTCTATCTCCACTGACATGGAAATGGAAAAGCACTCATTCTTACCCGTTAGCGAGAATCAACCCCAATTGCCCAAAAAAGACAAGTACAAAGGGGTACCTCACAAAAAAATCATTCGAGAGCTGGGACTTAAAGTGACCCAGCAGAGAGTGCAGATCCTTGAGGTTGTTCGAGGAGGACCGTCTCACTTCACCGCTCAAGAAGTCTTTGAAATCGTTAGTGAGTCGAATCCGGATATTGGTTTCGCCACAGTTTACCGTTTTCTCAAAAAGCTTTCAGAGCAAACATTTGTTACTGAAGTACGAATGGGTGGAATGCCTGCTCGCTACGAGTGGGCTGCCAAAGATCACCATGACCATTTGACTTGTACAAAGTGTGGCAAAATCGTTGAGTTTGAAAATCAGAAGATCGAAGATTTACAGGAATACGTGGCCACACGCCATGGATTTGAGCTCACGCACCACGTTCTCGAGCTATACGGGACCTGTGGGGAATGCCAACAGTCCTAAGCCAAAACGAAGATCTCTTATTCGTTCATAAACCACCAGGAATACCGACTCATAGACCAAGCTATGATAGGCAGGGTTTTGTGGAGTGGTGGGAAGAAACACTTCAGCAACCCCTTCACGTTTGTCACAGACTTGATAAGGAAACCTCAGGTATTTTGGTTTTTGCAAAAAACAAGCAAGCTGCCTCAGACCTCACTGATTTGTTTGCAGGCCATCAAGTCAAAAAAGAGTATCTCTTTGTCACTGACAAAAAATCTGAATTTAAACACTGGCATGTTGTTGAGGAAAAAAACCAAGCCCCTCACATATTGGAGGGGCCTTGGAAAGAGGGGTCAAATAGGGGTTTTGAGTCAGTCACCGAGTTCACTCGCATTGCCTCGGAAAACTCACTTTACTTATACAAGGCAAAACCCTTCACAGGGAAGACACATCAGATCCGAAAACATGCCGTTAAGTCGGAAATCCCTCTTCTGGGCGATGAAATCTACGGCGGTAAAAAGTTTCCTCGCCTTCTCCTCCATTCTCTTAGTATTGAGTTCCTATGGAAGGGAGACAGACTCAAACAAAAAGCTCAGCCCTCAAGACTCTTTGACAATTTAAGCTGGCTGCAAGATCGGCAATGGTCGCAGTGGATTACTTCCTACGAAAGACGAGAAACTCTTTTCAATGAAAAAATAAACACAGATCAAGCCCTTCGCCTTTTCCACCAGGAAACAGGAGACCTTCGCGGGGATCAAGTGGGGGAGCAGATTGTTTTAGGGTGGTGGCAAAAAACACCGCCCTCTCAAAGTGAAGAAGAAAAAATCAGACGGCTTGCAGGCACGCTCAATTTTAAAAATTGGCTTTTTGAATGGCGTCCTGGAGTGGAAGATAAAAAAAATACGGCTTTATTACTGAGTGAAAGCCAAACCGAGCAAAAACAAGAATCCTGGTTTTTTAAAGAGAATGATTTAAAGTTCAAAGCCCATCTAGATCGAGGTCAGAACTTTGGATTATTTCTCGATCAAAGAAATCGAAGGGAGTGGGTGAAAAACAATTGTAAAAGTCTACGAGTCTTAAATTTATTTGCCTTCACCTGTGGGTTCAGTTTGGCGGCTGCCCGTGGGGGGGCCAAAGAGGTTATCAGTGTTGACCTCTCCAAGAAGTACCTCAATTGGGGGCGCGAGAATTTTGAACTCAATGGTTTTAATCCTAGCGAAGAGAAATTTCGATGGATGGCTATGGACAGCGTTGATTATTTGACTTGGAGCCAGAAGAAAGGCTTCAAATACGACATCATTGTGTGTGACCCTCCTTCCTTTTCACGCCACAAAAAAAGTAAAAAGACTTTTAAAATTGACCGAGATTTTGGTGACCTCATTGATCTCTGCCTTGACCGACTAGAAGCTCAAGGCACTCTTTTATTTTCTACAAACTTTGAAAAGTGGAGTCTGGATCAGTGGACTCAGCAGTTAGAAAAGAAAAACTTTCCCATTGAAAATTTACAAGTATCCCCCTCTCAGTGGGACTATGAGTGGCAGAGTAAGGAAGCCGGCTTGAAAGCCTTTTTTTTGAGGAAAGCTTGAGTTGGTGCGGAACTCAAAGTATAAGACGCAAGAGGTCGAAAAAACGAAATGAAAACAAATACAAAGCTTCTGTCTTTAGTGATTTTTCTAATTTCCTGCCAGACAATGGATATTACCGAAATCAGTTATCAGTGTGACGAAATGGACTGGTTTGAAATTGGACGGGCGGACGCCGCTCAAGGGCAAAAAAATGACCACTATCAGTCCAAAAGCGAGCAATGTTCGGATTTCAAAACAGCGCACAGGGCTCAGTACTTAAATGGCTGGAACACAGGACTTGATAGTTTCTGTACTCCCCAGCAGGGATTTGTTTTTGGACGGCAGGGAAGAGGTTATAACGAAATCTGCCCTAGTAACAGCGAACAATTGTTCCTCAAGGGTTACGACAAAGGCTTGCAAGTTTTCAACTATGAGAAAAACAACAAAAAAATCACCAATGAAATTCAAGAGACATCAAAACTCGTTGAAGAAGTGCCTCCACGCTCTCAACCTGAACTACTAAAAAAAATAAACCAGCTCGAAACGCAATTAGAACTGAATCGTGCCTTGATTGCAGAGATTCAATCAGAGGTCGCCCCCGAAGCTCTTAAAAGCGAAACCAGTAGGCAGTGAGATGTTTTTAACGATATTGGCTTTTACCTTATGTGCCGCCATTGGGGCTTTCATACGTTTAACGGCCGCTCAGTGGATCGTTCAACCTTGGGGTACTTTTAGCGTTAATTTTATAGGGAGTCTTCTTATTGGTTTTTTGGCTGTTTATTTAAGTGAGTACACCCCAGTGACCAAGTCCGTTATTCTCGTTGCATTTTTAGGTTCACTCACGACTTTTTCTTCCTATTCGTTGGAAATTATCACTTTTTTTGAGGAGGGAATGCTCGCAAAAGCGCTCCTGTACTTTCTTGCAAGTAATTCTCTATGTATTTTAGCCTGTTATATGGGATGGAAAATCGCCCAAAATATGGTGTTCAAGGCCTGAACGAACCTGTTTTAATTACACGATTTTCAGTAAAGTTGTCCTTTTTTTTAATCCAAAGCCAAAAATTGTCAGATCTGTGTTATAACGATACCCGGATAGGATAAGGAGGATACGGATCATGGATACTATGACTGAAACGCCAGCGGGGAATACGGAAGCTCAAAACGATGTTGTATTTAATACAATGGATGATCTCGATCTCGACAAGTACGACAATATATTAGAGCTCGAAGAATCAGAATATCCCCAATTTACACTCGCAAAAAACAAAGCTCGTTTTTTGAGAATGGTAAGCTGGTACCGCTCCAAGGAAGAGTGGATTGAAGTGGCTCCACTGAGCGGAGTGAACAAGCTTTTTAAAAGACAAACCAAAGAGCTTGAAGGCATTCGTGCCAACAAAATGGATTATGAGATGGAACTTGAAACGGGAACATTAACACCGAGTCAACGTTCTTACCGAAAAGATGAACTTAAAATGTGTAAAGTCCATGAAAAAATGGCTGTACACCTCATTTCTAAACTGCAGGTTAAAATCAAATCAGGCAGAAGATAAAAAAGTTCAGAAGCTGGGCCGAATAAAATTTTAATAAATCAAAACCACATCTATGACGGATGTGGTTTTTTTTTAGGGGACTGTGGCCGTTATCGTGTCAACCACAGCGTTGGCATTGTCGACATTGCGAATCGTTATAGTGGCCTGGTCACCGGAACTGCCACCGTTAGTGCGAAATTCAAGTGTCTCAGTAGGTAAGATATTAATATTTTGGGTGGCACCATCTCCAAGTGTTCTCCAGCCAAAACTACTTTCACGGAATTGAATGACTGGGGAACCAAGAGTGTGATTAACCTCAATTTGAATTTCAATTTGCACGTTGACTCCTACCAGTGTCACAGCCGCCGATGTCCCTGAGAAGTCAGCCCAGTCTACACTGGGGTCAAAAGTTACATCTGAAGGGCCTGAACCGTAGCAAGCCGTGTTATTACCAGCGCCGGGAGTTCCATCTAAAGCGCCATCGTATTGTAAGTAGGAGCCAATTGCGCAAGTGATAGCCGCGTTGTTGTGGAGGTCTTCCACCCGGAGGCCTGAGTTGGTATCGATATGAAAGGTTCCGCTACTCACAGTAAAGTCGTTACCAGAGCCATTCATGCCACCAAAGCCTTGCAAAGTGACTGTTTCACCAGCGCCTGGGTCGATATTGTAATCGATACTACTGCTCATTTGTTCACCGGCAAACTGTTCGAGCAATATTGTCTTTGAACCATTGGTGAATCGATAAGTCAGGTTACCGAAATCGTTTCCAGGGCAAAGGTTTCTGGGAGTGAGTTGTGAGCAAGTTCTGCGATAATCCCCTTGAACTTCGATAACCCCAGGGTTTCCGTAAACCCGACCATCATTAATTTCTAAATCATTAAGGACTGTGATCGTCGCTTCTAAATCAAGGTAATTTTCATCACGCCCATTGGTCGCATCACGACTGTAGAGATTGATCGTCAAATCGTAAAAGGTGGCGTCATCTTGAAAAGTAAAGTTGCTACGATGGTCACCATAAGAGTGTCTTTCTGCGGAAATGATAACATTACTATTATTGTGGAAGAAGGTTCCCGTTGCTCCAATCTGGAAGCCTAGGGGGTTATCCATATAGTGAGTGTCGGTCTCTCGGAACAGGTGAAAGTCCGAGGCCAAAGGAGCACTAAAGGAGCCATTCATTATATTAAGCCCAGCCACTGAAAAGTCTCCTGTACTAGAAGTCGTGACTCCGTTGGGATTATCAATCACAAAACGATGCCAAGAGTCAGCACCAGCGTCGTAATTATAAGTCTGTGCCGTCGATCCTTTAAATCTTAATTCGCCATGGTTAGGAATAGATGAGTTATTTTGCTCTCGTAGCCCGTCCGAGCATTTATCAAAAGTGGGAGCATCACAATGGAAGTAGACATCCGTTCCATAAAAATCGATATCTAAGAACATTCCCCATCCATCTCGGAAATGCAGTTCGTTGGCAACTTCTATGGGACGGGATGTACCGTAAGCGCGAAGGTAGTTGCCCGTCGTCTCTCCGTCATAAGTTGATGCAGAATCGATATCAAATTCAAGATTGTAAAGAGACCAGGATTGATCGAGTGTCAGTCCAAAATTCTCTCGGAAAGCACTGTTGTTTCCGGTGGGATCCAGGATCACCGTCCCGTTATTATGATTAAAGGTAACGCCCGCACCAATCACTGTGCGAGAGGTTCTACCCCATTCGGCGTTGTATCCAATATACAAGTTTCCACTTGTTGAAGTGAAAGTTCCCCCAGTGAGTTCTAGGATGTCGACTGTGATATCTGAATCACCTCCAACAAAACTTCCTCCACTTTGAATAATTCCGTTGGGTGAGCCACGGCTATTATTTCCGAGAGTGAGTGTGACGCCAGTATCCTGGGTGATTGTTCCGGTATAGTCACTAAGCATACGAATATCAGCGTTTAATGTTAGGTTGGTGTCAATGGTGGCATTGCACCCGCTACCATAGTCAGCGCAGTAGCTATCAAAGGTGGCAGAATTAGTAGTTGTTGGTACGGCTCCCCCAGTCCAGTTCGCCGAATTACTCCAGTTTGTGTCGGGAAAAGCGTTCCCTGTCCATGTGTAGTTGACAGGGGAGATTGAAATAGAAATTGTGACCTCAGTGCTTCCCCCACTATTTGAGACTGTGATGGTGTGGTTCGCAGGGGTGATTACGTACTCTGTGGGGGTTCCGCTTATTTCACCATTTACGGGATTGAGAGATAAGCCTGCAGGCAAGGCCGGGTCAACAGAGTAAGACAGTGAAGGGTGGGTCCCATTGTTATAATTTTCTAGAGAAGGAGTAATAGGCGAAATGGTTGTTGCTTTATCGAAGGCAAAAGCTGAACTCCCATAAGAAAGTCCCCTCGGAGCTTTCATCTGAAAAGTTGCCACTGGCACAAATTGCGCCCTTAAATTTTGAGAAAAAACGACTGAGCTAAAGGTGAATAGAAAAAGAACAAGACGAGCCACTCTATCTTATCGACATCTTTGGTAAAAATTAGAGTTCCTGTGTCAAATTAGGGCAGAAAAAAACAGCCTTGGCAAAATGGAGGAGTTGCCTAAAACGCAAGCAAGCCTTTGGGCTGGAAAATAAGACGAAACCCCCTTGATTGGCCTTTATTTTTAAAGCCCTATTCACAATTTTGTTGAGTGGGTTAGACTTAAGCTCAATATGAAACAATCCGATGCTGTTCAATTTTTATATCGTGATTTAAAAGTGGTCACCACTGACCTTCTAATGGACTCTTACGCTCAGGTGTTCGAAGAGGAAATGGAAGAATATTTTCCATTTAACTCAAACATTATGGAGTGGCTCGGAGAGCTCTATAAAAGTGAAAAGTATGGAGCTTTTAGCGAGAGCCAGTTGAGCCTTTATTATGAAAAAGAGCATCCCTTTTTATTTATAAGAGATCTTGCTTTTATGAACTCTTGGAATATGGGCTATCGACGTAAGGATCGCCTGGATCATATCACCGGCTTAATGTTTTCTGAGACTCCAACTTACAGTGTGGAAGCCACATTATGTCTTTGTCGCCCGAGTTTAATCGGAGAACCTGTCAGTCAGTGGTTTGACTTCAAACAGGCCATGAACAATCTTGAGAAAGTACCTGAAGACGACTTGTTTCTACAGGCGTGGAAGGCCTGCGCCCTTTATTATTTATATTTTCAATTAAGCCAAGGACAAAGAATCGAAAAAAATGATCTCAATGATTTACTTGAGCCCTACACGGAAGCCATCGAGACGGCTTGGCATCAAGGCGAAAAAGAACTGGTCAAAGAGTGTGAAGTCATTAAAAAGTTTTTGGATTCCACAAATTTAAAAACCACCTTGGACGGCATTCAGTGCTAAAGTTCTCTCTAATAATTTCGTTTTTAATGTTGGGAGCCTGCTCGTCAACAACCGACAGGGAGCTT
This sequence comes from Bdellovibrionales bacterium, assembly GCA_964230645.1. GTDB lineage: Bacteria > Bdellovibrionota > Bdellovibrionia > Bdellovibrionales > JAGQZY01 > JAGQZY01. Next base: position 807,655 of record CAXRHT010000002.1, on the reverse strand, counting down.
GATGGCGGTAAACACCAAGTACAGTGCCTCACCTATGTCGGCAACTGCCATGAAAGAGCGCGGGATATATGCCCTGATGGATATCTCGTGACAAACCGAGTGCGACCGACCAAAGAGCAAAGCGGAGAAACCCGCTTCACCCTAAACATAAAATGCCGCAAACCCCTTTACTAAAGGTGCCAGGCACCTTTTGGTTATTGGATGGTGAGGACTTTTTTTAGAAAGCCGGCCTCTGACTTTAGCTTTTTTGCGTTTCCTGCCACGGCTTTTGAGGAATCGTTGAGGGCCTTTTTTAGGACATCGTTGATTTTCTTAATGTGCTTTGGCTTTGTTGAGAGGATCTCCTTTTTTGTTTGCATATAGTCGGCCCAAGTCTGATCCGTTAAATAAAGCCAAGTCATGGTGTTGGTTTTTCCGTATATGGACTTGTCTCGGTAATAAGGCTTAAGACTTCCTAAAATAGCAGGCTTCAACTTCTCATCAGTGAGTTCTTCATTTTCCATAAAGTTTACGGCCTTGGAGAAAATATCGAAGCTTTTACTTAAATTAGGATCTCTATAGGTCGACATGCGAAAGAGTCCGTTTTGGGAAAAAGAAGCTCCTCCTCCGTAGGCTCCGGCCTGTTCTCTAAGTTTTGGAGTCATATAGTTATTATTCAAATAGCGAGAGTAGACCAGCATGGAACCATTGTATTCCATTCCTTTTTCCTTAAAAGAGGTTACTTGCGAGACATACTGAACTTCACCGGGGATGGCGTAGCCATCGTAATCTGGTTGATCGTTAAATGACCAGGTCTGATCCTCTGTTGCTTCTTCGGGAAGAGCTTTTTTAAGAGTGGCTACTTCGGAAGAGAGTGAACCTAATTTTGCATCCGTTGATGTAATGGAGGCCAGGAAAAGTCTTTTTTGATTAAAGACCTGCCCTGCAACGTCATTAAGGGTTTTCACCAAAGACTCGGTATTGATGTCTTGATTGAGAATGTAATTTTCAAAAACGCCACCACTGGTCTCTTCCCCAAAAGCACCTTGAGAAGGAAAGAAGTTCTTACTAGCCGCACGCATTGAAAGGCCCGGAGCTCTTCGAGAAATCCCACTAACCATATTCGTTTTCATTTCTTCGACAAGATTGTTCACTCGCGATACTGGACTGAAAGTTTGATTGGTGAGGAGTTCTTTTACCAGAGCCATGGCTTTATCTTTGTTTTCATCAATAAAGCGAAGACTTACAGTCAGTGTTGGCTTGTAGACCTTTAAATCCTTCATGGATTGATAAGTACTAAAACTAAAAGAAAGTCCTCCCAAATAAGTATCAAGTTCTTTTGAAAGCTCAGTGAACTTATAATTTTTTGTATTGGTTTTTTGAATGAAATTGGTAAAAAATTTGAGATTTTTTAAATTCTCACGCTCCACACCACTGAGATCAAAATATAAATCGATATAAGAAATGCCACTGGTCTCCTGAGGGTACTTTAAATAGGTGGTGTGATCCTCGGTCTCCTTTTCAAAGGGTATCGGGTCTTCGTCGGCTTTAATATCGGCTAATTCAAGAGTCGGTGTTTTCGATAGAATTTCGTCACTCTCCTTAGAAGCCACCCACTCTTTAAAAGTGTCGTCTTCCTTTTTATATTCAGCGAGATCTTTCTCTTTAAGAGCCTCTTCAATTTGTTTATCAAGTCCAGCGTTAAACTTTGTAGAAAAATCTTTATCGGGAGTCAGAACCACCCATCTAGTTTTATCGTTTTTAGCCAGTCTTTTCTGAAAAAAGTTTTTAATAAAAGTTTGATCTTTTAGGATTTCTCTTACTTTTTTAAATTCGGTCACGAAATCAAGAGCCTCTGGAAGGGGGCGATCCTGGTAAATCCAGTTATTAAGAACAATATATCCCAGTTGAAGGCCTTTGTGAGAGCCGTTGCTGTTTTTTTCTTTAAACGTGAACTCATAGGAATTAAGGATGGAAGTGAGAAGTTCTTGGTCCATACCGTTTTCAACGATTTTAGAAATCTCCTCATTAAGAACGTTCTCAATTTTTTTGAGAGATTCTTTGTCTGTTCCTTCAAATACAAAGGCAAGACCATTTTCTTCGCCACCCACACTGATATTGAAGGTGGTTTTAGCAAGATTCTCTTTTAGAACTCTTAACTTAAGAGGAGAGGCATCGTTTTCAATGAAAGCTTGAGCGAGAATGGATACGGCGGTCTCTTCTGTGGGCGTGAGGTCTTCACCAAGGATGTAACCTTTGGCGAGAAAACTTCGATTTGGAGCTTCTTTACCCGGGTAAGAGGCTTGAAACATTTCGTTTTGTTTATTGAACTCTTTTTGAGTATCAATGGCGGGTCTTTTATAGTCCTCGGTTTTTTCAAATTTAGAGAGAAAGTCTTCATCAATAGTTTTTAAAGCTTTCTGGTGGTCTACGTCCCCATAAAGATAGATGACGGAATTTTGTGGGTGATAATATTTTTTGTGAGCTTCCTTGATCTGTTCAAAAGTCAAAGTCGCCACCTTAGATGGAAGTCCTCCGCTGGAGTAGTTAAAAGGAGTGTCAGGCACCATGGCTCGGGTGACATTAAACCAAATGGAGCGGTAGGGGCTTGAAAAGGCCCCCTTCATTTCACTAAGAACAATTCCATTGATGGCGAGCTTTCCATCGGAAGTCATCTCATAGCGCCATCCTTCACGCTTAATAATACGAGGGTCTTTCAGAACATTTGGAAAAAACACGGCATCCATGTAAACCGATAGAAGGTTATCGAAGTCTTTAGAAGAACGGGTCACGAACGGATACAAAGTATAAACGGATCCCGTCATGGCGTTAATAAAGCTCGCCACCGAGGAGTTTGCTAGGTGAAAAAAATTGGACTTAGAGGGGTAGAGTCTGGAGCCTTCAAGAACGGCATGTTCAAAAATATGAAAGAGTCCGGTGTCGTCATAAGGAGGTGTGCGAAAACCCACCATAAAGGAGCGAGCCGGGTCATCGTTTTTAAGAAGCACGATCTGGGCACCTGATTTTTTATGCTCCATTTGAATAACAGTACTATCAATAGATGATACATCTTCTTTACTAAGAAATTGGTAGCCCTCAACTTGAGTGTTCACTTGCGAGGACTTCTCGGACGTTTTTTCAGAACTTTTTTTAGTGCAATTTATCGCGAGTAGGGGAATAAGAGAAATTGCAAAGATTTTACGCAGTGACATAACTGGGACTCCTTTTTGAAAGGACATTTATACCCAATGGTCAAAAATTCTCCAGTATTGAATCACCAGATTGTCGGGCTGAGTCACTCAGAGAGAAGCTGTTTTAAGTTAGAGTTCATTTTTTGAACTTTCACTTTAAGATTCTTACGGTAAGTATCAAGCTTCGACTGGGTCCTTTTGGAATTGACCCCAACGATACGAGCCGCAAATAGGCCGGCATTGTAAGCATTATCAATGGCCATTGTTGCCACTGGCACACCCTTTGGCATTTGAGCAATAGAAAGTAGGGAGTCTAATCCTCCTAAAGTCTTCAACTTAACAGGCACGCCGATCACAGGGAGAGTGGTGAGAGAGGCCATCATACCGGGAAGATGGGCCGCACCTCCTGCGCCTGCGATGATCGCCTTAATGCCATTTTTTTCGGCCTTTTTGGCAAAGCTTTTCATTTTGTCAGGCGTGCGATGGGCTGAGACCACCTCAACTTCATAGGGAATGGCAAACTCTTTAAGCGCTTCGGCTGCGGCCTCCATAATTTTCCAATCCGACTCACTCCCCATAATGATGGCGACCTTGGCTTTCATAGCTTTATATCCTTTCTGCGACGAAGGGCCTTTTTAAGAGCGGTTGTTGGGTTGGGCCCAAGGGCATTAATATGACCCATTTTTCGTCCTTTTCGATTGTCTTCTTTACCATACCAGTAAAGTTCATCGATGGGTTGAAATTGAACGTTGCGCCCTCCGCCAATAAGATTGGCCATTGCAAAGCCCGATTTGATTTCGTGTTTCGGTAATTTCTGTCCCAGGAGGCACATATTATGAAGATCAAACTGGCTCATACCGGGAGTGCTCAAGGAGTAATGGCCTGTATTGTGAACTCGAGGTGCTATTTCGTTAATAATAAGTCCATGGCGCGTAACGAAAAGCTCCACTCCCATAACACCCACATACTTTATCCCTTCGAGAAACTTTTTAAGTTGATTGATCAAGGCTTGTGATCTTTTTACCTTTACAGGGCCCTTGACCCAGTCACAGCGAGAGTCTTTTTGGAAACTTTCGACCATGGGAAGGTGAGTGATGCTCTTATCACTACTGCGAGCCATTATAATGGCGCATTCTTTTTCAAAGGGGATAAAGTCTTCGACGATAAAAGTGTCTTTTTTAAAATCATTTTTTAAAAACTGGGCGAGCTGGAATGGGGTTTTTACGACGTAAGTGCCATAGCCGTCGTACCCATAAACTCTCTTTTTAAAAACCAAAGGAAGTTGGAATTGATCCACAAAGGTAAGGACCTCTTTTTCTGTGTTAACCACATTCCAGGGTGAGGTGGGGAGATGGTAAAGGTCAAAGAGTCTTTTTTGACTTTTCCGGTCTCTTAGTTGCCCCATGATTCTTGGAGAAGGATAAATTTTTGTTTTTGTTTCTTTTTTAAGCTCCTGCAGAAGTTGCGGCTCTAGAAATTCACTTTCAAAAGTGGCGATATCCACTTTTTTTAAAAAACTTCGCAATTGTGCTTTGTTTTTTGGAGAGCCTTTCTGCCAAAATCTCGTGACTTGTGCGGCGGGATCATTGGCTTTTTCGGATAGGACATGGGGCTCGAGTCCATAATGGGAGGCACTTTCGGCAAGCATGCGCGCAAGTTGACCACCTCCTAAATATCCTAACTTGATACCAGGCTTTAATTTTTTCAAGATTTCCTCTCAGGTGACAAAAAAAGAAAATTGACATTGTTTTCGCCTTGGGTCAAGCCAGAGGCTATGCAAATAAAAACACCTGGTTTTTTAAAGCGTGGACTTCCTGGTGAGGTCAATTTCCCTCTCACTTTGGCCCCCATGGTAGGGTTGAGTCATTGTGCTTTTCGCCAATTAATTAGGGAGTATATGCCAGAGGGAGCCAAAACCCTTTGGCCCAGTGAAATGTTAAACTCACGCAGAATCCCCGATGAAAAACTCCACAAAATTCCAGAGGCGATGAGGATGGGAGACGAGAGCTTTTGGATTCCACAGATTCTAGCCAACGAAGAAGATAAAATTAAGAAATCAGTGGCTAAGCTTTTTGACCATGGGGCCCAGGGAATTGATATCAATATGGGGTGTCCGGTACGAAAGGCTTTAAAACACAATTATGGTGTTTCCCTTATGGGGGATGTGGACTACGCTGCTCAAGTGGTTCGTATGACTGTGGCGGAAACTCCAGGACCTGTTTCTGTAAAATTAAGAGGTGTTGATCTCGAAAACCGAGATCACTGGAAAAATTTTGTGAAAGCTCTGGAGCAGGCCGGGGCCTCTTGGCTTTGCCTTCACCCTAGAACGGCTTCTCAAAAGCGAAAAGGCTTTGCCGACTGGAATCAAATACGAGACCTTGTGGACTTGGTTTCTATCCCAGTGATCGGAAATGGGGATATCCAGATTGCTCAAGATGTGGAGTCAATGCTCGAGCAAACCCAATGCGATATGGTGATGGCAGGCAGGGTGCTGACGGCTCGGCCCTGGTTATTTTGGCAACTGGGTGAGAAGTTGGGTTTTCCTCCTCCTCCGGGACGTTCCGGAAAAGCTCCACAGACGCCCCGAGAAGAGGGCGCGGAATATGGTCGCAGTCTTTTAAGACTTATTGAGCTCATGGCCGAAGTCTTCCCGGGTCCTCTGGCCTATAGAAAATTTAATTTTCATGTCAAAACCAGTGCTGTTTGGCTTCCTTTTGGTCACGCACTTCATGGTAAAGTCAGTGGAGCAAAGAATTTGGAGGGGGCTAAGAAAGTGATTGAGGCCTTCTTTAAAAGCCCTCATGAGATGTCCTCTAAAACCTTTTTGAGGCAGTAAGTACCTAAATTATTTACAATAAAGTCACAGGGCCCAGATTCCAGCACCAATTTATGTTAGTTTTTTGGCGATATGAAAACGGGATTTTTAGGCTTACTTATTATGACTTTGCTCTCAAGCTGTGGATGGTTTGAAGGGGAGAGTAAAAATCTCGATGAAAGAGTTTTTGAAGATCGTAAAACGGCCGAGAGATCATTTAATAATTCTCAAATTGTTTGTGACCTTGAGGCAGGCGAGTGCCCTGAGTCCGTGGGAGGTCTTCTTTCTCTTTCCGCTGATCGTTTAGAAATCAAGGCCTGCTCCTTGACCTTGGTTTCAAGAAATACAGTACTGACCAATTCTCACTGTCTTCCGGAAGATCTAAAAAGCGAAGGGGCTTTCTGTGTGGGGCGAATTAACATTATTTTTCCCCAAGCCAATGGCAAACCCATGGAGAAAAGAGATTGTTCCTACATCAAGAAGCTTTCGGATCAAGAGTTTTCAAATCAGGTCGCCTATCCTGACTGGGCTTTACTTCGCTTGAGTCAGCCTGTTGATAGGAAACCGGCTGATAAGTCAGTACAAGGCATCACTACGGCCATGAGAGTTGATATGTACAAGGTCGATTTTGATCTCGATGCAGAAACTTCGTCTTTAGGACGAGTGCGCAAAACTCAATGTTTGGCAAACACAAACTTCTTTTTATCTCAGCATAATTTAGGTTCCCGCTCTCCACTAATCGACATCAGCCATTGTGACCGCAATTTGATTTCAGGAAATTCCGGAAGTGGATATTATAATCAAAACGGCAAGCTTGTTGGTGTTCACTCTTTTGGTGTTTCAGTAGAAAGGTCAAACGACTCCTGGGCCCAGTTTTTCCGAGACAAATATCCCAACATTAGGCAGAACTTTGGAGGTGGCGTGCATCTAAGTTGTATTCCTGCTTTAAATCGCCATCAAACTTTCTCTCATTGCAACTTTCCAGGACGTTCCTATTCTAGGCTTTCTGAGCTTTATTCAAAGTCTTTGCAGCAGAGACTTTGGCGAGCCTCTTTTGATGAGATTGGAGATGAAGTCAACTTGGCCAATAACAGTGAAAAAGTGAGATGGTCTGAGGATTACCAATCCAAAAGAGAAGTTTTATTTTTTAAAAACAAGGTGACGACCTCCTTTGCTTTCGATCGCGTCTTCAAGGCCTATATAGAAAATCAATTTCCAAAGCTTCCCGTCTGTGTGAAAGCGGGCTCATACTCTTTTGAGATTCCTTTTGCCTACAGGGATCGCCAAGACTTCCTGCCTCAAACCGAGGCCCAGACATTAGAGCGTCTTCTCGCCAGCGACAGAGTTGACGAGACTTTGAAAATTTCTTGGATTGAAGAGGATCAGAAATTTGTCTCTGACCTCACTGAATATCTTCCAGAAGAGGATCTCCTGCTCTTAGGAGATTATTTAGATGAAGGCATCTTTTTACAGATACCATTTTGTGACTAGAAAATAGGGCCTTTAAGTATTTGATTATTGCAGACCTGTGCCTTTACAATTTTGGTGTGAGCGACTTGTTAGCAGTTGTACTCAGACTAGGGAGTGGGGCATTTTTGAGTCAAAACCTAATATCGAAAATAGCGAAGCTAAGAGTCGGGTAGACTTTTGGATTTCTGTGGGTATTCTTGTATCCACATATGTTTATCGTTTGCTGATTATGATTGAACTCTCTGGGTTGAATCGATGGCTTAAAGACAACTACTGTCGCTCACGTAAGACCCAGCTCTGGGTGGAAAGCGAGGTCTTTTTTCCTCCTTCCAATTGGCCACCCTTACATTTCCTGTTTATTCGTCTGCATCTTCCCCTTACCGAGTCGGATTACATTCAGTCCGCCGAATTGTCTTCGGTTGTAGCGGCGAGCCTTCTGAGTGTCTTGTTTTACTTTTTTTGTCGACTCAGACTGAATCGAATTCTTTCTCTACTTTCCGTTGTCGTCCTTTCCCTGTGCTGGCCTTTTCTTGAGTTTTCGACCATGGGTGCCTCAGAACCCCTTCACCTCCTTCTTACCTTTGCGGCTTTTTATTTTATTCTTAAAAATAACTATTGGTTGTCTGGAGTGTTTTTGGGATTAGGAGCCCTTGTCCGTATCGAAGGCTGGGCTATTTTGTTCCTCTTTTTAGGGTTTGGATTTCTTTTGAGTTTTGCGAAGTCTATTTCCTGGAAAAATTATAGTAAATTGGCTTTTTCCTCTCTCCTATTATTTTTCATTAATTATTTTTATTATGAGGGCAATTTACTCAAACCCTTTGAAGAACACTACCAAGCGCAACAAGTTGATAAGATTTTAAGAGACTTCAGCGGGCTTAATTGGGAAGGCTTGGCAAAGATCTTCTCGGGCTTCGGCGGCTATCCCTACGGTATTTTTGTCGCACTAGGGGTTCTCGGGTTTCTCTTTTGGGAAAAGAAGAAGAGTTGGGCCTGGGTTTGCGCGATGAGTGTGTTTATCGTGACTTCGTTAAAAATCATTGGGGTCGGGAATAACGAGGTTCTTCCTGAGGCTCGCTATTTCTTTCTTTTTTTCCTGGGAGGTCTTCCCTTCGCCTTGTTTTTTTGGCAGCGCTGGGTCCCTCGGCGACTTTTAGGCTTCGTTTTAGTGACCTTTGCGGGGATCATGCTTGCTAATTCTATTTCAAATATTTTAAAACCCATTGATGAGAAGTTTGATCCTTTTTACAACTCAGCACAAAGGGCGCTGCTGAATGAACTTCGCCCAAGTGATCGGCTCCTCATGGCTGTCACCAATTACAATCATTGTTGGTTTTCCATTAAGTCTGGTCTTCCCATCTATCAGACTCAAGACCTTTCCAATAAACGAGAACGTATGATTGACAAGGAAGACTATAGAACTCCTGAGGATCTCGAAGTTCTATTTAAAGAGCACGGGGGCGATGTTTTACTCCTCGAGGAAAACACACTCTATGACACTCTTGTGAAAGAGCATCAAAAGGCCCAGCAAACGCGAGTTATGCGCTTTCAATTGAAACAGAAGTATAAAAATGATCGGTTTAGGATTTACAGAATCGACGAAATTTCACCCCCTCCCGAATAATAGCATCCCATCGGCTAATGCGATGTTTCAGAGCCGAGACAAATAGGATGAAGCCAATGCCTTCAATTGAACTTTGACCGGCCTAGAAGCCATCATTGAGGTTTTGGTTGCGAGTTGATGGACCTTTGGTTTTGGCAATGCTAGTGTCAAATTTTATTCGTAGAGGAACCTATGTTCAGTCAAATCACAGAACGTATCAAATCTCTGGTAACTCCAGATGTCCCAGAAGAAGAGGTTAATGCTCGGATCGAAGAGTTGAAAAAAAATCCCAGCTTTTGTGCCAATCCATTTGTTCATATTTCTTCAACACCCCGGGGAACCATTCGTCCTTGTTGTTTTTTCTATGACCCCATCAAAAAAGAGGATGGTGAAATCTTTAACATGGGGGAAGATTCTTTAAAGAAAATATGGAATGGCCAGGGTTTTAAAGAAATTAGGAAGAAGATGCTAGCTGGTGAAAAAATCCCAGCCTGTGTGCAATGTTACAACGAAGAGAAGGCCCATGGTGGCAGTATGCGCACCCGTAGCTTTGATGAATGGCTTTCTGAGGATCGTTTGGATGTTAAAAAAGATATTGTAACGGCTGAAAAGAATGATTCAGAGGTTTCCTCGAGCCCTCGCTATTTAGAGTTAAAGCCGGGTAATGTATGCAATCTGAAATGCCGCATGTGTCACAAGTATGACAGCAATCAGATTGAAAAGGAACTTGAAGAGCTTTCAGAGAAATACCAAAGCGCTGAAATCAAAGATAACTCCTCTTATCTTATGTATGACCATATGGACGAGGAAGCCAAGCAGTTGTCTAATGTCGATTGGATGAGAAATGAAGTGCTGTGGGAAAATGTTGTCCAGTTTCTACCTTCGATCGAGAAATTGAGTTTCGCGGGCGGGGAGCCAAGCTTGTTGCCCGGGGTGCAGAAGTTTTTGAAAGACACTGTCAAACGAGGTCGGTCAAAAGATATCACGGTCTATCTTGCTAGTAATTTTATGAAGGTGAATCAGAACCTTCTGGATGTATCGACTCGCTTCAAAATGTTTGAATTTATAGCCAGCATTGATGGAGTGGGAGCCATACAAGAGTACATTCGCCATCCATCGGATTGGTCAGTCGTTGAAGAAAATTTTTTGAAGGTAAAAGAAAGAATGAGTCCAGAGTCGACGAAAATTCTTGTTAATAGTACCATTCAGCTCAATAACATTCTCCATTTTACGGACCTATTAAACTGGCTTGAGACGCTTGACGAAAAACCGCCTCACTTTTTTCATCATCCGTTCAACCTTAATATTCTGCAATTTCCAAAGCATCTCTCCATAGGGATATTACCAAGGCGGGGACGAGAAATCGCCATTGGGCGAATTGAGGAATATAGAAACTCCTCTCGTTTTATTGCGAAATTTCCGGAACTTGATGAGCGTTTCGCTCAACTGATCACGATGCTAGAGGAGCCCGTTTCAAAAGATCACATCCGTCAGCTTAAAATTTTCTGGCACTTTACCCACATTATTGATGAACATCGAGGGGAGAGTTTACAGGCTGTTGATCCGCTTCTTTATGAGATCGTAAGAGACGAACTTTTAGCAGAAAATATTAATCTCGAGGAAATTAAACGAAGAGAAGTCATAAGGAAGGAAGCTTTTGTCCGTGAAAAATGGCGATAAAAAATGCCCTCTCCCGTGGATGCATTTTAGTGTTAATACCGATGGCACACTTAGAATTTGCTGTAACACCTCCGGTGCGGGTGTGATCAAATCCAGTGAGGGTAAAAGTATTTATATCGATGAGATTTCCTCACCCGAGCAGGGCCTTAACTTAGACTATTATAAAAAAGTAAGACTTCAGATGTTAAACGGAGAGGAGCCCTCCTCCTGTCGGCGTTGCTTTAATACAGAAAGAAATGGTGGAAAGTCCTTGAGGCAAATCTATAGAGAGCTGTGGGAAGCAAAGATTCCAGATATCTACGAGGGCACAGGTAAAGATGGGAGTGTCGATGCGAAAATTCACTACCTCGATTTTTCTCTCAGTAATACCTGCAATCTGAAGTGTCGCATGTGCAACCCTGTGGCTAGTCACTCACTTTACGATGATTTTAAAAAACTGGGTCTCGAATTCAGTGAGCAAGGTTACAAACTCTCCCAAGAGAAATGGAAACTTGATGAGAGTTTCAAAACATTAGTTAATGAAATGCTGCCCTCCCTTGAGGAGATGTTGTTTACAGGAGGGGAACCTTTTTTATCCAAACAACAGGTTTACATCCTAGAACAAGCAGTCGAGCTTGGTCTGTCTCACAAAATAATCCTACGTTATCACTCCAATGTGACAGTCCTTCCAGAAAAATTGATAGAACTATGGAAGCACTTTAAGCAGGTAGAGGTCCACTGTAGTGTTGAGGCTCATGGGTTACTGAATGACTATATTCGTTTTCCTTCCAAGTGGGCCAAGGTCGATGAGCATTTGAGAAAACTTCTTGCACTTAAAACAACCCACCCTTTGAGGGTAGAAATTCACACCTGTTTTCAAGCTCTCTCGATTTTGCGATTAAAGCCTCTTTTTGACTACCTATTGCAATTTGAACAGCAAATGCCGATTTATCCTCACCTTATTTTCTTAGATCGCCCCGATTATCTTGGAGTCAAAGCTTTGCCTTTAGATATAAGAATGAGAGCCAAAAAAGAGATTTTTGATTTTATCGAGCAAAACCAGTCGGTTTACTTTCAAGGGCCTTTTGCTTCGATCAATCAAGACAAGCACAGAGTTCATCTGAGTAACTGGACAATGATTGAAGGACAGGAGGATGTCCGGCTCACAAAAGAATTTGTCGCCTACAATAAGCAGTTTGACCAGTTAAGAGAGCAAAAGCTGATTGAGTTAATTCCCGAGATGCAGTCCTTAATGTGAGGACTCTTTTAATTGCTTACGATATTGGTTGGGAGTCATTTCAAGCTTCTTTTTAAAGTGGCTATTAAAACTCGATTTTGAGTTGAAGCCTGAGTCCAAGGCTAGTTCCATAATGGTCTTGCTGCTGTTTTCAGGATCTTTTAATTTCTTGGTAAACTCTTCGACTCGAAGATCATTGACGTACTCAAAAAAGTTTTTGTTCATATGAGTGTTAATCACATGGGTAATTATATACTGAGGAATTTTGGACTCATTCGCCAGATCAGAGATTTTTAAATTGGGATTAAGATAGGGCTTATGGGTTCGGATATAGCTATGAAGCTTGGGGATATACTCTTCAAACTTCGGCTCCTCGTCCTCTTCGTCTTGTTGTTTCTTCCCGGAGCCATTGCTTTCTTCAGGATCTTTTTCTTTTTCTTGGGAGGAGGATTTTTCCTCGTCCTTCTTTGCTTTCGTCTCAGAGGAAGGAACAATAAAATCGGGAAGACGAGATAGGGCCACTACGACAAGAACGACACTTAAGAGGAAAAAGACCAGGCTGATGCTAAAGCTAAAATCAATGGGGTAAAATGATCCCATAGCCAGAAGGGGGAGGGTGAAGCAGACAAAATAAAAAATGATCATTGTGAGAAGAAGTAGATTGAAAAGCTTAAACTTTTCAAACTGGTAACTGGAAAAGTGATTGTAGCCTTTTGCAAGCAAAGAATTAGAGATTTGAATCGCTCGAAAGGTAAAAAACACCGCCACGGAAAAACTCAAAGCTTCTAGAGTCATATTGTAGCTATTAAAAAAACCGAGATAAAATCGATCAAGCAACACAATTGTGTCGCTAAGGTAGAGGGGAAGGTAGGCAAAAAAGAAAGCCACTGGCCATAGGAAAACAAGCCAATCTTTTTGGGTGCTTTTTTCTCGGGAGATTTTTTTGATGTACCAATAGGGGAGAATTCCGATCAGGCAGTGTAAAAAGTTAGGAAGCATGAAAAAGGCAGGGTAGTTGACAATATCCCCTTTTATAATGAGGTAGGTCTCTAGGACCTCTAAAAAAAGTAGGGCTTCAAGCAGGAAAAGAGAAAGGTTTTTAGCCTTTCTTCCAAAGCTTAAAAAGAATAGAGCCACTAGCTTTAGTCCCACCAGAAGGCTGACTAAAGATAAGAGAAGTCTCATAGAGTCAATCATAAAGGTTTTTGTATCACCTCCAGAAGTGGAGTATCAAAGGATTTATGAGAAGTATGATATTTTCATTAGTAGTATTGATGTTTAGCTTGCCAAGTTTTTCAATGACCTCTCCTGAAACAGGTGTGCCTGAAAAGATTTTAGTTTGGCAAAAACTCTCTAGTTTCTCCTCCACCCTGACATTGATTGAGCGCTCCTTAGAGTTAACGAGTGAAGCTCAGTCTTACCAAGTGGCTCCAAGTCTTGATATCGACGAAGCCAATATTATAGCTGAAGCGCAAGAGGGAGATTCCGTACAAGTGGTCTCTTTGATACCCTCAGAGGAAAGTATCAAGCGTTTGCGTCCTATCTATATTCCCGTGGCCAGGGGCCTTTATGGTCTTCGCATTTGTTTGATAGCGAAAGCCCACCAGAGCACCTTTCAAAACTTTGAAAGCTTGGATGAAATGAAGAGAGTGGGAGTGGAATTTGTGGTTCCAAAGGGGAGTGCGGATGAAAGCCTTCTTCAGAAACAAGGCCTAAAGACAGTGGCGGCTGAGCGCTACGAGGATCTCTTTGGTCTTGTTTCCAACCAAACTCCTCGCTGCTTTTTGAGAAATCTCTCTGAAATTGGGCTGGAGGCCCTCAAATTTTTTAAATACAATATTCATATCGAGAAAAAGTTTCTTTTCGTTCTCGATGAGCCTCGAATTCTGCATGTATCTCCTGCAAAAAAAGAGCTCGCCGAGCGGCTTGAAAAAGGTATGAAGATGCTTCTGGAGTCCGGAGAGTTTTACAAAATTTTTTGGAAGTATCACCACAGCCATTTCAGGTCGTACAACACAAAAAATAGAAAAAGGGTATTTCTGATCAGTGATAAAAAGATGGAGCCCATCGAGGCTTTCAAAAAGGAGCCAAAAATGTGGCTGCCTTCCTACTACAAAGAAAATCTCTGAAGAAACAAATACGTCTTGTTTAATTCATCTCATTTTGATAAAAAAAGGGCAGTGGAGGGATAGTTCCACTGCCCTGGGTATCTGAACACTTATCCGCAATAACAATTATTGCCCACCTAACTCCAACTTCCACTCTCATTCAAACAGCAACAACTTCAGCTCCAACATAGAGGGGCAAATTTCAAACGACAACTTCAACACACACCCATAAATAATTAATATTATTGATAAAAGTCTTTAAAGTTAAAAAACAGTACAGGAATATTCTTATCTCCCTCACCAATTTCTTCCATGATCTCGGCCACTGTTGTTAAAGGCTTATTATCGTTAAGCACGAGCACAAAATCCGCTTCCGTATTAGCCATCACTCTCAATACATGCTCGCGGCTTGAAAAGTTCACTACTTTCACATCCATTTCGGGACTTCTTTTAAGTTCTTCTAAAATTTGGGGATTCATTTCGAGGATCCCACTTAAATCATCATTTTGTAGCGCTTGCATCTTTGCACTCCTTGTTTTGACGAGTTCACTTATTAAATTACGGTTTTTTTGTAGAAATAGCGTCCTCCTTTCAAAAAACAGAACGGGTTCGGGTTCTAGTTTGATAATCTGGACGGAAAACAGGACCTTTTAGTGCGAACGTTTGTGTTAAAACGCAAAAATACTACGGTGTGACATTTTATTTTTTTAAATTTTGGTTTTTTGCTGAGGAAAAAGAAGAAAGAATCTTTTCGTAGGTCTGAAATATTTGGAGCTGAAAAGCTCTATTTTCGTTTTAAAGAGGGAGTCTTTATAAATATTCTATATTTATGCCAACCAAAAGCTAAACTTATTCAGTTTAGCTTGCTGTCCAATTCTCCTTTTGATTCAAGTTCGGCAAGTTCGGTGTATCCACCAATCAGTTGATCATCGATAAAAATTTGGGGGACAGTCAGCATGCCCGACTTTTGCTTGAGTTCGTTGAAGAGGTCTGGGTCGGAGTCCACCATGATTTCTTCAAAATCGACTCCTTTTCCTTCCAGTAATTTTTTAGCTCGCACACAATAAGGGCATACCGTCTTACTATAAACCACTACTTTCGCCATAAATCCTCCGTCCGGGTACCTGCTTCCCCTTGGTACTGTTTGCGCGTCAAAATATGACGCATAATCGCTACCAAGGGGAAGCAGGTACCTTTTTACGGCAAGGATGGGGTGTCGACAAGTCGGACCGAATCAGGTAGAGCCTTTTTTAGTGGAATGCACTCTTTGCTATAGCTCTCAGACGGAGCCCTTTTTTGAAGATTCCAGGCGTCAATGGTCCTATGGAGAATGCGGGCAGTGTGGGCTTGTTTTTCGAAGCCCAGACAGTCTGCTTCCTCCTGAGGCAGAGAAAAAACGCTACGAAACCCACAATAACTCTATTGAAAATAAGGGGTATGTGAAATTTTTGACTCCGGTGGTGGAAAGTCTTCGTCCTTATATTATGCCCGGGGAGGAAGGCTTGGACTTTGGCTGTGGCCCAGGGCCCATTCTGGATCAGTTGCTCTCCCCCCTTAAAGTATCAGTCACAAATTATGACCCTTATTTCTATCCAGACCGCCGAGCTCTTATAAAATGTTATGACTTTGTGACCTGTACTGAGGCTTTCGAGCATTTTTACAATCCTGGCCGAGAAATGCAGGGGCTTTATCAATTGGTCAAGCCAGGTGGACTTTTACTGATTATGACGGAAAAAAGAAAAGAACTCCCTGAGTTTGAAAAATGGGGTTATCGCACTGACAACACCCATGTCTGTTTTCTCAATGACCAGACGGTAGACTGGATCGCGGAGCAGTGGAACTACGAAGTCATCTTTTCTAAAGGACGAATTTCTTTGTTTAGAAAAAAAGAGTCGACTTGATTTTTGATAAGATCAAAGTCTCTCAAACGTTTGATGTTTTCAAAAAGATCTTTTGAAGCTGGGTAGGTCCGAGCCATGAGTTTGGTAAGTTGCTTCATTCTTTGCACAGCATAAATAGAGTTACGATATTTCTGACTTGAGTCCATGAAGTTTTTTAAAAGTTCAGACCACTGGAAATAATCCCTTCCGATTTGCCCCGTCTTAATTTGAAAAGCGAGATCAGGAGTGGCAATAAGACCTCGGCCAAGCATAGTGTCCGAGCAGCCAGAAATTTCCACACAGCGGGCATGGTCTTCTTTAGTCCAAATGTCACCATTGGCGATGACGGGAAGTTTTACACTCTCCTTCATGCCGCGGATATATTCCCAATGCGCAGGTGGACGGTAGCCCTCTTTTTTTGTGCGTGCGTGCACGGTGAGCCAATGGGAGCCACCAGCCTCGGCCGCTTGAGCAATTTCCCGGGTGAAACCTTTATCCTCAAAACCGAGGCGCACTTTTGTGGTCACTGGGATTTCTTTGGGGACAGCTCTGCGAACGGATTGAGTGACCTGGAATACTCGGTTCGGGTCTTTTAATAAAGCCGCGCCCCCATCATGGCGGTTAACCGTTTTTGCTGGGCAACCGAAATTGATATCAATCCCGTAGGCTCCCAGTTCACAAGCTCTTTGAGCGTTCTCACCCATAGTTACAAGATCACTTCCAAGGAGTTGTACAAAAACAGGAGTGCCGGCTTTAGTGCGGGACTGAGTGTGAAGCTCAGGACAGTATTTGTAAAAAACCTTGGGAGGTAAGAGGGTGGAAGTGACGCGCACAAATTCTGTAACACAATAGTCAATTCCTCCGATGGCGGTAAAAAGCTCACGTATTACCGGGTCCACCACTCCTTCCATAGGAGCGAGCAAAACTTTCACAGCCCACCCATTTTACAAACGGTATCGAAGTGTTTTTTGGAAACAGGCTGTACGGAAAGCCTTTGGCCCTTTTGTACCACAAGCATATCAGAGAGACTTTTTCTGTTTTTTAAATCATCGAGTGAAACATAATCTTTGAAAGTTTTTTTGTATTTTACCTGCACACAAAACCAGCGTGGTTTTTCTTTAGTCGCTTTAGGATCAAAGTACTCTCCATCCTCTTTATACTGGCTAGCGTCGGGGAAGCTCTCTTTAGAAACCTCCGCCACTCCGGCGATACCTGGAGGCTTAGTATTGGAGTGGTAAAAGAGGACTTGGTCACCCTTTTTCATCTCATCACGCATAAAATTGCGAGCCTGATAGTTTCGCACTCCATCCCAGGAGGTGGTTTTGTCTTTTTTCAATTGATCAAAGGAATAGACGTCGGGTTCAGATTTCATCAACCAGTATTGGGGCATTTAAGTGTCCTTTTTGGGCCATTGGGTTGTAACTCACTGTGTATAACGCTACTCGATGGCCCTTTCAAGCCTATGATTGACATGTGTGTAGTCCAGTAAAAGAATAAGGTGTCTTTTAAAAGGAGCTCGTATGAAAAAGATAGTGATAGTCCTTATATCTGCTTTTATAGCCACTCCAGCGCTGGCTCAGTTTGTTGTGAGTCCAGGAATTGGTTATTACTCTGATAAATCTGAAATAAACAATTCTGAGTCTGAGAGTACAGAAACTCGCCTTGATGCCCGATTTGGTTATGTGTTGCCTATGGGACTTTACCTAGGGGGAACCTACTCTTATATGAGCCAAGAAAACTGTAACGGTGCCACTTGTACTGATGGCGGTGGAAACATGATGGGACCCACGATCGGTTACTACTCAATGCGCGGATTTTACACACTTTTCACCTACCATATCACAGGAGAATTAGGAGACGATCCAAAGTTCACTGGCGCTCAAGGCCCTCAAGTGGATGTGGGTTGGGTATTCCCACTTTCCTCATTCTTCGCAATTGGTCCTCAGCTGACTTGGAGAAGTATCGAGTATGATAAAGTAGAAACTAATGGTCTCTCACAAGATACCGACCTCAAAAACACCAGCATAGCCCCTTACGTTTCTCTTTGGTTCATGTTCTAAGAACAAACTAAAGAAACAAAGGAATTAAGGAAAGCCCTCACAAGAGGGCTTTTTTATTTTTGAAGCCTCGCATCTCACACCGGCTAAGATACCTTTTCCTCCCCCTTTATATTACAACCTTATCCGAAACACTGATTACCTTGGCCTCCGGATGGGCGTGCTGGGGAATTTTTGAGCGCTGGGTGGGCAAGCTCAAGCGGTGTGCAAGGCGTATCCGGGTTGCAGCATCGCAGATGATGCAATCCGAAGACGACTTGCGGCCACATGCGTGCTTGTTCACCCAGCGCTCAAAAATTCCCCAGCACGCCCATCCGGAGGACAAGCCCCCAACCAAGGAGAAAAGCCATGAGCCATCGTGTGGAAAAAGATTCAATGGGAGAGATCCAAGTCCCTGCCGAAAAATATTGGGGCGCCCAAACCCAGCGTTCTCTGCAAAACTTTAAAATCGGCAACGACACCTTTCCAAGAGAAATGATCCGAGCCCTCGGGATTCTAAAAAAATGTGCGGCTATGACAAATGCAGAATTAGATAACCTTGAAAAAGACAAATCAGAGTTGATTCAAAAAGCCGCCGATCAAGTGATCTCTGGAGAGTTAGACGAGCATTTTCCTTTAGTGGTTTGGCAAACGGGAAGTGGAACCCAAACGAATATGAATTCCAACGAGGTTATTGCCAACTACGCCAATGAATTAAAATCTGGAGATCTTACCGAAAAATACATCCACCCCAATGATGATGTGAATCGTGGTCAGTCCTCTAATGACACCTTTCCAACGGCTATGCATATCGCAGTGGCTGAACAGATAGTGAATAGTTTAGTGCCCTCTTTAAAAAAATTAGAAAAAGCTTTAAGTGAAAAGCAAAATGAGTTTGAAGATATCGTAAAAATTGGACGCACTCATTTTATGGATGCCACACCTCTCACACTCGGACAGGAGTTTTCTGGATATATTCATCAAGTGAGTCTTGGTATTCAAAGAGTGGAAGGGGCTTTGCAAAATGTTTATGCTCTAGCCCTCGGTGGAACAGCCGTCGGCACGGGACTGAACACTCATCCTGAGTTTGCTGTGAAAGCCGCAGCTAATATCGCTAAGGAAACAGGGCTTCCCTTTAAGACGGCTCCCAATAAATTTGAAGCGCTTGCAGCTCATGATGCTCTTGTGGAGATGAGTGGTGCTTTAAAAACAGTGGCAGTAAGTTTAATGAAAATCGGCAATGATATTCGTATGCTAGGAAGTGGACCTCGATGCGGAATTGGAGAGCTCGCTCTTCCTGCCAACGAACCTGGAAGCTCGATTATGCCAGGCAAAGTGAATCCTACCCAGAGTGAGGCCCTAACAATGGTTTGTGCTCAGGTGATTGGAAATGATACGGCTGTGAGTGTGGGTGGGTGCACGGGACATTTTGAGTTGAATGTTTTTAAACCCATGATGGTGTTCAACGTTCTCAATTCTATCCGCCTTCTTGCCAATGCGTCTGTAAGTTTTACTGATAACTGTGTTGTGGGGATTGAAGCCAACAAAGAAAAGATAAAAGACCACCTCAATAATTCATTGATGCTTGTGACAGCTCTTAATCCTCATGTGGGGTACGACAATGCGGCGAAAATCGCAAAGCACGCTTTTGAAAACAACAGCACCCTTAAGAGTGCAGCAGTGGAACTTGGCTTTCTCACGGAAAAACAATTTGACGAGTATGTTGTACCAGAATCTATGACGGGACCTTTGAAAAAATGAATATCTGCGTTTTTTGTAGTTCGAAATCAGACCTTGAGCCCAGTGTTTTTGATCAGGCTAAGCTTTTCTCTAAAATGTTGGTGGAAAAAGGAGACAGCTTTGTCTACGGGGGAGGGGCAGATGGTTTGATGGGCTTTTTTGCCGATGAAGTTTTGAGTCTTGGCGGTAAAGCTTTTGGAGTAATGCCCGAGAAAACCTTTCCGCAAGAGGCGGCTCACAAAGGGCTTACCGAGCTTCATTACACCAGAGATATGCTTGATCGAAAGCGCCTAATGATGGAACTCTCAGAGGCTTTTGTTATCTTCCCTGGGGGGATTGGAACGATCGATGAGGCCCTAGAGGTGATCACATGGAAAACGGTCTATAAGGATATCAATAAGCCAGTTGTCTTTTTTAATTGGAATGGCTTTTGGGATCCTTTTTTTGAAATGCTTAAAAAATTCGAGAAGACCAATTTATTTTATCCTGAAACTATGAAATCATTTGTGTCTGTTGACTCTGTCGAAGACGTTTTGAAGGAATGTTATGCTAAAAGATAATCCTCGCCTTGATTGGTTAAAAAACCCAGATATTCGCCCCTACGTGTTTGTTCGAAGTGAGAATCGAATCAAAGACCCGGGGAGTTTGCATGGAAGTCTGGATTGGTTTGAAGGTGAAAAGCCTGTTTATATCAATCCACTGGAAATGGATGAGGTGGGTTTTGGGAATCAGATTTTACAGCTAGAAGCGCAAGCCTTCGGCCCTTCGAATATGGCAATGCCCAGGTGGGTCTTCTTTGATTGTGCTGTAACTCCGGGTTTTGTGGCGGGGTACGCTATTAAAACAAAGTCTCTTGATCCCGAAATTCGCAAACAAATGAATCTTAAAGACACCCATGAGTGGACGCCCCTCAGTCTTTTTATCATTATTCCAACAATGTCTCGGGAGGGGGAGTGGGTGGCCCACAACCTTTGTTCTGTGAACGCTTTACTTCCAAAAGGGCAAGGCTATTATGGTTTAGGCTTTCTCTCTAAAGCCTTTGGTCTTTGGTACGCCAACGTCAATATCTGCTGTGGATTCACACAGTGGGGCAATGCTGCCATCAAGCTGCACTCTTATTATGGACCCTTTCAAATTCTAACGGCCTATACACCTCTACACTCTTATGCCCGCACTCTGACTTACCGAGTGAAGGTCAATCCACAAATGTGGCCTCATTTCTTTTCTAAAGAGCCTTTGGAGCAATTCGATCAGAACTTCAAATCCTCTGGCCGCACGATTAAACCGAAAGAGGATCAGAGCCTTATTGATCTACAGACCTCCCTTGAAAGTGGAAAAGGTCCCTTCTTTCTCAATTCTCAGGAAATTTTGGCCAAAGACGTGGGTGCGCCTCTGAACCTCTTTCAGCCCGTGAAGTGATGCGTCGAAAGGGATAGTCCTTAGCGAGAAGCCCTGAGAGCTGCTACACTACGTGAATGGAAAAACTCCCCGCTGTTGCAAAGAACTTTTACTATCCATGTAATAAATGTGATGCCGAACGATACCATAAGGTACTGGCTCACCTGTCTGAGACGGAGGCCAAACTTGAGTGTGAGGTTTGCGGATCAAAGAAGAAATACAAAATAGGAAGTCAAATGGCTGCAAAGAAGAAAACGAAGAAGAAAACCCGCAAGACAAAGTCGGCTTCAAAGCATGAAGAGACTTGGAAGGAATTACAGGAAAAATATTCTGACCTTCCCCCTGAGGTTTACTCCATTCGTGGATCTTACCGAGCAGACACTGTGATCGATCATCCCACTTTCGGAATTGGAGTGATCACAGAGTCTCACAACCGGAAAATCGAAGTTTGCTTTGAAGAGGGTATGAAGACCCTTATGCATCGTCGCGAGCCATGATCTTTTTAACGATCCCGCTCATGGGATTGTGCGTTTCCTTAGTTAGTGTATTTATTGGACTCGGTGGAGGAATTCTCCTGGTCCCCTTACTACCCACATTGTTTGGCCTCAGTGTTCATGAGGCAGTTGCAACAAGTCTTCTAACCATTGTATTTGTGGTTACTGAAAACACCTACAAATTTTCAAAAATGAAGGTCGTCAATTGGCCCGTGGTAAAGCTTATGGGACCTTTTTCCGCCATTTTTGCTGTGATCGCAGCCCGTCTTTCTCAAAAAGCGGACGGCGATTTGATCTTAACAGTCCTCGTCCTTCTGTTAATTCTAGTAGCGCTTAAAACTTTTCTGACAAGCTTTTCTAAAAAAGAATATCGACCCATAAAAGATTTCGGCGTGCGTGAAAAAATTCTTGCTGGTGGTGGGGGAGCTCTAGCTGGTTTGACCTCAGGTTTTGCTGGCGTGGGAGCTGGTGTGATCTTGTCACCTGTGATGATTTTCTTACGCCTCGTTTTTCCTCATCAGCTTGTGCCCACGGCCAATGCCAATATGATGTTTACCACTTTGGCTGCGTCACTGACCTTTATTTTCTCAGGCCATGTTGTCAAATGGAACCAGTGGGGCTTGATACGCTGGGACATTGCTTTGGGCGTTTTCCTTTGTGCTGGCTTTTTTAGCCATTTCTTTCGACCTCACCAAAACAAATTGCCTTTTAAAATCAAATCGCTATTATTGGCTTTTCTACTCACTTTTCTGATTGTTAAAGTGGTCTTAGACATTTTCTAATAACATCGCAATTTAGTCCGGTATTAATTTATGAGCTCATTTGATTTAGAAAATTTAAATCCCGAACAACGCCAGGCTGTCGCCCATAACGAAGGTCCTTTGCTAATCTTAGCAGGAGCGGGTTCCGGAAAAACTCGAGTGTTGGTTTCAAGGGTGGCAAGACTCCTTGGAGAAAGGCCTGAAAATCCGCCCGGTATCTGCGTTTTAACCTTTACCAACAAATCCGCTAAGGAGCTGAAGCACCGAGTTCGCGATCAGATTGGTCGAGGTAATTTAGGTAAAGCCCTTTGGGCTGGAACCTTTCATTCCTTCGGTTTACAGCTTTTGAGAAAGTACTGGCGTCGTATTGATCTGAATCCTCGCTTTCATGTGGCTGACACTTCGGATTGTCAGGGGATTGTGAGAGAGCTGCTCACTAAGGTGGCCAATACTGGGAAAAATTCTTTCCAAGTCGATAAGCTCTTGGATATTATGCAGACCTATAAGGTCAATCCCCATGCCACAGTCATTGAACAAGAAGACTATTTGGATGTGGCCAAAGTGTTGCTGCCAAAATACGAAAGCCGCAAAAGAGCACTGGGAGTGGTCGACTTTGAAGACCTCCTTTCTCTTCCTATTGAGCTTTTTGAAAGACACCCAGAGGTGTTAGCTAAAGTCCAAAATCTATTTCAGTATTTTATGGTCGATGAGTTTCAAGACACTAATGAAACTCAAATGAAGCTTTTAAAAATGTTGGTCAACCAAACTCATAACCTTGTTGTTGTCGGTGATGACGATCAGGCCATTTACGGTTGGAGGGGCGCACGGGTTAAAAACATTCTAGAGTTTCCCAAAATGTTTCCCAACTGTGAGGTGATTCAGCTGAATAGAAACTATCGCTCATCAAAACCGATTCTTGATCTTGCCAATGACGTGATCGCAAAAAACAAAGATCGCCACGGTAAAGTATTGAAAGCCCAATCCCAATGGGACAGGCAAGCGGTACCAGAGGTGTTTGTATATGAGAACGACGAAGAGGAGATTCAGCAAGTCTCGCGCCTCATTGACAACTATCACAGGGAGGGTGTGGCGTTTAAGGACATGGCTGTTCTTTATCGCTCGAACGGCCAAGGGGGGTTCTTAGAAACCGAGCTTAGACAGATGCAGATTCCCTATAAGATTTCTGGGGGAACCGCTTTTTTCGATAGAAAAGAGGTGAAAGATATTCTGGCTTACCTAGTCTGTGTGTTTATGGCCAAAGAGGTGAGTTTAAGACGGGTGGTAAACGTTCCCAATCGTGGTGTGGGTGATGAGACCATAAAAAAGGTCGAAGAGTATATGCTCTCGAGAAAAGAGGAGATGAGTTTTCTGCAAGCTCTTAAACTTTCCAGACACTACGATTTTATCAATCAAGGAGGGAGAACAGGGATTGCTAGTTTTCTTGAAGACCTGGAAAAACTCAGGGCTCCCTTTTTAACCAATGAAAGTATGGATTGGGAGCGCTTTTTGGTGCGTTTCCTTCACGACATTGGCTACAGGAAATATTTATCTAAGTTTTGTAAAAATGACGAAGCCCTTAAAAAACGATGGAACTCGGTGGAAATTTTTGCGCGCGTTTTTAATAACTTCATGCAAAAGAAAAAAGAAAAAAAGTCGGGTCTTAAAGATTTTATCGATATGATGCTCCTAAGGGAGTATGAGAGCGAGCTTGAATCAGGGCAAAAAGATGAAGTGCAACTAATGACTATGCATGCGGCTAAGGGTCTTGAATTTCCTATCGTCTTTGTGATTGGAGTGGAGGAGGATTTAATTCCCCATCAACGTCTTGGTTCTGATATTGCTGAAGAGCGCCGACTTTTTTATGTGGGTGTGACCAGAGCTAAGGAACATTTGATTATGACTCATACGAGACTTCGTAAGAGGCATGGCAAGTTGCGAGAAGTTTTACCCTCTCGTTTTCTCTCCGAGATTGATCCTCAGTTCTACGAGCATTATCCTTCAGGGTATCGCCCAGTGAGTGAGGATTCAAAAACGGATTTGCTTGAAAAACTAAAATCGCAATTGGCGCAAAATATGGAAAAACAAAAGATCGACAACTCCCTTTAATCAGAGGCATTGTCGATCTAATAAGAGATACTCTAGGCCGCCGATGGAGCCGTTTGCGGGCTCGTCCGACTGACTTCAAGGCCAAGGCCTACCATATGAAATCCAATAAAAAGGAAGTCCACACCAAGGAGAATTCCCAGCATCCAGAAGGCACTTCCTGGGAGACCAAAAAGAATAAGCCCTCCAAGGGCGAAATTCATTACGGCGGACAGCACGAGCCAACCTCTACCGACAACGGGATCCGAGCTAAATGTTTCAGCCAAGCGCGCTCCACCGATAACTAGAAAGAGAACAGCTGCAACTGTCGTTAGACTTAATCGACCCAAACCACTGACGGCCAGGAAACTTAGTCCAATTCCAAACGAGAAGAGACAGAGGAGAAAATTTGTGGCCGCTTGGGTTTTTCTTTGGCTCATAATGGTTTTGTAAGCGTAAAAACAACCGGAGATAGTTAGTAAAACTCCTATGGTGATTTCCACTGCCAAAGAGGCGACAAAAGGCATGAGCAGTGCGACAGTTCCCACAAGGATATGCGTGGCTCCAATGAAGTAAAGCCATCCCGGTCGATCTTCAAATTTTTGACGAATTGAGCGTCCCATTTGAAACCTATTTGGGTTGATTGTCTTTTCGTTCATTTTAAGATCCTTTCATTTTTTTATGTTTTACAATTCTTGAATATAGGACGCTTTGATTGAGCGCTTATTGAAGTAGCCATCATCGACAAGCCCTCCGAGGCGAACTTGATCGCCAACATCCACTTGCACCTGGCCTTTGTCGTCGAGAGGGTTAAAAATCAAGTCACCAGTGTTGACGTTTACCTCCCGAACTCCCGTGTCGATTGTAAAAGCCCTGCCTACAACTGAGTCGACTCTACCGATGAGGTCCACATAGGCGCCCTCCGGAAGTTTTTGAGTGTTGTAGATACTAGTGCTCAGTAGGACGGGAGCCTCTTCCTCATCTGCGGCGCTGGCGTAAAAATAAGAGTTTAGGTTTTCAACGTAGACACTGCCAGCTTCCAATCGGTTTTTTTGAAAAAGATCCTTATCAGCCGCACCTCGTACGACCACTCGGTCGCCTTTTTTCAATTTAAAACCATCGGCATCAGCGTCCCAGTCGTCCATCTCGACGATGATACTCTTGTTCTTCGTTTTCAGGCGAAAGGCATCGGCGTTAACAGAGGTGACTTTCCCTGACACCGTGATGGTTTCACCATCATAGGCTTTTTGCAGTTTCGATGTGCTTTTAGCAAATATTGGGTAGGTTAGAATCATAGCTAAGAGGCTCACAAGAATTTGTTGCATTGACATCTCCTTGATTGAGTTCAACGCTTAGTTTAGGCAATAAGGGCCTATAAATTCATCAATTGCCTGTTTAGCAAATTTTAACTATTCAACAAATCTTAGGTTGAGAGGGCATTGAGTCGAATCAAGGGTCCAAAGTTTTTTTGACGTCCTCGGGCCAGAGAAACGGCGAAGAACCTAGTGAGCGCCTTAGTTTATTGATTTTACCTCGAAAACTCTCGGACTGAGTGAGTTTTTTGATAAGCCCCTTTCTCAGCGGGGACTCAATAAGGCAAAGCCCAATTAACAAGGTCAATAAACCTTGCCCTGGGAGGACAAGCATTAAGAGTCCGGCGAAGATAAAAAGGACGCCTATAATATTTCTTGTCCAGCGCAGGAAAAAGGGAGAGCTTTGACTTTCAAGACGTATAAAGTAATCTTGAGGAAGCTGTTTCAAGTAAAGCGGAGTAAGGAGAAGAGTTAATAAAGACAGAAAGGAAAGAGTGATAAGAAACTCTGTAGGAAAAATCGTAATGAATTGTTCGATCCATTGGAAAAATGTTTTGTCGATAGTTTCACCTTCACTCATCTCATTAGTCTTATCTCTTGGTGGTGCGGGTGTCTATGAACTCTGAGACAGTCTTTTTGGATTCTAGAAAATACTTTGATCATGTTTTTGAGGCCATTCGAAGGGCTCGGCACCAGGTGGATGTGAATGTTTATATATTAAGTCCCGATGCGGTGGGAAATGAATTGATCGAAGAGCTTCAAAACGCAGCCAGAAGGGGGGTGCAGTGCCGGCTCTTGGTCGATGGTTTTGGCGCTAAGCGATGGATTCAAAGTGTACAGCCTCAGGTTTCAACCCCCAATTTTGAGGTCAGGGTATTTAACCCCATCCCGCATTACTGGTTTCTCAATCCCAGAAACTGGTCTCGTTATGGATTAAAGCTGATGTCAAAAATCAACCGAAGAGATCACAAGAAACTGGTTGTGATTGATCAGGAGCGGGCCTTTTTGGGAAGTATCAATTTTACAGAAACCTCCCTTAAGCAAACTGAGCTTGGACTGGCAACTCAATACGCCACAAGAGAGTTGCAATGGTATTTTGATTACACGTGGTCGAGATCACGCGATCTTAATAGCCAATCACTGGTACCATTCAAGAAAAAAAAGCCACACGACATGCCACACACAGAACTCTTGCGTTGGAATTTTAATTTCAATGTCAGGAGAAAAAATATCAATAAGCTTTATAAAGCTATAAAGGGCGCTGAAAAAAGACTTTGGTTTGTAAGTCCTTACTTCCTACCGTCGGTTTTTCTAATCAAGCATCTTCTAACCGCAGCCAACAGAAAAGTGGATGTGCGCTTACTGCTTCCTGAAAAAGTGGATATTCCCTTTATGAAATGGGTCGCCCGCTATTACTATCCCATTTTTTTAAAAAGGGGAGTGAAGATCCATGAATACAGGAAAAACTTTCTTCATATGAAGGTTTCAGTGATCGACGATCGAGTTATTGTGGGAAGTAGCAATTTGGATCACCGCAGCCTTTTTACTAATTTAGAGGTGGACTATTATATACAAGATAAGATCTCAAAGGATGTCATTATAGAGAAAGTGGAAGCTGAGATGAATAATTCAAGAGCTGTGGAAATTGACGACATCAAGATGAGTTTTTGGCAACGAATCATCAGTGGTCTTGTGGTTTATCTAGAAAAGAGGCTTTAATTTGGAACTTAGAATCGTATCCTACAATATGCTTAAAGGACGCAGTCTTGTACTTGGACGCCACGTACAAGAGGAAATGGCTCAAGCTCTTTGGAAGCTCGAGCCTGATATACTCGTTCTACAGGAGTTTCCTGATTTGAGCTTAGTCAGCCAGGAAGAAGAAGCGTCCCTCAATATTTTTTCAACTCAAGAGTTAAAGTACCATGCCTACGGATTTAATGCCAAAACCCGCAAGGGACGACATGGTAACGCAGTGATAAGTCGATACCCCATCGAGTCTTCAAACAATCTCGATATTTCTGAGACCCGTATGGCCAAAAGAGGGCTTTTGTCTTGTCGAATTATGGTCGGAGAAAAGAAGCTGCAACTTTATTCCACTCATCTCGATTTGTTCCAAAAGGCTAGAAATCGACAATTGGAGAATTTAGCTCGCATTATGAGTGAGGGTTCAACCTCTGAAATTCCTCTTATTTTTTGTGGGGATTTTAATGATTGGAATCGTAAGCTTGATAAAGAGATTCGCCGAGTCTTTGGTGACCATGAGTTAAATTTTCAAAAGACCCCAAGACCCGTTAACACTTATCCGGCCACTCTTCCCATACTTCCTCTTGATCGTATTTATATCCATGGCATGCAGGTTCGCAAGCTTTGGTCACCGAGGCGGGATGTTTGGAAAAGACTTTCTGATCACAAGCCCCTAATAGCAGATCTATCCCTTTGAGCCTTTAGCATCGTAATGCTTTACCAATAGCAGTATTGTCTTCCGCTGGGTTGAATCGCACGAAATTTAAGAAGTTTCTTGTAGATCCAAGGAGAGGGCAAATCAAAATTTTCATCAAAGCCAGCAGAAGAGGTTTGTCTCACTTCCCCTTCGTATAAGATTGTCATAGAAACCCGCTGGTAGCCCCATTCGCGGT
This sequence comes from Bdellovibrionales bacterium, assembly GCA_964230645.1. Taxonomy (GTDB): domain Bacteria; phylum Bdellovibrionota; class Bdellovibrionia; order Bdellovibrionales; family JAGQZY01; genus JAGQZY01. Next base: position 779,256 of record CAXRHT010000002.1, on the reverse strand, counting down.
AGACATCAAGGATACGAGAAAACTCCACTCTTGGAATAAGTTGGCCTTTCATGGGCATATTTTTATAAACATCTCTGCCATGGGCGTTCACTTTCAAAATTTTCACCACATCCTCTTGAAAGCCAAAAATTTTAAAAGGATTATTGCCAAGAAGCACGTGATTGCCACGCTCCCCTTCGGTGACAAGATTAGAAAACATTGAAAAATTACCGGCCGTTCTTAGCCCTAGGTAGTTGTTAAAACCAAAAAGAAAAACGATCAAAATAAAAGCTTTTCCAAAAGGGCTCGGTGGTATTTTCAATGAAGAGCGGTCGACCTGGCCCCAGAAGTGAATGAGAAGAAAAGGGGTGTAGGCTAAAGCAAAAAGAAAGCCCTCGAGCATTTCATTGGACTCCCGCCCACTAGGAAAGCGAGAGAAAGCAAAGATCAATTCGAAAAATAAACAAAAGCCAATCAAGTGGCTTAAATGTCGTTCTAGCTGATCCGTTTTTAATTTTTGAACATCAACAAAGCACCAGGCCATGGCCATAGCGAGGCTTGAGAAGTCGGTAAAGCCCATAGGAGCTAGGAGAAAATGCAGACCTATAAGAAAAAAGAGAGCAAACCTTCTTGTTTGCTTAAAAGGAAGAGTCAGTGGAATGATCCCCTCAATAATAAGTCCAAACCAAGGCCCTGATTTGTAAGCAAAGTATCTTAAGCTCGTCCAAGAATGGGGGATAAGATCAATATAGTCTTGTAGTTTACTGCTGGCACAACTTGTGCCCGGGAAAAGAAAGTCCCAGTTAAATTTGTGAAAGAAGGTGAAAAAGTAGAGCACAAAGATTAATGAGCGCAATAGACTCATTAGGTTTTCAAGTTTAGGAGCTGTCTTTCCCCGAGTTAGAGTCCATTGATAGGGGAGAATAGCCAGAAAAAGAAAAAGATTGAGGTTTGAGTGATTGGCAAGGTTTGGAAAAAGATAAATATAGCGGGCCGAGCCCACGACAAGAAAGAAAAGAAAAACAAACTGGCGGTATTTTTTTAAAAGCACAAAAAGCAAAAGGCAGGCTAGGGAAAAGAAAGCGTAAGGGCGATCGCGCCAGTCCTCAAATTGATGGAACATAAAAGCCAAAAGCAGCAGTCCTTGAAAGACTAAGTAGTGGGCTCCTTGGGCTTGGGTTTTAAATTTTTCAGGCATCTGATGAGTATTCTAGCAAATTCAATCACTTAGGAAAGGCCTTTTTGGTAAATTCGCCTAAAAATTCATCTTAGTCCGGGTGCGACTGAGTCCAACAAAATCAAAACTTGTCAAAGGAAGGGAATTTTGATTTAAACAAAAAATACGGGGGTTTATTATGGTTGTTGTTTTGGCGTGGATTCTCACCTTTGTTTCCTTTGGGCATGCAGGCCCTTACTTTACACCTCTTCGTGAAGACTTAAGCCTTCCCGACAACTGCAAAGAGCCAAGACTGGTTTTCTTTCAGATTCCAAGTGAAAAATTTTATGTGGGTCGTAAAGGCGCTCTTTCCATGGGGTTTACCTTCGAATATCCGATAGAAAGACAGAATGCTAAAATCTTGTGGCACTATCTTAAAGACTATTCCTTTGGCATCGAAAACTACGAGCTTTATGAGAAAATTCAAAAAAGCCCTCAACTTAAACGAGACCTCGACATCATAATGAGTAATTACGATGAGCAGGGCTTTGATTTTCAATCAGAAGGAGAAGTTTTAGAATCCTTGGCCATTCACCATCTCTATCAAGAATTTCCAGAAAATCTCTATTTTATCACCGGAAGTGTACAGTATCATGAGAGTTATTCTCCACAAACCATCGGCGAACTTGATGTGCTGGTGGGCCGTCGCGACACGTGTGAAACCATAGCTGTCGGTGAAGTCAAATTAGGTCGGACGATCAATAAGGCCAAGAAACAATTAAGACGTTTTGAGGACTTTTTAATCCAACACGAAGCCTCTCCTTTTGCGGGTGACTATAATCCGAAAGTTTTAAGAAAGGTGATACCGGTTGGCGCGCATTGATCGTATTGAGAAAATAGTCAAAGAGAGGTTTCCTAACTGGGAGCAGTGCGAACTTGAAGACGAAAGTCATCAGCATGCCGGTCGAAAAGGTATGGAGTCTCATTTCAAACTTCTTTTGGTCACTGAAGACTTCGAAGATATGAGCCGGGTGCAGCGCCACAGAAAAGTCCAAGGTCTTCTAGAAAAAGAATTCGATAACGGGCTTCACGCTTTCACTATGCGCCTTTTAACTCCTCAAGAGTTTGAAGCTCAAGAGGGAGAGTTTCGCTCCCCCGATTGTCAGGGATCTAAAAAGAAATAACTCCCTTCCTGGAACTGAACAAAAATAGTGCAAAAATAAAGCTTACTGGTCCGAGAACTTTTCGGTGGCGTTGGTGTTTTTCTCAGCAGGTGAGAGATTATCAAAGTCGTCAATTTGGTCCCGTAACTCTTTGAGCAAAGATTTTGCCTTCCTCTGAACCTTCTCATGGGAAGTGACTTGCTCTCCCTCAGGCTTATTGGTAAGGCTATCCCATTGTTCAATCGCAGAATCGAGTTCATTGAGAGCGGTTTTTAACCGATTGGATACGGGTTTTCGTTGTGACATAAGGAGAGATCGTAAAAAGCTTTTGCGAATAACACAAGGAAAATTCCAAAAATTCATGGGCCAAATTTGGAGGAACGATGTCGGAAGAAATAATTTATACAATGAAGGGCGTTTCAAAAGTTTATCCGCCTAAAAAATACGTTCTAAAAGATATCTACCTTTCTTATTTTTACGGTGCTAAGATTGGTGTTCTCGGCCTTAATGGAAGTGGTAAATCGAGTTTGTTAAAAATTATGGCAGGTGAGGATCAAGACTTCCTCGGTGAATCTTTTCCCGCCAAAGATTTCAAACTCGGATTTCTTCATCAAGAGCCTGAGGTGGATCCTGAGAAAACGGTCAAAGAAGTTGTTATGGAAGGGGTGGGGCCCCTAGCTGAAGACTTGCAGGCCTTCAATAAAATCAGTGAGCAAATGTGTGATGAAAATATCACGCCCGATGAGATGGAAAAACTCATTGAAAAGCAGGGACAGATTCAAGAGCGTATTGAAGCCCAAGATGGTTGGGAATTGGACTCTAAATTAGAACAGGCTATGGACTCTCTTCGTTGTCCACCAGAAGACACACTAATTAAGACTCTCTCTGGAGGGGAAAAAAGACGAGTGGCGATGTGCCGTCTTCTTTTATCCAATCCCGATATCCTCTTAATGGATGAGCCGACCAACCACATGGACGCTGAAACAGTGGCATGGTTAGAGCATTACCTGGATCAGTTTCCAGGAACAGTGATTGCTGTGACCCACGATCGCTACTTTCTTGATAATGTGGCCGGTTGGATTTTAGAGCTCGACCGCGGTGAGGGTATTCCTTGGAAGGGCAATTATTCTTCTTGGCTAGAGCAAAAAGAAAAGCGCATAAAAACGGAAGAAAAACAGGAAAACAAAAGAGCCAGAACTCTTGAAAGAGAGTTGGAGTGGGTAAAGCAGGGGCAAAAAGGGCGTCATTCAAAATCTAAGGCGAGACTGCAGGCCTATGAAAGTCTTCTCAAAGATCCAACCCCTGAGAAGCTTCAAGATATGCAAATTTATATCCCTCCTGGGCCTCGTCTAGGAAATACGGTGATTGAAGGTAAAAATATCACTAAGGCCTTTGGCGATAAGCTTTTGATTGATGATTTTAGTTTTTCTCTTCCCCGAGGAGGGATTGTTGGGATTATAGGTCCTAACGGCGCTGGTAAAACCACTCTTTTTAATATGATGTCCGGTCGCGAGAAGCCAGACAGTGGTGAAATCATTGTTGGGGATACTGTGAAGCTTGCCTATGTCGATCAAGATCGTGCCACCCTGGATCCCAACAAAACGATTTGGGAGGAGATCTCTGGAGGTAACGAAGTGATTCAAGTGGGTAACCGCGAGATGAATTCCCGCGCTTATGTTTCTCGCTTTAACTTTGTGGGTGGTGATCAGCAGAAGAAAACGGGAGTGCTTTCCGGTGGGGAGCGCAATCGTGTGAATATGGCAAAGCTTCTTCTTTCCGGAGGCAATGTTTTACTTCTGGATGAGCCGACCAACGATCTTGATGTTAATACAATGAGAGCTCTTGAAGAGGCCCTGTTAGAATTTGGTGGTTGTGTGGTTTGCATTAGTCACGATCGCTGGTTCCTCGATCGAATCTGTACACATATCATGGCCTTTGAAAACGACTCGCAGGTGAACTTCTTCCAAGGTAACTATACCGAGTGGGAGGAGGACTATAAGAAGCGTATGGGGATCGATACTTTGACTCCTAAGAGAATTCGTTACCGTAAACTACAGTCGTAGTATGGGGTTGGGCCGGGGGCCTGGTCCGGGCCCCTAAGCTCAAGAACTTTTCGAAGCTTCTGGCCGAGGCACGCACCCGGGTGCACTTCGTCTCTCGGATTGCATCACTTTGTGCTGCAACCCGAGATACGCAGCGCTCGTTGCTCGAGCCTCGGCCAGAAGCTTCGAAAAGTTCTTGAGCTTAGGCTCCCGGTCCAGGGATCGTGCTTCTGTGAGGATATTCTTATTTCATTTTGGTGGAATGTTTTTTTAGTGGTTCTTTTCTGCTAATTCTTTTGAGATGAATTTGTAGCAGACGCTGACCATGTTGAAGTACTTGTTGCTGGCTTTTACACTCTGGCTGTCGGGGTGGTAGGTTCTGGCTAGTTTGCGGTATTGGGTTTTTAGTTCGCTGGCTCTAAAGCCTGTGTCTTCGTTGAATTCTGCGCCCAGTTTTACCAGAATGCCGTGGGCTTTTTTGGCTTTTGTCGAGAGAGTGGAGAGTAAAATCGTGTTTTCTTTTTCTTGCACTTTCTCGGGTTGGGGGGTGTTTGACTGAGGGGTGGTTTTCGTTCTTTTTGTTACCACTACCTTAGGATATGCCCCTGGGATTTGTTGGGGAGTCCAGGTTCTTCGGGGGGCAAAAATAGGAAGAATCCAGTCGATGGAGCGTGAGACATAGGTGTTTTTTGTCTCTTTAGGTGCCTCGGTTTGGACCGGCTCTCCTAGTTTTTCCTTTAAAATGTCGGCAAATTCCCCTTTAAAACTCATACTTTCTTATCGGATGATGCGGTTTTTCCTTAACGGGAATAATTTTCCGGTTTTGTTCAAACATCTTTTAACCCTAAGTCGGGCTTCATAGGGGGTTTGAGTTAAAAGTGGCTATAGGAGTGGTTTACAGAGGGACGTGGTCGCTCTACTTGGGCGTATTTGGAAATTCTTGAGTGCTGAAAAAGGCTCTAAAAGGTGTCCTGTGGGTTCATATTGCCCCTTGGGAGGAAAAAAGCGCTGCTTTTTTGTTGACTGTTATACCAGTTAACTATGAACTGTAGGGGTGGAACAAACTAATTAACCACTCTAGCAACGGGGGATACATGGCAAGAAAAAAGAAAGCCAGTAAGAAGAAGACAAAGAAAAAAGCCACTAAGAAAAAGACGGCTAAGAAAAAAGTAGCTAAAAAAGCGAAGAAGAAAGCCACTAAGAAAAAAGCGGCTAAAAAGAAAACTAAGAAGAAGGCTACTAAGAAAAAAGCGGCTAAAAAGAAAACTAAGAAAAAAGCCACTAAGAAAAAAGCGACTAAAAAGAAAGCCGCTAAAAAAGCCACTAAGAAAAAAACAGCTAAAAAGAAAAAGGCGACTAAGAAGAAGTCTAAGCGTAAACCAAACGCGGCTTTCATGAAGCCTTTGACTCCTACGGATGATCTTGCCGCTGTTGTTGGAGGTAAACCTCTTCCTCGTACTCAAGCGATTAAAAACCTTTGGGTATACATCAAGAAGAACGACCTTCAAGACTCTAAAAACAGAAGAATGATCAATGCCGATGATAACTTGAAAAAAGTTTTCGGTAAGAACCAAGTTTCTATGTTTGAAATGACAAAATTAGTGAACAAGCACCTTAAATAGGCCTGTTCTCTAACGATGAGGAAAGGGGAGCTCCACTTGGGCTCCCTTTTTTATTTGAAGCTTGCAATTTCTTCTCTTTTTCGCCAAATTGCTCCCATGAACGTAAAAACAGCCAGTGACATTAAATCAATGGAAAAGGTCTGCCAACTGGCCGCTCAAACTCTTGTTCACGTTGGCAAATTCGTAAGACCTGGAATCACCACCAATGAGCTGGATCAGATCGTCTACGACTACACTCTCTCTAATGATGCCAAACCAGCTCCTCTGAACTATAACGGTTTTCCTAAATCCATCTGTACTTCGGTAAATCATTGTATCTGCCACGGAGTGCCTGATGACCAGCCCCTTAAAGACGGGGACATCGTGAATATTGATGTCACCAGTTATAAATTTGGCTTTCACGGAGACACATCCGCCACTTTTTACGTGGGCGAGGTGAGCGAAGCCGCCAAAAAGATCACTGAGGTGGCTGAGGGTGCCATGTACAAGGGAATTGAAGCCATTAGACCCACAGGGACTGTCGGAGACATCGGCTTTGCCATCAACAAATATGTGACCCGTAAAGGCTATTTCGCTGTGAGAGAAATTGGCGGCCATGGTATTGGTAAAGAGTTTCATGAGGACCCATTCGTGCCCTCCTTCGGGAAAAAGGGAAAAGGGGATCGTTTAAAGCCCTTTGGAACGATCACAGTCGAGCCCATGGTCAACGAGAACAGTAAAGCGATCAAAGAGTTTGATATTCCGAACTCGACTATCAAGTATTATGAGACTCAAGACAAGACTCTCTCGGCCCAATTTGAACACACCGTACTCATCACAGACTCTGGCTACGAAATTCTCACACAAGCCTAAAATAGCTCTCAAAATGCCATTTGATAGCAAGAATTCTTGTTAAATTTTGAATCAAATATGAAATTCAATTAAATGCGCTTATTTTAGGCTCTAACGGGTCATGTAATGACTCAAAAGGCCTCTTCAGAGCTTGACCCAGGCGGGGAGTCCTGATTCACTAGGGGCCTGAAAAATCACAAGAATTATAGACCATGAGGTGAATAAATGATGGGAGAAACTATGTCTGAGACGACAAACACACCGAAAAAAACCACGGGTGAACCAGATTACCGCGTATGTAAAGCGGCTATGGATGATCCAAAGACATTTGGTGAGTTGGCTCGTTGGGGACGTGAAGAAATTAAAATCGCTGAGCAAGAAATGCCAGGCCTAATGGCTTTAAGAACCGAGTATGGAAAATCTCAACCTTTAAAAGGGGCGAAGATCACAGGTTGCCTTCATATGACCATTCAAACGGCTGTATTGATCGAAACTCTTGTGCACCTTGGAGCCGAAGTTCGTTGGTCTTCTTGTAATATCTTCTCCACCCAAGACCACGCCGCTGTAGCCATGGCTGCTGCTGGAATTCCGGTTTTTGCTTGGAAAAATGAAACAGACGAAGAGTACGACTGGTGTATTGAGCAAACGATCGAAGGTTGGGGAGACGAAGGTTTCAACCTTATCCTTGATGATGGTGGTGACCTCACTCTTATGATGCACCAAGAGAAATACGCCAAGATGATGGAAAACATCATTGGTATCTCTGAAGAAACAACCACGGGTGTTCACAATCTTGAAAAAATGTTGAAAGCTGGAAAACTAAAAGTTCCTGCTATTAACGTGAACGATTCAGTCACAAAATCAAAATTTGATAACCTTTACGGTTGCCGTGAGTCCTTGGCCGACGGAATCAAGCGTGCCACTGACGTCATGCTTGCTGGTAAAGTGGTTGTTGTTGCTGGTTACGGTGATGTTGGAAAGGGTTGTGCCCACTCTATGAAGTCCTACGGAGCTCGTGTTGTGATCACTGAGATCGATCCGATCTGTGCTCTTCAAGCCGCTATGGAAGGTTTTGAAGTAACGACCATGGAAGCCATGGCTGAGCGTGCTGATATTTTTGTAACAACCACCGGTTGTTGTGACATCATCACTGAAAAGCACTTCAGCAAAATGAAAAACGGAGCCATCGTTTGTAACATTGGTCACTTCGATATCGAAATCGATATGGCTTGGCTCAATGCCAACTCCGAAGTTCGTGAAGTGAAGCCTCAGGTGGATATTCACAAGATGAAAAACGGTAACGAGATCATCGTGCTTGCTAAAGGTCGCCTAGTAAACCTTGGTTGCGCCACAGGTCACCCTTCTTTTGTAATGAGTAACTCATTTACAAACCAGGTGTTGGCTCAAATGGATCTTTTCCAAAACAAAGGAAAGTATCAAGACGTTGGTGTTTTTATGCTTCCTAAAGAATTGGATGAGAAAGTGGCTCTTCTTCACCTTGAGCAAATCGGTGTTAAGATCACAACTCTTTCTGATAAGCAGTCAGAGTACCTTGGAATCGACCAAAAAGGTCCTTTCAAGCCGGCTCACTACCGTTACTAAGTGCGATTTAATATTTATAAGGTTCAAAAAGGGGAGTTCTTTGACTCCTCTTTTTTTATGTTTAAAAAGGAAAAGTCTTTAACCTGTGAGGTTTACCAATGAAAAGAATTCTATTTTTCGCTTTAACACTGACTTTTATCACTTCGTGCTCAACGAACTCAAAATTAACAAGAAAGGGTTATAGGCTGAGTGAAGACCAGAAGGTTAAAATTGGTGATTGCAAAGTCTTTATCACATCGAAGAAAGAGAGTTCTTTCCACAAAGCTAAAAAGCTCGGGGCTATAGAAGCCTCTGATTCCGGTATGGGTGTTAATTGCCAAGAAGACTATGTGATTAAGAATTTTATCAGTGATGCCTGTGCACTGGGGGCTAATGTCATAAATATTACCAGTGAGACTCAGCCTGATTTTTGGAGCACCTGCTACCGGGCCAAAGCCGATTTTTTATCAATTGAAAAGACCTTAGGACTCACTACTGATCCTAATTATTATCCGGAGCAGATTTTAAAACGCTCGCAATTAGGTCACAATAAAACAAAAGCCGCTATGGGCGGTGGAATTATCGGGGGCGTTCTCTCCGCTGTTGTTGTAAACTGATTATATACTCGCCCGAAAATCTGGGCTGTCGCGCCAATTGTTTAAGAGATAATTGATCGAGGCGCTGAAGCACCTACTTGCTAGTAGATGCCTCATTAAAAGAAAGGCTTTAAAGCCAGATGGTTAGATTGGCTAAGCCTGAAATTTCGGAATAAGAGGATGTGTCCGTATCGGTATAGATGTAGGTGATTTGCGGGCTAAGGGAAAAGTTGGGGGCTACCATAAAGTGGTAACCAGCAGCGAAACCAAAAGCCGTGTCACTTTCGTCGTTATCAGCCACTAAGCCGCTGCTAAATTCCGTTGAGCTTTGTGTGACACCTAAAAGACCACTGATCCAAAAAGTATTTTCATCGGCCATGTTGGCATAGTAGGTCACCTCAGCCATAATATTTGTTAAGCTGACGTCAGTTTCGCCAACCGTAAAGTCAGGGTCAGAGCCTGCATATCTTTGTAGGTAAATCCCAGCGGAAACATTCTCGTTAAATAAAAGTCCAGCTCTGGCACCATAGGAGAGTTCTGTATCGGTTTCGAGATCCGAATCAGAGTAGTTGGGTGAGGTGAGTCCAAGAAGTCCCGAGACATAGAATGCATCTTGTGCCTGAGACATGAGTGGAAGACTTAATATACTGAAAATTAAAACGAGTTTTTTCATAAACTCCTCCTTTTATTTGTTATCTATAAAATCTATAAAGGTTTTTAGTTCAGCGATACTTTCTTTGATGTCATCTAAAGCCCTGTGGCTTTCCTTTTTTTCATATTCAACATTAAATCTCGGGCCCATGATGAGCTTCCAAGAGGTGACATCAAGAAGTCGATAGTGCAGCAGTCTCGCAAGTTCCGGCATATAAGCATCAATAAATTTACGGTCTTGACCGATGCTGTTGCCTGAAAGAATGGCGGGCTCTTCTTTAAAATGTTTTTTAACAAAGGCACAAAGTTTTTTTTCGACTTCCTCACTCGAGGGGGCGGACGGGATTTTAGCAACCAAGCCACTTTCATTGTGTTGTTTGGTGTTCCAGTCGTCCATGGCATCAAGGAACTTTTGTTCCTGAAAAACCACCGATTCGAAAGTATCTATGGGGTTTAGATCTTTATCTGTGACAATTGCTGCCACTTCAATGATGCGTTCTTTTTGAACATCGAGTCCTGTCATTTCCATATCTAGCCATAATAAATTATCCATGACTGGAAGGGTAAACGCTAAGAAGCTGGTTGGGAAGTCTCATAGCCCCATTGGTCTCTAGGGGGTTAGTCGAGAATAATTATAAAACAGCCTGTGTTTTTTTTACCACTTTCGAGAGTCTCGTACTCCCAAGGGTAGCCACCCAGTTTCAGATAACGAGTCAGTTCTCCTTTGACTTTACCCGTACCCTTGCCAGGCAAGATTCTTAATCGAGGCTTATTTTGGTGGCGAGTGATAAATTGATCGACCAGATCAAAGATTTCTTCAACACGGCGACCGTGGAGGTCTAAGGTGGGAGCTTTGCGTTTTTTCTGGGTGCCCATAGTCTCTCGATACTTAGTTACAAATCAGGTCAATTTGACGATTGAAAAAAGCTTCGACCTCTTGGCGAGCTATTTTCGGATCGGCTCCCCCTTGGTTTACCACATAGAGCTCTCCATCGGGAGTGCATTCTTCAGAGGTAAAATAGATTTCGTAATCGACAGCCGGCGTGTTACCTGCGTAGACATGTTTGGAATCCACTGCGAGGCGAGGAAAGCTACAGCCCAGAGGGTCCTCTCTATCTTTTTTCGCCATTTTTTCTTCGGTTTTTTCAATGTAGTAACCAAAAAAACCACTGAGAGTTTCTCTTTCTTCTCGGTTAAGAGCTCTTTCGCCTGTGCAGGTATCGGCATCTACATGAAGATAGGCCACACTGTTTCGTCCTGTGATGGTAATAAGCGTTGTACGATAGGTCGCTCCAACAAGGGACTCGTAATAGAAGATGTCATCCCCTCCAACTGTCCAACGAGATTTCCCAGTGGTGTTTTTATTGTCGAGATCTAAGGGACGATTGAGGTGAAATAAAGGCACATCAAGGGGGATCGCTCCGGAACCTGCGGAATTCGTCAGCTGTGCTCCTTTAAAATCAGCACAGTTTTGAAATAAGAATGTGACGCCCATTAATAAACTAAATAAGGTCATCACGAAGCTGAATCGTTTCAATATCCCCCCGAATACTGTTCCTTTTATTTTATCGACTTTGGCCCTAAACCTCTAGTTTTTCGTCGCTTTGAAGGCTCTAATGTCTTGGAATGAGACAGTTTTTTGATGATTGCAAGGCGGATCAAAAGCAGACTGATTATTAATGAATCACGAAAAATGGGGGAGAAGGCTTAAAGAGCAGGCTGAAATTATCGGAATTATTGATCTTTTTCCAAGCTTTTGTTACCTACAGGGCACGCTCAGAACCATAATATTTTACGAGAGGGTGGGTCCATGGAAAACAAACGAGCTTTGGTGCTAGGCGCTTCACAGGGGATCGGTGAAGCGGTCGCAAAAGGTTTGGCTAGTGATGGTGTCAGTGTCTGCCTATTCTCTCGCAGTGAGGACAAGCTAAAAAAAATAGTGAGTGATCTTCCAGGTCGAGGGCATAATTATCTTGCTGGTGATATTGGAAGGTCGGAAACCTGGCAGGGAGCCATTGGGGCCGAGCATGAAAAGGCTCCCTTCAATATTGTGATTCTCAATTCAGGAGGGCCCAAAGGTGGCCCTATCTCAAAAGCCATGCCTGAGGAATTTTTGGGTGGCATGAATAATCACCTCATTGCAAATTCGATGATTACAAGAATTGTTCTCGATGAAATGAAAAAGAAAAACTGGGGTCGCTTTGTGACTATCACATCAACTTCTGTAAAGATCCCGATCCCTCACTTGGGAGTATCGAACACTGTCAGAGCCGCTGTTGCGAGTTGGGGAAAAACCTTATCTTTGGAGCTCGCCCCTCACGGGATTACAGTCAACAATGTGATGCCTGGTTTCACTCAAACTCCGAGGCTGGAGTCCCTGATTCGGGCCAAGGCCGACCAAGAGAATAAAAGTTACGCCGATGTAGAAAGGGAGTGGATGAGTAAAGTGCCGATGAAACGCTTTGCCCAGCCTGAAGAAACAGCCGACCTCATTCGATTTATTTGTTCCGAAAAAGCCAATTATATTACCGGCCAAAGCATTGCTGTGGACGGTGGAAGAGTGGGGGCGATATGACTCTCGATATATTTTTATCCATATGCCAAAATGAAGTGAAGGGCCATAAACCCAATGAAAAGACAATGCTCAAAAACTTTTTTGAGCAGGCCAAACTTGCGGATGAACTTGGGTTTCAAACCGCTTGGGTGGCTGAAACTCACCTTTCCTGCCAGGTTCAAAAAGAAAACCCAGGGGCCGTTATTCCCAATTTCAAAGGAGAAATTGGGCTTAACACAGATGTCTTGCAGGTCGCGCATCTTCTCTTCTCACAAACGAAGCAAATAAATGTTGGCTCTGCCATTAGAAATATTCTTTGTAACGGTGGTCCCATTGCCCATGCTGAAGCTGTAAAGACCTTTTTGAGTCTTCATGCTCTTCACCACAATACCGATCGAAAGCTTGAATTAGGTTTTGCTGCTGGACGTTTTCCTTTTTCCAATCGACCTTATGGGATCAAGCCTCGCTCTGAAGTGGAAAAAGTGGGTTGGCCCGTAGTAAACGGCCGAGCTTTTTTACAAGCCACAGAGATCTTTTTACGTTTTCTTAAAAGTGAAGTGTTTTCTTCCAAAGACATCGCACCTATGTATCTTAAAAAGGAATTTTTCCGCACAGAGGAAGACTGGCAAAAGGTTGTTGAAGCCTACAACAAAGAAAATAATACAACGGGCGAGCCCGAAAAAATTGAACTTCCCTCTTTTTGGGATTTTGAAAAAGTGGGTGTGATTCCCTTTGAAGCGCCTTTAGAGTATTTGAACCTAACCATAGGGGCACACTGGGCCGAAGCGCACGAGTGGGCCAATCAATTCTTACCCTGTGGAGTTTTTAATCTTTCCATCACTCCTCCAGAAGTGATTGAGAAAACCCATGAGCGCATGAAGAAGACCTACAAAGGCGAGTGGAAAAGATCTCATATGCCTAGAACTGTATTAGTTTTTCCAAGTGACGATCCCAAGCTCTCAAAAGAAGAAAACGATAAGCGAGCCACTGAGCTTGCCACCGATGCTAACAAAGCCTACTGGTCAGCCATACAGGGAACGATCGATCCTGTGAAGTTAGCAAAGGCAGTAGATAATGCCTTGGTCGGTCATCCCGAAACGATCATCGAACAAATTAAAGAAAGATTTCATCCAGAAGATCGTTTGATGCTTTGGTTTGATTTTAACAATCACAATAGCCCAGAGGTTTGCCAAAATATGAGAACGTTTATGGAAAAAGTGGCTCCTCATATAAAGGACGCGTAATGGAGAAAATCAAAAATTTGATTGGTGGAGAGTTTGTTGATCCCGTGGGTGGAAATTACCTTGATAATTTCACGCCTGCAACGGGTCAAGTTTATAGCCAAACCCCCAACTCCGACTCCGAAGATGTCAATAGAGCTGTGGGTGCTGCTAAGCAAGCCTTTGGTATTTGGTCTGATTTTTCGCCCGGAGATCGAGCCGCGGCCCTTATGCGTTTAGCCGATTTGATTGATCAAAACTTTGAACAACTCGCCCAAGCTGAAAGCTTAGATCAGGGAAAGCCTCTTTGGCTGACTAAGAAAGTAGACATACCACGGGCCAGTCAAAATTTACGATTTTTTGCCCATGCTATTCAAAGTTTTAAATCGACAGCTTTCACCGATGAGAAGGGGAAAGTCGAATACGTCAATCATATCCCCTATGGGCCTTGTGCTTTGATCTCCCCCTGGAATCTTCCTCTTTATTTACTCACCTGGAAGATTGCTCCCTGTATCGCGGCTGGAAACACTGCCGTCTGTAAACCTTCGGAACTAACACCGATGACAGCCTACCTGTTCGGAAAATTAACCATTGAAGCCGGTCTTCCACCGGGTGTGATCAATATTGTCCATGGATTAGGAACACAGACAGGACAAGCACTCATAGAACACCCGGATGTGCCGGTAATTTCATTCACCGGCGGAACCAAAACAGGGGCCCACATTGCAAAGAGCGTAGCGGGAGACTTTAAGAAAACGAGTTTTGAGCTGGGCGGAAAGAATCCCAATATTATTTTTTCTGACTGCGATTACAAAAAGGCCCTAAAAACAACCTTGCGATCAAGCTTCCTGAACCAAGGAGAAATATGTCTCTGTGGGTCTCGCATTTTTATACAAGAAGAGATTTATGACCAGTTTTTAAAAGATCTCGTCGTTGAAGCCGAGAAGCTCAAGGTTGGAGATCCATCCGATGACAGCAACTTCTTAGGGGCCTTGGTTTCAAAAGAGCATCTGGAAAAAGTTCAAAGTTATGTTGAGCTTGCGAGAAAAGAAGGCGGAGTGGTTCACACCAGTCAGGAAGTGAAGAACCTGCCTAGTGAAATGAAAGACGGCTATTTTATGCGTCCGACAGTCCTCTCTGGTTTGAGCCAAGACTGCCGTGTACAGAACGAAGAAATTTTTGGTCCCGTTGTCACTCTCACTTCTTTCAAAAGCGAGGACGAAGTTCTAGAAATGGCCAATAGTGTCCCCTATGGACTCTCGGCCACTCTTTGGACCAATGATCACTCACGGGTTCACCGTTTGTCGAAGAAAATTCAGGCCGGGACCGTGTGGGTGAATACTTGGATGTACCGAAATTTAAGGACTCCCCTTGGTGGTATGAAGCAATCCGGTGTCGGTCGAGAAGGCGGGGATTACTCCCTAGAGTTTTTCACAGAGACTCAAAACGTGAGTATGAACTACGAGCTTTAATTCTATTTATTCGTTCTTTATTTAACCAGTTCCCACAGCTCGTAATGAGGCGTTACCCCTTGTTTCCAGTGGGACTCTCTTTTGACGCTTATCTTAAGATCGGGTGCATAGTGGATGCTTGTGTCCCGCTTTATTCCATCGACTGTGTTCTGACATTGGATAACCAATATCGATCGGGCCTTACCGAGAACGACTTTTTCCATATGGCCAGAAACCTCACAGTTTTTCTCTCCTTGAGAGAAGCTTCCATCGGTATTGACAATCTGATAGCGAAATTGACCTTTGCGTCCGATATTGAGCGGATAGATAGATTTATGGTTCGGAGGAAGGGTCGTCTTTTCATTGCGACCATTTTTTTCATAATACCTCAGTGGAGGTGCAATCACATTCTCCGACCATCGAGCTTGACTCCATTTGCCGGTACTGAGATTTTTGATATTAAGAGAGATGACCCCGTTAGCACTTCTTTTGATTTTTAGCAATTTTTGCACATCAAGGTCTGTTTTACGTTCATCACCACTTGTTTTAACATGACGAAAAGTAAACTGTGAGCCAGCGGGAGGAGAGTCCATATACACGGACGGTAGGGAGGATATTTCTCTTTGTTTAGTATCGACGACTACCTTTTCTTCTGTTTCTCCTTTTTGTTCTAGAAAAATGGAAGAGTACTCGAGGGCTTTTTTGTAGAAAACCGTCTTAGATTTGTAATTATAGATTCCACTGCCTAATAGGGTAATGAACCCGAGGAAGACAAAGGCCTTTTTAAAAAAGTTGGGCTTGTAAAGTGGATAGGGAATTTCTTCTTGATCAGTGTCATTGGGATAGAGGTTTTGGGCCGTGGGCTTTTGTGTTTGTTTATTGTTTTCTGGTTTGGTTTTGGTCTTTGTTACCACTGTGGCGGTGGATTTTGAGATTTGTGTTTTCGAGTTTTCAAAGCTAGTTATAGATGCTTTGAGGTTCATCGGACTTATGGTGATCTTGTTTTTCAAGCTCATATTCGACGTATCAAGTGTTTGATCACCCTCATCGGGGCCGAACACTTGCCCCATATCCTCGAGCTGTGCGGCTTGATGAATGATCAGTCGAATTTCATTTTCTTGATAACCTTGTTTTAGTAATTGCAGACGCAATTCCGAGCGATTAAGTACAATGATGTCGGGGCGAATCGAGATTTGATGCAAATCAGGATGTAGGTGTTCAAAGCTTTTATCAATAGATTTGATAAGATCATCTGTGCACTGAAAGCGCTTCGTTTTATCTTTGGAAAGCATTTTCATAATGAGTCCCTTTAGAGACTCAGGAAGGAGAGATTCCATATCTGGGGGGAAAGTGATTTCCTGAAATTTTACCTTTTCCATGGTTTCAAACTTATTTTCTCCAGTGAATGGATGAAGTCCTGTGACCAATTCGTAAAAAACAACTCCTATGGAAAATATATCTGAGCAGGGAGAGGGAGGGTGACCGGTTAATATCTCAGGAGCGATGTAATTAATAGTTCCAATGAAGTGATCGGCCTGGGTCAGATTGCCATCTTCGGACTGCAAGGACTTTGCAATGCCGAAGTCCACGAGTTTTACTTTTTTATTTTCGTCTATAAGGATATTAGCTGGTTTAATATCCCGGTGAAGAACACCTTTTTGGTGAGACGCCCCAACACCACTGGCGACTTGTCTAATGGTTTCTAAACTGTCTTTTATACCAAAGGCTTTTTTCTGAATGATCCGCATCAGGGTGTCACCCTGTACGTATTCCATAGCCAAATAACGTAAATCACCGCAATGGCCGAAGTCGAAGACGTTGACGATATTTGGATGATTGAGAGCGGCTAAAGTTCTAGCTTCGTTTTCAAAGCGTTTTAATAAAACGGGATTCGATTTCTGTTTGTCTGTACCGGAGAACTTTAAGGCGACTTTTCTTCCTAACTTGAGGTCCTCAGCAAGGAAGACCTGTCCCATGGCTCCTTCTCCCAAAGTAGAGAGGATTTTATAATGCTCAAATTGATCATTAATTTTTGGTAGGTTCATGAGGTTCCTCTGATGTCTCCATCCTATATATCGGAGAAAACAGGAGAAATATTAGGGGGTTGTTTCAAGTGGGAAGGTGAAAAGGTGTTATATCTTTAGTGATTTTAATCGCTTAAGGACTCATTGGATAAAAGGCCAGCTTCTAAGCTGCGACAAAAAGAAGTTCAGAGTCTTAGAGAGGCTGGAAGATTTCTTAAAATGAGGCGATCCTTCGAGTGCGCTCAGTCATCGTCGTCGTCATCATCCTCTTGGTCTTTACCGGGAGGATTAATAAAAACAACTTTGGGTTTTCTGTGTTTTTTCTCAAAAATCCCATAGTTTTCAATTTGAATCATGATCTGCTCGTCTTTTTCAATAAGCTTCATTCGAGGATCAAAACCAGAGGGGAGAGCCTGAGGGAGGCGAGCCGACCAGCGGATATAAATTTGGTCCAGCTCATTGTCTTTAAAGTCAAAGCAGTAAACTTTATCAAGATCGTATCCAACTAGGAGAAGCTCCTTATCACCATCATCATTGACGTCGTAGACGAAGGGATAAGAATTTTGAAAAAGGGGAGTCCTGTTGGCATCGTAGTTTACGATTTCATCATAGGCCTCACCACTTGTTACGCGCAGAACACTATTTTCCGGTTGAGTGGAGTTTGGTAAAACTGTAATGAAAATGTTTTCCAGTACTCCGTCTTTGTTCATGTCAGAAAGAAGAACAGGGGAAGTGATCTGAATGGAGTTTGTTTTTGTGGTGGTGCTGTTGGGCCAAGAAGCGTAGGCGACATCAGACGAAATCAGTTGTGAATCGAGTGTGTTGCTAGAGTCGGACCCTCCAGAGCAACTCATTAATAGAGAAGAAAATCCTAATATAAAGATTAGCTTGGACTTTTCCATGGTTTCATTCCTTTTGTTGCTTCCTCATCACCTGTCTCCTCTGTTTGTCTTATCGGAGTTTGAGGGTACGAGCTTGGGCGAAACAAGAGGGAATAGGGAGAAAAGCCATTTTCTTGGATTTGAGTGGGGCAAAAAGTCCAATCGAGAAAAAAATCGACAATATCAAATAGAATAGGGGAAGCCCTCTGGATTTAAGCACGTAGGGAAGTCTTGCCTCAGATATGAAAGGGGTCTTCCTGCTAAAGGATTGAAATCACAGGGGCAATAGATAATGAACAATAGAAATGGAGGCTAGACAAGCTCCTCTTCAACTCTTATATTGCCAGACTATGAGTCAAAAAGGTCAAATTGTTGCTGGATGTTTAGCGCCCCATCCTCCCCATCTTGTCTATGGAGAGAACCCCCCTCAGAACGAGCCTCGCTCAGAGTGTGGCTGGGAAACTTTGAGATGGGCCTATGAGAGATTAAGAGATTCTTTAAGTGATGTGGATTACGATGTGATATTGGTCCACTCCCCTCATTGGAGAACCCAAATTGCCACGCACTTTCTGGGGTGTCCTGAATTTAAATCGAAATCAGTGGACCCTATCTTTCCTCATTTGTTTCGCTTTAATTACGATTTAAAAGTCGACGTCGATTTGGCTGAAAAGATTTATCAAGAAGCTAAGAACAATGAAATGCTTGTAGAGATGATGAGAAATCCCGATTTCAGAATCGACTACGGAACGATTACAGCCTTGCAAATGACAAATCCCTCTTGGGATAAACCCATTGTCGGCATTTCCAGTGTTGGAAGAGCTTCTTATTTTTCTATGGACGTGATGCAAGAGGAAATGCTTAAACTCGGCGAGGCCACAAAAAAAGCCATTGAGGAGTCTGGTAAGAAATGCCTTCTTCTTGCCAGTCACTCCCTGTCTCATCGCCATTTTATTACAGAGCCTGATGTTCCAGAGGACATGAGTGCCGAGCATATTTACCATCATGGTCAATATCTATGGGACATGAAGATGATTGATCTTATGAAAAAAGGAGATGTGCAGACAATCTTTGAGGTGATGACTGACTTTACTGAACAAACCATTAGTGAGTGTGATGCCGGAGGGCTGATGTGGATGCTCTCGGCTATGGGCATGCCTCAAGCACCGGCGAAAATTCATGGCTATGGCACCGTGATTGGTACCGGTAATGTGGTCGCTGAGTGGAGGGCTAAGTGATGGAAAAAGCAGAATACACCAGCAGTCACTGCGAAAATGTTTTGAAGGGTTATGTGCTTCCCGGTTTACCTCACCCGTTATTAAAGCCTGATGAGAGAAGCAGTTGGAAAAAGGTCCGACAGGCTTATGATAAAGTCGCCAAAGAAGTGGATGAGTTAAATCCTGATTTGATCCTTGTTTACTCAACCTACTGGGCCAGTATTTTAGGTCATCAGATTCAAGCGCTTCCTAAGCCAAAATGGACTCTCGTTGATGATGAATGGCACTCACTTGGCAGTATTCCCTATGAATTTCAAACCGATGTGGAATTCGCCAAAGCCTATAATGAAGCCAACATCGAAAGAGGACTCACCTCAAGGCTTACGGCCTACGAGGGTTTTCCTATTGATACAGGCTCTGTGGTTTGTTTAAAACTTCTCGATCCTAAAAATAAATTTAAATCCTGCATTGTTTCGAGCAACATCTATTCGGACCGCGCCGAGCAAATTATTCTAGGCAAAGGGGCCAAAGACGCCCTTAAAAAACAAAACAAAAAAGCGGTGGTGATTTCGATCAGTAGTTTATCTAACCGTTACACATTAAAGGACCCCAAAGAGTGTCCTGATGAAATCTCATCAAAAAAAGATGAAGAGTGGAATCAAAAGTTTCTTGAGTTTTTGTCCCGCGGACGCTTAGAGGATGTGTCACAGCTTTCAAGGCAATTTCATAGAGAAGCGAGAGTGACGAAAAAAGTGGTAAACTTTAAGCCCTTTTGGTGGCTGGCTTCTGTGATGGGAGAGACCAATGCCTATAAAGGAGAGATCTTTGAGTATCAACCTATTCAAGGAACAGGAGCCGCTGTTGTAGGTCTAACTCCGACTTCGCATCCTGCTCCTGATCTGGAGTTTGATGAAGACAATGTGGATTTCTTTCCGGGAGATCGTAATGTTCTCTCATCAGAAGATGAACCCCTTGAGGATGAGTCCCTATGAAAGTCTATCCTTCCAGTCCCTTAGGTGAAAAAGAATCCAACTTGCCCACAGGACGCGATGTGGAGTGGGAACCTCTTGTCGATTTTAGGCGAAATGGTGTGAGTGAAAACACTATTCACGGAGCGGTATCTTGGTACAGTGGCGATGAAAAAATACACGCCTGGGGCGGAAATGTCCTTTGCTATGGGCGCTCCATGATGAAGCCTTTTTATATAAAAGTCTTTGCCGATGAATTGTCTGAGGTCACCGATTGGAAACAAAAGGCTATTGCGCTGGCTAGCCACAACGGCACGGCTCAACATGTGGAAGCGGCTCAAAGTTTATTAAGTGAAGGGGAGTGGGGACTCATGCTCACACCTCTCGATCTTCCTCTTGTGCAATTTGGAAGACAGGTGCGTCGACCTCGAAGATGGTACAATAATTCTTCGGGACATCACGCCGCCATTTTAAAAGGTTGCCGTTTAAAAGGTTGGAACCGGGCCGGCTACACTCTCCCCAATCACCCCATTTTCAAGGCTTACCTTGAAATTGTCAGAGATTATTTAGGGGAAGATTATGAGCCACCAAGGGTAGCGAGAGACGGGGATGGTCTGCCTACAGTGGCAATGACCGTGAATGAATTGGCTCAGTGTTACGCTAAGCTCGCTCAGAAGAAAGATGAGGACTGGATTTGGGAGGCCTTTACTAAAGAGCCCGATCTGATTGGTGGCTTTAATCGCCTCGACACAACAGTGATTAAATCTTGTAAAGGAAAGGTGATCGCTAAAGAGGGAGCCGATGGACTTTTGGGAATGGCCATCGAACATCCTGAGTATCCTAAAGGCCTTGGTGTGGTTATTAAAATTGCCCATGGTTGGAATCCACAAGCCACCTGGTATGTGGCAAGATCCATCCTTGGAGTTTTAGGAATGGAGCTGCGAAATCCTTATCCCCTAAAAAGACAGAAAGCTTTCGTTGTTCCAGGTATTGTTCCGGAAAACCTTGTGAGCAAAATTGAAGAGGTTCCCACTTGGGATGAATGGGACCCTGATCATGATCGTTGGTATTTCGATTATCAGAACCATAACTGGTGATTCGTTTCGAGAACTTTCCGAAGTTTAAAATCGCTTCAAACTGAGAAAAATAAAAGTATTTTTCGAAAATAACGTCAGAGCTTTTGTCATAAAATCCTTTTTAATATTAAGACTTTTGCTCGGAGGAAGGTCGCCCTATACTAATAAAAAGGGTGGGTGGTCTTGAGTTTAAATTCAAAAAGCATCAATATTTTTCTTGTTCTTCTTCTAGGTATTATTTTTATCTATCAAGGGTGCAGTCCTACTCCTTTTCAGGCTGAGTTGGGCGCTCAACAAGGCAGCGAGTCTTCCAATCAAAATGATGAAACCAATTTAGATAATGAAGAGGATGAACCTCTTCCAGATCAACCATCACCTTTGAAAAAACAAAGTGTTTCAGTGGGTGTGGGACGAGGGGGAGCCATTATGACCAGTCATGATGGCTTTGAAACCCTCAAACATATCGAGCAGCAATTGATTCCGGGGCAAAGCTATTCGGAGGCTTATTTAAAGGATCAGTGCCGTTTTGGAAAATTTGAACCCTACGCACCCGATCATGATCCCCATATGTTTCGTGGGATTGCTTTTGGAAACAATCAATTTGTTGCTATTGGAGGCTGTTGTCACGTCAATGTAAGAACATCTAAAGATGGAGAGAATTGGACGGATGAAATCGTTCTCGATAAAGACACTGTAACATATGGTGGTTGCCCCTGGGCGGGAGATATCACTTTCGGAAATAATGTATTTGCTTCCATGGGAGGTGGAACCAGTGTTTGGAGTGCTGACGGTCAAAACTGGCAACGTATAAATTGGGCTAGCGGTTCAAGGCCCAATGGAGCATATCGCCGAATGGAGTTTGAAAACGGTTATTTTATGGCGGTAGGAAGTGGCGGAGCCCCTCTTGCCTTTAGTAAGGATGGCATGAACTGGGATGTTAACACTAGCGAAAGCGTGCAGACAACGTTCAGCGCAGGCCTCGGCATTTTTCTCTTCGTCGATAGTTCCGAAAATTCTCAACTGAGGCTCTTCAATACCCAAACCGAGGAATGGGTAACTGGCCACCAGTTTGCTGATAGTATTGGTTCGATTTATTTTTCAAAAGAGAATAGCACATTTTATTTACGCGCCGGGCGCATAAATTATTCCTCTACAGATGGGCTTAACTGGACAACGATGGGGAACTCGTCAGACTCCATTCAAGGTTATTCAAATGGAACTTTTTATAGCTTCTCGAGAAGTTGGGGTGAGAATGCCTCATCCACTCGAAAAATCTCTAGCGATGGAATCAATTGGTCTACAGCTCAAAGGCACCAGCCTTTTAATCCCATCATCGATGCTATCACCGCTGAAGTGGAGCTTCCAGAGTCCTCATTGTAAAACTAAATTTTAATGGGCTTAAAGTTAGCTCTCAGTGGAGCAGGACTGAACTACGCATTCTCTTTTATTTAAATTTTCTATATGGCCATACGGCGTCGTGAATAACGCGTTGGCGCTACCATTGGGAAGCTGGTACCTTTTGGTGGTTTCGAAAAGGAGTGGTTATGGATGAGCAAGTGATCAGTCAGAAGGCGCCGGAGCCTGTTGGAAGTTATCCTCATGCGCGCAGAGTGGGAGACCTTTTGTTCCTCTCGGGTGTGGGGCCGAGGCAGAAGGGTACCAAAGAAATCCCTGGAGTGGTTTTTGATGATGCTGGCAGTGTCTTGGACTATGATGTGAAAGTTCAAACGAAAGCTGTGATCGAAAACGTACGCCTTGTGTTACAGGATTCAGGTCTTGATCTTGAGAACCTTGTTGATGTGCAGTGCTTTCTTACCAATATGAAAAAAGATTTTAAGGCTTTTAACGAAGTTTACGCCGAATATTTTTCGGTGGAGTCAGGACCCTGTCGAACCACAGTAGAAGTTGGGGCTTTACCCACACCGATTGCCGTTGAGTTCAAAGCGGTGGCACAATTTAAATAAGACTTTTTTCTTTGTCCTTTTCAAACTGAAGACCTTCGTATACGCTTCGGTACCAGAGATAACCAATGGTGATGTAAATAGGGAATGCCACAAAAATAATGCCCAGCCCTAGTGGAATAAGACAGATCACTGAAAGCACACACACGAGAAGAACCAGAACGATAAAAGCGACAAAGTTTTGAACAATCCCTTCAACAGCCCAGCTTAGGGCCCTTTTGTAGTCCATATCCTCATAAAGATAATTAAAAAACAAAATTGGAATTGAGAGGCTGACAATAATGGAAATGGGTATTGTTATAAGCGATAGCAGTCCAACAACAGCGCCTAAAAAAGGCAGCATGGCTAGAAGCCCGGGGCCGGCTGAGATAACTAACTGAATCAAAAGAAGAGGGGTGAGGGCGTTTAGACGATCTTTATTTTCAAAAACTTTCATAACCGTCTGGAAGTCACCCTTTTCACCATTTTCCCAAAGACGACTGGCCTCAAGGAAAACAAGAGGGGCAAGAGTGGTAACCACTCCCGCAATGAGGGGTCCTACAAATGGGATAGATCCCAAGATTGTACCTACAAAAAAGAGGATCGAAATGATCAAAGCTAGGGGATAGTTCACGCGAGCCAGCTCCCAGCCTTTCCACATCATTTCCCAGGAATCGTCAGCAGTAATGCGGTGTATTTTAATAGAACTCATAGATTCATTCTGAAGGCTGAGCCTTTTAAATCAAGTCCTTTTTAAGACATGGGAGTTGACGCTTTCTGCCATAAACCGTAAAAATAAGCCTTCCATTTCCCACCAAATCCTTTCGGTGAGCAGGGCTAGAAGCAGGGGAGAGACTATGAGATTTTTTTACCTAACACTTGTTTTATTTTTCTCCACGGGTTGCGTGGACTGGGGATTTTCGGATCAAGGGCGAAGTAAAAAAGATCAACTTACCTTCGAAGAAGCCCAAACTCGGAAAGAATTGATCTCTAATGTTGAGTACGATCTTAATATGGACCTCACCCTCAAGGATAAATTCAAAGGACGGGTGGAGGTACGCTTTGAATTGGCAGAAAAAGAGGATCTCACCCTAGATTTTTTTGGGGGCAAAGTCTTGGCCTTTGAGATCAATGGGAAATCGGTCGAAAAGAAAAAGTACAATGGCTTCTATATTTCTCTTCCAAAAAAATATCTTAAAAAAGGTTCTAATTCTGTTTTCGTGTCTTTTAGTCATCCCTACTCAAATGATGGTGAGGGACTCTATAAATATGTCGATGTAAAAGATAAGAATACCTATCTTTACACTCAGTTTGAACCTTACCGGGCCAATAGGATGTTTCCCTGCTTTGACCAGCCGAACCTCAAAGCAAGGTTCACAATGAAAGTTCAGGCGCCAAAAGCTTGGGAGGTTGTGACTTCTGTTCGAGAAGTCGAGACTGTCGAAAAAGAAAATCACCAAGAGTGGATTTTTCCGCAATCTGAGCGCTTTTCCACCTATACATTCTCACTTCATGCCGGTGACTACCAGATCTGGGAAAATGTTGCCGAGGTCAATGGACGAGAAATACCTCTTCGTTTAATGGCTAGAAAATCGCTTGCCTCTTACGTGGTTCCTGAAGAGTGGTTTGGTTTAACGAAAACAGCTTTTGATTTCTTCGAAGATTATTTTGGTTATCCCTATCCCTATCAAAAATACGATCAGCTTATTGTTCCTGATTTTAACTTTGGGGCTATGGAAAACGTGGGAGCTGTGACCTTCAATGAAGACCGCTTTGTTACCAAAGGAGAAAAAACGCGAGAAGAAAAAAGAAAACTCGCGGTGACCCTTTATCATGAGATGGCTCATATGTGGTTTGGTAATCTTGTCACTATGGAGTGGTGGAATGACCTTTGGCTCAACGAGAGCTTTGCCACTTATTCCTCTTACGTTGGTGTGACGGAGAGCACAGAGTTTAAGGAAGGCTGGGCCAGTCTGAACTCTCGCAAACAAGCGGCCTATTTGTTGGATCAGTCGGAAAACACCCATGCGATCGCCACCGATCAAGTTCACTCGACCGATGAGGCCTTTGCTAGCTTTGATGCCATCACTTACCGCAAGGGGGGCTCAGCATTAAGGCAACTCTCTTTTCTTCTTGGAAAGGACTATAAAAAAGGACTCGCCCTTTATTTTTCTCGCTTCGCTGGCCAAAACACAACTCTTAAGGATTTCATTGCGACAATGGCTGAGGCCTCAGGCCGTGATCTCTCCACCTGGGATGAGAGATGGCTTAAAACAGCGATGCACAATAAAATCGAGACCTATTACCAATGTGAAAATAACAAGATCACTAATTTTGAAATTTACCAAACCGGCACAAGAGAGCATCCCATGTTGCGTACTCATAAAACTAAGGTAGCCTTGTTAAGGCCTTATGGGGGAGTGCTAAAGGTTTGGAAAACAAAAACGGTGGAATTTTCCGGTGAGCGAACCTATTTGAAGTCCTTGATTGGTAAAGCCTGTCCATCGATGGTTTATCCTAACTATGGAGACTATGACTTCGTTAAAGTTGTGCTTGATAAAAAGAGTCTTGCCCAGGTCAAAGGGAATCTCTCTAATATTCAAGACCCGTTTTTACGAAGTCTCTTGTGGTCCGATCTCTGGATGATGACTGTGGACCAAAAAATGAGTCTTAATGAATACCTTGAAATGGTGGAGTTCAACGGGCTTTCAGAGCAAAGACCCGATCTTCTCACTAAGATCTGGGACTCTGTCGACGAAGTCCTGAAGTTTTATTATCCCAGCGACACCGATGAGTGGAAATTGCAGAGAAATATTTGGGTGAAGTTTTTCGAGCAAGCCGCGATCACTCGTATTGTAGAGAATAAAGACAAGGAAGAGTTGCAACGTTTGTGGTTTAATAACTTGGTAAAAGTCAGTGAGAGTGATTCTGTCCTAAAAACCCTCGCTGAAGTCTTAAAACAAAGAAGAACAAATCTTGAGCTAAGTTTTTTGGCCAACCCTGATCAGAGGTGGGAAATTCTTCAAGCCCTCTCAAGAAACGGTTATCCGCAGGCTACCGAATTAATTGCAAGCGAGCTTAAAAAAGATCCCTCAAAACGGAGTCGCCTTTCCGCCCTGCATGCCAAAGCCAGTGAACCTGATTTAGCTGTAAAACAAAAGTACTTTAAAAAACTCACTCAGGAACACGAGGAAAATTCTTTTGGAGAGATGAAAGCCGTCATGAAGGGAATTTTTCCGGGCAATCAAAAAGACCTTCATAAAGACTTCACAGAGGCTTTTTACGACACTTTAGCAGGACTAGCAGAGGGTGCCGGAGACTTCTACGCCAATGAGATGATCGAGAATGTGGCCCCTATTTTTTGTGATCAAGACAGCAGTCGCAAATTACAGGATTACATTGAAGCCAAAAAAAGCCTCAATTTTTCAGTGGTGAAGAGCTTAAAAGCCGCTCTCTATGAAAACGAAATCTGTAAAGGTATGCGCCAGAAAATGAAAATTAAAAAGCAAAATCAACCCATTTAGGGTTTATAAGCTTTTTTCAAATACAATTATGATTGAGTCGACCTGGGGTTTGGTCTCACAACGGACTATGTAAAAGCCTTGTTGTAAGTTTAGTATTAGCATCTCTCTGTAAGGGGCTCTGGTTTTAGTGATCACTTTTTTGTAGCCTCTTTTTTTCAGTTCTTGATGTTGCAACTCCATCATTAAGCGCGCATATCCCTTCTTTCTGTAGGCGGGATCGACGCCACCATACCAACTATAGAATTCATTGCTTTCAAGAGGATAGCCAATTTTACAACCAATAAGGTTTTGGTCCTCATAAGCAAGAAAACTTAAAAGATTTTCTTTTGAAGAAAGTTTTTTTTGTATGCTTTTTTGAGTAGGGGTGTTGGGGAAGACCTTTTTTTCTAGTGAAGTCAGTGCTTTGATCTGATCCTGGTTGAGATTTTGGGTTTGGATAATGTTCACAGACGTCATAGTTACCGATTGATTTGTGCGAATATGTCTTTCATAAACTGAGTAAAGAGACGAATTTCTTTTTCACCCACAAAAGGGGAGTAGACCACTCCAAAATAGACGGCAAAAACCGTATTAAGTTGCTCGGGGCTAGCGCCGGGAAGAGCCTGCTTTAGTTTTTGTTTGAAGTTCTTTTCTATCTTTTTTAAGGAGTCTCCAATCTCATTGGTCTGTTCGCGGTAGGAGAGATAAAAAGCGCACAGGTAGGGCATTTTATCGTAGATTTCACGAGACTTCCTGAGGCCGGCCTCAAGCTCTCCATCGAGCCACAATTTTTTGCGCTCCTCGGTCATCCCGATAAACTCTTCTCCGATAATACTGACCGCTGCCTGAAGGATATCCATTTTAGAGCGTCCAAAATAATAGTAGATCAAAGACCGGGTGATTTGGCTTTTTCGAGAAAGCTCTGTGATCGTCCACTTTAGGTGTCCCTTTTTGAACTCCAATTCAAGAGCACAGTTTAAAACCTTCCAGTAGAGATCATCTTTTTTATTTTCTTCAGCCATAGAAAGAGGGTGGCAGACTTTAATGAAAAAAGGAAGTTTTCTGACACAATCAAGGAAAAGTGTCAAAAAGCACAATCATTCTGACAACTTATTTAAGTTTCTGTCAACGGGATGAGTGGAATAATTGACCTCGATTTCCTATATTTGGGGAGTCGAAACAGACAATGTGTTCCCGGGCCGAATTTGGGGGCGGCCCCGGATCACTCCTTTGAGAGTCTTTAGTTTTTTCGGCAAAAGGTTTTGAGCCCAGTTTGGGGGTGGCTTCAAACCGCACTCATCCCAGAGGAAGGGATGCCTAAATTTTCTTTTAAACCTGCGAGTGTTCACTCGCTCTAAAACCTACCACTTAAAAGGCCTGCCGGATGCAGGCCTTTCGCATTTTAGCTTCTTGTAAAGCACAGAATTTTTCCCAACAAATCACAACAAGGTTTCAAGGGGCTTTCAGTCGATTTTCATTAACTCTCTATTTATAACGGATTTTGAAAACAACGAGGAATCGAGGAGGTCCCGATGCAAAGAAGAAATTTTTTTAAAGTCGCCGGTGGTACGGCCGCACTGATGAGTTTACCATTTAGTCTTAAAGCCGCTGAAACAGAAGTGGGAGGGGTAAGAATCACAACTGAGATCGGTAGTAACCACGGACACGATTTGGTTTTAGAAGTCGCTGATGTGATTGCCTTATTAAAAGAAACTAAAGAAATGGGCCCTATTGAAGTGGATATTCAGGGAGAAAGTGGTCACCCCCATGGGATCGTGCTGGATGAATCGATATTGATTCAGATCTTATCTCAAGAGTCTGTACAACTAGAATCCACCAATGTGGCCGGTCACACTCACTCGGTGAATATTACCTTGAGTCTTGTTTAAATAAAAAAGGCTCTTTAATTTTGGGAAAGAGCCTTTTCTTTAGGGTTTATTCAATTTGGCCAGTTCTTTGATAATCTCAGTGGTTTCAGCCCGCAGTTTATAGTCCGCTTCAACGAAGGCATAACGGATCACACCTTTTTGATCCACGATATAGGTGGCCGCTAAAGGTAATTCCCATTTTTTCGTTTGATTGGTTTTATCAAGGTGAATTCCGAAGTCTTTGTAGACGGAAATAAGATCTTTTGGAAGTTTAAACATGAGGCCAAACTCTTTTCCCACAGCACCATATTGATCACTGAGAACGTGGTAACCTAATTTCTGTTTACTGACGGTATCACCAGCGGCTTCCAGACTCTCTGGTGAGATCGCCACAAGCTCGGCACCTTGTGCTTTAATAGCATCGAGGTTTTTTTGTAAGTCTCTTAGTTGCAGATTGCAATAGGGGCACCAGCCACCGCGATAAAAAACAAGGACAATGGGACCTTTTTCCAAAAGTTTTTTTGAAGTGATAGGCTCTCGCTGCGGGTTTCTCAGGCGAAAGTGAGGCATCTTGTCGCCTTTTCTTAAAGCGGATTTCATCACCTGGCTTGTTTTGAGATCCTCGATCGCCTGAATCATAATTTTTCTTTTTTCGCTGGGAGTTTTGTGAGCCGACTGCCGAGCCCTCTGGGCTAATTGCTCCTTGAGACTCAAATCACTACCGGGAGTACTTTCTTTGTTTCGAATTTCTTTTTCTTGATTGGTGGAGTCTGATTTTTTCTCGCAAGATAAAAGGCAGGTCGTGATCAAGAGGGTCATTAGTAAGTTAAAAAATTTCATTGAGGTGCTCCTTAGAGCTCCAGTCTCTCCAAAATCTGGCTAATTACAATCACTTTTAGGAAAATAGGCCATTTAATAACTTGTCATAAAAGTGATCAATTTTTCCTAAATTGAGACCAGAGTTCTCCCTGAGCGGTTTTTTCTTTATAATTAAGGAAGAGTTTGGGGAGAAATGGTGGGCACCTATAAAAATCAAAAAAAATTGATACTTATACTAAGTGTAGGGCTTTGTCTGATTTTATTCCAGAATTGTTCTAATGATTTTAAATCCAATTTAGAAAAGACGGGGCAAAGCCAAAATCAAGGGCCTCAAACCGAAAATCCAACCCTTATGCTCTCCTGTGGATCCACTCCGCACCTAGGAACGGAATCAATAAGAATGTACCGGCAAGAAAGGGGAGCGACGTGTGAGGGGCAAACTCGCACTCGAACTTGCTTTAATGGGGAGTGGAGTTCTTTTTCAGGATCGGATCTCTACCAGTTTACATCCTGTGAAGTGCAAGGAGTTAATACCGCCTCTTGTGGCAACACGCCTCATGGCGACATTGAGGTGGGAACTTTTTATCCACAAGAAACTGTTCCCTATGGTCAGAGCTGCGGCAGTGGCATGACGCAAACAAGGCAATGCAACAACGGAGAATTTTCTAATTGGAGTGGTCCTTTGGTGCACCGGAGTTGTGAAGTTGAGCCACCTCCTGTCGTGGAGCCTCCCGTGAGTGAGGGCCCCGACGATCTAAGGCTTTTTATTTTTGGTCACAGCCTGATCGTTCATGAGCATACGCCCAGTCCAACGGAGGAGAAAAAAGTCCCTCACTGGCTGTCGGTGATTGCTGGACAAGATAATAAAAGTTTTGCCGCCGACGGACAGTATGGTTTTCTGCAAAATCACGCCAACTTTAACAATATCTCCCCTCAGTGGGGTTTTCCCAATGTGACTTCGACTTGGACAAATGAGAACACGCCTTTTTCACAGGTCGATTTCAATTTGATTATGATGACGCCGGCCAATTTTATTCAGTATCAGGCTCCTTCGGCTCCCTATTTTGACAATCCGTCGGTGAGTCCCTTATCCGCGACCCTTGAAATTTATGATCAGTCGCGGGCGGCTCATCCAGGAATTCCCTTTTACATTTATGAAAACTGGCCCGACATGGGAGGCTATGGGGCCTTCCCCGGTGGAGTGGATTTTGCGCGTTACAACCGTGACACCAGGACCGGTGATTTTCATCAGTGGTTTTTAGACTATCACGACTCTCTGCTGTCAGCTCGCCCTGGCAGTCAGATTAAAATGATTCCAGTGGGGCCTATTATTAGCGGTCTGGTTACGCAAACACCTTTACAGGGCATTCCCTTAACTTCTCTTTATGAAGATGATGCTCCCCATGGGCAACCGACTCTCTACTTCCTGGCTTCGTTGATTACTTACTCTGCGATTTATAAAACTCAGCCACCAGACAATCTAAACATACCCAACACCGTTCATCCTCTAGTTCGAAATAACTATAGCACTGTCATCAATTATATATGGAATGAACTTCAAAATTTTAATTATGAAAATGGTGAGAGTCGGGTTTTTTAATTAATTTTGCGAAATTAAACGAGCTCATCAATCCCACTCAGGACTATGAGTTTCTCGAAATTCTACAGATAGATCGTTTTCAAGCGGAATCGATTGGTATCTGAAGTAGGGAGGGCTGTGGGCTTCGAATCGAGGCTTGATAGGTCCTTCGGCTTCGCCTCAGGACGACATTTGGGCCCAGGACGACATTTGGCGCTCAGGACGGCATTTGAGCTCAGGACGACATTTGGGCCCAGGACTGCATGTGGGACGGAGAAAGGGAGTCGTTAGAGCTATTGTTTTAAACCGACTCTTTGCCTGCATAAAAATCGACTTTCTCAGGAACTAAAGGTGTTTTTCCTAAGATTAGGTCTGCGGACTTTTCGGCTGTCATCATAATGGGAGCGTAGATATTTCCATTGGGAATGTAGGGCATCACCGAGCCGTCAACGATTCTTAGGCCTTCGGTGCCATGGACCCGCATAGTCTTTGGATCAACCACTGAGAGTTCGTCTGTTCCCATTTTACAGGTACCACAGGGGTGAATGGCTGTTTCGCTATCTCTACGAACCCAGTCGAGAATTTCTTCTCTTGATTTTACCTGAGGGCCCGGCGAAATTTCTCCGCCGTTGAACTCCTTCATGGCCGGTTGCGAGAGTATTTCTCTGGCTTTTTCAATCGCCTCCACCCATTCCTGTTCGTCCTCGGCAGTGGAGAGGTAATTGAATAAAAGAGCAGGGTAATCTTTAGGGTTCGTTGTTTTAATCTTAACGCTACCACGCGAGTTTGAGTACATCGGGCCTACATGCACCTGATAGCCGTGATCTCCCTCAGGAGAGGAGCCATCGTAGCGCACGGCTAGTGGAAGAAAGTGAAACATCAGGTTAGGGTATTGATAGCTGTCATTGGACTTTATAAAACCACCGGCTTCAAAGTGATTTGTTGCTGCTGGACCTTTTCGAAAGAGCCACTGCAGTCCGATATCGGGTTTGCGATACCATTTTAAGGCCGGGTTCATTGAGACCGGCTTTTTGCATTTGTACTGAACATAAACTTCCAGATGGTCCTGCAGGTTTTCACCCACTCCGTTTAATGGAAGTTTTACGGGTATATCCAAAGACTGCAGCAATTCCGGGTTGCCGATGCCTGAGAGCTGGAGAAGTTGAGGGGAGGTTACAGCCCCTGTGCAAAGAATCACTTCGTTGGCTTTCACTTGATGAACTTTTCCACGGGAGTCTTGGTATTCCACTCCAACCGCTTTTAAACCATCAAATAAAATTTTGTTGGTGTGGACTCGGGTTCTGAGTTCCAAATTTTCTCGGTTCTTTACGGGATGGTAATAAGCTCTGGCTGCAGAAAGCCTGCGTCCTTTCCTAACATTTCGATCAAAAAGAGCAAAACCCTCTTGCTGGTAGCCGTTCACATCTTTTGTGCGTGGATGCCCAGCCTCTTCGCAAGCCTGCAAAAAACTTTGGAAAAGCGGATTTTTCCCTGGTCCACGTTCGAGCTCAAGAGGCCCCTTAGTCCCACGATACTCATCACCACCAGCAATACAGTTTTCCATTTTCTTGAAATAGGGGAGACAGTGATAGTAGTCCCAATTTTCCATACCGGAGTCTGCGGCCCAGCGCTGAAAATCCATGGGATTACCTCTTTGGAAAATCATTCCATTAATTGAGCTCGAACCTCCGAGAACCTTCCCTCTTGCGTGAAAGATCCGTCGTCCTCCAAGGTGAGGTTCCGGTTCTGACTCATAACACCAGTCATAATTTTTATTTCCGATAGGTATGGTGAGGGCGGCTGGCATGTGGATAAAAATATCCCACCAATAGTCAGGCCTTCCAGCTTCAAGCATTAAAACCTTTGTGTTCTTATCTTCGCTCAATCGATTGGCGAGAACACAACCCGCTGAGCCACCACCCACAATAAGGTAATCGTAATGTTTTTCCATGGCGGTACCTTAGCAAAAGAAGCCCGCTCTGTATAGAAAAGCTTCTACTTGGAGAGTGGAGGCGGGAAATCTTTTCAGCAATATTCTAGCCAGATGATGAAATGTCTGCGATCAGCAATGTCTACCAAAAATAAAAAGGTCACTTTGACAAAAAAGTGACCTTCGATTTCGTTTTAATTGTTGTATAAAAATTAGTTGCTTTCTGTCTTTTGAAACTGCTGTTGATAAGGTGTTTTGATTTCAGAAAGAATCACACAGTCCACTTGTGAAAGATATTTTACATTGTTGTCATCGGCTGTTTTATGACTTTGATCGACAACCTGATAATTGACCTTCTCCAGGATGGGAAGTCGACCTTCGTGTTGCGAGTCAATAGTGACCTGGTTTCCTTTGAACGTCTTACCGCTGTACTGATAAGCGAGAAGAACTTCAGGGGTATGACTGAAATTGTATAAAGTGTCGTCTGTGGTTTTTACTTTGTGAGCATTAAGGTGAAAAATCTCATCAATTTGGATTTCCACATCGACTTGGTAACTTTCTAAAACACTTTGTAAAACCAGTTGAGCTGATTGATTGTAGATTTCCGAAACTTTCCAAGTGAACTCATCATTAGGAGTGACATTCGTATTTAATCCTAGCCCTTTCTGAGTCCAAAGTTTACAGTTCAGATCAAAACGATCGTATTTGGTGTTGATGAGGTTAAGAGGTTCAAGGCCGGTCAAGTCTGTTGGAAACACTGGTGTGTTTTTTTGGGTGTCTCCTGGCTCGACATCAAACACTCTTGGGTCGTTATCCATATCACTGGAGCATCCAGCGGCTAGAAGTACAGTTAATAATACAAAAGCGAAACGCTTAAAAGAATTCATATTCCCTCCCCGAAATTTCCTTTATTTAACCTTAAGCTTGAACCCTTTGTAAAGGACGAGGTGGGGTTTCAAAGGGGTTGAGAAGAAAACTAAAAAATATCTGATTAAAAATTAATCACAATAGATTCTAGCCCCAATTAAAGGCTTCCGGGCCAATGAGTTAGCCTTACAGGCTACAGAGCAAAAGGCATTTGAAAATCATTTTTTTCGACATACACTGCCCTCATGACTCTACTGAAAGTATCTTTAAAACGAATTGGGCTTCTTAGCGCCATAGTTTTTATGGCTCTGTACACAGCGCTTTTCTTTGCACTTAGAGCTCCTGTTACAGGATCTTATGGGCGAAATCCGTGGCTCGCCTCCCCCGAGCCGAGTGATCTTCGAGAGCATGTGGAATTCCTCGCGGGGCTTACTCCCACTCGAAGCGTTCACCATCCCGAGTCCCTGGAAAAAGCTGCCCAGTATATTATAAGGGAATTTGAAGAAATGGGTTACGGAGTGGAGACACAGGCTGTTCCTATTGAAGGCCTTGATACCTATAATATTATCGTAAAGTGGTACCCAGAAAACTTCGATTCCTCTTCTCCTTATTCTTGGATCGTGGTTGGAGCTCACTACGACTCTCACGGTAAGACCAACCCAGGAGCTGATGACAATGCCAGCGGGGTGGCGGGGCTTTTAGAGCTCGCCAAACTTTTCAAACAAAAAAATCCGGGACTTCAATATCCGGTTCAGTTCGTCGCCTACACCACAGAAGAGCCCCCTTATTTCGCCACTCGCAATATGGGAAGTGCCGTTCATGCTAGAAGTTTGATGAAACAAAAGCAGAGAGTGGAGTTGATGTTTTCCCTAGAAATGATCGGATATTTTTCAGAGAAGTGGTTTTCCCAACATTTTAATATCTTATTGCTTGGACTTTTTTACCCTTGGAAGGGGAATTTCATTGGACTTGTTGGGACAGCAAAAGAGTATCAAGTTGTCCAGGAGTTAAAAAAATCATTTTTTGCTATTGCAGACCTAAACACCTATTCCATCAGCGCACCCCCAGGGCTTGAAGGTGTCGATTATTCTGATCATCGCAGTTACTGGAGATACGGATGGAAAGCCGTTATGGTGACAGACACCGCTTTTTTAAGAAACCGAGAATACCACGAACCCGGCGACACCGCCTCTAGACTGGACTATAATAAAATGAGTTTAGTTGTAGCGGGTGTTTATAACTCTATTCTCAACTACACTCCTCCGTCCCGCTAAAAAAACAGACTCGTCTCATTCATTTTGAGTCTTGGAAAAGTGACAAAAGTTGAGGCTAATCTCAAAATGAGACGGTTCAAAGAAAGTCCACTGCTTTTTTGTGTAGAAGGATCCACATAGCTCATGAAAATTTCCTGATTACCGATAGTTATATGTGATGTGGTACGTTTTAGGGTCTGAAATAAAAGCTTATGCAAATCTTTGTTTATGTATTTTCCCTCTCATTTTTGTTTTGGGTTGTACCCAGGATGAAAATAAGGATTTAGCCATTGAGTTGAGTTGTTCTAACTCAAGTCACTCTTGGGTTGTTTCCTCTATTACCTGTGATGGTGCGCCCACTCAGAACAAATACTATCTTTCTCTTTTCTACCAACCGGGGGAAAAAGTTTTTTTTCAAAGAGGTGACCGCGACTGCTTTGAAAAAACCGAATGGAAAGTGAAGTTAGGGCAGGAGAAGGGCGAAACTTTTTTTGTTCCTCTTTCTGGTCGCAAATGTTTTCAAGGCTCAAACCTTAATGAGGTTTCCTCCTGTCAGAGTGATTACTTTCAATGTCAGTCCTCAAAAGAGCCGATCAACTTTCAAAATAACTATTCCACCTGTGCTATCATATCAGAAAAAATGATTTTAGAGCGTTATGTCTCTACTCGTATAGCCAGTCAGGGTTTTAGTTTCTGCCAGGCGGGTCAGCAGGAATCTTTAGAACTGAGTATTGGAGACATTAGAGAACCAGAGCCGATTAAAAAACCAATGCCCACCCAATTGGTCATCCTAGATCCTAGCGATACAACTGTCGGTTTGAGTACAAGTATCGTTGTTCAAGCTCAGACGAGCACTGGAATCAGGGTGGATGATTATTCAGGAGAGGTCACGTTGACAGCCTCTGGATCAGCCACCGGAGAAGGAGTCCTTACTCTAACAGCAGGGGAGGGACGGATCGATTTACAGAATCAAGTCGCTGAGCAAGTTTTCCTAGGTCTTATTGATTCAGGGGGCACGGGGCTTGATGTTACCAGCACTCAGGATATCGTTTTTAGTGCCGGGGAGACCGACAATCTTTTTTTCCAGGTACAACCTAGTTCGACTGATTCCTATGAGACCATCAATCCAGTTATTGAAGTGTTGTTAAGGGACGCTTTTGGCAATGTTGTCAGTCATTCCACTGAGTCTGTAACCCTATCTCTTGGTGAAGACCCTTCGGCAGGGAGTGCCAGCCTTATTGGTGGTGTGACCCAGAACGCCACAGGAGGGGTCGCTCGTTTCGATGATATCAATATTGATTATCCCGCTCTTGGCTATCGACTGCAAGCATCCACAGCCGGTGGTATTAGTGTCCTTTCAGCTCTTTTTGACATTAATCCCACGGGGATTGTAGAGGTCTCCGATCTGTCACAAACTTTTACTGATGAAAACGGTGCTCACGTGCGCCTAGATCTTCGTTTGAATAAAAAGCCTCTGGCCGATGTGGAAATTCCACTGCAGGTGAGTGATAGCACTGAGGCCTCTTTGAATACTAGCCTTATTCGCTTTACTCCCTCTAACTGGTCTACCCCTCAGGTGATTCAAGTGACAGGTCTTTCTGACTCATTGGCTGATGGTAATGTCGAATTTCAATTTGAACTTTTAGAGACCTTAACTAGTGATCCCAATTTCCAAAATATTGATCTTGATGATTATCGCTTAGTGAATGTGGATAGTGGTGCGAGTCCAGGAGTTCAGGTTTCAAGTCTTGTCGGCGAGATTGACGAATTTGGAGCGACAGGGGTTTTCTCGGTTGTTTTAGAGTCTCCACCCACACAGCAGGTTGATATCGATCTAACTGTGTCTGATAGCACCGAGGTTGCGATTAATAAAACGAAATTGATTTTTAACCAGGAGAATTGGCATGTCGCTCAAGAAGTGAATGTTCAAGGTCTTGACGACGCTCTTGAAGATGGTGATCAACCCTTTCGGATCAATATAGCTCCTACAATCAGTGCCAATCCTGCCTATGACGGTATTGACCCTCGTGATATCGAAGGCTTTAATTTCGATAACGACAAAGTTGGGATACATGTCACTAATATCTCAAGCGACACCAGTGAAAGTGGTGACTCGGCACAGTTTAGTGTTCGCCTCTCTTCTGCGCCAAGTGGTAATGTCACTCTTCCCCTACAAAGTACAAACACAAATGAGGGCGATGTCGATAAAACGAGCCTTGTTTTCACACCCTCTAACTGGAGAACACCGCAGTGGGTGATCGTACAGGGGCTCGACGATGCCAAACAAGATGGTGATCAAATTTATTCCATTGAGCTACAAGCGACAAGTTCTTCAGATTTGAACTATAACGGTATCAATCCTCCCGACATCTTTTTAAGAAATCTTGATAACGATAGTCACGGCTTTATCATTTCCGAACTCACTGGTGATACAGACGAGGAAGGTAGCGAACAAAGCTTCACCGTGAAATTACAATCGCCACCGGCTGACTTCGTGGATCTTAGTTTCAATGTTTCAGATTCATCGGAAATTCGTTTAGACAAAACATCCCTTCGTTTCGAAGCCGCTAACTGGAATCAGTCCCAGACGGTTACAGTTGAAGGGCTTGATGATGCCCTACAAGATGGGGATCAAAATGTAGAAGTCAAATTCAATGCTTCCTCAAGCACTGACCCCAACTACAACAATCTTATTTTAACGGGTTTAGAGCTAAAAAACCTAGATAATGATTCCACCGGTTTTCGATTTAATCCTTCATTGGGACTGGTTACCAGTGAAGGCGGAAACCGCGCAAACCTGAAAGTGTCTCTTAAATCAGCTCCCAGTGGTGAGGTGACCTTGAATTTCAATAATCCTGATTTGACCGAAGTGGCCTTAAGTAAAAGCACTTTGGTTTTTAATGGCAGCAATTGGATGCAGGAGCAGGAAGTCATTTTTAGCGGAGTGGATGATGCCCTTCAAGATGGAACGATTCTCATCAATGTCATAACGGAACCCGCCAGTAGCTCTGACCCGAATTATAATAATCTTGATCCGCAAGACATCGTAGTTTCTAACCAAGATGACGACACACCTGGTATCCGAGTCACACCTCTTACAGGAAATACTGACCGTATCACTCTTAACGAGGCCGGAGGAGAGCAGGTGGTCTTCTTGAGTCTTGCGTCTGAGCCTACGTCGAATGTGACTTTAAACTTTAGCTCTAATGACCCGTCCGAGGGGAGCGTTTCTAAAAGTCAGCTGGCATTTACTAAGGATAATTGGAATATCCCACAGGAATTTACAGTGAGTTCTGTGGACGATTTAATCCAAGACGGGCCCACAGACTGGGAGGTTGAGTTTGCAGCCCCGGTGAGTGCCGATGCGGACTATGCAGCTTTGCTTATAAAAAGTGTTTTCGTCACGACAAAAGATGATGACACTCCCGGTGTGAGTGTCTTTCCTGATACTCAAAACCACCCTGTCATCGTCAATGAGTATGGTAGCTCTCAAGAGTTTGAGATCGTTCTTAATTCCGAGCCAACAGAGGTAGTTACGGTTTCCATTGCTTCAAGAGACAACTCGGAGGCTAACACTTCCACACCGGTCATTCGGTTCACACCTGACAATTGGAATGTCGCTCAAACAGTTATCATCAATGGTGTGGATGACAACAATTTCGACAATCACCGTAACGTCAATTTTTCACTGAACGTTAATTCGCCGGACCCTAGTTACAACGGAGTCGGAGTGAATGATATACGTGCTCTTTGTATTGATAACGAGTTGAGAGAAATCTTCGCCACTCCGAGTACTTCGGCAGGAGCCGGGGCTGTGAAAACCAGTGAACAAGGTAAAGGTGCTTTTATTGACGTACTCCTTACCACCCAACCCTCTGACCTCGTATTTTTACCCTATGCCTCTAGTGATAACAGTGAGGGAGTGGTATCTGGTAACCAACTTATTTTTACCCCTGAAAATTGGGATTCACCTCAAAGAATCTGGATCACGGGAGTGGATGATGATATCAAGGATGGAGACCAGAGCTATCAACTCCAATTTGGCCAGGCGGCCTCTAATGATTTCGGCTACCGCCGCGAACGTCCGGACAATATGAATCTAATCAATTTGGACGACGATTAAGCTGGTAACAATATTATGAGATCGTTTTTACCCAAGATTCTAAGCGGGTCTTTAGTTGATCTCGAATATTTCTGAAACTCTGCAGGCGTTCAGCCTCTGCAACACCGGCAGGGTCGGGATATCCCCAATGTAACTTTGTGGCTTTTGAGTGCAGAACGGGGCAGACTTCTTCTCCACAAAGAGTGATGGCATAATCAAGCTCGTTCATAAATTCAGCAGGTAGGTCATCAATGGATTTTGAAGAGTGATTTGAGATATCAATACCCATTTCACTCATCACATTTATGGCATCTCGATGAACTTTACCAGAGGGCTCAGAACCTGCACTTTTGATAACAGCTTTGTCAGCCAGAAGTTCTTTAGCCAAGCCTTCAGCCATTTGGCTTCTTGCAGAATTTGCGACACATAAAAATAAGATTTTCACTTTCTTCTCCTAAAAAAATTAATATTTCCATTTGTTGGCAATTCTCACCAAGTGAAGCATCACAGGTACCTCAATTAGAACTCCAACGACTGTAGCAAGGGCTGCTCCTGAGTTAAGGCCAAAAAGGGCGATCGCCACGGCCACGGCTAACTCAAAAAAATTGCTCGCTCCAATCATAGCGGCGGGAGAGAGAATGCAATGACGAAGATTCATGCGTCGGCCCATAAACCAGGCGATAAAAAAGATAAAATAAGTCTGTAAGGTTAAGGGAATAGCGATGAGAAGAATATCAATAGGGGAGGCCAGAATTCTTTCGCCTTGAAACGCAAACAAAAGAACGAGGGTTGAAAGTAAAGCCAAAATAGAAATTGGTTTTAAAACTGGAAGAAATTTTTGTTTGAACCAACTCTCACCAAACTTTGCGATCAAAATTTGATTGGATAAAAAACCAGCCACAAGAGGGATAACCACAAAAATGACGACAGAAGCCAGCAAGGTGTCAAAAGGTATGGCAATATTCGTAACTCCTAAAAGAAGCTGAACAATAGGAATAAATGCCACAAGCAAAATCAGATCATTCACAGACACCTGTACGAGAGTGTAGCCAGGATCACCATCGGTAAGATAAGACCAGACAAAAACCATAGCGGTACAAGGAGCGGCCCCAAGAAGTATGGCTCCGGCAATGTATTGATTGGCAATTTCCGGACTTAAGAAAGCGGAATAAAGATTGCCAAAGAATATCCATGCAAAAAAGGCCATGGTGAAGGGTTTAATGAGCCAATTGAGCGTGAGGGTGAGTAGTAATCCCTTTGGGTTTTTGCCAGCCTCTTTGAGAGAACTAAAATCAATTTGAACCATCATGGGGTAAATCATCAGCCACACAAGAACAGCCACCGGGAGATTCACGGTAGCTATACTCATTTCACTGAGAAAGGAAATGGATTCTCCTACTAGCTGACCGAGAGCCACTCCAAAGATGATACAAAAAAGAACCCAAAGGCTTAGATACTTTTCAAAAAAACCGATTGATTTCTTAGTTTCCGTTGCCATTTCCAAGGCCTAACAACAAGAGGATTTGGGTGCGAGTGTTTCAGGGGCGCAGCAAGCACTGGCGCTCGTCTCTTTTTTGGGGCTAAACACTTCAACGTCGGCCATACTTTGATAGGCCTCCCAAGCAATACCTCCTGGGTCTTGAACCCAAGCTTTGTTCGAACGTGAGTAACAGCACTCGGTCACTCCTTGATCAAAAAGTCCACGGTCGGCTTTTTCTAAGCGCTCCGTGATTTCTTTGAGTTCGGCTTCGTCTTCGACTTGAATGCCGAGGTGATCGAGGCCCTTTTTTTCTCCTCGAGTCGAAATGGCAAAATTTATCCTCGGATTATCAAGCATCCATTTGGCATAGTCGTCTTTTTGCTTTGAGGGATTCTCGCCAAAAAGATCGGTATAAAAGCCAATGGACTGAGTCAGGTCATCAACGGATAAATGGATATGCAGTCGTTTCATGGGGATC
This sequence comes from Bdellovibrionales bacterium, assembly GCA_964230645.1. GTDB lineage: Bacteria > Bdellovibrionota > Bdellovibrionia > Bdellovibrionales > JAGQZY01 > JAGQZY01. Next base: position 738,428 of record CAXRHT010000002.1, on the reverse strand, counting down.
TCCTAAATTTAATCTTGCTTAATCGTATATTTACGATATACATTCTTGATATGGCCTTTGCAACAATTAATGAGTTTCCACAAAAAGACATCCGGATCGCGAGTATTTTTAAAGCTTTATCTCACCCGGGACGGGTCGCCATTTTGCGAGTTCTAGCCGAGAAGCAATCCTGCATATGTGGAGAGCTCGTAAGCCAACTCCCCATGGCTCAATCCACCGTAAGCCAGCACCTAAAAGTGCTTAAACAAGCTGGTCTGGTGAAAGGCGAAATCGATGGTCCCAGATCATGTTACTGCGTGGACTACGACACCATCAAAGAGGTCGAAAAGCTTTGGGGTGATTTCTCTGGATTTCTTAACGAGAGGGCCTGTGGCCCCAATCAATGTTAATCCCTGATCCAAGTTTCATATTTTGAAAAAAGTATGCACCCCGCGCATCACGCCAGTTGACACTATGCTTCATAAACGGTACACCCATTCTTTCTCAAGAGAATCTGGATAAGCTGTATTCTCTTTTCGTGAAGAAATACAGAATAAAGGATTCCCCCTTATGCAAACATTTAATGAATTAAACCTGCCTGAACTTCTCAGCCAAGCTCTTGATAAAATTGGTTTTGTCGAGCCCACGGAGATTCAAGGTAAATCGATCCCTTCAATACTTGAGGGGCGAGACATATTAGCTTGTTCAGAAACGGGTTCAGGTAAAACCGGAGCCTATCTCATTCCGATGATAAAGTTCCTTTTAGAAAACCCAAAAGAGCAGGGCTTGATCATGGCCCCAACTAGGGAGCTCGCTCAGCAAATCTCTGAATTTATGAAGTCTCTTCTACCTGATGATCGTTTTTTTCACACCACTCGCCTTGTAGGTGGCCAAGACATTAGAAAACAGTTCAAATCGCTTCAAAGAAAACCACGTATCATTGTGGCCACTCCCGGACGATTGATCGATCACTTAAAAAGAAACACGGTACAGCTCAACAAAACAAAATATTTGGTTCTCGATGAAGGTGACCGTATGATTGATATGGGCTTTGCACCTCAGCTTCAACAAATTTTGAAGTTCCTTCCCGATAATCGTCAAACTTCTTTTTTCACGGCAACCCTTGATAAAAAAGTAAAAGAATTGGCCCAGAAGTATTTAAAAAATCCTGTTTCCATTATGATCAACAACTCTCGCCCCGTGGCGAAGATCAAGCAGACTGTAGTCACAGTGGATTTTAAAGACAAAGACGAGTGTATCTTAAACGAACTCAATGTTCGCGCTGGCTCCACAATTGTTTTCCTTAAAACAAAGCATCGCACGGACCGCTTGAAGAAGTATCTCTCCGAGTATGGAGTGTCTGTGGAGCAGATCCACGGTGGAAGAACCCAAGGGCAGAGAAACCGCGCAATTAAAGCTTTCAAAGCTGGTAAAGTGAGAGTTCTCGTTGCCACTGACGTTGCCGCTCGCGGAATTGATGTGCCCCATGTTGAGCATGTCATTAACTTTGATCTTCCCATGCAGGATGAGGACTATGTTCACCGCGTGGGACGAACTGCGCGAAATGGTGCTGAAGGAGAGGCCGTTAGTTTTGTCACTCCAGAAGAGCACAACGATTGGAACCGTATTGTTAAAAAATACGATATTCCTAATGTTATGCTTGAACCCAACAACTTGAGAAAACCTTCTAGAAACAAGAAAAAGAAAAAAGGTGGTTCTCGTTTTAGTAAAGCCAGAGGAAAGGGCAAACCTAAGTCTAAGGCCTCAGGCAAATTTCGCGGCAAAGGCAAGTTTGGCTCAAAATCCAAAAAACGCCAATCATCAGCTCACGCTTAATTCGCTTTCAATAGTTTAATAACATTCAAAAAAGAGACGGTTAAAAACACTGTCTCTTTTTTTTGCTAGTGGGGCGGCAAAAAGAGTCTCTTTCATCTCTTAATTAGTAAAGTTTTCACAATGAGCCTGAGTGAACCCCCAAGCTAGAAAGTCTTTGGTAAAGTAGCCGTGACCTATTGGGACAAGGAGGGGTCATGCGGGGACTTTTAGTTTTTCTTATTTTAATTCTATCGGTGTTTTCAATCTCTGTTAATGCAGGACTGGGAGAAGAGGTTTCAGGTTCGAGTGCTTTTCATCAGGTCTGCATTATCGATCGCTCTTTTGAGAGAGACCAGTATTTGGATTTTTGTACAGGTATTCTCATCGATTCGAAAACAATAATGACAGCCTCCCACTGTGTAGAAGATGAAAAGCCTTTTGAAATAAAGTGTGTCACTAGCGAAGTGCCCATTGCCTCTAGTCAGACCCGTGTGCAAAGGCATCCCGAGTATGGGGAAGTGGATGTCGACAACACTCAGTATCCTAAAAGAGACATTGCTCTGATCCATTTGCAAGGAGGCATTCCAGCCTCTCCGGTTGAAAGGATGAGCCTGTCAGATATTCCCTCGACCGATCGATGCGCCTTCTTTGGTTATTCGAAAATGGCTTTTCACGACAAAAATAGCCAAGCCCCTATCGTTAAAGGTTGGGAAGTGTCCCAAAACGTGTTGGATTGGTTTTTTAGAGAAGAAAACATTATAGGTGCCAAAGGATTGCTAAGTCCAGGGGCCCTGCTAGAGGTCGGAGACTCCGGTGGTCCTCTTATGTGTGAAAGTGATGGCCAGTGGAAGCTTTTGGGAATTAATTCCAGTCGAGACTTTTCCTACAATTCTCTTTTTGCTGCCGCTATGGATGAAGACCTATTGGAAGATGAATTTTTACCGACCAAGTGGTTAGGGGATAAAGCTCAAACGAGAGTTTTCCAAATCCAGAAAGATATAGCTATAGAAGAGGTCGATGAAATTTTAAAAGATCTAGATCGGCTTGAAGATGAATTAAGGAATCTTAATTCACTTAAGAGGTCTTTAGTTCGTAAGCAGGAAAATATTCTTACTTCTAAGAATAGGGGGGCGTTAAGAGAATTAATTTCTGATGTGCAAAGTTTGCAGCTCGATGCATTGAGAAATTTGGCTGTTGAGCAGACCGTACTGGGCCTAGAGTCGTACAGTGTTTTGGAGACATTAGAGGGAGGAGAGTTCATGTCCACCGGAGATCTTGAGTATAATTATGTGAAAATCAAATCTCCTGGTCCACTCCCTGATACATATATCGTGGATCTAAGGGTAATAGGTCCCTCGAATAATTTTAGCTGTAAGGGTGAGATCCTTTGTCGCTCCATCATACTAGAGGACGTTTTGGTTCGTCTTGATGACGTTCGCTTAGAAAAATTTGAGAAGATGTCTTTTGAGTAGAAAAACACCACCCACTGGTTTTTATTAGAGCGCCAATGGAGTGGGGAGTGCTTTTTCTTTTTTATTTTTTTCTATAGATTGCTATCTATGGTGTCTCAATTTTGTTTCATAAGCTTTATTCTTCTGGCACAAGACAGTGCAGTCAAAAACCCAATGCAGCGAATGCTTGAGAAAAACACTCAAGTGGTCACCAAGGAGTACAACGTCAGTATTGATGGAGTAAAATATAAAAAAATTGAAACCGACGGTGAGGTTTTTTATTTTAAAACTTTAGAGAGAAAAGATGAGGTTCCGATGGCTCTTTGCCATAGGCCGGAGGGTTGGAAGTCTGAACAACTCATTGAAGCGAGCTTAAAACTTTTTAAAAGGAAGTTGGTCTTTATTTCGGCTCTGCAAGAGCAGTGCTCCACTAAAATAAGAGATGAAAAAGGACGGCCCACACTCGAGACTAACAATCGAAATTCCAGTTTTGAAGTCAACCCCATAATCGGTGTTTATTTACCTGAGGGGAAGAATGATAAAATTAAGAATAAAAAGATTCTTGTGCCTTTAGGAAAAGATCAAGGGGGCCTTAGTGGTGATGTGAACTGGGATGACTCAATTCCAAATCTTCTGGGATTCTAGGCGAATATTGAATCACTCTGGTTTGTACAGCCCAGGACCCTTCTGAGAGCAGCGAAGGACCTCATTGCCCCAGTCCCCCTGCGCAGAGTCCTCCTGAGCGGAGCGAAGGATCTTAGGTCTTTCGCTTTGCTCAAGACGACATTTTTTCGCTCAAGTCGACAGGCTTTCCTTCAAAACAACATATTTTCAGTCAAGACGACAAGTTTTAGGCCACTACCACAAGCTTTCCTTCGGGACGACATGTTTTCAGCTAAGACAACAAGTTTTAAGCCGGTAGTGGAGAATCCACCGGACAGCATTATGCGTGGAAAACTAACTCGCAGTAAAAACAGTCACTTATAAATATTTTTGAACATGTTCAAAAAAGCTCTTTACAAATAGGCACAGCTCTTTTAAGTTTTGAACACGTTCAAAAAGGGAGGCGTCTTGGCCACTAAAACTGCAAAGTCGGAAAACACTCGATCTCAGGTCTACGAAATCGCTGTTCGCCTTTTTGCTGAGAGAGGTTTTGATCAGACCAGTATGAGGATGATCGCCAAAGAAGCTGGCATTGCTGCCGGTGGGATTTATTATCACTTTTCAAGTAAAGAAGCGCTGGTATTTGAATACTACAAACGCTCCCATGAAGATCATCTGAATCAAGTGGGTGATTTTTTGAAATCAGAAAAAGACTTCCAAAAGCGTCTTCATAAGGTCGTGACTGATAAAATCCTTATCGCCGAACCTTATAAAGATATGGCAAGAGCCCTTTTCCGGGTGGCCGCAGACCCAAAGAGCCCTCTTTCTCCTTTTAGTGAGGAATCAAAAGAATTAAGAGAAGAGTCCCAAGCACTTTTTGAAGAAATAGTGTTTGAGAGTAATAACAAGTTCCATAGTGATGTTAAAAAGGAGCTGCCGGCCTACCTCTGGCTTTTTCAGATGGGAATCATTTTATTCTGGATTTACGATACGTCCCCAAAATCAAAACGAACTTTTCAATTAATCGATCAAACAGTGCCACTGATTGTCGAGATGAACAAACTCATGCTCAATCCCATGAGTGGTTTTGTTCGTAAGCCCATACTGCAAGTTTTAAAGCGATTTAATATCAACGAAATTCAAAACCCGAAAAAGGAGGTTTAAAATGATGATGCTTTATATTTACACAATCTATATCACTGTGAGTTTGTTTTTCACAGTTTGGGTGGGGAAAAATCTATTCAGAAATGGTCGGACCTTTTTACTCGACGCCTTTGAAAACATCGAGGAGAAGGCCGACTCAGTCAATCAGCTGTTGCTAGTAGGATTTTACTTGGTGAATTTTGGAATTGTTTTTCTATTCCTGTCTTTTGGTGCCAACGAGATCGCTGACCTCACGGTAGCCATACGTTTTCTAGCAACCAAGTTTGGAGTGGTACTTATAATACTTGGCGGAATGCATTTCTTTAATATGAGAAATATCGCCAATATGAGAAGTAAAGCACTCAGAAAAAAAGAAGCTCTTTAAAGTTTTAAAGCTTAATTGAATCCACTCAGGGAGGAGGGATTTGTTTTCTAGGCCTGGAGCTCTCCTTCAAGAACGATTCGGAGATTCTCTAGTTTTTTAAATAACTGAGAAAATTGTGAGATTTTTTGTTTATCTTCCACATCTTTTGACTCTTCGTAACGGGATTGTAGGACCTGAAAGTCCTCCCGAAGAAACTCATAAACAACCTGAACTTTTTCCAAAATCTCTTTTTTATTCATAAAAAACTCCAAGAAAAAGTCTATAAAATGAGCCCAAGGAAGTCAGCGGGACGAAGGTTTGAAATTGAGCTCATGGGTCCAGCCCCCCTGAATGCTCAGGAGTTTTAGCTTTGACTGAGAGTGTAAAAGTGGAATTAGTAAGAGACCTCTTCAAGTCTAACTAAAATATCACCTGCATTACGTTTGACCATTACTCCTCTAAGAGGGGCTTTCTCAGAGTAAGCATACCAAGATGTTGGTGAAAAATCGGTCCACTGAAAGCTTGGTAGTTGCGAGTTTTGAAAATCATTGAGGTCAATATTAGCGCCCTGGTTGCTTGAAAGGCAGTTAAACTTTTCAGTGAAAGCTAGGGCTTTATGGTTTTTAGATAAGAGTTTCCAATTTTGGTCCAAACTTTTTGTATAAAAATGAATTCTTAAATTTCTTAGACTTTGTTTGGCCTTTCCTAAAGTCAGGCAGCGATCAATATCGATGATAAACTTATGATGAGAAGGCTCTTTCTGATCAATGTCTGGGCTGCTCGACATTTCAATAGTTATCTCAGCATCCCTAACGGCCGTCACCTCATAGGTTTCAAATAGGTAAGGGCGAAGAAAATCATTCTTTTCGTGACTCCACTCCGAATAAGACCAAACCCAACGATCTCCTATTGTAAATTGATCTTTGAGAATGGTGGGAGGCTTACCTGATACATTTAGACTGAGTGTCAAAATAGTAAAATTCAAGAATCCAAAAATGATGTGTTTCATAGAAACTCCCGCCCCACAAATATGCAATGGCCGAACACTTACAATAGAAAGGCCCTCATTGGAAGCTATATAGGAACTAATTTTAAGAACAATCCTTAGAATTGAATTCAGAGGTCAAATGAATAAATTTTGACAAAGGGTCAGTCTCTTAAAAAATGACGATTGTTAGGGCAAAACATACAGCCTGGGTTTGTTAAACAGCAGTATCGTCTTCTGTCTCGCTCTTGATTGATATTTCTTTCAAATAGTCTCATTTGTTGTTCGTTGAGAACCTCTTGTTCCGGCTGTAGTTTCAGCCACTCTTGAGGAGAAAGCTCATCGGATTGATCAAAAAAACGCAGTGCTAAACTCTGAAATACCTCCCAAGGAAAATCGGTTTGCACATATTCATTGAAAGCTTCTTGAGCTCGGTCGGGAGGAGTTTCCGGTCTACCTAAATCCGTGCTCATAAGGTCATCGAAAACAAGCTCTAGAAACTCACGGGCTTCGGGATTAAGGTTTTCCAATTCCGCTCGGATCGATTGAGTTCGGATTAACTGTAAAACTTTTAGATAGCGTCCCTGCAAGGCATTGGCGTAGAACAAATAAAAATCTTTATTCTCAAGATTTTCCAATTCATAAACTTGAGGCGAGTTCTCTTTGATATTGCGGATCACGCTTTGAGGAAGTTCGGGCGTATTTTTCCAAGGCACGAGCCCTTGAGGTAGATAAAGCCAGGCTTCTGATTTCAACAAAAGATAAAGGCTCAATAAGTCGGGATGTTGAGAAGAGGAGTAATATCGAGTGACCAAGCTTGAATTCAGTTTCTGCAGAATTTGTAATTCTTTTTTAACCAGCGAAGAGGTGTGATCTTGAAAAATAAGGTCACAACTTTGACTTCTCGCTATATCTAAAAAGAAAAACTGTAAAAACAGAAAAAATATAAAATGATAGGTCCATTTTTTTGTCATGAGTGCTAGATAGTTGAGATCTAATAGTTCGTCCAAGTCTCAGCATCAAAATGTAAGATATTCAAATGAGATGCGCTGAATATTCCTGAGGCCTTAGGCGGCAGCACTAATAGCTTTTTGAGGGGCTTAGGAGTCGGAAGGCATAGAGTAGCAGTAGGCTTCCAACCACAAAATAACTAACCGGGCCTAGCCAATCAGAAACCTCCTGAAAATTCGTCTTCAAGGTGTAGCCAAGTGTCAGCAAAATACTATTCCAAAAAATGGTCCCAAGGAGAGTGTAGATGCTGTACTTCCAAAAGGGATAGAGGTGGAGGCCAGCAGGCACAGAGATATAAGTGCGCAATGTGGGAATTAGTCTTGAAAAGAAAAGAGCGCTGCCTCCATGCTTTTTAAAAAGGCGTGAGGACCTTTCAATGTCTCTTGTCGTAAGCCCGGTCCAGCGTCCATGGCGAGAGGTCCAATTTTTGAGTCTCTTTTCCCCTAGTTTCAAGCCCACAAGGTACCAGGCTGTTGTTCCTAAAAAAGAGCCCAGTGTGGCAAGAGAGAGATAAGTCCAAGTGTTACCATGTCCGAGAGCGAGATTATAACCCGCTAGAGGCAAAATAATCTCAGAGGGGATTGGAGGAAACAGATGTTCTGCAAACATCAGCAGGAATAGAGCGATAAAACCATAATTGGATAAAATGAAGTTTAAGTAGTCGACCATATTAATCCCGGCGAAGATCTAAATTCGTCTATTTCCTATTTCTATTTTATCGAATCAACTTTTGGAAGAATTATTTCGGAAACTGTCGAGTCAAAGAGGTTTTGAATACCTTTACACATTTAATAAAATATAGAGTAAAGAATTCCATCATATTTTTGGTTATAGTGAAGGTGCTCGAAAGGAAGAAAGCGAGCATGATAAACAAAACTTCCTTTTGAAAATGATCTAGGATCAAAATTTAAATTTTGAGCAACTAATCATTTTTAAAAAAAGTAAGACCGACATGGTTTTACGAATTAGTTAGGTTGACTACTCATTGCTTGATTGTAATGAGATTAGTCTAACTTGACGACGAAAAGGGCTGATATCCATCAGCCCTTTTTTTATTGAAAAGAGGATCTCGCATCGTGGGATTTTAGAATTCCGCAAGCCTTTTAGAATAATTCAAATTATCAACATGAGTCTGATATGAATTTTCCCTTTAAAAACTCTAAGCTCAGGAAATCACAGTCAACAACTAAGGAGGTTCATAATGGCAAGAATCCAATCCGTAGAGAAAGGTGATATTTATTTCTTCTATCGCTACAAGGTTGATACTGTAAAAGGATCTTCAATTGAAGATATCGCGCGGTTCTATCTGGTTCTCAATCCAGATGAAGACTCCCAAGCACGACTTTTTCTTGTCGGAAAAAAGAAAATGCCTCAAATTCAAAAAGGGAAGAGTAAGAGCGCTGCCAAAGAGTGGATGAGGAATGAAAGTCGACAGAGCTCCGAGAAGATGCTTCAGGCACTTAAACCCATCTCCTACAAAACAAAAACCAAGGGTCTCAGAACCGAGCCTGGTGCGATTTGTGCGGGAACGGGGCGATACCATATATTCAAAAAAGAAGGCTCCACCGAGCTAGCTTACAAATTGGACCGTCCTGAGAGGACCGGTAAAGTGCAAAAAGAGCTCAATATCTTGTCTGAGGCGTCCTATATAATTTCTGTAAAAAATCCTGAAGTTAAAACCCCAGGTTTCAGTGATGAAGATCCTGGCTTTCCTAAAAGTCTGGAAAAAAAGTTTGCCGAAAAACGTTGGCTCTCGATAGAAGACCCTAAGTTTCTCAATTACGAAAATGCGCAGTTTCTTCTTATAGGAGCTCATTCGGATTTGAAAGCTCATGAGGTGAATGTGACGGGACGTTCTAGTCTGTTCAAATCTCTTAAAATGTCTAAGGCTCAATGGCCCATGGAGTCCCTGGAGAAGGGGCGTTTTGCTAAAGCCGATCATGATATGAAGAGTGAATCGCCAGAGAATAGTAGGACCAAGGGAGGACGGATTGGGGGAGTCAAGGCTCAAAAAACGGACTCTGCCTCTGGCGTAGCGAAAGCTCTTAAGGGTATTAACCTGCCTCGTCGTAAAAGCGGTCTTGTCAGCTACGCAAAAGAGAACAGTCGAAATGATGATATTGTTAAAATCATTAAAAACTTACCGGATCGAAACTACAAAACCATGGCCGATGTGCAAAAAGGCCTCGGGGAGGTACGCTAAAATGGCTCAATTTAAATGTAAAATCTGTGATCTAGGGTTTCAGCAAAAGTCCAAACTCGAACAACATAAAGAATCCTCTCACCCCGAGAAAGCCCTTTCGGCCGCTGATCTTCAGGGGCACCTCCAAGGCATTAAGTATCCAGCGAAGAAAAAAGATTTGATCAATCACGCCCCCGTTTTAGAAGACCATGCCCTGACTCGTCTTATCGAAAGACTACCAGAGCAAACTTATAGAGATTCGGCGCAGGTGAGTCGAGCATTAGGCCGAGTCATTTCCCATGAGGATAAGCCAGTTTGAAATCTGCGTCGGCCTCGAAGTTTAGTTCGTTAGTCCTTTGGTAAAGCTACCTGAATTTTGGCTCCAACAATATTTTATTGGTCGAGCTTTTCCATGCGAGATTTTAACATTTTTTCGACCAGGCTTCGGTCTTTTTCGGATAAGTTAGCTATCGAAAAGAGGAGAGCTTGGTTTTTCTTAAGACGCTCAACTAAGTCATCAATCATATTATTGACCACACTTTTAGTAAGCCCAAAGTTTTCACCCCATGTTAAAAAAGCCTCTCTTTTAAACTCATCATCACGGCCATTGAGTTTTAGGGCCATCTTGCGGTCCTTGTAGATATAGGTACAAATGAGATCATAGGCTGGGGTTAACTGGATTCTACCGGTGTTTAAATCTGTTTGTAGGCTGATGTTTTTTGCATGCAAATCGCCATTGCCGATTAGATAGGAAAATACATAGAGTTGGAGAAGCTTGAGGAGTTCAATTTTTGGAGCGGTTGCAATCTCTTCGATGCCTTTAGCAATTTCTTGAAAGGAAAGTCGGTATTTGTCAGCCGGGTAGCGATTAAGAAATTGGCAAGCGTCCTCTTGATGCACTTTTATTGGTGTTCCATTTTTTTCCACACGGTCAAAGCGCTCGACAAGAAGGCCTGGGTTCTTGTTCTTATCGTAAACGATTTTTGCGTTGTTGACTTTTAGGCCACATTTTTTAGCCAGTTTAAGGCATTGGGACTCATTGGACGTTAAGTTGGGCTTATCTTTTGGATTGAGTTTTAAAATATAGGATTTGTTTTTTTTGGCCACATTGACGGGAAAACTAATCATCGAGGCTGAGATTTTTTCTTGCACTCCAGAGAGACCTTCTTCTCCTCTTGTGCGAAAACCTTTGCTAATGTCCTCTTCAAAGAGTTGATAGAAGTCCACTTCTTTAACTGCGAGAGTTTTAAGGGGAGAACGCTCAAAAGGTTTTGCCAGAGTGTAAATGTCGCCCACGGTGTGCTCGCCGGTGGCAGCTAAAATAGAGAAGAGGTCATCTTCAGAAGTTTTTAATTCACTCACTAAAGCTTTTAAGCGCAGGCCTTCTGGAAGCAGACCCGCAAAAAAGGCGGGAAGATTCACTCCGCGATGTTGGATGACTTTTCTATTTTTGCCAATGGTGTAGGTGAGGTGCTTAAAGGAGGAATCCTCTAGAAACTCGTCACTTAACTCAAGTTCACAGCCCTGTTTGGTCCTTCGTAGATGGGCGACGGACTTTGAGCCTCGAAAAATTTCTAGCTCCGCAATATGTTTGATATCTTTGGAAGTCGGCTGAGTCATTGGCTGATCCCATTTTTGCCGTACTGGATTTTGAATTCCAGTCCAAGAGTGTTCATGACTTGTAGTACTTTATCCAGTTGAACAGTGCTCTTGCCACTTTCAAGCTGGCTTAGAAAATTAAGGCTGACTTGAGAGAGTTGGGCCAGTTGAGTTTGAGAAAGGTCTTGGGACTTTCGCTCTGCTCTTAGGTGCTCTGCAAGAGTTTTAAAGGCTTTTGAAGTTTTCGTGCTCATGAGTATTTTTCCTATGATCGTGTGAATACTCTTAAAAGATAAGGCTGAAATCTTAAAAATGCAAAAAATTCCTACGAACATAGGAATCATCTCGACTTTCTCCTAGGAATCGGGTCATTTTGATATTGATTCCCACGATCATAGGAATAAGGAGGCTTCTAAGATTCCTTGTTGTGAGGAGCTGTTTATATACTGCTACAGTTAATACCTTTTGAGGCTTTGCAAAGTCCTTCTCCAAGACTGTCGACAGAACTACAGTTGATGCCCTTAGCCGCTTTGCATACCCCTTCACCAAGGTTATTCACAGAGCTACAATTGATACCTTTGGCCGCTTTGCAGATTCCTTCGCCAAGACTATTCACGGAACCACAATTAATTCCTTTGGCCGCCTTACAGATGCCTTCACCCAAACTATTAACAGAAGAACAATTAATTCCACTCGCGGATTTGCAAAGCCCTTCCCCTAGCTGAACATCGTTCGCTTGGGACCTCCCGTCATGGCTAAGGATGATACTCATCACGATCCGACTGAGACCTGGATGATCGGGAATTAAGTTATCAAGAACTGTGACGTCTTTGGCAAAAACACTTGAGACGTGAAAGACTAAGATAAAACACAAAAGCTTTTTCATAAGACTATGGCTCCATTTTTTATTTTATTTCAAGATCTAGAATTTATCACAGATAGTGGGGCAATGGGGGCAAAGTGACCCGGTGGCTGAAAAGTTTGCATGACTGTTTAAGGATTTATCAGCTATGCCCCTCTTTCTTTTTCTAGGTGCTAGATTATGGAAAGCTCAATGTCGTTCTGAAAGCATATTGTCTTTCTGAAAGCATATTGTCTTTCTGAAAGCGTATTGTCTTTCTGAAAGCGTATTGCCGTCCTGCAAGTACATTGTCGTCCTGAGGCGAAGCCGAAGGACCTTAGGAAACTCGTTCGAGCACCACGATCCACATGGCTCAATTTATAATAATTCTAACAAGGACTCTTGTAAGGTAAGGTGTTTTCCCCTGCATGGTGAGACACAAACAGGGGGCACGGTATGCGAGGACTTTGACCGAGCTCTTAGGTCCTTCGGCTTCGCCTCAGGACGACATGGGGTTTCCACTCAGGACGACATGGGGTTTCCACTCAGGACGACATGGGGTTTTACGCTCAGTGCGACCATTGGGTTTTCCATTCGGGAGGACATTGGGTTTTCCATTCGGGAGGACATTGGGTTTTCCATTCGGGAAGACATTGGGTTTTCCATTCGGGAAGACATTGGGTTTTCTACTCAGGAGGACACTAAGTTAAAGGCGATCGACTCTTGTTTTTTGGGGAGTGTGAATGTCTTTCGATTTTTTCAAGAAAAGAATTCGATTTTTACGGAAAAATAAATAATCAAAGTTTAGTTAGCGAGAAAAATAAGAATTAAATACCAAAATTGAAACTTGCTGGTTGCCATTATTATTATTGGCTGTCAGGAATAAATAATGGAATTTTTAATAGTCGTCGTGCCAGGGTTTACACTACTGTGTGGCTTTACCATGTTCGCGCTAACGGGTGGGCAGGTCCGTTTATTTTTAAAAAATAAGGACAACCGTTCTAGAGACTTGGCCCTATTCTGTTTATTCACAGGGTGGTTTGCTATGTCTCAGTCCATGGCTCACACACGAAGTTTACCTCTTGAGGTTTTTAAGTACTACGGAGAAGCCTTGTTCCCGGTCGTTTTTTTGTGTCCTATTTTTTATCTCAAATCCATGTCCTATTTTATTATTGTGCCAAGATGGCTTAAACGATTCTTCTACTCTGGCCAGATCATCTTAGCCGTTCTGTCCTTTCTGCCGATCATTCATTTAATTGCTTATGGTGACTCCATTTTTTTCGATGAAACTGCTAAAATTGATACAGGCAATTTCTTTATGAACTCTTACACATTGAGGCTTGGGCAAGCCCAGATGTTTCCCCATATAATCCTTTCTCTTTCAAGTGCGCTTAATATATTATTAGCAACGGTTATTTTAATTAGAATCCAAAAGAGCTCTAGAGATATTTTCTTAGTGTTCGGCCTAATATTTACTATTATAGCTTCGAGTACAGAGATGCTCCTGTTACCATTTACGGTCAAATTTTTTGTACCGGTACTCTATTTGAGTAACTTTTTTGAAGCTTTTCGAATGAATTATCTTGTTTTCGCTGAAGAAGTTGAGCCAGAGAGCAAAGATGAGATCACTGAAAAGTACAAAGAAAGTAGTATCGACGAAGAAAGGCTCTCACGATTAGCAATTCAACTTCAGAAACTGATGAATGAAAAACAACTTTATCGCGAGCCTGAATTGAGTCTAGACAAGTTAGCAAAAGAATTGAAAGTGCCTAATTATTTATTGACTCAAACTCTGCGCTTTGGCTTGAATACTAATTATTTCGAGTATGTTAATTCGTGCCGAGTCGAAGATATTAAAGATAAAATGACAGACCCAGCCTATAAGGACTACAACATTTTAGACTTGGCCTATTCAGCAGGCTTCAAGTCGAAATCGTCATTTAACACGGCTTTTAAGAAAGTCACTAACACCACACCCAGTCGATATCGTAAAACATTAGAGGTGAACTCTCATGTTCATCCCAATTAGTAATGTTTGTATTTTTTAATCTATTTTTTAGGAAGGTTATTAAAGATTTCGGTGGAACAATCAATTTCGATATTGGATTTGTTAGTGGAGGCGCAATTGCATCCTAATTCTTTGAGATCATAGATAAGGCTATCGATGTTCTCCTCGCAGTAACGAGCGGATTTAATGACATTAAACTCTTCTTCACATTTTGTGCAATAAAGAGGTACTGAAATTGATTCAATCCGAGCTTTATTGGGTAAAAGGCCTTCAATTAATTGAACAAGTTCAATGAACATGATCGGACACTTCTGAAAAACTGTTTCAAGTTGTTCAAATTTATTGAGTTGATCACAAAAAATAAGCCATTTTTTTACACCCGATGAATTCATGTAAAGGCATTCGAAAAAATCAATATAGAGCTCTTTGGTTTTGGAGAAAAGATCGGGGTCGGGGAGAGTGCAGTTTTCATTCAAGAAACCCCTTAGTTTCAGATGAGAAATACTTCCTTTTTCCCTTTTTAAGTCATAGCTGAAATCACTCATGAAAAATCCCAAAACTTTGCTGTATTTGTCTCAGCATACGTCAGAACGCCCAGGAATGAAATAAGAACTGACTCATTTTAGTATGGGCTCGACCTAGTGCTATTTTTTATAGAAAACCTGCATTATCATTTAAGTCCTCGTTGATAATGAAGTTTTAAGGAGTCCGTTGCATGGAGAGTGAAGAAAAAGTACAGATTGTTCATAATAACAGCTTGGCAGATCTTAAGAATGATCGTGTAACTCTAGGCCACGGCCTTACACCAGAGGTGGTTTTCGATCTGTTAAAAACCAAGAAAACAAGACATGTCGTGCAAGCAGAGTCCGAATTTTTTCAGGTGGCACTAAAGGCTGGATGCCAAATACTAGATAATCCCGAACACTTGTACAATTATCCGCTCTCAACCATTCTAACTCCGGAAAAAATTAGTGCTGAGAATGAAGAAGAACTAATCCTCTTTAAAGAAAAATTTAGCAGTCTTGAAGAGAAAAAAAGTTTTCTTATGAATATTGACGACTCTATGAAAAAAAGGCGTTTATCTTCTTTGCTCATTGATCGAATTATGCTTGTTGCGGATGAGCTTTTTACAAACGTGATTTTCAATTCGCCAGAAACTTTAAAGGCTAATCGCTCCCGCACTGATGCGATTCCTCTAACCAAGGAGCAGGAGGCGTCCATCAGTATTGGAATCAATCAGGACCAAATTTTTGTGTGCTGTCGTGACTCTTTCGGGACTCTCGATGTTAAAAAATTCCTAGAGAGAATCTCTCATTGCCTTACCAATGGTGTTCGTAACTCTATCCAATTGGATGATGAAGGGGGGGCTGGAATTGGCTCATTTTTAATGTTTGAGTTTGCCTCTTCAATGGTAATAGGCGTTCAGAAAAACAAACAAACTCTCATTGGCTTTACATTTCCCACTGATCGTCGCTCGCTGATACGTCCGCGCAATGCAAAAAGTATACATATTGATAGTAAAAATGGTGGAGGGAATGTTTGAGTCTTGAAGAAGTTGAAATTCATCGCAGAGATAAAGAGCTTAAGATTCTCTTTCCCGCTGAGCTTCCCAACCCAATTCCACCCTTGGATCTCAAAGATATTGGGCAAGTCGAAATTGATATGCTCCATGTGCGCCATTTCTATTCTCTAGAAATTAGAAGTTGGATGCAGTGGATGGAATTTAACTTTAAAGACAAAAATCACTTAGAACTCTTTTTTTCCAATATACGCTTGAGTATCATTCAGACTCAAAATTATATCTCCGGCTTTGTTCCACTGGCCTATCGAATTCAGTCACTTATTGTGCTTTATTTTTGTGAGTCCTGTGATGAAGAACTTGAGGTGACTTTGCATTCTCGCGACTACAAACCAGACGATAAAAAACGCTCTCAGGTCATTGAGGAGATAAGACAAGTTCCTTGTCGCACTTGTTCCGAAAAGGCAATGGCAGAGTTTCGACCCGAGGATGTTGCCAGTCTTCTTTTAGACGTACAAAATCAGCAAAGTCAGTGATAAGCCCCAAGCAAAGATCCAAGACCTTCGGCGAGAATCCCTGTAGGTAGACATCGTAAAATGAGGCTCTTTTGAATAGGACATTACTTCATTAAACCAAGTCTTTTTGTTTCAAATTTAGATAACAGTCTATTCTTCATGCTTTAAGAAATTTATTAAGAATTCCGATAAGCTAGAGTCTATTGAAGGAGTGCAAATGTCTCAAAGGGCTCAGCAAAAAATTTTGGAAAACGAAGACATGATCTTGAAAAGTGTGCAAGACAGCATTGTTCCTCTCAGGAAAAAATTAGCGGATTTGAATGAAGAAACTTTTGAGGCTCGTCGACTGCTGCCAGAAAACGCCAAGCTTTTTAAGGAGTCAGGATTTTTGAAAATCATATCTCCTTATCGTGATGGAAGAAGTCCTGACTTTTTATTGGCTCAAAGAGTGATTGAAGAAATGGCGACGGCCTGCCCCTCCTCTGCCTGGTGCCTGGCCAGTTATATGTCGTTTTCAAGCTGGGTGTTGCATTTTTTCCCAGACGAAGCTGTAGCGGAAGTTCAGCCAAAAGGAGTCAATAATATAATTTGCGGAGTTTCAGCACCCACGGGAAAAGTCACTTCAGTACTTGGTGGTTACCGCTTGAGCGGGCGTTGGCGCTGGGCCAGTGGTTGTGAAGCGGCAGACTGGGTTATGCTAACAGCAAAAAACACAGACGACGATAAAAATGAAGTGATGTCTTTTTTGGTGCCTACAGGAAAATGCGAGATTGAAAGCACCTGGTCTCCTGTTGGACTTCACGGTACAGGGAGTAAGGACGTTGTGTTGAACGATCACTTTATCCCTGAGCATCGCGGTATTAGTTTTTCCCGTGTTTTTTCTAAGGTTGAGGAGGAGCAACTAAAGCAATCCCCAATTCTTTATCTTCCGGCTTTTATGGCTAATTGGCTCATGGCTCAGGTTTGCTCCGGTGTAGCGGTTCGAGTCCTTGAAGAAGCCAAAAGTCGATTGGCGCAAAGTTTTATTCCCCATGAAGGAAGACCTCAAAGTAAAAGTCCGCTGGCTTTGGCTGAGCTTGCCACAGCCCAGGCGCAGATCGACGCCGCTCAAGCGTTAAATCAATCAATAGGTGAAAAGCTCAATGAACACATGGAACAAAAAAAATCATTTACTACTTTAGAAAGAGCCAAGACCCGTTTGGATATGGCTTATGCTTTTGCACTCAATGGCAATGTCATTGATCGGATCGAGGGTCTCCTCGGAGTAAAGGTTGTAAATCCATCAAGTGAACTCACTCGCTTTTTTCTTGATTATAAGGCTATGAAAGCTCACCCGGCTTTTGACATTCGTGTTGCAAAAGAGCTTTTTGGTAGGGTGCTTGTGGGAGAGAAACCTCAAACCTCTTATTATTGATTGAGGAGTTCTAGTAAGTGTCAGCAGCCGTGAGAAGCCAATATGAATTATTTGAAGGAGCCTGTGAGGCGGTCCTTGTCCTCGATGACAATGATCATGTGATTTACGCCAATCCAATGGCTTGCCAGATTTTTGTTCTCTCGGAGAAAAGGCTAAAACGCAAAGGGAAGGTTAGTCTTGACCGAGTTATGCCAGATAAGAATCAACGAAAGAAACTCAAAGTCAAAAAATCAAATCTTCAGCGAATGACAGAGATGACAATCACAAAAGCGGATGGGTCCAGTGAAACCTTTATGACCTGTGTTCAGCGCGAAGAAAGTAAAGAAAGGTTCCATCGAATCATCTATCTCAACCCCGTCGGGGTTGAAATACGGATGGTTAAAAAATATAAAGCCGAAGCTGAGCAAAAACAGATTGCCTACGAAAGACTGCAAGAGTACAAAAAACATCTAGAAATCTTTGCCCTTTTGTTTCTTTATATTGTAAGTGGTTTTTCATTATTGGCCACAAAATACGCGGTTGATAGTTTGCCTCCTCTTTTGATGACAGGCATTCGGTTTCTTCTGGCCGGAACGGTGATCTTTATTTTTCAAAGTTTTTCGGGAAAAATCAGTATTAAAACTCATGAGCTTAAAAATGTTCTACTAGCCAGCCTTTTTTTTCGAGCCGTGGCTTATGGATGTCTAGCTATGGCCCTGCAGTCAGTGTCTTCCGGTGTGGCTGGTGTTCTTTTGGGAATCTATCCTGTGGTGGTTGCGGTCGGCCAGATGCGCTCCAATCGTATTTTTGATTTGAAGATGTCAACAGGCCTCCTGCTCGGTATTGGCAGTTTAGCTGTGCTACTTCTCTCTGGAGGAGCCTCTTCAGAATTTAAATGGGAGTACCTTCTCGTACTTGGGGCGGCGCTCTCTTATGCCGTTGGGACCCAAATGGTGGCTAAAAAAGTACAACCCCATCATGTTTGTTATGAAATGTTAAGCGGTGGTCTGATGGTTTTACTTATATCCCCATTTTTTGAAAGTTGGAGTCAGTTTTCTTGGAATGAAGTGAGTGAATTGTCTATTGTTAGCTTTTTATTTCTATTGGTTTTTGCGACAGTCATGGCTGACTCTATGTTTGCCTGGATGTTGAGGGAAGGGTCAGCAACAATGGCCTCAAGTTTTATGTACGTAAAGCCTGTTTTTGCCGTTTTAGTGGGTTGTCTTGTCGGTAAAGAAGCCTTCACCACAGAAATTGGTTTTGCTACTTTGATGCTGCTCGGCTCTCTCGTGCTGATTTTTAAAGGGGGAGCGTCACTGAAAAAAGAAGAAATGCCAGTAACTACATCCGAGGTGAAAAAACCACTAAAAAGGTCTGCCTAAAAAAGTTTTGAGGAGATGATTGATGAGTCTTGAAAAATTAAAGAATCCTATTTGGTATTCCCTGGTGAGTGATCACAAAAGTTTAGCCCTGGGTGAGCAGGTTAAAAAGTATCCGAGTGATATGGCTTTTTTTACGGCAGTTGAGAACAAAGAGACCTTTGATGAAAGAGAATTGCAAAATCTGCTCTCAGAAAATGAGAAGGCAATCTTCGTGGGTGAGATCCCCCAGTTGAGTCAAAAATGGGAAGTTCTCAAAGAAACCTATGTCACTCAAATGATTTGCGAGAAGAAAGTAGAGGTACCCGAGGCTGATTGGGAAATTAAACTCTTAACTACGGATGATATTCCTCAGATGATTGAGTTAACCAATAAAGTTTTCCCCGAGTATTTTCGCCCCAATTCCATGGCACTGGGCCCTTATATTGGAATTTTCCAGGAAGACCTCCTCATAGCCATGGTTGGAATCAGAATGCGAATACCAGGCTTTGAGGAAGTGAGCACTTTGTGTACTCATCCTGATTTTAGCGGCAAAGGTTTAGGACGATATATTTTCTCCTATTTAACCAAAAGGTGCATGGATAAGAATCTTCTTCCTTTTGGGCATGTGGTGGAGCCCAACGATCCTGCCGTAGCGATGTATAAAAGATTTGGTTGGAGTGTCCATCAGCGCCTTCCTATGCTGGTTGTTCGCAGGAAAGAGAGCGTTTAATGAACCTTGAGGAATGCCTGATTCATTTTAAGAAGTGGACTGAGCAATATCCCGGGCCCATCTCTGAATCCATTGAGATCAAAGGGGTAAGTCCTGGGCCAAGAAAGCTTATCACGGCTTGTGTTCATGGTGATGAAGTGGGCTCTTTACCGGGGGTGATTGAGACTATCAAAAACATAAATGAGGAAAGGTGGAGCCTGAGTGGATCATTGGTTTTCGCCTTAGGAAATCCTAAGGCTATCCTGGCAGAAAAGCGATTCTTACAAGCGGATTTAAAT
Source organism: Bdellovibrionales bacterium (assembly GCA_964230645.1). GTDB lineage: Bacteria > Bdellovibrionota > Bdellovibrionia > Bdellovibrionales > JAGQZY01 > JAGQZY01. Next base: position 718,651 of record CAXRHT010000002.1, on the reverse strand, counting down.
CGTCAGTTTGGTAATAACAAAGGCGACCATGCAGAGGCTAAGCGTGCTCGGCAATTGCAGTCACTCTTAAGCGGGGTGGACTATCATCTTGACTTACATCAAACCATCGAGGCCAGTCGTCATTGCTTTTATCTGGCTGAGAATGAAGAGAAATCTCTTTCTTTAGCTGCCTATTTGAGTGGGGCCCCTTATTTAATCGAAGTACCAGCGAAACTGAATAAAGATTATGGGACTTTTATGGGCGCTGCTATGAATGAGGGAGTGGCTCATATATGTCTAGAAATGTATCAGAAGGGTTTTAGTGATGAGGTGACCGAATTAACCCTTCTTCATTTAAAAAAGATGATTGATTTAAATTGCAACCTTTCTCTGGATAATAATTCCCATGAGCCATTTGAGCGCCTCAAAATAATTTATCAAGAAAAATTCGATGATTCAAAAATGGCTCTTAAGCCCGGTTACTTAAACTTTACTGAGGTAAAGGCGGGAGAAGTGATCGGAGCGAACTCAAGGAATGAGTCGATCGAAGTTCCACAGGATGGTTTTCTACTCTTCCCTAAATACCCCCAGCGCAATAAAAAGGGGGAAGTTCTAGGAGAGCTTCCAAAGTCAATTTATGAGTTAGCAGTGAGGGTCTAAAGACCTCAGAGTTTAAAATCAAGAGCCTCATATCCCAAATAACCGGTTTCCCTTTGGTCCACAAGCTTGGCCCCGGAGTCTTGAAAAAGATCAATCCACTCCTTAATAGGTAAAATGCGTCCGCTGTTAATAAGATGATGAATGAGAACATTGGAGTGGGAATAGAGCCACAGGGCCTCAGACATTTTGTTTTTGTCACTTGAAGAGTGCATGGGCTGCTCTAACACGATAATGTGTGAGCCTGAAAAATAACGTTTCATTTCCTCAATGGCTTTTGCCACATCTTTTTTGGTTTCTTTGACAAATTCATGAAAATGCACGCTAAAAAAGCAGACTTTATCTTTGGGTTCAATTTTTGAAGCCCATTGATCAACATTGTAGAGGTTATCTTGTAACCAGGTGACCTGAGCCTTTGACTGCGAGGTTGCCAGTTTTTGTTTTGCCTCTTTAATGACAGCTTCGCTTTTATCCAATCCAAAAAGGGGAGTGTTTGGGGCGGCTTCATGAGCCTTCCAAATAAGGCCTGTGTCGGTTCCAAGTTCAACAATGGCCGATGGGTTAAGTCTACTAATAGCCGTGTGCACAGCACCAACAAATCGATCACTAATTGTATAGAGGCCTTCTTCAATGGCGCCACCATCTCGAAAAATATCCTTACCATAGCTTTTTTCCATCTTTAGCATCTCGGTCATAGAATTAAAGATGGGACTAAAACCACCCACACGCACATTGTGAAAGTTGAGGGTTGTTTTATTATTTTCTACACGACTGTAGCGCTTAATCACCTCTTGTCCAAAATCGGTGTATTGGAATTCGTTTTTATCGTTAACTTCGATAACCACATCGACATGGGCGATGTATAATAAAAGATCAGTGACAAGACGCTGATCTAATTTTAACTCTTTCGCGATTTCCTCAGAATTTACCGGAGCATGATCTAAGATATAATTCATAACTCCCACCTGATTGAGGTGGAAATATATCTGTACGGCTAAATAGTGAGCCCCGACTGTGTGGTACCAATTCTCAGGAGATTCAAAGTCTTTTTTCATGACTGTTCCTCATATTCAAAACGTAAAGAAAGCTTGGTGTCGGGATGAAGGCTTGAGGCCACGGGACAAGAATGAGCGGCGGCTTCCAGAAGCTTTTTTTGCTTACTAAGTACATTTGTTTTTATTTTTACGACCAAATCAAGGCTTTCAATGCGTCGTTTTGGAGTGTCTGTCATTTTCTTTTGTACTTCGGCCACCGTACCTTCTAGGTTGATATCATGACGTCTGGCGACCACACCCATGCTCACGAGTACACAAGTGGCTAGAGCGCTTGCCACTAAATCAGTGGGAGAGAAGTTTTCCTCTAGGCCTTGGAGAGTTTTAGGAGCGTCTGTGGTTAATGAACTGTTTAAATTTTTGTGAGTTAATTCACAACGCAATTGATTTTGCATACGAGCTGTAATTTTGATCATGAGCACTCCCGTTGATAATAGTTTGAGAACAAATTAGAGCCAATTGATGCGTCTATTAATCATGACACATTTACGAGTCTTTGCAAACTGTCTCTTTCTTAAACGTTCGCTCACAGGGATTGTCTCGTTAAAAGAATCAATAGAAATAGCTAAACTTTGATCCCAGCCACTCCGATAAAAAAACTATCAAGAAAAATTACCAAGCCATCAAGCAGGTCGTTTATGAGTGTTGCTTTAAAATTAAGTTTACCCGAAACATCCTATGAAGTGCAGGTCCAAGTTCCCAAGGAAACATTATTTAAATTAGGGTGGCGCCGAGTGGTGGCCACTTCACAAGCTCGTTGCGAAGATCTCATTCGTTTGTTTAGCGAGTTGAAGCAGGGCGGTTACTCCCATACCTGGAAGTGGTTTGATGCACTCAATTCTGGCCCGGTTCTAAACAATCTGAAGGTCTTTGAAAATCAAAGACGTCCGACTCATTTGTTTTTTTACTATGGCGAGACGGGGAGTGGAGAAAGAGTTTTTTTTGCCGCGGGAGCTGTCGCAGAAAAGATATGTCATAGTTTTAGTCATGAAGGATTTCCAGTCATTTCTCGTTGCTACACTTTAAAAAAATTTCGTAGTAACCGTTTTTATCACACACTGTTGCGGCATCGCTTTGAGTTCTGCCAACAACTTTTTGGTCCCAAACTAAAAGGTGTTCACTTGGGCACATCAAATCCTCGAGTTTCTGCTGCGATTCGAAAAGGCTTACTCAAACCCAATTTTCTTTATGTGGGACAAGAGGAGCTAGAAGGTAAAAATGAATTCGTTGATGATTTTGTGGCTATCACGGAAAACTACAAAAACCTTTTGCTCAACTGCAAGGGGCTCAAAGAAACTTTTAATTCCCTATTTGAGGGGAAGAGTGATGAAACCTTTTATCATCAAATTCAAAATAAAGTTCGCCTTGAGGGATCATCGGCTCAAACACCCGAGGCCCAGGAGTTTATTGATCTTTTAAAGGCTATTTCTGTTTTAGAGATCACAAAACCCCGGCGGACAGAAGATGTGAATATCAAAAGTCGGCAGGGGGCTTAACACGATCAATAAAGATCCTTTAAAAATTGGACTCCTCAGTGGTTTGATTTTTTCCTACAATAAATTCCTAGGCAAGAGGGAGTCACATCATGAGCAAAAAAGATTCAAATTCTTACGACATACTTAAAGAGGCCGCCATTGTGCGTGAACAACAGCAAGGTCCAGTGGATCCCATCGTTGAGGCTCGCAATATGATCTCCCAGTCTATCTTGACCAATGTCCTGCTGGCATTGTCAGACTGCGGTTTTTACGAGTATCTGCGTGAAAAGGGTCGATTTAAGGTGAGTGAGGCCGCAAAGGCTTTGGATGCTGATGAAACCACAATGGAACATCTGATGAATTATCTCACCGGCTGTGGGGCCTTTGAAGTCCAAGGTGATGAATTCATTCCCACAGAAAAAGGACAGCGTTATTTTAATGCTTACACCCGAGGGGTTCTTAATATTTATCCCGGAGCCTATAAAAGAGTTCTCACCGATCTTACCGATATTTTAGCTAAGAAAAGACCCCTTGATGATCCCTACTTCGATAGATCCACTCGTCACGCGGCTGCAGGAACGGCTTATGCGACTTGTGCCTTTACCATTCCCAAAGTTTTGGACACTCTACAGAACCATGGCGTTGAATGTGTCTTAGATCTTGGTTGTGGTACCGGTGATTTTCTGATGCAGCTTTTACGCTTAAATCCAGAAATTTCAGGAGTGGGTGTGGATATGTCCAAAGAGGCCCTCTCTCAGGCCAATGGCAACTCAAAGAATTTTGAGCTTGAAAACCGATTGTCTTTTTATCAGGCCGAGGTGGGGGCTGAGGATTTGCCCTTGAGTGCAGAAGAAGTCGAAAAAGTGGATTTTATCACTGCGATGTATATGCTGCATGAATTTGGTCGGGATGGTCGGGACGCCATCATCAAAGTTATAAAGTCCCTTCAGGCCCAGTTTAAGGGTAAGAATCTTCTTGCCATAGAAGTGGAGGACTTTGATGCTTTTAATCCCGGTGGGGCTCCATTGAAACACTTTGGACGTCTTGATTACCGTTTGATTCACTACCTTTCAAGGCAAGGACTTCCCAGAACCCAGGATGACTGGCACGGGATCTTTAAAGAGTCTGGTTGCAAAATCATTGAGCCCGGCGTGCGTGCAGGGGGCTCTTTTATTTACATTGCTCAGCTTTAATTAAGCCACTTGTTTTTGTGTCTGAGACTTTTCAAGAAGTTCAGGCGCAACGATTTCCGTATAGGCTTGTCTTAGATCACAATTTTCAATGCTTGCGACCTCGGCTGATTTTTGCACAGCCTCTTTGATGGAGCTAAGAATCTTGTCCCACAGCTCCCCCTGGGTGAATAAATTCCCTTGAGAAATTTGATGGCAGACCATAGCAGCACTGGAACTACTTGCAATCACATCAGGCACAACAACGACCTTCTGGTCTTGTAAGCACTTTCGGGCCTCAGATTGTAAACCAAAATTTGATCCCTCTATCACAGCTTCAACTTTCATACTACTGGCATGCTCTCTGGTTACACTATTAGAAGTGGCGGCAAGAACGCAAATGTCAGCCGTTTGTTCAAAAAGTTTTGAGTTCTCTAAGCACTCCACGTTTTCGGGAAGACGGGTTGTCTGAATTTGCCCTTGCTCCACCCATTGTTGCAGTTCTAAAAAACTAAAACCTTCGGACCGATAAATGCAGTGTTTGGCATCACTGATCCCAACAACTTTGGCTCCAAACTCTTCGAAGCGAAAGGCCGCTCCCATTCCAACAGCTCCGGCTCCTTGGATAATGACTTTGCGCTCACTCAGGCGAGAATTAAACAGTGAGTGCGCTGAAAAGGCCACTCCCAGTCCTGTCATATGTTTGCGATAGCCACGAAGTAAATTCAAGCGATCAGGCACGTTGCGATGGGGCCAGTGTTTTTGACTTAGGTGCATTTGAGGAACATCAAGAGCCTGGTAAAGGGCTACCATCATTTCATCCGTAGCGCCGAGATCTTTTCCTAAAATGACCTGTGAGGTGAGTATCTCTTTTGATTTCTGCGCAAAAGATTTTATAACCTCTTTGATGTCAGGACGGCGAGGGTCCACGCAGAGACCGCCCTTTGCTCCTCCGGTAGGTAATCCATGAGAGGCTAGTTTAAGAGTCATACAACGAGCCAGTTCCATGACCATTTCTTTATCCACTGATAGGTCAAAACGGCAGCCACCAAAAGCGATATTGTTTTTTAATGTATGAATGGCAATCCAACCTTTAAAATCAAGTTCGGTATCGACCACTTCAAAAACTTTTTCATGATTGGCGTTTAACATAATGTCCTCTTGTTAAAATTTCAGGATTGGGTGTTATACCCTTATCGGCCCTAATTATAGGAACTTAAAGCTAAAACTAGTCTTTGGAGCTATACAAATTGCACCGCCCCTCGTTTAAAATTAAGGAGTTAAAATACCAGAGGGGTAGGCCATGTCTTTAGACTTTTCTCATAAGGAATTTCGCAATTTGTTACATGTTGCCGCAGATGAGATCGCGGACCTTTACGAGTCACTCGACCAAAGAAAAGTTTTTCCCGATAAAACCCCTGAGGAAATCGCCAAGCCCTATCATCAGACTTTACCCGACAAAGGTGGGGATGCTGAGAGTATTATCCGTGAAGCCATGAAAACCATTTCTGAACGCTCTACTTGGAATATTAGTTCGCGATTTTTTGCTTACGTGACCTCTTGTGGTCATCAAGCTGGGATTTTAGGAGATATGCTGGCCGCAGCGATCAATCAAAATTGTGGCAAATGGCATATTGCACCGGCTGCCGCAGAGATTGAAAAAACCGTGGTCAGTTGGCTTGCTGACTTCACAGGATTAACTTCCAACTACGGCGGGATTATTACCACTGGAGGCTCTCATGCCAATTTCACTTGCTTGCATGCCGCACGTGACATTGCTCTTGATCGAGCCGGCCTGACCTTAAAAGAAGGTCTTCATAATTTAGTGATCTATGGGTCCACTGAAACCCATTCCTGTGTTGATAAAAGTTTAAGTGCTCTGGGTATGGGAAAAGATCAGTTTGTGAAAATTCAGGCAAACTCCGATTGTAAAATTGATTTAGATAAACTTGAAAAAAAGATTGTCGCTGACAAAAAACAAGGTCTGCAGCCTTTTTGTGTGGTGGGAAATGCCGGAACGGTCAACACAGGGGCTGTCGATGATCTTGAGGCTCTGGCCGATCTTTGTGAAAAACATAATTTATGGTTCCATGTTGATGGAGCTTACGGGGCTCCGGCGGCCGCCACTCATCTGGCTCCCTTATTTAAGGGTATGGATCGATGTGACTCCATTGCCATTGACCCACACAAATGGCTTTACGCTCCTGTCGAAGCGGGTTGTGCCCTTTTAAAAGAGCCAAAACTTTTGCGTCAGGTAAATAGCCTTCTTCCTCCTTATCTTTCTGCAGACGTAGAGGCCGGACGCATGGACTATATGGAGTATGGGTTCCAACTCTCTCGTGGGTTTAAAGCCTTTAAACTTTGGTTGGCATTTCGCATTTACGGAGCCCAAGGTTTTAGGGACGCGATCTCAACTAACATTCACTTAATGGATGAGTTTAAAAAACAATTGGCCGCAGATGATGAATTTGAAGTTGTCGGTGACTCAGGTCTTTCCGTCGTTTGTTTTCGATACCGGGGAGAAAATTCGGGCGAGGATCTCGATCAATTGAACCGAAGACTTCTTGAGCGCGCAGAAGCTAAGGGTGAGGTTTTCATTGGCGGAACAGTTTTAAATGATCAATTTGCTTTTCGAATTTGCTGTGTGAACCATCGGGTCACTCAAAAAGATGTGGACGCATTATTAGAGCATCTCAGAGAAGGTGGCAGAGAATTGAGTCTAAAGAAAAGTGCCTAGAGTTAAACTAGCAGGCTTTTTTAAGGCGTCATGAAAAGGTTTAGAGAGGGTCTCTAAACCTTTTTAATAATTGAAGAAACATAAAGAAGGGGAGCCCGCCTTGAGCGCCATTCGTCAAAAAAATGTTTTACCCTATAGTCAATCTCTGCCTCATGAGGAGTGGAGAGAAATTCTCCCTCATCTCCCACAACGCTCTGTAAAACCAAGACAAGACGGACTCACGATGATCCTTGATCGAACACTCGGAGTGAGCGAGAGTGAGCACTTTGTCAGCTATCTGAGTCACTACATTGATCAGGTCAAACTAAGTTTTGGCACTCCGGCCTTAATAAGTTCCCCCCTTTTAAAACAGAAAATTGCCGTTTTAAGAGCGGCTGAAGTCGATGTGCTCCCCGGTGGGTCTTTGTTCGAAATCTCCTACCGTGCCGGTACCTTGCCGGCCTTTTTTAAAAAAATTAAATCCCTTGGATTCAATATGGTGGAAGTCTCCGATGGCTTTTTTGAGATCCCCTTGGCCGATCGAAAAGAGGCTCAAAAAAGAGCGCAAGATTTAGGCCTAAGAGTGATCAGTGAAGTGGGGAAGAAAGATCCTAAACTTCAGCCAGAGCCCGAGCTCTTAGCCGAACAAATCCAACAGGACTTGGAAAATGGTGTTGAGTTTGTGGTTGTTGAAGCCAGGGAGTCCGGGCAGGGTGTGGGAATTTTTGATGAACATGGGGAAGTGAATAACAAACTGTTTCAACGTTTAACTTCACAACTCGATCAACCGGAAAAACTGATCTGGGAGGCTCCCCAAAAAAGACAACAAGCCCTGCTGATTAAAAAGTTCGGCACCAACGTCAACCTTGGCAATGTGGCTCCCAGTGATCTACTGGGCCTTGAAGCCCTGCGCATGGGTTTACGTTGGGACACTTTTAAGGATTGTTAGGCTTAATATGGAAGACACCTTTACGGCAGCAACAACATGGGAGCTCAAGCAAGCGCAAAGTTTTTGGCCTTACCTTGGCTACAGCGATCTCGCTCATGTATTGAATCTTTTAGAAAATCAATTGATTCCTCAAGAGGTGGGAGAGTCCCTTCTCAAGGCTCTTTTAGTTTTGCAGGATATGAATCCTAATAGCGTTCCCTTTAGTGAGAAATGGGGAGACCTCTATAAAAATCGCGAGCAACTGATTAAAGAAAGAAGTAAAGAGGCGGCTCAGTGGTACGGTGTGGGACGGGCCCGTCGGGAGTTAACCACCGTGGCTTTCCACTTACTTATTAAAGAAAAAAGCCTTGCACTGATGCAAGCGCGTCTGAAATTTGTTGAGGTCTTACTGGAAAAATCACACTCTTATAAAGACACTCCTATGGCTGACTACACCTACTTGCAACCGGCTCAGCCCTCAACTCTTGGGTATTATTTATCAAGTTTTCTCGGTCCCATTCTAAGGAATGCGGATCGCGCTCAACCCTGTTTTCAAAGGCTCAATCTCTCTCCCGCAGGAGTGGGTAGTACCAATGGCTCCACCATGGCTTTAAATCGAGAGAAACTAGCCAACCGCCTTGGATTTGAGGACTGTGTTGAGAACAGTCGCGATGGGGTCTGGCAGAGTGATGTCGCTTTGGAAGTGGCCTGGCTCCTTGCCAGTGATTCGCTAGTATTAGCCCGCCTGAGTGAAGACTTCCTCGTGTGGGCCACTCAGGAGTTTGATTATTTTGGTTTTTCCGACGAAGTTTGTCGCGGAAGTGTGGCGATGCCACAAAAAAAGAATCCCTATGATCTGACTTTTGCTCGTGGAGTTGCTAGTTTGCTTTCTGGCCGAGTTTCAGGAGCTCTTTGCCTCGGTAGGACAGGAACCAATCAGATTGATAACCGTATTTTTCTCTATAACGAATTACCCGAAAGCTTGGATCTAGTTTTGGAATCTTATCAAAAGTTAACTCGGGTGTTAGAGGGGCTGCAAGTGAACACCCAACGCCTAAAAAGCCGAGGGGAAGAATCCTCCCTTTTAGCTATGGATTTGGTGGAGGAACTGGTTGCTAACAAAAAGATGAGTCACTCCCAAGCTCACTCTCTTGTGGGAGAAGCATTAAGAGGGGTGGGAGTGAGAGATTTTTCTAAAACCTTTAGTAAGGTTTTTTCGGAAAAGACCGGCCAGCCTTTAAACTGGAGTGCTGAGCAGTGGCAGACAGTATTGAGTTCCCAAAAAAGTGTTGAGCGGCGTAAGGATCGAGGCGGAGCTTCAAGCCCATCGTTACTGAAAAGTCTGTCTAATTTTAAAAGTTGGAGTCAAAGGTTAGAAGAACTCTCCAACAAGCAGAATGAAGATTGGAAAAATAAAAAGAAAAAAATAGTCTCTGAGGCTAAAGAGGCCTTATTATGAGTTTATCGATCTTAGATTCCAAGATTTATTCTCAAAGTTGGGTGGATCCATCAGTGGCGAAATTACTGGATGAGGAAACAAAACTACAGGCCTGGGTTGAGATTCTTGTTATTTTGGCCACCCATCAAGAGAAACTCAATATAATCCCCCAAAACACGGGAAATAAGATCAAAGAGGGCCTAACAGACTATAAAGTGAATTGGGAGGAGTTGAGAACTTCCTACCAAGAAAATGGCCACTCCTTTCAAGGACTTTTTGATCAACTACGCAAGCACCTCGGCCCTGAGGGGGAATACATTGGCTACGGTTGCACAGTACAAGATATCACGGACACTTGGCTCTCTGGAGTATTAGTAAAGTTCTGGGAAAGCTCGTTTAAGCAACTAAAGGAAATCGAAAAGAGTTTAATAACATTGATAAAAGAGCATAAAAAAACACCCATGATTGGTAGAACACACGGTCAGTGGGGCGCTCCGATTACCTTTGGTTATAAAGTAAGCCTTTGGTTACAGGAAATCAGACGACATTTAGATCGCCTCAAAGACCTTCACCCTCGTATTGGTTTTGTTCAATTGGGAGGAAGTGTCGGAGTCATGAGTGGTTATGGATCAAGTGCATTTGACTTACAAAAAAGCTTCGCGCAAGAGTTAAAACTTAAAGTGCCCACACTTGCTTGGACAAACTCTAGAGACTCACTTTTAGAATTTGCCCTCATTCTCTCATCGATATGCGGAAGTCTTTCTAAAATGGGCCATGAGATCTACAATTTGCAACGAACAGAGATCGGAGAAGTCTTAGAGGGCTCAAAGCCTGAGAGTGTCGGAAGTGTGACGATGCCCCAAAAAAGAAACCCTGAAAAGTCAGAGCAAATCGGCAGTCTCGCACGAATCATCAGACATAAGGCGGCTGTTTTACAAGAGTCATTAGTTCATGAACATGAAAGAGACGGGCAGGCTTGGAAAGTGGAATGGGCGGTTTGGCCAGAAATTCTAGCGATGACTTCGGCCTGTTTAAAAATATCTGGTGAGCTTTTTCAAAACCTTGAGGTCAAAAAAGAAAGGATGCTTGAGAATCTAAAATCCACTCAAGGTCTTATTTTAAGCGAGGCTCTCATGATGAGACTCGCTAATGAGTGGGGCTTAGCCTCGGCCCGTCAGTGGGTTCGAGACAAAATACATCAATCAAAATCCAGCTCACAGTCCTTAGAATCAGTTATTACAAGGGATCAGAGCCTTAGGGCCGTGCTTAGCGAATCAGAATGTTCACAATTTCTAGATTACAACAACCACCTCGGCCAGAGTTTGAAGCTATGTGAAAGGGCCCTTGAGATTTCAGAAAAAGAAGACCATCGAGACCAAGAGTTTCTAGAGAAAATAAAAGGGGAGCTTGAGTGAGTCGCACGTCCTTTAAAAAAGTGGATCTGGGTCTTTATCCGACCCCACTTCACTTTTGTGAGTCCCTTTCAAAAGTGTGGAATCGTAACATTTGGCTCAAGCGTGAGGACCTCTCAGGCTTTATGGGTGGTGGCAATAAGGTAAGACAGGCTGAGTACCTCATTGCGGAAGCTCTTTCCCAAGGGGCTACCGACATTGTTGCTGCTGGAGGACCACAGTCCAATCACTTACGAATTATATCAGGGGCCGCCTCAAAATCTAAACTAGCATGCCATTTGGCACTTTACGGAAAAGAGGTCGCGACCCCTACAGGCAACCTTCTCATCTCAAAAATGAGCGGAGCGCACCTAAATTTTTCAGGGAAAGATCCACGAACTTCAGCCGATGAATTGGCAAAGAGGCTTTGTGAGGAACTCACTAAAAAAGGTAAGAAACCTTATTTCATCCCACGAGGAGGGGCTTCAGCCACCGGAGCCTTGGGATGGATCGACTTCGTTAAAGAGCTCAAAGAGCAAACAGCAGATCTAAAAATCAATATGGATCGGCTTATCCTTCCTGTCGGAAGTGGCGGCACAATCGCTGGGATTCACCAAGGTAAAAGAGCGCACCCAGCTAACTGGAAAGTCACCGGTTTTGCGACCAGTAAAAATAAAACTAAAAGTCTTGAAAAAATTTTAAGCCTTGTTGGTGAGCTTGATAAAACCACCAATTCTCTTGAGGGAATTGAAATTTTCGATGAGTTCCTTGGGGAAGGCTACGGAGTTGTCACTCCGGATGTGGCAAAGTTTAGTAAGGATTTCTTGAGAAAGTTTGGAATTCTCCTTGATCCTGTTTTTAGCGCAAAAGCCATGATGGGAACAAAAGCTCTGATTGATTCCAATCATTTTAGTAAAAATGAAAACCTGGTTCTATTGATGACAGGCGGGGAGGCAGCACTTTTTTCAGACCGTTACCAAGAGGGTACTTTTAGCGCTTAATTCTTTTCCCAGGGAATCTGATTCACCTCACAAAGCTTTTCTAAAACAGAGATCACATGATGCACATTTCCTCCCCAAGGGATAATTCCACGATTCTCTTCCATATTTGTAGAGTCTTGCAAAAGACAACAGCGAGTGATTTGCGCAATTTTGCCTTTGCTTTTAATTTTTTGGGGACAGGTTTCAACCCGTTGGGGTTTTTCACCGTAAAAGTGCTGATAAATTTGCTCTGTTCTCTCACAGCCTATAAGTGGGGCTTTGTTTTTAGCCGGATGCTCGTCGAGAAAAAAAGTTTCTCCCGGAGCTTCTAATCCAGAGGCTCGGCAGGGAAATATACAGTCCTTAAAACCTGACTCTTTTGCGATATCATTGACGTCAATGAAATCAGCCTCCAAAAGAATAGGAGGGAGGTCCGCCAACTCAATGGCTTTTAAAACAAGATCATAAAGTCTTGATGTTTTAGGAGGAACTAGATCTATCACTTTCAGTTTAAGAGGGGAGGGCTTATGAATAAAATTAACATGCCCATAGGCACCCTCCACAACTAAGGTAGAGTCCTCGCTCAGATTAAGGTCCCAAAACTTTCGGGTGAGGTGAGAGGGGTTCCCAACATCCACTACCTCATCCTGGATATAGTGACAGTTTTTAGGGAGGGAAATGATCTGTGTCTTAACTATTTTTGAAAAGAGAGCTTCTTTTCTCTCCTCTTTTTCAACCATTAAAACGGCTGTGCCCTGTCCTTTGACCACAATATAATCGGTCGCCATGAAAGCTTCTTTGCCATTAAAGTAATTTACTAGATTTTTCTCATCCAGTGGGCCCTCTATTTTTTGGACACTGACTCGACGATAGGGCCTGGGCATAAGATTTTTGGAAAACTGTATCATCACAGAATATCTTAACTTTTTTGAGCCCTCAGCACCACTTCCCTAAGGCAAGTCCGACCAACGACCAGAGCTTTTTGGTTGCGTAAATAATCCTACAGCTTTTGCCGATAAAACACTGATGTCTAGTGACGCAAAAAAGCTTGCAGAAACCATTGGATCCTACACCTTGATCGAACAGATCGGCGAAGGCGCGACAGGCTATGTTTATCGAGTCGAACGTGAGGGTGTTGAGTATGCATTAAAACTTTTGAGAAAAGACGTCAGCGAAGATTATGCTTCTGCCAGTTTGCGCTTTCGCTATGAAGCCGAAATCCTCAGCCGTCTCAATCACTCAGCACTGACCCGTGTGATCGAACTTGGCGAGCATAATGATCAACCCTTTGTGGTCATGGAGATCCTTCACGGCGAAGAACTCTCTGATAAATTGGAAAAATCCTCTTTCTCTGAGACCCAAGCTCTTCGCTTAGCTTGTGATATAGCAGGGGCTCTCGGAGAGGTGCATCGCAATGGCTTCGTCCATCGCGACGTAAAACCCCAAAACATTTTCATCTGTGAAGACGGGCAAGCTAAGCTTATCGATTTTGGATTTGCTGAGAAGTCAGAAGTCTTAAAGACAGAAAAGCAAGAAGCGGTCGGTACCTTTCTTTATGCCGCTCCCGAGCAGTCGGGGATGCGCGAAGACAAGGTGGACGCAAGAAGTGATCTCTACTCACTAGGAGTTGTTCTTTTTGAAACTTTCTGTGGAGAACCTCCTTTCTTCTCTGAGAATACAGCAGAGCTTTTAAACCTGCATGCAAAAGCTGAGGTCCCCAATCTTAAACAAAAAAATTCGACCCTAAGAGGCTCGGTGACAGCCATTGTGAAAAAGCTTTTGGCTAAAAATCCCGAAGATCGCTACCAAACGGCAGAAGGCTTAAGTGCTGATCTCGCAAGTCTTGAAAGTTTAGAGCAAGACTGGAAAGAGCAAGGGGAACTCACTCTTGGTAAAAAAGATTTTCGTCTGGGACGACTGAATGAACTTCCTCTACTAGGACGTGAAAGTGAAATGGCCAAACTTCAGTCTTCGCTCAAAGTAGAAGACGTCCAAGAGGGTGTGGCCTATCTTGTTAAAGGTGAGCCGGGATCGGGGAAATCCTATCTTGTTAAAAAGTTTATTGAATCATTGCCGGCAGAAAGAAGTCTGCACCTCTTTGGTAAAAGTCATCTGACTGAGCAAACACCTCTTGGGCCTTTGCGCGAAGCTATAGAAACTTATTTGTATTCCCTTAATAGTATTTCTGAAGACAAACGTGAAAAAGCCTTCGCTAAATTAAAACAGGCCTCACAAGGAAATGAAACCTTTGTAAAGAGACTCTCAAGAAACCTTGGTGAGCTTATAAACTCCGATTCCAATTCCCAACATGAAGGCGCTGGGCAGGATGAGTTTTTTCGTGGTATCGCTACATTCCTGATACAGTTAGCTAAAGAACAGGGGACATTGGTTCTTCATATTGATGACGTGCAGTGGTTGGACCCTGCCAGTCGTGGGGTTCTATCAAACCTTCTTGAACGTTTGCAAGAAGCAAGAGTTGTTATTCTCTTCACCGCTCGAAACGACGCCGACAGCCTTCCGGCTCTTAAGAAAGTTGAAAAACTCTGGGAGAGCTCTCTTTCCCAATCCATGAGCTTAAAGCCTCTGGAAAACAAGGCTCTTGGTGACATTATTTCTCACCTCCTGGGTGGAAGCCCTCTTGATGAACCTGTGGTCAATCGTCTGGCTGAAAAGTCTCAAGGAAATCCCTTCGTTTTAGCACAATACATCTACTCCATGTTTGATAAAGGTGTTCTTCATCGGGCCGGCGATCAGTGGCTTGTGGACCTTGAGAATCTCGACAGTCTCATGGTGTCAACCAATGTGGTTGATTTAATCATAGGACGAATTAACAAGATTTCCCAAGCTGGTTTAGACGTGCTGACTGTTGCTGGAGTGATTGGAAGAAAGTTTCATAAAGAATTGCTAGGTTTTGTTTTAACCGAAAAGCCAGGTCAAGTTGAGAAGGCGCTTAATGAGGCAATTCAAGCCAACCTCCTTGAAGAGGTGAGTGAAGAAGAGTTTCAATTTGTTCATGACCGGGTTCTTGAAGCGATTATTAAAAAGCTCGGTCAGGATGATATCAAAGAGCTTCACCAGAAAGTCGCTGAAGTTCTTGATGAAAAAAGACCCACAGATATTTATTCTATGGCTTATCACTATGCCCGCGGACAAATCTCAAAAAATCCTGAGCGAGTTTACTCCACAAGCCTTGAAGCGGGTATTCAATCTCTACAAAATTTCTCTAACGAAGATTCCGTTCGTCTACTAACAACAGCCGATTCCGTTTGTAAGAAATACGATATCCAAGATCAGGGACAAAATTTTGAAAAGCTCCATGAGAATTTAGGAGTGGCTCACTTCCGTTTAGGAAATGGCACCAAAGCCATTGAGCATGGCCAAAGAGTGCTCGAAGTGGCTCAGTCTCCTCTTACTAGAGGAAGGATTCATTCCCTTTTAACAAGCACTTACTTTAATGAAAACCAAGGAGCTAAAGGATGGCAGGAAAGTGAAAAGGGTCTCAAGTCCCTTGGAGAGAGCTTAAAATCCTCAAATCCTCTAGCGAAAACTTTAAATGCCTGGCTGTGGGTAAAGGTTCTCTTTTTATATTTTACCCAGTGGGGATACGGCAAAGCCTCGGGCGAGGAGCTTGAGAAGCGTAAAGTGATCCTAAAACTTTATAGTCCTAGTTTTTTCGCCACTTTTATTGGGCTGAAATGGAACCTAGCCACTCAAATTGTCCCTCGGATGTTAATTCACGCTCACTACGTGGGTCGAAGACCAGAGTCTCTGCCGGCTTATTTTAGTCTTTGTATATATTTAGGGATGAGGCAGTGGACCAAGACTTGTAACCGTGTGGCCGACTACGCTGTTCGTTGGGCGGAAGAGTCTGGAGACAATCAACTGGTCGCCTTAACCCGCTCCATGTGTGGTTGGGGTATTCACTGGTCAGGTGATGTTTTGAGAGCCGAAAACTTTCAAAAAGAAACGCTTTTTAATTATGGCAAGTGGATGGCGCCTCGTTGGCAGATCGCAACTGCCAATGATTTGGTAGGAAATAACCTATTGATCAGAGGCTACAGCAGAGAAGCTCTAAGAATTATCAATATGGGTTTAAAAACAGCTCATCAAACGAAATCCAATGGTCCTATCGCTGCCACAGAGGCTGTCGCCTTAGGTGTTTACGCTGTGGGTGGATACGAATCTGAACTTAAGGAAACTCTTCAGGATTTGGAAAAAAGATACAAAGATGTTCCTCAAGGACATCTGGATTGGTGCTGGTATCTAGGACACTTAGTTTTGTATCAACTGGAAAGAGGGGAGAGGGTTAGTCATCTCGATGATTTAATCACTCAGTTCCGTCAATCCAAAGTCAACCCTGAGACCAGTCCCTGGTTTTTTAAAATCATGTTTATTTACATGAGTTATGCAGCCCTTGAGGAATACCGCGTAAGCGAGGGGAAAGAAAAAAAGAAAGCGCTTAAGAGATTAAAACATTGCCTGAGTGATCTGAAAAAGGCCTCCCCCCTTCCTCATTGGAAATGTCACTATCAGATCATTCACTGTGAACTTAATTTTATTAATGGAAAAACAGCCTCCCTTAGGGGGCCACTCGATGAAGTGGAAAAGTTAGCCAAGGACTGTGATAATCCATGGGCAGTATATCAAGTTCTTCGGTTAAGGGCTCATCTGGCTCGATTAGATAACAGCGAAGAACTCACTGATTATGTCACTCAGGCGAGTGATTTGGCTGATGAACATGGTTGGGGCTATCGTGGTGCACGATTGCGTAATGAATTTTCAAAAGAGTTGGCTCAACTAAAAATCAAAGAGGCGCGAAGCCAACAGGTTTCCAGTGGTGATATGAAGTCGGTGGAAGTTTTAGAAAACCATATGGAAGCTTTAATGACGATAAGTCAGGTATGCGCAAAATCACCGGACATGGAGTCTATGACAAAAAATATTTTGTCAGAGCTTTTAAAAACTATGGTGGCCGATCGTGCCTTCTTGTTTCTTAAAAAAGCGGGCAGCTCAGAGCTTCAACTTGAAAAGGGCATAGACTCTCGCGGAGTCGAGGTCAGAGAAATTGAAAACTACAGCCAAACTCTGATTCAAAAAGTCTGTGAAGAAAAAAGCACTCAAATTATTGCTGCCACCAGTGAGGGAGCTCTAATGGGAGCACAGAGTGTGGTAGCTAATAGCTTAAAAAGTGTCATCGCCACCCCTCTGATCCATCAAGATGAAGTGGTTGGAGCCATTTACCTTGATAGTAAGGTCTCCGATGGACTTTTTGCAGAACCGGATGCAAAGGTTTTGGACACAGTTTCAAGACTTATTGCCGTTTTCCTTTATTCAGCAGAAAGAGCCAATAAATTAAAAGTTCTTTTCGAGGTCAGTTTAGGTTCTGGCGCGGTTCTTGATCCAAAGGAACAGGCTCGCTTAGCCCTTGATGAGATCTTATCCATTCTAGGCGCACAAAGAGGTTTCTTATTTTTACTCGATGACCAAGGCTCAAAAGGTTTAAAATTTGCCCTTGGTCGCGATAGTCAAAAGCAAGATTTAAAAGAAGGCAGAGGCTATGCCAGCACTATTATTTCAAAAGTGGTCGAGGAGCAGCAGCCCATTCTTGTTACAGGGACTGAAGAGGGCGAACTATTAGGCTCCAAAAGTGCGGTGGCTCAAGATCTTCGCAGTATTGTGGCCGCCCCCTTGAAAGCAGGAAATAAATTTATTGGAGTGCTTTACCTCGATAGTCAGATTCATCGTGGGGCCTTTGTGGCTGAAGACGTACAGTTTCTTATGGGAATTGCCAATCAAATCGCACTGGCTTTTGAGGCTTCAAGATCCACAGCTCTCGAGTTAAAAAGACGGGAAGTGGTCAAGGATTTAGAGGTCACCAAAGCGGTGCAAGGACTCCTTCTTCCTTCAACCTCGACATTAAAAAGTTCTTACTTTGATATGGCAACCCGTTACGAGTCCGCAAGTCAGTCCGGTGGTGACTGGTGGTGGTTTGAAAATAAAGAAGAAAGCAAACTCGTGGTGGCAGTCGGTGATGTGACAGGCCACGGTGCGGGTGCTGCGATGGTAACCGCCGTAGTGGCTGGAATTTTTCAAAGCTTACAGCACTCAGCCGGTGAGGAAAGCTTTGCTGATAGACTTAAAAACCTAAATGACATTTTCCAAGAGGTTTGCTCCGGTAAATACTGGATGACCATGGTGATCTGTGAAATTGATGCTGTTGAAAAGAAAATGAAAATTTGGACGGCCGGTGGTCCACCAGTCATCGTATTGGACAAAACCGGGGAGACCACAAGCTTAAGTGAAGCTTCAAGCCCTTTAGGGTGTCCCGGGACCTTCAAAGTCGGTGCTATCGAACATGATCTGAAAGACGAGGACACCATTGTTATAGCCACAGACGGAATTTATGAGCTTATGAACAGTAAGGGACGTATGATAAGTACCAGACGAGTCATCAAAGCTCTTAATAAATGCATAGGGCCAGATATGGAGCAGACCTCAAAAAAGTTTGCCGAAACTCTTACGGATATGACCGAAGGTGTAGAGCCTGAAGACGATATTACCTGCACACTTGTACGAGTCAGAAAAGACTAAGGTCGAACCTTGTTTATACTTTGGTCAATAATAAGCTCCTAGCATAGCCAAGTTTTTTGGAACTCGATAAACTTAATGAAAATTATTAATTCCCAACACAACCAAAAAGGAGAATGAAATGCCGAAGTTTATCATCGAGCGTGATTTATCAGGAGCAGGCGACTTATCAGAAAGTGATTTCAAAGGAATGGCGCAAAGATCCAATGAAATTGCAAAAGATATGGATCCTCCTGTTCACTGGATTGAAAGCTATGTCACTGGCGATAAAGTGTTCTGTGTATATGTAGCAGAAAATGAGCAACAAATGAAAGAGCATGCTGAAAAAGGAAAGTTTCCTTGCACCAATGTTGCCAAAATCGTCAGAGTTATCGACCGCACAACGGCCGAGTAAATTCCCATCCTATTTGAGAGAGGCATAAAATCAATGCCTCTTTCCACTCCAAAAAAACTTTTAAAAAAAATGACCGTTACAGAAATAAAAAGACGAAACTGGATGTAGTGTTTCGTTTTGTCATTCTAAGCGTACCCATTGTCATTCTGAGCGTAGCGAAGAATCTATCGCCACTGGCCCCGCATTATCAATCACAGCCCTCGGCAAAGGTCCTTCGCTACGCTCAGGACGACATTAAAAAATCAGGACGACATTAAACAATCAGTACGACGTTAAATGGATAGGACGACGTTAGAAGGATAGGACGACGTTAAAAGGATAGGACGACGTTAAAAGGCCAGGACAACATTTAACCTTCAGGGACGACATTAAACGAAGGGACGAAAGAAAATTAATCTAAATTTTGAATTAGCAGTTTTTGAGACCAAAAAGCTCAAACTCAAGGGTGGAGTGCTTTACGTGGAATTCCTTTTTTAATAATAACTTGGTTTCTGCTTTTATGGCTTCAATTTCCTCTAAAGTCATATGATCCACTACGATATGAGCCTCTAAAGAAATGAACTTTTCATGCACAGCCCAGATGTGCACATGGTGGACGTCTCGTATTCCTTTAACCTCTCTAATTTTATTTATGACTTCGGTGCGGTCCATTCCTTCAGGAACCGCTTGCATAAGAGTCCGAATACAAGAGTTTATCAGTCCTAGCGAATGGTAAAGAATATAGACTGAGATAAGGACTGTGGCTAAAAGATCCACCCAGTATATTTTGAAATTGAGAATGAGAATCCCAGAAACAATGACAGCCACTGAGGCCATGGCATCAGAGAGATTGTGGATAAAGGCGGCTCTCATATTAATATTCTCTTTTGAGCCGGCATGGGTGAGCCAAGCGGTGAAAAGATCGACCACAAGTGCTACGGATGCGACCACTATAACAAGCCAACCGTCGACGGGTTGAGGGTCCTTAAAACGAGTCCAAGCTTCGTAAAATAAATAAATTCCCACAACCACTAGGGTCACGCTATTAATCAATGCTCCTAGGATTTGCGCTCGGCCGTATCCAAAGGTCATTTGTTCATTAGCTTCAAGACCTGAAACTTTCTGAGCAATATAAGCGATAACTAAAGCACCCGCATCACTAAGATTATGAAGAGCGTCTGCGACTAAGGATAAACTTCCAGAAAGCAGACCACCAATCACTTGAACCACTGTTAATACTAGATTTACAAGGATGGCCCAAAAGAGGGCTTTACTATCAGTGGGATGATCGTGATCGTGTGCCATAATGTTCCGTTACCTTATCCGCAGCCAAACATAGTAAAGAACGCCCGTGAAGGCTCCGCCCAAATGAGCCCCATGGCCGATGGGGAGTCCTGAGCCTTGCATTTGACTCATTAACCCCCAAAGATCAATACCAATGAGTAATAAAACTCCCATGAGTGCCGGGACAGGAATAATCCCCATAACCAGGATTTTAGCGCGAGGGAAAATAAAAGCAAACACAGTGATGACTCCAGCAATAGAGCCCGAAGCACCTAGAGCTGGCAGCCCTGGTTGGCCGAGTAAAAACTCAGACACCGCTGCATGAGCAAACGAGGAGATCAGTCCAGCGACGATATAAAACATTACAAAACGTCTCGTGCCTAAGCGACTTTCCAGTGGTGGTCCAAAGCTTAAAAGAACAAACATATTTAGAAAAATATGAAAAAACATATTGTGAGAGAAGACCGAGGTCAGAAGAGTCCAATAGCGTCCGTCCATCAGGGCGGTCCAACTCACTAAGAAATGCTCTTTCATGAACTCCGTGGAAGGGGAGGCAAGCATCCACATCATAAAAACAGCACCGTTTATTATTAAAATAGGCGTAATAGAAACAGAGCGGGTCTTTTTTAATCGAATAAAAACTCTCCTTAGGGTAGTTACTCTCTAGTTTTATCAAATAGGAGCAGGATGGGCTAATGATTTCAGTCTCTAGGGCCGAGGAGACACTTCATTTAACGGGCATTCAGCTAAAAAGATTAAAAATTGTAGTTTTTTACAATCAGATGACAAAGAAGGATCAATTCTTCTACCCAGGTTAAAGGGTACAAACCGGGTGTGTGATTGCAAAGCTCAGTAACTCCAAAAGGAAGGGATCAATGACAGCTTATCAGTGTGGAAAATGTGAGGAGATTTTTGAGAAACGCTCAGAGGCCAAAGAACATATGAGTCTTGAGCACCCAGAATTACCTTCTTTTATTAAAGAGGTGTCCGTTTCTCCGAAAGCTCAGTCTGAGGAAGACTCAGAGTTTATTAACGAAAACGTCGTTCGCCACCCCAAGGATCCCTTAAAAGATCAAGCTCTAGGCTCCCGCCAAGACTGAAGTAATCCTTTCTATTTCGATTGACTCATTACGGCGCTATCATCAATTTCTAAGTATATGTTCGGATTTATTTTTTTTAAAGGGTCTACTAGGAAGCTAAGATCCGTATCTTTTGATTGGTAGCTACAGTATTTGATCCCATCGGGTAATTTGATGCGTTTTCCATCGGTGGTCACAACAAAACAATTATGTCTCACCCAGGATTGACCACTACTTCGATTACCAGAAAATACAACCTGAACAGCTTTTATGCTGTCGATAGGGACTTGGCCACTTTTTCGTTTTTTACCTCGAACCTGAGAATAACACAGTTGATTTTCTTCAAGCCACAACCGATCCTGTGATCTCACAATTACAAAGCGTAAGCCAATGATGCCGCACCCAAGAACAACAGCTGCCTTCAATACAAGTGATTGGTGAGAATCCATAAGGAAATAAGCCAGCAGTGCAGCACCAATAAAGAAAAGGCCCATCCAGCGGTGATCGCTGTATTTTAAAACAGTTTTTTGGCTAACCATAGGTACATTTTACAGAGTTTGAGAGATCAGTCACTGAACTTCTAAAAGTTTTATGGATGCTATGAGATCCTTAAGTTTCGCCGATTTTTCTGTACTACTTGATTTGATAAAGATCTTCCAAGCTTAAGAATTGATCTTTCATCATTTGCTAGAAAAAGAAGGAGGCACTCACTGACCACTCATTAACGTAGTCGTGATATATGGCCACGTACCAATCGGTTTTATCACCAAAGCCCACGCCAAACCAAAGGTCATCACCGCGGCCATTGGGGTCGTTCGGGTCCTCATCGACAAAATGATCGTAGGATAGAGAAAAGCTAAGCATTTGGAAGTGAACGGCTAGTCCGGGGGTCACCAAAATTGTATCATCAAAGGCTGAGTCATTTTCAAAGCTACGTTTTGCGGCATCCACAGAAAAAGTGATGCGATCTCCATTGTAGGAGTATCCGGCTCCAAAGGAGCTGATGTTGTTGTCGTCGCCATCGGGATCGTTGAGTTGAGCCATAAGACCAAAGCGGTGTTTGCCATGGGTATTAAAGATAAGTCCAGCGGAGTAGAGTTCTTCAGCAAAACGAATCCCTAGACCCACATCAGCAAAACTTACCCCCAGGGCGCCAACGAAGTCTCCATCACAGCTTTCACAGTCTCTATTGTAATAGCCGACAGCTAAACCGTACTGGCCGTCACCAATACCGAGCTCTCCTCCAAAGCCTGCGTTATCATTACCTTGGCTGTCATCTCCATGGTCACCTTCTCCAGTGAGTCTGACTCCTTGTTGATAAATCACTCCCACCGGGTTTTCAGGCATAAAGCCATTAGAGAAATTAAGAGTAGAAGTTCTTGTGGGTGAAGAGGTTCCTTGCGAGATCCCAAGCCAATTGGAATTGTCTCCAGAGGGTCCGCGTGCAAAAAGTAGGGAAGGGAATAAGACGGAAAGTAGTAAAAACCCATTTTTCATAGAGATCTCCTAATTTCAACTAGCTTAGCCTCACTTTCTCCAATCAAAAAGCGATCTTTTCTTTTTGGACCTTGGCTCATTTTTATTTCTACACATTTAAATGCCTCTTGCTAGCTCAAATCTCTTTAGGCCTTGGTCTGATTATGGGACATTTTAGATTCAGTTCCAAACCTGGTGAAAGGATTTTTATATCTCAAAATTAGAAAATGATGAATCTTTCTAAATATTTAAATAAAAATTATAGAATCACCGATAAAAATGATCATGGGTCGATTAGAACGAAAAATACAAAAATTTCTCCTGAGGTTAGTTGGAAAAGTCTTAGTTTGGATTTTGACCGCTCCTTTAGAGCTCTTGCGATGGATTTTTAAGCCCCATTCTAATAGAAAAATCAATTCGAGAGGCTATGTCGTTCTAACAGACACAGGTGAGCTTGAGCACCGGTATTTAGCAAGGCAAAAACTGGGACGCAAACTCAGAAAGTATGAGGTTGTTCATCATATAAATGGCGCAAGAGCTGATAACGACATTAGCAATTTGTGTTTAATGAACAACGAGAAGCATGAGCACTTCCACGCTTGGCTTAAGTGGAAGAAAGAAAAAAGTGGTCGCTATCCAAGCTTAAAAAGGCAAAAAATTGTACTCGAAAAGGAATATGGTGGTGTCTTATTAACGAAAATCAGAAAAGAACCCAAAAAAGTCACTTCGAACTCTCCTAAGCAAAAAGGGAAACTTTTAATTGAGCTAAAGAGCACCCGTAAACGCCTGGCTACAAAGCAGGGAATACCTGTGTATATGATATTTAAAAACAGTACACTTGAGGAAATGGCAGAAAAGATGCCCCTTACAAAAGCCGATTTGCGACAAATAAAAGGAGTGGGTCCCAAGAAGGTGAGTCAGTATGGAGATCATTTTATTAGCGAAATTAAAAGTTTTAAAAAGGTCTCGGGTGATTAGGCTTTAGAGATCTTTTTCAGAAATGTTAATTTAGACTTTAAGCGCAGGAAAAAATAGATTATTCAATCGATCTATCTTAGACTTATTTTTCCACTGAGTTCTAGACTTATTTTGTAGGTGTCCAAATGAATAAAAAAGTCTTATGGAATTTGTTAGCGTTAATCAGCTTAATATTTAGCAGTCCGGCCTGTGTGCCAACGAGTCAAAAGATGAAAAAATCTCCGAACTTTAAAAATGGTCAATTTCATAACTTTGAAAATATCGAAAGTAAGTCTTTATGGAAATTCTTAAAGACGAGAGCCACCACTGAATGGGCAAGTTGGCCTGAGCATAGGGAATTTCCAAAGCAGCCTAAACCTCCCCAGAGAGTTGAGGGG
The DNA here is from genome assembly GCA_964230645.1 of Bdellovibrionales bacterium. Lineage (GTDB taxonomy): Bacteria > Bdellovibrionota > Bdellovibrionia > Bdellovibrionales > JAGQZY01 > JAGQZY01. The sequence goes on along the minus strand of CAXRHT010000002.1, from coordinate 694,711 downwards.
AGTGAGGTGAGGGTGACTTATATCAATCACGCCACCCTTTTGATTCAAGCCGGAGGATTTAATATTCTCACTGACCCACAGTATTCAAAAAGATGTAGCCCCGTTTCTTTTGCCGGGCCCAAAAGAGTGCACGCTCCAGGTGTGTTGTTTGAGGACCTTCCCCCCATTGATATTGTGCTTATTAGTCATGATCACTATGACCATTTAGATTTGCCAAGTATTGAAAAGCTTCAGACAAGAGATCAGCCGAAATTTCTTGTCGGTCTTGGGGTCAAGAGTCGCTTTAAAGATAAAGCCTATGTGACCGAACTTGACTGGTGGCAGAATGTGGAAATCTCAAAGGATCTACGTATTCATTTTGTGGAAGTTCAACATTTCTCCGGGCGTTATCCCTGGGATAGAAATTCCACGCTATGGGGAGGTTTTGTAATTGAGCTTATTGGTAGGAAAATTTACTTTGGTGGCGATAGCGGCTACGGCGGTCACTACCTGAGAACCTATGAGAAATTTGGCCCTATGGATTTATCTCTTATCCCCATCGGAGCCTATGCCCCTCGGGAATTTATGGGGCCCGTGCATGTAGATCCTAAACAAGCTGTACAAGCTCACCTGGATTTGAAATCAAAAAAATCAATGGGCATGCACTTTGGCACCTTCCAACTCACAGCCGAGGAAATTGATGAGCCCACGAGGCTTTTAAAGCAAGAGGTTAAGAATGCCGGTCTAGGTGAGGAAGCTTTCATATCACTCATTCCCGGTCAGTTTTTGGACTTAAAGTCCGATAATCCTTCACAAATTCAGGGCCGTGAGGATTAAATAACAAAAATTGAACTACTAGGTGGTGATTTTAGTCGAGATCTCTGGGTCTAGGGCTAGGACGCTGCTTTATAATCTCTTAATTTTGTCCGATATCTATATATGGCAAAAATGAGCATTAACATTCTAGTTGGTTTTTCATTTTTGACTCTTATCTTTGGGAGTTCGAATTCTTTCGCCCATTTGGTTCCGGCCCATGTTGTAGCCGAGGAGGGTTTAAAAGCCACCACTTGTAACTATGAAATCCAAGAAGGAGACTGGCTTCTAAAAGTGTTAAGGAACTTTGGCTACACTGATCCCTTTGTCTACACGCTCACTGATCTAGTGAAGGAAATGAACGGCGGAATTCAAGATATCAATGAACTTGAAAAAGGTGAGTTTGTGCAGATCCCAATTGTTCTGCAAACCAAAGATTCCATTGCAACTGAAAAAATACTGGCCTGTAATCAGCTTTTACGGGTGGAATCGCCTCACTTCGGAGTGAACACTTACGTTCAAAAAGACCGTGGGGATTACTTTTTATATTCTTATCGACCTCATGAAGAAAGGGCATCGAGTGAGAGGCTAGAGCGTGAAATCAGTTCGGTTGACATGAAAGAAGCTTTCACTCCAGGCTCCATGTACTCAGTTTCACTAGGGGGAGTCTTTGATACCCTTGAGGGAACTAAAAATAGTTCCACAATTTTTGTGAGTGAGCTGCAGCCAGCACTCGATCTTAAATGGATTCAACTTTGGGCGCCTGGTTGGAAGAGCTTTATCCAGGCCCAAATCATTTTCAAAAGTTACACGAATTTTAGAGATGACGTCACTACCGCTGAAAATTTAAAACTCAATCAAGGGAATCTTTTTCTAGGAATCGAGTATTCATTACTAAATTCTCTTACTCTTAAAAGCACATTGGGTTTTGGAGAGTCTGTTTACTACTCAAAAGATGAGAACGATATTTATTCCATTCAAAAGGCTCAAGCCTTTAAACCTCAATTGGAATTGAAGCAAAGATTTATGGAAAAAGGACCTCTTTTTCTTTCAGGCTTTCTTCAAGGCCAGTCAGTGATCTCAAGTGATGCCGTTTATGAGGGAGGTTATGAGCTTGGGTTGGGTGTAGAGCTTGGTCACAATCGTAAAGAATCCAAGCTGAAAGGACGCATCCAATACAGTGAAGGATTTTTTGAGACCGACCTCTTTTCTTTTAAGCAGAGAATTTTGATGTTTAATATGATCTATGAGGCAGGGTTATGAGAAAGTACCTAGGGCTTCTATTTTTGTATTTAATCATCTCAGCCTGCAACCCACTGACACCTTTAAAAAGTCAGTCGGGAGAACAGGAAAGTATCATTAATCCACCTGAGGAGAATACGGCTCCTGACATCAGTGCTGTAGCCCCTCAATCCGTTCAAGCCAACTCTACGGCTAATAGCTTTTCATTTCAAATTTCTGACGAAGAAGACCTTTTAAATTGTAACTCAAGTGTTCTTGTGACCTCAGATGATATGAGCTTAATTGAAGGGTTGGATTTTACGCTTTCAGGAAGTGCTCCGAATTGTTTAGCCACCTTTTCTCCTAAAATGAATCAGTACGGTTCAGCGACCCTGACCCTGCAGGTAACAGACGGGGAGGCTTTTGACTCTGTTGATGTAACACTTGAAGTCTTATTTAATCCCACAGTGTTTGCTAATCTTACGGCCTGGCACGATGGGGCTGATGACTCTACCTGGTTTCAAGACTCCAATTGTTTAACTCCTACCATTAATGGTGGAGACCCTGTCGGTTGCTGGATGGATAAAAGTGGCAATGACTTTCATGCAACAATGAATGTCGCTTCTCAAATCCCAAGCCTTAATTTGGGTCTCAATCAAGGTTCGATCGAATTTGATGGTACCAATGATTTTTATGATGACAATCATTCCTATACCGCTCGCACGGTCTACATCATTTACCGCATGGACTCTGTCCTCCAGCAAACTTCAGATCTCGCACAACTCTGGGGACTTTACAGTGTGGGGCATGTGGCACCGGATCCTCGAAACACAGGCCTGTGGAGTTTTGACGGTAACGCGGGTCAATCGGCTTTTTATGGAGTGAATGGTAATGCTCTCTCTGGCCCAACCACAGGCAGCAACGCCCAGGCTTGGGTTTACAATAACTTCGAAATGGTAAGAACGGTCTTCACGAATGACCTTAATATCACTCGGCAAGTCTTAGGAAGCTTAGTACCTAATTTCGGGATCGGTGTGCATCAGTTCGGTGGCCAGATTGCAGAGATCGTTGTGTTTTCTTCCACCCAAGGGGCTGCTGAAACAGAAATCATTGAAGGTTATCTTGCTTGCAAGTGGGGACTTCAAGGTGATCTCCCCATGGCTCATCCTTTTAAAAGCAATTGTCCTTAATTCCGATCCAATGGTTCTAGGGCCGAAACGTAGCCTACGATTGTGTAATCCTCTGGAATATCACATGGAGCTGTCTCATGGTTTTCGGCAATTGCAGGTAAATCAATGTCGTAATTTCTAGGATTGCCGATAGTAGACTCTTCTATAACGTCGGTACTCTCAATAATACCAAAAATTGGAAAGAAGCGGTAGAGAAGCTGGTCTCCATTCTCAAATTCTTTCACAGCAAATTCCATGGCAGCTAATTCGTTTGTGAATGAAGGTCGACACCGGCTGGCCCACAGGCGAATGGCTCTGGCTTCCTCATTATTAACCAAATAAGTGAAACCTAATTCTTCTAGTTCTGCAATATCAACGTTTACTAGGGCTTCAGGACTTTCAACCTTTCCTCTGTTATTTTCTGGCGTTGTTTTGGGAGAGGTAGCATCATCATTACATGAGATTAGGAAAAAACCTAAAACTACGAAAATTAAACGTCTCATTGAGTAACCTCACTATTAGAATTCGTTGAGTCGACCTAAATTAAAAAAGCGGAAAGAATACTAGATGCCTTACTGTGATCTTCAGGAATAAAGATACCAAAAAGGTTGAATTTTATCTATTAAAACCTAGTTTACTGAATAAACTACATTTATTGTGTTAGGAGGATTTCGATCGAATGAATCAGTCTTATTAAAACGAGTACTCTTCCTGATACCTTAGAAAATCGGGGGGAGAAATTATTCGACGGAGAAGTTTTTTACCCAATTTGCGAGCGGCGTTGATTGTCTCTTGCGAACAGTTTTCACAATGCTTCACTATTTGTCCCATCATGATGACTCCAAGACCGAAAGCGCCATCTGGGTAATCGTCACAAGCAAACTTTCCTTCATAGGAGTGACCAAGTGTTGGATGCACCAAGGGCTCTCCTAAGACGTCTAGCGCTGGACAAGCTTCATGACGATGGGAAATCAAAAGCTCTCCAAAATGATGAACCTCATGAAGAAGAGCATAAACAAGCTCTAAAGGGGGAACGTCGGGATCATCGATAAGGGAGGTAAAATAGACCACATTATATCCTGGTTCCGCATAGGCAAAAAAGCCACGGGAGTCACTCGAATCAAAAAAAACACCAGCCACTGGCTCTAAAAACTTGAGATAGATTTCTCCTCCACTTGAGTCTCCGAAAAACTCTCGGTGAGAGGGTGACTGTTGCGACCACTCCATGCTGATGACCTGCTGCAGACCTTCGCGAATCTTGGTTTCAAGACTAGGTGGTACCGACTCATGGATCGGTACTTGGGCAAAAATAGACTTGGAAAAAAGAACTATCAATATACAGGTAAAAAGACGTTTCATAAGAGTATAATCTTTCAGTGTGAGAAAGCTAAGAAGTAAACTTCAACTCTTCGGTTTAGGTGAAGCTTTTTACTCACACTGATCCACTTCATAATTGAAATATTCGTCCATTCCATTTGGATTAACGATAACGAATTGAAGTGTGATCAATTCATTTTCCACTCCACGGACAATTTCAAGTTGCCCTTTGGTTTCATCTTCCTGAATTGTGCCGACGTAAAAAGAATAATTTCGATTATGATCTGATGACAATGCTGCGCTTTGAAAGCTTAATCTTTCTTTCTCTGACTGACCTAATTGTATCAGAGCCGATTGATCCTCTTTAATTTCTACTGACAGTGAAGTCTCTTGGTTTGTACAGAAAATTTTAGTTTTTGCTGAGGCGAAATTCGGGAAGAGGAGCAATACAAAAGATAGTCTGATCAAATTCATAGGAATCTCCAATTAATTACAGTTTATGTGTTATGGGTAAACTACATGAAATTAGGCTTTACCTTCCGAAAAAAAACGGGCGCTTATACTAATTACATAATTGTCAATTTAAACTGATCAAACTTTTTACAGCTTAATAGAGAATTTTGCCTTCAATTAGGTGTTTCAACTGATCGCTGAAAATGTTCAACTCAGAATAGTGGCAAGATTGACGGGTTTGGAGCCTTTTGCTTTGAGTCAAAGTGCTTTTGGTTGTTTAATTTGGAGATAGGGTAGAAATACTTATTATGAAGACAGAACAAGAGCTATTTGAAGTGGTGAAAACCACTTTGGGAGTGACCTCGATTCGAAATAATTTAGTGAATGAAGTCATGCACGCTCCTCTAGGCCCTTGGGAAGAAGCTAATAAACTTTACATTAATCAATCCAATTTAAAAAAACATTTATCAAAAGATACCCAAGAAGAATTTATTCTATTTGATGTGGGACTTGGGGCCGGTGCCAATGCCTTAGCTGCTTTACATTGTGCCAAATCAAGAAGCAGGCCTCTGCGGATTATTAGCTTTGAAATTGACATGAGTCTTCTTAAATTTGCTCTCAAGCATAGTCATGAGTTTGAACATTTTAAAGGCTATGAAAGCGCCATTGAATCCATTATATCCAGAGGTAGTTGGAGCCACGAAAACATTTACTGGGAATTATTAGAAGGTGACTTTTTACAATGTATTAATGAACTTGAGCATAAATGTCATTTGGTCTTCTATGACCCTTATTCTCTTAATCATAACCAAGAAATGTGGACGACGTCATGTTTTAAGAAACTGAGAGAAAAATGTGATGATTCGGCCACTTTTTATAATTATAGTCAGGCTACACCGGTTCGTGCGGCTCTCTTGGAGGCCGGCTTTTATGTAGGATATGGTATTCCTATAGGGGAGAAAGAGACTACGACCCAAGCGGCTTGCCAACTAAAAGACTTAGACCGCCCTTTAGATGAACGTTGGTTTCAGCGCTGGAGCCGTTCGGATAATCCCTTTCCTCCGCTGTGTGAGGATGAAAAGGCTCTTAAAAAAACAATAAGAGAGCATGAACAGTTTAATGAATAATTGCTTTGAAGTTTCTACTCGCTCCTCAATCTTACCTAAGTTAATATTGAGTGAAAAAAATGGAGAAAGTGTGTCTGAAATTCAAGTTTTGTTGCAAGATAAAGACTGGCTAGTGGTTGATAAGCCCTGTGGTCTGTCGGTTCACAACAATGAAGATCCTGAGAATTTGATTCAAAAGTTATCAGCTCAATGTGGAATCAAGGACCTCTTGCCTGTGCACCGATTGGATAAAGAGACCAGTGGAGTGCAGATTTTTGCCCTTCATAAAAAAAGTGCTCAAAAACTCTCTCAAGAATTTCAAGAAAACCGGGTTAATAAAATCTATCGAGGACTGGTTAAAGGTGCGTTTAAGATGAAGACCGGTCTTTGGAATAAACCCCTAACAGACAAAGCCGAAGGGCGCCGCTCTCCCCAAGGCCTATCTAGAAACCGAGTCCCTTGCCAGACTGAATATAAGGTGATTAAAGAGTCGGCTCATTTGAGCCTCTGTGAGTTTCGCATAATAACAGGGCGCCAGCATCAAATTCGAAAGCATGCGGCTTTAGCCAAACACCCATTGGTGGGAGATAGCCGTTATGGAAGCCAAACTCTGAATCAAAAAATCAAGGAACTTTACGGAGTGAGTCGTATGTTCCTACACTGTCAAAAAATTGAGATATTAGGTGTCACTTTGCTTTCAAAATCGGAACCTAATTTCGATGTTTTTTTTAGAAAGGTACCGAGCAAATAGTCAATAAACGGCCTTTAAGGACTTGTTCATCTTGGAATGGGAATTATTGGTAGAAAGTTAAGTGGCGATGAACTTTTTTAAGATTTGCCTTGCACCTTAACTTTTTACCACCCACAGATCGCTTGAGCCTTTTCGTAAAGGGTGCCACCAGACTCAACGATTGATGTGATATGCTGATCGATCTCAGACCGTGTTGGCTCTCTTTGCAAACAGGTTTGATAAATTGCCTCCAAATCTGCATCAAGCTTTTGGATGTAGTTGTAGTCTGACTCAATTTTTCCAATGAAGTTTAAAGCGCTACAGTTACCTCCGCGGGCCATAGGCACAATATTGACTGTACGTGCTCGAACCTGGCCTGCCCAGCAACGAATTCGTTGTTTTGCACAGTAATAGGTAAAATCTTCTTTGTAGCGACCTTTGCCGGGGTAGCTAGATCCCCTGATATTTGTAAATCGTGTGACATAGCCTTCTCTTGATGAGAGTTCTCGTCCAATCCAGGTTCTTTCAGCAGAGCAGGTGGTGTGCTGCAAGTCGGGCGAGGGAATATGTTGAACCTCTGGCTTGGGGCCAAGTTGCAAAGCTTCGTCAGAATTTCGAATATAACTTTTAGCCGTTTTCATTGAGATATTCCCTAGAAAGACGTGGCCCGCCCAAAAGCTAAGACCATTGGCATCGGGCTGTCGACGCAGATACAAATCGTAGAAATCTTCCAATTCATCAAGAAGAACTCTGCCGCGTTCTGTGCCTTCAATAACATTTAACATCGGTGTCATTTCACAGTCATTGGTCAAACAGCCCACCCGGGAAGCTAAGAAATCTGTTGTTTCTTGGTTCGCTTCATTTTCAGAGTACAAATTACTTGGATTCCCGTCATAAAACGTGGTTGTCGTACTTGAGTTTGAATTCGCTCCTTCATAACTAGAGCCGCAGCCTTGTAGAAATATTGCTATCAATAGTATTTGAATTGAAATAAACGATTTTTTGATCATGACCCTCACCCATTTTATTTTTAATTATGCCCAGTGATAGATTAGCTCTATTTTGAGATAATGCAAAAATGAATCTCGGATTGAGAAGAGTTCAATTCTAAAAGAGAGTGAAAACAAAAGGATTCGTTTTTAGATCGTAAAGGACCAACGACTCTATTCTCATCGTAGGTTTATTTGATAGGTGTTAAAAAAATTAACAGCTGATATTTTTCAGAATGAAAGTCTCAAGGATTGGCCATTAATGAGTTTTATAGGGTTATTTTCGTCGACTTCGAGTTTTTGATGTACGAGATGAGCTGCGGCCCTTACGATCTTTACGTCCTCGACCACCACGTCCTCTTTCACGATCTTTTCGCCCACTGCTTAGGCGACGATTCTCTGAGGAAGAGCCTGATCGGCCTCCCATTCCTAAAGACGACACCATAGGTTGACGTTTCTGATCATCAAAGGACTCCGGTGAAACCATTGTTATAAATCGTCCAAGGATCTCTTCAATTGGCATGTCTTTGATAGCTTCCTCCCAGTTTTCATCCAGATGCTGAATGGCGCGTGCGTAGTACTTTTGTTCTTTGAATTTCTCTAGTATCTGGGAAACCTTTTTTGCTGCAATCGTCTTACGTGTGGGAATTGCTCCTGCTTTTATGCGACTTTTTGTCATTTTCTCAATGCGGGGAATGATTGTACGCTGCTTTGGAGTCACAAGACTAATCGCTGTGCCAGTGTTGCCACCACGAGCGGTACGACCGATGCGGTGGACATAGATATCAAGCTCTCTTGGGATGGAGTAATTAATCACATGGGAGAGTTCCTTCACGTCAATGCCACGAGAGGCCACATCTGTGCAGACGAGAAGGTTTAATCTTCGCTCCCGAAAAGACTGCATCGTGCTCTCACGTTCGTTTTGATTTTTGTCTCCGTGGAGAGAGTCCACTTTATAACCACGCTCGGTGAGGTATTTGGTAAGGTCGGTGACCAGAGACTTCGTCTGACAAAAGATAATTCCATAAATATCATCGGCGGCTTCTATGATTTTACAAAGAACTTCAGGCTTGTCGGATTCACGAGCGGCATAAAAAACTTGTTCAACCGAGTCAGAAAGCATCTCCTTTTTGTTAACCGACACTTTCTGAGCCTTATGTAAATAGGTATCGGCTACACGGCGCACCTCTCCGCTCAAAGTGGCAGAGAACAACCAAATTTGGCTGGAATCTCTTTTGGAAGATTTTAAAATAGTCTCAAGGTCGTCTTTAAATCCCATTGAGATCATCTCATCAGCTTCATCAAGGATGATGGTCTGAACTTTAGATAGGTTCAACGTTCCTTTTTGGAGGTGATCGATCACTCGGCCAGGAGTTCCCACCACAATTTGGCAACCGTCTTTGAGACCCTTTATCTGCTCGCCATAACCAGCTCCACCATAGATCGGAAGTACTCCCACTCCCAAGAATTTACCCAGTAACTCAATTTGAGTGGCCACCTGTTTGGCCAACTCGCGGGTAGGACACAGGATAATCCCCTGGACGGTCTTTGACTTAAGATCGATCTTCTCAAGGAGAGGAATAGCAAATGCCGCTGTTTTTCCAGTTCCGGTAGCAGCTTGTCCGATAAAGTCAGTAGGCTCACCAAGGAGGATCGGCAGTGTTTGTGCCTGGATAGCACTGGGTTTTTGAAAACCTAATTCAGCAACAGCTTGAACAATAGGAGCACTTAGTTCTAATTCAGTAAATGTTTTCATTCTGGGGTCTTAACATCTCAACAATGCTAAAGCTACGAATAGCCTCCAACTAGGAACTCTTTACCAAGAGATCTTCGAGAAAAGCCTGTCGATTCAACTGATAGTGGAAGTAGGGGACTGCTTGCCGTTTATTTGAAGAAAGTACATCGTTTTTTGATCAATCTTTGGTCGTTGTAGAGGAAATCAGTTGCTCATAGAGCTTAAGTCCAATCCAAGCGTCTGTTGCAGCGTAAAGGAGCTGCGGGTCGGTTAAAGTCTGGCGCTCCCAGTTAGTCATCTTCGGCCCCTTGAAAACGGTGCCTTCTAATAATTCTTCACTCATGCTTTTTAAACCAAATTTAGTGAGACCTTCTTTTTTCGCTAAATTCTGTAATTCAACAAATTGGTTGGGTTCAAATTTAAAAAGCTTTTTTAAGGCTTTTAAGTCGTCACGAATAGCCACGCCCGTTTTTACAATTTTTGGGTTTTCAAAGATTTTGACTAGGCCTTGAAATTGAGAAACCTTGTGCAGTCGAATGAGGTAAGCGTCCCTATCAGTCGATAGCTGCAGTAGAGCCACTTTAAAAACCTGACCTTTAACGTAACTGGGCTTGGTTTCAGTATCAAAGCCTAACACCTTGGCCGAGCTCAAGCTTTTGGTAGCTGCTGAAAGCTCCTGGTCATTACAAATAAGGTGGATTTTCCCTGGGAAGGAAAGGACTGTTTTTTTTACCGCTTTAGAGGGACTATTATCAGACACAGCTTGGGGCCTCTTTTGAAGTCAGTTGCAACGAGTTAAAGGAAATTTTGAAGCGTGTGTGAGTGCTCAAAAGAGGCGGCCGCCCAAGTCACTCATTTCACTATCGGCAAGTAAGAATTTTTCTTTTGAAGTGGCTAGGAAAACATTTTTATTCACTTCTTTTAAGGCCTCAATCATTTCAGGAATAGATTCGGAGGAGCCGAATTTAACCTCTAAAGCTTTGTCACTAACCGTTATTACTCTTTTTCCTTTTTTATGGACGAGCTGAAAGCTTGAGAAATCGTTTTCATAAGAAAAATCAAAAACAGCACTCAAAAGTTTTTTGTTGTCATCCAAAGTGTAAATAAGCTCCTTTAAATCACGCTCACCTTTAGGCAGGCTACAAATGACTTTATCAAAGGTGAAATCAAAACAATTATCGATGACATTCTCAATTTCATTAAAAACTTCAAGATTTTCAACTTCCAGAATTCCAGTAAAAACACATTTGCTAAAATCCTCCTCTGATTGAGTCACGGTGAAATCATACCGAAAATAAGGACATTCAAAGCTGCCGGTGCCAGGATGGTAGCTTGGTGTTTTAAAGTTCCTCGCTGAGATTTCTAGCTCATTTTTGGACTTGGTTGCGACGTCTTCTATATGCTCTTTGATGATAGGGTCGGCCCAATCAGCAATAAGTCCATGGTTATAATCACTGAGATCTTTTGGAACCTTGTCCTTTCCCCCTTTAGTAAAGCCGGGTAAAGATTTAACGTCACTGAGATAACTAAATGAAAAAAATGTGCGAACTAACATGCCGCTAAGTTTAGACCCTTTGAACGTAGTAGGAAAGTCTCTCCGCAGGAAAGGGCTAGAACATAAGAGTTCAGTGAATGAGTGGTGGATTAATTGGTTCTGGGGTTTAATTTTCTATTTGAAATTACTGGGAAACCAATCCAGATTGAGGGGTCTCAGCGCCTTCAGGATTTTGAATGGCTGGCCTTGGATTTTCACTGAGGATGTAGTTTTGAAAATTGACGCTAGCCCGTTCATTGTAATGGCTCATCCGCTCACGCAAATAGGTGCAAAACCCCTGTTGCGACCTTTGCCCTCTTTCGTAATTGATAGTCTGAGTCATTCTCCCAATGACTTGGGAAATAGCGGGAACACAACCTTGCTGAGCATAGTTCATGAAGGCTGGATAAGGGTTGCTAGATCTAAGACGTTCTAAGTCATATTCAAAACAAGCCTCGTTCTCACCACTGGCTCTTGCCCCTTCAGCCATCACTGCTGCTCCATGGAGCCACCAATAGAGTTGGTTGGCTAAAGATTGGTGTTCTGAAGTTGTGAATATTTCTGGCACTTCTTGGCGCCGTCGACAGTCCTCGGCAATACCAATAAATATTGCTGAGGAGATTTCGGTAAACATTAAAAAAGAAATAAATAAAAATATTTTCATAATATAAGTCCTAATCGGTAGAAAGCCTTAAAAAATAAAGATGATAGCGAGTTGCACGTCTAGATTTACATTATGTCTCAAGTTGAGAAGTTCTTCGTTGTTATATCGAGATCTCTTTTACGCTATGCTATTCTTAAGGTATGGAAAGGGCGACTCCATGCCGATTCGCAGTTTATATTTTTTAGCGACAATACTCTTTACATTCGAAATTTTTGCCGAGACAACCGATCTGTCTGGCTCCATAGTGCCTGGCCCAGCCGAGTCCCATTTCAACTGTGAAAATGTTGTCTCAAGCTTACGAGACTCGGTTTTAACCACCACGAGAGGAGCGGCGTCCAATTTGGGGGAAATCCAAGCCTGCTTTGCTGAGCCGGGAACTCCCTCAACACGATCGTCCTATTGTCGGCAGCATCAGGAAGAGACCCAAAGAATGCTCGATCAAGCTCTGGCTCACCAACAGCAGGTTCACGATTACTACAGGAATCTCTTTCCTCAGTGGACGCAAACCCTTGATGCTGAACAAAGACGCCATGCTGAAAATTGTTTTATTGATCAGCAGGCAAGCCGCGAGGATTCCGCCATTGTTTTTAATGGTGTCGTTAACGGTCTGCATATTTCTCCGACTAGGGATTCTCGGGAAACCGAACATGTTGTTTGCCAAAGGTTGCTCACTCGTTGGGGCACGTATACAGCTCCCTCTCGAAGAGCCTATGATTCGGGACAGGCCTATCCCGAAGGAGGAGAGGAATTTAGCGCAATCCTTGAATTTCGTAATTCAAATTTGATGCAAATCCTCGGTGATGACTGGGCTTTGCAAAATCCACTCGATGGTGAACAACTCCGCGATTTGTTTTATCGCCGTTACAATACAGCCTGGAGCCGGTCGAGACAGTTTCTACGACGAGCAGAGAATTGGCCTCCTGCTGAGAGGTATCAGTTTTACGAGTTCAACCGTCATTTTGAAGAGTTCTTAGCCAATCAACCCGAGAGTCAACGCTCTCAAATTGAAGCCTGCCGAAGCGAATCAAACTTCGGAAGAAATTGCCTACAAGATCCAGTCGGTTTGGCCGAGACCAGTCTTAACCTTAATCCCATTGCAAGAAACCTATTACCAGCGGGAGAGTGTACCGCGCGAGTGAATCGCTTTTTTCAAGATAATCTACCTGTGATCGGATTAATCGATGCTATTGTGGATTCCAGATCCGCCCAAGGAGCTTTTGTTTCAGGGGTTTCATCAGAAGCTGAGCGAGATCAAGAATTTGCTGAAAACTTTCTGCAAGGAATGTTTGCTCTTCCAACCGGAGGTGCTGTCGTAGCGGCAGGTCGTCCTGCATTGGTTCGGGGAGCGAGAGCCTTACGGGGTGGCACCTCAGCCCCCCAAGGGCCCTCGGTAATAGAAGGTTTTGAGCGACTTGGTCGAGACATCGGCATTGATTTCAGTCGAATGGATCCCAGCCTGCCAGACGATGCCTTCCGACTAGCCTTTGTAAACGGTGAGGAAATACCCACCCACTTAAGGATCGGTCAAACTTATATAGATGGGCGCTTTGTTCAGACCCAAATTGTCGGGCGTAATCCTGATGGAAGCTTACGTGCTCTTATCATTGAGGGAGGGGGAACCGCTCAGAGAGTGCTCAGACAAGCTGATGGGACACTGGTGGTCGACGATGTCGCAAGCGAGCCTTTGCAAGCACGACCTGTTACCCTCAATGCCGTCCATTCTTTCTATTTTTCACCTCACCCGGAGACACGCACCTCTGTAGCCACAGCCTTCGATCAGTTTGTTGGTAACAACATAAATGTTAATTACAACGGGAATTCTCTCACTGGTCGTCTGCTTGCGCCCAATACACGAGGGGAATACAGTGTCCTGGTGGAAACCGATTCTGGCTTCCGCCGGCATACAGGTTTAGTTTTAGAAAACTTCGATCTGTCGACAATTTCCGTTCTCCCATCGCGATAACTCCATGGGCTCGCAATATTGCGCGAGCTACATTTTGAATTGATTGCTATACATTCGATAAGAAAGCGCTTTGTCCAAAATATTAGCTGTGATACTCAATTTTTTATGGATTCGCAGTTTTTTGATGAGCATACCTTTTCCATGAATGAGAAGGGTAGAAGACGTACCTGGAAAATAAAAAGGCTTTGGGAGCTCACTAGGGAGCTTCCGACCTTTGATTACCAAGTGTCCTCGTTTGACAAATTTGATGAAGATATTTGGTTTTGTGGATACAAGAAGCCAACAGTCACCCGTGTGCTGCATCACATGGAACGGATCAAAAAAGCAGACCTTAAGTTTCCTATAATTCTCAGTAAAGAGGGGCTGGTTATGGATGGGGTTCATCGAATTCTAAAAGCTCGTCTTGATGGTTTAAAGAGTATTCAAGCGGTTCAGTTTGTAGAGAATCCAGAACCCGATTCTGTTGAGTGATTTTATAATCAGAGCCATACTTAAGAGTTTTTTTGCTTTGAAGTGTCAGAATACGAGCTCCAAGTCAGCAAAATCTTAAGAAGCTTCATCTCTCTCTTGTCATAAATTTATCTAAAATGTAAACTAGGACATGATCTCTAAATCTATTATAAAAATGTGGGAGAGCTACCACAAGTCAATCGGCGCAAAAAATATTCCAGAGCCTATTTTTGACCATTTTTGTGACAACGAAAAAGACGCCAATGAGTGTGCGAAATTAGTAGATCTTGGTATAAAAAGAGCAACAGCCACCTCTTTGGCAGTCATTGAAAATAGCTCCTCTAAAATGCCTCAGGTTGGTGACGTATTTGTCGTGACCGATTGGTACGGCGAGGCCACTTGTGTTGTTCAAACAACAAAAGTCTCTATTATTCCATACAATGAAATTTCAGAGGAAAATGCTTATAGAGAAGGGGAGGGTGACAAGTCCCTAGGATATTGGAGAAGTGTTCATAAACCTTTCTTTGAACGAGAGCTAGAACAATTTGGGTTTTTATTTGAAGAGACGACACCCATTGTTTTTGAAGAATTTGAAAAAGTCTTTCCGACTTAATGTGAGATCATAACTTAGACAAATAATACCTATAAAAGTATTCATATTTTAGTAGCTTAACGGACAGTATTTTGCCAATTAAAGCTTCTAATTGGATTTTCCGAAGACCAAATATGACAAAACCCATTTCTATTTTTGCAATGACATTAATTTGTCTTATTTTAGGATGCTCGAGTGAAACAAGCACTGAAACCACTGAAAAAATCAGTTGTAGAGACACGTCGTTGGAATTCGTTGGTCTTGGTTTTGAGATCGAAGCGTGGGACCAAATGGCAGATTCAGTCGCTGGCGATTTTAAGTTTAGCCAAATGGGATCACCTCCGACACCTTTGTTCAACGCTTTTGGCGAAAGTGGTGAAAAGGGAGTGAATGTTGCTTCGAATTTCTTTTTAAAAGATGATGCTGAAGTCAATTCACCTATCAATGGCCAAGTAACTAAAATTGAATTCCAAGCTGAAGATTCTGATTATGAGATCGTGATTGACGTGGATGGATGTCAGATAAGTTACGACCATATTAGAAATGTCGCCGTTTCAGAAGGGGACAGCATCAAAGTTGGGGACCTCATAGGAACCCCTGGTCCTTGGGATCCCGGTGCAGGAATTGGTATTATTGAAATTCAGATACAAGACCCTGGCAATGACAACCCCGAGTATTATTGCCCGCTCTTTTTTATGTCCGATGCCAATCGTGCGGCCACCGAAGCCGATCTCTCTCAACTTATGAGCGATATCGAACTTTTGGTTTCAGACGACACAACTTATGACGAAGATTCAATGGTCTATCAGGGTTGTGTCACCACCACAGAATTTGAATAAGGTGCCAGGCCCCCTACGGGTTTGGCCTACGACAATCTCGCCATGGAGCTAGCAACCCAACATAATATCTTTTGAATATATGCAGTGTTAACAAAAATGATCGATGATATGACTAGCCTCAGATATTTTTGATAGCAAAAAATCTGTTTTCAAAGTGACCTGAGTCTAATTGTAAGATTTAAAAGTAGGCTTCACTACATCTTCCTAGGCTAATATCCAGCGAAAATTAAAAAAACTAATCAACTAAATTAAAATAGGTTATACCTTCGGTATTCACCCATTTACATTTTTAAGGAGACTGCACCAATGATTCGCTACATAGTAATTTTTTTAATGGTACTCGGAACAACCTCCTGTACCACTTCGAATAAAAAAAATGGAAAGAACTTAAGCAGTAAAGAAACTAAAGAGCGAATTGAAAATTTCAAACAAAAAAGAGCTCAACGAATTCGTGAGATCACTGCCAGTCGGCCTACGATCAGCCCCGCACTCGCTATCAGGTTTGATAAAAAGGTGTATTCAGAAGGTTTAGCTCAAAGTATACTTGGTCAAAAACCTGCTGCATGGAGCAATTGTTCAATGCGCTTCATTGATGGTGTGGCACAACCTGTAACAGTGATGCCTTCAGTACAAACTCAAACACAGGGTCAGTTTTTGAGTTGTTTATATGTCGCTAAATTTAATTCTACAAATAAAATGCTGCAAGAATATTACGTTACTGACAAATCTTGTCGAGGAAGCAGTCATAAACGATGCATTGGAAATTATAGTGTACTTTCCTATATGGAATCTGATTTAACATCGGTTCAGTCTATGAATAGTATTAATATAGATACACAAATCCAGTTCAATGTAACGAATAAAAACAACAGAGTAATACCTGTAAAAATGAAGAGAAGCATCTTGAGTGCTACAAATGAGCTTGGTCACGCTGTGGTTCGTGTCGACTTTAAAAAAGATAGTGGGGAAATTATTACGAGTGTCGAACAGCCCATGCCCCTTATTCCCATGTTTTCAGGGCGTGACGTATGTCGTGCTGTCGCTAACGGTACTGAATTAACATTCGATGTACTTGGTGAGATGGTAAGGTTTAATGGTGGAATGCTTGCAGCTATATCTGGCGCAATTATTGGTGGCTTAACAGGCGCTGCTTCAGGAGTTACTGCTGGCGCACCAATCGCCCCAGAAACTGGAGGGGGATCGTCCTTGGTTTTAGGAACTTTAGGAGGATTTGTTGGAGGGGTTTCTGGTGGTATCGGAGCTCTGTATTTTTACCTACCACGTGGTCAGGCTGCCGAGGATTCTATTTCTGGATTTGGTGATTTTATAGCACAACAAATAAAAGATTACTGCAACCAGCATAACCCTCCAGGGAACACCCCACCAACACCTACCCTTCCTCCGATTCAGAACGTTATCCAACCAAATTTTAACCGATGTCCAATGGGAACGATTCCTAACATCTGCGTGATCGGTTATACATCGAGCTCTGGCGTGATGACTGAAAATGAAGATGGCCACGCCACTATTGAAGTCACAGCAGGTTCGGCCATTACTCAACCTTGCTGTACAACAAGTAATGCAGACTAATTATCAAAATTTACGGCTGAATTGATCTTCAGTCGTAAAATTTTAATTTGTGAAGTAAAAAGTGGCAAAGTTTTCAAAAGACGATAATACGCGAAGGAGTTTTTAGACCGGACTGTTAAATTCTACTGGTTTAAGTAAGTCATACGCTTTTTCGCACTAATAGTTTGGCAACCTGAAACTCAACAAAATGCCGGAAAAGAGGCTTGGTACCCTTAGAAGAGAAATGACGTGAGATTAGGAATTCTGAATCATATATTTTATACAAGATCTGAATTTTAGGAAAGTTTTTGTGTTCTAATCCAGTCATTAAGGTTGTCGTAGCTTTTAAATGTAGTGAATGGATTTTTAGAAATCAATATTTTGATAACTGAGTGGGTCATGTCCAATATTGAATAATAATCATCTTCTAGAACACTCCCGTACCCGGTATGGACTATTTTACTTCGCAAATTATAAATACTCTTCATTTCTTTGTATTGTAACTGCCTCAAGGTCAAATCTGAGTGGAGAATATATGAAAGTGCTAGAGAAATCTGTTCATTAATGGAAGGTGAAATTAGATCATTTTTACTTGGTGTAAACAATGACTCAAGAGCAATAACGCATTTTAGAAAGCCATTGCTATAATTATTTTCGGACATCGCACTGCCGATCATTGATGCTGCATTTAAAATTCTTTGTTGGTAAGAATTTGTTTTTCTAGTACCACTTGCAAAATCGACTAGGGGGCGAAGATCTTCTCCTATGTTTAATAAAGCTTTAAAATCAAATGGTCTTCTTGGAATGTTCCCTTCAGCTTGGAAAGAAGAGTCAATTTCGCCAATGAACAAATCACCCCATCCTCTCGGTGGTTGACGATTGGTTGAAGAGCAGTAGCTGAAAGTGAACGGACCACCAATGAAGCGCAAGATATTTTCAAAAATTTCAATGTCGGATAAGGCAATTTCCTTTAGCCTCTCATTGCTTCTCGTAGTGTTAGTATAACCTATAAAGTGAGTTAACTCATAATTGGGACTATTTAAGAAATTTTGTATTGAATACAGTATTTGGGGTCCAGTTTGACAATCTTTATTCAAGACATTCTTAAATTGCTTTAGATCTAAAATTTTGATTTTACCCATCTCCCATCTCTCGACATTGGATAATCCCCAGATTGGCTTAAAAAGAGTATACTTTTTAGATTTTGACTGTCTTGCATCAACAAATATTTGTTCGATATCCTTCCTCTCTAGGCAGTTATCAACAGCTTTAATGAGTAGGGTATCTAAAATACTTTGTCTTTCTTCAATGCCAATAAAATTCAGTTCTTTACAGAGTAGAGTCAATTCTCTCAAAGTTTCTTTATAAAATAATCTTTTACTTTTATGTAAATATTTAACAGACCAGCTGGCTTTTTCGTTTAGATTGTATAACTCAAACCAAGAATCAGTTCTAATATCGGTGTACATATTTGCAAGAGCAGTAACTTTACCTAAAAAAGATTCAACAGACATTAATTTCCTTTCAGGGTACCAAGACCAATTTTGAAAATATTCTAAGAAAATCAAAATAGAACGTGGTGCCGTTCCCTTCCTTTAAAATGATGTTGGTCCATTTTTTGATTGAAACCAATACCTAACCAAAGGAGTCATATGAAAACGTTTAGAACATTGGAATTGGCCGAGAAGTTTTATCATTTGTCCGTAGAGGCGGAGATTAAAGGGAATTTGAGGGATCAGTTGTTGAGGGCTTCGAGTTCCATTGCGCTGAATTTGGCGGAGGGGAATGGTAAGAATTCGGTGAAGGATAAAAAGAGATTTTTTCAGACGGCCTATGGCTCACTGAGAGAGTGTCAGAGTATTTTTAGGCTGGCTAGGATTGAAAATCCTGAGATTCACAAAGCGGCGGATCATTTAGGGGCTTGTCTTTATAAGTTATTGAAATCGGATATTCAGGGTTTCAGGTGACTGGTCGGATATCTGATAACGGATATTTGATATCTGATATCAGATTTATAATGGCGGGGTTGACGGGACTCGAACCCGCGACCTCCGGCGTGACAGGCCAGCGTTGTAACCAACTCTACTACAACCCCGCGAAAGAAAAGTAGTGATAAAATGATTTGTACTGATTGTAAAGGGTTTTGCAACAAAATCTTTTGGAAATAGAGAGAATTAGTGGGGTTTTGCTTAAAGTCTCATCACCTTAGGGGCTTGTCCTGGTCCTCGGGGCTTTTTTGTTTGCGCCTTGGGGTGGCTTCACCTACAAATCTTGTAAATGGAAAAAGTGTTAGAAATCTCAGGGCTTTGTAAAACCTATGGAAAATTCCAGGCTCTCAATCATTTGGACTTTGAGATCACTGCGGGCGAGTGTGTGGGGCTTTTGGGCTCAAATGGGGCGGGGAAGTCCACCACGATTAGGCTTATCACAGGGCAAATGAGGCCCACCAGTGGGCACATCAATGTGCTGGGGGAAGACCCTTCCAAGGAGCCTAAAAAGATCCATCCCTATATTGGGTATATCCCTGATAACCAGGCTCTTTATGAAGAGTTCAGTGTGTTTAATAACATTGAAATCTTTGCCAAGCTCTATGGCAAAGGGGCCAAAGAGACCGAGTGGATCATCGAGCAGATTCAACTGACTGAAAAGAAAAAAGAGAAGATTAAAAATCTCTCTAAAGGCCTTAGGCAAAGAGTTCTTATCGCAAGGGCTCTTGTGCATAGACCTAAGTTTATTCTTCTGGATGAACCCACAACGGGTCTTGATCCAAGTTCAGCAGAAGCCATCTACGGAATTTTAGAAGGTCTTAAAAAAGAGGGCACAACCCTTTTACTTACCACCCATTTGATGAACGATGTGGACAGGCTTTGTGATAAGATCGTATTTATTAATCGAGGGGAGAAAGTGGAAGAGGGGAGCCCTAGGGAGCTTAAAAGAAAGTACTCTCTTCCCACTGTTGATGTGCAAATTAAAATTGGCGAAGAGATTCGTTACCACTCCATTGAAAAGAAAGAGAATTGGGTGAGAGAGCTTGCCCAAATGGAAAACGAGGGTGAGATCTTAAGTATCAATTCCCATGAGCCAAAGCTTGAGGATATTTTTATTAAGCTTGTGGGGAGTGCCCACTAATGTCTTTCCAGCGAGCCTTCATTATTTTGCAAAAAGATCTCTATTGGGCCAAGCAAAACTCAAAACTTTTGGCACTTATGGTGATGCCAGTTTTCCTTATGCTTTTTTTCTCAAGGCTTGATAGCGGTGGTACCTTTGGTTTTTCTCTTTCCTTTATTAATGCTTTTGTGGGGATATTTTC
The DNA here is from genome assembly GCA_964230645.1 of Bdellovibrionales bacterium. Classification (GTDB taxonomy): domain Bacteria; phylum Bdellovibrionota; class Bdellovibrionia; order Bdellovibrionales; family JAGQZY01; genus JAGQZY01. Next base: position 674,278 of record CAXRHT010000002.1, on the reverse strand, counting down.
TACGAGCTACTTAATCACCGAAGAGAAAAACAAAGGAACACTGGTTTCTTTGCTGACAACCCCTTTAAAGGGCTCAGAGCTTTTATTAGGAAAATTTCTCTTTAACCTTATTTTGTGCCTGACTTTTACACTTTTGAGTATGCTTTTAAATAACCGCTTTGATTTGCTGACAAGGCCCTTTGCTCTTCTTAATTGTTTCTTCTTTGCAGGGACCACCTGTTTTTTTGGCTACACTTTAGGGGTCTTTTTTAAAAATGAAAAAGAGATGAGTGTACTCGCTCCCTTTCTTCTGATCTTTTTTGCCATGGGAGACGCCATGGAGAATTTGTCCGATCAGGTGCCAATTGGTGGCTTTTTTCCAAGCTACCACTTAGTACAGAGTTTAAAAGAAGTGCCGCCACTTTTAAGCCAACAGTTAATACACACTCTTTTTACGGCCCTTATGTTTGTCTCCACTTTTTTTATGGCAAGCCTATACACCAAGTTTTATTTTTCTAACCACCGCGATGGTAAAAGGCTTTCTCTTTCTTTAGTTCTGACAAGTCTTGCTTTCATAAGTGTTCTTGTCGTTTCAGGTTTTTACACCATGGAGTATGGCTCGCAAGCAAAGCTTAATAAAGCCAATAAAGAGGCCTTTGAGATTGAAACTCAAAATTGGAAGATTCAATTTGATATCGACCGAAGACGCTTTTTTATAAAAAATGTGATCGATACTAAGGCGAGGCAAGGCTACCTTGTTAAGGAAAAAAAGAATGACCCCCTTAAGGTCTTTCTTTCGGTAAGAAAGCTCAAAGATGCGGAGAACTCTTTTGAGAAAAGAAAAAAGCATTTTGCCAGTAATTTCCGCCGTCAGGTGATGGCAGATGAAGAATCCAAAATTTTTGGTTATGATGCGCGCAATTGGGTTTATCTTTATAAAGGCGAGCAGACGGTCCTTCAAGAGGTCATCTGTGGGGACGAGATTTTTCAATGGGGTCTTGATCAGAAGCTAAAGAAAATGAAGGGCTATGAAAGAAATTTCAAAACTTTCTTGCAGCTTTCAAAACGAATTAAAATTCAGTGTAAATTAAATCAAAATTCTACTGGTAATCCTTAAGGGCTTCCTCAAGCTTCTTGTACTTCTCCTGCAAAAGAGTGTCTCCAGCGGAAAGCTCTAGAAGACTTTCAAGCTTTGGAAAGGGCCTCTTTTGTGGGGCGATTAGAATTTTTGTGTTACTAAGGCCTGCTTTTGCCACAAGATAAAAAAGTTCCTCGATATTGTGGTCCCCGATGGGGACGCAACCAATAGTGACATTACTGCCATGGATAAAAATTTCCCCTCCAGGGTCTTTGATATTGTTTTTCTTGGCCCGCTTTTTATCGTTTTTATTGGGGTAACCCACTTTGATCGAAAGATGGTACTGACTGTTTGGGTGAAGGAAGGTGGCTTTATAAATCCCTTCGGGTATTTGAAAGTCTCCCTCTTGGTTTTTAGGTCCTAGCATTCCGGAGTAGGCGGTCATGGGGTAACTTTTAATAAGCTCCTTATTTTTGTCATTGGTCCAAAGCTCTAAGACGCGCTCCTTTTTATAAACCAAGATGGCTATTTTTTTATCGTGTTTATTGATGGTCTGAAGTTCTGTTTTCACTCTCGCGGCAACAGAGGACTCAAGATCCTTCATGCGCTCTTCAAATCTTTTCTTTGAAAGTTTTGGTTTATTGATTAGGCGTCTTGATTGTGTGAGCTTTTCTTGCTTTTTCTCGGCTTTATTATAGGCCAATGCGAGATAGCCTAGGGTTAAAAGGCTTATGGCTAAGGAGAGCTGTAAAAGTCTTTTGAGGGCTGATTTGTTCACAACATTAGGATAAATTGAAAAGTGCAAAAAGGAAAGGCTGAGGGGATCCGAGCCTCAGCCTTGGGATGGGATTTGGGAATTTACGATATTATTTAAATATCGTAGGTCGGAGTTGTGAGATGGCAGGCCGCCGGATCATCAGAAAGCTCACAACTGGTATCTTCAATATCAAGTAAATAGGGGTCATTCTCGCTGCAGGTGTAGTTGACCTGATTGATGGTGTTCATCGCCTGTGTAGCGTAAGAGGAGCCCTCTCCGTAAAGAGATAAGGCGCCAGCTGCGCGAGAATGGGGATTGTAGTAAAAGCCAGTACGGGCGTAGTAGAATTTTAGGTAAATGGCTGAGGCCACTAGGTCCATTTCTGTGTCTTCACCTCTTCTTAAAAAGGATTTCACTGTGGAGCGTGACTGAGAGAAAAGCTCTATAAACTGATCGATCTTTTCAGGACGTCCTTCATAGCAACGAGAAAGGAGGGTTTCAATAGCGGCCTTAAAATCTGGGTCGCCGTTTTCCTCTCGTCCGGGAAGAAGCAATTGATTTTTATAAACGCGGATGGGCCAAGAGGTAAATTGCCCGCAACCGGAAGCTCCGCTGCCATTGTTATGGCGATCTAAACAGTAAGTGGATTCTTTTTTGATGATTCCAGCAAAGAAAGTGAAGTCATGGCCTGTGCACTCGGCCACATCGACAAGAGTTCGGGCGAGTTCGTCGTTACTAATGATGTTCGAACCATTATGGAAAACATCGATATGATTTTTTACACGCTCTATCTTTTCACTACGACTCACCCTCTGGTTATTAGGAAGTTCGGCGTTTGAGAGCATGCGCTCGGCTTGCCTAGGGGTCATGCCCCAGGCGGCATCTTCGACTTGAAAGTTCGCGCAAATTTGAGCTTGCGCAAAGTTTAAGTTTACTAAAACAACAATGAACCCTGTGATCAGGGCATAGCACGGCTGATTAAGCTCTGTTATAGACCTCATAATGACCTCTTCTGTTTTAAGTTTTGATTCCTTCATGGAATCTTGTTGGTTTCTTCTTAATACAAGGACAGTGCCAGTTGTTAAAATTTCAAAGAACAGGTTGAAAACCCATTGTTTTTTAATGGAAGACTGAGTGGAATTTTAAAAACTCTTGAGGTGACAAAACTTGGCTGAAAACGTGGTGCCATTTTGGTTTTTAGTGACTCTCAAAGTCAGTGTGTATATTTTTTAAATTGAATTTTTACTGAGTGGATCGAGCATCTTTATACCGTAGCTCATTTGGTTGCGGTGTTTTTGATGCCTCACTACTTCCCCTGTAAATTCTATCTGTACAGAAGAAAGACTGCCTATTTTTCCGGTGATTACCTGACCCACTTCAAAAAGGGGAGCACCGCCTTTAAGGTCGACAATCAAGAGTCCAAATTCATTGTAGTTGATCGTGGTGAACTCATCATAACCCTCTTTAGTTTCAACAAAGACAGGGATCTCACCTAAGAAACGTTTGGCCACTCTTGAACTCTGTGGACTTTCTTTAAGAAAGGTGCGTGGGATTTTCTTACGGGCTGGAACTTGGTAGATGGTTTCACTGGGTAGCTCGATGGCAGTGAGTTGGCCACTAAACACGCAACCCGTATCAAGGTTGATACGATTTTTTTTGATTTCAGGCTCAGGCCTCGGAGAATGGCCGTGGATAATTTTTTTGCGCCAGTTAAAGCGCGAGCGCAAAAATCCTTCTCTAATCCATAAAAGCTCATGCTTGTGGGTTTCAACATCGATTTGATCAATTTTTATATTAGGTACACCCGCGTGGACGAAAAAGTAGTCTTCGGTTTCGTGGTAGTAGGGGAGGTTATTGAAAAAGTTCATATGCTCATCAGGAATCTGATACTGGTTGTCCTGGTAGATGTAGCTTGCGAGTGTGGCACTGCCGCCATTAAGGATAAAAAAACCGGCCATACTTGATGAAGGGTCATTAAAAAACTCTAAGAGCATAGCCTCGTGGTTGCCCCTTAAAGCGACCACTTCATACTGGTCGCTCAGTTCAATGATTTGTTCGATGACATTTCGAGAATCCGGGCCGCGATCGATATAATCGCCAAGAAAGACAATTTTACTATTATTGTCTAAAGGCAGTTTGGCAATTAGGTCGCTAAGCTCTTGGGCACATCCATGGATGTCTCCAATGGCGAATATCTTCTGGGATCCCACGTCCCTTAAGTTAATTACATTGTGGAATCAAGGTCAAAAGGATTATCGTCAGAAACGAGTTTCTCAGGGTTAGAGACCTTTAGCTGGTTTAAAAGCTTACTTTCCTCTCTTGAGCAAACAGAAATCTGATAAGATCCAAAGTTACACGAGACATTAAAATTATAGATAAAGTTAGCAATTTTCTCCGGGTCATCGCTCAACTCACAAGCTTCCACCGAAACTTCCGTTTTAAAAACGTTATCAACCTTGCAACCTCTGGCTCCATCACTTTTATAGAATTTAGAGCTCACATGACTTGGCAGGGATTGCCTAACATTGTCTTGGATACTTTTGGCATTCCAAAACAAGTGAGTCACTTGTGAGATTTCGGTTTGTTTAATAGGGAGCTCATCGAACAGAGTTGTATCGATCCCATCTTGAGCCTGAAGCGTTAGGGGATAAATGAGCAAGAGAACAAACGTTAGTAATAGGTTTTTCATTCCGTCACCGCCTTTAGTCGTGTACATATATCTATGTTACTGGAATAACTAATTAATTCAAAGAATCAATATGAGAAAAAAGAATTTTCTTTTAAGGAAAGAGTAGAACTTTTTGACGAAATTGAGGAGGCAAAATGGAATCGTCAAAAAGTTACCCGAAAAAAATAAAATCCGGAGTCTTTGAAAAGCTCTTCTCAATATGAAATTTAAAAAATTAAAGATTTGTTTGAAAACTATCACAGGCTAGGGAATGTCGCTTTGGTACTGCTGCTCTAGTCGTGTTATTTGATTTTCCTACAAGGTTAAGGACAGAAGGCCTTGTTCCTCTCCAACTTTACCGAAGGGCTCTTTTTTGAAGAATAAGAAGCTATCAAGGTCATAGTAGTCAAAGTCGGTGGCAAGGTTTAGGGCCCCTGAAATTCCGAGGCTTGTTTCCACCATGCAGCCAAGCATAGTTTTAAGGCCGGCTTTTTGAGCGGCCTTCTTTTGCGCTAATAGATTTTGATAACTTCCAGATTTCATCAATTTAAAATTTACCCCGTGAAACTGTTTTTGCCATAAATCGGGTTCCACTTTGTCGGTGATCGACTCATCACCAATGATGGGGTAGGGGCTTTCTTCTTTAAGTTGGATATAGTCATCCACTTTGCCAGCCGGCATAGGTTGTTCGATAAACTCGATTTCCAGACCTTTCAATTTTTTCAACCATCTTAAAACTTCATTGGTACTTTGAAAAGATTGGTTGGCATCAATTCGAAGGGGCTTTTGAGTTTGATGCCAAAGTTCTATGCAGGGGGCCACGGGGTTTGCTGTAGAGATTTTAAGTTTTAAAGCTTTAAAGCGCTCAAGATTAAAGTTTTCAATATAATCTTTCATTGCAGAGGCGTCGAGAATGGGAACCGAAAAGCTAGTCGGAACTTTCTCTCGTGGGTTTTGGCCAAGGTATTCGGCTAGACTTTGATTGTTAAGTTGGGCTTGCAGGTGGGTGAAAGCTGAGGTCAGACCAAACATCATAGGGCTTGGGAGTCCGGTATTTAACAGACCCTCAAGACTTTGAACCTCTTCGTCTAAAAGCTTGGAGAAGCGTTCATGAGCTTGATCCTCAAGGGGAGAGGCTGTAGGAAAGGCAACCTCGCCGAAGGCCCGGTGGTCTTCGTCTCTGACTTCGATAATAAAATTCTTTTTCGTATCAAACTGGCCACGAGAAATCTTCCAAGTCATGCGCAGTGGAAGTTTGATTGTCTTAATTGACCATTGAATCATGGAATCCTCTTTTGATACGAGTCAAAGTTTTAAAACAAATGTGCGACTTAGTGGGCCCGACCTTCGAGTAGCCTTGTTGCTCAATTGGGTAGAATGTAGGATAATAAAAAAATGCGACGGCGTCCTTGGTCACTCATTCTTTTAGCAATCCTGCATTTTTTAGCTCCTATTGGAAATATAATTTTTAATGCGCTCATTGTAAATCGTAATGTCTTTGAATATTTGGTTTACGCTCTGAGCCCTGAGTATCTAATTCGAAATTGGGTGATTGTGGTTGCGCCGATTGTTGCGGGATATTCTATTTACGCTTGTAAGAAGTGGAGCTTTTACGTTTATTTGTTTTCAATCACAGCCCTTTTTGTGTTCAGTTATACCGGCTATTTAAGCAAGGCAGAAAGCATCAGTCTTTTTCCGATCATAGCTGTGTATGTTGTTAACATTATAGTGGTGAGTTACTTTCTAATCCCTGCGGTTCGCAATATTTATTTTGATCGCCGCATGCGTTGGTGGGAGATTCAACCTCGTTATAAATGCAATTTTAACTGCACTTGGTCGCAGGTGGGGAGAGGTACGCCTGTTGAAGGAGAGGTGGGTAACATCTCTGAAAATGGTCTTTTTGTAAAATCCAACGAAATGCCCAGTGATAATTCCGAGATTCAGATTCACCTACCCGTAACATCGCCAGGGGCTCAACAAGGCTTTCGAGGTGAGGCGATCATTCATAATCGCTCGGATGCTGTTGGTTTTGGAGTCAAATTCGTTCACACCAAAGAAAGTAAAGTATTGGCTAAAGAGATCGTCCAAGATCTTGAGCAAAAGGGAATGCGCATTTCAACCCTTGATGGTCGCCCAGAAGATAGTTTTTCCTATTGGTTAAGGACTCTTTTGACCACCGGTAAAGGGCTTGTTCCCAGGAAAGAAGCGAGCAGTACATTAAAATCTAAAGAAAGCTAAATAAAAAACAAACTTCCAAGTCTTGGCCCATTTGAGGGGAGTTTCCTATGACCTTACAACATCTACTTTTTCTTTTAGGATATGGGGTAAGTCTCATCCTTTATTTTTTATGTTTTGGCCATTGGGAAAGTAGTCAGAGTGTACTCTTTTCTCTTTTGATTGTGATCAATGGTTTGGCACAAATATACGTGATCATCATCACCATTCATTTCGTTCTAAAGAATCAGGTGATTGTCGATTTGGTGGATAAGCCTTGGTATCAAAAGCTCCTTATGGGGCTGAGTGGGGTCAATTTAATGCTCTACCTGCTCAGTTCTTTTTAACACGCAGAATCTAAACCCAATCTTAATAGAGGCTCATTTCTTGAAATGACACGGTTATTTTAGAGGAGAAGGCCCCAAAGGCCCTCTAGTTGTAGGATCTAGCGCTATAATTTATAATTATAGATAGGATAGTTGGGTCTTAGTTTAAACTGGACTTGTGAAAAAAACGAAGACTGGGCAATCCTAAAAGGGATGTAACATAACCAGGAGGTGGGTCCCTAGCCATCTAAACTTTCCTAGAGTCTTATTGTTAAACGCCACTTACGAACCTTTGCAGGTTGTGACATGGCAGAGGGCAATGATTCTCTGGTTTCAACACAAAGTCGATATCCTTGAGTCCCATGAGGTACTCATAAGGTCTGTTCGTCGCGATTATTCCGCGCCCGCGGTTTTAAGATTAAGATATTACATTAAACCCAAGCAATACCGACGCGTTCGTTTATCAAGAGAAAACATTTTTATTCGTGATAAATATTTATGTCAGTACTGTGGTGATCAGTTCCCTCATAAAGAGCTTACCCTTGACCATGTTATGCCGGTGTCTCGGGGAGGGCCAAAGAGTTGGAAAAACCTGGTCTCTGCCTGTCATAAATGCAATCACAAAAAAGGCAATCGTACGCCAGAAGAAGCCAATATGCCTCTTTTGAGTGAGCCTAAGCCTTTGAAATGGACGCCGCAGTTTGATATGAAGGCAAAGATCAAACAGCAAGAAGATGTTTGGACGCCTTATCTTAATTTTAATTTTGGCTGATGTTTTAGCCCAAGGGAGAAGAATTGATCGACAAAAGCGAGCACCATCACTTGTTTATTCAGGGTGATGGTGAGCAAGACCTATCTCTTGGCACTCATTTAGCCATTGGCGCTCATCCCGATGATCTTGAGATCATGGCAGGGCCTCTTATTGAAGAGTGCTTGCAGGATGATCGAAAAAAGTTTGTGGGTGTGGTTTGCACTCATGGCGTGAGTGATTCATTTATTAGTGAAAACTCCACACAACTTATTTCTGAAAAAATCAAGGTTCGAAGATCTGAACAACTTAAGGCCGCAGAGTTGGCTGGCTACTTCGCAGTGATTCAGCTCGGTCACTCCAGTAGTGATGTTAAAAATCCAAGATTTACCATTCTTAAAGAACAACTCAGCGAACTAATTAAAACCATTAAGCCACAAAAAGTTTATACCCATAACCCTTTTGATCGCCACCGAACTCACCGTGCTGTATTTAGGAATGTTTTTGAATCTCTTAGAGACTCTCAATTTCGACCGGAGGAGTTTTTAGGCTGTGAGGTTTGGCGCGGCCTTGACTGGTTGGACTCTGAAAAGAAGCGCGCACTGAGTATTAATGATACAGCCTTCATCGAAAAATTAATCTCCTGTTTTTCAAGCCAACAGGACTCTCAGAGAGACTACGCCCTGGGGTTGCGCTCGCGGCTAAAAGCCAATCAAACTTTTAACGATGCCTACAAATCTCTAGAAAGTGACCATATTTTATATGCTCTTGATTTGAAACATCTCTTAGAAAAAAAGACTCAAGTAAAATTATCTCACGCTTTAGCTGAGTTCCTAGATCCTCTTTTGGGCGAACTTATAAAAGATTACGATATTTAGAACGTTTGCTTTTGAGACTCTCTCTTAAGTCTAGCTCGCCTCACTCCGAAAGTATCAATGACCACATTTTGTGAGGGGGCTTCATGAAACAGATCTTGGTGATTTTTATTTTGCTAAGCACTCAGAATTTATACTCTGGAGAGAATAAACCTTTTCCTTTGAAAATTTACACTCCTCATATCGTTGTGGACAAGAAGTCAGAGGGGCAAAAAGGAGCGGTTCAACTTCTGTGGCAAAAAATGAATGAAGAGAGTCATTATGAAGTGGAAGTCTCTAACGGTGTGAACACCTACAGTAATGTGGACGACAAACACTTTCATCATGTGATGATTTATTTTGGCAAAGACTATTACTGGAGAGTACGGCAGGTGGATTTAGGCAAGCGCACGCGCTTTAGTGCGTGGCGTCCTGTGAAAGTTGTCAGAGGAGACTCCCAGCCAAGGCTTCATCGTCAACTCTCAAGCCAAAAAGGCTCAAATGACGTCCAAGAGGACCAATATCTTCTGGATATTGGTGGCTAAAACTCAAGCTCTTGCCAGGTTGTTTAAAAAACGATAATTTCCTCTCTTATGGCTCATCCGAATTATATAACCCCCATTGGAATCAAGAAGCTTAAAGACGAGCTTGAGTACCTTATGCGTGAGGATCGGCCTCAGGTGGTGAAAACCGTGGCCTGGGCGGCTAGTAATGGGGATCGAAGTGAGAATGCCGATTATATTTACGGCAAAAAGCGACTGCGAGAGATCGATCGCCGTATGCGTTGGCTCACAAAGCGCATCGAGGACGCCCAGATCGTTGATCCGAAAGAACAAGAAGACACTGAGAAGGTGGTTTTTGGAGCGACAGTGACCATTGAGAATGAAGAGGGTGAGCAGAAAACCTATCAAATTGTAGGTGAGGATGAAATTGCCACCTCAGAGGGAAAGATTTCCTGGAAAAGCCCTCTAGCTAAGGCTCTTTTAGGGAAACTCGAAGGCGATGAGGTCAAAGTCAAGCGTCCCAAGGGAGACGAGTGGGTGGAGATATCTAAAGTTGAGTATCGCTAAATTTAGTGATACTTGATAGGCAGTTTTAAGAATAAAAACGAACAGATCTAACGAACGAGGAGTGACGATGGACACGATCGCCGCAAAGCATATCTTGGTGGAAAATAAACATGAAGCCGAAGACATTCTAAAAAAATTAGAAGAGGGCGAGAGCTTTTCTGAAATGGCTCAAAAATTTTCCAAATGTCCCTCGGGAAAAACTGGTGGGGATCTTGGTGAGTTTTCTAAAGGACGCATGGTTCCTTCTTTTGAAGAGGCTGCTTTTTCTTTGGACGTGGATCAAGTTTCAGGTCCCGTGCAAACTCAGTTCGGATATCACCTGATTAAAAGAACAAAATAAAACCCTATGAAATTCCTAGGACTTCTCCTCGCGGTGTTTTTTCCTCTGATCGCAGAGGCTGATATCTATCGTTACCCCGATCGAGAAGTCCATCTTTCCACGGCCATTCAAAATCTTGATTACACCCTCCATCTGCGTGATAGCTCAACACGCTCGGACCTTTTTTATAAACCCAATGTGGATGACGTCTTTGTACCAAGGCTTGCCTATAAAGATCTCATCACTGTGAGCTGGGCTATGGGATTGGGACTAGAGGATGAGGAAAAGCGCCTTTATGGTGAAACCACTTTTAATGACATAAGAGTGGATTTTACCTATCAAAGCTTTGCTATTGAGGCCTATTACAACCAATACCGAGGCATGTACCTTGAAAACTCCTCAGAAGTGGACCCTAATCTTCAGGATTCTGACCCAAGGATATTAAGACCCAATCTGTACGCCCGCGGTCTTGGAGTCACAATGACCTGGATCTGGAATGAAAAGGACTTTTCTTTATTAGCCTTGAGTTCACAAAATGAGAGACAAGAAAGTTGGGGTGGGTCTTTTCTTTTTGGTGGCTCAATCAATGAAACTCATTTCTCGGCTGATCAAAGTATCGTGCCGACAGCCGTGCAACCCCAGTACGATGTGCTCAGGCAAATCAAAGGGGGCACTTTTAGAACCCTCTCGGCCAAAGCGGGGTACGGGTACACTATGTCGAGAAAATGGTTTTTAGGAGGCTACCTAATGGCAGGTCCCGGGGTGACCTTTAGGGAGTTGGTCTATGAGGGGCAGGAAAGTTCTACAGGAGTTGAGCCCACGGGGAGAGCGGAACTTTTGGTTTCCACCGGCTACAATGGCGATTGGTTTTTTACCAACCTTAATTATAATCTTAAGCAAGACTTCTTTCTTCTCACCGGATCCTCCTCGCAGATCAATCCGGAGCTTGTCACTGTAACCTTTACCGTCGGTGGGCATTTAGACACGATGAATTGGTAATTTACTTTGATTTCTTTTGAAACCTGATGGCTTTTGTTTTTGCCACCTGTTGTTTGTTGGAATGGTCCCCCAGGGTGAAAACACGCACAGCATTGGTTTTTTGCCCCTGAGCCACGGGAACTCCAAGAGTGAGCACCACTTCGTCTCCCGGTTCAAGAATGCCGTTGGTAAGAAGCGTTTGTTCGACATTGGCGATGGCTTCTTCGGTGTTGTTGTATTGGGCTGTTTTTAAGGTTTGTACACCCCAGCAGAGTTCCAGTTTGCAAAGAGCTTCCGCCTTTGCGGTGACCGCAATGAGTTTTGATTTTGGACGATATTTAGAAATCATCTGTGCGGTTTTTCCAGTAGTAGACATGCAAACAATCGCACGCGCATTGAGTTGCTTGGAGCAAAGTACAGCCGAGATAGCAATACTCTCAGGTACGGTGAACTGATCGCGTTTTCTGTTTTTAAAGCGGTAGTAGATGTGAGGCTGCTTTTCCACTTCGGTGATAATCTCGTGCATGGTGGTTACCGACCGCACCGGGTGTTTACCAAAAGCGGACTCTCCAGAGAGCATCAAGGCATCAGAGCCATCAAGCACGGCATTGGCCACGTCAGTGATCTCAGCCCGGGTGGGGCGAGAGTTGACTTGCATGCTATCAAGCATTTGGGTGGCTGTGATGACAGGCTTTCCTTTGCGGTTACAAAGGCGAATGATTCTTTTTTGAATCGTGGGCAAATGAATTTGGCCGACCTCCACAGAAAGGTCGCCTCTGGCCACCATAATTCCGTCGGCTTCATCCACAATGGCTTCAATATTTTCAATGGCCTCTTTTTTCTCAATCTTTGCGATCACTCGAGCCGGGGAGCCGTATTTTTCTAATTTCTTTTTTAGTTTTTTAATATCATCAGCGGTGCGAACAAAACTTAAGGCCACATAATCAAAGCCTAAGGAAACACCCTCTTTTAAATCCTTCTCATCTTTTTTAGTCATTGAGGGAATAGGGAGTTTAGCGTCAGGAAGATTGACCCCTTTTCTAGGGCGTATTGTGCCTCCATAAATAACTTCGCAGTATATTTTATGGTCTTTTACTTTTGTGACTTTTAATTCAATGATGCCGTCATCAATAAAAATGGATTGATCTTTTTTAACGTATTCAGAGAGATTTTTTAAATCCACCTGTAAGACTTTTGGATCTGAAGATTTTTGATCAGTGAGTGTGAGGCTATCGCCGCGGACCACGTCAAATTCACCCTCAAACTTTGCTAAGCGAATTTTTGGTCCTTGCAAATCTTGTAGGATACCAACGGGAGCGCCGAGCTCTTCTGAGAGTTCTCGTAATTTCTCCACTGTGTCTTTGTGTTGTGAAAAATCACCGTGACTGAAGTTAAGCCTTGCGACACTTAAGCCTGATTGGACCATTTCACCGAGAGTTTTTTTATCCCAAGAGGCTGGACCGATCGTCGCAACGATCTTAGTTTTTCGATAAGACAGTGAGTGTTTCAAGTGGCTGACTCCTTTTAGTGCGAATGATCCTGGGAATGATCAGGATGTTCATGCCCACAATCGGCATCACAGAAGCAGTGACAAGCGTGGATATTCCACATATGACCAGCCACTAGAAATATTCCACCAAGGATCATCAGGGGATCAATTTCTAATTCGTTGACCCTGAAGCTTGTACCAAGGAAGTGTGAGTGTTCGGCTGTCCAGCGGATGATGCCTAAATTTGCTACCAAAAAGAATACACCGAGGGCTCCTAAAATCATAGGGCCGAATTTGCGGTGCTTTTTGAAACTTGTGATAAAGGAAATGGTTCCGATGACGACCCCTAAAAATAAAATAACAAGCTCTAAGACAATGCTATCAAAAAAGGCTCTTGTGGCAGGCATGGCGGCCATAATGAATGGCAGAGCGAGGCAATGAACCAGGCAAAGAGCGGCCACGAAAACGCCGGTGCGATCCCAGGTTTTGGAATGTTTTAGGAGTTCAGAATTATCCACACTGGTATTTTTCATTGATAACGTATGATGTCAATTACAAAATAAAGGACAGGGGTGAGGTGAGAGTGGCCAGAGAGCCCAGAATTTGCGATCCTTTAAGGGAGAAACAATCTAGAAAGGGTAAGACCAATGAGCTTTAATGATGAGATCAAAGAGGCCTTTAAAGAGGCTCAAAAGAGTCGTTCAAAGGCCTATGCTCCCTACTCAAAATTTCAAGTGGCGAGTGTGATAAAACTTAAGGGTCGTAAAGAGTGGGTGAGGGGGGTGAATGTTGAAAATGCCAGTTACGGTGGCACTATTTGCGCTGAGCGTTCCGCCCTTGTCAGTGCCGTGAGCCAATTCGGAAAAGACATTGAATTGGAGTGGGTTGTTATTACCTCATCAAACCCAAAAGAGGCTATTCCACCCTGCGGACTATGTTTGCAGTCTCTGATCGAGTTTGGAAAGCCCGATCTTCCTATTTATCTTGGCAACAAAGATGAGCTGCTTAAAACTCATACTTTAAAAGATCTCCTCCCGCATTCCTTTCAGTCTGAAATGATTAAGTAAGACTTTAGGCCAGGTTCTTTGTTGGCCCCTTACAAGCAGGCTTTAAGAGTTTTATGATAGCCAGGAGAGTTGAAAGGAATTTCACCTTTCAGCTTCAAAAGGGTGGATTTTATTTTTGAAAATCGTTTCCTTTTTTCGAAAGCGCATCATTGGTTCCACATTCTCGGTTCCCTGGGCTTCTTTCACTTTAATTTCCTTAAAAAACAAAGACTAAATTTTTCAAACCCTTTGAAAGGGTTTGAAATCCTTCATCCTTCAACCATTAAAAGCGAGGTGCCGTTATGGAATTGAGTCCACAGGTTATCAACAAAAGTGAAACACAAAATTCGCGAGTCACAGATGAATGGAATATGGATTTTTTAAAACGTCATAAACTAACAGGACATGCCTATTTAAGAACGCAGAACAAGGTTTATTATCCTTATTGGAAGAGTCAGCACAATCGCAACTCCATTGCCAAGCAGGAGCTTGAAACCATTGGAGAAGATCTAAAAAAAGAGAACATTCAAGTTTATCTGTTAAAAGGCTTTTCTCTTATGGGAGAGATTTATAAAGACTGGGGAGAGCGCTTTGTTTCCGATATTGATCTCCTTGTCTCCTATGATCAGCTTTGGAGACTCACTGATATTTTGAAAATGTATGGGTACGAGAAAAAGAAGATCGCGCGTTGGCTTGGAAATCGCCACAAACATATTTTTGTTAAAACGGTGGATGATATCAGGCTCACTATTGAAATTCACACTCAGCTCTTTTGGCACACCTCTCTTAAAACAGATGAGGATCTTGGAAAGTCCAAAGTGGAAGGCTTTCACCAGCTCAGTCGTGAGAATCAGCTTATTCACCTTTGTGGACATGTGGCCTTTCAACATGCCTACTCCAGACTTTATTGGTTGATGGATATTTTTAAATATGTGGAAAGAAACAAAGATAAGATGGATTGGGAGTCTTTTTGGCAAAAAGCCGAGCAGGCCAATTTGTACAAATCTTGTTTCTTTACTCTTTTTCTTTGTCAAAAATTAGGGCTCAACATTCAAACTATTTTGTACCGAGCTCAGAAAAAGAAAAAAATATCCATTTATCTTCTAAAAAAGATGGTGAACTTTTCCTTCCTCTATAATCCCGACCGTTTTCGGGTACGGCTTGTGGCAGTGAAGTTTTTGATAAAAGATTCTATTTTCGATAACTTCCGTTACTTTTATGAATGGCTCAAAACCTTTAAGTTGCAGGCCAAAAAAGAATAGAAAAAATAGAAAAGCAAAATAAAAAAAGGGGCTTTAAAAGCCCCTTTTTTTTATTTTTAAAAGCAAGTGTGCCTCTCAAGCTTACTTCTCTTGCGAGTAACGTTGCAGTTCCTCGTATCCAGGAAGTAAAGAGAGATCGGGAATAACCACGATATCGATGCGTCGATTAAGAGCTTTACCCTCTTCGGTCGAATTACTAGCCACTGGTTTTGTGTCAGCGAAGCTTGCCGCACTGATTCGGTTCTCCGGCATACCAGCGTCGACCATAATTTTTAGGACTGTCAACGCACGACCTGAGGCCAATTCCCAGTTTGAGGGAAATCGAGCCGAACGGATGGGCACATTGTCGGTATGACCTTCCACTTGAAACTGTTTATCAGCAATGGTGACTAGCAGTTTGGCCACTTTTTGGATGGTTTGTGTTCCTTTTGATGAGAGGTTCGCTGACCCGGAGTTGAATAAAACATCACTGGGAAGGACCACAACCATTCGACCGTCTTTGATTTGAATAGAAAGCTCTCCCGCGTCGGTTAAGGATTTAAAGCGTGAGATAAGCTTTCTAAATTCATCCAAGCGCTTTTCCACTTCCTTTTTGCGCTCCGAGGCTTCTTTGAGAGCCTCTTTCATATGGCTGATCGACTGGCTCATGGATTTTTTATTGGCACTGGCTTTTCCCAGGTCTTGTTCCAACTGGGCGATCAAAGTTTCCAGTTCTGCAATTTTGGTTTGGGCTTGTTCCTGCTCTTGTTGCAAGCTTTGATATCTGTTTTGAAGATCTTCATGCGTACTGTTGGAGACACAGGCCGCTAGACCCGTAAGCATTGCACAGCTCACAAAAATCTTGAACATACTTTTCATGGGACACCTCATTTTTATTGACTCCTTATTGAAGCACTACAGGGGGGAAGCGTCTATAGCGGGGTGCGTGATTTTGTGCAGGTCCTCTATGTTTTTTTATGGAAACAGTATGAGAGAGGAACATTTTCGAACGGCAGTGCTTAAATTTACTGGAGGGGGCTTAGTGCCGTTGTCTCAATAAGGTTGGAAAAGGGTCTCAGAAGCTAACAGTCTTAGTTATTATTTTGCCCTGATAAAAATTAACAAATATACTTGATATAAGCTCGGCATTAATATTTGAACTGTTATTACATTAAAATTCCTACAGCTTTTTGGCGGTTCAAGAAAAGGGATAGTATGAAATACAACAATCAGTCCGGGTTTTCTCTGATCGAACTTCTCGTTGTGGTCGCATTGATCGGAATTCTTTCCACCATGGCCATCCCAAGTTACAAATCTTTTAAGGGACGTGCTCTCAGGCAGGGAGGGCTAAAAATGTTAGAAACTTATTATGTCGCTGCCCATGCCACTCGAACAGAATTTAACGTTTTTCCTGGTGATTTGGTTCAAACGGGATTTCAACCGGCTGGAGTGCAAAATTATAGGCTCAGAGCCTCTAACGGAACTGAGATTATCGAGATTCCCAACGATGATGCTTGTTATAATTCAGGCAATATTTGCAATTGTGGGGGAACATGTCCTGATTATCGAACTTGGACAGAGGATCCGACAGGAAGTGTCGGAGTTGCTATTGGTCATGTTGAGGTGGGCGGTGGGCCCTGTGTTGCAATGCCCGGTACTTACACCACTGATGATGAGTTTGTGGTGGGAGTGGCGAGTGTGGTCAATACATCGGCGACGACCATGGACCGTGTTTTTATGAATCACCTAAAACAGGTGGAAGTCTGTTTGGATGGTACTAAATAAATGTAAGAATAATGATTTAACTCACGCGGCTTTCTTAGCAGTTTGAGGAAGGGGTAGATAGGTCGTTAAACAGGTGCCGGGGCCATCGGCATTATTACTAAGACTCACTCGGCCGCCTATATTGTCAACGGTCGCTTTCACAGCCGCCAATCCAACACCACGTCCACTGGTTAAACTCACCTCTGTGGCTGTCGATAAATTATCAGAAAATAGAAGGTCTAGAGGCTGCGGGTAAAGGGACTTTTGGTCTTCAGGGAGACTTTCCCACTTCGAAATAATCTTGGTCATGTTTAAACCAGCACCACAATCTTCAATTTGAATTTTAATTTCCTGGTTTTCCATTTGGGCAGAAATTTTAATCTCTATTTTCCGGTCTAATTTAGGCAATATATAGCCGTGATCAATACAATTCTGCACGGAATGAAGAAGTATTTGTTGTACAGGTTTGATATAGGAAACCGGCCATTCATTCACCGCGTCTTCACAATAGAAAGTCACTTCGTTTGCCAATGAGTTCGATGAGGTCATTTGTGTTTTCGTTCTTTCTTTGAGAGCTCCGGCAAAGCTTAGAAGAGACCACGAGTTTTCTTGCTGGGTTCTTATGGAGCTTGTGATTTTGTTCGAAGCTTTCAGAAAAAGAGAGAGGGATTTTGCGTAGCCCTTGGTATTTTCCTCAATGTTTTCCTGATTGGCTATCTCTGACTCCAGTAGATGAATCTCGTTTGCTAAGTCGTTAAGTTTTACAAGGCGGGCCTCTCCCTTTAAACTATGAAGATCCCGTGAAAATATTAATCGATTCTTTTTAAAATCACCACTCTTCAGACTGGCAACAATATTTTCGAGAGTCACATTTATTTCGGTGAGTTGGCTAACTCCACAATGGGCGATAACACCGAAAATAGCTTGGGTCATAAGGGTTTGTTTTTCTGACTCTTCACGGAGTTGGTTCGCTTGCATTTTTTCTGTCACGTCAGTCACGCTTAGGATGACCTGGGTTACCTGAGAGTTTTCGATAATAGGAGACCAATTAAGGTCCAGGCATCTTGTAGAATCATTAGCGACGATTGTGAGATCTTTGGGGAGGTGCACTTTATTCATTTCCCAATTGAGCTCGTCTTCTCCCAAACTAAATTCTATACTCGTCTTTATTTTCTGTAGCTCGTCAGCACTAAGAGTGCTTCTTGATAAAATCGAATCGATCAAATCTTGGCCCGCTAGATTCTTCCCTGGAAAAATCTCATCAGTAAAAGAGGAGTAGTCAGGTTCAATCGCTAACTGTTGATTCACTGTTATAATACCTTGAGAGACGTTATCAAAAATGACTTGAATTCTCTGCTTCTCTTTCTTTATGTTTGATAAGGCCAGTTTAAGATCGGCTTCGTAACTATCCGCTTTGTTTTTCTCCACCCAAATCATTGTGCCTACAAGTCCAGCAAAAAGAAGACTGTTTGTAACCAATACGACCACCGGAAAATCTTTAAGGACCAATCCTGTGATGGACTCCATTTCCTGATATTGAAGTAGATCATTAATAGCTAAATTACTACTTACCAGAGAAGCTGCGAAAAGTCGGGTCGAATTTTTCCTGTCGGAAAATGCAAGAATGCTATAGATCAGTCCGACAAAAAAAGAGTATTCTCCATGAAACTCTCCCCCGAAAACTAGAATAGAATTCCACCCCATGGCTGTTATAGTGAATGTTGCAAGACAGCGCGCCTGAAAATACTTCTTTCTATGATTCAGGAGTAGTACCGCCAAGGACACTAGTATCACTCCAATAATTCCTAGGCAGTAAACAATAGAAATACCGTTGAGGTGTATTTGCAAACAAAGGCTCGTACCTGTTGAAACACCAATAACGACCATCAAGTTGGTAAAAATTGTGACCCTATTTGAGGATTCTGTTTCGGTTTTTGATATTCCTAGTAGCGAAACTTTTTTCAAATAATACTGCAACTTCTGTACTATCGTTCTCAACTCTTTTTTTCCTTTTGCTTCGGTTATGACAAATATTATTTAAAAATAAGGGTTTATCCTTCAGTCACGGTTAATTAATCGGCTATTTAAAAACGATATTGAAATTTATTTCTTCAAATTACCCCTAATTTTATCGGGGTAATGATTTAATGGGGGCTATAAGGGTGAGATTAGATTAAGTTATCCTACTTGGCACCGATAAGAGAGCTATGAAGGTACGTCGATTGTTTGAGCGTCTCGTTTTGGGACTTTTTCTGTTTCTGTGTCACTGTACGGATGTTATGCTCCCTGGTACTCCGGAGTCATTGCCCGTCTATTCTCCCCAAAATATTTATTACTCGCAAGTCTTTAGCATTGGTCCAAAGACGGATCGCAATGGAGATATCTTGAGTGAAAGTGGATACACCGCTTCTCAGTGTGAGGGGGCCAATCATTGCGTTCGACTGGCATGGACCACGCCACAGGTGCCTGATTTTGAAGGCCAAGTGGAATACGCCGTTTACCGTCGGCTTAAAGGCGTAAATAATTTTAGTAATAAGATTGCGACTGTTTCTGAGACTCGATTTATTGACACCGACTCCTCTTTAGTTCTTGGACAGAGTTATATTTACCAAGTGGCTATTGTTCTCGACGGCAAGGAATATCGAGGCGAGAGTCTTCTTCCTGAAATTGAGATCATAAAACCACAGGCCAACCTTTCTTTTGTTCATCGCTGGATGGTCAATCTCGATATTTGCTCACAGATGGGGCGTGGTGTGGGAGAGACTCAAGGGGTTGAGCTTGATGAAAACTATCGTTGTCCTTTCAATGGTTTTGGGGGAGAGCTTATTGAAGGACAAGGCTACTATGATTTTGGCAAACATTTGCTCGTGGACCGCTTTGAAAATTCCTGTGTCTATTCTCAGGGGCAATGTTCCGCTCATGACCCGGGTGATGCGTCGTCAACGACCGACTGCTATGGTACGGCCGATCCTAATGGAGCGGGTATTACTGCGAGTTTGAATTCAGTTTACTATAGAAGAGGAACAAGGCATTGTTATATCAATACAGATGGTGCGGGAACCTGGCAGGCTTTTTCTAGTAGCTCGGTCGCTCAGCAGATCGCTATGTCAGGAAACTTAGCCAAAGTACCCGCTTTCACACGCACCTCACAAACACAGTCGGCTGCCTATTGTAATGGTCGCAGTGTGCAAGTTGATGGAGTGAGCCAAGCCATGAAGCTCTCCTCAAGAAGAGATTTTATGGCTTATAGCTCTTGGGATTCCTCATTGAATGATGGTGATATTACCGACCTTGAGGCTGGCCTTGATGTTTCTGGAAATTGTAACACCGACTCCGGCCACGGTTTGGCCTGGGATGATTCCTACCCACCGACAAATATAGATTTTTTAGCCGGTACAAGTGGCAATGGTTTTTTTGTTGCTGGGAGTGAGGAGACCAACAATTGTGTTTCCCGTTACGGTATTCAAGATCTTGTGGGAAATGCTTATGAATGGATATCCGATGAAATCGACTCCAATGTGGGTGTGGCTTCCACTTTAGATCCAAGCAATGACTGGTTAGAAGGGCTGGTATTTAATGAGCAGGTAGCACCTTCTGATGTTTTTTCAGAAGATTTGGATTCCTTTACATATTTAAATATTCCCTTAGGGATTCCGTTGAATTGTACAGTGGTGGCCTCTGAAGACCCGCCACCGGCTTGTCAAAGTGATGATCTTCTCGTACCCATCACGAGTGAAAACTTCCATGGAGATAAGTTTTGGCTTCATAATTCAGACAATAGAGCCGGACTTGTGGGAGGCCTTTGGGCTGATGGCACGACCGCTGGCCGCTACCGTTTTGCTTTTGATCAAAATCAAACCATAAATTTTTCAGGAGCCGGTGTTCGCTGCATCAGTGAGGTCACTGAATAACTGTTAATCCCCAATTGAATAAACATAGCCATCGCGGCTTCCCACAATAATACGTCCTTCCCATAAAAGGGGAGTGGATTCGATGCAAGATTCTGAAGGAATAGTGAAAGTCCATATTAACTCTGGACTCTCAGGGTTTGAAACATCGTAACGAAGGATATCTCCTGTGCAGTTGGCGACAATCAGTTGGTCGTCAACAACAAGAGGCGAAGACCAAGAGTGCCAGCCGAGATTGGTTTCCCAGACCACTTCACCAGAATCTTTGTTGATAATGTAAAAAGGGCCATTGTGAGTGGGGACAAAGAGGTATCCTTTGTATAGAGCCGGAGTGGCCCAGATGCCCGCGTCGTAACTTCCCCCTCCTGATCGACTGGGTAGATTAATCGGTGGGTTTTCCCACATGACCGGATCTCTACCTTGCAATTGCGCCATAGGATCGAGTTTCACGAGTTGTCCTAACTCTTCTTGGCGCTCTCGCGTACTACGGCGGTTTCTCTCTTTTTCCACTGCCACATAAAGAAAACCCTCTTCATCAATCACAATTGAGGCATCGGTGTCATCACCCACCCAAAAATCAAAAAAGATGAGATCTTCTGGATCTTTCATAGTAGGAAGTCGACTTAAATCAATTCCCACCACTCGTCCGCCGGAGTTGGCAAAATAGGCGTAGTGCTCGCTAACGGCCACAGAGCTTTCAATGCTCACGTTCCCATCTCCAATGAGATTAAAGAGTTCCTGATTGTAGCCTGGCATTTCCACTAAGATTTCGGGGTCGACTTTGACTTTGCCATTTTCATCGTAGCCACGGTTAAGTTTGATAATATAAAATAGGGAATTCTCTCCGCCCACTAAGAGGTAATCATCGATGATGGTTGGGTTACCGTCCCAGTCATTGTTCCAACGCCTTCCGGGCCTTGTTTGTCCATTCAAACTCCAAAGCTCGGCCCGTGGCTCTTGGTCCATAGCGATGATGCGAAAATAGTTGTCTCTTGAGCCAAGATACACCAAGGGAAAACCATCGGGATCAATTGTCGGTGTGCCCTTAATAATGTCATTGGTGGGAAAAGGCTTGGAGCGCTCAGTACCAGTGGCCCAATCCACAAAATGCAGGTCATGATCGTAAGCTCCGAAAACCACTTCCCAGCCCTGACCATCCGTGCCGGGCCATGCAAGGGGTTGCCCAGTCCAGCCGGTGCCGACCCAAAGTCTTTGATTACCACCCACACTCGAGTATCCCTTCATGGGGGATTCGGGGTAGCGCCACTGGATACGAGGATTATTCGGCACGGGTCCCATGCCGTAGAAAGTATGACTGGGATTGCCGCGAAACTGTAGCATCCCTGGCATATCACCGTAGCGTTCATGGACTTGAGAGGAAGGCAGACTTGGAAATGCGACTTCTTGAGCAAAGCTTGTATAGGAGTGTAAAAAGATCGAAAAAAGAAAAACAAATTTCATTGGGACCCACTTTTTTATTTGCTAACAAAATAGAAAAAAAAGATTTCAAAAGGTAAGAACAATTTTATTTTTAAAAAGATTTCGCAATTCCTCGATTTTCTCTGACCAATTTTTAGACGGGGACTCCGGGTGGTATAGATATTGAAAACAATGAGGCTATGTTCTTTTTTAGTCACCCTCTGAATTCCTCTGAGAGTTCCCGATATCAGTACGTTAGGAGTTTTCGAAAGCTTTTGTTTTGCCTCATTCACCTTGTAATATTTGGATGGTCTGTCAAAAGTTTCGCCGCTAATCAGTGTCGCAATGTTTTCTGGGATCAAGCTGTGGCTAAGCATTTCGTGGAAGTGATGGACGGAGAATTCACCCTTGGCTATGACTGGAAACCCCGTAAAAATTTAAAAAATAAGGCGGTGTTTCTTGATGGACTTTCATTAAGCTTTCCGCACTCGCAAGCCTTTGCCGGGGAAGCACGCAGCAAAGGCATACCCCTTGTTCGTCTGGATATGCTTGGGACAGGAAACTCTCTAAAAAAGCAATGGGAAGAAAAAGGTGAGTTTGGGCGAGGTAACGAAATACCAGCCTCTTTGCAAGTAGAAGCTGTGATCAGTTTTATCGAAGCGATTTCTACAAAGCCTGTGAATCTTGTGGGCCTCTCTTACGGCGGAGGGATTGCTGCTATCGTGGCTCGCCTTCGTCCGGACCTTGTGCAAAACCTGATTATGGTGAATCCTTTCGTGGTGGACTTGGGGGATCTGAGAGCCGGAGGACTCAGTGGCCTGTCTCGCTGGAACCCATTTGTCAAAAGCTGGATGGATTCCCAGAGAAATTCCGTTCTCTCTTCAAATTTTGAAAAGTTTTTACCTGACTACCTGAAGGATGAGGAAGAGGTTTATTTTAATGCCCTTCACGCTCTGACTGAGGGAATTCGGCCCTATGATCTGCGAAAGATTCTCACTGAAGTGGATGTGCCGACCCACTTACTTACAGGAGAGCGAGATCAGTTTATCAATAATCGGTTTTATGATGAGAGTTTTAATGCCGTTCCTCAGGAGTTTCAAGGGTCTTACACCGAACTCACCGGCGGTCCTCACGACATAGTGAACGCCAATCCCGATTTTTTAGCCAACTGGTTATTTGAAAGCTTTTTTTCTAATTAGCGAGAGGGCTTGGCTTCTTTGCAAGTGCCCGTGGCTGTTAGAGATTCATTTTGCCTAAAATAGTCCACTTCCAACCTTAAGTTTTGCTGATCAAAGAAGACGATTTCTAAAATCGTTTTATCAGAGATGGGTTGGTATATTTCGTGTCGGGCGTTTAAGCTCTTGTGGTCCCAAAAAAATTGTTTTTCGCTCTCTCCGGTGTCGGAAACAAAAATTCTAGGATGACCCGATTGGGTTCCAAAGGAAAGTGTTTGAAATTCGTTACCCTCAAGTTCACAGACGTACTCGATCTCTTTTCCAGGCTTTGAAGTTTCGTTACCTGGGGGATTTCCCGCATCCGGGTTTTGCCCGATGGGGCTGCCCGTAGGGTTATCGATAATGGTGTCGACCGTATCTAGACCTTCGTGCGGATCACCATTTCCACCGGCAGTGAAATTATTGATACCACAGTTTTGAAACAACAGTAAACTGCTCGCAAATAAGATAAAAATAAGGACGGTAAGCTTTTTTTCCCCCATGTGGATATTTTCACACAATAGCCGATAAGAATGCAATGGCTAATCCCGACTATATCAATTTGAGACAGGAGCTTGAGTCCCTTGTGACTCGCTACGAGTTAGTAAGGGTGAAGCGTATCCTTAAAGAAATTAATTTCGCCAAAATTCCCGAGCGTGACCTAGCAGGTGTCGCCTCGGTGGCAAGAAGAGTGGGGCTTCTCAAAGATTCTTTAAAGATATTGCAGAATCAAATCTATGGAACAGGTCATGCCAGTCCTCTTGAAATTATTGAGTATGCCAGTGGTTTAAGAAAATTGGGTTTGATTAATCAAGCTCTCACCTTACTTTCAAGAGTGAAAGAGCACGAACAGGCAAGTCTACACACAGCTTTTTGCCATATCAATCGATGGGATTATAAGAGTGCTCAAAACGAACTGATCCAATATCTGGATAACCAGAAGCTCGATGCCAAAAAACGGTGGCTAGGAGAGCTAAATCTCGCCAATTGTTTTGTTGAGAATAATGAATTTGGTCAAGCCAACGATATTCTCAGTCGATTGCAGCGGGAAACCAAAACAGGATACTGGCATGTTTATCTTAATAGTCTTGAGACTCGTGGGCAGCTTTGTATTAAAGAAGGGAACGCAGGGCTCGCTCTTGAAATTCTCAAACGGGCTCTAGAGTACGCTTCCGGCCAAGAGGGGACCACGCGTCTTTTCATCCAGAAGTGGTATTTGGTCGCACTTTGTCTTGCTGGAAAAATAAAACCAGAAAGTGAAGAGGTGGAGTCTTTGCGTATTGAGATTCGCAAGCAAAAGCATTGGGAGAGTTTACGTGATTTCGATTGGCATCTGGGGCGAATTTTCGGTGAATCTCATTTACTCAAAGGGGTTTACTTCGGAACTCCCTTTCCTTCTTTTCGCCAAGTGATGTTAAGGGATCTCAATGAGACTAGCTTTGGAAATAGTTTTGAGTTTCAAGGGGGGGCAAGAAGTCCAGAGAAAAAATGGGACCCCTTTAATTACAAAGCTTTGGATTTACCGGCCGGACTCGGACAACACCGGCTTATAATGCTGATGGCCTCTGATGCTTATCGGCCTTGGACCATTGGGCGAATATTTAACGACTTCTTCTCAGATGAGCTCTTCGATCCTGTTTCTTCACCCAAACGTGTTTACCGACTGGTGGAAAAAGCTATAAATCATTTAAAAGGAAAAGACCTGGGTGTACAGATTCATTCCACTCAGTCTGGCTATCGAATAAGACCTGATTCGAAAGCGGCAATGATTGTTTATGAAAATATGCAGTTTGCAGCACAAGAGCATTTTTTACTGCAACTGCTAAAACATAATAATATTGGTCCAAACTTTCGACCTCGCGAGGTTATGGACCAAATCCCTTTAAGTTCTCATAAATGGTATCGAGCCTTACAGAGAATGGAAGAATTGGGACTCTTAGAAAAGACCTCGGATCAAAATTTGTGCTATAAAATTGTATCATAATGAGACGAAGTCTCTTGAAGAATTTGTGTGATGAGTCTCTAACTGCTTAAAAACTCTTGAAAATCCCTTTTGCAAATAAGTGGATTTCTTTAGCTCCCTCATGATGAGAATCTGTAAGAGTCAAATCAACGGCTATTTTAAAGTTGTACGTCGGTAAAGCCAAAAAATACTAAGGAGCAATTATGAAAGTCTTAAAGACTCTATTCTTTATTCTACTTTGTTTATCAATCACTAACTGTAAAGTTACATTCACTGAAGACGATGATGTGTTGACTGTGTCTGAGGAGACGGATGAGGACAAAAAAGAGACCAACTTATATATTGGAGACGTCGACAATGTTAGATACTTTGTTGGTGGATGGTATGGTCCTCAACCCAATTACAAAATTGATCTCACTATGAGTGTTATTAAAAGTGGGGAAGTAAAAGCAGAGCTCGATATTCCTGAGTGTAAGATGACAGGAAAAGTCGACGCTAAAGATTATGCAAAAGTGATCTCAATTGTTGAAAACGATGAACTCATTCCAAAGCTTGATGGTATTCGTATTGATGGAGGCTACAACCAAATTGAACTGACTCGTGGTGATAAAAAAGAAACCGTTTATGTTCGACGCAGCGATGGTCAGAGTTCTCCTCTAATGAGTGACAAAGGGGCCGAAACTCTTGAAGCGAAACTTGATGAGATTGTAAGTGGTCTACTTGAAAATGCCGACTGCCACAATGGTGGGGATAGTGACATATTAGCTTTCTACTACCATGAGACTAAAAACACTCATCTCTATTCAAGACCTCAACAAAACCAAGATGGTTCGAGCCTTCCACGTCCTGTGGCTCCGAAGACTGAGCGTGAGTTTAAAATTGTTAATACTGATGGTGTTTTACGAGTACACGGTAGTGAACGCCAGTCATTCCAAACAGGACGCATTTGCTTTAAGCATCTTGACGGGAAAAGAATTGATAGCTCTCTTTTAGCTGATATGGAAGCGGTAAAATTTGTAGAACAAATGTATCGTTGTGAATATATGCCGATTGATGTTGTTACCATCGGAAAAACAACTCTCGACGGTAAAAGTATCGAAGGTTCACCCGGCTGTCATGCTAGTGTTCGAGTAAGCAACCATGAAGCTTTTAGAGAAAAGTTTTTGGCGTGGCTTTCAAAACAGCCTTCTAACTGTAACGTGGTAGTACATTAATAATTGATTGGCATTGGGCCAATCCTAATCAAGCAATAACTCTCTCACCATATCCTAGCCCCGAATGAAAATTCGGGGCTTTTTTTGTCCAGTTTTTGATCAAGAAAAGAGGAGAGAGGTGTAAAAATTTCTGGGCTTCTATGATTTGGACCAATATTTGGTAAAACCAATGAAAACAGAAAGGAATTCCATGAAAACAATAATCTCTCTATTGCTGGTGATGGCACCGGCTTTGTCTTTTGCAGACGTTAGCAACTTTTCCTCAAAATACGGAATGGTTTGTCAGCCCACCGAAGCCTACGAAGAAATCTCTCAAGATTGTGATGACTCGGCTGTCTTAAATGCGCTCAATCAATTAAATATTGATGGCTCTAAAGAAGAGATGGAAAAGCAGTTGATGAATATTGGTCAGGTGGTTCAAAATAATGTTCTGTTATGCAAAATTTCTAGCATCGAAGTTTCACTCGACGATTTCCCACAGGCCGAGCAGGCGATCTACAAAGATGCCACCACCACTCGACTCAATGGAGTAAAGGTGAAAGATCTCAGTGAAGAGGGGGCATTGGAAATGGCCATGACACAAACGGGCTTTGCCAGTGGAACACCTCTAAACATCACGTTAAAAGTAAGTAAAACTCCCACCCAAGAGGGTGGTTATACCTATAAAGGTTGGAAGACTAAAGACAACGGGGAAGTTGAAGAGCAAACTTGCGTTGTGTACTCGCAGAACTAGTCGGAATTATATTTGGTAGTTATTTAAAGCGAGATAGAAAAGCTCTAGTGAATCACTAGGGCTTTTTTTCTATTATAAGCTGTAAAGATCGAAACCTGTCGTGTGAACCTGTCGTCCTGAGCGTAGCGAAGGACCTTTACTGAGGACTCGGTTTGATAATGCGGACTCAGTGGAGATAGATTCTTCGCTACGCTCAGAATGACAATGACTTAAAATGACAAAGGCTCAGAATGACAATGCAAAGGTAGTCCCATTTTTTTACACCGCCCCATAGGATTCATTCTTTTGCTCGGCATTTGCCTCGGGAAGACTTGTCCGAGAATGTTTTCATGGTGTTCGTAGGCAATAGCTACGACTTCGGAGCGGGCAAGTTTTTCTATTGAGCAGGAGTCAAAGGGCGAATCTACCGAGTCTGTATACCGATTACGGAATGGGATACGGGTATACCAGGTGCCGGGTATACGGGGATTCCGGTTTTTGAGTCGAATTGGTTTTTTAGAGAAATTTTAATGGTAGCGGGAGAGGGACTTGAACCCCCGACACCCGGATTATGATTCCGGTGCTCTAACCAGCTGAGCTACCCCGCCACGGAAAGCGTTGACTTTCTAACGCTTTACGTAATATGTCAATGCTCCAATGAGTTTTTGGCTCAATGCAGCCCCGTTTTTTTAATTATCTCGGTGGAAGGGGTTTTGAGTGAGTTTCAAGTGATTTTCTACTTAGAGGAGACTTTATGAAAGTTTTTAGGCAGCCTTGGTTCTTAATTCTTGTCGCAGTGGTGATGGTCTACACTTATCAATTCTATAATATGGACTCCATCCAGATTGGAACGACTCAGGCCCAAGCTACCGAAAATGCAGAAGAGTCAGCCACTAAAGAAACAGAAATCATAGAGGTCAAAATCAGTGAGAATTTTGAGCCTCGATCGGTGGAGAGTTTAAGCTTTGCCACCTATCTTCCAATGAAAGTGAAAATGAATAGTGCTGAGAGTAAAAACATTATTGTTTCTCTGATTGGAGAGGGTAGTCATTATAAGAACGACGGAGAGAAACTCTCCGATTGGTTTGAAGTGTCCGTTCGATCAAAAACTTTGGAAATTAAATCACCGGAAAAAAAGGAATTTAAAGGTCTTTCCACCATGAAGGAATTGGCTAAGAAAATTTCTGGAGATGAGGATCGTAATCTCACTTTAATTATCGAGTTTCCGACCGATCATAATTTTAAAACTCTTGAGTTTAATTCCGTGAGTGCTGATCTTTACGCCAATGATCTTCGTTTTAAAAAGATGAATGTGGCCAATGTTTCAGGGGACCTGAAGGTCAAAAAGAGTGCGGGAGAGGAGATCACCGTTGAAACAGTCAGCGGTGATAGTGATTTTGAAATTCAAACTCTTAAAAAGGGTCACTTCACTTCTGTTTCGGGCGACACCTTGCTAAAAGCAAGCCTGCAAAACCCGGAAATTGATTTTGAATCGGTTTCAGGGGACTTTACCTTGGAGATTCCCAGTGAATCGCAAGTGGACGTTAATTTTAATTCCATGACCGGAGAGCTTGTGAATGATTTTGGTGTGAGCAAAGGCAAAGCCAATAAAATCAAATTCTCCAGCCTCTCAGGCGATGCTAAGATCTCAAAAATCAAATAAATAGGGGATAGAGGGGCTCCCTTTGCTAGCTAGACCAAAGGTTTGAAACCTCTCCGAAGGGCTAGTATGAGTGTCATAAATCCCTTTTATTAGTGAAGTTTTTGGGGGCTAACGCCTGGCACAAGCCAATCGGTTCTTGATAATTGAGATCTGTGGTGGGACTTTTATATCAAGTTTAAGAAAATAGGTGGGGTGGGCTATGAATGATGCCTTTTCTGCCAGCAACAAAGAATCTAACACAAGAGAGGTCATCGTGAAAAAACTTCTTATTTTAGTCAGTATTCTGGCTTTAAGTGCCTGTTCTTCTAAAGATAAAGAAGAGGATATGTCCAACACCGAAGAAGCGGCTGCCGTTGAGCAACCGGCTGAAACTCCGGATACCACTCCGACTCCAGAGCCGGAACCCGCCGAAGACACGTCTGCTGACAGCGCATCCGCTGATATGAGCAGTGGGGAGCCTGATATGGCCGATGGGCAATTTCCCGATGTAGAGGGAACAGAAAGAAGTGGAGCCACTTGTAAGAACGGAAGCACGGAGCGTCTTGTTTCTGTGATCGACACAAGAGAAGGGCCTTGCGGTGTTGTTTACACTAAAAACGGAACGAAAAGAACTGTGGCTTACGCAAAATTTGACATGAGCTACTGTGATAAAGTTTTCGATAACATCGTTGGAAACTTAACAGCGGGTGGTTATGACTGTGGTGGAGCTGGAAACACAGCTTCTGCTGGAGGTTCTAACGAGGCTGCCGCTGAAGAAGATACCTCTGATGAAGGAACAGCTGAGGGCGACAACGCCGCTGAGAAAAACTAAACATCGACTTTAGGTCTTAAAAGCCCTCAGCATTGAGGGCTTTTTTTTTATCTTATGAAACTTCTTTTAATCCTTATTTTCTTTTTTACCCCTGTTCTTGAGGCGCAGTATTTCCCTCGAGGCACGAACATCAATGATGGTTATCTTCCCAATCTTGATCAACCAGATAAGTGGATCATCTCATTAGATGGAATGTTCGACTGGCAAAGGGAAAGGGTTCAGGGCACAGAAACAACCGATCAAACCACCCATGGACATTTTAATCTCTTTTATGGTGGGCAGAATTTCAGAGGCGGACTGCAAGTCATCCACGACTTTAATCGTCAGGTTAAAGACCTTTCACTCGGTGTGGGGTTTGCTTTTAACCGTCCTCTTTTTGTTGAAGTGGGGGCTGGTTACCTCAACCGTGTGGCGGGCACACGCAGTAGCGAAGGCTGGTCTTACAACGCGCAGGTTGGCTATTACTATAACTGGATTATGTACGTGAAGTACCGCGTGAGAATTCGTCTTTCCATTTTATACAATTACAAGAAAATAAACGAAGTGGGCGATCCCGACGTTTCCCATCTTTATCCTATGATTGGTTTTGAATTTGAAACCTAAACGGAGTGTCATTTAGCCCTCCGTAATTGTCTACTTTTCTTAATATTAACATCAAAGCGGCTTCAAGCCCTTTTCACCGTTTAGAGTTACGCTTTGCCTTTAAACTAAGAAAAGGAGTTTATATGCTTAAAAAACTGATGGCCTTAACGGCCACACTATTTTTGGCCGCACCCGCTATGGGGCAAAACACAAGTCGAACGGATTTCGATGAGCCCTCCGACAAAACACTTAACATCCGCCTCAATCCTGTGGGTCTTCTTTACGGAGTCTCTAGTCTTGGCTTGGATTTTACCTTAAGTGAGCGCTTTACACTTGGCCCTCAAGTGGCTTTTTATGAACTTGAAGACGGCAATAACGATGCTGACGTTTTGAGCTACGGAGCTCGTGGTCAATTTTTCTTTGATCAAACCTATACAGACAGTTGGTACCTAGCGGGGACCCTTGATTTTGTGAATGCTGAAACTGAAAACTCAGCGACTTTTGAAGAGGATGATGTGACTGGTTTCTCCACGTCTTTACTACTAGGTTATATGTGGATGTGGGATACCGTGAATATGCAACTTGGTGCCGGTTTACAAAATACCGAGCTTGATGATGCTACTGCGACTACAATTGATACGGCGTCAATCAGCGGCCTTGAACCAGTGGCTGAATTTAACTTCGGTTTGGCTTTCTAAAAAAATAATAAAGCTTAAGAATTAAAAAAAACCCGAAACTTTGTTTCGGGTTTTTTTATTGATTGAACATTTATTTGGCTAGTTAGCCAGGATGTCATAGTAGAAACGTGCATAAGATTTACCGGTGCTGTCTGAACACTGACTATCAATGCCGGCATTAAAGTAGACGGACATATAGGCGTTTTGCTTTATCTTGTAGTCCCAACCTTGCATCATAAAAGTATCCATTTCTTCCTTTACATTTTGACAACTTGATACTGGATTCACCTCTGAGAATTCAAATGTCACAAATGTTTCTCCCTTATTGCGAGAGAAGTAAGAGGTGTAAAGGCAGTCCGATTCTTTTTGAAGAACTTGGATTTTGACCTCTCTCGTATTTCGCGAAATATCGAGGCTTTCAAATAAAAAACCTGATTTTTCGAGTTCTGACTCTTTGTATCCTTGCTTGCCCCAACGCTCGCAGGTGTAGCCTTGATGGCGGGTCATGAAAACAAACTTTGGATCAATCGCCTTTTCTTGAGCCAAGAGCGTTGCGGTTTGGAAAAGGACGAAAATTAATAAAAACAATTTTTTCAAAATCACTCCTAGAGGGGGTTTAAGAATTTTTATGAATTAGACTTTAGGTATTTGAAAGTCAATGAAACGAAATAAATACTCTTTATAAAATCGGTTAATTTTCAATAAGATAGGTGGGGGTTGCTCAATAAATTCTATTTTTGAGACATAAGTTTAGGGGTGTCAGAAATTTGTTTTTAGGTTTTTGACCCGATTTACGATAACTGTCTAATTTTTCTTCATTTTTATTCAAGATTAGCCAGACCTCGCCGATAAGCTAGTTAGGAAGTTAACGCGAGTAAAGTTCTAATTTTTTTAAGTTATTTCTGGATGGCTCTCAGAAAGAATTAAACTGAAAGGGACTTACAAGCTTGAGGGAGAAGACCGTCTTGAAAGAGTTACGACTTTTTAAAGTCCTAACAAAATTTCTGGTTGTCACACTGATGCCATTTCTGGTGTCTTGTATTGCTGACGTCAATGAACCTCCCGATGGTGAAGGAGCCGTTCTTGTTTTCTCCACAACAACGAGTGAAGCGGGCAGTGTAACAAGTATCGATTTTGGTGCCACCGCTGTTTCTCCCGGACGTTCCTTTTTTGAAGTTTATATTATAAATATCGGTGGAATGGATGCGCTCAAATTGCGTGATCGTCTGACTACACCTGAGTTTGTGTTTGAAGGTGGAAAATTTCCAGGAGTCGGTGGGGATTGTATTGAGACCCTAAGAGAGGGTGATTTCTGTAAGATGGTCCTTCGCTTTAATCCAGTGGACACCATTGCCTACGATGGAGAACTGACGATAGGCTTTAACGACAATAAAGCTGAGGGCAGTTCCACTCTTGAATTGAGGGGGCGTGGAACAGACCCGGCCGAACTCACTATCAGTGAAGCAGACCCCTATGACTTTGGGTTGCAGCCTCTGAACACTTCAGGGGAAAAAGTTTTTTCTCTAACCAATATTCCTAATGGGGCTGTCGCAAAAAATATTAAAGAAGTGGGCCTTGATTTTCCTTATGAAATTCAAGGCAACGAGTGGCCTGGAGAAGGTGGTACCTGTGGTACCGAGCTTCAACCCAATGGAAGTTGTACCTTCGTTGTTACTTTCACGCCCAATAATGTTGGGATTCAGAACGATCAAATTGAAGTTCAGTATGACAATGGTATTACGAATGTTTCGACTCTTAGAGATCTAGTCGGTGAAGGGGTCGTGCCAGCACAACTTGAAATCACCGAGGCCCCTCTTTACGACTTCGGAACTATTATCAACTCACAAACAGCAACAGTTATCTTAAATGTAACTAATACCGGAGGACTTCCCGCAACAAGTGTTTCGGGAACGGGTCTTGCTTTTCCTTTTGCGTTTTCCGGTGGTGGTACATATCCCGGGACCGGTGGAGATTGTGGAGCGACTCTTGCGCCATCGGCGACCTGTAGTATCGAAATAGAATTCACACCGATCAATGCTAATACATTCACAGACACTGTCATAATGAATTACAATAACGGCGGAGAGCTTGATACCGCTGAAAGAGATATTCAAGGTCAATCGGTCACGCCGGCCAGTCTCAGTATTTCTGAAGATCCTCTTTACGATTACGGGGTTACGGCTATTGGAAGCACGGCCACTCATATATTTGAGGTTACAAATACAGGTGGTTTCTCAGCTAGTATGGTGACCGACTCGGGAGCTTTGGCAGCTCCTTTCCGTTATCTAGGAGGGGCTTATCCTGGAACGGGAGGCGATTGTAATTTGACGATTGCTCCGGGTGCGACTTGTGATCTTGTGATCGAGTTTGCGCCAACGGTTGCGACAATTAGTAATAGCCAAATCAGTTTAAATTACAACACCGGCTTAGCCGCCGCCAATGTCTCTAGAGATATTCAGGGAACTGGAGCCGTGCCGGCACAAATCACGATCACTGAAACGGATCCTTATAACTTTGGAACAATTCCCACCGGTGGAGCGATCACTCATACTTTTGAGCTAGAAAACATTGGTGGATTTACAGCATCTTCTATTTCTGAAATTGCTTTAAGTGGACCTTTCAGTTTCACTGGTGGCACCTTTCCGGGGGCTGGCGGGGATTGTGGGACGACTCTAACTGCGACTGCTACCTGTGATATCGAAGTGCAATTTAGTCCTTCGGTGACTGGGATCCAAACAGGAAGCATTAATATCAGTTATTTTGATGGAGCGGCTAACCAAAATAGTATCCGTTTGATTGAGGGCTCTGGTGTGACGCCGGCCAATTTAGAAATTAGTGATGGGCCTGTTTACGATTATGGCTCACCGGTGATCGGTGCTCAAGTGGATAAAACGTTTACCGTGACCAATTCGGGTGGCTATATTGCTACAGGTCTCGTGGGTGGTGGAATTTTACCTCCCTACGAGTACTCAGGAGGTACTTATCCTGGTGGTGGAACCTGTACAGGATCTCTGGCCGCAGGAAGCACTTGTACGATCATCGTGCGTTACTCACCCGCAGCGGTGGGTATTGATGATGACACCATCGAGATTGATTATTTTGATGGAGTGAATTCTCAAACAGCTTTGCGTGATATTACCGGTACGGGAGTGGTACCAGCCTTTTTAACGATCACCGATTCTCCTCTTTATGACTACGACACAATTGCCGTTAACTCTACGGCCGTGCACATCTTTACTATCGACAATATTGGGGGCGCCCCAGCAACGACTATGGCAGAAGTGGGATTAGCCGCTCCTTTTCAGTTTGTGGGAGGTTCTTACCCAGGAACGGGTGGAACCTGTGGAGTGACACTTGCTAATGGCGATCAGTGTGATTTAGCTATTGAATTTGCTCCCACAGCCGTTGGACTTTACAACGACACAATTGAATTGGATTACTTCGACGGAGCTGCGACACAAACGCTACTAAGAGACGTTTCTGGAAACGGAGCACCACCGGCGAATCTGACCATCAACCTTGGGCCAAGCTTTGACTATGGTCAAAATGCGGTGGGCTCGCAAACCGATCAGACTTTTATTATTACCAACACCGGTGGTGTGGTAGCCAGTAGTATGAATGGGGTGGGGCTTGCGCCTCCCTTTGATTACGCGGGGGGTTCTTATCCTGGAACGGGCGGGGATTGTGGAGCAACATTAGCGCCGACCAATACTTGTAATATTGTCGTCACATACTCACCCAACACACTGGCAGTCCATAACGACACCATTTTAATTGATTACAATGACGGCGTGGCAGCACAGCAAGCCGACCGTGATGTAACAGGAGAAGGTGTTAATCCGGCTCTGCTTGAAATTTCGGAAGCTCCTAGTTTTGATTACGGAACGGTTGCTGAAGGAAGTGTGACCAATCACACCTTTAACATTGTGAATAATGGTGATGTTCCAGCAAATAATATCACTGATCTTGCGGGTCTTGCGGCTCCCTTTTCCTATGCGGGCGGTACTTATCCGGGAACGGGTGGAAACTGTGGTACTAGTCTCGCAGTCAGTGCCACTTGTAGTATTGTGGTGAATTATGCTCCAACCGCAACGGGGAACACGGCCGATACTATTGAAATACAGTACGACGATGGAGCCAGTGTGGTTTCCACTCTTCGCGATATTGAGGGAACTTCGGTCAGTCCAGCTCTTTTAACAATTGATCTCGCACCGACTTTTAATTTTGGTCAGGTTCCAACAGGAGCCCTTAGGACCCAAACATTTACGATTACTAATACCGGTGCTTTTGGTGCCAGCCTCATGGCTGGTGGTGGATTAGCCCCTCCTTATCAGTTTGTGGGTGGTTCTTATCCAGGGGGTGGCGATTGTGCGGCTACACTCGCTCCGGGAAGCTCCTGTACCGTGGGTGTTGAATATGCTCCTGCGACAGTGGCCCTTCACGATGACACCCTTGAGATTTCGTATGACGATGGGGCCAATGTGCAAACGGCCACCCGAGATTTAAGCGGTGAGGGAGTGGCTCCAGCCCTCTTAGAAATTTCTGACGGTCCGACGTTTAATTACGGAACCGTAGCGACGAACTCTGATAATTTTCATACCTTCACAGTCTCTAATACCGGAGGTTTTGAAGCCTCAGCCCTTGCGGATGCGGGAAGTTTGGCTTTGCCTTTTCAATTTAGTGGTGCGGGTTATCCAGGGGCGGGTGGAAACTGTGCCGCAACACTCGCTGCTGGAAGTAACTGTACAATTGAAGTGCAATACTCACCGACAGTGACAGCTTCGGATTCAAGCACTATTGAAATTAATTACTCCAACGGAGTAATTGCCACTTCAAGCACAAGACCTGTTATCGGTAGTGCAGTGAATCCGGCCGTGATTACAATCACTGAGGCTGAGCCATACGATTTTGGAACCATTGCTACCACTGGAGTTGTGACCCAAATTTTTCAATTAGGTAACACGGGTGATGTTCCGGCCACAGCCATTGCTGAAACCACTTTAAGCGCTCCTTATTCCTTTACAGGGGGAGCCTTTCCTGGTGCTGGTGGTGACTGTTCAAGCACTTTAGCTAATGGTGGAACTTGTAATATCGAAGTTCAATTTGCTCCCGTTTCAACTGGTACTCATACAAGTACCATTACCATTCAATACAATGACGGCTCATCTGTAGTAACCTCCACTCGAGGAGTTACAGGGGTGGGTGCAGCCCCTGCTAATATTTCTATTACCGATGGTCCTCTTTATGATTATGGAACTCTTGCTCAAGGGGCAAGTAGTGTAAGAGTGTTCACTCTAAATAACGGGGGCGGAGTGGCTGCCACTTTAATGGCGGGTAGTGGAATTAGTGCTCCTTACAGTTTTGAAGGGGGAACTTACCCAGGAATAAGTGGGGATTGCGGAGCCACATTAGCTCCTGCTAGCTCTTGTGATATAGCTGTAAGCTTTAACCCAGCCACTTCCGGAACCTTCAACGAGACCATTGATATTAATTATTTCAATGGCGCTAGTAACGTTTCAAGCTCTCGTGATATTACAGGTGTTGGTGCTGCCCCAGCTCTTCTCACAATCTCTGAGACGAATCCTTATAATTTTGGCCTTATTGCCAACGGTGGTTTGGTTTCCCATAGTTTTACGGTGACAAACTCCGGAGGCGTCGCTGCCACAGCGGTTGTAGAATCAGGAATCGCGGCTCCTTTCAGATATCTTGGCGGATCCTACCCTGGAACCGGAGGAGACTGTGGAGCCACTGTGGGTGTGGGTGCGAGTTGTGATATTGTTATCGAATACGCTCCGACAGCCACAGGGGTGAATGCTGACACAATTAGCTTTAGTTACAACAATGGAACCAGTGTTGTAACTTCCGACCGTGACATCCAAGGAACGGCCACTACTCCAGCGAATTTACAAATCAGTGAAACCGATCCTTACGATTACGGAAACCAAGCCGTGGGTTCAAACACACCTCATATCTTCACCATCACCAACAGCGGTGGGGTAACTGCAACTTCGGTCGCTGATGGAGCGGGCCTTGCTGCGCCATTTAGTTATGTCGGTGGAACCTATCCTGGAACAGGTGGGGACTGTGGAGCCAGTCTCAACGCTCTAGCGAGTTGTAGTATTGAGATCGTTTACTCGCCAACAGCAGCTGTTAACAGTACGGACACAATTGAGATTGATTACAATGATGGAACAGGAGCACAAACTTCTCTTCGAGATATTGAAGGGACAGCCTCCAATCCTGCAAACTTAACAATTACAGAGATGGACCCCTATGATTTTGGAACCGTGACTGTTACTGCTAGCCGCAATCATACTTTTACGATTGCAAACACGGGAGGGGTTGCAGCCACGGTGATCAATGAGGTGGGAATCAACGCTCCTTTTGGTTTTGCTGGTGGAAGCTTTCCTGGAACCGGGGGGACCTGTACTGCTACCCTTAACTCCGGATCAAGTTGTGATGTGGTTTTTCAATTTGCACCCGTGGCGTCCGGTGTTTTTACAGATACGATCGACTTTAATTATTTTGACGGAGTGAACACGCAAAGTCTAACCCGAGACATTCAAGGAACCGGACTCACTCCTGCGGTCCTCGATATTTCAGAGATTGATCCTTACGATTTTGGAACAAGACCAACAGGCCATGTGGAACCTCACACCTTTGTAATTACTAATAGTGGAGGAACTCTCGCCACCGGAATTGCTGGTGGTGGACTAGCAGCCCCTTTTCGCTTTGAAGGGGGCACTTATCCAGGGGCCTCTGGGGATTGTGGAGCGACCCTTGCTGTGGGTGCATCTTGTAATATAGTCGTCGAATACGCACCGATTGCAGCCAATCCTTCTCATACAGACAGTATTGAAATTAACTATAACGATGGTGCGGCTCCTCAAATCTCATCAAGAGATGTTCAGGGTGTGGCAGTAACACCGGCTAACTTAAGCATTACTGAAACCGATCCTTATAGCTTTGGAACTCTGGCAACCGGTAGTGCAAGAACCCATGTTTTTACAATAACGAACGGGGGAGGCTTTGTCGCTTCTTCCATTAGCGAAGTGGGGCTTGCGGCTCCTTACTCTTTCACCGGTGGGGCTTACCCGGGTGTGGGCGGGGACTGTAGTGGTAACCTTGCTCCGGGGAGCAGTTGTGATATCGAAATTCAGTACTCTCCCAGTGTGGTCAGTGCTGCGGACAACGACTCGATAGATATTTCTTATTTTGACGGTGTGAACACCCAAAATGAATTGAGAAATGTGACCGGTGTGGCAGTGGCTCCAGCCAGTCTTTCAATCACAGAATCAGATCCCTATGATTACGGAACGCTAGCGACAGGTGGCGTGAGAACACACACCTTTACCATTACTAATGGTGGGGGCTTTCAAGCATCAAGCATTAACGAGACCACTCTTGCCGCCCCTTTTGATTTTACCGGAGCGGGTTTTCCCGGTGCGAGTGGAACTTGTACGGCGACACTGGCTCCAGCCGCTTCTTGTGATATTGAAGTGGCCTATTCTCCCGTATCAACGGGCCTTGCAACTGGAACCATTACCATAGCTTACAATAATGGTGCAGCCACTGTGACAGAAGCGCGTACCTTACAAGGAACAGGAGCCTCTCCGGCCACACTGACCATCACTGATGGACCCACCTATGATTTTGGAAACGTGACCCAAGGTGCCAGTCGTTCAAGAATTTTTACAGTGACCAACACTGGGGCTGTTCCCGCTACAACTGTTGGTGGTAGTGGACTCGTGGCTCCGTTTAGTTTTACCGGTGGCTCTTTTCCTGGAACCGGTGGGGACTGTACAACAAGCATTGCCAATGGAGCCAGTTGCCTGATTCAAGTAAGCTTTGCACCAACCTCACCGATTGCTAGTAACGATAGTATTGAAATCAACTTTAACGATGGTGTCAGTGGACAGACCGTGACTCGTGATGTGATCGGAACGGGTATCACACCGGCAACTATTATGATCAGTGAGACCGATCCTTATGATTATGGTCTTATTGCTGATGGTGGAACTCTTAATCATACATTTACCTTAAACAATGCCGGTGGAAGTTCGGCCACGGTCTTAAGTGAAGTGGGTCTGAATCCTCCATTTGCTTTTGCCGGCGGTGGTTTTCCGGGTACAGGTGGGGACTGTGGAGCGAGCCTCGCTGCAGGAGCTTCTTGTGATATCGTGGTGGCTTTCTCTCCTGTGGGAACGGGTGTTTATTCGGACTCGATTGAGCTGAGTTATAACGATGGAGCTGCAGTTCAAAGCTCTGTTCGCGATGTGCAGGGAACCGCAGGAGCTCCGGCACTTTTAACTGTCGCTGGCCCTGATCCTTACAATTTTGGAACAAAAGCCAATGGTAGCACTTCGGTTGTTACTTTAAGTATTACCAACACAGGGGCTGTTTCTGCCACAAGCCTTGCTGATGGGTTAGGACTGGCGGCTCCTTACGCTTTTACTGGAGCGGGTTATCCTGGAACAGGTGGGACTTGTGGAGCGAGTCTTTCTGCCAGTGCAAGCTGTGACGTGGAAGTGCAGTTTAATCCCTCCTCCATCGGGGCCTCTTCTGACACCCTTGAAATCACATACAATGATGGCGCCACGGCTCAAACATTAACTCATGATATTGAAGGTTCAGCGGCCGCACCGGCTTTATTAGATATTACAGCGGCAGATCCCTACGATTATGGCAGTGTCGCTGTAGGCGCCACAAGGGCTAACACCTTCACAGTTTCCAACACCGGCGGAGTGGCAGCCACAGGACTTAATGAGACAGGAGTCTCTGGAAATTTCCGCTATGTGGGTGGAAGTTATCCAGGAACGGGTGGAACCTGTGGAGTGGCAATTACCAGCGGTGGTTCCTGTGACCTTGTGATCGAGTTTGCGCCAGCGGCCACTGGAGCTCTCACAGATACAATTGATTTAGCTTATAACAATGGCGTCAGTGTTGTGAGTAGCACTCAGAACATCCAGGGAACCGGTTTGAGCCCGGCAGTGATTTCTATTTCAGAGTTAGACCCTTATAACTTTGGAACTCATCCTACGGGTCGCGTGATTCAAAAAACTTTTGTCGTTTCAAACACCGGAGGCGCTCCGGCCACTGGTCTTGCAGGAAGTGGATTAGCCGCCCCTTTTCGTTTTGAAGGCAGCAGTTATCCTGGAACTTCGGGAGACTGTACCGGAACACTGGCTGCAGGTGATAACTGTAATATCGTTGTCGAGTATGCTCCGGTCGCAGCTAATGGTTTAGACACAGATACAGTACTAATAGATTACAACGATGGAGCCGCGGCTCAGCAGAGCACAAGAAATGTAGAAGGAACCTCAGTCACTCCTGCCAATCTCAGTATCACTGAAACAGATCCTTATAACTTTGGAACACTAGCCACTGGGAGCACAGGGGCTCATGTTTTCACTATCACAAACGGCGGAGGTTTTCAGGCCTCAGCTATTAGTGAGGTGGGACTTGGTGCTCCTTTTACTTTCGTTGGTGGCGCTTTTCCTGGTACAGCAGGAGATTGTTCCGGAACCTTAGCAGCAGGGAGCAGCTGTGATATTGAAATTCAGTACTCTCCTAGTGTCGTTAGTGTTTCGGACACAGACACAATTGATATTTCTTATAACGATGGAGTGAATCCTCAGAATACACTAAGAGATGTTGCTGGTGTGGCTGTCACTCCCGCTTCTCTGACCATCAGTGAAATGAGTCCTTACGATTACGGAACTCTAGCGACTGGCGCCACAAGAAATCATGTTTTTACAATTACCAATGGCGGAGGCTTTCAAGCCACAGCTATCAATGAGTTAACTCTAGCAGCGCCTTTTGATTTTACTGGAGCCGGATTCCCAGGAGCTAGTGGAACATGTACGGCGAGCTTAGCACCTTCGGCCTCTTGTAATATCGAGGTGGCCTATTCGCCTGTAGCGACTGGTCTTGCTAATGGCACCATCACCATTGAGTATTTTAATGGGGCTACGACGGTTACTGAAGCAAGAACTCTACAAGGGACTGGAGCTTCGCCAGCGACACTAACCATCACTGATGGACCCACTTATGATTTTGGCAATGTCACTCAAGGAGCGACAGCTGCAAAGATTTTTACAGTGACCAACACAGGTGCTGTTCCAGCGACGACGGTGGGGGGCAGTGGACTTGTGGCTCCTTTTAGTTTCACTGGAGGATCTTTTCCTGGCACGGGTGGTGATTGTGGAGCCACAATCAATAACGGTGATAGCTGTTTGATTCAAGTGACCTTTGCACCAACATCGGCGGTTGCCAGTAACGATAGCGTTGAAATTAATTTTAATGATGGAGTCACAGGTCAAACGGCTACAAGAGATATCCTTGGGACAGGAATCACTCCAGCTATGATCACAGTGAGTGAGACAGGTACTTATAACTATGGACTCATTGCTAGTGGTGGAACTAGCACCCACACTTTTACGCTGACAAACGGTGGAGGAAGTACTGCCACTGGAATTACAGAATCTACACTTACTGCTCCTTTTGATTTTCTCGGTGGTGGTTATCCAGGAACCGGAGGAAACTGTGGAGGCACACTTGCCGCAGGTAGCAGTTGTAATGTCGTCGTAGAATTTACTCCTGGTTCTAACGGAGTTTATTCGAGCACTCTGACTTTTGATTATAGTGATGGTGCTGCATTACAGGCAGCCACAAGAGCCTTACAAGGAACAGCAGGTACTCCGGCTACGTTAGTTGTCGGTGGGGCCGATCCTTATGACTTTGGAACGAAAGCTCTTGGTAGTACTTCGGTAAGAGTATTAACAATAACAAACACAGGGGCTGTGCCTGCTATTTCGATTGCCGATGGCGCGGGGCTTGCTCTTCCTTTTGATTACACAGCGGCAAGTTTTCCTGGTACCAATGGAACTTGTACGGCCACACTCGCAGCTGGAAGTAGTTGTGATATCGAAGTCTCTTACAATCCAACTGCGGTAGGAACACTTACCGATACCATTGAAATTGTTTATGACAATGGAGCGACAGCCCAAACTTTAAATCATGATTTAACAGGAACTGGGGCGAATCCTGCCTTAATTGGCATTTCTGAAAGTGATCCCCATGATTATGGTTCTGTGACTCAAAATGCGAGCAGTAATCACGTCTTTACACTAACAAATAGTGGTGGTGTCGCCGCTACAGCCATTACCGAGATTGGTCTAGCCGCTCCTTACGCCTTTACCGGTGGAAGTTTTCCTGGAACAGCGGGAACCTGTGTGACAACTCTTGGAGCCGGAGCCACCTGTGATATCGATGTGGAATTTGCGCCCACTTCGACCGGTCTTTTAACAGATACAATTAGCATTCAATATAATAATGGAGCTGGAACAGTCACTAGTGACAGAGACGTGCAGGGGACAGGAATTGCTCCCGCAATTTTAGCTCTCAGTGATGGTCCAGGGACTTATGATTATGGAACAAGACCCACTGGTAGCGTTAATTCTAAAACTTTCACAGTGAGTAACACCGGTGGTTCCACAGCGCTTGGAATGGCTGGAAGTGGTCTGGCAGCGCCTTTTACCTTCGCTGGTGGCGCTTATCCTGGAGCGGGTGGAGACTGTGCAGGAACTCTAGCTTCTGGTTCTAGTTGTCTGATCGTTGTTCAGTATAACCCCATTTCCGTGAGTGCTTCGGACACCGATACAATTTTAATTGATTATAACGACGGGTCCGCGGCTCAAACTGCCACAAGAGATTTAAGTGGTATAGCTGTCAGTCCAGCAAATCTTACTATCACTGAAACTGATCCCTATAATTTTGGAACTCTTTCCACAGGAAGCACAGGCACTCATATTTTCACCATCACCAATGGTGGTGGTTTTCAAGCCTCAGCCATCAGCGAAGTAGGCCTAAGCGCTCCTTTTACTTTCACGAGTGGTTCTTTTCCTGGAGCCGGGGGCGATTGTTCGGCCACATTGGCTGCAGGAAGTAGTTGTGATATTGAAATCCAGTACTCACCCAGTGTCGTGAGTGCATCGGACACGGACTCTATTAACATTTCCTACAATGACGGTGTGAATCCTCAAAACACACTAAGAGATGTGGCGGGTGTAGCGGTCACTCCGGCATCCATTTCTATTACAGAATCCGATCCTTATGATTACGGAACTCTTGCGACCGGCGCCTCAAGGTCTCATGTCTTCACCCTGACAAATGGTGGAGGATTTCAAGCTTCCGCCATTTCAGAAATAAGCTTAAGTGCTCCTTTTGATTTTACCGGAGCGGGTTTTCCAGGAACCAGCGGAACCTGTACGACCACTCTAGCGCCTGCGGCTTCGTGTGATATTGAGGTGGCTTACTCTCCTGTGTCTACGGGTGTAGCCTCTGGAACAATCACTATTCAATATAATAATGGAACAACCACTGTTTCTGAGGCAAGAACCTTGCAAGGAACAGGAGCGGCTCCTGCGACTCTAACAATTACGGATGGTCCTACCTATGATTTTGGTAACGTCACTCAAGGAGCCACAGCGAGCAAGGTCTTTACATTAACAAACACAGGTGCGGTTCCAGCGACAACAGTTGGCGGAAGCGGCTTGGTGGCCCCTTTTAGTTTCACCGGTGGTTCTTTTCCTGGAACAGGCGGGGACTGTGGAACGACAATTAACAATGGTGACAGCTGTCTCATTCAAGTGACTTTTGCGCCCACCACAGCTGTAACCAGCAACGACACCATTGATATTAATTTTAACGATGGTGTTACAAGTCAAACTTCAAGCCGAGACGTTATGGGA
Organism: Bdellovibrionales bacterium; assembly: GCA_964230645.1. Classification (GTDB taxonomy): domain Bacteria; phylum Bdellovibrionota; class Bdellovibrionia; order Bdellovibrionales; family JAGQZY01; genus JAGQZY01. The sequence goes on along the minus strand of CAXRHT010000002.1, from coordinate 630,832 downwards.
ACAGGAATCACTCCGGCCCTAATTTCCATTAGTGAATCGGGTACTTATGATTACGGATTGATCGCTAGTGGTGGAACCATCACGCATACATTCACTCTAACCAATAATGGTGGCAGTACAGCCACGGGTATTACAGAAACTCTTCTATCGTCTCCTTTTGATTTTCTTGGTGGAGGTTTTCCGGGAACTGGAGGAAGTTGTGGAGGCACTCTTGCTGCAGCGGCTTCTTGTAATGTAGTGGTTGAGTTTGCTCCAGGCTCTAACGGAGTTTACTCGAGCACAATGAGTTTTGATTACAATGATGGGGCCGCACCACAGTCTGTGGCAAGACCTCTACAGGGAACAGCGGGCACACCTGCCACGTTGGCTGTTGGGGGGCCGGATCCTTATGATTTTGGAACAAAAGCCAATGGTAGTACATCTTTTGTTATTTTAAATATTACCAACTCTGGTGCTGTGGCAGCGACAAGTATGGCCGACGGTCTTGGACTGGGCGCTCCTTATGCTTTCACAGGAGCGGGTTACCCTGGAACCAACGGAACCTGTACCGCGACACTTGCAGCCGGTAGTAGTTGTGATGTGGAAGTGCAGTACAATCCTTCTGGAGTTGGTGCCACGACCGACACTGTAACTGTTACTTATAATGACGGTGCTTCGGCTCAAACTTTAAGTCATGATATTCAAGGAACCGCAGCGGCGCCAGCCCTTCTTGGCATTAGTGAAGGCAATCCTTACGATTACGGCAATGTTGCAGTGGGCTCGTCAACCACTCATACCTTCACCGTTTCCAACACGGGAGGCGTTCCGGCCACAGGTCTTAGTGAGATCGGAATCTCTGGAAACTTTCAGTATGTTGGTGGAACTTATCCTGGAACCGGTGGAACTTGTGGTGTTGCCATTACTAATGGTGGCTCTTGCGATCTAGTGATCGAATTCGCTCCGAGTGGAACAGGGGTTCTGACTGATACAATTGACTTGGCCTATAATAACGGAGTCAGTGTTGTAAACACGACCCGCAATCTACAGGGAACGGGTCTAAGCCCAGCCGTGATCTCTATTTCAGAACTTGATCCTTACAACTTTGGCACGCACCCAACAGGGCGTGTGATTCAAAAAATATTTGTGGTTTCAAACACAGGGGGAGCGCCTGCCACCGGTCTTGCCGGAAGTGGACTTGCGGCACCTTTCCGATTTGAAGGAAGCAGCTATCCAGGAACATCGGGTGACTGTGCGGGAACTCTTCCCTCAGGTGACAGTTGTAATATTGTAGTTGAGTACGCTCCGGTGGCGGCCAATGGTTTAGATACAGATACCGTTCTTATTGATTACAACGATGGAGCCAGTAGCCAACAAAGCACCCGTGATATTGAGGGAACCTCGGTGACTCCGGCCAATTTAAGTATCACAGAGACCGATCCTTATAATTTCGGAACTCTAGCAACAGGCGCAAGTAACGCTCATGTTTTCACTATTAGCAATGGAGGAGGTTTTCAAGCTTCTGCCATTAGTGAAGTGGGTCTCAATGCTCCTTACACATTTACAGGTGGAGCTTTCCCAGGTACTGCAGGAGACTGTAGTGGAACTCTGGCTGCCGGAAGCAGTTGTGATATTGAAATTCAATATGCTCCAGGTTCTGTTAGTGCGGCTGACGATGACACGATTAATATATCCTACAATAACGGTGTTGTGGTCCAAAACACCCTTCGTGATATAACCGGTGTGGCCGTAGCTCCCGCTGATTTAGAAATTACAGAAACCGATCCTTACGATTACGGAACTCTAGCAACAGGCGCCAGCCGTCCTCACGTTTTCACCATTAGCAATGCAGGAAGTTTTACGGCTTCAGCCATTAGCGAAGTGACTCTTTCGGCCCCATTTGATTTTACAGGAGCGGGTTTCCCTGGCTCTAACGGAAATTGTACCGCGACACTAGCACCTGCGGCCTCTTGTGATATTGAAGTGGCTTTCTCTCCGACAGTGACTGGTGCGCAGTCGGCCACAATCGACATTCAGTATTTTAATGGTGCCAGTACGGTGACATCTTCAAGAGATATTCAGGGAACAGGTGCGGCTCCTGCGACGATTACGATCACTGAAAGTGACCCTTACGATTTTGGCAGTGTGACTCAAGGGGCCACTCTCACTCACATATTTACATTAAATAATACAGGTGCTGTGGCCGCAACCACAATTGGTGGCAGTGGATTGACAGCTCCCTTTAGTTTTACAGGCGGATCTTTCCCTGGAACGGGTGGGGATTGTACGGCGACTCTTGCTTCCGGTGGAAGTTGTGATATCGCCGTGACTTTTGCGCCGACGGCACCCGTAGCGAGTTCCTCACAAATTGATATTAACTATAATAACGGGGCCAGCCTCACCACTGTTTCTCGCGATGTGGTAGGAACAGGAATCACTCCAGCACAACTCACAATTAGTGAAACCAATCCTTTTGATTTTGGTTTGGTTGCAACAGGTGGAGTTAACACTCACGCCTTTACGATCGATAACATCGGTGACTCTCCTGCAACCGCTATAAGTGAAGTGGGATTAAACGCTCCTTTTAATTTCCTAGGTGGTTCTTTTCCTGGAACCGGAGGAAACTGTGGTTCTTCTCTTGGTGCAGGCGTGAGTTGTAGTATCGTGGTGGCTTTTTCACCTGTAGCGACAGGTCCTTTTCCCGATAGTATTCAAATTGACTACAATGATGGAGCGGCTCCTCAATCCGTTCTTAGACAAGTGCAAGGAACAGGTGGAACTCCAGCGAACCTTGTTGTCGGCGGAGCCGATCCTTATGACTTTGGAACAAAGGCCAATGGTTCGACCACTGTGGCCACCCTTACAATTACAAACTCAGGCTCTCTTCCTGCAACAGGTCTTAGCGATGCCGCAGGTCTAGCCTCTCCTTTTGATTACACAGGTGCTGCTTATCCTGGAATCACCGGAACTTGTGCGGCCACCTTAGCGGCTGGAAGTAATTGTACCGTGCAAATTCAGTTCACCCCTACGGGCGCAGGGCTCGCCACAGATATTTTAGCCATTGATTACGATGATGGTGCGGCGGCTCAAACTCTTAATCATGATGTGCAAGGAACGGGTGCTACTCCAGCTGTTATTGCAATTTCTGAAAGTGATCCACACGATTATGGTAATATCACTCAAGGTGCGAGCAGCAATCATATTTTCACATTAACTAACAATGGAAATGTTCCTGCAACAGCAATTTCAGAAATTAGTTTGGGAGCTCCTTTTACATTTACCGGTGGAAGTTTCCCTGGAACGGCGGGAACTTGTACCACGACCCTAGCGGTGAGCGGAACCTGTGACTTAGATGTTGAGTTTGCTCCTCTTGGAACCGGTCTCTTAACAGGCACACTTGAAATTCAATACAATAACGGCGCGACTGTTGTGACAAGTGCTCGCGATTTACAAGGAACAGGGCTTGCGCCTGCCAGTCTAACCATTTCTGGCGGACCAGGAACTTTTGATTACGGAACTCGTCCCACTGGAAGTGTGAATCCCCAAACTTTTGTGGTCTCAAATGGTGGTGGTTCCACTGCGACTGGAATAGCGGGTAGTGGTCTTGCGGCCCCTTATTCTTTCCAAGGAGGATCTTATCCTGGAGTGGGTGGAAACTGTGGAGCGACACTAGCGGCGAGTAGTTCTTGTAATATAGTGGTTGAGTACAATCCTGTCTCAGTGAGTGCTGCAGACACAGACACAATTCTCATTGATTACAACGACGGGGCTTCGCCGCAGACTTCTACGAGAGATTTAACAGCCGTTGCTGTGGCACCAGCCAGTTTAACTATTACAGAAACAGATCCTTATAACTTCGGTACACTAGCGACCGGAGCTTCACGCACTCATATTTTTACAGTCAGTAATGGTGGTGGTTTTCAAGCTTCGGCAATGGTGGAATCAGGCCTTGGCGCTCCTTACGGATACGCCGGTGGATCTTATCCTGGAACAGGCGGAGACTGTGCCGCGACCTTGGCGGCCGGTAGTAGTTGTGACATCGAGGTGGAATACGCACCAGGTGTTGTTAGTCCAGCTCATGATGACACTATTAGCTTTGCTTACAACGATGGAGTGAATCCACAAACAGCCACTCGCGATGTAACGGGTGTGGCCGTGTCACCAGCTTCAATTACAATTAGTGAAACAGGGACCTATGATATGGGAACTGTGGCCGTGGGTGGAAACACAACCCACATCTTCACATTAACAAATGGGGGCGGATTTACAGCCTCTGCACTGACTGAAATTGCACTCTCAGGGGATTTTGATTTTACTGGCGGGGCTTATCCAGGAGACAGCGGAACTTGTGCAGTGACACTGGCTCCATCGGCCTCATGTGATGTGGAAATTATTTTTGCTCCAACGTCCACAGGTTTAGCTTCAAGCAGTTTAACGATTCAGTATGCCAATGGAGCGAACACTGTGAACACCGCTCGTCCACTACAGGGGACGGGAGCGGCTCCAGCGACCATTACAATAACAGAAACAGACACCTATGATTTTGGATCTGTAACAGTGGGAGCGAACCTTTCTCACATCTTTACTTTAAATAACACAGGCGCGGTCGCAGCGACGGCTGTTGGCGGAAGTGGTTTGGTCTCTCCCTTTAGTTTTACTGGTGGATCTTTCCCTGGCGCTGGGGGAGATTGTACAGCGACAATTCCTGCGGGCGGCTCTTGTGACATTGAGGTGACATTCGCACCAGTTTCGGCTGCTGCTAGTAACAGTAGTATTGATATTAACTTTAATGATGGAGCGGTTCCTCAGACTTCCAGTCGTTTGATTTCTGGTACCGGTATCGCTCCGGCTATGATCACCATCAGTGGAACAGATCCTTACGACTACGGGCTCATCGCCAACGGCGGAACGGCCACACAAACCTTCACTCTGACCAATTCTGGAGCGAGTAGTGCCACGGGAATTGTTGAGTCAGGGCTTGCCGCTCCTTTTGATTTCCTGGGAGGTGGTTTTCCTGGAACGGGTGGAGACTGTTTAGGAACTCTCGGAGCAGGGGCCAGCTGTGACATTGTAGTGGAGTTTGCCCCAGGCAGTATCAATCCTTTCTCTGACACGATTGAAATTGATTACAACAATGGTGCTGTACCAGCGACCGCTCTTAGAGATATTCAAGGAAGTGGTGGAGCTCCGGCCGTTCTGGCCTGGGATGGTGGTGCCACCTATGACTATTTAATTAAAGCCGTTGGTTCATCCACTCCTCATGTTTTTACAATTACAAACACAGGAGCGGTGACGGCGACTTCCATGGCCGATGGCGGTGGTTTAAGTTCTCCCTATACTTTTACGGGTGGAGCTTATCCTGGAACAGGCGGGGATTGTGGAGCCACTTTGGCCGCAGGAGCCACTTGTTTAGTGGACGTTAGTTTTGAGCCCGCTGCAACGGGAACATTCACTGACACAGCTCTTGTTTCTTTTAATAGTGGAGCCACGGCTCAAAGTTCAGGACAGGATCTTACCGGTGAAGGGGCGAGTCCTGCTAGCCTAACTATTTCAGAAACAAATCCCTACGACTATGGGGATGTGGCGATCACCGCTTCTCTTAATCACATCTTCACTGTGACAAACGGTGGAGGGGTGGCCGCGACAACGATGGCTGAAACTGGAATTGGTGCTCCTTATGCCTTTACTGGTGGAACTTATCCTGGTGACTCTGGAACTTGTGGTACGACTTTAAGTAGTGGTGGAACCTGTACTCTTGATATCAGCTTCACTCCGACCGCAACCGGTGTACAACCCGATGTGATCGAACTTGATTACTACAATGGTGCGATCGCGCAAACGGCTCTAAGACAAATTCAAGGCCGTGGTGTGGCTCCAGCAAACCTTACCATCACAGAAAGTGATCCTTATAATTACACAACGGTTCCAACAGGAAGCTCTAATCTTCATACTTTCACGATCACTAATACGGGTGGAATCGTCGCCACAGCTATGGGTGGAAGTGGCCTAGCCGCACCTTACAGTTTTGCAGGCGGAACTTATCCAGGGGCTGGTGGAGACTGTGGTGTCACTCTTGGTGTGGGGGCGAACTGTGATATCGTGGTGGAATACGCTCCTGTAGCACCGAGTACACCCACTCATGATGATACTATACAAATCGATTACAATAATGGGGTTACGGCAGCCAATGTGACAAGAGATGTGATTGGTACTGCGGTTCTTCCAGCACTCCTTGAGATTTCAGAGAGTGATCCTTACAATTACGGGACCCTTGCGACAGGATCAAGTAGCACACATATATTTACAATCTCAAATACCGGTGATTTCCAAGCCTCGGCCATGATTGAGTCCGGAGTGGGTGCACCCTTTATTTATGCCGGTGGAGCTTTCCCTGGTACAGGAGGAAACTGTTCGACCACTCTGAATGCCGGAGATTCATGTACGGTGGAGGTGCAGTACGCACCTTCAGCAACAGGAACGCAAGTGGGTGCGATTAGTTTTGCCTACAGTGATGGTGTGAATCCACAGACTGTGGATCGAGTGATTCAAGGAACAGGGGTGAATCCTGCTAGCCTTACAATCGGTGGTGCCGACCCTTATGACTATGGAACTGTGGCTACCAGTAGTTCAGAGCCTAATGTGTTCACAGTTTCAAACGGTGGAAACTTTCAAGCCTCTAGTATTTCTATCTCAGGACTTGGTGGAGATTTTGATTTTGTGGGAGGAACTTTCCCTGGTACGGGCGGAACTTGTACGACAACCTTAAACCCAGCCTCTAACTGTACTCTTGTCGTCGAGTTTGGTCCGTCGGCTACAGGTCTTTCCACGACGACGATGCAGATTGATTACAATGATGGCGCCACAGTTCAAAATACCACTGTGGACCTGCAGGGTATTGGTTCATCTCCAGCACAAATCACAATCAGTGAAACTGAGCCTTACGATTATGGAAATGTGACAGTGGGTGTGGGCGTGAACCATACCTTTACACTTTCCAACACGGGTGGTGTGCCAGCCACAGGAATTGCCGGAGGCGGCGTTGTTTCTCCGTTTAACTTCCTTGGAGGGACTTTCCCTGGAACAGGTGGAACTTGTACCGGAACACTCAATAATGGTGATAGCTGTACGATTATTGTTCGCTACGCACCAGCCGCGGTGGGAACACTCTTTGATGAAATTGATATTACCTATAATGATGGAGCCGTCGCTCAAACCTCCTCACGTGGTATCCAAGGAACCGGAATTACGCCGGCTAATATTACGATCTCTGAAAGTAACCCTTACGATTTTGGACTCGTTGCAAACGGAGGAACAAAATCTTACGCTTTCACTCTTACCAACAGTGGATCGACCACTGCGACGAGTTTGAGTGAAACAGGTTTAGGAGCCCCCTATGGTTATCTTGGTGGTCCTTATCCTGGAACGGGTGGTGATTGTGGTGTGACCCTTGGTGCTGGAGCTAACTGTACCATCGTTGTTGAATTTGCTCCTCTGACCAGTGGAGCGAAACTCGATACGATCGAGTTTGGATACAATGACGGAGTAACAACTCAAACAGCAACACGCGATCTACAAGGAACAGGTGGGGCTCCAGCCACTCTGACAATCACTGAGTCCGATCCTTATAATTATGGAACTCTAGCTCAAGGTTCATCGACGGATCACACCTTTATCATTTCAAATGGTGGAGCCGTGCAAGCCACAGGAATGGTGGATGCAGGAAGCATGTCCGCTCCATTCGTCTTTAAAGGAAGTGCTTATCCTGGAACGGGTGGAACTTGTGGAGCCACATTGGCTTCAGGAGGTAACTGTACGATTGTTGTCAGTTTTGAACCAGCGATTGCAGGACCTCAGGCCGATACGATTGATATCACCTATAACAATGGTGTTAACACACAATCTCTTACTAGAGATGTTGAGGGTACCGCGGCAGCTCCCGCAAGTCTTGCGATCTCAGAAAGTGATCCGTATAACTTTGGAACTCTCGCGACGGGAGCCACAAGAACTCATACGTTCTCAGTCAACAACTCCGGCGGGGTTGTGGCTGGCTCTTTAGCCGAAGTCAGTCTCAGTGCTCCTTTCCGATTCATGGGAGGATCTTATCCTGGAACGGGTGGAACTTGTAGTACTAGTTTAAGTGCCGGTGCTTCCTGTAATTTAGTGATCGAATACGCTCCGATTGCCACTGGTTCGCACGCCGACACGATCACCATGTCTTATTTTAATGGTGTGGCCACGCAAAATGCCACTCGTGATATAGAAGGTGAGGGTGTGAGTCCTGCTAACCTTACTATTTCTGGAGCCGATCCTTACAGTTTCGGAACGCGTCCAACAGGAGCGGTTCGTACAGCCACATACACCATCAGTAATGGTGGTGGTTTCCAAGCAACAAGTATCGCGGGAAGTGGACTTGCAGCCCCTTACTCTTTTGTGGGTGGATCCTATCCAGGAACCGGTGGAAATTGTGGTGCGACTCTTAATTCGGGAGCCTCTTGTGACATTGTTATTGAATACGCCCCTGTTGCCGTGAGTGGCGCTGACAATGATACATTATTAATCGATTACAATGACGGTGTTGTCGCTCAGCAGTCCAGTAAAGATCTTCAAGCCGTAGCCGTTGCACCGGCAACTTTAACGATTACAGAATCCGATCCTTATAATTTCGGAACGCTAGCCACCGGAGCGACAAACACCCATACATTTACCATTGAAAATACAGGCGGATTTCAAGCAACGAGCCTCCTAGAAAACGGTATCGCCGCGCCTTATCGCTACTTTGGTGGAACTTATCCAGGAACGGGTGGAAACTGTGCTGCGACATTAGCCGCCGGAGCCACATGTGACATCGTGATTGAGTACGCTCCTGGGGTTCCCGGTACAAATAACGATACGATAACAATGAACTATTTTGATGGTGTAAACTCTCAGGCTTCCAATAGAGATATCACTGGTACGGGAGTGAATCCTGCAAACCTTACGATCACCGAAAGTGATCCTTACGATTATGGTAGTCTGGCTGTGGGTGCCACGCGCGCTCATACTTTCACTGTCACAAATGGTGGAAATTTTGGCGCCTCTTCGATTGCAGAAGTGGGGCTTGGTCTTCCTTTCCGTTTTGTGGGAGGAAGTTTCCCTGGAGCGGGTGGAACATGTACGGGGACTTTAGCACCTTCTGCCAGTTGTGACCTTGTGGTAGAATTCGCACCGACAGGAACAGGACTTGCCACAAGCACCATTTCTCTTAGTTACAACAATGGGGCCGCCACAGTGGCTTCGGATCGTGACATTCAAGGAACAGGAGCGGCGGCCGCCTTTATTACAATTTCGGAAGTCGACCCTTACGACTATGGAAGTGTGACCGTTAATGCCACTAAGAGCTACTCGTTCACACTTAATAATACCGGAGGAGTGACTGCTACCGGAATGGGTGGAAGTGGATTGGCTTCCCCTTTTAATTTCCTTGGTGGTTCTTATCCAGGAACTGGCGGAAGTTGTGGTGCCAGTCTTCCCAATGGAAGTAACTGTACAGTTGTTGTGGAGTTTGCGCCTACTTCGGCCGTAGGATCTAACGATACGATAGAAATTAATTATTTTAATGGAGCGGCTTCAGCCACCTCCACTCGTGATGTTCAAGGAACTGGAATTAGCCCAGCGGTCATCGGAATTAGTGAAAGTGATCCTTACAGTTATGGACTCATTGCTAATGGTGGAACTAGGTCTCATACCTTCACACTGACAAACACAGGTGCGAGTCCCGCGACAGCAATGAGTGAAGTCGGTCTTGCAGCGCCTTTTAATTTCCTTGGTGGTGGTTACCCTGGAACAGGTGGTGATTGTGGTTCGACTCTAGCGGCCGGTGGCGGCACTTGTACTATCGTCGTGCAGTACTCTCCTTCGGCGATTGGAGCAAACAGCGATTCGATCGAGATTAGTTATAACAATGGCGCGACTGTACAAACTTCGATTAGAGACATTCAAGGAAGTGCCGGAGCTCCCGCTACACTCATTTTTTCTGGAGTGTCACCTTATGACTTCGGAACAAGAGCGACAGGTTCTACGACAGAACAAACATTTACAGTCACTAACGGTGGAGCTGTAACGGCTTCAGCTATGGCCGATGCGGGTACAATGGCAGCCCCTTTTAGTTTCAAAGGTGGCAGCTATCCTGGAGTGGGTGGATCTTGTGGTCCAACATTGGCCTCAGGTGCTGATTGTACTATTGTGGTTAACTTCGAACCCAGCATTAATGGACCTCAGTCAGATAATATTGAACTCAATTTTAACAATGGTGCTATTTTGACAAGCGCTTCTCATCCTGTGGAAGGTGAGGGGACTGATCCTGCAAGCCTTAGCATAAGCGAATCCAACCCATTTGATTTTGGAAATGTAACTGTGAGTGCATCGAACAATCATATCTTCACTGTGACAAACGGTGGAGGTGTTACAGCGACAGCCCTTGCAGAAGTGGGTCTCGGCGGAAGTTTTGGTTTCGTTGGCGGAACTTATCCAGGGACGACCGGAACTTGTGGTGCGACCTTGAGCAGTGGTGGTTCATGTACACTGAATGTTCAATTTGCTCCGGCGGGAACAGGTCTAAGTACGGACACAATTAGCATGAGCTATAACAATGGTGCGATAACCCAAAACGCCAATCGCGACATTCAAGGAACAGGGGTGGCCGCTGCGAACTTAACTATTTCTGAAACGGATCCTTATAATTTTGGCACTCTTCCTGTAGGGGGAGCGGAAACTCATATCTTTACCGTTCAAAATACCGGTGGTTCGCAAGCGACTTCCGTTTCAGGTTTAGGACTTGCCGTTCCTTACAGTTTCCTTGGTGGATCTTATCCCGGAACCGGAGGAACATGTGGAACCACGATTAATCCCGCCGCCAATTGTACGGTTGTTGTTGAGTACGCACCACTGAGTCTAAGTGGTAGTGATGATGACTCAGTACAAATTGATTATAATAACGGTGTGGCCGCAGCTTCCGTTGAGCGTGATGTAACAGGTGTGGCGGTCAGCCCAGCCACTCTAACTATCACAGAAAGTGATCCTTATAATTTCGGAACATTGGCAACAGGTGCCACCGCGGATCATATTTTCACAATCACTAACACAGGTGATTTCCAAGCCACTTCGATGTCCATTATTGGCCTCGCTTCTCCTTATCGTTTCCTTGGAGGCTCTTACCCCGGAACGGGTGGTGACTGTGCGGCGACTCTGGCCTCTGGAGCTAGTTGTGATATCGCTATTGAATACGCACCAACGCTTGTCAGTGCCGCTGATGACGAAACAATCAATGTGCAATACGACAATGGAGCCGTGGTTACAAACTCTCAACGAGATGTCACCGGTGTGGCCGTGTCTCCGGCTCAGATCACTATTTCTGAAAGTGATCCGTACAGTTTTGGCGATGTGGCTGTGGGAGCTTCAACCACTCATACCTTTACTCTAACCAACGGTGGCGGATTCACAGCCTCCTCGATTGCAGAAGTGGGTCTTGGTTTACCTTTCCGCTTCTTAGGAGGAAGTTTTCCTGGAACCGGTGGAAACTGTACGGCGAGCTTAGCTCCTGCCAGTGGTTGTACTGTAGTAATAGAATTTGCTCCAAGCACAACGGGGATTCAACCGGACACCATCAATTTCCAATATAACAATGGTGCCACTGTGGTAAATGCCGAACGTGATGTTCAAGGAACGGGTTCTGCAGCGGCCACATTAACAATCTCGGAAACCGATCCTTTTGATTATGGCCCTGTAACTGTTAATGGCTTCCGCTTAAAAACTTTTAACATCACAAACACGGGTGGAGTTTCGGCGACCTCTGTCGGTGGAAGTGGTCTTGTGGCTCCTTTTAGTTTCAATGGCGGGTCCTTTCCTGGAACCGGTGGAACTTGTGGAGCGACTGTCGCTTCAGCGGACTCTTGTACTGTCGTCGTTCGATTTGCACCGACTTCGGCGGGAAATATTGCCGACACTCTTGAGATCAACTATTTCGATGGTGCGGCTGCAACAACATCTTCTAGAGACATAGAAGGAACGGGTATCAATCCGGCTGTTATTACTATCAGCGAAACAGGCACTTATGATTTTGGTCTGATCGCAGCGGGCGGGAGAAGAACTCATACTTTTACATTAACAAATACTGGCGATAGTGCCGCCTCTTCACTCAGTGAATCAGGACTTGCAGCTCCTTTTGATTTTCTTGGAGCGGGTTATCCTGGAACCGGTGGAACTTGTGGTGCGACCCTAGCTGCCGGTGGTGGAACTTGTACGATTGTTGTTGAGTACACACCCGCAACAAATGGCGTTGATACAGGCAGTATTCAAATTGATTACGTCGATGGAGCTGTGGCCCAAAGTGCCACTAGAGATTTACAAGGAACGGCCGGAAGTCCTGCCACCTTGGATTTTGTCGATGCTCCAAGTTACAACTACGGAACCCAACCTAACGGGATCACTGTTGAGTACACATTTACAATTACAAATAACGGGGCCGTGACAGCAACGGCCATTGCCGATGCCGCCACCATGAATGCGCCTTTTGAATTTAAAGGTGGAACTTATCCTGGAGTCGGCGGAGACTGTGCCGGCACACTTGCTAGTACAGCCTCTTGTGATGTGGTTGTGACCTATTCACCGATCGCCAGTGGCCCACAAAACGATCAGATTGAACTCAATTTCAATAATGGTGCGATCGTCACCAACACAACATTAGATATTCAAGGAACGGGAGCCGCTCCGGCCTTACTGGCCATCTCAGAATCCGATCCTTATAACTTTGGATCTTTTGCTGTGGGTGGGGGAGCCAACCACGTCTTCACGGTTTCAAACACCGGTGGAGTGCCAGCCACTGCTATCAGTGAAGTGGGATTAGCCGCACCATTTACTTATGTGGGTGGATCTTATCCTGGAACCGGTGGAACTTGTGCTGGCTCACTTGCAAATGGTTCTAGTTGTGATATCGCGGTTCGCTACGCTCCATCAAGCACGGGAACGGATTCTGATCTGATTGAATTCAGTTACAATAATGGTGTGACGGCTACGACAAGTACAAGACAAGTTCAGGGTAGTGGTGTTCCAGCTGCGATCCTTACAATTTCAGGGGCCAATCCAGAAGATTTTGGAAATGTCACCGTTGGAAACAACGACGTGATTTCTTTAACCGTCACTAACACAGGTGGATTGACGGCCACCTCAATGGCTGGTGGAGGACTCGTCGCACCTTTTACATTTGAAGGTGGCTCTTATCCAGGAACCACGGGAACTTGTACAACAAGTTTAACGGCTGGTTCAAACTGTACCATCTCTTTAAGATTTCAACCAACGATGACAGGGCTAGCCTCTGATATCGTCGAGATTGATTATAATGACGGTGTGGTTGTGCAAACCGCCAATATGTCGATCCAAGGAACGGGTCAAAACCCGGCCACTCTTACAATCTCCAATGGTCCGACTTATGATTTTGGAAGTGTGGCAACGAATTCCACAAATGAACAAGTCTTTACTGTTCAGTACTCCGGCGACGATGCGGCTACCTCGGTGACCGGTGCCGGTCTTGCTGCTCCATACACCTTTAAAGGTGGAACTTATCCGGGAACGGGTGGAGATTGCGGAGCAGTGATTACTACTGACTGTAATATCGTTGTTGTCTTCAATCCAACAACAGCGGGAACCTTCAACGATAGCATTGAAATTGATTACAATGATGGAGCGGGCCCTCAGCAGGCGACAAGAGATCTGACTGGAATCTCTAACGATCCTGCTACACTTTCCATCTCAGAAAGTGATCCCTACAACTATGGTGGCGTCGTGCAAAACGGTTCGGCTGTTCATATCTTTACAATCACAAATGGTGGAAGTTTTGCTGCTACTAGTATTAGTGAACTCACTCTTTCGGCTCCTTTTGGATTTTCTGGGGGTAGTTTTCCTGGAGACAATGGGGATTGTACAGCCACTCTTGGACCAGGCCTTGATTGTGATATCGAAGTGGAATTCGCTCCGACTTCAACTGGGGTGATCGCGGATACAATTACGATCAGTTATAACAACGGTGTGACCACACAATCCGTTGCGCGAGATATTCAAGGAACAGGAAACTCTCCTGCGACTCTGACGATATCCGATGGGCCCACCTATGATTTCGGTGTCACCCTTTCTGGATCCTTGAAAACGAAAACTTTTGTGGTCAACAATACCGGGCAAACCGATGCCAGCGGAATTTCGGGAAGTGGGCTAATCGCTCCTTACGATTTCAACGGTGGATCTTTCCCTGGTACGGGAGGAAATTGTGCGGGAACACTCACGGCCGGTTCTTCTTGTAATATTGTTGTTTCTTATCAGCCAAGCTCTGAACAAGTCGATGGCGACACCATTTTGATTGATTACAATGACGGAGTTCTCGCTCAACAGGTCACCCGCCCCATCACAGGGGAAGGTGTGAACCAGCCGGATCCTCCGACAACTTTTGCATTCGTGAATCCCGTTTCTTCACCGAGTCCTGATACCACACCTCTTATCCGTGTGAGTGGGGGAGCTGTAGCGAGTGGAGCCACAGTTCGCCTTTACGCAAACAGCTCTTGTACTGGCGGAACGGAAATTGGAACGCAAATTTCTTCGGGAACAAATGTGGATGTGCAAGTGACTTCGGCTCTGGGTCTTGGAATAACCGCTCTTTATGCGGATCTCACTGATGCCAATGGATTTAATTCTAACTGTTCAACTGCTTTCGTTAACTACGAGGTTGATCAAACCGCTCCGAATGCAGCCACAACAATAGCTCACGCTACGGTTTGGCATGATTCGCAGTCGACTTCTCCCAATGTGACCTGGACCACTTCTACAAGTCTTGATGTGGATTTCCAAGAAATTGGTATTTCAACAAGTCCTCTGGGTGGAAACGATGCGGGTGGCTGGAAGTCTCTTCCTTTCCCTGGTGATAACCAAGCGGACTCTGATCAATTGACAGGTCTTGGACTTGCAAGATGTACTCCTTACTACGCCACAATCAGGACTGTAGACAATGCCGGTAATAATTCGGTGTTGGCTGTAGCTGGTGTTCCTTTTGAAGTGGATATTGATGATCCAGGGGCCCCTGGTGGTGGAACTATTGTACTCAATGATTTTGCTACGGGCACACAGTCTAGAATAGCGACTTGGGCCGCATCAACCGATGATTGTGATCTTGATCGCTATGAAATCTCAATTGGTACAAGCGCTGGAGCCACTGATGCTATGGGTTGGCTCGATATTGGACTGGTAACAACCTATCGTCCTGTTGACGGTGTTGATGGCGCCAGTTTTACTCTTGCTAACGGAGTGGATTATTTTGTGAACGTGAGAGCAATTGATGAATCAGGAAAGATCAGTACTGTTTCCTCTTCTCCGTCCTTTAGAACGCAACCTCCTAATCCTGTTGATGACTTGCTACTAGCCGAGCGGGCCTCAACTGAGATCTCGATGATCTGGACTGATCCTGGAAGCAGCGGTTCGCCTGTGTCGGATTACAAATTATTTTATCGTCTGGATGGTGCAGGAGCTTGGACGAGAGCACCGGTCGACCCTGTGACGGACGCGACATCAGGAACTGTAACAGGCTTAACACCTTCAACGGATTATGAATTTATGGTGGTCGCATCCAATGGTACTGATGCACCAGCCTCGAATATCATTGATGCTAAAACGGGGCCGAACACTCCATTCTTTGATCCAACTCTATTCACTGCGATCAACCTTGGTGGCGCTGACAATGACTGTCGAGTTATGGCAGCATTCGATGGAACAGCGATTGAAGTGACTCGAGGTGGTGGAACTCTTTTAACTGATAATTTGGATGCTGGTGATGTGAGAGATTGGAATTGTCAGCAGTTTGATCAAGTACAGGCCGACGGTCCGATTTATGCTATGGGTAACCTCAATAACCGAATGCACATTGGTTTCCAAGATCGTGGGATGTCAGGTAAAAACTTTCTTGTAACGGGAACTCGTTCAACGCCCCATAGGCTCTCGGTCTTTGCTTTTGAGAATAGCACTGTAGAATTTTATAGAGATGGTGTGTTACGCCGAACCGAAGTTATGAATGCTGGGGATAGTTACACTTATTCTGATGGTCAAGATGGCGCATTTGAAGTTGTGAGTGATGCGCTCATAGCCATGCATTTCAGTTCAAATTATCGTGATGATGGTCAAATTGTTCCACCGGCGGCCGAAAAGCTTATCGGTTTCCCTTCAAGGACGGGATATATTTCTCCATCAGGAACAGGCATTGTGAATATGTACCGTTCAGACTCTACGAGCTACACTCAATCAGCAACAGCTGGGAATATCTTCTCTGTGCCAGATACGGGGGCTGAGTATTCCGGACTTGTAATGAAAGCCGAAGCCCCTTTTGTCATGGGTGGTAACAGTAACGCCGACTCTAATGGTCTTTCTTCTGCCGCTTGGGTTTCACCCGCTCTGTTCCGCGAAAACTTTATCGTTGCTGGAGATATGGACTGGGTGGCGATCGCCGCTGAAAATCCAATAGATGTCGAAGTGGTGAATTTAGGCACAGGTGCCGTCGAGGAAACAATTACCATGACGGGGACATCCGACTTTAATATTTTCCGCCACTACTGGGGTCCAAATAACGGAATGAATGAAGGACGACTCTTAAGAGCCGTCAATCCAGGTGATAAATTCATCATGTGGTACCAACCAGGACCCCGAACAGGTTACCAAGAACAAGAAGACGAAACCCTCTCCTTCGGCTTCGACAACTAAAAGGAGCCAGGCACCTTTAGGGTTTTTAAGAAGCTTTGGAGGGTGTGGCTGAGATCTTTTTTCTGAACTTCGATGGGGTTAAAATCTATAAATTCAAAAAGTAGGGTTTCATCGTCGAGCCATTCAATATTTTTAATAAATGATTGTCGGTTATCAAAGATGTTTAGCTTCAACAAAAAAAATAAATTGAGTTCCGTCTGAATGAGATTGGGAACCTTAATTTCTTCAAAAATTTTCTTATCGAGCTGATATTTTCTTCTAGCGGTTTCTACCGAAAGGGGAGAAATCTCATCAGTCTCGAGGCTTTGAAACTGGTAGTAAATACCAAAGTTCTCTTTTCTTCGGTCTCCGAACTGATAAATAATTCCAATAAGTTCATTGTTGTGGAAAACTCCACCCCCAGAAAGGCCAGCCACGTCCGAATGCTGGGTAAAATCATCAAAGCTATTTTGATCTATTTGGTAGAAGGGACACTTCAAATGCTGGGTTCCTAGAGCCTGCTCGATTTCAAAAATGAAATGATTTTTAAAGTCTTCCAGCCTGTAGCAATTGAGACGGGTCAGGCTTTCGGTTTTGTGAAGACTAGGAAAGCCTAGGGCATAATGGCGGTCCGTCTGCATTGATGAAAAGTCAACAGGGCTAGCTTGAGAGATGAGCTTATGTTCATCAATGGGATTAAAACCTTGGATTGAAAACAGGTCGACCAAACCGTAGTCATTTTCATAATAGGAGTACTCAGCCTCACTGAGATCAAAGAGAAGCTTGCCATTGTTAGTGCGAATATGAAAAGCTTTGTTGTGGTAGCAATGAGCAGCCGTGTAGATAACTTCTTCGATTTTATCATAGACTCCAGAGCAGTGCCCGAAATCTTCTCTAGCCGAGGAATCTTCTTTTTGACTAATTCTTAAAGAGTAATAGCGAGAGGATTTTGAATGGGCTGCAAGAGATACTGAAAATAGAAGAATAAAAAATAATAAAAACTTCATAGAGCTACCAATAAGGGTTTTATGAATCTTTAAGACTCCAAGATTGGAGTCTTAAAGAAATCAACAACTTTAAATGATTCTAGTCGATATAAGTGTACTGAATTTGGAAGCGCACTTTGCCGTCTGTAGATATAAAAGAGGTTTTGTTTTTACTGCCTTCCGCGTAATGACCGGCGTTATAGAATTCACTCTCAGAGCATACGTAATAAGTACGGTCTTCAAAAAGTTCGTAGTAAAAAGTTTGATACTCCTCTAGAGGAAGACGGTAATTGTCGACAAGAGCGGAGAAAGCCTCACCTTGTGAAAGCTTTTCGCAGTCTTCAAGAGAACCTTCATACCAAAAATCAGTTAAGAGACGGATGTCATAGAGATCTTGCATCTCAAGGTCATAGACCACTTGGTCGGCCAAGTCGTTTATGCTCTGGTCGATGGTTTTTTGGTGAGCTGATGCCAGGCCAGCTGTGAATAAAATTAAAATCGTTATTAGATGTTTCATATTTTCTCCCTTTGTTATTGCTTGATGGAGCCTTTAGCATAGTTTTTTGGCAGCTAACAGGGCTCTGACAGGGGTGTTCAGGCAACTCTATACTTCTTTCATTTTTTGCTTTTTTAGTGATTAATCCATAAATCATTGAAATAGTTGAGCAAATTATAGGGTGATGACTGAGTCGATAGGCTTGGTGAGTGAAACCTTCGCTCAATTTTGATAAAAGTCTTACACAAATCACATAATACAAGCTCCCTCTTGCCAGAGGCTTATGGAAAACTTCATAGCCAGAGTCTTTCTTTTTTCTTATCATAGACCTATGAATTCTCTCAAATGGCCCCTTCTCATGGGCCTAGCCATGAGCTTAAGCCTCACCCGTTGTTCCTGTTGGAGGAGTGAAAAGTCCTCCTCGCAAGCCCATGCGCCAAAGGTTTCTGTTCAAGCCAAGAAGAAAAACCCAGAGGCCAGGCTTTATTATAAATTCGTGCCGGAGAAAAAGGCTGACTGGTTGGCTAAGTCTGATTCCATAAGAGTGACCCACTCAGAGGTCAAGAGGCTGACTTTTTTTAAAGGTGTTGAGCAAAAAAGAAAAGAGATTCTTTTTGCTCTGATATATCAGCAATATGTGGCTTATGAGAAAAATCTTCCCAAAAGAGTGAGTTTCCATTTGGGGCCGGTGGGGCGCTCAGTTCAAAGTTTACTCAATCAGTTTGGTCTTCCTTACCGAGAAGAGACAAAGATTTTTTTAGCCGAAAAGGAGTCTTCGAAAACTCTGGCTCGGGTGGACGCGAAGGTTATAGTGGAATCGGATCTCAACCAAGAAAGCTATTTATGGGGACGACTAGAAACTCTAATGTTTCAAGCTCGTTTAAAAGGCATAGACAAAATTATTAAGGAAAAAAGAGTTCTGCGGGAAGCTCGTGACCAAGCAGTCAACGTTCAAGACTACCTTGAAGACTTCGTCTACAAGTCTCTCCCTAGTGAATTGGATCCTAGTGAGATTGAAAAAGCCCGACGTTCCCGCAATTTTCCAAACACTGAAGAAGGAGCAGAAAAGGCAAAAGCCTGGTTACAAAAACAGCGTCGTCAAAAGCACTATGATTACTTTTTAGAAAAATACCTACTCAGTCTTCCTATTCAAGTACGACTTGATCCTCCTCAGTTCGAGTTACAAATAGAAAGTGAGTTTGTCGCAGCCTTCGGTGAAAAGGCCTCTGAGATCGAAGTAACACTTTTTACCGATCATAAAAATGAACGATCTCTGAGGCTGGCTGCCGAGATCAGCAAACTCTTTGAAGACTATGAGGGACTTCGTTTGGAGTTGCGTCCCATTATTGCAAGCCAAAACTCTTACCATCTTCTTCATAATAAAGTGGACTACTGTGTGTGGAAACTCAGCCCCGAGTCGTTTCTCAATTATTTCAATAAAACAAGGAAGTCCTACTCCGTTCAGACGCACGAGAACCTTTTTCAAGTCATTGGGGAGTTAAATTTATCCAAAGAAAAAGTTTTAGACTGTGTGCAAAGTGACCAAGCCCTTGCAATGCTCGATTACCACCAAAAATATGCCCGCTATCTTGGCATTTATTCTGGTCCGGTGATTTTTGTTTCAGGAGAAGTTCTCGGACCTCAAGCGGATTTGAGGGAAATTAAAGAGGTGATTAATCGCAAGTTACAAGTTCCCGACGCGGGAACCTGGGATTAAAGTTTTCAAAAAATCCATAGCAATGAACATAAATAGATATTATGTGCTTAACTTCTCAGGTATTACTAGCTAAAGGTCTAAGTATCAGGTAGAAAGTGCAATAAATTGAGTCGAAGCTGTGTCATAATTGAGGTCAAATGTCTGTTGTTGATTGTCACTCCCATCTGTCTTTTCTTAATCTTGATGAGGCCACCGAATTTATCCAAGATGCCGATGCCGAAAAGCAGTGGATTATGGGAGGCTATCAACCCTCTGAGTGGGAGCATCAAGTGGCTCTCAAAAACCAATTTCCCGGTCGAATAAAAACCTGTTTCGGACTTCATCCGTGGTTTATTAAGAGCAAAGAATTTGATTTGTCTCGCGATCTGGAGGAATTAAAAATTTGGGCTGATCAAGCCGATTTTATTGGAGAGGTGGGTTTGGATTTTTTTGGGGATGAAGCCACTCTCAAAAAGGAAGCACAAATCAATGTGTTTGAACGCCAGTTAGAGATTGCCCATAACAAGCCCTTTGTTTTTCATATTGTACAGGCTCACGGTAAAGCTTTGGAGATTCTTAAGGACTACAGTGTGAAAGGATTTGTTCATAGCTTCTCAGGCTCTGTAGAAGTGGCTGAGCAATACATTGCGAATAACATCATTATTTCTTTTGGACCTAATATTCTTAATGATAACTTTAAAAAGGCTAGAGAAGCCTTAGAAAAGCTTCCCAAAGAATCGATTTTATTTGAAAGTGACACGCCCTCAAATGCGATAGACGACGGCAATCCTAATAAAGTCTTTGAAGAGGTTTTAAAGAAGGCCGCTGAAATTCGCTCCACGACTGTGGAGGAACTTCTGGTCTGCCATCAAAGTAACTTCGCCGCTTTAACGGATTCTTAGGTTAGCGCACCACCACAAGCTGATTCATAAGCGCACTTTGTTGAAACCAATTTCTTAGTTTCATTTTTAAGTCGTTGGCTTTTTCATTGTTTTCTTCCTCAGTAAAGAAAACCGTATTTTTAACCCAGCAGCCCTCGGGGCCTTTCACTGGTTCAAGAACACTGGAAAATTGCTGCGCTTGAGGATCGTAAGGGGTTGCCATATAGAGGTGATTGACTTGCATAGCGTAGGGAACATAAAGCTCACAAACAAAATGGTTAAAAAGCTTTTCCGTTTTCTCTTGAGAAAGAGTTTTTGAACCCGCATAAAGCTGCTCAAACAAGAGAGGTTCAATATTAGTCCAAAAAATGTCAGGGTTTAGAATCTGAGCTCCCGCCTCTTCAATGGGGCGCACCTCAATGGACATGTCGGTGTTTTCAAATAGTCTAAGGCTGACGTAGTACTCATCACCCTTATGCTCCATACCAAATTCATACTGAAGAAAAGGGGAGTCGGCTAAAGTGATTGAGCTAATCATTAGAACTGCGACTGCGAGAATAATTTTTTTCATTGGAAACTCCTTTTTCCGAAATTCAATTTTCAGGTTAATGATAGGATTTTTCCAAGAGCTTGCATAATGAGAATATTAAAACGGTAGTGATTACAATAATTTATAACTAGACCTCCTGTAAAGTTTTCGTTTAGAGAATGTTTAGATAAAGAAAAATATGGACTTTTTTTCATTCCCAAGCCTCGATTTTTTTTATATGCAAGGGGAATGATCAATGAAGTGTCTGAGTTCGAGTTGCGTTTCGGTGGTATAGAGAGACTGGTGGGTAAAAAACAAAGCCAAGTTTTGGCTGAGGCTCATGTTCTTGTTGTAGGACTTGGTGGAGTGGGGTCATGGGTGGTCGAAGCACTAGGGCGCTCGGGAATTGGGCAGATAAGTCTTATGGACTTTGATGATATTTGTGTAAGTAATACCAACCGACAAATCCATGCTCTTGATGGCAATATTGGTCAGCTAAAAACAAAAGCTCTCAAAGACCGATTAAAAAAAATAAATCCCAATATCAAAATCCAAATTTTTGACGAGGACTTTAATGAGTCCAATGCCAGCCGAATTCTCTCTGAAGGCTTTGATGCCGTCATTGATTCGGTGGATGAGTTTGTTGCCAAGAAAGCTTTGGTGGTTGAGTGCGTAAAAAGAAAAATCCCCGTTCATCTGGCTGGCGCTGCCGGAGGTCGTTTGGATCCAACGAAAATATTTTACGCCGATCTTTCTCAGTCCAAAGAGGACAGCCTTCTTTCTCATGTTCGTAAACGTCTCAGGCAAAAACATGGCTTTCCTCGTAAGGGTCCCATGGGAGTTCCCTGTGTTTACTCAATGGAGAAGCCAAGATTTTTATCACCTTCAGGAGACATTCATTTCGAAAAGCCAGAGAACTTTAAAAAACCTTTAGATTGTCAGACAGGCTATGGCACAGCGTCTTTTGTGACGGGAACTTTCGGCTTTTTTCTAGTGTATGGAACAATACAATCTTTACTAAAAAAATCACCATTGCTTTGAATCTCAATGTCTTCCTAGTTCTCAACGTCGTCCTGAGGCAAAGTGTCGTCCTGAGGCGAAGCCGAAGGACCTTTTGGCCACGTGGTCCGCACGAAACTTCAAAAGAAAAAACCTCCCTTTAAATTGAAGATCAACACATGATCTTAATGTTAAAGTTAGGGTATTTAGTGTGTAAATTTTTGACAGCTTTAAAAAACTAAGAATCAGAGCAAAAAGAGACCAAAAGAGAAGTTTGCCTTCTTAATTTGAGACATTTCATTGCATCATATACAGAATAACACCGATAAATAGGTGTGCGCCACGGACGGCCCAGCTTTTTTAAGTTGGGAGGCATCAGTGATCAGGACGATGCGAAAGGGCGTTACAGGAATCCGTGAGCGGTCTCATCCACTCGCGGATTTTTTTTAATCTCTCAAACGACTAAATGTAACATAATAGCTGATAGGTCCAGTTCAAGGTCTCTATTATCTTCTCCCTGATTGCAACTTCCCCATGATTTTTTAAAATAGAGGAATGAAAAAAAGTGCCATCATTGCCATCGGCCTGATCGTCGTTTTAGGTCTGATTTACATATTTCTACCGAGCTCCAAAAAATCAACAGACTCTCTAAAACCAGGCGAGATCGGCGAAGTGTATTTCAAGTTCACAGACCTTCCAGACGGGATCATGGCGAAGTCGGGATCTTTTGAAGTCACCGAGAGGGAAGTGTCACTCTCTCCATCCATGGACGCTTTTTTAAGTAAGAAAAAAGATGTGCAATTTGTCTTGATCTACCAACAGTTCGTTTCAAGGGCTAAAAAACCAGTAAAGACATTAAATCTGCGCTTTTCCAAAGTTTCTCGCTCAGTCTCTTCCTTGCTCAACCAGTACGGAGTAAAGCTGCAGGGCGGAACCAAAATTCAGTTTTCCTCCCCCAACCTGAGTGAAGCCATTGCCGAAGTCGATTCTCAAAAAATTTACGAAAAGGATATCGACTATAACAATTTCATTTGGGGTTCGCTCGCCACAGAGATCTTTCATTTCAAACTGGCTTCCGTCGATAAAATTCTCAAACAAAAAATATTAAAGGCGGAAGCGCAGAAGCTAGGGGTGTCCGAACAAAAATTTCGGGAAGACCATGTTTACAAACGTTTGATAAAAAAGATTTCCAAAAAAGACATTGATACCTATCTCAAAACCTATTCAATGGAAGACAATGACTTCAATCGCCGGGCCACCCGTGATCGACTTTTACTGGATCGCAAGAAACGAGCCTTGGACTATATTTTAGAGAAGTACTTAATCAAATTCCCAATTTTAGTAGACGTAAAAAAGCCTAATTTCAGTTTGGAGATCAAGGAGGAGTGGACCCCTAGGTTAGGGAAAGGTCCTTTGAAGATCACCTTTCTTGGAGGGACTAGGGAGAAGGCCTCAGCGGAGTGGCTAGAGAAAATGATTCCAGTTCTCGGGAATAGTGCAGAGATTAGTTTCTATTATCGCCCCGTTTTTTTAGCTTCCAATAAATTGCAAAATACGATCACCCAGGCTCATCTTTGTGTATGGCAGACCTATCCACAAAAATTTTGGCGCTACTTTCAATTAACCCTGGGTTCACTCGACAAGCAGACTGAGAATAAGCTTTATGGTGCTTTAGAAAAACTCAATTTAAAAGTAGAGCCAATTAAGAAGTGCTTAGTGAATCAAAGCATGCAGAAAGTGGTCCAATACCACAACGACTACGCCAACTACCTAGGTATTCATTTGGGTCCCATTGTTTATGTGGGAGGTGAGGTCCTTCACGGGCGAATTTTGGCAAAGGACGTAAAACATATTCTAGAACGCCAGTTGGGTCGTCCCACTGGCGGTTTGTGGAAGCGTGATTGATTAGTTGATGTTACCGTTAATTTCCAAAAGAGCGGATTGTTCATCATATTCAAGTTTTCTGATATTCCCGTTGACCTTTTTGATGAGAGATTTTTTTAGAACAAGTTCGCCAGCATTTCCGTTTAGTTCTTCTAGAGTCACGTTCTCTATGTGCAATGAACGAGTATTGCCGTTAATTTTATCAACATCAGAGTTTTTAATACTCAAGTAATTGGAATTTCCGTTAATCTTTTCAACATCGATGTCCAAAACCAAGGTTGATACACTTGTATTGCCGTTTATATTCTTAGCCAGAGCTTTTTGCCCATCAATGTTTTGACCAATTATGATGTGAGCTTGTCGACCTCCAACAACATTACCATTGATCCCATCGATATGCTGGGCTCGAATACACAAGCTCCCAACGTTACCGCTGACCTTCACATTTTTAGCACCATCGATCACTAAAAGTCTGGTGTTTCCGTTGATCTTTACATCACCGGCATTTTTTACTATGACCCGTTGGAAGTTAGCGTTTATTTTTAAGCTCTGTCCATCGAGATTCATCCCACCCTCTAGAGCTGTAAAGAGTTCAGCACATGTTTCTGAACTTAAGGGTTTTAAATCTTCAACTGCAAAAATATGTTCAATAAGTTCCAGTAGATTAGGTTCTTCCGTATTGGGATAAGAAGGGGGAGCTTGATCGTCACGATTGGCATAGTCGCCCTCTCCTGGTGATTTTTCATCGTGGTCCCTATTGCCGTCTCCACTATTAATTGAGTCGGTATCATCGTCTTGGTCGACTAAGCCCTCATCAATAATGTCGGACCCAATGTCTTCACACAAACCTTCAGAGCATGAGAGATCACTTTCTGAGGCCTGTCGTTTTCCTGAGAAGGTATCCGAATTAGAGAAGTTCGCATCCGAACAGTTTTGAAAAACAATCGGTAAAAAAATGAGAAGTGAAAAAACAATAATTTTCATAGAACCCCCAAACATAGCTTTAAGGGTTGCAAAAATGCGACCAGATCAGAAAGAAATAGATGGCATTAGAGAGCAGAGAATGTCTGAGTCTCTAAAAAGTCACTAATATTTCGACGTCGAAAATTGAGAATGTCCAATTGTTTCTTTTTAAGACGTTCTCTCAAAAATGGTGTTTGTTAATTCCATTTATTATCAAGATAGGTGTGAACATTTACAACATCAGCATCAGTGGGCACATCGTTAAAGAGCATCACTTCGTAAAGACTTCCGAGGAAGTTGTTGCCGCTGTTTGCAACACTGTAATCTTCAAAAACGGTTTGACTGTTAACGACTCCTAAGCCAACCGCTCCGCTATGAGCAAAAAGTCTTGAAGTTGTCGTAGTGGAATCGAAATTGACTCCGTTGACATAGCATTTAAGGTCGCCATCAGGTCCGTCGGCTCCGTCAAAGTGACTATAGTCAAAAACCCAAGTCACAAAGTAGGTTGTGTTTGCTGAGATAGGTCTTGATACGGAGACAAAAGGTTGGTTGCCGTCGCCGTCTCCGTTGCTGCCACCAGAGTCATTATAGAATCCACAGTAGAGTCGGTTGTTAAAAAGATAGATATTCATTCCCCGAATGCTTCCACCTTCTTCATAAATAACTTGTCGACTTGAAATATCGTTTGAGGTTCTAAAAGCGACCGTTAAATTTCTTTGTCTCACTGTATCGGTATTAATCTCATCATGATTGGCAGTGGTAAGGCCGGTAGTTGAGCCATCAAAGTTGACTTGGAAGGGGGTAAAGTTGGGTCTTGTCGAGCTACCAATGGCATTAAAATGATGATAAGTATTACTGTCTGACTTATCCCGCCAGGAAGCCACCTCTCCATTAAAAGAGCCACTTAAAGCATTATTGCCGTTACTATCTACAAGGGTGGCGAGATCGTTAGCGTCAAGCCATGCAATCATATTCGGGAGTTCTTCGGATGGGTCATAAGCAATCCATGGCTTAGAGGTCACAGTCGAAGACTCTCTGCCTGTGGTGTCGACCGTTTTAATACTGGTGAAGTGGGTCACTCCGTTATTTAAAGAAAGGCTATTGAAACGGTGGGTCGTAATATTTCCCACATCCGTAAAACCTAAAATGTTACCTAGCTCTCCCGGATCAAGAATGTTGTTGCCATTGAGGTCCTCGCTTATAGCTACGAGATAGTGGGACACTCCACAGGCGTCGCTCCCAGCACTCCATGAAACTGTGGCCGAGTTTGTGGTACTCGCATCACCACTTTCGTTAAGTGAAGAAGGAGGACTCGGTGGGGCTGAGTCATATCGAAAACTAGTAGGGGAGACGGAAAAGCTCGATGAAATAAGGCCGACGTGATCCTCAGTTTGTACACTCGCGTAGTAGTATTCGCATTCTGTTAGAGAAAGCCCCGTTTGTGTGGCCGATAAGACATTGCCTTTTGAAGTGAATCCTCCATGACTGTTACCACCTCCAGAACTATTGCTAATAGCCACTTGGTAGTCCACGACATCAGGGCTTGAACTAGTAGACCAAGAGATCGTCGGAGTGGTAGTGGAAAGACTTGTATAAGAGCTTAGAAAACTAATTGTATTAGGGGGAGCGGGAGGCGTGTTGTCGTACTCAAAGGCCACAAAATCAGAGGAGCAAGCTGTAAAGTTCCCCTCAGAGTCTTCGGCTCGGACATGAAACTGATAAGTACCCTCAGCCATCGTGGGTTCAAAAGTTAACTGTGAACCCGACGCAGTTTGATTCGAATTAAGTGTGCCACAACTGGCACTTTGGTAGAGGTGGAGGCGTAGGCCGTCGATGGTGTTTTCAATCTGAAGCTCCGGAGTGTCATCATTAGAAGGCGTTGATGCAGGGGAGAGTAAGCTGAGGCTAAGGGTGTTGTTAAATCCTTGGCCACGAAACTGAGCTTGGCTTTGTTGAGGATCAAATCCATCGAAGTAATTAACATTCAAGTTTTCTAGACTGAGTTGGGTCTGGGTGGGAGAATAGGAGACAACGACCTCACAATTCTCAGATGGGCTAAGTGCAGTGGGACAATCGTTGCTGACGATGGCAAATGGTGCACTCATAGAACCCACAGAAATTCCACTGACATTGCCTCCACCCGTATTTTCGAGAGTCAAAGTTCTTTGGGAGCTCTGAGAGGCTAGTAAAATTTGAAAGTCAAAACTTGAACCCTCGTTGATCGCTAGAAATCCAGCAATTCTTCCCTCCCCTTGGAAATTGATGTCCTCACTTTGATTCTGTTCACCATCAAAAAAGTTCAAGCTCAAAGAGTCAGTACTCACAGAGTCTGTGAGTGGTGAAAATCGCACTCTCCACTGACATTGTTCTCCAGCTCCGAGTGTAGTTCCACAGGAATTATTTTCGATACTAAAAGGAGCCGCCAGTCCTGTTAGATTAATCGAGGTCGCTGCCATTTCCCCCGAGTTACTTAAAGTGATCACTCGATCTCTAAAACCTCCGATGGCTAGTGGGCCAAAGTCAAAATCAGAAGAGGGGTTGAGGACCAATTGAGCAGGAAAGGGGTCTCTTGATTGTCCACTCAGTGTTATTTCCAAACTCTCATCTTCAAGTCCATCAAAGTAGTCGAGTTGAAAAGTGCTTTGAAAGCTTGTGCTCACAGTGGGTGTGATTTCAAATTCCATGGTGCAGGTATTACCAGGATTAAGAACTTCACTACAGGTGCCACCAAGGCCAGGAAACTGACCGCCGCTAAAAGCAAATGGAGGCCCCGGTAAACCACTCAGAGCCAGTCTTTCCGCAGGGACTGTGGCAGACATATTAATCAGAGTGATACTGTGGAGTGTAGAGGTGCCATTGATTAAATTGGGCAGATGAGTGGTTGAGTCTTGAGAGAGGACCAGGAGCGCTGGACTTTCTGAGCCTTCATCAATCTGTTGTGGGGGAGCCCCGCAAGCAAAAAGAATAAGAGATAATAGAAACTGGCCCGCAATGACAACACTACGCCTAAGAAAGATAAAATGTTTTTCTTCACAACCAACGGACCACATAAAAAACCTTATTTATATCTATATATGCTTATCGGTCTTTTCGGAAATAAACTTAGAAATCAGAGAGTTTTGTCTTTTTTTGAGACAGTATTTTTTTTAAGTAATGTTCTTACTGAAAATGCAGTCCGAGTCCGGCATAAACTCGGCTAGTGAAATAGGTAATGGACTCATCCATGAGTTTATAGTCTTCAAATCGTATGCCGCCATAAAAACTAAAGCTAGAATCATAGCGATGGCGTAAACGGATATTGCCATCAAGAATTCCCCGGTAAGTCATTTCGGCACCATTGTGATTGACTTGTGTCAGAGGAAGAGAGTAGCGGAAGAGGAGTTTTGCACTCGCTCCTGTCATACTTAAAAAACGCCAACTCAAACCCAGATGTCCTCGGAGGGAGGCCGTTTGTCTGAAATCGAATTGGTTCACTCCCGTGCCTACGAAGTAGTGCTCACTTGAGCCCCCAGCGCCAAAAAAGATTTCCCAAGATTTAAGGGCTCCTATTTGAAAGCCCGTTCCAATGTAGGCCTGCCAGGGCATTCGCTCTTGGGGCGAGAATTGAGTCGTAGCCGAAGCTTCATAGCGTGCGAAGGTGAAGTCTCCTCCAACATACCAACGCCAAAAAAGATCAATTTCATCCTCGTATTCGAATTGCAGCATTCCACCTTGGCGACTTTGGAAATTGTGAGTTTGAACTAAGGTGGAGCGTTCGATTCGAGAGTAATGGTAAAGGAGGTCAAGATTGAAGCGATTGATGGTATCGTCAAAACCAGAGGCCACGATCGGCAAAAACAAGCCCATTAAAAAAATGCAGAATCTTTGAGGAGTTCTCATTAATTTCAAGATTACCAAAAAAGCCCTAGAAAATCAGTGAGAGTGCTCTATTAAATCTCTTTAAGGCTAGCCCAAAGTCCCGCAATTATTGGGTTGAAGCCTGCTTGCCTCAGAACAAGTCAAAAAAGCTGTTTTTTTAAAGGAGTTTAGCATTCTTCCGATGAAAGATTATGCGACTAGAGGAGTTTCATTGATGGCAAAAAAAACAAAACCTTGGAAGTACTTAAATACGAAATCGGGCGAAAAAGTAAAAGTCGACGCTGAGGATTTTGAAGACATCGATGCTAAAAGTTGGAGAGTGATTTACACAGGTAAAGCGAACAAACCCTCGGTTGTCACAAGTATCCGTAAAGGTGATAAAGTCCGCACAATGACTTTGGGGCAATTTATAATGAAGCCTCGCAAGGGAAAGCTTGTTTATCCACGAAGATGGCAAGGTGGACTCGATTACCGTAAATCCAATCTAATAGTTTGCTCGATGAAAGAGCGCCAGCGCATGCTCCCTAAAAGAGCGGATAAAAGCACTTCTAAGTATAAAGGTGTGTCTTTTGTGAAAAGTAAAAAGATTTGGCGCGCTCGTATTGAAAAAAATGGACGTTCTCACTACCTAGGAGATTACGGGACCGAAGAGCAAGCGGCATTGGCCTATAATAAAGCAGCACGTGAAATGTTCGGAGATATTGCCTATCAAAATCAAGTGAGTAAAGGTTCGGAAAGACGAAAGGTCAAGAATAAAGGCGCTTGAGCTTTTAACTTTTTTCAATCAAAGAAGCTCGAAGCTTATCACACTAGTTTGCAGATTCCCTCAATGGAGGCTGTCTGTAGGTTTCGCTAGCGCAACGAATGCCCCCTCTTTTGCAAATTAATTTCTGGACAGAATTCATTGGAATCACTTGATAGCCTAGTTCTTCGAAAATGGAGTAGACATATTGATCCAGAAAATCAATCTCATATTCCGGGGCAAGAACATAGTTTTCTGACCAAACGAGGTTGGTGTAGTTGAAGGTCGAGAGAGTCCAGCTCAGGTTATTCCATCCGGGTATTTTTTTGACCTCATAATTCGATTTCTCAATAAGGT
Organism: Bdellovibrionales bacterium; assembly: GCA_964230645.1. GTDB lineage: Bacteria > Bdellovibrionota > Bdellovibrionia > Bdellovibrionales > JAGQZY01 > JAGQZY01. The sequence goes on along the minus strand of CAXRHT010000002.1, from coordinate 600,722 downwards.
CGGCAATAAAAGAGGATTGAGCCTCTTTTAAACGTAATTCGGCGAGATTTATTTTGGAAAGCTCTTCGATAAACCTTGTCTCACCGATGCTTAGTGATTTTTTTTGTCCACTTTGAATTTGTTGTTTAATCTTCAAAAGAAAATCAACGATGTTTTTGCGAAAGCTGACCTCGTTCGCTTCACTCATATTACGAAATCCCAGGACTTGTTCGAAAAGAGCATAAGGAGACTGTAACAAGACAATTTCTTTTCCACTAGTGCGGTCTCTCACAAGTGACATGGTCAGATCAATATGGAATTCAGGTTGTTCAGGATTAGACCCAATTTTTGGAATTCCTATTTCAATAACTTCTTTTCCGAAATCGGAAGAGAGAGCTGATAAGGCTTCAGGACGATCCATCCCAATATTTTCAACAAGATCATTCACAACATCAACTCCTAAGAAAATGTGATCGTCTCCAACAATGACATTCCCGCCTTCGAACCGAAAGTAGCTAGTCTCGGTTGTGATCAGGCCACTTTCTTCCATGTCCCAAACGACTTTTCGATAGTCTCTCCTTTTTACTTTGTTACCATTGGTTTGTAGCAGAGTGCTTTCTCCGTCTTCAAAGGGTTTCGAACCGTCTTGAGCCCACAGTTCTACTTGTAGGGAAGAGGTAGTGACTGTTTTTATTCGATTTTTAATTTCTAATGGGACGTCTTTAATCATGTTCTCAAAATCGACTTTGTCGAACTCACGAAGAGCAACCCAAAGCTCTAAGTCAGGGATGACTTGCAGGACTTTCAAATAATTAGAAAGCAAAGCTGGAAACGCATTACCATCTGATCCATAGCTGAACTCGTAGTTAATTCGAATAGCTTTTAATTTTGAGTCACCATTTTCCAAAGCCAAGGGCTGTTTTGGCCGAGCCCTGTCAGGTTCAAAATTTCCGGTGCTTCTGTTAAAGAGACCTAGAGTCTCAATGGGAAGATTGAACTCATCGGCTAACTCCCCGAGTGGTTGCCCAGCCATTATTTTCGTCTGCAGCCTTTCCTCGATGGGCTTATTGGACTGTTCTTGAGGTACGAACTCACCTGACTGGAGAGACTGCATTTGGGTGACAATTTCTGCTGACGTCTCAGGCTCGGCTCTGTTCAGAACGAACTCAATCTGGTCGCCAATAAAGCCCAAATACCGGTTTTCACTGAAGATAATCTTGCAAGTATTTGTTTTCGCATGAGTTTTGCTGATCGGAAGGGCCAGCAAAAGGATCGAAACTAGAATGACTGAAAAATAGTTCCTGAGATTCATCTTAACTTATATTGCAAGGCTTGTGCCCTAATTAAAAAGAAGCCGTAAGGGGTAAAGGTGTCCAAAGCTCGCTACAAGGTACCCTCGTCTTTATTTAAATCTTAGTTGTTTCACCTTGGTGATGGTCATCGAATGACAAGATTGAATCCCGGGTTATTTAAACCCTCCTCAAGAACGCCATCACCTTCGAGTATAATTACTGGAGCATTCTCAAAATCTGGAAAGAAAACAGAGATTCTTTCCATTAAATCCTGCTCAGAAAAATCTTTGTAATCAACAAAGACGGCCTGGCTATTAACGATCGGATTCATGCTAAAAAAAGTGCAGCCTTTCGAGATATCGATATTTTCGTTGCCTTCGTAGTCAAATTCAGCGCAGTCGTAAATGATACGGCTTCTTTGGTTGTTGTTAAGTTCTTCTGAAGGCAGCGTGCTCAATGGAATATAAGAGTAGACGGGCGGCTCTGCCCGCGATCCGCAATTAGAGTAGAACACGAAGATGATCAGAGGAGATAGAATTAAAAAAATACTTTTATAACTCATTATGCTCCAGTTAAACGCTCAAAAAACTTTTTAAAAGAAGTTGAAGTAAGGCTAAGACGAAAGCTCCAAGAATGGCAGGAATCCAACCACTGATTTCAAAACCTTTAAGGAGTCCTGCGGCAATTCGTAAGACAATCGCATCAATGACAAAAGTGAAAAGACCTAAGGTAAGAACTGTTAATGGAATTGTGAGGATAAATAGAATCCACCAAAGAGTGGCATTAAAAAGTCCCACAACCAAGGCGCCAGCAAGGGCACGACCAAAAGAACGGATTCGAAAGCCAGGAACGAGGAATGCGGTGAAGTAGAGAATAACGGCTGAAAGTACCCAAACATAAAGTAAGTTCATTAAGCTCATATTTAATCCTTCTAACTAAAATTCAGGGACAAAAGCTACTAACTAAATTCAATTTATAATAATGACTACTCAGGGGCTTGGCAAGCCAGTAAATTTTTCCACACTTTTGCGTCTTTTTTCTTCACCAAGGCGGCCGATTCACTATCCCATTTGGCCAAGTCTTCATCATAGTTGGTGAGTTCCTGTATATAACGAGAGGTGATCAAATGCCTATATAAATTTATATTTAAATCCGTGGGTTTGTAATTGGATAGAGTAAAGAGCGGCTGACTAGGGTCAACTTGCAGCGTTTTATCCACCTTATTTGAGTCTACAGGATAAATATACATTCTCGTACGTTCGTTGAAAATCCGCGCCAAGCGGTCAAGAGAGGCGAGTCTTTCATTCTCAAGAATTTCAATGATTTTGGTTGTTCTAAAAACAACATTGATATGATTGTTGGTAAATTTTGCCACGTACTCTGTTAATTTGTAAGTTCTATCAAAGTCGGTAATGAGAATGTTCTGATCACAGTTCTGCAAAAGTTCGACTTTCTTTAAAAGCGCCTCAAAATTATTGATATCGCGGTCGTAGCGCACCTCGCTGACCATATAGGGATCACAGAGCCCTTCGACTTTCTGTCCGCAATAGTGATCCCTTGCACATCGTAGAATATCGATATCTGTTTTTAAGGGAGGGCCAAAGTTTCCACGGTGAATGATCACCTGCTTTTCATAAAACTCTTCGGCAAGGTGAGAGACCTGTTTGTTGATAGGGATTAGGATGGTGCGAGTGAGCTTGTTTTTGAACAAAAGTAGATTGTTCTCGATTTCCTTAGATTCGTCAAAAAGTGGACCTTCAAATCGAATCACATTGATTTCAACCCGATTTTTAAGCTCCCCATGAAGGAGGGATTTTAAAAATTCCTCGGGTTTGTCGTGCAAATTGTAACAGGCATAAATTAGATTCACCCCGAGAATACCCAAAGCCTCTTGTTGGTGAAGGTTGGTCTTATCAAGCATGCGCACATGAATGATCACTTGGCTCGGTTTATCCGTAGGACCTTGTTGAAAGCGCACTCCCATCCAGCCATGACAATCACCGGTGTATTTAAAACTTTTAGCTGCTACAGTGTCCGCAAAGGCGAAAAAATATTTATTGCGGTTTTCTTCATCAGAAAGTCTTGTTTCAAGCAAAGAGTACTCATGCTCAAGCATCTTCCGCACACGCGACTCCACCACATAGCGTCCACTGGTTTCCCGTCCATAAATATCATCACTAAACTTCATGTCGTAAGCCGACATAGCTTTGGCAATAGTTCCAGCCGCCCCTCCGACCTTAAAAAACCACCGAGCCACCTCTTGCCCCGCACCAATTTCAGCAATAGTTCCATAGAGCGGACGAATGAGGTTCAAAGAGAGAGCTTTTTCAGCCGTAGATTTTTCCATAGAGGGCCCCTTAGCAAAAATAGATTCGATTCTATTCTAGAACGAATCCCCAAAGGGTAAAAGACCCATGCGTTATCAAACCAATGTTGGGGTCTTTTCTCGCTTCTAATTTTCAGGGAAATGTCTGTAAATTACGGCTCTGGCAAGCCGGAGGCTCTCACCCGCAGGGTGATGCCAGCAAAGCAGGAGCTGTGCCTAATTTACAGACATTTCCCTGAAAATTAGAAGCGAGAAAAGGCCCCAAAACTGGCCCCGATCTAGAATCGGGCCTCCACACCCACCTGAGCAAACCACTGAGCGTAAACTTGCACATTGTCGATGTTCTTACTCTCTTGCCAAATGGGGCGTCCCACAAGGCCCTTGAGACTGATATACTTACTGAGCTTTATGTTGGAGTTGATGTTGAAGCTCAAGTCCCAGAAGTCCCGAGGCGAGTGGTACCACTGCACAAAAAGATTGCGTCCAAAGGTTCGATCTTGTCCGGTGATGCGCTGGATATGGTTGTAGTTAAGCCAAAGGCCCGGGGCAAACCAAGAACGAAGGTTAAAGGTGTACCAAGTTTTTGCCAGGTATTCGTCTCCCATGCGGTAACCATAGTCATTGCGCCCAGTACGAAAGGTTCCCATGCCGAGAAGACCGATCTGATGACGGCCAATGGTTTTAATTCCCATAAGGCTTAAAAAAGGGTCATAGGTTCCAGAGCCCAATTGCATATTGTAGGGGTAGTTGATGGCAGGGTTATACTGGTTTTTCTCTCCCACTGAACCCGTTGGCAGACTCACGCCAAGACTAGCGATATAGATATTTGTGCCATCTATAAAAGTCCGACTCGTACTTAGACGCGTATCTCCTAAACCCTGTGTGCGATCTTTATAAAGAGTGCCGAGAAATTCTGTTTCAGCATACTTTTCGACATATTGCAGAGCCAAAGAAAGTTGCCAAAGAGGCGTCATCATCCAAGTAAAAGTGCTGGTTTCGGAGGTGAATGTCACACCCTCAAAGCCATAGATGTTTCCATCGGCAGGGTGGCGGCCTTGAAAGTCATAGTGAAGAAAGTCCACATTGACTTTAAAGTCAGGCAAAAAAGGAGTCGCCGGTGCCTTGGCTTCAGTTTTTACCTCACTGTCTTGTGCGAGAAGTGATGAAGCCGAGAGGAAAATAAACAGGCAGAATAAAATTCTCATCGAGGGTCCTTAGGAGTTGGAGAAAAAGTCTACAAGACTATCTTTCATAGTCCCGGGAGGGTTTCCCGTTCCCACTTTCACTTTGCTCTCAGAGGCTTTTAGTTTGTCTTCAAGAATTAGAAGGGTTTTCTCGGCACACTTTTCAGGCGCCACACCGGGAATGGCGTGAAAGCTTCCCTCAAAAGTGACAAGACCTTCTTTGGCACTGTTTTCATCCATCATTTCCCAAAATAAGAGTTGGTCTTTGTAAAGAGGTTTGTCCTCAAGGCTTGCCAGAAACATATAAGTGGGTGGCAAATCGGCGTCGGCGTACTCTTTTAAGTCAAACCACTTTGATGAGCGCACCATCTGATAAACGCCCGCAAAGAAATAGGTAAACGACACATCTTCAAAGTTATATTTTAAGGGTGTGATTATGGCCGAGAGTGTACCGAACAATTCGGTGTCATAAGAAATATCGGCGGCAGGATTTCCCGCCGCTTTTAAGATAGTATAGTAGTTGTGACGTGACTGTCCGTAGGGATTGTATCTACCCGAACTCATAACGGCCGGAGCCATAAGGATGAGTTGATCAATCCTTTCTTTTTCTTGCACGGCCATTTCGGCGGCAACAATGGAGCCATAGGAGAGACTGGCAAGGCTAAAGCGCTCGATTCCAAGGGCATCAATCACAGTCATGCTCTCATCCACCAAAGTTTGTGTTTCAATCCCTTTAGGAACCCAACCAAAAGCGGTGAGTTCAGGAACCGCATAAAAAGGAGTCCCTTGGGAATCCACCAGAGATTCCGGTTGAGTGCTATAGGCCATTTGTAAAACGCCTACACCAGACTTTGAAAGTTCCTCAAAGTACTCGTCCCAGTTTTCAATGGCATAAATGAGACCGTTAAGAAGAACGATCGTCGGTTTGCCAGACTCCGCCTTTTGATAACGATAATAAACATGATGATTCTCGGAGACTTCAAAAAGCCCTTCGTCGAAAGCAAAGCTTTGAGATGTAAAAAGTAGGCCGATCAGCACAAAAAGTATTTTATTCATTATTAATTCCTTACAATTGTGTTTGGGTTCTTGGATTTAAATTTTTCTTTAAGATTTTTCCTGAATCTCCTTTGGGAAGGTCCTCTAGAAATTCAAACTGTTTAGGGATTTTATATTTGGCCAAATGCTCTTTACAAAAATTGACCAATTCCTCCGTGGCCAATTCTTTTTTGTGTTTAGAGACGATAAAAGCCTTACCAACCTCGCCCCATTGTGGATCCTCCACACCAAGGACGGCCACTTCGTTGACTTCCGGGTGACGACTGATCACTTTTTCAACCTCTGCCGGGTAGACATTCTCGCCACCGCTGATAAACATTTCTTTCTTTCGACCCACGACATAAAAGAAGTGACTTTCATCTCGCTTAACCAGGTCTCCGGTTCGGAGCCATCCTTCAAAGAAACTATTTTTTGTGGCTTCCTCGTTCTGCCAGTACTGAGTCATACACATGGGGCCTTTTAAAAGAAGCTCTCCCACCTGTCCTACTTCCACGTCCTTATTTTCTTCACTGAGAACTCTTGTTTGAACATAAAAATTAGGTCGCCCAATAGAACCAATCTTTTCTTCAGCATCTTTTTCACTTAACGAAAAGCAATTGGGTCCACATTCGGTCAAACCAAAACCCTGCCTAATAGCGACTCCTTTTTTGTGCCAAAGTTGGATCATGTTTAAAGACATGGGCTCACCGCCCACAATGGCGTAGCGAACACTGGAGAGATCGGTTTTTTCAAAATTTTCAGAGCGCGCCATCATCCCTAGGGTGGTAGGAACGCCAAAAAACAGGGTCACTTTTTCTGTTTCACAAAGCCTAAGCACATGGTCGGCATCAAACTTAGGAAGTAAAATAACCGTGGCACCCTGATGGATAAAGGGCGTTAATAAAACATTCCAACCACCCGTATGGAAAAAGGGAGAGAAATTAACGGTGCGATCATTGGACTTGATATCGAGACTAAGCGAGGTGTTCACCGCATTCCAAAAAAGAATTTTTGGAGTGATTACCACTCCTTTGGGAAAGCCTGTTGTACCCGAGGTGTAAAGAATTTTACAAGCCTCTTCAAATTCTCCTAGAAAGGGAAATACCTCTTGGCACTGAGACGCTGACTCACATTCTTTTTTTAAAGCTGCCATTTTAATAGCCTTAACGGGAGTGCGAAGCTTATCGACAAGCTCTGCAAACTCGGGGTCAAAAAAGAGGATCTCAGAGCCGGAGTCACTCAATACATAGTCCGTCTCCGAGGGAGCCAGTCGAAAGTTTATCGGAACTAAAATGGCTCCCATTCTTTGTAATGCAAAAAATAACAATAGTGTCTCAATGCGATTGTGGGCAAAAACGGCCACTCGGGTGGACTTTTTCACCCCCAAGCTTTTTAAGTAGGGCACAAGGCCATTGGCAATCCGAAAGCACTCGGCATAGGTGTAGCTTTTTGACTGCACCACATCTTTAAAAGCCACTTGATCGGGAGAATAGAGATTCCAGCGCCCCAACCAGTCCGCATGAGCTTCATGGATCATGTGTCATAACCCCATTCAAGAGCAAGGGCTGCCATCGACATTCCGCCTCCAGAGCCCAGCATAAAAACAAGGTCCCCTTTTTTGAGTTTTTCTTTTTCACAAGCGTCGGAAAGCGCCATGGGAATGCAAGCACTTCCCGTATAACCGAATTGATCCATCACGTTGTGAGATTTATCGTGAGGGAGCCCCAAAGAGTCGAGTGCGGCGTTGATGGTGTCGATATTCAGTTGGGTGAGGAAGAAATGATCAATCTCGCTTGGCTTTTTCTTAATGCGATCAAGAATACTATGAGTGAGCCTTGGCCAATGCACAGCGTTTGTTTCGACAGGAATTTTTTTAGCAAAATTTAGCAAGTGACGTTTGTTCTTAATAGAATCTTGAGTGACAGGTTCAAAAGTTCCGCCACTATAGATTCCCATATAATCATGGTACTGACCATCAGCGTAGAGTTCCGATGCCATAAAGCCTTTGGTCTTACCTGAATTACGGCTCACCACACAAGCGCCAGCACCATCTGCAAACATCGAAGCGATTTTATAGTCATCCCAATCTAAAAACTTACTCATCCCGTAAGCACCCACCACCAGAATGTTTTCGTAGGACTCATCAGCCACAATGTATTTGTTGGCCATATCAAGGGCGGTAACAAAACCAGCACAAGCCGAGTTCATGTCAAAACAACCGGCCTTTGTGGCTTTGAGCTTATGTTGCACGACAGCCGCAGTACTTGGTGAAACATAATCAGGTGTGTCGGTCGCCACAATAATCAATTGCAGATCATCGGGCTTAAGCCCTGCTTTTTCTAGAGCTCTTTCGGCGGCAGGAACAATCAAGTCGGATGTGGCTTGGTCTTCGGCCATAAAGTAACGCTGATGAATGTTGCGTCTTTCTTTTAAAAAAGTATCGATGTCTTTGTTGTAAAGATCATTGAAATACTGATTGGTTACTAATCTCTCTGGTACATAGTGGGCCACACTTTTGATTGTGGCCGAGGCCATAGAATGCATACTAATCCCCCCGCAAGAGTCTGGCTTATAAACCATTGGCAAAAGTTTGACAATTTCCTCAAACAGAAATAACAAATTGTTTCGTCCATGGGCGGCTTGCAACGCCTATGTAATAGACAAAATCTTTGAAGGGGGACTTCCATGGCATCCAATTTTGATTTCAGTAACAAGACAGCACTCGTGACCGGTGGGGCGCAAGGGATTGGTTTTGCGATCACCAAAAATTTCTTACAAGCGGGAGCCAATGTTGTGATCTGGGATTACAACCAAGAAACTTTGGATGTGGCCACAAAGGAACTCTCCCAGTATTCCTCACAACTTAAGACTTTTGCTGTGGATGTCACGAATCCAGAAATGTGTGAGAAGACAGCCTCTGAGTGTAAAGACATTGATGTTTTAGTGAACAATGCTGGAATCACTCGAGATAAAAGTTTTAAAAAGATGACGCATGACGACTTCAAGGCAGTGATCGACACCAATCTTACGGGTCTTTTTAATGTCACCCACGCCCTTATCACAAAAGAGTCTTTTAAGGCCGAGTCAAAAAATAACCGCATTATTAATATGTCGAGTGTCGTGGCACTTTATGGAAACTTTGGTCAAACCAATTACGTAGCGGCTAAAGCCGGAGTTATTGGTTTGACTAAAACTTGGGCCAAGGAGCTGGGGCGAAAAGGTTTTACCAGTAACGCCATTGCTCCGGGCTTCATTGAAACCAAGATGACAGCGGCTATGCCGCCAGAAGTCCTAAAGTCGATGACCGACAAGGTTCCGGTGCAAAGACTGGGGAGTGTTGAGGACATTAGCCAAGCCTGTATGTTCTTGGCATCCGAGTCGGCCTCCTATATTAATGGAACCGTCCTAAGTGTTGATGGCGGCATGACTCTTTAGGAAACTACCAAACCGAACTTTTGGTTCGAGGAGAAAAAATGGCCACTTTCGATAGCAATGGCTTTAACATCGCTTACACAAAAGTCGATGGAAGCTCACGCAACGTCTTTTTTATTCACGGCAATCTCGCTTCCAAAGAGTGGTGGTATCCCACCATGGAGATTCTTAGTCAGAATAAAGGAGAAGGTTCTATGGTGGCTGCGGATTGGCGCGGTTACGGGGAATCGAAAGGAATTGAAAGTTTCCTTGAAATTAATTTTGAAACTTGCGCGTCTGATGTTGTGAACTTGATTGAAGATCAAAAGATGAGCGAGGTCCATTTAGTGGGTCATTCCACTGGTGGGTTGATCGCGATGATGGCTGTTTTACAGAAACCAGAACTTTTCAAAAGCCTGACACTTTTAGACTCGGTCGGCGGTACAGGGCTCGAATTAGAACTTCCTAAAAACCAAGTGCTCGCTCACTTTGGAAAAATGTCGGTTGACAAAGAGTACGCTCGCGGTGTTTTAGCAGCAACCATCGATGGATGCGACCCAACCTCCGAGGAGTTTACCAAGCTTTTTAATATCACCTGGAATTGTGATAACCCCATGTGGCAAGGTGTGATCGATGTCCTGAGTGATCAAATTGATATCACTGCAAAAATGGATCAGATCAGTCTACCGACCCTTATCCTCCATGGGGACAAAGACGAAGTTTTGAAAATGGAAATGGCGGAACAAAATAAAGAGCGTCTACCCAATGCCAAACTTAAAGTCATGGACAATCAAGGCCATTCGATGAATATGGAAAACCCGAAGAGGTTGGCCACTGAACTACAAAGCTTCTGGGAGACCCTATGAGTGAAGTCATTATACTAGAGAGAAACGATGATCTGAAAACACTTCTGAGTTGCTTTCAGCACAATTCTATTAGCCATGTGCCCATCGTGGAAGAGGGTAAGCTTATAGGGATGGTTTCAAAAACAGATGTGACCGATTTTCTAGCTAGAAAAGAAGTTCAAGACAGAAATGAGAGTTTTTCTGAGCTTTTAAAAAATATAAAAGTAAAAGAGGTGATGATTCAGCCCGTGATTAAAGCGGAGGTCACCGAGAGTCGCAAAGAGCTTCTTGGAAAGTTGGTGGATCACCAGGTGGGCTCAGTTGTGCTCACTCAAGATGGCCGAGTCGCTGGGATCGTCACCGAAAAAGATTTGTTGCAGTACTTTGATGCTTCTTTTGGAGAGGAAGAGGAAAGTGCGACAGAGTCTTTTATCTCACAAGTCAATGCTTGGATGCACAATCATGGTGTGACCCACATTTCAAAAGCTCTGTCTGATATCGGAATTTAAGCCTCAACAGTGCGGCCCCTTAAAAAGCTTCTAAAAATTGTAGTCATCAATCTTTCTGTTTTTATTGGCCTTCTGTTATTCATTTTTTTAGCCACCGAAGGGATCCTTTCTCTTACTGGTTTTCAAACGAGACTTGATCCTCAGGTTTATATGGAAAACCAAGCCAACAAGGATCAACAAGTCGATAACCGCTCTCGCTTCAAAGTCCCGCATGTCTCAAGCCAAAAAGTTGATCCTATTATCACACTTACTACGAATCGATTGGGGATGAGAGGGGAAGACCCACCTCAAAGTTTCAAAGACCGTTTTAGTTTTATGGCTATGGGGGGAAGCACAACCGCTTGTATCGTTTTAAGCGATGGCACCACCTGGGTCGATCTTTTAGGCAAAAAGTTGGATGAAATTTATGAACCTTTCTGGTTTGCGAATGCCGGTGTGGATGGTCAGTCCACTCAAGGTCATATTGATTTTCTAAAAAACTTTATCACAGAGGGAGTCAGTCCTGACGTGATCTTGTTTCTCATTGGCGCCAACGAGCAGAACGACTACTATTTTAGCCAAGAAAATCCCATCGATTATGGGAGTAAGCCCGGTGAGAATTACGTTAAGAAGGTGAGTAATTTGCCTTTTGAAGCGGTGTTTGAAAGCTTCACCTTTAAACTCTTCAATTTTTTTCACCGTTACCGGGACTTTTCTCTCACTTTTCTCTATCTCTCAGAGCAGTATAGGCAAAAAATGGCGGAGTCGTTAAACCTAGGCCATCATTACCTCCCTGAGTTTTATGAAAAAGGATTCGACACATCTGATTTTAGAAAACTCGATGAGTATGAGGTTCATTTAAAAAAACTTGAGACTCGCGATGACAATATGGCCTTTGTTCAAAAAGAATTGGCGAAACAAAAAAAGAATCAAGTGAGGGTTGAGGAAAACCTCCGTGAACTTATTGCTATTTCGCGCAAAGCAGGCTCAGAGCCCATTTTTCTCACTCAGCCGGCCTTGTTTGGTCCGGCGGTAGATCCGAGAACAGGGGTAAACCTCGGTCGTATGATCTTACAAGCGGGCAACGTGGGGTGGGGCCAAGGCCTTACAGGAAATGAAATGTGGACCATGCTTGAAACTTATAACGATATTATAAGAAAGGTGGCTCGGGACTCGCAGGTGAAGCTAGTCGATATGGCAAAGCTTATGCCCAAAGACTCCCTTTATTATTATGACTACGTTCACTACACCAAACCAGGAGCTCGGAAGTTCACTGAAATTCTTTACAACAAAATCTGCCCTTACTTTAAAGACAAATATCCAGAGTACAATCAGGGGGGGTGCTAGATCTTACTGATAGAAGAGGTCTTTCGTTTGCAAAATATTTTTTGAGGACCTTGCGGAAAAAAGGGCTGATACTTCGTGGTAGGTGATGGCCCTATTTTCGGCCGGATCAACGAGAATATATTTTAGTTCCTGGAATTCTTCTTCAAACATTGAAGTAAGATACTGTTTAAATGGGATTATTTGGGGAGTTTTCCCGTAGTCCAAATCAAGAACCCAGTTGTTGTCTAAAAGTAAAAAAGAATGAAAGCGCCAGCCCGAGATAAATTTTCGAGCTTGATGAGGATAAAGTGAGCGTCCTTCCTCCTTGTGCATTAGAAACACCTGCTTGGCGTTTAAATCTTCTTTTGCAAAAAGAGAATGCAAGGCTTGGCTTAGGTTTTGAGTGTTGCGTGAGCACCAGTCGGTCATATAGAAATCGCGAGAGTATGTATGGAAGTAGCTGGCAAAGAGCGGGTAGACCTTTTCTTTCAAACCCTCTTTTAAAGACGGGTGCTGGCGGAGTTTATTGCACTGGTGGGGCAAAAACAAAGGTCGACGTTTTTCAGATTCATTGGCCAGGATATTTTCATGCTCATGATGGGTGTGTCCCGTTTGTAAGAGAATATGTCCTATTTCGTGGGCCTCTTCGTTGTATTTAAAACCCTGGGGGCGTAGCCTTTGGGCTGAAAGATAAGGAAACCAAGCGGTATTGAAGGTCACAGGCTCAATTCTTTCACTGGGATAAACAGCTAAAGGAAGAGCTGGGCCGCTAGTCATCCCTTCATAGTAGTCTTTAAAGTAAAAGAGTTGCAGGTCTGTTACTTTTCTTGATTTGTATGAGGCGTGCCGAAGACCATCGTAGTGTTTGCTTTCAGAAATATACTCATCAAGTCTTAATAAAGGGTTTGAAGGCAGCCAGGAATGCACATAGACCCTTGCGATCTGAACCTCACAAGTATTGAGAATTTCATTGGCTCTCAAAAGGCGAGACTTGATCTTTGATTTCCTCCAATCCGAGCGCTCAGAAATATAAAGACTCAGATCCAAATCTTTTTTTAAGGGATGGGAGTCATTGAGTTTCCATACCTCGTCAAAGGCGACCTCGTGGGCCGCTCCAGCACTCATGCTAAAGCTCAATATCAGAAAGATAAAACGAATCATTTTTTCCCCTACAACCAAAGGGTCTAGCATTAGGCCGTTGACCCCGGCATTTCTTCTGTGAAGGTAGGAAGGATTTATAAAGAGTAAGGGGGGTAGTGGGATAAAATAATTACAAAAGGGGTCTAAAGTAAATTTCAAAAAGGATTTTTCCAAAAATCCACACTTTCTTGAAATACTAAACAATTACAAACGAGAAAAAATAGGGTAGTGTGGCGTTTGAGAATGAAGGGATAATTCAATGAAAAAAGACGATACGTTACATATGGATGTTGAAGACCGAACCAACGAGCCTGAAGAAAGGCAATCAGCCACAATGGAAGATATGGTCGATGTGGATAAAAAGAAAGTAAAACGAAAAGCCAAAGTGATTTCAAAAGAAGTTCAGCTTGAAAAAAATGTGCAGTGGGCCTTTGAGCACCCTGCTGAAGCCTTATTTGTTGGGATGTCTTCGGCTCTCAGTCAAAAGCATCCGGAAGTAAAAAAGCGCGTTTTTGACCTTATTAATACACCTCCAGAGAAAAGACTTCAGAAAGTTTTTGGCTCTGAGATGGTCCAATACATTAAGTCCAGACTCCCATATTAACTCATTTTTTGCCCCCGTTTGATCGCAAGCTGGGGCTCCGGACGAGACGCGCCGTACCCGGTCAAGACAAGACGACGCCTTCAAATTTAAGGAGGTCCTTTTGTCAGGAGCGTGGTTTTATCTTTTTTTAGCGGGTTTGTTTGAAATCTGTTGGGCCTTGGGTTTAAAGAGAACTCAAGGTTGGACAAACTTTCTTCCAAGTCTTGTTACACTCATTTTTTTAGCAGCCAGTATGTATTTTCTCGCTAGAGCTTGTCAGTACATTCCCATAAGCACAGCTTATGCTGTTTGGGTGGGAATTGGCACATTCGGTGTGGTGGCAGTGGGTGTACTCCTATTCAAAGAGCCCATGCCGTTATCAAAACTTTTGTTTTTATCTATGCTAATTGTTTCGATTGTGGGACTAAAAGTAACCAGCTAAAAAAAAAGCCCAAGTTGATCTTGGGCTTTTTGAAGAGTTAATTTTAATTTAATATTTATTGCTTAAGGGTAATATACTTGATTCCCTTGTTGGTTTGAGCTTTAAAGTTAAGACGCTTCATCACATCTTTTCCTAGCATAAAAGCACAGCGGTCGCAGGCAATAGCTTTGACATTTTGTAAAGCAAAAGGGCCGACTTTAAGTTCAGGAAGAACAATCTGCGTACCCTTAAGGTAGCGACCATTGGTAGCCATAACTTCTTTTTCACCAAGATCCTTATAGTCAAGACCCATTTCTTGGATCTGCTTTAAGTCTACAGTTAGAAACTCAGACTCAGGATCGACCATAAAAAGTTGCGTGTCTTTATGGCCCGCAAATTTTACTGGTGCATGAAGATACTTATTAATTCCAGCAATTTTAATTTCTTCAATGGCATACTTACTGGTGTAGTCGTTATAAGCTTGTTTCACTTGGTCCGTGGTTTTAGCCCACTCTTTTCTCGTTTTAGGGAAAAGAACATTGTAGTGACCAATGACACTCAAAGCTTCAACGTGTTGCTCATTTTTAACCAAATGTTGAATAAGCTCTTTAGCAGCGTCGAAGTTTTTAGCATTGGCTTGAAGGGCTTTGTAATACCACTCGGTGGCGTCAACAATATACTCTTTCTCTGAAAGGGATCTTGCGAAATGCTGTTTGTGCACATCGTTTCCGTCTTCATGGCTAAAGAAATTTTGAAAGGTTAAAATCGCGCGATCATGCTCTCCGATGCGAGAGAGCTCAACACCTAAGGCTCCCGCTAGATTATAGGACTTAGGGGCCTTTGCTAGAGCTTTTGTGTAAGCATCGGCGGCGCATTTGTGTTTTTTCATATCTTTACAGACAGTCGCCATACGAGCTTCGTCTTTGGCTGTTGTCATTTTAAGAGCACTAATTGTTTGATAGTACACACGCTCAGGAAAATGTTTTCCCCATTTACGACCTTCTACACCTGTGTAGATCAGTCCGGCGATCAATAGACCATACATTGCTTTTTTGATGGGAAGTTTGCGCTTTGGTGGCTCAAAATGAGATTTGTCACCACTCCAACCGCAGGAACAGACAACAACATTGCCGAGCATTCTTTCTAAGCTAATTGGATTAGCACATCTAGGACACGTGTGATTTGAATACATAATAAACCCTTCTCCTTAAAAATTCTTAGTCAACAACCTGATATAAGAGCAAGAATGTTGCCATAGTTGGACCATCGGTTAGTCCCGGCTGAAACCTGATAAAATAGGGGTTTAAGCTTTCTGGGAGGTGATTTTATTTTAGATAGCTGTCAAATGATTATAATTTCTTCAAAAGGATAGACAATTTTTGTCTCTCATAATGAGAATTCTGCCGAAAAAGCGCCTCAAATATGGGTTAAGCCTTTTCAAGTTGATCGATCTTTTTATAAAAGGGCTGCCAATTGTCCTTTGTATCAATCTCAGACCAAATGCTTTCGATCTCATCAATCACCAAGGTTTGATAGTCATCGATGGATTTTTCTTTGGCTTGAGGGGAGCGCTCCATAAGACCCAACTCTTTTTCTATGTCCTCAATCCAAGGGGAGTCGTAAAACTCTGGAGAATATTCTTTAAGGGGGCGGTTAAGATCTTGGTGCCAGCAATAAAGATGATGAAAGAAAGCTTGGTAGGGGCATTTTGACTTTTCTAAAAACTGCAGACAAAGATGAAAAAGATTTTTTATCTTTTGGATATTTTCAGGGACTTTAATTCCAATTTTCCTAGCGAACTCGTTATAAATGGTTTCATTGAGAACTTCTTTATACTTCTCATAACCTTTATTGTAGGTCTCTTCTTTATCGTTTATGAGAGTCAAAGATTCTGCCAATCTTTCGAGGTTCCATAAAACCATGACAGGCTGGCGACCGTAGGCATAAAGACCCTGGTGATCGAAGTAAGCGGCGGTAAAAGAGGTGTCGTAATGAGGCAAGAACCGATAGGGGCCATAATCGAAACTTTCCCCAGTGATATTAATATTGTCGGTGTTAAGAACCCCATGCACAAAACCGTGAACCATCCATTGAGCGGTGGTGCTCGCTATTCGCGCGCAAACGGCCTGGAAGAATTCCTCTCTACCTACTTCAGGGTAGTAGTGCTTAAGGCAGTAGTCTATGAGGGTTTGCATTTTGTCTTTTTCTTTAAAATGGGCCAGTCGTTGAAAGCTTCCAATCCTTATGTGGGAGTGACTCAGTCGAAACAGCACAGCCGACCTTGTCGGTGAGGGCTCGTCACCTCGCACGAGTTCCTCTCCGGTTTCAACAACACTAAAGGTTTTTGAAGTGTTCACTCCAAAGCCTTCAAGGGCTGAGGTGGCGAGGGCTTCTCTCACGGCTCCCTTTAATGTCAGTCTTCCGTCGCCTTGCCGAGAATAGGGGGTTTGGCCGGAGCCTTTGGTTCCTAAGTCTAAGGTTTTATCTTTGTATTGTACCTGTGCAAAGAGGAAGCCTCGTCCGTCTCCAAGATCTGGGTTATAGTGGGTGAACTGATGACCATGGTACCTGAGAGCCTGGGGCTTTTCTAAGTTTTCAGGTAAGGGTTTAAACTCAGAAAAGTGCTCGATCCACTCTTGGTCAGTGAGTCCTGAAAGGCCCACTTTTCCGGCCCATTTTTGATTTCTGTAGCGCAGTATATGTTTAGGGAAACTAGCCCCCTCCACAGAATCGGAGAAGCCAGGACCAAGTTCAGACCAAATAGGTTGCGCCTTATAAGATTCATCAACAGACATACCCCTTCCTACCCACTTAAAAACCCAAGTGCAAACGTTGCCACGTATTTAAATAGGTTTTATAGTAAGGGGGCCGGGAATTTTTGATTCAAATTTTGAAGCCTGGAGAAATTCAGCTCGTCCTTTCGGAGCGGCACGCACCCGGGTGCACTTCGTCTCCCGACCTGCGCCATTTCATGCCGCAGCCCGAGATACGCAGCGCTCGTTGCTCGAGCCCCTCCAAAATGACGAGCTGAATTTCTCCAGGCTTCAAAATTTGAATCAAAAATTGTCTTTATTTAAATAATCGGAAATAGAAAGTGGGCTATGGAACTTAGAATTTATAATTCCCAAACACAGAAGAAAGAAGATTTTGTTCCCCTCAAGGAAGGGGAGGTAAAAATGTATTGTTGTGGGCCCACGGTTTATGACTTTCTTCATGTTGGGAACTTTCGGGGAGCGGTCTTTTATAACTTTGTTCGCAATTGGTTGGAGCATCTCGGTTACAAAGTGACTTATGCCTATAATTTCACCGACGTGGACGATAAAATTCTTAATCGTGCCAAAGAGGAAGGTAAAACAGCTAAAGACATTGCTGAGCGCTTTATTGATGAGTTTTGGAAAGACTTCAAAGCGCTGAAGCTAACGGCTCACACTCATAACCCTAAAGTCACAGAACATATGGATGCCATTGTGGCCTTGATTGAGGAAATCATTGCTAATGGTCGGGCCTATGAAGTTGAGGGTGAGGTTTTTTACTCGATTGAAAACTTTAAGGACTACGGAAAGTTAAGTCATAGAAAGCCTGAAGACATGCAGTCAGGCTCTCGTATTGAAGTCGACCCGAAAAAGAAAAACCCTTTGGATTTTACTCTTTGGAAGCCCGCTAAGGAGGGGGAGCAGTCTTGGCCCTCGCCATGGGGGGAAGGGCGCCCAGGCTGGCATATTGAATGCTCGGCCATGACTCGTGCTCTATTAGGGGAGCAAATTGATATTCACGGTGGTGGGATGGATTTAATTTTTCCTCATCATGAAAATGAAATTGCACAGAGTGAGGGGGCTACAGATAAGCCTTACGTAAAATACTGGATGCATAATAATATGTTTACTTTTAGTGGGGCGAAGATGTCTAAGTCCCTTGGTAATATTCGCACCATGCGAAGTTTTCTTGAAAAATACAATGGAGAGATCTTTAAATATCTTGTTCTTTCGGTTCACTACCGTTCGCAAGCCGACTTCTCTGATGCAACAATAAGTAATTCGGTCGCAGCTCTGGGTCGTATCTATTCGTCTCTTAGGAAGGCTAAAAGTTATGCCAATGGGGACACGAAACTTAAAACTCCAGAGACGGAAAAGATGATAGAGCAAATCTCAAGTGCTCGTGAGGCGATCAATAAGTTCTTTGCCGATGATTTTGCCACCCCTCAAGCTATGGCCCAGTTATTTGATACTGTCAGACTTTATAATCAACTGGTCCCTGAAGGTTCTAAGAAAAAAGGACCTTCGGCGACGGTCTCTCAGCTTTTTGCGGATTTTGTGATTGAGTTTGGCGACCCGCTCTCGCTTTTTCAAGAAGAGCCGGAGAGTTTTCTCACCACTCTGGATGATATGCTTTTAGAGCAAAAGGGACTCAGTCGGGACAAGATTAACGAGTTGGTTTCAAAAAGGATTCAAGCAAGAAAAGACAAAAACTACGAAGAGTCCGATCGGCTGCGCGATGAGCTCACTCAAATGGGCATTGATATCCGTGATTCCGCTGAGGGCACTCTTTGGGAAGTGCGTAAAGGACAGTAATGTTCAAACCATGGAATGCTTCGCTCAATCCTTTCCGGGTGCAAGTAAATAAAAAAGGCCTTAAGAAAAATCTTTTTAAAGATGCTTATCACCATGTGCTCGCAGCCTCCTGGTGGGAGTTTCTCTTTGTTGTCTCTGTTGTCTATATTTTTTTAAACCTCATGTTTGCGGGGCTCTACTTTATTGGCGAAGATGCCATCCTCAACGCTAGGCCGGGGTCTTTGTGGGACTGTTTTGTGTTTAGTTTTCAAACCAGTACGACCATCGGATATGGGTATTTGCTGCCGGCCACCCAATACGCCAATATCATTGTAATATTTGACACCCTTCTTGGCTTCTTTTTCGCAGCCCTTGTCACTGGTTTGGCTTTAGCGAAGTTTTCCAAACCCACGGCCCGAGTTATTTTTACTAATAATTGTGTCATTCATAATTATGATGGAAAAAGAACTCTGATGTTTCGAGTCGCCAATGCACGTGACAGTCACATTGCTGATGCCAGTATCGATGCCTCAGCTATTATTGCTGAGCAGTCCCAAGAAGGTGTGAGCATGCAAAGAATCAGAGATTTAAGACTTGTGCGCTCAAAGTCTCCCATATTTTCCTTGAGCTGGACGGTCATGCATGTAATTGATGAGGAGAGCCCTCTAGCACACCTAAGTATGGAGCAAATGGAACAGCTCAATGTTCGCATTGTTATCTCAATGACGGGCATCGATGATCTAACCGCTCAGCTTGTTCACGCCACCCACGTTTATCGCTTCTCAGAAATTATCGGCAAAAAGAGACTCTCGGATATTTTAACCAATAACGATGATGGCTCAGTAACCATGGACTACTCTCGCTTTCATGATCTGATTAAAATGGACAACTAGGGTGGAGGAGCTCTATTTTCTTTTGCTTCTAACAAGTCTAGCGGGAGCGGCAGTTCCGTTAGGGGGCTTTCTAGGACTTTTGGAATTAAAATATTTCGAAGCACTAGGAGAAGAGTTTTCAAAATTTGTTGTAGCCATCGGTGGTGGAGCTTTACTCTCGGCTATTTGTTTTGTTCTTATCCCAAAGGGGGTTGAAAAGCTCTCAACCTTTAATCTGACTTTTTTATTTTTAATGGGCGGAGTGAGCTTTCTTTTGCTCGATATTTATCTCAAGAAAAAAGACAGTCCTGTGAGTAATTGGGTGGCGATGATGTCTGATTTTCTGCCGGAAGCCACCTCTGTTGGGGCTGTTGTTGTGACTCAAAAAAGTGAGGCTTTATTCATTGCAGTTCTAATTGGTTGTCAAAATCTACCTGAAGGCTTTAGCAGTTATAAGGAAATGAAAGAAAAAGGCTGGGATGATCGCAAAATTTTTGGGTTTTTCTTTGCCAGCATTGCGTTTGGTGTAGCCGCGGCGGTTGGCGGATGTTTTGTTTTGGTGGGGAGGGAGGATCTTCTCGCCGGCCTGATGACATTTGCAGGTGGCGGGATTCTCTACCTAATTTTCGAGGATATTGCCCCTCAGATAAAATTAAAGCGGGCTTACTTACCCGCTCTTGGTACTTTGATAGGTTTTTCCGTAGGTTTAGTGGGGCACGCCTTATCGAATTAGCTCGAAATTGCTGGCATTTCCTCACGGTGACCAGGATCAAGAGTTAGGTGCTCAACGGAGTACTGTCCAAAGTGCTTGGCCTGGCGGACATTGTGTCTAAGAAAACTCTCCTTAATGTCTCCAATGGTAAGCGGACTTTCTTCACTATGATATTCAAAAGCCAAAAGGTACTCTTCGTCACTCATGCTCTTTACATCGCGTAAAAACTCGGAGGGTCCGCCGCCTATGTGTTTCTGTACACTTCTCAACAGTCCCTTGAACGCACTCCCTTTATTGTTGTCGGGGTCCACGAGATCAAAGGCCTCCTCGGCATTGAGATATTGAACTTCCAAATCGTGGGGTTTACGCCAATCCTGTTCGAAAGCCTGACGGTCTTTATTACTAATAAAACCTACGACGATATTTTTTAGAGTTAAATCCATTTCTAACTACCTCACTTTCACCTCAAGACTAGGCCAAAGGGCTTTCAATTGGTTCTCAATGGTTTTCATTAAATGTTAAATTTTTTGCACAACCCATCCCCAGAAACTCCCCTGTAACCAGCAAAGAGAGGGGAGAAGACCGAAATTTTGCCTAAAAGCTAGACTTTCTGTTGTATATGAACAAACACATTTAGAATTCAATCCCTAAAAGAAAAACAACTCTAGAAAATCTATAGTGGTAAGTGAAGATCACGGACAAAGGAGACACGAGAATGTCTATGCTACAACGACAACTGAAGATTTTTTGGAGACTTTTTATCGAAGGAGGCTCCGAAGAAGGTAAGATTAGTATCAAAGAAATTGTTGCAACAGGCGTTCTCGCTGTGTTGATGCTCTTTATTATTAACCCTTTCTCTGAGGCAAAGGACCCTGTCCCAGTTCTTTCTGAAGAGTTAAAGGCTCAAAGTATTGAGTTCAATAAAGCATCAGCTGTTCTATCGCCCGCTCAAAAGCGTTCGATTGAGCAGTTGGTGAATCAACATCCTAGTCCAGATTCAATGGAACTCACCTTGGCTGTTTGGGCTGATCAACCCCTTCCACCTAAAGGGAAGGAACTTACGGCTGATCAAAAGAAACTCGCCAGTATGCGTTCTCTTTCTATCGAAAACTTCGTGAAATCCACGGGTTTCGAAGGGGACTTGGTTATATTTAATATGGCCGAGCAAGCCCACTGGCTCTCCAATATGTTTAATTCGACCAGCACGGATTTGAAAGCCACTTTGGCTTACGAAAAACATGGTGGGAAGCTAGGCAAAGAGAAGTTTAGAGTCTTTAAGTCTGAAGGAAAGCCAAGAAAAGCAGTGCTGGTTCTTGCGAAGAAGTCGTAAGAAACCATTGAAATTCTTTTGTTCAAAAAGGAAGCGAGTCTGAAAGGATTGGCTTCCTTTTTTTAGTATAAGGAGATATCGGTGAAAAAACCGCGATTCAACAAAAAACAATGGACACTCTTTGGTGTCGTTCTCACTCTTCTTGTTTTAAGAGCTTTGGCTCCATGGGCCGGGAAAAAATATGTCAATCACGTTCTGGCTCATGACCTTGAAAACTATCAAGGTTCCATCGAGGATTTCGATCTTCATTTGATCAATGGACAATACACTCTGGATGGGTTTGTTCTTTATAAAAAAGCCGTACCGGAAGTGGCTTTTGTTAAAATCAATCGTAGTGATATTTCCATTAATTGGAGCCAACTTTTTCAAGGAAGGCTTTTGATGGACATTGCTCTTTACAAAGCCGATGTCACTTTTGTTGATGGCGAATCGGGAAAAAACGATGTGGCTGGAACGGATGAAAGCAAAGAAAGTTGGAAAGCGGCTCTGGATGAGATTGTCCCTTTGTCGATCCAATCGTTAAGGCTCAAAGACTCTTCGGTGGATTTGAAAATCAGTGCTCTTAAAGGTCTCGTGGCCAGTCATATTGGAAAAATTAATGGTAAGATTACCCATCTTGTCGATCCTGACTATATGAAAGAAAACCTATCACCCTTCGATATAAAAGGGGAACTCAATGGTCATGCTCCAATCCAGCTTAATGGTGGTGTGAATATCGTCAATCCCGACATCCCTTTTGACGTCAATGCCGGAATTGGAAATTTCAGACTCGCTTCCACAAATGAACTCCTAAAACACTATATTCCCATTGATATACAAAATGGCGAGATGGATGTCATTTTTGAAACCTATGGTTCAGTGCCTGAGGGACGGGGATACTTTAAAACTTTTTTTAAAGATTTGGAGGTCTTCGGAGTGGAGAAAGAATACGTCTCCACAAGGCATGTCATTTTTGAGTATTTGGGCGGTTTCGGCAATTGGCTCATCAATGCGATCACGGAAGGCGAGGTTGCCACCGAAATTCCCTTCTTATGGACGCCGGCTGGATTTGACGCTGATTCTAGCGAGGCTTTTTGGAGTTTGATTGAAAACTCGGGAGAGAATCTTAAAAAAACGGCTAATAATATAGGCCCCTTGGATAATCCTAAAAAAAAGAAGAAGGGGAATAATAGGAGCTGATCTCGGTCTCAGTGCTTAGGATGTAATCCTTTTAATGCTGTATTGAAGAGATTTCCTCTTTTCTGGTTGAAAATAGAAAAACAAACCTCCTTTAGCTAAAGTGAAAAAATCTTAGAGGGGGGCCTTTGAAACTTTTTGTTTTCTTATTTCTATTGACAAATACCGTTTACGCCAACCCACTTGATCGAGTGGATTCTATCATTGGTGAAATTCCGATTTTTTCTGGTCCTAATTGTCATAACACCAGTCTGAGAGCACTGGGTCTTATGCAGGAGATACGCTACATTCATCGTTATGAAATGGATCATTTTTTGAAAGACCAGTGTGAGCCCGTCGAGTCTTCGGTGGGAGCCTTGGGAGTGATTTTTCGCAAAGGATACCCTGAGGCCTACCATTCTTTTGTCGTTTTAGAGGACGGTGAAGTGTTAACAAAAGATGGTGCTAGCAAAAGGGCTGAACCAAAAAGAGCCTCTCTTGACGAAGTTATAGAGCTTCACACCGATGCTATTAAAACCCACTGTCGAGTGAGGGATTTAGAGACCTGCGAAATTGATGTGCGGTACTTCGGATGTTCTGAAAAAAAAATGCGGTTTTCAAAACTGGCCGACGCATGGGAAGAATTGACCCGAGAGAGAAAGAGTTTTTTTGAACCTTTGAACCAAGAGCGTTTTCTTAAAAGTTTTTCTGAGGTGGCAATTACTGAGAGCGAAACCTGTGCCGAGAAAAAAGGAGTCTTACAGTCCTATAAGCTCTCAGCTCTCCTGGCGAGTCAATCAAAGAGGGGACTAAGAGAACAAGAGATCGCTGATGCCTTTTTGGAGGAGATTGAAAAGCTCTACCAGTCTTTCCCTTGTGAGCCGAGGTTTTACGATTTTTTTGAATAATTATTAGTATTTTAAGTCACGCTGTTAAAAAATCGGTTGTGACCGCCTCCTTTATAGTCCTTCGTCCTGTTTCAACCAGTTAGCCTTAACCCCTTCTAAGGAAAGACCGATAGGACTTTAGTGAACGGGAGTTTTTTATATGAAATGGTTCCTTAAAATTTTAATCATACAGTTCTTAGTTTTTCCAACGGCGTGGGGAATTGACGAAAAAGACATTCCACCACCTCCGATGCCCGACTATATGAAAGATAAAGGCTACCAGCCCGCCGAGGCTTCTGAGCGTTCTCCCTCTTCAACCCAGGGTGAGCAAGAAGATGTTCCCTATGAGGATGTTAAAAGAGAATTCTTGCAGGCAGGAGACGAAGATTTAGAGACCCCAGAGGTAACAGCTGTTGATGATGTTCAAACAGGCGATATTGAAGAAGGTGCGGCCGAACCTGCGGTTCACAGTCCTAAGATGGTTTTAGAAGACCCTGTTGAGGAAGAAAAAGTCGATCCCGTCAATGCCGTGGAAGAATCCGTGCCAGAGTTTGAACAAGCAGAAATCAGTGATCCCCAAACGGAGCAAGTTCGCGACGAGTATTTGCAATCAGGAAAACAAGAACTACAAGAAGAGGTTCAGGAGTATCAACCTGAAGAGGACGACGCACCTTCAGAGTTAGCCTCTGTGGAACAAAAACTCGAGCAGGCTGAAGAGCAGGCCGAACAAAGCTTGGAGCAAAAAGATCGCGATGTCTCAGGGCTTAAACCTTTTAAGGCCGGGATGTATAAATTTACTAAAGAGTGCACGATGTATCAAGAGGATAGCTCATTCAGCGATAAGGCGGGAGTTATCAGCGCGGGAAGAAAGCTTTGGATCGATCCTCACAGCACCAATTGGCGCAAGGCCTACAAAAAATCAGGCGAGGTTTATATCTCCGCTGATTGCCTAACTAAATAATAAGATTTCATTGTCATGCTGAGCTCTTTGTCATTCTGAGCCCGTTGTCATTCTGAGCGAAGCGAAGAATCTTTCCAGTGGCATAGTCTCTCGCTAAAAGATCCTTCGGCTCCGCCTCAGGATGACAAGTGGTTGCACCTCAGGATGACAAGCGTTTTTTTGTGTCATTCTGAGCGAAGCGAAGAATCTTTCTAGTGACATATTCTCTCGAAAAAAGATCCTTCGGCTAAGCCTCAGGATGACAGATGGTTGCACCTCAGGATGACTATCGTTTTTTTGTCATTCTGAGCGAAGCGAAGAATCTTTCCAGTGGCATATTCTCTCGCTAAAAGATCCTTCGGCTACGCCTCAGGATGACAGGTGGTTGCACCTCAAAATGACAAGTGGCTATACCTCAGGATGACAAAGCGCTAGCTAAAAGAAACATTATTCTCAATCCACTTTAATACAATCTCTGAAGCTCCGGCTTTTTCACGAAGTTTCATTTTTAAATCCATCTGGTGCTGTGGGCTCCAAGACTGGTAAAGGGTTTCAAAGCGTCGAAGCATGAGATCACTGTCGCTCACCACTTGCACAGGCGTCATATGATCTATTTTTTCCTCTTTAAAGATCATCGCCTCTCTATTGTTCTCATGTTCAGGACCCACAAAACACAACAGTCCTTGCGCCAGAGGTTCCATGACCGAATGAACACTACGATCCATAGAGCCGCCTACAAAAGCATAATTTCCCCAAGCGTAAAGATCGGCTAATATTCCCACTTCATCAATTATAAGCACTTCATTGGGGTTCCAGCTCTGAGTCTCTGAGTAAAATTGGTAACCAATTCCTTTCCCCGCAAGAAGCTCGGTGAGTTTTAATAAATGTTTTCTGCTGGGCTCATGAGGGGCGATAATAAAACTGACATCAACCATGCGCTCTTTAATGGTAGGAACAAGAATGAATTCATCACTGGGCCAAGTGGAGCCGGCGATAAAAACTTTTTTATTGAAATTCTTTAAAGGTTTGAGAGAATTTCCATGTTGCAAACGGTAAAGGCATTGATCGTAGCGCGTGTCACCGGAGTTGTGAATGGAGGACATGCGAGGTAGAAGGCTGCGTAGATTTTCTTGATCTACAACACTGGCACAAAACACATCATCAAAGAGGGGAAGAAGTCTTTTTTCCATAAACTTTTTAAAGAAGCTACGATTCTTCTTTGCCGTTTTTGAAAAAAGAAGTCTCGGTACTTTTTGTTTCTGTGTCTCAGAGAGCATTATGGGCCATAGATCGGTTCGCGCCACTAAGAGGGCTCGGGGTTGGTGATGCGTTATAAATCGGCGCCAGTGTTTCTTTTGGTCCCAAGGCATCGGGCAGAAAAAATCCACATCTTCAGACCCTTGCAATGACTTCACCACTGATGGCGAAAAATAAGTGACCAGTATTTTTACTTGCGGATATTTTTGTTTGAGTGTGCGAATAACAGGTTTGGCGTACTCGAATTCTCCAGAGGCACAATGAAACCAAAGGGGTTGGCTACCGGCTTCATAGTCGAGCCAAGGAGGGGTTTTCGCTTTTGGTTTTCTGAGCTCAAAGCCCTTTTTAATCTTAGGATTGAGAAACTTGAAAAAAGAAACCAGCCATAACAGCGGCGAATAAATAAAGGGGTAAAGTTTAATAAAGATCACAGCTTACTTTGTAGACTGTGAAAAAATAATTGTCCAGACGGCTCTTAGAAGTGGCTTCCAGAAAAAATAAGTAAGGATAAGGCAATCCACGACCCACTGGCTATGAAAGCCGAAGAAAGATTCTCAAACGAAACGAGAATCACTAAGGTAAAAACTAAAGATACGGTAAGCATTTTCGATCTCCTTTTTCCTATTAAATGAGCAAGAAGGAGGCCAAAAATGAGGGCTCTGAACTTATTTTTTCGCTTCTCACATTGAAATTGGCTCGGGGATAAGTCATTCTTACAAAAATTGTCAGTTTTATGGTGGGTTATGAACGATTTCTTCGAGAAGTTACTAAAAGAGCAGAAACTAAAAAAAACCTATTTGTGTGTGGGATTAGACCCTCATTTGGACCGAATGCCAAAACCCATGCGCGGCAAACCAGAGGAAGTCTTTAATTTCCTTAAGGAAATCGTTGATCACACCCATATGTTTGCCTGTTGCTTTAAGCCTCAGGTGGCCTACTTTTCTGCTTACGGGCTTGAGAGCTCGTTGGCTCAAATTATTGAATATATTAAACAAAATTATCCGAGCTGCTCGATTTTACTGGATGCTAAGCGCAGCGATATAGGCACCACAGCGGAAATGTACGCCATGGAGGCTTTTGAGCGCTATCAAGCCGACGCCGTGACCGTAAATCCCTATATGGGGGGCGATACCATCACTCCTTTTTCGAAATATAAGAAAAAGGGTGTCTTTGTTCTTTGTCGTACCTCTAATGAGGGAGCCAAAGAGTTCCAAAACCTCACCGTTGGCGATGGTCAGCCCTTTTACACTTTCGTTGCAGAAAGAGCTCTAAACTCCTGGAATAAAAACGAAAATTTAGGTTTAGTTCTGGGGGCCACAGCCATTAAAGAGCTCAGAAAGATCAGGGACCGTTTTCCGGAGGCTTGGTTCTTGGTTCCCGGTGTTGGAGCGCAGGGAGGGGATCTCGAATCTGTGATTGAATACGGAAGGCGCGTGGACAATCAAGGAGGACTGATTATTAATTCCTCGCGCGCGATTCTCTACGCTTCAGAGAAAGATGATTTTGCTCAAAAAGCCCAAGAGGTAGCAAGCTCCATGCATCAGCTAATGGAGAAGGGTTTTCACTAAAATTGGTTAAACCTAGCTAACATTCCCGCGCGCAAGATCCTTCGGCTGCGCCTCAGGATGACATTGATTCCCCATTGTCATTCTGAGCGAAGCGAAGAATCTTCTCCGGATGACAATGAGTCCCCCCTGTCATTCTGAGCGAAGCGAAGAATCCTCCCATTGAACCCCTTCAAATTGTGTAATTTTGTTCAAGGCCATGTAAACGATCCTATACGGCGCGTGATCGATTGATTTTCATTTGACTTGCACTTAACTTTCTAGGGAATTCGAAAAAAAGGAGATCCCATGAATCGTAGAACATCCCTCAAAGCTCTTGGTAGCCTTCCTCTTTTAGCCCTTTTTCCCAATGTGGCCTTAGCAGGTAAAAAGAAATCCAAAATGGAGCTGATCAGTGAGAAAGATACTCTCGCCAATGCCATGCAATATAAGCATGATGCCAGCAAAGCTTCGAAGATGAGATCAGACAAAAAAGCTTTCTGTAACAACTGTGCAAAATACAATGTGTGTATGCAAGGTGATAAAGACTGTGCCCCTCTTGGAAAAGAAGCACTTAAGAAAGCAGAAATGGCTCCCTGCCAAATTTTTAAAGGTAAGCTTGTGAAGTCAAAAGGCTGGTGTCTTTCCTGGCAAGCCAAGTCTTAATCTGTTAGTAAGACCTTATGAAAAACTTTCGCCTGTTCGTTTGTCTGCTCATGTTTAACCTGGGTTGCGCTTCTAAAAGCCACTCCTCCTGTAGGGCCGAGGATATGGTTCTAGGCAGCAATAAGGTGAAAGTTTCTTATTATTCTCCAGAAAACTCATTGGGACTGATTCTTATCATGCCCCCAACAGGAGGAAGTAACTTTCTGGATCGACAGTATGCTGGCAGTCTTTGTCAGAGTGGTTTTGAAGCCTTGATCATCGAGGGCTGGCAGGGCCTAGGGGAAGAATCCCTATCTCTTGAAATCCACCAACAACTCCTTTCCCGTGGGCAAGAGGCCATCGATACGGTTTTAAAAAATTTTTCTGCTCCATTTATGGGAATTGTTGGAACCAGTGTTGGAGCCCTTCATAGTGCAACAGCTCTTGGTCGCCATGAAAAGCTCAAAGCCGGTTTTTTAATCGCGGGTGGGGGCCCCATTCACGAAGTGATTGCCACCTCCGATGAATCCACGCTCAAGGAGTACCGTAAAAAACGAAAAGAAAAGTTTGGTTTTGAATCCACTGAGGAGTACGCCCAGGCACTCAACGCCAATATTGATGACGACCTGGACGCACTTAACTATCAAGAAGTCATTTCTAATAAAAGCCTAGCTCTTGTTGTCGCCAACAAAGACGAGACGGTCAAAACAGAGCATCAAAAAAACTGGGTGGAAGCTTTCAACCCGGAGCCTCTCTACGAATTCGACTCTAGTCACTTTTGGAGCATTGTCAAAACTTGGTGGTTTTACGAAGAGAAACTCAATCAGTTTTTTCTTGATCAGGTAAAATAAAAAAGGCCCTTCCATGAAGAGCCTTTTGATAAACGAAGCTGAGATAGAGCTTCCTTACTTTGAAAGATACTCACCCAAGTCTTTTTGGGTTTTCTTGAGACCTTGATCGCCTTTTTGCCAGTTCGCAGGACAAACCGTGCCGTTCTCTTCAAAAAACTGCAGAGCATCCACAAGACGAAGGGCTTCGTCTACGTTTCTTCCAACCGGCTCATCAGTAATTACCTGAGCGCGCACAATGCCTTTTTTATCAATTAAGAACATTCCACGGTAAGAAACATTGGCTGGAGTGTAGGATTCGTCTTCGTTGTCAAACTCACCAGCAAGAACTCCGTATTTTTTAGAGATATGACCACCCACATCGGCAAGAAGAGGGTACTCAACACCTTCGATTCCACCTTTATTATTGGGGGTGGAAGTCCAAGCGGCGTGTGTGAACTGAGAGTCGACACTGCAACCAACCACTTCGGTGTTGCGATTTTTGAATTCAGAAAGCTTGTTTTGGAAAGCCATCAATTCAGTGGGGCAAACAAATGTGAAATCCAAAGGGTAGAAAAACATTAGAACGTATTTCCCTTTAAAATCACTGAGTGAAACATCTTTGAAATCCCCTTTAACCGCAGCGGTGGCTTTGAAATCAGGAGCCTTTTGACCAACTAACATAATTCCTCTCCTTTTAGAGTGTTAACTTGTTTAAATAGAATAGGGGTTTACCATAAATCCAAAAAAGGGAACAGGCGCAGGGGTTCAAAATCCAATGCCTAGATTGCCCTCACAAAAAAACAATCAGGAGGACAGTGGAAACCTGCTCTTCCATCATTATACCTCGCATTATTGAGCGAGCTTTTCCTCACCAGGGTAAAAAGGGCTTTCTTGAACGGGCGCTTTGCTCTCGGGAACCGAGTAGGTTTTAACTAAAAAGCTAGGGGTGGTAGAACCCACGTAGAGATAGACGAAAATCGCCGCCACCATCGACATGAGGCTGTAAAAAGAGGTCAAAAAGACAGTGGCTCCAAAACTTCTAAGAAAGGGCTTTGAGATTTCACCACGGTTGATTCGGTAAAGAGCGTAGAGAAAATAAAGAGATTCCACAAAAAGAACGAAAAGGCTGATTTCAACCGAGCCCTCAAAAACGCCACTCATCGAAAGGCCAATGAGGGTTAAAGTCACAGCCCCAATAAGTGAAGCTTGCGCCCCTAAAAAAAGAGAGATCACCAAAAGGGAAGCAAAGTTAAACTGCCTTTTTCTAAAAAATAAAAAAATTCCCACAAGAAGTGAGGGAATAATCAGAGCCGAGAGAAGTTTTGTTACCCTGGTAAAGAGTTCGCTAAACTGGGTGAAGAAAAAATTGTATTTCTCTATATCGATCACATAATTTCTTTTCGCCTCGGCTCCTTTCAGGCCCACCCCTTGCTTGAAGCCCTCTAGCAGGTCGTTATAAAGAGGGCCCCCAATTTTCACGGGCTGGTAAAAAAACAAATAAGCCATAAAGGAAAGAAACAAAGACATCAGGAAAAAGCGGAACACAGAAAAATACTGGGTCTTGCCTTCGTTCAAGTAGGAATGGATGACTTTCTCTGGCACTAGTAAGAGGTCCCGACAGGTTTTGAACCATTTTTTTTCAAGGTCGGTGACAGCCTCAAACAAATCCTTAAAAAGCTCTTGATAGCTGATTTGAGAAATATTTTTTTGGGGTCCAGTTTCCATGTCGGCTATCTAACACAAGGGGCCAAGAGCGCCAAGATGAATCTAAAAAGAGGGCGACTGTGCTATGTTCAATCAAGTGATTTAATTTCGATCACAAGACTTTTAAAAGGGTGCTATGTTTGCTTTTTTCCTGGTTCTTTTACAGTGGGTGACTCTGAGGGGTGAGGCGCAAACGCTCGAGGATTTTTTTCAGGCGGCCGTTGAAAATACAGCCACCATTCGGGAAAGAGAGTGGGCCACTGAGATTGCTGAAGAACAAAAAGATCAGGCCTACGCTCAAGTCCTTCCCACCATATCAGCAAACTCCAATAATGTATGGCGAGATCAAGCGGATGTGGGTCCTTTTGGTGAAGCCTACCAGCACACCGCTTTTCTTTCACTCTCGCAACCCCTGTTTCAGGGGGGCTCGGAGTACTACAACCTTGCTATTGCCAAAAGGCTTCCCAAGATTGCTGAGTTAGAAAAGAGAAGGCAATTGCGTCTTCTCTTTGCCCAGGTGGCCCAGGCTTTTTATCAAGCCCTTCGGGCCCAGAAAGACGTGGAAATTTATTTGGATCAGGAAAAGTCTCTAAGGGACCGAGTTCGAACTCTTAAGTCCCGAGTGAATATTGGACGCAGTAAACCCACCGAACTTCTGGCCGCTCAGTCTCAACTTTCTCGAATTTTGGCGGAGAGATCACAAAGTGAAAGGCAAAAAATTGTTTTCATTAATCAGCTGAAGACTCTTTGTGGGTTAGAGACAAAGCCTCAACTGATTGATTACCAAGACCCCGGGAAAATCTCTTATAAAAACAATTGGGAGAATCAGATTGGGGAAACACCGCAAGTTAAAGCCACAGAAATTTTATTAGAAAATGCTGAGCGGGCGGTTGCCTCCGCTCGAGGCTCTTACCTTCCTACAGTGGATGCTAATGCCAACTATTATTTAGACCGCGCGGGGATTTTGCAGGACTCCTCTTGGGATATTACCCTCAATGCAAGGTGGGAGCTCTATGAGGGAGGAAACGATTCCTCAGAAATTCAAATTCGAAAACTTCAGGCCAAACAAATCAAAGCTCAATTGGTGGATATCAAACGCTCACAACGAATTGAGTTTGATTCTTTAAAAGAACAATTCTTCCTCCATCAAAAAACTTTGAACCAGTTTGAAGAGGCCGTTAAAGTGGCCCGGAAAAATTATCAAGAACATCAAAAAGAAGCCGACCGAGGACTTGTCAGTGATCTGGACGCTTTGCAAGTTCTAGACAATTACTTGGCCGTTAGAAAAACCTACTCCCAACAGATTTTTGAAACGAAAATGACATGGGCCCAAATGAAAGCCCTGGTGGGTGACATCCCCAAAGGACGTGTCCGTTGAGTCTGTCGAGTCTTTCAATCCGCCGTCCTGTTTTTGCCTGGATTATAATGTTCGCCCTAATTTTTTTCGGCGCCATCTCCTTTCGAACCATTGGAATCAATGACAACCCTGATGTGGACTTTCCCACAATCACAATTAGTTACGGCTACGACGGTGCCACTCCAGAAATTATCGAAAAAGATGTGATTGAAAGTGCCGAGAATGTTCTGGTGTCTATGGAAGGCATTCGCAATATAACGGCTACGGCTGATCGGGGAACAGCCAACATTACGTTAGAATTTAATATCGATCGAGATATTGATTTTGCTCTGCAAGAAGTTCAAACCTTGCTGGGAAGAGCGCAAAGGGAGTTACCGGATGCAGTTGATCCGCCTGTTGTGACAAAATCCAATGCTGCCGATGAGCCGCTCATGTATTTAAACGTGAGTTCCGACACCCTGAGTGACCGTGAGCTTATGATTCTTTATCGAGACCGTATTAGAGACCGCATATCAACGGTTGAGGGTGTAGCCGAGACGAGAGCCTTTGGATATCATGAACCTCTTTTAAGAGTCGATTTGAACGCCGAGAAATTGCGCCGCTATCAGCTCACAGCTGGTGACATCGTTAGTAGTGTGGCAAGAGAGCATCAGGAGCTTCCTGCCGGTCGACTCGAATTCAAAGACCAAGAAAAAAATATGAGACTTATGGGGGAGGCCGAGAAGGTCGACGAGTTTGAAAATATGGTGATCTCTCGCCGTGGGGGAGTGCCTAATTATTTGGATCTTCGATTAAAAGATGTGGCCCAAGTTTATGAAGGTATTGAGAATCTTCGACGAACTTCGCGTTTCAATGGACGCCGGGCTCTAGGGATGGCCGTTCAAAAGCAAACGGGAGTCAACGCTGTGGCTACAGCGGATCTAGTCAAACAAAGGATCAAAGAAATCAATAAAGACCTTCCTGAGGGAACGGTCCTTGATATCAATTTTGATCGCACCCAGTTTATTCGAGATTCGGTCAATGAACTGATTTATACCCTTTTTCTCTCAGCTTTTTTAACCTCTCTTGTCTGTTGGATTTTTCTAGGCTCTTGGTCGGCCACGATCAATATTCTTTTAGCGATTCCTACAGCCATTATAGGAACCTTTATTTTTATAAAGCTCTTTGGATTTACTCTTAATACTTTCTCCCTTCTTGGTTTAGCCCTTGCTATTGGGGTGGTCGTTGATGATGCCATTATTATGCTCGAAAATATCGTGCGCTATATGCAAATGGGGTGGGATCGCATCAACGCGGCTTTTAAAGGTTCTAGAGAAATTTCTTTTGCTGTGATTGCGACCACCGCAGCCTTGGTATCGATTTTTGTGCCCATTACTTTTATGAATTCTATTGAGGGTCGTTTCTTTTTTGAATTTGCCGTGACGATTGCTGTCGCTGTTTGTTTGAGTTCTCTAGAAGCTCTCACTCTTGCGCCTATGCGTTGCTCCCAGTTTTTAAAACTCGAAGAGCGAACCACTTGGTTTGGAAGGTTCTTTGAGAAAACCATGGAAGGATTGACTCGCTTTTACAGTCGAACACTCAATGCTTGTTTGGCTCGACCGTGGATGCCTATAGTCACTTCGATTCTTGTCTTTGTTGGATCTCTTTACTTTATTAAAGTCCTACCCACTGAATTTGCTCCACCACAAGACACCGGAATTTTATTTACAAGCTTCCAGGCCCCTGATGGTAGCTCCCTTGACTACACTGGACGTAAGGTCAAAGAATTTGAAGCCATTGTCTCAAAACACCCCGCTGTTGATCGCTATTATATGGCGGTCGGAGGCTTTGGGCGCGGAGGGCAATCTAATCGGGGGATTGGAATTGTGGTTTTAAAAAATCGGGAAGAGCGCAGTCTGAGCCAATTTGAAGTGGGGGCCGATCTGCGCGAAAAAGTAAAGTCCATAGAGGATATGAAGTTTTTTATTCGCGATCGCTCGGGTGGTCCCTTCCAAGGTCGCCGAGGAAGTCCTCTGGAATTTACCATCAACGGCCCTGACCCTGAAAAACAAAAAGAGTATTTTTTCGAAATTCAAAAAAAGATGCTTGCGACCGACCTCATGGTCGGGACAAGAAGTGATGATGTTCTCACTCTCCCTGAGGTTCACGTTCAGCCCAACCGAGAAAAGGGAATATCCCGAGGGGTAGAGGTGAGCGAAATTGCTAATATCGTCAATGCCACCTTTGGAGGGACGGTCGCTGGACAGTATACGGATCGTAACCGTCGTTTTGATATTTGGGTGCAGCTTCAAGAAGAGGACAGGCAGAGAAAAGAGGATTTAAGTAAAATTTTGATTCGCAACAATCGGGGAGAGCTTTTGCGTCTTACCGAAGTAGTCGATGTCATTGAAACCGAAGGTCCTCAACAAATTTACCGCGAAGATCGTATTCGTGGCCTCAGGGTGGACTCTGACTTAGCACAAGGTGTGCGCCTAGGGGAGGCCGTCAGTGCTGTACGAAAAATTGCCAGTGATGTTCTGCCAGAGGATTACTATGTGCGTTTTGACGAGACACCAGAGAGCAAACTCTTAGAAACAGTCCTTATTATGCTTTTAGGTCTAGTGATTGCCTATATGGTTTTAGCCATTCAATTTAACTCCTTTATTGATCCAATGATTGTGTTTATAGCCATTCCCTTTGGTCTTACAGGCTCGTTTATTGGCCTGGTCCTTGGGGGGCAGTCATTGAATGTTTATAGTGCGATCGGAATTCTACTGACCATGGGAATTGTTAAAAAGAACTCAATCTTACTTGTGGAGTTCACCAATCAATTAAGAGATCAAGGGCAAACACTCGCTAACGCTCTTAAAGAGGCCTGTCCAACAAGACTTCGTCCGATTTTAATGACCACAACAGCGACACTTGCAGCCGCTGTGCCCCCAGCCCTTTCCTATGGCCCGGGAAGTGAGACGCGGGTACCGATGGCTCTTACCGTGCTCGGTGGGGTGCTACTCTCGACATTCTTCACTCTGTATTTGGTGCCTTGTGCCCACCTTCTTATAAAACCTAAAAGGGTCGTCATTCGAGAAGAGGGAGAGAAGTGAGTAAGAAAAGAAAAATAATACAGTCTCTTCTACTCACTTTTATTCTGTCTGTTTTTATTCTCATTGTGTTTTTAAGCTTTGATAATCCAGTTAAAAATTACATTTTAGGTCCGCCGGCTATCCATTATTCTCCGGCGGAAGACCCCCTTTAAAAATGGGGCCAAAGGCAACAACTTAAAACTTTTTACCAAGCCACAACACGCCAACAAAGCCACTCGAGTAGGTGGCGTCGTTCACCTTTTCCCAGAATCCACCAAATTCGTAGTAGGCCTCTTTGCCTCGAACGCGCATGCGGGCTCCTAACCAGTTACGATCAAAGTCTCCTGAACCACCTGAGAAGGTGGACTGCGAGTAAAAAGCTTCGTTGAAGATAAAAGCGCTCAGGCCATGTTTGCGTGAAAGTATAAAATGGGTTTGCAGCATGACCCGTAGTCGCTCGGCTGAGGCACTCGTTTTGTTGATAAAGCGAAACTCCTGCCTTATGCGAAGAGAAAGATTTTGACTCAGAACAGGGGAGGCGGTTTTAAGGACCACCTCCGGCCAAACTCTTTGCTCCGTGTTTCTAACTGTGAAGAGGTCATAACCGGCACCCAGGACCACATAATCGGATAAATTATAGTGGTATGAGGGGCGGATCAGTGCAAAAGGCTCCTCTCCAATCTTACGGACTTCGGCTTGCAGGGAAATTCTTTGCTTATCGGCTATTTTGAAATGAGGAAAAATACCAAGCCACATTCCAGAGTTCGATCGGGCGGCTTGACCCAATGAGCTTGTTAAAAGAATAGAGATTAACAACAATAGGCGTCCGTAATTTTTCATAACAGCTCCGATAAGACCACAAAGAAGTCTTCTGCCTGCATTTCAGCTTTAATTCTTCTTGCTAGATTTTCTTGATTCTCCTCAAAATACAACAAACTCAAGAATTTTTCACCTGACAGATTGTCAAGATTGAAACGCCCATGGTGAGCTCCAAAAGACTGATGCACGAGTAGTGTGGTGTAGCCACCAATGCGGTTTTCTTTGGTCCATTCATCTAGTTTAATAGAAATAAGGCGATCGTGAACAATTTTTAATTCGTATTTCATAAAACACTCCAAAGTTTTTCAATGCTAAAGTAAAAAAGTGGAATTCCTATGGTCACATTAAAAGTGAAAGTGACTCCAAGGGACATAGGAAGTAGTAGGCTCATATTGGCCTTGGGCACAGAGATTCTCATGGCTGCGGGCACAGCGATGTAGGAGGCACTAGCTGCTAGTATGGTCAGAAGAAGTGCGTCACCGGCATCAAGTCCTATAAGTGCTGCTGAGGCAATACCTAATATTCCACCGACAAGTGGGTATATAAGAGCAAAGCCGACCAAATAGGGGCCCGATTGTTTTAAGGAGCCTAATCTAGATCCTGCGGTCAGTCCCATGTCCAACATATAAAGGGAGAGCATACCGGCAAAAATGCCATTCACGAAAGGAGCTAATTCGTCTTCTCCTTGTTGGCCGCCGAGATAACCGATAACAAGAGAGCCTACGAGCAAAAGGACCGAACCATTAAAAAAAGCTTCATGTAATACTTTTTTCCAATCGATGCCTTTCCCCGATTCACTGACTTGTTTTGAGTTAATAGCGATTAATAAAAGGCCAGAGACAATAGCAGGAGACTCCATAAGGGCCATACCTGCCACCATATAACCACCAAAGTGAATACCCTTGGAATTTAAGAATGAAATGGCCGTGGCGAAGGTTACCGCACTGATGCTGCCATAGGTGGCGGCAATCGCTCCCGAATTTTCAATATCTAATTTTTTTCTTAGAATTTTATAGACCATCCAAGGGACGGCAAAAGAGAGCAGCATACAGATGGCCATCACTTTTATGACCTCAGTGGTGATTCCAGAGTGAAAGAGTTCCTCTCCTCCTTTCAGGCCGATATCAAACAAAAGGTAGATGGAGAAAAATTTTCCAATAGCAGGCGGAATGCTTAGGTCCGATTTCAAAAGGACAGCGACCATTCCTAAAAAGAAAAATAGGATGGGTGGATGGGTGATATTACCCAGTAAAGATTCAAACATTGAATACTCCAATAGATCAAAGACTGTGAATCAGTCAGTTCAAGTCAAAAATTAGAAAAAAGAATTTAGGTAACTATTGGATAAAGGGAGGGGCTCTTAAAAAATAACCAAGATACGAATTTTTATGGATGATTATTAAATTTTCAAAACCTAGAGTGGTTTTTATAAACTCAAATTTGAGAGAGTCGATTGGAAAGCTTAGGTCCCAATCAAAGGATTCTGAAAAGTCGTCCTTTTCACTGCTTTCTTTTTCTATCTCTACGGAAGTCTCAAGCTTTGATAGAGGCGCTGATTTAAGCGGGCGCTTCTCAAGAACTTTGGCCAGAGTGGGGCCAAAACTCACCATCAAAATGGCGGCAAAGAAGATCCATAAAAGGGGTTTCCGAGTATCGAAAAACATAGTTTTAGATTACTGCTCACGCATCATACTGTCAAAAAAAGAAATTTAGTGTCTCGAAGTTAGTCTTCGTGATCAACTCTATTAGAATCTTGATGGCCGTCGGATCGAGCCGGTCTTCTTTCGTTGATTAGATTATTTTCTGTCCACAATGCCTACGGAGGCTTGGTCGGTAGGAAAGACGATCATTTCTTGAATGTTGACGTGGCTGGGGCGCTCTAAAGACCAAAAAATACATTCGGCGATGTCTTTGGCTTTTAAGGGAGTCATACCTTCATAAACTTCTTTGGCTTTTTTATCATCTTTTAAACGCACATTACTGAACTCAGTTTCAACAAGGCCCGGGCAAATATTAGTGACTCTTACGTTCTGGCCGTTAAGGTCCATGCGAAGACCTTCGGAAAGGGCTCTTACCGCAAACTTTGTTGAAGCGTAAACACCGCCTCCCGGGTAGGCCCACCTTCCTGCCACTGAGCCCACATTCACAATATGAGAAGGGCTATTTTTCTTTAAGAATGGAAGGCAAAGACGAGTCATGTAGAGAAGCCCCTTCACGTTGGTGTTAATCATCTCCTCCCAGTCATCAATGGAGGCCTCGTCCATTGGCTCAACACCGCGAGCAAGACCCGCATTATTGATTAAGGTTTGGGTTTGAGAGAGCAGCTCTTCGTTTTCTTTAAAAACACTTTCGCAAGCTCTGCGATCGGAGACATCAAAACAAAGAGTTTCAACGTTAGCGGAAAAATTTTCCTCCAATTGGGTTTTGATTTCGGCCAGTCTTTCCGACCGTCGTCCAGTTAAAATAAGGGAGGTTTTATTTTTAGCCAAAAGGGAAGCCGTGGCTCGTCCAATTCCTGAAGTGGCTCCTGTGATAAGTGTCCATTTCTCCATTCTTCCTCCCTATTTCTTGAGTAATACTCTTTAATTACGAACTTCCTCGACTTTTTTCAACGCTTAACCCATCGATAAAATAAAATTATTGGCCTCCAAAGCCGTCTTTGGGTTGCTACAGGCGTAGGTCTTGGTGGCAACAGAGTATTTAAGGCAAGAGCGAACTTGTGGGAATTGTTTTAACCCCATCGTCCTAAAGAAAGTCTAAATTATTAGATACAATGGAGTTTATCCGTCAAGGGGACGACGGACACTCTTTTGACTATTAAATCTTATTTCAATTTTTGGGGGGTCAATGAATAATCAAGGACGATTAATTGGGTTAATATTGAGTTGGTTTTTACCAGCATTTGCTTACGGTGCCGTCGACGCACCCTATGTGGCCGGGGAGTTCGTTGTAAAACTAAAGCCTGCAGTGGGAGCCATGAGTCAGCAGTCCATGGGCACAATGATGCAAAGTTTGGATGCGGAAATGAAAAGAGTGGTTTCAGAAAACTCCCGCACAGTGGTTGTTAAAAAAACAATGCTTCAACAAGTCGACTCTGTTCTAGAAGAGTTAAAGTCTCATCCCATGGTTGAGATTGCTGAACCTAACTATATATATGAAGCCTCCAGGACTCCTGATGATGCCTTTTTGCAAGATCTTTGGGGCCTTGTTAACGCCAATAAAAACAATGGCGGAGTGGACATCGATGCCGAGGCCGCTTGGGATATCACCACTGGAAGTCGTGACGTCGTTGTAGCCGTTATTGATACAGGGGTTAACTACCGAGACCCGGATCTTAGAAACAATATGTGGCAAAACCAAGCCGAGCTTAATGGTCAACCAGGGGTTGATGATGATGGCAATGGCTATGTCGATGATATTTATGGTTATGATTTCGCCAACAGCGACAGTGATCCTATGGATGACAACGATCACGGATCTCACTGTGCGGGGACCATCGGAGCCCAAGGAAATAACGGTATTGGTGTTGTCGGTGTAAACTGGAATGTTCGCATCATGGCGCTTAAGTTCTTAAAGGGACAAGGAGGAGGAACTCTCGAAGATGCTCTCAAGGCGATCGACTATGCCACGGATAAAGGTGTCGATATCATGAATAATTCCTGGGGTGGGGGAGGTTATAGTGAAAACCTCAAACTCGCCATTGAAAGAGCCGAGCAGGCCGGCATTCTTTTTGTGGCCGCGGCAGGAAACAATCGCAATAATAATGACTCAAGACCCTCTTATCCTGCCAGCTACCAGGTTCCCAATGTGATCTCGGTGGCGGCGGTCGACTCAAGAGGTCGCATGGCGAGTTTTTCCAATTACGGGAGACGTTCCGTGCATGTGGCAGCTCCTGGGGTGGATATCTTAAGTACGGGTGTGAATGGACTAAAAAGCTTGAGCGGAACCTCAATGGCTTCCCCTCATGTCGCAGGTGTAGCAGCCCTTTTACTCGCGGATGCTCCTGGGATGAATTATCAGGAAATCAAAGCGCGTATCCTTGGAACTTCCATTCCTACCAACGCTCTTAGAAATAAAGTGAGTCATGGTTTTATCAATGCTTATAACGCATTAACAAACACTCTGCCTCCCAAAAACTTCGATGACCCCAGCCAGTGGGACAGTCGTGGGGAAAGTCTTTCCACAGATCATCCTTATCTTGAGGACACCAATCAGTCCTATACTTTCAGAGTTCCAGGAGCTTCGAGAGTGGCCCTTCA
This sequence comes from Bdellovibrionales bacterium, assembly GCA_964230645.1. Lineage (GTDB taxonomy): Bacteria > Bdellovibrionota > Bdellovibrionia > Bdellovibrionales > JAGQZY01 > JAGQZY01. The sequence continues at coordinate 560,772 of CAXRHT010000002.1, read as the reverse complement.
TTTTGATCGCTTTGATCTTGAAAGTGGTTACGATAAAGTTCTTTTCTTTGATGGTTCTGGAAACGAACTTGGAGAGATGACTGGAAATCACGATGACAGTTATTCTCCAGTGGCATCAGGAGACACGATTATCGTACAATTTATCAGTGACTATTCTGTGAATCGATATGGCTTTGATGTGGACCGAGTGCACTACGATGACGAGCCTCGTGGTGATCAGTGGAGAAGTTTCCGTGATCCTGTTTCAACGGCCCATCCTTATGAAAACAATTTGGATGAAGAAGTGGTTTTCAGACAAGAAGGGGCCACCGAGATTCGAGTGAAGTTTTCACGTTTTGAAACCGAAAAAAATTACGATTTCGTTTACTTTTACGATGGCTCAGGCCACCTTCTAGGCAAATGGGATGGCAATCACGATGGAGAGTTTTCTCCCACAGCCTCGGGGGAGCAGATTATTCTAAGGATTCAGTCGGATTACTCGGTGTCTCGTCATGGTTTTGATGTCGAAGAAGTTCAGTACCGTTAATAAAAAAGCAAAATTGCATAAGAATAAAAGCAAGGGTCTAGGTCCTTGCATTTTTATTTATCGCATTTAGTACAAAGTCCTTGAACCACAACCTCGTTTAGGGTTGTGAGAGTGTGGCTCAGTTTGCCGATCTCATTAGCTAGCGAACAAACTTTTTTAGAGTGACTTTGAATCTCGTCTTTTTTTCCACATTCCACGCAATGACTAATAAAATGGATATGTCGATGGCCATCTTGTTCGTGATGGTCGTGATGGCAATTAGAGAAGCTACCATCCTGAAAGCGGTGAGCCAGCCCCATCTCTTGAAACAAAGTGAGGTTACGATAAACGGAGGCTAAATCCGTGCCACTGCTGGTTTTGATTTGCTCAAAAATTTCTTTGGGCGTGAGAGATTTCGAGCTTTTTTGTAACAAGGAGAAGATTTCTTTTCGAGCCTGGGTCACTCGCATCTTTTTATCTCTCAATCGATTTTCTAACTCTTCAAAGTTCATTATTATATTCCTGAGTTTTGTAGTTGGTAGTTAATAGGAATGACGAAAGTGCCATTACCTCGATAAACGGAAGGCAGGGGTTTAAATTTTCTCAAATCGGTCACTAGATTCTTTGCCGCTCGGTTTAAAATCTCGTGGGAGGAAGGTTCTACCACCTCCACTTCCGTAAAATGGCCTTGAGCATCTATCGTGAGTTTTACTTTAACCACTCCGGTTTGTTCCATTACAAGGGCGCGTCTGGGATAGTATCTGTTTTTCTCAATAAAGAGTTGCAAGTCTTGAGCGTACTGGGCTACGACGGTCAAGCGTGTTCCTCCGCTCTGAGACCCCCCTTCGATTTCGGGAGCGTCGACCTCGGCATTTCCCTCTTTCGGAGTGCTTTCACTGGATTTGGCAAAATCCTGTTCTTTCTTTTCTTTTGGCTTTTTCACCTTTTTTGAGCCCCGCACTTTTTTCGCTCTCTTTTTTTGTTTGTGGGCCGGAGCCCCTAGAAGTTCTATGGTTGAAACCTGGCTATAGGTGGGTTCTTTACTTTGGGGCCAAAAAAAGGGGAGTACCAGAAGTCCATGCAATATAAGGCTTAATGGGAGTGACCATTTCATAAATAACTTATTGCAACATATTTGCAAAAAAGTCTAGACCTTAATGCAAAAGTATTGCAACAAGACTCTATGACTCAATTTATTTTAATTTCAGCCGTATTTCTGTCCGTTTTTTCTGTTCACGCTCAAGAGGAGCACACTGAGGATGGTGATCATCATCATGATTCCATTATCCACCTAGGGCCCATTCAAGTTCTGGGAGGCCAGGAGCGAAGTGATATTCTCCATACAATTCCCACTGTGACCAATCTCCATGGTGAGGAGCTTATGGAGAAGGCCAAAAACTCTCTCGGTGAAACCCTCAGAGAAGAGCTTGGAGTGAACTCCACTCAATTTGGTCCCAACTCATCAAGACCTGTTATCCGAGGCCTTAAGGGTGATAGAATTCGTATTCTTCAGAACGGAATTGGAATTCTGGATGCCTCCGGAACTAGCGAGGATCACGCGGTTCCCATGAATCCCCTGACTTCAGAAAGTGTGGAAATTGTGAGGGGGCCGATCAGTCTCCTTTACGGCTCCTCGGCTGTGGGCGGAGTGGTTAATATCGTCAACTCAAGAATTCATAAGTCCTATTTCCCAGGACTCTATGGAGGCCTCGATGATAAATACGAATCCGTTAACCAGGGTAATAGTGTTTCGGGAAAATTAGACTACGGAGTGAGTGATTGGATGTTTCACGTCGATGGTCAGTACACCAATGCCAGAAACACGGCCACACCGGAAGGTGAAATTCAAAATTCTGAAACCGAGCAGAGAGCCATGGCTGCTGGCTCGACCTATTTTTTTGATCGACAAAATTATTTGGGCGTTTCTTATGCCTCTTTTGAAAATACTTATGGTGTAGTGAGCGAGACTGATGTTGATATCAACCTGAAGCAACGTCGTATTGATCTCGCTGGCCATAAAAGTTTAAGTGGCTTCTTTACAGGTCTTCGGGTGAAATCTGCGCAAACTTTCTATGAACACACGGAACTTGAAGGTGGCGAGACGGGAACGATTTTTGACAATACGGGTAACGAATCAAGAGTTGAATTAGTCCAAGCCAATAAAGACGGGTGGCATGGAATTCTAGGCCTACAGACTCAAGTTTTGGAGTATTCCGCTCAGGGGGAAGAGGCCTTTTTACCGACGACTGACAAGGAAGCCATCGCTCTTTTTGCCTTTGAAGAAATTGAATTAAGACCTTTTAAGTTCAACTTTGGCCTTCGTGGTGAGAGCACTAACCTAAAAGCCTATCAAGGTCCCACTCAAGCCCAGGATCAAAGCGCTGATTTTTTAACTACTAGTGCTGCTCTTGGAGGCGTTTATAGTTTTAATCAAAAGACCTCCACTAGCTTTAATCTTTCTTACAATGAAAGAGCACCCACTTATCAAGAGCTCTTCTCCAACGGTCCCCATTTGGCTCTGGGTATTTTTGAAGTAGGGGAGAGTGACTTAGAAAAAGAAACAAACTTTGCATTAGAATGGTCAATAAAAAGAAAGACCCGAAACTTTTATGTGGGCTTCACTGTTTTTGATCAGGAGTTCTCAAACTTTGTGAGTTTAAATCCCTCGGGAACTTTTGCCGATACTGATGAGAGTGGAACCGCGGGAGATTCGCCCGAGGACTTTGAGATATACAACTATCAATCGCAAAGAGCGCGAATCAATGGAGCGGAATTAGAGGTGCGTCAGCGTCTCCATGCCTATTGGAGTTTGCGATTCACAGCGGATTACCTTTATGGTCAAAATCTGGCCACCGACGAACCCTTGCCGCAGATATCTCCCATTCGTCTAGGGTTAGGTGCGCAGTTTGATCGGAAAGCCATTTCCAGTTCCCTAAGTTGGAGAAATGTTTTTGAGCAAACTCGAACCGCTCCCCAAGAGACGCCGACATCTAGTTACAATCTTTTGAATTTTGATTTTAACTACACTTTCAAACTATCTTCAGAATCATTGCTAAAACTGTATTTTCAAGTGAATAACATTGCTGATGTGAAAGCTCGAAACCATGTTTCCCTCTTGAAAGATAGAGTGCTACTACCAGGCCGAAACTTTGTGGGAGGTGTGCGTTGGCTGTTTTGATATTTTTGAAAGGGGGTTATCTTTGACAGATAGTGGTGCTCCTTGTCAAAAAACAGGAAGACTTTCACCGTCAGGGTACTGGGAGTGTTGCTGGAGGCCTGTTTTAAGCCATTGAAATCGTTGTGAAAACTAAAGGCTTTGTAGAAGTTTCGCTACCAAATTAGCCACCTTTTTACTTTTTTATAGGTTTTTTTCGCAGCCGGGTTTTTGTTTGCAAAAGCATGCTGCGCTGATTAAAAAAAGAATGCAACAACGTACCTAATGAGGGAGAAAATTATGAAAACACTAGTAACAATTTGTGCCATCCTTTTTTCAACAAGTGCCTTTGCTTTCGTAAACATGGATATGCCTAATATGCAGTTTCCAGACAAAAGCGAGTGGGCTAAAGGAAAAGTAAAAAGAGCTTGTGGAGTGCAAGTGGCTGCTTCTGATATCGGAGTGACAACAAAAGCCAAAGCTTCTTCTGGTAAGACGGCTTTCGTATACACTGTGTATTCTGCTGATGGTGAAATGATCGCTCAAGCTGCTGCATACAAAGACAACGTTTTCACAAAAGCAACTTGTCAGTAATTTAAAAATTAAATTTAAAAAAATTAAAAAACCCTACTTCCATAAGTAGGGTTTTTTTATGTCTAATTTTGATCGATGAAATGAGTCAGAGGGGGATAGTATCGATTGCGGTTTTAAGCCAAATGTTTTACTAGGCACTATGACCTTATTACTAACCCCTCTATCCTTAGAACGAAAATATTTGATGGCAGCGCTTGAAAAGAGAGGCGTGAATTTCGAGTCTTTTCAAGTAAGTTGTGGGGATAAAAAAATAAGTGCCCATCAAAACAAGGAACACGCTTTGGTTTTGGCCCAAGGTGGACATGGCAAGACTCAATTTGGAATCCAGACGCAATTTTGGCTACAAAATTTGAAGACGGTGGACAGAATTATTACCATCGGTGCTGCGGGAGCCTTGTCCAAGGAGCTTAAACCTTTAGACCTTTTAATTGTCGAAGAGATCATCGAACATGACTACCATTCTTTTTTTACACCTGAGTCAAAGAGTCCGAGATTTAAAACTTCGCCTATTGTCATCAAGGACGAGAAGAAGTTTCCCTATGATATTCACCGTGGCGCGCTTGCCTCCGGTGATGAGGACATTGTTTCGGTCAAAAGAGCTGAGTCATTGTTTGAAAAAACAGGAGCCCTAGCCGTGGCGTGGGAATCTGCTGGGGGTGCGCGCTGCGCGCAGTTCAATAATATCCCTTATTATGAAATTAGGGGCATTACAGACAACGCCAGAGAAAACGTGGCTGAAGACTTTAAGAAAAACCTTGCAGTGGTTATGGATTCTCTCGCTGAATTTATATTGCCTCTATTGGGTCGGTGAGTTTAAAGCACAAATTTGACTGATAGCCTCGTCAGCCCAAAGACCGGAGCCACAATTTGTATGGTGAATTCCATCACTCACATAAAAAGACGAGCACTGAGTCTGCACTCTCATAGCTTCAAAGGTATCAATAGGAATGCAGGTACTGTTGGTGTTCTCAATGGCAGCTTTTATGGCATTTCTCGTTTTTACTATGCGATCTCGATATTTAGATGAAACATAGGTTGGAAGAATCCAGTAACATTCTTTAGAGCTATCAATGGATGTAAGCATTTTTGAGGTTTCAGACTCTATGTAGGTGGCTGAAAAACCCAAGCTGTTTGTGCCAAGGGCAATAATTAGTGTTTGGGGTTTATGACCATCTAAAAGATTATCAAAAATAGTTTCACCCTCGGTGCCCTGACAAAGCTCTCCTCCTGTAAAGTTCACCCCGGTTCCATTGCGATAAATCGTTTTTTGCTCACAAAGCCAGTCTTTGTTTGAACCCAGCTCGGCATAATGGCGAACAGCCGCGCTCGGTCGAGCATAGGACTGGGCTTGATTAAGAGTACTGCCTTGGAAAGCCTCACAGTGGTCCTCAGGACTATTTATGAAATCCACTATACTGTGAGCAAATTCTGTATTGGACGAAAGGGAATCTCCTATAAAAAGGCTTGTGCCTAAGAGCTTTGGCGCAGGCTCTTCGGGGAGAGGCTCGTCAAGATCCTCATTTGAATCCTCAGGAGTTTGAGTCACCTCCGAGGCCACTTGAGCCTGGGTGTTATGAACCTGTTTAGAACAGGCCGTTAGAATCAAAAAAAAGGCGAACAAAAAAAAGCTACAATAAATGCGAGTCATTGATTCTTATCGGGAGAGAGGGGCGAGAATTCTAGGCTGAAGGGGTAAAACCCGACAGTGGACCAGGAGATAGAATTCTTTTAATTATTATTTACTGGGAAAGAGGATTTCCTACACACAGGTTTTAGGTGCTTCGATAAAGAGGTGAGTGCTGATTAACGGACTTGTTGACACCACTGCAGTCGATCTTGGTGGTTGAGTTCGCCTCGTTGCTCCTCAAGGATCTCACTGATAAGAGCAAGCGCTTGTTCAAACTCCTGGTGAAGTTCAAGGCTTCCTTGGCGCAAATGCTCTTGCAGCCAGCTCTTACCTGTATTTTCCGCTTTAATGATTTCTCTCTCAAAGAGAGTGGCCGTCATGGAATAGCCCTCACGAATCTTTTCTAAAAAACTAAAGTAGTTTTCGTTGAGTGGTTCGCAAAAGAGAACTTGTACTTCAGCCTCTGTGCCTCCGAGCTCTTCAAAAAAGTGAGCCGTACTTTGTAGTCGGGACTGGGTATTGGCCTGTGTATTCACACTTAACAAAATAAAAAAAAGCATTAACCCGAGGGTCTTTAACATGAGGGTCCCTTTCACAATATTTGTGACAAAGCTCGATTGGCCTCAATATATCAGGACAGAGTCTAAATGGGGTAAAAATTGTAAGATCAGATAATAAATTCAGGACTGACAAAACTTTAGACACTCTTTGTTTTCTTTCTTTTTCTAGGTGCCAGACTATGGAAAACCCACTGTCATCCTGAGGCTTAATTTCCAATGTCATCCTGAGGCGAAGCCGAAGGATCTTGGGAGTCTCGATCGCTCTAAGGTCCTTCGGCTTCGCCTCAGGACGACAAAAAGGGAGTGTGCCTCAGGACGACAAAAAGGGAGTGTGCCTCAGGACGACAAAAAGGGAGTGTGCCTCAGGACGACAAAAAGGGAGTGTGCCTTAGGACGACAAGAAGGCAGTGTGCCACCGTGCTATCTCTCTGGAGAGGCAGCAAGAACTTCAGGATCCGAGGCTGGCATCATAAAGCTAAGGTCGAGATTAATAGGCTCCCCCTTATGAGTGATTTGAAAGCAGCCTTTTTTATTACTTTGAATATAAATGCTTGGGCCAAATTCGGTGTAGCCCTCGGGGTTCTTATAGGTGTTGTAGCCATCTCCTTGCTTTACCACAGTATAGATAGATTCATTACCCAGCTGTGACCCAATAACGTTGCGATTAAGATACCACCAACCAAGCTCAGGGCTTAAGGGTTCGTCATTGTGATCGAGAAGTTTTACTTTTTCGGCAGTATGGTAGAGGTAAAGAGTTTCAGGATGTTTCAGCATCGCTAAAAGCTGTTCATTTTCATCGTCGGTCGTGGCGAGAATTTCTTCTTTCACCCCAATGGGTATTTTTAAATGCAAATGTCCCGCATCGGTGTAGGAGATCACTCGGGCAAAACCTTTAGCTAACATCTCTTGTAAGTGATCAAGGACGCTGGCTATATTAATTCTTGGAAGACCAAACAACTCTTCGCTGTGAGTTTTGGGGTCAAACAAGTACTTTTGATCACCAATAAACTGTCCACTTTGAGAGTCGAGAAAAATCCTTTGCGCCATCCTCTCGTCTCTTTGATAAACCCTGAGGGCGGAACTTACGATGTCTTCAGCGGGCATGAGTAAAGCCAGAGATCGTTCACCTCTTAACTCACCATTTGGAAAAAAGAGTCCTTTGTGGAAGCTTGGTTGCATCAGGTCGGGCTTTTGGCAATTCTCTTCGGTAAAAGCGAAGTCCGTGGAGGCTGATGCACCGAATGCGGAAACAGTGAGGTAAACGATTGTAAGGCTAATAAGATATCTATTCATAAGCCATCCTTATCTCTGTTCATTAGAAAAATCACTGACCTAGCAAGAGAAGTGAAAGATTTATGAGGGGAGAGGTAAATCTTTCAAGATAAGAAGTGAGTCTGCAAGCCGCACAAAAAAAGCGCGGTTTGTTTTCTCTCTAGCCTTTATAGGAGAAAGCCCAAAAGGAGAGATCATCAGCCAGTGGGGCGTGATTAGAGAAATTTAAAATATTATCCAGCACTTTTTCTTTTGAAGCCTTAAGGTTTTGTTTGTTGCGATACTCTTCGAGAAAGCCTTTAAGAAGTCTTCTTTTTCCGTAAACAACGTCCTTTTTGTTGGTTGTTTCGTAAAGACCATCACTGAAACTAAGATAAATCCGGCTGGCGTCGAGATCGTGCTCGGAATCTATAAACTTAGGCTCCTCGGTCATTCCTAATACGTGAGATTGTTCGGCGTTAATAATTTTGAGATCTCGCCATTTTGCCAAGGGGACTTGATCTAAATCCAAGCAGTAGATTTCTGTATGTCCGGCTTGGCAGGATCGAAATTTTTTATTTTTAAAATCAAAAACCACAATTTGAAAAGACATCCAATATTCGTTATTGGCCACTTTCAAAAGGGATCGGTTGATTTTTTCCATGGCTTTAGAGACATCCAATTGGGCGGGATCCTCTTCCATCAAAGCAATGGCTGAGCGCACACAACCTGAAATCATGGCTGCACCCACTCCATGCCCGGTCACGTCGCCGGCCCACAGGATAAGGCCATTGTCATGAACGTTATAGTGGAGAAAATCACCACTGCACTCGGCAGCAGGGCGGTAAAAACAAGAAATTTCTGATTTTCCGATTTGGGCTTCTTGTTCGGGAAGCATAAGCTTTTGGATTTGTTCGGCTCCTTGCACCTCTCTCATGAGATAATTTTTTTCAAGTAAGAGATTTTTTAACTCAGAAACATCTCGGCCGTGAGCTGTGTAGAAAACTTTTTTAGAGGACTTGGAGACTTTCCAGGCGTAAGTGGAAAGGGCATAGGTTTTTCCATTGATAAAACTAAACTCACGATCAATGACCTTTTCAAATTGCTCTTGGTTAAGCATCATTAACTCTTGCATTCTTGCTTTTTCATCCTTAGCAAGAAGGTCAAAGAGCTTGGTTTTATCACTCAAAGCTTCAGACTTTTCAAAACACTTTAAAAATTCCCAGTTGTTGCGGTAAATCACACCCTCTTCATCGAAGACAAAATAGATACCGGGAAGTTTATCGATTGAATAATCCAGTTTTTTCTTAGCGTCTTCTAATAATAAAAGAAGCTCCTCACTGGCCTTGAATCCATTGCTTAAGAAATCCGATCTCATACCACCAACTTTTCAATAACGTTTAAAAGAGACTCTTTCTGATAAGGTTTCGTGATCCAGGCTTTTACCCCTAAGCTCTTGCCTTTTTCTTTGAGGGTCGGGCTTGAATCAGTGGTGAGCATGAACACCAATGCCTTCGGACACAAGTTTTCTTCACGCATTTTTTCTAAAACCTCAAGTCCGCTGGCTTCGGGCATATTAACATCCAATATACAAAGTTGAATGTCTGAATTTTCCTGAAGTTTTTTAATAGCGACAAGTCCGTCTTCGGCCGCTAAGACCTCGTGTTTGGCGTTCTCCAGATCATTGCGGAGTTGTACTCTTAGTGTTTCTGAATCGTCAGCAATTAAAATTTTTGCCATTGATTGGATCCTTTTTTAAAACAGTTCAATAGTGCTTGATTCTTCTACGTACTCAAGTTCAATGTCGTTATCCAGGGAGTTTCTCACCACAGAGACGAATGTCAATTTCTCTGACTCGCGATAAATTTCCCATTGGTTCTTTTTTAAACCTAAATTGATATCATCTTTAAAGAAAATCTCATCATAACCTCGCATGGAGATAGGCAAACTGATCTCGCAATTAATGCCAGCTTGATCAAGAAGCATTTTGATGTGGCCTGCGATCAAATTAGAAAGTTCTTTTACCACGTCAACGGAGCGATGGGATTGTTCATCCTCTTGATCGGATTGTCCATGGGTTTGCTCAGTGAGAGAGGGGCATTTTTTTGCGTCAAAAAATACCTTAAGAGTAATATGCACATCTTGGCCGGAAATGAGAATAAGAACGAGGTTTGGTTTTTGAGCGTGATCTTTGCTAACATCAGGACTTTTGTTGAGGTGAAAATCCTCCTGCCGACAGAAAGTTTTGATTCTCGACAGAGAAGATTTCATGAGTGCGCTCTCCAGGCTTTCTTCGAACTGGCCTTTGGTCATATGTTGATTCTCCATTCACATTCATTTCCAACTAGTTCTCATATATCGAGAGAAGAATTCCGATAACTCTACTAGTGAGGATAGTTTACCCTATGGATGGAAAAATTAAAAAGGCATTATCTCTTTTCAAGGCTTGTATACAGAAGGCGGTGTGGCTAGGGGTAGAGCCCCATCATGACACTTCAGTTAAGCGCGTTATTATTTATAGTAACGTCATGGTCTATTTAGGGCTTGTCCTTGGCTTTGCCCTATCCAACCAGCTGGTAAAACTCGGTTTAGATCCATTTTACCGCTATTGGTATTGGGGGTTGATGTCGATTAGTTTTGGCGTCCCTCTTTTTCATTATCTCCGTAAGATCTTAGTGGCTCACATTTTTGGATTGTGTATGATTGTCGGCTATGCGGCGCAAGCAGTCGTTGTTTTCGGCAAAAGTTTTAACGGTTACCATTTTATTTACCTCGGTTTAATTTATTCCGTTATAGCCTTTTCGAAATATTCTCTGAAAGTTCGAATTCCGGTGGCCTTTTTCACTTTTTTGGTGTTACCCATCTTAGACTATTTGTCCCACAAACAAGTCCTTCCAGTGACAGGGCTTCACTCCTCTGATTTTCATTTTTCTCTTATTATCAATGATACGCTGATGATCACAGGACTTATCATCGTAGTCCTGTGGATTGAAAAGTCCTTGGCGGATAAACACGAAAAGCTTCTAGAAAAAGCCTTTCACACAATCAAAAATCAGAAATCACAGATTGATAGTATTTTTGAAAATGTCAATATCGGGATTTTGATGTTTGACCGGGATTTGAAGGTCGACAGTCAGTACTCTGGGCAAGTGAAAAAGATCTTCACAGCCATGGAACCCACAGGAGAGTCGATCCTTGATTTTTTATTTAAAAACTCTAGTCTCACGCAAGAAGAAAGAGACATCAATAAGACGACGCTTCTAAATATTTTAGGTGAAGATGAAATCAATTGGGAATTAAATCGTAATAACCTCACTCAGGACTATTCGACCTCTGTTTATGGTGACAAGAGGGAGCTGCGTCTTTCCTGGACAGCGGTATTAAACGATGATGTCGTTGAAAAGGTTATTGTCACAGTTGATGATGTGACCGAAGAAAAGAAAACCCAAAAAGACCTCGAGCGGCACAGGAAAATCGAGGCTCACTTGCGGGAAATCATATCTGCGGTGAGAGAGGTAGGACTCAATTCCACACTAGGTTTTTTGACTAAGCTTGAGCTTTTTGTGATGGCCTCCCAGCAGGAACCTGACAAAGCTTCTCTACTCAGTGATCTTCATGGCATTAAAGGTGAAGCCCGCAGTTTGGGCTTTTCAAAGCTTTCAGCGCGAGTTCATGAGCTAGAGAGTGAAATTATCGCAGACAAAAACTTAAACTTTGCGCAGTCTGAGGTTTTTCAGTCCTTCAATCTTCTTTGCGAAGAGTTTTTGGAGGCAAAAAGAAGCATCTTTGAGAATAGAGAGAGTTCTGGGGAGTGGGTTCTCTCTGAGCCTCTATCTATGATTAAGAAAAGTATCACGCGCAATCAAGGTATACAGTGGGATCGCTTTTTAATCGACGATCAGGTTAAAGAATGGCCGGTTCACTTAAAAAATGATCTTACCACCTTGTTGCATCATGCGGTTCAAAATACCGTGGATCATGGCTACGTCTTACCAAAATTGAATCGCAATATTGAAATCGAAATTTGTGCTTTCATATCGGAATCAAGACTGTATTTACGAGTGAAGGATTTTGGCGCCGGTCTGGATACAAAGAAATTAAAACAAAAATTCGATCAACTCGATCAAGCCACTCAAAAAGTTGTCGGTCGAATTGAAAATGTCGTTTTTCTTGATCAGGTATCGACCGCACAAAATGTGTCCGAAACTAGTGGTCGAGGTGTCGGAATGGCTGCCATCGCAGCCATCGTTGCCAAGTACAGTGGAGAAATAAATATCTTCAACAATGAGGATTATCCGGGAGCCGAGCTTCAAATCGTGCTGTCATTTGCGGACATTACAGACGATCAGGCGGCTTAAAATGATTTTAAGTTGTTTTCAATAACTATTGTGCTTAGAATTAAGTATGAGTTTTTCCTACGAATTTTCTACAACAAAAGATGGTACAGGTGTACTAAAACTCCAAGGTTTTTTAGATGAATCGGCCGATTTGCCGGAGATCTCAGAATTTCCGAGTGGAGATAAAATCATTTTTGATTTTGGTGGTGTTGATTTAATAAATTCCTCTGGAATTAAAAAATGGGTGCGGTTTGTCGATGAAATTGATGATCGAGTGAAGAGTGAAATTTCTTTTCACAATTGTCATCGAATTTTAGTGGACCAGATTAATTTGATCGAGGGATTTCTCCCGCAAAATTCTAAAGTCGAAAGTGTCTTTGTTCCTCTTTACTGCGAAGAGTGTGAGAGTGAGTTCGAGGTTTTACAAAGAGTGGAAAAAATCGATGAGGATATTGATCGACTGGCTGATAAAGTCACAGAATCAAATTGTGGAAACTTTCCACAGTGTCGAAAAAAATTCGATCTTGATTTTGTACCTGAACGATTCTTTCGTTTCGCAAAAAAGTAGATTTTTTTAAAAACTCTCCTATCGAAGCTATTTTACCAAACCGACTTCTGGCAAAGATGCAGCGAACCGGCAGTGGATGACATGCTAGTGACTTCACTGTCTCTTTAAGATGCGATTTTCGGGAAATAGATTGTAATTTTCCCATCATAAACCCATTAAATGCACTAAGTTAGTAAAGAAGGGAATTATGAAATTATTTGCTCTTATTGTTTTTTGGCTGCAGCAGTGAATCTGATCAGGAGGATTCTTCAAGTTGTTTGTGATAGAAAAAAGTTGAGTTGAAAACCCCCGAAGTCTCTACATTGGGGGTCTTGATATTTACTGGCAGCTCATTTGAGAGCCACTGAAGGCAAATTTCTGGCCGTTATCTTTAGCCCCAGCCACAACCCCTTGAATGTCGAGAACTTGAAAGTTGCGATCGTATGTGATGCTGAGATTCAAATTGTTCACCATCAAGTCTTTGTAGAGGGCTTTAGCCATCTCATCAAAAAATTCAACGTGATACTCAGAGATGTCTTTGCCAACAGGGTTGATTATTTGAATATAGTTTCCTCCGCTAAGTTTTGGGAAAAAATCAATTCTGTGGTCTGTCAGTGGATCACCTTCAGAAGCGATAATATCAACCAGTCCTACATATTTTTTTGCAATAGCGCAGCCATCATTTTTGCCATCAGCTCCAGGGCCATTGAGAGTCAGGGTTAAGGATAATTCATTGTTTCCTAGTCGACACTCAAGCCTATGAAGGTCACTACACTGCCCCGGTGCGGGTTGTCCGATGATGGAATCAGCTTGGGCCATGTGACTTAACACCATTGTTATAAAAATCGAAATAAATGCTTTCATATCTCCTCCTCCGAGATGTCGTTTTGCTTAAGGATTTAGATAGCATGCTCCTTTTGGGGCCGATAATTTTTAATAGGCATAGTGGTATTCTTCTTGGGGATAGGGTGGCTCTCAGTATTCACAAAAGCTAAACAGGGTAATGGACGGTATCCAGAATACCGGCTTCGGTATACGGTATCCGGCAAAGCTTTAAGCCTTGGTTCGGGCAGGCGGCCTTGCCGCCGGTTCTCGACATAGCCCGCCTGCGCGGGCTGAGCCTCGAACATGCTCCGCACTAAATTTGCCCTTGGGGGCAATTTTAGTGCGGGCACGGCTCTCCGCTGCCAGGGCTATCGACACCCTCGGGAGCTGGGGCGAGCACTGTTCGCTTCTCCAAGGTTTTCAAAGACGACCATGGGTCGCCCTGGCTTGGGCTTTGCTTTCACTTTATATTTTAATTTTTGATGGAATTTCTTTTTATCTGGGATTTTTTTAGGCGACCCATGGTCGTCTTTGAAAAGATTGGTGGAGCGTACAGGGATCGAACCTGCGACCTCGACGCTGCCAGCGTCGCGCTCTCCCAGCTGAGCTAACGCCCCATTTTTTTGGGTAGGGGGTACAAGTAGCCTTAGAAATTCAGGAAATCAAGAGTTATTCGTTGAATTTTTTTGAGATTGGTCTTTAATAGACTCTCAGTTCCAATTAGAAAGGGGAGAACGTGCTCTTTAAACGCATTCTGCTAGTGTTTTCAGCAACATTATGTTTTTCATCAACAGCCTTTGGGGTCGATCTCGCCAACCGCTTGGGTGTGGGGTATTCCAATCAACTCTCCACTGACCTTCCAGCACTCACGGCGCAGTACTATCCTAACTCTCGCACCGGAATGTCGCTAGCCGTTGGGGTGAACACCCAGCAAGATAACTCTCGCTTCGGTCTTCTGGCCAAGCTTTACCGCATTATTTTTACCGAAAGTAATATGAATTTTTATATTGGTGGAGGAGCGGGCCTTTTGAGTACTGAGATCGCAGGAGAGAACAACTCTGGCTTCGAGCTCATGGGCTTTCTCGGAGGAGAGTTCTTTTTCACAGGCCTTGAGAGCTTAGGCTTTACCTTCGAAGCGGGGGTAGGAATTCGTAGCGATTCCAATGGAACTCTTTTTCGTACCATTGGGGATCATCCTCTCCGCGGTGGAATTATATTTTATTTCTAATAGTAAAGGAGATCTTTCATGAAAAAAGTTATTGAAACCAAGTCCGCTCCGGCTCCCGTCGGTCCTTACTCACAAGCTCTTGAAGTGGATGGAACATTGTTCTGTTCGGGGCAAATTCCCATTGTTCCTGAAACAGGGGATATTTTAACAGGAGACATTCAAGAGCAAACCAAGCAGGTGATGCAAAATGCAGAGGAAGTCCTAAAGGCGGCCGACTACTCTTGGAAAGATGTGATCAAGTCGACCATTTTTCTAACCGATCTTAATGATTTTCAAAAAGTAAATGAAATCTACGCCACCTACTTTGAAGAGCCTTTTCCGGCACGCTCCTGTATTCAAGTGGCAGCCCTTCCTAAAGGGGTGAATGTGGAAGTGGAGCTTTTGGCTCGTAAGTAATTGATGAAAAAGAGAAAGATACTCGCAATTGTAATATTTTTTAATGTTTTCGTGCTTGCGGCCCTTCTTTCTCTTTTTTCTGTGAGTCACCTAAAAACCATTAGCAGCTATCCGATCACAGCCTGGCTTGAGGATCATCAGGCCGACTGTGGGGTCGTTTTAACAGGCGGTCCCAACCGAATAGGGGATGCCTTTGAATTGCTTTATCTTAAACAAATAAAAAAAATCATTATCTCAGGAGTAAACCCTTCGGCGGAACTTCGTGATCTATTCCCACAAAAACCATTTTATGGCGATATTGATAGTGATGACATCATCCTTGAAAAGCGCTCTTTAACGACCTACGGTAACGCTCAACAGGCATTGCCTTTGGTCGAAGCCCTTAACTGTAAAGATGTAGTCTTAATTACCTCTCGCATTCATATGCACCGGGCTTATCAAACTTTCCGTTCCCATTTTCCCAAGGAAATCCCTATTTATCGTCGTTCAACGGTAGGGAGGAAGTTCAAAGTGCACTGGACACGGGTGGTTTTAGAAACATTTAAAACTGTTTTTTATGATCTATGGTTCTTTTGAATGAAAAGAAGCGCATCGATTTTTTAGACATTTAACTTTATTAGCATCCGCCGGAGCGTCGGGTCTTCTCATACATAACTCATCAGCATGACGATTTTTGTGCCATTTTTTAAATTCTTTCAAAAAGTCTTTATTGATTCCATGAGATTCATGGCAAGGATGGGGAGGGATCAATTGGCAATCGGAAGTCTTCTTACAACTCTGCCACTTTTTTTTAGGTTCACAGTTGGCTTGAGCGAGGGTGAGTCCAGACAAAAATACCAAGAAAAATAAAATGAGACCTACCTTCATAGTAATCACTCTATCAGAATTTGGGTCGTTGGTCTTGCTCTCAGTTCTCATGCCATACAATGACTCTCACTGAGACAAATCAATTAAAAAATCAGGACCAATTGAGAGTCTAGAATCTTTCCTAACCCCTTAAAATCTTAATAAAAAAATTAGATTCCACCGATAAGGAACAAGTGTTTATGAATTGTTTAACAAAGGTTAATTGATGATCGCTACTGTTGATCGCATGGGTCAGAAAGTCTTTCAAAATCTCCACTACATCTGGAGATTGTTTTTAATGACCTACCTGAGCTTTCGGTCCACGTTGGTGGGGCGAAATCAAGGTTGGCGAACTCTTTATGGAGTGATCTCGGCCCAAATTTATTTCACCGGCTGGCAAGCCATGCCCTTAATTGGTTTTTTAGCCATTGGCTCGGGGGCTTTGATCGCGCTTCAGGCCATTATGCAAATGACTTTTATCGGTGGAGTGGATGCCGTTGGTAAATTTATGGTGATGATTGTTGTGCGCGAAATTGGACCGCTCCTGACAGCATTGATAGTGATTGCAAGATCGGGAACAGCGGTAGCTTCTGAACTGGGTTCGATGCAGGTCAATAAAGAAATGGATGCTTTAAGAGCGATGGGCATTAATCCCATGAGCTTTGTTATTTTTCCCCGTCTCATTGGTGGGGTTATAAGTGTGCTTTGCCTTGCCTTTTACTTCGTTAGTTTTTCCGCTCTTTCGGGTGCTATGGTTTGTCGCGTGATTAAAGGTATGCCCTTTGACGTCTTTTTTACCTCTTTATCTCAAGCCGCCGATTTTAGTGATATCTTTGTGTTTTTCTTAAAGAATCTCGTGGGTGGACTTATAATCTTTGCGGTCTGTTGTTACCAAGGGCTGCAGGTTGAACGCAGTCCCCATGAGATCCCGCAAGTAACCACAAAAGCCGTTGTTAACAGTACGGTCTATATCCTTGGATTTTATATGTTCTTAACTCTTTACTTTTATCTAGAGTACTTCACTCACCTTGGGATTCCGCTATGAGTGAAGCACTAATCCAGAGTATGCAGTTTAAGAAAGTCACTATGGCCTATCACGACAGTGAAGTCTTACAGAATTGTGATTTCGTCTTTCCAATGAATCAAAATTGCCGAATTGTTTTTAACAATGATCGAGAAAAGTTTTTCTTTTTTCATTGTGTGAGTCAAGTAGAGGGTTTTAATAAAGGTGAGTTTTTGCTTAACGACGACGATGTTTCAAAATTTAGTTTTGAGGAGTTCTTAAAGTATCGCCTGAAAATTGGTTTTGGCTTCTCGACAAGGGGACTCATTCATAACCAGACTCTTAGACAAAACCTAGAGCTGCCTTTGAAGTTTCATAAACTCTTTTTTGGTAAAGAGTTGACCGACTGGATGAATACCTGTGTGGAGTATTTTGATATTTTCGATGAACTCGATAAAAGACCGGCAGAGGTTTCAACGAACGCTCAAAAGTGCACACTCATTTTGAGAGCCTTTGTCACACAGCCTGAGCTGATTTTTTTAGATACACCTGAGTTGTTGTTATCAACAAAGCTTCAGGCCAATCTCTTGCAGCTCATTGATGATCACCGCAAGATCTATAATTTAAAGCATGTTTTTTTCTCGACATTTGATGAAGAGTTTTCCGATTGCCTAGCGGATCAGAACATAATCTTATCGCGCAAGAGACTCAATAAAGTGGAAGTTAATAAGAACCTGAGGGTAGCATTGTGAAAGTAAAGTTTAACTTATTTGAAAGGGTGGCTGGATTATTTGTGCTGGGGGCCGTTTTTCTATCGGTTATTGCCACCATTGGAATGGGAATAAAAAAGGGATGGTTTGATCCTAAGGTTCATCTTGTGACTTATGTTCAGACTGCTGAAGGCATTCATCCAGGAACTCCCGTGCGTTTCTCAGGGTTAAGGATTGGATCGGTCGATAGTGTGGATTTACGATCTTCGAATGAAGTAGTTATTAAATTCAAGGTATTAAAAAGATTTGCTAAGAGAATTAACACCAATAGTATTGTGTTTCTAGCAAGACCTTTTGTCATCGGAGAAAAAGCGCTTGAAATCGCTGATGGAGAAATTGAAGGGGACCCTGTGAAAGATGGACAAATTCTTTCAAGCCAACAGTCTCCTGACTTTCTTGAAATCCTTGGGGGTAATAAGCTGGGTGCTTATATGGAGTCACTGGACTCAACCATGCAGAACTTGCAAAAGTTGGCTGAGGCTTTCTTATCCAATGAGAGAACAGATCAAATAATTGTGCTTTTTGATGAGCTCTTTCCACTTATGGAGAAAATGAATTCGATGGCCTCAGAGGTCTCCATTCTTTCAGCAAGCCTTAACGAAAAAAAGCGTCTTGAAAAAGTCATAGATGAAGTCCAGGTGATCTCAAAACATATGAATAGGGCTCTGCCTTCGGTGTCAAAAGATATGCCGGAGTTATCAGGAAACCTTTTAAAGCTGACAACCAATCTGAATCAACTCTCCCAAGACATGAAAGAAATCATGCCGGTGGTTAAAACCATTGGGCCAGAGATGCCCTCGGCCACCAAAAAAGCTGTGCGAGCCCTTGATGAGGCGGTCATTACCTTAAAAGCGATGCAGAAAACATGGTTTTTACAAAGTAATGTGGAAGAAGTGCAAAAAGAAGAAAAGAAACGGAAAAAAATTGAACTAAGACAACCTGCAAGTAAGAGCGAGTGAATATGCAAGCCCATAAGCTGACACATTATGATTTGCCATCTTTAGCCAAAAGCCTAAAGCTTGCTTCTATTGATGTGATCAAAACCCGCAATATGGATATTGAAAGTCACTGGTTTCGCTCCTCCGGTCCTGCGGATCTTTATTTCTGGAAAGCCAAAGATAGAATTGTGAAACATCAAATTTCCATTTTTAACCAAGTGGTTGAGTGGAATGAATACGATGGCGTTAAAACGGGTTACGTCAATGACGATATTGATGGAGGCAAGGCTGAGGTGATTTGCTTTGATCAGAAGGTCAATGAAACAGTGGTCAGGCAAGCCATCACTTTTTTAAAGGATGTGAGGCAGGTGGACGAGAAAGTGACTCTTCAACTTATTGCCAATTACCAATTTTACAACCGCTGGCATTTTAAGTTTGCCAAAAACCCGATTTTTCGTTTTTTCAAAAAGATCTTTTCTTTCAAGTGATCTAAAAAAGCGGGTAGAACACCTTGGAGAATTTTTTATAATCCTCAAACTGTGGCATATGGCCAAGACCCTTGAGTTCAAGGAGTGTTATTCTTTTGGGGTTCAGCGCTTTGATCTCACTGCCTAAATTCTGATATTGTCCCAGTTTTCTATCCACACCCTTTTTCTTCCAGTTCCTTCCAGGTCCCGTTCGATCTCTAGTCCCTAGTACGAGCACCACAGGAACTTCCAGATCTTTGAAGCTTGAGACGATCTCCTCAGCGAATATGGGCCCATAGGTCAATGCGTTGTTCCAGGCCACTATCTCCCAATCGGGACCATTTTTCCAGCCTTTAAAGGGTGTCAGAAGCGCCTCGTAGCGCGGACTCCATTTTCCGTCGTAATAGTTTTTCTTTTGATAGTTTCGAAACTGCTCGACACTTTTGTTTTTCTCAATCGAAAAGAAAAACTCTGGGTCTTTAATTTCTACGTACTTTAGGTAGTCTTCAAGACCAATGGGATTGATAAGAACGAGTTTCTCAACTCTTGAATCTTGCTGGGTGAGGTGGGTGGCTAACATGCCTCCCATAGAATGGCCGACCACTTGGTAGTTTTTTATTTCTAGATGATCCATAAGCTTCATGGTGTTGAGTACCAGTTGAGAGAAGCTGTATTGATAATAAGCGGGCTTGCTGCTTTTTCCAAAGCCGATCTGGTCGGGGATAATAACTCGGTAGCCTTTTTCGATAAGCTCTTTTGCTATCTTATTCCAATAATAACCTGCAAAGTTTTTCCCATGGAGTAGAAGAACCACCTTCTCGGTCTTTTGAGGTGCCAAGTCGCCATAACTCATTTGTAGCTTTTTTCGTTGTGAGGAGAAATGAAATCTCTGTATCTTAAATGGATACTCAAATTGACTGAGTTCACTATCAAAAGAATAGTCCTGTTTCTTGGTATTAAGGCTACAGGCCGTTGTCAGACATAAAGAAAAAGACAGAAGGATTAGAGTTTTCATCAGGTACTCCTTTAAAGGAAAAGCTTACTTGATGTTTGCTAGATAATCTAGGAGTGCGAGTGTTGATAAGTCTGAGAAAACCCTCCTGAAAAATAGGATCACTCTATGAAGAGCCTTTTATTGAAAAAATTGATTCTCGTGTCCTTGGACATTCATCTGCTCAGCGGTATGACACCACGCTCTGGTCAGCCAAGACTTGCTTATTTTTAGCTCTCAAATCTAAAATAGGGCGTGCTAAGCTTCGAGTTTTTTCATCGCTTTATTCTGTCAAAACGAGCCGGGTCCCTCGTGAAAACCATTTCCAGAATTAGTATTCTTGGAATTTGGCTCGGTGTCGCGGCCCTGGTTGTCGTCGTCAGTGTTATGAACGGATTTAACCGCTCAATTCGAGATCGCCTTCTTGAGGTTGAACCCCATGTGGTGGTGGATTTTGATGATGTTAAAAAGGCCAAAGAAATCACCTCTCATCCTGTTTATAAAAAATTAGAACAAGAGGATGTGGAGCTGAAAGCTCCCATGAGTCATCAGGACGTCATCCTCAGAACGGCGGACGGATTTGTCCAAGGAGCCACAGCCAATGGTGTGACCAGAAAACGTCTTTTGCAACTCTTAGAGTTTGCAGAGAAAAAAGCCGGTAAAAAAGATCCTGACCTTAAAAACAAAATTGAAAATTTAAAGCCCGGTCAAATTATACTGGGCGTGGGACTGGCTGATAAAACCGGTCTTTTTCGAGATGACAATGTGGTGATCGTTCCCCCAGAAACCATGTTTATGCCAGCCAGTGAAATACCCATCCTCTCGCAGGGAAATGTTCAAGGCTTCCTGCTCACCGATGTGGATCGAATCGATGGTCAGTCCTTTTATTATATCCTCGAAGAGTCTTTCCCGAGGCTGCAAAAAACTTTAGGACGGCGCCTGGCTTTGGAGGTCTGGCTCAAAGATCCTGAGCAAGCCGATTCCATCAAAGAAAAAATCAAGGGTGAAGGTGTGCAGGTTGAAACTTGGAAGGAGCGCAATGCCTCCCTTTTCTTTGCTCTTAAGATTGAAAAGTTCGTAGTGAGTTTTTTGGTGGGTCTAAGCACTCTGATCGCTGGTCTTTCTATAATCTCGGTCATGGTTCTTTTGCTGACTCAAAAGAAAAAAGATGTTGGCAACCTTCTAGCCATGGGAATGACTCGCTCAGAGACTCGCAACACTTTTGTGAAAATTGGTTTGTTTTTAACCTTAACAGGGGTCTTAGGCGGGGTGATCACGGGAATCATATTAAGTCTTTGTATCGACACTTTCTCTGATGACGTTCTGCCCGCATTTTACGAGGAAACCAATATTCCCACCGAAATTCAATTTTTGCAGGTGGCAAGCATTCTCTTTTTTGGGGTGTTATTTAGCTACTTTGCTCTCAGTATTACCATGAGAAAACTTTCTTCTTTTAGGCCTAGCGAAATTCTTCGAGGATGAAATAAAAAAGGGAGTGTGGTTGCACTCCCTTTTAACAGAAACACTAATGAACTGTGTGATTAATAGGTGTCATCAATCTCAGTGTCCATTGGCTCTGTAAAGTCATCTTCCATTGGGTCAGTCATGTCTTCGTCTTGTTTCATTGGACGATCAAACTCATCTTGAGTTTCAGAGTTCATCGAAGAGTCAATACTGGCTGGTTGGCGAGTTTGACTACGATTGGTTCGAGTTGCATTTGAGTTTTTCGTGTTGTTGGCTGGTGTTTGCACTCCTAGAGACGCAAGCGTATCCGAGTTAAGACTGCCGGTTGAGTCCAGCGCATTGTTACCTTGATAGTCTCTGAGGGCTTGTTTTGTTTCATTCCCCATAATTCCATCAACAGCAATCTCATGGCCATTATCGTTCAGTTTTTGTTGTACTGTTCGAATAGTGGACTGGTTGAAACTCGTTGTGGACCGGTTCATTTTTTTACTGGCCGTAGTACCGTACTTGGATTGCATACTATCGCTCGTACGTTGTTTTTCCAGTTTATTCTGGTTGTGCATGCTTGAGTCCTGATTACCAGCCATCACAGTGGCAGGGATCATTAGGCTTGCAGTGATTATCATTGTGCGAATTGTTAACATTGAAAACCTCCTAAAGTTTTACAGCTTCAGATTAATGGAGGGCTATATTTTTTTATTCCGGTTTTTTTAAAATGTTCGTGTCGATTTCCACACAATTGCTCTGAAATAAGGATTGAAGCCCTATTAGTTTTAATTTGAGAGAATAAGCTTATAATTGCTTGTGTATCATAAGATTTTAAGCGTCTTCAGCCAGAAAATAAGTCACGGCCTGACCACTGGATTCTTCAACAGTCACCGACAGAGATTCCAGTCCGATACTCACATAGGCTTTAGAAAGTTTTTGGTGAACCCACTTAGCCAAACACTCTGAAGATACGTTGACTATATCAAGGAGGACACAGTCGACTTTAGGAAAAGAGTAAAACTTCACCCCAAACTGCACATCGTAGTTTTTGCTGTTATCGGTAATATCGAGATAAGGGGAGTCAGCGGGAAGTAGAACTTTTTCATCAAGAAGTTTACAAATATTATCCACTTCATATTTCACTTGCGAGAACTCGGCACTGAGGCCTGTGTCTTCAGCCAAATTGCGAAAATCGAGATCCACGGACACTTGGTAATTGTGTCCGTGCAGGCACTCGCCCTGGTGGTCTTTGAAGATGGTAAAGTGAGTGGATGAAAACTTAAAGCGCTCTTTACTGAGGTTAACTTGAAAGGGCATCGGCTTACACAGAAACGTTGTACTCACGAAGAGCATCGTTAAGAGAGGTTTTCTCATCGGTGGAAGCTTTGCGTTTTCCAATAATCAAAGCACAAGGCACATTAAATTTTCCGGCGGGAAACTCTTTTTCCTGAGTCCCTGGAATGACGACTGAGTTTTCTGGCACATAACCCTTGTACTCTTTTTTCTCAGAGCCTGAGACATCATAAATTTTGGTGGATCCGGTAATGGTTACACCAGCCCCGATCACAGCACCTTTTTTAATGTGAACACCTTCAACAAGAATACTTCGGCTTCCAATAAAACAGCTATCTTCCACAATCACCGGGTTGGCTTGAAGAGGCTCCAAAACGCCACCAATACCAACACCCCCTGAAAGGTGCACTCCAGAACCAATGTAAGCACAAGATCCCACTGTGGCCCAGGTGTCGACCATGCTGCCTTTCCCAACGTAGGCTCCAATATTAACGTAACTGGGCATTAACACTGCCCCCTCATCAATGAAGGATCCGCGTCTAGCCAAGGCTTGCGGAACCACACGAACTTTCTCGTCACCGCTCCACTGCTTAAGAGGAATTTTGTCGTAGTAGCTGAAAGGAGGGCAGTCGATTTTAGCCATTTTGCGGCTTCGAAAATAAAGAAGGATGGCTTTTTTGGCCCATTGGTTCACTTGCCAATCATCACCTGTATTCTCGACCACGCGAAGTTTTCCGGAATCAAGTAAGCCAATGGCCTCATCGATAAGGGCTGAGTGTTGTTCGAGTTGGTCACTGGGAAGTTCAAAGATTTCTTCGATTTTTTCTTTCATATTAAACCTCTAACTTTTTAAGTCCCTCGATAATGGCGGGAACATGGATGTCTAAAATATTTTTAGCTTTTATTTCTCTTTCAAATTCGTAGGTGATCGTAGGAATCTGTCTTTCTAGCCCACAATAAGTTCCAAGAGAACCGGGTGTGGGGTAGCCGATGTCCGGAGTGATCACATAACCTGTGTGTTTTGAAATAGTCTCAGCGACTGCTCCACAATCACCGTTCACATTGAGCATCGGCTTCCAGGAGTGAAGCGAAATAATAAATGTGGGTTTTTCCTCAGAGATAAAATCCACTAAGGCCTGATTCTCAGGCTCGCTGTTGGCATTGGGGCCAGGGTGGTATTTTTCTTTGGCCACTTCTGCTGACCAATCCTGGGTGGGGAGGTTTCGGTTGAGGTCCACCTCTCTGCCATTTTTACGCTGACAACGAATGGCCCCGTCCAAGTTAAAAATTGGAATCAACGTGAGATTGAGCTTATAGGGAAAAGACCGTGAGAATTTTTGCAAGAGTCCATTGGCAGCAATGATTCCTTCGGTCTCATCTCCGTGGACTCCACCCATCACTAAAACCTTGGGGCCTTTATCTCCAAACTTGTAAGCAGGGATGGCTAAACCATCTGAGGTGTGACCAAATTCGTAGGCATTTGAATAATGAGCCATGTTTTTTCCTTTTAGCATCAATGTGAAAACGAATTCCAAGGTGTAACAAAAGCTAAAGGGCCTGTCACTGTTTCAAGGGAGGCTTAGCCCTGACTTTTGGGAAATAAAATGGGCTCTGAATCAAGGGCGCCGAGCAGTTGTTTGGCGTGATTGATGAAGTGAGGCGCGTGATCGGTTAGGAAAACCTTCAGGCCTGGCTCATCATCTTTAATTTCACACTGATCTAAAATTCTTCCTGCCACCGACTCGGCGGGATCAACCAAGGTTATTGACGCGCCACATATCTTAGAGATGGGCTCCTTCAAAAGAGGGTAGTGGGTGCAACCAAGAATCAAGGTATCGACAGGCTCAGTGAGCATTTCTTTGAGATAGCGCGAGAGCATCATTTCGGTGATGGGATCTTCAATCATGCCCTCTTCCACCAGTGGTACAAGAAGTGGGCACTCTTGAGAGAGCACTTCCACGTTTTCATCTAAGCTATTAATATAATTAGGGTAGACAAGACTGCGGGCTGTGGCTTTCGTTGAGACAACGCCCACTCTTTTATTTTTAGAATTCTTAATGGCTTGCTCACAACTCGGAGCAATCACATTAAAAATAGGCGTGCCTTTTTGAGAGTGAAGCATTTTTAAAGCGACACTTGAAGCCGAGTGGCAAGCCACCACAATCGCATCCACATTTTGTTGATCGAGAAATTCAATATTCTCTTTGGTGTAACGCTCAAGAGTTTCTGGCGCTTTGTTTCCGTAGGGGAGACGTGCGGTGTCTCCTAGATAGGTAAAGCGAGCCTTGGGGATGCGCTCTTTGAGTTTTGATAAGACGGTGAGTCCTCCCACTCCCGAATCAAAAAGTCCGATATGCATTACTGAGGCCTCTCCGTTTTAAAACTCCAGCGCGCAAAAAATGTGAGACTGAAGTAGATGGCAAAATAAACCTCTAAAATAAAGGCCACTAGATAAAAAGGAAGACTTAAAAAATTAAAGGATAGGGCCTTGCCAGCTTGTTCCTCTGAGCTCAATCCATAATTTCCCAGGGCAAACTCTTCAAACAAATAGGGAATAAAGGCTTGGACAATCAGAAGTATCAAGAGCGGAAACCAGGCGCCTTTGACAAGTCTTGAGGACTCTTTAAGAGCATCCTTTTTACCTTTTAAATAATCAGGATCGAAGGCTGAAACAAAGCAGGTGAACACCAGTTTCACCCAGCGAATGATTCCAGGAAGAATAAAAAAGAGAGTGTAAATCCCGATACTGATAAAAGCGCGAATAGACTCAATAAAGGTTTGATGAAAATGATTTTTTAAAAAGATGAGCGGATGTTCACCGTGCCCGTTTTTCATTTGTCTCTGCGTGCTTCGAGCCACATAGAGAAGCCAAATCACTGAGGCAATACTTTGAAGCAGGATGCCAATAAGACCCAGTGCTACAATTGTGAGCATGGATGAGGCCATGGGATTATCAAAACGCGCTTTATTCACCCAAGCCACGTAATATTCTAGGCCCCAGAGTGCTAAGCTTAATGGAAGAAGCAGAGGTGCTACCTCTTTAAGCACTCGTGGAAGCAATTCAAAACTGTGTTGGAACCTTGGTTTTGACCAAATCATCATCACCTCAAAATTATAAGGTGACAACCTAGCACATTTTATGTGAGGTTAGAATCTTCATTTCTCATCAGAGCCCTGGTGGCGAAATTGGTAGACGCACAGGACTTAAAATCCTGGGACCCGTAAGGGTCGTGCCAGTTCAAGTCTGGCCCGGGGCACCAATCGTAAATGCCGGAGGCATTTACTCCAGAGCTCGGATATCTGAGCTCAGAGCTCTGAAGGGCTCTCTTCTTGGCATCCTTTGCAATTCCTACTTGTGGAGGATAATAAAATGACCAAATTTAGAACCCTTGATTTAGCCGTTGAATATTACCAGCTTGGTAAAAAAATAAAACTTTCAGGTCCTTTGAGAGATCAATTTTTACGATCAGCATCTTCAGTTTCTCTGAATCTGGCAGAAGGCAATGCCAAATCATCCCGCAAAGATCGGTTGAGAATTTTTGAAATTGCTTATGGCTCCTTTCGAGAGAGTCAGGCTATCCTGAAGCTTGAAGGTGTCGAGAAACCCGAGTTATTTACTGTAGGTGATCAACTCGGAGCCAGTCTTTACAAGCTTACAAGGGCGCTTATGGCGAGCAAAAAAGAACGTTTACTAAAGTAAGGAAACAAATTAACCACCATCTTAATTTTTAGACCGATTTTTGTTAGCTAAAATTAGTGACTGGCCTCGCGGCCTCCTTCAGAGCTGCGGTTCGAAGGCGGTTCATCGATAAATCTGATATCAGGATAACAGATAACTAATATCAGATATCCGAATAGAAATCAGTCAGCCGACCGGTATTCAGAATACCGGTCTCAGCATATGGTATCCACCCTCCAAACTTTTGCAAAAAAAAACCGACATTCTGGATGTCGGTTTTCTGATTATTTTGATTTTTAACAAAAGGAATTAATTGATAACCTTAACGCCGGTTGCGCATGGGCCTTTTTGACCTTGGCCAATTTCAAATTCGACTTTGTCGCCGTCTCTTGGCTCCATACCTTGAACTTCAGAAATGTGAAAGAATATTTCTTTGCCTTCCTCAGGGGTAATAAAACCAAAACCTTTACTTCCATTAAAAAACTTTACTGTACCTTTATTCATTAAAACCTCTTGTAATTTTGTTCAGAGTTCACCTTACACGAGAGTTGGCCAAAAAACTCAAAAAAATGAATTCAGTGTCGTTTTCTACTCAGATCAAAAAAAAATGGGTCAGGTTGAGGCATTTTAATAGGCATTATCAATTGGTGGGGCATTGGGAGCCAGAATTCGAAACGGTATCCCGTATACCGGGCACGGTATACTGGATTCCGAAGAGGCTTCTTGAGTCTCCATGCAATACCAAAAATGAGTTTTGCCACACTCCTGCAAAACACCAAAACGGTATTCAGAAAGCCTTTCCTATTGGATAGTTTCTATCTATCACATGATAAAATAATAATATTGGTAGACTATTGCTTTTAAGGAGAAGATCAGAGCAATTGTGAAGGAGGAATTATGGGCAAGATTGGTTTATTCTTTGTCTCAAATATTGTTTTAACACTGGCACTTTTCTTAAGTGCCCATCAAGCCTGGTCGATGGGAGGAAAAAATCCTCAGACTGTGACCGGTGAACCGGGTGAGGGATTGCCTGAAGGGTTAGCCAAACCCAATCAATTTTGGTGGCCAGAAATGGTGAACCTGCAACCTTTGCGTCAGCACGCCCAAGAGTCCAATCCAATGGATCGCTCATACAGCTACGCCCAGGAATTTAAAAAATTAGATCTTAAACAAGTCAAAAAAGATATCGAAAAAGTTTTAAAAACCTCTCAAGAATGGTGGCCGGCGGACTACGGTCACTACGGACCTTTTTTCATTCGTATGGCCTGGCACAGTGCTGGAACTTACCGAGTGCACGACGGTCGTGGTGGAGCCGGCGGAGGGCAGCAGCGCTTTGAGCCTCTTAACAGTTGGCCTGATAACGCCAACCTCGACAAAGCCCGAAGACTGCTTTGGCCGATTAAAAAGAAGTACGGCAAGAAACTCTCTTGGGCCGACCTGATGGTTTTAACAGGAAATGTGTCTTTGGAATCTATGGGCTTTAATACCATTGGTTTTGCCGGGGGACGCCTGGATGATTGGGAGCCGGACCTTGTTTACTGGGGCCCTGAGAATTCTTGGTTAGCCTCAACAAAAAAACGTCGCGGCAAAGAAGGTAAACTTGAAAAGCCCTTAGGGGCTGTGCAAATGGGACTGATCTATGTCAACCCAGAAGGACCGGATGGAAAGCCCGACATTCAAGAGTCCGCCAACCGCATTCGTGAGAGTTTTGCCAGAATGGCCATGAACGACCGCGAAGTGGTGGCCCTCATTGCCGGAGGACACACCTTTGGTAAAGCCCACGGTGCTCATAAACCTGATGACTGTGTGGGTGAAGCTCCCGCGGGAAGTGACATTGAAGCTCAAGGAATGGGTTGGAAAAATAAGTGTGGAGCAGGAAAAGGCAAAGACACTGTGACCAGTGGTCTTGAAGGCGCCTGGACCTCCACTCCCACGCAATTTTCCATGCAGTACCTCTCAAACCTTTTTAACTTTGAGTGGGAGCAGACAAAAAGCCCCGGTGGAGCAATTCAGTGGGTTCCAAAAGACGGACAAGCGGAGAACCTCGTTCCCGACGCTCATGATCCTAAAAAACGTCACGCGCCAATTATGTTCACGACCGACTTGGCCTTGAAAAAAGATCCCGCTTACAACAAGATTGCCAAAAGCTTTCTTGAAAACCCGAAAGAATTTGAGCAAGCTTTTGCGGAGGCTTGGTTTAAACTCACTCACCGTGATATGGGCCCAAGAGCACGCTACATCGGACCCGAAGTTCCAAAGAAAACTTTTAAGTGGCAAGATCCGGTACCAAAAGCTGAGAAGAGAAGTATTACGAACGCTCAAGCCAATCAGCTAAAAGCTCGTATCCTGAAATCAGGCTTAAGCCGTGAAGAGCTTATCCGTACCGCCTGGGCCTCGGCCTCCTCTTTTCGTGGAACGGACATGCGCGGTGGAGCCAATGGTGCCCGCATTCGCTTAGAGCCCCAAAAAGATTGGGCTGTGAATAACCCCAAGGAGCTCTCTAAGGTATTAGGCAAGCTTGAGAAAATCCAAAAAGATTTCAATAAAAGCATTGGGAGCAGTCGCCATGTCTCTTTAGCTGATGTGATCGTACTCGGTGGAGCCGCTGCGGTTGAAAAGGCCGCGCAAAGTGCTGGAGTCAATGTTAAGGTTCCATTTAGAGCAGGACGCACCGACGCCACCCAAGAGCAAACCGACGTTCTTTCTTTTAGTTATCTGGAGCCTTCAGCCGACGGCTTTAGAAACTACTTTAATAAAAAAGAAAGCGAGTTTTCACCCGTTTATATGCTTGTCGATAAAGCCAACAAACTCACTCTCACAGTTCCGGAGATGACGGTTCTGGTTGGAGGCCTTAGAGTCTTGGGGGCCAATGCCAATGGCACCAAACACGGTGTTTTCACCAAAAAAGTGGGAACTCTTAGTAACGATTTCTTCGTAAACCTACTGGACATGGATACGGAGTGGAAGAAGTCAGGAACTAAAGGCATTTACAAAGGTGTTGACCGTAAAACGGGTCAACAAAAGTGGACTGCCACACCTGTGGATCTTGTTTTTGGTTCCAGCTCAGAGCTTCGAGCCATTGCTGAAGTCTATGCCTCAAATGACGGCAAAAGAAAGTTTGTGGAAGATTTCGTGAAAGCCTGGGCCAAAGTGATGCAGCTCGATCGATTTGACCTGAGAAAGTCCTAAAAAGTGTAAATTTGGCATCAGAGCCCCCTCCAAGTAGGGGGCTTTTTTTATCATTCACATTTCACCTCCGCAAAAACATGAAGGTCTTGTTACGCATCAAAAGGGGAGAGCCCCCATTTCTTCCCACCCTTTTGTCGGAATAATGAGGAACTATCGAAAAGTTAGTGGAAGAGTCCTTGCATCAATGTTTTTAGTTTAAGATAATTTCAGTGAACCTGGGGGGGCGCCATGTTTGATACCAAACATCACTATTACCTACATCATAAGCCCACGAAAACGTTGGTTGAACGTCTGTCTTGGACTCAGTTCAATGGACTTTGCCGAATATTTCGCACTGGTGAATGGGCGGACTATAATGTGTGGATTGCCGAGAGGGATCAATGGTTCAAGCTCACAGACATGATTACCGAAATATTAAAAGACCAAGATGGCCTGCTGAGAAAGCCTCCAACCATCGATAAGAACAGCTCCGGAAAATCCTTGGAGCATCAATTGATAGGTAAACCAGTAGATAACCGGCTACACGAGCGTTTTTACATAGGTATTCCCGTCATGGTCGACATTGTGGGTAGTATTGTAAACACTCAGACCAAAGATTTTTCTTTTACTGGCTTTCGTTTGGAGAATCCGATTCCCACCCGTCGCCCGGTTTCTCATTGCTTTTTCTATATTAAAAAAGGTGAGGACCTTATTGAATTTAAAGTGGCTCCTTTCTACGACAATGCCGAGCAGTCCCAGTTCGATCGTGTAAAGATTGTAAGTTGCAACGAGTTAGATCTGTGGAAAGATATGATTCTTAAAGCCAAAAAACTGAAATGACTGGACTCTGGTTAATTTGAGTCTCTGCGAATTCTTCTCAATGGCACACTATGGGCTTAAAATGCCAGATCAAAAAGCTGCTTAAAAAATAATCTAAATTGCTGAATTCCACGGAAAAGCCTCTCTATTATGGGCTCAAATTAATAAAATACTGAAATTTTATTGAAAAGAAGCAAGTGTTTTATTAGGTTGTGGCCCTCTATTACAGGATTGAGGTGTCGAATTGTCTAAGAAAGTTCGTCTTAAGAAGGGGATTGACCTGCCCATTTGCGGTGAAGTGGAAGACTCCAAGATTTTTGAAAAAGAATCCAGCGAAGTGGCAGTGATTGGTCCAGACTTTATTGGAATGAAGCCAAGTATACATGTGAAAGAAGGGGAGACAGTCTCTCCCGGGCAGAAGCTCTTTTCTTGCAAAAAGAACGAAGGTCTTATCTTTTGTTCTAGATTTTCAGGAAAAGTGGTCGCCATTAATCGTGGAGAGAAGAGAGCCTTCCAGTCCATGGTTATTTCTCTTAACTCTAGCCAGCCCGATACAAAGCTTAATAGCGTAAAAATCAAAGCGCCCGAGTCTTACTCCCGTGAGGAGATTTGCGAAACCCTGATTGAAACAGGGGAGTGGATGACTCTTCGGCAAAGACCTTTTGAAAAAGTAGCCAAAGTGGGTTCAACACCCAAAAGTCTTTTTGTCACAGCCATGGACACTCATCCCTTAGCGCCCAATCCTGAAATTATCATTAATGAAAAAAAAGAAGAGTTTGAAGCCGGTCTTGAAATTCTCTCAAAACTTCCCAAAGAAAAAACCTATCTTTGTGTCGCAAAGGCCATAGATGTAAAAACCAATTCCAATGTGGAAGTGGCGGAGTTTGAAGGCCCTCATCCTGCAGGCCTTGCCGGAACTCATATGCACTTTCTTGATCCTGTGAATCTTGAAACGGTCTCTTGGCATATTGGTTACCAAGATGTGATCGCTATCGGCCACTTATTTTTAAATGGAAGCCTTAAAAAAGACAAAGTTATCAGTCTTGTAGGCCCACAGGCTGAGAACCCGAAACTTGTGCGTGTTTTAAGAGGGGCTAAAGTCTCTGAAATAACAAGTAATGAATTAAAAACGGATAAAACCAATCGTGTGATTTCAGGCTCCGTTCTTTGGGGCAGAAAAGCTGAGGGTTCTTTTGATTACCTCGGTCAGTATCACAACCAAATCACCGCGATCGAAGAAGACGACAATCGTGAATTCTTAGGCTGGCAATCACCAGGCTTTGATAAATTTTCAACAAAAAGAATTTATCTATCTAAACTGATGCCAGGAAAACGCTTTTCTCTCGGTTCCTCAACTCATGGGTCTTTAAGAGCCATGGTGCCGATTGGAATGTTTGAAAGAGTCATGCCTCTTGATATTCTGCCCACTCAGCTTTTAAGAGCTCTGGCTTCCGGAGATATCGAAGGCGCTCAAGAGCTTGGCTGTCTTGAAATCGCCGAAGAAGACCTCGGGCCCTGTACTTTTGTGGCACCTGGAAAAGTCGACTTCTGCGCCTTACTAAGAACGAATTTAGATAAAATTGAAAGGGAAGTGTTATGAAGCCCCTGCGCAATATTCTGGACTCTCAACATAAGCACTTTGCAAAGGGGGGGAAGCTTGAATTCTTTTATCCCCTCTACGAACTCGTTGATACCTTTCTCTATACCCCGGGTGAAACCACCGAAGGTGGGGTTCATGTTCGAGACGGTATCGATCTAAAAAGAATGATGATCACAGTGGCTGTGGCTTTGATCCCAGCTATTTTCATGGCTCTCTATAATACGGGCTACCAATCTCAAATCGCTCTTATGAAAATGGGAGCGGAGAGTGTTGATGGGTGGCGTGGAATGCTCTTTCATTTCATCTACCCTTCAGTTGATCCCCAAAATATTTTGAGTTGTTTTTATTTGGGAGCTCTTTATTTTGTCCCAGTCTTTTTAGTCGCCAATATGGCCGGAGGACTGTGCGAGGTGGTCTTTGCCACCGTCAGAAGACATGAAGTCAACGAGGGCTTTCTTGTCACTGGTCTTCTCTATCCACTCACCCTCCCAGCTTCCATTCCTCTTTGGCAGGTGGCCGTTGGAATTATTTTTGGAGTGGTTGTTGGAAAAGAAATTTTCGGAGGAACCGGCAAAAACTTTTTAAACCCCGCCCTTACAGCCCGTGCTTTTCTTTTCTTTGCTTATCCCGCCCAAATTTCAGGGAACAAAGTTTGGATTGCTGCTGACGGTTATTCTGGGGCCACAATGCTAGCCGAAGCTGCTAACGGTGGACCGAGCAACCTGACTTATTCATGGTGGGACTCTTTTCTTGGATTTATTCCAGGTTCCATGGGAGAAACCTCAACTCTTGCTTGCCTAATCGGTGCCGCCATTCTTATAGCCACCGGCATTGGATCGTGGCGAATTATGCTCTCCATGACTCTTGGAATGGTGGGGATGTCTTCACTTCTCAAGATTTTCGCCTCGGACGCTAACCCCATGTTTCAACTAGGGCCTGAGTGGCACCTTGTGATTGGCTCATTTGCTTTTGGTTGTATTTTCATGGCTACTGATCCCGTGAGTTCAGCCATGACCACAAAAGGGATGTGGGTTTACGGAGCTCTGATTGGTTTTATGACCATTGTTGTGCGCTCAATCAACCCGGCTTACCCCGAGGGTGTGATGTTGGCGATTTTATTTGGAAACGTGTTTGCTCCGCTGATCGATTATTTTGTGGTGTCTGCGAATATTAAAAGAAGGAAGATGCGTTATGCAAAAGGATAGTGTAGCCGGAACTCTAACGATTGCAGCCATTTTGTGTGTGGTTTGTTCCGTACTCGTGGCTAGTGCCGCGGTACTTTTGAAACCTCTGCAGGAAGCCAATAAAAAATACGATATGAAAAAGAATATGCTTCTCTCCTCAGGTCTTTTGAAAGATCCAAAAGCCGACAAAGAAGAAGTGCTAGAGATCTTTGAAAAAGTAAATTCTGAGATCATTGATCTAGCCACAGGAGAAGAGCTAGAAGATCCACCTGAGAATTTTGATCAAAGGAAAGCGGCCAAGCACCCTAATTTCAGTGTTGATATTGCAGGGAGCGCAGATCTTGCCAAAATTAAGCGTCGCTCAAAATACGCTCGCATCTATAAGGTCATGGACGGTGAGCAAATCCAAATGTACATCCTTCCCGTGAACGGGAAAGGCCTCTGGTCCACCCTTTATGGTTTCTTAGCCATGTCTCCGGATTTTCAGACCGTGCGTGGTCTTGGGTTTTACGAACACGCCGAAACCCCGGGCCTTGGTGGAGAGGTGGATAACCCAAGTTGGAAAGCGCAGTGGGCTGGAAAGAAAATCTATGATGAAAACCTAGAGCCACAAATTCAAGTGGTTAAAGGCTCGGTTGATTCCAGTGATCCAGATAAAGAGTATAAAGTCGATGGTCTTTCTGGCGCCACCATTACCAGTAACGGTGTAGAGAATCTCTTACGTTACTGGCTTGGTGAAAACGGATTCAAACCATTTATTGAAAACGAACTTAGGAAGAGTGAACAATGATAAAGAAAGTTAAAGAAGCCCTTTTTGAGCCACTTTTTGATAACAACCCCATTGCTCTACAAATTCTTGGAATTTGTTCAGCTCTCGCGGTCACCACAAAAATGGATAAAACACTTGTGATGTGTATTGCCGTGGTCGTGGTGACAGCCCTTTCAAACTTTTCAGTGAGTTTGATTAGAAACTATATCCCCTCAAGTATTCGTATTATCGTGCAGATGACAATCATTGCCTCTTTAGTGATTATGACTGACCAGGTTTTAAAAGCCTATGTGTTTGGCGTGGCTAAAGAAATGTCAGTCTTCATTGGTCTCATTATTACTAACTGTATTGTGATGGGGCGGGCTGAGGGTTACGCCATGAAAAACCCACCTTTTATGAGTCTCCTTGATGGTATCGGAAACGGACTCGGCTACAGTGTGGTCCTTATTTTCGTCGCCGCTTTTAGAGAGCTCTTTGGTTCCGGAAAAATTCTTGGTTACACAATTTTAAAAACAACGACTGAAGGTGGATCCTTTCAGCCCAATGGTCTGGCACTTCTTGCGCCTTCGGCCTTCTTCCTTATTGGATTTTTTATTTGGGCTTTGAGAACTTGGAAACCTGAACAGATTGAAGAGAGTTAATAGAGATGGTTCATTATTTTAATCTATTTATAAAAGCCGCTTTTATTGAAAACCTTGCCCTAGCTTTCTTTTTAGGAATGTGTACCTTTTTGGCCGTTTCTAAAAAGGTAAAAACAGCTATCGGTTTAGGAATTGCCGTTGTGGTGGTGCAAACAATCACGGTGCCAGTAAACAACTTAATTTATAACTATCTACTCAAAGAAAATGCTCTAACCTGGGCCGGAGTAGAAGGAGTGGACTTAAGTTTCCTTGGGCTTATCTCCTACATTGGGGTGATCGCCGCGATGGTACAGATCCTTGAGATGACTCTGGATAAATATGTTCCAAGTCTCTACAACGCTCTGGGAATTTTCCTTCCGCTTATTACCGTGAACTGTGCCATTCTTGGTGGCTCGCTTTTTATGGTGGAAAGAGACTACAACTTCGCTGAGTCGGTAACTTTTGGGCTCGGCTCCGGTTTTGGTTGGGCTATTGCAATTATGGCACTGGCTGGAATTAGGGAAAAGCTTAAGTACTCGGACATACCCCCGGGACTGCGCGGACTAGGAATTACATTTATGACGGTGGGTTTGATGGCCCTTGGGTTTTTAGCATTTTCAGGAATTCAGCTCTAAGAGGGGTTTAAGCGATGACAGTTATTATCATAGGCGTAACAATGTTCACCGCCATCGTTTTGGGATTGGTGGCTATTATTCTTGCCGCAAAATCAAGGCTTGTTTCCTCAGGAGATGTTAAGATCAACATCAACGGTGAAAAAGACATCACTGTTCCCGCTGGAGGAAAACTTCTTAATGTTCTGGCTGACAATAAACTTTTTGTATCCAGTGCTTGTGGGGGCGGGGGAACCTGCGCTCAGTGTAAGGTCAACATTTTTGAAGGGGGCGGGGATATTCTTGAAACCGAGAAGTCTCATATCTCTATCGGAGAGGCCCGTCAGGGTTGCCGCCTTTCCTGTCAGGTGGCCGTAAAGCGCGATATGAAAATCGAAGTGCCTGAAGAAGTCTTTGGGGTTAAAAAATGGGTTTGTAAAGTCCGGTCTAATGATGCTGTGGCCACTTTTATTAAAGAATTGGTGTTAGAACTTCCTGCGGGCGAGGCTGTTCCGTTTCGCGCAGGAGGGTTTATTCAGATCGAAAGACCTCCAGGACTTAATATTAAATTTAAAGATTTTGAAGTGGGCCAAGAATACAGAGAGGACTGGGATAAGTTTGATCTGTGGAAATACGAGTCCTATGTTCCTGATGAAACGGTCAGAGCCTACTCTATGGCCAACTACCCTGAGGAAGAAGGCATGATTATGCTCAATGTGCGTATTGCCACACCTCCTCAAAAAGTCGCCGCTCCTCCAGGCAAAATGTCATCTTACATCTATAATCTTAAGCCAGGCGATGAAGTCACCATTTCCGGGCCGTTTGGGGAATTCTTCGCCAGACAAACAAAAAAAGAAATGATCTTTATCGGTGGTGGAGCGGGAATGGCTCCCATGCGTTCTCACATCTTTGATCAGTTCCGCAGAATTAAAACCGATCGCAAGGTGAGTTTTTGGTACGGAGCTCGCTCGAAAAGAGAAATGTTCTATGAGGAAGATTTCGACGAAATTGCTAAAGAGAATCCCAATTTTGAATGGCATGTGGCCCTTTCTGAACCTTTAGAGTCGGATAACTGGACGGGTTACACAGGCTTTATTCACCAAGTTCTTTTAGACAACTACTTAAAAGATCACCCAGCACCAGAGGATTGTGAGTACTACATTTGTGGACCACCTATGATGAACAAAAGTGTGATTGATATGCTTATCAACCTTGGGGTTGAACCGGAAGACATCATGCTTGATGACTTTGGTGGGTAATGAAAAGATTTTTGTTCTCTGTCGTATTTCTATTTTTAATTGGTTGTACAAGTGAGAACAAAAACAAAGTCTTTGAAGTTTCGGGGGCCACTATGGGTACTCGCTTCCTGGTTAAGTTCACCGCGCTGAGTGATTTTGATCCTATCCCGGTTGAGGCTAAAATCACCAAAGCTCTCAAAGAAGTGAACCGTCAGATGTCGACCTATGAGGCCGATTCGGAAATCACCAATTTTAATCAGTCTAGAGCTAAAGAGTGGCAGAAGATCAGTCCCTGGTTTGGTGAAACTCTTTTTGTGTCTCTTGACCTGGCAAAAAAAACCAGTGGAGCCTTTGATCCTACCATTGGGCCACTGGTGAATCTTTGGGGATTTGGTCCTAAAAAATCTAAAGAAGTCCCAAGCCCTGAGGAAATCAAAGCCACTCAAAAATTAGTGGGCTTTGAAAAAATCCAATTAAAAAAAGAGAACAAAATGTGGCTTGTCAAAAAAGATCTAGCCTCGGTTTACCTGGATCTCTCAGCCTCGGCTAAGGGTTTCGGAGTGGATGTTCTCTCCAATCTACTAGTAGAAGAAGGCCTTGGAAATCACTTAGTTGAAATTGGAGGGGAGCTTCGTGCCAGAGGGACAAAGCTCGGAGAGCCTTGGGTGGTGGCCATTGAAAAGCCTACAAAATCAGGCCGATCGGTACAACAAATTATGGCTTTAAGAGATGGAGCGCTCGCGACTTCTGGTAATTACCGTAACTACTTTGAGTCTGAGGGAAAAACCTACCCACACACTATTGATCGCAAAACCGGTCAGGCCGTGCAAAGTGAGCTATTATCTGTTAGTATAATTGCTGATGAATGTGTAAGAGCTGACGCTCTAGCCACAGCCCTCATGGTTATGGGGGCAGAAAAAGCTTTTAAGTACGCCGAGGGCAATGATATAGCCGCCTTATTGATCGTTGCCGATAAGGAAAGTGATCAGGCCCAAACTCAGGTGCAAATGACCACTGAGTTTAAAAAACGAGGAAAACCACTATGATTTATGTTGTGACATTTTTAGTACTCGCTCTTTTCTTCGTTTTCATGGGAGTGGGAGTGATCTTTTCCAATAAAAGACTCAAAGGCTCCTGCGGCGGACTTGGCCAAATCATGGGTGAAGACTGTGCGTTTTGCTCCAAAAAAGACAAGTGCGAAAAAGCCAAACACAGAGTGAGCTGCTAGAGTTTCTTTCCCTCGGTAGGTCTGATCTTTATTCAATGCAAAAGTTCATGAATCCAATTTAAAATTGGATACTGTTTTAATTGTTTCGCTCTATGGTAGACAGGTGAAGCTTTTTTTAATTCCTCAATTTTATTTTTTTGAACTTCACTCAATTTTCCTTTGCGATCGAGAGGGATTTTGTCTGGCCAAAAAATTAAAATAGTTAAATTGTTAATAAATCTTTCAACCATTAACATGGCAGATGCCTCTGCTAGAGTCACTTCTGAAAATGCCCAAATAGGATTATATAAATTAAGGGTTAATCGACTGGGTGAACATTCATTTACCATTTTTAACAGATCTTTGTTTAATCGGAAGAGTTCGTCTCGGTCTATATCTTTTTTACTTTTTGTTTTCAATAGGGCCGCTGCACCAACTATTTGGTAAGAAACAGTGGAGGTTCTTTGGGTATGACATCTTTCTTGAAGTTTTGGAAAAAGCTTATCGTAGGGTAAATCACGAGTCTTATCTTTGAATTCATGGGCTTGAGCTGTTTCAGTGAGAAAATGCAAAATATAAAACGTCGCTGGACCACTAAGGTAATAGGCGGCGTTTGTGCCAATCATTGCTCTTGTTTCGTTTTTATCAACTAAAATCGCAAGAACTAGCAGTAGTGAGAGAACTGTTGCCGTGTAAAATTTTAGAAGAGTCCAAACGAGCTTATTCAATTTACCCATCATTGATTTTGGCTTTTTAAAAATTAAAAAGAATGTCGTTAAAGTAAAAGGAAGGGCTCCATAAAGCAAAATGGAGTGAAGTAATCCTCCCGGGTACTCAGGGTCGATCGATTTTAAACGAGCCCACGTGTATTGAATTGTGAGTTCGCCTACAACTATTCCTAGAACAAAAAACGAAATAGTGCAGAAGAGGAGAAATAACGTTTGAAGGCCAATATTCGTTTCGGCAAGGTAGTTGTGTAAGAACACTAAGAGCAAAGCTGAGATCCCCAAGGGAATATGAGTTTTAAGAAGGAAAACAAAATACTGTTTGCCTGAAATAGGGTTAAGTTCGGAGTATGTTTTGGTTTCTCGGAAAAACTTTGCCACGATTTGATTCTAATTTAAATTTGTTTAATAGCCAAAAGGTGAGTGTCTTTAGCAGTGCAAAGTCGGGTTTATTTCTCGGTAAAAGTCCGCCTTTGAAAATGAATATTCTCTTGATTTTGGTCTAGGAAAGAGACACTCTAAGTGCCTGAAATAAAAAGGATAAGTGTACTTTTTTACTTTTAACTCTCAAATTGAGTCCCTAAATGTCTCAATATACTGAATTCAATGAATCGCCTTGAGATTTTCACGCTGAATTCTCAATAAAAAGTATTTTAACTATTCATTTCTGATCTCTGCTGCCGATAAATTTGTGTGCACGTAAAAAGAATAGTTTCAATATTTTTACTTTCGGTAGTATTTCCGGCTTTTGCCTGGGCGGCGCCTGCTTATTTTACCTATCAAGGTCAAATCATTAAACCCAATGGCCAGGCCCTTGAAGCTAACAACGTCCAATTTCAAATTGAAATACTCTCTCCAGAACCAGAGCTTTGTGTGCTTTACGAAGAGTCTCATACGCTTAATATGATTAACTCCAATGGAATTTTTGCCGTAACAGTTGGAGAGGGTGCAAGACCCGGAGATGGTAGTTTTCAAGACCTCAACACTCTTACCAATGCTCTCAATAATTTCACAGGAGCCGTCAGCCCTGATGATTGTGTTGCGGGGCCGACTTATACTCCTGACCCCAGTGATGGGAGAAAACTAAGAATCACTTTTGATGATGGTTCAGGTCCTGTGACCATTGCTCAGGATCACAACGTGGTGAGTGTCCCATATGCTGCGAGCGCAGCCAGTGTGAGTGGTATTACCGCTTCAGAGCTTCTACGAATTAATAATGGAACGGGCTTTAACCTTACCCAAAACAACCTTAATTTTGTGTTTAATGATGCCAATTGGACAGAGCTGCAAGCTCTACTTGATGGGACAAGCTCTAGTTTTTCAGTGGGAGCTCCAACGGCCGATGTTGATAACAACAACCAGAAAATCATAAATTTAGATGATCCCAATCCCAGTGCTGATACAGATGCTGTGAACGTGCGCCACGCTAGAAGTTATATTGGAGGCCGAGCTGTTGATACCACAAATATTGGTTCCCTTGCTGGTGGTGCTGACGTCGGTAAAGTGATCAGTTGGGATGGAACTCAGTGGATCACAAGTGTAATCGATGACACTACGAAACTTCCGACTGCCGGTGGTACAATGAGCGGCCCCATAAACATGGGAAATCAAAATATTACCAATATTAATGAAATTACAACCGGCGGAAATGTCACTGTGGGTGGAGGCATTGGTGTGACCAATGGTCTAATTTCAGGTGGTAACCTTCAAGTTAATAACGAGATGGAACTGCGTCTTCTTGAAAACTCTGCCAATGGAACGGAATATGTCTCCTTAAAATCTCCAGCCACTTTGGGTGGAAATGTTAATCTTACTCTACCAAATAATGATGGAGATCCCGGTCAATACTTACAAACTGATGGCAGTGGGGTTCTTTCATGGCAAGATGTGAATGCGGGAGTAACACAAGTTTTTGGAAGATCTGGAAATGTTGTTGCCACAGCTGGTGACTACGATGCTTCACAAATAGATTTTGATAACACCTATGGTGGCGATGTTGATGTAGCCACAAACGTGCAAGCTGGGATTGAAGAGTTGAGCTCTGAAAAACTAGCAAAATCCGGGGATTCGATGACTGGAAATCTTCTCATGGATCTTAATGCTGGAGTCACTACAGAAATTCGTTTTCAAGATACTGGTACAAGATACATAGGATTTAAAGCTCCCAACACAGTCACAGCCCCGTCCTCTTTTGTTTGGACTCTTCCCGTTGCTGACGGTACCGCCGGACAGGTTCTTTCAACCAGTGGTGCAGGAGTATTGAGTTGGGTCGATAAAGAGCCTGTTGATTATGTTTCTGAGAGCCGAGATTTAACGGCCGGAGCTGGTTTAACCGGTGGCGGCGACCTTTCCGCTAATAGAACTTTTGATATCGGGGCTGGTAACGGAATCACTGTGAACGCCAATGATATTGAAGTGCGAGCGGGTAGTGGGATTAGTGTTGATGGCAGTGGAGTGAATGTTGATATCGCAGGAACGGCTGATGAAGCGACCGTGCAAGGAACGGACTCTATACTTATTCGCGATAGCTCTGATGCTGGAAATTTAAAAGAAATGACACGAGCAAATTTCGTGTTAAGTCAAAGTGAAGTGGGAGCTTTTGCAACAAGTGAAGGTTTTCTACAAAGCATTACGGGAACCGAACTTGATAATGTGTGGTCTGGAAATGGTATTTTAGTTCGCACCTCACCCGGTACCTACAGTGCCATTACTAATAATTCGTCTGACTGGGATCAAGCCTTTGCCTGGGGAGATCACAGTACTGCAGGTTACTTGACCTCTGAGTCCCAGAGTTTAGATGATGCCTATAATAATGGTTCAAATGTCGATGTTGATTCATCAGATGTGATTTTCAATTTAACATCTACTAATAATTTTCAAATTCAAGATAATGGCACATCCTCATTTGTAGTTACCGATAGTGGAGATGTAGGAATAGGAACTGCTACACCTGGACAGCGTTTTCACGTTGAAGGTGGAGACTTTCAATTTGGTGGCACGGCCGATTCTGAGCGAGCTCTCTCTTTCTTTAGAAACAGTGCTCAAGTGGGTAAGCTCTCGACCGGAAATAGTTCCTTTACAATCGCCGCAGCTAACAATCGCGATATTGTTGTTCAAGATGATACTTCCACTCGTTTGATTGTTAAAGACGGTGGAAATATAGGTATAGGTACAACCAACCCCAATTCAAGATTTCATGTCGAAGGAGAGCAGACGGTTGCTGATGGCGGCATACATTTTCTTGAGCAACTAGAGCTTAGCGTTGATCCTAGTTCAGCTGGAACCAACACAAGTTATATTGGAAGAAGAACTCGAGTGAGTGGGCAAGGAGCCAACTCAATTATTGGTGGTTCGATTAGTGGCTCGTCAATTGAGGTGGAACACTCAGGTGCCGGAGATGTTAGTGGTCTTTATGGGTCCTCCATTCAGGTGAAAAAAACTGGGCCTGGACTCTCAGGAGCGAATTTTGGAACTTTTTCTGCAATTAGTAATGAGTCGACTGGAACGATCGGTTTTTCTTACAACTTTTACGCAATGAACTCCAACTCTGGCGGAGGAACAATCGGTGAGGCTGCCGGGCTTTATATTGCAGATCTATCTGGAGATGAAACCTACGGTGTCTTTCAGATGCACTCGTCTGATAAAAACTATTTCGCCGGGAATGTTGGTCTAGGAACAACGTCGCCTCAATCAAGGTTGCAGGTCGACGGTGGAGTTCAAATTGGCGATGACCTTGATGCTTGTAGTGCGACAAAACAAGGTACACTAAAATACGTCGGAGGAACGGTTTCTTTTTGTGATGGAACCGGTTGGGAGGCTTTTGGAACAGCTTCTGGGGGTGAAGTCAATACTGCTAGCAGTGTTGGGGGAGCGACTCCTATATTTAAACAAAAAAGTGGTGTTGATTTTGAATTTAGAACGATAGCTTCAGCCAATTCTAAAATTGGTGTTTCTACTGTGGCTGATGTTGTCACTTTAACTCTTGATGAAAGTCAGTTCAATGCCACAGCTATCCCCATAGGTACTACGCCCCTAACAGCGACAACCTTGCAAGCCGCTATCGTTGAACTCAATAGTGGTAAAGTGGCAAGCTCTACACAAATTATCGCAGGAGGTGGCCTTACAGGTGGAGGGGATCTTTCGACCGAC
This sequence comes from Bdellovibrionales bacterium, assembly GCA_964230645.1. GTDB lineage: Bacteria > Bdellovibrionota > Bdellovibrionia > Bdellovibrionales > JAGQZY01 > JAGQZY01. The sequence continues at coordinate 518,219 of CAXRHT010000002.1, read as the reverse complement.
AGAACTCTTGCCGTGGGCGCTGGTAACGGAATCAATGTGAACGCTAATGATATTGAAGTAACAGGTGGTTCCGCTATTACGGTGGATGGAACTGGAGTGAATGTTGATATTACCAATGAAACTGCTGAGACCTCAGTAGCAGCCGGTGACGAAGTATTAATTTACGATGCTTCCGTCGGAGCATTGAGAAAAATGACTCGTTCAAATTTTGTTCTCTCAAATGCCGAAGTCGAAGCGATTATCGCTGATGATGGTTATGTTATAGACGGTGGTAACGCTCCATCGGGATCTCTAGATGTTGGGACAACAAATACTCAAAATTTAAATTTCTTAACGAACAATTCGACGGCCATGACTATTGATACCTTAGGTAATATTGGTATCGGTACAACAGTACCAGAGCGACCGTTGCACGTCGATGGGGCTGTAAGAATAGATCCCCAAGCTTTGCCGGGCAGCCCCCAAGCTGGAGACTTAGCCTTTGATAGTGCCGATTCTAACAAGCTTAAATTTTATGATGGTTCTTCTTGGATCGATGCTGGAGGCAGTGCTGGAGGTTCATTGTGGACAGATAATGCCGGTGACGTATTCTATAATTCAGGTAATGTCGGTATTGGGACGAGTACACCAAATGTGGTGTTAGATGTAATTGGAGAGTCGCATGCCGTTTTTAATCGGGCTAGAACTAACAATGGAAACTCAAGTGGAGCGGCTTTAAGACTGACGCGCTCGTTTGATGGTGGTGTTGGAGCTGCGGGCATTGGAGTTCATCAAGACTTTTATGTTGAGACGAGCGTTGAAGGTAACGAACAGGCTGTGGCCCAGATCGGAGCGGCCGCATTGGATGCAACAAGTGGTGCTGTTGATTCCTATTTTTACATAAACACACAAAATAACGGAACAGCCGTTGAAGCACTTAGAATTGATAATTTGGGAAGTGTAGGAATTGGAACAACAACACCTGAGCGACTATTGCATACCGATGGTCCCATAAGAATAAACCCACAAGCTTTGCCAGGTAGTCCACAAGCAGGAGACTTGGCCTTTGATAGCGCCGATTCTAACAAACTCAAATTTTATGATGGTTCCACTTGGATTGAAGCTGGTGGTAGCGGAGGCTCAGGGGATTTCTTAGCCGATGGGTCTATTCCAATGACAGGAGCTCTGCAAGCGGATTACGGAACAACAGCTCTACCCGGAATTGCATTTGATGGAGATGAAGACACGGGATTCCAAGGAACTGGTGCTGACCAGATTTGGGTGAGCATGGGTGGAAACTTGAGCTGGTTATGGGGTGAAAACTTTTTTCGCTCGCAATATGTTGGTGGCGCGAATATTGACGGTAGCCTTGGCTCTGAAACTGACCCGACTTATAGTTTTGTCGGAGACACGAATACAGGAGTTTTTCATCCGACATCTGAAAATCTTGGTTTTTCAACCGATGGTGTTGAACGCTTAAGAATTGACGGCGTTGGGAATATTGGTATTGGAACAACAGTGCCAGCTTCACTTCTTGATGTATCGGGAACCATCCGCGCAGAGCAAATTTGTGATGAGGCAGGAAATAACTGTCAGGATATCAGCACAGGCTGGACTGGCGGGGGCGGCAGTGGGGATTTCCTTGCTGATGGCTCAATTCCGATGACAGGTGATTTAACTCTAGATCGCCGGATCATCGGCGGTAATCCAAACAACGTCATCGATACTGCCGACGCTGGTGGCAGTCGCATGACTCTACGAACCTCGGACGCAGACATCCATATACGAACTATTAACAACAACGACATCTATTTTACTACAAGTGCAAATGAAAGAATGAGAATCTCGCAAAATGGTAACGTTGGTTTTGGAACAACAGTGCCTCAATCTAATGTACATATTCAGTCATCGACTGGAGCTCAACTGCAAGTTACTGGTAATGGAGACCTTGATACTCCAAGCGTAGCTTTATTTGAAACGCCAAGTGCTACTACTCCTAGTGGTTTCGAGCTTCAATTTGATGGCGACAATGGAAGTGATAGTTTAAAGTTCATTGGGCACTTATCTGGAACCTCAACGACCCATATGAGTATTCACCGAGATAGTGGAAATGTTGGGGTTGGAACCACAAGTCCCAACGAAAAGCTCACTCTTGAAGGGGGAATGTCTTTTAAAGAGATGACCGCTCCAACGACAGATGTAGCTACTTATCATAAACTTTATGTTGATGCGGCTGATAACAAACTAAAATTTCGTGATGAAGCAGGAGCAGTGACCGATCTTCTTGCGGGTGGTGGAGCGTCATCAATCAATGACCTGAATGATGCCACTTCTAATTCGAATGTTCTGACGATGGGAGATGGAGTATCTTCGACAGTCAACTCTGGAGTGGTGCTCATCGGACCATCAGCCGGAGGATCTCTGTCAAACGGAGACAATGAGAATACGGCAGTTGGTTCCTATGCAGGATTTGACATAGATTCGGGTGACTACAATACAACTGTAGGTTCGTTGGCAATTGGCGGTTCGGGCAACGGTCCTCAGGCGAATATGATAGGAAATACGGCCGTCGGTTACAGCACGTTATATGCTCAGACTGGTAACTACAATATTGGGATCGGCTATCAAGCGGGCTATAATTCAGCTATGGGCTCTGGAGATAATAATATTTTTATTGGGAAGGATTCAGGAAACTTTAATTTTACCTTTGGGTCAGATAATATCTTAATTGGTACAAATACCGATGTCCCCTTTGGTTCGGCGTCCAACTTTATAAATATTGGAAATACGATATACGGTGACAGTTCTTTAGGTAATGTCGGTATCGGAACAACGGCTCCTGAGCGTCTTTTACATGTAGATGGCCCAATACGTGTGACTCCGGAAGCTCTACCAGGAAGTCCGCAGGCTGGAGACTTAGCTTTTGATAATGCTGATTCCAACAAATTAAAATATTACGATGGTTCCTCTTGGATTGATCCTGCCGGTGGTGGGGGTGGGGAAGTCAATACCGCCTCCAATGTGGGTGGTGGGCAGGCCATATTTAAACAGAAAAGTGCAGAAGACCTTGAATTTAAAACCTTATCTTCAGGTAGTGTTCGAGTGAGTGTCTTAAGTAATGCTAACGAAGTGTCCGTTGATGTGAATGAGGGAAGTATCGATCATGACAATCTTTCTGGCTTTATAGCCAATGAACATATCAATCATGGTTCAGTAAACCTCACCGCTGGCGCTGGTCTTAACGGTGGCGGTGATATTACTTCTTCACGAAGTTTCGCCGTCGGTGCTGGAGCAGGTATCAACGTCAATGCCAATGATGTGGAAGTTAATATATCCGGTACGACAGCGACAACCGTTCGTGCGGGTACTGACTCCCTTCTTATTCACGATACCTCGGCTGGTGCTTTAAGAAGAATCACAACCTCTAATTTTCTCTCAGGCTATCTGCAAGCCTCGATTGGTACTTCTGCTGGTGATGTCATGGGAGCTGATGCCGTTCCTCATTGTGATCCTGACGAAAAACTTGAAATGAGTGCTGGGCCCAGTTATTTCTGGAGCTGTGTTAGTGCTGGTGGGGCTGCGTCCTCTTTGGATGCACCCGACGGGACGCCCACCCAAGTTCTTTCCGTTGATAATGACGGAGAGATTGTGCTTGGTACAGGGGATGGTGCGATTCCCACAACGACTCGTTTGCGAGGAGCTGCTGCTACTGGACTTGATGTTCCTGGAGGAGATCTTTACATCGATGCGTCTAACGGAACTGGTGGTGGAGGATCAGGAGATATTATTTTTAGAACTGCTGAAGCCTCTGCCGCGCCTATAGGCGTGGATTATGCCAATATTTCAACATCCGTCACTAATTCCGACTCTATGTCGACCTCTCATACAATTCCGACAAAAGCGAATGGACTACTAATGGTGGGGGTTACTATTGACTCCAATGATACCGTCACAACTCTGACTTATAACGGCATCGCATTAACGTTGCTGGATGCTCGAAGTAACTCATCTGCAACCCGTGCTGAGGTGTGGTATATGTTGAATCCACCCAGCGGCACTCATACCTTGTCTTTGAATTTGTCCGGCAATGACCAAGTTTTAATGGGGGCTATCTACTTTTACAATGTCGACCAAGGGGCTCCCTTTGGAACTCATTCGACAAACTCAGGAAACGGTGATCCTATTTCCGGAAGCGTTTCCAGTGCCACCGATGAATATGTCTTTGATGTCCTTGCTTCCGATTCTGTGGCAAGTATGACTGCCGATGGAAGTCAAACAGAGCTTTGGAACAGTAGTATGTCAGGTCTTGGACAAGGGGCTGCCTCTATAAGAGCGGGGGATACCACCGCCAACGTGACTTGGACCCTTGATGGCCCCGAGACATATGCTCACATCATTGTTCCAATTAAGCCTCAGAATCCCGGGGGGACAGCACTACCAGGAGACTCTAATCTACTGGGTGAACGACTACGAATCGATAAAGATGGTAACGTTGGTATTGGAACCGATACTCCAGACGAAATTTTAACGGTTTACAATGGTTCCACCTATGGACGCTACACCACCGGCGGTTGGACTCACAGTTCCGATCGTCGCTTGAAAGAAGAGATTCAACCTATGGATTCTTCACTTGAGAAAATTCTTCAACTAAAACCGGTGACCTATAAATACCGCACGGACCGTGAAGAAAAGCAGCAGATTGGTTTCATCGCTCAAGATGTAGAGCCTCTCTTCCCAGAGGTTGTTGAAACTGATGATGAAGGTCTAAAGTCCATGATCTATTCCAACCTGATCGCTCCTGTGGTCAAAGCCATTCAAGAGCTTAATAGAAAAATCGATAAACTTTTTGCCACGCAGAAAAAAGAGGCCAAAGAAGTTGATCGTTTAAAGCGTGACCTCGCCCGGCAGAAAATCGAGCATGAAGAAAAGGTCAAAAAGCTTGAGAGTCAAAACGAGCAGCTTGAAAAGCGTCTTGAGGCCATCGAAAAACTTATTCGGGAAGAAGGTCAGAAATAGGCTTTCTTTGACCGAACACAAGACTCCAGAGTATCCTTTGAAAAGATAAAAGACCTTCCTTGGAGTTTTATGAAATTCTACCTCGTCATTTTATGGATTTGTTTTCTTGCAATCACAGGCTGCCAAGCGAAGAAAACAACGAGCAAGAAACTCCTCAAGGTCTATCTTCTTTTGAGTGTAGACTGGGAAGGAGATACTCTACGAGAAAAAAATCTTGAAGCTATGAGAGATTTTAATAAGAAGTTTCCGCAGTATCCAGTTATTCATTTTCTCAATCCCGCCTATTATACGAAAAAAGAATTTAATTTATCTAAAACCCAAATCACTGAAAAAATCCAATCGGTGATTCGCCCTCAAGACGAGTTAGGCCTGCATATCCATGCCTGGGAAAATTTAGTGAAGTCTGCGAGAGTGAACTACCGCAATAAACCCTCATTTTGGGGAGGCTCTTCTAAGGAACAAGGCGGGGAGAGAGGCTCGGATATTCCGCTCACTGCTTATAGTAAAAGTGAAGCTTCCAGAATCATTAGCCATTCTTTGAAGTTATTGGAAAAAAATGGTTTTAGCAATCTTCAAAGCTTCCGTGCGGGGGGCTGGATGTCGAATCTTGAGACCCAAAAAGCATTACTAGAAAATGGAATCAATATCGATAGCTCGCCAGTGCCTCCTTCATTAATCTCGGAGCTTTATCCAGAGACCGAGTTGGTAAAAACTCTCCAAAAACTCTGGGGAGAAGTTAAAATGTCGACCCTTCCATGGGCCTCTAAGATTAAGGGAAACACGATGTATTACTTCCCCGATAACTTTGCATTGGCGGACTATGTCGATGAGGCTCTTTTCTTTAGGCAATTTCTTGATCTTGAAAGACAGGCACTCAACTCTAGTGAGAGTCACCTCTATATTCACTACGGTTGGCACCAGGAAAGTGCCGTGGAATATTTTAAGCCCACGGGAACCGATTCCCAAAAATTAGTACAAGCTCACTATCTCAAGCGTGTTGAGCGAAGCTTGAAAAGGCTTAGGTCTTATTGTGAAAAACAGGGATACGAACTGGTTCCGGTCACATTAAACAGTTTTGTAAAGCATGAGTTTAGATAGATTGGTGAAAAGGAAAAGTTAAGTGATGAACAGCTCTAATTTATTGCGAAGGCTCAAGCACATAAAGAAGGGCCAGTTTTTAGGCGATACCGCGGGTCTTAAGCTACAGCTCTCAGCGAAAAAGGATCACGAAAGTCCTTATTTCCAGGCAGCTCTGTCTTTGAAAGACTTGAGCTTTAAACCCTTAAATTTAAAGGAACTGGATTCCTTTCCAACAGGTTCACTGGGACGTACCTATGCTGATTTCCTAAAAGAAAACAATCTCAAGCCCTTAAACTTTAGTTCTCTTTCCTATGAGGCTTATCAAGATTACCCGGTGTCCATGCGCTATGTTCGGATTCATGATTTTGTGCACTGTCTTCTTAAATTCAAAACTGATATTGTAGGTGAAGTGGGTGTTTACGCCTTCATCAAGGAGCAAGGTTACAATCAAACATTAAATCGCGCAGCCCGCTTTGCTATGTTTAGCACAAAAGTGTTTTTCTGGCAGAAGCAAGAACTATCCCTTGCTATTGAGCGTGGGCGAGGATTGGCTCAAGGGGCTACACCACTGATTTTGAAAGAATTTGAAAGTCGATTGGAGGAGCCGATCCTCCAGTTGCGTGAAGAATGGATTCCCAATTTCAGATAATCTTGAAATTTTCCTGGGCCGTTAAGGAAGTGTCTCTGAAACGCAAAAGAATATGCCTAAAAGAGAGTCAGGGAATAATTCCTCTACCATTTTTTTGTCACATTGAAAAAGGGCCAATGGTCTTCCCCGAGCCATTGCAGGTTGGTAATGTCAAAAAATCACGCTCAGTTAATAACCCCTTTTCCTCATTCCCCTAGGAAAAAACAACAAATTTCTAACGAGAAAATGTTGGAAAGCTTTTGAATCTTTATTTAAAAAACGATCCCTCTTTTTTTATGCAGTGTTTGTAAAACTAAAAAAAATTCATTTTATTCTTTACAAGAGTTTAGATTGTCTTTATCGTTTTTTTGTTCTTGTTCCTCAGTGATTGCTTCTTGATTCTGAGTTCAACTTTTCTCTCAAGCACTTCCGCTTCCAGTTGAATAAAATTTTAAAACACTCTTGGCATATTATGCTTTAAGGAGAGTCTTATGGACTATAAAGTTTTAAAAGTCATCGATGGTGAAACTTTCAAAGTTTATCCTCATTGGTCCTATAATGGACATCGTGGAGACATTGTATGTGTCGCGGGAATTGAAACTCCTTCCTTTGGCGAGGATGGGCACTTAGAAACAACTGAAATTCTAAGGCAAATTATAGAAGATCGTCTTGTGCGCTTAACAAATCCAGTTTCAATTCACTTTGATCGCTTGGTCTGTGATGTGAACCTAAATGGTCATAAGCTTTTCAGTTGATGATTTTCAATAGGATCATTTTTTATTTCCAATATCCTTCAGGTGCGAACGTTTAGAGAGGTATTCTATTGAGAAAAGCATCATTGTTTTTTTTTAGGGTTATTTTTCGATAGAAAAAATAGGACAGTCCTAAGTCTTTAAATTCGTTAAACTAATATTGTTGTATAGCTTTTCCCCCAAAGTGTCGATGAGTTGTGAAATTGTAACATTTTAGGAGTACATCTATGAAAGTAAGATTTTTTCTGACAATTCTACTTCCCGCAATTCTTATTGCTTGTAGTTCTGATGACAGTAACAACTCAGGAAATAATGAGGTGGTCAATCCGATGACAAATTCCTATGGGACCTTGTCGTCTAAACTCTCTCGGCTCGATTTTATTAAGTCTGAAAGTTCTTCAGGAGTGAATGCCTCGGCAGCTCCCGATCTTGATGCCGATGGAAACTGGGATAGCAATACGGACTTTCCCGATCAGGCTTGCTCAGGTGGTAGTTGTAGCATGGTTTCGACCAAAGATTATATGGGTAACGAGATTGATGCTGACTCAAGAAGAGACAATGGTTCTGACATCTCAGTTGTCGGCCGAGTGCAGGGGGCGATGAGGATAATGTGTGCTATGGGAGTCGCTCTTGGAAACTCCAGTGGTTATCCAGAAAATACAGGCTCTGAGGGGGAGTCTTTTGAGTTTACTCCGGCTTTAAAAGCAGGAATGGAGTCTCAGTGTGATTTTGCGGATGTAAACGATTTGGAAGATGGCACCAAAATGAACATTGTTATCGAGGATGCCGAAACTTCCACTAACTACGATAAGAAAGCTACTATAGACCTTAGTGAACTCAATGGTGGCACTCAAATTTATTATTTTCGTGCCAGTTCTTCAGTGGTTAACGTCGCTACGGCAGAAAATTACAATCACGAAGGCACAGACTATACATCAAGAACGGTGGTTTTTTACGATGTCACAAATGACATTCTAAAAGGAGAGTATGTATCTGGACCTCAAAGTGGAACGAGTGATTATCAAGGACCATCGGGGGAAGAGCCTCATATGAGTTTTTATCGTCTTTACTACGATGAAGGCGAGGATAATGGCTATATTCTCAGTGCTCGAGGGCAAGATCAAAATGACGGCCCAGGTACTACTTTTCATCAGACAATGTTTGTTCTTGCTGGAAAACCTAACACAACAGGCGGACTCTTTTCGCTGAGCCTTATTTCAAATTACTTACCCACAACAAGCCTATACGAAGGTTGTGTGAATGCCAGTGATGGTAGCATGAACCAGGACGGAGCTCGCTGTTCTGATACGAGCCAATCTCTTTCAGGAGGGTCAGTCAGTGGTTCTTTTCTTGAGGACTTCCTAGATGACTATCAAGGAGCCAACTATTCTACAGTTTCAGCGGACACGGCCTTAGAATTCTCCAATGAGACGGATGTCTTAACAGCCGATCCAGCAGGAGAGTTATAAAGTAAGCAAAACTAATGCTTCAAAGCCCACATCTGAATAGAATGTGGGTTTTTTTTATAATCTCAGAATATTTTTGATAGTAAAGGTATGGGTGTCCTAAAATGAGGGGACATCTTTGACAAATTACATTTTGAACCGTCAAGTTGTAATCTCTTCAATAGAAAAAAATTAGTAACTGCAGTATGTCTTCTTGTAAGCAAAACCATAAAGGAGACTCAATGAAAGCACTTACTCTTATTTTAATTAGTTTTTTCGCATTTTCTTCAGCTCAAGCCAGCCAAATTAGCTGTGCTGATCAAATCAAATTTCAAGTTTCTGATTGGCTCGAAGAGGGCAAAAAAGTTGTTTCTGTTCAAAAAGATTTAGAAATGACAGGTCACACTCTTTATGAAGTGCAAGTCGGTTTAGATCTTGATGGCAATATGATTGGAATCCCTTACCGAGCCGTCTACAAGGTTTTAACTGAAAATGGCCCCCAGGGAACCTGCGCACTGATTGATTCAAAGCTTGTCTCTGAAGTGCAGTAATCTCTAAAAGTATTTTTCGATTTCAAAAGCCGGATGGATCCAAGTTCCTCCGGCTTTTTTTGTTTTAGAAAACTAAAAATTCTCCTGCATCCAGTCCACAAGAGGTTCTAGGACATAAGGCTCCATAGGGCCTACTGTGGGAATAATTTTATTTTTTCCAATGTGAGGTGAAAAGCCGTGGCCAAGGTTTGGAAAGCTTATAAAGCTCAAAGCGGTATGTCCACTGGCTTGCAAATGACTTTTTATCAACAAGGCGTCGGAAAGAGGCGTTTGTGCATCAATCTCTCCTTGCATCAATAAAATGGGCCCTTCAAACGAAGCCAAAGTCTTATAGTTTGGTGTTAGTTCAAAGTGCTGCTGATACCAATCTTTGCTGGGGCTTTTTAGCATAAGTTCGAGACTGTTATAGTGTTGTGCTACCAGTAGCGCTTTCAGTTCGGCCAAAGAAACTCGGCTGTCTTTATCGAGATCCATGAGTTCCAAGGGGAAGTTTGTTGCGGGAAACTGATCCACCTCCTCTTGCACGAGATAGCCATCTTCATTGAGGTCGATCTTTTCACGAGCCCAGTCAATATTTCTTTGTACTTGTTGAAAATATAAGAGGTCCTTTAAGTTTTGACCGGCGGCACTGAGTAAAATGAGACCACTAATGTCTGCTTTTTTTGCCACCAATGGAGCCAGAATAGTTCCTTCGCTCAGTCCGATCAGAAGTATTTTTTCAGGGTTTACATTAGGATGATTTCTTAAGACGCTTAAGGCTGAGAGAGCGTCAATAACCAATTGATCGACATCCGCTGTGGCGTAAATATCTTGGTCAATGATAGGAGCTCCCCCTTGTACTGCCTTGGTCACTCCACGTTTATCAAAACGATAGGAGATAAAGCCTTCTTTAGAGAGTCTTTGAGCCATGTTTTTAAAAATATAGCTTGGTTTTCCGTTGGCGGTGAGTTTTCCAGGAATTCTTAAGTCGCGGTCAAGGGGACCACTACCATGTAAAAATAAAAGAGCCGGTCGGGTATGTTTGGATAAGTTTTCAGGAAGGCTTAAAGTACCTCCAATCTCAAGACCATCGCTGGCTATAAAGGATATGTCTTTCTCACTAAAAGCTAGAGATTGAAAACAAAGTAACATAATAGTTGCGAAATAATAAAAGGGCATGACCGACTCCTATAAAAGTTGGTGATTTAGATAAAGGGTTAAAATTTCAATAGCGATTAGGCTCGCTATAAAGCTCACCCACAGAGCTTTTCCTCTAAGGCCTGAGGACTCCTTGAGGGAGTAAAAGTAGGTGGCGACAAGCCATACAATACTGATGAGAGCTGTGAATGTGATAATACTAAGAGTGTAGGTGTTTACATCTTCAACCTTATCAAAATGAAGATTGGTTCCTCTAAGATGAAGGGCAAAGAAAACAAGGCTTGCCACTAGGTAGGGGAATCGGGCCATCATGGTCGTGCCTAAAAAATCAATAAAGCGAAGAGAGGACTTTTTATTAATTCGTCCACTGAAATAAAAAGCAGTGGCAAGGCTTAAAGAGATCACCATGTTCTGTAAAAATATCTTTTGAAAGTTGAGAGTGATTTTTTCTGCTGTGGGGGAAAAGATTTTTAAATCAAAAAGTCCTGGGAAATGGATGCTAGCGGATTGAGAGATAAGACTCATTAAGGCTAAAATCAAAAGACCCAAGGCCAATGCGGGATACCCCGCCACGCGGTCAAAGGGATTAATAAAGCGATGAAAAAACTTTTGGCTCCAAGTCTTTTTTTCTTCGAGTGCTTTTTTCAACAGGTGAAAATCGTCCTCGGATATTTTGTTGTCGTTATAGAGGTTGAGTAAACGTTCTTGGTCTTTTTTCATGGCATCCTCATAGGGCCTGTAGTTTTTTAGCCGCTTGTTTGGCTGTTATTTTACCGTCTTCGAGAAGTTGTAGGATTTCGTCTTTGCTAACTCCCTTTGTTTTCTCTAGGCTTTCTATGACTTCGATGAGTTCATTGAGTTTGTTCCGCAACGTGGGGTAGGAGATCTTTTGGATTTTTGCCATTTGCTTAAGACTTCCAGAGCACTTTACAAACTCCATCACGAAGTGAAGCTGCTCGGAGGAGAGCTTTAAGAGTTTCGGTATTTCAAACTGGCCCTCAAAGCGGGTACCACAGTCTCGGCACTCGATTTTGGTGACTTGTACTTCCTTTTGCCCGCAAGACGGGCAGCTTGTTACCAGTGGGCTCATAGCTCCTCCTTGGAGTTTTTATAGAATTGCGTTCAATAAAATTCAAATATAATTTAATAAAGTTAATATTTAGATTAATAATATTAAAGTACTAATTCCAAATAACTGGAATAACTAGCTATTTTGTTATGAAGCGGTGCGGGTTTAAGAGGCTCTATGGCTGAGAGTGCAGACTCGGTAAGGAACGATTGGTCCAACGTCCTGTCCAAAAATGATCCGTTATAGCCGATATATTGACATGAATAACCTGCAAGGGCTTCGCCTTTTTTCATTAATTGCGACACTCTATATTGGCCTTTTTCTCCCTTTCTTTCTCATTGGGTTTGAAGGCCCTAGACCCCTTGTTGGAATCTATTTTTTAGTACTAACGAGCCTTTCTTTGATAAACATTTTTTTAAATTTTAAAAATGAAAGTCGACAAAGAGGAATCACCCCATGGGTGGTCAGTTTTTTTGATAGCCTCTATTTGATCCCCTGGCCTTTAATTTTAACAGGGGATTTCGCCTATTACGGTTATTTTCTGGCTCTTTGGAGTCTGAGAAATTTTAAAAGAATACGATCTCTTCTTGAAGAGTTTCCGACTCTACCGGCCATAGTTTTTCGATTAGCCCCTCTTTTTTTAACGGCCCCATTTTTGGTTCATTTCACCGCCTGCATTTGGATCGCACTTGGCAGTGGTAGTGCTGGTAGTGAGGGTGAGTTTGTAGTCGTCTACGTTAAAGCCTACTATTGGGCGATCACGACCTTAACAACCGTGGGTTACGGAGACATTTCGGCGGTCACTATATCTCAAATGATATTCGCCGGTCTTGTACAGATTCTTGGGGTGGGAATTTTTGGCTACGCTCTAAGTAATGTCGCCGGAATTCTCGCGCGTGTTGATGCGGCAAGAGAGCGTCACATGGATAACCTGGATAAGGTGGAGACATTTATGCGCATTCATAAAGTGCCGGGCTCTCTTAAAAACGAGGTTCGAACTTATTACCAGTATCTTTGGCAAAACAAGAAAGGCTATCACGGTGAGGATTTGTTAGAGGATCTTCCTCAAAAAATGCAATCACAACTTTTACTTTATGTTAACAAGTCCATTATAGAGAAAGTCCCCTTCTTCCGTGGAGCGAGCGAAGATCTTCTCTCAGCCATGATGAGTCGTTTAGAGTCTCGCGTTCTTCTTCCCGGAGAGGTTATTTTTAAAACGGATGATCCTGGCGAAGAGATCTACTTCATTCAGTCCGGGGACGTTGAGATTAAAGACCAGAGCCAAAACCCTCTGGCCACATTGAGTGATGGTAGTTTTTTTGGAGAGATGGCCTTGATTTCAGAGCGCCCTCGCTCAGCCACAGCTGTGGCCAAAAGTTTTTGTGAGGTTTACACATTGTCGCGCAAAGACTTTGAAAGTCTCGCGCAAGACTACCCCAGTGTTCGGTCTCATATTGAGCAGATCATGTCGGAACGCCAGTTGGATCGCGACTCTTAAGTCTTTACCAGTGGTCGAAAAAAATGGCTGAATGGAAGGGAAGTAAAATTCTAAAAAATGCAGTTGTTCTAATGGTTTAAATTTGTACACATCTCTAAAAAGCAGTGGAAATTTCAAAATTTATTACTTATAATTATGACATCTGAGAGAGTGGGCTAATCCCACGAAATTTGATGGGGGAACAATTCGCACTTCCCCCGAGATAAAATGTTAATTTTGAATAGTTGATTATGTTGTTTGGTTTTTTTTGTACTGAAACTGAAAAAATTTTTACATTTTTCTCAATAGCAAAAGGAGGATGTATGGAACTGTATGATTTTCAGGTTCGAACCAAAGGGTTTACGCCTACAAAAAAAGAAGAGCAGCTCATTCGTAGCCTTGTTGATCGTCTACAATGGGAAGCACCCAGTGATGCCAATATTAAATTGGAGATCACTAAGGGCAATGTGCTTTTTAGAACCCATTGCGAGATCAAGTCTGTGGTTAAATGTTTTGAAGGGCAATCGGCCAGTGAAAACATTTATCCGGCTCTTAAGCTCATTGAGCGCAAGATGCTCGTTCAAATTGAAAACTGGAAATTTTCACGCTCTAATATCAATCGGGAAATTAGAGTGCCTGCCAGCCAAGGTTTAAGCCAACCGGCCTGAACCCCTACGGACTATTGTAGGCCCAGTCTTTTTTTGGGTCTACAATTGTCATTTCTAAGCTTTTAATTTCTCTAAAATAATAAAGGTTAAAACTTTTTGCTCTTGAGAGCTTTGCCATCATCATAAATGATGGCTTGTTTGAGGCGCCCCTTTTTATTGTACCAGCGGTTGAGTCCATGGAGGCGTCCATTCTTGACCGAGTAATGCGCTTCGAGACTTCCATCTTTGCGATAGGTTTTGTAGCGCCCCTGTTTTTTGCCTTTAACCCATGTGATGACAGAATAAGCTTGCCCATTGGAATGGTAATAGTAAGCGACCCCGTGGTTAAAGCCACCCTGATGGGGCTCCTTTGATTTCAATTGTTTGTTATTCCAGTATTCATAGCGGTACTCGGGGTTTTTAGGAAAGGGCGGTATCTGCGCTTGCCATCTTCGCAGTCGACTAAGAAGACTGAGCGATTGTCCATCACTTTTTCGCTGATTTTGTGGTTTTGAGAGGACCTTCCGCTTTTTATCGATAAAGGGGAGGGCGAAAAATCCCTGGTTAAAACTCAGAAGGTAGGTGTCTTTACCGATCTGGGTTTTGCTAAAGACTCTCTCTGAGACAGAAAAAGAGGACCGCTCTTTGAATTTAAAAAGAAAGCTTCCTTGCTCAGGTTGAGGGTAGGACAAATAATGGTGCGTGCTATTTTTAGACTTTGTTTTAAATTTTTCAGTAATCGTGACTCTTTCTTCAAAGCTTTCAGAGGGGAGAAAGAGGTTTCCTAATTGTAAAATCATGGCAAAAAGCATCCATAAACTTGGAACAAACAGGTAAAAAGAAAGCTCTCTGCCATAACCATCATCAAAAATATGGGTCAAAAGACCTTTTCGCAATACAACAGCCGCGAGGAGTCCTGGGGCAAAGGAATATAGAAATAAGTGAACCAGATGAGTGTAATAAAGAACAGGTGGGAAAAAGAGGACCGAGGTAAGAATGCCAGCCACTCCAAGAAATAGAAAAAGAAAGGCAGCCCCATGAGCCATGGCTTTTTGTTTTCTGAGGGACTGAGCCTCTGGGCTAAACAAATGATGGGAGTCGGGGAGAGAGTCTTGAAGCGCTTTTGTAAAACTCTGTTCTTCTCGTTTTTCAAGGGGGTTGATAAATTGAAAAGCCTGCTTTTTGCCGTGAACTTTTGTTTCAATTAAAAATAGACGTGGGGTGTGTTTCCCTCCTTTCGCTATCTCAAAGTCCAACAGGTCCGAAGTTGTAAAAACACTGTACTCTTCTTGCCAGCCTCGATTCTCATTTTTTTGTTGAGGATATTTAAGGTAATTGGGAAGGCGCAGTTTCCCCTTTGAAATTTCGATGTTTGATAGTCTATGGCCAGCTAGTTTGTTGGCCTTCAACTCAGAATTTTTCTTAAAAATTACAAGTATCAAAAATGTCAATAAGGCAATGGAAATGCCAGTGAAGATCAAAGTCACTCTGACGTTAGGAAGAAAGACGGCCATAGTAAAAAATAAAACCGACGAAAGAGCCGCGATTGAGAGAATTACAAGAGGGCTGAGAGCTTTGGCCGTACTTTGATTTCGAAATTGACTGGTGAGAGGAGCCGGAACCGAAAAATGTGCTCTTTCACGGAGTTCTAAAGACATACCTAATTAAATTCTTTTTTTTAAGATTTTGCAAAGAGTGTGTGTAGAAAAATAGGAATTTTAGCAGGGAGTGCTTAGACCTAGGAGTGATTCTCAGGCACTGCCTGTCAAGACGGTTTATGGCTACCAAAGTTGTTTTTTTATGGCTACAGTTAAGCTCTATGGTGAAAAAGAAATTAAAACAAATTGGTTGGCGTGAGGAGATTCAGCTTCCCGATTTAACCAAACATAAAATCAAGGCAAAAGTCGACACGGGAGCAAGGACCTCGGCCCTCCACGCCACGGAACTGTCGATTAAAAAAGTGGGGCGTTACGAATACGCTCATTTTAAAATTCACCCCAATCAAGATTCGGCGAAACCGACGATCTCTTGTAAAGTGAAAATTCACTCTAAAAGAAAAGTGAGGAGCTCATCCGGGCATGTGAGCCTAAGGCCTGTGATCCTTTTAGATCTCAAAGTGGGTGACGATATTTTTGAGACCGAATTCACTTTGGTCAATCGTGATCTCATGGGGTTTCGAATGTTGATCGGTCGAAAGGCTCTTAAAGGTCGTTACTTGGTAAACAGTGGCCGCTCTTTCTTACATAAAAAAACAAAGGATAAAAAATAATGAAATTTGGAATTCTCTCTCGAAAAAAGTCGCTTTACTCTACCAGCCAACTCGTGAAGGCCTGTGAGAAACGGGGTCATGAAGTCGAAGTAGTGGATCCGTTAAAGTGTTATATGAATATTAATACAGAAAAGCCCGTTGTTCTCTATCAAGATCGCACTCTTGATGATTTTGACGCGATTATCCCGAGAATTGGAGCCTCAATTACTTTTTATGGGACCGCGGTTGTGAGGCAGTTTGAAATGGGAGGGATTTATTCAGTGAATGAATCTGTGGCCATCTCTAGGTCTCGGGATAAGTTGCGAGCTTTGCAACTTCTGGCTAAAAAGAAGTTGGGTCTTCCTACTACGGGTTTTGCTCACTATACCAAAATGTCTGATGAGCTTTTAAGACTGGCCGGAAACACGCCAGCGGTCATTAAGATTTTAGAGGGGACTCAAGGTAAGGGTGTTGTCTTAGCAGAAACCAAAAAGGCCGCGGTGAGTGTGATCGATCTTTTAGGGAGAGTGAATTCTCCTTTCCTTGTGCAAGAGTTTATTAAAGAGGCCGGAGGCAGTGATATTCGCTGCTTTGTTATCAATGACAAAGTGATCGCCTCCATGAAAAGACAGGGTCCCGAAGGTGAGTTCCGATCAAACCTCCACGGCGGCGGCTCTGCCGAAGTGGTTAAAATCACTCCCGAGGAGAGAGCCACAGCGGTCAAAGCGGCAAAAGCCATGGGACTTAATGTAGCGGGAGTGGATATCTTGCGCGCTGAAAGAGGCCCCTTAATTATGGAAGTGAACTCTTCTCCCGGACTTGAGGGAATTGAAAAGACGACAGGCCTTGATGTGGCCGGAAAAATCATTCAGTTTGCAGAACAGGCCGTTAAAGAGAAGAAATCCACCCGCACTCGTGGTAAAGGTTAGTAATGGCCGTTTTGAAAATTTGTGGGGAGAAGTTTCTCCCCGGTGAGCGTCGAGTGGTGCAAGTGGACGTGGGTCGTCTTTATGACTTTACGGAAATGAATATCCCCGTAGAAGTTATTCGAGGAACAAGACCTGGGCCCATACTCTTTCTCTCTGGTGCGATCCATGGTGATGAGATTAATGGGGTTGAGATCATCCGACAGGTGATCAAAAGAATCCAAATCGGTAAGCTCAGTGGTACGATTCTCGCCGTCCCCGTGGTCAACGTTTTTGGCTTTAATGCGAGGTCTCGCTATCTCCCTGATCGAAGGGATCTTAATCGCTCTTTCCCCGGAAACTCGAAGGGGTCTTTGGCCTCGCAGATGGCGCGCATTTTCATGAAAGAGGTTGTACTTAAATCCACCCATGGAATTGATTTTCACACTGGAGCCATTCATCGCTACAACATTCCTCAAATTCGCGCATTATTGGAAAACAATAAAACAAAAAACATGGCCCGTGCTTTTGGCGCACCTGTAGTTCTAAACTCGTCCATTCGCGATGGCTCCTTAAGGGAAGCGGCTCAGAAGAAAAACATTCCCATTCTTCTTTTTGAGGGAGGCGAAGCGCTTCGTTTTGATGACACGGTTATCAAGGCCGGAGTGCGAGGTTGTTTCAATGTGATGGAATCCATTGGAATGTTGGCTAAAAAGAAAAAGAAGAAAAAGCAAGATGTGGTTATCGCCAAAGACAGCTACTGGGTGCGTTCCACCCACGGGGGCTCTCTTTCAGTGGTCAGAAGAGCCGGGGACCGCGTGGCAAAAGACGAGGTCCTCGGTGTTGTCCAAGACCTCTTTGGGCGAGTGCAAATTGAAATTCGAGCCGAAGAACCTGGAATTATTATCGGTCGTAACCGGTTGCCATTGATTAATAAGGGTGATGCTCTTTTTCATATTGCGACTTTTAAAGCCTCTCGCTCTTCCAACCGCAAAGCTTTGATCGATTCCTAGCGGGAGAGCTTTTCTTCCATTGTTTCAATTAACAACTGGTTTTTATCAAAAAGTGGGCTCTCAACCAATGAAGGTTCTTTTAACCAGTCCTCGTGGTAAACTTTCATAATACTTTGAGCGAGAAGATTGATAAGCTCAGGTCTAGTCTCTAAAAGACCACTATCAAGCAGATCACGAAGGTAAGACCTCACTGGAGCAAACTGCATATAGGGCCCACGTGCTTCCCACTCTTTAAAGTCGTACTCACTAAGTAAAAGTCCTTGTTGAAAACTACGATGGTTAAGGTATGCCTCTAAGGCCTCCTCTCGGCTTTCAAGGGGAGGAAGAAGAAGTCGGTCCTCAAGGTCCGTTTCTGCAATATCTTTGAGAGTACTATCCTTCATAGCTTGCCAATTTTCAAAATAAAGGGAGGCCACTAGGTCAGCAAAAAGTTCATTGGCCGCCTCTAGGGCTTCAAAGGCATTGAACTGATCTAGCGGGTAGTCGGAGTTGAGTTCAATCTCTTGAGCCTTCTTAAGTATAACAACAAGGTCTTTGTATTTTTCAACGGAGCGGGCCGTGTTTCTTATGATGTTCGCCACCATTTCAGAATTATCGCCTTGCTCTTTTTTCTGCACAAACTCCTCATTGGTTTTTTGAAGGCTCTCGATATGTTTTTTATACTGACTAAGGCTTTCGGAAATATCGTTGTAACTGACTTTCTGCCAAGCCAGGTGATAGCGCCAAGGATTGGAGCGGTTTCTTAGTAAAACGTCAAAGACAAGGTGAGCGTATTCGTGCACAAACTTTTCTGGCGAGCTATCGCTGACCACCAGGAGCTTATCGACCGATTCATTCTGTCCTGTCTGCGTCTGATATCTAAAAAGAGGGTAGTAGCTGGGTTCACCATTAGGAACAAGGGCGACTTTAAAGTCCTGGGGTCTTTTCCAGTCAGCTGGTAACATGTTGTTTACATCTTCCATCAGTTGCAGGGTCTCTGACTCCCACTGCGGATTCTCAGGCGAAACAAACTCCACCTCCGCTAAAAGCGGTAAGCTGAACAGGATAACTGATAATTGAATAAGACCTTTAAGCATTCGAAGACTCCCTCTTTTTTAAGAGTGGAAAATTTGAAGGCTTTCGGGGGAAAAGACAAAACACCATTCTTTATTGCCACTATAAACAAGAGTTATCCAAAAAAGAGTAGTGATTAGGGTGGGTTAAAGTTGAGGGTGCAACCTCTCATTTAAAAGGGAAGGGGGAGGGGACGCTTCGCATCATGCGGCTTGGTAGAAACTACAAAAAAAAGACTCCTATAGGGGGAGCCTTTTTAAGATATTATTTCATTTGGTTTTCTTATTATTTGTCACCTTTTCCATAAGAGCAGTTCTCTTGTCCGTACTCTTCGAGGTCGTTGGCCACTTGATCGTAATAAGCCACAATCTGGTCTCCATTACTGAGATACTCCTCATCGCTTGAAGCAAGATCAGGATCCAAGTTGTAAGTTTTAGACTCTCCATTGGAGTAGTCGATGGTCAAGTAACGAGAGTTGTTAGAAGCACTCTGTGCTGTCCCTCGAGCGACGTTTCCAGAATTTAAAAGGGATTCTAAGCGCAGAATTCTTTGACTCACAAGATCGTCATCAGCTCCTTGGTTGAGACCGTAAACGCAGTCGTCACTTCCGTCACCAACATAAATGTCGTTTCTAGAATTGGTCCAAGAAATGCTTTCGTTATCTCCTTCAAAATGAATGCCTTCAGCACCATCAGCGACACCACCAGCCGGAGCCGGAGGAGCGGGAGCGGGACTGTCATCGCTACCACAGTTAGCGAGCGCAAGGACAACAAAGCTAGCTAAAAATAGGCTCATAATTTTTTTCACGTTAAACTCCTTAAAGTTTATTAATTAAAGTCGATCATTTTTATCATCATAAATAGCCACAAGAACTTTGATCCCTGACACTGTCAGCGCCCCAGAACTCAAATACTCAGGCTCAGCCTCACCATTACGAGGCAAGAAACTTGGTACCTGTCCCATGTAGTGATTGCGATCATCACCAAGACATTTATTTCCCTGTCCGATGATGGAATTAAAAAGGCATTGTGAATTTTCTCTGTAAAGCCGAATACAACCACCAGAATCTCTTCGTCCTAAGATGGAGGTTTTATAGGTTCCATGGATAGCAACCCCTGTTTGTCTACCATCTTGATAGGCGTGGTAGAGAAACATAGTTTCAAACATATCGACATTATCAAATTGTCTGGAAAAATAACTGGGAGTAAAACGTCCGTCACTTGGGTCGAGTTTAAAAACGCCTGTCGGTGTCGCTATTTTTTCTCCGCAAGGATTCCCTGAGGAAATAGGCCAAGTTTTGATAAGGTCCCAATCTTCAAGAAGGTGAGATCCACTCGAGCGCACATAAACTTGCATACGTTGAGCTGAACTATTTTCAGGATCACCATTTTGACGATCAGCTACATTAATCATTAAAACCATATCGAAAAATTTAAGCATAGGAACGGCTCGACCAACTTGCGGGTCATATATATAGCGATCGACGATATCCATAATTTCATCTTTAGACTGACGCCAGCTTCCACGATTAGGATACATCTCTCCAAGGCTATTAAACTCGTGAGGAAAAGCACTGCTAACTATGTAAGACTGCTGCCTAGCTGAGTAACTATGTCGGCTTGATTGCTCTTGAGCACGAAAGCGAGGATTATCCTCTTGTGGGATTTCATTAGGATCACATTCACCGAACTCTCTTTCTATCAAAGCCAGTCCACCTTCGGACTCTTCAATCACCGCCGGCTCGTTCTGAGCAGGACTAGGGTCGTCTCCACAGCCAGTTAAAAAGATAGAAGCGAGAAGAAAGTTGGCTCCGAGAATAAAGTAGAATGCAAATTTGTTTGAGTGTTTCATATACATAGGAGGTACATGAACCGTGCCAAATCAAAAGCCTTTCAAATATTTCCATGAAGAAGATATTTAGTAAAAACAATAAGTTAGGGGTTTTAAGAAAAGCAACACCCCTTCAGAGGCCAGCGCAAGCGAGCTTCGACAATTTTCGTCACACAGCTGTTTATACTTTTGATAGCTCACCTGGGGTTGAAATCACCCTTTGAGAGTCTCCAAATTCTGTAAAAATGTTTTCGAAACTTTGTGCCGGGGCTCGAGCAACGAGCGCTGCGTATCTTGCAAGGTAGCACGCAGTGTTACCTTGCGGGAGACGAAGTGCACCCGGGTGCGTGCCTCGGCACAAAGTTTTGAAAACATTTTTACAGAATTTGGAGACTCTCAAAGGGCCCCCGATTTAGTTTCCCGAGAAAGGCCCCAGCAAAACCCCAAGGCCCTAAGCAGAACCAAAAAGATTAGATAATCTTCTCAGCCACAAGAGTGTATTTCTCAAGGAAATAAGCCTCCTCGAAAGTCTCCTTGGACATAGCCACTTCTTCATCAGAAAGAGCCGGATTCGTTTTAGCTTTCATATGATAGGAGCGAAGTCCACCAAGCCACCAACGACTATCAGAGAGATAAACGATGTCACCATCTTTGGCTTCTAATAAATCCATGCTTCCTTGAGAGAGCTCGATCCAATCTTTCTCGGTATCGGCTTTTTCCTGAAAGTTAAGACCATGAACTTTTTCACCCACTTCGTGGTTAGGAATGCCCCCATCTTTATAGTCACTCATGGCTTTATCCAAGGTGTCGATGGTAAGACCTGTGACATCTTTATCTTCTTTACCGCTTGTAAGCATTGTCACAACAAAACCAATAATGGCTGTAATGATCATTCCAAAAAGAGCACGGAAATAAATAAAGTCGCCATCAAGGGGGCCTGAAAGAAACCAAGAAAGCGGTCGAATGGGGCTTGGAAACCAAACTGTAATAACAGTGATTAAACTTCCTGCGAGCATCGAAACACAGGCCGCAATGGAGTTAAATCTTTTCCAGAACGCACCCATAAAAATTGTGGTCACAATGGCCGGGATAATAATCATGATACCCTTGTAGTGAATGGACATCAAACTTCCCTTTTGGGTGTTAAACCAAATCACCAGCACAGTTCCTATGACAGTTGTGATGATTGAGGCCCAGCGAGCGGCTTTGAGGTAATGCTCGTCGGAGGCTTCAGGCATAATAAGAGGCTTATAAAGATCGTAAATACCAATGGCCGCACAGGCGTTGATCAGAGTGTCGATCGTCGACATTAGGGCTGCCATAAGGGCTGCCACAATAAATCCAAAAACCCAAGGATTTTGATGAACCGTAGTCCAGCACACTACAATAAAGGTGTGGAAGGTGTTTTCAATATCCACAAAATCGTAACCAGCAAGAGCTCCACCAGTCACGGCTTGTTTAACCACTAAGGATTTTCCAATCCAACCAATGGCTCCAACGATAATGGCTGAAACGGGGAGAGTGACCATCACATTAAAGAAGGCCGCTTTTCTACCGTCGTGCACACTTTTGATGGTCAGGTAGCGCATTAAGAAACCTTGGTTCATGAAAGTGAAGGCAATACTTCCAGCCAAAGCTTCTCCCCAGAAAAGACCGGCAGAATTGAACTTTGGATTTTCACTTAAATGGACAAAGGGAAGTCTGTGAGAAATGGGGAGGTAAGACCACCAGTCATCAAAACCACCAAGGGCATAAATTCCCGCGAAAATAGCGAGGAAGCCAGCGATGTAAAGCATCACTCCTTGAAAGAGATCCGTAAAAATAACAGCAGTCTGTCCACCGAAAGTTACGTAAGCACCCAGGAAGGCGGCAAGTATAGGAACACTCCAAAGCTGAGAAACTTGAAACATTCCCTCAAGGGCCACACCAATAGTGTAGAGGTTGTAGCCAATGTAGAAGAACATATAGGCGAGGATAATTGTTAAGGCGATATAACGGGCGGCCGAATTAAAACGTCTTTCGAAATACTCGGGAACGGATTTGATTCTGGCAAAATAAATAATAGGGAGCCAACCAAAAATAAAGAAGGGAGCCAGGAACCAATCGTTGAGGTAAGTCATGGTTGAGCTCATGCCCGTGTTGTAACCCTGCTCGGAGTATTTTAGATAACTATAAGAGCCAATCCCGGTAGCGACCATACTGGCCGCCGGGAGCCACCATGAGAAGCGGTTACCCGAGTAGAAGAAGTCGTTAATGTTTTTATTGAAGCGAGCGAAGTAACCACCAAAAAGAGTGATCACGGCCACATAAACCACAGCCACAATGGAGATCGCCATTACGGCACCGGAGGTGAGGGTAATACCAAATGATCCCATTATTGACCTCCTAGGTAGGGAATGGACAGGCCAAGATAAATCCAGACGGCATGGAGAGCTGCAAAATAAAAGAATCCACCCACAACGATTTTAAACCAGAAAAGGTCGCGCTGACGGTTGAAGTTACAAGCTCCCGTTTTTGTAACAAGGAGAAGGCCTGAGCCAGTGTAGAAAAAGCCAAAGCCATAAAGGTAAAGATAGCTGGTCCATGGGTTATCGGGGCCTAAACTATTTGCCAACAATCTTGGAAAAAAGAAGGCGAAAACAAGAAAAAGGGGAACCATTAACCACCACTTGTAAGCACTCGCTGATTGCTGATCCATGAGCCATTGTCTCCTTAGTATGTAATGAGCTGAATTACTTACCAGAACGGACAGGCGAGAGGCCAACAATTCTACTGCTTGCTGCATCATAGCTTAGGTAATTGCGTAAAAACAGGGCAGCTATTGGGGTGAAGGACCGGTTTTCCCTCTTTCTTCCGATCAATGTCGTCCTGCTTCCGATCCATGTCGTCCTGGGCCTCCAACATGTCGTCCTGAGGCGAAGCCGAAGGACCTGTCGAAGCTTGCTCGAACATTGACTAAAACGAAAGCTATAAAGAAAGGCTTTTCAAATAGAAGTTCCGTTCAAGCCACGATCCCCATGCTTCCATTTATAATAATTCTCTAAAGGGCTCTGGTGAGCGTGACGCGTTTTCGCCCGCAGGGCGAAACACCAGCAAGGCATGGATGCCGGCCCTGAGGAGATTTATTATAAATGGAAGTATGGGGAGCCGAGGACTTTGATCGAAGCTCGACAGGTCCTTCGGCTTCGCCTCAGGACGACAATTTGAGGGAGAGCCTCAGGACGACAATTTGAGGGAGAGCCTCAGGACGACAATTTGCTTCCAGGACGATATTCGAGAATTTTAGTTAGCTTTGCGGTTGATGACACGAAAGACTTCAGTCTCAGACCAGGCTTCATCAAGGACATTGCCATTGGAGGCGCGAACTCTTAGGAAGTAAATGCCCGGGTCAAACACTTGATTGATCACCGCACGGTTTTTGTTGCGGACTCTTTTTTTGTAAACAAGATCAGACATTTCAGCATTTTTTGAAATTTCCACTTCAAAGGCTTTGGCTTCTTCTTCATAACTCCAATTCATCACAATAAAGAGAGGGGAGCGATTAAGAGAAATAAATGTTTTTCTAGGAGCCGGGGAGGTGATCACTGGAACGGCACGTAGAGCCTGGCCGACTTCTTCGGGACTTACACTGGCTAATTTCTTAGCTTTTTGGTACCAATCCACCGAGTCTGAATTAGAGCTCATCGACTTTTTGGTCTCAGGATCAACAACTCGAACCTTCCACTTTAAAAAACCGGAGTTATTAGTAATCTTCACTTGGTTGTCTTTTACTATTCGACGTTTTGGTTTTCCGTCACGTTCTGTCTGATAGGTTACCTGATAAGCTTCAGCGTAAGGCACTGGCTCCCAAGTTAGCAGTTGCTTTTTGTCCCCTTGGGGTTTGGTCTTAAGACTTTGACTTTTTGGAGTGGGGAAGTAGGTGGTTACTTTCCCTGTTGCAGGCTGGGCTAAAGCGATTCCTTCTTTTGTTTCAGGCACAACACGGAAAAATGTCTTTCCAAGCTTTAGGTTGGTTAGATCCCACTGGTTGTCTTTTACAATTTTTTCTTCACGGATGTTCTCAAAGTTTTCTTGGTCAGAGACTTGCACCTTATAGGCGGCTGCTTTCTCATGCTCTTCCCATGAAATTTTAATGGGCTTTTCTTTGGTGTTAAAAGATCGATCCGGTAAAACGGTTTCAAAATCTTTTTGATCCATCTGGTAGAGATAAGAATTTCGACTCAGGCGAAGGGGTTGAGATTTTTCAAGAAACTGAATGTCTAAATTAGCGATGGCCTTATTCGACCAAGGGGACTGAATTCCCTTACTGTCGCTCCCTTTAATGCGCCAAAAATAGTTTCCACTGTTTCCATGAACAAATGAAAAGGGTGATTCACTCATTTCTCCTGAAGCTAAAACAGTTTCAAAATCGGGGTCATCAGAAACTTCTACACTATATAAAGACCATTTTTTAAAAGGATCTTCCCACTCAAGATCAACAGTCGTTTTTTGCCCTTCATAGAGTTTGGCTTTTTTAACAGTCACTTGCTTTACAGAGAGGCCATTCTCCTGAAGAGCGGTGAAGCCTTCTTTGGGAGTAAAATTTCGGCGATCGGAAAGTTGAGAAAGAGTCACGTCTTCTTTCCCGTCATTGTCTTGATCGAGGTCAAGGAGATCAACAACAGGTTCAGATTCTTGAGCGACTTTTTTAGCAACCTTAACGCTTCCTTTTGAGGTATCGATGGTTTGCTTTTTACCGTTACGAGTCACGTTAATTTTTACGTTTTTAGACTTAACATTAGCCAAAAGTTGACCATGTTGTAAGTCAAGTTGGAGAACACCATTTTTACGCGACAATATAATAAGTGAGTCGGGTTCAATGACAATTTCATCACCTGAATCTAAACGAATTTTCGCTACGGAATCATTTCCAGTAAAGATCCAGTCATTTTCATAAACGATTTCATTTTGTGCGGCAGGGTACCAAAGAAGACTACGGCTAAACTTTCTTTTCACGCGATTCTGCACTTGAAAAATTTCACCGATTTTATTTTGACCTTCTAATAGGGGATTGTTGTAGAGAATGTCGTGAACAAGCCAGGAAAGCAATAGCATGGCACAAATCGAGGTAATCCCGACAATCCATTTATCTGATTTTTCTAGGCGTGCATGTTGACTCAAAGTTATCTCCTTGAATCTTAATCGGTTGAGAACCTCAGAAGCTTGCTGGACCAATGACTAGAAATGAAAAAAAAAGAATGAGGGGTTAGTTTTTTCAAAAAAGTGCCGAAAAGAGGGGTATGAAATTGCAATTAAAATCTCTTTCGATCAAGAATAAAATTTTACTGGTGCTCTCAACGCTGCCAGTGATCTCTATTTTATTGATGGTTGCAATGGCAACAAGTCTTTTTGAAGACGATAAACTTGCCTATGTCTACGATACAGCTTTATCTGCGGCGAGAGCAAAAGCTTCAACAGTCGACTCCCAACTTAATAGTTATATACAGTCTCTAAAAGCGATTAATTCCAACTTTGATCCTAATGCAAAAAAACTTTCTAATAATGGTTTTTCTTACTTCAAATCAGAACCTGACCTTAAGGCCTTTCATAGTTTTAAGTGGAACGGAGAAAACTTTGAACCTCTCTATGATATTAGTAAAGATTTAGAGTTTTCAAAAAAAGAAAATGACAGACTTCAAAAACTTTTAGGAGAAACTTGGTACACAGGGTTTTCTATAGGCGTTTCTGAAGATTACCCCATGCATCTCTATTTATTAGCAAAGTCTAATAATCTAGTCAGTGTTATCCTGGTGGAGAATACAAACTTCTTTTCACTTTTTGGAGAAGGATCGGGAAGTGACAACTATTTGTTTCATTCCATGCGAGGTCGTGTGGCTGGTCAAAACAAATTTAACAATTTACGACCTTACCTTGAAAAAAATGTTTTCAACAACAAATTTCATGAGGGAACAAAAGAGACTAAGCTAGGAAATGATGTCTACTTGGCGTCCTATTCCAAAGTAGGAAAAGGTCACCTTTATGTTGTTTCTCTAGTTAATAAAGAAAAAGCACTCTCTGCGGTTCGTACATTAATGAAGCGCTCAATTATCTTTGCTGGACTCATTCTTTGCTGTCTTGTGATCGTTGGAGTTTTTGCTTCAAACTCACTAACAGTGGCCTTACGCTCTTTAGCTGATGCCACGAGCCAAATTATGGAAGGTGATTTTAGTGTACGAGTGGATGAAAAGAACGAAGATGAAATTGGTGTTCTAGCCAAAAGTTTTAATAAGATGACTGAGGAAGTCTCCCGCCTAATGGAGAAAACCGCAGAAAATGCTCGAATGGAAGCAGAGCTTCAAACAGCTCACACCGTGCAAGACACTCTTTTTCCAAAAAACGATGCGACCATCGGGCCGATCAACCTTTACGGGAATTCCGTTCCAGCCACAGAGTGTGGAGGGGACTGGTGGTATTATTCGCAAGTGGGCAACAAGGTCTATTTATGGATTGGCGATGCCACAGGTCACGGAGTGCCGGCAGCACTTTTGACCAGTGCCGCCCGAGCCGTGGCGTCGGTGATTGAAGGAATTCCAGATGTCACTCCCGCAAAAGCTCTCTCTATTTTGAATAAAGCCATTTACTCGACCTCAAAAGGGGAGATGATGATGACCTTTTTCCTTGCGGCTGTTGATCTCGATACCAACGAGATGACTTACTGTAATGCTAGTCATGATCCACCTTTTCTACTCAGTCATGAAGTGGAAGGAAAACCTAAGAGGAGAGACTATTATCCTCTTATGGAATGCAACAATCCTCGTCTGGGAGAAAATCCTGACTCTGAGTATGAGGATTACCAGATGAGTATTTCCGATGGCGATAAAATTATTTTTTACACTGATGGTATCGTAGATGTGAAGAGCCCCGAGGGAGATCTCTTTGGTGAAAGACGTTTTCTCAAGTCTTTATCAGAGATTAACGCCCAAGAGGTCAATGCTACGGTTGATAGTGTATTTGGCACTTTAAATGATTTCAGAAAGGACACTCCCCTTGATGATGACGTGACGCTCGTACTTGTTGAATTTGATAGCAAAAAGGTGGCGGCCTAATGAGTGATAATAAGAAAAATGTAATCTATCTGAAGGATTTTGTGAAAGGGGTGCAAGGCGACCTCAAAGACAAAATCGTCGTTGGGTCGGATATAACACCAAGTGATGCAGTTAACTTAGCTATGTCTCACAATCCACTACAAGTGGTGACTAACGGTTTTGATGAGCTAAGAGTTGTGAAAATTAAAGACAACGTCGCAAATTTTTTAGAAAACCCGGGTGAGAGTCTCATTGAAGTCACTGAAGATATCAGTATGAGATTTCAACAGAAGTTTTTTGGACACTCCAACAAAAAAGACTTTCTCTCTCAGGTGGAACAGTTTTTAAAGAATAAAAAATTTAGAAGAGTCAGAGATGATCTCTTTTTAATATCAGATGAGTTATTTACCAATTTCGCAAAGTCGGCCGCCGACAATCAAAAATCGATGAAATTTGGAATTGATGCCAATGATGAAACAGTGGTTCTTTACTGCCGTGACCATTTTGGAACACTCAATCCAAGGGATATGCTAGCCAATATGCAACGATGTTTTGATCAAGGTGTTAAAAATGCGATTAAAAAGGATGAAAACTCCGGAGCGGGAATTGGTAGTTATCTTATCTATACTCTGGGCGTAGGTTTAGCGATCACCGTTGATCCTGGAAAGGGATCTTTAGTCTTGGTTTGGATGCCAAGAAATGCTCACCACGAAGATCGCGTTGAAATGAATAAAAGTTTGATTATAATAGAGGCTAAGGAGTCTTAAGATGGCATTTGAAGTTAAGAAAACAGAAGTGGATGGTCTACCTTGTTTCCAGTTTATGGGACCTATTGATGAAGAAGCACAATTTCCAAGTGTTACCGATATGGGCAGTGAAGTTGTAATAGACTTAAAAGATGTTTCTTCGATCAACTCCGTAGGAATTCGTGCCTGGATTATGTGGTTCAATGACTTTCAAGACACTGCTTTTACTTTTGTCAATTGTCCAAAAGCTTTGGTCATGCAGATGAATATGGTGGAAGGATTTCTTCCCCCTAAGTCAAAAGTGAATAGCCTTGAAGTGCCTTTTTACTGTGAGGACTGTGACGAAGAAAAAGAAGTTCTTTTTCAGGTTGGAAAAGATGTCAAAGTTGAAGGTGGCCAAGTCAAGTTAGATTTTGATAAAACCAAAATCTGTGGAGCGGACTGTGACCCAGAGCTTGATGTGAGTGAAGTAAAATTCTTTCGTTTCCTCACTCAAAAGTCGGAAGATCAAGCTGCGTAACTTTAAAAAGAAATTGTCATAAGCAAAAAAAAGGCTCCTTATAAAAGGAGCCTTTTTTATTTTTTTCAATAAAAAAACTAGTTTAAAAACATTGCGCAGTTTACACCACCGGGGCCATAGATGCTTCCGGGGATCACTTCAAATTCGCAAAGGCCAGTGGGTTCAAAAACTCTAGCGACTTCATCACGATCAAAAAAGATCAGTGGACGTCTGGGATCGAAAGTGTTCGAGCGAGAGCTGAGAACAAAGTTTTCTGGATAAGGGTTAGCCATGACTTCAGCAATCGACTTTTCGAAGTGGTTACTATAGTCGGTACTGCCAAGACCAGAAGTGGCTCCTTGGGAAGCAATATAGCTCATTACACATAAGTTCTCTGTGAGGTCGCACTCAAAGCTGACACTTTCGCCAATGGCTCCAAAATTTAAGTCATCGAGTTTTAGGTCGGCTGTTTGTCCTTTTGTTTGACCCACTTCTGCAATTCTTTGCGCTAAAATTTGACCGGCTTCTCCTGAAAAAACAATCTTGTCGACAAAAACAGTGTGACGTGTGTTGAGAGTGCTTGTCTTAAAAGTTTTAAACTCTTCGGTGTAGTGCACAGAGATCTCACCTTGATTGAAAGTGCTCTGTTTTTGTTCCAAATGTTTTTCTGATGCCGCTTGAGTGCTAAGGCTCGTCACCAACGTCGCTAGTGTTAAGATTAATAGATTTTTCATGATTCTCCCCCTTTGGAGTGGTTTAAGTTTTCGATGCTTAAACTGCACCCAAGCGGGAGAGAAATCAAATTTTAAATAGATATAAGTATATTCTCAGAAAGAATACCTTGTAGGTACTTAAAAAATATAGCTTTTAGTCGTTCCGGCAGTATCCAAAATGGTTTTCGTGTTGATCGTGGGCCAGCACAATGGACCCAATATGTGTGGGGTGAGGTTTGGTGATATTCATCTGAAACTGAGGCCGAATGGAGCCGGGTCCCATGGAACTAATAGTTTGTAGTCCGGTAATACTCAATCGAGTGGCGACCTGGATCTTGTGGGTGAGACCATCTGTTGTGGTAACCTCAGCTAAAATCTTGTGGCCTTTTGGAAGAGGATGAGGGTCAGAGATGCATTGGAAAATCCAATTTTTTTCGTTGTGTTGCCAACATTGATCCTTACCAAACGTGAGTTTTACAGAATCGACCTCCTCAGGATGTAGACTCAGACTACTAGCGATATGCTCAAGATTCTTTGGGAAAAGGGTGGGTGTCATCGGGTTTTTATATTCGATCAATATATCAAGTCCATTATCAGTGGGAGTAAGGGTTAAGAAGTCAAAAATCTGACCAAAGTTATTGGTCTCGCAACGAGCGGGTTGGAAGTTTTGCGCCCAGAGATTTTGACTAAAGAGAATACACAGACCGGTGAGTTTAATTATTTTTAACATTTTGATTTCCTTTCATTGTTTGAGGCAAGGAAATCAGTATCAAAAATTAGATATAATCAATAATTTAAAAAAACGCTCTTTTCTATTGATAAAAGCTATGAATGTACGCAGACTCCGGATTGTAGCATTTGTCATTCTGAGGTCGGCATTGTCATTCTGACGGCAACACTGTCATTCTGAGCGCAACACTGTCATTCTGAGGGCAACACTGTCATTCTGAGCGCAGCGAAGAATCTTTACCGAGTACTTCAGGTGATAATGTGAACTCAGTGGCGACAGATTCTTCGCTGCGCTCAGAATGACAATGCTACGCTCAGAATGACAATAGTACGGCGAGAATATTAACTGTCTCTCAACTCACGTCGAAGAATTTTTCCGACGTTACTTTTTGGGAGGTCATCTCTGAACTCCACATAGCGCGGAACTTTATAGGCCGTGAGATTTTTCTTGGCATAGGCTCTAAGCTCTTCGCCTGTGACATTGCCTTTTTTGACCACGAAAATTTTAACAGCCTCTCCGGACTTATCACAAGGGACACCAACGGCTGCCACCTCGTTGACGGCCGGGTGATTGGCTATCACATCTTCAATTTCATTAGGGTAGACATTAAATCCCGAGACAAGAATCATATCTTTTTTGCGATCCACAATTTTAAAGAAGCCATCGGGTTGCATCATCGCCATGTCTCCGGTGTGAAGCCATTCCTCTTTAAGGCTTCCTGATGATTCTTCCGGTTTATTCCAATAACCTTTCATCACTTGAGGACCTTTACAGCAGAGCTCTCCGGCTTCGCCTTCCGCCACTTCTTTTCCTTCTTCATCGACGAGTTTTATCTCGGTACTGGGTAAAGGAAGACCAATCGTACCTCTTTGTTCAGTTCCATCAACAGGGTTACAGCATACGACAGGGGAGGCTTCGGTTAGACCATAACCTTCAATGACCTTTGTGCCGGTGACCTCTTCCCACTTTTTAGCGACATTGTCTTGTAGGGCCATGGCGCCTGCCACACTTAATTTCAATTGAGAAAAATCGACGCTTGCAAAATCTTTGTTATTTAAAAGAGCATTAAAAAGTGTGTTCACTCCCGACATGACGGTGAAAGGGTGCTTTTTGAGGGTTTTGATAAAATCAGGGATGTCCCGTGGGTTTGTGATCAACACATTCTCCGCGCCGTAACACATTAAAGCCAAGCAGTTCACTGTTAGTGAAAAGATGTGATAAAGGGGAAGTGGTGTGATAATAACTTCTTTGCCCTCGACAAACTTCGGCGACATCCAAGCAAAAATTTGGTTCATATTAGCAAGAATATTAGCGTTAGTAAGCATGGCTCCTTTGGAAACACCAGTTGTTCCACCTGTGTATTGTAAAAAGGCGAGATCTTCGAGATCGGTGGGTACTTTTTTGAAATCAAACTGTTTTCCCTCCTCAAGGCAATCGAGAAGAGATTTAGCCTGAGGAATATTATAAGAGGGAACCATTCTTTTGACGTATTTGACCACGTTATTCACAAGAAATTTCTTTACCCCAGGGAAAAGGTCACCAATTTCTGTAACGATCACATGTTCTATCTTGGTTTGATCAATGATTTTTTCTAAGTGACTTGCGAAGTTGGCAAGAATGACAATGGCTTTTGCTTCGGAGTCTTTAAATTGATGAAGCATCTCGCGCTCAGTATAAAGGGGGTTTGTGTTCACCACCACGACCCCTGCTTTAATGGCTCCAAACATGACCACTGGAAATTGCAGCACGTTGGGCATTTGGATCGCTATGCGGTCGCCTTTTTTTAGGCCACACTTTTCCCTCAGATAGTTGGCGAAATAATCGGAAAGACGATCGATTTCCTGATAAGTTTTTGAAACACCCATGTTGGTAAAAGCGGGTTTGTCTTTGTATTTTTTTACATTCGCTTCAATCAATTCTGCGATGGACTGATTTTCAGGGCTTGGAATGTTTTCGGGGATTCCTTTGGGATAATGACTGTGCCACTTGGCCATTTTGTTCTCCTCTTGATTGCAAAGACAATAAAGTTTCGCCCCCATTGTGACATAGGCTCGACCGCAGTGTCCATATCGAATAAAGGACAAACAAACGTATTTTTATAGGGTTTAGAAGTAAAAGCGCAGACCGTAGAGCACACCCTGACGCGTGCGCGTGGATTCGATCATCAAGGGGGTCACGATATCCATCTTTTCCTGGTAAAAAGAGCCATAGATCCTAAGCGCCCCATATTCTATGAAGGCGCCTGCTTCCCAGCGGTGCCCCTGCTGGGTGAGCTCTTGATTTTCAGAGGTGGCTTCAAAAATATGCTCGTAAAGTCCTGTCAGAGCAAAAGCCTTGATTAAATAGAAGTTAAGGCGTCCCCCGCCGACTTGAAACTGCACGGGATCTTCATTGAAATCTTGATTCATAAGGCCGTAGTGAAGTGTGAGGTTGGTGGATTGATCCGAATAGCCCAGCAGACGAAACATAAAAAGAGCTTTCCACTGCGTGAGCTCCTCGTCGCTTTGTTCATACTCGCCGTAAAGACCCACCATGGTGACAAAGGCCGCTAGAGAGCCTCTATAGTTTCTAAAGGTTTGAGAGGGGGAGGGGGGATTGTTTCCCACTTGATTTTCTTGCTCCACATTGGAGGTGTCGACACTGAAAAAGAATTCGTAGGGACTGGGTTTGTTGTAAGCCAACCAAGTGTCCATTAATTTGATTTTACTTTTTTGTTCCATCCACTGACTCAGGCTCCATCGCCTTGCGTCTTTGGCCTGCTGCTTCTCGCGAATGGCTTGATTGAAATCATAGGCCTGTGTGGGGGTGGCGAGAAAAGACAATAAAAAAAGGAGAATGATAAACCTCATTCTCCTATTTTCTTTAATCTTTTCGGTTTAGACAAGATAGGTCCCAAACTGAGAAGATCGTGACTTTTAAGTCTCAGTTGTCTTAAAGATCTTGATTTTTCTCATCCAGATTGGAAGAAACTTCGCGATCAGCGGGCGCCTCTTGAGGCTGTTTGAACTCGTCAAGTTCAGAGCTTGTTGCGGCTTCACCGTTGATGACGATGGTCGCGCTGTTACGGCGGCCCCATTTTTCAACACGGTCAAACTCCTCGTGATTGGCTTTTTTCTTATGCTGGTTGTAGTCTTTGTTGGAATCCATCATGGCTTGCCTTAGCATTAAAAAGGCCTCACCGCTGTCTCGTGTTTGGGCGACACTGCTTAATCCGATGATTGTGATAAAGAGTAATACTTTTTTCATTGTTGAAGACATCCAGTCCCCCTTCTTGTTATTCGTTATGCCTATTAAGGGTGCAAGAGGCCTGCCAGCTCTGCGCTAAATTACGCGTGTCATTTTGAGAAAACTGTTGGTTTATTTGTCAATAATCTGTCTACTTTTTCGTCTGACCAATGGGTGGTGTCCTCCTGCCATTGACTCGGTCTTTGAGGATATTAGGCTTGTTCAGGGCCTATAATCGTGATTAGGATATACCCTGAACCCTTTTTGAGGAGAAGCTTTATGAAAGTCCTAGTCTTATCTTTACTAGCCTTATTCCTGTGCCATTGTGCCAGTAACCCCCACGAGGCCAAAGAAATTGATACCACAATGGAAAAAGCGAAAAGTCTCAACGATGAGCAAACCATTGGCGTTAAAGACGGAGATATGGTTTTTCAACAGAAAGTCGATATGGCCGAGGAGTTGAGACGTCTTCATATCAATGTCTACAGTCTTGAGGACCGTGTTTATGGTTCCAGAAAATATGGTTCCCAAGGTCTTTATGGAGTTTTAAAAAGATGTCGTGCTGAAGTGATTCATCCTAAATACGGTGGAACGGGCAAATTGATGTGGACGGAACCCATCGACCGGGTCACTGATAAAGAAGACGATTTTGAAATCGGTTATGAAAAAGAAAAACTAGTGGGAGTGAACCAGGAGTTTCTTAAGGACCGCATTAAGCGTTTTAAAAACTACAAGCGTGTCCTTCAAAAAAGAGAGGACGAATACCAGGAAAAGCTGGATATTTGCGAGGCGAAATTGAAAGCGCTGCAGTATAAAAGAGACCAGAAAATGAAAAAATCAGCCTCTAAGAGCTGATAGCAGGACAAAGGTCCAGAAGGGCCGCTGAATCCTTAGGGAATAGCGGCTCTTATCGATATGATGTCTCTTGAAAGAGGGGTCTATCAATGTTTGAACGTTTTTTCCGAGACAGAAGCTTAAACGATTCCGAGAGCTATTACTCCGCTCTTAAGTCTTTTAAAATTGATCCACAACAAAACTTTATCGACTGTAAGAACCGCTTGGGCTTACAAGCCGCCACTCATTACGCTCAACTCTACTTCACCCATCACAACCGCTATAAAAGACTGCGCCGAGAGATCGAGCTTCATCGCCAAGAGAGCAATCCTCTCAACCGAGAGGTGGATGTTTTCATTGTAACCCCTCCTGAAAAGACCATTGCCAAATCCTCAGTGCGACGTTTTTTAAGGCAGAGCATGGGGCTTTGTATGAGCGGGCAATTTGCCTATGTCACCCCGGCTCAACTTCACACTGACCGGGTTTTATTAGGGGCCAAACGTCTTTACAAACTCATTGAAGAGAAAAGAAAAAAACAAAGAAAATGTATTATTGTTTCTTATTCCTTTGGCTCCGCTTTTGTGCGCGTGATGCTTGATAATATGACAAAAGAAGAGGCGAGCACCATTAAAGGATGGGCCAATGTTTCAGGTCTTATTTTTGGGTCTCCTCTTTTTCATTGCTCCGATAAAAAGTCTCTTTTTTACAATGTGACGGGCGCCCAGAGAAGTTTTTCAAGCGAGCAAAGATATTTTAACTCAAGGCTGAACACCAAGGGAGTCAAGACGGTTCACTTTTTAGGTTTAAAGTGTGATTCCGGCCTTGGCTATCAGGAATGGAAGAGGCGCGAGGCTTTAAAGGCTTGGGGGCCTAATGACGGAATCATCCCTTATGAGCCTTATCGTCATGTCGAACAACCTGTTATTCCTCTTATAGATCAGGGTCATGGGATTGACCTATCTGGAATTTCATCAACTTTTATTCGCTTGCTTTCTTCGATGGTCAGCACCTTGCCGCCCAATGTGAAAAAGATTGAGTACAGTGAAAATAAAAACTTAGACTTTATTGAAAAAGGCAGTGTGATGAAAGACGAGAGCCTCTAACGACTCTTTTCTTGCAACACCTTTTTAATCTCTTCGGTCATCTGCCGATCAAGTTCACTGAGGCTCTCATCTTCGTTGAACTGGGCGAGGTCTCGGCTTTTTGGATAGTCTTGAGAAGACCTCATTTCTTTGCGCATTTTTTCTTTCCACACAATTTGAGCCAATTCACTTTTAGAAAAAAGCCATTGATCCACTTGAGAGATGACGAGAAGTAAAATTGCTATTTGTATGCATTTCCGTACCATAGATAAATAATAAGAAAATTGCAGAGAAACACCAATCCACAAAAACAAACATTCCCGTCTCAAAAAGAGACACTAACCAGTTCAGAGGAATGGTTGTGGTTTTAATTCGATTCTGCAATTTTCTCTGCAATACTTTGCCACACTCTTTTAAATTCGGTTTCGCTAAAGTTGGCTCCAGAACTGAGCCAGTCGGCGTAGGGCGTGTCACCGGCGCCATGAAACTGACCTACGATATCCATATGGTCCGCTTCGACCGCATCGATGACTTCGCCATAAATTTGGCTTAGTGCCGGGCACACACCATCATTGAGAGTGGGGCGAAGCACATAGGGCCAATCCATCTCACCGCTATCGACATAAGAGTCCGCTGGGCTTGGGTAAGGGTAGTGGCGATGTTCGTTTTTTGTCATATTATAAAGAAACCAAAAAAGTGAAGCGGTGGCACCAGCGGTGGGGCGTCGGAACTTAAAGGGGAGTTCACGAAGTTTTGGTTTTTTTACAGCCGTGATCACACAGCGGTAGTCCACTTCAGGACGATCGGAGACAGCCGCATTAAAAAGGTGCATGCCCTCGGGAGTGAGTTGAATGATCGCCCCTTGATCGTTTTTAATTTCCTCTAAGAACCCCCAAATGGGGTCGTCTTTTTTTAAACTGATATTTTTTAATAAACGTTGGGAGAGAGTGTCGAGAAAAGAATTTTTTCTTCCCATCCAGTCATCAAGCTCGGCCGCCAGTGAGAGACTTTTTGAAGTTAAAAAGATGGCTCCTCGTCCGGCGCGATTAATGGCAAGGGCGGTGAGAAGTTGTAAGACATGTCTTCCCTGTAAAGTGTTAAAGAAACTTGCTAGTGGAGTGCCGAAGTGAGGAGTCGAGATTGTGGTAACACTTCTAACTTTTTCTCCCACTTTTTTCTCTAATTGATCCTCTCTTAAGCGCACATCGGGCGTGGCAATAAGTCTTATATCAAGCCCACCGGTGGAGTGACCCACTAAGTGAATTTGATCGGCAAGGAGACCATCAGCCGCTTTGATCTCATCAAGTATTGTGGTGGCTCGCCTTTTTAACGAAGAGGTGGGTTGGGTGCGACAGTGAACAATCTTGGGGATAACACCGTAGTTATTCTCAAAATAACTCTCCAGGGTGTCTTTCACCCGGTAGAAGTAATTGTAAGAACCAAGGCTTGCAAAACCAAAAAAACCGGGGACAAGATAGATGTGAGTATTTTCTGTCATAATAAAATTGTAGCAAAAATCAGAAGCTGACTCACTGACAACTTATTTTTTTATAAGTTTAATAAAGCGTTGATAGACTTTTTCTCTATCGTAAAAGGAGCGAGCTCGCTCAAGCCCCCTGTGGGCTTTCTTTTCCCTCTCTTCAGACTGGGTGAGAATCTGTTCCAATTGATTGGCCATATCCTCCCAGTCTTTAGGCTGGCACAAGAAACCACAATCTCCGTTTTCAAGTATTTCCGGAACGCCTCCGGCCTTGGTGCCAAGAACAGGCACACCACTGGCCATGGCTTCAACAACCACATACCCAAAGGTTTCCTGATGAGAGGCTAAAACAAAGAGGTCGAGATTGGCTGTTAAAACATTGGTTTCTTTTTGAAAACCAATGAAATGAACTTTTTTATCCAAACCATTTTTGGTGACCTGTGCTTTAATATGACTAAAATAATTTTCCTGTTGGGGTTCCCCTTTAGTAGGCTCACCAGCAATGAGAAGTTGCGCCTTGGTAAAGGTCTTAGAAATTTTCGCGAAAGCTTTAAGGAGTTCCAATTGTCCTTTTTGCTGGTCAATCCGACCGATAATTCCAATCACAAAATCGTCTTCGGAAAAGCCATATTTGTAGCGAAAATTTTCACTGCGATGGTGAGGGTGATAAACACGGGTATCCACAAAATTAGGAATCGTTGCAAAAATACCGTCTCGAACGGGAAGATAAGGAGATAAAGCGCCCTGCTGCCAATCCGTGAGGGTGAGCAAGTGGTCTAATCTTCGGTAGACCAATTGATGGAGAGGGTCTTTTTTCTTTACGTTTACAAGCATCTGACAGAAACCCACCAGCTTCGTTTTTTTAATTTTATAAAGGGCGGGGGAGACGATCCAAAGATCCCTTAAATTCTGTAATACGACCACATCGTATTTTTTTTGTTTTACAAGTTTACGCAGCTTCCAAGTAAAGTCCGGCGCAAAATAAAGAGCAGAATCCCATTCAATCACAGGAAAGGCTTCTTCTTTTAGAGCCTCGGCAAGGGGAGAGTTAGGCGTACAGATCGTCGTGTTTTTATGTCCTTTTTCAGAGAGAATTTGATTCCATTTAAGGATGGCCATCTCGAGGCCGCCCCAGCTTTCAGAAAGACAAATATGAAGAAATCTCATAGTGGCTCCGAAACTTTATTGGCATCCAAAAGCATTTTAATCGCGTAGAGGCGTCGGTAGTAAGGGATGTGAGTCACCCAACGTCCTTTCGACTCTGGTTTCAGTTTTGGCAGAGGGAGGCACGCCTCTTGGCCCCGTTGTCTAATTTGGTCGATAAGATCAATTCTCTCTTGAAAGCTTGGTTCAAAGGGAAAGTTGGAATCAAGAAAGGAGCGCGACCAGCTCAATATTCGATTTTTCTCTCGCATGACTGAGCAAAATCCCGTGGGGGGTGATCCTTTTAAGTAAACTTTATCGAGGACTTGGGGGGGGGAGAGGTAGCTGAGCATCCCCGAGGTTTGGTTCATATAATGTCTAAAATCGCGCAACTCGGCCAGACTCACTGGGGCCCACAAAAGCTCAGAGTCCAGTATTTTTTTATCGAGCACAGTGGTGAAGGTCTGCTCTTTTTCAAGAAGCGACAATCCGGCTCTCTTAAAATTCATATCTTCCATTGAAAGTAGAATGAGGGCGAGGTGACGCACCCTTTTTAGTGACTCCCGAATATTAAGAGGCTCAAAATGAAAGGTGTGGGCTAGGTAAAGTTGGCCACTGACTATAAGGTCCGAGGCGTCCCAGGCATCCATGGGGGTTGTGGTTTCCCAGTGGCTGTAATCATAGATCTCGGCAAACAAGTCCACAGCCACCGGTGGCAGTTTAATTTTGTGCTTTTGATCAAGCCAGTCGTCTCCCATGGCCATGATCACTTTTTTTTCTTTGAGGCTTAAAAGCTTTTTATTCTCATGGCGCTGGGTGAGTTCTTGCCACAGCGTCTGGAAATTTTTTCCGCTCTCTAATTGCGGGTTAAATATAGGATGAGTCTCCAGCCTCTTTTTGAGGCGTAGATAATCCGGAAGTTTTTTAAGTTGGTAGGACTGAAACTTTTCCACACGAGGGGCCATTTGCACCTGGTAGGTGACATCCATAAGAAGTCCGACGATGGTCAACGCAAAGGAAATGACAAATGAGCAGAAAAACATCCAATTGAGCATGATGAAGATTAATTCCTTGTTGTTGAGCTATTACGAGCCATTCACCTTTTTGAGAGTTTTAATGAACCCCTTAAAAGGTCTCTTGCACACAATAGTACTGATTCCCTGGTTTGGGGGCTATTGATGCGAAGCATTTATGGTTTTAAGTGTGTAATATAAAAGGCCTTTGCTTGTGATCCCCCTTGGAATCATGGTAAAGCTTATGTTTTAAGGAGTTCATCATGGGAAAATGGTTTTTGGCAGGCCTGTTGGCTTTGATAAGTTTATTTTTGATTGTGTCTCGTGTTTATCCGCACGCGGCTAATTTCTCACCTGTCCTTGCTTTATGCTTGATGAGTGGTTTTCTTGCTCAAAAAAAGCCCAGTCTTTTAGCGCTTCCTGCATTGGCCCTTGTTGTCAGTGATGCTCTTCTGGGGTTTTATCCGGGGATGCTGTTTAATTATCTAGCATTTGGTGCTCTCTTTTTTGTGGGCACAAAGACTTCCTTTAAGTTTTCGGGATTCGCATTTTCAGGACTTTTTGGAGCTGTGGTTTTTTTCCTCCTCTCCAACTTTGGGGTTTGGTACGGCTCGCAAATGTATACCCCTGATTTGAGTGGACTGTTAACCTGTTACCAGATGGGCCTTCCCTTTTTCCGATTCACTCTAATGAGCACAACGGCTTTTATGTTGATATTTTTTGGTCTCTCTTCCTTGGCTAGCCACCAGTTGCGCGAAGAGGGGCTACTGGAAACCTAGGATTTATGGCTGATATTAACGACAAATATCCCGATAACAAGCCCGGCAAATACTATGTCGACCGATCTTGTATAGACTGTGCGGCCTGTAACCTCACAGCCCCGGATAACTTTTACCTTGATGAAGATGATGGTCATGCCTTTGTGGCTAAACAACCAGAGAGTCCCGAAGAAGAGGAACTCTGTGTGGAAGCTATGGAAGGCTGTCCTGTAGAAAGTATTGGCGACGACGGAAGTACTGAAGGCTGATAAAACCCTTAAAGCTGAGAGTTGAAATTGAGTCAGTCTAAAAAGTCCTCCCTCAAAAAACGTTATTCTTCAAACCAACCCCAAGACTATGATCATTTTTTTAACCGCGAAATTCAGTGGCTAGAATTCAATCGTAGGGTTCTAGAATTGGCTTCTGACGGAGAGGTTCCTCTTTTGGAGAGGGTGCGTTTTCTAGGGATTTTCACTTCGAATTTGGATGAGTTTGTGATGAAGCGGGTGGGGGGATTAAAAAGACAGGTGGATTATGGGCTGTCTAAAAAATCTCATGATGGTCTAACAGCGAAAGAGCAGCTCCATAAAATCACTGAATTCTTGCTCGAAGACACAAAAAAAGTCACTCAAATCTATAAAAAAGAAATTTTGCCAGAACTCTCCGATCACAATATTCATTTGAAAAAATGGAAAGACCTCACCTCTAAGCAAAAAGAGGCCATGAGAGATTACTATCAGACCAACGTTTTTCCGGTGCTCACGCCTCTTGTGGTTGATAACGCTCTTCCATTTCCCTTTATATCGAATCTTTCTTTGTCTTTGGCGTTGAAGTTAGAAAATAAAAAAGGAAAAGAAATTCTTTTTGGGCGCGTGAAAGTTCCTAGAATTTTTCCCGCTTGGATTGAGGTAGAGTCGGACAAAGACAACGAGGGTGTTACTTTTGTGTCGTTGTTACAGGTGATCTCTCATAACCTCGCAGACCTCTTTCCTGACATGAATATTTTGAAAGTTATGCCGTTTCGAATCACCCGCAATGCGGATTTAGAAAGGGACGAAGAGGGTGCAGAGGATCTCCTGGAGATGATCACTGAAGAGATCCGCCAACGGCGTTTTGCCGAAGCTGTGCGTTTGCAGGTGGGTAAGAACTCGGACCCCTGGATGGTGGATTTACTTCGAGACGAACTTGAGCTTCACGAGGAGGATATTTATGTCACTCCGGGATTATTGGACTACACCTCTCTTTTTGATATTGCTGACCTGCCTTTGCCTCACCTCAAATATTCCTCGTGGGACCCGAGGGTTTTATCACCCTTTCAAGACAATCAAAGCTCCATTTTTGATTTGATCAAACAAGGGGATCAGTTGGTTCATCATCCTTACGAGAATTTTACCAACACCGTTGAGCGTTTTATTCGCTCAGCGAGTGAGGACGAGCACGTATTGGCCATAAAGATGACTCTCTACCGTACCAATGCAAAGAGTTCGATTATTTCCTCCCTTATTCACGCCGCAGAAATGGGGAAGCAGGTGGTCTGTCTGGTTGAGCTCAAAGCTCGCTTCGATGAGGAACGCAACATTTTCTGGGCCCAACAAATGGAAAAAGCAGGCATTCATGTTGTTTATGGGGTTATCGGTTTCAAGACTCACTGTAAAACCACTTTAGTTCTTCGCAAAGAAGGAAAAGAGATCACCGCCTATAGTCATATCGGCACGGGCAACTACAATTCTTCCACGGCAAGGTTATATACCGACGTGGGTCTTTTAACTTGTAATAAAAAGATCACTCAGGATGTCATTCAGCTTTTTCATTTTCTTACGGGACGATCCTTTCAGCGAGAGTTTAAGAGCCTGCTCGTAGCACCCATGAATATGAAAGAGCAGTTTCTAAAACTTATCGAAAACGAAATTGCCAATGCTAAAAAAGGGAAGCCCGCCCGAATTATTGCAAAATTTAATTCTCTTGAGGATCGCGAAATCATCTCGCTCCTCTACACGGCCTCGCAGGCCGGGGTTAAGGTGGACCTTAATATTCGAGGCTTTTCCTGTCTAAAACCTCAAGTGAAGGGCTTGAGCGAGAACATCCAGGTCGTTTCCATCCTCGGCCGCTTCCTTGAGCACTCCCGCATCTTTTATTTTCAAAACGCTCAGGAAGATCCACTCGAAGGTCTTTACTTTATTGGCTCGGCCGACTGGATGAGAAGAAATTTGCATGGCCGGGTGGAAGTGGTGACACCTGTTTTAGACCGCAGTCTCAAGCGTAAGCTTTTTGAAATTCTGGAAATTGCCCTCAGTGATTACCAAAGTGCGTGGGAGCAACAAAGTGACGGAACTTATGAGAAAAGAAAGTCTCCTAAGGGATTGCCAGTTGGAGCTCAAGAACAATTGATGAAACTCACCCTAGCCCGTTGCCAATTTTCGGGGCCTGAGGAAGAAGTTTAAATTTTTGTGATTTCTTCATCATACCATTTGCGGATAAGTTTGCTCTTCCCTTGCTTCTGAACTTTGTCAAAAGGGAAGCGTTCGGCCATTTCTAATTTTTCTTTTTCTTGGCGGGCGATGAGGTCATCTTTCACCATGTGAATGATTTTGTTGAGGGTGTAGAAAAGGCTCGATAGAGCGAGAATAAAAGTTGCGATGAAAAGATAATTCAT
Source organism: Bdellovibrionales bacterium (assembly GCA_964230645.1). Classification (GTDB taxonomy): domain Bacteria; phylum Bdellovibrionota; class Bdellovibrionia; order Bdellovibrionales; family JAGQZY01; genus JAGQZY01. The sequence continues at coordinate 475,449 of CAXRHT010000002.1, read as the reverse complement.
AAAGCCCCCCTATTTCGATGCTTTAACCTGTAGGTTTTCAGTGACTTGTAAAAAATTTAGGTCTTTAGCCACTTCGACGACGTTGGGATCAGCCTGGAAACTTAAGAAAATCGCAAACAACAGCATGATGAGGGCGGGGACAAATCGATGAATAGGATCCGATACGAGAATGTGCGCCAAAACCGCCCCCATCATTAGTACAGCTAGAAGAGCAGCACTCGGAGCAATGAGGAAATTAAAGTAGAAACCAATAAGAAGACTAAAGGCGATACTCACCTTGAGAAATCCAACAACATAAAAGGCCCAGAGAGGAAGACCATAGGCCTGAAACTCTGATTTCAAGTCGCTGGCGTTATTGCCCCGAAACGAGGTGCTTCGCGAAGAGCGCAAAAGCCAAACATTCAGTAAGCCCAGCGAAACGATAACTAATACGATTGAAACCAGTCCATCCATGGTGAACCTCCCTAAGAGTTATTGCCAGGATATCTGGCTCCTGATAAAAGTTCAAGAATGTTTGAACTAAAATGTATGTAATATTTTACACAAAATTATAGTTCTCAAATGAGAAAGAGGGTGTTTCTTTGAAACCATGAACCTAGAAAGTGAAAACCAGCATTGCCAGTCTTGCGGTCTCCCAATGGATAACGATAAGAGGAATACAAAAAATGAAGAGGTTAGGTATTGTAGCAAGAAATGTTCGAGTCAGAAGCTGAATAAAAAAGATAGATCTTTAGAAAACTTTTTAGTTGAGTCACTAGATAGGGGTAAGAACTACTGTCCCTCACAATTTTCTCGAAAACACTTTGGTGATAATTGGAAAGAGAATCATCAAAGAGTGGTGAAAGCCTGTCGTAGGCTCTGCCTGAAAGGACAAATTGAGATTTTACAAAACGGGCAAAGAGTAAAGTCCATGAGGTTTAAGGGACCGATAAGGATCGCTGCTATTCGCTAGACTGTGTGGGGGCTTGCTGAGCGAAGCGAAAAAATGTCATTCTGAGTGAAGCGACGAAATGTCATCCTGAGTGAAGCGACAAAATGTCATCCTGAGCGGAGCGAAGGATCTTAGGTCTTTCGCTTCGCTCAAGACGACATTTGGGTGCTCAAGACGACATCATGAAACTCAAGAGGACATTGGGACACTCAAAACGACATTATAAAACTCAGGACGATATTTGGTAGGGCAGCGGACTAAGGCTTAAAAAAGGAGAAGTGAAATGAGCATGCAAGAGTTTACAAAAAACGATTCCAATAAGTTCCCCAAGCGCTACTGGGTCAAGTTAATCAACAGTCTCTCTGGCTACAAGTCAGCCAATCTTGTTGGCACCTGTGACAGTAAAGAAAGGACAAATCTTGCTATGATCAGTTCTTGTTTCCATTTAGGGGCTCATCCTCCACTGATGGGATTTGTGCTGAGGCCTCATTCCACGCAGTCACCCCGGCACACATTTATGAACTTGGAGGAGAATCCTTACTTCACCATCAACCATGTCCAAGAAAGCTTTTATAAAAAAGCGCATCAGTGTAGTGCTCGCTATGATCGCGAGGAGAGTGAATTTGAAAAAACAGGCTTAACGGAGTCCTGGAAGAATTTCCCAGCGCCTTTTGTGGCGGAATCGCAAGTTCAGTTAGGACTTAAACTCAGAGAGGTGATGGATGTACCTCTGAATAAAACCAAGATTATTGTGGGAGAAATCGAAAAGTTTTTCGTACCAGAGTCGTCTGTGCAGCCCGATGGCTACCTTGATATTGAGGCAGCGGGAAGTTTAGTCGTTTCAGGACTGGACAGCTACCACAGGGGAGGGCGCCTCTCTAGGCTTTCTTATGCAAAGCCGGATCGTGAGACTGAAAGCATCCCCCTTATTGGAGTCGACAATAAGATTTAGCCCAAATCTAGTTTTCAGATTGTAAAAAGGCGTCGGTTATATAGGCTTTTTCTGAGGAGAAATAATAGCCAATAGAGAGGCCTGTTTGCAGAATAGCAATGCCGCGATCAAACTGTGTGCCCGCATCAATTTGATCCAGAGCCTGGTTTTCTAAAATATTTTGATTCGAGCCCTTTACGAAAAAACGCAAATTCCAGCGGTTAGAAAGCCAGGAATTAAGGCCCATTTGAATGGAAACTCCAAACTTTCCTTTGTATTGCGTTTGATCCATACTGTTTGAATGAAGGCGAAGGTAATTGGCGGCGTAAAAGGGAGTCATTTCCGCAAAAAGCTCGCCTATGGGAATAATAAAGCTTAAGCGAGGACCGTAGCCCAAACTTATGTAGGCCCAATCGAGATAAAGATCTTCTAAGCTTTGATCGATCTCCGAAAACTCCACATCGTTATAAGCCAGATTGAAATCAGGAAAAAACCGCAGGTACAGGCCCCAGGTTTCTCTTTTTCTAAAGTGCAGAACATTGGTGAAGTTAATTGCTGAAATAAACTCAAAAGGCGAGCCTGTTCGAGCCTTAGCGCAGTAGCGGTCAATATTGGTACTAACCTGCCGAGCGCAGCCGTAGATGTTGGTTTGAATACTCCCCAGCGACACAGTATTAGGGAGAAGCTCGAAGAATTCAGAAACCACCCAATTCCAAGTGCTGTCTTTTGATTCCGGTTTTATGGTCGCGATATTATGACTGGCTATCTTTCTCTCTGAATAAGGGCTGATAATTTCGATCTCAAGGCTGTTGGTGGTTTCGTCATAGCGGCTTAAAGCTAAATGAGTGGCGTTTGTGTCGTGAATCAATTCAGCGTAAGAGCCGACATCGCGGTCTTTTTTGTCAACAAGAGATTGGTGATCGAAACCAAAAGACAAGGCTTTGTAGTAAGACTTTTCGTAGCTGATAATTTTGGAGTGGGGATATTTTTTTAAAAACCACTCATAAAGCTCCTGGCCCATTTGTTGGGAGTCAAGACTAGTGACTCCTGTGGGAGGAAAGATAAAAATTTGAGACTGGGAGTTGAGAGGAAAATGTTTTTCTTTGTTGAGAAACTCTTCAGACTCCCAAGCGGCTCCCGTGATCCAATCAACGAGCCAGCCGATGGGAGCGTAGGTGAACATTAGAGCATTACCGGCAAAAGATTGTCCCCAGCGATAAGAAGTCGACAACTTTTTTTTGACTTCTTTCTGTCCTCTTACAAGTCGTAGTTTTGGTTCTGACTCCCGGGTGAAGCGTAGGGTGTGTGGCTCTCCTTTTGTAACTTTTTGATCGTCGAAATAGACTTCAGTGTGTTGATCAGGTGGTACAATCCGGATGTATTGGTGTCGATCGGTGATCGATGCGCATTGGCAATTGATGAGGGCAACAAATAATAAAACTAGGCCCTGTTTTCTATTCATGCTTTGTTGAGCTGTTTGGCCAAGTCGAAAAGAACTCCATCTTTAATTCCCACTTGCGGGAAATAGATCTTCTCCGATTGAGCCATTTTCATAAGTTCAATGGTTGCAATAGCTGCAGGCACAATCACATCGGCTCGATCGGGTTTGAGCGCAAATCGGCGGATTCTTTCATTGTAATCCACTTCGACGAGCTTCTCATAAAGTTTCTCCATGTCCTGAGCGTGAAGAAAATCGCCCTGGTGACTAGCAACATGACTTTTAAGTTTAATAAAACGGTCCATATTGCCGCCTGTTCCCACCGAGGCATCAAGCACGGGAAGTCCGACAAAGAAATCTCCCACAGTTTCTTTAATAAACTCAGGCAACCACTGGGGAAGGAGGTCCTCTTTCTTTTTATGAAGCTCGAGCACTCGTACCATTCCCATGGTGAAACTTTCTTTTTTGAGGATTTCGCCATCGCATTCAGCGACCAATTCGATGCTACCGCCGCCGATATCAATAAAAAGGTATTTGCCCTGGGAGAGGTCCATCCGTTGCGCGATCGCGGTTGAGACAAGCCTTGCCTCTTCCTCTCCGGAGATCACTTCCACCTTTATGCCCGTTTTTTCCTCAAGAAATTTAACAACATCTTGACCATTTGTGGCCTCACGCATTGCGCTGGTGGCAATGGCTCGAAACTCTTTGACGTTGTGATTTTCCAGCTGATTCTTGAATTTGCCAAGAGCTTTGGCTAAATTTTCTGAGACTTTTTCATCAATAGCTCCTGTGCTGAAAACACTGCTTCCAAGCCTGACAGGCTCTCTGGAGCGATAGGAGACATGCACTCCGGTTTTTGTGACATGGGCAATGGCTAAACGGATCGCGTTGGAACCGATATCAATAGCAGCAATATAACTCATAGCTAACACCCTAAATGCTGGTCACAGACTTTGTCCATTATTTTTAAGTTCGGGCGCAAAAAGGTCTTCTCCTTTAATTGACTTCTAATCGGGCTCTCTGTAGCCTCTGTTCACTATGAAGTGGATTTTTTTGCTGACACTCTGCCTACCTTTATCTTTGGCAGCCTCACTCCCGCCCGAAGCCAAATCGTATCTTAATGAAATCCCCGATAAAAAGCTCACTCTTCCTTATGTGATGAAGGTGGCTCTTTTAAATGCGGATGCTTATCGAATGATTGGTTTAGACTATGCGACAGCGGGTCTTGAAGAACTTGGACAAATTGATCCGCAGACGGATCTCTATTTATTGGGAGGTTGGTCCTACAATGACGACAATTCAGCAAAAACCAATCCCTTTCAGCCGGTAAGAGCTCAGACCAACCAATGGAACCTCGGTCTTGAAAAGGGCTGGTCGACTGGAACGACCACATCACTCAGTTGGGCCCATGAGATGAATGATCTTGAGTTTTCCAATCTTGGTCAGTTTGGTAATGCCTTTATCACCAACTACAAACAGACTGTGGCTGTGGTAAACCTAGAACAGGATCTTCTCCGAGATAGTTTTGGTTATGCCTTTAGGCAAAGGAGAGAGGCTGCAAGACTAAGAGCCGATGCTATTGAGTGGTCGACAAGAGATTCTTTTGAATCCACAACCATGCAGTTTATTTCGCAGTTTTATAACGCCTGGCTTTTGCAGCAGCAGGTGGAGAGTGTCGAAGCGCAGATAAAACGGCAAAAAAGACTGGTGAGAGTTTTAACCAATCGTTCAAAAAAAGGAGCGGTGGAGGCCCCTGATTTAATTCAAGTCGAAGCGCTTTTGGCCTCAAACAAAACCCGACTCTCGCAAGTGCGCACGCGCTTAGCCGAGCAGTGGGAGCAACTTGTTATTGGGCTTAAGCTTCCAAGAACATTTCTCGGTATTGACCCCATGGAAGTGCCCACGGCTATCGACAATCCGGTGCCGACAGGACTGAGACTCTGTGGTCAATTGTCAGAGCCCACTAAAACAGCCCAGATCCATGCGCTTGAGAAAAGACTTGAGAGTTTAAAATCGGATTACAAGGCGGCTAAAAATGAGTCTCTTCCCGACTTAAAACTCGTTGCGGGCTACCGAGGCAATGCCATTGATGGAAGTGCTGCGCAAACTGTGGAGGATGTTCTCGATGGGCGCGATGAGAACGGCATCGGACTAGGTCCCTCATGGAATGTGGGTGTGCAATTGAAATTCCCTCTTAATAATTCAGCCGCCCGTGCCCAAAGGGCCCAGCAATATGTTGAAAAAGAAAAAACTCAAGTTCGCTTGGCCTTGGCGGTGGATGAGTTGAAAACCCAGTGGCGCAGTGCTTGCCGACAACTAGAGGCTGAAGTCGCTAATGAGAAACTTTATCTTAAGGTTGTCAAAGAACAGAAAAGAAGAGCAGGAGCGGAGGATCGTCGGTTTCGCTTAGGGAGAATTGGAGTGAATCAACTGGTGACCGCAGAGGACGATTTAGGACTTTGGGAATTTCAAAGCCAACAGAAGTCGATCGAAGTCAGGCAACTGGCCTGGCAGGTGCAACGCTTTGCTGGAGAGCTTTTTGATAAACTCTCTCCTCATATTCAAAGTCGTCTAAAGGAGGCCTCATTTGAATAGGCTGATTGCTTTTTTCGCCAGACAGGGGCTTTTTTCGGAACTTCTCACATTTCTTGTTATCGGTATTGGACTTTATTCCATGATCACGATCAAAAAAGAGGTGTTTCCCAATGTTCAGTACGATGTGGTTACTATCTACACTTACTTCCCCGGTTCCGCTCCCAGTGAGGTTGAAAAACTAATCACCAATCCTTTGGAGCAAGATCTCAAAGAAGTCGATGGTATTAAAAAAATGTTCTCCACCTCGATTGAAGGCCTCAGTGTCATTGTTATTCAGCTAGACCCCGATCAAACCACACAAGAAGAGGCCAAAACGGATGTGCAAGAGGTGGTGGATCGCTTTGATGAACTACCAGAACAGGCCGAGGACCCCGAGGTCACAGCTCTTGAATCAAAAATTGTCCCGATTGTGGAAGTGACCATGTCGGGAGGGAAAGACCCTTTTGCGCTGAAAGAAGCCGCCCGTTATGTAGAAACGGAGATTGAAAAGGTAAAGGGTGTGGCCCGTGTGGATGTGCGCGGTGAGAGAGAGTACGAAATACGAGTGGAGATTTCTGCTAAAAACCTACAACGCTATCAGATTTCTCTCATGGAAGTTGTGCAGGCCTTACGTGAGCAAAATGTTTCCATTCCCGGTGGAACCTTCACTCAAATAACCAAAGGGATCGAACAGGACGTCATCCTCAGAACCGACGGACAGTTTGAAAATGTAGAGGATGTTGAAAAGACGGTTATTCGCTCTAATGATTTAGGACGTTCTATTGTTCTAGGCGATGTGGCCAATGTTTTTATGGGCCTTAAAGAGGAGCAGCTGGCTCACAGGGTCAATGGTGAGGAGTCAATCCGCCTGGTTGTTATGAAAAAAGAAAATGCGGATGCCATTGATATGATCGATACCGTGAAGAGTCTTCTGCCAGGCTCGGAAGTTTCACTAAGCTCAAGAGCTGAAAAACTCAATCCGGAAAAAATTAAAAATATCGATTTTGAAGTGGTCAATGATATGTCCATGCTCATTCGCCGCCGCCTTGGGGTCTTATCAAATAATCTCCTCGTTGGACTTGTTCTAGTTGTGGTAGTTTTAAGTTTGTTTCTTCCTTGGAAAGTCTCGCTTGTTACTGCGATCGGTATTCCTTTTTCTTTTCTCGGTACGATGACCTTTTTTCAAGTCCAAGACATCAGTCTTAACCTGATCACCATGATGGGGCTTATTATTGTGATTGGTATGCTTGTGGATGATGCGGTCGTGGTGACTGAAAATGCGGTGAGAGAAATGGAAGAGGGCGCAAATCCTATGCAAGGGGCAATCAATAGTACCCAAAGGATATGGAACGCTATTTTTGCCTCAGTAATGACAACCGCTTTGGCCTTTTTCCCAATGACGATTATGACAGGGATTTTCGGGAAATTTGTCAGCTACATTCCACTGGGAGTGATCTGTGCTTTGATGATTTCTCTTATTGAGTGCTATTTTGTCCTCCCATACCATATTGGTCGTTGGGTGACTTTAAAAGACGTTGAAAAACCGGAACGCGGTTTTAAAGCGGCTTTTGATCGCTTCTGGACAAGGGTGATTGATCTTTATGGATCTTTATTAAAGGTCATCACTCGTTTTCGCTACCTCGCCCTCCTCGGTTTTGTAGCCCTCATCGTAGGTTCTATCTTTAACGTGTCTAAAAATATGAAGGTCGTTCTCTTTCCACCCGAAGGTATTGATCAGTTTATTATTAAAGCCAAAGCGCCGATTGGAACGAGTCTTGAGCAGACCACAGACTTGGTAAAACCTCTTGAAAAAATGATTCTTGATTTGCCAGAAGTGGAACTTAAAAACTTTGTCACAACCATTGGTGAGATGCGCCAAAGGGAGGATCAGCCTTCCGAACGAGGCAGTCACCTCGCAATGCTCAAAGTTTATTTGACCGCTGAAACCGAGCGATCCAGGACGGCCGCAGAAATTATTGAAGCGCTTCGTAGCGGCATGGAAGAGACGGAAAATCTTGAAGTCTTTTTTGAACGAATTAATCCCGGCCCACCTGTGGGTGCCCCCATTAATATTGGTGTGCGTGGCGAGAACTACGATGAGATTATGGAGCTTGTCGATGTAATTGAAAAAGATCTCAAAGCCATGGAGGGGACAAAAGACATCACCAATAATTTTTCAGAAGGAAAAGACCAGGTCATAGTGAGGGTTAAGTCTGATGAAGCTCGCTCTGTAGGATTGAATGCCCAAACTGTGGGAATGACGGTGATGGCGGCTTACGAGGGGATTGAGGCCACAAGTATTCAAGACCTCAATGATGAAATCGATATCCGGGTCTCTTTACCTGAAGCCGAGAAAAAAGAGGGCACTAAGTTAAGTGAGTTAAAAATTCTCAACCCTTTTGGGCAATTGATTCGACTTGATGCTATTGCCGACTTTGAATCTGAAAAAGGGATTGAGTCCTTTTCGCATATGAATAACGAGCGACAAGTGACGATCACAGGCGATGTGAACATTGACAAGATTTCAGCCACTGAGGTTAGTAATCGCATTCGCGAAAAACAAGACACCTATCTTAAGGGGCGACCGAATCTTTCATTGGCCTTCGGGGGAGAGGATGAGGATACTAAAGAAAGTCTCGATTCTCTTTTCAGAGCTTTTATCCTGGCTCTTGTCTTAATATACTTTCTTTTGATTTTAACCTTTCAAAGTTTCGTATGGCCTTTGATTATTATTTTAGTGATTCCTATTGGAGTCATCTCCGTTTCCTGGGCTTTGTTCCTTCATGGTGAGCCTTTAAGTTTTATGGGAATGCTTGGGGTGGTGGCACTGGCAGGAGTCATCGTAAATAACTCCATTGTCTTTGTGGACTTTGTGATTTTTGAAAGAAAAAAGGGTGCTGACTTTTTCGAAAGTATTGTGACCGCTGGCCAGAAAAGACTTCGCCCCATTGTCTTGACCACCCTAACAACTGTGTGCGGAATTCTTCCCACAGCCTACGGTATAGGTGGGTTAGACCCCTTTGTCGTTCCTATTGCGCTGGCACTCGGGTGGGGAATGTTAATCGGTTCAGTTCTGTCGAGTTTCTTTCTCCCAGCCTTTGTTGCCATTTTTGACGATATTCGTGGACGTAAACGTGAGGCTGGGACCTAAGAATTATTTTTTGGCCTGACATTTCTTAAACTGACCCGAAAAATGCCTCACTTTCGAGTGGGGCAGTAAACCAAAAGAGAGAAGAGTGTCATGGAAACATTTGGGATCGATGGAGCCGTAGTTGGCCTCAAGGTCCTTTTTGATCTCTCTAATATTCAAAAGCCCCTCGAAATAAGCAGTGGCCTGACCTGGACTGCGAAAGGCGTAGCGGTTGTACTCGAGAACAGCCATTTCTTTTGAAACACCCAATTCTTTATTGAAAGTTTTTATGACTTTGTTTTTGTCGGCTTTTCCGGTTTGCACCATTGGATCAAGAAAATAGCGCGCGATTCTCCAAAGGCGCATCTGAGTGGCCACAAATTTTTCTTCTTCCGTAAAGTAGGGGTAAACCAAGTCTTCGGCATAAACCGCCCAACCTTCGACGTTAACGGAATTCATGGCGTAGCGAGCACGTATAATGGAAACAGGGCTTTCAATCATTCGGCTAAATTGCAAATCATGGCCCGGCCTTCCCTCGTGCGCCGTCAATATAGCCGCTGCACTTTTATAGCTGAAGTCATCAAAGGGAAGATGCCCTGATTTTGCTGTGGGAACTACAAATTCCGGAAGAATTCCATCGTTGTTTAGAAGGGGTGGGGGATTGAGGTGGGGGACCGGGCTGGCCTTACTCTCTGCCTCACCAGCAAAACGAATCTTTAGTTTTTTGGAGGGGAGGGTGACGATGTTATTTTCACGAATGAGTCGTTCCAATCGATCGGCCGTCTTATTGTAAAGAGCTTCCACTTTTTCAGGATCAGCAATGATATTCTTTTTAAGGTATTTAACGACAGATAATGGATCTTTTTTGGCTAAGTTATTTTTCTTTGCTATTTTCTGAGCAAGCGTTGTGTAACGCTTATAGAGTTTTTTATATTCTCTTTGTCCAATTTTGATCAGCTCTTGGGGTGGTGTTTCAACCCCAACTCCCTTCAACACATATTGGTAAACCTCTATAGGGTACATCGGTGATTTTCTGGATTTTGGGAGAAGTTTGCTTTTTACATATTCATCGTATTGAGAAACCTCTTTTTTAAACTGTGCAAATTCCTTTTTCCAGTCGTCTCGCCCACTTTTTTCGAGCATTTTTCTGACACCTTCTGTGTAGGAAGGTGAGTCGGAAAGGTACTTTTGAATCTCTCCTCTAAAAGGATAAAATTTCTTTTGCCCTTTAAATTTATTCTCATGTCTTTTTATCTCGGCAAGATAAGCTCCAATGAGAGTGGGTTTGTCTTTTTTTGACATATAGTATTTAAAGCGCGAGACCGCGTCCTTTTTTCTTTGCTCAGGGGATTGCGGATTGATCAGTTGGAAAAGAGAAGAGTAAACACTGTGGCTCGCCTCATAGAATGGAATCATCCCCAACTCTTCTTCCATTTGTTGCCACTTCAAAGTTCGCTCAATATTGCGTAAGAGAATACTAAGATCCACTTGCACGTTTTTATCTTTTTGTTGATTGAGTTCGTTATTGAGGCGCTTCTGCCATTTCTTTAATTTTTCCCTGTTTTTTTTGCTCCATTTTGGCTGAAGGTTGGCTTCCTTTTTTATCAAACCTCTTGTAGCCAAAGCCTGAGCCCATTTCGGGGGAGAGTTCAGCAAATTCTAGGGTAAAAGCCTTTGCGATTTCATCGGACTCACTAACCCAGGTTGTTTTGTCGCCAGTGGTTGCACAACTGATAATTACAAAAAGAGAGGAGATTAATAAAAAGAGTTTCATGATTTTTCCCTTAGCCAAAATTTCTTAGATATTTGAAAAGAAGAGAATTAGTGTCTCCCTATTCTTGAGCAAAAATCAAGAGCTGCAGCAGTGCCTTCTGTTTAAGGCTTGTTTTACTCGGGGGTGGTAAGTAAGGAAAGTTTTCACTAAGTGCTGCGGACTCATTGTTCTTGTAGGGGACGTTCACACCGGATGAGTATTCTTGAAAAGGAGTGTGAGTTCCTCCGATGTAAAGAGCCATCATATAGGCCATAATATCTTCTTGGGGGTAGCGCCCCCCACAGGTCTCGGCTGTGGGATCGCCAAGGAGTGACTTTTCAATGGAAAGGTAGGATTGAGAGTCTTTTTGGCAACTTTGAGAAAGATCGATCACTAGAAAGTCGTTGCTAAGCAGATGGGTTAGTTTTTCAAGGTCAGCCTCGTTCCAGTCTTCGTTGTTGTCGAATTGGTCATAGGCCGCGATGTTTTCTATCATACGCTGCTGGTACACCTGTTTTTGTTTTTCTGAGACAGCAAAAGGAGGTAGCTTGTTGTAGAAGCGCTTGAGCTTTTCTGCTCCGTCGAAGGCATGAAGACTGAGGTTGGTGATTTCAGGTCGTCCTACTCTGTCAATGCCTTGTTCGCTTTCGGAATCAAGACTTTGAGCGGAAATTCCTAACAGTGCTGGGTCTAGATCAAGAGATTCGAGATCAAGTTCAGCGACGATACTGAGAATATTAAGGCTGTACATGGCGTTCTGCAATTGATCATCGGCCTCGGGGAACCCCTCTCTCTTAGTGACCCCTTGAAAATGAGGAACAGAAAGAAAGAATGAGTCGGTGCGGGGACCCGTAAAGATTTTTAAGGAGTCGTTTTTTAAAGTTTCTCCAACAGACCCGTACAATTCTGTTAGAAGCTGTCCGTCCTTTTTGAGTTGGCAATGAACTTTACTCTCTTCGCTTTGTTTGAGGGGGTTCCAGTGATGGTGAGCGGGGTCGGTGAAGGAGCAGTCCAAAGTTAACACATCAAAGTTAAAAACCTTAAAACCGAATTTTTCAGGAGTATTAAGGGCCAGTGGGCGCATTTGTAATTGATACTTAACTTTTTTAGAAAAGTGACCCTTTCTACTAACTCCTGGATAGGTGTTAAGAATCAAAGTCAGGTTTTCTGGGTCATGGGGACTCGGAAAAGCATAGAGGTCCGTCAGATCCGCTTGCCCGTTGGTTAAGGTGGGGGCGCCATCAATATGGTCACTGGCAAAGGCAAGTGTCGCGCTTAAAAAGAAAAAGACATAAATACAATACTGAGAAATGGTCTTCATTGGTGGAACTCCTTAATGACTGTTTTGCTACCTCAAGGTCTATCGGATCGGCTGTGAAAATTCAGGTCATTGTCTTCGATCTGTAAAAGCTACATTGAGGACATCAGTGAGATTGTCAAAATATTAGGACGGTTGGAAGGCGAAAGAGGCTTTAATCTTAAAGTAATATCGGTATATCTATTTTGAATATACCTCAAGTGCCTGAAATAAGTGGTGAATCCTAACAGTGCGGATGGCAGCAGGAATTTTTGGTCACATTGGTCACACATTCAAAGAATGAGGAGGTGTTGAATTAAAAAAACGAGGAGGAAAAATTGCAAAACATAGAAATAACAAAACAGATGAAAAAATGGCTGGCCCTACCCGTCTTTTGTTTGGTGGCAGCCTGTGGTGCTGACGAAACAGCTTCACCGATTAGTGGTGGAGGCAATCAAGCAACCGGTGAGCAAATTCAGTTAAAGTTAAACAATATTGAGCCCACTCGTGGTCAGCACTATGAAGGCTGGGCTGTTGGCTCTAATGGAGTCACTTCGACTGGACGTTTTAATATCAATGACCAAGGCCAAATTGTAGCTGTGAATGCCGAGGGTGAAGTTCTTTCGGTTTTAAGTGAGAGTGATGAAGCTTCTTTTTCTCTTGATGATGATCCGTCAACTTTGCAAGCTTTCGTCTTAACAATTGAGCCTGATGGCGATACGGACCCGGGGCCCAGTGCTATCCATTACCTCGAGGGATCTTTTGAAGACTCTGTTGCCATGGCCCAGTTGCAAGCACCCGGTGCCGTGGGGGCGAGTTTTATCGATTCCATAGGAACCTACATTCTAGCTACTCCTACCAATGGTCCCAGCACTCACAATCAGGGGATCTGGTACGTAGATAATGGCAATCCTAGCTTGGAGCTTCCTACTCTTCCAGAAACCTTTGCTTACGAGGGTTGGATTGTAAACACCCAAACTGGAGAGGTTTTTTCAACCGGAGTTTTCGACCAAGCCAGTGGTGCTGATAGTGACGGAGCAGGAATGGCTAAAGGACCGAATGCAGCTCCGCCATTTCCTGGGCAAGACTATATTGATCCGGCAATGATCTTAAATGATGGTATTCACAGGGCTGTGATTTCTGTAGAGCCTGTTCCTGATTTTGATCCAGCTCCCTTTACCTTGAAGATTCTTGCAGCCACTATTGCCAACGGAGCGGCTGTGACAACAAGTTTTAGCCTTGAGAATATTTCCAATGAAAATGAGATCTCTATTAGAGCTCAAGTGAATCCTTAAATCTTTGAACAAGAGTTTTCAAGCCCCCTTCCTTTGAGGGGGGCTTCATTCTTTAGAGAAGAACTCAAAAGTTTTTTTAGTTACTTTTGAAAGTGTTTTAGGTTTTTCTAAATTCAGAGCATGCTTTGCATGACTAACAAAAACCTCTTTCACAAAAGGATTTTCCAAGTCATAGTTGTTATCCACAATCTGCTCAATTTCAGCTTTGAATAAAAGTGTAGGCACCTGCAGCCAGTTTTTCTGATTTTCTCGAAAGACATCAATAGCCTCTAAAGTTTCGAGGACCCAGTGAAGGCTCAGGCCTTCTGTTCCAAGTCCTTCGTCAAATTTCATTGTCTGCGAAAGTGCGAAGTTCTTTTGATCCGTCGTGATCGAGTTTTTTCTAAATTCTTTAGGCTTATAATGTCGAACAAGAAATGGAGAACTAAAATAAGAGAGGCTACTGTCCACGGTTTTTAAAAAGCCCCTAACAAGAGTGTTATTAATGAGAGGACTTATTTTAAGTTTGAAAAAGGGCGTCCAGAAGGCCAGTTTGCGCGGATAGGTTTTGGGGAATTCTTTCTCCCAGCGTGGAAGGGCATTTGCAACCACAAGGGCGCCGGTGGAATGGCTCACCACAAAGGCTGGTTCCAGCCACTCCGGCCCCAGCAGGAACATTTTTTTGAGAAAGCTCAAAAAGTCTTTCACATAGTTATCAAAATCTTGAATGTAAATCAGTCTCTTTCCAGGGAGAACCATTTCCGATTGTCCCTGTCCGCGGATTTCGACCACTGCAATTCTTTGAAAACCAAAGGCTAGGGCTTTCTCAACAGTGAGAAACCAAAGAGGAATGGGATCTTCAAGACCCGTTACTAAAATCAAAGGGGTGGTGATCTTATTGTTTAAATCCTCAAAATAAGTGAAGTGGTTTATTTTGTTATCGACCCCTTGGTATTGGCCTTCCTGAATATGAGGAGCGAGTCTTTTTTGAACCTCCTCGGGAAAGTGTCTGAGGTAGGGGGAGGCCTCAAGAGTTTGGGCTTTAAAACATAAGAGAATGATAAAAACAGGCAGCCACCATGGCTTCATAAACTTTCCTTTGAGTTTTAAAAGAATAAAGCACAAAAGAGTTCAGAGCAAAACTCATCCCTAAGCACAGAACCTAGCGTCTATGTCATCCTGAGCGTCGGGCCTCTGTCATCCTAAGCGCACATATGTCATCCTGAACGCAGCGAAGGATCTTAGGTCTTTCGCTTCGCTTAAGACGACAAGTTTTTTCCTTGATGCAACATGTTTCCGTTCAAGACGTAAGATCCTTCGCTACGCTCAGGATGACAAAGGCCCTACACTCAGGATGACAAAGGCCCTGCGCTCAGGATGACAAAGGTCCTGCGCTCAGGATGACATAGAGCTCAGAATGACAGGTTTGCGCTCAAACCAACATGTTCTAAAATGTGAACAAAAGTAGACAAAATATGTTCTTTTTTTAAGATCATTTTCCGCTACAATATCGCTATATCAATAGAACGAGAAGGAGTTCTTAAAAATGAAACCCTCTAAATCAATCGAAAAAGTAATAGCCCCTCGGGAAAAGCACTGGGTTGGTGATGGATTTTACGTCAGCACTCTGTTTTCTATGCATTCTGAGGACGCCAGAAAAATCTCTCCTTTTCTATTACTCGATCACGCAAGTCCCAAAGATTTCAGACCCTCATCCCAGAAAAAGGGTGTTGGAACCCATCCCCATAGAGGATTTGAGACGGTGACTTTTGCCATTCAAGGTGAGGTGGATCACCGTGATTCTGGTGGCGGTGGTGGTACGATCACCACCGGTGGTGTGCAGTGGATGACAGCCGGCTCAGGAGTCGTGCACGAGGAGTTTCACTCGAAAAATTTCACCGGCAAAGGGGGAACTTTTGAGATGGTGCAACTTTGGGTCAATCTCCCTAAAAAACATAAAATGACAAAACCTCGTTATCAGTCAATGAACAAAGAAGACTTCCCAGTGGTCGAACTCGAAAAGGGAAAACTCAAAGTGGTGGCTGGAGATTATGAAGGTCACAAGGGCCCAGCCCAAACCTTTACTCCGATTAATATCTATGAAGTTTTTAGTGAGGGGGATCAAACCCTTAAATTTAAACTTCCGGAAAATTACAACACCTTGATTGTGCAGTTAAAGGGCTCTTCCAAAGTTTTTGATCAAAGCCTCAAAGAGGGCGAAGTGGGTGTTTTGAGTCAAGCGGGAGAATCGGTGTCGATGCAGCTCAGTCAAGGCTCCCACTTTTTAGTTCTTAACGGTGAGCCCATTGACGAGCCGATCATGGCCTACGGACCCTTCGTCATGAATACCAAAGCGGAGATCGTTGAGGCGATTAATGATTTTGAAGCTGGCAAAATGGGACAATTAGTACAAGAAAAACAATAAAGGAGAATATTATGGGCCGTTTGGTCGATGGAGAATGGGTTAAAACAAGTATAATAACAAGTGACGACAGCGGAGCTTATGACCGCGTGCCTAGATCTTTTCTTGATAAAATCAGTCCTGATCACAAGACCTATAAACCGGAGTCGGGCCGCTATCATCTCTACGTCTCCTACGCATGTCCATGGGCCACTCGTGCTCTCATTTTTAGAAAGTTAAAGAAACTAGAAGATCACATCAGTGTGGATGTGGTTCACCCCGATATGCTTGAATATGGTTGGTCTTTTAGTAAAGACTTTCCAGGATCCACGGGAGACTCTTTGCATGGTTTCGATCATTTAAAAGACGTTTATTTAAAGGCTGATTCTAATGTTTCGACCACAGTGACGGTTCCGGTTCTTTGGGATAAGAAGACCAACAGTATCGTTAACAACGAGTCCTCAGAAATTATCCGTATTTTTAATTCCGCTTTTAATGAAATCACAGGTGATAAAAAGGACTATTACCCCGAAAGCCTGCGTGAAGAGATCGATGCAATTAACGAACAAGTCTATCACGATGTTAACAACGGTGTTTACAAATCCGGTTTTGCCAAAGAACAAGACGTCTACGAAGAAGCGGTGACAAAGCTTTTTAAAACTCTTGATGAATTAGAAAACCGCCTGGAATCAAAGGACTACCTTGTGGGTGACCAGCTCACCGAAGCGGATATCCGACTTGTGGTAACACTCCTCAGGTTTGATCCCGTTTACTTTGGCCACTTCAAATGCAACCTACAAAGAATCAAGGATTATAAAAACCTCTCTCGCTACACCAAAAATTTGTACGAAATTGATGCCGTCAGAGAGTCCACATTTTTTGACCATATTAAAAGGCACTATCACTATTCTCACGAGGAAATTAATCCGCAAAGGATTGTTCCCGTGGGGCCTCGTCAAAACTTTTAAAGAGTGGCGTTAGTTATTTTTTCAAAACTTCTTTGATCAGGCGTTGAACATTTTGTTCGGTGATCTTTAGCTCTTCAGGGTTAGCAGCCAAAAGAGGGTTGAATTCAACAATCTCGCAAGAAACAAGGTTAAAATCTCTTTTGGAGGCTTGGATAATTTCTAAGCCTTCTTCCAAATTGAGCCCCTTACCCACGGGAGTTCCTGTGGCTGGGACTAAACTCTGATCCAAACCATCGATATCAAAGCTAAGATGAGTGGGTTCATCTTTCCAGCGCTCAGCAATATCAGCCAAAATATTTGTTAGGCCTTTTTCACGAACTTCTTCGGGGCGGTAGAACTCGATTTCATGTTTTTTCATCAAGGCCACTTCCCCCTCATCCATATCACGCACACCAAGGTGAATGACTTGATCGGGTTTAAGAAGCTGATTCATCCATGGCATTCCCCAAATATTTTTATCAACCCAACCAAAAAGTCCTGACAAAGGCATCCCATGAGAGTTCCCGGAGGGACTCGTTTCAGGAGTGTTGAGGTCTGCGTGGGCATCCACCCAGATGATACGAAGATTGGGGTATTTGTTTAAAAGGGCGCTGACGGAAGCAAAAGCCTGGGAGTGGTCCCCACCAAAAAGAAGGGGGCGAAAACCAGAGTTTATAATCTCGAGAGTCTTGTGAAAGAGATTGTTATAAGCCTCATCTTTATCGGCATAGGGAAGGGCTCCGAAGTTTTGATAGTCGTGCTCTTTTAAGAGCTCCTCCCAAAACTTAAGCTTTTCCATATGCTCATAAGAAAGCTCAACCCCTTTTTTAGGTTGGCCATGGCCGATACTTGTTCCGAGTAATGCAAATGTGTTCTTGTTCTCCATAAAATACCGCTGTGTGAGTGGCCTAATTTATAGCCGCAGATGGAGTGCTTGTGCAAGGCTTGGTGATGTAAATGCTCAGGTTTTGCACAAGGCGCCTCTCAGATTCAATTAAAAGGGCTTCTGAACCCTTGCCGGGACCACATTACGATTTATTTTATGGCTTTTAAGAGCTTTTTTTTCAAATCTTTTTCATCTTCGAGGCTTATATTGTGAAACCACTGATTTTTTGGGTAAAGGCAGGCGGCAATACCCGAGGAGCAGTATCCGAGGCACGAGGTGAACGAAACTTTAAGATCTTTGTGAAGGTTTTCACTTTTAATCCATTTTTTTAGATTGTCTCGAAGTTCTTCGGAACCTTTGGCGGCACAGCACTTTTTGCCCTCTCGAGAGCGATTGCAGATAAGAAGATGAGCTTTGGGTTTGTAGTCGAGTTTATCCATACGGTCTTCCTACCAAAACCCATTTAAAAAAGCCATTAAAACTCGTTGAGTGTGCGAGTGCTTGGTTGCAAGTCAGCCGGGGTGAGATGTTTAAGAACCTGGCTGATCCGTACAACGTCTTCCCCTCGGCACGCGGTGTCCTGGCAGACATTGGAGCGACGACACTGGCTCTCTGGATCGTAAACAAAGTCGGTGTCTCCACGTACAAGAATTCCTTCAATCAAGCGAGAGTTTCGATTAAACACAGCACTGCCAGAATTTCCTCCATAGGTATCAAGAGTGGTGACCATATAGATATCGTTGTCGTTTTCACGAATGATACCACCATGAGCAAGCTTTCCTGGGAGTCCTGAGGGGTAACCAATGACGGTCAGTTCATCCTTTGAGTCGACCCGTCCTGTGGTGCGAATCGGAAGTGGCTCAAAGTTTTTTACTGGTCGATCCAGTTTCATGATGGCGTAGTCAGAGCCCGATACACCATTGGCTTCCGAATGAATAAGTTCACTGCAACGATAAAGATTTTCCGTAGGGAGGATGAGCGGATCGTTGGAGTAGTCATTATAAGAGTAGCCGAAAACCAATCGCACGGTTTCACAGTTGTACTCGTTACGAATGCAGTGCCCAGCCGTCACCACGATATCAGGCCCGATCAGAAAACCAGAGCAAAACGAGCCTGTGGGTTGTTTATAGAACTTTTCTTCTTGGCAGAGGTGGTTGTCCTCCCCATAAAGACTTGTTGAAATATGAAAAACCTCGTCAGAAGAATTGATATCAATACGGCGATGATCAAAAAGTGCGACTGTGGATTGAGATAGGCTAAGCCAATGTGGATCGTTGATGTCGAAAAAATCAATACGGTCATCCACTCCGTAAATGACATCGATCGATAAGTTTTTAAATTGATTGTCTTGGTTGGGTTCCATTTTTTGACAGGAAAGGTTGAATAAAAACAAAAGCGCTAAAAAGATCATTCCTTTTTTCATAGTTCTCCCCACAAGGTTGCTTAATTTTTATTCTAGGTAGTGCGGAGAGGATTGCCTACGAGGCAAAAGGAAACGCGACTTTCGCCACTGCGCTTTGGTCTTAAGGGCTCAACCAAAGTTTATAAACTTCTTGGAAAATGTGTCAGATCAAGACTTTAAGGCTTAAACGAGGTTTCCTCTCAGAATTTTGAATCAAGCTGAAACAAAAATTATGGAAAATCGCTGAAATTCCAATGCTTTCAGGGATTTTGGGTTAGAATAAAGGAAGTCAACTACGAGGGGGAATGTCGTGGGTCGAAAGAAAATTCTTATTTTCTACGCTGTTTTAGGAATTGCGATCATGCAGTACCAAAACTGTGCGCCCAACACACAAACTCTTGACGATTCCGTCCACCAAGAAAGCCCCTTGCCTGATGGTATGAACGATACGATCGACCAGGTACGAGCAGGGGAAATCTCCTTCCAACAGAGTAAGGTTTCAGCTTTTGCCCGTGATGAACTCAGCGTTTACGGCTTGTGTGAAAACTCTGGCGCTCTTATAGGTTGGCGACTTCTCGATATTGAAGATAATGTTGTCGATCGTGGTTTAGCAAAATGTGACCAAGGGGTTTTTGAAGTGGTTCTCGATGATAAGTGGAAATCTTATTGTGATGAGGACTTATTATTAAAGGCCAGACTTGGAGCCTCTTCAAAGTCAGAAACCATTATCGAAACTCTCTGCGAATAACTTTAAGACAAAGGTCTAGTGATTCCAGTATTTCGCTCTCCCGGAGAGGGAAAAAGGGCCTGGAAACACTGGGGTTTTCTTGCTTTGTTATCAAGATGTTGTGAGAATATAGGCAATGGAATCTATATTATCCTTGTTCGTATTTCACGACACCTATGTGGTCAGCTTTCTTGTTATAGGAATCACTATCATTGTAGTGATGTTGTTATTGTTCAATAACAAAGGACCAAGTAATATTGTTCGTAGTGAGATAGAGGGCAGTGAGAACATTGAAGGTGCTCTCCGGCGCGTACTTGGAGAGAAGAATTGGAGTCCTGATAAAGCTTCATCGGCTCCTGGTTCTGAAAAAGTCGATGAGTTAGAAAAAGAGGTTCTTGAAAAAGACCGGAAAATAGCTGAACTCAATAAACAACTGACTCAGTCCTCGGGGTCGGGAGGCGACTCCGGTGGAGGAGAAATGTCCGCCGCCGCAGCAGCGGGAGTGAACGACAACTCGGATCTTTTAGCAAAAATCAGTGAGCTCGAAGAGCGCCTCATGGAATATGAAATTATCGAGGACGATATTGCCGATTTGTCTTTGTATAAAACGGAAAATGAAAAACTAAAAGAGGAGCTTGAAAGGCTCAAAGCCCTCGCCGGTGGTGAGCAGAGTGTTGTAGAGGGCGAGAAAGAACAGGAAGTAAATGAAGTCGCGCCCGAAGAGCCTCAAGAAGAGGATAGCCAAGAGGTTGAACAATCTGAACCTGAAGTAGAGTCCGCTGAGCCGGAAGCAGAGGCTCAGCCCGAAGAAGATGAAGAGCCCCCGCCTAAGAAAGTTCAGCCCGCAGACTTAGTGGCAGAGTTTGAAAAGGTTGTGAACAATCAAGTAGAACTCGATGAAGAGGGGGACTCAGGCTCCGTACAAATGCGAGATTCAGAGTCCGGAGATTCTGGTGTACAGGGGCCTAAAGAAGAAGGTGCTGGTACGGTTACCATGAAAGATACCGAGACCAGTAAAGAAAGCTCTTCAATGGGCAATGAAGATCTCAAAAACGAAATTAAGATTCATCCTAAACTTCGTAATGTGGACCCCGATTCCAAAGAGGAGGCCGAGGTCTTCATAACGGAATTAAAATCTCTGAAAAAAGGATCCCGATCATGATGACTTGGATTGTGACATTTCTCAGTTTAACGTTCATAAGTGCAGCGCCTCATAAAAAAGACAACCTTGATTTTGAAGTGGCAAAGCTTTTACGAAATACTCGTTTTGTGGCGGCTGATCAGGCCAAGGCTCAAGGTAACAAAACTTTAGATAAGTTAAAAGAAGCGGCTTTTGATAAAAGTCTTCCCATGAACACCCGCTGGAAAAGTTTTATGGTCTATGTTGAGGCGAGAAAAGGAGAGGCTTTGCCACTCATCACTAGCGCTCTCAACCATTCCACTTGGTATATGAGAAGTGCAGGGCTGACGGCTCTTGAGGATGTTAATAAAAGATTGGCTCATAAGTGGGCTTATCAAATCATGAAAAAGGATCCGGCCCTTATGGTGCGGGTTAAGGCTTTTGAGATTTTGAAAACATCCAAGGATGCTCAGGTGAGTCGTCTTTTTTGGGATAAAGTCCTTGAAGAGGGGAAGAGGCACGAAGATCGTAACCTTTGGCTTCGAGCCGAAATGGCTAAAGTTCTTTTGGAAAATCTTAAAAAACAGGATCGAGGTCGTTGGATTCGACTTCTCCATGAAAAAGATCGGGAGATGCAGATGATCGCAACTCAGGCTCTGCAAAATCTCTCGCCGGACACCATGAAAGATCAAAACAAGGTTTCCTATTGGAGAAGTCAGTATCCGAGTCCTAAAAAAAGCTTATAAACAGAATTTTAGGTTTTCGGAGTTTGTTTTTTATCCATCTGTTTTTTTAGGATCTTTTCGATGATGATTTCTCTTTTTATTCGGTAAATAAGAGCTTTCTCCTCAAAGCCATCGCTGACCAACTCCTCAGGATCAGAAAAGAAATCTTTTTGCAGACGCACTTCCTTTAGGATAACTAACCTGGAAGCTTTCTCTCCTTTTATAATATTAACATTGAGGCGATATTGGTATCCGCTGGGTAAGGTTTCCTCCTTTCTATGAGGAGGCTGGAAACGATGTTTCCCAGTAATGTAAAGAGTCTGAAGATGACCTGTGTCCATGTTATTTATATTCATGGGGTAGTTAAGCAGGGCCTGCTGGGTTGCTCTCCATAGGGTTTCATAGGGGACACGAAAAGTGCGCGAGTAATCCAGAGACTCTGGGGGATCAGAAGTGGTGGAGCAGGCGGTTAGAAAAGCAAAACTCGCCATTAGTAGAGCTAAAGTTCTCATTTACTTATTATATCCAAAAAGCAGGCTTGGCTGCAAGTTTTGTCCTGAACCTAGGGGCTTTCTTAAGAAATCTTGAGTTCTATGGATTGTGACGTTTTGCAAGATAATCCGTTGTATCCATTGGCGTTCCTCCATACAATAATGGGGTTATAGGGGGAATCCATGAAGCGAATTTTTATTCTCTGTTTAGTTCAAATTTTAATCTCATCCTGTACTTCAGAAAAAAGAGACAGCGCTCGGGTGCAAGCCGATCAGTCAAAGATTAACTTCGATAGCCAGCTGGATTATGCCAAAAAAGACTTCAAGGATATGAAGGTCGCAGCCCAAGTGGATGGTGAAAAGTTGAGCTGGGAGCAGTTAAGAGGATCAGACCCTGCTTTAAAAGAGCTAAATGAACGCCTCAATGAACAGGCTCTCGCTTTTTCCTACGCTTGGGCCCAGCATCTCCAAACCGAAGAGGAGGAGAAAAAATCCACTTTAAACTTTTTTGGTCCACCTGTTCAAAAAGAGCTTGAAGATGTCTTAGGTAAACAGAATGTTAGCATGTCTGAAGGGATTGAAGTGAGCTATAAAGAAGCCACTGATTATGACAAGTTAGCAGAGTTTGCTAATAAAACACTTCAGTGGAGTGATTTTTTCAAAGCCAATATCAACCATTCCAAAACCTATGAAAAACTTTTCTCCCAGCAGATGCGTCGTCTTAACGGCATGGCCATTCGACGATATATTTTAAAGGCCTCGAAAAAAGAAAAACTTGGAATGGAAGAGTATATTCAAAAAAATATTCTGAATTCAGAGGGTGAAGCCGGTGAGGAAGAGATTCGAGCTTTTGCCAAAGAAAAAGGAATTTCCGAGTCAGACCTTGACGAACAAATGATTAAAAGGCTCGGTGCCATAGTTAATCAAAATAGTCGCGACCAAAAGATGGAAGCCTATGTGGCTAAAAATCTGCAACAAGATCCTATACTCATAGGGTTCCCCGCCCCAGAATTAAAAATTCAGGCCGGAAATTTGGGAGACTCCGTCCCACAGTGGGGGGACAAAAAGAATCCAAACTTAATGTTTATTGGTCATTGGAGCTGCGAGGATTGTCCTGAAACTTTACAGTCTTTTTTACAGAGTAAAGAAAAGTGGAAAGACGAAGTGCACGGTTCGTTTGTTTACTCTTTCCCAGAGAGTGATCGTCTGTCTCGCATGGGAGCCGAAGCGGGGTTTTGCGTGGAATCTTTAAGTAGCGACTCCTTTTGGTCTTTTTTAGCAAGTATGGCAGACCAAGGAGGGGAGGTTGATGAGAATAAAATCAACTCGGCTGTTAAAGCAACCAGTGTTGATTTTGATAAATTTCGAGCTTGTTTTTTGAAAAGGCAGTTTCAACAAAAGGTCGACACCCATTTGGCCTATGCAAAAAAAATGGGAATCACCTCAGCCCCACTCATGGTGTTTCAAGGACAGGTCCTTCCCACTCCCACGGATATGAGACTGCTCACGGATAGACTAAAAAACCTCACCCAATCGGGTGGGGCAGAAGGAGAGAAGAAAGGTTTCTTTTCTCGAATTAAAGCTTTTTTTGGTCTCTCTTAGGATCTTGGCTCAAGCCTTGTGAAGAATAAAAAAAAGAACAAAAAGCCAAGACCTAATTTTTCGATTCCCCAGAGGCATCCTTATTTTCTTATCCTACCTTTCATCGGTGCCCTGCTGGCTGCAGGGCTTCTTTACCAGAGTTTAAGTTACGGTTTTACAAATTTTGACGACCCACAGCTCTTGGTGAATAACGACATCGTAAAGACTTTCGATGTGAATCGAATGTTTAGCGAATTTGTCTACAAAGACTACTTGCCTCTGACTTTCTTAACCTACGCGATCGAATATTCATTTTTTAAAATGGATGCTTTTTGGTATCACCTTGATAACAGCCTTCTCCATCTTATTAATATTTTACTGGTCTTCTTTTTTATCAGTCTTCTGACTAGAAGAAACTATTATTTATCAGGAGTCGGAGCTTTTCTGTTTGCAATATTCCCCACACAGCCGGAGTCAGTGGTGTGGATATCTGAAAGAAAGGACGTGCTTTCGACTTTTTTTCTGCTTCTTGTGTACATTTGCTATTTGCTTCGCCAAAAAGAGTCTGTTAGCCCAAAGAAGGCCGCTCTTTATTATGGAGGGAGTCTTGTTTTTTTACTTCTTTCTCTTTTTGCCAAGGCCTCCGGTGTCACCACAGCTTTCATCCTATTGCTCTTTGATTATTACCAGGAGCGCACTTTTACTAAAAAGCTTCTAATTGAAAAAATACCTCATCTGCTCATAGGGATTGTTTTTGTGTTAATCCATGTTGTAGGGCACGAGGTTAGTGGAGAGCAGGCCACAACGTCCTTTAATCCATTTTATAGGCTCTATCTTGGCGTAGAGTCTCTTTTGTTTTACATTTCTCGTTCTGTTTTTCCTTACAATATGAGTCCTTATTATGAGGAAATCTCTTTTGAAAAGCCTCTACTCCTTTATCTCTTAGGCCTTACTGTGCTTTGTGTGTTGGCCTATTGTTCGGGAGAAAAGAAACATTCTAAAAAAGAGATTGTTCTTGGGGTTGGTTTTTTTATCCTTATGGTTTTACCTATATTAAATATTGTGCCTCTCAGGGGTTCCTTGATATATGCCGATCGCTATTTGTACTTAGCCGGGGTGGGACTTTTTATAGCCTACGCTTCTATTGTTCGAGTTTGGCTACAAAACGGGTCAATGGCAAAAAGAGCCCTTTTAAGTTTCGCTTTGGTGGCTCTGGGTGGATACTATATTTTTATGTTCAATGATCGAGTGCAAATTTGGCAGACAAGCTTCACACTGTGGAGCGATATCGTTGAGAGTAATCCTCGCACTGTCACAGGCCATATGCAGTTAGCCCACGCCTATCTTGATAGCAATCAACTGGATCAAGCCGTGCAGCATGCAGAAAAAGGCTATCAAAATAACCCTGAGAACCTAAGTGTGAACTACTCCTTGGCTTTGATGTACTTTAACCACGGCCAAGTCGATAAAAGTCTTAAGCATGTGGATTTTGTTTTAACTCGGCAATCTCAGCACCCCCGAGGACTGAGTTTAAAAGCCCTTGTTTTGAAACGTCAGGGCAAAGACAGAGAGGCTCAGTCTTTGATGAATCAGGCACTAAGTCTCAACCCAGGAGACGCGATGATTCAAAAGCATGCGCAGGTTTTAAAGACACTATAAGTAATTAGAATTGTTTTCTGAGTCCAAGAGAGAATATTTGAAACTTGGTTTTGTTTTTAGCAGGAGAAATAAACGAGGTGTCCGAGTAATCTGCAAAAATGGACCAACTCTCAAATTTTCGGTTGGGATTTAGCCGAACACCAATATCAATACCAATCTCTCTATTTTCAAGCTTGAAGTTAAGGTCTTGTCCCGTGGGACCGTAGCGAAATCCACTCCAGAAACTTTCATTTTCAAAAAGACCTTTTAGCTGAAAACCGAGAAGAGAGTTGAACCCGAAATCTCTATTGGAGGCAAACATGGAGAGATAGTAAGCACCCACTCCAAATTTAAAAGGAACTCCACTCACAGAGATAGGGCTTGTGTAAAGAAGCCATTGTTCGGCTTTAAAAAGAGGGGACTTTTCAAAAGTATTGTCCTCATTGGCACTGACTGGGATGGTGTACTCGGCCGAACCTTGGATCTCAAGATCAATAAAGATCGGAGCGTAAATGCCCACTCCAAGAGCGAGACCTTGTTGGGTAAAGCGTTGTCCGTCAAGAAAGCTCTGTTCAAGAACAAAGTTGTTGAAATGAGCGATTCCGTCAATAGCGATATTTTGAAAGAAAACTTCGGTACTATTTCCTGGGGCCGAATCAATCCAGCGACTCAAAAGTTTGTTTTCAGAGTCCATATTGGCTTTAAAAACATAATATTTGTTAAGCCTCTGGCGTCTTTCTTCATCACTCTCATAAGTTCCACCAAAAGCGCTATCAGGAGAGCGAGTGGCGATCAATGATTTAGGAAGTTGTGAGATTTTTCTCTTGGCGTGATTCGACGGGATCCAACCGACGTGGTGTTGAGTCTTGCCGTCTTTGTCTTTAATTTTGTAACCAATCTTGTAAAACAGGCGGTAGGATTGGCTGAGCTTTTTTGACAAGCTAACATCAATTATCGTGGCATCAAATAAATAGGCCTGGGTGTGAAGGTCGATAGAATCGGTGCAGAGATTAGGAGTAAGACCACAGTCTTTTCTCGTCCAAGCCCCTGGTTTTGAGTATACAGGCACTGAGTTTTGACCATAGGGAACGAGGATGTCGAGTTCAATAGGGAATTCATGACTGGTTATTGTTTCAAAGTTTCTCCAGTCGTAATAGAGGTGGGGGCTTTGCGGGTCCTGCTCTCTAGTGTAGATATTCTTCCAAAGCCCTTCGGATTCACGATCCTGTCTTAACTTATGAATATAGCGGCTCGGGGAATCCACAACCTTTACCATTTCTCCTGGCTCAAGTTGCATCAATGTTTTAGAGGTTTTAGAAGCTTGATCGTGAATGCTTATGGAGTCATTTCCGGGAAAAGAACGCAGTTCCAAAAAGTAGATGATTTTTTGAGGAAGCTCAGAGTTTTTAATCACTCCCACTTTCTTTTTGTTTTTTGTTTTACTTGAAGCCGGTGAGCGACTCAGATCCATTTTTTTAAGCTTAGAATTGGGCTTACCAATCTCTGTCTTATAAAGAGTCTCTAATTGTTCTTGTTCCTTAGAGCTATCCGTCAAGTAGTTAATGTTCTGATTGTCTTCGGCGGTGTCGTACTCTTTTTCTTCAACAAAAATAGTTCCAAAGTGCACGTTTTCGGCATAGGAAAGCCTTGGGAGTAGCACTCCTAGTATAATAATTGAAATTAAGCTAACTAAACTTCTTTTCATAAAAGGTTTCCTAAAGACCCTTTCGGTCACTTATAGAATTATATGAATGTTTTTGATTTGTTAGGACCTCTTCTCGATCAAGGACCTGGGGTTTAAGTCTGGAAATTAGGAGAAAAAGCCTTTAAGAAAACAGATTTTATTTTTTTACCCCAGACCATGGTCTTTATGCGGTGACAGGCAATATCCAAGATTGATAATCTGTTTTTATCATGAAAACGACCCTAATATATATTGTTTCTAGTTTTTTATTCCTATCCTCCTGCAGCCAAAAGACTGTGACAGTGGATACCAAAGAATCGAGGAAAAAAGAGGTTTCAGCGCCCAAGCCATCCAATGTTAAAGTGCCAACCACCTTTTTAGACTCAAAAATGGTCAAAAAAATTCACTCCAGGCAAGCCAGAAGAAAGAATGCTTTAGATTCTTTAAAAGCAAAGGGTGTGATCGGTGAAGCCTCGACCGGTTTTATAAAGGTTCGCACCACCAAAGGTCTATCGCCAAAAACGGTGAATCGAATGAAGAAGTTGGTACAGGTTGAAAACAACGACCGAAAGCTGGTTTATAAAAAAATCCAAAAAATGGAAAACTATAATAAGATCGAGATGAGGGTTCTCTTAGACCAGATGTTTCAAAAATATCTAGAACTCGATCTTCCGGGAACTTATTATTACAGCCAAGGTCAATGGCAAACTAAAAAATAGGAGTTCATATGCATTTTCTAAAGATGGCAACACTTCCTTTGTTTCTTCTTTTGTTTTCCCAAAATGTTTGGGCTCAAAGATTTGGTGGCTCAAACCTAGCTTTCCGCGGAATGGCCGGGTATCTGGGGTTTGGAGTGGCTGAGTTCACCGTACTTGATCCCACTCAAAATTTTCGCATGGATCAAGGCACTTATGTGTATCTCGGAGGAGAGAAGGAAATCGGTAAGACCGGCCTATTCATCACTATCTCAATGAACTATATGGATTCCAGTGGACAAAGTTTTTACGACTACACCACTCTTGGTGGCACCAACTATCAAAATGCCGCTCCTGAAATCGATTTTGACTCTAATCATTTACAACTAGGACTTGGCTTTAAGTTTAAGCTTTTTCCCACTTCTTTTTTTAGACCCTACGGGGAGGCCGGTGGACTTTTTGGATATCACACCATCGAGTACAATCCCGGACCCAACGAGCTTACTAACAACGACGGTGGTCACAAAAGAGAAGATGGACTCACTGGCTTTGGTTACTATGGCGAAGCGGGCGTGGAAGTGGATTTCTCAGAGGTCTGGGGCATTCGTGCGGGAGTTCGCTACCAAATCACAGAGACTCGGCCCTTTGAAACTCTTGGCGAGAGTAAAGTGAAATACGAAGTCAGAGCTTTTCAATTTGGAATTGGGCGACGCTTCTAAAAGCTAACGAGATAAGATCAAAGTTTTTAGGTGAGAGACAACTTTAGAAGAACTCCACACCAATACAATCGAGACAAAGGCGCTAAATCCCAATGCGCCTCCGACCTGGTAAGAGACCGGGTCCAGAAAATCAAAAAGGGCTGCAAAGACGAGGGATCCGAAAAGGATCTCTCCTATATTGATCTTTTTGTGTGAACACATTCCCACAAAGCTTGCTCCAAAAATGAGAGAGGCTAAAGAGTGAAAGTCGATGGGTGTAAACTGATGGATCAGGTAAAGTCCTCCAAAGCCTATGAGAGAAAGTGTAGACGACACTCGGGTGGGAGTGTGATCCGTCGACTTGATAAGTAAATAGGTGGCTGAGGCCATGAAAGAAGAAACAAGATAGTAGGAAAAATTCATAGCAAGCCCTTTAAAAAAACGAAACTCAAAGAGGAGAGAAAGCCGATCGTTCCTAACTTTCCTCCAAAGCCTCTGAAGTAATTGGCAAAAGTAATATAAAAAACCCCAGTTAAAATACCTAAAATTAAAATATCTATTGAAGAAGTAAAAAAAGACTGAGAGCACATGGCTGAAAAGCTTCCCGTATAAATACAGGCAATCAATTGCTTCGTGTTTACGAAGTAAGAAGAGGGAAGCAAACTCCCCAGAAATCCAACCAAGGCTGAGGCGACATAAGCTGGGATGTTAAGAGCGCTTTGTAGATAATAACAAAAAAGGCAGCCTATAAAGGTAAATAATAAAAATAAGGCCCGTTCTGATAAGAGCAGGCCCTTAGAGTTTGAGGAAAACATAGAGCAACTTTTAGTTTTGTGGCGCTTGGGACTCTAGGAATTCGTCGTAGGTGGTTGAGTCATCAAACACGATGGATCCATCGATATGGATGATTCGATTGGCAATGGTTTGCACGAACTCGTGGTCCTGGGAGGCGAATAAAATAGTACCCTCAAATCTTGTGAGACCATCATTTAGAGCTGTTACAGACTCCAAATCCAAATGCGCTGTAGGGTGATCAAGAATTAAAACGTTGGCTCCTGAGAGCATCGTTTTAGCCAACATACAGCGCACGCGCTCTCCTCCAGAGAGTACCTTCGCTTTTTTTAGGGCTTCATCTTTGCTAAAGAGCATTTTGCCAAGGAAACCACGAATAAAGGACTCGTCTTTTTCCTTTGAAAACTGACGAAGCCAATCAATGAGATTTAAATCACAGTCTTCAAAGTACTTGGAGTTGTCACTTGGGAAATAGCTGGCAGTGATTGTAATACCCCAGCTCAAGCCCCCGGAGTCAGGCTTTTCTTCACCCGCTAAAATATCAAAGAGGGCCGTGGTTGCGACGTCGTTTTTATTCACGAAAGCAATCTTGTCACCTTTGTTCACACGAAAGTTAACATTTTTTAATAGAGTTTCACCTTCACTTGTTTTAGAGAGGTTTTCCACCATAAGAATATCGTTACCGGCCTCTCTTTCCGAATCAAAACCCACAAAAGGATAGCGTCTTGAAGACTGAGGCAGTTCTCCCAACTCAAGCTTTTCCAATTGCTTTTGACGGGAAGTGGCTTGTTTTGACTTAGCCGCATTGGCACTAAAGCGGGCGATAAACTTTTTGAGCTCCTCTGCCTTGGCCTCATTTTTTTTATTCTGTTCGGCCTGCATTCTTCGACTGAGCTCACAAGAGCGCTGCCAAAATTCATAATTACCGGCATAGGTCTGGATTTTGGCATAGTCAATATCAGCAATATGAGTGCAGACCCGGTTCATAAAATGTCGATCATGGCTCACCACGATGACAGTGCTTTCAAAAGACATTAAAAACTCTTCAAGCCAACGGATCGCAAAAACATCCAAGTGGTTTGTGGGCTCATCAAGAAGTAGAATATCGGGGTTTCCAAATAGAGCTTGGGCAAGAAGCACTTTTACCTTTTGGCTCCCATCAAGGTCCTTCATGAGTTTGTCGTTATCTTCCGCGGGAATTCCTAATCCGGCGAGCAGTATGCCGGCATCGGATTCAGCTTCATAACCATTCATGTCAGCAAATTCTGACTCAAGTTCTGCGGACTTAATGCCATCTTCATCAGAGAAGTCTGGTTTAGCATAAATGGCTTCACGCTCTTTCATAATGGCGTAGAGATCTTCATTTCCCATAAGTACGGTATCAAGAACAGTGTATTCGTCATAGGCATTTTGATCCTGCTTTAGAAACGAGAGGCGAAGATTTTTGTCCCTTTGTACTGTACCCGATGTGGAGTCGACGTCCCCTGAAAGAATCTTTAAAAAAGTCGATTTTCCTGCTCCATTGGCGCCAATAAGGCCGTAACAGTTTCCAGGAGTGAATTTAACATTAACGTCTTCAAACAGCGTACGGCTTCCAAATTTCAAGCCCAAATCCGAGGTGCTGATCATGGATAAACATCCTTAATTTCTGAGGTTTAAGCACAAGAAATATTACAAAACCTGCAAATTTTCAACTCTGGGTCAGAGATAAAGGGTGTAGATTGCCTCTGAGGCTGTGTTTTTATTAGTTTTTTACACATGCCCTCATTCATTCAAAGCTATGGCATAATAAGTCTGTGTTTAACGCTAAAAGGGATAGAGTATGGAAAGCAAACAAAATAAGGAAAATCCTTCGCAAACCATTCTGGTGGCCGACGACAGTAAACACGCTCGCTCCATCTGCCAAGCTCTTCTTGCCTCTAAGGGCTACGATCTTATTCTCGTAGAAAACGGCGAAGAAGCGATTTCAAAAATCGAAGAGGTCAAACCAGACTTTGCACTCATCGACATCAATATGCCCGGTATGACGGGCTATGAAGTGGCGGCCAAATGCAAAGCTCGTAACGAGTCACTTGAAACTGTTTTTGTGGCCCTGACCGGAAATGAAGGTCAACAGTGGGAACAACGCTCTTTCAGCTCTGGCTTTGAATTTCATTTAACCAAGCCTCTGGATCACCAGAGGCTAGAAAAAATCATTAGCCACGAAAGTATGGTGTAGTTCAAAAACCCAAAGGCGTTTCTGAGACCAGGACAAATTCACCCTGCTCGGAATCGAAGGTAATCTGGTTGAGGTCTCTTGAGTTTTGTTCCGAGAGATCCGGCTCCTTTGGAGGTAAAAAACCGATGCCCTCTTGGGTCGTTTCACTCTCACTTAAATGAGCATCCTCAAGCTTCACAAAACCAATGGGTTGTCTTGTGGGCCGAGCCGCTGGGGATTCATCGACATAAACCACAGCCTCCTCGATTGACTCGGCTAGTTCTTCACTTTTACCAATATCAAACCCAATAGGCTCTGGGGCTGGTTGATTAGCATGAAAGTCCTCAGAGCTCTCATCACGATTAAAACCAATGGCTCTTTTCTTAGATTGTAATTGCTGGCGGAGCTTTTCTTCGGCGATAAGCTTTTGAATTCTCGCTGTAATGGCATTTTTCATACTGAGGTCATCGATAGCAAACGTCTGCTGAAGCTTTTCAATGCCAATTTCGGCAACGGCCATTAAACTGGCTTTCTCATCACCACCAAGCTCTTCAACATTCAATGTCGTAATGGCCTTGATCGCATTGTCTAGAAGCTCATTGGAAGTGACGACCATTTCATGAACCTGTTGATTGGCCTCAACCAATGTGGTGGCCTCCACAAGACGTGCTTGAGCTTGCTCCAATTGTGCTCCTAAAAAAAGAGTCATGTCCATGGGAGTGTTCTGTTTAAAAACACTCTGGCAGGTAAGCGCGGCTGAGCTGGGCTTTGTGGTTAGGGCAACAATAAGGCCTGTGAAAATTAGGATTTTTGAAAAAAACATCTCCCACCCCCGTAAGATTTGAATGGGATGGATGTACCATTAAGTTTATTAATGTGCTCGAATTATCTTTTCTTTTGACTCAACTACAATGAACTCAGTTGCCGATGTTGTAGAAATTACAAGGAAAGAGAGGCCAGCCTCATAAGTTGCCCACAGAGCCAAGCGCCGTAAGTTCCCACCACATAGCCAAAGACGGCCAGGAGAACTCCCACTGGAGCCAGAGAAGGGTGAAAGCAACTCGCGACTACGGGAGCTGAAGCGGCTCCCCCCACATTGGCTTGCGAGCCCACAGCCATATAAAAGAGAGGGGCTTTGATCAGTCTTCCAACGAGAAGAATTAAAAAGGCATGAAAGGACATCCAAATAAGACCAATGAAAAACAAAGAGGGGTGTTTAAGAATTTCTAAAACGTTCATATGCATGCCGATCGTGGCAATCAATACATAAAGAAGAACGGTCCCCACTTTGGAGGCTCCCACATGTTCAATCTTGCGCACCGGAGTGAAAGAAAAACCAAGCCCAATGGTGGTGGCGGTGATAACGAGCCAAAAGAAAGAAGAGGTGAGGCTAAATTTTGCCAAAGAGGGAAAGTTTTCCTGGAAAAACGGGGCCACCGTATCAGCGACCAAGTGGGAGAGTCCCATCAAGGTGAAAGAGAAACTCGCAATCATCATCAAATGATGAGTGCTAGGGATCTTTTCGTTCTTATGTTGGTAATCTTGCATTTTCTTTTTAAGGTTATCCAGAGCACTGGTGTCAGCTCCGACCCAGCGGTCGATTTTATCCACGCGTCCAGCCATGATCAATAGAATGGCCATCCATAAATTAGCGACAAGAATGTCGACTACGACCATGAGAGAAAATAGAGGGCCATCGACCCGGAAAATTTCCTTCATACTGGCCTGGTTGGCTCCACCACCAATCCATGTTCCCGCTACTGTGGTGAGACCTCTCCAAAACCTGTCGGCACCGATACCTTCAACAAGATCTGGGAAAAACCATCCCGCGGCCAGGACAGCAATAGGACCTCCGAAAATTATTCCGAATGTGCCGGTGAAAAACATAATCAAAGCTTTAGGACCAAGTTTTAATATTTCTGATAGATCCACACTCACGGTGAGCAAAATTAAAATGGCAGGCAGTAGATACCGGGAGGCGACAAAGTAAAGCTGTGAGCTTCCTCCATCTATAATTCCAAAGGTATTGAGCAGTCCTGGAATAAAATAACAAAGAAGCAAAGAGGGGACGACCGAATAAAACTTTTTGAAGGCTGCTAATTTTTCCGAATAAAAAATAAGTCCAAGAACAGCAAATAAAAGACCAAGAACGATGGCATCATTTGTGATTAAAGCCGATTGAGAATGCATAGGGTAGCCTCTTTGGGTTTCATTTTGATTGGCAGTAAATTAGCTTGTCTCTACATTTTTGTCATCTTGGTGGTAAGTTTAAAGAATTACCACCAAGATTGAGAGGAGAATAATTTTTTAAAAACAAGTTTTCACAATCACAGGATCGTGATCAGAGATTCGTCCCATAAAGTCTGAATTTAAATGGAGGACTTCAACCTCTGTGCAATCTTTTGAGTAAACATTTCGATTCATAAAGATATAGTCGAGAGGTTGAGAGTTTCCATTGTGGTTGGTTGTGTAACGCTGATTTCGTGGAATCCACTCCATACCATTGCGAAGAAATTGGTCCGTACCGGCGAGAACCTGCATGGAAGACTCTTCAGAAAGAGCGTTGAAGTCACCGAGAACAAAAATATGGGCTTTCGGGTTTTCTGATTCAATCCAGCGCGCGAATTGATTGAGTTTCTCTGCCATTTGCGCTCTTCGATCATCAGAGAGTTGAGCGATGGGTTGTAGATTCCCCCAGAAGTCAGTGTCTCCAAGTTTTGAGTTTAAGTGAGCGCCTATAAAATAAAGTTTCTTTTCTCTGTTTGCTTTTAAGTAAAATTCCATAACAGGACTTCTTCTTGATCCATTAAAAGCTTCATCAAGGGGAAAGACGCGACCTGGGTTTAAGCTTAAAATCCCTCCAGGAAGTACGCCGGTGTGCCCCCCCGTTAAGGGGTCAAACTCTCCGCGGTATTGAAATCCCAATTTTTCCTGATTGTACATTAAAGACACCCGGATGTTTCCTCCTGGCTGTCCTCCTTCGGATTGCTCAAAGGGATCAATATTGATGTACTCGTAATGGGCCAGGCTGCAACGCTGTTGTACAGCCACTTTGATCTTTTTTAACGTAACCTCAGCACTGGCTCCTTTACGGAGCGAGAAGCCGTTGTTGTCTTGTACTTCCACAAGATTAATAAGATCAGGGCAATTGAGATTTTCATCAATCATTTCTGCTAACTTGTCGATACGGTCCTGACGGTTTCCCGCCAAATTTTCTAAATTGAAAGTTGTGAGGGTGATTTCCTCTCGATTATTATGTGAGTTAAACTGTGTTTTTGGTCGATCTTTGAGTTTAACAAAGCCCTGGGTTTTTATGTTTTCATACTTCATCGCCTCTTGAGGCTCCGGAAGAACAAGAGCGTACTCTCCGCCCCCAAAAAGATTTTTAGGGTAAGTCATCACACCCTCAAGACTTTGTAATTCTCCAGGAAGCTCGGAGTGGGCAATCTCGTCGCCAACGTTATAAGAGTAGTACTCATCGCCCCCCTTATCCACGGCAATGCCTTTTGAGAGATGATTTGTGGTAATCACAAAAAGCTCAGGGTTGAAGTCTTGCTCTAAAAAATCAGGCATCAAGCCACCGTTGTGAGTCAAGAGATCTTGGGAGTAACTGCTTTTAGAGTAAACATATAGGTTAAGATAAAATCGGTCAGAAATAGCAAGAAGCTCCTCACCACCCCCGCGAAAACCAGAGACCACGAGGTCACGGGTTTTCACTCTCATGCCCTCAAGGCTCTCCCAATAATCAATCCCATCGTTCAAATCGAGAGTTTTTTTACCCATAAGAGAGCCATCGAAAGTGGAGATACGCTCGGTGGGGATATTACTAAGCTCCTTGGCTTCGGGAAGAGGCAGGTCGCGTTCTAAAATTTTTGGAGGCTGGGTCAATCTGAGAGTGGTCTCGCCCATACCGTTGGTTCGCATTTCCTCCATCACCATGCCTGTGACTTCAATTTTTTGACCAAGCTTTATATCCACATTGTTAAAATCAGAACTTATATGAAGACCTTCGGAGGTAAGAGGGGAGCCGTCAGGGGTTTGGCTTTGGATGTAGATGTCGAGATCATAGGGAAACCAGTTATCAGAACCCACAGCTGTGACGATTCCTGTTGTCGTCACAATATGGGCTCTTAAGGGACTTGAGTGGCCGGGCCCCTGGATTTGAGCCACTGTTTTTAAACCCAGATTCTCTTTGATAATATTTCGCACTTGGCCTCTAGTTTGAGACCAGTTGGGAAAAGAAGTTTTTGTATTGGAGAGATAAACACGAACCGCTTCGTGGATCGATCTTTGGACGCGCTCGCGGTTAAAGACGAAATTAAAATTGTTACGATACTTGTAGCCTGGGAAGGCCGAGCCGAAATAGAAGTCATCACTGATGGCAATTCTGTATTTTTGCTTATCGTCAATAGGAAGTCGCCCCTCAATACTCATAAGGGTAGATTCCACCACCCCTCCCACAAAGCTTATGTCATACCAGAGGCCTGCCACCTCAAGATCAAGTTTGTAGTACTCAGACGATCTTGCGATAATAAATTCTTTTAAATTTTTTCCTGAAATCGAACCAATAAGGAGTTGGTCTTGGGGATCAATCGGGTAATGGCTGAGAACTTCGTTGATCTCAGTTTCCGTCATCGCGGGCCGAACTTCAAAAAGATCTTGGCGCCCCGAGTAGTATTTGGCCGGAAGGAGAGCAAAGTCCAAATCGTAGGCTTCTTTCACAGCCGTGGCTGTGAAGTTTCCAAGTTCAGTGGAGTGTGTGCCATCGGTTTGCGTGCTTAAAAGCCCAAAGGCTTCCGGTGCGCGCGTGCCCTCATTTTGAGAGCAAGCCACTAAGAGACTAAAGTTTGAAATAAAAAAGAATTTTAACAAAATTCTCGTCATTCCTTCACTCCCAGTCCGATTTCAAGGGCTTGCACAATCCATTCAGGCGATCCGGTTTCTGAGGCTTCATAAATAAAAGCCACATCCACTTCTTGATTTTCAAAAGGAAGAAGGGCCCAAGAGGAGTACTCAAATTCATTGCCAGAGCCCGTGTCCCCAAGGAGGTTATTAGGGGTGAAGTTGAGTGTTTG
The DNA here is from genome assembly GCA_964230645.1 of Bdellovibrionales bacterium. Classification (GTDB taxonomy): domain Bacteria; phylum Bdellovibrionota; class Bdellovibrionia; order Bdellovibrionales; family JAGQZY01; genus JAGQZY01. The sequence goes on along the minus strand of CAXRHT010000002.1, from coordinate 439,062 downwards.
CCACTCGTCTTCACTTCCTGATGCGCGCACGGCAACTTTTAAGTGCTCAAAAGGAGAACTCTTAAAAAATTTCACCCTGTGGAGGATTCTGAGGAGATTTTTACCTTCAGCCAGTTTAACGGACGGTACGATCATGCGAGACCAGCCCGGACGAGCGGGGTCACTTCCTCTATGGGCATTACAGCGCATGCCATCGCTATCGCGAGAAGGACGCCAAAGGGGGCCATCGTCTTCTTCAAGTTCCGTTATCAGAGTTTGTTGAAACTCTTCACTGGTAAAATCAAATTGATGGTTAAGGTCTATTTCGACATTTTCTTCCACTACAAAAGGAATGTCGTAAAGAGGAGTGCCGTGACCTTGGATCATAAGATCAGTAAGGCGCCAAAAGTCTCCAGCCTGTTTGGAAGAAAAATAAAAGGCAAGATAAAATTCCTGTCCTATATAATCAGTCAAATCAACTTGCGATCCATCGGTGTCCTCAGCCGAGTTCACACTGAGAGGAGTCCAACCCTGACCTTGTCTTTTGAATTGGCGACCAGGAATATAGTCTGTTGAAATTAGGACTTCTGCTTTGGCCTCAGGTCCACTGAGAATCAAATCGTTTTTGAATGTAAGAAGTAACTTGTGATCAAAGTAAGGAATCTTTCGCGCGTAATACATGGGACTTAACAGAGCCGCGTCGGTCCTCTCAGTCTCTGTGGTCTCAACAAAAGCCGCCCCGTTATCGGCCACAAAACTTTTGCCAAGAAAAAGAGAACTCATGGAATTAAAAGGAGAGATTCCTGAAGAGAAGTTGGCTTCATAAAGATAAGGCGCACTTTGAATTTTACCAGCACCCACAATTTCAAAATCATAGATGTCCCAAATGTAAAACTGGGGATGGGGGATATCGCGCGTATCAAATAAGAAACCAATGGAAATCTTATGATCTTTGTAGGCACTCAGAGAGCGAAAGGGAAGCCAGCGGTCATGAAAATCGCGAGCCTTGGGAACTTCGTCGGGGTTGTACTCGATGCGAATTTTTCTTTCCTCTGGAATTTTCTCAAGAGATTCTCCTGGTTTTAAATCTAAAATAGCGTAGACCTTAAATACTCTCTTCACCACCTCGTATAGAGTGAGTTCGGAGTCACGACTTGAAACCAAGTAAGTGGCGTGAAAGCGAAAGGCCGGGTTTTGAACTTGGCTTAGATCAAAACTTCTGGAAACAAGCCAGGCATAACCCTCACTGGCTTGAACTTTGGCCTTTGGAAGGTCGATTTGAAAGTTCGTACCCCACTGTACGGAACCATGACGATCCTCTCCTTCCGGGGCTCGGAATTCCGGTTCGATGCCATCACCAAAGTTATGTTTGTAAAGAACCCAAGAGTTGGCACTTTTACCCAAAGAGTTTCCTAGGTCGTGGCGGAGGAGACGAATGTTATTAAAGAGATCACTGGTTTCCTCGGTGTCCCCTTCAAGAAGACGCACTTTCTCTAGAAGGTAAATAGCGGAGCTGAGTTCGTTGTAAGCCAGTTGCGCTTGAGATGAAGGCATCAAAGAGCCTTGATAGCGAACGAGTATCTGTACACCAGCTCGCGATTTATCCAGTGCTGAGCGAATCAATCTTTTGTCGGCCTGGGGGTGATCTCGGAAAACTTGCCCCAAAGAGAAGACTTGCTCGAAATCCAAAAGTCTTTGTTCTGTTTCAAGAAGTAATTGATTGTCGACGTTGACGCCAACACTGGGGTCCTGATTGTTAGAAGAGTCACATCCCACTAAGAGGGAAGTGAAAACGAAGGGTAAAATTAAAGTCCATTTAAACACAATAAATGCTCCTTAAAGCCTGAAAGTTCTTGGTCCCGTCCGAACGTCAAAAAAGTAGGAGACGTTGATAAAGAAACTAAAGTCATTGTCTGTTCTCGTTTGGCTCTGAGGGAATTGCGAAATCTCAGAGGCCTTAGTGAACACATCATTGGAGGCTTTAAGGTATTCAAAACGTGGGTTGATAATAAAATTTCCGCTGTACATAAAAGCCCCCACGCCAATGGCATTAAGCCCCCCGTGGGACTGACTTAAGTCATTGGTTCTCAAGTTATGTGCAGAAATTCGCGATTGATAAACAAAGTTTTCATCGAGGTAACGGTAGGAAAGATAAGGTCGGTAACTCTGACCAGCTAAGCCCACCTTAAGACTTTGTGCAAAGCCCCACTGACCGGTCCAATCCTGAAGGTTGCCAGCGCGATCGGCGTAAACTCGATTGGTTGCTAAAGTCGAGGTGAACAAATCAGGGTCGCCGAAGTTGCCATTGCGATCAATCCGCCAAGGATTCTCGCCCCCTTCAGAGGCTGTGATTTCAAGCTCCATCATGATGGGAGAAAAACGAGTGAGAGAATAAAACGAAGCCGCTGATTCAAGCAGTGTTCCGGTTTCATTACTGTTGGTTTGGCTGACAAATTGAAGTGAGTTAAAGCTGTAAGGTCTTCTTAATAAACCACCAAACTTATACCCCAAGGCTTCTTTTCTCGACCAATCCTGGCTCGTGCTTGTTTGAAGAATATTAAAACCCGGTTGGTTGGGGTACTCGTAACTAGCCGCACCAATTCCAAAATAAAAACTGTCCACATTGTCTCTAGTCTTCACGTTGTTATAACGTAAAACAAAACCGGGAATTGTCTTTTGAGCCACTTGCAAGGGGTTGGTAGCACTCGCTGTGGGGTCAATTGGAAGGGCTGTAGGAGTACCCTGAATGTAGTAAATTCGGGTCACGTCACTCGTGTCATAGATCACACCCACAGCCCCATCGAAGTTAAAGGGGAAGAAGGTGAGTTGGTAATTCGACTGGCCTAATTTATAACGTAAAAAAGTATTCTCAGAATCAAGGTCAAAACCAAAAGAGATGCCCCCGTCGGGATCATTGGTGTTGAAACTAAAGTCAGCCTGACCCACCAAGTTTCCGTAAACATAACCGGTACGAAATTCAAAATCAGAAGTTTTGTTATCAAAGCGGTCGCTATCAGGATTTGTGCTAAATCCTAGAGAGGTCCAAGCCTCTTCGGTTAATTGATAACGGAAACGAGAAACCAGTCTCACCTGATCACCAAGCTCCGTTTTTCTTGAGCCTGTGTAGAGAAAATCTTCGTAGCTAAAAAGTTCTGTGACCAGTTTATCCTCTTCGGTTTGGACGGCAGACTGATCGAGCACGTTACTCACAGGAACGTTGGTGAGTTCCGGTGCTTTTTCTTCGGCAAAGAGGGGATGGCAGAGTTGAAAAAATAGGGCAGTCGCAAGTAAATAGGGTTTCATAGGGATTAGCCTCCAGCCCGGCTCTTATCCTACAGTTGACTATGTAAGTCAAAATTCTCAAACAACTCTGACAAGAGCTTAACAAGCGCCAGCAATTAAGAGAGCCATTCCGTGAGGTTTTTACGTCACAACCATTGTAAAACTTATACGTGACGATCGGAGGGGGCTAAAAAATGAGTCTTATTGATCCTATTTGCTAATTGGGGAGATTGGAGGTAGGGCCTACTCTTAGTAAGCCCTTTTCCTAACTTAAGTGTAATTGCCATGACCGCCTATATTCTTGCCCTCTCCTCTGTTCTGACCTTTTCCACCGCGGCCATTGGGTTTACCTATTTCTCCCAAAAAGTCTCAGCTCTTTGGATGAACCTTTTTAAGGCTGTGATTTCTCTAATTTTCAGTGTTCCCATCATTTTTTATATGCGTGGTGATTTGAGTGTGAGCATTGAACATTGGCCTTTCCTGGTGAGCGGGGTGATTGGGCTCAATGTCGCGGATTGGATGATCCTGGGGGCCTACAAAACCATGGGGCCAGCGAGAACTCTTATCGTCTATGGCTTTCAACCCTTTATTGTCGGTAGTTTTTCCTATTTCGTTTGGGAGGAGGAACTTTTTCCCCTGCAGTTTTTAGCGATCCTCTTTTTTGTCATTTGCCTTTTTCTCTTCAGTTACGAGCGTTTTAAAACCAGAGGGAATTGGGAAGTGGATGGTCTTTTATTAGCTTTTGGAGGAGTGGTTCTTGATAGCTTTGGCATCATCCTCACTCGCCATGGTTTTAATTTAAATCCTGAACTTAACGGTTTTGATGCCCAGTACATTCGAACACTTGCGGCCGTTTTATCTTTTGTTGTTTATTATCCCTTTATCCCAGTGAATTTTTTTAAAGGTTTGGCTCGCCTAACTCTTAAAGAAAGAGGGATTGCAGTCCTTGCAAGCTTTAGTGGAACCTTTCTTTCTCTGGTTCTTTACTTGCAGGCTCTAAAACATGGAAAACTGGCCACGGTGACCTCCATTGTGCTCACCGATCCTGTCATGTCCACCTTTTGTGAGTGTTTATGGCTAAAACTATGGCCTTCGCGCTACCTGTGGATGGCTTTGGCTTCTTTTTTTGCGGCTATGTTTTGTCTTTTTTATCCTCAGTGGACCTAAACAGGTTAGGGATTTTACTTTGTCTCAGGCTTTGTGTTAAAAGAGCTTTTAAGAGGTATTTATGACAATTTCAGCTCAAACCACAGACAATCCCGAAGCGCGCCGTTTCCTCGTTGAGAAAACAATCAGCCAAAGGGAGAAGACCTACACAGACTCCACTGAAGCTTTGCAGTCCCCGATTGCTTCCAAAATTTTCGGTTTTCCTTGGACGGAAAAAGTCACGGTGGGAAATAACTTTGTCGAGGTGTTAAAACAAGACTGGGTGGAGTGGGAAGTTTTAGAAGAGCCTCTTAAAGGTCTTATTGGAGAGCACTTCCAGTCCCAACAAGGTGATGTGGAAGAAAACCCAGAGGCCAGTGGCTCACAAAATACTGGGAAACTCGATAGCCCTGAAGCCAAGCAGATTGCCTTACTGATCGAAGAGCAGATCAATCCGGCGCTTTCCGCTCACGGTGGTTTTGTCGTCCTTCACTCTGTTGAGGAGGATAAAGTCTTCCTCGAAATGGGTGGAGGTTGCCAAGGCTGTGCTATGTCCTACCAGACGATGAAAGAGGGGATTGAGGGGGCTATCAAGCAAATTGTTCCCAGTATCAAAGAAGTGGTGGATGTGACCAACCACGATCAGGGTGACAATCCTTTTTATTCGTAAATTTTTTGAGAGTCTGAGCCCGACCTTTGACCTCTATAAAGGCCTTAATAGGTCTTATTTAAAATAGTACGATCCTTCTTTACGTCCAGTTCCTGGACGATGGACTCTATGCTTTCTTGTGAAAGCTTTTAATTCTTCCTATCATTGTCTCTAGAGAGGCTTTTAGAGTCGATTAGGAGGATATCCATGAAATCTTTGCTTATTTTTACAGTCAGTCTTTTTATCTCCCAAGTGGGGTGGACGAAAACAATCGATAAGCTAAAGCCCATCAATGAATACCGAGCCATTGCGGCGGCCAATCTGCTCAAGCAAACTGAGACTTTGAATGGTTTTCTTAGTTGGGGCGCAAAATACACCTCCAAAGAAGAGATGGCCCAATTAAAAAAGCTGTTTGCTAAAAAAGGTTTACCGGAAAGCAGTGTTTTTCCTGATTTCGTGGTCAAAGGCAACAAGATCTCCTACCAAAGAAGCTCTCTTGTCGTTGAAGACGACTATGTCGTTATCAATAAAGTGCGCTTTAATTTTAAGGACTACAATTCCATTCCCACATTTATTGAAGGTGTTTGTAAGAAGCTCAATTGCTCAGGAGACACCGCAAGCCTCGATTCTTTATTTTTTGACAAAGCTCACGCCATTCCTTGGATTCCACTTATTTTAGGGGGAGTGGGTGGCTGGCTCCTTCGCGGTTGGTGGCAAAGAAGACGTGCAAGAAGAAACAATGACCGTGGCCCCTATGTGGATCACGAAGTTGTGGATAGCCGCGACCCTGATGAGGATCGTTATGTTTGTGCCAATGGGCAAGTTTTTATTGAGAGAAGAAGAGGGGGGATTGCTCGCATCTTTAATCAACGAGGGGATCGCGTGATCATTCATCCTCGCTTTTTACAAAGAGGAGCGAGTTGTCAGCAACAAGCGGCTTTGATCAATGAAGCTGTGGCTCGCAATGAAAGAAATCCTCGTACGAGCGAACCACCAGCTGGGGCTCGCTCTGTTAGTACGGAAGATAAGAAAAAGAATTAACCGCAGTGAACCCAGCTTTGATCATCAATATCAAATAGGTAGTACTCGCTACAGTTTCCGGTACGCTCACGGCCGTCACAGTTGACCTCGTAGATCTCACCGTCATCGTCAAAGAAGAGGTGGGGTCCGCGGCAGGCGTTGCTTCCACTTCCATTGTCATAGTCATACTCGTCATCGTAATGATCGTCGTCATAACTTCCGCAACGGTTTTCGGCGACCGTGTTTCCTGACCGGTCATAACAGCCGTTATCACTCATATAGTAAGTGTTACGGGTACAGTTATTGAGGTTCGACCTTTCGCTACCTCTATAACATTGACCTCCACGAATGGCGTATTCATAGCCAGAGCAGTTGTTATTGCTCACTCGTTGATTGTTACTGGCGCGGTAGCAATCGTTATCTGATATATAGAAGTCTCTGGAATTGTTGGGTGTTGGGTTCGCTGCCGGGGCGGCAGCATTGTTGTCATCGCTTCCACAAGCGGAAACAATGATTCCAGACAAAGCGATTAAGATAAAAAATCTTAGTGTTTTCATTTTAGTCTCCTTAATGGCCTATTAAAGAGCAAGATTTATACCGCTGAAATCGAAAATAGAGGATTTAGGGGCCTAAACAGACAATAAATTTAATTAAGTGACGAAAATTGCTAACAATCAATTGTTCTATTGTTCAGAGTTGGGGAGGAGAAGTTTTGAGCGAGCTTCTGTAGATCCTTCGGCTTCGCCTCAGGATGACAGTGGACGCTCAGGATGACAGTGGACGCTCAGGATGACAGTGGACGCTCAGGATGACAGTGGACGCTCAGGATGACAGTGGACGCTCAGGATGGCAGTGGACGCTCAGGATGGCAGTGGACGCTCAGGATGACAGTGGATGCAATGGAGGCTTCTGGACAACAACGGAGATTGAATCCAGGAGGCCCTAAAAAGGGAGGTAGCCGCGGAAGAAAACAGCGAAGCCATAGTCTCCGTCCACTTGCTCAAAATCTAAATCCAGCTGACAGCGAAAACTAACAGCATCAAACACGCGGCAAATTTTTGTGGCGGCAAGCCCCATTGAGTAATCCCCATTGAGGTGGGGTTGAACCTTTAGAACCATTTCCATTTCTTTTTGGCCGCTTTTTGAAAGTACCTCAGAGACGAGTCCAAACTCCACGGAAGCGTCTTTTAAATCCAGGGACCAAATATCGGCTTCTACTTGGGGGGCTTCGATAAAGGGGGACACACGCACTTTGTAATTGCGGCTTCCTATATGAACGTTTCCTTCGTAATTCACAAAATCGACCACCTTTTCAAAGCTCACTCGTAGCGTACTAAAAAAAGCAAGGCGCTTATCCTCTTCTTCCAGATCGTTTACCAAAGCTCCAGGAAGGTTTTGAGAATTTAGGTTTTCATATTGGGTCTCACCAATCACCATATTCTTAATTTCCACTCCGTACACATCGTAGGATACTTGCAATACGATTTGTAAAAGCTTTTGTAGGCTCCGTCTGGCACACTTTTGCTGAATCTGGTCGGAGTGCTGCTCTCTTCTCTGCCCAAAGGAGAACCTAGTATTTTCCCCTTGGAGGCATTGGTAAATATTCTCCGAAGCACTTTCGACTTTAATTTTCTGATCAACAAGGCTTACAAATTCAGAGTCAAAGCGAGAAAGATAGGTTTTCTGCCATTTTGGATCGAGGTTTTGGGAATTTTCACTTCTCAAGCCACAGGGGACAACAAGCTCACCGTTATTGAGTCTCACCAAATTGTCATCACCGGGGCCAAAACCCACACGGGACCCCATAACCCAAAGATCTTCACCATTTTCATCTTTGCCGTAGCACTCGTCCATGGCCATGGCTGGCAGTGAGAATGAGATTAAAAAGAAAATTTTAAAAAAAAGTTTAGTCATTAAATGCCCCTTGTCCCTTTTTTAAAGAGTTAACAAGGGGCTTTCACGATCGCAACGGATATGAAAAAAATAGGAAAGATTACATATCAATCGATATAATTCAAAAATCTAACCTCTATAAAAATAGGGTAGAGTTTGGTCCCGATTCGGTTGATTGGGGAGATAAACCTCTTTGAAATAATCAGCCAGGCGGTTGGCAGTGGTATCGTTTCCTCTCGGGTTGCGATAGTCGTAAACTCCAAAACCTCCCTGTCCTCCTTGAGAATATTCAGAAGCTTGCAGGCCAAAGGACTTTAAGATGGTTACTAAGAGTTCGTTATAGGGGCGACCGCCGTAGTGGCCTCCCTCGTAACGGCGAAACTCCGCGAGTTGATGATTGTAATTTTGATAATCGATGGATTGCCCCATACGAAGCTTTCCATTGAGCCCTCCGCCTATAAAAACAGGAAAGTTACAGCCGTGATGGTTATCAAATTTGCTGGAAGCTAAGTCGCTAGTGAACATCACACAGGAATTTTCAAGCATTGAGTTGCCATTGCTCTCAGGCAGAGCGTCCATTAGGGACATAAGATAGGCTCCCGTTGGGAAAACATTGGCTTTTAAATAGTCGGCATGAAGCTTTCGGTTGGTAGTGTCACTGACTCGGTGAACGTAGTAGTGTTCTGCGGGTAAGCTCATTGTTCCGATCTTACAAACTCCGCAGGCCATGGCAGCCACTAAAATATCGCACATCTTACGGGCTTTGGCAGCGTCTCCGGCCGCTTCACGCTCATAGGAAAAATCCTCACAGGAGTAGCCGTTGGTTTGAGGGGAATTGCCGGCCCCTCCGGTGCCCTGAAGTTGGGAGAGAAGATCGGCGTAATTATCAAGTAGGGGTTTGTCTTCAGCGGAAATGTCGCGACTTTTTCTAACCTGATTGATCGAGGAAAGGGCATAGTCGACAATTTTCTTTTTTCTCAATTGGGACAACTCTTGAGCTGAGGGACCCTGTTCTTCATCGGGAACTACGATATTGTTTGAAACGAGATCAAAAAGAGTTTTTGTGTCAGTGATTCCTTTTTGAATACGATGATTTTCAAAGCTGTGAGTGTTGTCACTATAAGGTCCCAAGCGAAGAATTCTTAACGGCGAGGAATTGGGATAGACCTTATTGGATTTACTTAAGAGAGTGTCAATAGAATCGGGAATCCTTGAACGCAGCTCTGAGGTCTCACTATTGCGGTCCCCTTGGCCTGTACCGGCTAAAGCAGTGGCCCATACATGGCCCCAGGCATCTGATAAATCAAGTCCTCGCAACAGGGTCATTTTCGACTTCAAAGCATTGTACTCACTTGGAAAGACCTCACCGAGTTCGGCGTTAGCTAAAGAGCCCGCGCGAATATTGGCGGCGATATTTTGGTAATTCACATTCTTGGCATCAAAGTCTAGCGAAAGACCACCGTGTCGGTTGGCCAAAAAAACGGCTCGCCTAAAATCACCGGGAACGGCCGCTCGAGCCACCTGGGGAATCAGTGAGGGAAGAAGGGGAATGGATAAAGCTAAACCTCCTAGTCGTCCCAAAAACATCCTTCGCGTCAAAGAATTGTAAGTGAGAGGAAGTCTTCTATGCTGTTTTAAATTTTTTCTTGCCATAAAATATCCTCGCTAACGGCATTCTGAATTAAAACCTCAAGAAGGCTATCGCCTCGGTTGATTCGTCCTTCCACCTCGGAGAGGTGACAGTTATCCGCATCATTTTCCATTTGTAGACGTGAGAAACGAAAGAGTTTCTGACCAAAACAGGCTTGAGAGTCCATTGAAAAAGACATCATTTCATTAAACTCGTTCAAAGAGCTCACACTTCTTGTCTGCTTATCAATGGGAAAGCCATCCACACTTATATTGATAGGTAAAGAGCGCAGGAAGTTTCCGTTCGCATCAAAAATATCCTCTTGCTCTCTGAGATCTCCCACAGGGCCGAACTGCTCCATCACAAATCCAGGTGGGTTAATCATACTATGACAACCCATACAGGAGCTCGCTGAAGTCACATGCGCCGCTTCTTCACGCGCAGTCATCTGAAGAGGGTCTATTTCCTCAAGACGCTGTTGGCCTTCTTCTAAAGCGGCGTTACTAGGACTTGGAATTTGACGACAAAGAAACTGTTTATTGAAAACATAGCCCCGGTGAATAACAGAGGTTCTAGTTTCCGGCGAAATCATCAGAAGGGGACGCATAAATAGGCCCCTTCTGCCATCTTGAGCGATCTTCGGGTCACTCACGCCAGAAGAGATTTCAGTGTCCATGACTTTGGCCAAATCCGTGGTCTGGGGGAAGGCCAAATCACTATTAAGAAGATCAAAGAAATTTCCCTCTTTTTCAAAGACAATGTGTTCAGCAAAATCAAGAGCTTCTTCTTGCATGGCTCTTTTTAAATCACTAGGGTCCACATCGATATGGGCGGCATAGGTGGTATTGATCGCTGACTCCTGTCCTACTTTCAACCAATGAGAGAAAAGATGGCGCACATATCTTCGGCCCATTGGGGTATTCAAAAGGCGACGAGCCTGCTCTCTCATCACCTCAGGATTTAAGATGGCACCACTTGCAGCCAAATCTAAAAGTTCTTGATCCGGACTGGCTCCGATCACTCTAAAGCTCAATCGCGAGGCTAGCGTGTAAGAATCCACTTGGACTCTTTGGCCCTGGGTAAAATTTGTGGTTTTTGAAAGGTGAAAGGAGAACTGAGGATTGAGTAGTAGTGAAGAAATAAGCACTTTTATTTTATTCTCCGGCGTTGAAAGTTCTGTGGAGTCATCCTCAATGATTTTATACAGAGCCTCCTTTTCTTCTGTAATGGCAGGACGGCGGAAGATTTGTAGAGCCAGTTTCGATACAAAGTCATCGACACAAGATTGATTGGTTAGATCGATATTTTCTTGGGAATTGTCGAGAAGGCAAGCGGGAAGAAAGTCGGATTTACTATTAACAACTTCTTCTCCCACAGCCTGAGCAATAGCGAGAAGCCCTTGCATATGGGTTTTTTGGTGAGATTTTTCAAATTCACTCACCTCTGTGAGAAAAACTTCTTCAGGATAAAGATTGATTTGTGAGGAGATCTTTTCAGTAAGCTGGGATCCAAAAATTTGTTGCAATGAATTTTGAATTTCAATTCGAGTGAGGCGACGAAGGCGTCCGTCACTGAGGCCTCGTGTTGTAGGGGTCTCACATTGAAATTTTCGTCCCTGAACAGAGGGCGAAAAAGAATTAAGCCCTAAAGAGCCGGTGGACTGAAACTGTCCACAGTTCTGAAAGCCAATAAAAACGACTAAAAAAGAGAAGACCCAAACTAACTTTTTACCCACAGTCATTAACATTGCAATTAGCGCTCCATCCTTTTTAACTTTGGCGTGATTTAATAGGTCCTAAGCGATTAATTTTGAGACAAAAGTGTAAGAATCCCGACACCGTCTAAAATATCCCTATTTTCCCGTCGTTCAAATTAGTCGAGACTCTCTTCATAAAATATTTGAATATCAAGATCCACATCCGTGGGGCTTGAATAGCGCAGACTAATCACCTCGCCCCCAAAAGCGATAAAATAAGTCGATGGATCAACCACCTCTCCGTTTACTGTGATCTTTAATACCTTTTTCGCTTTGCTCTTTGGCTCAAGAAGGATGGTCCCCGTAGTTTTAGCATCTTCCACAAGGCTTTCAGCCATGGCTGTCCAGTCGCTACTTTTTGCGTGTGAAACAGCCCCTTGAAAGGTTTTAATTAGAGGAAGATAAGAGTAGTCCCAAAATCCCTCTCCATTGATTTTTGCCTCCGCATCGGTTTGAGGGATGTCACCAATGACTTTTAAACCTTCAAGTTCAGGATGTCCTTTTTTCGGAACAGGGAGAATACCTCCGACTTTTAATGAGGATATGCCTCGGGAATTACGGCTGACGGCATAAATGATTTCTTCAAAATTGGCCATTCTCTCAGGAGCGCCATTTCTTCCCCAGTAACCGGCCCCTGGTTCGTGAGTATCGGAGACAAGGATTATACTGACATTAGCCCCTGGGCGAAAAAGTCTCTCGCCTTCTTGATTGTATTTTTCAAGCATTTGTAAAAGAGAAACGACACCCGCCTCGATTCCCGTGCAAATGGGAGCTAGTTGCACAGCAGCACTCAGACAAGAGTCACCCGAAGCATTGGTTTCAGTCGGTTCAAACCATGAATTGCTGCAAGCCTCTTTTGAAAAGTCCCCAGCATACTCTGGATAAGCGGCCACGTAGTCAGCAATGTGAGTTTCATTTACTAGCTTCATATGACCCGGCAAAAGAGTGTCGACTTTATTGTGATAAGGGGTGGAAAAATCCAGTTCGCCATTTCCTGATTGCATAACCGGGGACATATAGGTCACACCCATCAAAGTGTTTGCTGGATATTGTCCTGACTCCAAAGATTCAAACCCCAATTTCATATTGTTGGCAATTGTACTCATTGAGCAAGACTCATCGAGTACAAAAAGAATGTCGGTGGGAACTGCACCAAAAGTTTTACGGATGCTTTCCTTCTTCGCTCCGGGACAGGGAGCATTGGCATCCTCCAAGCAGGACAGTGGCACGCCATTTTCATCTTCTTCGAGTAAAGAGTTGTTTCCAGACGAATCCCCTGATTCACATCCAGAAAGAATAAACGCACTCATCAAAATAAAAATAAATTTTAGTCTCATACGAACCTCTTCAAAAGACTTATCGACAGTGGCAAGAGAAGAGGTGAAAGGAAAATTTGTTATCATTTTTTCCAAGCGAAATATGATAACTTTATCGTCAGATTCTTTGAAAAATTGTCCTGAAAAGAAAGGGGAGGAAAAAGCGTTAAAGATATCGACAAATAATGGAAGAGAGCTCTTAAACTATTGAGCCCACCCACCTAATTTATCGGCTTTCCTGCGAGAGGTCCAAATAAGAAGTCCAAGGCCCACGAGAAACATCCAAAGGCTAATAAACTGCCCACGGCTAATACCCAGAGGCTGCTCTGAGAGATCGGCAATATGGGCATCAGGCAGTCGAAATTGCTCGTTAAAAATTCGCCCAATCGAGTAGATGATTAAAAAACAAGAGGCGATAATTCCCGGTTTTCTCGGTTTACGCCAGGCAATCATAAGAGCGGCGAGCGGAATCCAAGCTTCGGTAAATGAGGCATAAATTTGAGAGGGGTGACGGGGTTCTAAAATTTCACCCACGGCCCCAGTCATCACCTCATCGCCATTTTGAATTTTCAAAATAATTTCGTTAGCCAGCGAGTAAAACTTTCCCTTGTAGGCGACGACATTATTCGTCCAACGATGAAACTCTCTAGGAGAAACCCCTAAAAGTTCGGCCGGTTTTTGCAGTTTCTCTAGTTTTTCGGGAGCGTAGCCAATCCAGCGCGTGATGTCTTGAGGGAACTTCACAGCCCAAGGCAGATCCGCTGAGGCCACTCGCCCCATAAGTTCACCATTGATAAAGTTAGCAAAGCGTCCCAGCCCAATTCCAACCATGGCTCCAACCACTGTCAGATCGCCAAGATGAGGAAAGGGAATTTTTTTTCTCCAAGCAAAGTAAAGACAGGCCACAAGCACACCAATAAACCCACCATGAGAAGCCATCCCTCCTTCCCACACGGCCAGAAGTCCCCAAAAAGGTATCTCCGAGCGAAAATCGGTAAAGAGCTGAGGGCTATAAAAAAGAGCGTAGCCAAGCCGCCCACCAATAAGAACACCAAGAATCAGAGAGGTCAGAAAGTCAGAGGCCTCATCCACGGTGATGGGCGAAATTTTTTTCTCAGAAAACCACTTCATAAAGAAAAAGGCACAGATGAAGCCGGTCACATAAGCCAAGCCATACCATCTCACTCCCACACCTTGGGTGAATTCAATCAGAAAAGGATCAAGGTCGTGCACCCAAACATTATTCGCCATAGTCTTCCTCAGTGCTTTAGTCGTAAAGAACCTCCAGTCTGCGTGAAAAAACCCACCCTTGGCAAGTCCATCAAAGTTATTATTTTTCAAAATTAGGGGTTTTCTCCATTGGAAGTTGGGGGCTCTTTTTGCGGGGATTTGCTCTAAAAAAGGCTCTGTCAAGCGGGACGCGCTCGGCCGAAGGGCGATGACAGCCAGGCAGGAGCCGTGCCTTTTTTTAGAGCAAATCTCCGAAAACAAGACGCAAATTTCCAATGGGCCCCACCGAGGGCCGGGTTATGTCCAGCAGGCCTGCAACGGGTCTTTTCTAGCTGCTAGAATTAAGGTATTAGGTAGTGCATAAATTCAACCGCAGCGAGGTCTTTTGTGAAATTCACCGGCATTCAGCGTGCTAATATGGAGTACGTAGAAAATCTATACGAGATCTATCAAAATAATCCATCGGAACTAGAGGAGAGTTGGCAGGCTTTTTTCGCCGGAGTGGAATTTAATCAGGATTTGGGAGGCTCTCTTTCTGGCAAAGAGCTTGATGTTTACCATCTTATTCAGGCCTATCGGGATTATGGGCACTTTCAGGCCAATATCGATCCCTTGAGTGACGCTAATCAGGGAGGCGATGATCTCAAACTCTCTCAGTTCAATCTCGAGGAAAGTGATCTGGATAAATCATTTACGGTAGGCTCACTCATCGGAATGGAAGGAGCCACTCTTAGAGAGATTATTAATCATCTCAAAAGAAGCTACTGCGGAACCTTGAGTGTACAGGTTTCTGATGCTGTGCACGGTATTCGTGAGTGGTTTTATAAAGAATTTGAAAACTCATCCAAGGATTTTTCCAAAGAAAAGAAACAAGCCATTTTAGAGCAACTCTGTCGAACAGAGTCCTTAGAGAAATTTCTACATTCGCGCTTTGTGGGGGCTAAAAGGTTCTCCATTGAGGGGGCGGATTCTATGATTCCTCAACTGGAACACCTTGTAGAAAAAGGCTCTGAGCTTGGTGTGGAAGAGATTGTTATTGGTATGGCTCATAGAGGGCGCCTGAATGTTCTGGTGAATTTTATGGACCGGGCCATTGAAGAAACTCTGGCGGCCTTTGATGGCAATTCTTTTGCTGACGACGATTTTGATGGGGATGTGAAATATCATTTAGGGCACAGTGCGGATAAAAAGTCGAAAAATGGCACTTGTCATGTCTCTTTGGCTTTTAACCCCTCTCATCTAGAGGCGGTGAATCCTGTGGTTTGTGGTATGACCCGAGCGAAACAACGCCAAAGAAACGACACGGAAAAAAGGAAGAAAGTCATTCCCGTGCAAATTCATGGGGATGCCGCGGTTGCCGGTCAAGGAGTGGTGGCTGAAACTTTACAGCTCTCAGGGCTTAAGGGCTACACCGTGGGTGGGTCCATTCACATTGTTATCGATAACCAAGTGGGTTTCACTGCGGACCCCGAACAAACTCGCTCTTCGCCCTACGCGACGGACATTGGAAAGTCTTTACAGATTCCCGTTCTGCATGTGAATGGGGACGACCCTGAAGCTTGTGTAAGAGCCATGGATATCGCTGTACGTTTTAGGCAAGAGTTTGGTTCTGATATTTTTATCAATCTGACTTGCTATCGGCGCTATGGGCACAATGAAGGCGATGAGCCTTCCTTCACTCAGCCGGTGATGTATAAAACCATCAAAGATCATCAGACAGTCAAAGACCTTTACAATAAAAAAATTGTTCAAGAAAAAGCTGTGGACGAAAAGTTCATGGATAACTTCTTTCAAGAGAAAATGGATAATTTGCAAAAGGTCTTAGAGAAAGTCAGAGAAAAGCCTCCTGAAACCGAGATCCCGACTCTCGGAGGACTTTGGAAGGGCCTTCGTCGCAGTAAAGACGAAGACTTTAAACAGACCTTTGAAACCAAAACCACTAAGAAAAATCTTAAGGAAGTCGGCGAGAAGCTCACCACAGTTCCTGAAGGCTTTAATGTTCACAAAAAGCTTCAGAAACTTATTTCTCAAAGAAAAGAAATGGTGGAAGGTAAAAAGCCTCTCGACTGGGGGATGGCAGAGCTTCTGGCTTACGGAACCTTGATCGTCGAAGGCAACAGTGTGCGCCTTTCAGGGCAAGATTGTGTGCGTGGAACATTCACACACCGTCATTCCTGTTTTTATGACATCAATACAGCCGAGCGCTACAATCCACTGGCAGAGCTCAGAGAGGACAAAGAATTCTGTGTTTACAACTCGCCTCTTTCAGAAATGGCAGTTGTGGGTTTTGAGTACGGTAACTCTAGTTCTGACCCCACCTTTATGACAATCTGGGAAGCTCAGTTTGGTGATTTTGCTAATGGAGCCCAAATTATCATCGATCAATTCTTAGCCAGTGGCGAGCAGAAGTGGTTACGTATGAGCGGACTGACTCTTCTTTTGCCTCATGGTTATGAAGGGCAGGGGCCTGAGCACTCAAGCGCAAGACTTGAGAGATTTTTGCAGCTCTGTGCTCAGAAAAATATGCAGGTTTGCAATGTGACCACTCCCGCACAACTCTTTCATGTATTGAGACGTCAAATGAAGAGACCTTTCCGAGTGCCTCTTGTGATGATGTCTCCCAAATCTTTATTGAGACATCCGAAGGTGGTTTGTGAACTTGATGAGCTCACCAGTGGAAACTTTGAAGAAGTACTCACTGATAACGATGTGAACATTGAAAAAGCCGAGAGGTTAGCGCTAGTGAGCGGCAAGCTTTACTATGATCTTTTGGCTCATAGGGAAGAAGAGCTCTCTGATAAAGAAAAAGCTAAGGTCGCTTTGATCCGAGTGGAGCAACTCTATCCTTACCCTAAGCATAAGATTGCTGAGATTTTTAAGAAGGCAAAAAATGTGAAGTCGGTCGTTTGGGCCCAAGAAGAGCCGCAAAACATGGGCTCTTGGTTTTACATCAATGCTCCTTTGAGGGATTCCATGAGTGCGGCGGGAATGAAAAAAGCCGAGCTTAGCTATGTGGGGCGAGGTTTTAGAGCCTCACCGGCAACGGGCTCACCCTCGATGCACAAAAAAGAACAGCAACAAATTGTGGAAGACGTTTTTAATACTAAGAAAGGAAGTCGCTGATGGATATCAAAGTACCAGAAGTGGGTGAATCAATCACAGAAGCAGAAATTGGAGAGTGGCTCAAATCGGACGGAGACTTTGTCGAGCGTGACGAAGTGATTTTAAGTCTAGAAACAGATAAAGCCAGTGTGGAAGTTGTGGCCGAAGGAGCCGGTAAACTCTCTCATAAGGCTGCAGAGGGCGACACTGTCGAAGTGGGGGCGGTTATTGGAAGTATTGATACCAGTGCTGAAGCCCCGGCTGGTGGTGATAAAAAAGAAGCCAGCAGTGAAGATGATTCTGAAAAAGAAGAGAAGTCTCAGTCTTCTAGTGGCTCTAATGGCGCTTCATCGGGTGGAGCCAAAGAAGCTCCTGCTAAAGGAAGTGGTGGAGCCGGGCTTTCTGCTGCGGACACCGATCACTTAAGCCCTGCTGTTAGAAAAATGGTGAATGAAAAAGGAATTGATCCTTCTCAAATTGAGGGCTCAGGTCCTGGTGGGCGTATCACTAAAGAAGACGTGATGAACTTTAAGCCGAAAAAAGAGGAGTCTTCTAAAAAAGAAGCCCCTTCGAAGTCCGCTCCAAAACCTCAAGAGGGAACCACCGAGCGCGTGAAAATGAGCACCATTCGTCGTAAAATTGCAGAGAGACTGGTTAATGCTCAGCAAACAGCGGCCATTCTTACCACGTTCAACGAAGTGGACATGACAGCCCTTATGAATCTTCGCAACAAGTACAAAGAAGACTTCGAGAAAAAACACGATGTGCGTCTTGGCTTTATGGGATTTTTTGTAAAAGCCACGATCGAAGCTCTCAAGGAGTTCCCGGCTGTGAATGCCCAGATCGATGGAACCGATATTTTGTACAACAATTTCTTTAATATCGGTGTGGCGGTGAGTTCTCCAAAAGGCCTCGTAGTTCCCGTGTTGAAAAATGCTGAGAAAATGACTTTGGCTGAGATCGAGCAGAATATTAAGAATTATGCTGTTAAGGCTAGAGATGGAAAAATAAGTATTGATGATATGTCAGGGGGAACCTTTACCATTTCCAATGGTGGAGTTTTCGGTTCCCTTATGTCGACACCGATCTTGAATCCTCCACAGAGTGGAATTCTAGGGATGCATAAGATCGAGAAAAGACCGGTCGTTGTGGGAGATGAAATCAAAATCCGACCGATGATGTATTTGGCTCTGTCTTATGATCACCGCATGATCGATGGTAAAGAGTCGGTGAGCTTTCTTGTTCGCATTAAAGAGAATATTGAAGATCCATCAAGAATTTTGTTACAGGTTTAAAAAAGAAGAGGAAAGAAATGGCTGAAGTGTTTGATGTTGTAATTATTGGTTCGGGCCCAGGGGGCTATGTTGGTGCGATTCGTTCGGCTCAGCTTGGATTGAAAACAGCCGTGGTTGAAAAAGATGACACCTTTGGAGGGACATGCCTTAATATTGGGTGTATTCCTTCAAAAGCTCTTCTTGATTCCAGCGAGCATTTTCATCAGGCTCAGCATGATTTTGAAACTCATGGAATCGATGTTTCCGGAGTAAAGCTTAATCTTTCCAATATGATGAAGAGAAAAGATAAAGTTGTTTCCGAGCTCACTGGAGGTGTTAAATACCTCTTTGATAAAAATAAAATCACCACTTTTAAAGGCACCGGCAAGATTCTTGAGCCTGGTAAAGTGGAAGTCAGTGGTGAGAAAAAACAAGTCATTGAAGCGAAAAATATTGTGATTGCTACAGGCTCTGTTCCTGTGGAGCTTCCTTTTTTAAAATTCAATGGTGAGAATATCATCTCAAGCACTGAAGCTCTTAAGCTTGATAAAGTTCCAAAGCATATGATTGTTGTTGGCGGTGGAGCCATCGGACTTGAGATGGGCTCTGTTTGGATGCGCCTTGGGGCTAAGGTCACAGTGATTGAATTTGCTGATAAAATCTGTGGGCCTATGGACAAACAGATTTCAAAAGACCTCCTTAAAATTCTTAAAAAACAAGGCATGGAGTTTATGCTTTCCACCAAAGTAACCGGTGGGGAAGCCTTAAAAACCAAAGTAAAGCTTGAGTATGAATCCTTAAAAGATGGCGAAAAAGGTCAGATCGAAGGCGATCAGGTTCTTGTGGCTGTTGGAAGGAAAGCGTTTATTGATGGCTTAGGTTTAAAAGAGTGCGGTGTGGAGTTTAACGATCGCGATCAAGTGGTAGTGGATGAGCACTTTAAGACCAATGTGGACGGAATTTATGCCATTGGCGATGTTGTTGGTGGAGCGATGCTGGCTCACAAAGCCGAAGAAGAGGGTGTGGCCTTAATGGAACACCTGGCCGGTAATTATGGACACGTTAACTACAACACCAACCCTTGGGTGATCTACACTTGGCCCGAGGTGGCTGGAGTTGGTAAAACGGAAGAGGAACTCAAAGAGGCTGGTATTGAGTACTCCAGCGGGAGTTTTCCCTTCAGTGCCAACGGACGAGCCAAAGCGATGAATTCCACTGACGGTAAAGTTAAGATTTTAGCGGACAAAAAGACAGACAAGGTCTTAGGCGTGCATATAGTGGGTCCAAGGGCTTCTGATATGATCGCTGAGGCTGTGGTGGCCATGGAAATGGGTGCAAGTTCTGAGGATATTGCACTAAGCTTTCATGCCCATCCTACTTTAGCGGAAGTGATGAGGGAAGCGGCTCTAGCTGTCTCAAAACGCGCTCGTCAAATGTGATTTAATCTACAAAAGTTCAAAAGATCTTGAACAAAAACGAGGGTGTGTCTAAAATAAGGCATGCTCTTGTTGTTTCACTCTTTCATCACTTGGTATTTATTGGGAATGATTTGGACCATTCAGTTGGTGCATTACCCCAGTTTTCTTTCCATCGACTCGGCCTATTTCTCCAAATTTCACAGGTTTCACCAAAGGCAGATGTTCTATTTGGTGGGACCAGCGATGATTTTAGAGCTGTTAACAGGAGCCTGGCTTTTATGGCAAAACCCGGGTTCTATTTTTGCTCTTCTATTACTCGTTGTTCTACTGCTTTGGGGTTTCACTTTTTTTGTCTCCGTTCCCTTCCACGAAAAATTAGTAAAGAACGGGTTTGATCGAAAGTGTATTCAAAAGTTAATTTCAACCAATTGGCCACGAACCTTTTTATGGACGATTAAGGCGGCCGTTTTGTTTACTTACATAGCATTGAGAGGCGATTTATGAACTTGAGAGGTAAAAACATTTTTATCACCGGTGCGAATCGAGGGATCGGACGAGCCATGGCTCTCGAGGCGGCTCGTAACAAAATGAAAGTCCATCCTGTGATTCGTTCTATGGATAAGAGTCTTGAAGACGATCTAAAAAAAGCAGGGGCTGAGGATGTTAGAACTTGGCAGCTCGACCTTTCAGAGAGTCAGAATATAAAGCAGTTCTTTGAAAGGTTTAACAGTTCAGGGGAGCACTGTGACCTTCTTTTTAACAACGCAGGACAGCTCACTGGAGGACTCCTGGAAGAGCAAGACCCAGACGACATTTATAAAATGCTTCAGGTGAATCTTACGGGCTTGATTCACCTCACTCAAGTCATGCTTCCTCATTTGTTAGGAAGGCCTGAGGCCAAAATCATCAACAATGCCTCCGTGTCGGGTTATATGTCTTTCCCATGTGCTTCGACCTATGCTGCTAGTAAAGCCGGAGTGATTGCTTTTACCGAATCTCTGAGTGCTGAACTAAAGGCGACTTCGGTGAGCACTCTTACTTTGATCACTCCTGGGGTAAAGACAAGAATGTTTGACGATATCAGTGAGCTCTACTCTGGTCATCTGGACTTAAAGTTTCTCTCATCGATCCCGGCGGAGAAATGGGCCAAAAAGGTTTTTAAGGCTATCAAAGAGGATGAGAGTTTTTGTCTTCCCAGCGGCAATAGTTATTGGGGGGTGCAGATGGCGCGCTATTTCCCCGGTTTTTTTAAAAAAACGATTCAGTCCTATTTTAGCCGCGACAGCCAATGAAGCTCCTCTATTGGACACTATACTTTGTCTTTCATTTGTTTTGGCTGCCCTTTTGTTTAGTCCTTTGTCTTCCAGGTTTTCTCATTCCTGAGTCTTCTCAACCATTAAAAGACCCGGATGTGAGTGAGAAAGCCTCAATCTGTTGGTCTTTGTATTGTAAGAAAAAATTGACTCTTGAAGAATACCTCTTTGAAACTCACCATGTGGCTCCGAACTACCGACAATCGGTTTTTCTGGGATATCAATTCATTTTAGGTCCCAGCATCGGCCTTTTGGAACGCAGCGATTTTCTCGATCCTTTTTTTTGTCATCTGGTTCGAAAATTTTGGATTCAGAACCAAAAGTTAAAGCAATTTAGGTCAGGAAATAGCCCCTCGCTCAGTATTTTCCTTATTGATGTTGCGACATCGATCGCTGGGGCTTTGGGGCGCGTTTTTCTTGTGGCGAATCCAAGGCGGCGCTAGTCAAGGGGGCCAAATTGTGTCATTTTAGAGTTTATGGAATCAAAACTAAGAACACTGGGATATATTGAAGGGCTCTCGTTTCTTCTTCTTTTGTTTGCGGCTATGCCAATGAAGTACCTCGCAGGAGAGCCGATCTACGTTCGATGGGTTGGTATGGCTCATGGAGGACTTTTTATTCTCTTTGTCCTTTTTGCTTTTTATGTCTCTTCTGAAAAAGATTGGGGCTTGAAACGATTGATACTAGCCCTTTTATCCTCAGTCCTTCCCTTTGGCCCCTTTTTGCTGGATAAAAAAATTTATAGAAACACAAAAGATTTTAATGGCCAAAAAGTCTGAAGCTTCGAAAACACTTTGCCCCCTTCCCTGGATTCACCTAAGTGCTAACACTGATGGCAGCCTCAGAGTTTGTTGTAACACTGCCGGAGAGGGAATATTTACTAACAGAAGGGGAAAGAGGGTTTATCTTAGTCAGATTGATCATCCCAAGAAAGCTCTCAATCACTCTTTTTTGAGAAAAGTGCGAAGAGAGATGCTTGCAGGCAAAAAGCCCTTCACCTGCACAAAGTGTTACAGCATTGAGGAAAAAGGAGGGCACTCTTTAAGACAGGTCTATCTCAAACTCTGGAAAAAAGAGCTACAAGAAAAGATTGAAGAGACCTCTTGGAGGGGGGCAGTAAAGCCTGAAGTGTTGTATCTCGACTTCGCCTTGGGGAATCTTTGTAATTTACAGTGTCGTATGTGTGCTCCGATGTTTAGCCAAAAGATGGTCTCTGAATTTGAAGAGTTGAATATTTCCTTTGATAAAGAGCAAACTCATTTGGCTCGAACGCAGTGGAAACTCAACGATCGATTTCGCTCACTCATGGATCGGGTTTTTAATCATGTGGAAGAGATGCTCTTTACTGGTGGTGAGCCTTTCTTAAGTCGCCAGCATTTTTATATACTTGAACAGTTAATTCAAAGAGGGCTGGCTCAAAAAGTCTCTCTTCGTTATCACAGTAATCTAACCCATCTCCCAGACCAATTGCTGGAGCACTGGTCTCATTTTAAAAGTGTGCAGATCAATTGTAGTATCGAGGCTGTGGGGGAGCTTAATAACTATATTCGTTATCCATCGAAATGGCAGGATGTGGATGCCAATATTCGAAAAGTGTTGTCCTTAAAGTCACAAGTTCCTGTCTATATGGAATTTCACACCGTCTTCCAAGCCTTGTCGATCTTAAGGGTCACGGAGCTTATGGATTACCTTTCGCAGTTTAAGGATCAGGCGGCTGTTTTTCCTTACTTTATCTCCATGGATTATCCTGAAGCCCTGAGGGTCGAGGCTCTTCCAGCCGCGGTCAGAAAAGAAACAAAAATAAAAATTTTAAATTATATTAAGGAAAGAGAAGATCTTTATTTCACTGGCGAGTATGGCCCCGTCAATAAAGAGAGATTTAAACTTTTTGAGAGTTGTTGGGAGATGCTTAATACGGGTGAGCAAAAAAAGTTTGAGAAAAAGTTTATTGAATGGAATGCAAAAATGGATAAATTTAGAAATCAGTCATTACAAAATGTTCTACCAGAAATAGAAAAAATTTATCCAAAACATCCTTGAAGTGAAATGAGCTTGGTTTAAGTTATAAATGTGTATGGATTAAAACTTAATTAGTCTTGCAAAAATCCCTCTAGTAGGTATCATTATGGGTTGGGGGATTTGAAATGAAACGCTATCAAATATCATTATTGGGGTTTTTAGGATTAATAGCTCTATTGTGGTTTCAAAACTGCACGCTGTCTCATTCCACCCAGCCTACAAGTTCCCATTCCTTGTATCAAGCGCAGAGGTAAGACTCACTGATTAACAGTATCGATAATGTCTTTCTTTTTTAAAAGAGTTCTCTTCTCACTCATACCTAAACTTAAACGATAAAAGTGTTCTCTTGATTTTAACAAATTAAAAAGAAAATCTTCTTTTTGAATTTTTAGATTTTCTCCAATGGCTTTGAGTTTGTCATTGGGAGGTCCACATTTTCCTTGCTCCCAATTGGATACCATTTGCGAAGTAATGCCAAGCCGACTGGCTAATTCTTTCTGAGTTAATTTTTGTTTTTCTCTTTTTTTAAGAAGAAAGTTTCCGATGGCTTCGAAATGCTTTTGGGTTTTCATGCATTCTCCTTGGCTGACTGGTCAGTAATTTCAACTTTCCCGAATGGCTGCGTGGTCTTGCTTTTAGCCGTTAGTGTTACTCTTTAATGATACAGATAGATTAGCAATTTTAAAGCTTTTGTTCATCAAAATATTTTTAAAATTGAAAACAGTTGTTTCGTAAGTATCAAAAAAAATTACAGAAAATGCCTATTGAAACTAAACAAAATTCAGTTCCATCGTGACTTTTAAAAGTACGAGTTTCAACAATTCATATTGATTTTAAATAGAAAATATTTAGTACAATGTCCGACTTAAAGAAATAAAACTTATTGAACCGGTGGTGTGAAAATGGTGAGATGGGTTTAATAAGAGAGCGAGGGAGAGAATATGCGTCTACTGATTAGTTTTTTTGTCCTACTTTTTGGAATCCAAACTTTTGCAGCAAGAACTTCTTTTCAAGGAGGTCTGGGTTTTGATCAAGGCTCGTTTCATTTCACTGCAGACCTCGATTATCAGAAAAAACGCTCCCATAGTTGGGGGGCTTTTTTTGTTTTAGGGACCGCCAATGATAATGTGCGGGGACAATTCTGGAGTTTGGGCGGGGATGTCAAAGTCTACTTTGGTCCTAAAAACTGGAAAGTTTACCTCGCTCCCGGTCTAGGGATATTGTCATTTGAAGATGTCATTGGAGCGCAGTCGGAAACAACTTTAGGGGCGTTGTACAAAGTGGGTACCCTTTATCGTCTGAATGCAAGGATGTCGGTGGGAATGGAACTTATGTATTTACAAAACTGGTTTAGCGATGCTCTTTTTGGAGGCAATCAGCTATTAACCAATGCCAGTTTGAGGTTTAACTTCTAAGCAGCTCGACTTTCGACCATGCGTTACTTTTTTTTAAAGTTGATAAGAATCTAAATATCCAACAATATTTAGGTTCGTACCATTTCATGTTCAAAAAAGGAGTTAGATAATGGCGAAAAAGAAGAAGAAAAAAGCAGCAGCTAAGAAAAAAACATCCGCTAAGAAAAAAGGCGAAGTAATTGTTGTTCAAAGCAAGTTCAAAGAAGCTTTAAAAGCCCATGGCGTAAATGTGGCTGCTGATGCCTTAGAGGGAGCAAACTCTATCCTTCATTGGTACGTTGACCAGGCCGCTCAAAGAGCAAAAAGCAATGGACGTAAAACCGTTCGTGCTCACGACTTTATGTCGTAGTCTTGGCTAAATGAAGGCCTCCAAGGCCTTCTTTACTCAGCGAATTTTTACCAAAGCCTGCTTGAATGAAAGCGGGCTTTTTTTATATCTCCAATATCCCTGATTTTGTGTGTTTTGTAGGCTGATTTCTGGTCATAGGCTCATGGGGAGTCTTTAAGTGTTGTGAAAAGACCACAAACCTTGTCATTTCTCTATTTATCGTTGTTTGACGCGATAGGAAATTCTGGATTAAAGGCGTCGGCGAGGGTAGAAAATCACAACTTAACTAAAACAAGAGAGTTCCATGACAGAGACACAGCAAAAGACCCTGTTTGGGCACCCCATCGGCCTATACGTTCTATTTTTTACTGAAATGTGGGAGAGATTCTCCTATTACGGCATGCGAGCCCTGTTAATACTTTATATGACCAAAGAGCTCATTATCAATGCTCGAAGTGGCGAGTACATTATGGGTTTTGAATATATCGAAGCCCTTTACGGGGGCTTGGGTGTACAACCCTTGGCTTCCCAAATTTATGGTCTTTATACATTCTTAGTCTATTGCACGCCTCTCTTAGGGGGGCTGCTTGCCGATAAATATATTGGTGAAAAATACTCTATTATATTAGGTGGAGTCTTAATGACCATTGGACATTTTCTAATGGCTTTTGAATCTCTATTCTTATTGGCTCTCGTATTTCTTATCTTTGGAAACGGAGCTTTTAAACCCAATATTTCAACACAGGTGGGGGGCTTGTACCCAGAGGGTGATCCACGCCGCGATGGAGCCTTTACGATTTTTTATATGGGAATCAATTTAGGAGCTATATTTTCTCCCATTGTATGCGGAACTCTCGGAGAGATCTACGGCTGGCACTACGGCTTTACCGCAGCCGGAGTCGGAATGGTTCTCGGTCTTCTTGTTTACCTCTTTGGTCAAAAGTACTTACCTAAAACAACTTTTGAAAAAAACAAAGAATCCAAAACCAAAAAAGAGAAAATTCCTTTAACACCAAAACAATGGAAAGCCATTGCAGGTTTCTTTGTCCTTTCACTTGCGAATATCGTTTTTTGGGGTGTTTTCGAGCAACAAGGTAATACACTTCAGCTTTTATCGACTAATAATACCGATTGGTCGGTTGGAAGTTTAACAATCCCTTCGACATGGCTGCAGTCCCTTAATCCTCTATTTATATTTATATTTGCTCCGATTTTAATGAAGAGATGGGAGAGACAGGGGAGTAATCAAATGTCCAGTATCGCCAAAATGGCTGCGGGCTGTATGCTTATGGGCTCAGGATTTATTTTCCTTATCTATATTACTCAAGGCTTTACCAGCGCAACGATGATCAGTTTCCTGTGGTTTGTCCCCATGCTCTTTATTGTAACGATTGGAGAGCTTTTCTTCTCACCCATAGGTTTATCTCTGGTAACGAAAGTGGCTCCTCCAAGACTTGTCGGTATGATGATGGGTTGGTGGTTTTTTACTACGGGACTGGGTAACTACTTTGGTGGTTACCTAGGCACATTCTACGCCGCCATGACCAAGTCTGAGTTTTTTACTCTTTGTCTCATCCTCGGTGTCGCTGCGGGAGTGGGAATTTTTATCTTACAAAAACCTTTGAAAAAAGCCGTGGGGCACGGAGTTTAATTTATGGCAGCATCTCATAACACGGGTAAATTTCCTCCTCAGATAAAATATCTTATTGGAAACGAGGGCTGTGAACGCTTTAGTTTTTACGGGATGCGCACTATCCTTACAGTCTTTATGGTGCAATATCTGGCCATAGAGGCCGGTTTTGCTACTGAAGTGTACCATATCTTTGTAGCAGGCTGTTACTTAACTCCACTGGCAGGGGCCTATCTCGCCGATCGTTATTTCGGAAAATTTCATGTCATTTTATGGCTCTCGATTGTTTACTGTATTGGTCATGGAGTGATTGCACTATGGGAAAATGAGGCGGGTCTTTACTGGGGGCTTGGCTTGATTGCCATCGGGTCGGGGGGAATCAAACCTTGTGTGTCGGCCTTTGGTGGTGACCAATTCCATCCTGATAATAAACTAGGGCTGACTCGGTTTTACAATATGTTTTACTGGATCATTAACTTAGGCTCAGCCACTTCCACTATGCTGACCCCTTATCTGCTTGATCTTGTTGGTCCCTCTGTGGCCTTTGGAATTCCGGGTGTGTTGATGTTGATTGCGACCATCGTTTTTTGGATGGGAAGAAAACAATACGACATCAAAGCGCCCACTGGTAAAAACCCTGACTCCGTTCCACGTGTTGTTATGTCAGCTTTCAGAAATCGCGAGCCCGGTAAAAAGTTTCTTGATGGCGCTCTTAAAGATCACTCCCAAGAGGTTGTGCAAGGGGTGAAAGCCGTTTTTTCTATCATGGCGATTTTTTTAACAGCCGTCCCGGTCTTCTGGGCTCTTTTTGATCAACATGGTTCCACCTGGGTTTTACAAGCTCTGCAAATGGACCCCATGGTGATGGGTTTTGAGTTAAAACCGGCAGCTATGCAAGCTCTCAATCCATGGCTTGTGATGATTCTAATCCCGCTTTTCGTTTTTGGTGTGTATCCAACCGTACAGAAGTTTTGGGATTTTACCCCACTACGCAGGATGGGTGTTGGAATGGTGATTGCTGCATTTTCTTTTCTGCAAGTGGCCATCATTCAGTACGTGATTGAAGGGCAAATCGCCGAGGGGCTTGTTCTTGGCGAGAGAATCAATATTATCTGGCAGTTCTTTCCCTACGTAACAATCACAATTGCGGAAGTTTTAATTTCTATCACGGGACTTGAGTTTGCTTATACCCAAGCGCCCAAAAATATGAAATCAACCATCATGAGTTTTTGGATGTTAACCACCTTTCTTGGAAATATGTACGTGGCTGTGGCGTCTAAATTTATCGGAGCCCATGAAGCCGAAAGTGTGAGTGGAAACTTTTTTCTTTTCTTTGCGGTATTGATGTTAGGAGTCAGTGGGATATTCGCTCTCCTAGCAAGAAACTATAAGATGAAAGAAAAGTACGAGTAGTGTTTTAAGTAACCCATCGACTTTTTTGGTTTGCTTTTCTCTGGCAAGATTTCAAAGTGCAAGCTTTTAAATCTTAGGGGAGTGTAGTAATAGCTCCCTTTTTTTGTTTCAATTTCAAATCAAAAGTCTTCCTTGAGTTTTAAAGAAGAGTTGTCTGTTATCTTGAAGACTCTAGGGAAGTCTATAACCTTTAGAGTCTCGTGTTTTCGTTCCACCTTAATACGTTTCAGATTCAAACATTGTTTAATCTATTAACAGCTTTGTGTTTTTCATAGACACCCTTGTAAGTGTAGGTTTTTACTTAATTTAATAAAAAAATTTAGAGTTTATCAAACTAGTGTACGTTTTTTTTAAAATACTTCAGAAAAGGCGAAGTTAACCTCCTGATATCAGGAGTGAAAACAACTCCGTTTTCGGCAAGCTATTTGCAGATTAATAGCTTATCAGGGTTTGGGAGGATCAAAATTTATTCTAAGTTTGGGAAATTTCTATTTTTAGGGGTCGTGACTCTTTTATTTTATAACAACTGCAGTGGTTACAAAGGAACGGGAGAAGAGGGCTCATTTTCAAGCCTTGGTGGGGGAAGTGAATCGCCCGCTGTATTTGAAGCTAAAAATAGCTCAGTGCAAGTACTTCCTTTTAGACAAAGAGTGAGTAAATTAGAGAACCTCTTCTCATTTTTACCCTCATCAGCTTTTAACAGGCTGAGAGCTAATCGTTTTATTTTAGGTGATCACGACCATTCTCAAAGTATTAATCCCAGTCAAACTTGGTCTCAATCGGTAATGGAAAAATGGATAGAGTCGATCGAACCGATCTGCCAAAGCTCAGAAATTATCAATCGCTATGCCGGTGATCATCAGGGCTTTTTAGAAGTCGTTTATGGTCGCAAGCTCTCCTATGGTGATCAAGAACTCCTTCAGGAAATAGCAGCAGGGAGTGGCACTCAAAATGAGAAACTTTTTATTCTCTGCTCTGTGAGTTTAAGTTCCTTAGAGTTTGTGAGTGAATCGTCATTAGCGGAGTCTCCTCTTGTTGCCTATGGGAATCGTTTAGCGAATATGTTGGTGGCAAGAAACCTCTCTAGTACTGAGAGTGATCTACTTGAGAATGGCAATATTTATGACTTAAGGCAGCTTCTAGAGACTTGGACAGCTGACCCTAGCTTTCACATTTCCGCTAAGACAATGATGGAAGTGCAACTGGCCACCAGTGGTAAAACAAACGAAGTGGATTTCAATCTTCCAGGACAGTTGATGCAATTTATTAGCCGGGAAGATCGCAGTTTCTCCGAAGTACTGACTGCGGATTACTGTGTGGACGAGAATTTAGAGCCGGTCAGTTGCGATACCGCCTCTCCCTATAATGCTGGAGTTCTAACCACAAAGGCCTTTATGGTCGGGCACACGGGACGATTTAATTTAGGAAGAGCCGGTAAGCTTATGGAGCAATTCGCCTGCAAAAACTACCCAATGGATCAGTCGCTACAACCTCCTATAAAAAGAGAGAGGATTATTGATATGTTCGCCCAAGACCAGCTTGATGATGGCACCGACGGGGCTTTTGGGAATGGTTTCGCCTGTTATACTTGTCATTCACAGTTTGGAGCCCATGCTCAGTTATTTGTAAAGTTTGATGCCTTCGGAAACTATGTCGATGGTGCAACGGGCGCTCAGAATCCTGATCTCGAAGCCGGTAAGTCTTTTAATGATCTTTTTACCTCTCATCTTAAAGACTCCAATGAAGCCGCTTCAGAAGCCTCGCAAGTTTTCGGTCGACAAGTCGCCAACTTAAAAGAGGCCTCGGAAGTCATCGTTCAAAGTGATGAGTTTTGGAACTGTTCTGTACAAAAAAGCCTGCAATATTTTCTAAACCTTGATCACAGTGAAGCCGAACATATTAATGTGGGTCTTCTAAGAGATATTGTAAGGAAGGCTAAGACCAGAAACCCACAACCAAGCCTCAGTGACT
The DNA here is from genome assembly GCA_964230645.1 of Bdellovibrionales bacterium. Lineage (GTDB taxonomy): Bacteria > Bdellovibrionota > Bdellovibrionia > Bdellovibrionales > JAGQZY01 > JAGQZY01. The sequence continues at coordinate 409,278 of CAXRHT010000002.1, read as the reverse complement.
TGGTCGTTGAATCTCTATCCCATCCTCTTGTTATGCTATCTATCGAAGGGAGATTACAGTAATGAAGTTTGAAGATTTTGAAAATATGGCTCCCAATGAAAGAAGAGAGTTCTTAAAAGCTTTAAGTTTATTCACACTCTTTCCCTTTGCACCTTCGGGCTTAAAAGAGGCTTGTCAGGAAATACTGCTAGGGAAGAAAGCTTATGCGCAAGCGGCCGTATTGCCACGCTATTTTATCGAAATCAATTTACGAGACCAATTTGATTGGACACACCTTTTTGTGCCTCCAGGAATTGCCACCGGTAATATCACACGAGGATTCTCTGGAGATCAGGTGGGACTGGCGCAAAGTCAGGACTCTTTGGTGCAAGCGGGTAACAATTTTTACCTTCCCGATGAGGGACAAGTTCTAAGACCTCATCTGGATGATATCGCTGTTTTAGAAACCTGTGAGCTCTCAGTGGGTCCCATTCACGGACACGAAGGAGGAAACGCCACTCGCTCTCCAGGAAGAGGCTACAATTCGGGGCCGGGGCGTGAGAAGATGTATTTAAAAGATCCCAATTCCAAACTCTCCGGTAATGGTGATCATTATAGTTCCAGTCCCACACCGGCTAATATTCATAACTACGTCTGCAAAAAAGCCGATTCGAGTCTAAAAAATGGTGTCATTTATAAAGGAATTAGTCGCAGTATTCATACTGTGTACCACTATTCTGGAAACCTAGCAGGAGCCGATCCTGATCGCTATCAGTCGACCAGTGACTTAGAGAAAGCCTTTTCTACCTCTGGCAACGCCGGACCGGCGCCTAACTACAGTCGTTTTTCCAATCAGATCACACAGCTTATTAAAAAAGTCGATAAAAACTACCTTAATAATTTCCGTTACGATGGCAATGCTCATTCGGATCACGAAAAACAATTACAAGGTGTGCAAAAGCGCCTGGCCAGTACCGGGGCAGGGGGGCTTCCCAATAATTTTCAATTGGCTCTCTCTAGTGCTGAACGAAATCACTGGCGTAATGATTTTCCGGAAATGGGAAGAGGTGGCAGCAAAGCCTGGCTGTGGGAACAAGCAGGACTTGCAACAAAACTTATTACCAATGATATAGTACGTACCGTGGCCCTCGAATTCGACTATGTTGATGTCCATGGCGATCGTCCGGAAAAACTTTTTAGGGCACAAGCCAAACAGGTTTCTAACCCACTTTCTAAAATGATCGATGCCTTAAAGACTGCGGGCATTTGGAATGAAACAGTGATTGCAATTTTCACCACCGATGGTGGCCGGGGGATGGAAGCCAACTCTTTCGGAAGTAAAGGTAAAAATGGTGCGATTCTCGCCGGAGGTCAAATCAAAGGCGGTTATTATGGCAATGTCACCAACCAAGGAACAAAATATTTTTACCATCGTCCCGATGACTCTGGACGTCCTGTCGCAAATGGTGTGAGTGGAAATAACCAAAGAGTGGCGGGGAGAGATCTATGGATGACTTTAATGCAGGCTCTGCGCATGGATATGTCCTTAGCGAGAAGTTTTCCCGACACAAAAGACGCTAAAATTCTAGATTATATGTTGAAGTCTTAAAAGCTCTTAATTATTAAGAGCTCCAAGTTCTATCCAATCACTGATCTTCTTAAGTTCCGAGGCGGTGAGTGGTGGTCCCGTTTTTGGCATTCGGCCTGCAGCCGGGGAGCTCCACAGAAGGCTCACTGAAGGACTTTCCGCCCAAACAATTTCACGTACACTCTCATAATCATGAAGGGGAAGGACGTGATTTGAGTCGTGACAGGTGGTGCAGCGGGGACCTATGACCTCGTTGAAAAGTCTAGTGAAAGTAATTGATTCAACGGGGGCTTGACTGGCATCATCACTACGATCGGTAAGGGATTCAATCCAAGTAGCCAGAAACTCCCGATCCGGAGCTCCCAGAGGGGAGCTTGGTGGCATCGAGCCACTTTCTACCTCTTCAAAAAGGGGAGAGCCACTGACGTCACCGGGAACAATATAACCACCTTCAATTAAGGCCTTTATATTGTCGGTATTGTTTAAGCCTCCAAGACCAGGAGAGGAAGACCCATGACAGGAGTCACAACTTTCGGCAAAAAGTTTTAGGGCCTGCTTATCGATTTCCGTATCATAGGTAACTGATGAAGACTGTCCCAATTGAGCGTTGGGGCTTGAGCGCATACAGGCTTGAAAAGGTATTATTCCTATCAATAAACATAATAATAGAAAGGAGTTTCGAGAAGAGCCCATAGGGTCTTATCGGTGATGGGATAAAAATATTGAGGTCTCTATTTGAAAAAAACCAAAGAAATCTCGATATTTACAGTAAGAATTTCGTTAAATTTATCAAAATTATAGGCAGTCCTATGTATATGGAAACCGCTACTATAACTTAATCTTATGCTTGTGGAAGAAATATTAAATTTGGCTTTGGTCACGGCTATTGCTAGAAACGCTTCACACAGGGAACAGCAATGCGAACGATTTTTTCTTTAATGGTTTTATTTTTTTCTCAAGGGGCCTTGGCAGTTAAGGGGAATTGCCAAGAGTCCTATGTACCTCCATACACCATGGAAGTACTCCAAGAGGTGCAAAATTGGGCGATGGGCGGAGCTTTTTCTGTACACGCCGAAAATGTTGGAGTCGAATTTGATCGCACCACTTATATGCAAGATTGTCCGAACTTGGCCCTCTTCAATTTTGGTCGAGCCACAGCCACTCAATGTTTGGAAGTGGATGTTTTAAATAGCTACGCTTCGGCTGTCTGGGTGCTTGATAATTACTACCGAAAGTCTCTCAGTCAAGATCCTGAAGAAAGGGTCAATTTTCAAGAGGTCTATTTGGAAAAAGCAGAAGAGTGGGGCTTTTCTCAATATCTTATTCTTCCAAATCAGTAATTAAAAGGGACGTGGGAAAAGGCTCACCTTTTCTCTGAGGCTTTCTGGAAGTTTTTCCGTTAAAATCTTTTCCGCCTCTTTGCTGGAGTATCTGGCGGAAAGATGAATTAAACTGATCTTTTCGTTTTCAAAAAAAGAAGCCTTCTCAATAATTTCATCAAGGTGAGTATGTCCCCATTTTCGAGTGTCTTCGATCGACTTTTTTTCGTCGAGGTTAGTGCACTCCATAAAGAGTAGCTCCACACGGGATAAATCTTTATGGTTCTGAAGAAATTCAATTTTGGTGTCCCCGGTAAAAGCCATCTTTGGTTCGAGAACATCCTCTTCTAAAAGTTGCCCCCGACTTTTTAAGTCTAAGAGCTCTTGTCTCTCAAGCCCTAAGAACTCTTTTTTTAATTTCTTTTTTTTCACATAGACTAGGTATCCAAAGGACTCCACGCGGTGATTGGTGGGAAAGGCTTCAATAAGATACTGCTTTGAAAAAGCAAACCGAGTTCCTGCTTTCATGGGAATAAGTTCAAAATCAAACTTAAAACCCTCAATTTTTTCCCACTGCTTGAGTATTTTAAAAATGGGATCAACAGCCGACTGGGGAAGAAGAATAGGGGCTGTTGGGAAGCCAAAAAGGGAGCGCTGGGAGAGTAAGTAATTTATACCTGCACCGTGATCGGCATGGAGGTGGGTGAGACAATAAAGTTTGGCGTTGATATTAAAGGGAAGACCTTGGCCAATGTCGAAGCAAATTTTGGCGTTATTGAAAAAAAGCGAGGTTGTTTGCCCCGCTATACTGTAGCCGTTAAAGGAGAGCTGCTTCCACTGCCAGGGTAAGCCTTGCGCTAGACTCATCCCTGTTTTGCAATCGTTTTTGCGACCACGTCGTGGTTGAGCCACTGCACTGGACTTTGCGGGGCGAAGGAGTCGTGAAAAATGAGCTCGCCTGTGGCCTTAAAAACCTCTTCGGATAATGGAAAGGTCATTAACTCTTTTGGGTCTTTGTGCATAGAAATCAAGTGATCAGAAGAGTCTAACATATACTCCATTTGGTCTTGAGAGTTGTGCTGAGGCCACTGATCGAAATGACTATGGGAGGTGATAAGATCGTGTTTGCAGTACTGGCTAGTGAATTCCATAATTTCATCAAAACTATGGTCTTCTTTTAAAAGTTTGCGACAATCATCGAGGACTTTCTGACAATTTTTTGAATCCGCTCCTTCTTTCTTAAGCGCCCCTAAAAGCGGATAAAGGGACACTTCCACACCTTGGAAAATGCTTGAGGAATTAGTCAGAATTTCTGGACAGTTGTAGACACTACAGCGAATGCCTTTTTCAAAAAAGTTTTTACAATGCTCTTCAAGCTCCATCTTGGCCCAGCCTTGAAAATAAGGCGTATAGGTTTGCCACTGATACTTTCCATCAATAAGAATTTCTGTCCCATGATAACCGTAGGCTGTGTAGCTGACCTGACCACCATCGGACTCAACCATCTCTCGAATTTCAGCACTGAGTTCGACAAGATGTTTGAAGGTGTGGGCTGTGACGTCACTGAAGTTGAGCTGACTCATTTTTCCAAGCTGAGAATCAAACAAACTTTTAGAAGGAATAAAGCGATCGCCTCGACCTTTAAAAACTTTGTTCATAACGGGCATAATTATTTTTGCTCTTGGAACTCCTCCAGCCATAATATGAGCAAATAAAACATTGGCCCCTTTGGGAATATGCTCTTTGAGATCTTCCATATAAGCTGTGACGTGTTTTCGAAATCTTTCGGTCCCGTTTTTTTGCGACTCTAAAATCGAGTCCCAGTTGAGGTGGTCTTGGTCCCAATCTTTCATTTTAATACCCTTGAGTTGATCGCAAGGGGTAACACCTTTGGAATCGGGCTCCATATCAAAGCCCGCCTCAAGAGGTCGATTGATCAATGGTGTGGGTTGCTCACTGAGCTCTTCTTTTGTTAGGGCTCTTAGTTTTCCCTCCGAGTCCCTCCGGCCCACGGTGGAGTAAACAATTTTTAAGCCCTTCTTTTTAGCTTCATCGACGAGGCCATTGGCGTAGCCTTTGGAGAACAGTTCTCCAAATAGTACTAAGACATCGCCTTCTTTGTAACCGCTGGTTGTTGGGGGCTGGCGTAATGCATCCATAAAACTCTCCTCGTAAATGGGGCCGGGCCCGTGGGTCTAGCGTCTGTTCATTTTTTAAGGACAGACCGCAAGTAGGGCACGGCTCCTGCCTTGCTGGCATCACCCTACGGGTGAACGCTTCCAGCTTGCCAGAGCCACTACTTTCGGTCTGTCCTTAAAAAATGAACAGACGCTAGACCCACGGGTGATATATAGCTGGAGATACTACGTTTAAGCCGTCTTTGAGTCAATGTTGGCGAGGTGTCATTAACTCTCGTAAGTGCCTGGAAGTACTATATAAAATAGGAGTTTTCAGAGAGCTGTTTTCCTAGGCAGTTTCTTCTAAAATTAGAGGGTGTGTGGCTTGATTTTGAAGGCATGGACAAGGAGGGGATATTTTGAAACACTAGGTTTCATTTTTGAAAGGAATTTTCATGGATTATAAGTATTGGCCTTACGAAGAATTGGAAATGAAAACAAGTGGTGGGGATGTTCATTTGAAAACCCCTTGGATTGAGTTGAATCTTAAGCTTGATCCCGCGATGGCCAGTCAGTTGCAGGGTATTTACAATAATATTCAGCAACAGATTATCAAACCGGAAGAAGCGCTGATATTTAGTCAGTTTATTAAGCAGGTGGATCGTTATCCTATATTTTATATTCTTCCTCTCATCAAATATGGTGATGAACATAAGCTTAAAGACAATAACTTTGTTGATGGAAAGATCAAAACTTTAGTGGATCATCTTTGCCAATCAAAAGAAGAGGGGCAGCAAGGTTTTGCTTCTAAAGAAGATGAGCAAGAGATCATGATGACCTTAAAATCTCGCACCTCTCCCTGGGACCATGATTCTATTTTGAAATTCGCTACGGTGGACGAGATGTACTGTCCTGAGAGTGTTCTTACGGCCGTAAGAAAGTTTCATATGATCGAGGTCAAAGAGCGTGGGGGTGTTTCGCAAGTTTACACAACAGTTAGAGAGCTTCCTGATGATCAACAACAAGATATGGCCGCTCGCCTTATTAGGCAGAATCACTATGTGACCTCGCGATGTATCGAGGCTGTGGAGCCCGCTCTTGAAATCGCTCAGTCTTCAAAAGAAGAGGTTGAGAAATTCATTAAGGAAGAGAAAGGCCATGACATTATTATGGCTAAAGCGGTTGAAGCGGCCGGCTTTGATGCGGAAAAAGTGGAGGTCTGCCTCAACGCTCGAGTCATTATGGATTTGCTAAAATTTAGTGCCTCTCGAAACTTTTTAGCCTTTGCTCTTTTGATTGATTTTTTTGAACGCAGTAACTTCTCAGGCAAAGACCCACTCGGTGAGCTTTTAAGTGACATTGGCTTGAAAGACTCAGCCAAATTAGTGAATCGACATATGCAGATTAACGATATGGGAGAGCATGATGCCGTCTCTTTAGACCTTCTTAAAAATGTAGGGCTTGTGACTGAACCTTATTTAAGAGAGGCTTTGGCTATTGCAGAGCTTACTAGTGTTTTTTCTAATGGTATCGCCAGTAAAACGCTTGAGGATTATCTCCTTGAAATGGCCTAGACTTCTATTGATTGCAATTTTGATGCTCTCTTGTGCCCATAAACAGGACAGTTCTCGTGTTTCCGTTTTAAAAGAGCTCAACCAAGAACCTGAAAATGATCAGCATAGCCTTAATTTAAAAAAAGACCTTTTGGCTGAGTACAATTTAGAGAAAGCCTCTTGGTTTGAACAATTGGAAAAGAAGAAGTTTACAAGGCGAGAATATAAAAAAAGGAATCTTTTTTTAGTCGAGCAAGCAAGAAGTGCGAATAAAGAAATGTTCAGTGAGCTTGAGAATCTCAACAGTCAAAAAAATAAGCCTGTCATTCCTACTGAAAAACTTAAAAAAGCTTTTAAAAAGGCCGCGGGCTATCAGTTTCTGAGTGATAGTGAAAAGCGAGACCCTAAAAAACTAGAAATAGGTTACTGTTTCTACCGAGCGCTTTTAAGCCATTACTATCTTTTGAAAATGGGTGTGCCACAGGAGCGAATCGGTAAGGTTTGGGCCATTGGAACATTAGTAGCTCCTCCGGTTGTGTGGGAATTTCATGTGGCGACCTTTGTATTTACCGGAAAGAAAATCCTTGTTCTTGATCCCATGTTTGAAGGGCCTATAGGTCTTAAAAAGTGGGCTAAGGAAATTACCAAACTTTCTGGTGAGAATCCTTATCCTCAGCTGAGGTTTTACGCCTCGGATCCTAGAAAATTTCTTCCCAATTCGGGGCCTTATTCAAAAGAGTTGATGGAGCACAAAAAAGTCAACGATAAAACCCAAAGGCTCCTTCGCTTTTTAGGAAGCAAATAAAAAAAGCCAAACCCTTCTTAGAGTTTGGCCTTGCTATCAAAATTTTCTTACAAAAAGATTAAAGTTGAGCGGGTTCGATTTCACCATCAATTTTTACCGCACATTCTTCGATTTGAATGGGGAACTCTTGGCCTTGAGTGACATTGCGAGTGGAGTTAACAGCCACTTGCTCTTCAGCACAGCCATTGTCCATTAAAGGACGCTTGTTAATGGCGTTGTTTTCAGACTCATCACAGTAAATCACTGTCTTGGCCCCTTCTGAACCATAGGTTTTTAAACAGTATTTAATGGTTTCAAATTTATCATTTGAGGGCATGATCAATGCATTGGCTGAGGGCGCAGAGAGTGTTGCAGCTAAAGCACTGGCAGCTAATCCTGCTTTCACAGTTTTTTTCATAGGTTTTCTCCTGTTTGAGTTATTAATTTTGCCCTATTCTCCACGTTTCCTATTTTTTAACAATAGCTAGGAATTTTTTTGAAAAGAAAATAGGATTGGCTACAAAGGACTGTCTACTTTCTGTTCGATTCATTGTTAAAAGTCCTCTTTAAGCACAAACATGCGAGAAAAGCACAGGGGAGAGTTCCGTTGTTTTAGCTTTAACCTCTATGCTAGACTCCTTCTTATGAAATGGGTTAGCCTCGTGCCATCTTGGACAGAAACATGGATTCACTTAGGCCTCGATGTGGTGGGGCGTACCCGCTACTGTATTCATCCCAAAAAACAAGTGGAAAACATTGCTGTGGTCGGGGGAACAAAAGATCTAAACGCTTCAAAGCTTAAAAAGCTTCGGGCCGATATTCTGCTGGTCGATAAGGAAGAGAATCGAAAGGAAATGGTGGAAAAAACCTCGCTTCCCTTGTTTGCTACTCATATCTCGGATCTTAAAGCCGTGCCCGCCTCTTTAGAATGGCTCAAGCAAGAGCATGGTCATAAGCTAAGCCAAGAGAGTTTAATTAAGATGGAGAAATTCAATTCTTCCTGGGAGAAAGTTCTTAGCCATACTTTTAATAAGAGTATTAAAGATTTCCCCGATGTCCTCGAATGGATTCACCCTCCTGATTCCGAGATTGATCATATTCTCTATATTATCTGGAAAAATCCAATGATGACCGTTGGCCCAAAGACCTATATAGGAGACACTCTGTCTCATCTGGGGTACCGAAAGTATCTTTTTGATTTTGATGAAAATTATCCAAAGTTTGAATTCAGTCAAATTCCACCTAAAACTCTTTTACTCTTCTCCTCGGAACCTTATGATTTCGGCAAAAAAGAAGAAATGGAATGGATCAAAAGCCTCAAGCGTCCTGCCGCTCTCGTAGAAGGTGAGTCTTTTAGTTGGTTCGGAATACGCTCTCTTCGTTTTTTAAAAAGCTTAATGTCATAATATCGTGCTCTGAGACGAGCCTCCACTGTCGTCCTGAGGCGAACCTGCATTGTCGTCCTGAGGCGAACCTGCATTGTCGTCCTGAGGCGAAGCCGAAGGACCTGTCGAAGCTCGATCGAAGTCCTCGGCTCCCCATGCCTCCATTTATAATAAATCTCTTCAGGGCCGGCATCCTTGCCTTGCTGGTGTTTCGCCCTTCGGGCGAAAACGCGTTACGCTCACCAGAGCCCTTTAGAGAATTATTATAAATGGAGACATGGGGATCGTGGTTTGAATGATGCCTCAAAAGGAAGAGAGCTTTATTTGAATTACTTTGTTTGCTTTAATTTTTATATTTTTTTGTTTAATCATCTCTTCTACTAGTGATTCTCATAGATACAAAATAATGAAGAAGAATAAAGTTAGCTAAAATTTCTTTAGTTTTAGATCTGATTTTCAAAGCCAGTTAAGTCTGAAAATTGTGAAGCAATCTAAACATTAAGCTTATAAAACAGAGGCCCTATTTGCTTTTTTTAAAACCTATAAAAGCTTCAATACCTTTATAAATGTCCAGTAACGCGGCACTTTTCTCTATTCCGTCAAACAGTTGATAAAGAATTTTTTTCAAAAGCTTTGTAATTTCTTCCGGAAATTTTGCAACAAAAGTGACGTAAAAAGGCGGGTGTCAAAAGTTTAGACACCTAGGAACAAGTGTTCTTAAGGGTTTAGGAGTGAATTGTTAAGGTACAGTTATTGTAACTTATACAAGTGAAATATTAATTTGTTTAACTTACTATGTTTTTGTCAGGGGAAACATGAAGAATAACGAAGAGATATATCCGTCTTCACGGAATATATTTACATTCCAATTTTGGTTCCTTTTTGTAACCACTCTTGTTCTTTCAGGGACGAGCTTTGCTCAGCCTGCAAGACAAGATCAGGAATCTCTTTATGATCCCTCTATACAGAGAACCAATCCAATCGAAAACGAATCCAATAATGATTACGATTCATCGATCCAAAGATCTAACTTCTTAAGTGAAGATCCTCATTATGAAAAAGCCATCAAAGATCAAATTAAAGATAGACGTTCACAGTTTTTGTGGAAGTTAAGAATGGATGGTCAGTCACTTGAGACGGCCTCTAATATACAGTCCCAAATTGCAGGAGCGACCTTTGGTTTAAAGTTTCGCTATCGTCTTATCGAAGATCTTGATTTTCTAACTCTTGGAAACATCTCAGCAGAAACTGGCCGAAGTCAGGATATTTTTGGAGATCAAGAGCCTGGTACCGGACTTTATCCTCGCGATGTAAAATTACAATATAAGCCTCTTGATGGACTTTTTCGTTTTGAAGCTGGCTTGATCAGTCAAGGAAAGTTTAACGAACCACTTTTTGTTTCAAGCCTTCCCTTTATTGGTCTTTCTGAAGAGTTCAATTATAGAGTTAGTAGCTTTGAATTTGGTTTGGGTGCCCAACAATTAATCCCAACCTCTTACACTCAGTCAAACCGAGTGGGTGAGAGGGAAGAGATGCCTCAGTTCCAAACTCAAACTGTGAAAGCCAAGTGGAACATCAGTGACTACAATTTTATTCAAGGCAGTGTGACTCACTTTTCTTATGATGATCTGCCAGCTGTTGTTGCCTTTAACAGTTTTATCTACGGTAACACGGTCACCAATACCGATATCAATAATGCCGAATTTATCTATGGGTTTGATGGGTTTTTAAACCGACTGACCTTTGAACAGAAATTAACGAATAGTCTCAGTGCACAAGTGCAGTGGCATACAATTAAAAACAACGAAGCCCCCAGTGATGCGGGTGAGGCCCAAGCTCTTAATTTTTGGCTGGCCAATGATTTTGGTCGCTGGATTGTGGCTGGACATTATAAAGACTACTTTATCGAAACGGACGCTGTGCCCTCTTTTTATAATTCCCATCGATTGGGACACAACAACCGTATCGGGCAAACCTACCGAATTGACCTAGAATCAAAAGATTGGGGTGTAATTTTTAGAGCCTCATACACGGAGGCCGACCTTTTACAAACGGCCACCCGTAGGATCGATGGACTACAGCAAGATGATCAACGAACTATTTATCTAAGCGTGGAGACCTTATATGACTTTATTTAAGTCGCTGGTAACAATTTTAACCCTTTGCACCCTCGTTGGCTGTGTTAATGCCGACCGGGAGAGCAAATCGCAAGAGCAAGGGCTTTCCGAGTATTCCACAGATGGAAATCTCATAGCCTTTAACAATCGTGCGCTCTTCGAAGTAGGGAATATTGAATTGGAGGACATAAAGTTCTCCGATCAAGACCGTGGTGTTCTGCGTACGTCTAATGCCATTCAACTTTATTTTAGATTGTGTAACATAAGAGATCGAGCTTCCCAGGGAACCATTCGTAATGAACGCTTCCATATCAAATCCGAGCTTGGTGACAATATTATCTGGAAACGCAGTGAAAATAGCACGGAAATCTCAAATCCAATCACAGTTAACAGTGGAAACTGTTTAAGATGGAGCCAGTCGGTTCCAGAATTTGATTTCTTTGCTCCCTCTGTGAACGTGGCCTTACATTTTGAAATTGAATCTCTTTCTGGACAACTTGGAAAAATAGTCAAACGAATTGGTTTCAACCCTTGGGACATGCATCGTACTCAAAGTTTATCCAGTGGATTTTTTGACCTCACCGATTACGATCGTAGTGATTGGCAGTCAGGAACATGGGTCATCGGTGACCAAGTGGTAGATGCCCTGAAAGGTGATCTTTTTGATGCCACAGCGGAGCTTCGCTTTGACTCGATTCAAATTGAACCTGTTGAGAGAACGAGAGCCAATGTGGCCGAATTTAATCGTCAGAGCCGAGAGCTTCTTGACGAGGAAGAGAATCAAAGACGCAATGAAATTGAAGAAACTCTCCTTAGTGACCGCGCCGGACTTCATATAAACGTTAATATGAACGCACGTCCAGTGGTCTGGAATTACGATTCAGGTGGAAACCGAGACCGTACTGAATTAAACAGCGGTCGCTTTAAAGTCTATATGAATTTGATTGCAAGAGGAGCGGCTGATAATAATGAAAGGCATCTTCTTAGTAGTAATGTTACAGAAATGGTCGGGCGAAGTGCGTCTTTTATTTGGAGAATGAACGACGACGGACGCTTAGTAACAAGTGTTCCACTTGTCTTAAGAAATAGAACAGAATTTGGTCGAGTGGAGCTGTTATTAAAAGTGGTTCCTGTTGACCGTGGAATGAGGAACGTTAAACCTTACACTGCCGTTTTGGACCTTGGACAATACGACCAGTGGGTGCGTCGACAGACTGCGACTTTCTCTTTTGATGAAAACTTTAACCCTCTCGATGAGGTGCGCTACGATGAGTACGTCAATTCTGTTGATGGAATCATCGATGACCTACAAACCGTGCGTGAGATTGATCGTTTCTATTTTGGACCACTCACCATGCGTTTTATTAGAATTATGCCTGGAGAAACGGCCACGGACAGAACTCTACAATACTCCGTTGAAACCTGTGTGGAGCACGGACTTTACGGTTCAAGAGTGGGTCCTGGTTTACAGTTTGATATCGAGACTGAGGATAAAGGACGTGTGCACAAGATGCGTCGACAAACCAATGAAGACGGTTGTTTAACCTGGTTTGGTTTCCTTTCTCATAAATACTATCGAAAAGAGGTCCTGCAGGAAAAAACCGCAAACATACGCTTTGTGGGAACTAAAAACAATGCCGCCTCTAATCCTGCTAATAACATCAGTCAGTGGGATGAGACGATTAACCAATATGAACAAGAATTTACTTACTATTTAAATCCTTGGGATGAAAAGTTTACCTTTGGTTGGGATGAAAATGAAATGCCTGACGGTTATGCTCGTGAGATTGAAGAGCAAAGAGAGACCGCTCCTGTTTCAAAACTGTTTATTGCCGATTTTAAATATGAAACTATGGGTTTTCGCTACGCCATTGATAAGTATCTCAATTTGAAAGTGAAAAAAGCCGTACTTCTGAAAGCTTACCCTTATGTCTTGAAATACAACTCTATCGTATTTGGACGTCTCGGAACCTACAAGCTACGTGACGGAGTTTACCTTATGAAGGTGGCCTTACAGAAGGACTACCTGGATCCCGCCGCTAAAGGTGTTAGGATTTATGATGAAGACCTAGAGATTCCCTATCAGTTGGCTGAAGGGGAGGGCGATGAGGAAACTTTAGCTGCCGAACTCAACCCAGAGGCTGACCGCGCCTACGACCTCTATGATCGTCAGTACGGTCCTCTTGAGCCGGGTCAATCCGCCAATCCGCGAATGGCTTATGCTCCTAACGGGGGAAGCTCTGAGCAAGATGTGGATCACCGTCTGCTTAATGAAGAAGACCTCAAAGAATCAAGAAAAGAGTATATCTCTGTTCAAACTAAACTCGTAAGGGTGCTTGGTGGAATGATTATTACACCGATTGAGTTTGAGGTGGACGATCTTCGACTAATGAGAATTAGAAATCAATTTTTTATCCAACTACAAACGGTGGACGAACATAAGCTTCGTTTGGCCACTCTTGTGGATCAAACACTCAATGAGCTGTTCGAAGGGCAGGACATTGATGCCAGATACGAAGAGCTTTTCACCATGCAAGAGGAACTTGAAACTCTGGAAGCCAGACACCAGCGCGTAAGCGAGCTTATGGATCAATACAATAATGAACGTGAGCGCCGTGAAGCACGAGCGGAGCTTGCCGAATTAGCCGGTTCCATTGAGAGTGCACAAAATGAAATCTACTCAGCCCTTGGACTCGACCAGTTTGAAAGAGGTTCGAGTGAGTGGGAAGAAAGACGTCAAGCGATTGAAGAGCGTTTGGCCCGCCTTGATCAGTATCGTGCCCTAGTTAATGACCCAAGCAGTGGTCTGAGTAACATGACTCGCTTTAGAAACGATAAAAGATCGCTTATTAATAGGATTCTGTTAAATCTGAACCAAGCTAATGTGGATGCTCTTGAGAGTGCCAGTGATCAGCTTGATCCAGAATATCTGGATTCGTTCGATGACGATCCATTACAACAGCTCTTTTTCACAGATACTTCTGATGGTGTTAATGCGGCTCAATCCATTATTGAACATCGCGTGCGACAGGCTCGTGATGCCGGAAACGACAGCTTTGCTAGAGATTTGGATGAACTCAAGTTTTCGGATTTCACCGAAAGTCCACTGACTCCAAGTTTTGACTTCGACCTCATCACAAACGATGGGGAACACAACCCAAGTATTAATCCCGATGACGGTAAGTCAGGTCTACCAGCCAGAACTTTTGTGGGCCCTCTAACTTTTGTCTATAACACCAATGGATCTTCGCTAAGACCCACAGATATTCTTAACGAACAGTATTGCCGTACGGCCTTCTGTGAGGCCCCTCGTATGATTGAACAAGGAGTGCCACCAGAAGATGTGGATTCTACCCTTAATCTTTCTGAAGATGGTGATTTGAACCTCCTTCAGGATGGTATCTACGATTCGGGTGAGTCTGTTAACGCTAACTACGAGAATAACAAGTACTATGGTTATTTAAGAGCTTACCACGATCTAACTGTGGATCAGTTGATCGAAGACAAGGAAACCATTGACGAGAAGAAGACTAGAAAAATGGAGCTCGGTTCGCAAGTGGTTAACTTTGTGAGAACCTATGGTCTCAAATATACCCTTCTTAACGATAATCCTGCATCAAGACTCAAAGCCATCAATTATGACAATGAAGATGATGTTGTTAACGAACAAGATTGTGGTCAAACGAGACCTCTTGAAAGACTCGATGAGTGTCTAACAGATATTACTTCTGGGCCTGATATTTTGCAGAAAAACACTCTGTTCTCACAACTTAATAATCGTACTCTGCCTCCCTTTCTTCCCTCCCTTGATATTGGTGAAGCCACTTATCAACAGGAACGTTTTATGAGGGAGCTCGACGTCTATAGACTTATGGACCTACCTGAGAGTTACAATGCCGTTTCAGGAGAGGTGACCGAAGAGGATATCGTCAATATCGCCCGTCACGGTTGGAGAAATGCGGCTCATGTGGACCCTGAGGTTTCAAGACGCTTAATGCATAGAATGTGTTTTGCTTTAACAGCCAATATGTTCACTGAAGAATTCTTAGATGTACCAGAGAGTGTTCTTGAAAATATGAACCTTCGAAACTCCACCATTGGTATGAGTGCCAGTATTCCTGGTGATTTTACCATGGCAGAGTTAAAGAAGATCAAATACGCCAAGGCCCACGCTATTGTCGAGTCGAAGTGTCATGAGTATGTCGCCAATGTTTATGGTTATCCTAGACGTCGATTCTCTGACAGTGTGAAGCGCTTAGAGCCAGCAAACGAAGACGGAACACCGGTAGAATTTCGTTACTCTCCTATCGTTTTTGAAAGAAAGGTGCGTGCATATGAAACGACAGGACGTTACGTCTATAGAGGTGGTAAATCTTTAAACATAAACCTTTCTGCTAACTTTAATTTATCAAGCTCCCATGGAGTGCAGGTAAGTACTTCTGCGGCTTTTAAACCTTCTGATTTCGCTAATGTTATCGTTGATGAAGTGGCTAAAATTCCTTTTGTCGGAGGACTCATTAAAACATTAGTTGGATCCTTTTCTCTGACTCGCTCTGCAAGGCGGGACGAGAGTGCCGGACGTACCCAAGGAACCAGTGTTTCTGCGGGAACTTTCCTCGTGAGTCAGCAGGCTACTTTTGATATTGAGCTGGGACGCTATGAGCGCTGTTTGGTGGCTCGTTTTCATCCAAGTTTTTATCAAGATATTCGTAACGTCTTAGCCGAAGAAATCGATGATTTAGAAAGACTTCATAGAAATGAGAGTCGTCGTGATATGCTCGCGGACGGACGTGGTTTTGATGACAACGAAGATATTCTTAAAACCGGTGTAATGATTTGTACCGGACAGATTGAAGACCGTTGTCTTCCAGTCAAAGAAAAATACTATTACTTTACACAGCATTTTACCGAAGGTGATATGCTCGATACAGCCGACCTTCACAATCACCCATGGCTCTTACAGCTTCGTGGGTTTAGAGACTTCCAAGTCTTTACTTCTATGATTGGAGCCAGACAAGTGGGCTATATCGATAATAATGATTGGTGGCAAACGGTTGGATCACGTGTGATCTCTGATGCTGCTAGCCTCGACCTGCAAGGCTCTTACGAAGAAAATCGTGTGCCTGAATTTGAGGTAATTAATCAAGAAAATGGCATCAACTGGCCACTGGATGAATTGAGTCGAACCTACTTTGAGGTTTTACCGACCTTCCCAGGACTTTATACTTTCGCCGACGAGTTGGGACAAGATGTGCGAGAGTGGCCTTATGAAAGTACAAACCCAGGGCGATCCTTTAATCAATGTGAACCATGATTGAAAGGCTCTTCTTTCTGACAACTAACCCTGGCCTGGAGTCTGCGGCCCACTTGGAACTTTGTAAAAAGTGGGCCCAGGCTGCAGATTTTTTTAATCTTGCTGACTATCCCGATGTGAACCTTCTAAAGGGCGGGGTTGAATTCAAAGCCCCTCTAGAGATGGCCAATTACCTCAATAAAAATATGAAAACGGCCACAAGAATTTTATTGCGAGAAAAACTGTTTTCCGCTCCTAACGAAAAAGAATTTGAAAAAGGTCTCAAGGAAATCGACTGGGCTTCCTATTTCTCCAAAAACTCAAGTTTGGATTTTAAATTTCAGTCCAAATCCTCTAAACTTTCTCATTCAAAACAAGCCACACGAGTTCTGCAAAGAGTGCTCAAACCCCATAAAATTAAAATTGAAAAGCAAAGTCCAGCGCTGTTTATTCGTATTATTCGCGATCAGTGTACAATCAGTATCGACACCACAGGAGAGGCGGGTTTTGAGCGTCAAGAGAAGGGGTCGGTGGCCTCATTAAGGCCGAGCTTGGCTTCAGGGCTACTTCAAATACTTTTTCAAGGCTTGAATGAACCCATTGAACTTATTGATCCCATGTGTGGAGCTGGCACTTTTCTCACCGAAGCCCTTAATCTCGAAATTCCTCAGACGAGATCATTTAGGGTCGAAAGCTTTCCAATTTTCAAATCTTTTGAGGAACAAGAAAAGTTGCTTATACCTGATTCACAGTTTTCTATAGAAAAAGTGATGGGTTTTGATTTTCACGAAAAAGCCCTAAAACTAGCTCAAGGGAATTTAGAAAGGTTTTCTAATGTTCAGCTTGAAAAACAAGATCTTTTTAATTCACAAGAAGTTCCAAGAGAAAAGCTTAAGCGAGTGGTGGTCGTCAATCCTCCCTGGGGAAAGAGACTCCATCAAAACAACAAGGCCGATGTGATTGAAGCTATATACCAGAAATTTAAACCAGACCGCATCGGATTTTTGATGCCGGCTCGTTGGAAAACTCAAAGTATTCCCTTAGAAAAAGTCAGAGATATCCCAATCTTTAATTCGGGTGTTGAGAACCGGTTTTTAGTCTTTTCTTAAATTCAAAAGATAAAGCCTCTCTCGTTTTTTTTAGAGAGGCTCTTTCCATTTTTTTATGTGGAGGGATTGTCCATGTTTCCAACCGACTTGTAGGGATCTTTCTTGACCCAATCGGCTGTAGCATTAGGGCTGGTGATCACTTCACCATCAAGGGTTTTATTTTCCTTGTGGGAGTTTTGCCCAAGGTAGTAGTAGGTCAGGCGTCCGACCTTGTCTTGCATAAAAGAGGATTTCATAAATTCTTTTAAATCACTGGCTTTCATATTTTTTACTGCCGCAATAAGGTCTTTTTCCATTGAGAAGTGTCCATTGTACTGCAGAGCCAATTTTTTAAACTTTGAGTGCCGCTGTGCAAGCACAGTAGCCTTTTTCTCCAACTCATTAACAAGAGCGGCTATAACGGGCTCAAGGTCTTTATCGGTGAGTTTGCCACTGAGATCAGAGACGAAATTCTCAACGAATTTATCCGACTGCCCCTTAAGGTAAGAGGCTTTATGATTTTGAGACTGGATGAGGCCATTGAAACCGATGTAACCGGAGTCTAGGTTTGGAAAAGAAAAGACCACATAGCCAAGTTGTTGGTTGCTTCTTAGTTCCGAGAAGTAGGCTGGTGAAATCAGCTTACCTAAAACCATAAGGTGGGCATGGTCATTGATATTCCAGTCTTTTAAATAGTAGGAGGTCATCATGGCATTGTTATTGTTGTTGCCAGAAAGTTTATAGGCGACCTCTTTTGATTTTGGAGGCAAAACAAATTGCCGATTTTGAGCTTCGGCTTTTTTGAGACTGAGTAATTCGGCCTCTAAACTTGTTGAGATGTTTTGAGCCAAGGCCTTCACACCTTTTGAGGTAATATTTCCTGAGGCCACGACTTCAACGAAAACCTTATTAAAAAAGTCTTTTCCAAACTGGTTAAGATCTTTGAGGCTAACACTCGCTACCATATTTTTGTACTGCTCCCAGTGAATCTCTTTGTCGACAGATACGATTTGGCTTTCAAGCATAAGTCTTCTAAAGGCTTCCATTTTCTTGAAATTACTTAGATCTAAAAGCATCTTGTCTTTAATTTGATCCAATCTTTTTTCATCAATTTGACACTGACTGATTTCTCTTTTCTTCTCTGAGTCCTCAAGGATCGTTGTCAAAAGAAGGTCAATTTTCTCACTGAAACCAGAAACACTAACGGCCATTTTATCGCCGAATACGCTGCTAATCGAATAACTATAGCCTGCAGTCAGAGCCGGGTAGGCCCATTCCCTGAGCTCTTCTTCTTTGCATTTGGCGTAAAGAGAGCTGAGGAGATAGTTTTTTGGGTTATTCTCGATAGCACTTTGAAAGTAGGTGTCCAAATAAGTTTTTGGTATACCAAGTTCAGTATCTGTTTGTACGTGAAGCTTGAAGCCATTTTCAGTGAGTGTTTGGGCTTCGCTCTGAGTTTTATCAGAATTTACTAAATCAAAGGAGCGAGCAATAAAGGGATTTTGCTTTGGAAGGGCCATCTGCTTTTTCAGGGGAGCAAGGGCTTTGTCATCGAGTGGAGCTTTAAAATTGGTAGTGCGATACTTAATACCAAACGGTTTTTCGGTTTGATCGGTTTTTTCGTTTTGGGAGGCCACAAAAATATGGGCGTTGTCTTTTCTGAGATAACTAAGGAAAGTCTCGAAATCTTCTTTTGAGTATTTTTCAATAAGAAAACTGCGATCAATGACCTCATCCACAGGATAATCCATTATTTTGGCGGCAAAACTAGAAGCCATACCGGCTCCTCCTGAAGCCTCTAGGTTTTCTAATTCAAGACGGGCAATTTCTTGGTTGTCTTCAAAAACATATTTTGGATAGCCCTTTTCTTTTACCAGCTCAATAGCTGCAAAAATCGCTTGCACCACTTGTTGATAATTTTCACGGCCCTTTTTTGTAAGAGTCAGGTTAAAACCAAAATCGCGCCAATGGACTTCAGGCGATGCCGAGAGTTTTAGAGCCCAGCCTTTTTCTTTTAAATAGGAAAGAAGAGAGCCTTCACTTTCGTCCCCTAAAAGGTAGGCGAGCATCAAAGTGGGCTTTGACTGCCAATAGTCGACATAATCAGGCGTATTAAAAAAGACCTGTAGAATGTAACGGTCTTGAATGGACTGAATAAAAGTAATCTGTGGTTGTTCGTTTTTGTTAAAGTACTGGAAGTCATATTCGTTTTTCTGATATTTAAATTTTGGAACACTGTTAAAGTTGGTGCGAGCGAGTTTTTTTAGTTCATCGATCGGTTTAGAACTCACAAGGACAAGCTTCATATTGTCAGCGGAGTAATATTTTTTATAAAACTCCAACACGTCTTTTCTTTTTACATCCTTAAGGGTTTTGTTACTGCCGATATTAAAGGTATTGTAGGGATGCTCTTTTTTAGCAATCACAGTCGACATTCTATAAAGTCTCCAGTGATCTTTTTCGATATTGCGATCGAACTCACTGTTGACCGCATTTTTTTCTTTTTCAAGATAGCGTTCATCAAGAAGCGGAGAGATAAAAAATTGAGCAAAACGGTCGAGAGCCTCCTTGTAAGCGCCCGTGTCGATTTCGAAAAGATAATTGGTAATCTCATCAGCG
The DNA here is from genome assembly GCA_964230645.1 of Bdellovibrionales bacterium. Classification (GTDB taxonomy): domain Bacteria; phylum Bdellovibrionota; class Bdellovibrionia; order Bdellovibrionales; family JAGQZY01; genus JAGQZY01. Next base: position 389,436 of record CAXRHT010000002.1, on the reverse strand, counting down.
GTGTAGGCATTGGAGTATCCCCCATTTTTCTCGATAAAGTCGCGGTACTCATCGTGTGCGGGGTATTTTTTTGTTCCCATAAAAAGCATATGTTCAAGGTAATGAGCCAACCCCTGGGCTTCATTAGGATCAGCTAAAGAGCCCACACCCACCGCCAAAGCCGCGGCTGATTTTTTAAAGCGAGGGTCACTAATGACCATCACTTCCAGATCATTTTTAAGTTTCATGGAAGAAAACTTCATCCCGTTAATTTCACGGGGATCCGCGGAAGAGGATTTGTTATTTTTGGTACAGCTTGCGATTAAGAAAGCGGCACAAATGAGGCTTAAAATGGTTTTCATAGAAACTCCGTAGGCTATAAAGCAAAAAATCTTTATTTTTACAGAGTGGAAACTAGAGAAGAATGGCTAAAACTTCAAGTAATAATTACAGGCTAGAGCCCAAATCGTGACCGAAAGGTCACAGTCTCAGTAGCATTGGAATTCTACCTCAGGATCAAGACCATTAGAGACCGTCGCATAGCCGCCCTCTGACATTTGAATAGTAAAATTTCCGTCTTCACACAAATACCCATCCAAGCCTGTGGTCTCACAGAGGATAGAATAATGGGAGTCGTTGTCGAAATAATAGGCTGTCGTCTCTTGTCCGTATCCAACAAACTCTAAAGTGTCTTCTTCAAAATAAGAGTCAATATTTTCACACACCAGGCTATCAGCCAAAGAGGGAAGGGAGAAGAGCAAAAGTAAGGTTATTATTATTGTTTTCATAGTTAGTAACTCACGGCTCGATATTTTAAAAAACCAATAGGTTCATTGATAAAGATGTCTGTGGACTCCAGGCGAGCGCTCACTTCTGTGGCTTGCAAACCAGCGCCCAGAAGTTGTTCTTTAGCTAATACACGGTCGACAAAGAGTTTATCAACGGATGTGCCAGAAAAAAGATCTTTAATATCGTCGTTATCCAAAACGGCCGGATTGCCTTGGGCGTCGCCTGTGACATCAACAACTGATTCTTTTTTAAATTCAAGACGACAAGAAAAATCGTACACATCTCCCGCCAAATGACAGTCTACTTTTTCAAAAAGCTCTGGGTTGCCGACCCACTGGTCATCTACTTTTTTAAGTTTGAAATGATTTTCCATGCCCACAAGTTGCGGGGGAAAAAGGACTTCGATCTCTTCAGCCTCGGCCAAAGAGTCTCCTTCAAATTGAAGGCTTGAAGGGAAGTCGATGATTTTTCCATCAGGCCTGGGCACTTCGTAAAAACCCTGGTGAGTGCTTTTTTCAGCCTGAGCGCTAAAAGCAAGAAGCATGGTCATAAACAGGATACCTAAAGATTTCATACAAGACCCCCTAAACGTCGGCTCTTTTATAGTAGAGAAGAAGAGATTTGTCATTCTTGTTGGAATGTTTTCAGGTAGCGCGTGGCGCGTCCCTTACCCATTCTTTTCAAGTAGCCGTATTCACATAGTTTTTTAAGGTCCCGTAGGGCTGTCATGGTCACAATTTCGAAGCGATCCGCGTAGTTTTTGACAGAAATCTGGTCAAAGTGTTCATCATTGAGGGTTTTGACTTGGCGATAATTGAGATCACTGGGAAGCTTTGTGATTTCTTCTTTGGTTTTATGAACCCTGGTCTCTTGGGAAAGCTTGGGCGTAAAGACGGTGCCTTTCTCACTGGCAATTCCATCGATCACGGTGATATTAAGCTGATAGGACTCTCCGTCGAAAAATAGCTGGGATTCGTTAATTTTAAAAAGGTTACGAAGTCTAGCCATGGAGGAATAAATGAGGGAATCATGGCGAAGGGGATCGTATTCGCTATAACCCCAGACTTTTTGGATGAGCTCTTCTTTGCTGCATTTTTTCTCTCCAAGAGCGCGAGTCAATTTGGTCAATGTTGGTCCAAGGGACTTTTCAATCACAAAGGCGTAATCTTTTAAACAAACAAAGCAGGTGTTCTTGGGCGCGTTGATCACGATAGCTTCTTGACCCGGGGGAATTTCAAAGAAGTCTCCGAGTAGACCCGCCATTTCTTTTTTTAAAAAATCGCTATAAAGAGTGGCAGTTTTTTCATTGGACAAACGTTCGACATGATCACCAATAGGGTCCTCGCCTTTATTGATGACAAATTCTCTAGAGAGCATGCGAGCATTCGAGCGTTTGATAATAAGGCTATCGATTTCAGAATCAAGACTTGCTAATCTTTCCATGGTGTCCTGATGGGGCTCTCCCATAGCCTTCAAGATTTTAATTTCAAGGCCAAGGATTCGGCACATTAAACCTTTGTCCGTTTTTGGGTTCAAATTGGAACGAGCGGTCTTGGCGAGAAAGAGAGCCTGCTCGAAGGCTCCCTGCCTAAACATATTGTAAGTCATTCGAAAGTTGAGCTGCCCCATTTGTCGCTTATTCTCGGTTTCGTAAATGACTTTATAGTGTTCGGAGAGAAATTCTTGAGCTTTTTTGTATTGACCCTGCAGCATCATCAAATTCGAGATTAGGAAAACCAATTCCGAGCGGGAGTAGTCATCGTGGGAGGGGAGTTCGCTTAAGGCCTTCATAAGCTTTTTGGTGGCATGACTTGGAGAGTGGATAAACTGAGACTCGTAGAGAAGAATAGAAAAATTAAGGGAATTGGCAAAGGATTCGATGTTTTGACTTTGAGCCACCTGGAGGGCTTGCTCGAGTGTTTTAATTCCTTGATGAATGCGAAAGAGCTGAATTAGGTTGTGCCCTTCCAGGTCAAGGGAGAGAATTTGAAAAAGAGGCCGATGAGTCTTTTTTTCGGCGGCCAGCAGAGACTTTTGAGCATGATAGGTGGCTTTTAAGCTCTGGCGATGCCGGGAAAAGAAGTAGTTAAAAAAACCAAGTCCCTGAAAAGCTAAAAACTGAATCTCAGAAGATTTTGGGTGCGCTTTAGCCAATAATAAATTTTCTTTGAACTGTCTTTTAGCCTGACGGTAGTGCGAGGTTCGAGTGTAGCTAATTCCTAGGTGAAATTGAATAAAAGCTTTTTCAAAAGGGGAATGGCTGTCAAGACTCTGCGCTAGGTCCCGAGCCTTGCGATGCTCTCCGGTGAAACAAAGAGCGCCGAGGGTGTAGATGTCCTCTCTATTTTTTTTCAGAAGCGATGAGAACTGTGCCTTATAATAAAGTTTTTCAGAGTTCAATTTTGCCCCTTCCCAACAAATCACAACATTGTTAGCAAAATCCACAGTGCGGGTCCAGTGAAAGATCACGGATTGAAAAGAGATCAATGTTTAAATGAAACCCTAGAAGCGGGCGCTCTCATGTGGACTAAAAAGCACACTTGTTTCAGCTATAGATTTTCTCTTTATTTGAAACAAAAACCCAAGGCGATCCATTCTCAAAATGAGACGTTTCAACTTGAGAAAAAAATGTCTCGTTTTTTTTAAGAGCCTCTTCTTTTCAACTTCAGTTGATAAAAAAGAGTACAGTTGTTTAGTGAGCAGACACCACTAAAAAAGTTTATAAAATTCTCAAGCATTCTTTTTTATGTTTTGTAATAATGGTGGGTAGGAAAGGGATCTAGGGGGATATTATGCTGAAGAACAAGATGGTTCTGAGGTTTCTATTTACTGGTATTATATTGGCATTTGCCTTTAACAACTGTAGTAAAGAAGCCCAGTTTGCGAACAGTGATACATCAGGTGCAAGTTCCTTTGCCGCCGATCACTTATTAGGATTAATCGATGACGCCGCTGAAACAGAGGCGAGGCTGCGTGAACAGGGTTCACCGGAGGCCATAGCCCAGGCCAATGAAATCAGACTTTACATTGATATGATTGAACAATTGATTGCTGTTGATGGGCAAGGAATGTCGATTGGCTCAGCACAAGTTCTTGATGCCAGGGACTATCTTTTGAATTCTCACCTGATGGGTCGAGATATGCTTCTTGAGTTTGATTTTAATCAAGCGATTGCAGAGCTTAAAGCTGAAGATGAAAGACTTTCTAATTTGATTGCTGAATTAGAAGTGAAGTTCAATGCTTCCCTTGAAGATTTAGAAACAAGGCTGCGTGATGAGATGCAAGCTACAGAAGCTGAGATACGCGCTGAGATTAATAGCCTCAAGGAAAAGTTTGAGTCTTTTCAAACTCAGGTTAATAACAAGTTTGTGGAAGTCGATGGTAGACTTGTGAATCTTGAAAAGGTCACCGAAAATCTTGAAATCCGCATCACAGAAATAAACAACAATATTACTATTATTGAGAACAATATCACGAATATCGAAGATAGCAGTGAGGCAGCTCTCAAAGCCCTTTGGGAAGCGCTTGAAGGTGTGAAGGGTGATTTGCAAGCCCAGATTCTTGAAGTGAAAGAAGCTCAGAATGACATGAAAGCAAAGCTAGCCGAACAGCAAAAAGCTTTTGAGTCTTATATTAAAGATCAAAGCAAGCTTGCTGATGTGCAGGGCCGCATGTGTAAACTCGACACCAGTGGCGAGGTCGCAACCGGGCAAACGGCCTGTAGTGATGCTTCCACTGAAGATGAAGTGCTGGATGGAAGTTGTTGTATGACAGCCGATAATCTGGACTGTGATATGATGTTCCCAGACGACACCGATTCGGCTCAACTGGCTAAATCACAGTGTAACGCTTTTATCGTCACTCTTCGAAACCGAGATGATCAAGTTCGTGAGCTGGCCGAAGCCGATGCTCAGCAGAAAAAAGACTTGGAAGCCCTAATGGCAAAAGTCGATAATCTTGAAGAAGTGGTAAAAAATCTTTCCACCGAGGTAAAACAGGTTGTTGGAGATCTTAAAAAATTAGAATCTAAGGTTTCTGATATTGATGACAGACTTTTGATTGTTGAATTTAAAGCCGCTCGTGCGGAAGCTGGAGCGACCCTTAACGAAATGTCGGATCTTTATTTGGCGTGGATCACTCGTCGTAAAGCGGATGTTCGTAATCGCTTTTGTCGCCGCAATGCTCATGTCGCCTACAATCGCAGTGATTATGAGTCGGCCAGGCAAAATCATGTCTATTGTCATGAAAGACTGGCATGGCTCAATCAAGCTCAGGAACTCGTGCAACTAGCCCGTGCTTACACCAACGGTGTGCTTTCCACAAATGTGGATCAGGCTTGTACGGCCGATATCATGGGACACAACGCTGAGAATTTAAAAGTCAAAGATCTTAGCAATATGAATGTGGCCCAGGAAGTGATTAAAAAATGTAGCAGCGGTCAAGCTCTGACTAAAGCTTACCTTCTGAGCATTGTGAAACTTCACAACAAGATCGGACCGGATTTCCGTACAGCCGAGTATATGGCTAAGAAAGCTAAAATCGCACAACTTCTTTATTTCGGAAGCGAGGTTTATCAGGCCCCTCAGAATGCGATTCAGGCTTTTGAAAATGTGGATCCAACCTCTGAGAAATTAAAAGACACTCCTTATGGTAAAATCGAGCGTGTCTTTAAGCGCCGTTATGTAGAAACCAGATTGCGTGTTCGTGGAAAGTTCCCCGAGGACCCTTCGCAATTCAAAGCGGATATTGCAGGTTTCAATGTGGTTTACTCTCACGAAGAAATCAACAAGGCTTCGAACGATTACTTAAAGCGAGTAAAGGCTCTTGAGATTGAAGGAAGCTGTGGCGGTCAGTGTGGTTTCAAAGTCACCGGTCGCAACCAAGTGGCCCGAATTGGTTCACGCTTTAGCTATCCTGAAGACTCCAAAACCCAATGTCCGATTCATAATGATATTGTGATGGTGCCAAGTAAAGATGGGAAGTTTTATGCCTACCGCCTGAGTTACTCAAGATACAGAGGGGCTCATGAGCGTTTAATGCCTTATTGGAAGTGGAATTCTAACCACCATCCGATTGCCGAGAGTGCGGCTGACGTGGCTGCTGGTAAATTTAGAAGATGTGGTTACCGAGTTCGTCACACGGTTCACCGTTTTGGAATCCCTGATACGAAGCTTCGTGGAAGACTGGCTCTTCGTTACGGTCGTCCTTATAGTAAAACTCACGGACTTCCGCAGTGTATGAGATTTCATTTTACCTGTCGACTTTGGGATGGGCCCGATGGTCAAGGGGAGTGGAAGAGCCCGAATCCAAATGCCAATATCATGCATTACTTAAGTGGTTACAGCACAGAGAAAGTCACCAACTTCTGTAAGGAGTCGGGTGCGGCTTATGTGGCTAAAACTCGCAAGCTTTCTGAGGACGAGAAAAAGACCATGCGTTACTACAAAGGTCAACAAGACTCGGCTTCCAAAGCTATGGCTCGAAATGTTTCATCTAAAACGACTCAGTTGACTGAGGACTACTGGATGCTACAAGATCAACCCATTGCTTATGGGCACGCCAATGAGTTAACCTCAAAAGCGAAACCTTTTTACGGAAAAGACGCCTCTCATGGTAGTCCTTTCTTTAGACAGCTTCACCGTATGACCGATTTTGCCAACATAGATGTTCAACAGTGCTACGATCCAGTGACCGACTAAATGTCATGTCTCTTTTATTGAATAAAATACCCCGTGGTTTTCTCAAAGCCATGGGGGTTTTCTTTTTCATTCTCCTGATCTTTCCAGAAGGAGCCAGAGCCGAGTTGGAAAACTGTGCGATCCTCAAGCAAGACTCTGTGGCCTTAAGGGCCATCACCCGCAAAAAGAAGAAAGTTTTTAAGAACCAAATCTTTCCTTTTCTTGGTTACAGTAAAAATCAAGTGGCCATAAAGACGAAAATAGAGGGTCAGCCTTTTTGGCTTTTAGCAAAAACCGTGAGGTTGGAAGAAGGTGACCTCTGCTCACTTGCTGGAGATCCCTTGAGTGAACTCGCTGCTCCCTCAGAGCCCGATCAAGAAAGCCTTGCGGAGGGTGTAAAGCCCGCTTTGAAAAAAGAAAAACTCGTTGAAAAAGAGGAGCTCTCACTTCCTGATGAGCTTCCTAGTCCTAAAGAAGATAATAAGGTCGCAGAACAGGGGGAAGGCAAGAAGAAGGGTTGGAGCTTTGGAATCGAGGGGGGCTATCTTCTCTCCACTTCCAAGAAACCATTTGAAAACCTTATCACACCCACTCCTCCAAACAATGTCGATGTGAACGAGGACACCTTCGATAGTCCTTTTGTCGATTCTGTTTCCGGCGGAAGTGGTTTTGATGTCTCCGTTTTTGCAGAAATGCCGATCGCTTCTTGGCTGCGTTTGAGAGGGCAATTGGGCTATATGCAAAAAGAGCTCAGTTACGTATATCGACTCAACCCTCATAACCCGGATCAGTCTTTTGTGACTTACGATCAACTGACTCCCAGTGAGAATTCGGTGAACTTTCAATCAGCTCATCTGACACTGATGCCAAAGATTCCCTTTGATCTTTTGTCTTTGGATTTTTCTTTTGGATTAGGTGTGAGAGTGCACTACTACTTCCAGCAGTTTGCCTTAGAGCGAAGAACGGCTCCTCAGAAGCTCACACCTTACTATGTGGAGTCAGGCTATAATAATGTTGAAGTGGAACTGCTACCGCGTCTAGAGGTCGGTTACGATCCTTTTTATGTGTATTTTCAATTCACCAATCAAGTCACAGGGAGTTCTCATTTCAATATGGACCCTCAAATGGGTGCTGGTTTTAACTTTTAGTCCTTATTTCCCCATGTCATCCTGAGCGCAGCCGTAGGATCTGTATTTCCCCATGTCGTCCTGAGTGTAGCCGAAGGATCTGTATGTCACCATGTCGTCCTGAGCGTAGCGAAGGATCTGTTGCCGAGGACTATGAATGATGACGTGAAGTCAGTGGTGATAGATTCTTCGCTACGCTCAGAATGACGATTCGCTCTAAAGTGAACAAATTACCTTTGTTTAAATTCGCGAAATTCTAACAAACTAAGGTGAACAAATTACGTTTCCTTGAAATTGGCTTTCCTTCTTCTGTATTGTTGCTAGTAGAGGTCAAAGCAAAACCAAGGAGAATCCTATGAAATTACTAACAATTGTTTTATTTTCTTTCGCAAGCCTTCAGGCTCAAGCTTCATTTTACCAAGTCTATTGCAGCAATGCTGAAGGTACCGTTCAGACCACCAACGGCCATATCCAAAACACTTTAACTGTGACTAAGAGAGTTTGGGGAGATCAGGGCAGTGTCGACACTCAAATCGACCTTAGCAATGATGAAAACGTTGAGTACAATTTTTCTGAAACAAACAGCCTTGTTAACGAAAATAAAGGAGGCTGTGAGGAGAATCCAGAAGCCAACTTTGTTTCTTGGACCCGAGTTGAGACTCAAAAAATCGTGATTTCAAGAACCGATGGAAAAGCTTTTGACGCCGATATTTTAGGTTTAACGGAAAACAATACCATTGAAGCTTATTTAATTTGCCAGGAAGAGGGCAATAGCCAGGTGATTTGCCAGTAGAATTTTTTAAAGGTCGGGCCGATTTTCTTTGGGAATTTTCCCAGGGGGATGCGGCTCTGCCACTTCCTCTTCGATTTTTTCTTTTTCAAACTTCCACTTATAAATCAGGTAGCCCACAAAAAACACCGAGGCTCCAATTACGATCACCGTCTTCACTTTACTCAGAAGATTGAGGATCACCTCTCCATAAATGCTAATTAAGATCACTTGTGTTGGTACAGTGAAAAGGGCCGCGAGACCGACCACCAAGACAAACTTCCAACGAGGAAGTCCAATGGCTCCACACATCATATGCCCCGGGAAGCGTAGCCCAGGGGTGAAGCGGAAAATAAAAGGAGCCAGAGTTCCATAGTTCTGAATCCATTTTTGCACCGTCTTAAATGAGCGTCCTTGGAATTTATCTTTCCAGCGGGGATGTCGCATCAGTTTGTAGCCAAAAAACGAACCAATCCAATAAATAACGAAATCACTCACAAAAACGGCAAAAAGGCAGATACAGGCCAAGGTGTAAGGGTTGACTCCCACAGCTCCCTCACTAGGTGGCGGGTAACGAAGAGGGTGGGTGGCCATAAAGGCTGTGAGGCTCGCACTAATGATCGTGACCTCTTCAGGGAGTGGAAGACCAAAGCTTGAGGCAAACATCAGTCCAATGACAAGGCCATATACCAAATAGGGTTGGTAGGCGATTTGTAGGAACCAGGCTGCAATTTGATCTTCAATACCACTGAACATGAGAAAATTCCGACTTTAAATGAATTAAGACTCTTCGACCTTACGGATGCTTTCGATAATAACGGGCTCAGCCGGCACATCTCTCATTTGTCCCGAGGCAGTCGTCTGCACTTTACCAATTTTTTCGACCACATCCATGCCATCTACCACTTTTCCGAAAACCGCGTAGCCCATTTGACTGGGAAGGGGGCCGCTATAGTTGAGGAAGTCATTGTCTTTGAGATTGATAAAAAACTGGGAGGAGGCACTGTCGGGGTCTGGGGTCCTGGCCATGGCGACGGTTCCCTTGTCATTTTTCAAGCCGTTAGCAGCCTCATTTTTGATGGGAGCATCCGTGGGGCGAAGCTTTAGGTCTTTATCGAAGCCTCCCCCTTGGATCATAAAATCATCGATCACACGGTGGAAAACCAAGTCGTCATAAAATTTTCGGTCGACATAATTAAGAAAATTTTTGACGGTGATGGGAGCTTTTTCTTGATTGAGTTCAAGTGTGATGGATCCCTTGTTGGTTTTAATAAGAACTTTCACTGGGGACTCCTTTTTGTTTTGGGTCGTTTTTTTAGGTTGGGTTGATTTCTCAGCGCCCTGAGCAAGATTTGAGCCCATTAAAAAGCCCATAAAACACATAATTATAAGGTTTGTTAATTTCATGGATGGGAGTTTAAAGATTCACTGGGAATCTGGCAAGGCAGAAAGTGTAGAGGCCCAGTGGACTCTTACAGGGGAAGGGGAGGCCTTCTTATTGAGAAGGCCTATAAAATGATTGTTGAAATATCAATGGCGTGAGTGATCCTTCCTACGGGTTTCTAGATCACACTGATCGCAATGGGCCGTTTCCTTGATCGTTTCCTCTTCTTCATCGATTTCATGGATGAGCGTCAATGGATTGGAGCACAGGGGGCAGCAATTGATTGAGCGCATGAAATTCTGGTAGCGGCGGTGGCGTTTAATTATCTCTTCTCTAGTCATCTCGTCCATGAGACCTCCTCAAATTTGTCACAAATTAGAGGAGTTGCAAGAATCGCCCCTTGACCTAGGGAGGAGGGCTAAAGGTAAAAACACAGAGTGTTAAAAAAGCAAAGATCTCGGTAATTTGGAGATAGGCTTTGAAAGTGAAGCTTTAGGTCCTAAGGCCTGTCAAAGGGGTGGCGGGGATTGAGTCAGGAACCTAACGGCCCCAGTGACCGGCATTCTTGATATTTTCCCGGGATCCTGGATTCAGGGCCCGGTATCCTGGATCCAGGATTTTCCCCGGATACTGTATGCCGGAGACGGTATTCTGGATACTGGGGATTGGGGTTAGTTTTGTTTTTTTTGGGGAAAGGGGACTCTCCCGGTGGGGGACACCACCGAGAGAACAAACAATTGAGATCTATTGGGGGGATCTCGTTGGGGTCATTTTCAAAACGTCCGTCTAACGAATGTTTCTTCAATGTGTTTAACAAGTTTCTTATAACCATTTTTTAGCTCTAGCAAAAATTATTCTTATAGATGAGGTATCATTAAGAATACTTAATGGTGCCAAAGTGGACCATTAAGTTTCTATAAGGCTCTGGGTGAGGAGATTTTTCAAGGAATTCTCCCAGAGACGGCAGGCTTTTTGGTCAAGGGGACAGAGGCGGTGGTTTTTAAGGTCCTCGATTTTAAACCATCCTAGGGAGGAATGCTCTTGGGGGCTCAAGGTCTCTTGCAAAAAATAATAGAAAAAGTGAAGGCGAAGATTTTTATCCTCAAGATCTCCTATTTTTTTAAATTTCTTCACATCAACCTGGAGTTTTAGTTCTTCAAGGAGTTCTCGTGCGAGGGCTTTTATCTCATTTTCGCCCGGATGGATTTTTCCTCCGGGAAACTCCCAGTGGTGGGCTTTGTTTTTGTGGGCCGGCCTTTTTGCTAAAAGAACTCGACCTCTTTGAATGAGTAGAGCGCAGACAACGTTCATGAAAGGAGAACTACTTTAAAAAAAGGGTGACGTCATCTGTGACTTTTTTTACACGAAAATTGTTTTGTTATAGCTTGTAACTAATGCAGCTTGCTATTGCGAAACACCTGACAATCCAAGCATTTGTTGTACAATTGGAAGCAGTCGTAGGAGGAATGACTTTTGGAAAATTTAATGTACTACGGATTTTTTGCCGGTGAATATTGTGGTTGGTTTATTGGGTTGAGTGTACTTGTTCTATTGTTTTTAGGATACTTCGCTTCTCCTTTATTTGTTTGGACTCTTGTCTCCTTGGGTCTCCTTTATTTGTGGGGGGCACCTCCTGTTGCTTTGATTATTTTTGCAGTCATCGCTTTGGTGTTTAATACTCCCATTCGTCGTTTTCTGGTCTCGTCCGGAGTGCTTTCGCTTTTTAAGAACTTAGGACTCATTCCTAAAATTTCTGATACGGAAAGAACCGCTCTTGAAGCCGGAGTGGTATGGATTGAAAGTGATCTTTTCTCAGGTAAACCTGATTTCAAAAAAATCTTAAAAGAGCCCTTTCCCAAACTCACTGATAAAGAACAAAAAATTGTGGACGAAAAAGTCGACGCTCTTTGTGAAATGGTGGACGATTGGAAACTTTGGGAGACCCGAGAATTCACTGATGAGGCTTTAGAGTTTATTAAAAAAGAAAAGTTTTTTGGAATGATCATTCCCGAAGAAGACGGTGGTCTTGGATTCTCGGCTTTGGCTCACTCGGAAGCCATTTGCAAACTCTCGACTCGTTCGATTGGTTTGAGTGTCTTTATCATGGTGCCAAACTCCCTGGGGCCTGCTGAACTTCTTCATAACTATGGAACGCCAGAGCAGAAGAAAAAATATCTTCCTCGACTAGCGGTAGGTGACGAGATCCCTTGTTTTGCTCTCACAGAACCCCATGCAGGAAGTGACGCCGGATCCATTCAATCTGACGCTGTCGTTTACAAAGGCGATGATGGTCGACTTTATATCCGCATGAATTGGAACAAGCGCTGGATCACACTGGCAGCCATGTCGACTTTACTTGGAGTGGCCTTTCGCTTAAGAGATCCGGAAAATCTTCTCGGTAAAGGAGAAGATGTTGGAATCACCTGTGCATTGATCTCGACAGACACCAAAGGGGTAATTACAGGCGAGCGCCACGATCCTCTCGGCGTGCCGTTTTTCAACTGTCCCACTCAAGGGGAAAACGTTGAAGTGGCCATTGAAGATGTGGTTGTTGGTGGAATTGATGGCTGTGGAAAAGGTTGGGGCATGCTGATGGATTGCCTCACGGCTGGTCGCGGTATTTCCTTACCATCTCAATCAGCCGGTGCGGGTAAATTTGCTAGCCGTGCCGTTTCAGCCCATGCCACCAATAGAAAGCAGTTTGGTCTTCCTGTTGGGAAGTTTGAGGGAGTGGAAGAGGCTCTGGCTCGCATTGTGGGTATGAACTACATTATGGAATCGTGTCGTATTTTTACCGCAGGCTCCATTGATAGTGGGGTAAAATCTCCTGTTGTGACCGCGATTGCTAAGTACTACAGCACTGAAATGATGAGAAAGGTGGTCAATGATTCCATGGATATTCTTGGAGGAGCGGGGATCTCTCGTGGTCCAAGAAACGTAATGGCTCACCCCTATATCGCAGCCCCCATTGGGATTACAGTTGAAGGGGCCAACATTATGACCCGTACTTTGATCATCTTCGGTCAAGGGGCTCTGAGAGCTCACCCTTACGCCTATAAAGAAGTATCAGCCGTTGAAAACAACGACCTGAAAGGTTTTGATAAGGCTTTCTGGGGGCATGTGGGACATGTGGTTGCAAACTTATGTCGAACCATTCTCCTTTCTATCACTCGTGGATATTTAGTCTCCACTCCTGGTGGGCCCATGAAAAGGGCTTATCAGAAATTGGCTTGGTCTTCGGCTGTGTTTGCACTTATGTCTGATGTTGCTATGGGAACTCTCGGAGGAGGCCTAAAAACAAAAGGAAAGTTGACCGGACGATACGCCGATATTTTAGGTTGGATGTATTTGAACACCTGTGTGCTACGTCGCTTTGAAGAAGAGGGCCGCAAGAAAGAAGACCTTCCTGTGGTTCAGTTCGCTGTGGATTACGGTTTTCAGGAGATTCAAAGATCCTTTGAGGGGATTTTTGAGAACCTTCCTGTTCCAGGGCTGGGGTGGTTGTTTAGAGGACCGATCACATGGTGGACGCGCTTTAATGCTCTCACTGGCGACACTTCCGATAAAGTCTCTCATCAAGTAGCAAAACTTATCCAACAGGACTCTGAGCAAAGAGATCGCCTGACTCAGGGAATCTTTATGTCAAAGAATCCAAAAGATGCTCTAACTCGTTTGGATAACACTTTTAAAATGGTGAAAAAGGCCGAGTCCATTGAGAAGAAAATTAGAAACGCTGTGAAAGCCAAAACTCTTCCCAAACAAAGAGTGGCCAAGCTCATTGAGCTTGCTTTAGAGAAAAAGGTTATCACTCAAGAGGAGTATGAGACTCTCAGCAAAGCTCAGGAAATGCGTAATGACGCCATCCAAGTGGATTCATTCACTCAAGAGCAATATCTTGCTCGCAGAGGAGAGGTGGCTTTCCCAACTGATTATGAGGGGTAGAGTCATCTCTATTAGAATTTAACCTTTTTAAGTTATGCAAAAGGAGCTTTTTAAAAGCTCCTTTTTTTATGCCGATTGCACGAGCTTAAGTTTTCTGGCCATCCAATCTAAAGAGGCACTCTGTAAAAAGACAGACAAACATACCACTTGAAAGGCCACATCAAAGAGAAAGTCTCCGATTTCAAGATCGTAGGTTAATGGAATGAGTGCAAAGGCAATGGGAGTAGCCCCTCTCAAGCCCACCCAAGAGATAAAAAGTTTTTTATTAAAACTTGATTTAGAAAAGACAAGACTGGCAAAAACAGCAATGGGTCGGCCGATAAAAATTAAAAACAAAGTGATAGATAAGGAGATGCCGATATTCTCTAGCATACGTGGGGGGTCGGCTTGAAGTCCCAAAACCATAAAAAGTGAAATCCTCATCAACCAAGACAGGCTTTCAAAGAAACTATCAAATTTTAATTTTTCAAAGTTAAGATTTTTTCGTATCAAAACTCCAGCCACAAAAAGTGCCAGCAGCGAGTTGGCATTAATCAGAGGGGAGAGGCCTAAAAGAACAAAACACATAGACAATATTAGGACAGGATAAAGACCTGGGGTTTCTAAATTGAGGCGGTCAAGAAGGTAGGAGAAAAAAGAGCCGAACAGAATTCCAAGGAAAAAACCAAAAGCTGTTTGCTGTAAAAAGGGAAGAAGTAAATGCCAGCCCACTCCCTGACCTTGAGCAAGCACAAGGGTCAGTGCGAGGGTCAGGAAAAAAGCCATGGGATCATTGGTGGAGGATTCAAGCTCCAGGGTTTCGGCCGTATTTTCTTTGAGCTTAAGTTTTTTAGATTCAAGAATAGCGTAAACTGCGGCCGAATCGGTGGCCGATAAAACCGCTCCAATAAGAAGGCCCACCTCTAGGCTGTATCCCAAGAAGACGGAAGTGAAGGCGGCTACAAGAAGGGTGGTCACAAAAACTCCGACACTGGCCAGTGAAACTCCCTCTTTCCAAGAGCAGCGGATTTTATCCATGGAGGTAGAAAGCCCTCCAATGAAAACAATAAAGCCTATGGCAAGTTGGCTGTAGGCGCTGACCGCTTCTGGAAAATCGAAAAGAAAGTCGTATTCACCACCATTTCCGAAAACAAATCCAACGGCCATATAGATAATCAAGGCAGGGAAACCAAAACGCTGGGAGGGTTTGGTCACAATGATTCCTAAGAAAAGGAAAATTCCCGAAAAAAGCAAAAGATCACTGAAGCTAAAATTCATAGATTCCTAAGGTAGGCACTTTCCTGCGATTAATCAAAATAAAATGTCCAAACTTATGAGAACTGTTTGGCTTTTTTTGTCTTCTCTTTTTTCATTAGACAAAAAAGGGAGAAAAACTTCCTTCAATTCGAAAATAAAGCCAATTGAGCTCTCGTTTTTGAGAATGGTTTTTGCAATTCTTCTCAGTTGTGAAAGTTTTTGTTTTGTTACTTAGTAGTTTAATAATTTTTTTGGGTTGCTCAGGCACTCATGAGTTGCAATCCGAAGGGGAGTACTCGGAGTCTGGACGCTTACTTTGTGCTGAGATGGGTGAGCGAGAGTGTGAAATGCACCAGTTGATCAATGAGGAGAGAGTCTCGCGCGGCTTGGAGCCTTTTTCTCCTTCCACAAATTGTGTGCAGGCGGCCCAGTATCATGCCGAACATATGAACGAATTCGGCTATTTTTCCCATGACAGCCCTGGAGAAACTTTTTCAGAGCGCATGGATCGCTTTGGGATTGGTGGTTTTCGAGCAGAAAATATTGCCACCGGCTCCGAGGTTCTCCAGGTGGTGGAAGCTTGGATGAGCTCCAGCGGTCACCGTGCTAATATCCTCAATCCCAACCTTAGGTACTCAGGGATCGGCATGAGCGGCAATAAATGGGTGCAGTGTTTCACGGGGCATCTCTAGAGATAATTTAATGATAGATTCTCTAAACTCTTTGTCCTAAAATTTTGGAAAATCTAAAATTGAGGGAATCGATGAAGAAAATTATCGTCTGTCTATTGGCGAGCCTGTTTATTGTTCTAGTCATTTTTTCGGCATTTGTTTTTTATCAGTTTCAAAGCCTTGGAAATCATGACTTCAGTGATGAGCTTCGAGATTTTTCGATAACCGAGGAGGTTAAAAAAGCCGATCGAAAGCTGGGGCAGAGAATTTATGCCGTCCGGAATGGATGTATCGATTGTCACGGAGAGGACCTAGCTGGAGTTCTGGTGATGGATGCCCCTGCGATGGGGACGATACACGGTGCCAATATAACGCCTTTCAACTTGGAGCAGTGGAGTGATGAAGAAATCGCGCAGGCTATCCGCTACGGAGTTCATCCTACGGGCCGATCTTTGAAATTCATGCCTTCATTTGACTACGAAGCTCTTAGTAAATCGGATACGGCTGCTTTAATTGCTTATATACGAAGTGTAGAAAGTGTACCAAAGCCAAGTCCTGAAAATCATTTTGGCCCTGTGGCGAGAATCCTTGCGAGTTTGAATAAAATGCCGGTGATGTTTCCTGCCCATCATATCGACATGAAAAAGGGTTTTGCCGATAAGCCTGAAGAGGCCGCAAGCCTCGAATTTGGAGAGTATCTCGCCAAAACCTGTGTAGGATGCCATGGAAGTGATTATCGCGGTGGAGCTATTCCTGGTGGTGACCCTTCTTGGCCCGAGGCAACCAGCATTAGGTTCGGAGCTCAACCCCAGTGGACAGAAGAGAAGTTCTATCAAATGATGGAGACGGGTGTTTCTCCTTTGACTGGAAAAAACATTCGCGCCCCCATGCCAGTGAACCTACTAAAGCAGTTTAGTGATATGGAGAAGAAAGCCCTTTGGCTTTATTTGTCTCAGTTAAATTAGAAGGTGGGTTTATTTCCTGCCTGCCATGCTGAGGCATTCTGGTCGAAATCCGTCGAGTTCGTGACATTAGTAGTGTTCCAGCCACTACAGTCGGCATTGAAAACGGAAGCATCACGGAACATTCGTTCCATAGTGGTGACCAAGGCTGTATTCCAGCCTCCTATGGGTTGATTGAAGGCTGAGGCACCATCAAAAACCTGTTTCATGTTTTCTACTAAAGAGGTGTCCCAAGAGCCGATATTCTGGTTAAAATTGACGGCATCTTGAAACATATTTTCAAAAGTGATCGCGCTCGAAGTGTTCCAGGAGCTAATGTCTTGATTAAAGTTTGTAGCGCCTTTGAACATATAGTTAAAGCGTTGATTTCTGGAAACGTCCCAGGAGCTTAGGGGTTGATTAAACGAAACAGCGTCTCGAAACATTTGATTCATATTCGTCGCATCGGCGACATTCCAAGCGTTTATGTTTTGGTTGAAGGCTGTGGCACCTCTGAACATCTCACCAGTTCCTCGCAGATCGGTTGAAAAGGTCCAGCCTCCAATATCTTGGTTGAAAGAAGTGGCCTCACGAAACATGCCGTGGGCATGAACAGTACTCGACATATCCCATGAACCGATATTTTGATTGAAGGAACTGGCTTCACGAAACAAATCCTGGAAATCAGTAACGTTTGAGGTGTTCCAAGTATTAAAGGCTGCGGTTCCAACCAGGGAGGTCGCTCCCCAAAACATACTTGAAAGCTCGGTCACAGAGGATAAATCAGGCGCGTCGGAGGCGGTGACATTAAGGTTACTGCAGCCGTAAAAAGCGCTGTCCATACTCGACCAAGAAATCTCACCCCATGAGCTAATGTCGGTAAGTTTTGCGGCATCCCCTCCATTATTAAAGTACAAACGCTCCAGAGTGCCACGGATATTTATGGTGTAAGCACCAGAAGAAGGGTAGGTGTGAAGAGCTTCAGGATCATTAAAGGCTGTGATCACATCGTGACTGCCATCGCCCCAATCCACTTCAAAATTATAGGTGGCGCCACTGACCAGAGGCAGTTGGAATTGATTGCTTCCGCTCACTCCCGAATTACTTGTCACAACCTCCATCTGAAAACCAGAAAACGAAGAGCCCTGTAGGGTGTCGATAACAGCACTGCCTGTTGTGGTGTTCGTGACAGTGATATCAGCTGAGTCAAATTTATTGCCCACCACTCGAAATCTTAGGGTGTCGTCAACGTTAAAATTTTCAGTGGCGGGTGAGCCCGGGGTAAAAGCTGTCCAAGCTTCGGAGTTTTTTTGAAATTCGATAGTTGGTGTGCCGACATTGTAGGAAGCTGAGAGTTCCACCGAAATACTCGTAGAGATATCGGAAAAAGTTTTGCTTTCGCTGTAACCAAGAAAATCAGGCCAAGTGACATTGGTCTGAGTGTCTTGTTGTTGCCACATGGAAAAGGGAATGAATTGCGCTTTAGCACTTGAAACTACTAGTACAAGAGAGAGTGCCAATAAGGCTATCCACAAGGGCGCAACTGTGCCCAGTTTCACTGTTTGCGAGCCCTCGCGCTGAATTTTCATTACGATTAGGCTATCACCCTCTTAATGAGAACGCCATTTAATTCCAAATCTTGCTCAACTTGGGAGCATGATTGTTGCATTCTTGAACGAGGTGATGACTTAAATCTTTAGGAACAGGCCCAAGGCGTAGCGTGTATAAAAACTACAAAGGACTGCCGCAAATTGTCTCATCGAGAGATTAAGGGGCTTCCAGGTGTCTCATAACGAAATAAATTGATTCTTAGTGGTCTTGTTTTTGCTCTTCAAAAGGGTGGAGACACTATGAAGAAGTTTAGAGTTGTTTTTATCATTTTAATGTTCCTTGGACTTTCTGCTTTCACAGCGCGAAGTGAAGGGAAGAAGATGTCAGCTTTCGAGTTTATGAGTCGATTCAACCCTTCTTATGCCAAGCAAATGAGTGCGGCTGAAAAAGGAGTCCCGATCACTGACATCAAAGCCCAAGGGCAATCCTTAGCCTTTCGCTACAAAGGCGTATATCTGCGTTTTGATTTTGTTGGTACAGAAGATGTTTATATTAGACTCAACGGAATCGCCTTTTCCGAACAAGAGGTGAAACACTCCAATATATTTAAAAAAGCCGTACTAACTAAATTTGGTCTTAGACTTAAAAACAAACAAGCAAAAATCAGCCAGAGCCTTAGAAGTTTTGCCTCAGAAACGACGGTTTCGCCTCTCGGTGAGCAAAGTTATGAAGCGCCAGAGCCTCGTACTTTCCATGTTCCTGAAGATACTAACACAGGCGACTGGGGTGGAGTGGGTGAAGATCAAGAAGAGGAAGATGATGAGGCTAATGCCGCTAACCGAGTGGATTTTAGCGACTCTTTCGAAACGACAGAGTATCGCCTTTTTTCTGAAGACGCCGAGGAGCCCAGTACGAATTATATGCGCAACCGACGCCAAGAGATGCAATTGGCTTTTGAAATGATCTCAGGAGACAACCAGGCTGGAATGCTCAACTTTGTTAACGGTTGGATGGGCGGTCTCAATAATATGCTCGCTAATCCTAATTCTCCCATGGACACTTTTATGCGCTCTGGTTCTCAGAATCCGAATAGTATCGAAATGCCGCGCTACTACTAATATTACTACTCAGTGCTTATTCTATTCGAGAAGGTGGTAATATCAGTATTTTCCTACACAATTTCTTTAATTCCTGTTTATGTTTAATAGAAGGTTTGACCTTATTATTTAGTCTATTTTCAGGCGTAACATAATACTTTTCCCAGGAAGGATGGATGATTAAGCACAATTCGGAAAAAAATAAATTCTTTTTAAAGTTTGGCCAAGATTTAGCTTTTTTAAAATACAGAGATTTAGGGGAAGATAAATTAGAAATCTTCCAAACTTATGTGCCGAGAAAGCAAAGGGGCCAGGGGATCGCCGGTAAGCTCGCCCAAGCCGCTCTTGAATTCGCCAAATCAACGGGAAAAAAAGTTTATCCCAGTTGTTCCTACGTTGCCGACTTCATGGACCGCCATGAAGAGTTTCGCAGCCTAAAAATCACTTAAACCTTTAGCTGAAGTATTAGAGATTTATTAAGTCTTTTTCTCTGCTCGGCGCGGCCTTTTTCTGTCAATATTTGAGAAGCTAGAAAACTTCCAATAATAGTATTGTGAAGACTAAAGGCTCTTGTACTCATTTCTTTTTTAGGAAATTTCCCTTCTTTTTTTAATAAGTCCTCGATCCGACCGACACCTTTTACCATCGCTTGATCCATAATCACACGGATCTCCCCGTTCACTTTTGACAGATGAATTAGCAGGGGAGTGATGTGAGCAATTTTCGGGTTATTTTTTTGCCATTCAAAGGTGGCATCACCGATCAAAATTATAATTTCATGGGGACTCGAGCCAAGGTGTTTTCCCAGGTATTGGTCTGTAAAAAACTTACCACTTTTCGCCCAAGCCATAGAGAGTTCAATAAATACCTCATTCACATTTTTAAAATGATAGGCCACTCGTGGTTTAGAAGTTTTAGCCGTGCGGGCTATGGAGGCTAGACTCAATTGATCCGACGGATTTTCGTATAGAAATTTCAAAGCGGCTGAGAGAATAAGTTGTTTGGCTGAGTCCTGAATGAAAAGATTATCCACTTTTTTCCTTTTTAACTAATATAAATGTTTTTTTTACTAAAGTAAAAAAATAGCCTGACAGATGCCCCAAAATGAGACAGTTTGCCTGCAAAACTTAAACCCACTTAACAACAAACAAAGGATTTAATATGAAAAAGACCCTATTTTCTTTAGTCGTTTTATTGTTCGCAGTAGGCGCTCAGGCCAACTCACCCTTGAGCATCAGTGAGACGGCTCAGTACATTGAAAAATTCCAAAAAATGGATATTTCCCGCGTTACCGAACTTTATAAAACTCAGTACCCTGATTTCGTCTTCACCACTCTCTCTGAGGAAAAAACCAATGCGACTATGGACGTAAAGAGCTTTGTTCCTAAGGCTCAAAACATGAGTCCCAGTGAGCAAGCTCAACTGATTCACCAAGTGGCTCAATACGTTGGAACTTATGGTCGCGATGTAGCCCTACCACAGATTGCTGAGGGAAAAGAGTTTACAATTAAGACTCATTTTCTAGCTTGTGAAAACGCAAACTACACCAGTGTTATGGAGCCAGGAGTGACTTGTGCCGTCGTCCTTTGGGTAGAGTCACTAGAGCTTGGAGGCTACAATGAGCCAGCCGCCCTTATCCTCAGTGGTCAAGTTCGTTTTCAGGTCGACTTTGTTGATGGCGAAATGGTTTCTTTAGGTCATATCGAGCAAGGATAAAGTTGGTTGCTTTCGCAGGCTAATTTTTTATTTAAAGCCCTCTTTTTTTGAGGGCTTTTTTTATTGGAAAATTTCAAAATTATGGGTCCCGTCTAAGTGGGATTTTATCTTCCCATGTACAAAACATGGCCGAAATATTTTACTCGTTAATCTGAAAAAAACTCCCAGATTAAAAATAAAAGACTCTCTTGCCTCGAATGCTTTTTAGTGGACATTTCTAGATCTCAATTCTAGACAACCCATTAATTTTTAGCATGGGTGTTGTATACTAGACACAAGACGAAAAGAGTTTAAGTTTGGGCTCTAAAGGTGGGGTGAAATCTTGGCATTACGATGGCTTTTTATAATAATTCCTGCCATTCTTCTTTATCAGTCCTGTGGTCCTGGTTTTCAAAAAGACACCAGTGCAGAGTTGGGTGCTAATAGCCTTGGTGTTTGCGGCCATCCCGAGGTAATCGATTTTAAAACTCATGTTAGGCCGATTCTATCTAACTGTGTGGGGTGCCATGGAGCTGAAAATCCATCCGGCGGTCTTAATCTTCTCGATTTTGAATCCGAGGCTTTTGCTAAAAATAATCTTGATACCTTTGGAAAAATTGTGGAGCGAATGGAAAGTCAATCCCTTCCAATGCCTCCGCCTCCTATGGAAAGAGTCTCGGACTGTGATGTCTTGGCTTTAAAAAAATGGGCGGGACTTGGAGGAGGGCAGTGCACCAATAAAACTTCTAGTCCTGTTACCTTAAGGCGTTTTAATTCAAAGGAGTACCAGTTAGCTGTCAAAGATCTTCTTGAACTTTCTGAATTGCCCGATATTAATTTTCCCGCCGACGGTGCAGCCCCTGATGGCTTTAAAACTCACGGAGAGTACCAACTGTTCACTCCGGATCTAGCGCAGACTCTTCTTGAGTTTTCAGGTGCTTCTATTCAGCGAAGCCTTAATGCGCCTTCAAGCCCTCTCCTTAATTGTGGAAGCTCGAATCAAGGCACCCTTGTTAGTAAGTCTGCCCCCTATGTCTACCTCTTTGAAAATGGCAATAACATTAAGCCTGTAACAAAAGCTCAAGACCAAGCCAGTTGGTTGGTGTTTGAAGTTCCAGGATCCGCATTAAACAGAAATTATAATCAGTTAAAAGTTAAGGCCAGTGGAAAGCAAAGTGGTGGTGTTTGGCCATTATTAAAGATAAATATCAATGACAATACAGTGGCATCAGGGATCGTTATCAATGGAGAATCCCCACAAGAAGTCTCAGTTCCCTTCTCATTTTCGGCCAATCAAAACTATAAGATTGGTCTGCATTTAGAGAATGCATTGGCTGATAAGAGTCGGCAAGTTGATGTTGTCTCCCTTGAGTTTAATTCTTCAGGGCCGCAAAACCTATCTTGTATTGAGACTAAGGTGAGGCAGTTCGCTGAGAAGGCTTTTCGCAAACCAGCAAGCTTTGCTCCGATTGAGTCTCATATACAGATCGCTAATCAAGCGCTATCAAAAGGTCTATCTTTTGAAAACTCTCTTCAACTGGCCTTAGAGTCGATTCTGCTATCTCCCCACTTTCTTTATCAAGTTGTGAATGTGGCTGAGCCTGACAATCCGAATTATAAACATGATCTCACCGGTGATGAGCTAGCCACGCGCCTTTCCACTTTTCTCTGGAGCAGTGTTCCTGATGAGGAGTTACTTGCCCTTGCGCAAAACGGTCGCTTGACTGAACCACAGGTTTTAGCACAGCAAACCCGAAGAATGCTCACCCATGCCAAAGCCCGTCGTTTTGCGGAAAACTTTAGTGGTCAATGGCTTCACACGGACAAAATTATGGACTTAAGTAAATCCCAAACTGTTATCAATGATTTTGATAACAGTTTAAAACAGTCCATGAAACAGGAGACGGACGAATTCTTTTATGACCTCATTGCAAGCAATGCAAACCCACTTCTAATATTAAATGCGAACTATACATTTATCGATGGAAACCTTTCTGAGCTTTACAACATTGGTGGTGTCAATGGAGAGGAGTTTCAAAAGGTAAGTCTTGTCGGGGCAGATGGCCGCAAAGGCGTGTTAACACACGCTGGAATTCTAGCCCTTACCTCTGGGGAGGATGAGACGAGTCCCATAAAAAGAGGGCATTTTGTGCTCGCTGATATTCTTTGTGACTCCCCCCCAGCCGCCCCTGATAATGTGGCCGATTTTGTCGATGAGAGTATTGATGTATCGGATCTATCGGTAAGAGAGAAGATTGCTGTTCATCGCGCCAATCCACAGTGTGCCAGTTGTCACTACTCCATGGACCCAATTGGTTTCGGACTGGAACATTTTGATCCGGTTGGGCAGTTTCGTACACACTATAGCTCCAATAATTTTGCTGTCGAGGCTTATGGTGATCTTCCGGAAATGGGAAGTTTTAGTAATCATGAAGGACTTATTGATATTCTTGGAAGCAAAGGCGCCGGCAAATTTAAGAAATGTATCACTGAAAAAATGTTAAGTTATGGACTCGGTAGACCAGTGGTCGCGGCTGATAAGTGTGAAGTGGAACGCATCTCCAATGAAATGACTTCCAATGATGGGATTGTTGATCTCATCGTTAAAGTCGTAACTAGTCCTCGCTTTCGAACACAACAAGGTGGATCACAATGAAGAAAAGTTGGCAAATCGATCGAAGAACTTTCCTGCGTGGAGCGGGGATTACCATTGCTTTACCCTTTCTTGAAGCCATGATTCCCTGTCGAGCCTATGCTGCTGAGGCGCCTAAGCGTTTTATTACCCTATGGTTTTCTAATGGAGCTCTCCAATACGGGGAGCCGGGTACGAATAAAAATTATTGGGAGTGCACACCAGGGCAGTCAATCTCTGACTGGAAGCTTTCAAGAAGTCTTTCGCCTCTAGCTTCTTTTCAAAGTAAATTGAATTATTTCAACGGACTTCACAACCCAGAATATTTAGCTAACAAACAAGATGGTCATTGGTCGAATATTGCAAGTTTTCTGACCGGTGTTAGAAACACTCGAAACGATGAGGGTGGTGCTTTAAAACTGCGCTACCCTGCAAAATCAATGGACATTGCCATAGCTGAGCAGCTGGGTTGTAAACCCCTAATCATGGCCCCCTTCCCAATGACTTACGGGCCAAATAGTAAAGATGCTGGTCGTAACTCCAATATCTTTTTAGCCAATGTTTCCTGGAAGTCTCAGTCCCAGGTGGCGCCTCGCCATACCAACTCTATGAGTGTATTTAAGGCGTTATTCTCTAATTATCAGCCGGGCAGTGGAGGGGAGAGTCAGATTGACCATTTGGCGGAGTCACGCAAAAGTGTTCTTGATCTTGTTTATCAGCAGGCCAATACTTTAAAGACAAAACTCGGAGCTTCGGATAAAATAAAATTAGATCAGTATTTGACTAGTATAAGAGAGGTAGAACGAGGCATCGCCTCAGAATCTGAGAATCCTCTACCTTCACAGCAGTGCGATGTGCCTACCAACACCAACCCTTTTAAAAATGAAATCAAAAGTAATGGCAGAGTCCATCTGGATCTCGGCAATAAGAATATGCTTGATCTTATGGTATTAGCACTTTCTTGCAATCTCACCCAAGTGGCCACTCAAATGCTTGATGCCGAACACAATGGCGATACACTCCGAGACAGAATTCCAGGTTACAATGGACCCGCGGCCAATACGAATGCTCACCTCATTTCCCATGCCGTTGATGAGGATGGGCGCAGAGGTTTAATTGAAATGAACAAATGGCATGTGGGGAAATTTCTCTACCTTATGGAAAAAATGGACGCTATCCCAGAGAGTAATGGCATGAGCTTACTCGATAACAGTCTGATTATGTTTGGCTCGGGAATGGGCAATGGGTCCTCTCACGCCCAACCTCACGGGCGAGGCATTTGTCGGCTGACCGCCGGAAGTTTAGGAGGGCAAATTTCCACAGGACGTTTTATCGGAAATCGAATGCACCACGCTCACATTATTACTGCGATAGGTAGAAAGTTCGGAGTGACTGATAATAGTGGCAATCTTATTACCAAATGGGGATCTGGGACTGGTTATTTTAGTGGTCTCTAGGTTGTATCGAAAAAAATCAATAGAGGTAAAAAAAACTTGGAGAAAAGATCTATCCAAAGACGAGATAGAAAATATCAACGGCAGATGGGTCTGGATCACTCATAATGGCCGAAAACCCTGCTGAATCGAGGCTTGTGATTCTCATGGAACCCTGTAGCGTACCAGTATAATCGAGCTGATTATAAATAGAATTGTAGCCTACCGAAGACCCAATGATATTGGGGTCGTCATTATAGGTGTCGGTGCAGGTTACTACTGTTTGATTAAGAAATTGGTCCACAGCACCAATACTGATTTTTGATCCTTGGTCGGTTGTAGCGAGTGAGGACTCAGGGGCGCAATGGCTTAAAAACAAACCTCCCTTTGGTTTTCCACTATGACCCGTGACTGTAATATTATTAGTGTCGGTTCGGCTTTGAAAGTTTCCAATATGAGTTTGAGGTCCTTTGAGAGCTAAATAATATATCAAGCGATTGCCCGTGCGTTCATGACAATTAAAACGCATCCCATTAGAGAGAAACGATGTCAGAGATATTCTTGAGGAGAAATCTCCTACTCCGGTCGAGTTGAAAAAATTGGACCAGCATTCACCTCCTCGGGAATAGCTCGAGACATGACCCGTAGAGTGATTCGAGAAAAATCCCGTATGAAACTGATTTGTGTCGTTAGCCGCTCCAAAAACAAAAAGGGCATTCGTGTCGTTGGTATTTGCAGTGCTATTTCCCTGGGATAGAAAAACGGCTGTGTCGGGTTGAAAAGGCACTCCTGTGACATCAAAACTTCCGATAGAATTTGGTTCGGTAAAGCTATCCAGGTAGACCCCCTCGAGCGCGGCTCCTCCAAGGGCAACATAATGACATCTTTTGTTAGAGGAAAACGCATCATCAACGGTGAGGGTGAATCCATCACTGTCCATTGACTTAAGTGACATTAGACCATCGATAGTGGAACGATCTAAAGCCGATCCAACACAAGCATCATCTCGTAGGAATCGTCCCGCCGCTGTCGCAGTGTCATCATCTCTGTCGTCGAGGTAGTTGAAAATGCAACATTGGGAGGTCGATGAAGTGGCAAACCCCATTCCAAGCATTGTGTCCGCGTCTCCGAACGAGTCGGTACTATTGGAACGTCCATTTTGATAAAAAATTAATGCTTTAGGTTCAAAACCAGTTCCGGAAATACTTAAGTCGGTCCCGGCTAGAGATGTTCCCATGTCGAAAGTTCCCACCTTCACGCGAAAGTCACGGCTGGACTTGTTCCAAAATGAGAAAGGAACAAATTGAGCCATTGCTGGGCTTGCAAAGAGGCTAGTGACCCCATAAGATCCTATTAATTTTTCTAGAAATTTCCTACGCGACACCATAGATATTCTATCGGAAGACGATGCTAATTGCATTAGAGCTGATCGTACTGGCGTCAATTTTTGTCAATGAAGGTCAAAGGGGGGATACGAGCACTTTCAAATCGAAATTAAAGCATGCTGAGCTGGCGTAGGGATTGCACCTCTATAAAAGAGTATAATATCAATTTTTAGAGGAAACTATGCTGAAGATATCACGACTAGAAACACGCTTACAGGAAATCATATTTCTGCTGACTATAACTTTCTCGCTCTCCATTGCTGTGGGCGGATTGTTCTATCTTTCCTTGAGTCCTCAAAATTTCATTAACGCCGCTGGAAGCACAGGTTCAGCCATGATCCAAAAAGGTTTTAGCTCTTTTGGCTACACCTATTTTTTCTTTGTGATCTTCGTGCTTCATATGGGGCATATGACTTTAGGAACAGCTCTTTACGTGCGTGATCTCGTGCGTGGTTATAAAATGTACCTTAAAAGTTTCGCGCTTTATTTTACCGTAATGCTCCTCATCTCAAGTTTTTTAACTGTGCTTGAAGCTTACAACGCCTGGAATGTATCAAACCTTTTTGCAAACGGTTATGGCGGTTGGTTTGGCTCTGTTATCGGAGGCATCCTTTACCAAAGCTTTGGTCTTTACGGAGCTCTTGTTATTTTATTTTGCCTCACTTCAATCATTGGAATTTCGGCCGGTTTTATGGAAATCGTGCACTCTTTTTATGTGATGAAAGATATTTTCCAAGAGATCTTTAAAAATGTCAGAGAGCAAGGACCACAAGCCTTGAAGTCATGGGGTGAAGGGGTGATTGATTTTATTGATCAAAAACCTCAATACGCTTCCTCCGGACAAAATAGCTCTCAGTCTACATTTAAACGTGACATGGATGTGCAGTCCTTTCATCGTAAAAACTGGGCGACCAGTCCTTATTATGGTGGACGCCTAACCACAGATCATTTTCACACGCCAGAGAACGTTCAACCCAATGCTGGAAATTTAAGTAGTGAAGAAGAAGTTTCGATCCAAGACCAGGCTCAACCACCAGTAGAGCAACCCGTTGCTGTTGAGACGACGAAGCCAAAGGAAACAAAAACGGACAATTCAAAAATAGCGGAAACCGAGGCTAAAAAAACAAAATCAAGAAAGAAAAAAACAGCTGAGGAAAAGGTTGATGAAGAAAAAGAGGAGAAAGCCTCTGTAGAAAATCTGGATACCAGCCAACAAGAAGATGAAGTGGAAATCGAAACTTGGACCAAACGCTATAAGAAAGTAGACACCTGTCTTCTTGAAAAGCCAGAGAAGAAAACTACAAAAACAGAAAAAGAAATCAACGAAGTTTGTGAGGTTTTGAAAGAGCGTCTTGAAAGTTTTGGCATCAAAGGAAAAATTATTGGCGCCCATCAAGGGGTGACTTTGACCATGTTTGAATTTCAGCCGGCTGCCGGAATGAAGCTTTCTAAAATTCAGAGTTTAAGCGATGATCTCGCCCTGGTTCTGGGAGCTAAAGCCATTCGTATCCTCACACCCATACCTGGAAAAACCACAGTGGGAATTGAGGTTCCCAATAAAGAAGTGGCCATGCTGAGATTTTCCGAGCTTATTACAACATGCATGAAAAAACGCAGTCTTGAACTACCGATTCCTCTTGGAGTGGATGTTTATAACAATGCTCACGTCAATGATTTAACAAAAATGCCTCATCTTCTTGTTTCAGGAACCACTGGTTCAGGGAAATCGGTTTTTATGAATTCTTTGATCTCAGGTTTGATTTTTCATAAATCGCCCAAGGAGCTTCGCTTTCTTATGATCGATCCAAAGATGATTGAGCTAAGTCCTTATAACGGCATCCCTCATTTACTTAAGCCAGTGATCACCGATGTTGAGGAAGCAAAAAATCTTCTATTGTGGGCGGAAAAAGAAATGGATAAGCGTTATCAAATATTTGCCGACATGCAGTCAAAAAATATTGTGAGCTTTAACCAAGCTGTAAAGAAAGGTTCTAAACGATCGGTTGAGGGACGTCTGAATAAAAAAATTGATTGGAAGTTTGAAGAGATGCCCTACATCGTGATTGTTATCGATGAGTTGGCTGACCTTATGCTCACCCAAAGACAAGAAGTGGAAAGACCAATTACTCGTATCGCTCAAAAAGCCCGAGCCGCTGGAATCCATATGGTCATGGCGACCCAAAGACCATCGAGTGACATCGTGACAGGACTTATCAAAACCAACTTCCCAACAAGGGTTTCCTTTAAGGTTTCCTCTGGAATTGATTCTCGCACTATTCTTGACCAGCCTGGAGCTGAGAAACTTCTTGGTAACGGAGATATGCTCTATATGGCGCAAGGTAAAGCCATTGAAAGGCTGCAGGGAAGTTTTATGACTGAGGACGAAGTGAAAAAAGTCGTTCGCGCGGTGAGTAGCCAAGCTCAAAAAAGTAAAAAGAAATAATGTATGAATTTCAAAGAGTAGGAGGCCAAGTGAGGTCTCCTATTTTGTTTGAGGATCTTATGGGAGCCTTGTGTCTATCATCTAAAGTCGGTCATGCTATACTTTCCCAATGAAAAGTCACAACCCCGCCGCAAAGAATCTTAAGCAATCCGTTTTTTCGACGATCACACAACTTTCCAATAAGCATGGCGCCATCAACTTAGCGCAAGGCTTTCCTGACTTTGATGCTCCCGAGTGGATTTTGGAGGAAACCAGGAAAGTTCTCGGGGAAGGGAAGAACCAGTACGCTCCCTCCTTTGGTGTTTATTCTTTGAGGGAGCAAATATCCTCTCTTTATCAAAAACTTTATAATCTAACCTATAATCCTGAGAACGAGGTGCTTATCACCAATGGTGCCACAGAGGCTATTTACGCCACGGTACAGGCCCTTGTGGAGCCAGGCGATGAAGTCATAGCCTTTGAACCTCTTTTTGATTCTTACGCCTCCTCGGTGCAAATGGCCCGCGGGGTGCTTAAACCGGTCACCCTTCATCTTCCCGATTTCAGAATTGACGTTAAAGAGCTGGCCTCTCAGGTGAGTGAAAAAACCAAACTTCTTATTTTTAATAATCCCCATAATCCGACGGGACGAGTTTTTGACAAAGAGGAGATCAATGAAATTGCTCAATTGGCTGAGAAGTATGATTTTTACATTTTAAGTGATGAGGTTTATGAGCATTTAAGTTTTGATAAGGAATTTATTCCCACCGCAGCTTTTGAGTCATTGAAGCAGCGAACTGTGACCACCTCATCGGTGGGTAAAACTTTAAGTCTCACAGGTTGGAAGGTGGGTTGGGCCTGTGGGCCGGCTCATTTAATAGAGACCATTCACAAAGTGCATCAGTACATTTGCTTTAGTGTCTCCCATCCTTTCCAGGTGGCCCTAGCCAGAAGTTTTGAAAAGTGGCCAGAGTACTTGCAAGACTTCAGAAAAAGTTACTCGCAAAAAAGGGAGCTTTTAGTTTCCGGGCTGAAAGATTGCAATGCCTCTGTGATTAAGCCTGAGGGCACTTATTTCAGCGTGGTTTCAACCCCTGGGATAAAAGATTGGGAGTTCTGTGAAAAACTGATTTTAGAAAATCAGGTGGCTACCATCCCCATGTCCCCTTTTTACCTAAAATCAAATGAAGGCGAAAAGCTCATCCGCTTTTGTTTTGCCAAAGAGAACAAAACCATTAAGTCGGCTCTTAGAAACCTAAAAGAAGTCAATTTTAAGTAATTAGATTTCGACGTCCCGACTGTTATTAAATTCCGTTTTGGGGCTCTTATAGTCTCGAGGAGCTTCTGTTTTGACTCCTTCGGCCTCAACCAAAGTGCCAAAAGTTTTCCCTGAATAGGGATTCACCAGCGTCATCGAGTTTTTATATATACGAGAGGTTTGATACAGAGCCCTGATCGCGCGCCACTTGGGCATGAACTGATACTTGCTGGGAAACTCATTTTTGAGAAGATAGTGAACCTTTTTTAGATGAGCTCCAGAGATGGTGGGAAAAAGGTGGTGTTCCACATGGTAACCAAAATTAATATGAAGGGCTTCCAAAACAGGATGATTGGTGACAGTGAGTGAGTTGCTTAAAGGATCATTGCGTTTAGTGAGAGGACTTAGGTTGTGGTTGGTCGAGATGTAGGAAAAAGGGATATAGTTCATAACCACAAAAGGAATGATCACGGCCCAGAACCACTGACTGGGGCCAAGCCATACAAGAACCGAGGCGTGGATCAGAAGGGCTAGAACCATTTCAACATTCACACGTTTGTGGTTGAGCTTATTAAAAATCTTATTGCGGTAACGAAAATAATGTTGAGCGATCTGGGCATTGAAAGAAAACCAGAAGAATAAATAAAAGAAGCTGCGCTTTTTTCCAGAACCGGGTGTGAAGGGGAACATCCATTGTATGAATTTACTTTGTCTATAAATCTTCAGAGTGGGGAAGGCATCCGGGTCCATAATAATTTTCTGGGTGTAGCTATGATGAAGCTTATTGTGCCAGTAGCGCCAAAAAGTGGGAGAAATTAAATAGGGGAGAAAACAGAAAAATCCGATGATGTTTTGCCATTTTTTGCTACGAACAATGGCCCCATGTAGGAGCTCATGGCCAAACAGACCTCCCACCGACCAGCAGTAGCCGATAAGTAAAGAAAGGCAAAGATTCAGGTACCAGGGAAGCTCAGTGAGTCCAATCACTCCCACACAGGCCCAGCCTGCGAGAGCCGTACCGATCAGAGGTAGTAAAAAAAGCCGGTTGGGCTTGAAAATGTCATCTGGCAGGTGTTTTTTTAAATACCGGTAATCCTTGGTCAAAACTCTCTCCCCCTCATCTTTTCCCCAAATATATGGCCCATTTTATTGCTAAGGCAATAAAACAGTGGAAAGGACGTTAACACATTGCTTTTTATCTTCTCAGATCTTTCTAAAAAAGTCATTATGCTCCTGCGATGAGTGATTTACTAGCAGCCAGACTCTCTATGGCCTTTTCATTAGGCTTTCATATCATTTTTGCTGCTATTGGCATGACAATGCCCTTTCTAATGTCCATTGCCCATTACAAATACTTAAAAACCAAAGATGAAAACTACTTGAATCTCACCAAAATGTGGATGAAGGGTGTGGCAATCTTATTTGCCGTGGGGGCTGTTTCGGGGACGGTCCTTAGTTTTGAGCTGGGGCTATTATGGCCAGATTTTATGAAATGGGCAGGACCCATCATCGGGATGCCCTTTTCTTGGGAGGGAACGGCCTTTTTTTTGGAGGCTGTGGCTTTGGGGCTTTTCCTCTATGGGTGGAACCGCATGAACCCTTGGGTGCATTGGTTCACGGGAGTGATGGTCGGGATCTCTGGATTTGCCTCAGGGATCTTTGTGGTGGCCGCTAATGCATGGATGAATAGTCCACAAGGCTTTCAAATTGAGGGTGGTGAGATTGTCCATGTGGATCCCTTTGAGGCCATGTTTAACCCCGCCTGGCTGCACCAAAGCCTTCATATGCAAGTGGCAGCCCTGCAGGCTGTGGGCCTAGCTGTTGCTGGGATTCATGCCTACTTGCTCTTAAAAAAGAAAAGTAAGGAAATTCATCAAAAAGCCTTTGTCATCGCCATGACACTGGCGGCTGTCTGCTCATTGCTGCAACCTCTTGTCGGTCATTTTAGTGCTCAAAGGGTGGCCGAATTGCAGCCTGTAAAGCTTGCGGCAATGGAGGGGCATTTTCACACCTCTTCTCAAGCCCCCCTTTATCTTGGAGGAATTCCCGATCCCGAGAAAGAAGAAATGGTGGGCGCTATCGCCATTCCGGGTCTTCTCAGTTTTTTAGCCTTTAACGATTTTGATGCTGAAGTGAAGGGGTTAAAAGAGTTTCCAAAAAAAGACTGGCCTCCTTTGTTGATTGTTCATTTGTCGTTTCAGTTGATGGTGGCTATAGGAAGTTTTCTGGCTCTTGTTGCGGTTCTTTA
This sequence comes from Bdellovibrionales bacterium, assembly GCA_964230645.1. Lineage (GTDB taxonomy): Bacteria > Bdellovibrionota > Bdellovibrionia > Bdellovibrionales > JAGQZY01 > JAGQZY01. The sequence goes on along the minus strand of CAXRHT010000002.1, from coordinate 357,199 downwards.
TTTTTTCTTTCTCTATAAAAAAAGCTTTCCCCCCTGGTTTTTAAAAGCTTGCGTGCTTTTAAGTCCCATGGGCTTTGTAGCGATTGAAGCCGGATGGGTGACCACCGAGGTTGGTCGGCAACCCTGGATCATTTACGGGTTTATGAGAACCAGTGAAGCCCTCACAAACATTCCTGGAATGAGTTATCATTTTTATATTTTTCTTTTCCTGTATTTATTTTTAGGTGCGATGACAGCCTGGCTTTTAAAGCGATTGGTGCAGCACTATGGTTGAGACTCTCGTTAATATTCTAATTCTTTTTATCGGAGCCTCAGTAGTCCTCTATGTGATTTTAGGAGGTGCCGATTTTGGTGCCGGTTTTATGGAGTGTTTTGTTCCCAAGCACTTGAAAGCAAAACAGCGCGAGGTGATCAATCGTGCCATGGGTCCTGTGTGGGAAGCCAATCATATGTGGTTGATTATTCTTGTGGTTATACTTTTTATGGGATTTCCTAAGGCCTTTGGTGTGATTGTGGTCTCGTTGCACTTCCCACTGGTCGCTTTGTTGGTGGGGATTGTGTTTCGAGGTTGCGCTTTTACTTTTCGTCATTACGACGCCATAAAAGACGAGACTAGCCAAAAAATTTATAGTTTCTTTTTTTCTCTTTCAAGCGTTTGGACGAGCCTGTGGCTGGGTATTATTGCCGCTAGCTTAACCCGAGGTCTTCTCACTAAAAATGGAAAGGATGCTTTTGAAATATTTCTTGAGCCATGGCTGGGTGTGTTTCCTTTTGTTATGGGTCTTTTTACTTTAGCGATCTTTAGTTTTCTAGCAAGTGTTTACATGATTGGAGAAACCAAAGATGAGGAACTAAAGGCTTATTTTATAAGAGTGGCAAAAAGGTTAAATATTAGTCTCATTGTCATTGGTGGCCTGTTATTTTTAAGTTCCTTTTTAGAAAAAAGAAGTCTTATCCAGGAATTTCTATCCAGTGGTTTTGCAATGTTTTGTTTGGTATTAGCCACTCTCCTATTTATTGGTTTATGGATACGGATTAAAAAAGATTCGGCTTGGCTCCTAAGAGTAATCGCTGCGGCTCAGGTTTCCCTCATTCTTTTTGGTTGGTTTAGTATTACTTGGCCTCATCTGATCCTTACCAAAGAGGGAGCGATGTCTTTTTATCAAGCGGCAGCTCCGGAGCCCACTTTATGGCAGCTAGTAATGGCTCTCGTAATTGGTAGTGGGCTTATATTTCCAAGTTTAATTTACCTGATCAAGGTCTTTAAATAACAGTTAGGGATCTATAAGAATCCAGCCCTCAGGCCCATAGACCCAATTGCCGGCATGAAAATCCCCAGACTCATTGAGGTGATGGAGAGCCGCTGTTTTTGTAAGGTAGTAAATTCCTTGTTCATTCTCAGCAAGCCATCGCACAAAACCTTTCATAGCTTCCTTGAACTCTTTTCGCTTACGTTGGAACTCGCTATCAGTAGGGACACCCACCTGCTCTCTTTCGCCCCAGTCAAGACCCGGGCGGTACTCCTTGATGACATAAACAGGTTCTCCGTTGGGTTCAAAAGCATTGCTGGAATAGTCCACCACAGCAGGCACATCAAGGCCTTGTTCGATAAGAAATTCGGTCACAAGGATTTCATATAAAAAAATGCGTCGTTTGGCCTCATACTGCTTCACTACATGGCGACCATCGCTGGTGAGATACACCGTTGAGGCACTTTTACCAAGACGTGTATCCACCTTCACAGTGATACGCGAGCGATTGTTAGCGCTCGAGCGAAAGCGAAAAACCTCGGGGGTTTCCATAATCTGTTGTTCTCTAAAAGTACGAATATGATCGACTAGTGGAAACACCTTGAAAACTTCGCTACAAATAGGAGAGCTGTGAGCGGGGAGAACAGAAAACTGCAAAATCAAAACAAAGAGAAGCTTATTGAAGTGCCTACTGTTAGGGGCTTGAGCCTGAGATTGATTTTCGTTCATTGCCTCAAATTACCATAGGTTTGAGGTAAGATTTCAAAATGAGGGAGATGATGAAAAGTATTTATAATGACTGTCCAAACAATGAACACCCGAAATTCTCTTTCTTTTTCTAGGTGTCAAAATTTAGAAGGTTAAATGTCCCCCTATAGGTGTCAAAATTTAGAAGGTTAAATGTCCCCTTCTAGGCGGCAAACTTTACAAAATTAAATGTCCTCTTCTAAGCGGCAAACTTTAGAAAATGAAATGTCCTCCTGAGGCGAAGCCGAAGGACCTATGAACCTCGGTCGGAGTCCTCGGTTTCCCATGCTTCAATAGCCTGGTCCTCAAAAAAGAAAAACTCACCTAGTAAATAAAAAAAAGCCGAAAGATTTTTCTCTCGGCTTTATGAAACATAATACTTTGATTATTATTTTTAAGAAACTCTTAGTACCAGTAAGTGGAGTGGTACTTAACTTTGCTGCGATGACGACGATGGTTTCTAGGGTAGTAAGTAGAGTGAGAGTTGTAGGTGTGGTGACCTCTGCGGTGTACACGACGATTGCGGTGATAAACCTTGTGGTTGTAATCAGCGCTGGCTTCGCCGGCCGCTAGTCCTACGATCAAGCCAAAAGCTAAAGCGAAAGGCCAAAAAACAACTTCCTGCATGTTAGAAGTCTCGGTCGCGTCTTCAACTAAAGTGATTCCGCTGGCCTCAAGTTCTTCTTCACTCATAAACTCAACCTGATCGTTTTCAACCATTTGGTTAAGCTCTTGCTGAGAGGTGGCACCGTGGACAATTCCCACTTCACCATAATATTGAGTCTCTCCGTTTTCTCCTTGTAGCTCTTGCACACGATTCACAACCACAGTTTCAGAATCAACAGCACCTTCAGCCACTTGGTTTTGCTGGCCACAAAAAGAGGTCGACAAAAGAGCAAAAATACTCATGACATTGATTATTTTTTTCATAATTGTTCCTTTCCTTTTTTAGTTGAACGAATGAGGGGGTTGTAGGGGAAAGGAGGCCAAAGGTGTACAGAAAATAAACAGCAAGAAAATTATACATTCCCTAGTAAATTTAAAGATTTATACACATTTGCTCGGATTGAAAAAACTGCCTTGGTGAGTAGATTTTCCAAATTAAATCGGTAAACCCCTTAAAAGATTGGAAGTTTTATATAATAGAGCCTGTTATTTTACTCAAAGGAGAGTTCCCAGTGAAACTCATAAAAACTAGTAATAACAAAAAAAAGAGAGCTTCTCTTCTTTTATTTTTTACATTCTCATTCGTCCTCTCTCAGGCGAATGCGGATATGACGAGTGTGAGTAAAGAGCAGTGGTATAAAACACAAGTGGAAAATTCTCAGCCCGGTGGATCTGGTGCTCCTAGCGCTGTTGAAGAAATGCATTCTGAATTTGAGAATACAAGTGAGCCCATTTACCAAACGAAAACTAGCTATAAAGCTCCACAGCAATACCAAGACCGAAGCTACACCATAGGAGTTTTAGGCGGAGGCTTTAATTATCCGCAAGTGAGCAATTTGGATGTTCTAAGTGGTGTTGGCGGATTGCAACTAGGAGCCTACCTGTGGCGTGATCTCATTTTATCCGGTGGGTTTCTTTACACTTTCCAGCAGTCTGATATCAATCGCCTCACTCGTACTGATCAAGAGGACATTGATCACTATATGTTCTCAGCGAGCCTTGGTTACGATGTGTTTAAACTGTTTTCTTTTTTACCGCAGTGGTCTTCAGGGCAGTTGGGTTATGTCATCAATCATTCAAGAAGGCAGTACAACGCCGATGAAAACGCTTCCCAAGGTTGGGACCAAGGTGTTTATGCTTCGATCGGTGCAGAAGTTTTAGATCAGGTGCAGGTGAGTTTTGAGTACCGATATCTAACTAATATTGAATACAGTGTGGAGCAAAGCCCTCGCAGCCAAGATCGTCAATTGCAAAGGGCGGTGAACTCGGGCCAAACAAGAGAGCTGGAATCCTTTGATTACCAACTGTTTCTTTTAAAGGCCGAATACTTGTTTTAAAGGCATTTAAACTTCATCGAGTAGCGATAACCTTGGCCGATACTTTGGGAGGCGACATGTCCTCCTTGGCGGGCCATGCGTCCAGCCTCTCCACCGAGCAAAACGCCGGCTGATTGGATCGCTTTGGAGGTGCGTTTGGCTTGGTTGTATTCCTTCTCATCCATATCGCCTTTGTACTCATTTTTCTCCTCAACCACACCCATGCGCAAATCCTGTTCTTCACAAAAATGTCTGGCTTGAGAAAGGGCATTTTCTGCCGCTGCGTCTGGATCGTCTCCTTTGACACTCACCCAGTGCACACCCTCTGTTCCCGGACGCACATCTTTGTGGTGGGCGCAGGCCCCTAGGATTAAAATAAAAAAAACAATCCAGTATTTCATAAGTTCCTCCCATGTTGGTTTGACTGAATTAAAGCAGAGAAATTTTTGAGCTTGTATAGATAATGATTTCAATGTCGACATTCTAGTCAAAGGATTGAACCACTCAGAGGAGGGCCATTAAAGAGGGGAGCCCTGTTTCCGTTTTTTAAAGTGATCAATAAATATGCAATCTTTAGTGGCTTGGCCTTTTTGATCGAATAAACGCTGGTGAAATCAAGAGTTTGCGATGCGTCAGCGAGTGAAAATAGAAAAGTTTGGGGTCATCATCAGACTATCGTTAAAAGGAGAACAACCTATGAAATACATAATCGTGTTAATTGCAGCTTCGGGACTCTTAGCGCTTTCTGCCTGTGACAAAATGAAGTCCGGCGGTGGGTCTAACCCCAGTCTAAAAACAGACGATGATAAAACAGTCTATGCCATCGGAATGGATGTTGGCTCAAAAATGAAGACCCTGCAGCTCTCCGACAAAGAGTTAGCGATTTTAAAAATGGGAATCACCGATGGAGCCAAAGGCGAAGAAGGTAAAGTGGACCCTCGTGAGTACATTCCAAAAGTAGGGCAGCTTATTAAAACCCGACAAAAAGCCTTTGCTGATAAAGAAAAAGAAGAAGCCAAGAAATTTCTTGAGAAAGCTGAGGGCATGGAAGGGGCTGAGAAAACAGATTCAGGCCTTATTATCGTTATGAAAGAAGAAGGAAAAGGGGAGAGCCCAGAGCCTTCAGACCGTGTGGAAGTGAACTATCATGGGACTCTTCGTGACGGAACCGTGTTTGACTCTACGAAAGAAAGAGGCAAGCCTGCCACTTTCCGTTTGGATAGAGTGATTAAGTGTTGGCAGGAAGGGGTTTCTAAGATGAAGCCTGGAGCTAAGGCTGAGTTCTACTGTCCTTCAGAAATCGCTTATGGCGATCGTGGTGCACCACCAAAAATTCCTGGTGGAGCGGCTTTGAAATTTGAAGTGGAACTTTTGAAAATCGTCGATGAAGCCAGCGAGAAAAAAGGTGGTAAGAAAGATAGCTAATAAAGCCCTTTCAAATATTTAAAATAAAAAAAAGCCGGCTATTGAAACCGGCTTTTTTTATTTTGCTTGCTAAAATTATCAATCGGGGTATTTCACCTTAATTTTATCGGTGGTAGGAAAAGAGCAGCAGGTGAGGATTTCACCGGACTCAATCTCATCGTCAGTAAGAGCCTCAGCGTCTTCCATTTTAACCTCACCTTCAACAACAGAAGCCTGGCAAGAGTTGCAGGTTCCAGACATACAGGCGTAAGGGGCATCGATATCGTTTCTCAGGGCTCCATCCAAGATCGACTCATCGTCTTCGATCTCAAAGTTGAAAACATCCCCATAGAGTTCGATCGTGACTTCTTTACCCATTGGTCCTCTCCTAGCTTTGAATAATGCGAATCTTCTACTTCAGTGAACTCTCATTTTTAAAGGAAAGTGAAAATAAATGCACCTTGTTAGACGCCTTAACAAGGTGCATTTATTAGAGAGTCTGTGGTTTTATCGTCCTATGCAGCGTGCGGTATGGTTGTTGATAGCGGCGACAAGTTTGTATTCGGTGATAAATGTGGGGGTGAAATGGTTGGAACACCTGCCAGCCTCGCAGATCGTCGTCTTCCGAGCTGGCATATCGGCTGTAATTTGCTCTTTTTTTATTTGGAAAAAGGGAGCTTCCTTCTGGGGAAACAATATAAAAGTCCTTTTTTTAAGAGGATTTTTGGGCACCATAGCCCTGTTGTCGCTATTTACCTGCTTACAGAAGGTGCCCTTAGCAGTGGGTATGACCCTCATTAATTTGTCACCGATATTTACTGTGATCATTGCCCACTTTTATTTAAAAGAAAAAGCCAATTTATCACAATGGGTGTTTTTGGTTTTTTCCTTTCTAGGGGTGGTCATGGTACGGGGTGAGGTACAACCGGTTCCATGGATATGGATGCTGCTTGGAATTGGTGCCGCTTTATTTGCAGCCATGGCTTATACTTGTGTTCGACATTTACGCACGACTGAAGATCCGCTTGTGGTGATACTCTATTTTCCGCTGATAACGATTCCAATGGTAAGTCCTATAATGGCTTATCAATGGGAAACGCCTCAGGGCTATGATTGGCTGATTTTGCTAGGTATTGGTAGCCTCACACAGGTGGCCCAATACTGCATGACACTTGCTTATCAGCTGGAGGCTGCAGCAAAAGTGATGGTTTTTAACTACGCCGGTCTTTTTTGGGGAGTTTTATTGGGTTGGTTGATTTTTAACGAAAAGCTTAGCTATTTACAAATCTGTGGGGTTCTTCTTGTCTTTTTCTGTCTTTGCGGAAATTATTTAGTGTCAAAAAGACCCTTAAAGATGAGGCGCAAAGTATGATTCAGTACATTTTGTCGGAAAAACAAAAACAGCAACTCAAAACAGAGTTTGACTTCCAGTATTCAAGAAGTGGCGGGCCTGGTGGCCAAAAGGTCAATAAAACAGAGTCCCGAGTGGAATTGATATGGCCTCTTTTTCAGACCCGAGTTTTTAATGACGAGCAAAAAAGTCTTCTTTTTAAAAAATTAGAACGCAGGATTAACAAAGAAAAAAATGTTCTTTTCTATAGTGACCGCTATCGCACAAGACCGCAAAACCAAGACCATTGCGTTCGTAAAATGTTTAAAGCTCTTGAGAAAGCACTGAGCAAACCCAAAAAACGCAAGAAAACAAAAGTTCCCCGCTCCGCTCACAACAAGCGTATCAAAGAAAAAAAGCAAACCGGGGAGAGAAAACGCCAGAGGCAAAAAGACTGGAAAAACGACTTCTAAAGTATTTTGGTGAGCAAACGTAATTTGCTACTGACAATCAGCCCAGCTAAGGTCCGCAGAATTAGAGTCTTTAAACCATCTTGTCACTAACTCCTCAAGACGCCCACTACAAATAATAGCACTTAAGTTTTTCTCCATAAACATTTTCATTTCGTCGTTGGCTTTAGAGACCACAATGCCATCGCCTAGACCAAAAACAAAAGAGAGTTCCTTGTCGACAAGACTTAAATTCCTAGTGACAACATCGATAAACTCACCATCAATTTTTCCTTCCTCTTTAAGAGAATGGATAGAGCCGGAATCGACCATAGTGAGGTCAATATCAAGGCCTAAAACTTTTTGGCCCGTAAGGAGTTTACTGTTCACTAATTCATTGATGATCTCGTTACTAGTGAGCACGACATTAAGTTTCTTTTCGTCCCATTCTCCATCAAGAGTTTTTAGTTCTGGGGAGTGAGTCAAAATCGCAACCGTGCCGGGATGGCGTTTTTCCATTTCAATAAAATAATCACCACGAATGGTGCCGTGACCTTCGGTGACAAGAGTCAATCCTCTTAGCGCCTCATAGGGATCTTCTCCTGGAGTGGGTAGGCTCATAAGGTCTTTTAAAACTTTAGAGCTTGTCAGGTTTAGATCCGGAGCCGCAAGTGACAAAGACTCAAGGAGATTGGGGTCATTAGCTAGTCGCCCAATTAAAACCTTACCTGCACGGTAAATCGGTCCCACCATCGTGCCCCACTTCAATCTCTCCTCGGTAATAGACATACCGGCCTGGGCTACAGAACCTCCGGCAATGTTCCCGTTGGAATCAATTTGAAGATTTGAGGCTTTAAGGAGTGCTTGATCGAGATGACTAAAAAAACTAATCGGCTCTCCTGTGGGCTCTTCCCAAGGGATAGAGTGAAAGCGAATGTATTTGTATTGACCTGAGTGGGCTACGATTTCTGTTATAAGCTGAGGATCAAAACCTGTGGTGTTGTGATTTTTATCCCAACAGCGATAAGTGGTAAAGCGGTGATTCTCATTGACGGCTTCAAAAATTTGTCGAGGGTCAATCAGAGTTGAGCTTTTTACGGCAGAGAGTTTCGCACCCCTCTTTACGGGAACAATCTCGTAGAGCTTTGGAGCATCAGTGGGCTCAGCAGAAATATCAGCACAGGGCTCAAAAGCAATGAGAACGGGTAGGTAAAATAAAACCGAGAAAAATAAAAGTGTCTTCATGGCTCCTCCTAAGGGGGCTGTCTATGGGAATGGTTCTTTCAAGTAGAACTAAGGCAGAGTCTGCGAGGACACAGCTATTATTGTAAATACTGAATTTCTTTTAAAGAGAGCCTTTCACTTTATTGTAATTGCTCTTTTTGTCTATTTTTTAGTCTCACATTTAAGGAAATATTTCAGGCCTGTGGGAAATCACGGGATTTTCTCTAAGTTATTGATATAACTAGGCAAGCAAAACAAAACAAAGAAAAGGATATACGAATGAAAACTGGATTAATACTCTCCCTTCTATTGGCGTCTTCACTGGCCTTTGGTCAAAATGCTTTTGAGGGTAATAATTGTGATGGCAAAGCTTTAACGGGTGGACCGAGCTGTGTGTCGCCTTCTCCGCAACCCACAAGTCAAAATGAGCCCGATTCTTATTCTTCAATAGTGGCTCAGTGTGCAAACGTTGCTGTGGCTTGGATGATGGATGCACCCAGGCAGTATGGCCCCTCGGCTACCGACTTTGAAGTCGTAGTGAAGCAAACACGTAAGAACGTCTCTCAAGGCAAAAGCCCCTGGTATGGTTCAAAAGCCTATGAGAACGGTAACGGTAATCTCATTTCCACTCTTACTTTTGGAGACGATGAAGGCCTTGGGTCCTCTTCACGTTTGGTTCGTTTAACTTTTAACGCGGGTCCTATTGCCGGTACAGATGTAGCACCAGACGAAGCCTGCCAGCTTGTTGATGCGGAAGTTTCAATTAAATTAGAATTGTAATCGAATTAACAAACTAAAATTCAAGAAGGCCTTTCACATTTCCTAGTGAAAGGCTTTTTTTTGCAAGTCTTTCGTCGGAATTAAAAAGGATCTCCCTTCAGTGAGGATTGCGCTTAAAAGCTTCCTAGGTGATGATAGGGTTATGCTAAAAAGCTTATGCCTCACTACTTTATTCTTTTTTGCTTCTTGTGCCAGCCATGAGGCCCCCCGGCAACAGCATCAAGTTGACTGCAAGTACTGGTTGCAGCAGTGTCACCTAAAAGCGAGAAATCACTGCCGGCGCGGATATTCTGTGGTACGCAGTGTGCGAATGGACCGAGTCGGAGGACCACAGGGTTCTTATAAAGCTTATAAAATGCTTTTCACTTGTAACTAGTTTTTAATTTAATTCAATTTTATGAATATGAACTTCAAACTGATTTTTTAATTGGTCGGCGTCGGATGCGACCCACAATCCAAGCACTTCGAAGCTTTCAGAAAAATCTTTTTCAATTTTAAATTTTCCAGGTTTGGTTAAAGGCGTAACGCAAGTCTCCTGTAACTTTTCATTCATATAGTGAGCCTGGCGTTTTCCTTTTTTAATCGAGTTAAGACAGGTGGTGAAAAACTCCACATGTTTGATCCCGTAAGGTGCAGGTACAAGCTTTTCCATTTCAACAAGCCAGCTAGGCGCCATTTGTCTTTGCATCCAGTTCAGTTTTGAATCGCCTTTTAAAATGAGGCCAATCCTTAGAACATAGTCATCTGTTTCTTTAAGCCCCTGAGCTTTGCCCTGGGGGAGGCGGGGAAGTGTCCCGATGAGTTCAGCTTCAACGCTTAGGCCTGCTACTTTTTTAGGCTTATCAAAGGGGTAAATTAGAGGGGAGGCCGAGTTCTGTACCTTGATTTTTACTTTTTCTTTTGAATAGTAGACTTGATTTTTGGGAACACCATCAAAGGTGATGGGCTTCCAAAGACTTTGGGGGAAGAGAGGGAGGATTAAAAAGTAGGCTAATATTGAGGGTTTATAGTTTTTCAATCTGGTTGAGCGTCCATAGTTTTGTTTCGTTGAGTTCATGGGTGGGGTGGTATTGGATGTACCACTTCATAAAAAACATATGCTTTTCTTGTTCTTCTGAGAGTTGATTGTTTTCTGAGTAGCGATTTAAGTAGGTAACGACTTTACGTTTAAAGTCGCCATAATCTTTCACCACAATGGCTTGAATGGAATTACGCAGGTCCTCTTGGGTTTTCATCTCGATCATTTCCCACCTCGATAAAAAAGAGTGCCAGAAACACCGCTCCAAAGCAAGAATCAGCTCAGGGTTTTGACGAGTTGAGCAATGCGGAAATGCCCTATGTCCTTCAATATGGGTGGATCTTAAGGAGCTTTTAATGACCCATTCGTTTTTTTCTATTTTGTTAAGTTTAGCTTTTCTCGTCGCCGCTTGTGCCCCGAGTCGCCCTCCCTTAAAAGGAGACACGGAGCTTGAAAAACTCAATTCTTTTTATGACTGGAGCTATAACAAATACCTCGATCGTTATCCTGAGTATCTGACTTGGTACGGTATTGATCGCAAGCAAGATCAGCTTTCCAATCGCTCCAAAGCCTATGAAGAGGAAACTCAGCAAATGCTCAAAAAGCATTTAAAAATTTTAAATACCTTTGATCGCTCTGAGCTCAATTCTGATGATCAGCTCAATTATGATGTTTTTAAAGCGCACTTAGAAACCGAAATCGAAGAGATCCAGTGGAATGATCATATCTACATCGTCAATCAAATGTTTGGAACTCAAACGGAATTGGCGGACCTAATGATGAATCTCCATAAGGTGAAGAAAGAAAAAGATCTTCAAAACTACATAGCACGCTTGAATCAATTTCGAACGACTTTGGCTGAAGTGGTGAACCAACTGATGCGCTCAGAAAACATTGGTGTGATTCCGCCGAAGTTTGTCTTTCCTCTTGTTCTCTCGGATTCTAAAAATATTATTTCAGGAAAACCCTTTGATAACTCCAAAGAGGACTCACCTCTCTATGATGATTTTAAAAAGAAGTTAAAATCTCTAAAGCTCTCTAAAGAGAAGAACAAAGAGTATGAGGAGAAAGGTCGAAAAGCTCTACTTAACTCGGTTAAGCCCGGTTATGAGCAATTGATCGCTTTTTTAAAGAAGCAAGAAAAGCGAGCGACTAAAGATCACGGTGTTTGGAAGTTTCCTAAAGGCGAGAAGTTTTATAAAGTTCGCCTCAGGCAAATGACGACAACCGATCTTTCTCCCAAAGAAATCCATGAGAATGGTTTGGAAAATGTGAAGCGCATTCATAAAGAAATGAATGCTATTCGAAAACAGGTGGGCTTTAAAGGAGATCTGAAAGCCTTTTTTCAATATATGAAAACAAGTCCCAAGTTTTTTTATAGCAATAACAAATCCGGTAAGCAGAAGTATTTGAAAAAGGCTAAGAGCCTCATCGACAATATGAGAAAGGATTTGGATCGATTTTTTATCACCAAGCCGGAAGCCCCTATCGAAGTGCGACCGGTGGAGCCTTATCGCGAAAAAAGCGCGGGCTTGGCTTTCTATCAGTCACCCGATTTGGATGGAACTAGGCCCGGGGCTTATTATGTAAACCTCTATAATATGAAAGCTGTACCCACTTGGGAGGCCGAGGCTTTGGCTTACCATGAAGGTATCCCTGGGCATCATATGCAGTTATCCATCGCCCTTGAAATGGACAAACAGCCTTTGTTCCGTAGAACCTCCCACTACACGGCCTATATAGAGGGTTGGGGGCTTTATTCAGAAAGGTTTCCAAAAGAGTATGGATACTACAAAGACCCTTATTCTGATTTTGGACGACTCTCAATGGAACTCACCAGGGCTTGTCGACTCGTCGTGGACACAGGGCTGCATTGGAAAAAGTGGACCAGAGAAGAGGCCATCAAGTACCTTGATGAAAATCTACCCAGTGACCATGATGATAACGTCCGCCAAATCAATCGTTATATCGTGATGCCTGGTCAGGCCACAGCCTATATGACAGGAATGTTAAAAATCCTCGATCTGCGTGGCAAAGCCATTAAAGCCTTGGGGCAAAAATTTGATATTCGCAAATTTCATGAAACTATTTTGACCAGTGGTTCAATCCCCCTTGATATTTTAGAAAGACAGGTGGATCGATACATTCAAAAAGAAAAGCCTAAACCTACGAAAAAGACAGCGAATTTATAAAAAAACCTGTCAATTTTTATAGACCTTTACAGCCCGCTTGTTTTCCAAAGCGGGCTTTTTTTTTAACTTTGTTTCAAAATAAGATTGGCTCGGGCGAGAGTATCTCTTTTTAAGCCAGCCAGGAGTCTAGAATTTCGTAAATTCCCCAGAATTGTGAGATACTTAAAGCTGTTCCGCGAAATAATATTTCCAGCGGTTTTTCTATGTTTTGGGGGCGTTCATGAAAGGCTTCATTTGGATGTTTGGGGTGGCTTTAGCGGTTTTGCTTTTTCAAAACTGCTCCGCCCGACATGAAGAACTGAACACAGTGATTCAGGACAGTGAAGGCACAACCAGTGATGACGTTGATATGGCCAAATCTCTGGTGGCTTATGAACGCACTCTTTATCCACTCACTCAAGAAGAGGGTTCCTGCAAAGACTGTCATGGTGTGAATCAGCAGCCCCTTCATTCTGTCAGTGACATGAATTTTGCCCATGATGTTACCATCTCTTTTGGTCTGGTGAACCTAAGAGATCCGGCCTCCTCGGAAATGGTAGAGAAAATTCGCGACGGCAGTCATAATGGTCGCGGCATTCCGCAAGCTAGAGCTGATGATCTCGAAGAGGCCATCAAAGCGTGGTCCGATGAATTGATCGCTAACGGTGGTCTTATTGGAGTGGGTGAGGGTGTACAACCCACTTATACTTCTTTATTTGAAAACGTATTTGAACCCAAATGTGTCAGTTGTCATGCAAGCGATGCAGAGGCGCCGAGCATCGATTACACCAGTTACGTCAACACCATTAATACAGGGCTCGTGGTCCCAGGAAATGCCGGTGCCAGTGGAGTTTTCATTCACACCGCCAATGGATCTGAACCTCGTGGTGGGGACACACCCCTAACTCAAGCGGAATTACAGGCCTTGGCTCAATGGATCAATTTAGGCGCTCTTAACAACTAAGGACGGATTAAAAGTGAAAATCGTTATTCTTCTCGCACTTGCCATCATAAGTTTTGTTTCCTATCAAAATTGCGCAGAAAACCAAAATCACCAGACAGGTGAGTTTCAACCGGAAAAGACTCAAGAAAAAACATTAGCCGGAGTGGTGGATGTTTCAAAGCCCGTTAACTTACGCCCGACAAGGTTGTATCAGGCTGTAGAAGATGGGATTGATATCGATCTTGATTCCGGTGAGGTTTTAAGAGATCCGACAGGCAATTGGATGGGACTGTGTTTGGACCAGGGAATGACAAAAGACTTGCGGCAACTCCTTGAAGGGGCTGAAATTTGTCAAGACGTCCCGATCACGCCTGCCAGTAATGAGGTGGTATGCACTATGGACTTAGCCTATCCTCATGCAGAGCTTTTCTTATCCATTGATAATCATAAGGTGGCATTGGGACGAGGCAACGAATGTCCACGGGCTCCCACAAAACTTTGTAAAAACAATGAGGCACTGCTGGCCTTGCTTCAAAGCATAGAAGATCGTCATTTTCAGTCTTGTGGTGAGTGAACTTAAAAATCACTTTTGTTAAAGTCTGTTACCTCAGCCATAATCTTTAGCCCAATAAAGGCTAGAAGTGTTGTAAGAAGACTTAAGCAAAACAGACTAAAAAATAAGGTGTCCGGCCGATTCCAGTGATCAATAGCAAAACCAAAAAGGGCAGGGCTTGCGGCGGTTGAAAAGATCATAAAAGTTGCGAACAAGCTTTTAATAGCGCCAAGGTGCCTGACTCCATAGAGTTCCGCCCAAATGGCCGATTTGATTGGACCACCACTTCCTACAGCCAGACCAAAAAGTAAAAAACAAAGACCAGGGGCCCAAACAGAGTCGGTGAGATAGAAAATTAAAAAACCAAGACACAAAGGGAATTGGTAAAAAGTAAATAATTTAACGGCGGTCAGTTTGTCCACTAAGGGGCCTGTCAAAAACGAGCTGCAAATCCTTCCAATGGCAAAAAAGAATAAGCCTGAGGCCATAAGGCTTAATGACCAACCTTTTTGTTCAGCTAAAACCGCTTGATGAAAAAAGACCCCTGTTAAAGCAAAAGGGGGCATCAATACGTGGGGAATTAAAAAATAAACAGTGGGGTGTTTAAAGACTCGGCCTCGGGTCCAACCTTGATTTTTGAAATCCCTTGGGTCTGAGCTTTCTTCATTCAGTGCCGGCAGGTTGAAGTCTTTTAATTTTCCAGTGATGCGCCAATTCATCGGTATGTGAAAAATAAGAAGACTTAAAACAATGAGGCCTCCAAACATTTGGGGGCCAAGGAGTGGAAGAAGAAAAGCACCAAGGGGAGTGATAAGTCCTTCAAAAACGGGAAAACCCAATTGGCTTAAGGCCAAAGCTTTTCCCCTTTGGTTGTTAAAATAGCGAGCCACAGCGATAGAGGAAAGAGAGGAGCTTAAACCTTGTCCGAAAAGTCTCAGACCCAAGATCCCAATGGCTACCACAACAAGGCTTTGTAAACTCACTAAAAGGGTTTGAGCGAGGATCAGGCCAACACCAATCAGGAGTCCCATTTTTCGGGCATCGTGGCGATCAATGTAAGGGCCAATAAAGCTAATAAGGATTCCACTGATAAGTGTCACCCCAGAGTAAACAGAGCCGTATTCGCTGCTAGAAAGCGCAAATGTGGACATTATGAGGGGACTATATAGAGAAATAAAGTGGGTCTGGCCATAGCCTGAAAAAAAGGTGTGGAGGAAGCCAAAGCCGATAGAGCGAGGATTTTGAGCAAGTAACTGGCGGTAATTCATAGAAGGCTGTCTTAGGCCGAATTGGGTATTAAATCAATCCTCGCCTAAAAAAGAAGGGGCTCAGGCCCTCCATGCTTTGACGAGACCCCCTATTTCCCCTAATATTTGCTCCCGATACCAGGCTCCAGCAAAAATTTTAAAATTGAGGTCGCCATGCACTATCAAACAGGATTTGGTAATTTTTTTGAAACAGAGGCCATAGAGGGTTGTTTGCCTGAGGGGCAAAATTCACCTCGTAAGCCTTTAAAAGGTCTCATACCGGAGCAGCTCTCTGGCAGTGCTTTTACTATGCAAAGATCAGAGAATCTTCGCTCTTGGCTCTACCGTATTCACCCTTCCACCTTCCATGGTCCCTATTCGCCCTTTGTTCAAAAATCTTGGACTTCAAAGTTTGCAAATGAGCGGCCAGCAAGTCCTGAGCGATTTCGTTGGAAACCTATGGACGAGCCAAAAAGTGAAACAGACTTTGTCGAAGGTGTTTTTTCTATGGTCACCACCGCCGATTCAAAAGTCGCCGTTCACAACTATGCTTTCAATAAATCCATGGGAGAGAGAGTTTTCTATAATGCTGATGGTGAGTTGGTTTTTATTCCTGTAAAAGGTGAGATCTCTGTTGTCACCGAATTGGGAGTGATTGAAGCCGGTCCTCAAGAAATTGTGGTGGTTCCGCGCGGAATTAAATTTCAAGTCAATCCGAAACAAAAAGGCCTATGTATGGGGTATTTGGGGGAAAATATGGGAGCCCCTCTCACTCTTCCTAACCTCGGACCCATTGGCTCCAATGGACTGGCCAACCCACGTGACTTTAAATTTCCTGTGGCTCATTACATAAATAAAAAACAAACCCATCAGGTGGTTTCGAAATTCCATCACTCTTTTTGGCAGTATGAAGTGGGGCACTCTCCTCTCGATGTTGTGGCCTGGCATGGTAACTACTCTCCCTACAAATACGACTTACGAGACTTTAATACCATGGGAACTGTCTCTTATGATCATCCCGATCCTTCTATTTACACCGTATTAACCTCTCCCACTTCCACCCCAGGGCTTGCCAATGTGGACTTTGTCATTTTTCCTCCCCGTTGGCTTGTGGGCGAGAATACTTTTAGACCCCCTTATTATCATCGCAATTTTATGAATGAGTATATGGGGTTAATTGAGGGCGTATACGACGCCAAAGAGGAGGGTTTTTTACCCGGCGGCTCAAGCCTTCATAACAGAATGTCGGCTCATGGACCGGATACAGAAACCTTTAGTAAAGCCATTAAAGGTGATGATAAACCTGAGAAAGTGGATCAGACCATGGCGTTTATGTTTGAAACCTCACAAGTTTTTCAACCCACCGAACAAGCGATGAATTCTGATTTGTTAGATAAAGATTATTATAAATGTTGGCAGAAGTTTGAGCCTCTTTTTGGAGATCAGTGATGGCAAAATTGTGGTTGGTGTGGGGATGTGTTTTTGGTTTTTTGTTTGTCGCACTGGGAGCCTTTGCAGCACACGGGCTTGAAAAAATCCTGACCCCAGAAAAACTCGACACTCTTGCTACGGCCAATGAGTATCTTGGCTTTCATGCCTTTGCCCTTTTAGCTCTCGGTTTGTGGAATAGTCAGCACCCCAAGGTCTTAATAAAATGGACAGGTGTCTTCTTTATTTTTGGAACACTTGTTTTTAGTGGCAGCCTTTACGTATATGTTCTGGCGCAATTAAGAGTAGCCGCTATGATAACACCCATTGGTGGAAGCTTTTTCTTAATAGGTTGGGGCTGTTTTCTCTATAACGTCCTCAGGAAAGAGTCCTAGGGGTTGAAGCTCTAATTTGTTAGTTCCCTGGGAAAGAAGCTCCCCAGTGACGAGAGTGTCAAATTTCTAGTCAATTCTACTACGCCTAAGAGCCTCTTCTTTGTGGAAATTTCAAACAATGAGAAAGCCCTAGTCAATTTACTGAGACTGGTTCATGTTGCTACTAAAAGAAATCCAAAGGAGAAATGAATGAAAGCGATCCTAATTGCCTTATTAAGTGTAGTGGCCTATTCCGCAAGCGCTCAGACGCAATCGGTTTATACCTCTGTCGACGTTAAAGACTGTGTGACTGTCACTTCAAGTGAAATGGATAATGGTCCCATCGATTTTTATACTGGAGAGTGTCCGGCTATGGGTGGATACAAGGTTACAATCACTGGCGGCGATATCCGCTACAACTTGGATCTTTCCTATCAAGGTGTAAGAATCCCAACTCTTAAACCAATGCAGTTCCATGATATGGGTTCCTCTAAAATTGAGTGGAGATATAAAAGAACAGGAAGTGACTGGAATAGCTATCAGGTTGAGTACACGGCCTTGATCTATCGCTTAAACCTAGATACCTACAACCCTGAAACGGGCGAATCAAAAGCTCAAGACACACTTGTCGTGGTTCGTTTAAATGGGGCTTCTTCTTGTGTTGTTGGAATGGTTGAGCAACAAGCCAATATGAATCAAAAAGCTCGTCAGATCGCTGATAATCCTGCGGCCTCTTGTATGAATGAGGGAAATATTCGCTAAGTTTAATTTTAAAATTATCAGAACCCAAAAGGTTTCCCATCAAAGGAAACCTTTTTTTTTGAAAGTGGAAAAGTGAGTTAAAACTCTTCCCCTGAGAAGTTCTCATACTCCGAGTGTAAACAATAGGCAGCTCGGCTAGACCAAGGACCATGATCAATTCCTAACTCTTAGAAACTCCCAGTGATTTCGGTAGAATAACGGCAGCTAACAGAAAGTCGTGACTCTGTTTTTTAAGATTTTGAAAACAGAGGAGGCGAGAAGAGGGATTGTCATGAAACCGGTTGTTTTATTAGGAGGTGGTTTTAACCACTATCAAGTGATTCAAGGAATTAAGCCTGATAAGATGGCAGAACAAATCCTTTTGATCTCTGAAAAACCAAAACTTCTCCCTCTCGAATTTCTTCCCTATCGTTTAAGTGAGAAACAAAGGCTCGATGTGAGTTTGGATTTATGGACCGCTTGTCAACGTAAGTCTGTCGAATACCTCGAAGATCGTTGTCTGCAGATCAATCGAGAAGAAGGAATTATTCAATTGGAAAGTTATGGCAGTTTGGCTTTCAAGCACCTCAGTCTTGAAACTCAGTGTGAGCCTACCTTTGAGCGTTCGGCCCACCAAGACCCTTCTAAAATTAAGCTCACTGACCCAGAAGTCTTTTATCAAAAACTCAATCAGTTCTTTAAAGAGGTTCACCGTCATTGCCCTCGTGAAGTGCGTGTGGTGATGACGGGCTTGACTCATTTAAGTATTGAGTTGGCTGTGGTTTTTTCTCATCGCTTGCAAGAGACTTGTGAAAATTGCGATATCGTTATTTTGGAAGAAGACTCTCTTGAAAACCTCAGCTCTCACCACAAAAAACAAATCCAAGTTTTAAAGAAAAAAGGAGTGCGTGTGCTCGGCGGGGCCCAGGTCATTGCCGACAAGCCCCATTGCTTAGAGTTAGAAGGGGGGCAAGCTTTAAGCTATGATATTTTGATCCCTTTGAGTCACTGGCAACCTAAGGATTTTCTAGGAAGACTTTTACAAAGTGAAGCTCCCTTTATAGAGGTGGAAGAGGATCTTTCTCATATTTCGATCCCGAATCTATCGGTTTGCGGTAAGAACGTTTTACTGCGCAAGAAGAAACAGTGGCTTTCCGCTTATGAACCCTCGCATTTAGCAGAAGTTTTGTTACATAATATTTTTAGTGATTCTTCTCGCAAAAGCCAAAAAATCAGCGAGCTACGACAATGCTATGATCCGCAATTGGTGGGCGAAAAGTGGAAGGGGTTTTCGTTGCTAGCAGGCAAAACCGAAGGGCTCAAAGCTTGGCAGCAGGGAAAGAGCAAAAAACTTGAAGAACTCCGTTCCATTGAGGTTCTTGATGAAGCTAAAAAAAAGGTCGAACTGAAACTCAAAGATCAGGCTGATCATATGTCCAGACCCTGGCGCGGCAAAAGTTCTTCGAAGTCTACAAAAAATCAAAATTACGTTTTGACCACCTTTCATGGTTTCAACTCTTGGGGTAATCATTTTCAGTCTACCTTAAAGATTTGTGAAATGGCTCTACTAAAAAGTCTTTCGCGTGGTATGAAGGCTTCCCACTTGCGCTTTTTCTTAACTCTGCCGAGTCAGGAAAGCCAGATGACCCGCCATATTTTTGAAACCACACTCCATAGCCTAGAGAGCTTTTGTGAGTCGCAAGGGATCGCCATGGATGGAGGGGACACTTTCAATGGAAGTCACTGGCAACTCTGTGTCACTCTTGGAGGGGAGCCCCTTTTTAAAGTGGGCAAAAAGATGAACTCACATGATTACCTTTTAATGACCAGACCCCTTGGATACGGGATTCTTTGGGCAGGACGTTTAGAGTCGGGCTTTGACTCCCGTTGGATTCAACAGACGCTGGATTACCCCCTGCTTTTTGACCTCAAGGATTTTCAATCTTTTATTGCTGAGCATGAGGTGAGTGCGGCCTTTGTCGTTGAAGAGTGGGGCTTTCTCTACCATTGTCTTCGTCATATACCAACACACCACCAGATGATTTTAAATTTTAGGGAGGTCCCTCGCTGGGAGGGGACAGATTCTCTCTTTCATCAGAACGTCAATCACCCCGGTATCGATGCCAATTGGCCGAAAGTGGCGGGTGATGTGGCTTTTAAAAGAGAAGACGTTTCTCGCACCAACTCTGTTCTTTGGGACTCAATGAGTCAAGGCTCCCTTGTATTCGGTGTTTCTTCAAAAAATTGGGTAAATGCTCTAAAAGACTTAAAGGCTCGGGGTTACTCTCGGGCCTCTCTTGTAGGCTGTACAAGGCCTAAGAAGAACGGGCAGCGAGTGGTATTGTCGGATTGGAGTCCCAGTTGAAAAGAAGTGAAGCGGAAAAATTAAAGGTCTTTCAAACGATCCTAGAAATGAAAGAACGAGAGAGTTTTCATTTGCGTTTTGGCCCACTCGATCTGTACCTGGAAAAAATTGATAACGAAATTCGCGTTTTGTGGATGACCTCCAACGATTGGATGGACTCCTCCTTTCATTATCAATTTCCCTTTGAAGGCATGTACCCAGATACACTTCTCACTGAGAAACGTTTTGCCTACTCTAAAAAAGCCCCCTCTTTAAGAGTAGCGCCTTGTCTGGGCGAGAGACCCTTTGTAGTGAAGCCGGATACCACCTTTATGGTGCTCCCTGGTGAGAAAGCCAAAATTTATTTGAGCACACCTATGAGCGTTCGCCTCAGTGATGCGGAGACGACAGAGGTGATCGATGAAATCCCTGTGCTCAACCGGGTGAAAACCTGGTTTGGAGAAACACCAACCACGGGAGAACTCTGTTTTTTCACACGCATTCACGCCGCTCTTAAGGAAAAGAATCTGCCTTTTAGGCCTCATCGAGCCATGACCCATCTTTATGTGCACAATAGTTCAAAGACCCCCATTCCCATTGAGAAGCTTAAAATTCCGGTGAACTATCTAACACTTTATCAAGATGAAAGAGGTCTTTTTATCACGTCCTCTTTGTCCATTCGCATTGATTCCAACGGGAGAATCAAGGACTTAGAAATATTTAAACCCACTCGATTGGGTGAGGGAGCGGCCGTTATACAAAACCCTCGAGATAAAATTCCTAAGACAATTTTTAAGTCAGCCACTGAGATCATGAGGTAAAATGGAAGAACTCACACGCGCATTTACTGAAATTCAAACCGACCTACCCTGGAAAGATTTGTTTGTTGGCTTTTTATTTCTTTTCATTGGTCAGGTCGTTCTCAAATTTTTTGATAAAATTTTTGAATTTTTTGTCCGTCACCGCAAGGACAAACAAGCCGCTTTAAGTGTAAGAAAATTCGTTATTTATGTTTATAACTGTATCCTACTTCTCTTGTTTTTAAAGCTTATTCATATCAATTTAAAAATGATTCTAGGAGCTGCCGGTGTTCTAACATTGGCTATCGCGTTTGCGGCAAGAACCCCAATTTCCAATTTAATCAGTGGTTTCTTTCTTTTCTTTGAGCGTCCCTTTGTGGTGGGAAATATCATTGAAATCAATGGCTTTAGAGGCGAGGTGGTCTCGCGCAATCTTCTCTCTCTAACCATGCGGACATTAGATAACTTGATGGTGCGAATTCCCAATGAATCTGTCATTGGAAGTTCGGTGAGTAACACCAGTTATTTTCCGATCCGTCGTCTTGATGTGACTTATTTAATTTCCAATAAAGAGAGTATAAGTCAGACCGAGAAAATATTTATGGACGTAGCCTCCAGAAATTCGCTCGCTCTTAATGAACCGGCCCCTTATTTTTATGTCAGTGAGTTTAAAGAGAATTGTATAGTGGTGGTTTTCAGAGTTTGGACTTCTTCGGAAGCTTTTTTGACCTTCAAGTCCGAATTTCCAAAAGAGCTTCACCGCGCGGTTAAAAAGGCGGGGCTTGAGTCCATCAGGGATCGCGTTGAAATTATTAACTCCCTTAAAATAGGCCGAGAGAAGAGTACCCAGTGAAAGCCTTAAAAGGGGAAGAGGCTTTTGAAAAGTATTTCACTCAAGTTTATGGCTCGCGCTGGCCTGAAATTTTTGATGCCCTCTTTCATAAAGACGAAAAAGTAGCCAGACAAAACTTATTCGCGTCTCTTCCTAAAAATCCCGAGCAACTGGGAGTGGGGGAGGCTATTTCCGAGTGGCCCCATTGTTTTAAGATCCTTGAAAATTTTGATCCAAGCCTATGGAATCAAGAGATCAAACCTTACTACCGCATGGACCCTGCGAGCCTAGCTCCTGCCAAAGCTTTGGACATTCAAAGAGGAGATCAAGTTCTCGATATGTGTGCCGCTCCTGGTGGTAAGACATTGGTGTTATTAGAGAGTTTATTTAATCCTGCAGAGGAATTTGATCTTAGCGGAAAGATGGTGGCCAATGAACTCTCTGTGAAAAGACGCCATCGTATGATGAGCGTTTTTAAGGGTCATTTACCCAAAGAAATACGGCAGCGTATTGAGATAACGGGTGTTGATGGGTCAAAAATCGGTTTGTTTAAAAAAGAGTGTTTTGATCGCATTCTGTTGGATGCTCCTTGTTCAGGAGAAAGGGGCGTAGTCCAGAAAAAAACGGAATTGGCTGAGTGGAAAGAAAAACGTTCCAAAAACTTTGGCATTCGTCAGTACTCTCTTCTGGCCTCAGCTTTTAGTAGCCTGAAACCGGGAGGACGAATCGTTTATAGCACATGTTCCATTTCGCCCTATGAAAACGATCAAGTCATTGCAAAACTCTTAAAGCGAAAAGAGGGTGAGGTAAAAGTACTTGAATCACCGGAGTATCAAAAATCAGAGAAAACTGAGTACGGTCGGCAGTATCTTCCTGATCAAGAAGGATGGGGCCCCATATATTTTGCGGTAGTGCGAAAACAATAAAAAAGGAGCCTAAAAAGCTCCTTTTTTTAATAACTAGAATTTCATTCTCTTTTTACTCTTCTTCGATAGCAAAAAGGCAAGAGTCAGGAACAAGCTCACCGAGTCCCATAACTTCGTTTCTCATAAGGTTCGGGTTGTAGCGCTCGGCAATATCCCAGCAGCTTCCCATGGCTCTCATTTCAGCGCGGAACTTCGCACGTCCACAGGCTTTATTGGGCTCACCATTTGAATCAGTGTCACAGTCTTCCTCTTGAATATTCCAAGAACCTCGAGCAGAGAAATAAGGCTCAGTACTTCCAGCCAGTCCCATAAAAGGGTTGGCCACGGCTTGATGGCCCGGGTTGATCGGAACCATATCTTGGTTACTCACTTCACAGGCGCACTCGGCGTACATAACGCGTTTAGAGTCACTTCCTGCGAGAGCAGAAATAGAAAAAACGAGCGTAAAAAGAGTTATAAATAATAGCTTCATATCTTTACCCCTATCGTAATTGCCTCTTAATTTAACACAAAAATTAGGAAGCAAGTGGAGTGTGTTAACTAGCTTGTAATTATTTTAACTTTAGCTGCCATTTTACTAGACAGCCAAGGACAGAAAGTCCTTTGTTTAAAGGACTTTAGTCGGTAATTCTGACCATTGGGTCATTAAAGACTGACCCACTCACCGTGAGGCGTGCTCTGTAGCTTTTGACAACCCGATTGAGTCACAGAATTAACATCTTCAGAGACTGAGGCGCTGGCATACGAGCGGTAGGTTTCCTTACACATATGTTGTGCTTGTTTTTCGGCTTGAGCAAGGCTTGGTCCTTCTCCGTAAATTCCAAGATCTTGTGTTCCCGCAAGATCGGAGAGGAAAGTAGGGATATCTTCACTAAACCCTAGACAGTCACAACGGTCGACCTTGTAAATCGGTTTAAATGTAGCTTCCGTATTGGCCTGGGAGGTTGAGTGAACTCCAAATAGCACAGTTATCGCAACAATCATTTGTAAACTCATTCCAAAGAATTTTTTGTTTTTCATTTTGTCCTCCAAAATCTTATCCGTTTGGCTTGTCCCTATTATAGTGGCTTTGAAGCTTTGATTGTTTTTTTTGCAGGCAAATTGTAAACAAGTTAATAAAAGTGTCAGGAGGTGCCCCTCATTGTCGCTTTAGGCTCTATACCTCTTTAAGACCCTTTTCACTGTAAAAACATTAAACACCCCAAAGAGATCCAATCGTAAACTTTTTTTACAAGCCCTAAAATATCCAAAAAGGTGCTTGGCGCCTTTACAGTAAGAAGATCCTTCGCTCCGCTCAGGATGACACTCCTTCGCTCCGCTCAAGATGACACTCTTTCGCTCCGCTCAGGATGACACTAGGAAAAAGAAGCTTGGCTCCTTTTGGGTATAAAAAAAGGACTCTTTGGGAGTCCTTTTTATCAAAACTAAATTTTTATTTTCTTATTTGATTAGAAGTCTTCGACTTGATCGACCCACTCGGGGTGATCGATATAAGGGTTGCGCACATGTTGGATTTCAAAAATGAGTTGCGCTCTTTCTTTTTCCTCGCGGTCAACAGGGTCTTGTTTGTGCCAGGCTCTTAGGACTTCCTCCTCGTGTTCCGAGATTTTGACGTCGTAGCGAGTGGCGAAATAAAATTTGGCTCTGGCAACGTTACCTTTTACTCTTTCAGCGGGCTCAAAAACACGCTCATGGTATTTGTTGTTGCCTAAGGCTGACTCTGCACAAGGAGCATTGATCACCTCAACCACTTCACCAAAGGGTTCATTGCCTCTGGTGGAGTTAACGCTGGACACGGTAGGGAAAAGAGCGTGTAAATCGCCTTTTTGCAGGCTCTTAGAAAATTTATTAGTGAAATGGCTCTGCGGATGAGTGTGCTCGGTGTTGACGATATTAGCCGATGGTATTTTCATAGGGCCCAGGCTATTGCCACCGGGAAAGTCGTTGTTAGTGTACCACTCACCACAGTAGTGAGTTTCAATTTTATAAGAGCTGTTGCTTGTGCCTTCGAGATGAAGAAAACCAAAAAGGTTACGGCGGGCCGTTTTGTAACCCAATCGCAAATGGTTGTAGCAGCGATCGTCATCGTCGATGTGGCAAAACTCCACAATCTCATCAAAGTCTCCGGCACGTGAGATATGATAGCTTCTGAGGATGTGGTGCAATTTCTTTTTAAAATCTCCACGGAAAAAAGGATTGAGAGCGTCCGAGCTCATTTTGGTGGTGGGCTCAAATGTTTGAGCCATTTTTTGAATCTCTCCGGCTTCAAAGCCCGCCCCGTAGTAAAAGGTCTGGTTTTCGGCGATAATGTCGCCCGCTTTGAGGTGCGGTGCCATGCTGATGATGAAAAACAAGCTGAAAATTCTGAGCATCCTTACTCCTTGTTAGAATTTAGAGTTCAATCTCTGCCGTAACAGGACAGTGATCGGTGTAGTACCTTCTATAACTTCCATAAGGGATAAACTTCTTTTCTAAATTGGGCTCTTTGGCACAGGCCTCATAGCCCCAAACTCGATTGACCGATATCCCCTGAGAGACAACAATATGATCGTAAGCACGACCACGTTCACCGGAGTTGTAGGTGGGAATATGTTTGGTCACCGAGCGAAAAGGAACAAGGTCTTCAGATAGGACTTCCTCAAAAATTTCCATATCATCTTTGTCACCACCGGTTTGTTCTTTAATGTAGGAATTAAAGTCTCCAGCAATGACCGTGGGAAGACGCTTGGTTTGACGCTTTAAGTTTTCATTCACAGTTTTCAGTTGTTCGGCCCGTTTTTCCGTTTTGTTCTTAGCGGCCAAATGCACACCAAGAACTTGCAGAAAACACTCTCCCTTTTTTTCGCAAATTTTGACCTGTAGGGCCGGGCGCAGGCCACCGCTACCAAGGGCCGCTTCGGAAATAATATAATCAGAATCGAACTTCTCAGCGCGGAACTTGTCTTTTTCAAAGCAAGCCACCACATGCTGATGACGACTCCATTCGCCTTCGTAGGTGACACAATCCATTCGGTCTTGCATCAGCGCTT
This sequence comes from Bdellovibrionales bacterium, assembly GCA_964230645.1. Lineage (GTDB taxonomy): Bacteria > Bdellovibrionota > Bdellovibrionia > Bdellovibrionales > JAGQZY01 > JAGQZY01. The sequence continues at coordinate 331,627 of CAXRHT010000002.1, read as the reverse complement.
TGAGGTCCGCGGTTTCAACGATTTCAGTAAAGACAATGATTTCACTGTCGTGAAGAACCTGATCAATAAATTTTTTTATATTCTCTCTACGGAACTCATCTTCAGCGTCATTCCACATGAAGCCACCGATACCGTACCATTTAAGATTGAGTGTGGAAATTTTAACTTTAGAAGGTGCTGCGTGAGCTGGCTGAAAAGTAAGGAGCAGTGCAAGCAGTGAGGTAAAAGCAACAGTTGTCTTGAGTCCCATGTAGAAATTTCCCCCTAAGAAAAGAAAATCATAGCCTACGGCCTTATGTCCAAATGATTTTCCGTCTTAACAATACCCTAACAGCCTTCGGGTCACTCTTGAAAAAAACAGTCTCAGAGCCAATTTAAAGGGAGCTAAGGGTTTAAAAATTAACTGAAATTACAGGGTCTTACAATTAATGTAAAGAAAGGGGGGTAATTTTTAGTAAGGATGCCTAAATATTGAACTTTTTAAAGCCCCCTTATTGATAAAGAGCTTACTCTTTAGGCTCTTTTTCATTCAGATCTTTGTAAAAACGGATATAGTCAAAACCCACTTGGTCCCAGCTCCTATTCTCTGCGACCTTGCGGCCGTTTTCACCAAGTCTCTTGGCTTTTTCAGGGTCTTTAATGACTTCAAGGAGAATATTGGAGATTTTTTCAGGACGTGAGAAAGGGTCGATAAACAAAGCAGACTCATGGTCTTTCATCAATTCGGCACATCCTGCCCACTGGCTGATCACTACGGGGAGTTGGCAAGAAAGAGCCTCTAGGGCATAGAGTCCAAAGGGCTCATAGTAACTGGGAAAGAAGAGAGTGTCGGCCGCCCAATAATAGTCGCGCAAGGAGCGCTTCGGGCTTTCAAAAATCACTCGATCTTTAAGATCCAACTTTGCAACCCACCTTTCAAAAAGCCGCTGATCGCCATCACCGACGGCCAATAATTTAACCTGATCGAGTTTATTTTTCTTTAAGACGGAAAGCACCTGCAAGCCTTGCAGCAAGCCTCGTCGGGGAGTGAAGGCGTCCATTTGCAGTAAGACAAACTCTGACTCCTTTAAGCCCATCTGCTGACGGATCTCTTGCCTTTTTCCTTCGAAACCAAACCATGGAATAAAATGATCGGAGTCAACGCCATAGTATATGATCTCAATATTCTCTGAGGAAATATCAAAAAATTCCATGAGCTCTTTTTTGACAGCATGAGAAACGGCGATAAATTTTTTATCGTTCTGAAAAATCTTTTTTTCTAAGTAGAGTTTGTAGGAACTCACAGACTCGTCAAAGGCTTTACTGAATAGATTCTGATGACTTAAAGGAGTAATTTTGTCTTTCACTCTAGCCCAAGTATGATTGATCAAAGGAACATGAATCACATCACATTTGAATGAAGACACTCCGGTTGATTGCACCCAACGAGTTTCGCTTTGTCTCAATTTTTTCCAACTGCTCCAGTGGTAATTCAGAGATTTCAATATTTTCGATCCACTCATCCGATTTTCATAGGGAATGTGCTGAATATTACCCCAGTCAGGATCATCTTCAAGAGTGTAGGAGTGGATTTCAAGAGGGAATTTCTTATTCAACCTTTTTGCAATTTCGAGCATCGAGGAGCTGTGACCTTCCACGCTTTTCAGGTCGTGGATCATAATGGCAATAGAGGGTTCTTGGGTCATGAGAGTATGATAACCGCTGAAGGCCTCGGTATGTAGTATAGAATTGGCTGCAACGACTTATAGCGAGTTTCTTTTTTCGGCTTTTCGCAGCGATGGGGTACGAAATAAAAATTATAAATTTTTCTAAAATAAATTCAAAGCTCCGAAGGCGACAGGGTCAAAGGACACACAAGGCCCAGGGAACCTCTATAAGGGATCATTATTGCCTTTATAAAAAAGCATGCATTGTTTTTATGGGGGGAGGGTTTTAGACAAAGGCCTATTCATCAATCTATGGGAAATATTAAAGATTGAGCATTATTGGGATCAAACTATTGGGAGTCTTGGGTGTTTAAAAATGTCACAATTATTGTATTAACGTTGTTGCTCACAAATTATTCGTTGGCGGGAGAGGATTTTCCTGCTCTTTATCAAGCCGAGAACTTTCGTCTCTCTAGTCTTGAGCAGTTTTTTAAGAGGTGGGAAGACGTAAATCCCAATTATGAGCATCGCTGGAGCACCAAAGAAAATATCGAGTACCGCGATCAGGTATACTCAGGCTATGTTTTAGAGACCGACGGTATTAAAAATGGCTCCCGCCAGATGCAGACTTTAACTTATATCAATTTTCTTCCTGGTCTTATTAAGTTGGTTTTCGTGGAATCAAAAGATTGTGTGATGGGTGAGGCCATCAACGAGGAAGGTGAGTGGGAGAGTGATTGGCGCTGCGAAACTTTTGGGATGCCAGCTTCAGCCTATGGTGACCTCTTCCTTCTTGAAGATGAAAACGTGGACATTGAGGCCCTCTCAGAGGCGTGGGGAAAAGAGATTGTGCCTCTACAAAATCCCGTGGCCGAAGACGTGGCAACAGAGGCGGGTTTAAAAACTCTCGGCGATCTTAGAAAACTGATTTTAGATAATGGTGGGTCTTGGCACATAAGTGAAACTCAGTGGGCAGGATCGGTTGCTAAACCATTGGATGAGCCTATTGCGGCTCTTTTAATTAAGGTGGAAGCTCAGGCCGACAACGTATACACCGCCAAACAAAGTTTTCTTTATGTAATTGAAGGAAACCTACTGCGTCTTAAAGAAATCGATGGCGTTCTTTGTCGCTATGTTGAAAGAGTGGAAAAAGAAATTTGTGATCCCATTTATCAGCCCACTCCAGGCACTCCTTTTCCCATGGAACTCGCCAATACTCTTGATCTTAGCCATGCAGAAAGTGAAGAACCTTCTTCTGTACTTCCGGATGGACCTCGTGGTGGAAGCTTTTCCTGCGGGAATCTTGGCAACAATTTTAGCCTCGTACTGAAGTTTCATTTTGAGCGCAGTATTTTCGGTATAAAGGACATCGAGGAGTACCGTCGCTTTTTTAAAAACTTTGCTTTTATAGCAGATCCCGAGGGAATTCTTTTGAGTTTAGAGACTCGGGAGAAATACAGCGCGGCGATGAGAAGCCCTCATCCCTATGACCCCATGCTAGCGCAATTAATGAATGAATTTGAAAAGGGACGAGCCGGGGACTGCTCCGCTCTTCTTCCTTTTATTGAGGAGCTCCGAGAGGAATTTCTAGTAAAGACGGCTGAGGTCACAGCCCTTTTTAACAAGCTGAAGCAAAATAATTTTCAGGTGGAGAGCTTAGGGGCACTATCGCCTTTACAACAAAAGATTTTAGATAAAATGCAAAGTCAGCCCATCAAAGGTCACTCGCCGGCGTCGTCCCTTGATGTCTCCAGTGGACAGCTTAGACAATACCTTACCAAGTCTCTTGATCGACTCTCCCATGCCGAGTGGTTTGTGACCGCAGCTCTAGCATCTCAGGATGATTACTCAGTGGTGTTTGAGAACAATCAACAAACCCAGGCCACACTCAATGGTCATTCTTCTGGCCTTTACTATGGCGTGTCCATTCAAACCGGCGTGAGTGGCGCTCATTATTTTGCCAAGGTTCACCCGGAAGTGAATCAAATCTACGGGATTGAGGTGGGGGATAAGATCCTCGAGATCAACGGGGAGGAGGCAAAGAATTTAAGTTATGATTCTCTCGACCGTCTTCTTGTTGATAAAGAGACACCTCTTGAATTGGTGGTCGAAAACTCTTTGGGGGAGAAGAGTGAGTTCTTATTTCAGGCTCGCGCCCTTGACCCTCTGGATTCTTTTTACCAATTGCAGGTAGAAAGGATCGCTGCAAAAAAGACTCTTGTGATTAAGCTTGCCTCATTTGAAGCTGGTCTTGCGGCCTTGTTAAGACAAAAAATTCAAACGATTCTAAACGAAGAAGAGATTGAGGCTCTGGTGCTTGACCTGCAAGGTAACCCTGGTGGCAACACCCAGGAAGCGATGAATGTGATGAGTTTATTTGTTAAAAACACCCCCATCGCCCTTTACACCATGGGTTCTCGTTTTAGTGATCAGGTGCGAGACTTTCAGGCTGATCCTGAGTTATTCTTGAATGATCAATTGCCTTTGGTGGTTCTTATTGATGAGAAATCAAAGAGTGCCGCTGAAATCGTTGCCGGTAACCTAAAGGATCTAGGACGTTCCCTCACCCTTGGAACCCGCAGTTTTGGTAAACTGGTGAATCAATACTACTCACCCCTTGAACTCTCGGATGGTAAGAAAATGGGGCTTCTTGTGACCTCTTTAGAATTCTTCAGTCCTCAAGGAATAAGCCGCAATCAAAAAGGTGTTTGGCCCGATCTCTTGATTGAAGAGCCCGTGGGAGAGCCCAACCAGGATGGCAATAGCCCGGGACGAGACCTTGATGTCTCTCTATTAGATGGTGCGGAAGCCTATTCCACATTTTGGAGTCCGGCGGAGATCGAAAATGTTCAAAGACTCGTCGATCAAGAAAGTCTTGATTTGAACGAGACTCTAGAGACTCTGTTTGAATAAAAAAAAGACCGAATCCTTGATGGAATTCGGTCTTGCTTTTTTTTAATTGTAGCAAAAATAATTAGCGACAGTTTTTGATCACATCGAAAGGGTCTTGCTCTGGGGTTACTACCGGCTCGTCGTTGCCACGATTAAGAATTTCGCGAGCACTTGTTTTAGCTGTGTCAGCATCCACTTCTGACTTAGCACTTTGAGCGTAGGTATTGATGACTTCTGAAACGGCCATCATTTTTGCCGTGCTAATTTCCGTTTGTTGTCCATTCATTTTTTGGATTGTAAGTTCAGTGATTCTTCCAAGAGAGTCTTGGATATTGCTTCCACCCTCACTACTTGGAGTTGAGAAACGGGTGGTGTTGAGACCGGCTTCAAGATTGACGGTGGCTTGAATGATCTGGGAAGCAAGGGGTTTATACTCGTCACTCAGACTCGGATCAAGAAACCTCTGTAAAGCCTCCTGAGAGATCTTTCCAGTCTGCATGGCCTCATATAGCCTGGCTCCATCCACGTTTTGCACATCAAGGCCTGAGGAGGCTAGAGCTTGAGACACCTGCTCACCATTGTGAACGTTGACAGCCTGAGCTTGTCCGTTACCATCAGGGCGGGGTGTGGTCCATCCAGGGGTTGCAACTAGTAAAGTTACAGCGATTGTTGCAAGGGCCTTATTTTTGAGCGTCATTTATGTCTCCTTCTTCTTCCACAAAATAAGTGTTAATTTTCTAGGTAGATAATACGGTCTCCACCAATATACTTCTCTAATAATGTTTCTACAGTGAATTGCAAACTTTGTTCCAGATTTGTAATCAATTCACCTTTGATTCTATTTTGACTTTCAAGCTCTGAGAGAGTCTCCAGTTGCTCCTCGCTCGGGTTTTCGCCACTCACCGCTGGCCACTGATTTTTCGCCTGCATAAGGTGAGCGTATATATTTTGGTAGGAGGATATAAAATTTTCAAAATTCTGCTGCCCAATCACCTCGATGGCTGGGTCACTACTGAGTCTTGCATTCACTTCACTATCACTGAGTTCACTGATATCAAATTGCAAATCACGTCTGGAAATATCAAGGAAGTGCACCATCTCATTGATGGCTGGAATATAGGTATTGAGGAAGGCTGTGAGCTCATCCTCTGCACCAAAAAGCCTGCGACTAATATAGGCATAGGTTCTTGCCTCTTCTGCAAAAGACTCGGCCACTCCCACCATAGAATAGTAGGATTCGTCGGATTCACGACTGGCTCGAAAGGCTTGCGCTCTTTGGTCGACTTCATTTTCGCTGATGGGAGTCGTAATATCCACTTCCGAGCGCCAAAATTGGCAGTTCGATCTTAGTAAAGAGTTTTCAAAGTTATCGCACTGAGTGCTGATGTTAAAATAGTCATCAAGAGTTACGTAGTACTCCTGGCGGACTCTCAAGAGATATCGCAAAAGAGTCGGGCCCATGGTTTCATTCCAGTAGGTAGAAAAATCCTGAAAATTCTCCCAGCGAAGCTCAACCCGAGGATCAACTAACACCGAAAGCAGCCCTAAATGTTCGCGCCCATCAAAACTGTAAATGCGATGGTTGCTTTCATCACTCAGGAACTTGCGTATTTCCTGATTAAGAGGATTAATCATAAAAACATCCTCAGGAATTTGGGTTTGATCCCAAATTCCATAGTGTTCGTTTTTGTAATCACAGTCCATTTTATCCGGTTCAGCTAAGATATTGGGAAAGCTGAGGGTGTCATTACGCCCATCATTGTAATAAAATCGGGTGTCGTTAAAATCACCACACACCAAATGGGTGACTATTCTTGAAGGCACTGTTTTGGCCTCAATACCATATTTTACACCCCCCTCGGAATTATCGGGAAGAAAAGGTAAAGAGACTTGCTCTCTTAAAAAATGCCGTTGATTTTCATAGAAGGGAACATTGTCGTCTTTGTTCATTTCAAGCAGAGATTTAATGGGTTCAGAGGTCATCATCACGCCCCGCCTCAACTGGTTCTGTACCCCGGGGGAGTTCGGATCAGGGGTCTCTTCTTCTGGATAAATTTCCTCCAGAACGGGGAGTTGAGCCGATTCGAACAATAAAAAGGCTTGCAGAGTTTGCGGAGTAAAAGATGTGAAGAGGTTGGTAATCACGGATTCAATTCTTTCAAAATCACTTTGACTGAAGTCGACACCCGTTTGGATGTGGGTGGACATTATATTAGCGCGCGCTTTAAGATCAGCCACCATGTTTTTTAAGCGCCAAAGGGTGAGGAAGATTTTTTCAGAATCATTCTGGTGGAGACGCACATGCAGTTCTTCAAATAACAGTCGAAGCATGCGATTTTGGTCATAATAGTTTAGAGATATTTGAGAGCGGAACTCGTTAAGAATTTCATAAATGGCACTAAGTTGACGGGCGTTGAATTGACTGCCTCCAGTGGGTAAATCAAGTTCGGTGTTAAAATCGAGATCTTCCACATAGGTAATCGGCTGATAGAAGTTATAGTAGGTATCAAGACTTTGTGGTTGAGCCACTTGTTCCCGTATTTCATAAAGCTTTCTCATTAGATCTTGAAATTGACTAAAGACCGAGAGCATGGTGGAAACCTTTGATTCCCAACGCCCGTGATTTTCAATAAATCGGTTGAGCTTGGCCTCGCGCCGATAGTCTAGGGCGTACTTATAGTCATCGAGGGCATCGAGGAGGGGGAAGTGGGTGCGCGATCTTGTTTCGCTCTCATAGCAAGTAAACTGCGGGCCCCCTCTGGTGCATACCTCGTACTCTTGCTGCCTTATAAGTTTTTGATCCCCGGAGTATAAATCGAGAGGTTCGACGAGATTGGCAAAAGCATTTTTCATCAATCGTCTTGAATTCCAGGCATGGTAAAAGGCGCGAATATATGGCTCAAGAATTCGATCAATCATTTCGATAGAAAAGTTTGCGACAATCAGGCCTCCAGTGACACCCATTCCCACAGGGCTCATGCCAAGCATGGCAATACCAATAAAACGAAGACCGGTGACCATAGTTCCCGAGATTAGAGTGGAGGCTCCAAGAGACATGATCGTCACGGCAAGCTCCGAGAGTGTTCCTCGTTCCGCATCAAAGTAGTGTTCCTTTGCCTGTTCACAAGGACTTGACTCCATTTGCTCATCCACTGCAGTGGAAACGATATCTTCGGCATTTTCTGCTTGTTGTAATTCTTCGTTGGTATTGATGGAGTTTCGACTGAGGCTTTGCTTGACGCCATTTTTTATGGTGGCAAAGCATTCTCGCATTTTTGGTGCGTTCCAAGAGGATGCAATAGAAGTTTGCACCATCATTCCCGCTCCCATGGAAAGGTGTTGGAGGAGGGTGCGTGAAAGAGTTTGCGAAAGGCGTAAGGCCTTTCTCGTACGTCCTGTGGCAAAGGTTCCGTTTGAGTTTCTCTCTGTCAAAAGCTGATTCAAAAAGCGCTTTAAAACTCGATCTCCCCTGCGGTAAAACTCAAGGGAGGTAAAGGTCATGGCAATGATTCCAAGGTTCATCCCCGGATCAAGAAGCATTTGTAAGAGTTCGTCGCGACAGTTGGGAGTCTCTTCGTTGTTAGCAATAAAGGGAACAAGGTGGTGGTTACAGTAAGCCAGTTCGGTGGCGATCATTGAGGCCATAAACGAGATGTACATGGTTCCATAGGCTTTAACTGTGTGGGTGCGCCCATTGACTGTGACATTTTGAAGTCTGACTTCTCTGGGGTGAGCTTCTTGGTAGCGCACACGGCCCTGGGGAAGATCCAGGTGAGTGTCGATGGGTTGAGCAAAAGCTTGTGGTGACAGACTCATCCCAATAAAAAGTAAGACTAGAAAACGAAGCATATCATAATGAGATGCAAGCTTTACGCCAGAAGAAGTCCTAATTCTCCTAAAGAATGGGCTCTGAGATCCAATATCAGAGGTTTAGAAGCCTTTTTACTTCAAGATAGGGGGATAGAAAGACCAAGCGACATTCCTTGTTGATCACTGTTAAAAAATTGTTCAGTAAAAAAATTGCTGAACAGGGGGGAATGGTGAGGAAATCACAAATAGTACCACACAGTAAATGGTCTCAAATTAGAACATTAAAAAACTGTAAAAAAATTCAACATGGCAATTTTATATACGTTCAAATAGAAATTAAACATATCTGACTCGGCCGCCGATTTGCATTCTTAAGAGTATGGGTTGGTGTTATGGGTAAAAAATTTAGTCGAAGAATGTTTTTGTATGGGTCCGGTGGAGCAATGCTTCCCATTCCCTTGTTGACCTCTCTACTTCCGCGCAGTGCTTGGGGGCAGACTCAGACGATCAAACGCTATTTTAGTTTGATTGGCTCTTATGGTTACGGGCATCACAGTCATTGGCATCCCTCCTTAGAACAGCCGAGTCAAACCTACAATCCCGGCAATGGCGATCATAGTATTCGTTATCAAAGTTTAAGATCTTACCTTTCAGGGGGAAGAAACCAGCTCTCTCGCGTTTTGAACCGAGATCTCAATCCTTTCCTAGATAAAATGAATGTTCTAAGAGGACTCAATCTTCATTCTCGTATCGCTCACGGTCGTGGTCATATTCTTGGAAATATTCAAGCCACAGATGGACATGACAATCAGGTTGTGAACTTAAAAGCCTTGCCAACAATAGATCAAGTACTTGCTTCCAATCGACGATTTACCCCTCATGTGAACGATCCCTTAAATGTGGGTAACAATCGCTCTTACGTTAGGGGTGCGGATGGCAATGTTAGCCGAGCGGCCAGTCGCGATTGGATCAAGCCTGATCGTTTATTTAACGCTCTTTTTAATCCTAATGGTGTTCCCGTGCCAGAAAATGGCTCAAGTACTACGGTACAACATCCTCGAAGAGATATTCTCTCAGCAGTGATTGAAGATTATCGCAAAGTGGTCAATGGTCGTAAAATCAGTTCTACTGATAGGCAAATTCTTAACAACGTCATGGATATTATTTCAGACACTCAAAAAAGTCTTGGCATTACACAAACGACCCAAGGCTGCAGTTACAGTGAAATTAACACGGACCGAGCTCGCAATGACGGTGTCCCTAATTCTTATTACTACAATCCCGAAAGTCACGGCTATGCTTATAATATGTACGCGCAAATTTATGCGGCGGCTGCGGCCTGCGATATTCACCGGGTTTTTGATTTTAGTTATATTATGAGCGGGCATTTTGATCGTCACCCTTCCGAAGATTTCCATCAGGGGCATAGCCATCAACCTTGGTCGGTTGTTTACAACAATATTCCCAATCACCAGTATATGGCGGATATTCAAGGTATTTTTGTGAGTGAATTTCTAGCGCCTCTTTTAACAGCTTTGGATGGAACGGTTGAGGCCAATGGGATGACCATTCTCGATAATTCGATCGTGCACTACTCGCTAGAAAACTCAACAGTTCACAGTGATTTTAATAAGCCATGTTTACTCATCGGTAGTGCCGGAGGGGCTCTAACCACAGGTCATCATATTGATTACACTCGCCGCAATTTAGGGCCACACCCTCGATTTGCCGGTGATAACTTTAGCCGTGATCCCAACAATGATCGCTTTGGTCACATTTACTATGGAGCTCATTACAATCGGTCATTAACAACAATTCTCAGAGCCTTAGGGCTTAATCCAAGTGATTACGAAGATCCTGAGATTAATCGTTTTTTCCAGGCGAGGACTGATTCTCGTTTAGGAAGTCATAATAACGGAATTTCTCGAATCGGTGGTTATGGTCACATTGGTTCTCAAAATGCAGGAGGCGGCTGGGGTAGTAACAACGATATGTATAACCAGGAATACTCACGTTACAACTATCATTTTTATAAAGACCCCCTTCCATTTCCACCACGGAGCTCCTAATGAGTACGCGAAATTTATCAGTGATATTTTTCATTAGCTTATTTGCATGGATTTTTGCCATGAATGGTTGTGGTGAATTTCAATCAGCGCAAGATAGTATAGGACTTGGCAGTGGATTGAACTCGGATATGTTTCCAAAAGTTCAGGCGGTCATTAACCAAAACTGTGTGGGGTGTCACAAAGCGGGAGGTTCCGCCACCTCCTTTGAATTTAGTCATGCGGGTCAATACGTGGAAGCCGGTCTTGTTAGTCCTGGTAAACCTCACCGCTCAAGTCTTATCTCTCGGTTGCAAAATTTTACCGAAGGCTCAGGCTCAAACAATACGATGCCTCTAGGAGGAGGCCCCCTTTCTGAAGAAGACTATCAGGTGCTCTACGGTTGGGTTGTGAATATGCCTTCTGGCTCTTCACCTTTTGAGTGCTTGAGTGGGGACATTCAGCCTGAAGATCTACCGGGAAAAAATGCAAAAAGGTTAAGTGCAAGACAGTACGAAAACACTCTTATTGATTTGCTCTCTCTTGGTATTAATAGCCAAGCCGCTATTGGACTTGTGGATGCTACATTGAACGCCAACCCTGTTCCAAGTGATATGTCTGATCAGTTTGATCGAGAGAACAATGTTTTTAATGGTCAACATGGTAGTGCCTATTTTTCCATTGCCCACGAATTGGCCGAAGAACTTTCCTCAACTCACTATAATAGTCTGATTGCAAATTTTATTAATCTTAATCCGGGCGCTTGCTCAAACCCGAATCCAAATAACCTCTCCCAAGTGTGTAAAAATCAATGGGTAAGAAACTTTGTTAGTCGTGCGTTCAGGCGCCCCATAAGAGAGGGAGCGCTCAACTTAACGGATAGTAGTGGTGCAGCCATTGACGAACTCGCTCAGTACTATAGTGAATTCAACAACGGTTCCGATACTGAAGCCGTTAATAAAATAGTATTTCGAGTTTTTATGGCTCCTCATTTTCTCTTTCAAATTGAAGATCAGGATCTTGTGGCACCTACCAATATGGGGCAAAATATACATCAATTGACCTCATTTGCGGTGGCCTCAAGGCTTAGCTACCGTTTCTGGAACACGCTTCCTGATAACACTCTCTGGGAAATGGCCGAGAGCACAAACCTTTATGAGGATGGCGCTTTCAACGCGGCGGTAAATTATGTGTTGTCCCAGGAAGATAAGTTGAGTGATTCCATGGCCGAGTTTTTTAATAATTGGCTCCATTTAGAGGGAATGCCGACTTTCAATGTGAATCCTCGCTTTAATTTAGTAGCACCTAATATCCAGTTTAACACCTCTTTAAGACGAGCCATGATAAACGATGTTGAAGAGCTAGGTGCCTATACTGTTTCCAGTCGGGGAAGCTTTGAGGACCTATTTACCAGTAATGTTTCTTTTGCAAGAAATCAGAACTTAATGAATGTTTACGGTGTTTCCCGGGCCGCCCCCATGCAGGTGACCGAAAGTAATGCTGTTCGTTTTCCGGCCGGTGAGCGTGGTGGAATTTTAACAAGAGGCCCTTTTTTAGTCTCCGGGTCTGAGTTCACCAATCCCATTTTAAGGGGAGCTCATTTGAGAAAAGATATCTTATGTATGGATCTTGGTAGCCCTCCAGCAGACGCTCTGGATCAGTTCAATGCCGTAGAGACTCCGCACATACTATCAACACGCGAAAAAGTGGGGATTAAAACTTCAGGAGCGGCTTGTGTGGGCTGTCATAATCTAATCAACCCCCTTGGGTTTGGTTTTTCCAACTACGATGCTTTTGGGCGCTTTATAGATCAGGAGCCTATTTTTAATGAGACTCAGAATTCCGTGGATGCCTATGTCGATGTTAATTCACAGGTGGATCTCTCTGATGTTCTGGGTGCGGGTGCCGAGGCTGCTAACGCCATTGAACTTAGCCAACAGCTCTCAGAAAATACGGCGGTTAGAGCCTGTTTTGCTAAAAAGTTTATGCATTACGCCTACAATCGACCCGTCGACACACAAACTGACGGGTGTCGCTTAGACCGCATTTATAATAATCTTGATAATGAGGGTCGGCTTATTGATATGGTCCGTGCGGCAATTCTGGGCCCAGAGTTTCGCTTAAGAAAAATTGAAGAATAAAAAGGCAAAGACTTACTTTCCTTTGTTTACGATAATTCTTTGATGAAAGCTTTCCAAATGTCCAATGGCTCGAGCGGCGGTGAATTTGTTAATCGCCGTTTCCTGGGCTTGCTGGGAGAGTTTTTCGCGAAAATCGTTATCTTCCAGTAATATCTTTAAATTTTTAGCCAGCGAAACCGAGTCCCGAGCTTGAAAGACCATACCGTTTTTGCCATTGGAGACCACTTCCACAGGGCCACCTTCATTGGGAACCACGGGAACGGTGGCTGCCATCATTCCTTCAATCACTGTAAGCCCAAAGGACTCTGGGCTGGTTGAGGCATTGACCACAATATCAGAAGCACTCAGAGCCAATGAAGGAGACTCACATCGGCCCGCGAGAGTGACGGGGAGGTTCTCATCTTTGATTTGTTTCTTTAAATCATCAAGGTAGTCTTGTTCGCGCGGATCTCCCCAGATTAAGACCTGATAGCCTTCGGTCATGTTCATAGAGCTGAGTTGCTGGAGACTTTGGAGTAAAACATGAATGCCTTTTTGTTTTTCTATACGACAAATCATCGCGATTATTTTATGAGTCTCGGGAAATTGGTAGGTGTCGGAGAGTTGGGCTCGGTAAGTCTTTATCTCTTCTTTTGAGTGATCCACTGTATCGGTGCCCATCAAAATCTTTTCAATGGGAATTTTTCTGGGAATAAAAAAGCGCAAAGGATTTTCAAGCGCTCTTTGTCTTTGCGCTGTGTAGTGAGAATTAACGATCAGTCCTTGATGGGGGAGAATGGCCGCCATACGATCTTTCCAGCCTTCCACCGGTCCATGTTGAAACCAAACATGGTAAACTCCCATCATCTTGCAGGTGCGAGCAGTGAAGAGAGCTCCTACGGCTGTGGTCGAATGCACCAATTTATAGTTATGCTCATTGACGAGTTGTTTAATTTTTTTTGCAACCTGTGCGCGGTCTTTTCCTCTTTTTATATCGGGTACATTTCCGAGATAAAAAACTTTGGCTCCCTGTTGTTCAAGCTGTTGTCCTAAGGGGCCGGTTTGAAAGAGAAGGTAGTGGTTTTCGAAGTCGGAGCTCTTGTAACGATAAGTTTGATTGAGAAAAGTCTCAGCACTGCCGAAGTTTGAAAAAGGGGAGACATAGAGGATTTTCTCCATCTAAAAAAGTTCCTCGGTGAGCTTAGCCATGGTTTGATTATGGGTGTGTTAAAATATGATAGCAAGGGCCTCATAAGAGGCTGTGGGAACATCTGGACCTTCGACGGAGAAAGGTGGAAAGCTAAGAGTTTATTAATACTTACGAGTCTGTTGTTTAGCGGTACTGACTCTTCCAAATAAGGGAGGCGGCCTTAGTACTCAGGGCCTCAAGCTGATAAGACATATTCTCACTAAGCTTTTCTTTCAGAGACTTTTTGCCTGAAAAGGTCACCTCTAAAATTTCAAAATCCTCGGCTTGTTTCATCATGAACTCGTCACTCGTACCGATCTCATCGACAAGCAGGAGCTCTTTGGCTTGCTCCCCGTACCAGTACTCTCCTGTGGCCACTTTAGAGAGATCGAGTTGGGGTCTTTGCGTGATAACATGCTTTTTGAAAAGTTCGTGAACTTGTTCAATCTGCTCTTTGAATTTATTCATTTTCTGGTCGGTGATTTCCCCCAGTGGAGTGAGAGTGCGTTTGAACTCACCGGCTGTGATTTCTAAATAGTCCACATCATTTTTCTTAAGAACTTTGTGAACGTTGGGTACTGACGCCACAACCCCAATGGAACCAATGATGGCAAAGGGCGCTGAGATAATCTTGTCAGCGATTGAGGCCATCATGTAACCACCGCTTGCAGCCACTTTGTCCACACAGATCGTTAAGGGAATCGACTTATCTTTTATCCTTTGTAGCTGACTGGCAGCAAGCCCATAACCGTGAACCATTCCACCCGGGCTTTCCACTTTCACCATGACTTCATCATTGGGCCCAGCAACACTTAATACGGCGGAGATTTCACTGCGCAAATGCTCAACCGCTGAAGCTTTTATATCTCCATTGAAATCCAAAACAAAAAGAGACTTTTTGGATCCAGACATTTTTTTATCGGCCTTTTTTTCTTTGAGTTTCTTTTTAAAGGCCTTTTTATCAAGGGTGTGTTTCTCAAGAGCCAGCCTATGGTCCTTAAGTTTTTTGTTGAAATTTTTAACTTTGAGTTCCGAGTCTTGCTTCCCTTTGCTTACTAAAGAGGCAATAAAGGCGATGATGATGAGTAGAGCCACCACAATCACTAGGCTCTGAAGGGCGAATTCTGCGATATTCAGGACAAATTCAAGCATAGTTATCTCCAAGTCTTTTTTATAAAGCCGAGCATGGGGGTAAGTCCAGCCCTTTGTCGGAAAACACAAGTTTTTTCAATAAATTGCCGATAAGATTTAAGACAAGAAAGGAAAAACCAGTGCCATTGAAAACTCTCACTTTTTTAATGATCTTTAACTTTCTTACGCCCGTTGTCTATGGACTCGATTCTCGCGCCATTGAAAAAGAAAAAAGGCAGGCCGTCGAGAAGTTGCGTGAGCGAAAAAAAGGTTTTGAAAAATATTTGCAACGCAAAAAGCGCTGGAACGAAAGGCGTTTGAGTCGAGCCGATGAGCAGAAGCAAATTCGCGAGAATTATGCGGAAAAAAGAGAGCGAGCGCGTAAAAATTTTGATCGCCCTGAGGATTCTTTCCCCTATAAAGCTTATCGCAAGTTTATCAAAAATAGAGAGCGCAAGCGGAAGCTACAGGAAAAAGCTCGTATTGAGCACGCTAAGATGAGTAAAGAACTTGATGAGGTTTTTGAAAATGAGAGATATAAAATTGATGGCAACAAAGAGTTTGATCTCGACTTAAGAGATGACTCTTAATTGAAAAATGAAAAACGGCAACTTGGATGAAACAACTGGAATTTTGAAATGAGCCCGCAACTTGAACTGACATTTTTTTTATTGGTCATTTACCAAATTAAACATTTCGTGGCCGATTTCCCTTTACAGCGCGAGTATATGTTACGAAAGACAAGGCCGGAGTGGGACTTCCTGCTTCCCTTGAGTATGCACTGCCTCGTCCACGCCGGTTTAACCCTAGCAATATGTCTGATATTTAACGCGAGTCTTTGGTGGTTGGCCATCTTCGACTTCGTGGTTCACTTCCTAATGGACCGACTCAAATCTGGTCCTCGCTACCTTGGTCGTTTTAATAATCTCAAGCGCTCAGGTTTTTGGAACGTTTTGGGACTAGACCAAATGGTCCATCACCTCACTCATATTTACATCATTTACGTGATCGTCATTAACAGTTAATAGTAAAAATCTATCTACTCTGACGAGATTATCGTGCAGGCCTTGAGTTTCAAAAATAGGGAACACTGAAACCAGTGTCCCTTTTGCTCCTATAAACAGTTTGATTCTGTGGCTTGAAAAGATTTTCTGGAAAGGTGTTTCTGACCATTAAAAACCTCTCCGTGAACTTCGACCTGGGCCACCAAGGTCATATCTTCGATACAAAGACCATTGCTCTGTAGACTGCGGCTTCTAATTTTTTTAGAAGAGTAGATGGTTTCAACCGGCGGTAACCCACGCATAGCTTGTCGAAATTCAACGCACTCCTGCGGAGTTAAACGATGGGCGGTGTTCAGAGTGTCGAGGGTGGGGAGACTGGGTGCTGTTTGAAAATGAATCCCTCGTCTAATCAAAGTGAGTTCATCCCAGTGGGGGACTTGGTTGTCTTTAGAGACCACTCCGCCAACTCTCACTTGGCAGTAAAGCATCTCAGGATTGACTCTCACATTCACGTCACTCTCTTGTAATACGGTCTTTTCCATTGCTATAGACTGCAGGCTAAAAAGACCACCGAGTAGTATTATAACGATTTTGTTTCTAAACATAATATCTCCTTTTAAGTTTAGATTGCTAAATTCACCTTAGCTGTGAGGTGAATGAGTTTATTTGTAAAAAGAAAAGCACAAAAAAGGAATTAATAGCTCCTGGTTTTCATGTGGTGATTTGTTGTGAAAGCAGATTCGGTTAAAATGAGTTGTCCCGAGCAAAAATCAATGTCGTCCTGAGGCGAAGCCGAAGGACCTTTACAACCTCGCCCCCTACGCTTCTCACGATTTCAATTTATAAATCTCTCCGAAAACGAACTCCTGGTGGTCACCTGAGAAACTGCCGAGCGCTCTAAGGTCCTTCGGCTTCGCCTCAGGACGACATTTGGGAAGTAGCCTCAGGGCGACATTTTGGAAGTAGCCTCAGGACGACATTTGGGAAGTAGCCTCAGGACAACATTTGGGAAATAGCCTCAGGGCGACATTTGGGAAGCAACCTCAGGACGACACATGGGAAGGCCGCTTAAGGAAGGTATGAGCGTTGATCTTATTGGCAGAAATGAAAAAAGTACCAAAAGCTTAAGAGTCACCAATAGGTATCGTGAATTCTGACCTGCCAGTTAAAAAGAGAAGAGAGTTGAGGCCAATGGCAAATCTGGGCAGTGGCCCTGAGTTTGCACTACTACCGAGCAATGCGGTTCAAATTTTTGTTTCTTTTTATGGTACTAGTCACCAGTCCCATGGTTATGGCGACTGATTATTTTATCTCTGTGTATGATTCAGTATCAAATCAAAGTGCCGTAAATATTGGTCATAAAATGTTACGTTGTCAGTCTGTTTTCGCCAGCAATGGACCAGGTTCTAATATTCGTATTCAAAGAACGGCCAGTTTTTCTATGGATGGCGGTCGGCGTAACGATCAGGCTCGTGGGATGCAGTTAAACGAGCAGCCCATTGACTCTTTTAAAGAGCTCTCCGAAACAGTGGTGGCTCGCGTTCTTATGGAGTGGAAGCGAAGTGGGTTCTATTCGGCCGAAGAGGTTGATAGAGCTTTTTCTCTGCATCGTCGCTTATCTCCCCATCGCCTTAAAATTATCAGTGTGGAGAGTGTTGAGGACGGGCGATTCCCCCAACTTAACCTTTCTCGCCGTGAAAATGAGACCTCAAACTTCACCAGCACTCAAGGAGCTCTTTTCTCAGCCCTCAGAATCTTTGATTCTTCCCCCGTTATGAAGTCTTTTTCTCGCAGGCGCACTGTTCCCGAACTTTCTGAGAGCGACACCAAGGAGATCGCTGAACAGGTTTTTCCAGGCTTTCAGTTGGATGAGGCCTTAAAAGCCCGAGGCATTTCCAGGTCGCAGTACACCTGGTCACTGGGACTTGGTAGTGTTGCTGGCAAGCAGGACTCAGCTTTGTTAACTTTGTTTGCTCAGGCCGCAGACCTGCTTGATCTGCACTACAATCAGAGAAGCTTTTTTAATTTTGGTCGCAAAAATTATATTGAAAACGACGATGTTGATATCGTTTTTTACTCAAGCGAAAAATTAGTGCCCTATTATCAGCGCACTTTAGATATAGATCCCCTTTTAGATGCCCAAGGTTTTCCTGTTTTCATGACCAAGAAGGAAAAGCGCTATTATATCTTTCATATCAAGGGATCTGATTTTTTGAGTAAATATTTTAATCTCCGTTTTCATCAGCCTTTGTTTGGAAATGCCAATGGTTTAAGGAACGAGGAAAAAATCCGAGATTTTTACAAATCACAGTTAGACATTGCCTATAAGAAGCTGCCACAAGACCTTTATGGTATTTCAACTATTGATGAGTTTTTTCAGGAAATGGAAAACCTTATTATAAATTATGTTCAAATCCAACAAGGCTCAGGCGATAAGCAAGGACCAATAATGGATCTATTGGCCCGATTTATATTACTACGCAATTCTTTGCCCGATGATATTTTCTCGCAAACCTATAGCGATGCCACCGAGAGAAGAGTGTTATCACTTCTTCAAAACCTCCTCGGCTCACATGTTCCTAAGGAAGCGGGTTTGAGTTATTTTGCTATGCTCGAATTTTTACTCAGAGATCCAGTACAGTTCTTAGCCAATCGCACTTATTTACATGAAATGGGTGAGGGGGAACTTTGAAATATTTTGCGACACTGACGGTCTTCGTTTTTAGTATGTTCACAGCGATTAAAGCCTCAACAGCTGTGTCGAATCTAAGCGTCTATTCGACTGGTCGTGCACAAAGTTTTGGACCAAAGAATGCGGGCCAATGTCGGCAAGTTTTTTCACCGGTTGAGTTTGCTCTCACCACACGCCAGTCCACCAGGCAAACCCGAAGATTTCAAGCCGGTCTCAATGTATTCAATGAAAATACCTCAGTTCCGGTGACTGATGAAATCGTAAAAAAGACCCTCAGCAACTGGTTGCAATCAGGACATTATACGGTGGCTCAGATCAACGCCCTTTATGCACTCGATAGGAGCTTATCCCCTTTGCGTTCAGAATATATCAGTTTTGAGTACAACGGCGAGCAGGGAGGAATTCGTATCTTTGATGGTTCCCCGCTGCCTTATCGCTATGGAAAACAGTGGCATGAGGCCTCCTGGACGGATTCGCGCCTGCCGATGGAGCGTCGCAATCCCGATCTTATTTTACCGGCAAGAGAAAAAGGCGAGAGCGTGATAGAATTGGGACTTCTCGATGGACCTAAATATTTTGTCGATGTTGTCGATGCGGCCTATGCCTATGTGGCTGGCCTTGTCGACACGCACTACAACGATAGCGAGTACTCGGTCTTTCAACGCTTTACTCCTGAGATTGATCAACTGATCATTTACGGTGTGACAAGAGAATCTCTTATTCCTCTTCAGGTAGAAAAGGGCTTTGAAATCGTTTACCGGGAGTCTGAAACAGGACTGATGCTGCCCATCAAAACTCATGACGGCCTCACTCTTATTCAAATAAAAGGTCGAGACTTTATTAATCGGCATTATGATAAATCTATCCTGCCCACAGTGAGAGGGCAGTCCCAGGGTGCCATGGACGCCGATGTGCACGCCCGCTTTCGAAGAGGATGGGCGCAGAGATTTGATCAAGTGACTCGGGTCAATCGTCAGGTGGATCAAATTCGCATCGAGATCAATTCCCTTGAGGAAGCCAATTATTTTTTTAGACAGGCTTTTGAAGAATACAATGAGACAACACGGCTAGGGGCCCAAAAATTAGATCAAATTTTCCTGAATTACCGAGAACTTGTAGAAAAACTATGGGTGGTCTTCCGTTCCATTCCCCTCGAAATTAAAGATCAATATATCCCCAATTGGCGTAATTTAGAGAATCTCCTTAAAGACCTATTGATTATTGAAGATCCAAGACTGGGGCTAGATCTTTTAGATCAGTTTGTTCAGTTGGCCAGAGAGGAGCAAAGTTTTGATGACAACAGTCGTTTCTCCTTTGACCAAGACGATCCCTGGGGGCTGTAATTAGTGAGTAAAACGCTCAAAACGAATTCGACCACTCGGATGAGGCTCCCATTGCCACTTTTTCTTATCAAGTAAAAAAGCTTCCCTATTGCGATAAAGGGGGAGGATGACTATGTCCTCATAAAGAAGCTTATTCTCCAGTGTTTGCAAAAGTTTTCTTTGGCTGAAAGCCTGAGGAGATCTTTTTAGCTTCGCCAATTTTTTGGAGTATTTTTTATTTTTGTACCCACTGAAATTGTTATGAGCATTGCTGGCGAACATTTCAAGGTAAATGCTCGGCAGGAGTATGGCCGGGGTGTAAGAGAGGCGATAAAGGTCAAAATTGTTGTTGTTTAAAAGATTAAAGAAGTATTGCGAAGAGTTTTCGATTTTGATTTCGATGTTTAAGTTGAGCTTTTTTTTGCTTAAATAGGCGATCCTTTGCAAAATATCCAGATCCGCTGAAGGGGTGCTTAGCACTAATTTCCTCGTAGGGTTGAGTTTTTTGATTTCTGCTGTTTGATGGTTTTTTTGACTTTTCGGATTCAAATCAAATTTTTCCCAAGGTATGAGGGTTCTAGTTCTGGGACGATCCTTAAAAATCTTTTCAGTGAAGCTCGCAGTGGCAACAAGGGCTTGTAGCTGGGTTTTAACTTCTCGATCGATTGTCTTTGTCTCATTAAAACCGATGAAGGTAAGCCCCATAGAGGGAGAGCTCACTTGGGATTCTTGGCGCAAGGCTGGGGTGAGCAGTGGCGCTTGCGGGGATTTAATGAGGTCCAGTTGCCCTGATTGAAAAAGGTTGAGGGCCGTTTTTGCTGAATCCAGCCAAAAGAGTTTCACTTCTTCGGGACCGCTTTTAATTTTTTTAGCTTTCTTATTTTTTCTAAGAAGAAGGTGTGTGGAGAGGTCGCCTTGGTTAAGCTTATAAGCTCCAAGACCCACCCAGTTTTTAGGAAGGGTCCATTTCTCTTTATGAATGTTAATAAGATCTTTACGAATAGGGTAGAGGTAGGGGGCTGTGAGTCTATGAGGGAAGTTTGCATCCGAATGGATGAGATCGATGGAAAAGCAGCGGTCGTTAATCTTTCTTATCCCCACCTGTGAGAAAGCCAACTTATTTTGGTAGAAGGCTTTGGCTCCCACAATATTAAAGAGTTGATGAGCGTGGGGCGAGCCGATCTCTGGATTAAGAAGCCTTTGCCAAGAATCGATGACGTGCTGAATTTGCAGAGGTTCACCGTCAGACCACTGAATGTCTTTTTTTAGGCAAAAATTCCAATTTTTCTTGCTAGGACTGGAGCGATAGGTGTCTACGAGGTCAGCTTTTAATTCAATCTCTTTGACATCAAGGTTGTAGGCAAAAAGTCCGCGCATGGTATTTATATTTACCCAGCCCGAGACAAGACTGGTGGTAATATGCCAGTCCAGAGTGTCAGGAGCACTTCCAAGGCTCACATTAAGTCGACTCGCTTCTTGCTGAGCTTCCTCGGAGGGAGTGCAGGCAAAAACAGAAAGACTAGCCCCTAGAGCGACCAGGATCGATAGGGAAAAGGCTTGGATTTTTTTGGATAGAATAAAAATAAAGCCGTCCTGAGGAGAAGAGTTACAAGATCTTAATTAAGATTAGGAGAGTCTTGGATTGTTTTCAATCTTTGTTGGACCTTCTATATTTTTTCCATTTTTTCTATTAAGATAAACCCACCAGCGAAAAAGAGGACAATATTGCAAGATTGGAATTGGTTTGCTTCTTCGGACCTGACAAAGGGACAAGAGACAAAAATTAAAATTATGAAGGGCGCCATTAGGCTTTTTAGTCAGGATGGCTTCAATCACGTGACTCTAAAGGAAATTGCCCGAGAGACGGCCACCTCTCATCCCCTTATTTTGAAGCACTTTGAGAGTAAGGAGAATCTCCTTCTTGCCGTTAGAAAATATGTATCCTTTAACAATCACACTTGGGTGGACGCCAAAATCAAAAACACAATGGATGGAGTTGAGGCGCTAAGGACCCACTGTTATGAAAATATCAATTGGGGGTTTCATCACCGCGACCAAGCCAAGATTATCCTTTTGACCTACTATTACAGTAGTCTTGATGGGTCCAATGGCAAAACAGGGCAGCGCGCTTTTAAACTCGGTGGCGAGCGCGTTTACCGCTATGTTCAACAAGCCGAGCGGGAAGGTCTCCTTCCTAAAACCGCGGACTCTAAACAGATTGCGGCCATGATTCACGAGTACGCTGTGGGCTTATTTATTAAAATGTTAGCCACCGAGGGCGCTCAAAAAAAGCGCCTACCGCGCTCCTTCAAAGAAAAATTAGACCAGGTAATCGATAGAATTCTCGTTTAACAACCGGCTGCGTTAAAGCGAGTCATGACTCGAGTTTTGCTATTTGCATCCTCAAAAAAGTTACAATATGTAAAAAATAATTGAAGTTATGTAATTTGCATGTCAAAAGATCGGCTCCAACAAACCAAAAAAGGAGAGAGATCATGAGTAAAATAAAATGTTACATAATAGTTTTAGCGCTATTGTCGGCTTGTAGTGGAGAAGACGCGGCTGAACAGGTGTTCAACAATGTACCGGCCCCTGGTATCAACACAGGAACTGACAATGAAGAAAGCGAATTGAGCCCCCAAGAAGTGCCTGAAACCGTGCCTACCATCAGTCAATCGGCAAGCTATCACGGAGTTTTAGAATTAAGTCTCGATGAAGCTGTGTCTTTTTCACTGAAAGACTCAAGCCCGGACGCGGTCGTTGATTTAGAGTTTAAGGCCATTGAAAGTGCTGACCTTGAGTTCGTGCAGTTTTCGACCTCTTATCAGGGCGATTGTGGAGATTGGCAGCGACGTATGACCTGGATTGAGGTCGACTCTCAAGGGGAGATTCTTGATAGTTATACATTGGGAATGTTTGACAGTTGGCCAGTGGTCTCAGGCCAAAGGTATCTCCTGCGTATTCTTTTTGAGGAGACCCAAGAGTGCAGTCACTTTTTCAACAGTATTGAAATTACACGAAGATAGGTTGCTGCAATGAAGAAGATAATTTTGTATCTCAGTGTGAGTTTTATTTTTGCAAACTGTGCCAGTGTCTCCACTCTGCAAACAGCAAGAGTTTTGGAGGAGGGTGATTCCTTTCACGCCATAGGAATGGGGTTTTATTCAAGTGATGATTTCATTGGAGGCTCTGATATCAGTTTGCCTTTGATCGAGTACGCTTACCGCCGCGGAATTTGGAAAGATTTTGATTTTGGTGTCAAGATTGCCATCATAGGAACAGCCAATGTGGATGTGAAATACAACCTCATCAATGGCGAAAAATTCGCCTTAGCCACAGGCCTAGGCTTGGGGTATCTTTCCTTTGAATCCGAGTCGAACGGTGAAACCGCAGAATCAAGTATCATTGATCTAATGATTCCCCTTTACGCCAGCTATGATGTCAGCAAGATGACAAGTCTTTATGGAGCTACCAAGTATATGTTGAGAACAGTCTCTTCAGATGCCTCAAGCTCTGCTGATGGCTCTCTTCTTTCAAATACCCTGGGTATTAAAATAGGGGAGAAGGCTGGGGTTTTTATGGAGGGATCACTTATCACAGGACTTGATAATGACTTCAGTGGAACTCAATTTAATGGGGCCTATTTCTTTCGCTTTTAGAACAAAAGGGGGCTTGAGTGTAATGACTCAGGCCCCATTACTAGATATCGTCTTTTGCATATCGTCTACTGCATATTGTCGTCCTGAGCGGAGCGAAGGACCTGTTGCCGAGGACTATGGTTCGCCATGTGAGCTCAGTGGCGGTAGATTCTTCGCTCCGCTCAGAATGACAAATGGCTAAGAATGACAGATTGCTATTTGTCATCCTGAGCGTATTGTTGCCTGTCATCCTGAGTGAAGCGAAGGATCTCCCTGTAATAGCTAAAGATTCTTCGCTTCGCTCAGAATGACGAATTGCTTAGAAGGACGAATTGCTCAGAATGACAAATGGTTCCTAATGACAATAGAAACTCTATATTGTTATATGCCCCTATCAAAGCTAGTATTCTGCAAAAAAGCGGATGTTAAATTTTAT
Organism: Bdellovibrionales bacterium; assembly: GCA_964230645.1. GTDB lineage: Bacteria > Bdellovibrionota > Bdellovibrionia > Bdellovibrionales > JAGQZY01 > JAGQZY01. The sequence continues at coordinate 307,702 of CAXRHT010000002.1, read as the reverse complement.
TGAAAAGATAAATAAGGGGTCTAATGCCAGAGTTGCCAGAGGTGGAAACTGTAAGAAGAGGGCTGAGTCGTCGCCTCGACTTTGATAGGGTTGCAATTTTGAAGGTGGAAAGAAGTGATAAAAAGCTTCGTTATAGTCCTGATCCAAAACTTTTAAAGGCGATTTGTGGTCAACGCATCCTTTCTGTTGAGCGTAAGGCTAAGTACCTTCTCTTTTTTCTTGAAGATTATGTGCTTCTCTCTCATCTGGGAATGACGGGTTCGTGGCGCTTTGAAAAAGCCAAAGAAAAACACGACCATATAAGAATTCACTTAAGTGATGGTCGAACCATGACGTACCAAGATGCAAGACGCTTTGGCATGTTTGAAGTTTTCAATAAAGGCACTTTACCTATGGTGACTCGACTTTCATCCTTGGGCGTTGATCCGGTCAGTGATGCAAAATTCAGCGGTCGTTATTTGTATGAAACTCTTAAAGACTCACAAGTGGCTGTGAAGGTGGGTATTATGAATCAAAGGGTCGTTGTTGGAGTGGGTAATATCTACGCCAGTGAAGCGCTTTATCTTGCAGGCATTCATCCTAAGAAACCTTGTCACAAACTGTCTTTAAACGAGTGGCAGCTTCTTGCTAAATCCATTCGAAGAATATTGTTTGAAGCGATCGAGCTTGGAGGCTCTAGCATTCAAAATTATACCAACACCGATGGGGAGCGAGGGAGTTTTCAGAATATGCATTTTGTCTATGGCAGAAAGTCTCAGCCCTGCCGTGTCTGTCAAAAAGAAATTGAAAGCCAAGCTATCGTCGGGAGAAATAGTTTTTGGTGTCCCCAATGCCAAGTCCTGTAGTAAACTAAAGGTCAAAGGGGAGCATTGTGAGAAAAGTACTGGAAAAGCGGTTGCCTGAGCTCATTGAATTAGAGGCGTTGATTGAAAAACTGGGCTCCAAAGCCCGTACCCGAGTACTCGCTGAAATCCCCTATGACGGCTACACCTTTCCCATTTACTCCATTGAAATAGGATCGGAAGAGACAACAAGTCCTTGTTTCGCCATGATCGGTGGTGTTCATGGTCTTGAACGGATTGGGTCGATGGTCGTTCTTTCCACTTTGCGAACAATTATTGAGCTTTTGAGTTGGGATCAAACCCTTAAGGACCGTCTGAAATACTCAAGGCTTGTGTTTGTACCGATCCTCAATCCCGTGGGTATGTTCCGTCGCTCGCGTTCCAATGGTAACAATGTGGACCTTATGAGAAATGCTCCGGTATTCTCTGAAGAGGCCACCCGATTTTTGTACGGCGGGCATCGTCTTTCCCCAAAAATTCCATTTTATCGAGGAGCCTTAACCGATGGGATGGAAACCGAAAACCAAGTTCTTTTTGATTTTTTAAAGGAAAGAGTTCTTCCTTCAAGACTTTCTATTTGTCTTGATGTGCACTCCGGTTTTGGTTCCGTCGATCGCCTATGGTTTCCCTATGCCCGCACCAAAAAACCTTTTCCTTATTTCGTAGAAGCCTACGCCTTTAGAGAGCTCCTCAATAATGCTTACCCCAACCATGTCTATGCCGTTGAACCACAAAGCATTCAGTATACGACCCATGGAGATTTCTGGGACTATGTTTTTGATACTCATTATAACTCACGCCAAAACGAGTTTTGCATGCCTCTTACCCTAGAGCTTGGGTCTTGGAAATGGGTCAAAAAAAATCCAAAACAAATTTTCGGGGCCATCGGGGTCTTTAATCCCATCTTGCCTCATCGGCAGGCCCGAGTGCTTCGGGATCAAAAAACCTTTATGGACTTCCTTCATCGAGCGGTTTTGTCGGATGATTGGGTTCATTTAAAAGAAGAACAAAAACAAATCTGGAAGTACGAGGCTTTAAACCTTTGGTACTCTGGAGTTAAGAATGCCGTCAGCTGATTTTGTTCTGTTAAGAGGGCTTGCAAGAGAAGGGCGTCACTGGGGAGATTTTGTCACTCAGCTTGAAAGTCAAAAGTTTTGCTCCTCGGTTACCTGTATTGATTTTCCAGGCTTTGGAAAGTTTAACCAACTTCAGAGTCCCATAAGCATTGAAGCCATTGCCGATTTTGTGGCAACACAACTAGAAAGTCATTCCTCAAAAAATCGCGTGCTCTTGGCGGTATCTCTAGGAGCTATGGTGGGAGCGGAGCTTGTCAGTCAGCGTGAAGACTTGTTTAATAAAGTCTTTTTAATGAACACTAGCTTTTCAAATCTCTCTCCTATTCATCACAGAATGCAGATTGCAGCCTTTCGGCGTTTTTTTCAAGCTGCCAGGGCCGGGCGAGATGTGCTCAAGCGTGAAGAAGAGATTCTCAAAATGGTTTCCAACTCTCCTGAAAAAATTAATGAAATCAAAAAGGATTGGGCCGAGATTTTTTTAACGAGGCCATCAAAGCTTGCAAACATTGTCAGGCAACTGGTGGCCGCCTCCCGCTACAAGCTTTCTAGCAAAGCGCCTCAAACTCCCATCGTTTTATTTAATTCCAAAGGGGATAAAATGGTGCATCCCTCATGCTCCATAGTCTTTTCGAAACATTGGGATCTTCCGCTCTACACGCATCCATGGTCTGGCCATGACCTCTGTATCGATGACCCGGAATGGGTGATTGAGCATATTAAAAAGGAGCTCTAAGCTTCCGGAGCCTCAGGGCTAGGTTGATTGAGAAGGTCATTGAGGCTTAAAGACGTGAGCCTAGAGAGACTACGTAAGCAGTAATAGAAGAGGCTGGTGGTGATAACCATCAAGGGGAGCGCTATCACCACATAACCCATCCAAGTCATATCAGCGATCTGTGTGTTGAGCATCTCCGCTTTTTGGTTTTCAGGCAAGTCTGTCGGTATGTTTTTAAAAATACGCATAGCAAGGCCAAAGTTAAGAAGCGCACTTAAGAAAAAGGTTCCCGAAAAGTAAAGAGTGCAGCGTTTGATGAGTTTGTTGTAGTTGTCACGATTATTGAACTCATCAAGTCTTGCTTGAATGACTTCCATGGCAAAAATCCCCGGCTGATTGAGAAAGAATGCGAAAAGTGGTCTTTTAGAAAAGCTTGAAAAGAAAACAAAGATTCCAATAAGTGCGGGGAAGCTGGCCTCTTTTACAGCAAACCAAAACCCCGAGAGTTTCATCAATGCAAAGCCTCCGGTTAAGGCCACATTAAGAAGGCCTAATAAGGAGATCCAATTGATTTTTTTGTCTTTAATAAAATCAAAGAGTCCGTGGGCAAGGGGCAGAGATATAGCAATGAGTAGGGCGTAGAGAGGGCCATTTTCCCCGAGATAAGGGGAGAGCTTATTGAGGATCGCCACTGGCAAAATAATATCAATAATAAGATTGAGCCAGACTTTGTTTGGCGATTGATTTGGCCGTTTGTCCATAGACTTGATTGTATGGGGCTTGGGGCTATGGAGTCAATTGAGCTATACTAAATTATGTGCCGAATTTTTGGATTTCGTTCCATTCTACAAAGCGGAGTGCATCGTAGTCTTCTTGATGCTGATAATGCGATCGTTGAGCAAAGCGAAAGACACCCGGATGGCTGGGGTGTGGCTTATTTCAACATGGGAAGCCCTCACCTGGTAAAAAACGACTCTCAGGCCAGGGAGTGTAAAATCTTTGAAAAGGTCTCAGGGGTCGTCTCGTCCAACACTGTGATCACTCATATTAGAAAATCCACAGTGGGACCGGTGGGTCCACTGAATACTCATCCCTTTCAGTTCGGACCTTGGGTTTTTGCACATAACGGCAATGTTGAAAATTTTGAGAAGTGTCGAGAAGCACTTTTACAAAAGATTGATCCAGACCTTAGGAAATTTATTCTTGGAGAAACCGATAGCGAGCATCTGTTTTATCTCTTGTTAACAATTATCAAGTCAAAAGGTTTGCTCCAGGAAAAAGAGGCCGTGTTTTCTCCCAAAGAAATTTTTCAAGCTTTTATAGATCAAGCCACCGAAGTGATTGGTCCTCTTCGAGAATCCAAAGGCGATTACGATAAAAACTATCTCACCTTTATTTTGACCAACGGAAGTTTAATGTATGCTGTGCAGGGTGGGCAGCCCCTCTTTTTTAGTACTCATAAAAAACGTTGTTCAGAAAGGGACTCCTGTTCTTTTTATCACTCGCTCTGTGAAAAAAAAGCACAGATGGGCGATCAAGTTCATCACTTACTGATAAGTTCAGAGGTGATAAAGAATGAAAACATTTGGACCTCTTTACCTTTTGGGGCCTGTGTTGGGGTGGATCGCCACTTCAACCTTTCAGAGATTAAGCTTAAAGTATAATCATCATTTTTTTTAATGAACGGGATTGGGTGTTGTGGTAAATAGTTCCAACCATGAAGTTACTAATTAGTATAATTCCTGGTATTGGGATAGCCTGCGCCTTATTTTTGTTCTTGATCTGTATCAGTCAGATATCTATCTACTGTAAAACTCAATACCGACGATCATTAATGATAGCAGCCTTTAGTTTTTTTGCAGGACTATTTGCTCTCGAACATTTCTTTGTTCAGTCACGTCTTTTTGATCCTTTGTATTCCCATTACTATGTCATGGTTTCTACAGTCTCACTTTGTCTTTCTTTGTTCTTTTATTTTCGGTCTGTAAGCTTTTTTATCACAATGCCCAAGTGGGTTTATAAACCAACTTTGATAACGTTTTTAATATTATCACTGGCGGCCCTTTTAGGAGTGCCCAGCCGATTGATTTGGGGTATCGATCTTTATTTTGACCCGAAAAGCTTTCTTGAGGTCGACAACTACTTTATCAATTCCTACTCAAGTTTCATCGGCATGCCCCAACCCTATGTGAGTCGGGTTCTGACCTGTTCAGCTGTTGTATCGAGTTTTTCAGCCCTTGTTTTATTGCGAACGGTGCTAAAATCCTCTCAGGACGTCTTTTTTATTATTGGTCTTATTTTCACCATTGCCTCGGCTTTCGTGGAAAATTTCTTTTTATCTTTCACCTTTGATTTTTTCGTTCCTCTTATTTTCTTGTCGAATCTATTTGAAGCCTTCCGAATGAATTCGTTGACCTTAGAAGAGTACTTCATCGAAACCAGTGAAGAACCACAAGAGGAGGAAGAGTCCCAAGAAAAATATCAAAACTCCAACCTCGATGAGGAGCGATTAGCCAAACTCTCTTTAAAAATTAAATATCTTTTTGAACAAGAAAAGATTTTTAAGTCCCCCACTTTGAACTCCGCCCAGTTGGCTAAAAAAGTGGGGATACCCGCTTATCAACTCTCGCAGGTGATTAATATAGGTCTTGATACCAGCTTCTTCGAACTTTTGAGTAGCTACCGCATCGAATACGTTAAACACCTCCTCAAACAAGAGGATTCGGCCGATAAGAATATTATTGATATGGCCTATGAAGCTGGCTTCAACAGCAAATCGGCTTTTAATACGGCCTTTAAGCGATACACAGGGATGACGCCCTCCCAGTACCAAGAAGAGCATCTGCTGCCGTCTGGCTAAAAAATAGACAGTGTTGGGGCAAAGATTCGATAGAATTTACACGCCGCATTGTAAAGTTGCGCCCGAGGCGGTATAGCTTTCCCATGGGTATGCGGATCTTATTTGTATTATTATGTCTAGTTGCGCTTCAGGCGTGTAATAAAAGTGATGAGGCCACTGAACAGGCTCCCGCGAGCGAGCTCAGTGCCAATGACCTAGCTTTTCTTATGCCTTTAGAGTCCAATCGAAACATTCCTCGCCAGGTGGTCAGAGCCTCGGATCAAGAGATAGGGATTATTAGCCAAGGAAACTTTTCGAGGGTGTTGTCGGCCGCCAATCGTGTGGGAGTGTTTATCGACCAAGACCACAGGACTGGGGTTCAGAATCCTAATAATTGGCTTCTTGTGGGCTTCCGATATTCTCCCTGTATACACTTTGCAGGTGAAATAAACCCCTGTAGGGAGCAGATCCGTTTTATTTTTCAACCGACCCAGCGTGATGGAAATGGGCTGACTTTTAGAGACTACTCTTTGCATGTCATTTATGAGTACAATTCTGGAAACGAACCCCAAAATTCTGAGATTCTCGCAAGCTTTAGAGCCTTAAACCTTCTCAGTGGCGGCCTCAATGAGAATCAACCTTTGCAGCCTCATCCTGTTCTCAGTAATTCCGCTTTTAGTAGTACCTATTTTGAATTCATAAAAAACTCAATTTTCGCAAAGTTTGTGGCCACCCAGAGACCAAAAGTCATCACTTTCATGGGCCTTGGGCGCAATACCAACGGGAGTTTAAATATCGGTATTTGGCATTTTCTAGCTGGAGAGGTTGGGCTCAGCGGAAATTGGGAACATACGACTCTTCCGACCGGTGGACGTGAAAATTTAGTGACTCTAAGCTTTAATGAAAATCAAAGACTGACCACCAATGTGGCTCGTGATCGGAGCATTCAGTTTAATTTGTTTGACGACAATTTTAACAATCCCGACATTCACACGGCTATTTTCAATCCAGTGACCACCAACGATCACAACACGGATTGTGCTAGCTGCCACGTTACTGACAATCAAATTTTCAGAAGAAGTGCGGTTTTGCAAACCAATGAAAACTCAGCTTTCTCCAATAACTTTTTTAGCCAAATTGACCGAATTGGACGGACAACGGAAGTATTGGTGGATAACCGTTTTCGCGGTGGTCATAGTACACCTGATGAGGTTGTGACTCGCATCTTCGGTTATATGCACGCCGAGCCTGTGATTTCCCAGAGAATGGTGAATAGCAATGCTTTCGCAGTCAAAGCGGCTAACACCTTAGGTGGGGTTCCGCTTCCAGAGAGGCAATGTCAGTCCGAGCGTGAACGACGTCAAGTCAGCCAATGTCTTCTTTCTGGAGATATACGCGACACCCTTCGGGCTTGTATGGAGAGTATCTGTACATCTACTTCTGAAGACGACGATGGCGGTATTGAGTTTGGTGACTAAAGTTAAACCCGTTTTTTTCTATACTATGTAACATAATTGTTGTTGGATCTTATCCGCTCTTTGCGACTTAAACCAGAGAACGACTAAGGTCTTAAAGTCAAAATCCTTAATGTTTTAAGGATCTTTAAACGATAACTTATACAAGAAATCCTATTGAATTGAGGGGAGAGGGTATGAAGTCGTTTTTAGGTTCTATTGTAGGTCTACTAACAGTTTTACTGGTATCGAGTCACTGCAGTTCGGTTCCAAAAGACAGTGGAGATCGAAGCGTTGCCAATGTTGAGGAAGAAGAATTCGAAGAGTCTTTTCTGAATCTTTTTGAACAAGCGCTCACTAGCAACCCCGATGACAAAATCTTAGAGCCTTTTGCTCAAACTAACTTGCAAATCATTAAAAGAGCTTATTACTACTTGGATCTCTTTGACCAAGAACTCGATAGAATCGCCACAGAGTGTGAGGAAAAACGTCAGAGTGAAGGGGCTAATGCCACGTGTGAAGACCCTTTGAATTTACCCAGTTATAGGAAGCTGCTCGCCTCACGAATTATTATTGAGCGCCAGAAAGATCGCCTGGCTTATTACTATAAAAGACTCCTTGATTTAGGTAACTCTCAAGATGATAGCTTGGAAATTGTTTATGAAGCCACCGAAAATCAACTTGCTAGCGCCAGCAGTGATGAGCAAAGAGATGAGTGGGCGCAAGCCGCTCGGGCCATTAAAAATAAATGGGACGTAGAACTGCGTGATCTGATCAATGTCAACACAGACACGGAAGGAGTAATTTCCTACGAGGTGGCTATTGAACTGTTTAAACTCAGAGAAGCGGCGGCTCTTGAGTGGTCAGAACTTGCTGGAAAAGATTTTAGTCCTTCGGATATCCTTAGAGGAAAAACCGATGACCTCACCATTTATTATGAAGATAAAATGGATCAGTTGAAAAGAGAAGCCCAGGCCTCAACGGCTATCCCTGATCATCCTGACCTGGATAGTCTGATGAGCTTGATCCCTGAAAGAACGCCTCAAAGTGCCTGGAAAAATCACACCGGAAATTCTTTTAAGTCGGGGCATTGGGCTTTGACCTATGATGACGGTCCGAAGGCCTCAACCACCAATCAAATTCTCGATATTTTGGCTCAAAAAAAATGGCATGCGACCTTTTTCTGGCTTGCTCAAAACGCGCGTTCCTCATCGAATCGAGCGGTTGTGAATAAAGCCAAAAGCATGGGCATGGGGCTTGCCAACCACTCTTACAGTCACGCCAATCTTGGAAAAGCTAGGGCGAATTTACAAAGAGAGATCGTGCAATCAAAAAGTGATCTAGAGGCCGTTTATGGTGTAAGACTAAACTTCTTTAGACTCCCTTATGGCGCTGGTACAAACTCAGGCCGAGTTCAGCAAACCATTGCAGGTCTTGGAATGGAGCATTTCTTTTGGAATGTTGATAGCCTCGACTGGAAGGATCCAAGTCCAGAGAGTATCTACAACCGTATTCGCAAACAAATGGCCACGCGCTCAGGAGGAATTATTCTCCTTCATGACATCCATTCAAAAACAGTGGCGACGACAAGGCTATTAGCTCAGCGTTTAAGTGGTGTTCAAATTATCCCCCTTGAACAGGGTAGAGGAGTGGGTAAAAGAGCCAACGGTGGTAGTGGTGGTGGCAATCCTCCACCAACTCCACCCCAGCAAGGTTCATTTAAACCTCACACTCGTGTGATCACTGTGGGCTCTTTAAACGTTCGCCTTAATGCCGGTGAGACCAATGTGCCCCCTTGCGGAAATTACACTTCAGGAACTCGTGTTCGAGTCATCGCGCAAGATCCTCGTACAGGTTGGTATGTCGTAGACACTGCCACAGATCGCCCTAATAGAAGTGCGGGTTCACCTTACTATTGCCCCGATCGTCAGCGTAAGGCTTGGATTAGTGGAGGAGCTTCTTACTCAAGGCCTCTTTAAACAAGACTCGAAAAGGATAAAAGAAAAGCCAAGGTTGGTCCTTGGCTTTTTTTTTTACCAAATTCTCTATTATTTAGCGCGAATAATCGGCGTACAAAAGGCTGCCACCATTGATCATATCAACAATATCATCTTTAACTGACCATGAAAGGGCAAAACAACCCCAGCTTCGACCTTGAATCTTATTAGCTTCCTTAACGTAGTCAGAGCCATGCACAACGATCGCTCGGCGACGAACATTGGAATTAGAGCTTGAAAGTCCGTCAAGACGAATGGAGCGTCCATACTTTCCGTAATAAATTTCGGAAACCTTATAGTAGCCTTTCGAGCTCTTATGAGAGTTAACAACATTACTTACGGACTCAACATAACCGTCATTGTCTTTGTCTCCACCACTACCGTGTGCGGTGCGAATACCATAGACGGTCCCAGAAGACATATTGACCACAAAGAATCTCTTTAGGTTGGATCGTTTTGAGTAATCCACCACAGTAATATATCTTTGGTTGGAGAAACGACTTTTATTGCGATCAAAAAACGCCAAAGCCTTGTTTAAAAGGTCGCGAGGAATAGCCCCATAAGGATCGATGTGACCATAGGCTCTCTCATATTCTATGGATTGAATTTCAAGGTCGGTTGGCTCCACCATGTCTTCAAAATCAATTTGGAGCTGCTCTTCAATTTGTTGTATTTCTTCTTCACTCTGTTGGTCTTCTAGATTCGGTGCGATGTCAGGAAGTTTTTCGAGGTCACTGGCTTGAGCTCCCGAAAACATTAATAACAACGCCAAAATAGAAATAAATTGTTTCATCAAAGTCCCCCTTCAAGTTGTAGGTTTTAGGATCGGAGATTGGGGAAAATGACACAATGGGCCGAAGTCTCAAATTGGTATAGAAATGACTGGCTGGAGCTGGATAAAAATCCAGAAAACAAGCCTTAAGCTCAGGATTTTGTTTAGAGATTTAAACTTTTTAAGGTCAATTATGAACGATTGTTCACAAATTTTTTGAGTAAAACGGGGAGTGTGATGACATCTGAAAGAAGGGCGATCAGCATCGCCATACCAGTGAGAAGTCCAAAGTAAATGGTGGGGACGAAGTCTGAAAAGACCATAGAGCCAAAGCCAATAATAATAATTCCTGTCGTATAAAATAAGGCATGACCGACACTGGAGTGAGCTCTTAAAACGGCTTTATCGGGATCGTGTTTTTTGTTTTCCTTAAGGTAGCGATGGACATAATGAATGGTATCATCCACCGATATACCCATGGCAACGGCAGCAATGGTCATTGTCATTAAGTCTAAGGGGATTCCCATAAAACCCATAAAGCCCAAAGTGATAGCTGTGGTTAAGACATTCGGGACCATGGCTAAAAGAGCAATTTTTAGAGAAGAAAAAATAATCCATAAAACGATAATCATCACGAGATAAACGATGGCCAGAGTGTTGATCTGGGAGTTAAGGAGACGTGCTAAGATATCTTGGTAGAGAACGAATAGGCCTGTCATTTGCACTTCTTCTTTGCCGTAACCCATATCTCTAAACTCTTGTTTGAGATTATTAATAAACTTCTCGCGGTCGAAATTCTCGGTGGAGTCCTTAACCCGGGTACTGATGCGCACTTGGTTGTGTTTTTCAGAGAAGTAGGAGCCAAGAAGACTCTCTTTTAAGTCTTCGTCCATCATCTTTACAAAGAAGGTGAGTTCGTATTCGGTCATTGGTTTTTCACGAACCACGCGGGCAACGGTGGTGAAATCATACAACGATGTAACGCTTCCGATTTCCTTTTTCTCTGCGAGATGGCGATGGATTTTGCCGACGTGCTGTACGGCCTCGGCCGTCAAGATAAGCTGTTTTTCTTGTTTCTGCTTGGGGACGTTATAAAGAATGTCTAAGGCCGTCGAACCGCCGAAATCTTTATCGATGAAACTAAGTTCGCGATGCACTTCGGTTTGGTCAGAGAAATAATTAATAAAACTGTTCTCAGCCGTTAAGAAAAAACAGCCATAGACACCAAGGCCTGTTAATAGGAGGCTAAAAAAGACAATGCTTTTAGGAAAGCCTACCGACATTTTACCAAAGGCTTTCATTAGGCCCTCGACCCAGGCCACCTTACGGTTTTCTCGATCTTTTCTGATGAAAAGGCGAACCATGGCCGGAAAGAGCACCAGCCCCACGCTCAGAGTGACGATCATGGCCAAAATCATCATCCATCCAAAAGTAATAACCGGTTGCACCCCACTAAAAATAAGGGAGGCAAAACCAACACTGGTTGTAAGACCCGCATAAAAACAGGGTTTTAATTTCTCTTTAACCATTTGCTCGACTTTTTCGCCTAAGTCTTTGCCTTTTTCCTCGCGGTCAATTTCTCGAAACTGTTCAATCATATGAATGATAATGGCAAGAGTCAGAATGATTTGAAGGGAGATCACGTTGGCTGAGATCACCGTCACCTTTAGTTCAAAAAAGCCCAAAAGTCCCATGGTCATAACAATGGCTGTAAAACAGCAGGCCAGTGGCATTAAAACCCAGGCCAAGCGCCTGAAAAATAAAAAGAGCAAAATGCTAATAATCAAAACAATAGCAATTCCAAAAACTTTTAAGTCATTTTGAATGATCGAAATGAGCTGGTAGACAAGGAGATTATTCCCGCCCATGTAAACGTCTTTTTTGTCCGCGTGTTTTGCTAGAATATTTTTTATTTGGTTGATTTCTTGACGTCTTTTTTTGGAAAGTTCTTTGCCGATCTTGTCTTTTCTTTCCATTAATTTTTCGAGCTTTTTCGTCTCCGACTGTTTTAGCTCTCGATTGAGACGATGGGCCCTAATAGAAGTGATTTCATTGTTGATGTTCTCTAAATCCTTCGGCGTTTTAAACACCACCTGCATCCCAAGGGCTGTCTGCTCCTCGTTGACAAGAAGGCCTTCGTAAAGAGGATGGCTCCTTAAATTCTTCTGGAGGTAGTCGGCCGGGTATTTACGCTCTTTCCAGGAGAGATTGTCTTGGTCAAGACGGCCTCCCATGAGGTTGGCTTCAAGAAAGATGGGGGCATTGACTAAGCTATTCACTTGTTTGACCCGTGCTATCTTTTCAATCTCCTGGGAGATCCTGTCGATGCGGTTCAAATTTTTTTCTGAGAAAATCTCATTAGAAGGGGATTTTAGAGCAATAAGGATAAATTCCTGCGGGTCATAGCGTTTGGCGATGATTTCAGAAAAAATAAACTTTTTATTGTCTTTTGTGAGTAGAGTTTCGGCTGAGGCATCGATTTCAAACTTCTGGGCCTGCCATCCAAGAAAAGCAAAGACTGTCAAAAAAACCAATGAAATAAGGAAAGCTAGTTTACGACTCAAGGTTTATTCCTCTACCACTTTTTTAAATCGCTTGTCCCTAAGAATTTTTGCATCTCGCATCTGGTTTTGTAGATAAAAGTTTCGAATCATTTCATAGCGATCAGGACTGTCTTCAACCACTTTAGGGTAGGCTTTCAGTCTTGGGGCTTCCTCTTGAAAACCTTCCACGAAAAAGAGGGCGCGTTGGGTTATGGGATCTTCGACCAAGTTGAGGGGATGGTAATAATAGCCAGCCCCAACAGACAAGGTGTCTCGCAGGTGAGAGGGCCCTAGCACTGGCAGAACAATATAAACACCATAGTCTACTCCGTAAGAAGCAAGGGTTTCATTTAAGGTGGTTCGACGATCTTCAATTCCGAACCAATCCTCGGCCACATCAAAAAAGCCAAAAACACCGATAGTGGAGTTCACCACAAGTCGAAGTAAACTTTGAGCGGATTTTGAAAACTCGCCTTGCAATAAAAAGTTGGCTGAGTAAAGAGGCTCACGGATGTTCGAAAAAAATTGCCCAAGGCTCTGGTCCACAGAAATCGGCGTAATGTATATGTAGCCTTCCGCCAGTGGGGTTAGCAGGTAGGAGTATAAATAATGATTAAAATAATTAAAGGGCCTGTTGATAATGTATTCAAGAGGATCGTTATAATCCTCTTTGTCAGACTTTACCACAGTTGGCGGCGGATCCTTTTTATCAATTTGCTCGTAGGCCCCTTTTTCCTCGCTGATTTCGTATTGCCCCTTATCTTCTTGAGGCTGGCGCGAATTTGTGGCCTCAGGAGCTGAGGCACAGGCGATCACCAAAAAGGGCGTTAGTAAGAGGGTGTAGAGATTAAAGTTCAAGCGGGAAACTCACACTCAATATATAGGACTCGGTGTCCAGATTTAGGTTCGAAGAGGATCCCACAATAGAGCCAGTGGAACTGGTATACTCGCTTGTGCCATAGCTAAGATCTTCGTACTCGAGGTTTAAGGATAGAGAAAAAAGGCGAAAGCCTGCACCGATCCGGTAACCACTGGCATCGGAAAACATAAAATCATTGCCGCCATTTTCTTCAAGGTCCATCTGGCCTGTTAAGATATAGGAGCCCCAGATTCTTAGGCCAAATTCAGACATTTGCAGGCCAAGAACGGGCGCTAAATTGTAGGCAACCGCATCCGTTTTAAAATTGTTGTCGTCATCGTCAAAATCAAGCCAGCTGTAGCGTCCGTCAGCCGCTAGGAAAAAACTCTCACTGATATGAAAGCCAAGGCGGGCCATCACCCCCAATCCATTGTTATCGGCTTTGGAACTTGATAAGGGGGCTGGGTAGTCAATTTGGGATTCACTCACCTGGTAAGTTAATCCTGGCTCAACGAAAAGGCCTCCCTCATCGCGACTGAAGGCAGAGAAGGGAAGAAGAGTTACAACAAGAAAAGCAACCATTGATATTTTCATAAAATCCTCGCGGTCATAATAGTATTAATGTTCATAGGAAGGAACAGTTTAAAACAAAGATTTACACCACGTATGGGCGCTTTGTGCTTTTACATGCAAAATCTCCCCTCGACCAACATCGAGGAGCGTTAAAGTCAGAAGTAAATTTGCAGAAATTTACACGAGGTGTCCATAACTGATCAAGGATAACCGGAGCGTCCATTTTTATACTGGTAGTATATTTCGGAGGTCAAAAATGACTAAAATTAAAGCAGTAAGCACTTTCTATAAAAAACAACAAGAGGATTTCCTTCACCCTCGTTGGAGCATGGACCTTTATGAAGAGGAAAAAGTCCCCCATGGCTCAGAAAGTTTCTCCGAGGTCTTAAAAAGTAAAATGTAGCCTGTTTCTGGACTGACTAGGGGTATTGAACATGCCGGGTCCAGTGTTGCCGAATTTAAGAATTTTTAATACCTTAGGGAATATTGTTACGTTTAGGTCTATTGTTCTTATTGTTTCTTGTTGTAGGTTGTCAGTCGAAGCCCCCCGATAACCTTACGCCCAATCAGCTCCGCATGGTTCAGCAGGAGATTGAACAAGCACGCGCGGAAATCTCTGAGGACGTCACTCTTACCATCCGTAACGAAATCATGCCGGAGCTTCGAGAAATCCAGCTCGGTAGCCGAAAAATCAAATCACGCTCTCAACAAACACTTAAAAAGAAGGTTTTTAAAAAGATCGTTATAGGACGAGTGGAATGGATTACCTCTGTTTCACCTGAGGTGAGCTTTCGCGCTCGAATCGATACAGGAGCGCAAACTTGCTCACTACATGCCGAAAAGATCACCGAAAAAACCATTGATGGCGAAAAGCATGTTGAGTTCACCACTCGCGACGAGGAGGGCAAACCCCACCGCTACTTGAAGAAGGTAGTAGAGATGTCAAAAGTAAAAGGAACCTCGGGTGTGGTTGAACGACGTTATGTGGTTAAAATGACTCTTTTGTTTGGAAAAAGAGAATTGGATGTTAACGTCAACCTGAATAACCGGGAAAATCTAAGACATCGTTTTCTGGTGGGACGTAACCTTTTATTAGGCGACTATATCGTCGACGTCTCTCAGTCACGGTTACTAGGAGATAAACGTTGAAACGTTTGAAGACAGCCCTGATCGTCCTTTGTGTGCTGCTACCATTGGCCAGTCTGATATATAAAACGCAATTTTTAGGTTTGCGCCTTATTCCTAAGAAAGCCACCACCTTCTGGAAGGTGGAAATGTCGCTCAACTGGGAGAATATTTACCGGGTTGATAGCCAAGAGATTGAACCTCCCTATGTGCTTCCAGTACCAAAATCACTTCCTTCGCAAGAAGTGATGAATGTCACAATTAATGGTAAACCCATCTCTCCTGACTCGGAAGAGGAGTCCGCCCCTTCACTGTTACAATTTGGCAAAGAAGGTGGGGCGAGTCGCACAACCAGTCTTCATTTTGACGTTAATACTGAGTTCTATGATTTCATTAATGCTAGGGACCGTAGTGTACGTTTGGACTACGAAGACCGCATGCGCTATTTGTCCATGGACAATTTTGATGAGGAAACCTTAGGGCTTCTCAAGAAACTCTCAGACACCCTGGTTTTTCATAGTGATACGACCGAGACAAAGCTTGAGAAGTTTTTCTTTTATTTAGCCGACGAGATTGTATTAAAAGCCGAGCCCCATACCGTTAAAGATGTGATCGATCTGGCCAGTGGTAGCTATTTGGCTCAAGCCCAAACTCTTATGGGGCTTTCGCGCTTAAACGGGATTCCAGCAAGAATTGCTTTTGGAATTCAAATCCTTGATAGCAAGGCCGGTGAGAAAATCCGCTACACCCGTATGTTTTTTACCGAGGCTTTTATTGAAGGGCAGTGGATCCCTCTTTTTCCAGAAAAAAGGTTGATGGGAAAGGTCACGGGAAACCAAATTATTCTCAGCCGAGACACCGAAAATTTTGCCAGTTTTCTTGAGAGAAGAGACCTTATTGGAATGCTTCTTGATCCAGTGAAGTTTGACCCCATGAGCTCTAAGGAACAGTTGCAAAGTCTCAGTGAATTGAGCTCTTTCTGGTCCATATTCTCTCTTCACCGATTCTCTTTATCGATTCAATCGATCTTTCTTGGAATTGTTCTTATTCCTTTTGGAACTGTTGTCCTTTCTTTTGCAAGAGTCTTTGTAGGGATTAATACGTTTGGGATTTTTATGCCCATCCTCCTGACGCTTTTCTTTTTAGAAACAAGTTTTGTGTTTGGGTTTTCTTTTCTCTTTTTAGTGGTGATAGTGGGCCTTATGCAAAGAGCTCTGCTGGATAAGTTCTACTTGCTCGCAGTGCCGAGGCTATCGATACTTCTTGCCGTAGTGATTCTTCTATATATTCTTTTTGCGATTGCGGCCGATTCCTTTGGAATATTAGCGGTTAACAATAAAACCTTAAACTATTTTCCCATTGTCATCATCACGGTTTTTATCGAAAGATTTAGCATTTATTACATAGAGGAGGGGGCTTCAAATACCCTAAAGACTTCTCTTGGAACCTTCGTGGTCGCAGCCCTCTGTTATTATCTTTTGGCTTTTAAATGGCTCAAGGTTTTCCTTTTCAATAATCCAGAGATGTTGCTTCTTGCCGTCGGCTTAAACTTAATGATCGGTAGTTATAGAGGTTATCGTCTCTTTGAGCTTTTTCGCTTTGCTCAGTTAAAGGAAGATGAAGATGGTGTCTTTTCGTGACCTAGCCAAGGCCGGTGTTCTTGGAAACAACCGCCGGATTCGAGACTTCATTCTCCCTTATAACAATAAAAGGGATTACCCTTTAGTGGATGATAAATTCCTCACCAGCCAACTTTTGCTCTCTAAAGGGATTCCCCATCCGAAAACCCGTGGGATTATTGCCGCCATTAGTGATACCAAAAATCTTCACGCTCAAATTAAAGATGCGGGAGAGTTTGTGGTTAAGCCTGCTAAAGGGGCTATGGGTAATGGGATTGTTATCGTTGAAGGAGTGGAGTGGAATGAGTCTAAAAAGAAGACCAAAATCATTACCACTCGTCAGGCGGATATGTCCTATGACGAGTTTATTTATTATATCTCAATGATTCTCAGTGGTGTATTTTCTCTTGCCGGGCAGTTGGATCGTGCCATTTTCCAAGAGAAGCTCGCCATCCACCCCTTCTTTAAGGAAATTAGTTATCGAGGAATTCCTGACATCCGAGTGATCCTGTTTCGAGGATTTCCGGTGATGGCCATGGTGAGACTTCCTACACGCTCCTCGGGAGGTCGGGGAAATCTGCACCAAGGGGCTGTGGGTTGCGGAATCAATCTGCAGACAGGAAAGATCAACGGTGCGGTTCAGGAAAATAAGCGGATCGTTCATCACCCGGATTGTGGCGATAGAGAACTCGTTGGTCTTGAAATTCCTATGTGGAAGCAGGTTCTCTCCGTAGCGGCTCAGTGTTCAGGCCTTGCGCGCATTCAGTATCTTGGAGTGGATATCGTGATCGACCCCATCCGAGGGCCGTTGATTTTAGAGATGAACGCTCGTCCTGGATTATCGATTCAAATTGCCAACAAAACGGGACTCTTACCACGGCTGCAAAAAGTGGCCATGGTTGATACTAAAAACATGAGTGCTGAAGACAAAATTCGATTCTCTTTAGACAATCTGTAGTCCTAAATAGATCTCTTCAGTCACAAAGCAATGAGTAGCGAACCGCATAGATATACTTATCGTCCCACATGAATGCTAAAAAAGCGCTTTGATCAAAAGTTCTTTTGGTCTTTTCATGGAAGACGTAATGGGGGTCGTTCATCGCAGAAAATTTCTCGAAAAGACTGCTCATTAAGCTTGAGTGCAGGGGAGAATTTTCAATATATTGAAAGTTTTCATGCGGAAATCTCTCACTATTCACATTATAGAGGATGTTAATACCAGCCTGTCGGGCTTCATCAAGAAGCTCTTGAGCTCCGGGCACCGGTGCCACTGGGGCAAAATAGATGTTTGCAAACTGAATGTAACCCTCAAGGTTGAGCCCTGGGATAATATGAAATTTTTGGTTTTGAGTAAAAAAACTGCGATCCCTTAAGATGATCTCACTTCCACCGGTGAGGTTTTTGGGATCGATCATTTCTAGTTTATTTTTGAGGCGAACTAGGAGCCACTGGTCCAACTCTACTTCGGAGGGGGTTCTGGTGTGTTGAAATTCAAACCAAGCTAAGGCAAAGCTTTCAAGCTCGTTGTTGGTGAGCTCTTGCAGATTCGATTCGATCTCAGGCTGGAAAGATCCAAAAGCCGGGTCTCCCATAGAGGCCTTCTCGTCTTGGTAAGCTTGCACTTCATCAAGCCAAGACCTTAAGTTTTGGTTGTTAATTTGAAGGAGTTCTCTTTTCCAATCCGAGGTGAATAAATCGTAGGTCTCAAAAGAGTGGTACTGAATATGAAAACTTTGAGGGTCCATAAAGCGAGGAGCCAGTTTTTGATGATCCGAATGGAAGCCCTCAATGGGAACTCTCAAGTGAGCATGGAAAAGGTCTCCAGTGCTAATATGGTCGGCCATCTTCAGCAGACGACCTTCCTGATCCCTATGCACCTCAGTGGTCTGAGGGATTTCATTACGCAGTCGGGGTTTGATTTGAGTATTGATAAATTGAGAGTACTCCTCGATATGCTCTTCACCGTGACAATAAAGTTGGTTTTTTAATTCATCATTCTCAGGTCTTTGTAAAAGCTCTTTTTCGTCCCGATCAAGGCTCAGCACTTGATAGTCCTGGCCTTGAGAATTTATCGAAAAAAATAAAAGAACTGTCCCCACCGACAAACTCAAAATTTGTTTCATTCTATTATCCCCTTAGTTAAACAACAGATAGTATAACAATTATTAATGCATTATTGTTGTGGCTAGGGGAGAGCTGCAAAGATTACACAAAGTGAGTGCCAATTGTACAATATGTCCTATAATAAAGGGCTATGAGAATGAATTCCGATCGAATTGAATTCGTTTTAAAATATATTAGGTACAAGCTTTGGACTCAGTGGATCTCAGCGCCCTATAGAAATAACTATGATTTTTCGACAGATTGGTTTTCTTGGAATATTCCGATTTGGGAAAAATATGTCGGTCCCAATCTAAATACTGACGAAAAAATAAAAGCCCTTGAGATAGGAACCTTTGAGGGGCGATCAGCCCTTTGGTTGCTAGAGAATTTATTAGTAAAACCTGAGGATGAACTTTATTGCGTCGACTCTGACCCCGACTCGCAAAGAAAATTTTGGGAAAACTATAGTAAAGGGTACTTTAAAGCACAGGTAGAGTTTTTAGCAATGAGCTCAGGTGAAGCCTTAGCACAAGTGCATGGGAGCTGTTTTGATTTGATCTATGTCGATGGCAGTCATCAAACCTCTTCGGTAATGCAGGATGCCCAAGCAAGCTGGGGACTTTTGAAAAAAAGAGGCTTATTAATTTTTGATGACTATCGTTGGAAAGATAAAAAAACAGGCGGTTTTCCTGTCAGGGAAGCTTTGACTCAGTTTATGAAGGAAAAAGAAGAGCAGTTTGAGATTATCTTTATGGATTATCAATTGATTTTAAAGAAATTGATCTAAACTCTTCGCTAGTTGTAGATGTGATCTTTTTGACTGTCGAAACTTTTGACACTAGAGAACTAGCAGTCCAGTAATTTGTACATGTCTCAAGGAAAAATATTTCTAGAAATCTTCGTTTACTTTAGAGTTCTTTCAATCCCAAATACCCCTTAGGAGGTTTATATGAAATCCGCTTTAAGTCTTGCTGTGTTTTTAATGTCGCTGAATTCTTTTGCTCAAACCGTGCAAACCGGGGCGAACATATCTTGTTCCAGTGCTGATCAAAATTTAAAAATTGAGCTCGGTCCAGACTATGACTATTTACCCAGTGATGAAATTATTAACGTTGAATTAGAAGGAACTAGTTTTGAGACTGGAATGGAGTCGCAATTGGTTTATGCCAGCGATAAAGGTGAAGCAAAAGTATATAAAGTTTCTTTTGCTGTTGGTGCGGGAACGACCCATGAGGGTCACGTGATCTGTAACTAAAATCATTGCCGAGAGCCATTGAAAAGAAAGGGCTTCCTTTGGGAAGCTTTTTTTTTGCCTAAGAAATAAGGGCCAAGGAGTTCTCCTCGAATTGTGGATATTCCTAAACAATATCAGCAACTAAGGTGAAAGTCTTCGTTGGTGAAAAAGACTAATTTTTAACTATGAGAAATTTCACATTTTTTATCGTCGGCCTATTTTTTCTAGTTTCTTGCTCAACTTCGCCTACAGGCAGAAAGCAGTTTACCGCCTTGCCCTCAGACCAAATGAATCAGATGGGGGATTCGGCTTTTTCTGACATGGTGAAAAAGCAGCCCACACTTTCTGAGAGTTCTCCTGAGCATAAACGAGTGCGCTGTATATCAGATGCCCTTTTAAAGGCCATGGGTAAAAATCCTAGCGACTGGGATATCAATGTCTTTAAAGCCGATGAACCCAATGCTTTTGCCCTTCCAGGCAATAACTTTGGAGTGCACACGGGTATGATCGATTTAGTGGATAACAACGGCCAGTTGGCCGCGGTGATTGGACATGAGATTGCCCACGTGATTGCAGAGCATGGAAACGAGAGAGCTTCCCAGCAAATGGCGGTGCAAGGGGGGATGGCAGTGGCACAAATTGCCCTTGGTCAAAGTAAGACGACAGATCGTCTTCTTTTAGGAGCTATGGGATTAGGAGCCCAAGTGGGAGTGCTTTTGCCTTTTAGTCGAAAGCATGAGTCAGAGGCTGACGAGCTCGGCGTGAAATATATGTCACAAGCGGGCTTTGACCCTAGAGAGGCTCCAGAGCTTTGGCGAAAAATGGCTCAAAAAGGCGGAGGGCCTCCAGAGTTTTTATCTACCCACCCCAGTCCCGAAACTAGAATTCAAAAATTAAGTGAGTTAGCGCCACGATACATGGATATCTACCGAGCTAATAAAGAGAAAAGTCGCTGTCCTAATTAAGAACTAGTGGTTGTTATTGGCTTGCATGGCAGAGTCAGGAATCACTTTTTTAAAAGCCTGGGCCTGACCTTCACTGATCCATAAAGAGGCAATTAAAACGGTCGCTTTGGCAGCGGCTTGCGAGGATCCTGTGAGGCGCCCAAAGCGCTCCCCTGGTAGTGAAGAGAGAATATTTTCACCTGGAAAATAGAGGTTCTTTTTACCGTAATTAATATTACTGGTAAGAAGCCGGTTTCCTCTTTGATCGGTACCGACCACAGAAATAACGTGATCCAAAGGGTAAGCGGCGGGATAAAAAGAATAAGTCGGGTCTTTGGGGCGCTTGTTGCCAGCAGCGGCTACCACGAGAATCCCTTTTCTTTGTGCTTCAAGGAGGAGGTTGAGCTCTAGTTCACTGGGTTGTGGTCCACCAGCTGAAACATGGATAATTTGAACATCAAGATCAATGGCTCGTCTCAAGGCATGAGCAAAAGACTTGGTTAATTCGGAATCACTGTCTGAGTTTTCAAAAAACTTGATCGGTACTATTTCTAATTTTTTATCTATTTTTTTTTCCTGCAGACCGCGCACGATGATGCCCGCAATATGAGTACCGTGGCCGGTCTCATCTTTACCGTCGCGAAGACTAGGGAGGCGCACATAAGACTCTAAAAGAGGATGGTCAAAATCACAGCCCGTATCGATGACCGCTATTTTAAAAAAGTCATTATTAGAACCGCCAGCATTGACTGATACCGGTAAAAGAGCAATCAGAATGAATAGACTAAAAAGGTTGTAGATTCTAGAACTGAACACGTCTTACAGGTTAGCAAATTGTTAAGGAAAATTCCATTAATTGTGAAGAAAGCTTCACAAAGGTGTGGTCAGGTCCCGCTCATTTTGTCCTGATAATTAAAACGCTCAGTAGGGTTGTGTCATGGTGAGTAGGAGCGCATCTTGACGGATCTTATTGGTAACATCTCAATGAAGACACAGGACTAACGTCTCGCTCAGTAATTATCAATAGGGGTAGAGTTGATAGGGATTTCAACATCGAGCTCTTCATAATCCAGTTCCTTCTCTTTTTTCAATTTTTCTCGAAATCTTTGATCATCCTCTTCGACCTCCAAAGAACTAGGGTCCTGCTGAATACTGGCAGGTTTTCGAGTTTGGGAGGCTGTGGCGTTTTCTATTCCTAAGGTGGAAAGAGTATTAGGTGTTAGTGATCCACTAGCGAGGAGGCGATGTTTTTTTTGAAAATCCCTTAGGGCCATTTTAGTATTCGGGCCCAGGATCCCATCGATTTGTAGGTTGTGACCATTTTGATTGAGGCTTCGTTGAACTTGCTTTATTTTTTTATTCGAGAATTCAAGATAGGATGACTCCGTCTGCTCGCCGGTATGAGAGGAGTGAAAAGGGATTTTAGTTTTTTGTAGACTTTCTGCCCATGCGGAAAAGCAGGAAAATAATAATGCTGAAACAATTAAAATCTTTAAGCCCTTCATGATGAGCACTCCTTTGTTTAAAAAAAAAGACTCCCATGGGACGAAAGGGAGCCTTGTCGTTGGGACTATTTAGTAGTCATCTCGCTGTCCTTTTTGTTTGTTTTGGTTCCAAGGCAGACTCAGGAATTCCTTGCCCGGAGGCGATTGTGCTACAGGTATACTGTTTATGGATAGAGGTGGATTCCGTAGGAGAGAAGTTAAAATCATCACTTTTAAGAATATAATAATCAGTAACGACGACGCTGGCTGGGCGCCTAGTCTGGTTGCGATACCAATTTTCTACACTTTTACGGGGTTTTTCTTTAGGTGTATCATCCTTGGCTTTCAAATGAGTCGTATAAAAGCTGATACCGATAATACTGACTACTAAAAACTTCAACATAGATCCTCCGTGACCCAGTTATGCCCCTATTTTATAGAAAGCCCATCTAATTGAATCACACAAAAATGAAATAAATGTGCAAATATTGTAAACTTTAGCTCTAGGACTCAAAGTCCATTATATTCAAATGAGTGCCTCGTCAGTAGTTTCGTTGACGAGGTTTTTTTTCTAAACAGCGTCTGGTGACAAAGACTTCTCGATCGATCCCTTCTCTTTTGGTAAGCAGCCACTATGTTGCATCAGTCAATGGACTCTAAATACATAATAGAACAATTGCGTCAGTGCGTGACAGCGGGCGACTTTTTTAAGGTCTATTATGATTTCAAGAGCCAAAAAAATAAAAAATACTCCATTCGAAAACTTTCTACATTTTTGGGTTATAAAACACCTTCCTTTGTTTCTGATGTTTTGCGAGGCAAAAGAAAATTTAACTTTGAATTGTACAAAAGGATTTTAGCCAACGAAAACTTTTCGGCCATGGAAGAGCAATTTTTGTTAAACCTTCTTCTTGCAGAGGGTAAAGAGGCGGATGAAAAAGAGACCTATTTAAGATCCAACCGTTTTATTTTAGAATTCTGGCAGGATCAGTTTGCTGAGATCCCTAGCTTAAGCTCCATAGATAAAATTATCATTGAATTTATTAGAGGTAACAAACAAGTGACTTGGTCGCAGGTAAGAAAAGTCTTTAGCCATTTTTTTGCCGACAGTGTCGTTTATGAAAGACTCCGCTTTCTTAATCGAGATATTGGAGTTATTGAGAGGTCAGGGGATTTTCTGAGTATTAATAATGACAAAAATAGAAAGCTAACGAAACTCGGTAGGGGAGCCTATCTGGACCTTCTTCCTTTTTTGCAAAACACCATGCGGCTCCCTAAGGGTAGAGATAACCGCTTCTCACTTTTCAACTCTTTTCTCTCTGACGAGGAGTTTGAAGAAGCTATTGGGATTTTACATTCTGCTATCGAAAAGCTTATTCTGCTCTCCGAAAGAAGTGATCGATCTGGCGCAAAAAAGAAAAGAAACTTGAGGGTGTTATTTTTTAACTACACCACACTCCCGAGTCCTGACAGGGTGACGTTCCAAGCTCTTGAAAATTAATTATCGACCGTGCATTCGAGAATTAAAGTCTTCAAGCTTTGAGGTGATATTTTTATAAAAGTTATAGCGACCAAGGATAAAGCGAAGCAGATATCGATCAATGAGTCTTACCACTTTAAAACCGACGAGAAAAGTCAGTAACACTCCTCCTAAAATCATGAGCACTTTTTGAGTCCCCTGTTTGTCTTCAAGGAAATAAAGACCTGGGGTATTCATGCCAAAAAAACCAACGATAAGATTAAGGGGAAGAAAAATTCCCGAGATGACCGTTAAGCTGAGAAGGGTTTTATTGAGCCGATCGGCTTTGATGGATTCAAAGTAATTATAGACTCCATCCAGTCGTGAAATCATGGTGTTAATGTTTGAAATCTGAAAACTAATGTTTTCTTCGATGTCTTTGAATTCATCCCACCAGTCACCAAACATTTCCTCCATGTCTTTAAAAAACTCACGATAAACCACGGAATTGCGGTAGTAGTAGTTCTCTAGTTTTGAGAGGACTCGTTTAAGGTCAAACCACATATCCATAAAGTAACTCGGAGTGGTTCGATTGTAGAGATAGTCTTCAAGATTTTCTACTCCATGAGAGTAGGTGTTGATGATTTTCTGGTTGTTATTATAAATCTTTTCCATTCGTCTTAGAAAGCTTTGAAAGGCTTTAGGAAGTTTATCGACTTTATTATTTTTTTGGTCGTAGTAATAGACCTCTTTTTTCTCACTGCTGATAATATAGGTCTCAGTCGAGAAACTAAGATTGTCTTTAGTGATTTCGGCCTTGCGAACAATAAATAATTTGAAACTCCCATAATTTTCGTAAAGAGAGGTTGTGGAGTCTCTGATGAGTGACTCCACCTCTTTCAGGCTATGGGGTACGATGGTGCTTAACATATTTCTACGTTAAAAAATGTAACCCAATCTTGCAAATGTAAAGTTAAAATAAGAGGTTTCCCCAAAACGATTTGCTGCGTCTTCAACATCTTGGTAATCAGGATCGTTCTGAGGAACTCCAGGGGCTGTGATAGTCGTTTCAGGACTCATAGGAATCACATAGGAAACATCAATCCCAAACCAAAAGCCTCCATTGGAAGCGCCCCACATCCAGCCAAGCTTAGCAATAGCGGTAGTGGCGTTAACTTCAGCGCGAACTTCCTGGCCACTGTCTGCATCTTGAGCGGTTGCTACCAAGGCCTCTTGCCCAAGACCCCCACCAACAAAAAATGATCCTGAGAAAGGGTGATATTGCACCAAAACCTCAGGCATTGTGAGCTCAGCTTTTGCAGAGCCTGTGGACAAAGAGAGAATGTTGTAGCCTCCATAGAAAGTGATCTTTTCAGAAAGGCGGAAATGCACGCCCCCTTGTCCCAGGTAGGGAATTCCCGAACCAACAGACAGGCCAAAACCACTGGAGTCTTTGGCGTTGGCGTTTAAACTTAAAAGCAAGAAAAGTGGAAGTAAAAACTTCAGTGGCTGCATATTGTCCCCTCAATTGTAAACGGTTATTGGTTAACGATAGGCAACAGAAAAGAAGATGGCAACAAAAAGATTGATAGTCGTTTGCCTCATCAAGAAAGGGTAGGGGAGTCCCTTTTTTTTTCGTCTTCTTTTATAAGTTCAAGATTAGTTTTATCCGGGAAATCTCCCATTGACTCACTAATGTACTGATAGAAAACCTCACCGTTGGTGTTCACTCCGAGGACACCACCAAGTTGCCAATGGGTGCCCGCTTTTTTGGTGTAGCTTACCTGCTTGTGCCCTTTTCTCAACATTTTTACGACGTTTTTAATTGTAGCCGTTTGCACGACGTAAAAAAAGCCATAGTGAAAACCGGCGGCTCGAAAAGATTCGAGGCTAGGATCTGTGAGTACCAAAGCCTCTCGCATTTTGAGTTCTGTTTTGAACTTTTCAATGTAGCTCGCGTCGCCATTGCCAATAAAAACGATGTTTCCATGTTTAAGGTAGTCTTGCCGATCTCGCCAAACTTCCAGGGCGTGAGTTCTGCACGCAATGCAGGCAAAATGGCGTAGAAAGACAAGGATGACTGGTTTTGATTGCCAGATTTGGCCGAGTTTAATTTGCTGCCCCTCGGCAGTAAGAACAGTGGCATTGGCAAGACGGACATTATCTACATTAGGACTAAAGAGTTCACTCATAAGGCTTTTATTTTAGGAAATTGCTCGGAAAGTCTCAAAGTCTTTAGCGCATTCTATGAGAACTAGACCTTGTAATTAAAAGCATGATTTGACTTAAGACTTACAGATAACTTACACTTCTTTTGTTATGAGCTATAGCGATTCTCATCAGTACAACAGCAGCCACACCAAAGCTTCCCCCTGGGCTTTAAAGGTCTTGCCACAATTTTACTACCTCAATCACTTCGAAGCGGTATTAAAGCAGGTTCTACGAGATTATCCTAAAGACTTTGATGAAAAACTATTTCAAGAGGCTCGAAATTTTTTATCACTTCCTCAGAATGAGCGCTGTGTTGTTGTTAGGGCTTTTAACCGCAAAAAGAATTTCTTCTCTGAAAAGGATTTTAGCTACCCAGAAATCTCTCATGCAGAAAAAGCTTTTTTCTCGCTTTTAGGAAAGGGAGTTTTTAGAGTGCCACTAGCGCGGGACTTTCTTTTTGTTCTGCCTCAGATGACAAAAGAGGAACTTAGAATCTTAGCGGCAAGAGTGCAGTTGTCTCTTTCTCCTCAGTTAAAAAAAGAGGCTATGATTCTCCGTTTAAAAAAAATGAGAGAAAGTGTTCAAGACGAAGACCTTGATTTTTTAGGTTTTATTTTCGACCGTCAGTTAGTGTTTGAGCAATTGTTGTTTCTTTATTTTGGTAGCAATCGCAAAGACATGTCGGCCTTTACACTGCGAGACCTTCAGGTAACCAAATCCTCTGGCTTTAAGATCTCCAGAGGTCCTCGTTTTGAGTCCGCTCTAAAATTTCAAAATATTTACTTTTTCTCCAAGATTTTTAAGGACATTGAAATTTTAAAAGAGGACACTCTTCACATATATCCAATATCGAATTGGCCCGAACCCAAAGAGGAGCCGGAAAGGCGCCTTTTCAATAAAGTACTTTTGAGAATGGCTAAGCTCAAAAATCAAAGTTCTGAAGCTAAAAGAGAACTGCTGGCCAAGGCGACAGGGCCTCCTGCTAGAATTGAAAATGTGCGAGTTTTGCTCAAAGAAGAGGAAGAGAGCCAAAGTAAAGAGCTTCTTAAAAAGATATTATCAGATCCAGGAGATGGGGATGAGTTGATTCTTGCCGAGAATCTTTTTGCAAGACACTTTTCTGGTGAAAAACTCAATCAGCAAACAAAGGTTCTTAGACAAGCCTCTCAAATTTCAATTGATGAGGCCTACCGTGGTAAGCCTGAGTGGGGCTTACGCAGTGAACTTATGAGACGGGGATACACAGTTGATCGAGCTGAAAACAATCTTTGGTGTGGATTGTTTGGACTTTTGTTCTGGGATCTACTTTTTGGTGAAAATTCCAGAGGCATGCTAACCGAATTTGATTTTTTTCCAGCCACACTAAGAGATCAAAAATTTTACACTGACAATAAGGAAAAGATCGAAAAAAGACTGGAGCATATTAAAAGCTCGCAAACCCTTCTCTTTATTCTCAAAAACTTTACGGAAAACTATGGCAAGAGGAACTCACTTTTTATTTGGAGAAAGTCACTGTATCTAAAAATTCAACGTCTGATTGAAAACTCAGAAGCTCAAGCTCTTGAGGAAGTGCTTTTAGGAATTTGTCAGGATTTTAGAAACAATAAGTCGGGCTATCCGGATCTAGTGGCTTACAAAGATGGTTGCGCCCAATTTATTGAAGTGAAGGCTGAGGGAGATGTGATTCGCCCCAATCAACTGCATCAATTAAAGCGCTTAGAACAAGCGGGCTTTAAAGCAGAAGTGATAACGACACGTTATAGCCTCAATGAGAATCAGGAGTACGTGGTGGTGGACATTGAAACCACTGGGAGCAATAAGCCGGGGCAAAAAATCACCGAAATTGGTGCTGTTAAGGTGAGGGGACTAGAAATTGTGGATGAATGGACAACACTTTTGGACCCTCGGCGTTTGATCCCAAAAAACATTGTCAAACTCACTGGCATTAGTAATGAACTGGTAAAAGGGGCTCCCCTTTTTGAAGAAGTTCGTCAGGAGTTTTTAGACTTTTTAGGTGAAGCTATTTTTGTCGCCCATAATGTTCGCTTTGATTATGGTTTTATACAAAGGGAATTTCAAAGTTTGAATGAAAGCTTTATTTGTCCCAATGCTTGCACAGTTCGACTAGCCCGTAAACACCTTCCGGGTTTTAAGTCCTACAGTCTTAAAAACCTCTGTCGGGATCTCGACATCGACCTAGAAACTCATCATAGAGCTTTGCACGACGCTCGTGCGGCCGCCCAGATTTTGATTAAAGTGAATCGTAAACGTCTTGGGATCGACCTTTAGTAAGGATTTCTTGGGGGAGGAGTGTAGCGGCGGCTCACCCGGTACCAGCCATTTTCTATGGCCTGTGAATAGTAGGCGGGTTCTTCCATCTTTAACATAAACTCGATCACAGAACGCTCAAGCTCCAATGTATAAACCCCGGCGGTGGTGTCCTCATTGGCCTCAAAAAGGAAAGGAATTTTTGTTTGAGATACAACATCCCTATTGGGGGAACGGTTACTGCGCTCTAACTCGACACCTTCGAGTAGAATTAAAATTTCATTAAAATCTTCTTTTATAAAACGCTCCCACACATCCTTTGAGATCTCAATAAGACCTCGATTGCGACTCAGAGAAGCGATAGGGTATTCCTGATTTAAGCGGGCTATTTTTTGTAGCCAACGAATAACACCCTCGTCACGAGGGAAGATTTTAAATTCTTGCTCATGAATACGGCGATCAAAAAGTGAGACCATCCATTCCGGGTCGCCAGGAAAAACAGCGGCCTCGTAGAATTCTTGTGGGGCTGGTTTAAAAATATCGGAGCATACGGGGGCTCCAAAACAAGTAGCACTGAAAAAGAGAGTCATAAGAGCGATGAGAGAGGGGAACATGGGATTTACTTTAACTCCATTGGTTTAAGAACCTTTTGGTACCCTTGTCGACCATACTTAAGGGTTCGACCGACACGAGTGATGGTTGCCGTAGAGCATTGAGTGACTTGGGCAATGCTGCGATAACTTTCCCCCTTTAGGATTCTTTGAGCCACCTCTAAACGGTCGCGCAAAGATTGCAGTTCTGCAGGGGTGAAGATGTCGTAAAGAAAGTCTTCACATTCATTGTTAGTTTTAAGACTAACAAAAGCCTTAATGAGAGGCTTTAGGCTTTTTAATGAGTTGTTTTGATTTTTTTGCATCTGACTTACTGTTTTAATACACTAAAACAAGAATGGCAAGGGTCTTTTCCTCTTTTCAGGTCTCAAGATGAGACGATTCTTTTTGAATCTGCTTCCCACAAAGAGGCTAGTCTCAGGCGAAGTTAAAAAAAAGCGCTAAGTGTCCAAAATTTTGGCCAATATCCCTCTAGTTTTTTAACAAATACTCCGAATATAAGAGGTGCACGTAAGAGGAAGATTTTCAATATTACTACTTTCCATGGTGTTGCCGGCATTTGCCTTGGGAGCGCCCGCCTATTTTACCTACCAAGGTCAGATTATTAAACCCAACGGTCAGGCCTTAGAGGCTAACAACGTTTACTTTCAAGTCGAAATTCTTTCGCCCGAGCCTGAGCTTTGTGTGCTTTATGAAGAGTCCCACACGCTCAATATGATCAACTCCAACGGAATTTTTGCTGTTACAGTCGGAGAGGGCGCAAGACCCGGAGATGGCAGTTTCCAAGATCTAAATACTCTTACCAATGCTCTTAATAATTTCACAGGAGTCGTAAGTCCTGATGATTGTGTTGCGGGGCCGACTTATACACCTGACCCTAGTGATGGGAGAAAATTAAGAATCACTTTTGATGATGGTTCAGGTCCTGTGACTCTCGCTCAGGATCACAATGTGGTCAGTGTCCCCTATGCAGCCAACGCAGCCAGTGTGAGTGGTATTACCGCCTCAGAACTTTTAAGGATCAATAGTGGCACAGGTTTTAATCTTACCCAAACCAATCTTGATTTTGTCTTTAACGATGCCAATTGGACAGAACTTCAAGCCCTCCTTGACGGCACAAGTTCTAGCTTTTCAGCCGGAGCTCCCACAGCCGATGTTGATAACAACAACCAAAAAATAATAAACCTCGATGATCCTAACCCTGTCGCTGACACAGATGCTGTGAACGTACGCCACGCTAGAAGTTATATTGGAGGCCGAGCTGTTGATACGACAAATATTGGTTCCCTTGCTGGTGGTGCTGACGTCGGTAAAGTGATCAGTTGGGATGGAACTCAGTGGATCACAAGTGTTATCGATGACACCACAAAACTCCCCACTGCCGGTGGAACAATGTCTGGCCCCATTGATATGGGAAATCAAAATATCACCAATGTCGATCAAATTACAACTGGCGGAAATGTCACCGTGGGTGGAGGCATTGGTGTGACCAATGGTCTAATTTCAGGTGGTAACCTGCAAGTTAATAATGAAATGGAACTACGTCTGCTTGAAAATTCTGCTAATGGAACGGAATATGTTTCTTTAAAATCTCCGGCAACATTGGGTGGAAATGTTAATCTCACTCTTCCAAATAATGATGGTGATCCAGGTCAGTATTTACAAACTGATGGCAGTGGTATTCTTTCATGGCAAGACGTAAACGCTGGCGTGACACAAGTTTTTGGCAGGTCTGGAAACGTTTCGGCGCTTGCGGGTGACTATGATGCTTCACAGATAGATTTTGATAACACCTATGGGGGCGATGTTGATACGGCCACAAATGTGCAAGCTGGGATTGAAGAGTTAAGCACTGAAAAGCTTGCTAAGAGTGGTGACTCGATGACCGGAAATCTCGTTATGGATCTCAATGGTGGAGTTACCACAGAGATTCGCTTCCAAGACACCGGTACAAGATACATTGGTTTTAAGGCTCCCAACACAATCACTGCTCCTTCATCATTTGTTTGGACACTTCCGGTAGCTGACGGCACACCCGGGCAGGTTCTTTCAACAAGCGGCGCTGGAGTATTAAGTTGGGTTGATAAAGAGCCCCTTGATTATGTTTCTGATAGTAGAGCTTTAACCGCAGGTGCAGGTTTAACGGGTGGTGGTGATCTTTCCACTGATCGAAGCTTTGATATTGGAGCTGGTAACGGAATCACTGTGAACGCTGATGATATTGAAGTGCGAGCGGGAAGTGGAATTAGTGTTAACGGCAGTGGGGTAAACGTTGATATTGCAGGTACTGCTGATGAAGCCATTGTGCAAGGGACGGATTCTCTTTTAATTCGCGACAGCTCTGATGCTGGAAATTTAAAAGAAATGACTCGCGCCAACTTTGTTTTGTCGGAATCAGAGGTTGATAGCTTTGTAGCCAACAATGGATACCTTCAAGATGGTGGTAACAGTACCGGTGCGAATTTGACAGTAGGGAATAATGATAATTTCGATTTAAATTTTGAAACAAATAACACAATTGCCATGACTGTCGCAAATAGTGGGATGGTGGGTATAGGAACCACAGCACCAACGCATGCACTCGAAATAAAAGGTGGATCACCAATGTTAAGTGTCGAAACTCCGACGGGTGATATTGCCTTACGTGCTATAGGGAACGGAAACGGAAGAGTATTGATCGGGGAGGGCACAGAAGTGGATAATTCTTTTCAATTGCAGGTGCTCGACGATGCGTTGATAAATGACCGTCTTGTTGTAAGTGGCTCCCTTGGAATCGGAACATCAACACCGTTGGCACCTTTTCATTTGACTGCTGGAGAAAGTTTTGACGCCTCTGCTGGGGCCAGTCAGACTGGAACAGGTTTTCTTTTGGACAATAGAGGGATAGGCGCTTCCTCACATGGATCAGCGATTGCCTGGAGTAAAAGTGATAGTACTGAAAGAAGAGCTGCAATCTCTTCAGTCCAGGAGGGGTCAGGTTCTGACAGGTTAGGAATTGCATTCTTTACTCATCCCTCAACAACTGGGACTAACCCCATGGCTGAGGCCATGCGAATCGACTATGCAGGAAATGTAGGTATCGGAACAACAAGCCCTTCAAATCGTCTCGACATTCAGACAACAGATGACTCCGTACCCTTAAAAGCTTTTAACACAACTAAGAACTGGGGAGCCGTCATTCGTGGACGAAACAATGCAAATACACTTGGTAACCACGCCGGACTTCTTATTCAGAATGATGCGGCAGAGGGAGGAGCCATTGGACGGATGGTTTCCGTATCGATGGGTAACTCTGTTTCTGATTCAATCGGAGTAATTGGAACAAAAATAACAGACTCCACAAATGGTTACGGTGACCTGCTCTTCCTAAACAACGGCTCCGGAGGTTACGACGAGAGAATGAGGATCACTTCTGATGGCAACGTTGGTATTGGAACAATTCAGCCTTCTTCGTTACTGCAGGTTTCAGGTGGCGTACAAATTGGTGACGACCTTGATGCTTGTGATGGCACCAAAGCCGGAACATTAAAATATGTCGGTGGATCTGTTTCTTTTTGTGATGGCAGTAATTGGGAGGCTTTTGGCACAGCTTCGGGTGGAGAGGCTAACACGGCTTCTACTGTTGGTGCGGGCTCACCTATTTTCAAACAAAAAAGTGGAGTGGACTTTGAGTTTAGAAGTTTAGCGTCTGCGAATACTAAAATTGGAGTTTCGACAGTTGCTGATGTCGTCACTTTAACAGTGGATGAAGCCCAGTTTGATCCCACTGCCATTCCTGTTGGAACTACACCCTTAACGGCAACGACTTTACAGGCAGCAATCGCTGAACTTAATAGTGACAAAGTAGCTACCTCGACACAAATCATTTCTGGCGCGGGACTAACAGGTGGTGGCAACCTTTCCACCAATCTAACTCTTGCTATCGGAGCGGGTAATGGAATCAATGTTAATGCCGACGATATCGAAGTCGCTGGAGGTTCAGGAATCTCAGTGGATGGAAGTGGTGTCAATGTTGATATTACCAATGAAACAAGTGAAGCCATTGTAGCCAGTGGTGATGAAATTTTAATTCATGATGTTTCTGCTGGTGGTTTGAGAAAAATGACTCGAAGTAATTTCGTCCTATCAAGTGCCGAAGTAGAGGCGATTATTGCTGATGATGGTTATTTAGTTAATGGAGGAAATACTCTGGGGGCGAACCTAACCACTGGTACCAACGACGCCTTTGATTTAAGGTTTGAGACTAACGACACGACGAGAATGACAATTAATAGTGGAGGACTTATTGGAATCGGAACCACTAATCCTCTTCACAATTTGCATATAAATAGCGCGGTTCCAGGAATTAGACTTCAAGATTCAGACACTGGGGCCTATGGATTGATCGTTTCCGATAACTCTGGATCAATTATACTACAGGCTGATGACAATAATACAAACCCTGGTAGCGATATTATCTTTCAAATTGATGGCTCTGAGAGGCTTCGTTTGAATTCGGGCGGATTTGTTGGTGTAGGGACCTCATCTCCTGTTGTAGCACTTGATGTAAATACAGGGAGCATTAACGCAGCTGAAATTTGTGATGAAAATAATGCGAATTGTTTAGATCTTTCCTCTGGTATCAGTGGTGGTGGTGGGGACATTAATAATGGTGGAAACGACGGTATCGTAACTCTTGGTTCCAATAACAATATATTAAGACTAGAATC
Organism: Bdellovibrionales bacterium; assembly: GCA_964230645.1. Lineage (GTDB taxonomy): Bacteria > Bdellovibrionota > Bdellovibrionia > Bdellovibrionales > JAGQZY01 > JAGQZY01. The sequence continues at coordinate 274,268 of CAXRHT010000002.1, read as the reverse complement.
AAATGATTCAACAGTGGTTACGGTTGATAATTCCGGTGGTTTTGCAACACTGATGTTGCAAGATGGAGCCGGTGCTGGTGTATTGACTCTCAACGAAGCCACAGGGATATTTGATATTGGTGCATTCGCTGGTGAAGATATCACTTTCAGCAACGATGGCAATGAATCAATGAGGATTCAAAGCACCACACAGAATGTGGGAATTGGAACAACGGCACCAGAGCGACTGTTGCATGTTAATGGAGCCATGAGGCTGACACCACAGGCAGTCCCAAGCTCTCCTAGCGCAGGGGATTTGTATTTTGATAGCGCTGACTCTAACAAATTAAAATTTTACGACGGCTCTAGTTGGGTGGAAGCCGGTGGATCGGCAGGAGGAGGAACTCCGGCTGGTAGTACAGGACAATTACAGTTCAATAATGCAGGCTCATTTGCCGCAACTTCAGGTTTGTCATGGGATTCAGCCAGTGAAGAGCTTAATATTTCTTCCACCGGTTTTGACTATGGTCTAAACGCGTCCTCCACAAATGGGATTGCGATTCACGGCTCTTCACCTGTGATCGGTGTTTATGGATATTCGAGTGCGTCGACGGGAGTTTATGGTGAATCGGATACTGGGTACGGAGTGGATGCCCTTTCTTTAGATAGTTATGCTATCCGTGCTCAAAGTGATACCAGCGTGGCTGGATATTTCACTTCAAATTCAGGTCCTGCGATCGTAACAGGAACAGGAAATGTCGGTATTGGCACCACTGCTCCCGCTGTTGCCTTAGACGTTCATACTGGAAGTATTAATGCAGCCGAAATTTGCGATGAGAACAATACTAATTGTCTAGATTTATCTAGTGGAATTGGTGGCAGCTCAGGAGATTTTTTGGCCGATGGTTCTGTGGCAATGACTGGGCAATTTGATGCCGCCTCTGGAAATGCCTCAGCACCTAGCATTTCTTTTGCAGCAGATCAAGACTCTGGATTTTATCGTATCGGAGCGAATGAATTAGGCCTTTCCTTGGGAGGAAGTTTACGTTTTCAGTTTGCGCCTTCAGGATTTGTGGCAGGTACTTTTGCCGGAACCGGATTCATGACTCGAGATGGTCTTGATGCCAGTACCCCAGCCTTTTCTTTCTGGGCTGATTCTGATACCGGAATTTTTCGTCCAGCTTCGAATCAAATCGGTTTTTCTTTAGGTGGAACTGAACGCCTTCGGCTTGATGCCAATGGAAGAGTGGGTATTGGATCAACGGCCCCTTCAGAACTCCTCACAGTGAACGCTACGGGTGCCGGCAATCACGCCGTTTTACAACTTCAATCTGATGAAAATCCAGGAATCAAACTTGATAACACCACTGACGGTTGGATCATCCAAGTAGAAGACTCCCCAGGCGGTCTCTTACCTGGAACCTCTTCATCAAGTTTAGTGATTGCAGGGACTGGAACCACGGAGCCGACCAATCAAGAGATTGAAATGGGTGATGTAGGGGGGATTTTCGCTACGTTTGGTTCAACGAGTTCGTCCGTTAATCGCACTTTAAGAGTTAGAGGTAACGCCTCAACGGCTGGAGCCATTCGGCTGTCAGAAGACTCTGATAATGGACTAAACGATGTAGAAATAATTGCGCCGGCTTCTTTAGCCAATAACTACACTCTAACACTTCCAGTAGATGACGGGGATGCGAATCAAGTTTTACAAACAGACGGTTCAGGAGCGTTATCATGGGTCGATCCTGTAGGAGGAAGTGGAGATTTCCTCGCTGATGGATCGGTTGATATGACCGGAGCTTTAACCCTAAGGGGCTCATCCTATGCTCTCAACTTTGCGGGTGATGAGGACACAGGAATTTTTAGAAGTGGTTCGGCCAATCAGTTTAGATTATATGCCGGTGGACAACAGCGAATGATAGTAAGTCCAGAGGCCATTCAATCTCCCACTGTGGGATCTTGGTTTTTGTCTACTTCAGTTCCCAGTAAAACCACACCTTCCTTCTCATTTTCATCCGATGTGGACACCGGAATTTATAGACTCGGGGCTGACCTAATGAGCTTTACTACTGCTGGAGAAGATCGACTGGTCATCGACTCAACTGGAAATATAGGGATAGGGACAACGACTCCAGCACGTAAGCTACATGTTGATGGCCCTGCTCGCTTGAATCCAGGGGCTCTTCCAGGGGCTCCTGCGGCTGGTGATATAGCTATCGATAGCGGAGACTCTAATAAATTAAAATTTTTTGACGGATCTAGTTGGGTGGACACAGGTGCCGCAGGAGGTGCTGGCTACACAGACGGAGATACGATTTTAGCCAATGTGGGAGCCAGTTCAACTCCGGGGTTTTCCTTTGATGGGGATACCAATACTGGAATTTTTAGTCCTTATGGTGATGCCATGGCATTTAGTCTCGGTGGGAACGAGCGTATGACGATCGATTCTGGAAGTCTCTACGGTTGGCAAAGTGGCTCGTTTTTTATCAATCTTTGGGGAGGGGGAGTTACAAATCCGAGCTACTCTTTTCGAGATGACGATGACACTGGAGTTTTCCGACCCGCAGCCAACTCAATTGGTTTTACCAATGGGGGGACGGAGACCTTAAGAATTGATCCCACAGGTAATCTTGGAATTGGCACAAGTGCTCCAGCACGAAAGTTACACATAAATGGGCCAATGCGCTTAACGGCTTCGACTCTACCAGGCTCGCCTGTAGCCGGTGACATTGCCGTCGATAGTGGTGATTCTAATAAGTTAAAATTTTATGATGGCAGTGCATGGGTGGAAGCTGGTGGGGGAGCCTCGGGTGGCGACGGTCACTCTTTAGATTCCGCTGATGGTAGTGAAATAGATGCGCTATTTATTACTAATGAAGGAAGAATGGTTCTCACCGACACGAGTGGTATAATCGCCCATGACACGACTCCCAATGATCTCTCTAATGCTTACGCAATGAGAACCAGCAGTGGTTTGGAACTTTTTTCATTTGGTTACTGTGCGAATTCGGATTGTTCGGGATTCAACTCTTTTTTAAATATCGACGGAGGGGCTTCTGTAACGACTTCGTACCAAAACTTCGCCCTAAACGCTGGTGCGGAGTTACTTCTAAGTAATTCTGGAGCTTCAACCCCGGCCATGAGCTTTTCTGCGGACTCTAATACGGGATTGTTCAATCCAGCGGCTGACAACATTGGTTTTTCCACCAATGGGAGTGAGAAAGTTAGAATTGATAATACGGGCAATGTTGGTATTGGAACAACAGCACCGACAGCGCTTATGCAGGCTTCTGAGCAAGATTCGACCTCCTATTCGTCCTCTTCAAGTTCCTTATCTGCACCAGGTGGTCCTTCTTTAAAAATTACCAACACTGAGGAGGCTGATAATACGGCTTCCTTTTTAAAATTTGAAGCCACCAACGTTTATCAAGAAATCTCTACCGGATTTTTAGGAATTGTTTCTGATAACGGAGGGGCCGATCGAATTGTACTAGGACAGGGAATGGTTAATCCTTTTGGTAGCGACTACTATGATGAACAAATGACGATTACAAGAGTCGGAGATGTAGGTATAGGTACTGCCGATCCCGAAGCAAAGCTTGAAGTTGTTGGTGAGGTACGCTCAGTGGATAGTGCCGGCGACAATCGACTCTGGGGAGAGGGGAGACCTGGAACCCAAAGATATGGAACATCAGGAGTGGAAGCAGGGCTTTGTAGTAATGGCAGTGTTAATTTTGGTTTAAGCTATACTACTGCGGCCTGGTACGGCGCTCAAGCGGCTTGCCCACAAGGAACCTGGGTGTGTACTGCGGCTGAACGAGGAACGGGTTCTTGTAACACCTCTCGTCCAGATGCTGGCGATGATGCCATAAACTGCATGGGGAATTTTGTCGATTATACATCCAATCAACACCGTGGATGGGTGGCTGATATCGGTGGTTATAAAAACTCGGGATACAATGTGTATGAAACGGGTACCACTAATGATGGTCTTTTACCTTGTAACTCTTTACCGGTGTGGTGTTGTAGTAATTAATACTAGTAGCGATAGGAATCCGGGAAAAAAGCGGTCACGATATAATAAGCGTCATCCTCATGAACCATCACGACTTCCAGAGGGGTTCGGAAGCCCATGTCTAAAAATATGAGAAAGGAATCCTTACCAGCAAATCTTGGATCAATATTGGGGCGATATTTGATATGTCTTGGAATTTGTCGAAGAGCTTTGATCAGCATATCCGCGGTAATATCGTGTTTTACATCCAATTTGACTAGGATTGTGGGGTGAATAACAAGTTCCCTTTTACCTCGCCGAGGCAGGTTGATTTCAGCACTTATGGCTTCAACATTATAGGTCTGAACAATACTATGAAAATAGGCTTTTTCTACCTGGCTAGTGGGTTCATCGGCAAACATATCTATGGCTTGGCCAGAGCTATCGTAACGAACCACCATTCGATAGAATCGTCCATTATCACTTAGAGAGAGAAACCAGCTGATTTTCTTGCCATGACTGTCCAAACGGCTGAGTGAGTGGTATTTTCTGTTCTTAATTAAGCTTTTTAAAAGCTCGGGATCTCTTGAGACCTGGGTTGAGTCATTACGAAGTCTCTCTTGCCGCTGCCTTCGATCCCTGTCTGCTAAGGTTTGCTCTGATACCACAGGGGTTGTTCTTCCTGACAAACTTAGTTTGGGGCGAGAGTAAAAAACGCGCTGACACAGCAACTGCGCATGTGCCGAAAAACTAGAGCAAACTATAAGAACCACAAGGCACAAAAGACGACTTTGGAATTTGAACATGATAAGTTTATACATTGTGCAAATTAAGTGCCCTTTGGAAATAGACTCTAGGATCTATATATTGAGTTTGGACTCAAGAAAATTAAAAAGGGCCTGTCCATATGGTGTTCATATCTGTATTTTTTTCCCGCTAAATGAGGTTGAGGGTGGAAAAGTGAAGTTTTGACTATCTTAGTGATTTCAGTATGATACACTATCGATGTAACATAAGATAAATTATCAGCAAAGTGAATATTCGGAATTTCTCAACCTCACATTGTCACTTTAAGCGTCACACTGTCATTCTGAGCATAGCGAAGAATCTACCCCCACTGAGTTTACATTGTTGATCGTAGCCCACGGCGCAAGATCCTTCGCTACGCTCAGGACGACAATTGTTAATCTATACCCAGGACGACTATTATTAACTATTATTTATCATCCCATCCACTGCCTAGTCTGCATTCGATTCCGCTCAGTCTAATGCCCACTAAATAATTTAGATCAGCGTTTTAAACTCTCACTCACTCTTAGACTTAAAAAAATGGAATCGAAAAATGAGAAAAATTCTTAAGAAAATAATCATCCTTGTTATAGCGAACTCTTTTCTATGGCTACTATTGAATTTCGTTTTTTTCAAAATGATCGAAATAGCAATGGATTCTCCTTCTACAAATCCTATGGCAGATAGCTGGATGATGCCTGTAATGGGCTTTATGATACTCTCATTATTGGCTTTACCTCTGATAAACCTTTTAGTTTTTCTCTTTTGGAAGTTAAGACAAAAAGGTGTGAGAAAAAGTCCGATCTCTGAGATTAACCAATGAGATTCTTTAATAAGTGTTTTTTTATCTCATCAATCCACCCAGGCGCAAAATCTTCGATCTGAGCCAGCTGAGGCTCCCGATGTGGTTGCAGGGCTTGTGACTCGGGTGGCAACATAATTATAGTTCTACTTCACCTTATCAACCTTGTTGCAGCACTTAAGTTGAATGATAAATGGAGTCTTTTTAGTGAAACAGTTAGCGCCATGTTGGCAGAGAATCTTCCACTCTCCCTCCCAACTATAAATTCTCAAATTGCGGTATGGCGCCCAACCCTTTTGATCCGGTATGTTTTGACTGTAACTTTTCATGATCTTATAGCCCCTGGCCTGACAGATTTTTTTGGCTGTTCTGTCGTTGGGGCTCCAAAATTTTACATAGCCATCATTAAAGTTGGGTTTATTGCGTGAAGCTCCGAGATTGTTACACTCTTCGACCTGGTAAGGTGTATTGACCGTAAGTGCAGCGACCTCACTTAAGACCTTTTGTCCAAGAGAGTCTTTAATTAGCACTCGGTAATTGCCCTCGTGAGCCTCTTTGGGATTATCAATTGTGTAGCTTTTATTCGCCCCAATCTTTTCTCCATTTTTTCGCCATTCATAGCTTAGTGGAGCTTCGCCACCGCTCACCTCAACGTTAAATCTTGTGGATTGACCACTAGGAACGGTCCTGCCGTCAGGTTGAGCCGAGATCACTAAAGGCTCTGCCATTCTAAGGCGAATAAGTCGACTCTCCGTGGACCCTTCGGAGTTCGAGGCGATGACTTTGTATAAACCCTCGTCTTCTCTGTTAAAGTTTCTAATGTTAAGGCTGGAAAAGGCATTTGCTAAGCTCTCACCGTCTTTAAACCACTGATAACGGGGGGAGGGGTTCCCGTCAGCTTGAACTTCTAAATTGAGTCTATCTTCCTGCAAAACAACAGTATCGTTTGGAACCATTATGAAGGCGGGCTTGCGGCCATCACGAATTCCACTGGCCACAGTTATTAACAAGGGATCCGAGGTTTTTGCCGTTTCTAGGCTATGAACAACGGCATAGATTTCGTAGATTCCCTGTCCGGGGGCTTTCCACTCAAACTCTAATCCGTCAGTCTCAGTGAGCTTAGTTTCTTCTCCTTGGGTGCTTTTTTGAAACCACTCAACATATTCAACCTCCATTGGCTCAGGCCTTAGGGCCTCAAGCTTTAAGCCTGTCACCTCTTCTGAATAGAGGTTTTTTCCAAGTGTTGAGAGTATGGCAAATTCACCGGAAAAGTGGATGGTATGTTGGCCTTCAGCAGAAATAGGATCGGCCTCGGAGGGAGCGTCCACCTGAGAATCTCCTTGATATTGCGAACAATTTTGAAAGGAGTAACCTAAAATGAGGACAAAACTGAAAAAAACTAATAGACGGCGTACCAGATGCAAAGTTCCCCCTTCGAACTTTCCCACAAAGAGTCAAAGACCCGAGTCCCTATTATAGCCGAAGATTAAGGAAATTGAAAAACGATCGGCCATTTTTCAGAAAAATAAGGTAACTAGAAAAGTATAAGGGGAACCTTGTTCCTTAAGGGTTGAGATTCTCTATTTGGGATCTCAAAATGAGATCAAAAAAAACTAGCTTTTCATTTCAAAAACTAAATGGTCTTCAACCACCTTAATGGCCGATAAAATATCGTTCCAAGATTTTTCCCAAAAGATAATATGACCCACTTCATTGCTGGTATTGATGTGCTCGGTGATAATATCTCCTGGCTCACAGCGGAGACTAAAGTCGACAATCTCAGAAAGTTTTTCTTTTAGTATGTTTTCACCACTGACCGAGACAATTTCACCCACACCAGGATGAAGGAGCATGACGGCTGCATGACCTTGAGAGCTTTGAGGAAAGTCGACAGATTCTTTGCAGCAAAGCTTGATATAGGCTTTCCATGGATCAAACCCATAAACTCTTTGGATCAATTCCATATAATAACCCCCGGGAGGTCGAACGGCAATTTCTCCAAAGAGTGGGCCTTTAGGGGTGATATAAAACTCGGCGTGAGTCATTCCACGGTCGAGACCAAAATCTTTGATAACGGCATCATTAAGGCGTAAGACTTCTTTTTTTATTTCTTCTTCCAAATGAGCGGGTGCCACCGACTTTTTCCATTGATGAAGATAATGAGTCATATTGTGAAAAAGAACCTTTCCATCTTGCACAAAAGATTCAACACTCACTTCAAAGCCTTCAACAAAGCTTTCAGCGAGCCACCCAGGCTTCATTAGAGCTTTGACCTCTTCAGTATCTTTAGCAATGCGTACGTCTTGCGCTCCTGAGGAGTCCACCGGCTTTATCACGACGGGTAATTTAAGTTTTTCGATCAGTTCCTCATGGGTCGTCGTCTTCTCGATTAAACGATAGGGGGTCATTGGTATACCGGCTTTATGGGCCGTATTTTTCATGGTGAATTTATTGTGAAATCTCTCCACAATATTAAGCCCAAGGCTTTTTAAGCCCAAGTGTTGTCTTGCAAGAGCCCCTAGTTGAACGCTTTTTTCGGTGCAAGCGATAACTATGTTGATGGAATTGTTGTCTAAAAAATCTTTTACTTCTTGGGTGAGCTCAAAGGCGCAGGATTTATAGGGAACCTCTAGGAATCCATTGAGATGTTTTTTTCTTTTTTGAGAAAGAGCCTCATCACTCCATAAAAAGACATTGTGACCAAGATTAAGAGCGGTCTGATAGCATTTGCGACGTACTCCAATTATCAATATATTTTTTTTCATCTCTCCCCTATTTAGTTAGAAAGGGAATGCACCCACCCATAAGGATCGTTGACACGTCCGTACTGGATACTGGTCAGTTTTTTGTGAAGCCAAGAAGTGATTTCTCCAACCTGGTTATTATTAATTGAAATCGAGAGGTCTTCGTTTCCAAATTCACCCACAGGACTAATCACCGCAGCTGTTCCCGTGCCAAAGACCTCTTTAAGATCTCCAGAGTCTGCGGCCTTTTTAACTTCCTCTAGCGAGAGAGTTCTCTCGGAAACCTTATAGCCCTCATCTTTTAGCAAAGTAATGGCCGAGTTTCTGATTTTACCTTCTAAAATAGAGCCACTAAGGCGTGGGGTTACGATCTCATCGTTCAGAACAAAGAAAACATTCATTGTTCCCACCTCTTCGATATTCTTTTTTTCATAATCAAGCCATAGCACTTGGTTAAAGCCTTTCTTTTTAGCCTCTTCCGCCGCTTTGATACTGGCAGCGTAATTGGCCCCTGCTTTAGTGTCTCCCAGTCCCCCTGGAGCGGCTCTCAGATATTTAGTTTCAATCCAAATCTTCACTGGACTTAGGGTTTTACCGTAATAAGCACCCACTGGAGACATGATAATAAAAAAGATAAACTCTTTTGATGGTCTAATACCTAGAAAGGACTCTGTGGCGATAAGTGTAGGACGAATATAAAGGGAGCCATCGTCCGATTTTGGAATCCAGTGCTTGTCGGTTTGTACCAGTTGCTGAATGCCATCAATGAAAAGCTCTTTTGAAACCATGGGCATACAAAGACGTTCACTCCCATTTGTCATACGCTTCCAGTTAAACTCTGGCCTGAAAGTAGCGATATCACCGCTGTCGAGATTGTAAGCTTTTAAGCCCTCAAACAAACATTGACTGTAATGAAGGACGGCCGAGGCTGGACTAATATCAAAGTGTCCATAGGGACAAATTCGAATATCATGCCAGCCTTTTTGAACTTCGTATTTCGCCATCAACATATGATCCGTAAAGTGTTGACCAAATCCGAGAGAGGATTCATCCGGAACGTTTTTAGGCTCAGGGGTTTTGAACAGCTGGATCGGTGTTGGTCCCGTTGACGTCATGGGTGGATCTCCTCATTAATGCTTACAAAATAAAAGTTTGTAAATTTCTTGTTTTCTAACCGGTAAAGTTGATTCCTTCAGGTCACCTGGTAAGATTTGTTTGAGGTGTAAATATGAAGAACAAACAAAAGGGTTTACCAAAACAACTCCAGAATCTCGTCAGTCAGTGTCTCTCACTTCTTGGTGAAGTTATAAAAGAAGAAGGTGGAGACAAACTCTACAATCAGGTGGAAAGTATTCGCCTGAAAATGATTGAGTATAGAAAAGCCGGTAAAAAAGATCAAGAAAAGCTTCTTACAAGCCTCTATCGCACCCTTGAAAAGGCCAAAAGCAGCCATCGGCACGATATAGTGACAGCCAACACGCTTATGTTGGAGCTAATTAATGTTTGTGAAACGGCGTACCGCACCTTCCGAATCCGGCAGAGCCAAATTCACGGGCAGTTAGCGCCTTCAGAAAGTAGCATTGTTTTTGTATTGACAGCCCATCCGACAGAGGTGCGTTCGACCGATAATATGTTTTTGTTCCAGCGAATTCAAAATGTTTGTGTCAGAATTCTCGAGCAGACAGGGGAGGAAAATTATTTGCTAAGCATTATTAAACACAATTTAAAATTAGCTTGGCTCATCCCTGTTACTAAGCACAAGAAACCAGAGGTCCTGGATGAGGCTAATCATTTATTTTCAATTTTATTAAGAAAAGACATTCTCGATACGATTCTTCGCACCAATAGAGACTATCACCCCCTTAGAATTAGAACCTGGGTGGGCGGAGATAAAGATGGGCATCCCGGTATTGACGATAAAGTCATGCTTGATTGTCTGAATGCCTCAAGAAATAAGTTTGCTCAATTTCTAGACTCCTATCTTGATATGTTTGTTAATGAGCTCACTGGCGACACCCTTGGAGACTTTATTAAAAAAGGTCAAAACCTCAAAAGTCTGACTAAAAAAATTAGAAAAATAAAGCCTGGTGACCTTAACAAAGTAAAAGAAATTAAAGCCCAAGTTCTCAACTTACAAAAAGAATACGTTGATAAAGTGGGTGCTAAAAATCCGAGACTTGATAAAGTTGAACAGCTATTCTCCCTTTTCCCAGGTCTGGTGATTCCGATCGAATTACGAGAAGACAGTGAGGTTATTGCTCAAGCTGTTAATGCTAAAACTAAGGATTTCGCTATTTCTCGAATGCTTTCAAAACTAAAAGAACTTGCGGGTGATTATTCCATTAGGAACTACGCTCAAGGTTTTGTGATCAGTATGTTTCACACCAACGAGGACTTTAACAATGCCTACAAACTGCAAATGGAGACGGTCGGTAAAATTGAAGTACCCATTATACCTCTATTTGAAACTGATCAGGCCCTGGCTGATTCCTATCAATTGGTCGAAAAAATTATAGCTAACAAGACATACACCAAAAACATAAAAAAGCTTTTCTACAATCGGCTTGAGGTGATGCTCGGTTATTCCGACTCGTCAAAGGGCATGGGAGTTCTTGCTAGCCGAGTGAATATAGCAAAAACTCTAAGAAACCTAGATCAGTTGATCTCCTCAAAAAAATTCACGCCGGTCTTCTTTCATGGCTCCGGGGGCTCTGTGGATCGAGGCGGTGGAAAACTTGTTGATCAAACCGCCTGGTGGCCAAAGTCAGCCTTAAACCTTTATAAGGCCACTGTGCAAGGCGAGATGGTCGAGCGCTATTTTACCTCCCCTGAGGTGGTGAGTTCTAATTGTCATAAAATTATCAAAAATTCACAGCGCTCTAAGGTTCGCTCAGGTCCCATCAAAATTTCAAAAATTGTCGATGAGTTTTCTGATCAGGTAGAAGAGCAATACGCTCAAAAGTTGCAAGAGCCCTTGTTTCTAAAAATGGTGGAGGCAGCAACTCCCTACTCGTACTTGGATGTTCTAAAGCTTGGATCCAGACCTACAAAAAGAAAGAAAGAAGGGCCACTTGATTTCTCCTCGATTAGAGCTATTCCTTGGATTCTGTGTTGGACACAAACGAGACTTCTTTTCCCCACCTGGTGGGGAATCGGTACGGCTTGGCAGAAGATCAAAAGAGACGACAAGAAACGGGCACGTTTGGTGAAGGCCTATAAGGAGAGTCCTCTTTTTGCCTCTTTTGTGAGAACGCTTGGCTTTACTCTTTCTAAAGTCGATTTTAGTGTTTTTAAACTCTATCTCTCCCATAGTGATCTTAACGAAAATGAAAAAGAAGAGATTATAAACACCTTCTCAAAAGAGTTGTCTGCGGCCACGCAGTTTGTGCGAGAAGTCTCTGGAGAGCGTAGTCTTCTTTGGCACACCCCTTGGTTGGACGAATCTATCAAACTACGATCCTCTATGATTCATCCACTCAATGTACTTCAAATTCTTGGCCATAAAGATGATGACCAAGAATTGGTTCGGAAAACAGTGGCGGGTATTTCATGTGGGATGTTGACCACAGGATAAGGCATATCAGATCTGCTGGACAGATTGGTATTTTATGAGGATTTTCTTCTCATGGAGTTGATCTTCAAGCTCATTTTTAAGACCTCTGAAGTAGGAGGGATTAAAGTCTTCACTAGGAATGATTATTTCGTATTTCCTAATTTGGTCAATATGTTTGGAGGAATCACGCCACTCTCCCCGCTTGGATTCGCCGTCGACAGTGAAACCTCCGAATTTTTTTAGTATTTTTTCTTCAAACCAATCTTTAGTCTCATCGGTAGACTTTTTAATGGGGAAAAACAGATCCACCTTTATTACACCGCGACACATAACCTTCTCCTATCGACCATTAAAGAAACTAGCTCTCTTTACTTCTTCGTACATTGTTCAAGACTTCCGAGGAAACAGAACCCTCCCCATGCAGTACACTAATATCACCTGTTGTTTCGAAAATAACAGCATGGATTTTTGTTAGATCATAGGCGTTGGCTTCTCGCAATTTTGCCATCAAGTCATCTTCAGTTAAATAGGTTTGACGAAGATTTTCTGCAATGATTCCTTTTGAGTCCATAACAAGCATGGGAGAGTTCTCAATGGTTTCTTTGGCTTTTTGAGACTTTAATCTAATTTGAGAAAAGCAAAATTGTATCATGAAAAGGATAAACAAAACGGTGACACCGTCAACAAATGTGGGAGAGGAAGGAAGAAGGGTTGAGGATATAACAGTTCCAATAGCAACCGTCACCGCTAGATCGGGAGCTGACATTTCAGCGAAACTTCTTAACCCCAGTAGTCGAACAAATATCAATAAAACAATGTAAATGGCAAAAGCAGAAAATAAAATATTAAGGAATGTGTCCCAATTCATCTCAGAACCTCCAGATTCGAATCTTTCTGTGAATGAAGGAAGTTTATTTTTTTACAGACTCCGGCGTTTGACATAGGTGCTGAACAAGCCGTCAAGCCAACTATAAGATCCATTTGGGCTTGAAAAGTTATTTTGTCTCCTGGCTTTGATTTTGGGGCTAAAACCTCAATTTGACCACTACTAGAATCGACAGTGACATTCATAAATATGTTAAAAGCTGAGGGCAGGTTTTGAAGGTCTATGTCATAATTTTTAAAAGCAGCGATGAGGTTACCCTGGCATCCACGGTGGAAGGGCTCACCCTCATAGAGGAGTTTGAAAGTATCGCTGGAACAAGGTGTTAGTAGGAGGTCATGTCGCCCTACATCATCTTGCATAATTTTAAGCATTTTTCGACTTTCGGATGAATAAAGGTAATCGCCCTCACCTAAAAACAGCTTTGAGTTGTAATCAATAGTTCGTCCACTTGAGAAATACTCATTTCTATCTTGGGCGTTGAAACAAAAAAGGTCACTCACCTGCTCCCCTTCAGGATCAAAAACAGTCAGAAAATCGCCTTTTTCTATTTTAAGGGCCATGCCTGAACGAGGGGGAATGGTCTGGAAGTTTTTTGCAATTGATTGGAAGGGGCAACCGCTCTCCGATGAGTAATCTCTCCCGGAGTATTGCAAAATTTCACTAGATTCTCCATGATCGGCGACCATAGGATTCACTGAGCCACTATAACTTTTATCTCGTTCACGGATTTGTTTCTTGATCATTTCAAAAACTCCTTCGTCTCGTAAAGATTCAAACTGACTGAAGCGGTTAAAGACAATTGCAGGCTGTGCTAATCGTCGCGCTTTCCTAGGACTTTTGGGATGAAGAAAAATCAGAAAGTATTCCACATTATTCACTTTTAGGGAAAAGTTGGGATCCCTTATGATATCTTCTAAATTTTGGGATGGACTTGTATCCCGAGAGTGGCTTTCGGAGAGAAGTCTCCCAACTAAACCCCAGAATACCTTTTCACTTTTTTCAAAGGAGGCATTGCTTAAACCAGGAAGATAGAAGATGAAGGTTTGAAGTTCCGTTTCAGTGCTAGGGTAATTTCGTTCAAAGTCTGCAAGCGATCGTCTAATCTGTTGACTGAGTTTGACCGGACAAGAACTTTTACCTTGAGCTTCAAAAATACTTCCCTTTTTTAGCATAGCCTGAGCCATAACGCAGGGGTAGTCCTCACAAATTAGTTCTGACAGCAAGGAAAAATTTCTATCACTTGGAATATTATTAGGGTCTAATTTTTGAACTTCCATTGCCCAAATCTAAAAGTGTCTTTTAAAACTAGCAAGTGTAGTTAGCGTGTAACTAACTACACAGAATTGTACAAAAAGGTGTGACTAAGACGATTTAACAACGAGTTTTAGGTGTTGCTTACCCATTTCAAAATCACCTTCAAAAAGTCCCGTAGTTCGTATAACTTTTTGATAAAAGTCTTCGCTAGTAAAGTTTCAATGGATTTTCATCACTAGCTTGCCCTTGTTGTCTCCCGAATAGAGATCATTGAGGGTTTCGGTGAACTTATCAAGTCCCACTTGTCGAACGTCATCTTTGAAAGTGAGATTGCCTTGTTTTTTGAGTTTGGAGAGTTCTTTAATCCCCTCTTCGCTGCGATCCATATAGTCCAGGATCACAAAGCCTTGCAGTTGAATGCGATTTTTCAAAAGATTTCCATAGGCTTCAAGGCTTAATCCCATCTCATCAGGTTCATTGTAATTTGAGATCATACCACATAAAACCACTCGCCCATGGGTTTTCACACGCGCAATCGCAGCGTTAGCAATAGGACCGCCCACACTTTCCCAGTAAACATCAAAACCATCGGGGCAAAGTTGATCGAGTTCCTCAGAGACTTTAGAGTTTTTGTAATCAATGCTCTCATCAAAACCAAATTCCTTTTTAATCAGATCACACTTTTCTTTCCCCCCAGCGATCCCAATGACTCGGGCTCCTTGGTTTTTTGCCAATTGGCCCACCACTTGCCCAACAGCTCCTGAGGCTGCCGAAACAACAATCGTTTCGCCTTTTTTCATGTTTGCAATCTCTGTCATACCGAAATAAGCGGTCAATCCGGGCATTCCTAGGCCTCCGACCCAAGTTTCAAGGGGGGCTACATCGGGATCAACCTTATAGATATCCTTACTGTCAGCAATTGCGTAGTCTCTCACTCCTAATAGTCCCACCACAGAATCGCCCTTTTTAAAGTCCTTACTTTTTGATTCCTCCACCACTCCGGCGGCAAAGGCTCTCATCACAGAGCCAATTTTCACAGGTTCAATATAGGACTCTTGATCCTCAATCCAGCCTCGCATCGCTGGATCTAGAGAAATGCACTGGATTTGCACTTTGACTTGATTGTCTTTAAGTTCATTCAAGTTCTGATCCACGAGTTCAAAGTTTGAGGGCTCAGGATAAGTTTTTGGACGACTTTTGAGAATTAACTGTTTATTTGACATATTTGGACCTCCCATAGAAAAACAGGATAAAGGATTTTTAGAGTAGGTCTCTTCTCAGGTTTTAAAATTATGAGGAGAAACGTAGACATTTCTCCTCCCCTTAGGCTTTCAAAAAGATTAAGATTTTGGCGCCTGTTTTGTAGTGAGAGCGTCTCTAATCTCTGTGAGAAGCTCAATATCCTTTGGTGTGGGAACACTCGTGTCTTTCGGATCTTCGGCTTTTTCACGAACTTTTGTCACCACCTTAAAGAGGCAGTAAATGACAAAAGCTAGAATTATGAAATCAATGGAAGTCTGGATAAACTTACCATAACTTAAAATCACCGGTTTGGATGCACCGGCTTCGCTGATTCCAGGAACTTCAAATTTAAAACTCCAGCTCTCCATTTTGCTGTGCCCGAGAAAGATTCCCACCAAAGGGGAGAGAATATCGTCCACAAAAGACTTTACTAGAGAGCTAAATGCTCCCCCGACCATGACCCCGATAGCCAAGTCCATCAAGTTGCCACGAGCAATAAACTTACGAAAACCTGTTATAAATCCACTCACCTTAGATTTCTCCTTATCTGCAATTAAAATAAACGAAATGAGAGAGTATTTATCATTGAAAAAACAGGCAACCAAATTTTGCCAAAATAGTGGGAAGTGTTCTCTAATACGATTGATTTGTAGATTCGGGCACAACCTATTGAGAAAGTCTCCATGTATCCCCAATTGGAAAACTGTATTGTTAAAAATTAATGATAAGGAGGTTTCACAATGAAACAGATTCTAACTTTAGTCGCTTTTTTAATTCTGCCACTAAGCGCCTGGTCTGCGGGCGAAAATATGCAATCCATTGTTTTGGATTTCGATACGGGAGTGACAGAACTTAACGCCAAGCATAGTAAAGAGATTGATGCGATTCTTAAAAGTGCAGCCCTCGATAAAAAAGAAATCGATGTGCATATGGCTGTCTGGGCCGATGAGGACTTCCCTGGGGTGAAAAAGAGCCTTGATAAACAGCAAAGGAGCATCGCAAAAAATCGTATCAAAGCGATTAAAGATTATATCAAAAAAACCAAAGCCGACGTTGATGATATGGAAGCCTACAATATGGCCGAAGGCTCCAATTGGTTTGTTCGCGTATTCCAGTTAGATGACTTCAAATCAGCGATCTCCGAGAGTACAGAAGATGATGAGGTTTACGAACGGAAGTACCAAATCTACAAACAAAAAGGGGCTCCAAAAAAAGCGGTGATCGTTCTTTCTTTAGACGACTAATTCTTTTGTCCGCTCAAGAGTCCGCAAGGCTAGTTGAATGTCTTGGCGAAACTCTTTGGTTAATTGCTCACGTCTTGCCGGGTCTTTTTCCCTTAAAAGCCTGGCCGGATGGTGACTGATCACACAAGGGGTGTCGTCCACTGTTTTTGTGAGTATCCCTCGGTAGTTTGAAAGAGAAACTGAGAAACCAAAAAGCGAGTGAGCCGCCGAGCGCCCCAGGCCTAAAATCAATTGAGGTTTTTGTAGTTTGATCTCCGTTTGTAGTATGCCATGACAGTGCATGATATGTTGAGCCTCCGGGTTTTTGTGAATTCTAAGTTTTCCAGACTTCCTGTAGTTAAAATGTTTTACAGCATTGGTTAAATAAATATTCCCCACGTCTTCGCCCAAATCTTTTAAAACTTTCCTTAAAACCTTGCCGGCAGGTCCAACAAAAGGTCGTCCCCTTTTTTCCTCTTCATCTCCAGGGGCTTCTCCCACAATCATCAGCCGAGCTTGCTTGGGGCCCTCCCCTACCACGGCTTGAGTAGGAAGTTGGCAGAGATTACAGGCCTGGCAGTTTTTTATACTCGAATTGAGTTCTCTCAATGTGCTAAAAGAAGGTTTTCGAAAATGAGACTTTTGGGTGGTGACCATATTGGACACCCTCGTAGGGGCTGATTGAATAAGAGGCGCGATGCATTCCGCTTCAGGAAGGTTCTTCCAGAAGCGTGTTGGCATCTCATTTTTCATGGCCTTAATCTTTACCCGGGCGGGATTGAAAATTTTTGAGTAATAGGTCTTCCATAGTTCTTCAAAGCCATCTTCATCAAGATTCGGTTTTTTTAACCTCTCCTCTTCATACAAGAGTTGTTTCTGGTTCCATAGAGCCCAAGCGTGGGGAGTGATAATAAGCCAATTCATGGAATTGAATCGCCGCACAAAGAATTCCGTGTTCTTCTTTAAAATAAAATGGTCGGGTTCATAATAGGCAACATAAAGTTTAATGCCCTCTCTTATCTGTTCTTTAAAGCGCACAAAGGCTCGCATTTTATGGATGTCACGACCCACCTGTTTGGTGAAGCGCTCAATTTTTTTCACATGAGGGTTGAGAGGGTTGAACATTTGTTTAGGGTCTTGCTGATAGTCTTTAAAAAAACTCTGCAGGATTTTAAAACGTTCAGGGTCAGAATGTATAAAAACAGGTTCAACAACTTTTTGTAAGCGCTTATCATTCTTATATTTTTCAATGGTAAATGGTTTCTTATTGGACTCTCGAGGAGATAGTCCATCAAGAAAACTTATTTGTTGGGGGAGCTGGTTTGAGAGTTCAATCTCAGGTTGGTTTTCAATCTGGGATTTTAGCCACTGCTCATAGGTGGGATAAAGCATCTCTAGACCTCGCCTGTGAGACCAGAGAATTGTTCTGAGAAAAAGGAAAGCTGCTCTTCTTGCCTGAACTGAAGAGATTGGTCATCAAGGCGCATGGCAAAGGGGTTAAAGTCTGAGGTCAATAGAAAGTACTTCGCTCGCGCCATTTGTAGATTCATCTTCACTAAATCTTGGTAACGCAATCTTTTAAAACGTCTGGCTGAAAGGATGCGCTGAACATTCCGCACGCCAAGACCAGGGACTCTTAAAAGGGACTCTTTATCCGCTTTATTGACGTCCACTGGGAAAAGGTGACGATTTCTTAAAGCCCAACTGAGTTTAGGGTCTTGCTCAAGACTCAAATGGGGATGACTTTCTGGTACAATTTCATCCGTAGAAAACCCATAAAAACGCATAAGCCAGTCGGCTTGATAGAGTCGATGCTCTCTAACGAGTTCCGGTTGTTTGGAGGGAAGAAGAGGAGAGCTTTTTTGAATTGGACTGTAGGAGGAGTAATAGACTCTTTTGAGTTCAAAGCGTGAATAGAGCTCACTGGACCTTTTAAGTAGACTTCGGTCTGCGCTCCCCGTGGCTCCCACGATCATTTGTGTGCTTTGTCCGGCTGGCGTGAGGCGATTTTTTAAAGCAGAGGGAAGTCGGCTCTTCTGTTCGGTGGCTCCCTCAGATTTTACCTCTTTGAGTTTTCCCATGGCTTGAAAAACGGAGGCATGGGTTTTTCCTGGGGCTAATTCTTTTAGTTCCTGATCTTCAGAGAGTTCGATATTGGCACTGAGCCGATCGGCATAAAGACTGGCCTCAGCCAGAACTTCGTCACTGGCTCCGGCCACAGCTTTAAGATGAATGTAGCCATTGAACCTTTCCTCTACACGGAGCTTTCTAGCCACCTCCGTGAGTTGGTTCATTGTGGTGTCTGAGTCCTTGAATATTCCAGAGCTTAAAAAGAGGCCTTCAATATAGTTTCTTTTATAAAAGTTGATGGTAAGGTCCACGATTTCTTGCACCGTAAAACTGGCGCGTGGGACATCGCTTGTCACTCGGTTCACACAGTATTTGCAATCATAAATACAGTGATTGCTAAAAAGAACTTTTAAAAGAGAAACGCATCGTCCATCGGGTGTGTAGCTATGGCAAATTCCAACAGAGTTGGAGTCTCCCAAGAACCCTTTTTTAGCTTTTCTTTTAGATCCACTGCTGGCGCAAGAAGCATCGTATTTGGCCGCATCGGCCAGTATTTCAAGTTTTTTCTGTACATCCATGTTGAGGCCTCCGGTTAGGCGCAAATTACTTACATAAAACATACATATATCGAATTTCTTAGAAGTTCAAGGCTTTTTGAACGATCAGATCGAAAACAGGGGGCTTAGCCCCTGTTTTCTACTAAAGTCCGTCTCGCATATGACGAAGTGAGGATTCCGCTGCTCGGTTGGCGGCGAAGTTAAGGTAGTCTCTGAGCGCTGGGTTTTCGTTGATAATATTTTGATATCTTCGATCCGTTAAAGTTCCCAATGCACGATTAAGTTGAGTGATGTCTTGTGTCCCTAAAGTGGGACTGGGTGAGCGAATAATTGTATCAACCGTTTCGAGAGCTTGGCGAATGGAGCTTGAAGATCCGTAGGCCTGTGAAAGGCTTCTAGGGTCATACTGTCTGTACTCTGCAAAACGAGGAATCTCATAAGGCCTTGATCGATTGTTAGTAAAGCTTGCCATCTCACGGGTGAGTTGTCGTTGGCGGTTCAAAGCTCTTTGCCTTAAAAGTTCATTGGGGTTGAGTTCACTCACTCTTTGAAATAAAGCCTGGTCTTCTTCGGCCCTTGCTGCTCCCCTTCTTGCATCCACATAGGACTGCACTCTTTGAAAGTCTCTCATCTCTTCTGGCGTGAAACTTAACTCTCGCCCATTGTAGCCCGGCCGTATTTGGATCTGTCCATTGGGTAAAACATTAAGAGGAATACGCTCGGCCACACCTTCCGCAGTAAAGGCTTCTGATACGGCTTGAATGGCATCGACCTCATTGTTTCTTAATGGGGTGTCTCTTCTTGCTAGTTCGTCGCGTTCATTGGTCAGTTTTATTGAGGCTGCCATGTCCCGATCTCTTGAGGCTTGCTCTATTTCCCGGTCCAATTCTCTAATTCTTTCACGGTCACTGGTTGCGTTCCTTGCCATCTCATCGACAATACCTTGAGTGCCATTGGGGCCACTTATGGCTTGTAGAGTGTCAGCCTCTCCGTCGGGAACAAGAGATCCCATGCGAACATTTCTAGTTACCACACGACCATCTTCTGTGCGAACTCGAACTCGAACCAATTGATCCAGTCCTTCACCCTCACCTACCCCAATCACGCGAACGTCGGTCATTTCACCTGTGGAAGGCGAAACATAACGAGCAGATTCAGGAGCCGTCTCGGTGGCTCTTTCAAATCTATCGTGGGCTCTTTCCAGAATCGGTCTTTCAATTCCTGTCATTCTAAGTAAAGCCTGAAATTCTTCGCGGTCAGCGTCTGTGATCTCTTGATTCACTGCTGCCATCACGTCACCCATTTGATCGTCTTCATCGGCATTCGCTCCATAGGCATCACGAGCCAAGCGTGAATCGGGATCAATTTCTACAGCTTCCCCTTCCGGAGCATCAGCATCTCTACGAGAAAGATTAACGGGTTGTTGCAAGAGAGCTTCAAACTCACTCATGTCAACATCGGCTTGTTCCACCTCTTCTCTTGCGATGGCACTGAGAAGTAAGTTCCTTCGACGTCTAAGGTCCGCCATCTCGATAGAGGAGTGATTGGGATTGGCTTGAAGTTGGGCGATTCTCTCGTCAATACTGTTTAAGTCGCTTTGCATTCCGCTTAACCGAGCCGCCGCGATTTCATCAGGAGTCTGTCTAGGGGCTCTTGGAAAAGCGGGTTGATTGAGAAGATCGGCAAATTCCGACATATCCACTTCTTCTCCTCCCAGTAGGTTTGAGCGGTAAAGATCAAGAACTCTTTCCCTTGGAACATCGGGGAACATCGCCATGACACCGCGGAGATCTTTTAAGTCTCTGATCTCCTGAGCCGTACAGGTCTGAGAAGCACATTGCACATTATGAATTTCAAGAAGTCTTTGTCGTTGGGAGGCTGTCAGAGTGACGCCGAGTTGTTCCTCAATGGCGGAGATTCTTTCGCTATCGTTCAAAGCGCGGTTAGCGGCCATGGCTTGGTTACGAGCACTCCCATCGGGATATCGATTTCGAAATCCCACATAATCTCCATTACCACTAGCCGCTCCAGCTGTTGTGACGGGAGTGGGAGAGCCTGAAGACTCATCCTCCATAAAGTTTGTCCAAGTCTGTCTAATTTGAGTCATTTTTTCTTGAACACTTCCACTAGCACTGTTCCAAATTTGCATCAGTTGTGGAAGGACTCCCGCCACTCTCCCTGCAAAACCGGCCACCCATGCGGCAAGCCTTGCCGACATAGCCGATCCCACACCGGTCCAAGCTAGTAGACCTGCAGCCAAAGTGGGGCCTCCGATGAGAATTCCCATACACATTATTTCCGCTTTGATGGGGCCGGGCAGTTCATCCCAGCCAGTTATGGTGTTGGCGAGAGCTTGATAAAGTCTTTGGGCGACCTCCACTGTTTGGTTGACCGCATTCATGATGTCATCGCGAACCATGCTGGGATCTATGATCGCCTCGCCGACATAGTTTACGGCCTGTCCTCCGGCATCGACCACGGCTTCACCCCGGTCCCATAACCAATTTCCAACATTTTGCATGGAACCTCGAAAATCGTTCACAAGGGCTGAGCCTGCATCGCGCACCGAAGATCCCGCACTCTTTAAGCCTTCCCAAGAATTTCCCACTGCCTCCACAGCCCCTTCAGCGACCGAGGAGCCCACACACTTCGCCGTGTGCACAGCGATCTGTCTTGGGCCAAAATCATCTCCTGTTAGTTCTCTGGGGCGAGCTGGGTCAGTTGCACCGGTGCCTCCTCCACCCGTCACTTCACTGGCATAAGCGGATTTGAAAAAAAGCTCGGTCCAATGGGCGACTTTATGAGCGCGGCGCAGTTTTCTTTCCAAGTAATAACGCTCTCTGTGATCTAATCCTTGGGTGAAATAGGCTGTTACAAGTTGGCCTCTTTTTAGATGAAGCACATAGCCTTTATTTAACTTTCTCCAACCACCCACAACATTTTCACCACTAACGACCACTCGTTTTTTCACCGCCACAATTTTCTCTAAACGAACATCGGTATAAAGCTGTTCAATGCCCCAGTAAGGATGGGTGGCGGAACCTTTTTGCATGCGGGCTTTTAAAAATGTTTTCCGTCCCACACGAACGCGTCTTGGTAAGTAATCCCTCTTTTGTCTTTTTAAAATAGGTAGTTTCTTGTAGCCCCATTCTATTTTTCTAGGTGAATGCTTTTGTTTTGTTGAACCTGCTAAAGTTACCTCAGCAAAAGTAAAAGGGAGAAAAAACACAAAGCAGACCAGCAGGAATTTCATGGTACTTTTATCGGTTTTTCACCTACTAGTTTTAAGCTTATGCCCTGGATTCTGTTGAATATTTCTTTGTCGTTGTCTCGTAGTGAGAAATTAGAGATGAATCTTGCTGGTGGTTTTAATCATTTCGGCTAAAGGCTTGTATTTTTTTGATTTTTTAGAGCCCAAGCCGCCGCTCCAAGCAGAGGGAGTTCGTCAAGATTTTTGACCACTTCGATCGCGGGCAAGGATGGATTTGAGTGCTGAGATTTTTGCAGATACCTTTTATAATAATCGACAGACTTACTAAGAAAAAATTCTTGAGCTCCTTTGATAAATCCTCCTCCGAGAACAAATTTCTCGGGATAATAAATGTGGGTCAGATTACACCAAAAGGCTGCCATATCTTTAGCGTACTGCTCCCAGAATGGGGTATAGGTTTGAGGGTCTTTTGAACTCAAAGCAATCAAGTCTTCCCCATTAAGCTTTTGTTTTGTTTCTTGTCCTACCCGTCTAGAAAAATGGAAGCCGGAAAGACAGGTTTCAACCGTTTCATAACCTTTCACCTGTCCGAGATTCTCTTCATGGGATTCTCTTAAAACTAAATGTCCAAGCTCTGGATGCATTCCTTTTGCGGATTTTTGTAACTTTCCATAAATAATCGTGCCAACTCCCACGCCCGTACCAAGAGTCATCATCACGAAATTAGAATTTTGTTTCTGGTTTTCAAAAAAATAACCGTAGGCGGTCATGGCGGCGTCATTTTCCACAAGGACCGGCTTATCAAGAATGGCTTGTAGGTTTTGCTTTAGTTCGAAAAAGCCCCAGCTTTCAGAGCCATCACCGATATTGGCTGGATTAAGAAGGACCCCGTTCTGAGTATCAACGGGACCCGCTGAAGCAATGGAAACAAGATCAATCGCTTTGATGTCATAGCTATTCTGCAAAAAAGAAACAAGCCCTCCCAGAAACTCTGAGGTCGTTCCTTGCGGAGTGGGGATGCTTTTTACTGACTCTAGGTTGTTATTATAGAAAAGTCCGGCACGAATTTTAGTGCCCCCTATGTCTATAGATAAAATTTTACTTTCAACGCTCATTTGTCTTATCCCCTACCGAAAGTAAATCACAATCAATGATAAAAGCACAAAGGTTACCAGTGCATAGAGGCGGTAGTCTTGATAAAAGGCCACCTCTTTAGTGGGTAGAATGTCTTCTTTATAAAAACGTAAGTCTTTGTCTTTAGGGGTTTCTGATGCCTCACTTAATAAAAAGAAAAACGCAAAACTTAAAATCGTCACTATTCCAGCTGAAATACTAAAGTGAATAGTTATTAAATCAAATTGATTCAGTAGAAAAAATAGGAGACCCAGAGAGTGTCCAAAGGCTAAGGTGGAAAAGCCAAGTCCATAGGCCTTTCTATTCGAAAAAACACCCATAACGAAAAGAACAACAACCGGTGGAACTAAAATTGAAAAAGACTGCTGCAAATAAAAATAAAGTCCACCCAGCTCACCTATAAAAGGAGCCCAAAGGGCTGCGACCACCATAAAGAAGATTGTGGCCAGTCGACTGAGTCTTAAAAGTTGAACTGAGGAGATGCCAGGTTTTGCGGGAAGCACAAAATCATGAATAACAAGGGTGGAGGCTGAGTTAAGAGTTGAGTCCACGCTCGACATAATGGCGGCAATCAGGCCTGCCACCACAAGACCGGTCAGACCCACAGGGAGAATTTCTTTTATTAAGGTGGGATAGACCATATCGGGATGAGGAAGGTCGGGAAAAAGTTGAATGGCCATTACTCCTGGCAAAACCATAGTGAACAGAGGAATAAGTTTTAGGGAGCCACCAAGTACGGCACCCCAACGGGCGTTTTCAGTGTCTTTAGCCGCGAGGATTCTTTGAGTGATGTATTGATTGGTCGACCAGTACCAAAACCCTAAAACAGGAAGGCCAAAAATCGTTCCAAGCCATGGTAGATGCGGGTCATCGAGTGGACGAAACAAAGATAAATGGTTGGGAGGAACAGAGCTTAAAACACTGGCCCAGGAAAAATCGAGCCTTTGGAAAACAAGAAATGTAAGAACAAAGGAGCCAACAAGTAAAACAATGGCCTGAATAAAGTCAGTATACACAACAGCTTTGAGCCCTCCGATCGCTGTGTAAAGTCCTGCGAAAAGAGCGAGAGCCACACAGGTCTGCCAAATGGGAAGATCAGGAAAGAACACTTTCAATGCCAGTGATCCCGCATAGAGCCCACCCGCCGTATCCACAATGATACTTAGTAAAATAGTAATCAATGAGTAGTAGACTCGGGCTCTGCGCTCAAACTGTCTTTCTAGAAGTTCAGGGAGAGTGGTGATTTTTGCGCGCAAAAAAACAGGTATAAAGAAAAAGGCCATGACCAAAAGTACAAAGGAGGCCATCCATTCATAGTTGGCCACTGCGATTCCTGTGGAGTAGGCCGCTCCCGCAAGGCCAATCATAGTGGAGCTTGATATGTTCGAGGCAAAAAGGGAAAAGCCAATAGCCGGCCAAGGAAGGGATCTTCCTGCTAAAAAGAGATCTTCAGATGTTTCAAGAGAGCGTGAAACCCAAACACCGATAAGAAAGACGACAACAAAATAAATAGCGATAACAGAGAGGTCAAAAAACGCCATTACCGCACTCTTCCGATGGCGACGACCCCGAAGGCACCCGGTTTTAAAGTAAGAGTGCCCTTTTCGTCCAACTCAATACCAGCACTTAATTCGGTTTTTATTTTAACAACCTCCACATCTTTAAGACGAAGCTCTTTGGTTGCAAAAGAAGAAAGAACCAAATAGGTTTTTCCCTCAAAGCTGCGTGAGTAAGCCAAAAGACTTTCATCATCACACCAAAATTGAATATTGCCTTTGGAAAAAACAGGCTCTTCGTTACGGAACTTCAATAACGTTTTAGTAAAATTTAAAACCGAGTGAGGATCTTTTAGTTGCGACTGCACATTTAGTGACTCATGGCTTTTTGCAATCGGCAACCATGGTTCGCTGTCACTAAAGCCACAGAAAGGAGAATTCTCTACCCAGGGAATAGGTGTTCTGCAGCCATCTCGTCCAGGATAAGGGCTATCGATATTCTCACCAAAAGGATCAAAACGATACTCAGAACTCAAATTGGCTTCTTCCAGTCCTAATTCTTCTCCTTGATAGAGAAAAATCATTCCCGGTAAACCGGTCAATAGGGTAAGATAGGACTTTGCTCGGTCCTCAAGGTTTTTTGAATCTTTCCAGCGGGAGACCACTCTGGTGACATCGTGATTGGATAAAGACCAAGAGGTCTCCTCGCAGATATTATAGTAGGTGGAGACTGTGGAGCGAAAAAGGCCGGGTTCTCTTTGATTTTGCAAGAGAGAGAAATTGTAAGCAGAATGAAGAGGATAGGCATTTTCGGTGTAAAGTTTTGTGGTCTCCACTTCGCGGTCACAAAAAACCTCACCCACTAAAAAGCGATTGGAATAGCGATCACTGAGTTTTCGAAGCTCCACCATAAAGTCATAGTTTTCTTTCTGACTTTTGTCGTAGATATGCACTTGTTTGAAGTAGGGGTTGTTTTCATCTTGAACGTGGCCCGTGTTTTCAAGGCTCACAGGGTTGCTTTTAAGGCTAGCATCGTGAAAATAGCAGTTGCAGGCATCAAGTCTAAAACCATCCACGCCTCTATTGAGCCAAAACTCGGCCACCTCTAAAATGGCTTTTCTCACTTGAGGGTTATGGAAATTAAGGTCAGGTTGTTCTTTAAGAAAGTTATGTAGGTAATACTGCTGCCTTTTTTCATTCCAGCTCCAAGCCGAACCTCCAAAAACAGAAAGCCAGTTATTGGGCTCTCCACCGTCAACGGGATCACTCCACACATACCAATCACCATAAGGGCCCAAGGGATTTTCCACACTTTGCTTGAACCAAGAGTGTTGCTCAGAGGTATGGCTTAAAACAAGATCGGCAATAATTTTTAGTTGCCGTTTATGGCACTCCTCCACCAATTCGCCGAAATCGTTTTCGCTTCCAAAGAGAGGGTCGATTTTTTTATAATCAGAAACGTCATAGCCAAAGTCCACCATCGGACTTTGAAAGACAGGGCCTAGCCAGATACCCTGCACCCCAAGGGAGGCGATATAATTAAGTTTTTCGGTCAGACCTTTAAGGTCACCCACGCCATCTTGATTACTATCTTTAAAACTACGGGGGTAAACTTGGTAAAGAGAGGCCCCTTTCCACCAGTTTCCCGGCTTATTCTCAATCGTCATTTCATTGTCCCTAAAGAAATTCGGACACTAAATTAACAAAGTTAAAATGGAAAGGTGAAATCAGGGGATGGTAAGGGCTGCTGACTTTTTTAAAAAAATTACAATAAAGCCCTTTGGTTTTAATGTGGTCTTGCGCCTCAATGTCATCCTGAGGAAACACACTGTCATCCTGAGACGATTTGGAAATGTCATCCTGAGGCGAAGCCGAAGGATCTGTAGGACCGTGGATCGAACGAGGGCCCATAGATCCTTCGGCTTCGCCTCAGGATGACAATGGGATTCCTCAGGATGACAATGGGATTCCTCAGGATGACAGTGTGTTTCCCCAAGATGACAATAATTCTCTAGAGCTTCATCTCTCTATTAGAACTAACATAGGCCGTAACAGCGCGGGTGTGATGCATCAAATTTTCACAAATTGATTTCTTACTCAGTCCACTCACCTTCTTTTTCATTTCATCAAAACGAGGAGAAGAGTAAATCATGGCGTAGTGCATGACTTGCGAGAAAAGGTTTTTCACCAGAAAGTCAGTGGCTTTTTCGGGTAGATTGTCTTCAAATTCTTTTTGTATCATTTTATAAAAGAATTCTGAGCCGGGAGGACCATTATAGCCTTTGTATTGACAATGACTATTTTCGGGATCATCGAGTCCGTCGGTGAGAATGAGGCGCACAGAGGTACAAATCACCTCAGGCTTTGAAATCATAAATTCAAAAGATTTCACCACAAAGTCATCGAGTTTCTCTGTTTTCTCTCCAATCTCCCTTAAGCCGTTTTCAAGCCAGTCATAAGAGCGGTTTGAAATTTCAACATAAAGGCCCTGTTTGCTACCGAAGTAATAATTAATCGAGGCCACATTCACATCGCAAACCTGGGCGATTTCACGAATGGAGGTTCCCTGAAATCCTGTCATAGCGAAAAGTTCGGAAGCTTTTTCCATAATCAACTCTTTGGTATTCTTCGCTTCTTTTGTCATGAGACCACCTTACGGATCACAAAGGTCCTAGTTTTCTCTAAGGCATAGTAGACAATAGGAGTCAGTAAAAAGGTATAAACAATTGAAGCCAAAGTTCCACCAGCGATAACAAAACCCATAGAGGCTTTAGCTAGGTCCGGTGACCACAGCTGCGGGAGAACACCAGCAACAATGGCAATTGAGGTCATAAGAATGGCTCGAAATTTATCTTCCACTCCCCTCCAGAGGGCTTCTTTTAAGTCCTTCTCTCCATTGTCAACAATCTGTTGGGTTTGGTCGATCAGAAGGATAGCGTTATTAACCACAAGTCCCACAAGCATGACGATTCCGAGCATGGAGGCAATATTAATAGAAGACCCCCCAAGGAAAAGAAGTAAAAAGACACCTGCGTAAGAGGTGATAATCGAAGAAGAGATCGTAAAGGGGTGCACAAAGGAATTTAAGATCGCACAAAGGAGCATAAAGGTAAGAATAATAGCGAGCCCAAAGGCTTTTCCGATTTCTTTACCTGTTTCTTCTTGGCTTTCTGAGTTTCCAACAAACATATAGGAGTTTTCTTTACCAAAATCCATATCTTTAAAAGTTTTTTCAAGCTCAGCCTGCACAACCCCGGCTGTTGATTTCGCCAAATAACCGTTGATTTGAATGATTCGGTTTCGATCTCGGCGCCAGAGGTTAGGCGTGGCAGCACTTCGTTTGATCGTTCCAAGTTGGGTGATGGGTACTAATCCAAAGTTTGTGAGAATATTGATTTTAGAAAAAGCATCAGCCGTTTGTTTGTAGCTCTCTTTCATCTCCACTCGAATATCATACTCCTCCCCGTCTTCTCGAAAGACGTTGGTGTCGTCACCATAAATCGCTGTACGGATCGTGCCACCGATGATGGAGCCATTAACACCATACTGCTCCATTTTTTTTAGATCTGGGATAAAGGTCAGCTCAGAGCTCGGGTTTTTATAAGAAGACGTGAGTGAGCGAAAATAGCCGGAGGCTTTCATTTCCTTCATAACTTTCTTTGAGACCTCAACCATCTCATCGTAGTTTTTGCCTACGATGTTAAGGGAGATATCGGCTTCCGCTCCCCCGCCGCCATCTCCTCGCCGAAACTCCACTTCCATATTGGGGATTTTTGCGACCTGGGGAGTGAGTTGATCAATAAGATCCACATCACTTCGCTCTCTTGATTCGGAAGGTTTGAGGTTCACTATGATTCGTCCATTTTCAGTACCGTTTTCTCCTAGGATCACAACCTGTGAATCCACCTCAGGAATATCTTTAAGTAAGGCTTCCACATCTTTTGAGGCCTCACTGGTCTCCCAAATAGTCGACCCTTGCGGTAGGGTTAGAAGAATTTCGATACGGTCCTCATCTGAAATAGGGATGAATTCGTTTCCTACATAGGGTGCCAGCTTAAAGCCACCAATCACTGTAGCAATAATAAAAAGTGTCCAGAGGATAGGATGTTTAAACATAAGGTTAAAAAGGACTCGGTATTCTTTTAAAAAGAAACCCACCACACGATCGGTCGTCTTCACTATGATATTCTGTTTTTCCTCGCCTTTTTTTATTGGTTTAAGCAAAAGTCCACACATCATGGGTGTTAAAGTGAAAGAAGCGAGAAGAGAAAAAAGCGTGGCATAAACCACAGTCATTCCAAACTGAAGCATAAATTGACCGACAATACCTCCCATAAAAGCAATAGGAGTAAACACCACAAGGTTTGTTCCACAGGAGGCAAGAACGGGCACAAGAACTTCTTTGGTTCCATCGATGGCCGCTGTTTGAGGATCTTTTCCCATTTGGAGTTGGGTAAGAACGGCCTCGATGATAACGATGGCGTTGGCAATTAATGTTCCAAGGGCTGTGGCCATAGCGAGAAGGGAAATAAAGTTAATGGTAAAGCCAGAAAAATCCATCAACAGAAAGCCGGAGATCAGAGAAGATGGAATCACCACTGAGGCAATGATGGTTAGACGAAAGTTTCCGGAGAATATAAAGAGAATAAAAACTGTGAGAATAACTCCTAAAATAATGCTTTGAATGGTGTTTTCGGTTTCACTGACGATTTTTTTAGAACCATCAAAGGAAACCTCAAGGTCCATCCCCTCAGGCAGTGTTTTTTCAATCTCAGGGATCATGTCTTTAACCCCTCGAGCCACATTGATTTCGTTACCATCAGAAATCTTTTTTACCGACATTGAAACAACCGGCTTGTCGTTAAAACGAGAAATCGTTTCAATCTTTTTAGAACCATCATAAACAAGGGCCACATCACCTAGGGTAAAGGTGACACCGTCCCTATTTTTTAAGGTGAGTTTTCTTAGAGCTTCAACATCTTCAAATTCGCCTTCATAGCGCACACTAAAAGTTGTGACTTTGTTATCGATCTTTCCGGCCGGAAGGTTGATATTTTGTGATTTCAAAGCACTGACCACATCCATGATCGAAAGATACCTGGCTTGAAGTTGCACAGGATCAACCTCTACTTTTATTTCACGCTCTTCTCCCCCAAAAAGATCCACCGCTCCCACACCAGAAACTTTTGTAAATTGATTCTTTAGGTTTTTATCAGCGTACTCATAAAGCTCGCGTGGAGAATGCTTGTCACTAGTCAGTGCGATATTCACCACAGGGGTGGCAAAGGGATCGATTCTTTCAACGATTGGCTTCTCAATGCCGTCAGGTAATTCATTGACAATGGCCTCGACCTTATCTTTTACCTCTGATGATTTCACGTTTACGTCAGCTGAGAGATTAAATTCGATCAATACATAACCGAAGTTTTCAAAGGCTCGTGATTTAATCTTCTTAATTTCAGAGACTTCGACAATAGCGTCTTCAATTGGCTTAATGATTTGAGTTTCGATCTCTTCAGGAGAGGCACCGAAATAAGTGACATTCACACTAATCAGAGGAAAATCAATTCGAGGAGATTGTTCCACGTTGAGGTTTGTAAAAGAAACAAGCCCCAATAAGACAAAAACCAGAATTAAGATTAGAGTTGTAACCGGTCTTTTTACTGATAATTCAATCATTTTTCACCACTCCTGCACAATCAACACAACGTCTCACTCTTAGTTTTTCGCCCGCTTCCAATTTTTTGGCACCATTGATCACAACTCGCGTGCCTTCTTCAACCCCTGAGGTAATTTCGGACTCAAGATTGTAACTTTGTCCAATGTTCACTTTTTGCTTTTTAGCAATACCTGAATCACTGATCCATACATAGGGGCCATCCATTCGGTCATATAGAATGGCCGCCATAGGTACAGCGAGGCTTCCTTTCTTCGTTCCAACAACCACATCTAGGGACTTTAATTTTAAATCGTTCATATCCGCTTTTTCAGAAAGTTTAATTTTTCCCTTATAAAGCCCCAGAGAGGAAGAAAGTCGATTTGAAAGCGAGGAAAGCTCTCCCACCGTTTTGTCTTCATTTGTACTTAAAACCTCTTGGCCCTGGCGTAATTTTGTTTTTTGAGAGCGATCAAAATAAAAGGTCAAAGTTTTACTCTCGCTATTAAGTTCGGTCACACTCACTCGCAGGGTTTCTGGTAGGGAGCGAGAATGAACTTCTTGAACATCAACGGGGGTGCCGTGCTCCATTTTCTCACCAATCAAGGTGATGGCTTCGCGGGCCCGACTTTCAACAACTTCTTGTTTTTCAATTTGAATGTAGAAGACAAAAGCGGCCATCAGGCCCAGGTAAATCACAATTCTAAGAATATTTATTTTCTTCATAGGGAGTTCTCCGAGGTGCGACCAGCGATCATTTCAATTTCAGCATGAGTGCTAAGAAGCTGATAGCGAATATTTGCAAGGTTCAAGCGAATTTGGTTGAGGGAAAATTGGTTGGTATTGATTTCGGTAATGGCTGTCTGTCCTGAGGAGAATCTTTTTTGAGAGATGGCAAAAGATCGCTCGGCCAATTTGACAGCACTTTTTGTTTCATCAAGATTTTCCTTGAGGGTAACGTAATCATTAAACTTTTTGCTCAAGGATAAATTGAGTTGCTCTTTTTCTTTGGCCAGTTGCAATTCGGCCGCCATTCGATCGGAGACAGACTGTTTGTATTTCGCCCGAGTTGATCCTCCATCCCATAAGTTCCACTGTAGAGACAAAGCGGCATAAGAGGAATCAAATAGGTCCTCCCCGGCAATCGTTGATGTAGAAGCACCGGCATAGTTGTAGCCTGCGGTGAGATTTATCGTTGGTAAATTGGCCGCTGACATAGAGTCAGCTACTTTTTCAGAATAATGAATTTGCTCTTTAAGAAGTTTAATTTTGGGATGATCTTTTTTGAGCTCACTGGCCAGAGCATTGCGACTGAGTTGAGTCATACGATCAATGTCAGCTGTATTGATTTTGATATTTTCATAATCAGAGAGCCCACAAACTTGAGCTAAGGTCATGCGAGCCTGATCGTACTGACTCTTTGCTGTTCGCACCATTGGAGCTTGAGAGGCAATGTCTGAGCGCAGTCTTAATAAGTCGGATTGTGGGGGTCTTCCACCGCGAAATTTTCTTTCCAGAATTCGCAAGTTTTCCTGGGAGTTTTCTAAATTTTTCTTAGCCACTTCGAGCTGGTCTTTAGCGAAAAGGACACTGTAGTAAGCCAGCCTTGTCGAATACTCAACTTGAACCAGTGTGTATTCTTTTTCGTGTTTGACCAGTTCAACAGCCGCTTTTGCCGCTTCCAAAGAACTTCCCACTCTTCCGAAAGCCCATAAAAGTTGGTTAACTACGATACCTGATTGGACTTGGTCTTGGATCGGAATACGGTTTCCAAAGAATACGGGTTGTTTGAAATAACGTTGGTAGCTGGCTTCCACAGAAACCTGAGGAAGAACGGTACCGAAGGCTTCATCGTACTGTTGGGACCGTTTTTGAGTGTCTACTTTCTTTAGCTTCAGGTCTTCACTGTTCTTTTTAGCAAGTTCCAGAGCTTCATTGAGTCCTAGGACTCGGGTTTGTGCCATCGCGGGGAAGGCTATTAGTATTAGAAGGCTCAAACGGATAATAAAAACACCGACTGATCCAAACAGCTTGAGGGACATATTTCAACTCCTACATTATTCAAACGTTTGTTTAAAATTAACAGAGACTGAATGGGATGTAAAACAAAATCAAACGTTTGTTTAAAAATAAGAGGAAATTCTTCAAGTGCCTGGAAATGCACAGTATTTTATGTCTAGGAGTCGTAAATTTTGCCTGAAAATCAGGCCATTTATGATTTTTGGCCCCAAAAAAATCCGGCAGCTAGCACCAAATTGGATATGAAAATCAAATTAACACACTTTAGTGGGATGGATTGGCTAAACTCCCCTTTTTAAGGATCTAAGCCACCTGTTTTGAAAGCTTAAGGCAAAATCCAACGACTGAGAAAAGAAAAGTACCCCAAAGGATATCTGTGATCACAAAGCTCACCGGGTAGCTTTTAAATAGAGCGAGATTGGTGAAATCAAAAATCGCGAAGACTAAAAATCCCATGGCGGCCGAATAAAAGAAGCCTTGCCAGAAGAACGGACCGGTGAGTTTACTCTCTAAAAACAAAGTTACTATGATGGTCATGCAGAGATAGGCTCCAGCGGCTGCGACCATATTGGCATTCATGGAACCATCGGCATTGAGTTTTAAGATCGGACGAAGTTGTTCAAGAGCAAACTTCTTCATAAATACCGTGAACCAAAGCCAATCAAGGACTAGAAACAAAATCAATGAGACTAAAAAACTTCGAATCATAGGGGCCGCCTTCAAGTGTGATTTCACACTAGCATAGCCCGATCTTTTGAGCGAGAAAAATAAAAGGCCCCGCCTCCTGAGCGTTATCCATTGTTCTCCTGGGCGTTATGCATTGTCATCCTGAGCAACGCAATTGTCATCTTGAGCGAAGTTATTGTCATCCTGAGCGAAGCGAAGGATCTTAGGTCTTTCGCTGCGCTCAAGACGACATGTTTTTGCTCAAGAAGACATGTCCTCACTCAAAAAGACATGTCTTCCCAAAAGACCACATAGAAACCTATTTCTGACGTTTTTGTTGTCGATCACTTCGCCTTTGACTGCGTTGATCCTGCCTAGCTCCGCGTCGATCTTTGCGGCTGGCGCGACGCACTTTTCTCGCGTCACGGCGCTCCGATCGGCGTTCTTGGCGGTTCACTCTTCTCTCCTGGCGATTGTCTTGTCTTTCCGCTCTGTTCTCTTTACGATTTTGTTGGCGAGCCTGTCGGTCGCCTTGATCGGCGAAAGCCGTTGAAGCAAGGAAACTAATATTTAAAAGCAAAAGCACTACAAGTTTCAAAAAACCTCTCATGGGTCCTCCCTTTTATGTCTTTAAAGTATAACGACTGAGGTTGAAAAAAGACTCGTTTTTTCTTTAGGGCCCACGAAAATAAAATCTCAAGATAAGACGCGCTAAAACCTCAGGGACATTTGGGAATTTTAAATGGCTTGAGAGTGTTCGTTTCTTTTCTCTTTTTTTTGGTAAATTCCTGAGCAAAGTCGTTATTTTCGAATCAAACTGGCGCAAATTTAGGCGATTTTTAGTTTATTTTTACACTCGCTCCAGACCAAGGTCGATAGGTGTGAAGGTTCAAATATTGCGATTGAATAAGTCAGTAGAAAAACCTCAACAAAGTAGAACTTCAGTTGCGTGAGGAGTGAGTCAATGTCAGATTTAAAGTCTTTTTCTAAGGCCCTATTCTTTTTAAGTTTTCCTTTTATAGTCAGTGCTTGTAGTCAGGGTAAAAGTACGAGTCTAACCGAACAGAGAGCTTTACAATCAACAGCTTTAAGTCAAACCTTCAATGTTCACGATCACGTGGGTGATGTTCATTCCAGCTTAGACGCAATCCCCCCTTCGCGCCCTTTTCATGTCGATCAAATCTCAGAAGCCATCGAAATTCCGGTGCGAGATTGCACCACTCCAGGTCTTTATGAAATGGAAAAACAAATGGCCTTAAATGAAGCGGCCGCTGATCCTACTGGTTCCACTGTTCCTGTTAAATTTTCTTATTCCTTTGGGAAAAAACATGATGTTCTCGCAAAGTATGCCAACCAAAGAGCGGTTTTAAGTGAAACCAACGGGGGTGTCAGTTATATCCCTGTGGCTGGAAAAAAGAGTAATAAATTTGCTTCTGGTAAAAACGCTTATTACCCGGTCGATAATACCGAGGTGGCCAGGCAGTACCGCACGGGTGAGCGCTGTTTTTTTAGCACTCTAAAAGTCGATCCTCAAAGTTTGGTTGTTAAAGGAGGCTACTTTGATTTTATTGATGTGGACGAGTCTGATATTCCTGCTATGGCCGATCTGTTAAGAAAGAAAAAGAACACAAAAAGCAAGGTGAACTTGATTCGGCATATGGTTCACTATATGTACATTGGTTACTGTAAGGTCGGCCGCTGTGCATCTGATCAGGCCTTTGCTGGAGAATACGCCAACCGTTTATTTCAGCCGGTTCCCTCGTTAGAGAATGGCGAACCGCAAATCATAAAACTCTATATGGCTGATCTTAGGTCAGAACAAATGAAACACGATATTGTGAGACTCTCAGAAGACACCACCCGAGGAGTTGAGATCGACTCCTCCATTGATAATATCCTTAACGTCTGTGAGGTTCATAAAAACTATTATGATGTGACTAAAAATCTTAGTCTTCCTGAAACAGTCAATGGTTATCAGTTCGACCCGATTCAAGGCGCTGTTCAGTTGGTTAACAATATTCTTTCCCATGACGTGGACGGAACTCTTCTTTCATCACAATACACACCCATTGTGATTGACCTTGATGGCAATGGAGTTAAAACCTCTAGTGTGCGCTGGGGAACCTATTTTAATATGGCAGCCCTTGAAGACGATGATAAAGGTCAAGGTCAGGCTCATCGTACAGCTTGGATCGGTGGAGATTACCAGGATTACAACCAAGGTGTGAATCCTGACCCTCGTGTGAACCTCGATGTTCGATTGAAATCATCTGATGGATTTTTAGTCCTTCCGGATGACCAAGGCCAGGTTCGAAGCTCCACCCAAATGTTTGGAGATAACATGATGGTGGCTGGTAAGACTTATGAAAACGGTTTTGAGGCCTTAAGAGTTTATGCCGGAAAAGATTGCGAGAGTTCAAACGTTCGCAATCGATACATAGGTCCCTGGGATAAAGACATCTACGACAATCAACTCAAAATCTGGGTGGATGAAAACCGCAACGGTGTCAGCGAATACGGAGAAATCCAGTCCCTAGCCGATCACGGTATTGCAGCGATCAATGCTTGCCACATTGTCCACCAAGATGAAGAAGATGCTTTTGGAAATGGGACTCATTTACGTTCAGCTGTTCTCATGCAGGGAGATAATGAGAACCTTTTAAAAAGGCCTTCTGAAATCGCCTACCATTTAGAAAATGGTCATGGTTACGAAGGCGAAAAAAGCTTTTTTAATTTAGCTATTGATTTAATTTTTAAAGTCGATGAACAAAAGCTTTGTCCAGGACTCCCAAAACTTGCAATCAACTATCCTGGCATAGATTTGGGTGAAGAAGAGGAGGGTGATGACAATGATGACTCTGTCGGGATTCCCACGGTGAATCCACCCACTGATCCTCTTCCCCCTATGCGTCCGGATAACTTTTGAGGCTGAGTGAACTTTCATTCTGATTCTACTGTCATTCTGAGCGTAGCGAAGAATCTATTGCCACCAAGTTTGCGTCTTAAAACGTAGTTCTCGGCAAAGGTCCTTCGCTGCGCTCAGGACGACAATGTAGAGTGAAATGTCATTCTGAGCCTACTGTCATTCTAAGCGTAGCGAAGAATCTATCGCCACTAAGTTTGCGTTTTAAAACGTAGTCCTCGGTAAAGGTCCTTCGCTACGCTCAGGACGACAGTGTCACTACTCTTTAGACGACAGTGGAGCTAAGCCCTGGATGACAGTGGACTACGCTTTGGACGACATTATGGGGCAATGGCTATCCTCCCCTCCCCTACAAAGTCAAAATTTCACGGTCTGAAACCAAAAAATGGTCAAGTTTTCGCAAAGCTTGTGTTTTGCTTGTGTCTAAAATGCCTTTGTGGAATAGATAAAATATGAAAAACCTTGATCAGTGGTTATCGGAATACGCCCACAACCACCAACACCCGGGCAATAAATGGATTCATTATTTTTGTGTTCCCCTAATTACCTATTCTACTTTGGGTTTATTTGATGTGTTTTCTAAAGAACCCTTTTTAAATCTTCCTTTTTCTTTGGCCTACCTTTTAGTGGCTCTTTGTGGTTTTTTCTATCTGAGGCTCAATTTAAACCTAGGCATCGTACTCGTTCTCATTAGTTTAATTATGGTCTTTAGCTTTCGTTATTATCCTGATCCCTATACCCAACTCTATACACAGATTGGTATCTTTTTGGGTTCGTGGCTTTTACAGTTTATTGGTCACAAATATGAAGCGGCTAAACCCTCTTTTTTTGAAGATCTAACATTTTTGTTGATCGGCCCCCTTTGGATCACCGACAAGGCTTTTAATAGTTCTTTACGTTAAGGGCGGGCTAGTGAGAGTTCATCTTCAAGCTCGGTCAGACTCTGAAAACTATAAAAAGGAACATTCATCTTTTTAGCCTTTAAACGGAAACTCTCATCCAAGGAGAACTTGGAGTGCCACCAGGACTCGCGAATTAAAATAGCAAAGACGCGGTTCCCATGTTTTTTAGCTAAAGATAAATAGAGTTTGGGGTCCTCTTGGCCGGCGTCTCCAATAAGGAGAACTTTAAGGTTTGGATAAAGGCTCATGATTTCTTCGATGCGATCTTTTTTGTGTTGATGTTTGAGCTCTGAGCCTTCCACTTGGGATTTGGTTTGGTTGTCATTAAGAATAAGGGAGCCTTCAGGGAATTGATTGTGCTCTAAAAAACCGGATAAAACAGGATAGATGTTCCATGTACTACTTGAAACGTAGAAGAAAAGGCCTTTAAGCCCTGTATAATGCCCCTGCTGTAATTCATTATAAAACTGACTGGCCTCATCGAAGGTCTTTCTTTTATCGACCGGAAAGAAAAGTGTTCTGAGTGCAATTTGTAAAAAGCTAGTGGCGCGGCTTTTTATAATGGTGTCGTCCACATCACTGACAACCAAGAGTTTGGTATCTTCTTCAGGAAGACTGTAGCGTCCCGGCCAGACCCGCTTAGGCTCACTCGAAAATGGCTCAAGCGAGTAGTAGACTCGGTGGCGTCCCTCTTCTTTAGGGTTGAGGTCAAGAGGTGTTTTTAAGGTGACTGTTTTATAGAAATAACCCTGATGATTGGTTTTGGCCTCAAAGAGTTCTTCGTTAATTTTAATATAAACGGTTTTATGGGGAACCTTGAAGGTGAGGAAGAGCTTTACCACCTGGTAGAAGTGCTGGATTCGTTTAAAATCTTTGGTGAAATCATGAGGATGAAACTCTTCGACCACCCGACCCATTAGGTGAACTTGCTTAAGGTTGGCGTACCCGGTGTAAGGCACCACCACATGAGAGCCCCTTTGGCCCATAAGCGTGCGGATTCTTTTGATGAGAAAATTGATTCCCAGCTCTAATTTTGAAAAAAGCCATTTCATGATTCCCTAGAGATTAAGGGAGGCAGAGCAGAATTGATAGCTTCTCTAAAGGCTGGGACGGGGCGAAATGTGAAAAATCTTGCAAAAAATATTCGCATATTCACCATTTCTTTGGATTGGGCTTTTGGCATACTACTTTTCCAGGGAGGGTATAATGAAACTATCCGACACCATTGAATTTACCGAAAATCAAAAACGATTGGCCGAAATCCTTATTCACACTTATATGCACGAGGGCGACACCAAAGCTTCAGCGACGGATAAGGCGTGGAAAAGAATCATCCAACGCTACCGCTTGGACCGAAGAGGCAAGGTTTAATCGTAACTTTATATCGTCGTCCTAGCAAATTGTCGTCCCGAGCAAAGCGACACTGTCGTCCTGAGCGTAGCGAAGGACCTTTTACCGAAGACTATGATTGAAAATGCGAACTTAGTAGCGAAAGATTCTTCGCTACGCTCAGAATGACAAGTTGTTTCGAACGACATCAGGATAGAATTACAAATACTCCCCATTGTCGTCCTAAGCAAAGTGAAGGACCTATTGCTGAGGACTTTCAATAGTACGCGAACTTAGTGGTGTTAGATTCTTCGCTGCGCTCAGAATGACAAAGATGCTTTAGTGACAATACACTCAGAATGACAATCTAAAAATAGTTACGAGGCTTAAGTTTTAACTTAAGACCTTGCTGTTGATGTTCTTTCGACTTTTCTAAAGGAAGCTCTTTAATGTCAGTGCGTCTTTCCGGATGCACTCTTTCCACGAGAATAGAATGGTAGTTGGAGGCTTTTTGTAGCTTCCCACTAATGCAAAGAAAACCATGGCCTTCAATGAGTTGGTGGAACTTTCGATAAGTTTTGGGATCAAAAGCTAGATTGATAAAACCTTTTTCATCTTCAAGAGTGATAAAAACCATTCCCTTAGCCGAGGGAGGAGCTTGCTTTATGAGTGTCATGCCGAAGGCATGGACATGAGCATTGGTACGCATTTTTTCAAGCTCTGAGGATAATGAAATATGACGACTCGCAATCTCATAAGACCAATAAGACTTGCGAATCACCTGTACAGGATGAGTTTCAAGACTTGTGCCCGTGGCACGGAAATCAAGTTGGGCTTTTTCAAAGCTATTTTTACTTTTCCACTGTAGTTTACGCTCCTCGACATCCACTAGCTCTTTATAGGGAACGGCTTCCACTTTCCAGAGAGCATCAAAGCGGCTTAAGCCAAAGCAAGCAAAAGCATTAGCCGCGGCAAGGCTTGAATAATCGTCTCGGTAAATGGGAGTGCTATGGATAAAATCATTTAACTCCTTCCAGGGACCCTCAGCCTCTCTGACTCTAACAAGAGCTTCCACAGCTTTTTTAGAAAGCCCTGAGACCAAACTAAAGCCTAAACGAATACCGTACTGGGTGGGCCTCCCCTCTTTACCGGGAAGGGCTTCAAGCTGGTGATCCCAAGTGGAATGATTCACACAAATAGGTAAGATAGAAATGTTTTTTCTCTTAGCCGCTTGCAAGAGAGCGTGGGGTGAGTAAAAGCCCATGGGCTGGGAGTTAAGCACGGAAGTGAAAAAGGCCGCAGGATAGTGACACTTTAAATAACAAGAGGCATAGGCAATAAAAGCAAAAGAAATGGCATGGGACTCAGGGAAACCATATTCGGCAAAGCCTTTCATTTGCTCTACCATCTGTTTAATAAAACTAGGATTGATGTTTCTCTTTTTTAAGCCGCTAAAGAGTTTATTAATATAGGGGTTAAGGTTTCTATTAAAAGCCTTGGAGTTCCATGAACCAATATGTTTTCTCAGCTCATTGGCTTCGCCTGCGGTAAAATCACCCAATGCAATCGCTATTCTCATCAGTTGTTCTTGGAAAAGAATCACCCCAAGAGTTTTTGCCAGCACATCTTTGATTCTTTCATCAGGATAGGTGATCGGCTCCAGGCCATCCCTTCTTTTTAAATAAGGATGAATGACATTTCCTTGGATGGGACCGGGCCGAATAATAGCGATTTCAATCACCAAATCGTAAAAAGTTTTTGGCTTTAACCTTGGAAGCATGGACATTTGGGCCCGTGATTCAATCTGAAAAACACCGACGGTGTCGGCTTTTTGAATCATCTGGTAGGTGGCCTTGTCTTCTTGCGGTAAGTTGTAAAGATCAAGGTCGACTTGATAGTGATCTTTTACCAACTTAAAAGCTTTTCTCAAAGCTGTAAGCATTCCAAGAGCTAAGCAATCAATTTTAAAAAAGCCCAGTTCTTCAATATCATCTTTGCACCACTGAATAACGGTTCTGCCCTCCATGGTGGCAGGCTCCCTTGGTACCAATTCATCAATCGGGTTTTGAGAGATTATAAAGCCGCCTGAGTGTAGCCCCAAGTGCCTAGGGAAGCCATGAATTTTTTCGGAGAACTCGGACCAAAACTTCCAAAAAGAAGGAAAAGCTTGAGAGACTTCACTCCCCTTTTTCACCTCACTAATAACAGTGTTAAGACTTTCTTTTCTAAAGGCCACCGTTCGGCACAGATCAGAGGCCTTTTTTAATAAAGGCTCAGGGGCGCCTAAAGCCTTACCCACGGCTCGTAAAGCGCCCTTACTTTTAAAGCTAATAACGTTAGCCACCATAGCGGCTTTCTTGCGGCCGTAGCGTCGGTAAATGTACTGAATGACCTCTTCTCTTCTCTCATGCTCAAAGTCGACATCAATATCCGGAGGATCTCCTCTTTCCTTACTTACAAAGCGCTCAAACAAAAGATCAAAGAGACTGGGGTCACAAGAGGTGATC
The DNA here is from genome assembly GCA_964230645.1 of Bdellovibrionales bacterium. Lineage (GTDB taxonomy): Bacteria > Bdellovibrionota > Bdellovibrionia > Bdellovibrionales > JAGQZY01 > JAGQZY01. Next base: position 233,332 of record CAXRHT010000002.1, on the reverse strand, counting down.
CCGAGAGCATAACAAACAGATGAATTAGCGGCCGAGCCTCTTCCTTGGCAGAGAATGTCTTGGCTTCTCGCCCAGGCCACGATATCCCAAACGGTTAAAAAGTAGTCGGCAAAGTCGAGATCTTCGATCAAATCAAGCTCCCGACTGATGGTGGTGACAACAGGTGTAGGGATATGCTCACCGTAGCGCTTACGCGCTCCCTCCCAAGCCTTAAGCTCTAAAAAGGACTGAGCCGAATGACCCTCAGGGATAAACTCTTTTGGATAATGGTAGCGCAAAGAAGAAAGACAGAACTGAGCTTTTTCATTGAGCTCTTTCATCTGAAAGAAAACTTTCTTGAAGTTTGGGAAGTGTCGATAGATTTCATAAAAGTGTTGGGCGGAGTGAAAGGAACGTTCTCCATTAGGGAGGTGATGTTCTAAACACTCATCCACTCTTTGATTCACTCGAATGGCTGTAAGTAGGTCGTGGAAAGCTTTTTCTGAGCGATGGTTCATAAAAATATCTTGGGAAAAGAGAGGCGAAATTTCGACTTTTTGAGAAAGCTCAAGAGTCTTTTTAATAAGATGATCACTGGAGTGATGAAAACTTTTAGTTAAAGCCAAATAGACTTCACCCGTCATCTTTTCTTTTAATTTTTTAAGCTTTTCTTCGTTGTTTAAGAAAAAATCAAATCCTCCTCTCATGGGTACAATGGCAAAAAGACCAGAGAGATCTTGTGTAAGAAGTGTTTCAAAGGAAATAAAGGCCTTGGTTTTTGAGTCTTTATGGGAAAGACTTAAAAGCTTACATAAATTAGTGTAGCCTTTTTTATTAAAGACATTTAACACAAGAGTTTTCTGCTTTAATAAGGGACTGTCGTGATCACTAAGAAGGTGGATCTCTGCGCCATAATTCAGCTTGATACTTTTTCCCGTTTTTTCAAAGATACTTTTTTTCTCGTTATAAAGACGAGCGCTACCATAAAGGCCATCAAAGTCATTAAGGCATAAAGAGCTATAGCCACAGCCCAAAGCCATCTGAATAAGTTGATGAGGATGAGCTGAGCTCATAAGAAAGCTAAAGTTGCTCTTAGTGAGCCACTCATGAATTTCAAAATCTTGGCTAGTAGCCATACTGGAACCACTCTCCTTGAAAATTGCGAAAAGCAAAGACAAGCTCTTTATTTTTTAATTGGCAAATGAAGCAGTCGCGCACAGAATCCAAAGTCTCTTCCCTGTTCCACCAGTCTTGACTGCTGCGATCAAGAAATTGCGAACTGACAATTTCAGAGGCCGAAAGTTTTCTTTCCTTTGGAAATAGGTAAAAAGGCTTTGGCATTAAAAGCTTTTCATTAAAAAGAGGATTGTCATTCTCGTGGAGGTCTTGAGAGATAAAATCAAGACCGGGGATAAAGTGCTCTAAAGCGACATAAGACTCAAGGGGCTTTTGTAATTTGTTATTAAGCTCTTTTAGCTCCTCAGCACTACTCTGGACTTCACTATTACTTTCAAAGATAAAATTCTGATTTTTCTCGCGAATTTGCACCCTTTGAGAAACCTTAAGAGTCCATCCCAGAATAAGAGGGGTGTTAATAACGTCAAGATCATGATTTTTCTCTTTGAGTGTTTCTTTGAATTGTTCAAAGGCAAAGGAGAACTGACCTGTAAGAGTGGCAAAATCCTTTTTCCTTTCTAAACTGAGGCAAAGAGGATGTTTGAAAGGAATACTTTGTTTAAGCTGACTGAGATCATAAAGAGTAAAGCTCCATTCAATGTTTAAAAGCTTATAGGGACTTTGTAGCTCTTTTTTCTGACTTAGCTTTTCAAAATCACAAAGCAAAAGAGGTTTAATCTCCTCCCAGTAAGACAAGGGGTACTCAAGCCAGGTCTTAGTCTGTGGTTTAGGACTGTTTTCATAGGGAATCCAAGCAAAGCCTTTTAGTTTTTCGTAGTGGGAAAAAAGGCTGAGGTCTTCGCTTTCTTCGGCTTGCGGGAAGCTCCATAGCCAAAGTTTCCCAAGAAAACCTTGGAAGCGGCGCTGGATCTCGTGAAAGTGAGCCTGTTTAAGGTCGGAAAATTCAGTGAGGTCGGTGCGTTCAATAAAGCTTAAAAAACGTCTTAGTTGAGACGAGAAGTTTTTTCTATCTTTAACAAGGGAGTTATTGTCTTCAAAACAGTCATTGATCAGGCGAGCCGCCCAGATCCAAGAGTGCCAACCCATATTGTCATAAATTTTACGGGCAAAAAGGGAGTGAGTGCTAAAAAAACCTTTGGAGTTTTGCTCTTTAAGATAAAGAAAAAAAACAAGACCTTGAAAAGGATGCTCGCAAAAGAGTTGAATTGGACTTTCAGGCAAATAAGACTGAAACACTTCTTCAATGAGTTCTTGGGGCTCTTTGCTCTCTTTTTTGGCTCGTTTCTCCCAATAGCTTTGGGTGATTTGTAGATCGATCACAAAAAGGTCTTCACTGATTCTCATAAGGCTTGGTGAGAGAAAGTCGAGGTTCTTTTTTTGAGAGCTTGAGAAGATCAGATAAGGAAGAAAAACCTCTTTTGATTTTTCGTAATTAAAAAGGGAGAGAAGCTTAGCCACTAAAAACCTCACCAAAGCTTGCTTTAAAATGTCGTTTTCTCTCCCCGCCTTTAATAAAAGATAAATGAAACTTTTGGCTGGATAGCTCATAAGAGCTATTCAGACGCAATCGACAAAAGGGATTGCCTTTTTTGGCACTTAGAAAATAAGGACGAAAAAGAAAAAGAGTCATTCTTTGTGAGCGGGCAGATTGCGACAAAAAGTGAAGGTCCGATTTTGAAAAGAAGTGATGAGAGTCGATCATAATAAAAGAAAAGCTCTCTTCACGAATTAAGGTGCGAAGACTGCGTAAAACACGTTTTTCTCTTAAAAAATAAATTTGATTCAAATCAAAGTGCAACTCCCGCCAGGCTTGCGGGTAGATAAGCGAGTCCTGCTGGTCACTCAGCCATAGAACTTCTTTTTGTAAGCTTGCAGCGATTAGGCTTGGTAAGAGCTTTGAAAAACTCCCATGGGGTGTACCCCACTCACTGAGCTGGTGTTTAAAGCTCTGTGCTTTTAGGAAAGCATTCAAAGAAGCCAAAGGGGTTTGCGGGCTCTCAAGCTCTTTTGCATTGAGTTCTTTTTTATCCTCAAGCAGACAAAGCTTTCTTCTGTCCTCTTCTTTTAAAAACAAAGCGGCTGGATTCATCAAAGACCTGTTCCCCTCTTAAGACTTTAAATATGTAAGTTATATGTAAGTAAGTCAAGATTACCGGACCTCTTTTTGAGAAAGGTCCAGCCCACCGAGCTAAAAAACCAGCCATTTCCGAAACTTAAAGCTTTTATGCGATCCAGAAAACAAGGTCTAAACTCGACCTGAGTAAGAAAGGCCTGCCATCTGTCCCCTTTTGAAACACAAACTCTTCGAAAGGCTCTAACTGTTTGGGATAAGAAAGGAAGTGTCTTAAAATTAAAAGTAAGCCGGGGGGATACTATGAAACGGTTTTTTGTGGTCTTATTTGTTCTGTTGAGTTCTGCAAAAGTCTACTCGGCTTATGGATGTTCCTTAGAAAATGCCAACGAAAATAATTGCCGAGACCTTATTAAGCTGAATACCGATGCGGGTCTTGGAAGATGTTTAGCCCAAGGTACCCCCCAGTCCATTCCCAATTTGCTTCAGCGCAATAATATCGAACTCTATACAGGGAACAATCCGAAAGAGCGAGGGCGAGCCCAAAATATGCAACCTTTCTCTGATTATAATGACCCTAGAGTTGTGGCTGTGGCACGAGTGGTTGAGGCTATTGATCGTATAGGAGACGGCCGCATGACTGCCCTAGAAGATGGTGATCCTATTGAAATCGTTTTTGCCAATCCTCAGTCTACGGCTACCAATTCTCGACGTATAGGAAACCAAATTCAACTGACTGGTGGGAATCAAAATCAAACTGGGACAGGTCACACCAGTTCCTGTGGTGGACAAGACAATCATGCCCTGATCGCCCATGAGATAGGTCACTATATTGCCGGAAACAATAACTCTGAGATCATGAACAAATATCTCCAGCATATGAATGGGGAAGTTTGCCGGTTAACAAACTACTGTACCAGAGATCGTGGGGAAGAAATTGCGGAAGTCATTGCCGCTTACGTGACAATGCCTCAAGCCTTTGATTCTCTAGGCGGCAGAACTCAAGATCGCTCTTGCCAAAAAGCTCTCGAATTTATGAAGGAAACCTTTGGCGAAAATAACTTTTCAGCGACTTGTGATCATCGACAAAGTTCTTACCGAACGCCTTTTATTCCCGCCGATCCGCAGGTTCCTCAGTTACCAAGCCACGAATATGGCGCACCTCGAACAGTTCCTGAATTGCCCGCCGTTGTGTTTTAATGAAATAAAAAAGCCCAATCTTGAAAGATTGGGCCTTTTACAAAAACAGCTTTCAAAGCTTTAGGTCTTTTACGACTGTTTTGTGTGCTGGGTTTTAGAGGAATCGCGCTTTTCTGAAGGACGACGCTCGTTTTTGTCATTGGGTAAACCTTTTTTTCCTGTTTTTCTACCATCACTGCTGTAGTTCTTGTTTGAGTTAGCCATAAAATGATTCCTTTCATTTAGTATTCAACGTGCTCACAAGAATGTCATAAAAGGGCTCATGTTACTTTTTGCGGAGTTTGAGACATTGTTAATAATGAGTCACACTTGCTGGCTTTATTTTTAAAGAGATTTACACAATTTAAACACCTGATGACTATGTTCTAAAGCATGGATACTCGTAATCTTAACTCTGGAATATAAAAACAGGAGATATCTATGCGTTTATTGCTTACTATTTGTGCAGCATTGTTTTCAACTTCACTCTGGGCTCAATCCAGTGAGAATGAAGCTCTTAATGGTTGGGGTTTTGAATACGGGGCTGGGTCCCAATCTTACACCGAAGGTGTTTACAGGATCAGTGGATTTACACCCTATTTATTCGACTGGCATGAAAAGGCCTTTGCCCGTTTAACACTCGACATTGTCGGTCGTGATATGCAATCCATTTCTGATGAGGACAAATCAACTGCGGAAATCACAGTCTCCTTACAATCAGAGAATGCTCTTTATAAAGATATTCTTTCTTCTTATAGCAAAATTGGTATTGGAACATTGATCGTGAGTGAAGATCTCTATGATGGCAGTCTTCTTGTTCTTCCTGTATCTTTTGGACTAAGCGCTTTGGTTGGGCCTGAGGAGAACTCTGGATCTTCTTTCTTTGTCGAGTACCGGTTTAACTTTCTTCTCAACTACGATGAAGAAAAAAGTCTTCCAGGTTCACCGAATGTGGGACTTGACCAAGATGTCTTTGATGCTGGTTCAGTCCTTGTTGGTTTCCGTCACGCCTTTCACTAAATATGCAATGAGGATTCGATGAAAAATATTTCTAATTACTCGAGGGGCCTCAGTGCCCTTTCTTTGTGTTTGTTAATAATGGGTTGTGCTGCTACTGGCAAAGTTAGTGAGCAAAATCTCACTTCCGACAATGGTCTCCCCTCTTTGGACTTAAAAGTTCAAACAAAAAAAGAGAGTTCCGTTAGAGGGGAAATTGAAATGGTTCAGGAGGAGAAAAGATTAAAAATTGTTGCCAAGTTTAAAGGTCTGAAACCTGACTCTCGCCACGGCTTTCATATTCACGAAAAGGGCGACTGCTCAAGTGCTGACTTCAAAAGCGCTGGTGGACATTTCAATCCTGAGAAAAATTCCCATGGAGCCCCCTCAGCGGATGAGCATCATGTCGGAGATTTGGGAAATGTCGTCGCTAATAAAAAAGGAGTGGCCGTTTTTAATCAATACTTTATTGAAATATCAATCACTGGAAATAAGCTCCACAATATTTTAGGGCGCTCGTTGGTACTCCACGAGTTTCCTGACGATTTTGTCTCGCAACCCTCGGGAGCCTCAGGCGCTAGAATCGCTTGCGCGGAGATCCCAAGCTCTCTTTAAAGATCACTTAAGGGAATGATCCGAGTCAAAGGTTTCTCCCCGTCTCGGAAAAAGCGAAATTCAATATGTAAGGCCAAATCCCACTTTCGGGGCCACTGCAAAGTGAGCCCCTGAATAAGACCACTCATCCCCCATAGCTCCTTATCTTTCTCAGGACGTACCAAAATTCGCACTTGAGTTGAGCGAACTCTCCAAGGGTTTAAGTTAGAAAGGATTAATTCTACTTGTTCAGGAATTTGTTCGATCAAAAAGGCGAGTTCCTGGGAAAGAACTTCATTTTCAGAGAGTAATTCTTCAAACTCTTCAAAAGCCAATCGACAGGAGCCTCGTCTATTGAGTCTCACATAGGGAGTGAGATTTCCAGAGTCCTCATGAAAAAGCAGGGAGTATTTATCAAAATCTCTTAAGGCTGTGCAGCGAATACCGACCTTGTTTCGTCGACTGGGACTTGTCTTTCCCCAGCTTAAATCATTGAGAAATAAATTGGTGGGAAGTTCAAATTCCGCTTGGCTAAGGTTAGCTGATAATACGGTTACTAGAGTAAGAATTAAGGATGACAAAAATCTTCGTGGCAAAAATGACTCCCTTTTTTGGCTTAATTAAAGAGCTACCCAGCCAAGGGTTTAGAGTCAATTCTCAGGCCATTTCCCTGTGTTTTCTGTAAAAAATATAAAAGGGGCTTTTTTAAAAAGCCCCTTTCTAAAACCAATTTTTTGAGTCAAAAGCTATTGATGAATCATTACGGTTTTAGTGTTCACAAACTCTTTGAAACCACTTTTACCATGCTCACGACCATAACCCGAATCCTTTACTCCTCCATAGGGAAGATGAGGTTTAGCAAGGCTGAAGCCGTTAACGTTAACAACCCCGGTATCGAGCTTTTTCTTAGCCACTTCCACAACCTCTTCTTCCGAACCAAATATTCCTCCACCGAGGCCATATTTTGAATTGTTGGAGATTTCTATGGCTTCATCAAGATCTTTGGCTTTAATGAGACTGGCCACGGGACCAAAGAGTTCATCGTCATAAGCTGGCATCCCCTCTTCCAAATCAGTAAGTACTGTGGGTTCGAAAAAATAACCATCACGCTTAGCCACATGACCTCCTGTCAAACAAGTGGCCCCAAGATCTAAAGACTCCTGCACTTGATCGTTGAGCTTATCGAGAAGATCTTTTCTAGCAATAGGACCAAGCTTTGAGGTTTTCTCCATAGGATCTCCCATTTGTGTTTCGGAGATGGCTTTAACGAAAGCTTTCTTAAACTCGTCAAAGACACCCTCAAGGACAATAAAACGCTTGGCGGCAGTACAAGTTTGACCGTTGTTAAAGATTCGGCCCTGAGTACAGGCTTTCACGGCTTTTTTAATGTCAGCACTTTCTGTAACAATATAAGCATCATTACCTCCGAGCTCGAGCACCGTTTTCTTCAAGTGCTTGCCGGCCTTTTCGGCAACGATCGCTCCCGTGTCAGCACTTCCTGTGAAGGTGACACCTCTGACCTCTCTTTGCTCATAAAGTTTCTCAATGTCATCGTCTTTGGCATAGATAAGTTGAAAAACTCCCTCTGGAAGTCCGGCTTCTTTAAAGGCCTCTTCGACAAGTCTTGCGCATCCCCATACACTGGGTGCATGGCTTAGAAGAGTGGTGTTTCCGGCCGTAATGTTAGGAACGGCATAGCGGATGGCTTGATAAAAGGGAAAGTTCCAGGGCTGAATGGAAAGAATAACTCCTTGCGGTTCATAGGCTACAAGTGCTCTACCATTTTCAAGAGTTTTTTCTTCGGTTGCAAGAATCTCCGGTCCTTCATTAACGGCGTGTTCACAGATGGCCACACAAAGATCGATCTCGGCAAGCCCCTGATTATAGAGTTTTCCCATCTCCTCAGTCATGGCTCGGGCAAATTCTTTTTTTCTCTTTTTTAAAATTTTACCAAACTTTTCGATAGGGGTGATGCGATCTTCAATTTCAACCTGACTCCAATCTTGGAAAGCGGCGTGAGCCACCTGTAATTTCTCAGTGAGCCCTGCTAGAGTGTCGTAAGGATAAGTCTCAATCACTTTTTCAGTGCTTGGGTTGATGGACTCATAGTAGTCATCACTTCTTTTAGTGACTCTTCTTTTTTCATTGTTTATTTTTTCTTGGTTTAACATAAATTCTTCCTTTCCTTGGTTTAAAGACTTTGACTTAGTTCTGTTGTTTTTTCTTTGTAAGGAGGCTCCACCTTGTTTAGCGTGGGATAATCGATATAGCCTTTCGGGCCTCCGCCATAAAAATCATCCTTTTTGGCTTCATTAAAGGGGCCTCCTCTTTGGATGCGCTCGGGTAGATCAGGATTGGCGAGGAACAGTCGACCAAAACTCACGGCATCCGCCTCCCCGCTTTCAATCCATTTGTGCCCTTCATCAGGACTCATTTCGCCATTAACCACGAGACAGCCGCCAAAGGCTTTCCTCATAGACTTAACGATTTCGTTACCATCCTCATCGCCTTTAGCAGTATGGGAGTTGGGCCTTATTACATGAAGATAGAGTAAGCCCTTACCTGAGAGAGCTTTTGCGGCGGTGGTGTAGGTATTTTTTGGGTTTGAGTCATAACTGCCTCCAAGGCCTCCAATGGGTGAAAGACGAACACCCACTTGATCACCGGACCACACTTGTAAAACAGCATCCACCACTTCGCTCATTAAGCGAACGCGATTTTTAGCCTCTCCGCCGTATTCATCCGTTCTTTTATTGACTGAATCTCTTATAAATTGATCGATGAGATACCCGTTGGCACAGTGAATCTCAACTCCATCAAAGCCGGCTTTCTTGGCGTACTCAGCGGCCTTCTTATAGTCTTCTAATAATCTTGGAATCTCTGATTTCTTCAGTTCACGAGCCTCCACATGATCTACTTGGGGGCCATCGGGATGATGGTCGCCGACAAAGGCTTTCCCTTCCGGTTTAAATGGCGAAGCGGAAACGGGAGCTTCCTCACCTGGTTGAAAAACTGGGTGTGAAATCGCACCCACATGCCAAAGTTGGCAAAAGATTTTACCTCCAGCATTGTGGACCGCTTCCGTGACAGTCCTCCACCCAGTAACATGATCCTCGTTGTGGATTCCAGGGGTCCAAGCGTAACCTTTACCTTCTTGGCTAATCTGGGTGGCTTCAGAAATGATAAGCCCTGCCGAGGCTCGTTGGGTGTAATAAAGAGCATTCAACCCGGAAGGAGTCCCTTTGGAGTGGTCGGCCCGATTTCTTGTCATCGGCGCCATAAAGACACGATTATTAAATTTCTGTGAACCCACACTGAGAGGTTCAAAATAGGATGAATAGTTGGATTTCGAATGGGTGGACATGTTTTTAACTCCTCTTAGGTAAGTATCAAGCTTACAGTGGCTATTGAGAGGAGAGTTGCTTGAGTTTTTGAAAGTTCGTGCAAGTTTGTTCAAAACCCTTGAAAAACAGCGAGCGTCATTTACTAGTTTATAAAGATTGCGTATAAAAAAAGCTCCGAGGGAGGATTTATTTGTTTTTCAGTGCAAGTCGAAAGAAATCTTGAAAAACTGGCTGGACGTTTTGACGCGACCATCAGTCACAAGGCTTTTGAAGATCTCCACGGTCTGCAGGAAAAAGAGAGTCAAAAAACACCCGAAGAAATAAAAAAAATCATGGGTCTTAAACGAAAGCCCAGCTCATCGGTCTTTAAAGAAGTGGGTGAGAACGGAAGAGTTTACCCCAATTATTTTGCCCCCGTGATTGTTATGGAAGAAGGCGAACGTGTCATCAAACCTATGCGCTACCGTGTGCGTCCTTCTTTTTCCGATGAAGAGATTCCATCAAAATACAACGTATTCAATGCTCGCATTGACTCCCTTGAAAAAAGAAAAACCTGGAACTCCATTTTCTTACAGAATCATGGATTATTTCCTTTTATTCGTTTTTTCGAATGGGTCGAGGTCAAAGGCAAAAAAAAGTTAATCACTTTTTATCCTGACGACCATGATCTCATGTGGGCTCCAATGATTTATGATACATGGCGCTCTGAAAGTGGAGAAATCGAGTTTTCGTCTTTTGCAATCATCACCAACGATCCTCCCAAAGAAATCGATGAAATGGGACACGACCGCTGCCCCATTTTTCTCGAGGAAACTAAAATCAGTGACTGGTTGAAACCTGAAAAATTCTCGAAAAAACAAATGTACGAAATCCTAAGCTCTCAGGAGAAGACCCATTTTCAGCATGATTTTAAGGTGAGTCGATAGGTCTCGCCCGACGTCGTCGAAATGTCGCCCTGAGGCCCCCCTCCTCCTATTGTCGTCCTAAGACTCCCCTCCTATTGTCGTCCTGAGGCAAACCTCCATTGTCATCCTGAGGCGAAGCCGAAGGATCTGTGAGAGCTCGATCGAAGTCCTCGTTTCCCCATGCTTCCATTTATAATAAATCTCTACAGGGCCGGCATCCATGCCTTGCTTGTGTTTCGCCCTGCGGGCGAAAACGCGTCACGCTCACAAGAGCCCTTTAGAGAATTATTATAAATGGAACCATGGGGATCGTGGCTTGAACAGACCTTTTAAAAAAACTCCCCCTTGAATGGCTTTTTTTGATTTGGTTTTTGCAACGAAAGGTAGAAAGAGGGGATGTTTTCTCTAATTTTTTGACATTTGTGAACTTCTTATAGCCTTCTATTTTAAAATTAGGATTAAACATAAAATAAGCATAAATTGGGTCAAACTTTAAAGGAGCTTTGTCATGAAAAAAGTATTATCGATAATTCTAATTAGCTTTGCTATTTTCAATACAGCTTTCGCTGCGGGTCTAGATTATAAAGCCTGTGAAGCCAACTATGATATGTGTGACCCTAGTGTGAATCAGTTTAACACTTGTGCTGAGTTCTACTCTTGTCAAAGAACCGCTCACACACAACTCAACGCTTTGATTTTAAACGCTATTGAAACGGCCAACGTTAATGAAGTTCTCAACAAGTGCAAAGAAAAGAGAGAGATCTTAGAGGCTATGATTGAAGGTCACGCCTTAACAATTGAGTGCTGGAAGAAAGACGATGGTGGCATTCAGTTTGGTGGATGATTTTATAAATAAGTTCTGAAAGTAAAAAGCCCCAAGTCATTATCTGGCCTGGGGCTTTTTTTTGCAAACAAACAACATCTTAAACTAATTTTAGAAGGAAATAGGTAGCTCTCTTAAGGGTTCGCCATGGAGGTAAGACTCTTGCATTTCCTGAGTTCTAGGTGCGATAGTGGTGTAGGTCACTTGAGTCATATTCTGAATAAAATACTCACAGGTGGCTGTTGAATAATCGTAAACTACAACCTCCTCATAAAGGCCATCGACAGGGGTGTTGTCGTTGATCGCCGTGATTTTTTTGGCGTTACAGGAATCAAACTCTTCGGAAATGATCTCTAGTTCAACGTCATAAGAGTTTGGCATAAGAGTGATACAGGGTTGATTTGGTTTACAGCCTAGATCTTGATTGAGTGAAAGAGTGATTGTTCCTGCTGGCTCACTAATCAAAATCGATCCCTCGTTTATTCCCCAAAGATGGTCGTGGTTGATTTGAAAGTAAGTGAGTTCGGCTCCAAAATTTTTGCCTTCACTGACGTCAGCATAAGCTTGAAGATTAAAGCTCGCCATTAAAAGTGTGGCCGTTAAAATTAAATGTTTCATAGGTTCCCCCGGTTTTGCTGTCTTGAGAAGCTTGAGTGCTTCGATGACCGGGGTTTTAGGAAGAAATAGCCTATTAGGCAAATTATTTAAATGATTCCGAGTAAATTATATATACTTATTACCTTGCTCCGTCTTGAATCCACCAGAGAACTTGATCCACTTGGTCTACAGGCAATAGTCCTCCTTGAGGCATGGGCCTTTGTAAATCGTTCATCCTTTTATAGATTTCAGAATTATTAGGACTATAAGGTGACACCATTAACTGACTGATAATAGCGTCACGAGAGGAGATATCAAAACCTCCTTGAGGAGTGGAATTGCCGTTACTCCCATCATGACAGGACAAACAATTGGCTCCAAGCACACCGGTAGGAGCGATAAGCTCATCGAAGGTCGGAGGATCAAACTCGATGGTCTCAAGCCGGCCAATTTTAAGTGCAAGCACATCGGTTGCACGTATATTATAGCTAAAAATCGTTCCCCCAACTCCAAGATCACGAGTCTCCCCTGCGGGAACTCTTCGGTTCACTGTGTGGTAGCTGGTGGCATTAGTAACAACCTTATTATTGATCGAAAATTCAATAAAAGTGATATGAAGAGCTTCACTACCGGCTGTGAGTCTTGGGTTTGAAATCACATAACTCTTGTCTCCCGTTGATGAGGTGATCGCACGCACATCAATTTCTAGAGTCGCTCCTGGGAAGGAGAGGTCACTTGGATCGGCAATTTCGTTTTCAAGATTCCAGCTTAAAGTTTTCTCGTCTTTATCAGCCTCTAAGGCTTTTATAAAAGTGGTAATATTACCTTGAGTGGGTGTGGGGTCTTCCGGCACGAGTCCATCATCAATACCACCGCCTATACCGCCACCTGAATTTGCCACACAAACATCCACTTGAGCTTGCGCGCTACTCCAGGTGCCCTCAAGCTCACTGAGTGCACTTTGGTGTTGGCTTCCGGTAAAAGGAGGTTGATGGTTGGGGTCCAGCGCTCTTGCACCCACAAGTTCGTAGCCACGAAAAATAAAAGCGTCAAAAGCTGTATCGACACTCGAGTCAGCAAAGGCTCCGTTCCCAGAGCCATTGGAGACGTGGCAACTGTTACAATTTGTTTGAAGAAACTTTTGATAGCCTTTCACGAACTCATCTTTCAAGATTAAATTACAAGCTTGAAACGAGCTCAGTGTGGAGCTACTTTCATGGGTGGCCGAACAGTTTTGGAAAAGTGTGACCAAAACCACAGCCGCAATAAAATATTTAACCATCGACGTACTCATTTTATTTTTGCCCCTCTAGCTTCTGCTTTCGATTAGCCAAATTTTAAAATTTGAGCTAACTGAGCTGAAGTAAACGTACTTCCTAACACCGGTTCTATTAAATCCATTCGGTTGTTAAATTTTAAATAATTAGCCACAGCGGCCGACGCGGCCAGCTCTGGATTGTTTCCTGTTACAAACTTGTCATCAGCCGCTTGTGCTGCGGTAAATTGACCAATTTGGTGTCCGCTGGTTTGAGGGCGTCCGGATGGATCATAGGCAAGAATATAAGCCATTCCTGCGGATCCTCGGTCACTTCTCCAAGGTGCAGCTCGGTCGTCACTTTCTGGTGACACGACAGCTCCATCAGAGGTCACGTAGATAAAAACTTTTTTATTTAAAGCAGCGGCACTTTCTAAAATTCTTCCAATAACGGCACCGGCACGACCATCTCGGTCATCTCCTGTGGTACGAGTTCCATTATGGTAGTCGTAACCACCCCTTTCTAAGTTTACAGTTCCTGCATAGCCTAAAAGACCGGCATTCACCATAGAACCAAAAACCACACTCTCGTCACGAGAGTTTGTGCCACCGTCGACTCCCCAAACGGAAGCCAGAGAGGCGTCTTGTCTTACATCCACTGTGGGTTGGGGTTTTTGTGAAAGTTCCACGTTTTTACCAGTTGAACAGCGCACAAGGTTGGCGAGCATTCGTCCACCCGCATCCGCATTCACTTTTTGAACCTGAGAATCACTCAGGTTATTAACCAATTTCACTAGTGAAACCTTTTTTTCATCGTTTAGATTAGATAGAGGGCCCGTGGCTCCTAGAGCCAAGGCACTGGCAATATCATCATAGTTTCCGACGATAAGAGGTGTGGGCGGTTTTATCTTCGCATACATTTGGCGAGTTCCTGTGTCACTGGCTCTCCTTCCAAGATTTGGAAGATCCGATCCCACAAGACCAGCTTTAGCGACCATACCTGAGGCGTCAAAAGGATTCATGCTAGAGTCATCGCGCGAGCGAACCGGAATCGCTACAAAAGCCGTATTGGCAAGTGTTGCGGGAGTCGAATTGTTTCTTAACTCTGTGAGAAGTTTTGAAATCAAAACTCCCGTTCCGTCATCTCCAGCAAAAGGCACATTGCCAAACTCAGTTTCGATGTTTAAGGAGCTATTCCCCATTCCGAGTTTGTTATAAGTAGGAAGAAGGTTTCCACCAGCATCGGTGGGAACATAATTGGCCGCTAAGCCCGCTCCTCCTGAAAGGTTTAAAGTGACAAAGGGAATCATGCTCGAGCCACTGCTGGCCGAAGGACAGTTGGCTGCCTGAGCGAAAGCGGTTCGAGGCGCCATCATTCCAGCCAAAGTGGGTAATGTCATTGAGGCTGCAAAACTATAGACACCAGCACTGAGTAAATCCCTGCGGGTCATAGGCCGCTTATTGTGGGAGAGACAGTAGTCCTTGTAATTCTTCTCTAGCTCTTTGCGTTTGGCCTCTTGTTGTTCGGCCATCATTTCTTTTTTTATCTTTTTATCACTCATTGTTACCCCGTTACATTTCAAAAGTGGAAAAGGAAGCCGCCATTGCTGTACATAAGTAAACAGCTTTCAAGCGAGTTGTGTCGCGATTGTCCTCTCCGGATGAAAAATTTGAGTCGATATTCGAAATAATCATTCCCAGCTCATCATCAGTAGCATTGCGTCCCCAGCAAGATCTGGCCAGACGTTTGGCTGCTAATCCTAAATCCGAGCGAGCCACTCCACCGTTATCAAAGTCAATTTCAAGAAAGATACGTCTCTGATCCACATCCAGTGATCTTTCTTGATTCATAAGGTCATCACAAACCTCCGCTGAAATAGACACCAAGGCTTTGGCCATAGGCTGAGTCATCGAGTTCGCTAAACCTTCCTCTGAAATAGTGCCTCGGTTGTTCTGCCAAGCATCCCTAGCGTCGTTACTGGGCTCTCCGGTTCCAAGACAGGACACCAAATTGTCAAGAACTCGTGAGGCTCTCTGGATGGAAGCTGTTTTTGTATTTGGGATAGGGATGATATCACCATTGTCTGCTGATGAACTCACCGCACCACCGTTGTTGGCATCCGGAGACCCACAGTTCTGGTATGTCACTGAGATCATCCCAAAGGCCAAGCAAAAACTTGTAAGTTTGATTAAAGACTTTTTTAAGTTCATATTATCTGACCCCCAAACATTCCGGTCTGACTGCTATATCTTCAAAGAGTTTTTTCAATTTATAACCGCTGCTTTCAAAAGATTGAGCCATCGACTCCACCATTGAAGTTTCAAAGGAAGCAACAGGCCTACGACAGAGTTCACGGTAAACCTTTTTGGTCATACATCGTGAAAAGGCTTTTGAATTGGCAATGGCACGACCAAACTGTTTTACACCGTTACCAGCAGAAACCACTCCCCGCCATCCAAACTTCTGAACGTTCGCAGGACTTCGAGCGTTGTTAATCCAACTATTGTCACGAGTGATGTAACCATTGCTAAAAGTCGAATGGTTTTGGTTCATCTTATTATCGATTCCTGAAATTTCGATTCTCTGACCAAGGTTATTTCCATTGGTGTTTCTATCTCGTCCATCGGTGCGGTAGCGTACATAGTTGTTATCAAAATCATATTTTGCAAAAGCTCCACGGAAACCATCCATCACTGAGTGACAGGCTTTACAGGTCGTCAAATACTTCGATCCCTCTCCCCCAGGGAAACGATCAATATCGGGTCCCACGCGAGTGTCTGGAGCTGTGGCATCAGCCCATTCCTCAAGATCAAAACAGGCAAATTGCTTCACAGTGTATTCAACCAGACGACGGTTCGTTCCATCAATGGCATGAGCGCCCATGAAGGCTCGAGAGGTAATCACTCCCGCAGCATCGGGATGCTCGATATAATTGTCATCGTTATTTGTTCTTATATATTGGGTGTTCTCTCTTTCAAGAACGGTAGCAAAATCGTAGTTTTGCCCAGCGAGTTGCTGATAGTGATCATTGGAGCCGAGAATGTCGTCCATAATATCTGCGTCTACTGGGGCATCAATAGAACCTTTATAATAAAAGCTCCCGGTCAATAGCTGTCTTGCATCAATATCATCTCTGGTCACACCAATAAAGGTCGCTATAAAATCATTAAATTCTTCATTAATACTTTGATCTCTTGTCGACATTCGCGCAGCGAAGTCTCTGACCACAAGGTTATAAAACCCGGGCTCGTTCGTGGCGATCTGAGCAGCACCCGTAAGGTCTCCCCTTGCAACTAATTCTTCCATTTCGACTAATATTGGGTGGTCGATGGGAACACGCACACCGACAAGTCTTTTATAAATATCAAGTGCTTTGAAGCGAGCTTGTGAAATTTCACCGTCGGTTCTTACAGGAACAGCGTCATAGACTTTCTTAGGAAGCTCGGTGATGGGCTTTACTGATATAATAGTAAAACCATCGTTAACACCCGCGTTTTGAGGGTCATCAAAAAAGCGAAACTCTAAATCGTTTCTCGCCCCATTATAATTAAACCAATCGGCCTGATTGTTGCCGATGTTGACATTAAAATAGATCGTTTTGTCATTGTTGGCAGAATCGACACCATCAAAGAGTTCAATAGGTCCCTGCCCGTTTACAAATAGCTGTCCCTCATTGGTGTAATCCGCATCAGTAACTTGCAGGCGCACTGAAAGGATTTGATCTGAGTTGAGATTAAAAGACATACTGCCTGTTGTTGTCGATGGGTTTACAGAAACTTGAGCTAGTGATGGAAAGGTCATGAAGATTGCCATTAGCGACAACAATATTTTAGATTTTTGACTGTTTAAAAAAACAGAACGCACCCAAATCATTAATACCCCTTTGCATTAATTCTTGCTCTTATGGTTTCATTTTATTTAGTTTTTCTTATTCCCACCACAAGGCGACCCATTCTTAGATATTGCAGGTCCCGTGCCGAACTCAGATCTAATACGGCTATCTAAAATTTTTTTTAGCGCCAAGTCCATTTACAGCCCCCTAAGATTTAGACGTATCAATTTAAGAAAAACCAACATTTTTCAATGTTTTGAAACGATTTATTAAAGAAAAATCGGCGAGTTTAATAATTTTTTTAATAAATTTAAAAGAGAGTGATCAGCTGTACTATTTTGTAACGCTTGTGTCTTAACCTGAATCAAAGGAGCCTTGTCTGGCCTTTATTTTCGTGGTGAAATAACCAAAAAGTATCCAGGGAGGGGTGTGGTGTTAAAACTTTTTTTCGTGAGTGTCTTGTTTTTCAGTTTTCAATCTCAAGCCAAGGTTTATTGCGACGGAGGAATCGCCTTTTTAGAGGAAACCCAAGTGAAAGATGATTCCGGTCAGTACCGACGTTTGTTTCTTAATGGGGTTGGACTAAAAAAGGTTTTATTCTTCAAGGCTTTTTATGGCGCTCTTTACCTGGAGCGCCCCTCTCAAAACGGAGCTGCAATTGTAAAGTCCAACCAACACAAGGTAGGCATAGTTCACGTTTTAAGAAATGCCAGTAAGAAAACTTTGGTGGATGCTTGGGATGATGAGTTTCATCGTCTTTGTGGCCAGCGCTGTGCAGCCCTTGACAGTTTCCACAAGCAATTTTTGAGTTATTTTCGCGATGTTAAAAAGAATGAATCTCTTTACATTATTGCCTTTCCGAACCGCTTTGAATTCGAAGTTAACGGCAATGAGACTTATCCTCCCATCTATAGTGCGGAGTACTCGCGCATTGTGCAGAACAGTCTCTTTGGACCCGACGCATCAGACGATTCTCTCAAAGAAGGTCTCTTAGGCCAAAAAACAGTCTGTCAGTGAACCTACTCATTTTTTAAGGGAAATACCCTGAGAGACTTTTGTCTTCAAAGGGCTTTCGTTATAAAAGACTCCTTTTAGTTTAAAGGAGTCTATATGCGATCGTTACTTCCCCTTGTCTTCCTAGTCCTGACCCATTGTCAGTCTAATACAGTCAGTAGTTTCACCAGTGTAGAAGGTGATCGTACCAAGGCCCCAGGCTGGGTCTCTGTCTTTCAAACCATGACAACTGATAAAGAGACCAGCATTAATATTCTACGACCCCGTTATTCCAGGCTCACCTACTATGTTTCTGAATACCAAAAGGGTCAGGTAGATAGCTGGAAAAAAGGGCGTGAGTTAAAGGTCATTAAAACCACTAAAGGGCCTAGAATTCATTGGGAGGTGGACCGAGTTTTTATTAAAGATTTAGATCCAGGTAAAACCTACCAAATTAGTATGGTGAATAAATTTCGTCGCTACGCTATTGACTGGCGCACTTTTAAAACTCTTCCACTTAAAAATAAAAAAACTCGTTTTATCCTTGGTTCCTGTATGTCTGATTCCCATGCCTACGAACATGTACGGTCTCGCATTTGGGATCAAATGATGGAGCAAGAAGCCGACTTCATGGTGCTACTCGGAGATCAGGTCTATGTCGATGACTTCGACTTTGTAAAACGAGAAGAGGCCAGTGAGTTCGACATATGGACACGTTATATCGATGCTTTTCGCAAAATTCCTCTTTTTCAAAACAGAGAACTCATTCCTATTTTTTCAGTTTGGGATGATCATGACTTCGGAACCAATAATTCGGATAAAAACTTTAAAAGCAAAGTGGCTGCTAAAAAAATCTACACCGCATTTTTTGGAGGCGAGCCTGTAAAAGGATCCATTGATATTTCAAAAAATGGGGTCTCGTTTAGTTTCCAAGGTTTTGGTCAGAAATTTATCTTTATGGATAACCGTTATTTTAGGGACCCATCCAAAACAGCGCTTTTCGGACAATGGGGAAAGGCTCAGCATCAGTGGTTTGAAAGAGAGATCAAAGAAGCAAAGGGCCCTATTTGGTTAGCCAATGGTGGCCAGTTTTTTACCAAAGCCACAGTAGTAACAAGAGATGACGGCTCAAAAAAGCAGCTCAATGAAACCTTTATCGCTGATCATCCCAAACATTTTCAAAAACTCCTCAAAGACTTGAAAAACATTAAACAACCTGTGGTATTTTTGTCAGGAGATATCCACTACTCAGAGATTGCTAAAATTGAAAAAGATCTCCTCGGCTACGAAACGTTTGAGATTACCTCAAGTCCCATCCATAGTTTCATTTTTCGTTCGGACTCAGAAAAAGAAAGTTGGCTCGACAATCCAAGAAGGATCGTTTCAACAAAAGAGCACAACTACCTCGTGGTTGATTCCAGTTTAGACGAAAACCTCAATATCCAGGTAATCTCCAAGGGAGTAAAAAAGACCTCCCCCTACTTTTCAAAAAAACTAAAGGTCCCAATGTCCCAAAAGTAACTCCCCCACTTCACCAAAAGGTACCTGCTTCCCATTGGTAGCGCTATTGCGTTAATTTGACGATCTACCTGGAGTTTTTTGCGTTTTGAAAGTATCGCCTTCACCTTATTCTGACGCCCCATTGCTACCAATGGGAAGCAGGTACCCTGGGGTGATGCGGTTAGGCGGCTTTTTCTTTGTCTTGGATGGCGCGGATTGCGGTTGTGAGGGATTCGTCGTTGATACCGTTTCTGCGTAGAACTTCATTGGTTCTGTTGAGTTTAAACACGAGGCCTCTTGTGAGAGCGGAAAGCCATTTGGGAACTTTCTTGAGTTCTTCTTCTAATACATGACTTGAAAGTTTCACACACTCGGTTCTTGTTAATGCAACGGCGTTGGCGGAATGAGGTTTTGACGATAGAAGAGCCATTTCCCCTAGGTACTCACCGGACTGAACCATTCCCATAACGATTTTATTTTTACGTGAATCAAGGCGGTAGATTTGAACCTGACCTGTTTTAACGATGAATAGAGAGTCACACTTGGCTCCTTCTCTGAGGATAAATTCTCCTGGAAGGTAGGTGATCGTTTTAACTTTGTCATTTTGGTTCATAAAAGACCTCTTGTTCTCTTTATTTATTTTCGGAAATTAAGGGAAAGTACTTAAGCCTGATCCCGACAGATTGTTCTTTTTCGTGTGGAGGTAGAATAAAGTAAAAAATTGAGCCTCGACTCGACCTTGGCACATTCTTTGAGTCAGCCGTCAAATGTTAGACAGGAAAAAATGTCATAAATTTTTTGCGGATTTTTAGCCACTTAAGCCTGGTTCCAATTTGGAATCATTGAACATTTACTGCAATTCAAACTTTGGGTTCAAAAACACAAATCAAAATTGCATGATGCCCCTGACTCGATAAGTGAGGTTTCAAACCAAGACGGATCGGGTCAAGGGAATGCTTTTGGATATGGGCCCTATTTAAAAGCCAAACAATAGAACTCAGTTTACCAACTGAGAAGGAGGACATTATGAAAAACATTTTTACGACAGCCGCTGCTCTATTTGTGGCTCTAATTGTGAGCTTCGAGGCTCAAGCGAGTGGACCTAAATTTAGCTCTTGCTCTGTTAACACTGCCGGAACCAATACATCACTGGTTCTTATTGGGGGTTCAGAGACTAGGGGAACAATTACCTGTAATGGAACCGACGGAAAACGATATGCTTCTAACATTGTCATCCCAATGTTTGGGGCTAATATTGGAATCGGTCACTGTGCTATGGAAATTGATCTCTCTTTGGTGTCAGCTGATCTAGGATTTGATCTTACCCGAAAGAATGTTCAACAACTGATTGCTCTTGCAGAAGTGGGACCCGTTGTTCCGGGACACAGTTCACTGGCTGTTTCTGTACAGGCTGACTTCGACAGTGTGGGAGTTTCAGCGGGTATTGGAAATGTGACCTACGGAAGGGGCTGCGTACAATTAGCCAGTCTTCGCTTTGGAAAAATGTGGGATGAACAAGCCTACGATAAAAACAAAGCGGAGCGAGAGGCAAGAAGGCAACAACAGCAACGTGACTAACATCAGACCAGCCAGGAAAACACTGTAGAATCAACTGGAATATTCAGCAAAGAAAACACCTGGAAAGACAGAATGGGGACCTTGGCAATGAAACCTTGGTCCCTAATTTTTTATTGGGAAGAGCCGTCTCCAGAGGGAGAGGTGTTACCACTTTGAGAGTTACTAATACCGTTACTGCCTTCAGGGCGAAAAGGAGTTTCCGTTGGCCCTCCAAGAGTTACGGCATCGCCAACAACAGCATAAGGTTGGAAACCATTGTAGAGAACTTGCATTTCGTTTACGGAAGTTCCGTCCTCACAGCCAATGCGATTGAGATTCGGATCATTGGATTCGACATCACAAGGGTTTTCTTGCTTCTTTTCATCAGAAGACTGTGCCCACAGAGTGGTCGAAAATAAAAAGACAAATAGAAGTATTGAAAACTGTTTCATCATATCCTGTATCGGAATAAAAGAGTCCCCCATTAAGGCTCTTACGCGATCCTTCTTAAATTTAGCAAAACCTAGTCTTTGGGTCCACTTTTGAATCATTTTTAAGTAAAAATCCTTCCATAAACTACTAAAACTGGTAAAAAGTACAAACAGACGTCTCATAAATAGACACGAATGTATTGGCTTTCGGTTAAATTTCCGAGTGACTTTTGAAAGTCGAGAGCGGAGTTGATAAATGGAATTTCCCCAGAGAGAAAAAATATTTATTATCCTTAGTGCTCTTTTCTTTTGCTTTATGACATTACTCAATATTGTGGGGATCACTCGTTTTGTAGAGCTGGGGCCCTTTACACTTGCTGTGGGTGTGCTTCCCTACCCGCTCACATTTTTGGTCACGGATTTGATCAGTGAGCTCTACGGAAAAAAACGAGCAAACTTTGTGGTGTGGGTGGGACTGGGTCTAAACTTTTTTATCTTTGGTTTTCTTTATTTAGCCTCGCAATTCCCGGCCGTCTCCCCTGAAGCACAACCTCCTTGGCAGACCTTGAGTCTTAAAGACCCCATTCTCTTAGCCACTGGCAAAGTTATAGAGGGACGAGTAGAAATGTTTGATATTCTATTTTCCTGCTCAGCCGGAGCCGTCTTTGCCTCAATGATGGCCTATATCCTAGCTCAATTCGTAGACGTTCAAATCTTTCATTTCATCAAAAAGAAAACCGGAGGCAGAGCCTTGTGGTTAAGAAACAATTTAAGCACTATGGTTTCCCAGTTGCTCGATTCGGTGGTTGTGATTGGTGTCACCTTTGGGCAGAGCCTCTTAAATGGTGGAATCACAATCAATGCCTTTGTGACCCTTCTCCTTAGTAATTATCTTTTCAAATGGACAGTGGCATTACTAGACACCCTCCCACTTTATGGTCTCGTCGCCTGGCTTCAGCCCAAAATTGGTCCTGTCGACGAGGATGAGGCTTGACCTAAGTCTTGAGCCTCACTTTTGCTTTTTAATTTCTTCAGTCATAATAGAGTTATACCAAAAGGGGCCACAAACATGCGTGCAGCTTTACTAGGATTCTTCTGTTTTGCCTTATTAACTGTTTCTTGTTCATCAAGACCTCCCGTAGAGGAGGTAAAACCACAAGCTCCTCAACCACCACCTGGAGCCAATCAAGGTAAAAAAGATATTTGGAGTTGGGACTACAGTGAGGGAAAAAGAGGGCCTCAGAATTGGGCGAATCTTAATAAACAATACGATATGTGTTCCTCAGGTGAGCAGCAGTCACCAGTCAATCTCGTTTGGCATCGCCCTCAAAAACCCAATCCATTGACCATCGATTATAAACCGGGGAATGCTACGATCATTGATGCCGGTTACACCTTGAGAGTGGATTTAACTCCCCAAAGTCAAATCAGCTATCAAGGTAGAGATTTTCTCCTTGAAAAAATTGAAGTACGCTCTCCCAGCGAGCACAGCTTGTCAGGTAACCAACTGCCCATGGAATTGCAATTTTATCACCGCTCTTCCAATGGCTTAAGACAGGCCATTATAAGCCTTTTTGTGGTCGAAGGCAGAGGGAGTGCTTGGTTTGATGATCTTTGGCAAAAAACCAACAATCTCCCCAATTATCAATCCTCAAGTGCCTTTCGCTTCAATCCCGAGCAATTGATTCCTCCTCGTAAAACCTTTTATCATTATGAAGGCTCACTCACTCACCCACCTTGCCTAGAGGGCGTGCAGTGGTTTGTTTTCAATACCCCTTTACAACTTAGTAAAGAGCAGATTGAGCGTTTTCGAGCGAAATATCAGGAGAACAATCGCCCAAGACAACCCCTGGGCGAGCGTGAAATTACCAATTACTAAAGAACAGAGAGTGGTCTTAGGTAGTAAGTAAAAAAGAGAACTTTGATTTCAAGTCCAAAGCTTTTTTGCCGAACTTTAAAGCTATAGTTTTTTGCCTTAACTAAGAGTTCATTAGGGTTACTTGTGTGGCAGACCTCTTCGAGGTGTCCTAAAAGCTCGCCCCCCGTGTAGGCTTTACTTCTTGAGAATTGATTGAAATCAATCATCACTTCGATGGTCTTATTAGGCTCAATCTCTTCAAGGTTGCCTTTTTGAACTTCAATCCAATGGCTTTCATTGTCAAAGAAGTCACGAGCAAAGTCCTTTGACGGACTCTTGCAAGCATGGGCATAAGAAGTGCTGACCAGAAAAATAAAAACTAGAACACGTTTCATTGGACTAGTTTAGGCTGAGAGGAGATGGCAGTTCAAGCTCAGGTAAAAACTCAAGCTCACAATAATCAAATTGGGCAGAAACCGCATCACTGGAACCTCTCAGAGAAAAGCTCACCGTCTTCACTTCACCCGCAGTATCGAGATAGCGAGCCGTTAAAGTTAAATGACGGCGGATCGCTGAGACTAGGTCTTCCCGATCTTCAAAAAGCACTCTTGCTCCAACAAGACTTTGATTGGATGGCTGGATAGGGAGAAGTTGGAACTGCCTAGAAGTTCCATCGGTTGAAACAACCACATCTAAAAAGCTAAAGTTGGCGTTTGTGATAACATTCACTTCAGGCTCTGAGAAAGTGTCAGTGTTTTGATCGTAAAAGGCCACCACTTCGAGTGTGGACTGTCGGTCTTCACTCATGGTGTAGGCGGAACAGGCTGGCTTGTTCCAAATTTCATGATCCACAGTCGTTTCGGCATTCCAGGCTTTTCCTGTCTCGTTGGCATCAACAATAATTTCATCAGTGATTTGTGCCTTAGCTGTAAGACTTGTTACCAAGAGAGCAAGAGTCAATAATAGCTTCTTCATTTTAGTTTCCCCCATTTTTTAGTGATTCGATATTTTTAATTAATTGTTCTTTAAGTAGGACTAACTTCTTTCTTTTTTGATCAATGCTGGCGATGAGACTGTTATAAGATTTGATGTTTTGGTCTCTTTTATCTTTGAGATCCTGGGTCTTCTTTTCAAGGTTCCCGACACTTTGTTTTTTCGTATCTAAAAAGTTCTGCTTCTCTTGGATCAAGCTCTCTTGATCAGGAATTTTATTTTTAGCAGAGGAGATATTCTGATCTTGAGTTATTAAATTTTCTCTCGCCTTCAAAAGAGCCCTTTGTCGACGCTCAAGTCCTTCTTTGTCACTTTCAAGACCACCAATAACCTGTTCAATGGGTGCAATATTTGTGCTGTGGTACTGATTGATTTGAGCTTGAACGGAGGAAATCTGGCTATTGATAAGGCTGATGTCACTAATAAGTTGAGATTCTCTTCTTTGAAGATTGGCAATTTCGCGAGTCGCCTCTCTAATATCTCCATCTAAACGGATTTGTAAAATGTCTTCATTGGCAATCTGTCTTTCGAGGCGAATCACTTCATTTTGCAGTTGTGAGATCCTTCTCTCGTTACGCTCCTGCTCTCGTTCAGCTTGAGCTATTTTTTGGCGGCTGTCTTGGATCTGACGAGTCAGGTTTTCTATTCTCCTGTTTTGTCGTCTCAGTTGCTGCCGTAACTGTTGAATCTCCGCTTGAATGGCTGGCTTATTGGCGTCAGGTTTATTTAATTGATTTTGTTTTTGTTGAATGTCTCGCTTGGTTTGGTCGCGGCGTCTTTCTACTTGCTGTCTTGTTTGTCTTTTTTGTTGAATGTCTTGACGTAAGTTTCTGATTGTAGATTGTAGACTTTGATTTTCTCGACGCAGTGCTGGAATTTCTCTTTGATTGATGCCAACGACTTGAATCCTGGCTCTTTCTTCTCTTTGCTCAGAATTAGAAAGATCAAATTCCAATTGACGTTTTTTACTCTGTTGATCACGAATTTGTTGGCGGACGCTGTTTACTTTAGAATTTTTTTGATCCTTTTGGCGGCGAAGATCAGCCCTGCGAGCTAAATACCCTTGGTACTCAGAGGTTTGTTTAAGATCTGAGATCTTCTGATTGTTTTGATCGATCTGGTCTTGCTTGGCTTGAGCTTGACCTGAAATTTGGGAGGCCTTTTGTTGCAAAGAGGATTGGCTCACCTGACTGACAGCACTAAATTCACCTGATTGAACCACATTTTGTTTTATCTTTTGCTTTTCATTTAAAGAAAGGGGCTCCACCCGTTTGAGAAACTCAAGATGAAGTTTTTGAGACTCTAGGTCTCGCGAAAGCTCTGTGATTTGTCGCTTCTCAATTTGCAATGTAACTTGAGACTCGCTGTAGACTTGCTCGCTTTGATTCACTTGATTTTCAAGGGAGTTCAGTTGTTTTGGCCACTGTGGCTTTTCTATTAAGATTTGGGTGTAAAGATCGTTGTAGTCGGCTTGGACGTCGCTTTGGGCCGAGGCCTGTATACTTGAAAAGACAATGAAAAAGATTATGGTCCGCAAAATTCCCCCTAATTGTATTTAAACTCTTTCAAGCGAGCTTAGATTGCCTAGGGGTCTAGCACACTGAATGGCTAAAAAACAACGTTAAAGAGGTTTTGAGGGGTTTAAGAAACTAAAATGTAATCTTTTTAACAGTGATTATTTAAGATCGTTCACAGAAATCACTCAATTCCGTCAATCCAATCAAAAATAATTTGCAATTCGGCTTCGGAGAGTTCCCCGGTTTGAGGCATATTTTTAGGGCCTTGCGACCCTGAACTGTTTTTTATGCGATAAAATATCATTGAGGCCTCAGGGTCTCCAGGAATCACAAAGTTGGTAGCAATCAATTGTTCTTCACTTTGGTTATGATAACCGTGGCAATCCGCACAGTTGTTTGCAATCACCGTTCGTGCGGCTAGAAAGGCAGGATTCCCTGTCGGTTGCTCTTCAAACTGCTCTCCGTCCTGGGAGCTTGAATTTTGAGTTTGTAAACAGGCGCTTAACAAAAAAACAAAAGGGCCTGTCATTAGAAAAATATAAAATCGTTTCATGGAATTTTATTTTCCTTTGCTTGCCGGCTTTCTCATTTCAGCCATGGGAGCCACTGGAACTGTCACATGAACTTTTAATTCGTCCTTAACGCCCACACCCATATAGCGAACGCCTGTGATGCCGAGTTGAGAGAGTTTAACAGGGAAGTTAGCCGTAAGCTCACTGCCGTTGATTTCATAATCCCCTTTTACTTTTATTTTTTTTCCTCTGATTTTGATTAAAGCAATACCTTTACCGTTACCACCTTTGGCTTTAAGTAAAGTTGCAGTGGGGTACTTATCCACTTCTAAATATTTTTTCAAATGCTTGTCTCTGAGACTGACGCCCGTTTTAATAGTTCGTAAATCAATAACAATGCCCTTAGCTGCGAGTAACTCCTTACCACCTGATTTTTTAAGAAAAGCTTTACCTTTTACACTGGAGGTTTTAGCAACAAAGTCTCCCGCCGGGCTTAAATCCACATCCACTTTGAGTTCAGCGGCATTGATTTGAAAGGAAACTAAAAGGATTAAAAAAGAAAGAGCGATTTTATAAGAGTTTTTCATTGGGTTCCCACTTTGTATTAAATAGTTACTTTTCATCAGTTTTTATTTTAGTATAATCTGGAGCTAATATGAAATATTTCTTCGAGGTATTCTGCACGTGAGACTCTTTTGCTTCCTGTTTCTAATCCTTTCTGGGCCTTTATCCCAAGCTTATCCGGAATTTATAGGTTACAAATACACTTCCTGTTTAACCTGCCACTACAACAGCCAAGGAAATGGAGCGATCAACGACTATGGTCGAGCTTTGTGGGCCGCTGAAATAGGTGGGAGATTGTGGGCTGGAGATAAGTCGAGCGAGGAGCTTGGTGAGTCCTCAGGTTTTTTAGGAAAAACGGAGCTCCCCTACTGGCTGAAGCCGGGTCTCAAAGCGAGATACTTATGGTTTCAATCCAATCCAGGGAGCAGCTCAGAAACCAGTGACGACGTCTTAATGCAGGCTGAAGCAAACCTCGCTTTAATCTTCGATCAATCTTATGAGTTTATGTTTGTTGGGTCTTTTGGATATGCTCCCACACCGAGAAGGTTTCAAGGACAGCCCACAGCTGATGATATCGAAAACTGGATTTCACGCTCTCACTATTTTCGCTGGCAGGCCATGGAGAAACTTTTTCTTTTCGTTGGGATGATGGACAAAGCCTACGGCATTCGTATTGTCGATCACACGGCTTTTAGCCGAGCCATGACCGGCAACGGGCAAAACGATCAAACCCACGGGGTGATGGCCCACTGGGTGGATGAAGGCTTCGAATTTACCTTACACACTTATCTTGGAAATATGTTTCAGGAAGCGGAGCTTCGCCATCAAGGCTTTTCAACACTCATGGAATTTGACGTGGCCGAAGCTTGGCGGGTGGGTTTTTCTTCTCTTGTTTCCTCCAATGAGTTTGTCGATTGGAAGCGTCTTGCTATACACTCACGCAATGGTTTGGGGCATGGCTCCTCCATCCTTTTTGAAGTGGGCTTAATTGAAGACACCACCCCGATCAGTGAGCAGTTGGGTTATTATCTCTTCTCTGAGGTGATGCAAAAGTTTGCGCGGGGATATCACCTCTTCTTTACTGGCGAGGCCTTTAAATCCGAACTTTCAAGTCAGCAGCCAGATACCATTCGAACGGGTATTGGGCTGCTTGCTTTTCCTCGATCGCGTTATGAATTTCGTGTGGAAGCACAAAATACCAGACAAATCTTAAGTTCAAGTCAATCACCCAATGACTTCTGGGCCCTGTTGATGCAAGTGCATTTATCTCTCTAAGGATGGATTTATGAGATTCAAATTTTTAAAAATGATTTTGCTCATTTTCTTTACGGGGGCATTGAGCTTGCAAGCCCAAGCCAAAGGGAATGCCAGTAAAAAGCGTCTCTACCGCTACCTCACCAAAAAGTCCTTTCAAGTGGGAATGGGGGTTGGTTTTTGGCAGCAGGAAGTGGGGCTTTACCAACGTGGTGCCACTGAAAAAATGAATGTCTCCTATAAAGGAGTGGAACTTAACGCCAATTACGTAAAGCCCAGCCGAAAAAACATTCATTGGATTTACGGCTTGAACGCAAAAGTGACTTTCGGTCAAGCAAAAGGCCTTGCACAAGGGGCTATTAACGAGGATTTCGGTAACCAAAATTTTACCGACTTTCAATTCTCCCCGACGGTTCTTTATCGTTCAAGTCTCAGAACTGAGCTTGGACTTTATTTTCCCGTGGGGTACCGTATGACCTTCTGGCAGCCTCCCGTACAAAGAGATATTTCTGCCGAAGATGAGAATTTATTTTACTATGGGTATGGTTTAACAATGATCACGCGCTACAACCTTAAAAATGCCATCGTGATCTCGGCGGCCTACCAACACAACATCGGCACAGCCCGTTGGTCCATTGGTTGGCAGTACGATATCAAGTGATGATAGGAAGAGTATTACCTGTGGCTTGGTAGATTCTTTCTGGATAAGGGAGATGATCTCGATGCCCATGCCAGCCGGCACTTCCATAAGGATAGCGAGTACTACGGTGAAAAGTTCCATAGCCTGGCTCACCACCACTTTCATAATCCTGAGGTCTCATTCCCATGGCCTGGCAAATTGTGGTCCACCACTGGTTTACCAACAAACCTGGTTTTGTTTCAAATTTTTTATTATTCGCTAAACCGTAATTCGAAAGGTTTCTGTAATCTACGAAATAGCCTGTGTTTAAAAAGCCATTGGCGGAACCAAAAGAGACCAAGTTCACACTATAACCACTGTGAGTGGTCACGCCACTCTCATGTTGCCAGTAGACAAGGGATTGATCGAGAAGAGTCTTACCTCCTCCTACGTCGACGGCATCCATTTTCTCAATAAGCTTAGCAACAATCGTATTGGTTTGACTGCGGAAATTATTGGAGTGATCCAGTCTTCTCCCCGCATCACTTCCTGCCTGGTGAGCCACATCCTGATGATAGTTAGGGATATTCGACATCACCGGACTCCAGAGAGTGGCAAGTCTGGTCGCTCCACAGTTCATAGCAGCCACAATTAAATCAAGTCGAGTGTCCCAATCGTTGGAGGCTGGAGCACCCACAAGACTGCAATTATTGGAGGCGCCTGTGACTTTCTTTTGAATATTAAAGAGACTTTCGATTTGCCCTTCGACTTTGTGACGATCCTCACTGGATATTTTCCTTCCAAGTCCATAGGCACCACTCATTAGATTGTTGTAGTCCTCAAGCACCTTATCGACTAAAAACTTCTTTTGTTGTCTTTTGGCTATGGCTTGAGGGTCTTGATCGTACTTACTAAACACATTGTTAAACAATCCGTTGGCACTGCCGCCGTTGGAGGGAAGTCTTTGAAAACTGGGGTCCCAAGAAAGCGAACGCCCGGCAATAATAATAGAACCCACGGAGTGATCACTCGCTCCACCGTAAAAATTGGGATGAGCCGCGAGAAATTGATCCAAAGAAGGAGTTGCTTGTAAATTACGGTAAGTTGCAGAATTGGACACACCTGAGATATTGCCTGAGATAACACCCACACCGTGTCCTTGGTACTCAGGGCCAATATCAATGCCCTGGTAAAGGTTCATTTTATCAATGTAGGGATTGAACTGGCTGTTAAGCACATAAGAAAGGCGAGCTTGCCCAGAGTCCACATCCCCTCCAGGGTGTCCTGGTTCAGCAGTGAGGAGCGTATTGAGCCTTGCGTGTCTAATCTTGTGATCCATCCCGTCAGCAGCAGAACCGGTAAAGAGTTGCTGTTCCGTAAGACTTGCCAGAGGATTTAAAGGGTCGCGCAAAGCTTGCGGATACCAATCTCGGTACCCTGTTCCCCCGTGCTCGGAACCTATAATAATGAGATTACTAGGTGAAGGCACTTGTGCGTGGGCCTTTGGTAGCAGTGATGGCAAAATAGGAAGGGCCACCATTGTGCCTCCCAATCCTTGTAAAAAATAACGTCTTGTCAGCTTGTTGTACTTCATATCCACCCGAGTTCCGTAATCACCCTATTTTAATCGACTTTTTATGGAAAAACTAAAGCCTTCTCTTTTTGAAACACTCATCGTTAAAGGTTGAGGCACTTAAGCGACGCTCACTTTCCGCCGAATAAGTATCATTGTAAAATAATAGAGAATTTCACGAAATGAGTTTTGGGTTATGAAGCAGTTGAGTCGCATTGTGTTTTCTATTGGATTTACTTTGATCCTCTTAATGTTATCGGGATGTTTTGACGGTAATTTTGCCGTGAACGATAATTTCCTTCCTAGTTTAAGTCCGGCTAATAAAGTTTTAAGTTGTCAGCCCAGTGACAAACGCAATCCCCTTTCCTCCCAGACAAAAAGAATCACCCATGAACAGCTCGTTTATTCCATTGAAGATTTGTTTAGCAACTACCTAACCTCCACAGAGGTGGGTAGTCTCTTGAGTGATGCGAGTGAAGAAATTGCTAATCTGCCAGAAGAGCATCACGAAGAAATGAACCTTTATGATCGCTCTCTTACTCAAACTCATATTGAAAAATATATGGAATTATCAGAAAGTTTAGCTGACTTTATAATTGCAAACCCTGCATTGTTAGCGAAAATAGCGGGAAGTTGTTCAAGTGATGCCAGTGATTATACCTGCACGACTTCTTTTATTAGATCTTTTGGTCAAAGGGCTTTTAGACGTCCCTTGTCTGATGAGCAGGTGAGTTTTTTTCTCAATGCCTATCAAGCTCGGGAATCAGAAGGCTACAGGAATTTAATAGTACTCATTCTAAGCTCGCCATCCTTTACTCAATTGGTCGAATTCGGGGATGGCAGCAGTCCGGATCAAGACGGCTTTGTGCGGCTCTCAAATTACGAAATCGCCTCTAAACTTTCCTATTTTTATTTGCGCAGTCTCCCCGACGACGAACTTCTTCAGGCAGCACAAAAAGGTGAGCTTTCCACTCAGCAGGGCGTTAAAAAACAAGTCGATCGTCTTTTATCACTTCCTAAGGTTCGGCAAAGACTAACCAAAGCCTTTGCCAATCAGTGGCTTAAACTCGACGAAACGCCTTCCATTAATGACTCCACAGAGGCTATGAAAGATATTCTGTTAGGATTTAATCACGGTCTTTCTTACTCTCAGCAAAGAAGCAACCTTATTCAAGAAGTTTACGACTATTTTGATTACTTGATCTGGGAACAGCATGCCAACTTTAGTGAGCTTATGACAAGTAACCTTGTTTTCCCAAGAACCGATGATCTAGCAGAAATCTACAGCACGGAAAAATGGAATGGCAGTTATGACCTTAATAGCCTTATCGAGGCCCCTAGGGATGAGCGGGCCGGTCTTTTAACTCAAGCCCACTTTCTTTTTACGGGTCTTGAAAGTACCCGCCCTATCATGAGGGGTGTGCATGTCTATAAACGTTTCATGTGTGGAGAGCTCCCCTCTCCTGCAGACAACAACACCCCTGATGGTGTGGTTTTAGAGGATCATTTTACTGAAAGAGAGCGCACTAAGGCCATCACCGAACAGCCCGATTCCACATGTGTACAATGTCACAAAACAGTGATTAATCCCATTGGCTTTGCTTTCGAGAACTTTGATTCCTTCGGGCGTTTTCGTAGCCAAGCTCAAGTTTATCATCCAGAAGGCAGTGGCTCGGCTGGAGAAGTTTTAACCACCAAACCCATCGATTCTCAGACTCAGGCGACCTTACCCTATGGTGAGAGTGCAAGCTTTGGCGATGGGGTGGATTTGGCTCGAAATGTGGCCTCGAACATTCAGGCAGAAGCCTGTTTTGCTAAAACTGTTTGGAAATTTGCTACAGCTGAGAATTCAAAATTTGGAGAGGATGACTGTGCACCCTTAGAGCTTTTTGAGGCCGGAAGGCTAGAGAGCCAAGGGAGCATTTATGATATGTTCCGCTCTGTGGCTCTACAACCTGAATTTGTGAAAAAGAAAGTCGAATAAAAAAAAGCCCGATTTAAAAAACGGGCTCTTCAACTCTTCTGTTAGTTCAAAGAATTTATTTCGTCAAAGCTAAGTTCTTTTTTTCTGAATTGTCTTTATTTTGCAGGTAAAGGTCTCCAGTAACAATACCACCACTGTAGAGAAGATGGTCCTCAACTTTGGAGCTTCCCTCAAGTTCAATATTGTAAACAAGTCCATGGTAACTCTCTTTAGTGAGACTGGTTAGAATTTGCCACTCCCCTTTTTTGTTGAGAAGTCTTTGTCCTTCTTCAAGGTCTTTAGCGAGCACGATTCCTGTTTTAGTGTGAACTGGGTGATTTTCGGTTAAGGTTACAGTTTCATCGGATGCCAGTTTTAGTTTTATGACTTTTTTCTCCTCAGGACCTTTCACAACCTTAGCGATCTTGGTTACCGTTCCGTTAGCTCGAAGGATTGGGTATCCGACCTGAAGCTCTTCAATCGGCATAGTGTTTTCTTCAGAGATATGGACCGTTGTTCCGGAGACATAACAACCATGGATTCTTTTGTCGATTTTATCACAAGCGTTTTTGTCAGCTTCTACTAGAGAAAAAGAAACCGAGGTCCCTGTTTCGAATTCCATGACTTGCGTTTCTTCATTAAAGTTTTTAACGAACTCAGCCATGCGGTCAGCGGTCAAGTCATGAATATTCAAACGAGCCGCACTGATGACATCTTCCTGAGTGGAGTCTAGAAAACTCTGGTGATAAAAAACAAGACCGTTTTCTACCTTTTTCATCACTTCATTAGAGCAAATTTGGTTCAGAGACTGTCTTCTCTCAGCCACTTTGTTGCCTTTATTGATTTTATTAAAGTTCAAGATAGATAAAAGTAAATCCGCGTTCATTTGGTTCAGATCCATCACTTGCTCATCCATACAGCTGTTATCACCATTACTGTCTAAGCAAAGAAAAAGATCAAATTCATAACCAGTGATTTCACTTGTCCAGTCGTTACTGCGTAGTCTGCGGATGGCCTCTTCACGGCCACCTTCACCATTACTAGCTTGTGAACCAAAGTTTTCAATAATAGTTTCACCAGTGCTATCTTTTCTAGTTAAAATTAATGGAAAATCCGGGTAGCAATGCATAGAGAGTCGAATGGCATCGACCTCTCCGGCCTGGCAAATTGACTTTGGGGTCATGCTGATTTCAAGAGTTTCGGGTAAGAGCTCAGGCTCTCGAATGGGCGGAATATCCACAGTCACTCGAGGTTGACCATTGTTAGTTTCTGATTGGTCATCAATTTTCGGAGCGTCGATATTTCTTTCCGATTCGTCACCGAAAAGTCCACCGTCAACAGAGTCGTTACCTATAAATTGATTTTCGGCTTCGGAGTGAATCGCATTATAAGTGGCGAAATTGGCGTCCTGGCTGAGTCCTTCAAAAAGAGCTCCACAACCTGACATGGTTCCAAAACTGATAAATAAAACAATGTTTTTAAGCTTTCCTGCTATGTTTTTCATAATTCCCCCCTTAGGGATAAAAATTTCTCTCAACACCCCTTTAAAGAGCAAGGGCTGTGCCAGCGGCTTTTTTTATGAATAAAAAGAGGAGGTTAAAAAACATTGATTCAGAATGAAACAATGCTTAGGAGACTCTACTGCAAAGACTTTTACGGGATAAGACTCTCGTAAGGTCTTAAAATTAATTAAAGATTTTGGGGTCTGTCTCAAGCTGAGAAAAAACGCCTTTTACAAGGCAGAGTAACAATAAACGTCAATGAAAGACGATGTCAAAGTCGGGTCTTTTAGCACTTTTTTTGATTTTATTTTCGTCTTTAAGTTCAGTCTCGTGGATCACTTGATAAAGAGTGGCGGGAAGCTCCACATTTAAAAATCCTTTTTTTAACAGACGCCTTCCCATATTAAAGCTTGTGGGCTCATGCACAGTGATAGAATGAAACCTTTCGGATTTTGGTAATCGGGACTCTTCTTTATAGATAGCTTTAAAGAATTGTTTGAGAATTTCGGCCCGTCGGCTTAAGTCTTTTTCCTTAATCTTTAAGAAACTCACATAACCTAGGCGAAGGGGTTTGTTTTCTTTTATTTTCGGCCGTCCAAGAGCGGAAGCCACCCACTGGCTTAAGCGAATACTTGGGGTGAGGTTTGCGACATTAGCCTTGCGGTAGCGAAAATCACTAAGAACTGTGCAACAAGCCTTAATCTCTCCTCTGGAGTTTCTGATCAGCAAGAAATCTTCCCATGAAAAATCATGATTTTTCTGTCGACGTAGGATTTCATCTTTCGTCCAAGTGATTTCCTGCCCCTCAGAGGCAGTTAAAAAATCGAGAATTTCGTCTTTAACACTCTCACTACCCTTTTGCACAAAAGTTTTCGTGGAGCTTAGAGGAAGGGCTCCGATCACATTAATGCTAGTATAGGAGTAGAAGGGACGATGGATGAGTTGTCCTTTGTTTTGCCCCTTTTTCTTCACCATAACACTTTTTGCGGCCGCATTGCCGTCAAGAATACTAGAGATAATGTACTCGCAGGAGTTAAGCTCCTTGATATTTTTAAATTCCCTAATCAAGGTTTCGTAAAATTGATAGAACTGAATTTTCGTCTCTTTCTCCATATCTGGAGAAAAACGCAAATCACTCGTATATCCCAAATACTGTTTTTTACCTTTGACCAGCATTGGAGTAATAGAGATGCAGCCATAACCCTTGAGGCTGCCATCGGAGTTTCGAAAAAGGAAGGTGTAGCTGCGCTCCCCTTGAATTTTAGACAGAGCAAAAAAGTCAGGATTGCGGTCAAATTTTAGACCTCCTGATTCTGTCAGCATTTGCACTCGTGCACTAAGATCTAAAATCTCTTGGCTATCCACAGGGGTGGCCTGAGTGATTCTTGAAAAGTTTGTCAGAAGATCATTGAGTGTTTGAGTCATGGTTTTAGCTGATCCATTTGAGTTTTCGGCTGGTGCGATTAAAGGCACGGTCCACCAAAAAGTTTGGGTTTCTAAGAACTGTTAGAGGCAGACGTTTCATACAGCCCATTTCCACCACTTCTGAACCCGGATTTTCACAGCCAGGCAGTGGTCTTACCGGCCCTTCGTAAATCTTCCAAGAGTTAAAGTTTTTGTAAAACTGGCGCAACTTATGATTATCAGAACTGTAGGCGTAAACGTATTTGTGCTTTCCCTTAAGGCCTAATCGAATGGATTGCTTCATGCATTCAAGATAAAGCTGAAGGCGTGAGCCCTGAGGGGCGGCCTTTTTATCAAGCCATAGACCATTGATTTCAAAGCAATGATCTCTGTTTTTACGGATCAAATCATGATGCTTTTGAATGGTCTCAGGAAGCTGCTCTAGGCAACGTATATTGCCGTTATAAGACATAACAAAGCCACCATAAAGGCGGTCATCAAATTTGTCCTTTAAAGCGATTACGAGAGCATCCTCGAGGTAACTCATCGGAAGATCAACGCCTACATAATGCCCTGCCAGATGCTTGAAGAGGGAGAGGTCTTTTTCTGTTTGAATGGATGTAAAATGTGCTGTTTCCATAGAGCAAAAGGGTAACAGCTTAAGAACACTTGTCCACCACTGGCATTAACAAATTGGACCTTTTCTGTCAGGCCAGTGGCGAGCCTTTGTAAGAACTTACATGAAATAAGTGCGAATTGATCAAAACCTAACTAGACCTTGATCTCTATTTGAAACATAAAAATGAAAAAATAGAAGGAAACCGTTACAAAACAGCCCCTAAGGCGATATTGTTGAGGTTGTGAGATATTTATTCCCTTTATTGATAATTCTAGGCCTTGGTTACTCCTACATAGGGATGGCTGAAACCACTCAGGGAAACTCCTCTTCTGAAAGAATCGACTTTACCAATCGTGATTTTGAAAATATCGGTACCAACGCGTTTGTAAGGTTGGATAGTTATGAGGGAGCTCCTCTGCCAGGATTTGAACTACAATGCCATGATAATGATCCCGCTCAGCGGAAAATTGCCTTCTGTGAAGATGGATGCGATGAAACTCCTACCCCAGAAAGTAATGGCCCACGGGTCTCCCAGGAGTGCGCCAATTTTATTGATGCATGGATCAGGGAATGTGTGGAAGAGATGGGTTGTCACAGTGCTGTGAGATTCTGTGGTGTGGGTGGACATGCGAAAAGAAAGAAAAATACCCCGGATGGACCAGGCTCTCCGAGCCGTCATAGCTCAGGAGATGCTCTCGATCTTTTTGGTATTAAATGTCGCAAAAGTGATGGTTCGCAGTTGAGTATGGATTTATCCAAACAGGGGCGTGCCAATAATCGTGAAGCCTATGATAAGTTTGTCGCCTGTTGGAGAGACAAAGTGAAAGAATACGAGGGACCTAAAGATCCCACCTGTAAGGGGATGATCTCCTGTCAGGGGTCTGAAGAGCCGAACAATCATCTTCAT
This sequence comes from Bdellovibrionales bacterium, assembly GCA_964230645.1. Lineage (GTDB taxonomy): Bacteria > Bdellovibrionota > Bdellovibrionia > Bdellovibrionales > JAGQZY01 > JAGQZY01. Next base: position 196,853 of record CAXRHT010000002.1, on the reverse strand, counting down.
AATGACCATTTACACTTATCTTGCCCCTCCCCTCGCGGTAACACAGGAGGAACATGATGCAAATAATCCTCTTAATTCTTTTTCCTTTTATTTTTACTCTTGAAGATGATCCCAATGGTTTTTTCAAGGATCGTCAATGGAGTGTGAAGGCCCCTCAAGGCAAAATGATTAAAGCTGAGTCTAAATACCTCGGAGAGCCCATTCAACGTCCTAATAATGTGAAAGCTCACCTTATTTGCTCTAAAAATAACAAGGTGGCTGTGTTTTCTAAGAAATACTGCGGGATCAATTATATGAAGGTCGTGGCTGGTAAATTGGAAGTCATGTTTCTTGATTACAACTCCAAAGATCCTAGAGGCTACTGCACGAAAAAGCGTATCGAGCGCTTTGACCTGCCTGGGTGCAAGTAACCCGAATCATTTTGTCATCTTTTGAAATCTTGGATATGGGAAAGCTATCCCTCAGGCATGCAAGCGGGTGCACTTCGTCTCCCGGATTGCATCACTTCGTGCTGCAACCCAAGATACGCAGCGCTCGTTGCTCGAGCCTGCGGTATAACTTTCCCATATCCAAGATTTCAAAAGATGACAAAATGATTCTAGAAGATTTCTTAGGTTTGTCTTTGTTCTTGTTTATAACCCCAGTGAGATAAGAAAAGGTTTTTTTAGCTGTAGGTTTGAGAAGTCCTCTTTTGTTTTTATTCCTTTCCATTGGTTTTGGACCATGATTTGGCCGATGGCTCCTCCTAAAGAATTGCCGGGGCCTAATAGGACCAGGTGGTCGGGGGCGAATTCTTTTAGGGCGACTTCTATGGATTTAGTGAAATTGTAGGTTTCAAGGACCTGGGTTTTTAAGGTGTAATCGTAAAGGTTTTTTAGATCAGTGGAATAGGGTTGCCAGATTTTTCCTTCGCCATCAATTATGGGAACTTTAGGTTTGCTGAATTTTAATTGGTATAGGCCGTGTTCGGCTTTTTCTGAGATGTCCTTTAATAGAGGGGTGTGAAAAGCGCCGTGGTTGACCAGTTGGAAGGGGTAGTTTTCTTGTTTGGGGAGTTTTTCTAGAAGTTGTTTTACGCCCTCTTTGTTACCTGCAAGAACTTTATAGCCTCCTAAGTGGATGGAGACAAAAACCTCGCACTCCTGTCTTTCATTGATTTCTTTTAAAATATTGCTAATAAGCTTTTCTTTTTTAGGGTCAATGTTCCAGGTTTTATCGATAATTGGGTAAATGACTTGTCCGCCAATGAGTCCCTCTTCCATCATTGAGCCCATAGTTTGTATTAAGCGATAGGAGTCGAGTTCATCAAGGACGCCTGAGAAAGCTAGAGTTAAATACCATCCCATGGAGTTTCCGGCGATGGCGACCACTTCGTAATCCTCTCGATTGATCTCTAAAAAGTCGGCTTTACTGCAAGCATAAATTAGAGGAGAGGCATGCTCCCCTTTTGTGTGTACTGAAGTTTTAAACTTTTCGGCCCCATCGAGTTCACTCAGTGAGGGATAATTGAGCCTTGTTCTTTCTTCATCAAGAAGTCTAAGTTCTTCTTTCATGGACGTTCTATCAATGAGGGTGCCTAGATTTTCTTTGGTGTATGAACCTCTTCCAGGACAGACTACGACGATTCTTTTTTTACTCATTTCGAACTCCCGGTAAAATCTAAGACTTCCTTAACGATTGATTCTTTGGAGGGAAGGCCTGCTGTGGCAGCAGGCCCCAGTGGGATAAAACAATCTGCGGCGCCGTGGATTCTAAACTCGCTCCCTGTGTTAAGAACGGCTAATCGAGCCACTACCGATTCCGCCAGTGAGCCGGTGGTTCGGCACTCTTCGACAAACAGAACTTTCTTTTTGCCTCTAAGTTGCTCTTTTAATTTTTCATAATCAATCGGTGCAATCCATTTAAGATCAATCACTTCGCAATCAATCTTATGTTGATCCTTTAATACTTTTTGAGCCTGAAGGGAATAATAGGTGCCGTTTCCATAGGTGATCAAAGCCACCTCCCCTTTCCCATAGACTTCAAATTCTCCTAATTCACTCACCTCGCCTGGCTTTGGATACTCGAAAGTCCAAAGTTTATCGCCTTCTTCATGCAGGTCTCTTGTCATATAAAGTGCAATGGGCTCAATAAAAACACAAACTCTTCCCTGCTCGTGGGCCATTTTCACACAGGTGCGTAGCATCTTTACCGCGTCGGCCCCGTGGCTTGGAACGGCGATAATAAGACCTGGAATGTCTCTAAAAACAGCCAATGAATTATCGTTATGAAAATGACCCCCAAAGCCTTTTTGGTAAGCAAGACCGGCTATACGAATCACCATGGGATTGGTGTATTGTCCCTTAGAAAAGAAAGCGAGAGTGGCCGCCTCCCCTCTTATCTGATCTTCGGCATTGTGAACGTAAGCTAAGAATTGAATTTCAGGAATGGGTAGGAAGTTGTTATGGGCTAAGCCAATCGCTGTGCCAAGGATCGACTGCTCATCAAGGGGGGAATTGAAAACTCTTCTTGAGCGAAAGCGGTTTTTTAAATTGTCGGTGACGTGATAAACCCCGCCTTTTTGAGCCACATCTTCACCAAAAACCACGGTCTGAGGGTACTGCAACATGATGTCCGTTAGACCCCAATTGATGAGTTTTGCCATATGCTGTGGGGTTTCAAGCTTAGAGAATTCACGATCAAAGATTTTTTCTCTATCCCCATGACTTGATTCTGGCATGGGCTCTTTTGGGTGATCACAAGCGGTGATGCTCGCCTCTATTTCAGTGATGTCACTGAGAGGTTTCCTGGTAGTCACCTCCTCGGAGACATGCTTAATACGCGCTTTCATGTTTTTATAAAGATTGAGTATTTCCTCAGCGGAGAGAAGATTGTTTTCAATAAGGAGTCTCGCGCTATGTAAAAGAGGATCGTCTTTTTCGGTGTCCTTGATAAATGTCAGACTGTGGTAATTGGATTCCACATCCGAGCCCGCATGCCCTAATAAGCGGATGGTTCGCATGCGGATAAAAACAGGCTTTTTGCGGTTACGAGCGTAAGAGGCCGCCTGCCGACAGGTCTGGTAAACATCAATAAGGTTCAAGCCGTCACACTCTAAATAGAGAAGGCTTGGACGATCGGAGAAATTTCTTTTAATCCAATCGTTGGGAGTTTTGACAGAAATCCCAAGGCCATTGTCTTCGCAAAAATAAACCAGGGGAAGTTTTATGTTTTGGTAGGCCACCCAGGAGGCCGTGTTGATCGCACCGAGGGCGGTTGAATGATTGGCTGAAGCATCACCGAAACTACAAAGAGCCACGCTGTCGTGTGGGAGATAAGGCTCAAGTCCCAGATCTTTTGATTTACTTATGGAAAGTGCGGCTCCTAAAGCTTTTGGCAAATGCGAGGCAATCGTACTTGTCTGAGGGGGGATAAAAAGGTCTTTGTGGCCAATAACTTTATGACGCCCCCCTGAGATGGGGTCTTCTTTTGAGGCCATAAAAGAAAGGAGCATATCGTAGAGAGGCGTGCTCCCCCCTTTTTGTTTGGCGCGCTGAAGATAAAAGGCTCCACTGCGGTAATGGAGAAACGCCATGTCAGTGAGATTGAAGGCTTTGGCAAAAGCGGCATTGCCCTCATGTCCAGCACTGCCGATGGTGTAGTAGCAAAGGTTGTCTTTTTTAAGTTCTCTAGCGCGAAGATCAAGGAGCCGACTCATCACTTGGGTCTCAAACAAGTCAATCAGTTCAGGTCCCGTGAGTGAGGAGCCTGAAAACTCCCAGTGAGTTTTGGCCTCTGGGAAATGCCGATCTTTAACGGACTTCAAAAAATTCTTGTCTACAACCTCGGCGCGATTAAATGCACTCACAGCGACTCCTCTCTTAGGTGCCTGGCTCCTTTTCGTACTGCACTGCATACTCAAAAGGGGCCTAGCACGTTATTTTTTCAAATCTCTGGTAAGATGGCAATATGTGATCGATGCTCACAAAAAGGAGTTCTGATGGCCGCTTACGAATCGCTCAATTATATGGATTTTGACAGCTTACTAACGGAAGAAGAGCTAATGGTTCGAAACACCGTGCGTGAATTCGCCGGAAAAGAGATCATTCCTCGTCTTCAGGAATGTCACCGAGATGAAAAGTTTCCTATGGACCTTGTTCCACAGTTTGCTGAACTTGGACTCTTTGGTCCCACCATCAAAGGCTACGACTGCCCGGGATTAGGAGATGTTTCCTATGGACTCATGATGCAAGAGCTTGAACGAGCAGATTCTGGGGTGCGTTCTTTTTGCTCCGTGCAGGGCTCTCTTGTGATGTACCCTATTTATGCTTTTGGCTCTGAAGAGCAAAAAAATAAGTACCTTCCCCGTCTTGCCAAAGGAGAAATGATCGGTTGTTTTGGACTCACTGAGCCGGACGCCGGATCTAACCCAGGAGGAATGCTAACAACGGCTGAAAAAGTCGATGGTGGCTACAAACTCAACGGAAATAAAATGTGGATCACAAATGGTTGTGTTTCCGATGTCGCCATTGTGTGGGCCAAACTTGATGGCAAGGTGCGTGGCTTTATTGTTGAAACCAAAACCGATGGATTTAGCACCTCCACGATGAAAGGAAAATTCTCCCTTCGTGTGAGTACCACCAGTGAGCTACATATGCAGGACTGTGTGGTTCCTGAAGATGCCATTCTGCCAGGAGTGGAAGGTCTAAAGGGCCCACTTAGCTGCCTTACACAGGCTCGCTATGGGATTGCCTGGGGAGTTCTTGGGGCGGCAAACACTTGCTATCATGAGGCGCTTAACTACGCCAAAGAGCGAGTTATTTTCACTAAACCTTTGGCTGGTTACCAATTGGCTCAGGCAAAGCTTGTTAAAATGGTACAAGAGATCACCAAGGGACAGCTTTTGGCTCTGCAACTTGGACGAGTGAAAGAAAAAGGCGAGATGCATCCTCACCATGTGTCGCTAGCAAAGATGAATAACTGCCGCATGGCTCTTGATGTCGCTCGTGACGCTCGCGATATGTTGGGTGGAAACGGAATTATCGATGAATATCCTGTGATTCGCCATATGATGAATCTGGAGACAGTTAATACCTACGAGGGAACTGAAGACATTCATCGCCTTGTGATTGGTTTGCAAGTGACTGGAATCGAAGCGATTCGATGAAATTGAAACTTCCATCATAGTGTCATACTGAGCGCAGTTGTCATTCTGAGTGCGACTGTCATTCTGAGCGATTTTAACACTGTCGTCCTGAGCGCAGCGAAGGACCTGTCACCGAAAACTTTAAATGATAACAGAGCTTAGTGGCGTTAGATTCTTCGCTGCGCTCAGAATGACAAATTCGCTCAGAATGACAATCGCACTCAGAATGACAAAACGATGAGTAAAGAGTTTTCACAGTCCTTGGTCGGGTGTTCGCAAAAAGAGGAAGCTGATCTATAATGTTGAAGAATGCTTTGGAAAACACTTCTTTTATTATTTTCGCTTACTAGCTCCCTCATTTTAGCCGAGGTGACACTCCCCACTCTACGCCCTCAAGCTCGACAAGAACAACAAAACCTCCCCCAGTGCATCGACTCTCAAAGTGACATCGATAGGATTACAAATCATCAACGCAACAATCGAAGAAACGACTCTAAGTACCTTATTTACCGACAACTTTTACAAAGTGATTCTGATAGCGAACTCTTAGCCCGCCTTGTTTATGCGGAAACTCTCGGCGCCAACTGTTCTACTCAAAATGGAAAACTCGTCCCCCTTATTACCAATGTTATTGTTAATAGGATTCGTCGACGTAATGGTGATGTAAGAAGTGTGGTTTTTCAAAGGGATCAGTTTGCTTCTTCATTAAATATATATAGTTCGTCTCGATACAAAGATTTTCTCTGCCCTAAAAATTCAGCGCTTTGGAATCAGGCTATAGAAAAAGCCAATGAGTTTTTGCAAAATAGCAACGATAGTTCGGGTGAGCTTTCCTCGGACTCGATCAATTATTTTTTACCCAGTCACGACCCCCGTTGGCCTGAGCCTCCCGAATGGGGTCTTAGAGAAAACACAGCGGCCGTCGATGAGAATTTAAGACAATGCTTGCGAATTTTCCATGTTCCCAATTGGAAATAGAAACCTCGGGATTTCATAAATGGAAAGCCCGAGGAATTTTGTTTAAGAGGTTAGAATGTCTCTTGAATGACTCGACTGAGAGTTTTACCCATGTCCGCGGAGATTGATATCCCTTGGAAAATATAGGTTTCACCAAAATCAATTTCAGAATCGATCACCACTCGATGTGAGGTTCTTAGCACGTTATCACTGGTCGTCACAAACTCAGAGCCATCGGCTCTTTTCACAAGAACTTGTGAGGTGGCAGGAATGTCCGTTGTCCAAGTGACAATAGCCACACCTTCTCCAATATCTTGAACACTGAAGTCACTGATTCTAGGGTTTGTACCCTCAACACAAGGGTTATAAATCTCTTGGATTGGCAGGTGCCAGTTTGAAGCATGAATAGGCTGCCATCCTCTTAACAGCATATCAAGATAGGTTTGCTTTTCTTTTGAGTTATTATTGGGATCAAAGAAGCGATGGTTTCCAAGCTTGCCACATTCCTTTTCGGCTCTTGTATTAGCGTCTACTTTTCTCCATAGAGGGATTAAAGAGATATGATGTCTTGGCCCTTGATAGTAGTCAATTTCCACATCGACTGTCGTGTCGTGATCAAAGTGAACGACTTCACCACAGCCCATTTTGGTGGGGTGATCACCATCATTATTAACCACAACCTGTTGCTCTCCATCGATATCAGTAAACCTCATAATGGTTCCATCATCAGACAAAAGAGCTAACTCATAATCCCCTTCAAGATCAGTGGGATTAAGCTTAAGGACTGATCGAAATTTAAGAGCAAAGTATTCAATAAGCTCATTGTTTTGATCGTCTTTGATCATCTCACCGGTTTGAGAAGGAAAACCCGTGTCAAACATTCGAGTGGGGACATAGAGATCTGTAAAAAAGAGCTCTTGAGTCGACTTTGTTCCGTGCTGGAAATAGTCCCCTACTCGATTGTAGTCAGGTTGGCTACTATCGAGATAAAAAAGCTCGGCTTTAAGACCGGATTGACTTCCACCATTACTGCCACCACCCATGGGATCACAAACTACCTTATTAAGGGCGTGTTTATTGACATCATAGGGATGCATATTCGCATCCTGTGCTGTCGCATTTGAGTTGGACTCTTCTTGTCCTTCGAGCATTCCGTCCGAGCAAGCTGTAAAAAACAATGCGAAAAACAGGGCAAAACCAACTTTTCCTGTCGTCTTCGTGTATTGTTTAAGCATAGTGACCTCCACAATCAATCTATACTTAATGCTAGGACCAAAATCGAAAAAAGGCCCGAATTTTAATGATTTATCTACATTTAAGATTCTAGAATTTTGACACTATTTTGGGAAAAATCAAAAGTAGTCAAAAAAATGAACACTTTTTAAAACAATAAGACTCAATTTTAAAATGTTCGGAGAGAACCACTTTTAATTGTGTGAGTGTTTGGAAAAGTATTTATTAACCCAGGGGCGACACTGTCTGTTCACGATTTCTATTGTTAACTTATGATTGCCATCAATAGTTGAGATACGAATATCCGAACCTCTTCTTTTAAAAGGACATAGATGAGCCAATCGCTCGAGATTTTTTTTAGAAATTTTGTCTGAGGGAATATTTATCATTATTGAAGGCCCGCCTTTTTTCGCATGGATTTCAAAGGGGCTTTGTAGAATATGGTAGTTGGGAATAAAGGTTTTAGATCCCGTCTTTGATTGGATCTGTACGTTAAAAGCGCCGACCGCTAAAACCTCTCCTTCCACCTGTGCAAGACTAATGTAATCGCCCACTCTTAATTCCCCTCTTAGAGTAATGAAAAGAGAGGCAAGGATGTTTCTAGCCGGCTGAATCAAAGAAAAGCCGAAAATAATGCTAAAAATCACAAAGAATAAAAGGGAAACGAAAAGGGAGTTTTGGGAAACGCGGGTCAGACCAATGAGGAAGATAATTCCAGGAAAAGCAAAGGTTGAGATGTTAAGAATTTGATAGGTCAGAGAGCGTTTTTCAATCACTCCAGAGCTTGAAAGAATCTGCATGAAACGTCGACTCAAATAGTAGGCCAAAATGGCCATAACCACGAAAAAGCCGATTTGGAAAAAAGAGACCACCTGAATGGACAGTTCAGGGAACTCCATTCCTAATTGATTAGCGGAAGTTGTAGAATCCTGCATTGAGAATGCCCTCCTTTTTCAGTTCAGCGCCCACAGGTAAAACCAAGGGGTTAGGGATTTCAAACACACTGCGATCAATGCCTTTTGACTGAATCAAGTGGCAATGCTCCAAATACTGAGTTTCGTTATCGATAACGGAATAGGAGACACCAAGGGTGTGACTGATTTTCTGTACACTGGCACTATGGGTGCAGTAAAGCTGGGCGAGGATATGCTTTTGTAGAAATGAGAATTCATGCAGCATTGGCAATCCTCGATCCACAGACTTACTCATAGACAAGTGAATCGTTTTCCCATCAGAGCTCTCAAGGCTTCTAAGCCACAAATAAATCAAATGACGTAGATGACCATGGGAGCGCTCAAATAAAACACGAAAAAACATTTCATCCTCCGTGGACAGGCCCGCTCTCTGCGCAAATTCACTCACAAAAGTTTTCGGGAATTCCACTTCAAGTCCACTGAGACGATGTCTTGTCAAAATAACTTCTTTCGCCGTTTCTAAATTAATCTCATGAAGATCAATAATCTTACTAAAAAGGCTACGAATCTTAAAAGCCCGGTCGAGAGACTCTAAGTTAAACTTGGTAATAGAAAGAATCCAGTGGGTGTTCTGAGGCGACTTACTAATCACCTCAAAAAGCCCTTCAAACTGACTCAGGTTGTGTCTATTGAGCATTTGGTCAGCGTTGTCGATAATAACCGTGGCCGGGGTTTTTCTAAGAGTTGAGAGAATGGAAGTGGCAGAGTTTTTCGCATTGATAGCTCGCGATAACACAGCCAAAGGTCCGCGATAATCGTCCCCTTCTATACGAATCAGTCTTTCCGTTTCAATGTCCATCTGAGCCACATTGATCATCGAGGATTTACCCATACCTCGGTCACCGATGATTAGAATCTTTTGGCTTTCACTTTTTGATTCTTTGCCAGCGAAATTTTTGAAATGTTTTTCACGCTTTTTATAGGCCACAAAAAAGCGGCGATCTTGGATGGGATCAAGGCTGAAAAGCCTATAATAGAGCCTCGGAAGGTCTTGAATCTGATGATTGAAATCATAGGTCTGTTTAATAAACTCTCGCACGGTAGCCGTATCAAGAGTGTGGGAGGCCAATTTCTTCTTCAAGGTGCGATCGATATCCCTTTCGCTTTTCTGAAGAGCGAGTTTTTTCAATTTACGGTAGTAGCGCGTAATAACCCCATCGACCACTTCTTTACGATCCCGAATGCTCTGTACAGTGGACTGAATTCTCTGGCGAAACTGATTTTTAGCCGTGTGCACCACTGAAAAGCGTTCGATTCCTTGGCGAACTTCCATTTGGCACTCTTCTAGGAGTTTCTCTGTCGACTCATTCGAAGAGCGAATGTATTCGATTAGGCCGTCGTAAAGCTCCTGAATCTTTTCTTTTTCGGCACTAATAGAGGACTGCAAACTTTCAGTCATCTCATCAGGGTCGACTTCGGAATCCTCTCCCCCGATCTGAGACTCTAGACTATAAGTGATGATCGAAAAAGCCTGCTCCATTTCCATTAAAAGAGATTCAAGATAATTAGACACTCCTTCTATACGCTCTTCAATGACTGGAAGAAAGTTTATTAAAATACTTTGCTCAAAGAGTTCATGCAGGTTGATTTTTTTAACCACAATCTCAGAGGGGCTCTGCACTTGATGCGGTGAAGTGTTCTCGGAGGCAATTTGGAAAGTCCCTTCTTCTTTGGGAAGACTTTTCTTTAAATTAATAGAGATATCGCGATTGAGAAGACGAAAGCTTCCTCTAACGTATTTTGATTTTAAATCGGCTTGGATATTTTCTTTTGCAAAGGCTTGAGTCTCATCCAAAAGCTTTTTAAAAGCCTCTTCGTCTCCTTGTTCGGTTTCATTGATCTTTTTCTCAATGGTTTTAAAGTAGTCAAAAACTTCTGAAACAAGAGTGTCGGCGTTGTCTTGAGCCACCTCCACTGGTTGGAAAAACTTTTCTTCAAGGAGTTTTTCAACTGCTTGAGAAAGGAGTGCTGATTGTACGATCACTTTGAGTCGATTTCGGCAGTAAACAAATTTTTCTTCCCAAGCTAGCGAGTCGTTTTTAGCCTGATCGAACATTTCGGTAATTTTTGGCTCTACTTGTGAGTAGCGGATCTGCCCGTCAGACATATAGGCGGTGTTCACTTTGGCGAGCTGAGAGGCCCAGCTTGTCGCTTGTCTTCCAAACTCCTTATTGAAGTCGGATTGAATGGCTCTCAACCAAAACTCGTTTTCTTTTTTAATTTTAGCTACGATCTCATGATTTTCAAAGTTTTGAGTTTCAAGGGAGCGCTGAAAAATCTCGATATGTTTTCCAAGAAGGTGATACCAGGAATTGATCAATTGCACCGTGAAGGAGCCAATCAGTGGCTCAAGATTGTATTTTGTCAGTTTTCTTAGCGGAATATCTCTTTCGGGATTCTTGTTGAACCAATAAAGAGGACGGGAAAAAATCTTTTTTAGTCGTACCCAATAACCATCGCCTTTTTGTATATAGATGGCTGATTTAGGCATGGGTCGACTTTTTAAGACCAGAACCGAGTCGATTTCTTTTTGCAACTCGCTCATGGCATTGTAGATATCTCGTCCCTTAGCTCCCATACGACGGAAATGATCGTCAATTTTTGCGACAATTTCCCTCTCACTGAGGTTACTCATCTGATCCAGGTCATTCACAAAAGTTTTTAGAATGTTTTTTTGTGGGAGAATTTGATGTTTACGAAAAATCTCAAAGTATTTGCCCGCCAACTCATGAAAATGTTTTTCCAAAAATTCATCTTCGAAAACTTCTGTTTTCGAGTGAAGCATTAGTTGAAACTCTTCTTCATAAGCTTTCGGTGCTTCAGACTCGACATTGTCTTCATTCACCTCTTTGGTTGGCTCTACGGACATACTGTCCTCCTCTGGAGACTCTTCTTGTTTGGGTTCTTCCCCTTTTAAAACCATTCGGAGAAAAATAGGTCCAATGAGAAGATTTATTGTGACTAACCCAATTCCGATATTGGTGATAAGCTCGCCCTGTTCAGGGAAGTCTCGGCTTGCAATTTGGATGAGTCCCAGTGTGACTCCGGCTTGTGGTAGATAGCCGAGCCAGATTTTTTTCTTAATCCCTGAGCTCTCCCCGTGTAAACTACCAGCCGTCCACGAGCCTAGAAGAAAGGAGATGGCTCTTGCACCAAAATAAATGCCTGCTACTGGGAGAAATTGCCAGGTTGTTTCTAAATTAAGGCCTGCACCAACGTTGGTGAAAAAGACCACAAAGACTGGTAATGATACCTTCTCTAAAGATTCATGGAGAAAGTGGGAGTCTTTTGAAAAGTTTCGGACTAAAATACCAGCCACAATAAAAACTAACAGTAATTCAAGATGAATAGCTTCACTGATCTCGGCGGTTCCCAGGATCATGGCAGCGATAAATAAAAACATTTCTTGTCTAATAAAGCGGATATAGAGAAGAAATATCGTCCCTAAAATGACCCCTGCTACCAGTGACAGTCCCAACTCTTCCATAAGATGGATAAAGCTTCCGGCCATATCGCCACCACCACTTGCAACCGATTTGGCAAAGGAAAGAGCGACAGCAAGAGTGATGACCATCACAACATCTTTTACGATGGCTGAACCGATGACCATTTGGCTCATACGACTCTTGGCCTTCATTTCTGAGATGACAGCGATGGAAATTGCGGGAGAAGTTCCTACAGAAAGAGCCGCGAATATGAGAGCCAGAGAAATAAGGGGAAGCCCCATTCCAAGGTTGAAATCATAGACATATTGATTCGCAATATAGGTGCCGCCAACAAAAGTAACGCCCAGAAGGATCACCTTAAGGGCCGTGGTCGATAGTATCGGGGCTATGACTTTTTTAAGGGAACTAAAGTGAAGCTCAAGACCTGCTGTGATCGCAATAAGTCCAATAGCAAGAGTATTGAACATCTCAATTTCTTTGACCACATTGGTTGAAAGAATTTTTAGAGCATAGGGCCCGAGCAGCAATCCCGTTAAAATATAACCGGTCACACGAGGCAGTTTTAAAGAAGAGCCTACCTCGGAAAGAGTGTAAGCTGAGAGAATCACTAAGCCAATGGCTAGGAGAACGGAGCTATGCGAATCACTCAGAATCCCAAATTGCTTTAGGGCAATGCAGATTGAAAAGAGAATAAAGAGTATAAATATCTTTCTCATCTATCCTTTTCTCCAGAACGAGGGGGTGAACAGAGTCAGTAAAACAAAGATCTCCAAACGTCCGGCGATCATATAAAAACACAGGATAAACTTTCCAAGAGGATGGATGAACTCATAATTCTGAGTCGGACCCACTGAGCCAAAACCTGGACCCACACTGGAAAGACATGCCACCACACTGGAGGCAGCCCCCACCCAGTCCATACCGAGAACGAACATGAGAAAAACTCCAAAGGCGTAGAGAAGAAAATAAGAACAAAAGAAAATAAAAACAGAGGAGAGAACTCGTCTTGAAACGGTTTGCTTGCCAAGCTTGGTGCTAACGACCTCTTGGGGATGCAGAGTGAGTCTTAACTCCTGGATACAGCGTTTAAACACAATGAGAACCCTTGAAACTTTAAGCCCGCCCGCCGTTGAGCCCGCACAGCCGCCAATGAACATACATATAAAGAGAAGGTATTTGCTCACTAAGGGATAGATATCAAAGTCAGCCGTCATAAGCCCTGTGGTGGTTGTCACAGCGACAGTTTGGAAAAGGGCGTCTCGAAATTCTTCGTGCCAGTTGCCACTGTTAAGACTAGTGGTCGCAAAAAAGATAATGACCGCGACGACGAGATTAAGAGCCACAAAAAATCGAACCTCAGCACTTGTAAAAAGTCTATTAAACTGGCCACGAAAAAGGCCGTAGTACAGGCCAAAGTTGATCCCTCCAGCGAGCATAAAGAAGATCACTACCCATTCCGCAAATGGATTATCAAAAGCTCCAAGGCTTGCAGCCTTAGTAGAAAATCCTCCTGTCGACAGGGTTGAGAAAGCGTGGCAGATCGCATCAAAAAGGCTTAAGCCTGATAAAAACAAAAGACCCGTACAGGTGGCAGTGAAGAGCATATAAACATACCAAAGTCTCAAAGCGGTTTGTTTAATGCGAGGTTTTAAACCTTCGGTAATGGGTCCGGCTACCTCTGTTTTAAAAAGATGCTTTCCTCCAAGTCCTAACTGGGGAAAGATCGCCACAAATAAAACGACAATCCCCATGCCGCCAATCCAATGCAAAAGAACGCGCCACAAATGAGTGGCTCGAGAGAGAGTGTTTATCTCACTGATTACAGTCGCACCTGTAGTGGTTAAACCCGAAATGGCCTCAAAGGTTGAGGAGCTGATCGAAAGAATACTTCCTTCTAGATAGAAAGGAAGGCCCGCGATAAAACCGGAGCCCACCCATCCAATGGCCACAATTCCAAAAGCTTCTTTGCGAGAGACCATGCGAATGTCTACTTTCATGCGATGACAGGCGTATCGAAGAAAAAGTCCAATGCCCATCGAAAGGCCGCTGGAGATAGAATAGGCCAGTAGCGATTTTTGAGAGCTATCCACATAGGCCAAAGCCAGGGGTGCCATCATAAAAAAGGCAAGTACAATAAAAAGCTGCCCCACATAGTAGGCGACGATCGTTTTATGCAATAAGACCTACTTTAGTTTACGGAACATATTCTCAAGTCCCTTGAGTTCACTTCTTTTCAACACAATGATGACAATGTCACCGGGATAAATTTCAGAGTCCCCGTCGCTAAAAGCAAATTCCTCTTTGCGAGAAATCCCCACCAAGTAACACCCTGGTGGAATGGAGAGATCTCTTATTTTAAGAGTCGAATTTTTGATTTCCTGGGGCAACTGAAACTCTCCAACTAAATACTCAGTGTCTGGAATGGGCGCATCGGTGAGCAAAGTTTGATTGGGAAAGTATTTGTTTACGGCTTTTGAGATCAACTCGTGCGCACTGGCCGTTCCCTTAACCCCTAAATGTTCGTACACATGGGCGTATCCCGGCCTATGCACAAGGGTGTAGGAGTTTTTCACTCCGATCTCCTGGCTCACCAACGAGGACATCAAATTCACTTCATCGGCTTTAGTTACAGCCAAGGTGTAGTCGGCCATTTCTACGTGCTCATCCTGAAGAAGGGGAAGGCTTGTACCATCGCCGTGAACGATGGTGGCGTGATCCAGTTTATCAGCCAAGAACTCACAGCGCCTTCGATCCACATCAATAAGGGTGAGCCTGTTTTCAACCTCTTGTAAGGATTTAGCCAATTGGTAGCCCACATCCCCTCCGCCAATGATCACCGCTTTTTTTCCGGGAATTTGCACCAAGCGTCTCATGGCAATGGGTAGTTTATCGAGTTTTGAGGCAAAGAGAATTTTATCGCCATTATAAAGGTGGGCAAGATCTGCACAGCGCCGAAGCTCCCCGTCACGAAACACACCAATGACTTTAGCACTTTTTCCAAGGTCCACATCAGAGCCTGATTTTTCTATGTAACGACAGTTTTCCGTCACTTCAACCATGGCTACGGAAATGGAATTTGATGAGAAGTTCTCAACAAAGGGAAGGTCGGTTTGCCTGACAAGTCTTAAAAGCTCGGCACTCACAAGACGAGCGGCACACACAATAGCAAAACTACCCAGCACTCCCCTCTCGATTCCTCCTGTGGTCATAAAAAATTCTGGAGCGTCGACTCGAGCCACCGTTCTTTTTGCCCCTAGAGAATTGGCAAGTGAGGTGATAACAAGATTGGTGTCATCGTGGCTTGTAACACCTACGACAAGATCCGCTGAACCCACGCCGACTTCGTTAAGAGTTTTACGAAAGGTTCCATTGCCTCGAAAGGTCATGACATCTGTTTTTTCTTCGACTCTCTCCAGAGCGCGTTCATTGGTGTCGACGATAATTACGTCCTCAGAGCGTTGGGAGAGCTCTTTGGCCAAGAAACTTCCCACATCGCCGGCTCCTACAATCACAATTTTCACGATGCACCTTCTTTTTCTATGGGTTTTACTTCTATGACCTGTTCATTATCCAATATTACTTTTTTAAGCAGTGAGTTGGCCACAGCGTCGTTTAAAAAGATACTTCCCAAAATAGTGGTCAAAAACAATTGGGCGAGCTCTGGAAATTCTTTGGTTAAGCTTAAAGCTATGGCCACAGCAATCAAGTCTTGTCCGAGTAGTCCCTGTCCAAGACGAGAGAGTTTTCGTCGCCCGAGCACGCGGTGGATTCTATGGGTAAGTCCAGAAAGAAATATAGCGCGCACAACGAAATAAGCCGCTGGCAGAAGCCAAGAGCGGTTGATTTCAGGCTGCCAAGTGGCTCCTCCAAAAATAAGCAGAAGGACGAAAATGGGCTCCTCGATTCTTACCAGGTTCTCCTTTAACACATCGGAATAGGTGGAAAATAAACTGATTGTAAGGCCCGTTAGAAAGCAAACAAACATTGAGGAAACACTTAATAGGGTTCCAAGACCTGCGGCAAAAATAATCGCGCCGAGGGCGGCGAGCATAATACGCTTTTCATCAGACTGTTTGCCGATAAAAAGGGAGAAAAGGATTCCACACAAAAGCCCTGAGGTGATCGTTGCAAGAAGCCATTCGGTGACTGAAATATGAAGTGAGGTGGCAGTGGTGTCACCACTGGCCATAGCGAGAACAATTCCTAGAAGAGTGACTGCAATGACCTGTCCGGTGGGTGCAAGAATACTTAACACACGAGTGATTTCAGAGCGTGATTTATTAAATTTAGAGATCATCCCTAAAGATAGAAGTGAAGCTGAGCATGCGGTGGCACTGGCTCCCAGAGCGAACCAAAACTGACGACGATTGATCTCTTGGATAAAACCAAAAAGCCAGAAGCGATCGGCCTGCTCTTCTGAGAAAAAATTCATATCACCAATATCAAGGCCGATGTTTTCAAACTGCACAGCCAAGGGTGAGAGAAAGTAAAGGGTGAAGGACATAGCTACAAAAACCAAAAGACCGTTGATCACACCACTGGAAAAAGTTTTAGTGTTTTGCAAAAGAAACTTCACTCGAAGCCCTAAAAGAAAACCCGCAAAACCTGTGAGCAAATCAATGAGGGGGTCCATGCGATAAAGCAGATGTTCGGAAAGTAAGCCAAGGCCCATATAAGAACCGGCTAGTAAACCTATGATAAGATAAATCACACCTGAGAAGACAAAGTGGGGCGTTTCAAAGCGTCGAAGAAATCGACCGATGAGGAAACTGAAAACAAGTAAGACAGTCAGAATAGTGGTGCTTGTCATGGTGCGTCCTTATGAATAGTTTACTCTTTATACTTGAGTCAAGCAAAGCTCTCCTCTACTTTTGAACCTCGAATGAGTGTAAAAGAATCCCTTCGCTGGTCTATTATTAAAAAATATGCCCAAAGGGCTGGGAAAGAGGTCCTGGCAATGGCTGAGGCCGCCTATTTAACACTCAACGATCCTGAGGTTTCCTGGCGCCATAAGAGTGTCATTCTCGGAGCTCTGGTCTATTTGCTCACTCCAGTTGACGCACTCCCCGACTTTCTGCCAGGAGGCTATGCCGATGACTTATCGATGATGCTCTCAGCTGTTTTAGCGGCTGGTCATGTGGGTAAAAAACATTTGAAAGAATGCCGATTAAAACATGGATTGGTGGAAAAAATTCCTCCTGCAGAAAAGGACTCTTGAAAAGTGAATTTATTAAAAAGACCTCGGCGCAACCGTAAAAACGAAACCTTTAGACACTGGAGAAAAGAAACCACTCTGAGCCATAAAGACTTCGTTTATCCCGTTTTTATTGTCGATGGTAAAAAACAAAAGCAAGAAATTGGCGCCATGCCAGGACAGTTTCGTCACTCTGTTGATGAGCTTCTCCCCCTTTGCGAAAAGGCTCTTAAAAAAGGTGTGGGAGCGATCGCCCTATTTCCAGCTATTGAGGACTCTTTAAAGGATTCCAAGGCCAGTGAGTCACTTAATCCAGACAATCTGCTCTGCCGCGCTTTAAGAGAGGTCAAAAAACAATTCCCTGAGCTCCTTTTGATCTCTGATGTGGCTCTTGATCCCTACTCCAGTGACGGTCACGATGGGTTGGTAAAAGAGGGGGAAATCCTGAATGATGAAACCCTTGAAATACTAGAAAAAATGGCCTGCTTACACGCCATGAATGGAGCCGATGTGGTGGCTCCGTCTGACATGATGGACGGCCGCGTTCTTAAGATTAGACAGGGTCTTGATGAAGTAGGGCTTACCAATACCTCAATCATTTCATACACAGCAAAATACGCCTCTTCTTTTTATGGTCCCTTTAGAGAGGCGCTCGACTCAGCTCCTAGAGGAGGAGACAAGAAAACCTATCAAATGGATCCTGCCAGTAAAAAAGAAGCCTTACTGGAGGCCAGCCTTGATGAGCAAGAGGGCGCAGACATTTTAATGGTGAAGCCAGCTCTTCCCTACTTAGATATAATCACAGACCTTAAAAATCATTCCCAACTCCCCATTGCCGCTTACAATGTGAGTGGTGAGTACGCCATGATCAAAGCGGCTAGTGAAAAAGGCTGGCTGGATGAGAAAAAAGCGGTGGGAGAGATGCTTCTAAGCATTAAACGAGCCGGTGCTGACGTGATCTTCACCTATTTTGCTCTCGATGATTTTAGTTTGTAATTTTGTACATAAAGTTTAGGTAAAAGATTGAATTTTATGTTTCATTTCTCCCCTACCATTTAAGGAGGAGATAGAAAAATGCCAAGCACAGACAAACCAAGACAAGAACAAGCTCAACAAATTCCTGATGAAGATAATCACCATGTGAATCCAAAAAGAAGCCAAACCAAAATGAGTCCCCTAGGTCTAATTTTTATATTCTCAGTGATTGTTCTTGGGGTGTGGTTTCTTAGCTTTGCGCCCATGCAGTCCTGAACTACGTTGTGACAAAACCCTTATTGGTATAGCTACTACTTTTCATAGTCGAAGTGTTCATGGGTGTTAGATGCCACTTATTGTCTGGGGTCCAGTATTGTATCGAGTATAGGAAAGAGTTCAAAATAGTCTTTGTTTTGTTTTAGGCTCATATGCCTGAAGAATCTAGTGACTCGAGTTAGGTCTTCTGGAGATCGCCGAGTCCCAATAATTGGATACAAGCTTTCGAAAAAATAAGAATCTCTCTCTAAAGATGTTCCTTTTATGGTGTCTATGCATTCATCCAGAACAGATTTAAAATGTTGAGGAAGAGTAGAAATGTGTAATTCCTGTGGCGTGGTCACCAAATTGGCACAATAAGAGAAATCTTCGCCCTCAAGTTTATGTTCGTCTATAAAATCTAGAGACCAACGAAGTAGTTCAGGAGTCTCCGGTAAACTTATTGAAGTTATCGAGGGAAGAACCCAGGTCTTAACGGGAGGACTCGAAGCCAGTCGATGCAAATTATCTTGGAACTTTTTAACACTAAGCCCTGGTCGAATTCCCTCACCAACACTGCTGACAGCATCGAGACTCCCAGTGACAATCCAGTGCCAATTAGGATGTTTCTGAGCAATTTTTATGAAAGGTTCAATTTTTTTCTCTGGCAGGCTCAAATTGCTTATAACTTGAACTCTATTTTCGATTTCCAACATGTTGTGCTTTCGGTATATGAAAATTATTCTGTCGATCATTTCAAAAAAGCTGTCATTTAAGAACGGTTCCCCGCCACCGAAACTGAAGAGGATTGGTTCTGGAGTAGAATGTTTTAAACGATTCTCTAAATATAAATAAAAATTTTTAATGATTGCTTGATCCCATTCACTGGTGTCTTCAATTTTTTGACCTAAAAGTTTTTGCCATTTTGTGCTGTGGGTTGGACTGCAATAAATACAAGAGAGGTTGCATGTTCTACCAACATGAAATTCAAAATAGTTGAGCAAATCTTTTTTTTCTAAGCTTTTTAATTGCTTCTTGGAGAAGGTCTGATTTCTCCATTCATTATGGATGACCTTCTTACTTGAATTCCAATTTATTTTACAAGTAGAGCAGTCCGAAGGAAGATCGGTTTTGGATAAAAAATGCTTTCTATCAGCAACAGATTTTGGATGAAAACTAAAAATATTAGGACCCATTTCGTTAATGGTATCCAGAGAAACCTCTATTTCTGGTCTAAAACAACAATTGCTGATGGAACGACTTCCAGATTTAATATAAATTTGATTCCATAGGCGGCTGCAAGGAGTGATATCTGAAGATCGTTTTTTTAAAAAATCAAACAAAATCACCTCTCGAAGATCTTTAGATCTAGTATTTAAACATTTGATCTTACTATAGTTTGAGTTTATCAATCAGTGAACTTTAATTCTATGGCTTGGATATTATCGAAAACAAGAAGATTTTTACTTCTGGTCTTACAAAAAAAAGAACACATCATTTGAGTTCAAAAACCCTTACCTCTTTTTTCAAACTTTAATGCATAGCCTTCGTTTACAGACAAAATTAAGTAAACCCGGCAGAGAAACGGCTCCAACCTCAACACTCCGCGCAACAGGATCAACATCTGATTAATTATTATATTTTCAGTGATTTTTTTAGGGGTGTGGTTTCTTAGTATTGCGCCTATACCCTTCTAAAGTTTCGACTCCCAGATTCCAGATTTAAACTGAGCTTCAATGGTTTGAGTGGGATTTTTTGCTTGTAGACGAATCTTGCCCTCTTTTTTTTCATAGGAGAGTTTCCGTTTAAAACCCACATGCCTGAATTCCTCGGAATATACTCCGAGGGCACACAGTGTAATCTCGCCTTGATTTTCACTGAAGCGATCAATGAACGGACCTACGCCTCGAATCTCACGGAGGCTGCCAGGAGCTAAAGGTCCTTGGTAGGAGTTTTCCATTAGAGACTCACTTTTCTCCCGATTTTCTAATTCATTTTTAAGGGCTGTGATATTTGTGCAGGAGTTTTTGCTATCACGCACCTGAATCTCGTCGACGTGGATGGTCTTTTCACTCAAATTGGTTAGGTAGACGACATCTTCTCCTTTACTGTCACTACTCACACCAATTAGAAGGCGTGGCGTGCGACTACTTTTCCAGCTCTTATAAAAGAGCTGGGCATAAAGAAGCCAAACCCCTAGTATTAAAATATCAAGAACCAAGCGAATCCATTCCATAGATCGAGGTTCTACACCGATTAAAAGCCTTGAGAATTGCTCAAAATTTTAAAAAAATGCGTTCAAATCTAAAAAAATGGGACCGACTGGCAAAAGCCCGTTGAGTAAAGTGGTCTTACATGCAAAATTTGAGTTGAACGAAGACGTGGTGTTTTGAGGAAAGGCCTGTCGTCTCGAGTGGAGTTGTGTCGTCTTGAGCGAAGCGAAAGACCTAAGATCCTTCGCTACGCTCAGGATGACATTGCTGGGCTCTGGATGACATTGCTGGGCTCTGAATGACTATGAACTACGCTCAAGATGGCTTTGGGCGCGGAGGGCTAAGGGCATGCGGGAAAATTTTAAGGTGCGTTTTGAAGGCAACGCCAATGAGTATTTTAAAATATGGATTGTAAATACTCTACTCACAATTGTGACCCTAGGAATTTACTCAGCCTGGGCTAAAGTTAGAAATAGGAAATACCTTTATGGCAACACTCTGATAAATGAAGGGCGATTTGATTATACCGCTGATCCAAAAAAGATTCTTGTAGGCCGCCTGATTCTTGGCTTCTTTTTCTTATGTTACCTTTATGGCCCTCTTTTGCACTACTCCATCGGTCTTTTTGCTATTGTCTGTTTTATTGTGCTGTTTCCGTGGATCATTGTTAAAGGTTCTATTTTCAATCTCACCAATACCACTTATAAGAATGTGCGCTTTGATTTCACAAGAGACCTTAAAGCGAGTTATAAAAACTATTCTATCGCCGGATTAATCACACTTTGTAGTCTGGGTCTAGCTTGGGCTTGGGCCTACTGTCGCCACAAACACTTTACAATATCCAATAGTTATTACGGGCAGAAAAAGTTCAGGTTCAATGCGACAGGCACGGACTTTTTCACCATTTTCTTTATGATGGGCCTTATCTACCTCCTCATCGTTGTTTGTCTTGCCCTGATTGTGGGAGGTGCGGCCTATTTGTTAACAGGAAATATCAGTAAAGAGGCCACTCCTTTTGTGGGCATGGCCCTTACTTATGTGTTTTTAGGTGCTGGAATTGTTTATATCACCGCATTTCACAAGACGAAAATCATAAACCTAGTGGTCAATAGCAGCTCCCTTGAAGGCATTGACTTTCGTGCCAGGCTTGAGACACAGGAGTATTTTAAAATACTCTTTACCAATGCTTTGGCCATTATTTTTAGCCTTGGCCTACTGACCCCCTGGGCTCTCATTCGCCTTCATCTTTATAAATGCAATAATATCCAGTTGATTGCCGATGATTCTAAG
Organism: Bdellovibrionales bacterium; assembly: GCA_964230645.1. Taxonomy (GTDB): domain Bacteria; phylum Bdellovibrionota; class Bdellovibrionia; order Bdellovibrionales; family JAGQZY01; genus JAGQZY01. The sequence continues at coordinate 175,191 of CAXRHT010000002.1, read as the reverse complement.
CACTTTGATGAGTTCATTCAGGAAGCCCGAAAAGGCGACGGCAGTGCGGCCGATGCCGCTTTGGACTTTTGGGATTTTGATATCGGGTTCTGATGAAAATAAAAGGTTACTTTTACGACGGCAAAACTTCAAAAAGACACAAGGCCACTCTCTGGGTTCAAGGGGACGTCATCGAGGTTCACCGTGAGGGAGAAGCAACCCTTTCCTACCCTAAGTCTGAGGTCCAAGTTGAAGGAAGAATTGCTAATCTTCCTCAAACCTTACGCTTTTTTGATCAAGCTCTTTTTGAAACCAAAGAGTACGACAAAGTTTTAAAGATTCATCCCCACGAAAATTGGAAGAAACTCCTCCATGCTATTGAGGATCGCTGGGCTTTTATTGTTCCCGCTCTCTGTTTTAGTGCAGTGGTTTGTTATCTTGTTTACCAATCTTTGCTGCCTGTCATGGCTGAACAAATGGCTCAAAGGTTGCCTGGTAAAGTCTCGGAATATATGCAAGATTCCACTTTAACTCTTCTTGAGCGAGAGGACTTTCTGCAGAAAACCCAATTAAAGCCTTCTGAAAAAGAGAGGATGAAAAAGCTATTTGAGGACCTGACTGCTAACTACGAGTCCATTGATTTTGAGTTAAAAATGGCGGCCACTGAAAAAATGGGACCCAACGCTTTCGCTCTGCCAGCGGGTCGAATCTATTTCACCGACAGTCTTTACGAGCTCCTTAAAGAAAATCCTGGAGAGATTCAGGCCGTTCTTCTACACGAAATGGGGCATGTGGTTCACAAACATGGACTAAAAGCGGCCGTGCAACAAGCCGGGCTTTATTTCTTTTTATCTTTTGTGGTGGGGCTTGGCGACTGGAGCACCTTGTCCCTGGTCCTTCTATCATCCTCCTACAGTCGCGATATGGAAAGAGAGGCCGACGAATTTGCGGCTAAAGAGCTTAAAGCTCGAGGATTAGAGCCCCTACTGCTGGGACGAGCGCTTGAGAAAATGGAAGACGAGCGTAAAAAGAAAAAGAAACTGGAAATACCTTCATGGATCTCCACCCACCCAGGTACTAACGAAAGAATTAAATCTTTAAAAAAACAATAATGGTTAGATATTTTTTGAGTTAAGACTCTGGTGCGCTCAGGAAGAAAGTGCTCGAGCCTACTGTCATTCTGAGCGCAGCTTGTCATTCTGAGCGCAGCTTGTCATTCTGAGCGCAGCTTGTCATTCTGAGCGTAGCGAAGAATCTTCCACCACTAAGTTCGCATTATCAACCATGGTCCTCGGAAAAGGTCCTTCGCTGCGCTCAGGACGACAAGCTGTACTCAGGGCGACAAGACGACAAGCTACGCTTAAAACGACAATATGAAAGGTTTAAATAGCAAAAAAAAGCCTCTCCAAAAAAAGAGAGGCTTCAAAATTTTACTTATTTAAAATCTAGATTAGTTAACTGGCAATGCCCACTTGAAAAGATTTTTGTAGCGAGGAGTCGACTTACCACTGCTGGCAGGTGTTCTTTTGCTCTTCACTTTTTTATCTTCGTAGATATACACCTTGGTTCCTTTTTTGGGGAAACCATGGACTTGGCTTAAGAAGTAGTAGCCACCGGCCTTTTCACAGATTTTCTTCTCGTCATACTTTGAGCGCTCATGCCCAAAACGATCGGGAGCTGTGATATCAAGTTTTAAAATGGAACCCGTTGAGCAACCACCAAAAGCGTTGTACTGCGTGATAGGCTCGTACTCACCCGTTGGGATTTTTTCGAATTTCACTTGTTTGTTAATCACAGATTTCACTTCTCTACGCTTTCTATCAATAAGGATATAGGAGGTGGCTTTTAACTTCTTATGCCCATGGTGATAGGCCATAACCTCTTTCATCACATATTTTGAAGAAGGCGTTCGTCCGTCTCTTCCAGAATCAAAGAAGCTTTTAGGCAGATTCATCGAGTAGCGATAACGACCTTTTTTACAATTTGTGGCTTGTTTTTTTTGGTCCACTTGAACGTAGATGACCTTTTGCCCAGGAGCACAGTTACCAAAGAGATCCATTTGGATATTGGAGCCACCTTCTTCGAAATAAAGGTCACCGGATGTTTCTATGGAAACCACAGGGTATTTTTCATTCACTTCCGCACGCTCTGCTTCAGTTTCTTTGTTATGAGCACAGCTTGCAACGACTAGGGGTAGGAGTATAAACAGGATTTTCTTCATACTCCTTAGTCTAACTTAATTTTTGGGTTTGTAATCCCCCCCATGGAGCTTTTCAGACTTTAGGGCCTTGATAAACCGACAAAAGCCTTGGGCTTGGCTCTTTAGAAGCTTACAAATCAGGTCATCCTCTATAGTGGCGTCTTTGATCAGGCCCCAGACGTTGTGTAAAAACACTCGGTCAGGATAAATAAAAGAGTTACGATAGCCAAACACCTGCTGGAGGTGTTCAACGGGCCTGAGTCCACCAAAACGACCTCCAAGACCGATAAAGGCCACAGGGCGGTGTTCAAAAGATTCAGGATAGCGCCAATGATCAATGAAGTACTTCAGAGCCCCTGGCATCGAGCCGTTGTACTCAGGGACTATAACAACAAGGCCGTCTGTTTCTAAAAGTTCGTCCACTGCGTCCGTTAAGGCTTTGGGCTTTTCATCCCCATAGCTTTCTCGATTAAGTTCTCCAAGTCCCACGTCCTTGATGTTCATGATCCTGGTTTCCATGCCTTCTTTTTCGTAAAAAGGCTTAATAAACTCGGCCACCTCGGCTGATCTTGAACCCTCGCGATTTGTACCCACTAAAATATGCAACATAATTAATAACCTTTTTGTTTTGAAATTACTGCTGTTCGTCCGATTGTCCAGTGTCCTCCTGAACACCAATGTCATCCTGAGCGTAGCGAAGGATCTTAGGTCTTTCGCTTCGCTCAAGACGACATGTTTATGGCCAGTGGCGGAAAATCCACCGGACACAGCAGTGTTAAAAATTCCACTTTACCCACGATGAACAAGAGCTTCCACGGGGGCAGAGAGCTTCTCGCGCCCTTTTAAAAAATCCAATTCAATAAAAAATAAGTTGGCACTCACCTTTGCACCCAATTCAGCAATAAGTTTTTCAGCAGCTTGAGCTGTTCCTCCGGTGGCCAGAACATCATCGAGAAGCAAAACCTTTTCCTCTTTTTCAAGAGAAGAGGGGAGCATTTCAATGGTGTCAGTACCGTACTCGAGGTCGTAGGTGTGGCTCACAGTTTTACCGGGAAGCTTGCCTTTTTTTCTCACCATGACCATACCTTTTCCCATGGCTTGCGCCAGCGCACTTCCTAAAATAAAACCTCGGGATTCGATGGCCACAATTTTATTAAACTCATATTTATTCGCCACTTCGCTTAAACTTTTGATGAGAAAATCAAAGTTTTTGGGGTCTTCGATGATCGGTGAGATATCAAGAAAATCCACCCCTTGTTTCGGGAAGTTAGGAACCACTCTTAATGCCTTTTCCAAATTCATATTGGGCCTTTCTTTTAAGATAAAAGGGCCTAAGAAGGAAAACGGCTCGTCCCTTTCCCTAAACTTTTGCCCCTTTGCGTCTGGCAATGGTTTTAGCTTTTTGCTGGACCTTAGAAAAGGCGCTTGAAGTCACTTGTCCCTGTCCCAAAGGTGTTTGACGCGCCATTTGCCTCATTTGCACCACACGATCCTGGCTGGGAGGATGAGTGCTTAGTGCGTCAGCAAATGAAGCGAGAATCCCACCCCCGTTTTTTCTCTGCCTTTCCATTTCTAGGAGCTTTGAGTAAAAGCGTCCCACATGATTTTTATCGTAGCCCGCTTTTGTGGATGTGATAAAACCGATGCGGTCGGCCTCCATCTCATCCTCTCTAGAATTGGCCATAAAGCCGTATTTTTGAATCAAAAGTCCACCCCCGACTCCAGCAGCCCCTCCGTAGGTGGCTGCCCGTGCGAGGCACTCCTTATCACGAGGGGGACAAACCAGTTTTCCAACTCCAAATCCAAGGGCGGCCCCTGCAAGACCTCCGCCAAGAGCGTAAAGCCAACTCTTTTTTTGAGATTTTTCTGCAGCATAAATGCGTTCGGCTGAATGACGAGCTTTGATATGGCCCACTTCATGTCCTATGACTCCGGCAAGTTCCGCTTCTGAGTCAGCCATAGCGATGAGTGGGGTGGTTACAAAAACGGTTCCTGCCGGCAAAGCAAAAGCGTTGACGTAATTTACATCCACCACGGTGAAATTGTATCTGTAGGGATTTCCGCTAAGGTTATTGGAGCGAACAATCTTGTTACCAAGACCACGAATGTAGCTTTGCATTTGAGGGTCTCTTAAAGGGGGGTAGTCCTTTTTCATTTGTGGAAGAACTTCGGCGGTCATGCGACGTTCATCGGCTACCGAGAGATTGGTGGCCTGCCCAGTGTTATCACCTTCACGGTAGCGAGTCTTTGGGCCAGTTGAGCAAGCCGCTAATAGCAAAGGCATGGCTTTTAAAAAGCTTCTTCTGCCTGAAGAAGTTGAAAGTAATTCTTTTAAAGTCTTTTCAAGCTCTCCTAGGATCCATTCTTGCTCACGTCTCATTAGAGTCCCTCAAACATTGTTTTATGACTGTTGATCTTCTATCATGCATAAAGGAAGATGGGCCTGCAAGCTCGGCCTTGGGAAAACCCACAAAGAGAGCTTTTTTAAGGGGTGAAAATGACTTTGATTCTTTCTTTAATACTGAGCTTTGCGTGGGCGGAATCCTTTAATAAAAGCGACTGGCAGGACTGGAAAAAGGAGAACTACAAACGGGCCCTCTCCTCACCCACTTCTTTTTTAAATGCCTACGCTCTCAGTCAAACCGGTAAAGGAGAATCGCTTTACCTTATACTCGCCGATAGCCGAGGCAACACCAAGTGGGTGAAGAAAAAACCAGACAAATTCTACATTCATGCTGAGCACTTAGGGAAAAAGATTCGAGTCAAAAAGCGAGGTAAAACCCTTGGATATTTAGTGGACAAGCCAGACAAAAGGCGAAAGAAAATCACCCTTCCCAACGGCGCGATCGCCGAGGTTGTTTTCGGTAAGCGTTCCCAAAAAATGTGGACCTATCTTTATGATCCCGATCAAATCAAAAGATTTTCAGGTTTTCGTTTTTATGATTTTAATCCACAGGCCGTGGTAAAGGGCTCACTCAAAATTCACCCTCCCCGTTTCGTAAGTTATAAAACCGTTCAAGGTGACGCGACGAAAGTGAATCAAGTGGGAAATGTGAGCTTTCATCTCTTTGGTAAAGATTTTTTCCTACCCGCTTACAATTGGCAAAAAAAGGGAGAAAAGATCACTTATATTGCCCTTGTGTTCTCTGATGAAGGCGCTGGGGTTGAGACTTATGCTGGAGGTCGTGAGCTTGTGATTGAAACTCCCGCTGGAATTCATCAGAATCAAGAGATCACTCTGGACTTTAATCGCAGTATGAATTTCTTTTGTGCCCACTCCCCGTTCTGGCATTGTCCAGTGGGACTGCAGAAAAAATTAGAAGTGAAAGTAAACGCGGGTGAACTTCTTCCTGAACGAAAAATTGTAAATTAGGAGAATTATTCAATAATCAGATGTCTTCTCAAAAACAGCACCTGAAAATTAGTATTGTTCTACCTTGCTACTTTGGCGCATCTCTTTTAGAGCAAAGCCTTCCCATCATCGAAGAGATTCAAAAGAATCAGGATTACCACTGGGAGTTTCTTGTGATCTCCGACGGCCAGGAAGAAATCGAACACCTCAAGACTCTTCAAAAAGAATCAAGACTTTTTAAACTCGTCTCCCTTAATCAACATCAAGGAAAAGGGGGCGCTGTTAAGAGAGGGGTGATAGAAGCCTGCGGGGATTTTATTTTATTCACTGATATTGATTTACCCTTTGAAATTAAAAACTTAAACGAGATGGTTGAGAAGCTACAGCAGGGAGCCGATATTGTTATTGGTGATCGGATACAGAAAGACTCGGTCTATTTTCAAAAAATTTCCATAAGAAGAAAATGGGCTAGCTACACCTACATAGTTTTTGTAAGACTTTTGTTTGGTTCCCTCTATGGAGATACCCAGTGTGGACTTAAAGCTTTTAAAAAAGAGATCGCCAAAAGCCTTTTCACCCAAGTTCACCACAATGGCTTTTCATTTGATTTAGAGCTTTTACTTAAAGCAAAGAAACGAAAGCTTAAAATTTTCAAACTTCCCGTGCAATTAAGAAAGACTGAAACCACGAGCTCACAAGTTCGACTCGTGACCCATGGATTGAGCATGTTTATAGAAATGCTCGGTCTGAGACTGCGTCAGTAGCCCTCTCTAGGGGCTCCCTGAGTAGCCGGTCATCCTGAGCGAAACTTGTCATCCTGAGCGAAACTTGTCGTCCTGAGCGAAGCGAAGGATCTAAGGTCTTTCGCTTCGCTCAAGACGACATATTTTAGAATCAAGACGACAGATTTTAGACTCAAGTCAGCCTAGTTTAGCCTGGAAAAATCCCAGCGAGTTCATAGGATTTAGCCACTTTTGTTATAGCTAAGACAAAGGTAGCTGTGCGTAAATCCATTTTGTAATCGTGCTCTTCCATCACTTCTATGATCTGGCGAAGGGCCTCAATCATTGTTTCCTCAAGACCTGAGGCCACAAGTTGAGCTTCATCACCTTGGCGCTGGAATTTATCCACGAGGTTTTTGCTGATGTCTTTTTCAGTCACTTCCGACAACAGCGAGGCCATATCTTGAAACTGCCCAGCATCAAAGCGTTTATCAATTCTTCCAAAGCGAATGTGACTTAGGTTTTTAACCCACTCGAAATAGGAAACCGTCACACCACCGGCATTGAGGTATATGTCGGGCACAATGACTTTGCCTTTTTCAAAAAGCTTTTTGCTGGCCTCTGAAGTCACTGGACCATTGGCGGCCTCGCCAATGATTCCCGCTTTGATTTGGTCGTAGTTGTCTTCACGAATTTGGTTTTCTAAAGCGGCCGGTACAAGAATGTCACAGTCCACCCCAAAGACATCGTCTCTTTTTTCTGTGAACTCGCCTTTAGAGAATTTTGCAAAGCTTCCGTTTTTACTACGGAATTCGTTGAGCTCTTTTATATCGAGTCCTTCAGGGTTTGAGATCATGCCCTCAAACTCAGACACATGAGTCACCTTGGCTCCCATTTCGGAAAGGTAGCGAGCGGTGTGGTAACCCACATTACCAAAGCCTTGAATAGCGACCCTTTTCCCATTGATGTCAGCAGAGAGACTCACCTGGTCCATGAGTTTTTGATTTTTACAAATCTCCCTTAATCCAAATGCCACACCCATTCCCGTGGCTTCCGTTCGGCCTCTGACTCCACCCATAGCAACCGGTTTTCCTGTCACACAGGCCGGGGCATTGAGTTCATGGGTAAGAGAACTATAAGTATCAGAGATCCAGGCCATTTCTTGCTCTCCTGAGCCATAGTCAGGAGCAGGAACATCAATACCAGGACCAATAAAGTTTTTATTGTGAAGTTCAAAGGTCAGGCGTCGGCAGATTCTCTCTCTTTCAGCCATGGAATATTTTTTAGAGTCTATTTTAACCGCACCCTTGGCTCCTCCGAAGGGAACCTCAACGATGGCACATTTGTAGGTCATCAGTGCTGCTAGAGCTTTAACCTCATCTTCATTGGCGATCTCAGCAAAGCGGATTCCTCCCTTACAGGGTTTACGATGGTGGGAGTGCTGGGCTCTCCAGGCCTCAATCACTTCAATGCGCCCGTCATCCCTTCTGATGGGAAATTTAAAATGAACAATGGTGTTATTTTCTTTGATTTGATTGAGTAAGTCTTCGCTCAAATCTAAATATTGACTCGCGGCTTGAAAGTTCTCTTCCACCTGCTTATTAAAATTAATTCCTGCCATAGATAACCTCACATTTCTATAATGGATAAGAGCTTATCACTGCTGCAAAAGGGTGGCTAGAGGGCCTTGCTATGAAGCGTCTTCATCAGTGGGAGGGTCGTCATGGCCTTCTTTAGAGAAATCCACCAGTTCGAGCTCAAAATTGCTCTGAGAGGCCTCTAAGAAATCCTCATCGACGGCGATATTGGATTGGCTCAGCTCTTCGGCCGAAACCACTGTTGTCTCCTCAGGCTCGTAGTCCTCTTCGAAGATCTGTAGAAGATTCCCTTTTGAGTTGCGTCGCCTCCTGGCTGTTTTTTCAATATCAATAGCCAAGCGAAAGTGGCTAGCGAGAACTTCAAAAAGGGCTTTTTGATTGAGGACCAAAAAAGTGCAGGCTGTCTCTGTGAGAACACTGGCTGTGCGAGGCTGATTGAACATGGCCGCCACTTCACCAAAATGATTGCCCTCACCGAGACTTGTCACAGGCATTGAGTCTTTAATAATGGAAACAGAACCTTGCAAGACAAAGTAAAAGTCACCACTGCGCTCGCCTTGCTCAATTACAAGCTGTTCACGTCCGTACTTTTCAATGCGACATTTGGAAATAAAAAACTGCATAACATCCGTGGGGAGACTTCGAAAAAGTGGATTGGCAGCAAGAGTCTGGTTAAGAATAAGACGAGACTTAAGTCCTTTGAAAGCTTCAAAAGACTCAGGGCTCGATGTATCCACGATCTTTGGGGCTTTAATTTTTAAAAGCCATGAGGGCTCGCTCGCTAAAACATCGGCATTGCGAACCTTGTTGAAAATCGCGGCACTCTCCCCGAAGACAGCTAAGGGAGAAAGACTGGCTAAAAAGTCTTTATCTTTAAAAACACCCACTTCCCCTGAAAGGAGAACAAAAAAGTCCTCACTTTTAGTACCTTCTTTGATTAGTTTTTCACCCTCTTCCACATGGATCAATTCCGAAACGTCCACGATGTTTTGAGCGACCGAGCGATCACACTTTAAAAACAGGGTGGTTTTTTGAATAAGAGCGATGAGACGCTCATTGGAAAAATAACTCTCATCCCAACGGCTGGATTGCGGGTGATGCACTCTTCCCGCCACAGATCCATTAAGAATTTCGTAAAAGTCCTCGGAATTCATCAAGATTTTAAGGCTTGCTAAATGGCGAAGCATGGTGAGCGACTTGTCAATACTGAAGGTCATACCTTTTTCATTAAGAAAGAGAAAAATCTCTCGCAAGGACATATGACCATTGATCTGCTTGATGAAGGGGGTCACTTCGTCTTCCACAGGAATGGAATCCTCACCTGGAATTTGCAGAATGGAAACTCCGCCGCCTCCGGTGATTTTGGTATTTTTTACGAGTTTTGGAATAAAGTTTTCTAATCGCCCCATAAAGAAAATTCTATCATTGGCTTAAAAGCAAAGAACAGTCTATGCTGGATAGAGGTCGAGCCTTTTTAAGGATTTGGACACACTGATTTTCTTGAAAGGCGTCTCTGGCCTTCTAAAAACTTATTTTTCTTTCTTTTTAATGACGGTGAAGCCGTTTCTTTGAGCTTTCATCAGATCTTGGTGTTTGATCTCGTAGACATTAAGCATACCTGTTGCAGCCCCACAGGATTGAATCCTCATTAGGCCATCGTTTTTTTTCTCTGAGGAGAGAATCTTTACGTCGGGGAGATCGTTTTTGGCCATCTCTTTAAGTGGGATCCCTTCACGCATTCCACACTGAAGGCTGCCATCGGATTTTCCCACAAAAATACTGCCGAGGTCTTCTTCTTCGTATCCGGTGGGAGGTTTTGGATCAAGAGGCTTTAAAACGTCCTTCTCCCCTCTTCGGCAATGCCCGGTTGAACAAGCCACAATAATCAGAGTGCAGGACCATAAAATAAATTTGAGTGAAGACTTAAATTTCATTAGTTTTTTCGACTCCATAGAAAGGCATTTGAAACCTTGTCTGTAAAATCCAAACGGTAAAGGTTCGCATCGTTACTCATGACAAAAACATGGCCGGTTTCAGGTTCAATGGTCGGTTTAGCAAAAATACCAAGCCCTGTTTGATAGTCGGCCACTTTTGAAAGTGTGGATTTATCACGCACAACGATGGCCCCCTGACTTTCCCCGTAAGCGATATAGTTATCAAAGCTTACGACCTCAGTAGGAAGACCCTTAATGTTAATAACCTTCTTTAAAAGTTTTCCTGAACCCACATCAAGTAAATGAATCTCTCCTGAAACTGTGGGATAGAAAATTCGGTCTCCATCAACAGTGACTGGGAAATAGCCTCCCTCTTCATGGCGCCAACTAATGGTTCCGTTATTAGGGTCTAGGCAGTAAAGGGCATTGGCATAACTTGAAACCAGAAGACAGTCCCCTGCAAGGACCGCCTTGGCATCGACATCGTTAAATTTTTTATCATCCCCAATTCTTTTGCTCCAGAGTTGGCGTCCGTTTTGAGCGTTGAAGGCTGCGAAGTTTCCGTCACTAAAGCCAACGTAGAGAAGACCTTTGTCGTAAACGGGTTGGGTTTGACCACGCACGGTCATATTGGATTTGGCGGAATTCGTTTTTACCCAAATGGTTTCCCCGGTTTTTTTATTTAAAGCGTAGAGAGTGTTATTACCGGTCACATGGTACACCGCTGGGCCTTGGACTGTGGGGCGAGTGAGAGACTCGGAGTTAAGTTCAAACTGCCAGAGAATTCTCCCAGATAAAACATCCACACAGTAGAAGTTTCCATTGTTTGAACCAAAATAAAGACGATTTTCATCGAGAGTGGCTCCGCCTTCAACACCATCTTTGAAGGTTAGCACCCACTGCTGATGCCCTGTCTTACGGTTATAGGCGGAGATACTGTCGACAGCATTGCCTTGCACCACAAGGTCAGCAGCCACAAGGGGCGACATGCGGTTGAGGTACCTAAAGCCTAAATGAGTGGAGGCCAGAGTGGAGCGAGACCACTGTCTTTCGAAATCAGGTTGCCCGTACGCTGTGAGGGTTGAAAATGAAAGGAAAGCACTTAAAAACCATATCATGAGGCTTTTTCACTATCCTTTTCATTTTGTTGAGCTTTCCCTGAAGGAGGTATGTCGGAGTTCTTCATTTTGAATTGGATATAACGCAAGTAGCGCGTGGCACTGAAAGCCTCGGGGTTCATTCCGCGCTCATCTTGACCGGTGGAGTCTTTGATTTCTTGAAAAACATTTTTCGCTTCTTCTAAACGACCCACTTCTTGCAAACAAACACCTCTTTTGAGTTTCGCTTGAGAGGAGATAAAACTTGAACTCTCAGAAATAGGCTCCCAAAAACTCAAAGCTTTTTCACATTGATTTTGGCTGGCCAGCAGATCTCCGGCTCTCATTTGCATCACATTATAAAGAAGGTCTTCACTGCCCCAGTTATCAATGGTCTTTTTAAGAGCAGCGACGGCTTTATCATACTGGTCATACTCGGCGTAAATTTCTGAAAGAGTCAGAGCGGCTTCACCTGAGGCTTTAGTACCAAGATGCTCATCAATAAAAGCTTCAAGCTTTGGCACCACTTCGGGGAAGTCTTTTTCTAAAACCCCGGTGGCTTCAACTCCGGGAGCCTCAGCGACTTTTTCTTTTTCTTCGGGAGTTTCTTTATTGGCCTTGTCTTCTTTGGCTATTTTAGCCTCTTCAAACTCGGCCATTTTTTCATCGTAGATTTTTGTGATCTTAAAAAGTTCTGCAAAGGCTTCCCTTTGGTTGGCCTCTTCAGCACTATCCATATAGGCCCAGACACTGCTTGCCACCACAATGGCAACAAAGAGTCCTAGAACCCATTTAAAATTTTTCTCGATGACTTGGCCAACTTGTGAAACGAACTCCAGGGAGTCGAATTCTTTTTTGTCTTCGCTCACTTAGCACTCCTTATTGAAGTTTACAGAAAACCAGTAAACCTAGCGGTTGTAAACCTCTTTTAGAGTGGTGAAGGGCCTTGAAGTCCCCCCCTGATGTTTACGCTTAAGGTCACCAATAATGTTTAAGCGCTCACCCGCCATCTTAAATGCCGCATCATAAGTCGAGCAATTGTCTCTTTTGGCCACTGTAAAGACTTTCGTCATGTTTTCATAAACAGAAGTGGTTCTCTCAAGGGCTCTTTCCACGGAGTAGCCTTCAAGCTCAGCGAAAACATTCATAAGGCCCCCTGCGTTAGCAACAAAATCAGGGGCATAGAGAATCCCGACCTCTCTTAAGGCATCCGCATGACGAGTTTCAGCCAAAATATTATTGGCCCCACCGGCAACAATCTTACATTTTAGCTCAGGGATTGTTTTGTCATTTATGATGGCTCCAAGAGCACAGGGAGCGAATACATCACACTCAGCGGCATGGATTCTATCTGGGTCAGCCACTTCGGTTCCGTATTTTTCAGCCAATTGCTCCACTTTTTCTTTATCGATGTCAGCAATTACGAGTTCAGCCCCTTCCTCACTTAAGTAGTTGAGGAGATTAGAGCCCACATTACCAAGACCTTGTACGGCAATCTTAATTCCGCTGAGGTTATCTGAGCCCAGCTTTTCTTTACAGGCCGCTTTAATACCCATACAAACTCCGTGAGCCGTATAGGGAGAAGGATCTCCAGATCCCCCAAGCCCTTTAGGAATTCCAGTCACCCAAGATGTTTCCATATAGATATGTTCCATATCTTTGACTGTGGTTCCGACGTCTTCGGCCGTGATGTAGCGACCATTTAGAGCGTTAATATACATACCGAAGGCTCGGAACATACCCTCTGATTTGTCTTTTTTAGGGTCTCCAATAATCACGGCTTTCCCGCCACCGAGGTTGAGGCCTGCTGCGGCGGCTTTATAGGTCATCCCCTCAGAGAGCCTTAAAACGTCGACAAGGGCTTCTTCTTCATTTTTATAGTTCCACATACGAGTTCCCCCGAGAGCAGGGCCGAGAGTGGTATTATGGATGGCAATGATTCCTTTTAAGCCTGTGGCTTTGTCATGACAAAAAATAACCTGTTCGTGATTTCCGCATTTCTGAATATTTTCAAAAACCATAGTGAGCCTCCCGCGCTAAGAGAAATATAGCGTCATCGTGAGCGCACACCTTAATAAAAAGAACTTATTGTTTGCAAGGAAAAAACCACGGCTTACCCCTTAGGGAGCCGATCTTATGAATCAAATTAAACAGGCTTCATAAGGAAAAATTATGGAAGCCGCCGCCCTTTGAGATTGACATGACTTACTCGATCCTCGCCGCCAACACTGTAGGTGACTCGAAGGTAGCCGTCATAAGTGACGTTGTCGAATCCGTCATCTTCCATAGTGACGCTAATGTTACAATCGTCTCCGGGCCCCAAACCAGTACAGAAATTGCTGGCAGTGAACTGGGAAGGAGGAAAGGCTTGAGCACTTGTAACCGTCGTGGTCCCCTGACCGAGGTTTACAACTGTAAACATATGAACGGGCTCGATCATTCCCGACTGATCGTCAAATTCAAAGCTTGGCCCTTCGATGATCTGCAAAAAAGGGCTTGTGGGCTGGGTATTCTGTACACTCAAATACTGAGAGTCTCCATGTTCAAAATTTAGAGTCAGCTCGTTACTTGTGCCATAGGTGATGGGTTGGTAATAAAAAATAGCGGCTGTTTCGCCAATGATATTGGAATTGAGGTCAGTTTCTAAAGCCTCAAGAGATAAGGCCTCAGAGTTTGCGTAATCGTAATCACAGGGATAGCCGGATGAGTGATCGATATCAAGATTGCTCATGAAAAAATGACCCACACCAGAACTGCTGTCACTGACAGAGATACTCTCACTCGCGGGAAAATAAACAGGATAACTGTTAGGTTTATGGTTGTCGTAAGCACCCACTTGGATGCGTCGACAAGATCCAGCCTCAGAGCTACCGTGGGCTTGAGCGTGATAGTGATGAAAAGGGCCTGGATTGACTACACCAATATAAGAAGAGCCACTTACTGCAACATTGCTGGAAGTTAAAGCCTGAGGGATATGCTGCCCAGCCGTAAGATCTGTCCCTCTAAGATAAACTCGCACCATGCTCTCCCCATCGGGTAAAGGGAAGACGTTTCCTATTGTGGGGAATTCGTTTTGGCAGTCGCCACTGCTGGCATAAAAGGGAACAAGATTGCTGTTAGAGTCTTGGACTGCATGAAGGTTCGCTGTGGTGCTAACATCGAAATTGGTGAGCTCTCCATTAGACCCGTGGGCGGAGATCAAGAAAGGAACACACTCTTCTGTAACCGCTATTTCCAGGGCAGGATTTCGATTAAAATCAGCGGAGAGTTTAATCGACGACAGAGGGAGGTCTGCTAGCAAATTTGAGAAAGTAACACTTCCGCTTGCAATCTCCCCTGCGCCCTCAGGTTCATGAACCGTTAATGAATAATCGGCAGAGGATGTGCTTCTCAGCCAAATCAGTTTTTTGGCTTTAGAAACGGTCCAAGACGAACCGGCACTGTGAGCATTATCTTCCGCCTCGCAATCGGCTTGATTGAGGAAAAAGACTTCATTCATATCCCCAGTCGAGTCTATTTGAAGATTGAGGTCCTGGTGAAGATGAGCGAGAGCCCCCTCCTCATCGAGAGCTTCAACTAATAAAGGGGTGCAGACATCAGCGTAGGTTTGTCCAGTACCTCCATCAAAGGCTCCAACTTTTGAAATTCTTAGTCTTGTAGGCTCGCCTCCCTGATACTCTCCTCTTTCATAAGGCATCAAAGCCGTCTTGTAATATTCCGTGGCACTTTTTTTCAAACACAAAGCGACCACTGGGTATCCCGTATCGGCTTGCAAACTGATGGAACTGCGAGAAATTTGACCAGGATTGGCGGGTAGATTCCTAACAAATTGAAAACCGTTTGAAGTGAGCTTCTCACAGAGAATACCGTCTGAATTGGGAGCTCGAATAGCGTCGTCATTAAAGTCCTCTCCATTGGGAAGAACAAAAAGATCCACACCCTGAGGAAGCCTCACGTGATCGTCAATTTTCCAAGTCAATTCCCCTTGATTGAAATTAAAAACGGAGACGAGCCCTTGTTCAGGAGCACTGGAGAAGGGGCCAAAAAATCCAAGGCTATTTGTAAGGTGGTTTTCGGTCACATAGGTCAAGTTCACTGGCTGAAAGCTAGAATCGGGCGAGCAGCTATCAGTCTCTCCTGAAAGGTGGGTGCTGGAGGCTAAAATTTCACCCCAGGTCAGCCAGCGAGAACACTCATTGCTACTAACGGCCCCGCACAGTCTCCCCTTGCCATCGCTTCCATCAAGGATTTCGTTTGAAGAAAACATTGTCGTGCAAAGCTGTTTTCCCGAAGGATTGAGACCGAAACTGCCCAGAATTGAGTGGAATTTAGGACGAGATACAAAAGTGTCGTCCCGATCCTGTTCAAAATAATTTCCGACAGAGGTAAAGTGTACGATTTCTCGGCCTTTAGGGGCGAGCCCCGGACTATCAAGAGTTAAGCCGCTTCCGTCGTGAAGGTCGGTAAAAATAGGTTCGTTTTTATAGGCCACACCTTTTTGATCAACGCCGCTAAAGTAATAAAGGAAGGGGATTGTATCCAGAGCAAAAAGATTAACAAGGCCCCCAAAGATCTCATTTTTTTGAATCTTTATGGCGGGTTTCCCCTCTCCCACAAAAACTCTCATCTCAAGCTCACCGGTCAAATATTTCCCAGCAAGCTTACCCGATCTTGGAATATAACGCCCCTGCACTCGCCCCTCTGATGAGAAACTTCCCATGCTAGCCAGTGCCACAGGGACCTCGTTGTTCCCCACTTGTAAATCAATGAGAACATCACCATAGTGAACATCTGCTGATATCGCACCATCCACCACCGCAAGAACTTGAATCAGTTTGCCGGGACCTGTAGTCGTTTCAATTTGAATTTTTGAACAGGAATTTTCGCACTGCTTGTACTGAACTTGGCCTTCGGGATGATGAATATTGATGATCAAAGTATCAATTTTTGAATTCAGAGCAGTGTTACTTTTTGATTGAAATTGAAAATTTAACTGAGCTGTTTCTTTTTGTTTTTTACTACAAGAAATTAAAAATAAAGCGAGAAAAGCTAAGACGATCTTTGCTGCGTTTTCGATAGCGATCATAAGACCCGGCTCCTTTTTCAAATCCATTCCTTTTCCCATCGGCTGATCCTGCAAGAAGCTAAAGAAGAAAGACCTGTAAGTGACCGATAAAAGATAGAAAAAAGGAGACCATCAAAAATTATTCTCAAATCGGAGCACTAAAACGAAACACCTCTTGTTGTATCTGAAACAAAAAAATACTTTCAACCACTAAAGTCCAAGCGAAAGTAATGAAGGAAAAGAATCTATTTTTGATTCGCTTTGTGGCGCTTTTCAATGGTCCAATAAGTGTTCCAAAATCCGTTGGTCCAATCAGTTGTGATTTTCTCAGACTCATTTTTCTGGAGGGTTGGAAGTTGATAAAAAGGGATGTTTGGCCGCAAATGATGGGCCGCATGATACCCACCGTTATGAGCCACAAGAAAGTTATAGATCCAGGAATTCACAGAGCGCGAGTGCCCCTCGGTCATATAGTGGTCCGTTAATTCTGACCAGTGAACCAAGGTTGTCTGGCACCAGAAAAACGGAATTACCCAGTAAATGAACAATTCCACTCCCCAGCCCATCCATAGACAAAAGCCGACTAAACTCACCCAAAAGATGACGACCGGTTTGAAGTTTTTTTGTCTAAGCTTCTCAGAAACTTTGATCACTTTTTTATAAGCCTGCACCCCAAGAAAAGGCTTAACGAACCACTCCACGTAAAAACTCTTTTTCTTAGCAAGCTCCTTATGCCTAATAAGCAAAGGGTCCTCTTTTTGAGCCAGGAGTTTGTGGTGTTTTGAGTGGCCTGTGCGGTAATGAGAAATGGTATGAAAAAAGGGGTAAGCCACAAGCACATTGGCCCAGTTATTTATTCTTTTCGGGTAAAATAAAATGCCATGGGAGGCCTCGTGCAAAAGCGACTCACCGATAGAGAATTGTTTAATGCCTATGAGCCAACAAATAAAGATGTAAGTAAATGGTCCTGGAATCAGATGTATATGAATATAAATAAAGCCTGCAATAAGGGCGTAATCGAGGCTTAAATTCAAAGCCACACGGAGATTGTGAAGAATGTTCTTTCTAGTCATTTTTCGCATAGTCACCGCTAAAAAAAATAGTCTATTAAAGTATAGATTTCATCCACCCATTGGGTAGCGAGCTTTTAGTATAGTAAAGGCCGCATGGTTCTACAATCCTGGGGGATGTTAAAAGATCAGACTGACTAAAAGAGCACCAATCAGTGCGAGAATAATGACTTTTAAAAAGCGCTCTCGTTTTTCAAACTGAGTCAAAAGGCCTCTATCTTTACTCTCTTTTTGGATTTTCTCCATAGGCACTCCCCTTTTAGAGGAATTTTCCTGCTCCATTTCCTCCTGGGCCCAACTCAAAAGTTGCTGCTTTAAGCTTTCGATCTCTTTTGGCGGCATCTGAGGTGTGGCCACAGCATTAAGCCACAGACTGGCCTTGTACTGCGGATGTTTTTCCTGGAGCAAAAGAAACCACTCCAGGGCTCTATATATATGAGGAGGGGCTTCTCCTTTTGGCTTTGTCCATCGAGTCCAGGCTGAGGGGTCGACCATGAGAAGTTGAGATATTTTTCTTTTAGAAAGTCCGAGTTTGCGGCGAATGTCCTCAAGCTCCCCGTGGGTTTTAATTACGCTGGAAACTTCGGCCTCATATTTAAACCGCAAAGAAGATTTTGGTCTCTTGTCAGTCGCTGCTGGCTTGCTTTTACCAGTCTGAGACTTTTCAAAACCACTTTCTCCTTCCTCTGTTTTTGAATCTTCAACAGGAGCCTCCGAAAAGGGGGTATTTTGGGGTGTCTTTTGAGTGCTTTTTTCCTGGTTTTCCGTCTGTTGATTGAAGACCCCCTCAAAAAGGGCCTCTAAATCCTCTTTGGAGAGCCCAATGGGATCTTCCGCGGTGTTTTTTTCTCCGTCCATTTTAACCCTACCCTACGTTGTGTTTTGTTTGTTTTTATATTGTATTTCACTGTATTACTAGTTGCGATACGCAATATGTTATAGCTTAAGAGCAGGAGAATCTTTGTAAGTCATTGATTTTACTCGGTATTTCGTATTTTCTCTTGAGATGATCGCCTCAAAATGGACAAATTCACACTTATAGTTATAAGATGTAATACTAACTTATTGAAATTATTAGGTTATTTTAATTGATTGCCTGAGGCTTCCAAATTTGCCCTCTGTGAGGCGAGACCAAAACGAAGGGTAAGGGCTAGGTAAATCTCATTTTGAAGCGCTTAATTTTTAAGCATCCATTAGGGATCAATTTTTCACTTTTTTTATCCCGTTTTCTTGAATCGTTTTTTTAACTCAAATTTTCAATGGCCTCTTCGAGAAATTCTTCGATTTTCTCTCGCCTTTTTGAACCCAAATCAGGCGACAAATTGGCTCGAATTTCTTCAAGAATTTGCCGCCCTTCTAAAATCATATCGCGGAGATTTTCGATATTTTTTTTACTCACAGGATCAGCCCCCTCGCCGGAAATTTCCTGTACCCTTGGCCCGATGAAACCGAGAATCACATTTTGTCCATGATTGATAAAATCGGATCCCTTAAGCGGCACTGGTAGAGCCCGTAAAGTCATACTGAGAAGGGATCTTAGGGGGTTGTCATTGAGGTCCTCAATTCGAGTCGGAAGCCCCTGAAGTTCATCCCAGTTTGGCCGATCGGAATCCATGAAATTCACCCAGTTATTGGCCTGCATATCGATCATAAATTCTTCCGGTGTCCAGGGCCTCATGCTCTGACCATTGAGGGTGGTGTAGTCTTTTTCGATACTCACAACCACTTCTCCCTTTGGGCTACCAAGAAGCAGCATCATATAGCTAAAGAAACTATGGTGATTGTCCACAATCCTGATATTTCCTTGAATATCGCGTATAGCTGGGATGCTTTTCTTTTTACGTGTTCTCTGCAGGATATATTGACCGGCGTTGCCATCCTCGTGGTTCTTTTGCCATTTTTTATACTTTTTCTGCAGATTGTTCAGTTTTGTTAAAGCCCAAGCCACTCCTATAAAATCCTGGGTGAAATGGATATCTGAGACTTTAACCTCTTCTTTTTTAGTAAAGACCTGCAAACACTTCGCTCGGGAAAAGGCGGTGGAACTAGATCCAAAAACGCCCAGTAGCAGGCAGAAAAGCAGGATTTTGTGCATAAAATGAATATAGACGAGCCAAAGCCTAAACCCTACTCTGTCTGAAAAGCTTACAGAGGTGTCAAAGTGCTTCGTCAACGAATTCGACAGAAGAGCTTTATTGACTTCTTTATCATTCCATCATGTCATGAGTCTATGAGTTCACGTCACTCAAAGCCCTACGCCATCAACAAGAATAAGTTCCTACTGGATCCAGAGTATAAGCATCTTGAAGTGCTCTTGAAACGCTATGTTCTGAAAGAGCCCAGAAACTGCCTTTTGCTTTATTTAGCTATGCATACGGGGGCTCGAGCCACGGAGCTTCTTAATATTCGTAAGGAAGACCTCAACGTTTACGATCAGAGTGTCTTTATTAGAGGAATCAAGGGCTCCAATGACCGAGAAATCCCTCTTCCCACTTGGCTCTTCGACGCCCTTGAAGCCTATTCTAAGTCGATTAAAAGCGAGGAACTCTTTGATATTAGCTACCATCGCTTAAGACAGATATGGGAGCATTACCGACCTGTGAAAAAGAAGTTTCACTGTCTAAGACACACTTTCGCTATTCGTCTTTATAAGAAAGTAAAAGACATCAGACTTTTGCAGCTTGCCCTTGGACACCGCAATATCACCAACACCATGATTTACGCTGACTTTGTTTATTCTCAGGATGAAATGAGAAAGCTGATTCTTTAATGTATAAAATTCTAGATTCCAACTGTTAACCTGAGGGTATTGTCACTTTGAGCCCACTGTCATCCTGAGCGTAGCGAAGGATCTTTGCGGAGGACTATGGTTGATAACTTTAGCTCAGCGGCGAAAGATTCTTCGCTACGCTCAGAATGACAGTGTTACTCAGAATGACAGTGTGGCGAAGAATGAAAGTGTTACTCAGGAGACAATATCACTTAATAAAAAACCGGAGGTCTTGCCTCCGGTTTGATAAATTTCTCAAGAGTTATTTTCTTAGTAAGAATCGAGATTCACAAAGTAGAGCATCATCTCTTTTTGCTCACTGAGCTTACGCTGTAAGAAAAGGTCCCCGGTCACGATATCATTTGAAATCAGCAGGTGCTGCTCAAAGCTATCTCCGAAAAGGACAATATTGTAAACCTGATCCTTATACTTTTTAGCTTTCACCGACTCAACCGCGATCCATTGATTTTGAGTTTTAAATTGATCACCAGGGCTGACTTCCTTAGCTTGAAGCAGTCCGCGCTGAGTGAGCATTGGATGGGTTTCTGTGACGGTCACCTTCTTTTTATTAGATAAAGTAAACTCTAAAACGGGCTTTTCCTCGGGCCCTTTGACCACTTCAGTGACACGGGTGTATTTACCATTGGCTAAAAGAATTTCGTCTCCTGCACGGATTAACTCGACATCAAGAGAAGTTGTCTCGCCTGTTTTGATTTCGGTTCCTTTAACAAAGCAACCTCCATTCATTCTTCCCCCAATTTCTTTACAGTATTCCGTATCGTATTCGACCAGAATAAACTGAGGTGTCGCATTTTCTAGAGCTTCTTTAACATATTCTCCAGGAAGTTCTTTTTTCTTTATATTTTGAATGTAGCTTTCAACCACTTCAGTCGTACCCCTCGCAACGATGGCACTGGGTGAAAAATCTTCCGTATCACCTATTTTGTGACGACTATGATAGAGAACCATTCCTTGAGCCATCTCAGAAATTTCATCATTTGCACATAGCT
Organism: Bdellovibrionales bacterium; assembly: GCA_964230645.1. GTDB lineage: Bacteria > Bdellovibrionota > Bdellovibrionia > Bdellovibrionales > JAGQZY01 > JAGQZY01. The sequence continues at coordinate 154,394 of CAXRHT010000002.1, read as the reverse complement.
TATCGACACTGTGCTTATTCCATTCTTCATGAAGAGTTGTGAGCAGTTCTCTTACATTTTTCCCGAAATTTTCCCGAATTGGATTTTTCTCGTTTTGATAATAATCATCGTCATCATCATCTTTATGATGATTTCGTCCTGCAAGCTCAAAACCTTGATCTTCGGCACTTCGACGTATGAATTTAGCCAATCGCTTAGAGAGGCTTTCAAGATCTCCTACCCTCTCGTCCATACAGCTGTTATTCTTATTGCCGTCTAAACATAAGAAAAGCTCAACTGAGTCTCCAGAGAAACTGGTATTGTTTTTAAGAGCTTTCAACTCTTCGACTAGATCAGGGTTGGTTTTTAGAGTTCCAAAACTCTTTATCAACTTCTCACCGTTTTGATCTTTTAATGTGGCAATCAGTGGAAGAGTGTCGTGGCAGACAAGTCCATATTTAAGAATGTCTATTTCACCCACATGACAATTTGGAACGCTGACGGTATCTAAATCAAACTGGGTCACTTCGCGATTCGCATCGCCCCCAGGAGTGTCACAGCAAGGCTTGTCGTCATTGCGACCACCGTCACCATCTGTTGAACCATCACCTGTTAGGCCATCGTCATTAATATTCGATCCGTCACCAGTGCCCGGTACAAGTCCATCGTCTAAAGAGTCTTGTCCGTTTAATCTTGCGATGTCGTCTTGGATACTATTATAAGTCACACCACCATTTCCGAGCAGTGCGGAAAATATTCCACCACATCCGGATAATAATAGTGTTGATAGAATCAGTAAAAATACTGCACGAATTCGATCCATTCGATCCCCCCAATACGCCTTTCCTTAACTTGTATTAGTGCAATTTCTAATCCATGCTGAGACGGCTCTCATTTTGATTAGATCGTGAAATTGTATTGAAAGTTTTTGCGTGCGCTAAAAAGTTCGTCGCAATTCTCAATTTGAGATTGAGTAGTCAGTCTGAGCATACCCACGGTCATTCTGAACGTATCCACGGTCATTCTGAGCGTAGCGAAGAATCTATAGCCACTAAGTTCACATTATCAATCGCGGCCCTCGGCAAAGGTCCTTCGCTACGCTCAGGACGACAAGTTCAATCATGCTTTGGACAACAAGTTAGTGATACTCTAGGCGACAAATTTAATCATACTTTGGACAATAAGTTTTCAAAACCCCACGACCGAGTCTAAGATTTTAAATATGAAGCAAGAGAAATAAAAAAAAGCCATGGGGTTTTGGCGACACCCATGGCTCAGAAGAGGGCTAGTTGGCTATAACACCAAATACCAGAGAGATTAGTCCTTCGTGGAGCTCACCTCTCTTAGTTCTTCATCAAAATCTATATGAATGGGCTCTTCCTCCACATCGCTGCGCAACTGATTCAAACCACTTTGATCCTCCCCTCCTTGATCGAGAGTAAAATCCGGTTTTCCCAGGTTGGCACCTCGTAAAGTCGAAGCTCCATGTTTAATTTCTATCGCTTCAATATCCTCTTCCGTCCAACTACTTATGCGTTGGTCGGCTTCCTCGTCAAAACGCACTTTGATGCGCTTTTGCTCCTGATTGGATCGTTCAACAGCATCATTTATTTTACTGGCGAGAAAATTCTTTTTTTTCTTTGTACTCTTGGCTTGAGTGGTCTGCGCGAGCGAGAACACCATAAAAAAAAGCAAGAATATTTTTACATTAAATTTCTCTATCTTCATCAATAGCCCTCATCCACCCTATTAAGAAGCAATCTAGCTGCCACATACAAAGGGGCCATCTTCTACCAGTTCGTCTTGAGTGCTTCCCTTTGAAACACGTCTGTTAGTGAGAAGACAATTGATCATTACTTGTTCAAAGAAAATCAACAAAGGTAGTCTTGTTCTTTTTTCTCAAAAGAAAACATTTTTGCTCTATTGAGTCGATTCGGGAGAGTCTTCTGAGTCACCTTGCCCTCTTCGAAATCCTCTTAAAGAACGCTCGGAAAGTTCTCGACAGGCGTTCAAAAGATCACGATCTAAGGCTTCGTCAGGCCCACGTTGTTCAGCTAAGCGATTATAAATTTCTTGATAGTCACGAGCTAAGAAAGTTCTCATTACCGAATCGGCGAGACTTCTTTCATAACCTGGTGTGGGCCTCATATTCCATCCCGATGCTTCCACACCACGACTCTCAAACAACCAGCGCACAATGCCTTCGGTCAGGTAATTCTGTCGTGCAGCGGGGTTGAAAGGAGTTCCTCTTCGAAACTGCTCATTCAAAGAGTCCGCAATAAATGCACCTTGATTCGATGGTAGGTTGTTAATCTGCTCTCCGAATTGTCGCACAGGCGTTCCCGTGGGAGCTTCGCCATTCGAGCAGGAACCTAAACCTACACCAGCTGGCATAGGTGGAAATCGACCTTGCGCCAGTTCGGATCTTAGATTTCTAAAAGTAGCCTCCTCCTGCAAGTGCACGCCGTCAACACGGGCTGATTGTCTGACTAATTCTGCTGGGAGAGCTTGAGGATTTATTTGATTAAACGGCGGACGAAGAAAATTTCTTTGATCGAACACTCCCTGTTGATCGGCGGGAAGCCAGTTTTCTAAGGGTGTTGGGATAACAACATCTCCCATCGGACCATTGGTTCTGCCTAAGCAGCCTAAGGAGGCTCCAACGAGTAAGGGCTCATAATAGTGAAAATCTGTGCTTGCTCTCATCTCTCGAATCACTCGCTCTTCATTGCGATCTTCCAAGGCGGAATCGATGATTCCATCAGTAACATTGGCTTCGGAGGGGGGAGTTAGACAACGAAAACGGGGATTATTATTGATGGCATTGAAAGTAAGATCTTGCACCTCACGCAGGTAGCCGGCCCGTTCAGGGCAGACGTCTAAGAAGGCATCTTTATTGTCCACAAACATTCTTGGCCATGGTAACAGGTTAAAAACTGGTCTCGGTCCCCCCTCCCCTAAGCGCCCATTGGAGCCATGACAAGAGATACACTCGCTAGGGTTCGGACGAGAGCTATGGCGTCGTCCGTCCTCATTGAATTCAATATCGAAGAGTTCGAGTTGTCCTGTCATCGGATTATCAAACATCACCTCGACATTTTGCCCCTGCGGCATATTGGAGTCTCCTCCACTGATTGAAAACATAATACCGTTTTCGATGTTTCCAAAAATCAAACGTGGATTGTTGTAGTGAGATCTTTGCGCTGACAGGCTGGAGTGTGCGATCAGATAGCCACTGCGAAAAGACTCAGGCATACAGCAGAGAAGATCATCAATGCTCCGAACACGATTGTTGTTGTTGCGCATCCAAGCCATTACAGCTCTAGCATCAGTGGTCCGAAGAGGTGTGCCATGACACTGGTTTTCTGAGGAACCTTCCCCGAGTGAGGCAATGGAGCGACCTTCTTTAATCGCTTGATCGGCCTGTTTTTGAGTGTCTTTTTTATTAAGCACAATAAAAAAAACAGGCATTAAGAAAACAACGATTGCTATAAGGACATAATTTCTCTTCATCTTACACCTCGCCTTTATTATCGGAATAAAGACTAAGGTGACTTAAGAAAAATAGTTTAACCAGTCAAAAAAATTACTGACATAAGAATTCAGAGCCTGACACCTTTTCGTGTGAATGACTTTTAGTTTGTAGGCGAAACGAAAAGGTCTAGGGAGGCGGCTTACCAAAGGCTTGCTACTGTCGTTTGGTCCCGTTTTTAAGATGACAGACTAAGAGTCGCAAAATGGTCTTGGAATTGGCTTTCCCGCTAGAGACGCCTTGTTTCGTTATAAAATAAAGACTCATCTTGCGGGGGGCAATCATGAAATTTCTTATACTATTTAGTTTGTTTATTTTTTCTTTGAATTCTTTTTCACAAGACAGTGAAGTTTTTGACGATCAAGAGTATGTACAAATCGGCGACATGTACGTTCCCACCAGCGCACTTCTTGACGAAAACTCTCCTGTTGATAATCGGGCCGTCAAAGACTCCGGTGTGAGGCTCTGGACCGGTGGGATTCTATGGTACCAATTTTCTCCAAACGTGAGCACTTCAAGGCGTAACCTCTTTTTATCAGCTTGCCAAAGAGTGGGAGAGTTTGCTGATATTCGTTGTCTGCCACGTCGCTCTCAGGATAGAAACTATATCTATGTGCAAGACACTAACGAGAACCTGTGTGGTTCTTCTTTTCTAGGAATGCGCGGAGGGAGACAGCCCTTAAAAATCAATTGCTGGCGCCAGCGCACTCTTCAACATGAGATCATGCACGCCTTAGGCATTTCTCATGAGCATAACCGTCACGATCGTGATGATCATTTGGTCATTGTGTGGAATAATATCCACCCAAGCAATCGTTACAACTTCAGAAAGCTCGCTCGACCAAGTCACGCTCTAAATTACTACGACTATGACTCCGTCATGCACTACGGCTCTTTTTCTGGTAGTTATAATGGTGGCATCGTCTTTTACCGACGTGACCTGGGGCCAACACAAGGACGCATTTATCAGACTGATGAAATGTCCTATGGGGATCACTTTATGCTATACCATCTTTACGGCGGCCGCAGACCCTAAGAATATTTAGAGTTGATCAAACCAGAGCTGGACACGTTTATAGGCGTTGTCCACCTGGCGATTGAACTGAAATCCTTTGCCGTATTTTTCAGTCACAGAAACATAATCTTCCGTTTTAAAAAAAGTAAATTCCCAAACGTAGGAGTGCTGCGAGTACTCAGAGGAACGAGATCTCAATTCTGTGGCAAGCTCACTCTCTAACCCAGCGGCCCCATGACACCCTAGGCAACTAGAATAGGGGTTATCAGCCGGCCCATTGAGAAGAGCTTTTTCGCCACTTGAGATGGATATTCCGTTTTCCATATAGTTTGTTTTCGCTCCTTCAAAAATGAGGCTCTCTTCAGGCTCAAAGCCAAATTGCACACCCACGGGCCTCATATGCCTTAAAGCCTCAGGCAGATGAGCGACATCCATTTCTTCATCATAATAAGTTTTGTCGTAAACGTAGGTAATCATAACCCAATAATCCACTTCTTCCTTTGTTCCCGTAAGCCTTGAATCTTTTATGGAAATATCCATTTGAATGTGCGGAATATCCTGAATTTTTCTCTCTGTTGAATAGTGGGTGTTACTGACGTGAGCTTTCCAGTGATAGGCCCCTTGCGTAGGCTCATAGTTTCTCCATGTCTGCAATGTATTGAAGAGCATTTTAAAGGAAACAAAGCCATCGGGATTGTCGCGACCCAGCTCGTGGATATCAAACTGGGGAGGAAATAATGGATTATCTTGGCTACCAAAAAGGTCGGCATAGAGATCACAAACGGGCCTATTAAAATAGGCCGTTCCCCAACTTGAAGGTTGCTGTCCTTTGTCTCCTGTTTCCACAAAATTTTGGTCTTCAGGGTAAATGGGATTGGTGTGCATGGGAAATTCTTTAGTCAGACCATGAACGGCCTCTCGACCTTTCTGACCATCCACCATCCAGGGTGTGGTGCACCAAGTCCTTAAATCATTGCGACGAAATTGTTCATCATAGTTTTCTTTGTTTTCAGGCGTAAACCAGCCTTCATAAACATATTCTTGCATGATTTGAGCAAAAACGAGGGCTCCCCTTTCATCACTGATATCAATTCGATGGAAGTGATTCCCACGATATTCAAAATGCTCGGCTAGCCAAGGCTCTATAGAATCACCCGACTTTGCAGGAGCTGCAAAGTCATAAAGTCCCTGCCAAGAGCTCAGTGGGGTTTCATGATTAAGATTGTATTCCTTTATTGCTTTAATACCTTGGAAATCTCTTGTCGAATAAGCTTGATCAACCGCCTCCTCGGTTGTGGTTTCGGGATTGAAATCAAGGGGCGCTTGTCGCCACTGGCTGGCCCAAACATTTGTCCCAACTAGTAGTGTTATTAAAAATAGGTTGCTCGGTGCTCTCATAAGGATTCCTCAAGTGTTTGTCTTAAATGCTCTTGTCCATCGCGAACGATTTCATCAAAATAGATTTTTCTAAAAAAACGAGTGACTGCCGCCCGTGAGTTTCCATGGGCGAAATAGTCATCCATGTTTGTATATTTAGCTGGAGCGTAGCCTGCCTTTAGCAAGACGAGGTCTGCCATAAGCCTTGATGTTCGACCATTTCCATCAGGAAAAGCATCGTTAGCAGCCAAAGTGTTGTGCATGATTTCAGCAAGTAATACAGGATTGTCTTTTATTAGCTTTCTAGCCGCTTCTGATTCCATCCACTGATAAAAGTCTTTAGGTTGTGAACCAATGAAAAAGTCCAATTCTTGGGGCTGAATGCCATCGGGTCGATAAAGCGGGTTGCCGAGATCATTTTCTGGCACCAGACCCTTGGTAAGGATCTTATTAATTTCCTGAGCCGTGGTTAAGTTTATAGGTAAGTCTTGGTAATTTTCCAGAATATAATCGATGGCTTGCGAAAAGTTTTTCTCAGCGAGATCTGTGACCTGCTGCCCCTTTAAAGTCGTGACAAGTAGATTCGCCCCCTGCACCTTTGTGCGACTCACGTTGAGGGAGCCTAATAAAATGAGATCTTTCGCCACCTCTTTTTCCATGGGAGTATGAACCGGTCCAAAAGCGTTAATCTCAATGGAGGCGAAAACCTCTTGGCACTGAGTGGCAGCATTGGTCTGAACGGACCATTGTAAATGAAAAGCAAATATTAAGATTAGTATTAAGTGTGACCCCATCCGCTGGTGTCTAGTGACTTTTACCCCAAAGGAATAGGAGTTTTAAAAAATCTCTAAAATCGGGGCTTTACCCACGCTGTAAAAGCTTCACTAACGCAACTCATCGAAATTATTAAACTTCTGCTTTCAGCCCTTGGGAAGGCTCTAATTAGAGTTTCTACAGGGCTTTTAAAAATTGAAATAAAAAGTTTGATTTTTCTTGGATTTCCACTATTTATAGGGGCTTACTTTTCATTTGCAGGAGGATTTCATGCCAGGACCTAAGAGTCGAATTTCACGTTCCAGACGGGGCATGCGCCGTAGTCACGATTCCGCCACACCAAAAACTGTGATCGATTGTGGTAACTGCGGATCCATCGTTAAACCTCACCATGTATGTCCTTCTTGTGGATACTACAAAGGTAAGGAAGTTGTTGTTGCACAAGCAGCCGCTGAGTGATTTCAAAAACTTATCAACGGACTTTAAAAGCTTACTTTTATTTCTAGGGGGATGGGTGAATGTTTAAAAGTAAAGTTGCTGGCTTTGGTTCTCACCTGCCCGAAAAAAAATTAACCAATCACGATCTCGAAAAACTAGTGGATACCAATGACCAGTGGATCCGAGAGAGAACCGGAATCCGTTCACGCTCTATAGCTGAAGACGGACAAGGAACCAGTGATTTGGCTCTTGTCGCTGCCAGAGAAGCGATCAAAAACTCAGGTATAAAAAAAGAAGACATCGATTTCTTGATCTTCGCCACAGTGACCCCCGATCATCTCATGCCTTCTTCCGCCTGTTATTTACAAGCCAAATTAGGTCTTCAAGATATCATGGCTTTTGATCTTAATGCTGCCTGCAGTGGATTTCTCTTTGGGCTGAGTGTGGCCGATCAATTTATAAAAACAGGACACTATAAAAACGTTCTTGTCATTGGTGCGGAAATTCTCCATCACAAAGTCAATTATGAAGACCGCGGCACTTGTATTCTTTTCGGGGATGGTGCTGGCGCTGCCATTGTCACTCGCTCTGAAGAGGATGAGGAGAGCGAAATTTACAGCACCCACGGACACGCCGATGGTTCATTGGCTGATCTTCTCTATGTTCCAAGTGGTGGTTCGGTAAAACCTTTCACCCAAGAGACTCTAGATAACAAAGAAATTTTTGTGGAAATGAAGGGCCGTGAGATCTTTAAACATGCTGTTCGCACCATGTCTCGCTGTTGCCAAGAAGCTCTAGATGCTAACAAAACCCCAATCGAAGAGGTTGACTGGGTCATCCCTCACCAGGCCAATGTTCGTATTATGGAAGCTGTGGCCAAACACTGTGAAATTCCTATGGAGAAATTCATTGTCGACATTGAGGAGATGGGGAACACATCCGCGGCCACCATTCCTGTGGCCATCAACAACGCCGTGAAAGCCGGGAAAATCAAAAGAGGTGACCTTCTTTTACTGACCGCTTTTGGAGCCGGACTCACGAGCGGAAGCTGTTTACTGAGGTACTAACGTTATGCAAGCCATTTTATTTCCAGGACAAGGCAGTCAGGCTGTGGGTATGGGTGAGAGCCTAATTAAGGATTTCCAACCCGCCCGTGTGGTTTTTGAAGAAGCCAGCGACACCCTTGGCTTTGATATGACAAAGCTCTGTCTTGAAGGGCCTTCGGATAAACTACAATTAACTGAAAACACACAACCCGCCCTTCTCACCCACTCCATTGCTACACTCAATGCTCTCAAATCGCGCGTGGATCTCAATATCAAAGCCTGCGCCGGTCATTCAGTGGGTGAATATGCTGCTCTTGTTGCCAGTGGGGTGATTTCTTTTTCAAAGGCCGTGGAGCTAGTCCGTCTTCGTGGTCAACTGATGCAAAAAGCCGTTCCTGTGGGGAAAGGTGGAATGCTCGCTGTTATGGGGCTTGAGCCTGATGAGGTGATCCAACTTTGCGATTGGGCCGCAAAAGAATGTGGGGAAGGTCCTTTGGAGCCTGCTAATTACAACTCCCCCAATCAGATCGTTGTCAGTGGAAACGCTAAGGCCGTAGAGTATGCCGCTAAAAACTTTAAACCAGAAGCGATCGGCTCAGACAAGAAAAAGGTGCGTCTAATTCCTCTTAAAGTATCAGCGCCCTTTCACTGCAGTATGATGCTTGATGCGGAAAAAGAAATGGCCGGTGCTATTAATGATGTGGAGTTTAATGTGCCTGAGTTTTCAATCTCTCAAAATTTCACAGGCAAGTTAGAGGCCGAGCCTAAAATCATTAAGACCAACATCATTAAACAGATTTCAGGGCCCGTCCGATGGGTCGACTGCATCGAGGCTATCAGTGAAACCGGTGATGTGGAGCAATTCTTAGAGCTGGGCTCTGGAAAAGTGCTTACTGGTCTATTGAAGAAAATTAACTTGGACCTGCAAGGCCAATCCATTGGTTCAACGGATGACATTAACCAATTCACCGAGAGTCAGAATTAAAGCCTCCGAATCAAAGGAAAATTATGAGTCAACTTAAAGGAAAAACTGTACTTGTCACCGGAAGTTCAAGAGGTATTGGAGCCAAGACCGCTCAACATCTCGCTGACCTGGGGATGCGAGTGGCTGTCACCTATGGTCGCTCAAAAGATAAGGCTGAAGAAATTTATAAAAGCCTCAATGGTGATGGTCACTTACTCCTTCCTTTTAATGTTTCCGATGAAGCGTCTATCAAAGAGGGTTTCGACCTCATTAGTAAAGAGTTTTCAGGGCTTGATGGTCTCGTAAATAATGCTGGGATCACTCGGGATCAACTCATTCTTCGCATGAAAGAAGAGGATTTCGATCAAGTCATAAGTACCAATCTTCGCGGAGTATTTCTTTGCACCAAACTAGCCGTTAAAACTATGATGAAGGCCAAAAAAGGAAGTATCGTCAATATCACTTCCGTGATTGGCCAAATGGGTGGGGCTGGGCAAGCGAACTACGCCGCCAGCAAAGGGGGTGTTGAAGCCTTCACAAAATCTATTGCCCAGGAGGTCGGCTCAAGAAACATTCGAGTCAACTGTGTAGCTCCTGGCTTTATTGCCACAGATATGACTGAGGAACTGCCCGAGGATAGAAAAAATGCAATTCTATCGTCAGTTCCATTAAATTCCATCGGAGAGCCTATTGACGTGGCACAATCGGTGGCTTTTTTGTTGAGTGATGAATCTAAATATATTACTGGTCAGACCATTGGTGTAAATGGTGGCCTATATATGTAATTAAACGGAGGTATATAATGTCCAACGAAATTCCAGCCAAAGTAAAGGAAGTGATTACTGAGCAATTGGGAGTGGATCCTGAGCGCGTTAAAGGTGAGGCTTCTTTTATTGATGATCTTGGTGCCGATAGTCTTGATATTGTTGAGCTTGTAATGGCTATGGAAGAAACTTTTGAGATCGAAATTCCCGATGAGGAAGCTGAGAAACTCAAAACTGTCCAAGATGTGACAGACTACTTGGCCGCTAAAGGGAAAGCCTAATAAAAGGACCTAAGAGATATCTATGGGACAAAGCATTTTTTTAAGAGATTCAAAGCCACAGCGTCGTGTTGTGGTCACAGGATTAGGACTGATCACTCCCTTAGGGAAAACAGTCGCTGAAAACTGGGATAACTTGAGCAACGGGCGATCGGGAATCCGTGAGATTACCGCCTTTGACCCCGAACAGTACGCCTCGAAAATAGCGGGCGACATCAAGGATTTTGATCCCACAACAGTGATTGAAAAGAAAGATCAGAAAAAAATGGATTTGTTCATCCAGTATTCCCTAGAAGCCACAAGGCAAGCTGTAGAAGATTCTGGTCTTGAATTTGAAGGCAATGAACTTCTCCAAGCTCGCACGGGCTCACTCATTGGAGTGGGAATTGGTGGATTACCAGATATCGAAAAGCAGGCGAAAACCCTCACAGACCGAGGGCCGTCCAGAATTTCGCCCTTCTTCATTCCAGCTGTGATCACGAATATGGCCTCTGGCCACATTACGATTCGTTACGGTCTCAGAGGCCCTAACTATTCAGTCACTTCCGCTTGTGCCTCAGGGGCTCACTCTATCGGTGAGGCAGCCAAGTACATCCGAGATGGTCACTGTGATGTTATGGTTGCTGGAGGTACCGAAGCAGCGATCACTCCTCTTGCTATTGCTGGGTTTGCTTCAATGAAAGCTCTGTCCACACGCAATAGCCAACCGGAACTAGCCAGTCGTCCTTTTGATAAAGATCGCGATGGGTTTGTTCTCAGTGAAGGTGCTGGGACACTTATTTTAGAAGATTACGAACACGCCTCTCGGCGTGGAGCCACAATTTATGGGGAAGTGACCGGGTATGGATTCTCCTCAGACGCTCACCATATGACCAATCCTGCTCCAGGTGGTGATGGCGCAGCGCTGGCTATGAAACTGGCCCTTAAAGATGCCGGTATCAACCCAGATGAGGTTGGTTATGCCAATGCCCATGGGACCAGTACGCCAGCTGGTGATGGTGTCGAAACGGCTGCTATGAAAACAGTTTTTGGCGAACATGCCAAAAAACTTTGGATCTCCAGTACTAAAAGTATGACCGGACATACCCTGGGAGCCGCCGGAGCGATTGAGAGTATTTACTCTTTGCTCGCGCTTAAAAATCAGGTAGCACCCCCTACAATCAATCTCGAGAACCCTTCAGAGGACTGTGATCTCGATTACGTGCCATTATCCGCTCGTGATGGGGACTTCAAAAATGTCCTTAATAATTCTTTTGGGTTTGGTGGGACCAATGCGTCTTTGGTGTTCACTTCAGTGGATTCCTAAAAGTAGAGACTTCTTGAATTGATTACAATTCTCATTTAAGCCTTTGATTTCAGCCTCTCTCCGTGAGAGCTGTTTTCCTTCAGCTTTTGAAAACAATAATAATTCTCATCATTGAGGGATCGTTTTTTCATTTTGGAGGATAAGGATGAGGATTTTAATATTTTTGGTACTACCCCTGCTCTTTGTGGGAACAATTCATGCCTTGGATTTGAACCAAATCTCAAGAATCAAACAAAAGGCCAACCAAGCGGCCAATGATTATTTTATGGTCAATGATTTTCAAGAAAACCTGCTGCAAGATATGGAACTTGAAGCCTGGGATGAATCCCATTACGGCTCGATCACTCGAGCGATAGTTACAGGAATCGTTGAGCTTCACAAGATACCTGGGTCAACGAGAGAGGGTATTAAGATTTGTACGATTTCTTTTGATTCACAAAAAGGAAGCCTAAGAATCAGTAGCACCGATTGCGTTGATTACATCGAGTGAATTGAAAGTCAGAATCTTTCTTTTTGTCGTTACCAAAAATAGAGTCTTTTCTAGCTTTTAGTGTGAATGTTTAATATGGTTTTTGACCATGGAAAATAATATTTTTTACATCGCTTCTGATCACGCCGGTTTTGAACTTAAAACTATTATGTTACATCGCCTTAAAGAAAAAGGTTTAAAATTCGAAGACCTTGGACCACAAACCGACGAGCGTGTGGATTATCCTGATTTCGCCGATAGACTTTGCCTTAAAATAAAAGACAATCCCACGGCTCGGGGAATCCTCATCTGTGGTTCCGGGCAAGGGATGGCCATTCGAGCCAATCGTTATCCCTTTATTCGAGCTGCCCTTTGTTGGGATGAGGAGAGTTGTAAACTTTCCCGTGAACACAACAACGCCAATGTTCTTTGTGTTGGGAGTCGTCTATTGGAAAAAGAACTTATTTTTAGTATCTTGGATGTCTTTGTTAAGACAGAGTTTGAAGGGGGCCGGCATGAGGCTCGAGTGGATAAATTGAACCAGCCCGCCCATTGTTAGGAGTTGAAAGTGTCGTTAGAGAGTTTAGATCCAAAAGTTTTTGAGAGCATTAAAAAAGAAACCGATCGCCAGGAGTATGGTCTTGAGATGATCGCCTCAGAAAACTATACCAGTAAGGCTGTGATGGAAGCGCAAGGCTCGGTAATGACCAACAAATACGCCGAAGGCTATCCTAGAAAGCGCTATTACGGTGGCTGCGAATTCGTTGATGAAACAGAGCAGCTCGCCATTGATCGCGCTAAAGAGCTTTTTAAAGCTGAGCACGCCAACGTCCAACCTCACTCTGGTTCGCAAGCCAATATGGCCGTTTATTTAGCCGCCCTTGAAGTCGGTGATACGGTGATGGGCATGGACCTCTCTAATGGGGGACATCTCACACACGGCTCCCCTGTCAATTTCAGTGGTCTACTTTACAACATTGTCCCCTATGGCATTGATCCAGAAACTCATCGAATCAACTACGATGAGCTCAAAAAAATCGCCAAAGAAAACAAACCAAAAATGATCATCGCAGGCTACAGTGCCTACCCCCGCGAACTTGATTTTTCAAAGTTTAAAGAAATCGCTGATGAGGTGGGCGCTTATTTGATGGTTGATATGGCTCACTTCGCGGGCCTTGTGGCCGGAGGTGTTCACCCCTCTCCTGTCCCCTACGCTGATTTTGTGACCACAACGACTCACAAAACTCTTCGAGGGCCAAGGGGAGGCATGATCCTTACCAATGAAAAATGGATGAAAAAGGTCAATTCTCGAATCTTTCCTGGAATTCAAGGTGGGCCCCTTGAACACGCTATTGCAGCAAAAGCCGTGGCCTTTGGTGAAGCTTTAAAACCGGAATTTAAAACCTATTCAAAACAAGTGGTGGCTAACGCCAAGGCCTTAAGCGAATGTCTTCTCGGTTATGGTTACGACCTGGTCACAGGCGGAACAGACAATCACCTAGTCCTTGTGGACCTATCGGCCAAAGGGATCACAGGAAAATTAGCGGAGAATCAACTGGATAAAGCCGCTATCACTGTGAATAAAAATACAGTGCCCAATGAAAAACAAAGCCCTTTTGTTACCAGTGGTATTCGAATTGGCTCGCCGGCACTCACCACACGTGGCATGAAAGAGGGCGAAATGAAACATGTCGCCCAGTGGATGCATGAAGTACTTAGTGACCCAGAAAACGACAGTGTTCTCAATAATGTGCGCGGAAAAGTGAAAGAACTGTGCACTCAGTTTCCTCTGTACCGGGACTGATTAAAGATCGCTAGCCGGCGTCGGCGGCGGCTTTAGATTTCCCAGCATTCTTTCGCGAAGGATCTATTGTTCTTCGCCTCAATTTAGATTTTAGTCAGCGAGTTGCCACTTCAAGGCCATTCCCGCGGCCAAAGGAGTGATAGAGCGACCATCGATATAAGGAAGTCGTTGAGGGACTTCCTGCTCGGTTTTGCGTAAAAGAACTTTGCTGGTATTTTGAGGCAATCCATAAAAATCTGCCCCAAAGATAGAGGCAAAGTTTTCGAACTTCCCCAAAACTCCCAACTGTTCAAAAATCGAAACATAAAGCTCTAGTGCCACAGGAGCACTGAAACACCCGGCACAGCCACAAGGGGATTCTTTTGTATCCGTAGCATGAGGAGCCGAATCAGTGCCCAGAAAAAACTTAGGGTTTCCACTGATCACAGCCTGCTGCAAAGCCTTTTGATGACGATTGGATTTCAAAATCGGGAGGCAGTATAAATGCGGGCGAATGCCTCCAACGAGCATATCATTACGATTGTACATCAAATGCTGGGGAGTGATCGTGGCCGCCACATTACTAGGGGCATTTTCAACAAATTCAACGGCCTCTGCGGTGGTGATATGCTCAAAAACAATTCGCAGTTTTGGAAATTTTTTTTGTATGGGGATTAAATGCTGCTTAATAAAATCTTTTTCACGGTCAAAAACATCCACATGTGCGCCTGTGACTTCCCCGTGAATGAGTAAAGGAAGATCAACGGCCTGCATTTCTGCGAAAACGGGATCGAGGTGATCAAGCTTTGAAACTCCGGCTTCTGAGTTTGTGGTTGCTCCCGCCGGATAGAGCTTACAAGCATAAACGTAAGGTGATTGGCTGGCCCGTGTAATTTCGTCAGGAGTGATAGAGTCCGTGAGATAAAGGGTCATCAATGGGTCAAAAGTTTTCCCTTTAGGAACATATTTTAGAATCCGCTCACGATATTGCTCTGCCAGGGTCACTGTGTCTACTGGCGGCACGAGGTTAGGCATGACAATCGCCCGGTGAAAGCTTCTAGCCGTCGCTGGAACAGTATAAGCAAGGGCTTCTCCATCGCGCAAATGCAAATGCCAGTCATCAGGGGTAATGATTTCTAGTTCAGTTGGGCTACTTTTCACAGTGACTCTCTTTTCTTGAGTGTAACACAAAGGCCTTGATAGAGCGTGCCCCCGTGCAATGAGTCGATGAATCCAACGAAGCGCTTGTAAAACTTCGAGACCAAAGTATGTGCGCTCTTTTAATTGCCGTTGCCAAGGCTCCCGAGCACCCGACTAAAAAAGAAATCGAGCTCCTTTAAGCGGACAAAATATCACAACTGATTTTCAGTGATGAGTCGCAGCAATACGGAGCTCTTTACCTTAAGTGACGAAGAACTTTTTCTCCTCCTACGACTGGTTTCTGACCCCAAAAGCGGCTTTAACTTTTAACTAGCTGAAGTAAGCTCAAGTATTGAGCTTCGTCACTCGCAAAACTAATAACTGTCTTTTTATGTTCAATTGACCTCCACGCCTGCCCCTTACTATTTTCTGCTCTCAAACTAAAAACCTAAAGGGAGGGAGATTTATGAAAAATCTTTTAGTTTTAACGGTAAGTATTTTAACTTTATTAGGTTTTGGCCAAACAGCAATGGCTGATAGCCAAAACCTAGTTCAACAGGAAATCGAAGTTCTCTCTGGAGAACAAGGCGAATATATGGCTTCGTTTTTTTCCAATCCTCCGGGAAGCCGTTGGATCAGTGTTCGTTGTGGCAAAAGCTCTGTTTGCTATCCTCCGGCTGGATACAAGTTCCGTCACTTCAATACCGACATTAAAGGCAGTGGCTGTGAAGGAGCTCAAAAGAGACGTGTAGAGCAAAATAAAGATTTTATCAAAACTTCTCGTAAGTGCTCTGTCAGAGGACGTGTTTTCATTTGGCCAGCGCAATACTGTAAAGGTAACTTCAAGTACTGTAGTTAAGTTATTGAAATAAAAAAGCGAGTCTTCTTTTTGAAGACTCGCTTAATTTAAAACTGTAATTTTTTAATTAATCCACTTTTCTTAAGGTGTGCTCGTAACTCTTTACACCTTTGAGACCTTGAATATTGATCGGTTTTTTGAGTGTGGCCGTTTGCTTGCGAACCTTAGAAGTGTTTACCTCAACAATCCAAGCAGGGTCCTTGATATCGTCATACTTCATAGTACCAATGCAAACTCCATTTTTACACTTTAGTGAAGAATCACCATAGTCATCACACTTCTCACTGTATTCTCGATTGCCATCACTATTGAGTGTGATCTCAAAATCACAGATTGTGGACTGAGGTCCTTTGTTAGTAGGCTCGGTGTAGACATGAAGAGCTTTATTCCCAGCCACATTGACGCGTTCAAGTTTAAGAGCACTTTGAAAGATCACTTTGCCGGCCGCATTTTTAAGTTGATAGTGACCTACAAACTTACTGCCAGCGTAGGCAAATGAACCTGTAAGGCTAGACACAAGTAGTGTTAATAATAGTTTTTTCATAATTTCCTCCCAATGAGTGTTGTTCGTTTTTCCGCCCACGTTCTGAGAAGAAAACGATCGGTCTCGCTGAAAGTTGCGTTTTTTTTTCAAAAAATTTAAGAATCTCATAATGATACGCTCTTTTTGCTCTGCCTTAGACCTGAGCCCTATTTTCTCTTGGCCTGGTCTCCTTTATAATAAAGTTATGCCCGTCATTTTGATTCTTTTCTCCCTTCTATTTTGTTCATGCTCGAGCACCCCCCGGCTCCCTGCAGGCACTCCTCATTTTATGTGGCCTGTAAAAGGCGGACGACTCACCCAGAAATTCAAACCCTCTTTGGATCGACATGATGGTCTTGATATTGCCGCTCGCACAAATACTCCTATTTATGCTGCAGAAACCGGAAGGGTCCTCTACGCCGGTCACGATTTTACGGGCTACGGAAATCTGATCATCATAGAACATCGCGGAGATGCCTGGGCTTCCTTTTACGCCCACCTTCACTCTTTCAAGGTAAGAGAGGGAGACTTTGTTAGAAAGGGGCAGAAAATTGGAGGCATGGGACGCACAGGACGCGCCACGGGAGTGCATCTTCATTTTGAAATTCGCAGAGACCTAAGACCGGTTAATCCCCTACATTATCTGGGACCGCCGCAGTATCTGACGACTCGCTAAGAGCGAAGCTTAAAATCCATTGATCAAGGCTTTGGTTGGTTTGTTCTATAGCAGCCGCTTCCTTTTTAATTTCTTCAAAGTAAAGGGATAGAGCCTCTTGTGACAACGGAGTCTCTTCCCAGTCACTGCCGAAAGAATCCGTAATTTCCTGAAAAGCTTTACTTATTAGTTGGGCTTCATGTCTTACATCTTTGCGTATCTTTTTTAATCTCTGACGAGCCTCGAAACTAACGGGAATTAAGTCTTCATCAACTCCCCTTTTAATTATGACTATTCTAACCATGGTTTGAATCATAGAAATGGGTTGAGATGAAACTTGTAAATAATTTGTCTTATAGAAGTTTTTTATTTTTCTTTGCTCATTCTCAGAAGCTCTTTCATAATAATTAAGTAGTGCTTTCCAAAGCTTTAATTCTTGTGTTTTCCAACAATTGTGAGCCATTAATTTATAAAATCGTCCCAATTCTTTTTGATTTGTTTTGTCTTGTGACAAATAGGTTCGATAAAGTTTAATGGTTTCTCCGTCAGTTGACGGAATTGAAGAGAGAATTTCCATGGCTTTTTGCATTTCTTGAGAGTTTTTTACAGTGGGAAGGGAATTCAAAGAGAAATCCAGGAGAGCCTCAGTTTCTACTTTTAAAGTTTTACATAAAGGGCTGGAATCTGGCAGCTTATCAACAGCATCAACAAAAGCTTTATCACTCGATGGCAGAGGTGAAGCTTGCAGTAAAAAGTTTCCAACAAATAGGGCCATAATGATTCTGAGAAACATAGCGGGGATCTCCTTTTAAAAACGATTCTACTTTCAATTCTTCAGTGGTCGAGCCTTTCTACACTCACCGGCTTTTTTTCGCTCCAGGAACGTCACAGTAATACCCACCTGCACCATGACAAGACTGAAAAAATCACTCAAGTTTTGGTTTTGCTAAATAAAAGGAGAAATATATGAACGTGGCCGTTATCGGAAGTAATCGAGGAATAGGTCTAGCCTTAGTTAAAGAACTAAAAAGCCAAGGGGCACAAGTTTATGCCTTTTGTCGTCAATCTTCAGAGGAGTTGAAAGAGGCTAAGCCCGCAATGATCATTGAGGATTTCGAAGTGACTGATTTCGATAAAATGAAATCAAAAATTTCTTCTAGTGGTCTCCCGACTTTTGATCAGGTCTATCACGTCTCTGGAATTATGCGCTCTTCCACATTGGCAGAGTTTGATATCGATGGAATCAAGAAACAATTTGAGGTCAACAGTGTTGCCCCCATGCTCAGTGCCAAAGCTTTCTTGCCGAAATTGGCAGAGAACTCAAAGCTCGGCCTTGTTACCAGCCGGATGGGGTCCATCGAAGACAACGACTCTGGAGGTTCCTACGGCTACAGAATGTCAAAGGCTGCACTTAACGCCGCTGGGAAATCTTTAAGTGTGGACTTAAAAGAACAAGGTATCACTGTCCTTCTCCTCCATCCGGGATGGGTTAAAACGGACATGACCAGTCAATCAGGTCTCGTTGAGACCGATGAATCTGCCAGAAACCTAGTGAAAATCATGAATGAAAAATCCATGGATGACACCGGAACATTCTGGCATATGAACGGAGAGCGGCTACCCTGGTAGCCTTAAGGAACATTTTATACTAAAAAAAGCCAGTCCCTGAAAAGCTGGCTTTTTTATTTACCCGAAAACTCTTTGATTCTTAACCCTGTTATTACCAATTTGAGACCGGTTTTTTTTTAAAGATTCAAAGTTAGCAAATATTTGGGAATAAAAAAATTATGTTACACGCAACCGTTCCCCATCAGATTCAAAATTCATCGAATTAATACCTTCTTTTTTGCCTCAAGCTGAGAAAAGCACTCATTATTTCCCAGAGACGACCGATACAAAATAAATGAAAAAACTTGCTCTCGTCTCCGGTCTTTTTTTAGTTTTGTTATCTATGGGGTGCTCTAAAAAGGCTCCTGATGGAAAAGCCTCACGCATTCTTTTTCAAATGCCTCAGAAAATGGGCAACACGGCCCTGAGTGGTACCAGTTGTTTTGCCGTTAATATCAAAGCGGATGATCTGATCTCCTCTTCCAAAACAATTTGTGACCCCTCTTACGGCGATTACGCAGGTCTCGCCCCTGCTGGTTCTGAAATCGAAATCGAAACAAGCTCAGGAAAAGCGCGGGTGATCGAGCTCTTTTTTGTGCAAAGTGATTCTGGCTGTAAGACTAATTTCGATTTTTCAAAAGGTCTTGGAAAGACTTTTGGAACAAACAAAGTGCATCGTATCGGTCGCATCGAAGGCATTGATCTTGCCCCAGGAGATCAGGAAGTCGAAATAGAGATTCAGTGGCCGAGTGAAAACAACTCTTTAGCTCAAATCTTTGGTTTTCCTGACACCTGCAAAAAAGACGACCGACCACGCAACTCGCAGATCAATTTAGTGCAAAGCTCAATTCATGGTGTTAGCCCTGAAGTTCAATACCATATTCGTGTTCGAGATCAAAAAATTAAATATCAAAATCAGGGATGGCAGCCATCCTTAAAATCCCCTCGCCTAGGAGCGATCAATGAATAAGTTTTTTCAGCTTATCCCTCTCACTTTCCTTTTATTGTTTGGATTCAAGGCCATGGCCGCTCCTGAATTCATGGTTGTCGAAGGTCAGTTGATTGATCCATCAGGGCACGTTCCCATTGAGGGCTCCAACGTTGATTTCCTTTTGCAAGTGCTTTCCCCAGGAGCGGAGGAGTGTGTGCTCTTCGAAGAATCTCACACAGTCAATATGACAAACTCCAATGGTTTCTTCGCCATTGATCTTGGGGACGGAACTCAATCAGGCTCTGCGTTTGAAGACACTAACTCCCTGGCTGCTGCCTTCAGCAACAGCACAGGCCCTGTCAATCCATCGACTTGCGCCGCTGGCGGTGTTTATGACCCGGCATCCACTGATCACAGAAAATTGCGAATCACCTTTAATGATGGTTCCGGTCCCATAACAATCGATCAGGATGTTCTCATCGGAGCCAATGCTTACGCTCTTTCTGCCGGTTCTGTTAATGGCCTCACAGCGACGGACCTCCTACAAATCAATGTAGGCGCAGGATATAGCCTTAATCAGGCTAACCTTGAATACGTGTTTAACTCAACCAACTGGCCAGAACTCCAAGCTCTTCTTGATGGAACCAGTAGTAGTTTTTCGGTTGGTGGCGTACCTGTAGCTGACGTGGATAATAACAATCAAAAGATTATCAATGTCGCTGACCCAAACCCTGCTATCGATTCCGATGCCGTCAACGTCGCATACGCTCGTAGCTATATTGGTGGATTACAGGTCGACACCCCCACGCTTTCGGCCCTTGCCGCGGGAAACAATGGAGAAGTGTTATCTTGGAACGGAACCCAGTGGACCTCTCAGATTGCCAATGACGTTAGTAAACTTCCTCTCACGGGCGGAACCATGAGCGGACCTCTCGACTTAGGAAATCAAAATATAAGCAACGTCAATAATCTTGGTGTTGGAAATGATCTCAGCGTAGGCAACGATCTGACTGTTTCAGGTGGAATTGGAGTGACAGCAGGGATCAATTCTGGTGGTAATATCAATTTGGCAAACGAAACTGAGCTTCAACTTGCTGAAGCCACACCCAATGGCACGAACTATGTCGCTCTCAAATCTCCAGCCAATCTTGCCAACGATGTGACTCTGACCTTGCCGTCAGATGGTGGTAGCGCTGGGGATGTTTTGCAGACTGATGGCTCAGGAGGCTTGAGTTGGTACACCCTTCCAGTGGCTGGAGATTTTCTTGCCGATGGTAGTGTTGCCATGACCGCTCCTCTTCGAGCTAATGGTGGCACTGTTACCGCACCCGGTATTGTTTTTAACGCAGATCCAAACTCTGGCTTATACTATCCTGGCCCTGATCAACTTGGTTTTTCGGTGGCCGGTTCATCAGCCCTTTTTATCGACAACAATACTTTTATTGGAATCGGAACAACCACTCCACAAGCAAAGCTTGATGTGCAGGGATCTATTAAAATTGGTGATGACGTCTCCGCTTGTTCTTTCCTCAATTCTGGAACTCTTCGTTTTGATGGAACTTCCTATCTTTACTGTGATGGAACCGCTTGGGAAACATTAGGTGGTACAGGAGAAGCCAACACGGCTTCTAATATTGGCAGCGGTTCGGGTCTCTACTATCAGAAGAATGGAGTCGATTTAGAGTTTCGCTCCCTTCAAACCGCAAGTTCAAAGCTTAATATTTCTCAAACCCCAGACAGTCTGGTCTTTGACATCGATGAAAGTCAACTGGATCCCCTGATGATTCCTGTTGGTACTACGCCCTTAACAGCAACCACCTTAGAGGCGGCTTTTATCGAGCTTGATTCAGACAAAATCGATGCTTCAAGGAGTCTCATTGCGGGTAATGGTCTTACGGGTGGTGGCGATTTCAGTTCCGATAGGCAAATTGATATTGGTGCTGGTGACGGTATCATAGTTAATGCCGACGATGTCAGCGTCATGGCAGGAGAGGGTATTTCTGTTGATGGTACAGGTGTGCAAGTCGATATTCTATCAGCCGCTTCTGAAACCACTATTGATCCTGCGGATGAAATATTAATTCATGATGCCTCAACCGCTGCTTTAAGAAGAATGAGTCGACAGAATTTTGTTTTATCACAGACGGAAGTTGTTAATTATGTCAATGCATCCAATGCTTTTATTAGCAACGGAGGAAATAGTTTAAATGACTCCATGACCTTGGGAACAAACGATAACTACAATTTGAATTTACGAACAAATTCAACAACAGCTATGACAATTGATAATACTGGAAATATTGGAATCGGAACTCTTAATCCAGTATCTAAGCTACATATTGAAGAGGGTGATTACAAACAAAACAACTACGGAACCCATTCCCAAATCAACCTATCAAGAGCCAATGGATCGCAAGCAACTCCCAATACTGTCAGCGCTGGCAATGTTCTTGGAGAAGTGGCATTTCATGGTCGCAATTCCAGCGGAAATTACCCCAAGGGTGCTTTTCTAAGGGCTCAGGTCGAAGGCACTTACTCTGGCTCTCAATCCCCCACAAGTTTAGACTTTGGAACCGCTGGCTATGGTGGTATGCCCGAAACTCGAATGACTATCAGTCCTGATGGATTTCTTGGTCTTGGGACAATGACACCAACAGCACAAGTTGAAGTTCGTCAGTTACCGGGGCAAACACAGCTTTTTCGCATCGCAGACAGTCTTAACACAGAGGTTTTTAACGTCGACGATCAAGGCCGCACTAGAACTCCAGGATCTCTTCAAATTGGTGACCGAGGCGCCACCTGTGCAACCAATACAGATATTGGACAAATGCGCACTAGCCAAGTTCTTAATGTTCTACAAGTCTGCGTCGATCTGGATGGAACACTCACTTGGGTCCCTATAAAAGATACCCGCTGTCCGGCCGGTATGAATAAAATTGGAAGTGTTGACAATCCTGACCTTTGTATCAGCGCAACCTACGAAACCGGTTCACATGCTACCGCCAATTCAATTTGTAATACAAACTACCCGGGCTCAAAAATTTGTTCTCAAAACCAAATGACTCAAGCCTATGCGATCACCGGGACTCCCTTAACTATAGGGGCCACCCATATCGTCGGTGATTTAGTCTATGATGGAGGTTATCTAGCAGTCTCCGTAATGGGAACTGGTCAGCCTGATGGCGCCCCCATCAGCTTAGGAGACACTGGTTCTAGCTTTCACTGCTGTATAGACTAAGAATAATGCTACACAGCGTGGCTTTCGTGCTCGCGCGCCTTTTTTCAGTTAAACTGGTGCTATGAGAACGACGATGAGAACAGCCAACCCGGCTTTAAACAGTACCACTTTCCGCAATGTATCCAGTCAAGCTGGAGGGACGATGACCCTTCAGGGAACTGTGAATAAATCCTTTTTCCTGGTAGCGCTAGTCATAATGTCTGCGGCTTTGACCTGGAGCCAAATGTTTCCCTCGGGCTGGAGCCAAGGGGTGGCCCCAAGCTTTTCGGTTTGGCACCTGCCGGCTGTGATAGGAAGCCTTATCCTGGCCTTCATTATTATCTTCAAAAAACATTTAGCTCCTTATTTAGCTCCCGTTTACGCCATTCTTGAAGGTGTTTTAATGGGAGCCATTTCCGCTCTTTTTGAATACCGTTATCCAGGCATTGTCTTTCAGGCCGTCTTGGGAACAGCGGCAGTCTTTGCCTCTCTTCTAGTGGTCTACAAATCAGGACTTATAAAAGTCACCGATAACTTTCGCCTGGGAGTGGCTGCTGCCACCGGTGGAATCTTCTTAATTTACATGATTGGATTTGTGATGAGCTTTTTTGGCGCTCAAATTCCTTTGATCCACTCAGGTGGCCCCGTGGGAATCCTTTTTTCACTGGCCGTCATAGCCATTGCCGCCTTAAACTTAGTCCTGGATTTTGATTTTATAGAAAATGCCAGTGAACAAAACCTTCCCAAATATATGGAATGGTACGCGGCTTTTGGCCTTTTGATTACCCTCGTGTGGCTTTACATTGAAATCCTGAGGCTTTTAGCCAAAATGAGAGATTAACGAGCCCCGCTAGTGAATATACCAGGTAAATAGAAGCACACCTTCTTTAGAGTATGAACGTCCAACCTCTTCGATATCCTGGTCATTCTCATTGAAACCAGGGGCGGTTTTTGCCAAAGCAAAAAAAAAGGAATAAGGCCCTTTTTAAACCTTATTCCCTTTGAAAGCTTTATGCTGCAAATATTAGGGGAGCTTCTCTACTCCCCATAGCGATCGCTACATTTTTTTAAAGCCTTTGGCCTCCAAAAGAGCTCCAACCTTAGGATCTCTTCCACGAAACTTGCGATAGGCTTTGGCAGGATCAATAGTATCCCCGACAGAGAGAATATTTTCCTGAAAGCTTTTGGCCACTTTCTTGTCATAAGGCCCTTTGGCTTCAAGGAAGGCTTTGAAAGCATCTTGGCTTAAAACATCAGACCATAGGTAGCTATAATAGCCAGCCGAGTAGCCTTCTCCGGAAAAGATATGGGCAAATTGTGGAAGACGGTGCCTCATCACAATTTGCTCCGGCATTCCGAGCTTTTTAAGAGTTTTCTTCTCGTACTCTTTGGGATTCACATCAGGGTTGGACATCAAATGAAGCTTCATATCCATAAGAGCCGAGGCCAGATACTCCACCGTTCCAAAACCCTCATTAAAGGTTTTGGCCTTTTTCATTTTTGTGAGCATTTTCTTAGGAATGGGTTCACCGTCGCTGTTAGTTAGAAACTTCAACACTTCAGGTGTGGACAACCAATCCTCATGAATTTGAGAAGGGAACTCCACAAAGTCTCGTGCGGTGTTAGTTCCCGCCAGAGACGGATAGGTCACATCACTGCTTAAACCATGAAGAGCATGGCCAAACTCATGGAACATGGTTTGGGCATCATCCCATGATATTCGGGTGGCTCCTTTTTCTGATTTCACAAAGTTTGAGTTGTTTGAGACGATGGGAAAAATCTCTTTTCCACCCAATCGATCTTGCAAACGATAGGCATTCATCCAAGCGCCTGAACGTTTTCCTTTACGGGCATAGGGGTCAAAGTACCAAAGCCCAACTGTTTTATCATTTTTAGAGACCTCGTAAACAGTCACGTCGGGATGAAAGACAGGTACATTTTTCACCTGCTTGAAGTCAAAACCATAGAGTTCACCGGCCATCCAAAACATCGCTTTTTGTAATTTGGGAAGCTCTAGATAGGGTTTTAGCTTATCCATATCGAAGTCATAGCGTTTTTGACGAAGCTTTTCTGCGTAGTATCGATAGTCCCATGGTTTGATTTTAAACGGTTTTTTCTCCTCTTCCTTGATAACCTTTTCCATGTCCTTAACGTCTTTAGCGACCTGCTTTTTAGCTGGTTCCCAAACACGCTCCATCAGCTTCATGGCGTTCTCAGGAGTTTTCGCCATTTTGTCCGAAAGTTGCCAATGAGCGTAGGAATCAAATCCCATAATCTTTGAACGCTGAGCTCGGAGCTTTAAAATTTCGGTGATGATCTTGTTATTATCATTTTTACCACCGTTATCTCCTCTGGAGGTCCAAATTTTAAAAGCTTTCTCTCTCAGTTCTCGATTCGGACTGTAGGTGATAAAGGGTTGCATGCTTGAACGGGTATTAGAAATCACCCAACCTTTTAAGCCCCTTTTTTCTGCCTCCGTCTTGGCGGAATTTTTCAACCACTCTGGTAAGCCTTGGACATCTTTTTTGTCTGAGATGAGAAGATAGTCATCGTTTTCATCGTTTAAAAGATTTTGCTGAAATTGTGTGGTGAGCTCGGCTTGTTTTTTATTTATTTCAGCCACTTGTTTTTTTTGACCAGCATCAAGAGCGGCCCCTCTTTTCACAAAGTCCGTGTAGTATTTCCAAACGAGTCTTTGTTGTTCACTAGAAAGCTTCTTGTAGTCTTTTCCTTTGTATATGCTTTTAATTCGATTGAAGAGAGCCTCATTTTGCACCACTTCGTCATCGAATGCCGCCATAATAGGAGCCATTTCTTTCTCGACAGCTTGCACTTCATCATTACTCAAATTTGAATTCCAAATAGAGAAGAGCAAATTGACACGCTCGATGTCTTTAAAAGTTTTTTCCATTGGAACCATTGTGTTTTCAAAAGTGGGATCCGCTTTTTGCTCCGCAATCTTTTGGTATTCTTTTTTCGCTTTTGCAAAAACGCCTTTAAGTGCGGGCTCAAAATCTTCGGTCTCAATTTTATCAAATGGAGGAACACCTTGATAAGGTCCGGTCCATTCCGAAAATGCGGGATTTTCATCTAAACTTTTTTTCGACATCGCCATCGCTCCTGGTAACATTCCAAAAACAAGGAATAGGGAAATTAAGAGTTTCATACACTTCCTTTCTATTGTGTTTGAGTGAGTCTCTTTTTTACAACCCCGTATGGCTAGCAGGCCCAAGGCTCCTTAACAAGGCTGAGAGCATCAGAACCTCCCTTTTAACTCCCTGTTTTCAACCCTTTAGCTTCAATTTCTTGCTTGAAATACCCATTTTTTAAAACATATCCTAAGAAACCTCGATTGCGGCCCGTGGATAAACCACCAAAAATTGTTACTCCACAAGCGAAGACTGTCACTTTGGATTGTCGTTTTTTTTGACAGCTCTCTTGAATGGGTCTGGCGCAGTGGCCCTATTTGGTTTTCATATCTCTGACTCTGTGAAGTTTTCAATAGCTCTCGTTGGTACATTCCTTGAACTCTCTAGAGGTCGTTGCGTTAACCCTTACCCCCCCGTAACCCCAAAGGAGTTTTTAGATGAAAATAAAAAGCTTAATCGCGGTTCTTTCCATAGTGATTGGAGCTGGATCCATGACAGCCTGTAGTGAAATGAAAGGCAATCAACCAGGTCCTGCCGCTTCAGAAGACAATGTCGGCCCTTCGGTCAATCCCACCGAGCCAGAAAATCAAACTTCAGCGGCCGAAATTTTAACTCGTCGAGAAGCCAACGCTCACGCCTCATTGACTGCAATGAAAAATGCTAATGTTTATGGCGACGAACAGTGCTCAGAAGACGATGTAGACTCATCACAATTACAATCCTTTTTCTACCCTCGTAACGGTGGAATTCGTGAAGTAAACCCGGCTGAAGTGATCAACTCCGGCTCAGAAGATATTGCTGACTACCGTATGGCCGTAAACGCCTACGCTCAAGCTGTTGAAGATTCCAATAATCCTTACTGTGTGGTACGTGCCGCAGGAACGATTGCCGAGCAAATGTTAGGTGAATACAGTTCAAACGTCCACGATGGAGTGATGAACGCTTCTGAAAACAAAATCGAGAGAATGGAATTGATTGTTTCAGCCTTTCAAAAGTCTTTTGAAGACGCTCAGGCTGTAATCTCCACTCGCGAAGAGATTGCTTCTAATAACGAGCGCCTTATGAACGCTATGTCAGGCCTTGAGCAAAGCATGCCGCAATTAGGAACTCAAATTGAAGAAATGGAAACCCTTTTAGCCCCTTGTCATAACGCCGAGTGTGCCGAAAGGGCCAATGTTGCTATAGCCTTTCTAGGAAGAGCCAAAGATCGTCACAACCAGGTGGCCAACTACTTAAGCTCTTTAAACTCGCCCAACCCATCAACTGCGACCGAGGACACTGGACACCAAGCCGATGCCGCTGAGAGAATGCTACAAGACATTCAATCTTTATCAACTCAGGCCGGAGAGCGTTTGCGCTCCATCCAAGCCATGGGTGTTGGAGTGGTAGCCGTGGACCCTAATCAAACGGGCCCTCAATAATTTTTAAAAAATTTTTCTTTAGGAAGAACCGGCTTTCATCGAGCCGGTTTTTTTTTGCTAAAAAGAGGAGTCCGGCTCTTTTAGAAATTCGATTTCTTCTGGAGTCGATTCTCTTCCTAAAACTTGATTGCGGTGAGGGTAGCGCCCAAAGCGGTCCACAATTTTTTTGTGTTTTATCTCAAAATCTGGGTTAAGCCCCTTTTGACTAAAAAGTCTCAAGGCCTCTTCATGAATGCGAGCCGACTCACTGTGCATATAGGGCATATAGAGAAAATGTCTTTTATCGGGATCGAGTTCTTGATCGATCCTATGAAAAACAGCCTCTTGTGCCAAACAAAGAGCTTGGGCGTCTTGAGCAAAGGATTCTTTTTGATCGCGATAAATATTACGAGAGAACTGATCAAGAACAATAATCTCCGCCAATCTTCCCTCAGGGCTCCCTCGCCAGCTAAAAAGCTCACCCAGGCAAGCCTGACTATGAACCTCTTTAAAACGCTTCTTAATTTCTTGATCCAAAGCTTCGTCTTTCACCCAGTGTTGACCGGGGCTTAGCTCTTCAAACCAAAACTTGATAATCTCTTTATAAGTCATTAGATAAATCTATTGCTCCGATTGGTTATAGTGTTTTAATTCATCAACAAAGGCTCTCGCCCCTTCTTTTCCAACAATTTCCCAAGCTCTTTTATAATCCCCTCCGATGATATTCTTATAAAGAGACTTGGTTTCAGAAAGAAAAGACTCCCCTTTTTCATCGAGGCGCTCATAAACCATTTTCTGCACAGCCATTAAATGAAGATGAACCAATACATTGAAAGATTCATCTTTGTATTTATGGACCAAAGGAGACATTTTATAAAGTGTCTCGCCTTCAATGTTTTGTACTAAAAAGTGGAGCACTTCATGATGAGTAAGGCTTACAAAACTTTCTTTACTGAGAGTTTTATGATTTTTCTGACCCTTTTCTAAGTAAGGGTTCATATTGATGATTAACGGCCGTCCCATTGGAAGGAGAGAAGATAAAACTAACCAAGCCGTGTATTCTCTGCGCTCAAAATCACGCCCGGCGACTTCTTCAGCAAGAGTAAGAATCCCAAGTTCAGCGGCCTCATCCCAAGCGCTTTGAAACTCAGTCAATTCGCGAGTGAGTTCTGCTTGGGCCTTTACGGGATAAGGAGCTTGGCTGAATTGACTTAATTGAAAGTCAAGCACATCCCCTTTTTCAAGGAAGATTTTAGGAGCTGCGTCTACCGGAATAGTAAATAGCCCGACGAGGGCATACATTGAAATTAGAATCCTTAAAGCCGTCATCCTTACCTCCTAAAATCCCTTATCTACCAGAATTCTCGGGTTTCACAAGGTTAAAGAGTCCCTTTAACCTTACGGGTGATAGGCCCTTGCGTCGCCGAGAGACTCCTCTCCAAAAAGATTGAGGTCACTGCCAGCGATGGCATCAATCAGAGCATCTAAGATCGTGTCAGAAGACTCCACAGCCCAGTACATAACACCCTCTTGGTTGGTGGTGTGTTTTTCATGTTCTGGGTCTTCATGATTTTCCACCATGGGAATACCATTGTTTACCAGCCCAATAGTGTGGCCAATTTCATGAACCACCGTGGCCTGCTCCACAAAGTCTTGCTGCTGACCGGTCCCACCAACACTCTCCGCCACGTCTTTAAAAACAAAACAAAAAGGTGTGCCCGTGATATGTACCCCTAAGACTGAGTCGTTTCCGTTGAGAGTCCCCTCTAAAAATATAACAGCGATCTGGGCGATATTGTTTTCAACAGCCTCTCCACTAAGACTTGATCCCAACTCCACAAGTTCCTCGGTGGACCACTCACTCTGTCCTTGATCCGCAATTTCAGTCATTTGGTTTAATTCTTTTGGCACAACGATACTTCTTTGCTGGTGTTCAGAAAAAAGAGCTTGATAACTGGCCTCAGTCACATCCCACACCTCATCTGAGCCCAATCCCGACATAGTTCCTGCCCTTGGTTCAGCTCCGGTTTCATAAAATACTTGAACTCTAAACTCTGTTACAGAGTCACTAAAGATACTGGCTGTGATTTCATTTTGTATGGCCTGACCACCGGAGGGATTGTCTGTACCACAAGAAGCCAAGATTAGCGTAAAAATGAATATCGTGGAGCAAAAAGAAAGAGAAAAAACAGGATACTTCAGCATATAGCACTCCTTTCTAACCCTTATAGTATAAAGGTATACATTCACAAAACAATCAATTAGACAGTTTCTCTATCTAAGGCGGAGATTGTATCAATTCACGAAACAGAACAGTTGTATTATTAAATATATTTTAATTATTAAACTTTATTTGTTTTCTCCCGATAATCAAATTGATCTAAAAAAGAGGAGCTTGTCTTGCGTTATCTTCTAATGACTTTTTTATTGTTAGTGGCCTGTGGAGAAAACACAGACTCTGTATCAACGGCCTCGTCGCAAAAAGCGATTCATTCAGCCTGGACATCGACGGAAAACGGAGCAGTACTAAATTTTGAAAGTCTCTTAATTGGGCAAGAGCAGGATATCTCCTTCGCTCTAGTAAACGAAAAAACTTGCCGCTGCGATGTCATAGCAATAGGAACGAACTACAATGGAACAATTACGACAAGCAACTGCACTGAATTAAGCGCCGGAACCAGTTCAACACCTTCCTGCACTGATCTAGAGTCTGCCCCTACCTACGAAATTGAAAACAGTTTACTGACTCTCTGTGGAGACGACGGATGCAGTGAGTGGGAGTAACTCAGATCAGTGACCAAAATGAGAAAAAAACTTTCAGAGATCAGAGATCAGAGATCAGAGCTCGGAGCTCCGATCTCTGAGTTTCTACAGGGTTTCGGGGATACAGGGCGCCCGGTATACGGGGTATCCGGTATTTCGCGAAAATTTGGGAAGGAACAAAAAAATAGCAAAAAAATAGGAATTGGTGGTCTCTACTGGGTTCGAACCAGTGACCTCATCCATGTCAAGGATGCGCGCTACCAACTGCGCCAAGAGACCCTTTGAAAAGATTAGAAAATTTAACCTTTTTCTGTTCAGAGTCAAGATTGAAAATAGAATTATTATGTAACGTTTCTGCAGAAGCGACCAGTCACTGCTTTGCGTAAAAGTGAACGACTGTGTGCTCAATTCTCAATCAACGCCTTTAAAGCCGCGCCGACTTAGACCTTT
The DNA here is from genome assembly GCA_964230645.1 of Bdellovibrionales bacterium. Lineage (GTDB taxonomy): Bacteria > Bdellovibrionota > Bdellovibrionia > Bdellovibrionales > JAGQZY01 > JAGQZY01. The sequence continues at coordinate 123,974 of CAXRHT010000002.1, read as the reverse complement.
ATCAAGTTCAGAGCTTATAACTGGCCCTATGCTTTAGGCTACGAGATGATGAAGCCCTGATCACAGGAGAGTTTATGCTTAAAAAAATTTTCATCCCTCTGTTTTTCGTCACTCTATTTTCCTCAACGACCGCACTCGCTTCTGCAGAGCTTAAAGCCATTGCTAAAGATCAAGTCAGTCTGACCGCGAGCCAAAAAAAGCAGATCATCTTTGAAACTTCCGGGGATTATATAATGAAAGCGTCCTCAGCCAATTTCGAACAAAACAACTACTATTTCGTGCAGCTCTCTCACGCCCATGGCACGGCTGCGATGAGCCAGTGGATGAGTAAAAATACCGATGTGGTTTTGCTTAAAAATGAAGAGTATGCCGTTGTTAAAACAAACGATGACGACATTCTAATGACTCTTGCCAATAAAGCTCACAAGGCCGGTCACTACTGTGGAAGAATTCAAAAACTCTCCCCCCAAGGCTTAGAGTTTGATAAAAAAGAGCCCCCCCAGCGTGTGGCCTCCAAAAAGCCAGAGGTCAGTGAAGCTGTTTCAAAAGTGGTAGGTGCTAATATTATCAAAACGATCAAAACCATGCAGGCCTGGAAAACTCGCTACGAAAGTCATCCCGATGGGCAAATGACGGGAGAGAAACTAAAAGACATCTACCAGGCACTCGTGCCAGGAGATCGTGAAGACGTTTCGATTGATTTGGTGGAACATCGAGGCAGTCCCCAAAAATCCATCCGAGTTAGCATTGAAGGAAAAACAAGACCCGACGAAGTCGTTATTTTAGGAAGTCATATTGATTCTATAAACTCCTCGAATAATAACGATGCTCCGGGTGCAGATGATAATGCTTCGGGCACATCCACTAACATTGAAGTTTTTAGAACCCTTATGGAAGTGGGTTTTAGGCCGGAGTCCACTATTGAAATTCATGGCTACGGTGCCGAAGAAATTGGCCTTGTGGGCTCTCAAGAAATGGCGGACGACTATAAATCCAGAGGTGTAAATGTCGTCAGTATGGTGCAATTTGATATGAATGGTTTTGCTAAAAATGAAGCAAAAATTAGTTTTGTCACTAACAAAACAAACTCGCGCCTAAACGGACAACTGCAAGACCTGGTTGAAATTTATTTGGAGGTCGGACACTCTTCAGGCTTTCTTCTTTTTGGAAGCAGTGATCATGCCTCCTGGGATCGCCGCGGGTTTCCGGTCGCTTTCCCCACCGAAGATCCTTTTGGATTTAATCGTAAAATTCACACGAAGGATGACACTTTCAACAACATCAACAGTGAAAAACAAATTTATGAATTTGGAAAACTCGGTGTGGCTTACCTAATGCACTTTGCAGGCTAAGGGATAAGTTTTCAATGAAATCAATAAGCCAGTCAGAGACTGGCTTTTTTTATTGAGAACTCGGTCTGATTCTCTCTCTCTCTTCTTGAGGGAGAGTTCCATTCATATACATTTGGCAACGCATATTTGAACAGCAGGCTCGCCCCACATCAGCCGTAGCAATCGCACTATCGAGATGACTACTTAAGTTTTGATTCTGAAACCCCGCTCTTTCCACTTGCGCTAAATGTTCTAACAGATTTTGCTGTTCTTCATTATTAAAGCGCCTGGCACAATTATCATCTTCTGGTCGTCCTTGTCCGGCCTCCTCAAGGCGAGAGCGCAAATCACCAATAAATTGTGAATTACTTCCCTGCAGGGCCGCGTACTGATTTTGTATGGATAGTTCTAAGCCTTGTAGAGCTCGAGCTCCCGCTTCCCTTTCTTCCTCGGGCAAAGAATCAATATAGGACTGACACTCCGAAGTTCTATCGATGCCGTCATGAATAGAGTTCAGACAAAGTTGAAAGGCTTGCTCCACATCATTGTCGCGAAGGTTGGTGGAAAGTCTTGTGATAAGGTTAGCCCGCCCATTTCCAGGATGATTGGCGTTCCACCTTGTGACATCAACGTTTAAACCATTACCGGGACCAACGCTTGGGTAAAGGCGACTTTGAGGCACATTGATTTGCCCAGAATTTAATATACCTGCCAATTCGGCTTTTAAATGAAGACCGGAGGTACGACTCATACTCCAGGGAAGAGTACCAGCAATTCTCATTCCTCCCGGTAATTTTGCCCCTAAAACTTCACTACTTACACAGTCGAGAAAATCACCGGGAGCCTCATGCTCCGAGCAGGCATCAACACCGTTATTTCCCATAGCTACACAAGCTTGATAGGCCATAGCATTTTGGGAGAGGTGATCACTGTAAGTGTCGGAATTGAGGTTATTAAAGTTTTCGGATTGAGGAAAAGAAGTTTGCAAGGCTTCACCTTGCAGAAGAGCGGAAAGTTCTGGGAGGAGTTCTTGATTGCCCACTGGGTTCCTCAAGGCTTGCGATCTTAAATTGACTGAACCGGCGTCCCCATAACGACCGAATAGGTTGTGAATGATCGAAAAGGATGGGACCTCGTCATGATTAAATATTAATTGTTCACCCGGGGTATCTTCGTAATGAGAGTTCATAGCTTGAACAGTAAAGGTTCGGTCCCCTAAACGAGTCTCAAAAACCGCCCGGCTTCCTTGGCATCTTAAATTGTAAAAATCTTTGGCATCATCAGAGAGTCCAAAAAGAGTCGCACCGTCAAGCCCCTGAGGGTCAGTAAAATCATAGGTTAACCAATTATCGTCTTCCATACCCATCTGTGCTGAACCGAGAGCATGGGCCCACTGAAGATTTGGGCTAGCGTGAGCCTTGGGAATGATCCAGTCAAAAATTGAGGCTGAAGTAGTGGAGGTTATTCGTTGATACCATGCCTCTGGCGATTCGCCCCTTTTTACGGTGACGTTCCTACTGTTGTAAAAAAACTCAACCCCTTTTTCAGTTACGAATCCTCTTAACAAACTCGGACTTTTCTTTGAGCCATTCTCAAACAAAAGAATTTGTGTTTCTGAGTGCACGAATTTTGGTATCGGCTCTGATCCAAACTGCGAAAAATGTTTTCTTCTAAAAAGCTTCAATGCTTTTGGGGAATTGTTAATCCACTCCTTCACGTTTTCAGCTTTGGCTAGTTCTTTGATCATATAATTGATAATATTTTTGATCTTCAATTTCTCACGAGTACTGGGCTTTTTAACCTTGAGATGGCGTGGAGGTTCACTATTTATTACGCCTTTCCACTGCTCATTTCGTGCACGACGAAGCTCAACAATTTTAAAAAACTGCTGGGTTCGAATGCTTTTAAACAACTTCTTTTTATTTTCCACTCGAGTCGACTTTTCGGGAAGATCTTGTTTGGAAAAACTAAGGGAAGTGAAGCCAAAAACACATGCAATAATCATAAGATGAATTCGTCTCATAAATACTCCTAATACATAAACTTATCGGCAACTTTTAAGGCAAAATTCAAACTCACTGGGATTCACTGCCAAGGTCCAGGGATCACTGTCTTAAATTGAAAACTCAGAGCTTCCCCCAAAAGCTTCGAGTCAGAAAATCGACCCTAGCTCTTCAACCATTGCCCTAAAAATAGGCTTTTGCCATTTTGAGCTTCTCAAATCGTCCACTCACTCCCCTTTTTATTGCTTCCAATTGCCCCTTAAGACAACTTGGGTTAGCCTTGCTGAAACAAATCATTTTGAGGGGAACCCATCATGGAGACCAATAAGCTTCTTCTGATTATCGTGTTTTTATCAACCAGTGCGTGCGCTATGAAACAAAAACGAGTTTGCGTTCAAAATGTAGCCTATCAGCATGGCTACCAAGCCGCACAAAAAGGGGAAAATGTTGATGGTGCGTCCACCTATCAAGGAAACATATGCCAAGATTTCGAAGCCTATTCTCCGAGTATGTATCGTCAGGATTTCAAGGCTGGTTATTTTAAAGGTAAAAAAGAGTATTGCAGCGAGTACAATTATAAAAAATGGGGCAAACAACAAGCTCGCTCTGGCCAGGTAGACTCCCCAACTGATTACCCGGAGAGAATGAAAATCTGTTTGCAAGACACCGAATATAAAAAACTGGCTCAAAAAGTATTTCAGAACTCTTTTAAAGAAACCTACTGCGACTCTCAAAGGTTTTCCGAAAAAGGTAGAGAGCAAGCTAAAAACTTTGAGCCTCTTCAAGTTCCTGACATCTCAAGCACATGCTCAACGAGTAAAGCCAATGAATTGAAGACTGCCATGAGGAAAAGCTACTCTGAGCAAATGAAGACCAATTGTACTCCCTCTTTTTGGCTCATTAAAGGAGAAGAGGACGCCAAGGCAAAAAAATCGAAATCTGTTGAGCTTGCGAAAGTGCAAAAGTGTCCAGCCTCAAAAAGAGATACACTTGTGTCGAAATACTCCACCGCCTACAATGAAAGAAAGGCTCTTCTGATCGAAGAGGAAAAACTCGCCCTTGAAAAACAACGCCATAAAGAGCAAATGGACCTTGCTAAAAAGAAGCAACAGCAAAGCTATGAGCTTGAAAAAGAGCGCCTTCAAATCCAAAAAGACCAGTACAGTCCCGGCTACAGTGGCGGCACCCCAAGTGTTCGACCGACTTATCGCCCAGGCAGTCCCCAGTACTTCTATTATAAAGGGTCAAAGCTTTATTCAAAATGTCGTTTTAACTCTCAAAAACGAGAAGCCCGTGTGTTTGTGAAAAATCTTAGCTCCCGTCATGTCAATTTATCTGGACATTGGCTGATACAATACTTTGATAGAAACAATCGACTCATTAAGACGGAAAAAGAGTATGAACATTTGAGTCTTTGGAAAAATGAAAGAAAAGAATTTTTCGACCGTTTTAGCCCAAGCCAGGCTCGCTACTGTGTGGCCAGATTGGATCAGAGGCGTTAATACCTATTGCCTTCCTGAGCAAATTGTCACTCTAAGCATATTGTCACTCTAAGCGTATCGTCATTCTGAGCGTAGCGAAGAATCTATCGCCGCTAAGCTAACGTTATCTATCACAGTTCTCGGTAATAGGTCCTTCGCTACGCTCAGGACGACATTATGAAGACTCTCAAGACGCCAGTATGAAAACGCTCAGGACAACATTATGACGACAGGTTTGAACGATTAATAAAATTCGACGATATCATTTTGTTCAAAGCCCGAGCCCGAATGAACAATGGTTACTGAGCCGTCTTTGCCAAAGTAGCTAATGACCTCAATGGTTCCCTTCATACGCCCGGTGATGTTTCCTAGGTAGCCTCCTGTTTCTGGATCGTAGATTTCTTCTTTTGCTTCTGCCACCTGCAAAATATCCCCGACTTGTAGGCCTGAGAGTCGACCGGCATTAAGATAAATCTTTTCACCCCGAACGAGAGCTATGCGTCCGGTCCAACTCATCTTGCGAAGAGCTAAAATAATATTTTTCACCATTTTTGCAAAGGCTGCTCTAACCACTGAGCGAACCAACTGAGGATTATCTCTTAACTCTTTGTCGGTATAAGAGGCCTTCGCAACACGGGTGACTTCTTCTTCCACAGTGGCTGAACGCGATTCTTTCACAATCGAATTACCACTTTTTGTAGAGTACATTTCCACATTCACTAGGGCTGAAACCTCGGCTTTTATTTTTCTAAAAAGCCCCACACTGTCCCCAATTTTTCGGGTCTTAATCTCTTGAATCCGACCCACGACAATGGCGTGAGCCCCAATTTTCCGGGCCATGGGAATTATCTTCTCGATCTCGTAGCCGTCCTCATCAAAATACTCTTGAGGGGGTTTTTCTAAGTCCGCAGCACTTAAAACCACAACCTCACCACTCATATTAAGTTGTCTAACGACCGTATCGCGAGCCGCTTGCACCGAGGCACCCGTAGCGTAGGGTGATTTATCAATGAATGGTAGCACAACAACCCGGCGTCTAAGATTCGCTCCGTCATCACGGGCTTGTCTTGGCAGGTCTCTGACTTCGGGAGAGCGTCTTTTTCGAGCGTCCTCAAAAAGCGAGCATTGAACAAGGGAGATCATTAAAAAAGAGAGGATAAAGATACGTTGTGCCATATCTCTATTATGAAACAGCTTCTGGCCCCAGACCACTCGACTGTTGTCTTATTTTTTTAAAATGGGCAGGTATAGGGCGTGGATTGTTGTAATACCAGATTTTTCGAAGAAGGATCTGTTGATTCAAACACTACTTCAAAACAACGCTTCTCTCCTAAGGTCGAGGCAAAGATCGACTTCTCTGCACCCGCTCTCCAGATTTCCGCACCTTGTTGGCCGACGAGATTTTCAACTCCAGATCCCATATTGTAGGCCGGATAAAAACCAGTCGCGGTTAAGGCCGTCGGAAATAGAGTGCCATTGTTATTTTCAACCGTAGAGGTTGTAATGGGAGCATTTCCGGTTAGAAACAAAGCTTTTATATGGCGGGTGTCTCCAACTAGTGTGATTTTAGTGGGCTGAAGAAAGTGAAGAAAAACTATGAGATCTTCGCCTTCATCTTTAATTTCAAGCTCAATTTGTTCACCATCTAAAGAAAAGTCATAATCCACGACTAAGGCTTCAATCACTTTAAAATTTCCTGTTGGATTAGGATTGGGGACGGGAGGTTCACCAGGTGTTGGCTCATCAATAGGATCTGGACTCACAGGTCCTGTGGTTTGCCCCACATTCTGACCGGGTGTTGAAGACCCACTAAAATCGGCATCCCCGCAATGGGTGATCCCAAAAAGTAAGATCAGATAAAAGAGTATCATCACTGTACGTTTATAATTCACCTCAACCCTCCACCTTTTAAGAGTGCAATTTGTAGACCTCACCAAAACAAAGCCAGTGGTGTTTGAGTGTCTAAAGTTTTGACAAGTCTTGAGAGGCTAAGCAAAATCTCATGTCTCAAAACGAAACAATCGCAGAACCTCAGAGTCTGATATTAGCGGAATCAATCTCCTTCACACCTGAACTCTCTTCCATTCGCTTACAACTCCCCTCCCCTCTCACGAGGTCTTTTGCGGTCTTCTCCCGAGAGAAATCTGTCAATTGTGTGGACACTGATTTTTTCTTTTTTACTCACTCTATGTTTTTTTCACAGGAACTTTTTATCAATTGCTATAACTCTATTATCAAAAATTGTAACAAGGAAAATCCATTGAACACTCTTCGTTTTTTAATGTCCTCTTTTCTTTTTTTCTTAATTCCTCAAATTTCATTCTCAGCCAATTGTGGAGACTTTAAAGATGTGAGTGGTGTGGAGTTGGGTCTTGAGGGCTCCTGTTTGGGTTTAGCTCTTGATGAAACTGATGTGCCTTGGAAAATGCCTCGCCAGATACTTTTTGTTTCTTCTAACGAAATGTTGATAAGCGACCTCGGTGGTTGGGGTGACGGCAATAACGGTAAGGTCTACCTTTTTAATATTTCTACTAAAAAAGTGAGCACGATCTACTCTGGGGGACGGTATACCCATGGCCTGGGACTTGATCAAAAAGGGCGAGTGCTGATCGGAAACCCTGATGCTATTTTAAGACAAAAAAACAAGTCCTTTGAACCCGTAGTAACAGGCCTTCCCACCGCCGGCTCCCATCCCCTCACTCACTTTATAGTTCTACCCAATAACGACCTGGTCGTAAACGTTGGCGCCCCCTCGGATCGCTGCCAAGAAGAAATGGGAGGAGGCACTTACTGTCCCTCGCGGGACCAGGAAGCCGAGCTCCGACTTTTCAGCTATGACACAAGTACGGATAACTATTCTCCCCGCTACGAAGTTCTAGCTCGAGGTCTTAGAAATTCCATGGCGCTCCTTTTTAACTCAAAAACCGAAACTCTTTATCAAGGTGAAAACAATATGGACCCCGAGGGAACACCCGAGGAGTTCAACGAAATTCCATTAATAAGCTCTGAAATTCCCGATTATGGATGGCCCTTTTGTGTAGGCTATGGCCAGCAGACCCCAGGTCTTAACGCAAACTTTTCTAGCTTCTGTAACAAGATCAACAAAGATCCCCTCTTCTTAATCCCCAATCACTCCGCGCCTCTTGATATGGATTATTACGACCAAACCGGTCTTTTTGCTGAACTACAAAACTTCATCATAATGGGATGGCATGGACACCGAAGAGAGGTTGAAAACGCTATTGTGGCTTATCCGACCGATGATTTCGGTGCTCCCTTCGATCGTCCACAGACTTTGGTGGGAGGAATTAACACTCAGACGGGAGAAAAGATTCGTCCGGTTGGAGTGGCTATGGATGAGATTGGGAAAATTTGGTTTATCGATGATAAAACGAAAAAACTCTATGTGGTTTCAAAAACCAATGGGGGCTCAACAGTCCAACCGCAAGGACCTGGCTTCGAGCAGCGTAATCTAGATTTCGTCGACAACCTCAGTGGTGATGTCCTTACAGAGTGGAACGAGCTTTATTCCGAATTTATGAGCGCACAAACCTGCACTCGTTGCCATTCTGAGAGCGAGTTTCCCGAGCGAGGTTCCGAGGGGCTTCTCGCCTTTTTAGATAAATCCTGGATTCGTGTGGGTCAGAGCTCTTCAGAGTCCACGATTATAAGGCGTATGGACCCTGAACTTAATTCGCCACGAGCCATGCCACCGCCTCCGGAAGTGCCCTATGGAGCCCAGCACCCTCAGAATTATGAGAATCTAAAACGCTGGATTGATAAAAATTTAGGAAATTTTTGATCAAAAGAGGAAGCGGGTCAAAAGCCCACTTCCTTTTCTCGTCTAGCGTACCAACTGAAAGTTACAACTATCGATAAAGTCTTTTTTAGTATCATAGGGAATACCACTATGACCGAGTTTAGCAGAATGCACCAAGGCTCTCATAAGTTGGTAATGACAGTCCCCTTCCGAACGACTGGGTTCTAAAACGCGAGAGTATTGATAGGTGTATGAGTCAACAAAAAGCGGAAGCCCCCTTGAATCAACACTTTTTCCACTATCACAACCGTAGTCTTTGAAATCATCAAAATCTCTAAGAGAGGGCTTTGAAGTGGGTGCTCCCCCACCGAGACCATAACGATTGGACCCATGGCAATAGCGATTGGTTAACCAGTTGTTCCAATTGGAAATGGAAATATATTTTTTAGAACGATCAAATGCCCCTTGGAACTGTTGAAAAAAGGTTCTTCCTCTTCTTTTTGATAAAGAATCCGTATCAGTCATCACAGGACGTTGCTCCGCGGCCGCCACACTGATCTGATTAGCAATAGCATTTTGTTTACAATCCTTCACAGGCTCCCCATCGCTTTTATACTGACAGGATTCTTTAAAGCGCCATACTTTTTTAGGGTCAACTCTTGAGCCATCAGCAGAAGCCACCCAACGATAGGGCTTCTTTTCCATAAAAGCTTCAACGTTGGCCCACTTAATAATTGGCTTGAAATGGCTCTTACTAGATTCGAAGTGATCTTTTACATAACCCCAATCAAACCACTGCTTGTTCGCCACTTTCATAAAAATAATAGGCTTCGATTCAAAACCTTTGTAACGCAGAGGACCTGCACGGTTGTTAAATTCTGTTTTCGCCCATTTTAAAACTGACTGATTGTAATCAACAGCACGATTTTTATAATACTTGGTTGCACCAATCCACAAAGCAATCTTAGGAACAGCAATACCTTTAGACTCAAGGTTTTTATAAACATCAATAATCTTCATCAATGGAGAATGAATTTTTCTCTCAAAATCCCATTTCATGGAACCATTGGCATTATAGACCAAGGGATCATTGGTAATATCAATATAAATATAGTCCACACCAGCATTCATCAGTTGCACAGCATGTTTTTGAATGAGGTCAGTGTCTCGACTCAAACAGTAGTACCCGTCAAAAGGCTTTTCTATCCAATGATGCCAATTGACCGGTCCCCAGCCTTTTGATGAGGTTCCCTTAACTATAGAATCGATATTGAAAACTCGGTCCCATCCATAAGAAGATGACATCGGACAGTGATAAGTGGTGTATTGAATACCCACGGATTTAAGATTTGAGTTCAGACGATATGGACTAAACTGGGTCCAGCCATTAACCTTAAATGTTGATCCTGAGCGGAAATATCCTGGCAGGCGATGGCTAAAATAAGCCAACCGATCAAACTTTCTGTCGCAAAGATCATAAAGAAATTTACCTTGTCTTTTAAAGTCATTACCAGAAAGGGTAAGAGCCGGCGAGAGAGTATGGGTTTTACCGCCTCGATAAACTTTAATCTGAGTATTTTTGTTGGCGCAAAGAAAACCTGTGATCACCTTTCCATCAAAGCTGATTCGCCCTTCGTAATAGGGTCGTTTTTTGACATTTAACTTATTGGTATCGTTATTTGAGGAACTTGTAAAAATATCGTCTTCTAGAGATTCTGAAGACTCCTCTTCGCTCAGATTCGCCGTAAGGCTGTTGCTACAGTTTTGGAAAAGTAAAATATTTGATAGTAAAACGCCAGCTAGAACTAGCTTGGTAAAAGTTTTCATATTCCCCCCATATCTTGTTCCATTATAGGGAACTTGATAAATTCCTCAATTTTTCGGATCTAGGTGTCTCGATGTGAAACAAAACGAAGGGATTTTTTATATTTGGAGTGGCTTAGGTTTAAGATTGGAAAAAGGACATTTGTTAATGAGACAAACTTTTCTATTTCTAATTTTATGCGTGAGTGCCAATCAACTTATGGCGGAAAGCACTCAAGGGGATTCCCAGCAATGGGTCAGTCCCTCCGAGATTGCCACTGGGGCACCTCAGGCCCGCTGGGGTCAAATTCATGAAAACTGGCCCTATTACGGGGAGGCGGCTCAAGGTCTATTGGATCGAAGTGAACGCTGTGAACTTAATCTTGATATTTCTTTTATCAACCAGTGGCGAAGGGAGAACAACAACTTTCGCCCTCCCCGCCACCCACTCTGGCGCAATAATCCGGAGCACTATAATAGAGTGGATATTGAAATAAAGTGCGGCACTTATCCCCTTATTGGATCAAGTCCCGTGCAATTTGATGTCTATAATCATGCAAGCTCTGAAACCCATCAGTATTTTAATAATATCCTGAGCCTTTATAAGAACAATTTTTTAGCCGCAGGCTTCACCTCAGAGAGTCCCGCCGGATGCGGATACCCTGATCGCCCCCCTTGTATTTTCACCAAAGCTTCCATAGACCCCTAATTAAACTTATTTCTAATTTCGAGAAAAGCATCGACAGATTTAGAGAAAAAATGTCTTAACTTGAGATTCACTCTTACAAAGATAGAAAGTCCACAAAAAAATGACTATCCTAGTTTCTATAAAAAAAGATCAGAGGGGGCATTATGGCGACAAGATTACTCTTAATACTAATATTATTTTCACCTATTTCAACTTTTGCCATGTCTAACGAAAAAAACTGGAGCTGTCGCAATAAGATCGATAAAAATTATAAAAAATTTCTCTATAAATACAACCACAACCTGGATTACGCCTACGACAACTCTAATCCTGATCGTCATCGTCAAAAGTTAGACCTTTTTTATCATGACAAAAATCCCTCGCGCACTCCATTGGTGATTTTTTTCCACGGTGGAGGTTTTGAAAAGGGAGATAAATGCAATATATTCTCTAAATATAAAAATGAAATTAAAGACTTACTCAGCAATAAAATTGCTGTAGCCAGTGTAAACTACAGTTTCCTTGTCAGTGAGGATGGTCGCGGTGCCACTCGCGCTTTTGACGATGGCGACAAAGCCTTTCGTTTCTTACGCTACCGCGCGCAATGGCGACAGATTGATACCAGTAAAATTATTCTGGCCGGTAACTCGGCCGGAGCTGGCATTGCAAGCTCCATTGGGTATAACAACACCTACTCCCATAATATAGTGGGACTCATGCTTTTTGAAGCGCAGGCCACTTACAGCATTCCGGAATTAGAGCTTGTTTTTGAACAAGACCTCGACGATCTCAATCGATCTCTTGAACAAGCGCTTCGCCACTCTTCTAAAACCCGTAGCGTCTTATGGCATCTCAAAAAAGTGTATGGGGTGAATAATTCTCACGAAATGTTCGACCATAGAGCCGATGATATGGATGAAAAACTGGGGCTTCTCAGGCAAATTGATAGCAATGATCCACCGATTTATGTGGAGAATGTGAAACAAGATGATGAACTCACTTTTACTAAATCCCGTCTTTATCACCATAGAAGAAACGCGGAAGCCATCGCCTACCAGGCGAACAGACGAGGTGTTGATGTTGTCGTTCACGCTGGGGAATGGGCCCGCAATAATGTGGATCTCGCCCAGGAAAGAGCTAACTTCCTCACCTCAGTCCTGAACGGAAATTGAGGGCGTAGTTCAAGTCAAAAAATCAAACTAAAAAATTGAGACCCACGATCAATTGGTATTTCTAGATTGTTCTCCTGGCATCAGGGGCAAGAGGAAGACACAAGCACAGAGGACTTGAGAGAAAAAGCCGAGGTGCCCCCCGAGAGTTAGACTCACTCCAATATGAAATATGAGCCAATTAAACCACATAAAGTAGCCAGCCTTTTTTCCAAAGAGTGCGATGGGGCTAAGAAATTCCGCGACAAATAAAGACCAACTAGCAATCAGTATAACTGAGTATTTAGATAAAGAAAGAAACCAAGGAGCTAGGAGACCTTTTTGAGGGTTTACAAAAACAATCATCTGAAGGTTCTCGGAAAAGGCCCATTCGAAGCCGCCATAATAAAGTTTTTCAATCCCAACAATCCAATAGACGTAGACCACATAAAGTCTAACCATCTGGAGAGGCCAATGGAATTCCCATGAGTCCTCCATTGAATTCTTTTGAAGCCAAGCATCAAATGATAGGGATCCCCCTGCTCGGCTGAACCCAACAATAAGGACTACGATTATAAACATGTGGTAGCTATGATAAACTTCGTGAAAGTTATAAATGTAACCTGAGACAAATAGCGCGAATAGTGAGGCTAATTTCCCGGTCCATTTATACCCCAGTCCTAATAGCGCTAAAAAGGCCGTTAAAATTCCAGCCCAGTAAGCTATTTTAAACAGATAACTAGAACACGGAATCCCGAAAAGACTGTACACTCCAACAGTCTGATAGAGTTCACAATTAAAAAAGCTCTCATGTCGATCCCAAAAAAACCAATAAACAACTAGCAATCCAGAAAAAATCAATACTCGGTAGATAGATAGGGGCTGTGGATTTCTTTTCGCAAACCAAAAGGAGTTCCACTTATTGAAAACAAAATTAGTTCCCGACATGCTCGCCCTTGTAGACCACCAACTCTCGGTCAGCCTTCACTATCGATGCCTGGGTTAATTTCTTCCATGCTCGATGAGTAATTCTTACTTGTATTCTACTGCCAGGCTCAATATTACATCGCGATAGGATTACTGGCACGACCTGCTTTTCTATTGCTTTGACCTCTAATCGCGAAACCTTATTTATGGATTTTCCTTTTTTGAGGACAAATCGATTTTTGTCTTTCACTTCTTTAAGTAAAATTTCTCTCAGAAGATTTTCGATTTGGTAATTCTGTGAATTCTTCCCAACACAAATTTCCTTTTCATCGCGAAAAATGCGCCAAGTAAAGGCCTGATAAGAAATCCCCAACTTAGACCCTTTGTACATTCCAAAAAAGGAGAAGGGATACATTTCTCCATGTATTGGGACTTGCAAAAATACAATGAACCAAAAAATCAGCTGGAAGATAGAAAATAGGATGCGGCGACGAGGTGAAGGCATAAAAGTTGCCACCTAGAGTTACTAGATGACTTCCTACTTCGTCGATTTAACATCGAGAGTGATTTGATCGGCTTGGCTTGAAACCACTTGGGAGATGAAGCCATCAAGCTTCATTCGACCCAATTTTTGACTCAAGTTTTCAGCCCCACCGCTGTAGTTAAGTTCAAAAGTCACTCGTCCTGGCTCAAAAAGCCTTTCGGTTAGCCCCTCAGAGAGTCCCATCTTTTCACTCAGAGCTTTTTTAAAGGCAATAAGCTGGTGATGGTTAAGTTGCCCAGTGACCGCCAGTTGCAAGGTTTGAGTTTCAAGGCCCCCTCGTTGCCAAAGGTCATAGACTTGCTCTGCAAGCTCTTCACCAGATTCCACAGCCAGATCTTTTACCTTTCCGAACAGTTGAGCGAGTTGCTTACCCGAGGCCGTATCAAAAGTTCTGACAACCTCGGCGACACTTTTTCCATTGGACGACTGCTTACAACTTAATTGCACCCGTATTCTGTAGGCGTTTTCTCTTAAGGGTGAGGCAATAAGATCCACTCTTCCATCAATAAAAAGCTGACCCTTTTTCAAGTTAGTCAATTGTACTTTCTCGGTCTGAGTCAGATAAGTTTTCCTCATAAAATGGGGCACAAGGTGGATCATATCAAAGGCCTGAGGCCTTAATAAGAAAAGACCCTTACTTATAAAACCTTGGAAAAGCTCCTCTTCAAACTTTAAAGACATGGTTTGAAGCTCATTGGAAACATTAAAAACAGGAGACCACCAGCGGTAGGATTCTCCTGTGATATTGTTATTGAATTCTATGAATGGAAGAGTGATTCCTGTTTTTTGAGAACTAGCGAAGAGCCCCTTTTGCTGCAAAACCTGACGGAGATCCGCGGTGGAAACCTTCACTTCAATTTTAAAATGGTACTCTTTGCCCTTTTTCTCACTTGAGATAATTTTAAAAAAGGGAATAAAACGGTTTTTAAGGGCCTTCACTTCATCGTCGATTTTCTTTTTGTTTTCAGCAAATCGATCCGCTCCAATTTGCTTTTTTACAATATCGATTGTGACTTGATCGGTGGCCTGATCAATGGCCTCCCTGCGTGCTTTTCTTTCATCCTCTTCTTCAACCACTTGGCTTGAAACAACCACCTGATATTTGGCCATAGCTGGCCAGGAAAAAAGACTCACGATCATTAAGCTTAAAAGCACTCTCATAACCCCTCCCCATCATAGTGGCCGGTATTTATTATGCTCATTGATAGTACCTGTATATTAGGACAATTTAAAGGTGTTAATGGGCTGTTAAAATCTAACAGCACGCTTCCCTATTGTGAAATGTCGATAAAATCCACACCACCGAAATCCTTCTGTAAGCCTTCTAAAAAGTCATTGGTGAGATGAATGCCTTTGGGGTCTCTAATATCGTACATCACTTTCTTTTTAATGGACTCCAAATTCAATTCGATTTTCACCCGAGTTTCCCCTGGATTTTCGTCTATACGAGTGCGTAATTTGCTTAAATTCTCTTCCATTTTGGAGTCGACCCGAAAGATCACTGACTTGGCTCGATTGATACTGTCAGCCAAAGTGGTTATTTTGTCAGCAATGATCTTTGGATTCTCATCTTTTTTCTCCAAAACACCGGAGATCACCAGCGGCACTTCTTGCTTTAAGACCTCTTCATAATCGGCAAAAGTGTTTGGGAAAACAATCACCTCCATAGGAGCTGTGAGATCTTCAAACTGCACAAAGGCCATGCGGGTTCCCTTTTTGGTAATGATCTCTCGGTTTTGAGTGACCATTCCGACCAGAGTGACTCTGGATTTATTAGCCAGTTTATCAATTTCGTTGATCGTTGTATTAGCCCAGGCCGCACAAATTCCCTCGTAACCATTTAAAGGGTGATCACTCAGAAAAAAGCCAAGCACTTCTTTTTCATAACTGAGCCTTGTCATCCGACCCCAGGCTTCGTCATCGGGAAGAACCACTTTTTCTTGAGCCTGCTCTTCTTCTGATGACACCGAGAAGAGGGAAACCTGTCCCACTTCTCTGTCTTGTCTTTTGGTTTCAGCGGCGTCCACGAACTTTTCGTAGCCAGCAAGAAGTTGGGAGCGATGGTAACCGAAATTATCAAAGGCTCCAGCCTTTATGAGACACTCGATCACCTTTTTGTTCACTCGTCTTAAATCCACCACTTCAAAAAAGTGATCAATGGACTCAAATTTTTTCTCTGGAATTCCGGCCCTGGCTTCTAAGATGGCCTCTACTGCTGACTGCCCCACACCCTTAATTGCCGCTAAACTGTAATAAAGAGTTTCCCCCCGAACGGTAAATTTATAATCGGAGTGATTGATATGAGGAGGCTCGACATCAATGCCTCGTCTGCGACAAAGCTTAATGTACTTTACAATCTTATCGGTATCACTCATCTCAGTGGAGAGAAGGGCGGCGTAGAATTCTATAGGATAATAAGCTTTAAGCCATGCTGTTTGCGCGGCAATCACACAGTAAGCCGCGGAGTGGGACTTGTTAAACCCGTACTCCGCAAATTTTGCCATTAAGTTAAAGAGCTCTTCTGACTTTTCTTTGTCGTGACCGTTGTCCACGGCCCCTTTAACAAAACGCTTTTGTTGCTTTGCCATCTCTTCGGCGATTTTTTTACCCATAGCGCGACGAAGAAGATCGGCTTCCCCGAGAGAGTAGGAGGCAATTTTTGAGGCAATTAGCTGCACCTGCTCCTGATAAATAATAACCCCGTGGGTTTCTTTTAGAATCTCTTCAAGCTCTGGGAAGATATACTCAACCTTTGATTCTCCGTGCTTCCTTCGGGTGTACTCTGGGATCATATCCATGGGACCCGGTCGATAGAGAGCGTTTATGGCCATGATGTCTTCAAAGCAAGTGGGCTTGATCTTTTTTAACGCATCCGTAATTCCATCACCTTCAAACTGGAAGACCCCTGCGGAATCTCCGGCGGACATCAAAGAATAAATTTTTTCATCGTTGATTGAAATCTCGTGGGCTTCAATTTTTTTGCCACGGTTTTGTTCGATCAAATCAAGAGCGTATTTAATGTGCGTGAGTGTTTTAAGACCAAGAAAGTCGAACTTGATCAGTCCAATTTTCTCGGCGTGCTTCATGTCGTACTGAACGACATTCTCTCCGTCCACACCCTTATAAAGAGGCGCATGATCGACAAGTTTTCCATCGGCAATAATCACACCGGCAGCGTGAATCCCTGCGTGCCTAACAAGCCCCTCCACTTTTAGAGCAATCTCGATCATATTATGCACTTGTGGGTTGAGCTCCATTTGCTCTTTAATCCGAGGCTCCATTTCAAGGGCCTCGCTCAGGGTGATCCCAAGCTTATCAGGAATGAGTTTTGCGATGGTGTCTACTTCAGAGTAGCTCATCCCCAAAACACGTCCCACATCTCTTAGAGCGGCTCTGGCCTGCAACTTTCCGTAAGTGATAATCTGGGAAACACTTTCGTGTCCGTATTTTTCAGTCACATACTCGATCACTCGTCCGCGTTTTTCCTGACAGAAGTCGATATCAAAATCCGGCATACTCACACGCTCAGGATTCAAGAAACGCTCGAAAATCAAAGAGTAACGAACAGGGTCCAAATCAGTGATTCGCAGACAATAGGCCACCAGGGACCCTGCCCCTGAACCCCGTCCAGGGCCTACGGGAATATCATGCTCTTTGGCCCAATTGATAAAGTCTTGTACGATCAAAAAGTAACCAATAAAGCCCATGGAATCGATGACCGAGATCTCATAGTCCAAACGCTCGTAGTACTTCGGATGTTCACTCTCTAAAACTTCCTCACCGCGATCCTTGGCCTCATCAAAACGCTCTAAAAGACCTTCTTTGGTGAGACGTTTAAGTTCATCGGTTAAACTTAAGTTGTCTTTAGTGGGAAAACTTGGAAGGTGGTAAATGGTTTTACCGGTATCGTCTTCTAAGCGAAACTCCATATTGCAGCGATCAGCCACCTCTTGGGTTCTCTCACAGAGCTCCGGACAATCCTTAAAAAGATCATACATTTGATCCGAAGATTTAAAGTAAAACTCTTCACTTCCTAGACGCCAGCGCGACTCATCATGAAGAGTTTTGTTACTTCCAATACAGATGAGAACCTCTTGAGCGAGTTGGTCTTCTTTATTGAGATAGTAGACATCATTGGTGGCCACCATTGGGACAGACTCTTTTTGAGAGAGCTCAAACATGAGGGGCTCGACCTCTTCCCACTCCTTGATCCCTGTGCGGTTAAGCTCCAAGTAAAGTCTGTCACCAAATATATCTTTAAGGCGCTGGAGTCTCTCTTTGGCCTCTTTCATACCGTGACGTCTAAGGTGAGAAACAATGTCTCCGGAAAGCCCTCCCGTCAGAGCAATCACATCAGAGTTTAAATCCTTTAAAACGTCCCAATCAATTCGAGGCTTATAGTAAAAACCTTCTTGGTAACCAATCGAGCTCATTTGACAAAGATTCTGATAACCCTTGTAGTTTTGAGCCAATAAAACCAAGCGCGTATTGGGTTGGTAATTAACATCTCTTTTTTCGTTTTTAGTGAATCGGTCTTCAGGCGCAATGTAGGCATCAAGGCCTAATATGGGCTTTACCTGTTTTTTCTGAGCGGTGAGATAAAACTCAACGGCTCCGAACATGTTTCCACTGTCTGTTAAAGCCACAGCGGATTGATCAAAGGACTTAGCTTTATCGAGAACCTGTCCAGCTCGACAACTAGCCTCAAGCAAAGAATACTGACTGTGTAAATGCAAATGAACAAATGGCTTACTCAAAAAATCCCCACCCGATGTTTATAGCAAAAGTTCGCTGCCATCCTGAACAGAATTGTCATCCTGAGCGTAGCGAAGGATCTAAGATCTTTCGCTTCGCTCAAGACGACCGAATCGTCTTCCTCAACGCACATATGTCTTCCTGAGCGTAGCGAAGGATCTAAGGTCTTTCGCTTCGCTAAAGACGACATGAGACAGCCCCTAAAGTTATACTTTAACTTATAAAAACTCACAACTCTGCCTGACTGAAATGCTAATTTACTAAGCGATAGACACCAAAAAAATCTAAAGGCCCGGAAAACAGGCCTTCCCCACAAAACTCTACTCCCACTCAATGGTTCCTGGAGGTTTACTCGTCACATCGTAAACCACTCGGTTCACACCTTCGACTTCGTTGGTAATACGAGAGGACACTCTTTGGAGAAACTCATGGCTGAACTGAAACCAATCAGCTGTCATGGCGTCCTCTGAAGTAACGGCCCGCAAAGCTAATACATTGGCGTAAGTTCTAGCGTCACCTTGCACACCCACGGTATTGACAGGGAGCAACACGCTAAAAGCCTGCCAAATCTTGTCGTAAAGCCCTTGTTTTTTGAGTTCTGAGATATAAATATTGTCAGCCTCACGAAGGGTCTCAAGCTTTTCTTTACTCACCTCTCCTAGTACTCGAATCGCCAGCCCTGGGCCTGGGAAAGGGTGCCTCCCTAAAGAGTCGGCTGGAATATCAAGCTCTTTACCAATAAGGCGAACCTCGTCTTTAAAAAGCTCTCTTAAAGGTTCCAAAAGTTTTAAATCCATTTTTTCTGGTAAGCCCCCCACATTGTGGTGGGTTTTAATGGTCACTGACTCTCCTCTTGTAGAGACACTCTCGATCACATCAGGATAAAGCGTTCCCTGCACCAACCATTTAGGTTTTGGGTCCATCTTTTTTACACAGTGATCAAAGACGTCAATAAAAGCATGACCTATTTTTTTACGCTTCTGTTCAGGGTCGGCAATACCTTCAAGAGCTTGCAAAAAGACTTTCTCTGCGTCCACTCCAGAAACATTCAATCCTAGTTTTTTATAGCGCTCTAACACTTCTTCGTACTCGCCCATTCTCAAAAGACCATTATTAATAAAATAACAATGCACTCTTTCATGTCCGAGGGCTTTGGTAACAAGTCTGGCGGCGACTGTTGAATCGACACCACCACTTAAACCAACGATCACATGCTCATCATCAGGTACCGTCTCTTGAATGCGATTTTTTAAATCTTCAACAATGTTCTCAGCTTTCCAGTTGGGCTTAGCACCCGCCACATCAAAAATAAAATATTTAAGAATTTCGCCACCACTTTCGGTGTGACTCACCTCGGGATGAAACTGCACAGCGAAAAGATCCTCTTTTTGAATGGCCGCCGGATGCCCTTCATCCGATTGAGCCAGAACTCGAAACCCCGGAGGCGGAACATGAACCACATCACCGTGACTCATCCACACGGTTTGATCATCGGGTAAGCCTTTTAGGGGCTCGCGCCAATGCACCGTTTTCTTTCCGTACTCACGAACCTTGGCCTTCTCGACAATTCCCCCGTACTGCATGGCCATTAGCTGCATTCCAAAACAGATCCCCATAACGGGAGCAATTTCTAAGAGCTCACTGATCTCACGCTTAGGCGAGGTGTCATCGTTGACCGACAAGGGTCCACCACTAAGAATAATGGCTTTCGGTTTTCTTTTTTTAATCTCCTCGATAGGGAAATTAAAAGGGTGTAACTCAGAATACACATCAAATTCACGCAAACGTCTTGCGATCAACTGGGTCACTTGCGACCCAAAGTCTAAAATTATAACTCCACCATCCATTTTAACTTCTACTCCAGTCGATAGTTAGGGGCTTCTTTAGTAATAGTCACATCATGCACATGAGATTCTTTGAGTCCCGATCCACTAATACGGGCAAAACGAGCGCGCTCCTGTAGGTTAGCAATATCTTTAGCGCCCACATAACCCATTCCCGCTCGCACACCTCCAAGAAGTTGGTGCACGATTCCTGAGGCCGAACCACGGTAGGGAACTTTACCTTCAATTCCTTCAGGAACCAGTTTGTCGTTCTCACGCACATCACCTTGGAAATAACGATCTTTAGATCCTTTGCTCATAGCACCAAGGGAGCCCATGCCGCGATAAAGCTTATAAGTTCGACCTTGATATAAAATCGTCTCACCAGGGCTTTCTTCGGCTCCGGCTAGTAAATTTCCAACCATCACAGTGTTGGCCCCCAGAGCTAAGGCTTTGGCCATATCTCCTGAGAACTTGATCCCACCATCAGCAATGATTGTTTTGCCCTGTTTTTTAGCTTCTTTAGAGCATTCCATAATGGCGGCGACTTGAGGCATACCCACTCCGGCCACAATACGAGTGGTACAAATACTTCCAGGCCCCACACCCACTTTTGCCACATCAGCTCCTTTTGAATAAAGAGCCTCACAAGCTTCAGCCGTTACCACATTTCCGGCCACTAAAACCACATCGGGAAACTCTTTTCTGACCCACTCCACTTGCTTTAAAACATTTTTAGAGTGGCCATGAGCGGTGTCAACAACAAGTACATCACAGTGTTTTTCCATTAAGGCTTGGGCTCTTTCTTTTGAGGTGTCATCAATACCGATGGCCGCTCCCACAAGTAAGCGCCCTTGATCGTCTTTTGAAGAGTTGGGATAGGTGGTGGCTTTTTCAATATCTTTAATCGTAATAAGACCTTTAAGAGCGCCTTCATTGTCAACGACCAAAAGTTTTTCAATACGATGTTTTTGTAAAATGCTTTTGGCTTCATCAAGAGTTGTGCCCTCTTTGGTGGTCACCAACTTTTCTTTGGTCATAATGTTTGAAACAGGTTGAGAGAGGTTGGTCTCAAAGCGAAGATCACGATTAGTGAGTATCCCAACAAGTTTTACTCCCTCAGTTATAGGTACTCCACTGATTGAGTACTGAGCCATAAGGTTAATGGCCTCTTCCACCGTGGCGTCAGGACGCAAAGTGATGGGATCAGTGATCATACCACTCTCATACTTTTTCACTTTTTCTACTTCAAAGGCCTGCTTTTCAATGCTTAAGTTTTTATGGATTATTCCTAGACCGCCAAGCTGAGCCAGAACCCTTGCCATGCGATTTTCAGTGACCGTATCCATCGCCGCTGTGATTAAGGGAGTGTTTAGGTAAATATCTCTTGCGAAAAAAGACCTTGTGGAAATTTCGCTTGGAACAATTTCGGAGTACTGCGGAATCAGTAAAATATCATCATAGGTCAAAGCTTCTTCATTCAAATTCATCACATCCTCCGTTCCTCTTCATCGTACCAAGTTTTATACATTAAATAATTATTTGCCGATTGGCGCAAAAATTTTAGTTCTTCTTCATTCAAGGGGCGAATCTTTTTAGCCGGTGTGCCCATATACAAAAAACCACTCTCTGCCCTTGCCCCTTCGGTGAGTAAAGACCCTGCGGCTAAAAAACTGCGAGGCTCCATCACCGCACCATCAAGAAGTGTGGCATTCATGCCTACAAAGGCCTCATCGCCAATCGTGCAACCATGAAGCATGGCCTTATGCCCAACGGTGACATAGTTGCCCACTTTCGTGGCAAACTTCTCATAGGTTCCATGAATCACTGTACCGTCTTGAATGTTAGTGGCCTCACCAATAGTGATGGGCATCACGTCCCCTCTTAAAACACACTGAAACCAAATCGAGGAGTCCTTGCCGATTTGGACATCTCCGATCAAGTCGGCTGAGGGCGCAACAAAACAGTTTTCACTAAATTGCGGTTTTTTTCCTCGAAGCCTCATGACTTTCTCCTTTTAATGAGTTTGTAAATCCACCCTTCGTCCCGTGAGTAGGGAGGGCCTAGCTTTGTCCACTATGACATATGCAAAGTCGCCGGGCTTTACATCACCGGCTTCAAACTTCACTTTTCTATTTTGAGTGTTGCGACCAAAAGCCATACCATCCTCAGCGATTTCCTCGACCAAAACTTCGTAGGTTTGACCGATACACTCTTGGGCTAATTTCAAAGCAATGGGTCTTTGCAGAGCAAAAACACGCTCCAGCCTTTCTGATTTTTCCTCTTCACTGAGGTGATCCTCCCAGCGGGCCGCTTTGGTAAAGGGCCTTGGCGAGTATTTGAAAGCATAAATACCGTCGTATTGAACCTCTTCAATAAGGCTTAAGGTCTGTTGAAATTGCTCCTCGGTCTCCCCCGGAAAGCCTACGATAATATCCGTAGAGAACGCAACGCCAGGAATCGTGTCTTTAATCATCTTAACTTTCTTAAGGTAGTCCTCTCTAGAATAGCCACGATTCATGCGCTCAAGAACCTCGGAATTGCCACACTGAACGGGAAGATGAATATAATCACAAACCTTGTCGCGGTACTGCTCTGAAATTTCAACCAGCTCTTGGTTAAAATCCTTGGGGTGTGAGGTGGTGTAACGGATGCGGTGAATATCAGTATCAACGGCGACGGCTTTCAAAAGGGCTGCGAAATCGGCTCCACACTCAGACTTATAGGAGTTGACGTTTTGGCCAAGTAGAGTCACCTCTTTCACGCCTCGCTTAGTGAGGTTATTGATATCATTCACGAGTTCTGATAGTTTCCTTGAGCGCTCCCGGCCTCTGGTAAAAGGAACCACACAAAAGGTACAAAAATTATCACAACCCTTAGTGATGTTTACAAAGGTCGAAACCCCAGGGTTCCGAATCATGGTCTCAACCTGATAGGGTTGGTTGTGGAGAAACTTGGTGGAATTGATTTTGTCTTCGTCTTTTTCAAGCTTTGAAACAAGACTTGGCAACTCATCAATTGCGTCCGTTCCAAAAACAAAATCCAGAAGAGGAATGTCTTTTAAAAGCTTCTTTTTTTCTTGCTGAGCCACACAGCCACCCACACCAATTTTTAACTGAGGATTGGCCGCTTTTAGATTTTTATAGCGCCCCACCTCGGAGTGGACTTTATGAACAGGCTTTTCTCGCACACTGCAGGAATTGATAATAATCAGATTGGACTCATCCGGAGTCTCCACAGGACGGTAACCCACCATTTCAAGCAGTGAGTACATTCGTTCGGTGTCGTTAACATTCATCTGACAGCCGTATGTGGTGATAAATACACCCTTATCCATGAGGCTCCTCTTCAACTGGCTTCCCTTTTTCTTTAAGTCTTTGGAAACTCAGGGGAAAATCTTATGACTTGCAGCGTTTAATTTGCTAGGTTATAACACCGTTTTTTACGGAGTCAACAAAGGACATAAGAGAAAATGACACTAGAACCACGCCTGAAAACTTCCACAAAATGGAGCCCTTTTCCAGAAGAACTCTGCCAAATGGCCGTTTCAGCTCTTAATGAGCGCTTTGCCGGCGAATACGACCTAGAGAATAGCCAATTCGTGGTCGAAGGCCGTATTTACGAAAAAGAAATCCTCGGACTTTATGGCCTTCGTATCGAGGGTCAACTGAAGCAACCCAACTTCGTGGTTTCCTTTGAATTCGACAGTGAAAAAGAAAAAGCCCTGGAGTTGATCCAAAAATCAATGGACGTGGTCGAGCACCTCTGGACAGAACTCCTTGAAGACGACCTTGAGGACAGTGACATGCCTAAAGAATGGCAAACCATGCCTTTTGAAAAAAGGATGTACTACTTTCGCTACTCCACTCAAAACACTCATCTTGAGCAAGAGGCCGATAAGTGGCTTGAGAACTACGAAAAGAAATTGGTCTATGGTGAGTCGAAACCGAGTGAGGAAGAGGATTTAACCAAAAGCGACAATGACAAATCGACTCTTCATTAAAACGACGGGAGGCAGGATTACTGGGAGGTGTCCCCAAATACAGGCTGGATCTTCTTCTTAGTAGGCACTCTTTTAGTACTCATACTTATGTGCTCTTCAGGGCGCTCATATTTTTCACTCCCCTTGGACTCATTCATTTTTTTATAATTTGTTTTTCCTCTAAACTTAATTTTCATTGTTCATCCTCCTTGAAAACTTCTTTGATGCACCTGTAGTGTGCCAAACTTTTCAAACGAAGATGGTTAAAGATCTATGTTTAATAGGTGAAGATTTCCACACAAAGGTCAAGGCCTGCTAAAAAGACTCTTCCATAAAATCATGAATGCGGTCCCTCAAGCGACCAAAACTAAAAACAATTGTTAGAAAATGATTATTCTCTAAACGCCAGATTTTTTCCGGCCGCCAAAGATTGGCGAGATAATGTTGCAAAGAACTGGGCACTGAAAAATCTTTTTCAGCAATAATCATAGCAAGCCGCACCCTGGGATTACGATTTGAAGTTTTAACCTTTAGGGAATCATAAATCATTCGGTCGTAATCCTCGACGGAGCCCAATTGCCACCTTCTCATCCGAAGATCTCGAAGCTTTCTTAAATCTTCTTGGTTGGAGCGAGAAATTGTGAGGTGGAGTGGGGCACCAGCCACCACGGTCACAAGTGAGCGAATGTTCCTTGGAAACTCATTTAAGAAACATGAGGTACCAATGCCGCCTTTACTTGTGGATAGAACTGAAACTTTTGCGGGATTAAGGTAGCGGGTCAGGGTTAGAAAAGCTTTCTTCCCCCAGTCCAATTCTTTTTGATGGGAGTTGAGATCAAAAGGATCAAACTTCGTGTTTGATCCGGTCCACTCATCCATGATGATTGCGGGCAACCCTTGTCTGCAAAAATAATAAGCGTACTGACGATCAATCAAATTGGTTCCACCCGTTGGTGGAACAATAACAGCCACCTTATTGAGTTTCTTAAAATCGTGAAAACCGTATTTGATCACCCGGACATAGAGATTTTTACCAAAGTGTAATCGATTGATTTGCTGCTGTTTGCACGACACAGGTAAGCTTTGAGCTTGCGCCTTGCCATCAAACAGAAACCCTGTAAGTAAAACTAAGATGAATAGGATTAGTCTTATCTGCCCCACTGCCTTAAATACATAAAAAAGCTTGAACGGATTGTCACCCATGGATTTGTGTAGAAATTAACATGCAAAGTCACTAAGCGTTTAAACGAAAAGATCGGCTTCGCCGTTAGACCAAACAAGAGCCGTCTGTGGCAACCCCTCTAAGACCGGTAAAAGGCTTTTGATAGAATGCTTCGCCTGCTCACCATCAGTGGCCCCCATACCAATAAAAACGAAATCGGCCGTGGCCTCGGACTCTTCTTTTAAAGCCTCAGTGGGAAACTTGTCGTAGGTTAATATCTTAACCTCTGCGTCAATTCTCGACTGTCTTTTTATTTCAAGCATTTCTTTTTCCACCTTGAGGTGGCTAGTCCCCTGAGGCACCGCTCGCAAAAACCGAATGGAGGCCCCGCCCCAGGTGTCTCCCAGGGTCATTAGGTAAGAAAAAAGAGCCATGAGTGAACCATTACTCTCATCACGCCACCAAAGGTCGATGACTTTTTTCTTTTTGGAGAGATCAAAGTTTCCACTCCTGTAGACGACTAGGTTCAGATTAAAAGTTCCAACCATTTCCAGAGTTTTAAAAAAACGGGCAAAGCGCTCCTCTTCCCTCGGAACTTCAATCATAAGGGAGTTCGCCTTTAGAGCTCCGATCGAGTGAGTCTGCAAATAATCAAAAAGGCCTTGGTGGTAATCTTTTGTCACCAAACTTTCTGTGAAAGCCTGGATCCTTTCTTTTTTTAAAAACTTTTGAATACTGTCTTTACGCTCATTAGAGAGCTTGTATTGTTTCTCAAAGTCTAAGCCCTTTTCTTCGTGAACACCAAGGACTGTGTATAGACCTCTAGCACTTTCAATCCAAGATCCGGCTTGTATCATGGCTTTGTTCTTATCTAAATCATCATGAACAGAAACTAAAACAGGCCGCCAGTTTTTTGAGTGAGCCCTGGTTCCCTCCAAAAGTTTCAAACCGTTACGGACTCCCCTAAAAATATAGCCTCTTTTGGCATCCCCATGACTGGTTTCAATGTCTTTTTTCTTAAGATAAATATAAATGATCGCCGAAACCCCAAGAGCCACCAGCGCATAAGTATCATTAATTTTCATCATGGCTATAGTGCAACCGATAGCTCCAGCAAGCGCCGTGGACCAGTGAAACAGTCGAAACTGAGGACGAAAGCTAGGATTCCCCCCTTTACTTTCAACAAAAGCGGAAAGATTGATCGTTCCATAAGCAATAAGAAAAAACATGGATATAACTTCGGCCACAGCGTTTAAGTCTCCTGCCCAAATAACAGCTATGGCTATAAGGAAAGTTAAAACGGTCGCTCTTTGCGGCTCATCCGAGGCGCCCTCGCCCTTAGCAAAATATGTCAGTGGACGCATCAAACCGTCTCTACCCATGGCTTGTAAAATCCTGGGCGCGCCGAGAAAACTTCCAAGAGCTGAACTAAGAGTCGCCGCAAAAACACCGAGGATAATAAGAGGAGCAAAAATACTAATACTCTGTAAAGCTTCAAAGGGTTCAGCCTTTAAGCTCTCCCTAATTGTGCTTCCAGAAACCAAGATCATTTGTAGGATATAAATCAAAAAAGTAAAAATAATGGCCAAAAGAGTGCCCCAGGGGATGGACTTTTCAGGATTTTTTAAATCCCCGGACATATTAGCACCCGCAGTGATTCCCGTTGTGGCCGGGAAAAATATGGCAAAAGCCACCCAAAAACTCACTCCATCGGTATAACTAGCCGCTTGGCTCGCTTGATAAACTTCCGAGTCAAAATGGATCACCCCACCCACAAGAAAACTAACGATGGATAAAAGTAGGATCACCAAAACATAGTTTTGAACTTTTAAGGCCACATCAGCCCCTTTAAAAGTCAGATAAAAAAGCCCTGCAATGACAAGACTTGAAATTGTCTGGGGCACTTTCATTTGATAGAGGGACTCAGAGGCGGTCATCACCGGAGTTTCAAGGAAACCCAAAAAAGGAGCCATGGTTCCAACCAGTGCCTCGGTAAATCCAATCACATAAAAAGACACACCTACGGCTTGGGCGATAAACAACGTAATTCCAATCGTGCCACCAAAGTCAGGTCCCAGAGCGCGGGAGATCATATAGTAAACACCACCACCCCGAACCTCCGTGTTGGTGGAGATCGCCGAAAGACTCAGAGCCGTTAACGTGGTGATGATTTTTGAAAGACAAAGGATTAAAAGCCCCAACCAAAGGCCAGAGTGCCCCACCACAAAACCGGTCCTCATAAACATGATCACACCAAGAATGGTGAGAACACAGGGGGTAAAAACTCCTTCAAAGAGTCCAAAACGCCCTTGGGGATTGGTAGGCTCGCTTTCACTTCCGAATAAGAACTTCATTGATTACAGTCTACAGACCCGATGGCTTTGTGTTTAGTAAAAAAATTAATAGAATTTTCTTTGGGCACTCGATTAGTGATGACTACTTGATGACCACTTCCAAATCATTCTGTATCTCAGAGATAACTTTCAACTCCATGGGATGAATGCTTTTCATCTCGGGGTTAAAGAAACTCAGACAATAAAGTTTATTGCCGTTGCGGTGAATGGGAAGGTTAACCCAACCATGAAATCCAAAGTTTTTAGCAAAGTCATAGAATGGGCTTTCTCTATCTTCTTGCAGGCTTTGACTCCATTGAATCTCATGTCGATCTATTAGCAACTTTTTTTGAGGTAAAAGTTTAATCTCCTCAATAATAGGGCGAATGAGGTCTTCTTTATCAAGGCCCGTCTGATTATAAACCGCCGGCAACAAATTAAAAAAATCCTCTTCCATTTCAAAGGCAAAAGAAAGACTGGCTCCAAAGTGAGCCCCTAATGTTCCGAGTAGAGATTTTAAAAAGACCTCCAGCTCTATTTGTCCTCTTGAGAATTCCAAAGCCAAGCGTAAAACTTGGCTCGTTAACTCGGAACCTTTGAGTTTCTTTTTCAAATTACTTTTCTGAGTGCTTTCACGAATGAAAGAAAAAAAGAAAATCTCACCCGCACTTCGAGTCTGCTTAATCATCATCTCAATGGGAAGACGAGCGCCCTCCTTTGTTAAGGCGGTGAGATCTAAAAACTGATCAATCACTCGGGATTCCCCTGTTTCCACCATCCGCTTCATTCCATTGGTGTGGAGGGCTCGAAACTCTAGGGGTATCAAAATTTCAGCAATCGAGCGCCCCTGAACTTCAGAGGCTTTCCACCCAAAAATCTTCTCAGCCCTATCGTCCCAATGAATGATCATCCCAGTGGAATTGCAGCCGACAACCGCGTCGGGAACCAGCTGCAAGATTTTCCCGTCCTCCGGTCTTTCAACAAGCCAATTTTTAGGAAAGCTTGGAACAAAATTTTTGCGAAAATTACGAAAAGCATCCTTGGTCATTTCAATCCATCCTTGATTGACTCTTATTTTAATGGCCTCTCGAAAATATTTTATAGAAAATGCAAATGACACATTTAGGCAGCCCCTCAAATCGAAACTAAGAGGAATTTAGATAAAAAAAGAGGCGCAATTTCAATATTGGCCTCTTTTTAGAACATTATAATTTGATAAAAAGTTTAATATTCGTTCTCATCTCGGTCGGAGGAATCACTGACACCTCGAACCTCTTCTATAAAACTACGCTCTTCATCATAGTCACGGTTGTCATCCTCTCCAGAGGACTCATCAATTTCAAGTTCCTGGATGGCATGGAGGAAGTCAGATTCCGTGCTCAAATCTCTTTTGATGAGATCGAGATATTTGTTGGGATAACGAGAGGTTAACTCCTCTATATACTTCTCAAGCTTGCCTTCAGAAAGAATCTTCTTACGGATCTGAATCTTCTTCCAATAAAGAAGATAATGATACCGGCAATAGCTCTCCACCACCGCTGGCTGGTCACAATCGCGCACTCGACAAAGAATTCGCCCCTCGGCATCTGTTAGCACGATATCTTTTTCAATCTTAATGGTTTGAGCAGCGGGGGTTTTAGCCGATTTCTTCTTTTTCTTCTTTTTTGTCGAACCATCCTCCGATGCTTTCGCTTTGGTGCTCTTGGCAACTTTTGATGTATTCTTAGGCTCTTCTTTCACTTCCGGCTTTTCCGGAGCGGGTTTTTCTGCCGCTTTTTTCGTCACCTTTTTAGAAGCCTTCTTTTTATTATTGGAAGCCTTTTTCGCCGTTTTCTTTTTAGCTGCCTTTTTAGTCGTGGCTTTTTTCTTGGCCTTCTTCTTGGTCGCCTTTTTGACCGTCTTTTTAGAGGCTTTTTTGGCGACTTTTTTCTTTTTCTTTTTGGTCACCTTTTTCTTGGCCGCTTTCTTTTTTGTGGCCTTTTTCTTAGTCACCTTTTTCGTGGCTTTTTTCTTGGTGGCTTTGGAGGCCTTCTTCTTGGTCGCCTTTTTTTTGGTCGCCTTTTTCTTCGCTTTTTTCTTTTTGGCCATGATCCCTCTTTATGTTTCTACTGGACGCGTTAAAAAACGGGCCTATTTAAGCACAATATCGCCATACTTGGAAATGATTTTGATGTTGCCTTGCTCTTCCCCGCGAAGTCGACCTTTTTTTTCCGTCCAGCGCCCTCTTTTGACCTTTCTCAAGGTGGGTGGACCCCAAAGATTTCCCTTTTCAGAGCGCAAGCTCACAAGCGCTCCGGAGTCTTTGGGAGCATTCAGAGTCACTGCGGCCTCCTCGGAGTTCACCTTAAAGCTCTGTAGACTTTCAAAGTTAGCAACAAGAGAACCCTTTTCAAAGTCCCCATCAAAGTTTCCGGAATACTTGGTGAGCCTGAAGACTCCGGCAATGTTTTTAACGCGCGCTCGCCCTTTAACATCAGTCAAACGAGCTGAGCCTGAATGATTCTGAATGCGTATGGGACCCTCGTGTTCACTCAAGAGAAGACTGGCCGAGTGGTTGTTGACGGTTAAATCCCCTTTGGTTTTCACTAATTTCAGCTTCCCTGTAAAAGTTTGCACGTCGATCGCACCTTGATGCTCAGCGAAATCAACGGTGCCATCAATCATTTGCACTTTATAGCGCCCTTTGCCTTTTCGCGAAAGAAAGGTCCCCTTTGTGATCTGAGTGCTCAAATCAGACTGCCAATTTTCAACCATGACATCCCCCTCATTCCAGTAGATCTCCATGGGTCTTTGAGGAGCTGTGACCTTAATCTCGAAATGAGGTAGATTTTTGCCTTCTCTTAATTGCTCAAAGTCCTCTTGCTCGGAGCTCCCTTTGACCAGAATCTCCCAGTGATTCTGCACATTGCGCGCTGTGAATGTCCAACCCCGGGGATCTCCCTTGGTCTCCGCTTCAATTTTTAGGGTCTCAGTCTCTGTGGGGACGATCTGGAGGCGCCCCTTAAAGCCTCGAACCACAATTTTTTCAGCCATCCCAATGGGCTGAACGATGGGTTGAAAACGTACGGCCTGTATCTGAGGGGCCCAAATTAAAACGATTAGGATAAAGAAAAATTTATTCACAGTTTCTCACTCCTCTATTAAGAGTCCGATTCTATGTTAAGCTCTTTACAAAGGCCTGTCACAAGAAACTTATCACATCCTGTCAAGCGCAAAGCCTTAACAATGTTGACTTTTTAGCTGATCTTCCCTTTAGTGCCAGTAAATCAGAAGGAGTCGACCATGGAATCCACCTATATCTTAAGTGCCAAAAGAACCGCCATTGGATCTTTTCAAGGACAATTTTCATCCACCCCTGCCACCCAGCTTGGAGCTTCAGTGGTTAAGGACGCTGTTACTGCTGCCGGAGTCAATAAAGACGAGGTCAATGAACTTATTTTTGGCCAAGTGCTCACCGCCGGTGCTGGACAGGCTCCTGCCAGACAAACTTGTATTTACGCAGAACTTCCCACATCGGTCGCCTGTATGACAGTGAACAAGGTGTGTGGTTCAGGGTTGAAATCAGTGATGCTCGCCAACGACAGCATTCGCTTAGGCGAGTCTCAACTCGTGGTCGCTGGTGGCCAAGAAAATATGACCCTAGCCCCTCACCTTCTTGAAAACTCACGGGCTGGCTACCGAATGGGCCCCGTTACTTCAGCGGACTCTATGATTAAAGATGGACTCTGGGACCCCTACAATAACTTCCATATGGGAGTAGCAGCTGAGCTATGCGTGAAAGAGCATAAGTTTTCTCGTGAAGAACAAGATGAATTTGCTAAACAAAGCTACGAGTGGGCCATGAAAGCTCAAGACGAGGGGCTTTTTAAAAACGAAATCACCCCAGTGGAAGTCACAACAAGAAAAGAAACTTTCACCATCACTGAAGACGAAGAACCAAAAAAAGCGCGCTTTGATAAAATGGCAAGTCTTCGCCCGGCCTTTGAAAAAGAAGGCACGGTCACAGCCGCCAACGCCTCGAAGCTTAACGATGGTGCAGCGGCTTTGGTTTTATGTAGCGAAACTTACATGAAGCAAAAGTCTCTAAAGCCTATGGCTCGAATCGTGGCTCAAGCCAGTTTTGCCCAGGATCCAAAGTGGTTCACCACAGCACCCGTCGGTGCCATGAAAAGAGTCTGTGAAAAGGCCGGAATGAAGATTGAAGACATTGATCTTTTTGAAATCAATGAGGCTTTCTCAGCCGTGACAATGGCGGCTCAAAAAGAGCTTTCCATCCCTCGTGAAAAAGTCAACGTTCATGGTGGAGCCGTGGCTCTCGGTCACCCGATTGGAGGCAGTGGCGCCCGAATTTTTACCACTCTTCTTCATGCTCTTAAGTCTCGCGATAAAAAATACGGCATGGCTTCTATATGTATTGGTGGCGGAGAAGCAGTTGCGGTCATCGTGGAGAACCTATGATTAATAAAGTTTATGATAGTGCCGACAAAGCTCTTGAGGGCGTAAAGGATGGAATGACCATTCTTGCCGGAGGCTTTGGTCTTTGTGGAATTCCAGAGAATTTGATTGCAGCCCTAAGGGACACAGGTGTTAAAGATCTCACCTGTGTTTCCAACAACGCCGGTGTGGATGATTTCGGTCTTGGTCTTTTACTGCAAACCAAACAAATTAAAAAAATGATCTCCTCTTATGTGGGTGAAAATAAAGAGTTTGAAACTCAGTTTTTAAGTAAAGAGCTTGAGGTCGAACTCAACCCTCAAGGCACACTGGCTGAGCGCCTACGTGCGGGGGGAGCTGGTATCCCTGCTTTTTTCACTCCGACTGGCTATGGAACCGTAGTTGCCGAAGGAAAAGAAGTGCGCGAATTTGACGGCCGTCACTATGTGATGGAAAGAGGCATTGTCGGTGACTTTGCTTTGGTGAAAGCCTGGAAAGCCGACCCCTTTGGAAATCTAATTTTTAGAAAAACCGCTCGTAACTTTAATCCTATGATGGCAACCGCTGGAAAAATCACAGTGGCTGAAGTTGAGGAAATTGTGGACTACGGTGAAATTGATCCCGATCATGTTCACACCCCTGGAATCTTCGTTCAAAGAGTGATCCAAGGGAAAAACTATGAAAAACGCATCGAACAAAGAACGGTACGGGAGAAATAATGGCGCTATCAAGAGAGCAACTCGCCCAAAGAATTTCGAGAGAAGTTGAGGACGGCTTTGTGGTGAATTTAGGAATCGGTATCCCCACCCTTGTGGCCAATTACATCCCTGACGACAAAGATGTTATGTTACAAAGCGAAAATGGCCTTCTCGGTCTTGGCCGTTTTCCCACCGAAGAGGAAGTGGACGCCGACCTTATTAACGCCGGTAAACAAACCGTAACCGCAAGACCCGGATCTTCTTTCTTCTCTTCCGCCGAAAGTTTTGCCATGATTCGAGGCGGACATGTGGATCTCACCGTCTTAGGTGCCATGCAAGTGGATCAAAACCGCAGCATTGCCAACTGGATGATCCCGGGCAAAATGGTCAAAGGCATGGGCGGAGCCATGGATTTAGTGGCCGGAGCCAAAAGAGTGGTCGTGGCCATGCAACACGTGGATCGCGCGGGAAACCCCAAACTTTTAAAAGAGTGCACGCTCCCATTAACGGGAACCCAGTGCATTGATCTTGTGGTCACAGACTTTGGTGCCTTCGGGTTCAATGAGAAAGGGTTCGTTTTAAAAGAAATAGCACCTGGTTTAGAGGTCAAAGAAGTCATTGAAGCCACCGGAGCTCCCGTTGATGTTTCTAAAGAACCTAAGGTTATGGATATTTAATCTTTATTTTTCCGATGTCATCCCGAGCCCACGCTTTCCACTATCATCGTGAGCGCACGCTTCCCACTGTCATCCTGAGCGCACGCTTTCCACTGTCATCCTGAGCGGAGCGAAGGATCTTAGGTCTTTCGCTTCGCTCAAGACGACATGCATTGAGACAAACAGGCGTTAACGTTCCAGATCCTTCGCTCCGCTCAGGATGACAGTGGCAATCTGTGCTCAGGAGGACACTCTACAACTGACCGGAAAGATCAATAGCGTCTCTTATAGAGATTCAACAAAAAGCCTTTACCTGTTAAAGACAGAAGGTATCAAAATAACACGATCAGCTCGACATCAGTCTTAAATGAGAGACTTTCAAAGACATCCGAACCCAGGATTCATATAATAAAATAAATCACTTAGGGGCGAGCTGTTGTATGTCGAATAAAATTGTTAAGTTGAAAAAGAATGAAGAGTTGTTTCAAGAGGGTGACAAACCTGACTCCATGTACGTTATTAAAAAAGGACGTCTGGCGATCACCAAGAAAAAAGGTAACACCAAAATTACTTTAGCCGAACTTAAACCAGGAGACCTGCTCGGAGAAATGGCCTTCTTCGAAAAATCTCCCCGTAGTGCCGGTGCGATGGCGATCGCCGATGGCACGGAAGTGATCGAACTCCCTTTTTCCGCTCTAGACGCCCAGTGGGCCAACCTTCCAGTTTGGGTAAAATCAATCGTTAAAGCCATCAATGGCCATCTTCGCACAGCCAATATTAAAATCAGACAACTCGAAAGAACTAAAGAAGAAGAGATGGAGGTCTTCCCCTCACACGCCATCACTCAGTTGATGTCCATTTTAGGCTTTGTGACCAATCGTTACGGCGAAAATGTGGACCAAGGGATTCAAGTGCCAGCGGGCCTTCTAAGAAAGTACACCATTCAAGTGTTTAGACAAGCCACCCATAAAATGAACAAACTCTGTGAAGTACTTTCTGAGTTCAACTATATGGAAATTGAAAACCTAGGAGAGGGAAAAACGAGAATGGTGGTGAAAGATCTTGATTTTATTTTTCGCTTCGTAGAATTCTACAACAACCAACTCTTCTCTGAGCAGGCTAAGAAAAATAATATCACCGAAGCACAGCTTGATCCCCTTAAAGTAGCAAAATATTACGGTGAAAAAGCAGAGAAAAATGGCAAAGGCTTCGTAAAGCTCAACATCACTGAACTCAGTCAAAAATCCTTTCAAGAAATGGGTTCAAAAATTGAAGTCGACGATGTTAAGCGCCTCGCCCAAACCGGACTTTTAGGAGACCACTCCTCTGACGGTGAGGCTGACTATATTGAATTTGATGTGGAATACGTGGCCGAAATTGTCCCTTACTGGGAACTGATTTTTAGGCTCAAGTCTTTTCAATCCGAATAAAAAAAAGGGGTGATCGCACCCCTTCCATTTTATATGCAAACATTTTTTATCAATTTAGTGCTGAAAAGATTGTACAAACTCTTTCCATAGAGCTTCGCAGGCCGCCTCATACTTTATCGTTTTATCAGAACGTTCCATCTTAGCCCACTGGGAGTCCTCTTTGTAGGATTCGATAAAAAATAAAGATTTCTCAGAGTCGATCACTGAAAGAGGCACTCGCTCACTGATTTCAATGATAAAAGAATTAAGCTTTTCGAGATTCGCCTTATCCTCAAAAGACCCTAAGTGATATTCTAAAAATGGTTTTGAAAGATAAAGAGCTTTCAAACGCCCCGCCATAGCAAGGCTAATCACTTCCGAGTAATTATTGACTGAACGAACCTCTTTGTTGCTTTTAGAGAGTTGACCGTCATCGAGTTTCTTATAAATTTCCTGCAACTCTTTTTCCATGGCTTTAAAGCGCTCACCTCTAGAGTTTTGATTTGGTACGAAATCTTTAATTGCCAAAATGGAGCCTTCACTTTTCTTCATATCTTCGACGAAATGTTTATAGCGATTACTGGCAAAAACTATAATGGGGGCCTCTAGGCCCTTGGCGCAATGAAGGGCCTTTTTCACCATTTTTTTACGGGAGTCGTTTAGAGCTCCCTCCGACATTTCCATATGCGCTAATGTCAATTTTTTGGAACCCAACTCTTCAGGTCTCTTATCAGAGACTTTTTCCGTTTGAATAAAATCGAGAAGGGACTTCGGCACGCCACCGACTTCAATCTCTGTGAGATGACTATCAGGAGTGGCCTGGTAATACTGGCATCTCTCATCGTTAATCACTAAGACATTCACGGGATTGGCTTGAGTCAAAAGAAGAGGAAGCACCATAGCCTGATCACCATAGGTGAAGCCCGATTTGGTTCGTGTTCCTGTATTGACGGGGAAGAAGTGATCACCCTGAGAATAGAAGACAACATGCTGATCAGCTAGGTGGACCGAATGATCAAGGCCCAACTTATGGCCATCGACTTTTTGATTTTCCAAACTAATACTTTTTAAAGCCGAATGTTCAATATTGTCTTTCCCCATTTCGTGGGAAGCTTTTCTTAGTAGTGTTTGTAATTCGGTCAAAGAGTGGTCGACAGACTTCCATTCGTGAAAGATGCTAATGACAGGCTCTTTGCCCTTAGTTTTAGATGTGATCTCAGTGATCGCTGTGTTCATTTGATTTCTCCTAAAAGTTTTCTGTTTTTTTTATTCTGTCTAAAGGTTGGTGGGCTTAAAATTCCTGTTTAGGCGGCAAAGGCCCCAAACAAGAAGAGAAGGATCAGTAAAAGTAAAACTCCTCCGGCCATTACGGCTAAACTGACTAAGCCCCCTTTGAGGGTTTTCAGGGATTTATCACTGGATTGGTTCATCGAGTCTCCTTTGCTTGAATTGATAATTCCAATACTAGCCTTGCATAGGGGGAATTGGTTCTAAATCCATTGTTGAAAATGTGAAATATCTTAAAATTTCTAAATCTCTTACTCTCTGTATCACCATGGAAAGCCGGTCTAGTCTGGGGTTCAAGTGGTTTGAAGCAAATGATCTTTGCTTGTGAAAATTTCTTCATTGGATGTTGCAAAAATCCTATGAGACCGTCCTTCATGAACAAAAGCCAACAAGGAGGCTCTTATGAAAATCAAAGAAGTTATGACTAAAAATGTAAAAGTGATTAACTACGAAGATAGTATTCAGAAAGCCGCTCAGATAATGAAAGAACAGGACATCGGATGTCTTCCCGTTGAAAAAGACGATAAGCTTATGGGTATGGTCACTGACCGCGATATCGCTCTTTGGGTGGCTGAATCGGCCTCATCTCTCAATCCTGCAAACACCTCAGTGAGCAACTGTACAACTGAGGGTATGAAGTACTGCTTTGAGGACGATGAGCTCGAAACCATTATGAAGAATATGGGCGAGATTCGCTGCCGCAGACTGGCTGTTATGGATTCGAACAAAAAACTGGTTGGAATCGTGAGCCTTAAGGATCTAGCCATGAAAATGGCCAATCACTCCCCTCTTGAGCAAACTCTCGAACGATTAAGCACGAGTGCTTAATAATTAAGGCTAAAGGGAGCCCCAAGGGCTCCTTTTTTCCATCTCACCCCAGTAAAAAAGAAAAATCCGTAGAGATTTTACCAACTCCCCCCTTTCATGCTGCCTGGCGTTGAATTCTGAAATAGCTTCCCACTTATGTCTAGTGTTAAAACTTTCTCTATGCTTAAGTTCGTCCAGCTATTACTTCTTTCAGGAGTCCTTAGTGCTTGTGCCTCAGGCCCACAGATTTCCGTGGATTATGGCGACACCCCTGGAGTTCGGGACCCAGAATTTCAGTGGCCCGTCTATGGGGCTGTAATGACCCAAAAATTTCGTCCTCAAAAAAGAGCCCCCTACCGCAGGGTGCATGAGGGAATCGATCTCGCCGCACGAGTCGACACCCCCATTGTGGCCATTGACCACGGCCGAGTGGTGTACGCGGGTCACGGTTTTACTGGGTATGGGCGCCTGGTGATCGTCGAACATCTCGATCGACGCTACAGGAGCTATTACGCCCACTTGAGTCACTACAAAGTCGAGCGTGGAGATATTGTCAAAAAAGGGGATCTGGTTGGGCTGATGGGCAAATCAGGAAGAGCGACGGGTGTCCATCTTCATTTTGAACTGCATAAAAACAACTTCGCCATTAATCCCTTAGATTACCTTCCAACCCCTTCCATCCAAGCGGACCAGCAACCAGCCACACCATAAAACTTGTAAAATCTATCAACTTTGGCTTCGAAAATTCTCTCTAGGAAAGAGAAGTCCCTTTCTTTGTGTTCACAATGCTTTAGACTCTCCTGAAATTGAGAAAGGATTTTATGAGACATCTATTAACACTTCTTACCTTATTTACGACTCTTGGAGTCCAGGCTCTTGATTGTGAAATTCTTCTGGTTACCGAGGATGAGTTTTTAGAAATGAATATCGAGGCCCCCATGGAGGCCGCAGGCCACGGCGCTCCAGAGTATGAACTCAAAGGGGATTCAAATATTGTCACTGCCATGGCCGATGGTCAGTGGTTGGGAATCAGGTGGACTAAAAAGGGTGAGGTTGTCGCTGAAACTCTCACTGTTCTAAAAACACCGGTCAATCAGCCCAGAACTCTTTTGGTTTACAACCCGAAGAACACGGATGAACAAGCGTCCATCAGCTGTCAGGAATAATTGAATTATCCTTCTTCACCTTCGCACTCATGGGTATGCCCCTCAAGCTGGTGATGCTTGTGCTCCCCGTGTTTGTAGTCGGTGTGATCGTCGTGTTTTTTTGCTTTGTGCCCACATTTTTTCGCATGCTTATGGGTGTGGGTTTTGTGATGTTTGTGGGCATGTCCGTGATGCTCATGCTTCTTATGGTCATGGCTTTTTTCAGCAGTCTGGCAAGCGCCAAACAGTAAAAATGAAAGAACTAAAATGATATTTTTCATCGGTCACCTCGTTGAACAGTTAATTTATTGTAGATGAAAAAAAATCCTTTTCAAAGCACTCAATGCAATTAAAACGGGTACTTAAGCGCTCGCACCCATTTCAATAAGGCGATTGACCATGCCTTGGTATTCGGGGTTCGACCTTAGTCGTTGCTCGGCTTTACTGAGTGGGGTGTCTCGACGGACTTTTTTATTCACATCTATTTCTGGATGACTGACGAGAACATCGAAAACCTCTTCAAGCCTGTCGAGCTCTTGCCCCTCAATCCCCCTTTGTTTGAATAAAAAGATCAAAGGAGTGTGTTTGCGATCTTGTACATAGTTAGGG
Organism: Bdellovibrionales bacterium; assembly: GCA_964230645.1. Classification (GTDB taxonomy): domain Bacteria; phylum Bdellovibrionota; class Bdellovibrionia; order Bdellovibrionales; family JAGQZY01; genus JAGQZY01. The sequence continues at coordinate 85,189 of CAXRHT010000002.1, read as the reverse complement.
TCAGCTCCTTTTTCCAGCAACCAACTCACTAAAAATTTGTTTTTAAATAAGATGGCGTTAAACATCTTTTCATTAAGGACAGCACCATCAAACTCTTCTTTATTCAGAATGCCGGTAAATATATCTTTAATCTCTTGATCAAAGGGTTGAGCTTGCACAAATTCAAAAGCATTGATGGGGTTTGCAAACTCCTCAGACGTCGTGGTTTGGGTGGGGTCAGCCCCTTGAGCGATCAAATAATCAACGATCGCGTACTGCTCAGCGCGAATTCCCACGATCAGTAGAGTAAGCCCCTCTTCTGTCATGGTGGTTATATCAGCGCCCTCTTCAATAGCCGCTTTCACTTCATCCAAATTACCACTGTTCACAGCATTGATTAATTTCAGGGTGGGATTAGTCTCACCACTCTCAGTTGTTTTCGTAAAGGGCGTAACTCTTTCAATAATCTGCTTATGAGAACCACAGGCTCCAAGAATAAAAACCACAAGAATAAGAAGAACTGACTTGATCATATACTAATCCCCACTCCAAGATTGACACTGATACCAGGTCGGTAGGCCTGCCAAATTCGGTCTCCTTGGACAAACTGCACCCTTTGATCGAGCAGATTCTTGGCTTTAAACTGCAGACTCCATTTTTTACCCATCTTTTGGCGAAGAACAAAATTCAATTGATGAAATGGTAATTCCCAAATATTGGGTAATCCTTCTCGTCCCGGATAAACTCTTCTCTCCCCGTAAACATTATAGGCAAGACTGGCGTTGGTTCCGAGAACTTCGCTTTCATAATCAAGAAGAGCATTGGCAGTATAATCCGACTGCCCTTGCATGGGGCGATTGGTTTCTAAACTCTCGGAATTGGTTAAGTCTCCTAATTCGACATTGGAAACAATGCGGGTGTAGTTGGCGATAAAAGTGAAGGGTTTAAAAAAAGATCCTATGAAACCTAAATTTTTGGATATTTCAAACTCGGCTCCATAGCTTGTCGCACCATCCACATTGAAATAACGAATGCTCGAATCCGACCCAGCTGTGAAATTGATTTCAATGGGGTTATCGAATTCTTTGTAGAACAGTCCAAAGGAAACGTTTTCGTTGCGCCCATAGTACCATTCCCACCGGGCATCATAAGAGTTGATTACGGTGGCTTTTAGATTCGGGTTCCCGTTGATTTCAAAGCCCGTTTCAAAATCCTGCCAACGTGTATCCGAAAGCTCCCTTAAATCGGGTCTTGATATGGTTTCACTGTAGGCTAAACGCACCTGCATTTTCTTATCAAGAAAGCGCCAAGTCAGTGCATTACCAGGCAGCCAATCCTCGGTGGTTAATTTTGTAGCGATGGGTTGAGCGGATTGCTGATCCAAAGTGTCCACATTTTGAATGGACCTTTCAAATCTCATCCCAGAGGTGAGTTCCACATTTTTTAAAAGTGGCCAATTGGTTTTGAAATAATAGGCACTGATACTCTGAGTGGCGTAGTAAGTATCAGAGCCATTGGTAATACGACTGACGTTGAGTTCATTGCGACATTCATTAAAAATAGAGTCCAAATTTTGAGTCAAATCGGCCCCACATGTGTCACCTGGATCATTCACTGTGTAGCGGTTCATCCCTGAGTCACGATCTTTTGTTATTTCAGAAAAGCCGACTTCGAGATTCCCCTTGCGGCTATAAAAATAAGGGAAATCGATAGCCGCAGAGGCTCCTACTTGGGTAGCCTCTTCTTGCAGGTCGTAATAGCGACGAATGTAGCTGTTGTCAGTGTTGGGTGAAAAGGCAAACTCTCCTTCTGGGTTTGGGGAGTATGTGGCGTTCACACGGTAAGGCTCACTTCTTCTGGCATCAGCCAACGAATAAAAAGAGTCGAGCTTTAAATTGCTCAGACTTTTAAATTTATGTTCTGTAGAAAAAATTGTCGTCTGCAAAGTTCTAGCTGCCCACTCGGTCTGCTGTTCTCTAATGGTGCGTCCGTTCTCACTCTGAGCGTCGGCGTTCCCTTGCAGGATAGCGACATAGTCCGTGGTGTTGCGAAGATTGATATGATCGACTTTAACCTGGTGATCATCAAAAACCTCAAATGTGGCTCCCCCAAGACCTCCGACAGTGGTTTCAAACTCGGTCTTGTCGCGGGTGTAGATCTGCTCGGCCACTAAGGGCCCTGAAGATTGATTGTAGCGCTTTCTCTCTTCTGAAACAAAAGAGACATTATTTTTATAAAGTCCTGAGAGTACAAAGCCCACATCCAAATTCTTACTTTTCCAAACGTCTCCGCCACTAAAGGCAAAGTCCGGTAAACTATTATTTTCAGTATCACTTAAGCGATGTCTATTATTGTTAAGGATCTCTTGGGGATTATCGCGAGCGGCCTCTGAAAGAGAACGACTGCCATCATCCACCCCGAGCCAATCCGTACTGCCCCCAGAATAGGTTTGTAAATTTCCTTGGTTGAGGTTTTGGGTTTGAGAAATATTAAATTTGAAAAACTGTTTTTCAGGCATGGATTTGGTCTTAAGCTGAACCACACCTCCACCGAATTCTCCTGGTTGATTAGGAGAGTAGCTTTTCTGAATGATCATGCTGTCTAAAAACTGTACCGGAAACAAATCAAGGGGCACGACCCGACGGCTTGGATCAGGACTTGGAAGATTAATACCATTTAATAGAGTGGACGAATATCTTTCACCTAATCCACGCACATAAACATATTTTCCATCTTTAAGAGTGAGACCGGTCACTCGCTTCAAGGAGGCCGCTGCATCACTATCCCCTGATTTGGCCATTTGCTCAGCACTCATCACATCAGAAAGATCCGAGGCTTTTCTTCTGACTTCAATGAGAGCCTGAATGGACCCTTTGAGGTTTGGAGCAAGCACCACAAAATCCTCGAGCACCATTCCCGACGGAGTGACCTCGACTTTTCTTTCAGTGACTTGATCTTTAACCACACCCACGTTGCGAACAATTTGGGTGGAATAACGAGGGTGAGTCACTGAGAGGACTTGCTCACCTTTTGGTAGTTTAAAAACAGCCACGCCGGCACGATTGGTTTTTGCCTCCACTTGAGTTCCACGAGCATAAATGCGAGCCCCGGATACAGCCTCTCCATTGACAGAGGTGATTTGAACTTTAACCTCACCCCAATCTTTTGGATTCACTTCCTTTGTTTTTTTCTTCACTTCTGGTTCATTGAGATCACTAATAACCTGACCCTGTAATAAATTAACCAGAACTTGAGTTCTTTCGTCCTCGACCACATTAAAATTAACCGACTGATAACTTTCCCCATCCTTAATGTTCATTTGATAGGACCCTGGCTCAAGGGCTGTGGCCACATAACCAAACTCATCGGTTTTATACTTTTTATTATCAATGAGAAGCTCATAACCCGTGGCAGGAAGGCCGTCCTTTGAGACAAGGACATCCACAGCTCCTGGCTCAGCCAAGGCAGTTAAACTTAAAAATAGCAGAGACAAAACACTAAATAGTTTCACGACAGGCCCACTTCGATTCTTTGCAGTTTCCAATTTCTTTTTTCAGCTCGATGGATTTCTCGAAGAGTCCTTCTTTGTCGATGGTATTTAAAAGAGTCTCTGATTTTGAAAAGTCTCCTGTACGAAACAAAGAATACGCCACTGCATAACGGATATCTTGATCGTCGAGAAGATCATGTTTTTTAAGCTCTGGAATAAGAAATTTAAGAGAATGATAGTCATCATCTTCAAGAAAAAGTGAAAGCTTTTGCTTAAGCCTTTTCTCAGGATCACTGGTGGACATATTAAGAAACTCGGCTCGGTAACTCTTACCCAACTGTCTTAAAAGCTCAGCCGCCTCATAGCTTAGACTCGGATTCAAACGAGCTGACTCCTCAAGAATCAAAGCCGCTGAAAAAGATTCTTTTTTTGCCAGATAATTTTGAGCCATTTCAAGCGCTACCATTTCTCGTTTGGGTCTCAAGACCTTAAGAGTTTGCAAAAGATTAAGGCTGAGATCAAATTGGCCTCTTTGACGAAGTTGGCTCGCCATAGCCAAAACATCATTGAAACTGTTTTTGTCAGACAACATTTTTTGGGCCACATGGCTTGCCGTCTGATAAAGCCCTTCTTCAAGGAGAAAGTAAAACTTCTTTTTTTGAATGACCTGCTTAGAAAACTTACGATCAAGAGCTTTTCCAAGAACCCGCCAGGCTTTTTTCTTATCTCCCGACTTCCAGGCAATTTCAGCGGAGATTAAATAAAAGGGTAACTTTTTAAATTCCTTGTTCTTAATGCTGGAAAGGTAATTTTGGCTCTGTTGAAAGTTCTCAAGACCCAGGGCTGCTTCTGCTTGATACAAAGAAACTTCTTCTGAACTCTCAATCCCCAGCTGTTGACTTAAATCAAAATGATTAAGGGCCTTGGTGTACTGCTTTTTTTGCAGCTCAATAATACCCCATAAGCTTTCGTAAAAAGCTCTCTTATCCTCTTCTGGTTTATTTATCTTCTCTAGGGTTTTCTGGGCCCTGATGTAATGTCCATCTTTTACTAGGAGACTGGCTAATGCCAGATAGTCGACCTCAGCCTCTTGTGCTAAAAGACCGGGAGAAATAAACAATAAAAGCAAAAGAAAAGTTCTTTTCATCAATTCACCTTAAACTGAAGCTTTTGCTTCACCCAAACACTCACAAATCGTCCCTTATATTCCGCAGGACTAAAACTCCAAGCTTTGACAGAACTCACGGCCGCCTGATCAAAAATGCCTTCAGGCATGCTATCAAGGAGTTTCACCTGATCCACCTCACCATCTTCATTGATCAAAATATTGAGTGTGACGTGTCCTGTGATATTCTTTTCTTTAGCCGACTCTGGATAAGGCACTGGCTCGCGGTATTGAACTTCGGGTAAACGATCGACAACATCTTCTGTCATTACCGATTGGCCTTGTTGGCTCAACAGTCTTGAATCTCCCGCTGAAAGCCCAAGAATATCTATTCCAAGATCAAGACCTGAGGAAGCAAAAGCTAAATCCATTTTCGGTTTTAAAGACTTCACTTGGCTTTTTTGTTTTTTAGCCACTTCTTTTTTCTTAATTTTTTGCTGCTTCTTCTTTTTGACCTTTTTCGTTTCAAACTGAACTTGATTGGAGATCTTTTGCTTGTCCTTTTCTAAGGTCTGATTCATGACTTTTAGAAGACCTATTACAAGAAAAAAACCAAAAAAGGCGATGAGTAAAGCTTTTGTTCTAACTTGCTTTTGATTAGGACCCAATTTCAGCCTCCGTTGCCACTCCAATATCCTTCACCCCTGCCAGTCGGCATTGATCGACCACGTCGACAAGCTTGTCAGCAGAAACCTTGCGGTCTGTGACCACAAGAATGGATTTGGATTTTTGTTTAGAAATCATTTCTCGAATCTTACTTTGCAGAACCCAGGGCCTGACTTGTTGTCCATCCACATAAATCTTTTCCGAGTTATCAATAAAGACTCTTAAAGATTTAGTGCTCGCAGGCTTACTGCTCGAGGCCCCTGGACGGTTAAGCTCAATTTGCATATCTTTAATAAAGGTTGTTGAGACCATAAAAAAGATCAGAAGAATAAAAACCATATCGATAAGAGGAGAAACATCCACCCCTTCTTGGCTTGTTGTCTTTCGCTGAATAAACTTCATAGCTTCCTCGCATTCAGGCTTTCATAACTCACAGCTTCTCCAATAAATCCATTCAATGACTCTTCTTTACGGTCCAATTTTTTACCCAGCAGAAGGCCAGGAATGGCCACCACAAGACCCATTTGAGTGGTAATAAGGGCCTGGGAAATTCCTCCAGCGATCCCACCACTCTGAGAAAAAAGAGCGGAATCTTGCAATGACTCGAAAGTTTCAATCATTCCAATCACCGTTCCTAAAAGTCCCAATAAAGGCGCCACGACGACAATGGCTCTCACCGTTTGCCGATGCTTACAGGTGAATTGCTGAAACTTTTTGAGTTCTACTTGCAATGCACTTTCTTTATCAGTCATCGAACTCATAAAAATCTCGCGGATTTTTTGGAGACTGGCACCCATTAGGTCTGACTGATCAATTTGTTTTCTATTCATGACATTCTCAGGACTAAGTCCCTCGTATTTGGATTTTAGAAAAAGATAGCGATACCCCAGAGCGTACCAAAGCACTCCCGAGAGAACCGCTAGAATCCAGGCCACAGACCCGCCTTTATGTAAAACCTCAAACAAAGAACTTAGAATCATGACACTTTATCCCCTCGATTTTTAAAGGCATTGCAAGTGGCAAGGGCCCACTTTTCCATATCTGATTTGATCCCCTCTGTTTTCGCACTCAAGAATTGACCAATTAGAAGAGCTGGAATTGCAACAATCAAACCGAACATGGTTGTCACCAAAGCCTCTGAGATTCCACCAGAAAGAAGTTTCGGATTTCCCGTTCCGTAAAGAGTGATAATATCGAATGTTGAGATCATCCCGGTAACCGTTCCTAAAAGTCCCATTAAGGGTGCGACCGAAGCGATCACTAAAATCACCACACCAAAGCGATCAATGATTTTCGATTCCTTCAGGATCGCCTCCATAATGGCGTCCTCGACTTTTTGAGGCTCGGATCTTAGAAAACTGAGAGTTTTTGATAACACTCTTCCCACAGCATTGTTTTCGCTCAAAAGAATATGTTGAGCCCCATCAAGATCGTTCTCACGCACACGACTGAGTGCTTCTTCGAGATTTTGGGTTTTCTTGGGCTCTGCCTTATTAAGTAGAGCCATTCGAACCCCTGAAATAATTAGAGCAAAAACACCCATGACAAGAATGACCCAACCGATCAGGCCTCCGGCCTTCATCGTATCCATCCAGGTCTTCTCTTTTTGAGCGGTGAATTCTTTATCTGGGTTTTCATAAAGGAAAAATGATAGTGTCTCAGGGATTTTCCCATTTTTTAGAGCGCCGGAGCTTGCATCCAACCAAGACCAAACCCGGAAATGTCCTCCGCCACTTGGATAAAGGGAGGCCACTTTACCATTTTTGTCGGCAAACTTAGCCACACTGCCAAGTGCTATGATCTGTCCTTCTTGCTCTTGTCCTGACTTATCGTAAAACTTCCCAGGCTGGCTTGTGACCTCAGTGGAGTTATTAAGACTTACGAGAGCCTGGTCAAAGGTGAGCTTTAAATTTTCGAGAAGCCCCAGCTCCTCTACTTTTTTCTCGCCTTCAGAAAGTTCCGCCTGCTTAAGAGTGGTTTGAAGAAGTTCTCTATTTTCTTCTCTATTTTCAAAGTCTCTTTCTATATCCCCTAATCTTTGCATAAGGATTTCGTTAGAAGCCTGCATTTTGAGCCATTTGGTTTCCATTTGATCAAGCTCTGCAGTGGCCTCTTTGACTTTTCTACCAAGACTAGCTTGCATGGCCTCCTTTTTCTCAACCAGCTCTTTTTTGTAACTGGAAAGAAAAAGAATTTCCCTCTGATAAGCCTCGGTGAGTTCGTCCACTTTCGGAACTTTCTTTTTATCCTCAGCGAAAAGAGATCCACTGACTAAACATAGAAGTATTATGTTACGAATTAATTTCATTTTAAACCTCATATTTCCGTTGGGATTTCAAAAGAACCTTGGCGAATCTGCTTTTTTAAAGACTCGAAAAAAGCCACTGTTTTGCTTTGCTTACTTTCGCTTTCAAAAGTCTTATAGATCCATTCTTCATTTTCTTTGACCGCCATTCCGATTTTTCCCTGGTCAGTTTTAAAATAAAGAAACATCATTCCCACTTTTACGACTTCACTTAGATGCATTTCACCATTAAGAGGAATCGTTTGCTTATGAAGACTTGTTTCTCGTGCAAGGCGCTTCTCATCCTCAATCAAGGCCCAAATCTGATTGGCCGCTTTCATCGGGGTTATTTCATTTTTTTCTAATCGTTTTCTTAGGGTGGCAACCGAATCAAGACGCTCCTGCCTTTTAAAAGGGAGAGATTTTGAAATCCAATTCTCAAGCTCTGTTAAAGCTTTCTGAACCACAGGATCCAAATCATCGGACTCCACTGAGGAAGTTTCAATCTCTTTTCTTAACTGTGCAATCTTATCGTTAAACTGCTTTTTGCGAATTTCTTCGTTACGAATATTTGAGGCTAATTCTGCTTTTTGTACGCTCAGTGCCTTAATTTCACTTAAAACTTTTTCCCGCTCCGTTTTGTACTCGTCATTGAGTAACTCGACCTCTTTTCGAAGCTCGATGACTTTTGCCGATAGCTCTTGAGTTGTTGGTGAGGCGAACAAAGTGTTACAAAAAATTAAGGTGCTAATAAAATTAAAAAACATAAATTCCTCATTTCAACGTCGAATCGGAAAAGCCTTTTTAAAGACTTTCCCGACCGATTTTTTTTAGTTTTGAATCAAACCTTTGATATTAATCTCTAGTTTGAATCCAGCTTGTCCAGTCGTTTTGACCAATAGCTCCACGGTAGTCTACAGGGTCGTAAACATCGTAGAAGGCTTCATCAATCAACAGACTTTCTTCATCATCACCAGGGAAGAAAATGTCGATCATTTCAGCTCCACTCATTAGAGGAGAGTTTTCTTCAATCAACCAAGCTTTCCCAGCGTTCACTCCCATCTCACCAACAGACATGGCCATGATTCCAGTAAACTGTTGAACAGGGTCACTTGAATCACATCCAGCAAAAACGTTGCTAGCAAAAATAAGCTCGTTAGAACCATCAGGGTTTAGACAAAAAGTGTCGACATTAAACATGATGGAGTTTTTAAGAGTGTAATCAGTCCCACGACGAAGCTTCATTCCTTGGGTGTTCTTTCCACCTACGAAAGTGAAGTTTACAAGAACGGGGTGAGAGCGAAGCTTTTTGTTATTGTCTTCAGACTTAGAGGAATCGGCCTCTAGCATATGACGGTCGTTATCTTCGGCAGCCCCTTCAAAAGGAAGTGCGACAACAACACCATTTTGTAAAAAGATTCGGGCACCATCAGTCGTGTCGACTCCATCGTCCTCGCCTTTATAGCAAAAGATATTTTTACCAGTCGCTGTTCCACCGAAGAACTCAATACAGTCGTCACTGTTATAAAGAACAGCCACATTGTCGATAACAGTTCCAAGGCCTACGGCGTTGAAAGTCACACCATTAAGCTCTTTTTCATCATCGATGCGGTCTCCACCGTACTCAACTTGGAGGTACTGGAGGATACCAGCGTTATGATCGTTATCATTCCCGCCGTACCAACCGGTTCCGGCTTCACCAGGAATGGTGCAATCAGCAAATGTTCTACATTTGTTAGATTTCCCTTTTCCGTTGATAACAAGTCCACCCCAGTCTCCGGGTTGTTTAGGAAAACTAGGTTTAGCTTGGTGAGCCCCTTGAGCAGAAGTCATTAATACGGGAGCACTTTGAGTCCCTTTGACCTCAATCTGAGAGTCACGAGTCACAGATAGGAAAGTTTTAATGTCTTTGTTAGCTTTGTCAGAGATGAGCTCTCCGTTTTCATCAGCAAATCCAGACCAAACGCCTGTTTGATCGTCCACTGGGTTCAAGGCGTAAATAGTAACACCTGGGTTAACCACAAGCTTTCCAGCTTCAATAGGCTTTAATAAGTCAGTTGTTGTGTTATCTCGCTCTTCGCTTCCGATCCACACTGCACCATACATGATGTAGTTGAATCCACTAGTAAGCTCCAAAGTTCCTACGTAGGTTCCCTCAAGAACACAGGTCTTCTTACCACCAAGCTCTTTATTAAATGCTCTCAGTCCCGATGGACAAGCTTCAGCGAGTCCCGCCTGACCAAGAACCATTAAAGTGATTAATGCGATCTTCTTTAACATTATTCCTCCTCAAGCTTCACAATCTTGTGAAGTGATTTGTTATTGGGTTCGAGGTCTTTTTAATCACAGACACCCATAGAGTAAAATCAAGATTGGATTGTTGGGAGTTTTGAATTGGTTTAAGTTTTATTGGTATTTGGTTAGGACTCTGAAGGAAGACTTATAAATATCTAAAACTAAATACTTTTTTAAATCACTTGGGGCGGAATTTATTGATTGTTTCTTAAGCAAACTTTTATTCAAGAATCTTACACTGTCATTCTGAGGGAAGAGTCTTACACTGTCATTCTGAGCGAAGAGCCTTACACTGTCATTCTGAGGGAAGAATCCTACACTGTCATTCTGAGCGAAGCGAAGAATCTATCGCCACTGACCTTAAACTATCAAACAGAGTCCACGCAATCAGGTCCTTCGGCTTCGCCTCAGGACGACAATGTGGAACAAGGACTCTTACTTCGCTACGCTCGGGAGAACGATATGAAACTTTTCCTTCGCTATGCTTAAGACGACAATATAGAACAAGGCCTTTTACTTCGCTTTAAAGTTTCATGAGGTAGATCATGGAGATCGGTAGAATGAAGAAAACAGAAGCCACATAGCCAAGGCCTATAAACTTAGTTTTCTCTATGGAGTTCGCTAGTTTTTCTGCCAGAGCTATCGGAAGGGCTCTTGTAAAAGGAACGACGAAGAACATCAGAGTTCCAATGAGATTAAAAATTAAGTGGACAAGGGCGATCGCAAGTCCTGCCATATTCCCAGTCATAGCAGCTAGTAGAGCCGTGGCTGTTGTCCCTATGTTAGCTCCAACGGTAACGGGATAGACTGAGTTTACGGTTAGAAGACCACTTCCAGCTAGGGGCACAAGAAGGGCTGTGGTGATCGAGCTACTTTGAGCACAGATCGTCGCGATCACACCAAAGACCATGGCCGCATAGGCGTTCTTCGAAAAAACCTTATCGAGTAAATGTCCTTCTTGTTGAGCCACAATTTTACCCATCACTTTAACAATTAAGGTTAAAGCAGAAACAATAATAACTCCTGCCACGATAAGCATAAAAACGGCAGCAGCTTTCTCAGCGAAAAAACTCAAAGAGAGCGACTCCAAGGCATGAACGGCCGGCTTAATGGCCGCTTTAATGGGACTAGAAAAACTACCGCCCGCTCCCGTCCCATATAAAATGGAAGCCAGTGCCGTTGACATTTTTTCGATCGTTCCAAAGGCAATTTCTAAAGGTAGGAGAATAGCGACCGATAAAATATTGAAGAAATCATGAACTGTAGCAGCGGCAAAAGCTCTTTTAAAGTGAGCTTTGTTTCGCACATAACCCAAAGAGACAAGAGTGTTTGTCACAGACGTTCCAAGGTTGGCTCCCATAACCATAGGAACAGCCCCACCCACACTGAGAGTGCCCGCAGCTACTAAACCTACAATAATCGAAGTTGTCACAGACGAGCTTTGAAATAAAACTGTAGCCAGCATTCCAGCCATTAAAGCGGAGATGGGATTTGAAGTAACATCAAAGAGGGACCGAGCGAAATCGTCTCCCATCATTTGCAATCCTGTAGAGAGAGCCTTAACTCCAATTAAAAAGAAATATAGAAGTACAACTGCGGAAAAAATTCGAGCCACCAACTCACGTGATTTAGACTGGCTATGAACTTGATTGAGGACCTTTTCCATAAACGCTCAGATTCCTTTCATTTGAATACCTGTAGTCTATGTGAATTCCGAATTTTAGAATGTTAGAGTATTGTTAGGATTTGCTAAGATTGTGTTAAAAAAGCAGTACTATTGGGTAGTTAGAGCTCTCATCGGTCTTAAAAAATCTTTCTTTTCTGAAATCTCTACAAAAAGAATCGTTAATAGACTTAACAGTCCTTTGGGTATTTGCCACAGTAGCAGAATCTAGGACTTTTGGGCCTCAATTCTCTGCCCCTCACGGATCAAATCCGCCAAATTTTCGCGATAGCGTTGATCTCTGAGGCGAAGCTGCTCCTCATGCTGAGCCTGTATATTCTTAAGCCTGTGTTCGTATTTGGCCTCTTTGTGAGTCATACTCATTTTATGAGCTTTTTCACGCTCCATTTGTACGCGCTCATTGTGAGCCTGCATCTTTACGATACGCTCTTGCTGCCTGTTTTTTAAATCCACAAGCTTTTTCTCGTAGTCGTTTCTTTGCTCGTTAAGCTCTTTTTGATGCTTCAAATCCATTTCAGAGATTTTCTGTTCAAACTGAGTGCGAAGGTTATCCCTTTTCACACTGTCTTGGTGGCGAGTCTCATCGATATTCTGAGAGTATCGATCCTTAAGCCTTTGTTTTTCCATTTGATGGGTGGCCATCAACTTTTTCCGATCCACAGCGTAGCTATCTTGAACCTGCTCCATATGGAGTTTGTTTTTTTCAATCTTATCGTTATTTTCAGTGATTAGATTTTCGCGCTGACGAGTGAGCTCATTATTGTGATGTTGATTTTCTTCTTCCACTTTTTTCTGCAAGTAGTTGTAATTGGCTTCAATGCGTTCATCGGCATTATGATGAGCCATTTTAATTTCATCGCCGTGAATGCGGTTAAACTCTTTAACCATCCCCCGTCTTTCTTCAACTAAGGCATCATAGGCTCTTTTGTCGGCTCGCCTTAAATTATCAAGCTCGCGCCTCTTCTGCCGGTTCGCCTCGTCTAAATCCCGAACATTGTCTTCCTTTAGAAGACGAATCTTTTGATTGAGTTGATCTCTTTCCTCTTGAATCTTTCCTGTCTGAGAATAAAGCTTCTCGCGAGTCTGAGTCATTTGCTCTTGCTCTCTTTTGAGAGCCTGATTGTAACGCTCTTGCACTTTATCCACTTCGTTCTCATGAACTTCACGCATATTTTCTAGAGTCTCAGCATTGGTGTATTTAAGTTCTTCAACTTGCATTTCATGACGACGCTGCATTGAAGCCATTTCGTTTTGATGCTTTTGCTTAAGCCTTGCGATCTCCTGATCTTTGCCGTGCTTCATGCCCTCATTTTTATGAATAAGATTGGTCATTTCCTCACGGTGACGTTCTTGCTGTTCTTTTTTCTCAATCTGGTGTTGGCGATTCAGACGCCGCCTCGAAGACTGCGAAGACTCCTCGGCTCTTTGCTGATAGGCTCTGAGAGTCTCAGCGGTTGAAGAGTCATTACCTTCAAGAGTTTGCCTGTTATTTTCACGGATGTTTTGAATTTGGGCCTTGTGCGATTTTTCATTCTGTTGAATTTGATCTTCGTAGGTATCACGAATATGACTTTCTTCTCTCATGCGCTGCAAGCTCTGCTGCTTTCTTTGCTGAGCATGAGCCTCACGCATTCGATTGATTTCTTTTTGATGTCTCATGTCTCGACGCTCAATCGTGGCTTGCGTTTCTTCACCCGCACGATTGATTCGTTCGTTGGCGTTATCTTTAACCGATTCCACTTCACTCGAATGTGCTTTTTGCATCCGTTTGATTTCGTTTTGATGCTGCTGCTTTAATCTCTGCTCCCTTTCTTTGTAATAGTCCCGAATGGACTGGGCATCAGAATCATTATTCACACTCGACATCTCTTCCTCCATGAAGTGACCGATCTCAAGAGTTTTCACTCAAACTCTTAACATATTATAGCATCAAAATGAGAACTCTTGACTGTTTCCCTTCTCCCACAGGCCTTTGGGCGAACTAAACTCAATCCTTTCGATAGGAAATCTCAAGTGACCTAGGCAAAGGTAGTGCGGTTGTAAACGAGCGATCAGTCACCTAAGCCTACCTGTCATTCTAAGCGTCTTTGTCACTCTAAGCGTCTTTGTCATTCTAAGCGTCTTTGTCATTCTGAGCGTAGCGAAGAATCTACCTCCACTGAGTCTGCATCATCAATCGCAGTTCTCGGCAACAGTTCCTTCGCTGCGCTCAGGATGACAGGAAAGAATGGTCATACCTCTCATTGTCGTTCTGAGTGCAGCGAAGGACCTATTCCCGGAGACTATCATTTATACCCCAAACTTAGTGGTGGTAGATTCTTCGCTACGCTCAGAATGACAATGGGAGACGCTCAGAATGACAATGGTTTCTTTAATCGTCGTAGTTAACTTTTTTCAGGAAAAGCTGGCGGAGGTATTTGTTGTATTGGATTTTACGGCGTTTCTTCTCGACTTTTTTATCGTGAGCTTGGTCAAGAGAGGCGACCTTTCTCTCGTAGAGTTCGCGGTGAATGAGGCTTGCTTGCCCGGCGGCCCACTTAATTCTGGAGGCTAGAGTGGCTAACTCTTTAGGAAAGCCTAACTGGTAATTAAGGAAAAAAGGCGCTCTCATCTTTGAGAACTCATTGAGATCGATGACAGTGGCAACGCCAGAGTCGGCCTCACCGTTTACAACTCCCCCATACCAGTTCTGAAAACCAGGGACGAGAAAGCTCTCCTCAAGATGCCCCTTAGGTTTTACTTTAACCCCTTGACCATCCAAGCAAAGAACTCGCATCTTTTCTTTCAAAACATGAACCATGATTTTAGATTGTCCGACATAAATATCACCAAAAGGAGTGTGAATGGTGTGCTCTCCTTTTGAATCCAAAACAAAAAGCCCTTTATAAAAATTCCAAACTTTTTTCTGGTTGAGATTGAGAACAATATTACGATCGAGTTCAAAACGCGATTTTTCCCACTCAAACATCCGAGGCTCATCACCCGTTGTTACATGACAAGGTACCGACTGCATCGATAGACAGTCTTTTGGCTCCTCAGCAGGGATTGTATAATCGGCGGCATCGACAAAGCGCACTTGCACGAGGGAAAAAAGACTAAAAAGTAAAAAGTGTGTAAACCACTGTCTCATAGCTTTAGCTGCCCAACGGCCACCTGAGCTTTATCAATCAGATTTTTATCGCTATATACAGCCACTATGGTTTTATAAATCTTTATGGCATCTTCTTTACGTCCATCGATTTCGTAAAGTCCACCCACCTTCAATAGAGCATAACCAGTTAAACGATTCTCTGGGAAAAGCTCCACCATTCGTTCCACCCACGTAATAACGGGGATATTTTTTTCTTGGTTAAAGAAACCTTCAATAATTAAGTAATGGGCTTCGACCACGTGATGAGAGTCGGGAAACTCACTGATCATTTTTTCAAGAACCTTGATTCCCTCATCGTAGCGACGTTTTTTGATATGCTCTTTTCCTTGAGCCAACATTTTGCTGGCAGAAAGAGAAAGATTGATCTCCATTTGATTTTCATGGGGAATGACACTGGCAAGATCGCGAAGCTTTTGCTTTCTGGCTTGAATACTTTCACCTTTTATTTTTTCCGGTAAAAGAAGTGCGACATCTTGCTTGAAATCAGCAACCTTGCCAAGAGCGATCAGCTTTTTTAACTGCTCTCTTGCAACCTTTGACTTCCAAAACTTCGCCAACTCCTTGTGTTCCTTGGCTCCGTTAATCGTTCCTCTCACTTCTGCTAAAAACAAAAGACAGGCAAAGGTCAAAACTAATGAGGTGAATGTAATGGCTCCCCGATTCATGCCTTTTATTCGGCAATTGGCTTTGGAACCTTAAATTTTTTAAGTGAGATTCGGGACTTAACCCACAATCTTGGGAAGAAATTGATTATAAATTACAGATTTCCACAACGAAAGTCTCGTAATGAAACATAATAAATTATAAAAATACAACAAGATGTCATTTCACTAGACCTTTGCCTTGATTGCCAAATTTTACAATCGAAGAGCTTTCATTTTGTGCCGACCAAAAACTTGTTTCATATTCTTTGTCGATCCCGAAGGAAGGCGCCCTCCAGTGACTTTAGCATTGAAGACTTCTCCGTATTTATAGAACTCCTCATAGTCATCCTTAAAGGCTTTAATGAAGTCTGGATAAGCATAGACCTCTTTGCCACTGGGAAAACTACGGATATCTCTAGCCATGGAGCCTCTTACCCGTTTGCGCCACTGAGAATAATACTGCCGCCATTTTGACTTATTATTTTTGAGCTCTTTGTACCGACTCTCTATTTCCACGGCTAAAGCTTCGGCCTTTAAAGACGAGTAAAAAAGAGCCTTGCGATCGCGGTGGCGATAAAAGGATTGGGCCTTGGCTCCCCCTGTGGGACGACTCACTCTTTGAGTTGAAGAAGTCTTCCTCTTCACAGGTTTTGGAGTGGCGGTCACTTTGGCAATTTCTGCGTCTCTTTTTTTAGAATTTCTCATTTTTTGAGAACGAAGCTTTAATTCTTTTCTCTTGATCGATTTTTTTTCTGAGGCAATGACTCGAGTCTGCTGAGTCACCACCGTTTTCTTTTTTATCGGTGGAAGACGTTTTTCTCCTGGCACAGGTGGAGATTTCTTTTCTGGGGTTGTTTTAGCAAGTTTTTCTCGAAGTTTGGGGTCAGATATGACAATGTCATCTTCAGTCAAATCATCAGGATCATCGAGAATGGGCTGCTTGGCCTTTTCAATAGCTTTGCTGGCGGCCGCCATTTGGGCTTCTATTTCAGATGGCTTTATTGGTTCGGCTTTTTTCTCAGCCTTGTTATTGCGCTGAATCTCTTGAATCTTTTTCTGAATGCTGGCGGCCTCGCGCTGAGGCCTCACATGTGGATCAAGAAGTTGGGCATTTTTATCGTAAATCACCTCGGGCTTGTCAGTTTGCAGGCTTAAGTAAAAAAAGAAAAATGACAAAATTACCGCTCCAATGGCTGCAGCAAACTGCCAAGTTTCTGAATCCATTGTAGCTAAACGATCAATCAAAGGAGATTGGTTTTTATTTTTCGATTTTTGTTTTTTCTTCGGCTTCTTCTTTTCTTTTGGTCGTTTTTTGGAGGCTTTAGGCTTTTCTTTAAAGCGACTGGCTTCGGTGATGGGTGCTGTCACTCGGGTGCGCTCTCCGTCGTCTTCTTCATCACTTAATGATTTTGCTTTTTTGTTTTTTCCACTTTGTGATGGGGGTTCAAGAGACCACAGACTGACATCAGAGTCAGAAGACTCGCTCGTAGCTCCGGACTCTGTCACAAATTCGTCGTTATTAATGGGGCCATTGATTTCCGTTTGTTCAAAAGGATTAAAATGCTCGGATTCCTCATCAGGGAATATTTCTTCTTCTTTCTCCTCGTCCAGCTTTTTCGGTTGCTGCGGACGCACCTGGGTCTTTTCGTGCTCAAAGGTTTCAATACTCACCAGATGAGTCAGAGATTTTTTCTGATCGGCATCGACCTGGGTTTCCTCTGGAGTGTCAGCACCACTGTTTGTGACCACCGTTTTTTCGTAGAGACTCATGTCAATGGCAGGGCTTGATGGTAGCGGCTCTGAGAAACTATCAATTTCGGCAATTCTCACCCAGGATTCAAAGCCCTCTTTCCAAGCAAAGTCAGTGAACCGGATCTCGCCTGTGTCGATAAGTTCGATCACCTGAGGAGCATCAAATGGGCCCAACTGTTTGTACTCTTTGCCCTTGTCCGTGACAATTTTTTTAAGAAGGACCCAATCCTTTGAACCACTGCTTGAAGATTTGGTAGGAGCGTTTTCTTTTTTACTGGCAAGATGGGATGCGAGCTCTGCAATCTCTGAGACCGGCAACCACTCCGCAGCTCCGGCTTTGTAAACTAGGTCAATGGCTTTGACTTCCCCATCTGCAATGAGCTTTTCTAATTTTTTCTGATCCAGGGGCCCGAGAGCTTGTCCGTTTTTACTCAAATACCATTGACTCATGATCTCTTCCATTCCCCCATTTCTAACTGGTCGAGCCTCTTTAATTCCGAGATATAAAACTTATCAAAATCAGGGCTTTCAAGGTCTTTTTTTAACAAGGCCTTAATATTATCTATATCAAGAATTTCGCTCTGATAAAGGACAAAATAGCGATCTCCCATAATCTCTCCCATAAAACGGGCCGCATGCAGATAACTAGACTTTTGCCTTGGCACGAAAGCCTTAGCATCTGAGCTTTGCGCATAAACGGAAAGAAGCTCGATCATCTTCTGATCAAGGGCTAATAACACAGGCTCTCTTGAGAGATCGTCCTTTTCAAAGGCCTGAAGTTGCTTCTTCAAATCTGGGAGAGACTGAGCTTTTCTTTTGGGGTTCACAAATTTACTAAGTAAAAACCCCATGGCTTCCACCCACACCACAGAACGAAAGCGGTCCGGAAAATCCCATAACAAGCGCTGAGAGCCACAAAGCCTTGAATGCACATACTGACCAGCAAGAGTGGCCGCATGATTCACTGTGGATTTAGACAGATAGAAAAAACCGGCCTGAGGGAGATAAAAGCTCTGGTCATCTTGAATCAGGGTGTGAGCCAATTTAAATTCTTCTTTACCCAGCGATTTACGAGTGGCCACCAAAGCTTGGGGGTCGTTGAGGGAGTAAACCTCAATAGCATCGTTTTTGACTTTTATCGAAAGGGCCGCGGCAATCATCTTCACCAAATCAGACACATGATCGGTGTGGTCCATCTGACTAAAGCCAAACTCCTCTTCGCCTTCTTCCAACTCAAGATCCACATCAAAGTTTTCTTCTAAGTACATAAGATAGCTGTGCCATTTTACCCAAGGTGGCGAGGTCAATAAGCAAAACTCTCGGTCATTGAATTTAACCACCTCAACCTTGTTTTCTCGCTTTTTCTCGGCGAGTTGAAAATAAATTTTCTCTGAGTTCAAATAGAACCGGGCCACCTCTAAGGGACGACCAGTGTGAGAAAGGCTTTTAAGATCTTTTGGCAAATGCTCTCCAGCAATATGAAGATCTCCATAGATCACGTAGACAAGGGCTTCGGGACTTTGCTGACAAACTTCATAGATTTTTTGAGCGGAGAATTTATCTCTTTTACGCAGTTGTTTGTGGGTAAACCCGCGCGAAGAATTTAAAGCCTGCACCGGAATCTTGTGCAGCTTTGCAAAATCAAAAAGAGGTTTATAGTGAGCCCACGGAAAGCCCCACTTCTCCTCCCACTGCACTTGCTTTAAAAAGACTTTCTCCTCGGTGTGCCCGTGCAGGTAGTTATTCACATAAACCTGATCCTCTGTGGCTAAACACTCAAGAGCGAGAACCAGAGGACGCTCAGAAACTAGTTTCCTTAGAAGTCTTAAGTGGGTTCTTTGGGCTTGAGAAAACGGATGAAAATCTCCTCCAAGGACCACCTGCACCTGTTGCAAGCAGACATCCACCTCTTTCCAATCACTTTCTTTCCATTTTCGTTCAAGATCTTTTTTGTAGGATTGGGCATAGGTTTTGAGTTCATCGGACTCGTGGCCGAGATAGAGTCGTACCTGATCCTTGATTTTGTGCAAAATTTCTTTGCGCTCACTCAGCCAGGTGTTAGTCATTGCAGATTTTCGACGCGCCCCCACATAATAATGATGAAGGCCCACCCCTAGAAACACAAGTTTTTTTCGTTTGTCTATAAGGGTAAGCCTGTTAAACTGTTCAGACTTCTACTAAAGTCAAGATTCTACAAGGAGACTCACCTCATGGGAAAACAAAAGTCCGCGCTGTTTTGGATTTGCCTACTAAGTACGATGGCGGCCGTAGGAACCCATATCTATCTCACCAACCACCACTACAGTTTTAAATTTGGCGAAAATGTGCAGGAAAATATCTGTAACATCAATTCAACAGTCAATTGTAACCGAACAACAGCCAGCCAATACTCCGAGGTTTTTGGTATCCCGGTCGCCATTTTCGGTGGCCTTATTAACTTTTTTCTTTTAGGCCTTCTTCTTGCTTTTAAATTCCCAGTTGTAGCCCGCTCAACCCAAGAAAAACTAGCCGGACCCATTCGTCTGATAAGCTTAGGAATCTTAGTCACAAGCCTTGTTATGGGATTCTTGTCCTATGTGGTTTTAAAAACGGTATGCCCAGCCTGTACCGTTGCGTATGTCCTATCTCTGATAACTTTTATCACTGCCTTTATGATGACTAAGGGGCGCCCTTGGCACACTCCCCTGGATTTTAAAGTCTACCCTGTCATGGTGGGTTTTGTGGCCATCCTTGCTTTCATTATTCATAGCAACAAGGTTCGGAGCTACGGAGGAACAGAACGGCTCGAGATGACCGAGCTTCAGTTCAATCAATGGAAGCAAACTCCCCAAGCCAGTATCGAACCAATTGGCACTCCCAACAAAAAAGCCAATCCCAATGCAAAAATGCATATGGTAGAATACGCAGACTTTCTCTGCCCCCATTGTGCTACGGCCTACCCTGTCATCCATAATTTTGTAATCTCTCACCCCGATGTGGAATTTAACTTTCAAGCCTTCCCTCTTGATGGAGAATGCAACAGTGCGATCGGATACTCTGAAGGAACACGCTGTTTATTAGCGCGCGTATCCTACTGCGCCACCGAACAGGGCCTGGCTTGGAAGACGCAAAGTTGGATTTTTGAAAACCAAAGCAATCTTATGAGTAAATCAAAAGTTAAAGAAGAACTTGAGGAAAATGTAGAAAAACTAGGGCTTGATAATGAAAAACTACAGACCTGTCTAGAGAGTGAAGAAACCAAAAAAATCATTCGTCAACAGGCTAAGCAAGGCCAAGACGCGGGTGTCAAAGGAACTCCATCGCTTTTTGTAAATGGTCGAAAAATTCCAGGCGGAATAACGATCCCGATCCTAGAAAAAATCTACCAACACCTCAACTAGCCCCCAAAAAGTACCTGCTTCCCGTTGGTAGCAATACTGCGTTATTTTTATAAGAGAGCTGCGCAATCCTTAGATAGGCCAGAGGTAGTGGGCAATACCGGAGAAGAGTTGATGTAAGTAGGACGTCAGCACGCTGTGCAGAGCCACAAAAACATCGGGAAAGCAGGCTATAAATAAAGCCGCTGTAAAAACAGCAAAACCAGACCAGAACATCGCCATCATAAACCATCGGGTGGAGCTAATATCTTCTTTACGAACATAGCGCTCTACTTTTTCGATATTCAGAATACAGCTTCTCAGCTCTGAGAAATGCAGAGTCAGAGCGCCCACAAGCTCTTTTTGCTTTGAGCGAGAAACATGGGGCAATTTTCCAATTGCTCTTTTGGCCTTAATCGCACGCACTAAGCTTTTGGCATGAGTGACGTACTTTTGGGCTCTATCACCAAAATCAGGATAGTCTTTTTTTAAACCTAAGATGGTATCAAGCTCTTTAATCGCCATTTCGTATTTTTCATAGACCACTGCCGCTAAGATCGAGTGTCCATAGGTGAGGCCTAAATCTTGCCCTGTGGGCTCTGTGTTGCTGTCGATGCCATCTTTTAAAAGCCCCTGTAGGTGATCGTTGAGTTTTTTCTCCGTATGGGTTTTCTGCCCTTTGGTTTGTTCGGCGTAGGACTCTATATCCGTTCCTGGTCCGATCTCCTTTAAACTGAATGAGGCTTTGGCTGCATTAGACATAGTCTTTTATCGGACCAAAGCGCCACAACCTTTAGTCCAGTTTTCATTAGACTCTAGATCTCCCCCTCTGGACAAAAATCGTGCTGGTTGTGATAATAAGCCTACCAGACAAAGGAATGTCTGGAGGCTCTTCAAGGAGGAAGGATGTCGACAAATTTGGAAAAAGAGATGATTCCGGTACCGATCCCCACAGAGATCCCTGAGCCGCCTTCTCTCGATCAAATTCCTATGGATATTCTCCACTCAGCCACGGTTGAACTTTTAATTCAACAAAACGAAGATCTCTCCTCTCGCCTCAAAGTGAACATCCGTCGCAACTCTCAACTCGAGTTGGACATCATTAAAAAAGAAAAACTCATAAAAGATCTTCAGCAGAAAAAAGAAAATGTTCTTGCTCAAATGGAGATCATTAAAGAAAAAGAAAAAATCTGGTCGGATAAACAAAAGAAAAATGAACAGCAAATGAAGGCGATGAAATCAGAGTCGGATCTGATGGAGTTGCGCTATTCAGAACTTCACACCACCAGCCAGCAAAAAAGTAAGGAACAACAACTTCTCCTCTCTCGCAAGCACAAGGAAATTCAAAAGTTAGAAGATAAGCTTGAAGTGGCAAGAAAGGTTCGTACTCGCGCCAAAGAAAAACTTCGCACCTTTCTTTTAGAAGTGGCCGGTGGGATTTATAGTAATGAAAAAACCATAAAAAAATCAGAGTCTTCCAATCGCCTTTTAAAGAAAAATTTTGAATTTCTGAAGCAAGAAATTACCGAGAAAGAAAACTTCTTTAAAGAGCAGCTTCAAAACTTTAAACAAGCCAGTCAGTCAAAACTCTTTGAGATCGACCAGAAGCTTACCGAAGCTCTTGAGAAAAACAAAAGATTGCAGTCTGATAAAGACGAGCTACAAGATGAGCTTGCACAGAGAAACCTTGAGTTTCACGAGGAAAAGAAAAACCGCCTCAAGGTCACAAGCTTGACAGAGCAACTTCAAATCCTCAAAAACGAAAAAATTCAGCTTAAAAAACAGCTTGAGACTAAAGACTCGCAGTGGTCGGAAGCGTGCCAAATGGAGCGCAACAAAAACAAGGTGCAACAAAAAGAAATTGAAGAACTGCAAAAACAGTTGTCCGAGCAGAAACATACATTGAGCACTTGTGAAAGCAAACTTTTGAGCCTTTCTAAAGACAACAAAGAAATCTCAGGACAACTCGCCTCTATTCAAAAACTTTGGATTGAAGCTCAGGACAAGCTTGAAAAATCAGAACTTCGAGCAGAAAGCTTAGAAAAGATCAATCGTGAACTCAGCCGTTTTGATCAAAAGGACAAGCTTGAACGTCGTACCCATAGAGCGGCTAATGAACCGAGTGACAACAAAAAAGAAGCTGGTGAAGAAAAAGAAGAGGCTCAAGATAATGAGTTAAAGGAAAAAATTAAAAACGCTTTTGCTGGCCAGTACTCACAACTTTAGAAGGCTATCACATTGTCATTCTGAGTGTAGCAATTGTCATTCTGAGCGCAGCAATTGTCATTCTGAGCGCAGCGAAGAATCTATCACCACTGCGCTCCCGTTTTCAATACCAGTCCCCGACTAAGGTCCTTCGCTACGCTCAGGACGACATGTTGCTTTTGCGCAGGACGACATGTTTCTTACACTCAGGACGACATGTTTCGTACGGTCAGAACGACATGTTCTTTACGATCTAGCGACCCGAGTTGGTCTGACTTTCAATAAAATCAAGATTTCTTAAAGATGCCACGGCAGAATCTTCGTCCTCGAAAATTTGCACCATAGAAAGAGGGCTTGCCGCGAAGATTTTTTTAAATTCCGAGCTCACAGCACAGAAGCGGAGTTCTTTGGATTCATTTTTCGCGAGCTCCCCTAGGGCTGATACAAAAGGCATGATTCCATTGGAGCCAACAAAACTTAATTGCTGCAAATTAAAAATGATTTTGTCAGAACGACGACCCACGTCTTTGAGGAGAGCTTCTCGAAAGGTATCAGTGTACTCCATATCGATACGACCGCTTAAATTGACTATGACTACGTCCTCGTTCACCGACAATTGCGCTTTCATGTGCCCCTCTCCCCTTCCATGGTTTATTGAATGGATAGTCTTAGAATACCGATTTCATAGCGTTTTGGCGAATGCGCACCTTCGGTTTTAACTAAAAGTCGAGGCCTCATTTCCCTTGCCTCAGGCTATAGTTTGGTTCAACCTATTGATATGACAAACATCTTTGGCAAAATCACCACGTGGCTGGCAAGCCCTTTGTTTGTAGGCTGCTTGCTCACTCTTTTCCTCTCCGGTTTAGTCAAATTTTATTATATGTCCTACCGCGATCCAGAAATCGTGGACCAATACCCTCTTTTAGCTGAAGTCGAACGTCTTCATAATCAGAGTATTGATTTTCGCTTGAGACAACGGGGCCCTAGACCGGGCACTGATGACGTGGCGGTTTTAACAATTGATGAGAAAGCCATTCAAAAGTATGGGAGATGGCCTTGGCCTAGATCCTATATGGCTCAGGTCATTGATGACATCATGGAAAATGGCGCTAAAACAATCGCCTTTGATATTATTTTTTCAGAAAAACAAGAAACGGTTTTGAATTCTTTAGAGCAAGTTCAAAAACGCTTAGTACAACAAATCCCGGAAAAACAAAGCCTAATCGCCAATGTCTTTGAAAAAGAAAAAGTCGATTTCGATCATGATAAGAAACTCAGTGAGGTCATTGATAAACACTCCGATCAATTAATCATGGGGGCTGTTTACGATGAGTTCTCTTATCGCCCCCATCCTTACCAGGATCTCTGTATTCTTGATATTGCTAAAAGTAACGGTGTCTACAATTATTGGGAAAAAGAAGATTACCTTATCGGCATTCAAAATGCCGCAGAGATCAATCTCCCCCACACCTGGCATAAAATTATTCTTAGGCATTTTGCCGAACTACAACGAGAAGTGACTTCCGATTGGCTCTCATCAAATCCCAATCATCCTCTGGTTTCCTACATTCAATCACAAGGTCTTTCTTTCGAAAGTGAAGAGGGCTTAGTAGCCCTCACCCATTTTATTAAAGGCGATCGTTTTGCTTTTGATGACTACAGCAAAAAGGGGAACTTAACTTGGAATAAACTCAGTGAAGCTCTCCCCAATCAAACACGTGTTGAAATTAAAGATAAAATGACAAGAGAGCTCAACGATTACTGTCTCAGATATCTGACCAGCAAAGATGAACTCACTCCCAAGTTCAAAGACAACTGGCCGCAAATTACAAAAGAGTATGAAAAATTCTCTAAGATTAGCTTTGAGCAAGCTTCTTATGTTTTAAAGAGTTCGACTCTGGTCAACCCTATCCATCATGTGGATCGATGGCTTTTTAATATTCCCGCGATCGCTGAGATGACTGTTCATACTGGAACTTTTAATGCCACTCAGGATAAAGACGGCAGTGTTAGAAGAGCTAAACTATTTGTCCGAAGTGGTAATATTATTATTCCGAGTCTTGCCTTTAAGACTTTTCTAGTCATTAAAGACCTCTACCCAACCGCTAACCTAATCCCGAACCCCTATGAAAATCCTGCGGAATCCAATATCGTTACTAACGTAAAACTTAATAATAGTGAGGGAAAAGAAGTTCTCACAATCCCTACAGACCACCGGGGCCAGCTACCTATTAATTACGCCGGTCCACAGAAAATGTTCTCTTACCTCAGCGCCTCAGAAATCCTGGATGGCGGGAATACTTTGACCGTAGAACAAATGAAAAAAAATAGTGACGGCGAATGGGTAGAGCAAGTCTTCGAAGTCGACAAGAAAGAATATCTAAAAGATAAAAATTTCGTTTTCGGAGCCACCGCTACCGGAATCTATGACCTGCGAGTCACCCCTTTTGAAGAAAATTATCCCGGGGTAGAAACTCACGCTAATATGCTCGATAATCTTTTGAGGCAAGATTTTCTAAAAACAGATCCTAGAGAAGAATACCTTATGCCAATTGGTATATTTCTATTAGGTGTTGTTTTTAGTTTTGTTGTTTCCTACTTTGGGGCTTTGCCAGGCTTGATCATTACATTTATATCTTTGATCTCCGTTTATCTTGTTGATGCTTTTTTGATCTTCCCTCAAGGGACGGTCATTACCATTTTGTTTCCTATTTTCACTCTCTTGTTTCTTTATACTTTCCTCACCTTTTTTAAATACTTCACGGAAGAGAGAAAGAAAAAAGAACTCAAAGGAACTTTTCAAAAGTATGTGTCTCCTGAGATTGTAAACGAGATCCTTAAAGACCCTTCAAAATTAGAGCTTGGTGGAATGAAACAAGAGATGAGTGTTTTCTTCTCCGACATCCGTGGGTTCACCACGATTTCAGAAAAGCTTGACCCGAAAGCTCTTTCTGACCTTTTGAATCACTACCTCACTCCAATGACCGAAATTATTTTTAAGAACTCAGGCACCCTGGATAAATATATGGGGGATGCGATTATGGCTTTCTTTGGAGCCCCGGTTCCCTCAAAAGATCATGCCTCCCAGGCCTGCCGCTCAGCCCTTATTCAAATCGATAAACTTTTTGAGCTTCAAAAAATCTATGAAGAGCGTGGTCTTCCCATGATCGATATCGGTATTGGAATCAATACGGGTGAGATGAGTGTTGGAAACATGGGCTCTGAAACTGTGCGTAACTACACGGTGATGGGAGATTCTGTCAATTTAGGCTCACGTCTTGAGGGAATTAATAAACTCTATGGTACGCGCATTATTATCAGTGAATTCACTGCCGGGAAGATCTCAAAGGACGAATTTCTTTACCGAGAAATTGACTGGGTGAAAGTGAAAGGTAAAAATGAGCCTGTTAAAATTTACGAACTGATGGCTCAGGGAGATGTGCCTAAAGAAGTGACAAAAAAGGTGGAGCATTTCTATTCAGGCTTTGAATTCTATCACGAGCAAGAATGGGAAAAAGCTATCGAAGAATTTAATAGAGCTCTGAGCTTTGACGCTAGTGACCAATGCAGTCATTTATACATAAAACGCTGCCAAGATTATATGAAAGAATCTCCAGGAAAAAATTGGGATGGTGTCTTCACCATGACTACAAAGTAGGAGATCAGTGCCTTTTACTAAAATCTTTGTCATTTTATTTTTTGGCCTCCTAGCCTCTCCCCTATGGGCTCAGCCTAATTCAACCACCATCATCGCTGACGCTGATGAAATGATAAAAGACACCCCCAGCCAAACTCTGACACTTAAAGGCAGTGTGAATGTTATTTTTCAGCAGCAGCACCTCCTCTGTGAAAAGGCGGTGGTTTATGAAAAAACATCCACCCTGATTGCTGAGGGCAGTGTGGTTCTTCAAAATGCCCAGACCACAGTCAGAGCGGATAAGATTGAGTTTAACTACGACACCAATAAAGGGAAAATTTATGGAGGTGTAGTGACCTCAGGACAAGTTCTGATTGAGGCTGATGTCATCAATAAGGTGGGAGAAAATGAGTATGAGGCTGATGAAGCCTACTACACCGCTTGTACCACTTGCCCACCCTCTTGGGGGTTTACAGCAGCCAACGTCAATGCTGAGATGGGCGGCTACGCTTATATTAGCCGTCCTTGGCTTCATCTTTTAGAGTTTCCGGTTCTTCCTCTCCCCTACCTGGTCGTGCCACTGAATGCCAAAAGACAAACTGGATTTTTAGTGCCTAAACCTTTCTCAAGTCCCGACGGTGGGTTTTCGGTCGAATTTCCTTTTTTCTGGGCCATTGACGAATCCCATGATGCCACGATCTCATTTATTAATTACGAGTTCAAAGGCCCTCAATTAACCACAAATTACCGCTACGTTATTTCAGAAAAAAGTAGCGGGGAACTTAATGCCGGTTTTATCCGTGACCGCTCGGTTGAGAACCCTTCTTTAAGAAACCGCTGGTTTGTCGACTATGGTCATCACTATGACCTTCCCGACGATTTTACCCAAAGAACAAGACTGGCCCTTGCCAGTGACAGAAGATACGCCTTTGATTACTTTTTCCAGTTCCCCCACAATGGTGAGCCGGCCCTTCAAAATAACGTTTCTTTGTCTAAGTCCTTTCAAGCCTCTCTTTTAAGCTTAGAGGCCAATTTTAACCTTAGCCAGATCGAGCCAGAATTTCGCTTTGATGACGATCAAAGTTTGCACCGGTTGCCTGAAATTAATTTTAATTTAACCGACCAGAAAATTTCAGAGGATCTCAATCTCTATTTCAATATGGATATGCAATACCTCAACATCGCCAGAGCCAATGGACTGGCTTATGAGCATACAAGGGCCGGGGATCAATGTACCACCAAGATTATCGATAAAAATGGTAACATCACTGATTCAGAAAATCAGACGGAGGTGTGTTTTCCCACAGCTCTTTCCGATGGTGATTTTATCTACGGCCCCGCCCCTGATGAGGTTGTCGTGAACAATGCCGCCTACGGAGATCTCATTCGCACTGGTCAGAGATTTGATATAATGCCTAGGATACATGCGCCTTTTTGGATTGGTGACGTTCTTGATATCGATCCTGGTTTTGCCGCGCGCTACACTCAGTACTCTTTAGGTGTACAGTCCCAACCCGATCAAAACTACGACTCGTTTCCCTCCCGTTTTTACACCCAATTTGATGTCTCGGCGAAAAGCTATCTTTCAAAAGTCTTTGATTGGGATGCAGAAACAAGAGTAAAACATTCGATCATTCCCCGCATTGAAGCTCGCTATATCCCAGAGATTTATAAGTCGAATCACAACTTTTTCGGAAACCAAGAATCCCTTAAATACTTTCGTGAACAGCAACCCATCGACGACACGGATGTTGATTGGCGCGAAGGTGGCCGTGGAGTGCAATTTGACGCCAACGACCGAATTATCGGTCGTCAAATCGCTACTCTAGGACTCTCTAATATTTT
This sequence comes from Bdellovibrionales bacterium, assembly GCA_964230645.1. GTDB lineage: Bacteria > Bdellovibrionota > Bdellovibrionia > Bdellovibrionales > JAGQZY01 > JAGQZY01. The sequence continues at coordinate 57,096 of CAXRHT010000002.1, read as the reverse complement.
GGTGAGCCGGGACAAATCCCAAGATAAGTCTTATAATAGTCTTTCAAGCCTCTACCAGAGGCGCTTCCTGTTTGATGTCTACCAAACCCTGGATATTTATGAACTTCGTAAAGGAGCCGACGCAAGACCTTGGCAGTCGTTGAACACACTGACGCAATTTAATTTTGGTCCTATCTCCCAACAAATTTCTACAACAACCTTCCCTTACCACAAGCGAACACTTTGGAACACCAACACCCGTCTGCGCTTTTTAGGGCGTAACTATGTCGGTGTTGGTTACACAAAGTTTTACTCCATTCCTCTTGAGCCTCCGGTCAACGAAGACACCCGTACAGAAACTATTAATTTAAACACAGGTCTTTACTTCCCCTATGTGTTCCTGTCGGGACAACTAATGTACGATCTTAACCCTTCTGATACCTACAGCCTCAATGCTGATGTTGCCGATTTTGACAAAAGAATTCGCTACTGGAGCCTAGCGACCGTGATCACTCCTCCTGGTGAGTGTTGGTCTATATTGGCCAGCTTTGAAAAGCCACTTAACCGTGAAGCCATTACCTACAGCTTAAGCATGGAATTTAAATTCGGTGAGTGATTAGAATTTTACCTACACACTGATTTCTTTATTTTAATTTTTGTTTTTTTAGGAGCGAGAAGAATATCTCTTAAGTTTGCATATCAAAGTGACCCTTAGCTTTAATCTTTTCAATCGCTTGCTGACGATCTTCTATCTTTTCAAACTCTAAAAGAAGATGATTTTCTAAAAGAATTTTAGGAGAAGTCATGATTTTAAAAATTTTCCACGCCAAATCCTTGTTGCCCTTTTTGCGCACAAATCGCCGATAGGTTCGAAAACTTGAAAGCCAAATCAAAGGGTACAGTAAGGGAAAATAAAGCAAAGAGGTGTGATTCACTTTTGTGTCGTGAACCTTTTTAAGTTCAAAGCCGGCGAGCTTTCCAAAAAGTCTCAGTCGAGTGATCCCCGTTAAAAAGACATGCCCAAAATAAAGACGATCATCCTCGCTGGTATTGAGCCAAATACTCTCCACTTCGTTGGGGGGCATAATTCGGTTAAAGGACTCGCTTTCAGTTAATAGATAGCTTAAGCGTGATTTAATTTTTGAATAATTCGGAGTGGTCAGAATGAGTTTTCCGCCAGGCTTCAATATTCGAGAGAACTCGTTAAACACAAAATTCTGATTGCCCACATGTTCGATACCCTCTTGGCAAATGGTCAGATCCATAGACTCATCTTCAAAAGGAAAAGTTTGACTGAGATCCGCTTTTTTTACCGTCACATCACTCACGCGACAAAGTTCAGGGAAAAGATCAGCCCCATAAACTTTTGCCCCCTGGTCTTTTAAAATTTTCAGGGTTTCTCCATTGCCACAGGGAAAATCAAGACAATGAGCCTCGCTTTTAACGATTTCAGGCAATAACTTTGCAATATAATGTTTGATATCTCGGGAGCCAAAAAAGTTCATAACAATGTCGCAAAGACTGCAATAGATTTATTAGAATGTCATCACATTATAGTTCACTGCGGCTCCCGTGACCTGAGAGTACTCGATAACGGGATAAACCGTCATTTTTGGGGGCTTGTAGTAGCGAATTTTACCATAATCGTCTGGGGCAATGACATTGTCGTACTGCTGATCGAGATTGTTATTTTGCTCAGCTTCTATCTGGGCTGGAACCACATACACCACATAAACACCTAGCAAAATTCCGGTGTAAAGCCCTAGGGAGGCCCCTCTCGCCACTCGGTGAATCTTGTCCCCTGGGTTATCTTCAACTGCCAAGGTCGCAGCCCCCACAAGGGCACCTGCTAAAACTCCATAGGTGCAACTTAATAAAAACTCCCGACCAGAATCCGCTTTAGCCCCTTGGGGTAAGGCCATGACTAGGGAAATCACAATAACAAGTTGTAGGAGTCGATGATGTGGTTTCATAATATTATTGTTTCTTAACTTCTTTTTAAAAGCAACCATGGGCTGCCCTGATCCACTCTCTCGATGTTAGTCCTGTAGAAAGGATTCCACGGGCAGATAAAGGATTTTTTCACCACAAACAAAGGCAAACTCGAGCTCCACTAGGCTTTGCTTGGCTTCTTGCAGAGTTTCACGAGCAAATAAAAGGCGCTGGATTTGTTTAGGATGCACTCGGAAGCTGACCTCATCGAAATGACGTATGGATTTCACTTCAAGGATTTTATAATGACTTTTCTTTAAGATAAGATCAAGTTCGACACCCGCCCACTTCTCTCTTTCCCCGATAAGATTCCAATTCTTCTTAAGAAGGTCCTTTAAGACCAGCTCTTCACAGAGTTGGCCCCGGGAGGAATTCTCGCACACCCGCAAAGGTGGCTCGGTGGATTTCTTTTTGAGGCCCCAATTTTGAAATGGCTTCTTTATGGGTGGAAGTGGCATAACCTTTGTGTCCTTCTAGTCCGTAACCGGGATACTTTTCCGAGAGCTCTACCATTAAGCGGTCTCTAAAAACCTTCGCCACAATGGAAGCTGCGGCCACAGGTGCGGCGCGAAGATCCCCTTTGATCAGCGTCGTCTGCGGAAAATCAATCTTAGGTATTTTTTTGTTTCCATCAACGAGAACATGGGCACTTTCAACTTCCAATCCCTCGACCGCTCTCTTCATGGCAAGAAGTGAGGCCCAGAGAATATTGATCTCGTTGATCTCTTCCACACTTGCAAAGCCTAGGCTCACCTGACAGCTCTCATAAATGATCTCTGAGAACATTTCCCTCTTTTTTTCGGAGAGTTTTTTTGAATCCGTAAGACCTTTGAGTTCTTTATTTTCGGGAAGAATAACGGCGGCGGCATAAACGGGTCCGGCGAGACAGCCCCGTCCCACCTCATCCACTCCAATCACTGGTTGTGGACTCAGACTTTTCCAATCAAACATTTCGAATTTTTGCGCTCGTCCCAAATTTACCCCCCCATTAAACAAAAAAAACGACGAATTCTTATTCGTCGTTTTTTTAATCTTGTGTTTTCTTAACAAAACTTTATTTGTTAGCGCTCTCAGCCTCAGCTTTGGCTTTTTCTCTTTGCTCACGCATAACAGCCAGCTCAGATTTAACCTTCGCAGCACGGCCTTGAAGAGCTCTTAAGTAGAACAAACGAGAGCGTCTGGTTTTACCGTAGGCGTTGATCTCAACAGAATCAACAATCGGTGAGTTGAAAGGAAAAGTTCTTTCCACACCAATTCCCTCAGAGATCTTTCTCACGGTAAATGTGCGATTGGTTCCTGAACCTTGAATTTTTAAAACCACACCCTTAAAAACCTGGATTCTTTCTTTCTCACCCTCTTTAACTTTTACCGAAACACTGACTGTGTCACCGGATGAGAATTTTGGAAAATCCTTGTTATTTTGATTCTTTAGTACCGCTTGTCTGACAAGATCCGCCATGGTTCTACTCCTTGAAAACGGTTGGTTTACCATGCTCCCCTGAGGCGGTCAAGACAGATACTCACTGCCGAACGAACAGATAAGTGACGGTAATCCTCTTCACCATACCCCCGGATGGGCTCAATGCAGCTATCACAGAGTTTCAGGGCCTCATCGCTCAGCCCAAAGCCGGTTCCAAAGATAAGAAGGGTGTCTTTTTTGAGCAGATTTTCACGGGTTTCTTTAAAGCTCCACTGGGGAAGGAGGGCCGACTCTTTGGCACTGGTGGCCACCACCTGCAAATCGGGGCTATCCATATGAGTGATGGCTTTTTCGATCGACTCAATGGGCTCAATCATCGTAAGTGCTGTTCGCCGCATGGGATTGAATTTTTTACCCTTCCCAACACGCCAATGATCAATCACGCGGGAGACAAACATGAGCTGCTCTTTCATAGGGTGCACTATATAGTAATGATCCACTCCGTAGGTTCGAGCCGCTCGGGCGATATCATGAATATCAAAGTTAGTGACATTGGTGGCCACTGTTTTTCGAGACCGATCCAGGACCGGATGGTGCACAAGAGCTATCGCCAACTTTTTATCCATTCTCTATTTCTCCGAAGGCCTTTTCGACCCTATTTTTATCAATACCCAAGACATGTTTTTCGCTATCAGAAAGAGTCCCTAAAAACTTCTGCAGATCATTTTTTTGCTCTAAAAGTGGAACGTTTTTCTTAGAAATCCATTTCTTATAAAGATCCGGTCGTTTTAACAAGGTCACAACTTGAGCGCAACGATCTCGAAACTCGGCAATTTTTTTATGATCACCACTTAAAAGAACAGAGGGCACTGCCATCCCTTCCCACTCCTGAGGCCTGGTGAAATAAGGAGCCTCTAAAAGAAGATCCGAGAAGCTATCTTTTAGGGCGGAGCTCACATGCCCCAGCACCCCGGGAATTTTTCTCATCACAGTGTCTATCACCACAAGGGCTGCCAACTCCCCTCCACTTAAGACATAATCTCCAATGGAAATTTCTTTGATATTGTTTTTTTCTAGAAACCTTTGATCCACCCCACCGTAGCGACCACAGAGAAGGGTGACCTCTTTTTGCTCACTCATCTCAAGGGCCATTTTGTCATCCCAAGGTTTTCCTTGTGGACTTAAATAGTAACAGGCGCCCCTAGTTTCAATGCTATCCAAAGACTGTTGCAGAGGTTCAGCCATCATAAGCATGCCATCTCCCCCTCCAAAGGGGCGATCGTCGACACTTTGATGAACATCTGAGGTGAACTCTCTTGGGTTAATAACTTCATAAGAGGCTAAGTTTTTTGTAAAGGCCTTGCCGACAACTCCATGAGAGAGACCCTGATGGATCATATCCTCCATTAAAGTGATAATGTGCCACCTCAAAGCTCCTCCCCGGCTACAAGCCCTTGGGGAATATCCATAGCAATTTGTTTTTTGTCTTTGTCGATTTCTATTAAGAGAGGTTCTACGAAGGGCACTTCGAACTCTCCCTTATCTCCCTTAATGATAAGAAGGTCCTGAAAATCATTACCGGCAAAACCTATGACCTCACCCACTGTCCCTCGGCTCTGATCGATCACCTCAAAACCTAAAACCTCACGAAGGTAAATTTCTTCCCCTTCCTCAGAGATCAAAAAAGACTCGGGCACAAAGACCTCTCGGCCCACCCATTTCTCAGCCTCTGTACGATCGGCCACACCTTTGACATCAACCATAAAGCCCCACTTCTTTTGCTTACTATGGGGCTTGAAGCTCTCAATAGGGGTCTCTCGGTCGGGACTCTCACTCTCACGATCTGAGGAATACAGAACTTCCCACCGGTCGGCCCAATGAGCCTCTCCCGCAAAGATAAGCACAAAGAGCTTTCCCTTTATCCCTTGGGCGGAATGAATTTTACCGACTTTGACAAAGGTCATTAAATCTCCTTCAGAGGAACCGATCCATTCTTTTAAGAAACTGTCACTATTAAGAGGGCAAATCTACTTGAGGGATCAGAGAGGATCAACTTGAAATAAAATCAGTGAAGTTAAAATAATACATCCGTACTCAAATTGACGAAGGATGTAAAAGGGGATGACATAAGTGTAAATAGCGAATATTTACAAGAATGTGGTTTACTCTGAAATTTTTACCCAATAAAAAAAGGCGCTTTTCTAAGCGCCTTTTTTAAAGGGTTTCAATTTAAAAACAGTGCCTAAGCTATTCCATGATCTCAAGAACAGATCTCTTCTGAAGCTTTGTACTAGCCGCGTTTAGAATTGTTCTCATAGATTTGGCTGTGCGTCCTTGTTTACCGATCACCTTACCTAGGTCATCTTTGGACACAGAAAGCTCAACAACTGTTGTCTGCTCTCCAACCACTTCATTAACTTCGACGTCGTCGGGATTATCGACAAGAGCTCTTGCCATAAAATCAACTAAATCCCTAAGACTAGATGGATCGTAACCCATTTAACACCTCTCCAGTAACAACACTCGATTGACTGTTTTTTGTTATATTGAAACTAAGCGTTTGCTTCCGCTTTTTTAATTAAGGTTTTCACACGATCAGTGGGTTGAGCGCCTTTGCTGACCCAGCTTTTTACTTTTTCAAGATCCAGAGTGACCTCTTTTTCTTGACCACGAGGGCTTGGGTTATAGTGTCCAAGTACCTCAATAAACCGACCATTTCTGAAATAGCGAGAGTCTGCAACTGTCACACGATATTTCGGTCTCTTTTTTGCGCCAAGGCGCGCTAAACGAATAACTACCATTCATTACCTCTCATTGAATCCTAGTTTTTTACTGTCCTTTCACATATTTAGCAACCATTTTTTTAAGAACAAGCGTTTGCGAAAAAAAAGTGAATTAAAATGGGAACTTAAAGCCATCACCCATTCCGGGCATTCCCTTGCCTAGGCCTGATTTCATCAAACCCGTCATCATCTTCTTAGCTTCATCGAACTGCTTTACGAACTTATTGACGTCTTGAACTCGGGTCCCTGACCCCTTGGCAATGCGCACTTTTCTTGAGCCTTGAATGATTCGACAATCCGTTCTTTCTTCCATGGTCATGGAGCAAATGATCGCCTCAATCTTTTTAATTTCCTCATCAGGAGGAGTCATATTTTTCATCTGTTTCATCATGCCACCCATACCAGGCAGCATTCCCATGATACTTTCCATACTTCCAAGCTTTTTCATCTGACGAATCTGCTTAAGAAAATCATCGGCCGTGAATTCGCCTTTCATCATGCGATCAGCGGCTCTTTTGGCTTCATCCTCATCGATAACCTCTTGGGCTTTTTCGACAAGTGTGACCACATCTCCCATATCAAGAATTCGGGAAGCGAGCCTATCAGGATGAAAAACTTCGAGATCTTTTTGCTTCTCTCCTACCCCTAAAAACTTAATGGGAATTCCAATAGTTTCACGAATACTCAAGGCCGCTCCACCACGGGCGTCACCGTCGACTTTTGTAAGGATAAGGCCTGTTAATCCCACTTCATTATGGAATCCTTGAGCCACTTCGACAGACTGCTGTCCAAGCATGGCGTCTGCTACGAGCAAGACCTCTTGTGGGTCCCAAAGTTTTTTAAGATCGGTGAGCTCTTTCATTAAATCTTGATCCATTTGCAGACGACCGGCGGTATCTACAATGACGACATCGGCCTCTTCTTGCTTCGCCCATTTTTGAGCAAGCTTTAGAATTTTTTTAGGCTTCATTTTGGGGTCGGAATCAAAGACTGGAACATCTATTTCGCGACCCAAAGTTTTCAACTGTTCAATGGCAGCCGGACGGTACACATCAACAGGTACAAGAGCGGGTTTTTTATCCAATTTTTTACGAATGTGAAGGGAGAGCTTAGCAGCCGTTGTGGTTTTACCCACCCCTTGTAAACCCACGAGGAAAATCACTGTGGGTTGTTTCTCAGTGAGCTCTAGACCAACGGCTTCATTACCAAGAAGGTCGACAAGTTCGTCATGAACGATTTTAGTGAATTGCTGGCCTGGGTCCACACCCTTGATGACTTTCTCTCCAAGAGCTTTGGCTTTGACGTTATCAATAAAGCTTTTAACCACTTTAAAATTAACATCAGCCTCTAAAAGACTCATGCGCACTTCTTTGATGGCCTCTTCGATATTGGCTTCTGAAATCTTTGCTTTTCCAGAAAGCTTTCTTAGTGAATCGGTCATACGATCAGATAACTTTTCAAACATTCCTTGGGCTCCTAAAGTCTATGGTGACAACAGGTCACCTTGACGGCTGCCACAATAATGAAAATTGACGGCAATGGCAAGGTCCGTCTATTCTCAATGGCCTGAAACCACTTAAGGATTTTGAATTATGGATAAAAGTTTTAAAGCCCTTTGGATCTCAAGCCCTGAAAACGATCCTAATGAATTTAAAGACTCTCAGAGCGAAATTAGGGAAACGAAAATCAATGAGCTGACAGACGGAAATGTGACAATCAAAGCTCAATACTCAGGCATTAATTACAAGGATGCCCTGGCTGTTACAGGGAAAGGCAAGATTCTACGATCTCTGCCACTGATCCCCGGTATTGACGTTGCTGGCGTTGTGGTTGAATCAAAAAGCGATCAATTCAAAGAAGGCGATGAGGTTTTGATCAATGGCTGTAACCTTGGGGAGAAACTCAGCGGGGGCTTTTCTCAATATCTTCGAGTCCCCCACGATATTCTTATTAAAAGACCTAAAGATCTCTCTGCTCTTGAGGCAATGATCGTCGGTACAGCAGGCTTTACGGCCGCTCTGGCTATTCACCAATTGGAAAAAAATGGTCTGCGCCCAGAAAAAGGGCGAGTGCTCGTTACGGGCGCCACAGGGGGTGTTGGCTCACTGGCTTTAAGTTTTCTCAATCGAAAGGGCTATGAGAGTGAAGCTTGGACTCGTAGAAAGGACGAACACAAAGAATGGCTTGAAGCCTGTGGAGCTGATTATATTACGGATATCAGTGATAAAGACTTCTCCACTAAACCCTTAGAGTCCGTAGAATTTGCAGGAGCGATCGACAATGTCGGTGGTGAGGGACTTCATTACATTCTAACCCGCCTTGATCTGTGGAGTTCTGTGGCCTCGATTGGTCTGGCTGATAGTGAAAAGCTTGAGACCACCGTTTTTCCAATGATTTTAAGAGGGGCTAATATTCTGGGAATCAGCTCAAACAATTGCCCCTTTTCTTTAAGAAAAGAAATCTGGGAAAAGATCGCAGGCGAACTCAAACCAAAAAATTTAACTCATATGATGAGTGAAGAAATCGGTCTTGAAGAGATTCCCCAAAAAGCCCAGGAAATTATCAAAGGCAAGCACTTAGGTCGTACCCTGGTAAAACACGAGGACTAATTCCACCAGCCTTGATTTTGACTGGAGATCAAGTCATCGACTTGTAGATCTTTTAAAAGTGAGTTGTGCTGTCTTCCCCAGCGCAACACCGAAATCCCCATTCTCCTGAGAATCTCATCTTTAGCGCGATCTAAAGGACGCAGGGTGTATTGGCTCGGTGAGAGAATGTCTGAATCAAGACCTTCTCTGAAGTAATGAACCGGGCCATCCCACTCAACCACCAAACCTATTTCTGGGTAAAAAAGATCCACAGGATCAAAAAAGCCTAAGTGGTCAGGATTCATATATTCAAAAACCTTTTCTTGATTAGGATAAATCCCATCAATCTTAGCAATTAAATTATAAAAACTCTCCCCCAGCGGCCGATGGGGATTGTTCGCTCCACTTGTGCCACCTTCTTCAAGACTGAGACCAAGTCTTCTAAGTTGCACCTCAAGGAGAGACTCAAGGTCGACCATAGCCTCAAAAAAGAAAGTAGGCTGTGTGGCCCTTAGATAACTGAGAGCTCGGTAAAACTCTTTTAAGGGCTTGATGCGAAGGGGATCATTTTGATTTCTTAAACTCTCAGATACCGTCCCTAGTAATTCTAAAGTTTGCCTCTGTGACCAAATAGCTCCTTGAAGAATCTCGCCCCCCAGGACTTCAAGCTGAGTATTCACATTCCATGAGGAAAATTGAGAAAAAACTTGTTTACGGTAAGCATTGATAAACTCGGGACTAAACTCTTGGGGACTTATTTTTCTAAACAGACCAAAATGCAGATAATGCTTGGCTTTCCACTGACTCAGAGGCTGTAACGACTCCTCCAGTCTCTGCGTAAAATCGGGGCCAACCAACAAATTCCATTGAGCCAGAACATTGAGAAGTTGAATGCGACTTATTAACGGCAAAGCTCTAAGATCAGCGGACTTAAGTTCTTCAAGCCGTCTAAAAAAATCTTGGTCCTTCACTCGCCACTCGCCACGCCTTACGGCTCTTTTTCCTGATTTCGCTCTTTCCTGCAGGGACGAATATGAAAATTCAGCCAAGTTATTCGAGGGCCTAAAAATTTGGGTGCATTGCAGAGCTTGGGACCAAGATTTTAGCGGCAAGGCTAATAGGAAAACCATAAGAATTTGAACTCTGACAGCAGGGAACACTTTTACTCCGGGGTGTAGATGGGTTTTATCCGATTTGCTCTAGCCTTGGCACCCGGCTCGTAAAAAATTCAGTGTTGGCTATTTGGTTTTCACTTCTTTTACTTGGAGATTGGATCGAACTCCGAAAGGTCCTTCGGATTCGCCTCAGGACGACATATATTTACCTTAGAGCTGGTATCATTGCTTTTAGTTACTAACCCCAATATAAATAAGAGGCATAGAAAGGCAGCGATCATGATTCAGGCACTTAAAAGTCATCTTCCCTATAAGCATATGGTTTTTCTGCTTGTGCTTTCAGCCGGCCTTTCTCTATACACGGCTCTTTTTGCTCATATGAACAATTGGTTGATTTTCAGATCCTCGTTTTTTCATCTTTTTGAAGGTGGAAGTCTCTATGTTCTCTACCCTGAGGATCAAAATGACCTCTTTAAATACTCTCCAGCCTTTGCTCTTTTAATGGCTCCATTGGCTGTACTCCCGGCTTGGTTGGGGGCCGTTCTTTGGAATCTTCTTGGGGCTATTTTATTTATCTTTGCTCTAAAAAAACTACCCCTTCCCATTTCGGCAAAAAAAGGAATCTTTTGGATTAGCTTACCAGAATTTATCGGCTCCACTCAGGGGTTCCAAAGTAATATTCATGTGATCGCTCTTTTGATTCTTAGTTTTTGTTATTTAGAAAACGGCCAGCAGTGGAAGTCGATGCTCTCGTTAACAACAAGTGCCTTTATTAAAATCTTTGGAGGCTTAGGACTGTGTTTAGGAGTTTTTTATCTTTACAATCCTCTCAAAGCTAAACCAGAAGAAAAAAAGCTCTCCCTTGAGAACCTTCCTCTATTCAAGCTCGTTTTGCTTGTCTTATTTTTCAGTTTCCTCCCCGCCTTTTTTATTGGCTGGGATCCACTGATGTTTCAGTATCAAGAATGGCAAAGACTACTTTCTATGGACGCGGCCGCCTCTTATGGCTTCTCCCTAATGGGTGTTGTGCATGGCTTTACTGGCATGGAGTTTAACCGCCTCCCTTGGCAGATTTTTGGAGGACTAAGCTTAATGCTTTCTCTTTTGTTTTTCAGGAAAGGAAACCAAAACACGCGTCTGATGGGACTGGTAAGTCTTTGCTACTTTCTAATTGTTTTTAATCACAAATCAGAATCATCCACATTTATTATTGCCATGGCCGCCTTTGGAATTCATCAGAGCCTTATTAAAAATCAAAGATTACGTTGGGGCTTGATTGTGTTTACCATGACTTGTGTTTCTTTAATGTACTCTGATCTTTTTCGCTCAATCAAGCAGTCGCACCTGGACGTTTACTCTGTGAAAGTTTGGCCTTTTTTGGTGCTCTACCCTCTAGCTCTTTTGCAGTGGAATATCCGTCGGGAACCGGGGAAAGAACCCGACCTCTCCTCTTAATCAAGCATTTTTAGTCTTAAGTCGATTCCAATTGTCGGTTGAAAAAGTGCCTCTCCTCTAACATCAAAAATAAACTGACAAGGCTTATCAAGGCAAAGCTCAACACCAAGGGCGTAATACTTTCTTGAAAAAAACGGCCCAAGAATATTCCAATGATGGAAGAGAAGGTACTCTGTACAAAACCTAAAAGGGCTGAGGCCATTCCGGCCACGTGTCCTAATGGAGTCATCGCCAGAGCATTGAGGTTTCCAAACAAAAAGCCCACTGAGAAAAAAGTCATCATCATATAGGCCATGAACATCCAAAGTGGCGGAGCGTTCTGAGCAAAAAATACCAAGTAGCCTGCAAACAGGTTTCCAATCACGGTCATAAAGGTAAAAGCAATAAGAATCAGTTTTCTCATTCCTAGCGCCATGACCAAGCGAGAGTTAAAAAAGGTAGCACTACCGATGCAAAGAGCCAACATTCCGAAGTAAAGAGGAAAGGTTTCTCGCACATCGAAAAGCTCTTCAAACAGCGATTGCACAGCTCCCAGATAGCCCACAAAAATTCCAAACACCAATCCTGAGACTAGCATACAGGTCCGTGTTGTCTTTTGACGAAAGGTCTCGCGCATTCCAAATAGAAGATCACTTCGAGAAAGCCTTTTTCTTTTCACGGGGAGCAAAGTCTCTGGTTGCCTCATCCCGAACCACAACCAGACAAGACTGGCTGTAACGGCCAGCACGATAAAGATCTCTCGCCAAGTATAGAAATAAAGAACCCCTTGACCAAGAGTGGGTGCCACAGCGGGAACAAAAATGAAAATGCTCATCACAAGAGAGGTGATCTGTGCCATCGAATCACCGGAGTACTCATCACGGATTAGTGCTAGAGAAATGATTCTGGGAGAGGCCCCGCCAAATCCTTGTAGGAATCTTCCGAGAATAAAGAGCTCAAAAGAATTGGCAAAGCCAGAAAGAGCGGAGCCGAAGATAAAAATAGCAATACCCCAGTAGATCGGAGGTTTTCTGCCGAAAACATCGGAAAGAGGACCAAAAACTAACTGCCCAAAACCAAAACCTAGGAAAAGAATCGCTATAATCATTTGAAGATTTTCTTTCGAGGAAACCGCAAAGGCTGACTCAATAGCTGGAAAAGCCGGCAACATGGCATCAATAGAAAGAGCGATCAGAGAGGTCATAAGCGCCATGAGAGGTACAAATTCTTGGCGAGAAAGTGAACGAGTGTCCTTAAGCATAAGTCTTTATAGGGACATCCCTCATTAAAGGCAAGGACCGCTTTTTCAATAATTTTTATTGCGTCGCTTTACCAGCGAGCGTAATTGGCTTTTTTCAGCACTCTCATCGCTAGAAAGTAGCAAACCATCAATGCTACAAGGGAAACCGTAAAACAGACAGAGAGCGAAACGTCGGCCTGTCCGAGCATCCCGAGTCTTACTCCATTAATAACATAAAGAAGAGGATTCACTTTTGAAAGGGTCTGCCAGAAAGGATGAAGCCCTTGTAGAGAAAAGAAAACGCCTCCCAAATAAATTAAGGGCTGAATCACAAAAGAGCTCACAGCACTGACGTGATCAAAGGTTTTCGCCCAGAAAGCCACAATAATACCAAACATGGCAAAACTGAGGCCTCCAAGAGTTAAAAACACCAAAAGTAAGAAAATATTCTCTGGGATTAGAAGTGCATCATTCATAATGTAGTAGAACACCTCTCCGACCAATAGTGTGATAATACCAACCACAATTCCACGAGTGAGCCCACCGAGGGCTAGAGCCCATAAAATAGACTGAGGACTTAGGGGAACCACTCTCCAGTCTTCAAGGTCCCCGCCAAATTTTCCAGAAACCACTGAGCTTGATGTGTTCTGATAAGAGTTGTTAAGGACCGACATCATAATAAGTCCGGGAATCAAAAAGGCCAGATAAGTTACCCCGCCCTCTGTATCAATTTTACTTCCTAAGGAAACACCAAATATAAGCAAATAAAGAGTGGTACTCATTATGGGTGCAAATACCGTTTGCACAATGACTTTCACAAATCGCCTAATCTCACGGTAATAAAGGGTAAAAAAGGGACGCATACGTAAAGGGATATTGTTCATTCTTTACGCCCCTCTCCGAGAATGCGAACAAAGGCCTCTTCGAGTTTTCCTTCGGTGATGCGAATATCCACTAGGTCTGATTGATCTGTTTGAATCTGAGTGAGGAGCTCTCCAATACCTAATTGTTGAGGAATTAAAAAATCCAAGCGATTGCCCTGTTTACTATCAAGATAAGGCGACTGAACTTCGCTCAATTGATCCGATTTAAAATAAAGACTCACTCTTCTCTCAGTGAGTTCTTCAATCAGTTCATTGGTCGGTCCCACTTTACGTAACACGCCATTTTGAAGAACGCCCACACGGTCGCATAACTCTTCGGCCTCTTCCAAGTAATGGGTGGTTAACAAAACAGAAAGCCCCTCTTCTTTGAGTTCTTGAACGAAATCCCACAAAGAAGCGCGCAGTTCTATATCCACCCCTGCCGTGGGCTCATCAAGCAGCAACAATTTAGGATCGTGGACAAGGGCCTTTGCGATTAATAGGCGTCTTTTCATCCCTCCGCTAAGGGCCTTCACTCTTTTATTGCGGTGATCCCAGAGTCCTAAGCGGTGAAGAAGATAGTGGATTTTTTCTTTGTTGTACCAAGTTCTAAAAAATCCAGAATGAAAAACAAGGATCTCTTCGACAGTGAAGTAACCGTGGTTGATAATCTCTTGAGGAACGTAACCGGTAAGCATTTTTGCTTCCAAGGTGTCTTCCTGCGGGTTTTTACCAAAGATTGTGCAGTGACCTTCATCGGGCTCTTGCAAAGTAACGATGCAGGATATGATGGAGGTCTTACCCGCCCCATTGGGACCTAGAAGACCAAAAATCTCACCGGGCTTCATGGCAAAGCTCACATTGTCGACGGCCGTAAAACTACCATAACGCTTTACCATGGAGTCGATTTTTAAGGGAGACTCGTTTACATCCATTTATCCACCCCTTCAGAGAATGGGGAACCGAAATGAACTTTTTCATTTTCTTTTTGAAGCCAATTGATATCCCACTCGCTCGAAAGAAGAACAACAGGTCTATCATCTTTATCGCGAAACACGACAGTGGCCCCACTGATCTCATAGGCTGAGGAGCCATCTTCATAACGGGGCCAACGGGCGACAGTGTATGGGGCACGGTCCAGACGAGTTTCTAGATTGTATTCATCTTGCAAGCGGTATTTTAAAACTTCAAACTGCAGCTCTCCCACAACCCCTATCACAGGATCTTGGGAACCAATGGCAGGATCAATAAAAAGTTGTATGACCCCTTCTTCGGAAAGTTCCTTAAGTGCTTTTTGAAGCTTTTGTCTTTTCATCGCGTCACTAACGTGGATTCGGGTGAAGAGCTCAGGCGAGAATTGCGGAATCTTTTCAAATTTAATTTTTTTACCACCTGTGAGCGTGTCACCAATTCGGAAAAGCCCCGGATCACTCACGCCCACAATATCTCCGGCAAAAGCATCTTCTACGGTTTCACGGTCTTTTGCCAGGAACTGCGAGGAGTGCGAAAGTCTAATTTCACGATTAAGTCTAGCATGCTTAACCTTCATGCCGCGATGAAACTTACCAGAGCACACTCTTAAAAAAGCCATACGATCACGGTGTTTGCGGTCCATATTGGCTTGAATTTTAAAAATAAAGCCCGAGAAATCTTTATCAAGGGGATTCACCTCCCCTTCTTCTGTTTTTCGGGGCGTGGGACTGGGCGCCCACTGAGTGAAATAGTCAAGAAACTGATCCACTCCAAAATTCATCTTAGCACTGCCCCAAAAAGCTGGGGAGAGTTCACCTTTCATAAATTTTTCCGTAGAAAATTCCTCAGAATCCAGCTCAATCAGCTCAATCTCCTCAAGCACAGAGTCTAAAATATCGTGATGAATCCATTCTTTCCAGCGAGGATCATCTAATGAATCCACGGGAATATGGGTTTCCTCTCCAGTTTCCTTATTAAAAAGAATCACTTTTTTCTTGAGACGGTCGTAAATTCCACGAAAAAGTCCACCCACACCGAGTGGCCAGTTGACGGGATAGCATTTCATTTTCAGCGTGCTCTCGATCTCGTCGATCAATTCTAAAGGGACTTTCCCTTCACGGTCACACTTATTGATAAAGGTAAAAATGGGGACCTTTCTAAAATTACACACCTCATAGAGTTTTTTCGTTCTCTCCTCCACGCCTTTTGCCACATCAATAAGCATAAGAGCTGTATCAGCAGCGATGAGGGTTCTATAGGTGTCTTCACTGAAGTCTTTGTGCCCAGGGGTATCGAGAAGATTGACCCTTTGCCCTTTGTGGTCAAATTGCAACACACTCGAGGTGACAGAAATCCCACGCTCTTGTTCCATGGTCATCCAGTCGGAGGTGGCCGCTTTTTTCCCCTGCTTTCCCTTAACCTCACCAGCTTCGTGAATAACGCCACCAATATATATCAACTTCTCAGTGATCGTGGTTTTACCAGCATCGGGGTGAGATATGATCGCAAAGGTTCTGCGCCTTAGTATTTCTTCTTTATCACTGAGTTTTTCCATAATCCCGAAGATTTAACAGCACTGAGTCATAAAAGCAATGTAAGAGCACAGGCTTTTCATTCCCACCAAAAATTGCAATGATAAAGGGAGCATAAGACCCCTTTAATAGGTCCAACGATGACCATAATTTGAGCAAGAGCAACATGAATCTCACAAACCGAATTACCAGACTTGAAGACAAACAAAAGCACACTCAACAAAGCCTAAGTCGCTCCCAGAGCCTGCGCCTTTTCTGGGGCCTTGGAGTCTTCCTCCTTCTTGTGTTCTCACAGATCGCAAAAGGTTTTTACCTCGAATGGATCGCTTTAGGAGTCTTCCTTCCCCTTTTTATTGTTTACTTCAAAATATCGCGAAAAAAACAGGCCTTTTACAATTCGCTAGAGGCCTTAAGGCTTTTCTATGTGCAGGAGCTACAGTTCCAACAGGGAATTCTAGTCCAGCCCATTAATGTTGAGCAGATGAGCGACCCCAATTTAGCGCGAGACTTGGACATGCACTATGTCTACTCCCAATTACAACGCTGCTTATCAGTTCAAGGTGGTCAGCTTCTTGACGAGTGGCTCTGCCAAAAAGCCCCTTCCAGTCTTCGCCAGGAAAGACAACTTTGCATGCAGGAGCTCACTCATTTTCCAGGCCTTTTAAGAAAAATCCAATTGCGCCCTGTGAATCACTGGGTGGACTTTGCTCGTATTGCTAAAGAGGTCTCCCGAAGTTTTTTCCCGGAGAACATCTCTTGGAAATGGGTCGTGCCTATTAGTTGGGTGGCCACTCTGGTCCTTCTCTTCCTTCCCACTCCGGCAATTTTATGGAAGATCAGTCTTTTTGTTTATGTAGCCAGTATGCTCACCTATTTGAAACACACAGGACCCATTTTTTCTCGTATGCAGGATTTGCATCAGGACTTCTCTGAGCTAAGTGGAAAAATTGCTAGCATCGAAAGGTTAGCAGCAGTTGTCAGTTTTTTCCCTCACCTTAAAAAAGGACAAGTCAGTCAAGATGTGGCCAAAATGGATCAACTCATCTCACTAATGAGTGTGAAAACAAATCCCATTTTATTTTACCTTTTAAACCTTATTGTCCCATGGGATTTTTTTCTAGCCGAGCGCTGTGAAAAGGCCCGCAAAGGTTTTGAAAAAAGCTTTAACCAGTGGAGCCCTGAGATCATCGAACTTGAAGCTTTAGGGTCCCTAGCAAACCTCAACATTTATCACAACACCACCTGGGCCGAGGAAAAAGAAGAGGAGTTTATTTCTTTTGAAAACCTCTCGCACCCCTTAATCAATCAAGACATGATTATTAAAAATGATTTTAATTCAGGACCTAAAAAGGTTTTTATTATCACCGGTTCCAATATGAGTGGAAAGTCCACCTTTCTCCGGGCTGTGGGAATTAACTTTTGCCTGGCTCAAATCGGCGCTCCCGTTTTTGCTAAAAACTTTTATTTTCAGCCGCGCCAAATGGTCACTTGTATTCGCGTCAGTGACTCCCTTCGTGATGGGCAGTCTTATTTCTATGCGGAAGTAAAACGAATGAAAACCATTCTTGAAACGGCTGAGGACAAAAAAGTCTTTTTCCTCATTGATGAGCCACTAAGAGGAACCAACAATAAAGAACGACTTATTGGAAACCAAAAGTATTTGACCTCAACCATTAGACTTGAGGCTTGTGGATTTATATCCACCCACGATCTTGAACTCACCCAACTGGCGCAAAACGAATCACTCGTTGATAATTATCACTTTAGTGAAAAGTGGGATGAAGAGGATCTGGTTTTTGACTACAAAATCAAAGAAGGCCCATCAAAAAGTACCAACGCCTTAAAGATTCTTGCTCGCGAGGGACTCTATTAAAAAAAGGAATAGGTCAGCACCCATTCCTTTTTCTGTTCCAGCTTTTATTTTTACTTTCTCTGCACTATTCCAATTCCAAAAGGGTTGGCTCCGGTGGTTATGGACTTCATTAGCTTTGCCCCGTTAGAAATGTCATAAACGGAAACAATATTGTTCATCCCTGAATGGGTGAGAAATAAAACATTGTTATCAAAATCAGCCACAAGGTTGTGAGGAGTGTCTGAACTTGAATCTAAAATATTAACTAAATTTGCGGGACCAAAGGGCTTGTTATTGATGACATACAGAGCACCCATAGCACGACTTGAAATATTCGCACTATAAACTGTGCTCGCGTCACTTTTCCAAAAAAGACCGTGAGCACCTGTGAGATCTGTCACCCGTTTGACCACCGTCATATCGTCTCGAGTCAGGAAGTTTAAAACTCCTGATTGTTCCGCCACAAGCAAATAAGGGGAGTTCTGAGGAAGACCGACATGAACGTCTGCAGAAAACTCCATAACATCTTCAACTTCTAAAGTTTCACGTTCGACTTTAAAAATTTTATCGAACATCTTTCCAGAGGCATCTTGGGCGTGAGCTGTTAGGTAAAAATGACTATCATCTAATACCACATCATGAGGAACTGACCCTTCATGATTACTGGGCAAGTTGAAACGACGTTTTTCTAAAGAGATCTCGCCATTTTCGCCACGAGTGATGCGAATCAAATCGGCCCCTGGCTGAGTGTCAGTAGCAACCACAACCTCATTATCTCCAGGTCTTGTCCACTGATGAAAAACCCCTTTCGAAAGAGGCTGAAGTAGTAAAAGCTCACCACTTTCGTCATCGAAAATCAAAAGTTGGCTAGCTTTTCGGTCCCCAACGACAAAAACCCCTGTCCCACTTAAATGTGAGGCGTACATGGGTTCAAATTCGTAACCCACACTCTTTTCACCGATGGTCTTCACGACCTCTAGACTTTGTGAGTCGATCAACGAAATAGTGGATTCACCACGATTGGCAACAACGGCGTAATGACTGGGTAGAGCTGATTGTGCATTAATACTCAAAAAAAAGAGTGCTGCTATTAAAATTGTTTTCATAATTATCTCCCGGTTTTTCTTTAAACTCCTAAGAGATTTAAAGGAATCAAGTAGCGAAAACAAATTCTTAAATAATATAGAGATATAGCTAAAAGTGATATGTCTCAAAAACAATAGACTTCTAATTAGGGTCTCTGATCGATCACATCATTGATACGGCTGATTAACTCCGACTGAGTCACAGGCTTTGAAAGGTAAGAACTAAATCCCGAGCGAAGAGCTTTTTCTTTTTCTTCGGTCATAGCGTGAGCGGAGAAAGCCACGATCGGCTGGGAATAACCCCAGCTCCTAAGTATTTTTGTGGCTTCGTAGCCGTCCATAATAGGCATTTGTAAATCCATTATGACAGCATCATAACGTCCTGGATCTTTTTTGAGGGTCTCAAGAGCCTCGTGTCCGTTAGCCTTCATATCAACATGTCCACCCGAGGCTTTCATGTATTGCGAGATAAGAAGCCGATTATCAGGGGAATCATCCACTACAAGGATATCTTTACCTTTGAGCATCCCCTCTATGATAGGTTTGGCTTTTACAGGGTTTTCGTTTTTTTGTAGCGGAGTTTGAGAGGTGATATAAGAATGCTCAATATCGATTTCAAGTTCGAAAACACTCCCCTTACCAATAGAAGACTCTTTTAATTCAAGAGACCCTCCCATCTTCTTTGCAAGATTGAATGAAAGAGCAAGACCTAAACCGGTGCCTCCATGAAGACGTCTCAAAGAATCATCCCCTTGAGAGAAAGGGCGGAAAAGTTTTTCTCTGACTTGTGGGTTAATACCAGGACCTGTATCGCGAATTTTAGCTAAAAGTTTTTGATGAGTGCTACTAAAAGAGATCTGAACACTCACCTCTCCGAATTCCGTGAACTTAATGGCATTTCCAACCAGATTCACTAAGATTTGTTTTAATCTCAACGGGTCTACAAAAATATGACTTGGGACTTCTTTGCTTAATTTTATTTCAAAATCTAAATTCTTTTCCTTAGCTCTTAAAGCCATGAGCATTTCAATGTCTTGAAAAAACTCACGAGAGTTCACTAACTCTCGATTGATCTCAAGTTTGTTGGCTTCCATCTTTGAAAGATCGAGAACATCGTTCACAATGTCGATCAATTGTTTAGAGCTTCGCTCAATAATACCCAAGTACTCCTTGTGCTGCTCTTTGGAATAGCCTCCTTTTTGGAGAAGATCCACAAAGCCAAGGATGGCTGTCAGCGGTGTTCGCAACTCATGAGAGGTGTTTGCGATAAACTGAGATTTAGCCTTGTTGGCTTTAATCGCACGATGATTGGCTTTTTTGAGCATCTCAGTTCTTTGTTTAACCTTGTCCTCAAGTTGAGCATTTAAAGCTTTAAGCTCCCCTTCATATTTTTCAGAATTGGACTTCTCAATAAAGAGTAACGAGACCAGCACAATCGTTACAATCATGGTGTCTGTGATTAAAAGCGAAAAAGGCGCCTGAGAGGAATGAAAAGAAGTCACCGGCAAAATGGCTTCAGCGTACAACCAATCAGATAAAGGCATACCAAGAATGGAAACAAAGATAAAAAATCGTCGGATCTGTTTTTCCTGAGAACCAAAGGCTAAAATACTAAAGGCAATAGCCGCAAAAAATAAGAGGTAACCATTAAAGCTTTTACCAAAGAAAAACATGGCATTCCAGGCAGCAAGGTTGATCACGAGAGCTGTAAATATTCGAGCGATCAAATGGTGTCCAAGCACATTAAAAAGGATCAACAATCCACCTAAGAAAGCGGTGAAGAATTGTGTGATCATGTAAGAGGGCTCAATACCCCAAGTAGAGAGTTGCCAAGCCACTGTCATCGAGCCAACGATAGCTATAAGCGCACTAAAGTTACAAAATATAATGATGCGATTGAGTGGGTCGTTGGGACTACCTGAGGCTCCGGTTTGAACGAAGCTGATAAAATGCTTTTTTAATTTTTCAGCTCTTTGGGCCATCGGTCGATTCTATCCTTAACACGGGGCAATTGAAAAGAACGAACTTCCAAAAAACAAAAGAGACTATCTGTACTGCAACCTAATAATGGAGCAGGTGTTCTAGCAAAGTAAGAAACACCTGTTTCAAAAAAAGAAAAATTTTTATGTTACAAAGAAAGGCTTTAATTAAGGAATTTTAGCCTTGTCTTTTTTGAGGAACTCTCATCTTCTTAACATACTCTTTGACGTTTTCCTCAAGCATGGGGAGAGGAATGGCTCCTGAGCCTAAAACCACCTGATGGAAATCACGGATATCAAACTTTTCTCCCAGTTCCTTTTCCGAGAAGTCTCGAAGTTCAAGAATCTTTAACTGCCCCATTTTATAAGCGAGAGCTTGTCCTGGCCAATTGATGTAACGGTCCACTTCCGCAACAATGTTCTTTTCTGAGAGCCCCGAATTTTCTTTCATAAAATTAATAGCTTTCTCCCGAGACCAACCTAAGGCGTGAATCCCCGTGTCGACCACCAATCTCATGGCGCGCCATTGTTCATAGGTCAGACGGCCGAAATCATCGAGAGGATCTTCGTACATTCCTACTTTTTCACCCAGAGACTCAGCATAAAGAGCCCAACCTTCGACAAAAGCTGTTGGGCCCGAGTTTTTACGAAACTCGGGAAGACCTTTAAGCTCTTGCGCTAGAGCGATTTGTAGATGGTGACCCGGAACGGCTTCGTGTAAAGACAGAGCCACAAGGTTATAAAGAGGGCGACTGTTTAGATCAGACAAATTGATCTGGAAAGTCCCTGACTTACCAATCTCAAAACGTCCACTGTTATAGTAGGCCGCAGGCGACTTCTCAGCAATAAAACTGGGAATGGGTTCAATTCCATAGGGAAGACTGGGAAGCTCTTTAAAAAGCTTCGGTAATTTTCCATCAATTGTTTTAAGAATAAGGGCTGTCTTTTCAAGAAGATCTTTTTCGGTCTTTGCATAGTACTGAGGACTTGTACGTAAGTGCTCAAAGAACCCTGATAAATCGTTAGCAAAACCTTTTTTGGCAGCTATCTTTTCCATCTCCGAGCGAATGCGCTTTACTTCTCGAAGTCCGATTTCGTGAACCTCTTTGGCACTGACATCGAGAGTGGTCATTTTCCTCACTTGGAAGTTGTAATACTCCTCACCCTGAGGCAAATCCGAGGCCGCAATCCCTTCCCGCAAATTGGGGTAGTATTCTTTTGTCCAAAATTGGTGAAGGTCTTTGTAGGCCGGCTGCACCTTTTCAGAAATTATTTTTTTGGCCTTTTTACGAAGATCCTCTTTAGTTTTCTCTGAAAATCCCTCGGGTAAATCTTTAAAGGGTTTATAAAAAGACGACTCTTCAGCCTCCCCTTTTGCCAGATCAAGGAAGCTAGACTCATACCCCTTGAAGGTGACTTTCGGGGGAACCATTTTTAATTTCATACCTTTTCTTGAGAGCGTTTTACTTTGCTCAAACACCTCGGGAATTTTTGACAGTCGTGTCAGATAGTCCTGATAATTTTGCTTAGTCTCTAAAGGCACCCTCTTATACATTTGTGGAAGGCTGGTATGGGGACCGCCAAGAGAGGAGAACTCAATAAAGCGAGTGTTGTATTTATAGCCCTCAATACTTTCTTTTAGATCATAATGAAACAAAGACAGATTAGTATCCTGGCTTTCACAGGATTTACTTTTCATAAGTTTTTCAGCTCTAGTTAAGAAATCCTTTTTTTCTTCATGAACCTTGGAAATATTTTCTTCTGTGTTTTGAAAAAAGGAATCATGCCTTTTGCCATGATTTCGACTAGAGGCATAAGAGGGAAAGGTTTCAAGACGCCAATTTTCGTAATCCGAGAAAAGTTTATCAGCCCCACAAGAGCTTGTTTGAGAATTGCTACATGCTGCTAGAAAAAGAAATAAGATGGATAAGTACTTCATCGCTCCCCCACATTTGCTGTTGAACGCCTCAAAGGCGCCCTGACCCTAGCGACTGGGATGAAGTCTGTCACTGGCCATTGCGCCAGCTGCAATAATACTGGGAATTTCTTATGACAGAACCTGTGAGGAAAGCGATTAGGGCCTTTTTAGAGACCCTGGAGGCTGTACTCTCCAAGACAAGTCACGGTGACAACGATGTTCTCACGAAACTCTAGCTCATCCACAGCTTGATAAGCACCGTCCAAATATTCTAGTTGTTGCACCAAAAAATCATCCAGGACTCCTTGTTGATCCACATAGTTTCCCTGAGCCAAAAGGTTGACCGTCAAGATTTCTTGAGCTGTCTCTAAAGATATACAGGGCTCGGTCGTCTCAGCAAAGGAAACGGAAACGCTAAACACTACAAAAAAGGCTAAAATAATTTTCATGACATCACTCCACCGAAAGGGTTGGTGAGATCAGTAAACCAATTTTTTAGAATATAAAACTGTAGACTTTTCAAAAGCCAATAAAACCAATAGTTCTGACCTTTTTCTAACAATTGATAGCACTATTTCCTATCAAGAATCATCACACACTGAGAGTAAGGACAGCTATGGGTGTTCAAGTCAGTGGATAAAGGAGCCGCTGAAGCGCGGTTAAAGATAAATGAAAAAAGTAGAAGGGCTAAAATAAGGAAAGAAAATCTCATAGAACGTTGATAAGACTTCCTCCCATAATTGTCGAATCACAAAAAATTAACTAGACCTAAATCCTCGAAAAAGCACAGCCCGTCTGACATTTAAGTTTCATGTCATTTAAGAATGAGCCTCTAATCCTCACCATCGGCTTTTAAATTCTCAGAGGACTCCTTGTCCGCTTTTTTCTCTTGGGACTGACTGGGAGCCCCCTCATTGTTTTTGTCTGAGTCTTGTTTTTTTGACTCGTCCTCGCTGGGTCGGCTTTGCTTTGTTTCCGACTGGCTCACAGAAACTTTGAGGAAATCTTTGGTGTCTAAGTGAACATCACGCTGAGGATAAGCGATGGTGATTCCATTTTCTCTAAATCTTTTGATCACTGCAAAACGAATATCGCTGGCAATTCTCCAGACGTCCATGGGGTTTTCAACCTTAGCCCAAAAATAGCCCCAGAATACAAGGCTGCTGTCCCCGAAATCCCAAAAGCGAACTCCTGACTCCGGCGTTTCTAAGGACTCTTCGTGATCTTTAATACATTCAAGAAAAATTTTGGAAACCTCTTCCACAGGAGAATCGTAGGTCACACCCACCATCACATCGCCTCGGATTTCCTTATCTTTGAGTGTCCAGTTAACGACACTGTTTTCTAGAAAGACACTATTGGGTACAAGAACCTGAATTCCATCAAAGCGTCTCATCACGGTGTAGCGACCAGAGATCTCCTGCACAAAGCCTTTGTAGTTATCCACTTCAATACAGTCGTTCACCCGAATGGGTTTTTCGAGAGCAATCACAAGCCCACTTAAATAATCGTAGATGGTATTCTTAGCCCCTAGGGAAACGCCTATCGCTAGAGCAGCTCCAATTAGAGTTAAAAACCCCAGAGGGAGATTGGCGATTTGAACAGAAAAAATAAAGACGATCAGCCCTAGGAAGTAAAACACGGATTTTCTAAAAACCATGGCCACACTGGGTGGGACTTTTTTCTGTTCCTGTAAAAACCGTCCGGCCGTGCGACTGGTAAAGCTTGCAAAGATAAGCCCAAGTATGAGTACCAGAAGACCAACAGCCAGTTGGTTGAGACGAACCCAGTCATCGCCGGTCTTGAAAACTTTGTGCATCCAGATGCGCTCAGCCCATCCTTTTGCCGTCTTTGGGTCCTTTTTTTTGATTTCCTCTGAGGAAGCGTTGTCCTTTTTCTTTTTTTGGGAGTCTGAGCTTTCAGAGTTCTCCTCACTCGGAGACATTCCCACGACGTCTAGTAATTTTCCGCCCTGAGCTGGGGCCACTTGGGAGAATATAATAAAAAGGCTAAAAATTAGAGCAAAACCGCGCATATCTAGCTTCCTGATAGCACTTTGGGGCCAGTGAGGCCACCTCTGATTGTCTAATTCCTCTCTGTGCTAATTGAGAATGATTTCTTTGGGTTTTTCGTGAAAATTATAATTGTTGGACATGCAAAAACCGTAAGCGCCAGTGTCACAGATCGCGAGGTAATCCCCCTGATAAAGCTCTTGCATATTACGGTTTTTCCCAAGGAAGTCGGTTGACTCACAAATGGGTCCGACAAGATCGTAAACTTTCTTCTCTCGGCTCTTATCAAGCTCTAAGGGAACAATACGGTGATTGGCCTGATAAAGTGCAGGCCTCATCAGGTGATGCATGCCTGTGTTTAAAATAACAAAGGTCTTATAGCTTGTGGGTTTGATATACTCCACCTGACAAAGAAGAACCCCACAGCGCCCAACAAGAACTCGGCCAGGCTCGATGAGAACCTCTCCATCAAAACTTTTTAGCTCTTCAGAGACCATGGCCCCATACTCGTCCATTAATTTAAAGTCAGGGGCCTCATCCATTTGATCGTAGTGAATCCCCACACCTCCCCCGATATCAAGAGACTCCATCTTAAATCCAAGAACCTCAAATTCACGGTAGATCGATAGAAGTTTTTGAAGAGCCTCTCTCATCGCTGAGAGATCAATAAGCTGGGAGCCAATGTGCATAGTTAGGCCACGCAAATGGAGATTCTCTGGAAACTCTTTAAGAATCCTTGAGAGTTCCGGAATAAAGCTACGATCCATCCCAAACTTATTTTCCGTCATACCGGTGGTAATATAAGGGTGAGTCACCGGATTGACCTCAGGGTTCATCCTGAAAGCCACGGCCATTTTTTTATTGTAGGATTTTGCAATCTCGCCAATTCGGCGCAACTCCTGGGGAGACTCCACATTGATTTGTTTAATATCGAGTTCAAGAGCTGTTTTGATCTCCTCAACGGATTTTGCAACTCCTGAGAAAATAACGTCCTCGCCTTTAAAGCCATTGTCCATGGCCTGCTTGATCTCACCAGCTGAAACCGTATCAACTTTTGCTCCAAGAGACTTCATATGCTTTAGAAGCTCTGGATGAGCATTGGCTTTTAAAGCGTAATGAACTCCAAGGTTTTTGACGCCCGAAAGTGAAGCTTTTAGTTTTTCAAAACGAGTGGTGACATTGGAAAGGTCGTAGACGTAACAAGCCTGCCCCTGGTTATCTTTCATAATTTTTGAAAGATCCCCTTTTTCTCCTAGAAAAAGCCTTCCCTCTTTGTATTCAAGACTCATTGTTCAAGACCTTCTAGCTTAAACTCTCCGTGAAGGATATTAGCGGCCTTCTCAAGGTTGACCTTAGGGATCACCGCTGAAATTTTAATATCAGATGTTGTCACAAGATGAATATCGACCTCTTCTCTAGCTAAGGCTTGAAAAAAGCGAGCCGCCACACCAAACTGGTTCTGCATTCCCACACCCACCACGGACACCTTGGCCATGTCGTTGATCAGATCAATTTTTGTTTTCTCATCAACAGAAGAGGCAATGATTTCTTGGGCCTGGTCCACGTCATCGGAGTGCACGGAAAAAGCCACCCTTTGCCCCTGGTCGTTCTGACTTTGAGTGATAATGTCGACAACGATTCCTTTTTTAGCAAGATCGGCAAAAAGGTTTCCGAGGAAATCAGAGCGATCCGGTGTTGGAAAAAGTTTAAAGACCGCTGTGTTGGGGTCATGGGTCACTGAAGTTACGACTGGTTTTTCCATTTTTTCTCCTATGGACACAACCCAAGTTCCTTCTTTTTTCTCAAAGGTTGAGCGCAAATGAATTTTCACATTAAATTTTGAGGCTAGCTCCACGGAACGAGCATGAAGAACTTTTGATCCTAGAGAAGCCATTTCCATCATTTCATCAAAAACAACGGACTTTAGAGGCTGAGCCGTGGGCACAAGCCTTGGGTCAGCGGTAAAAATCGCAGGGACATCAGTATAAATCTCACAGACTTCGTTTTTAAGAGCGGCTGCTAAGGCCACGGCTGTGGTATCTGAACCACCCCGCCCCAAGGTGGTAATATTTTCCTGAGCATCAATCCCCTGAAATCCAGCAACCACAGGAACAACACCCTCACCCACTAGCTTTTCTAAGGTTTCGGTGCGAATACTCTGGATCGTGGCTTTACTTGGAAGGGCATCGGTCATAATTCCAAGCTGAAAAGCCAAAAGGGGCCTTGCTTTAATGCCTCGCTTATGAAGAGCCATCGATAAAAGTGAGATTGAGACCTGCTCACCAGAAGCAAGGAGCATATCGTAGGCCGGTGAGCGATCACTAGGAGCCACTTGATGAGCTAAAGAGACCAACCGATTGGTCTCCCCTGACATGGCCGAGGCCACAACGATGGGCTGCTCGCCTTTAGTTTCAATATCTTCTTTGATTCGGTCAGCCACCGCTTCGATACGTTCGATTGATCCAACAGAGGTTCCACCAAATTTTTTCACAACAATCATAGGTGGTTACATTAGTCACTTCGCCAAAAGATGTCCACCCTAGGAGCGAAAACAAATTCAAAAAAACGAGTTTCATGAACATTTTATCAAGTCTTCGCCATGAGGCTCAAAGCTAACAGATCTTTCTTTCGAAAGAATTGGCTATAAAAAAAATGCCCAAGCAGCAGGCATGCCGTAGCGTTTATAATTAAAAACCCCCATTGACATCAAGAGCCCAAGACCTTACTTTCACTCTTCAGTCTTTGAACGATCAAGTTCAAATTTCACCTGTCGCGGGGTGGAGCAGTCTGGTAGCTCGTCGGGCTCATAACCCGAAGGTCGTAGGTTCAAATCCTGCCCCCGCAACCAATTCTCGATTCTAGAGTTTGGTAAGACAGAAAAAATCAAGTTAGCTTAACTACTTAAAAACACTGGAAAGAGCTTCGCATCTCTTCACTTAATCTTTCGTGACATTTCACGATATTTCGATGTTTTGCTACATTTTTGCTACAAGTTTGCTACATCCACTCAATCCCACCCAAAACGCATTTTTTCACTACTGTAAAGGCGTTCAAGGGTTTTGCTTCCCTGCATATACCTTATTCCTAAAACCCCAAATACCATTTTTTAAACAAGGAGGAATTCCTATGATTTTATCCAAAAAGATACTTATATATTTACTCTTCGGCGCAGGAATGTTCCACGCAGCCACAAATTTACCCACCTATATTAATCTTGTTAGAAAAGCCCAATTTCAACTGATACAAGATTCCAAAGCGACAACATGGGGAAAGCCATGGGTTCCTCGAAACAAGTAGACAGTGCCAAAATATGAGCATCAGTTCTTTAGGAATTCTTTGCTATCTTCAGTATCCGAAATGCTCCACGTATAACAAAAGAAAAAACCACCGCACCAATGATAAGGTCAGGCCACTTATTATCGAGCCACCAAACCAGGACACCCGCCGAGATAACACCACCATTAACGATGATATCGTTAGAAGTAAAAATTGCACTTGCCTGCATGTGAGCTTCCTGGCTTTTGGACTTATTAATGAGCCACAGTGAAACCAAATTTCCAATTAATGCCAATATAGAAACGATGATCATCCATTGAAAAAGAGGAGTTTCACTATCCGCAAAAAATCGACGTAAAACTTCAGAAAAACCTAAAAGAGCGAGCCCCATCTGAAAGTAACCACTAATTTTTGCGACTTTATTTTTTCTTAAAGTTGAGGCTCCTACGGCCAAAAGACTTAAGCCATAAACAATAGAATCGGCTAGCATGTCTAAGGAATCCGCTATTAATCCCATCGACCCCGAGATCCAGCCTGTCGTCAACTCACCCACAAAGAAGCTAAAATTAATACCTAGAACCCACCAAAGTATTTTGCTTTGATCGGAATTATCTCCTTCAGGAAGAGTTTCAGACTCGCGTGTTTCCTCAAGCTTTTCTTTCAATTTTAATTCACTAAGTGCTAAAAGAATCGGCTCCACGTTGTCAGAATGAAAAACATCCAATTTTCTGCCAGGTAAATCAAACTCTAGATGCTTCACCTGATCGAGAGCTTCAAGCTTCATTCGTATCATCTGTTCCTCAGACGGACAGTCCATCTTATTAATTTTAATTGTGCTTTTTTTCATTATTTTTCCCTTTGCGTATCCTTATGCCACTATGCATTTTAATTTTCAAACAAATCGGCTGGCTAAATAATACCCCTCTCCTGGAGCTCATCTCTCATCCAAATCAAAAATCCATACTGGAGTAGTGCAAATGATTTTAAAGTTAAAATCGTTGATATTTTAAAATAGGTTGAGAACGAATAATGCCATGATAAATATATAGGCTAAATAAGAAGCATCAAATACAAATATTTGCCACTTACTAAACCCATGAATCTTTTTATTCTGATGAATGAAAATTGAATAAAGTAGTGGCATCAATCCAACAAAGGCCAGATTGATCCAATACAACTGGAAATCCTCAATAGGAGTAGTTACTAGAGCCAAAGGGAAAAACGCCACTGTCATTGTTATTGCGTTGTCTGCAATCACGCTAGTCGTACCTGCTGTTATCTCACCGCCCTTAACCACACTCCAAGTCTTAAATACTTCAGGCGCAGTGGTCATTATCCCGGTAATGAATAACCCTCCTACAATCTGAGAAATCCCCAAAGACTCAACGATATTTTCAGTGGCTTTCACAATAAAGAACGCACCGCCCGCAATAGAAAAAGCCCCAGCAATTGAAAACCATATTTTTTTCTGTGTCCAGCTTACGTTTTCTCCTTTTTTTCTACCTCTAGCAATAGCGTGAATTAAAAAAGCGCCATAAGCTCCGAGCATGATCCAGCCATCAATTGGTTGCAGGCCACGCCAAGCTTTTGGCAGAGTTAGTATTGCAACCAGCGCTATTATCCCCAGATATGGCAGTGATAGAACCGAAACGGAACGTTTGTTTAAAGCTAATAGATTTTGATCCAAATGCTCTTGATGATCTTTATTGTTTTTAAATTGTTTTCGCGAAGCAAAGTAGGCTATCGTAACCATAAGGGGTATAGATATAATGTTGGAACCTAGTAAATTTCCCAAGCCAATATTGGAAACTCCTCTTGCAGCGCTTGTGATATTGATTGCTACTTCAGGACTTGCTGTAACAATAGCTAGAAAAGCAGCGCCAGCAGAAGCTGTCAGCCCCCACTGTTTTCGTAACATTTTAAGTGGCGTCAGCAACTGGTCAGCACCCCAATGAGCTGCCCATGCTGCCGCAAATAATACACCTGTCCATAATAAAACATTCATCGCTCTAACTTTCTGACGAGTCGCTCAGTCAGTCGTCTTGGACTGAGCCCAGTCTCTTGCTTTCCCCATTTCTTCTTTAGGAAAAAGTTTAGCCTCGTCAGAGACAAAAGGCTCTGAAATAGGGTCGAGAAATTTATGCTCCTTTGCGTGCCCCACTATTGCAAATCTCCGAATAGTTCTGAAATTATTAAAATCGAATTTAAGGTCCTCCCACAGAGCACCCAAAGATATTTTTTCGCAGTCAGAAAAGCCTACTAAAAGATCAATTTCCTCAAAAGACTCAAGCTTTTGGGTAAAGAGAGAAAGTATCTCCTTGTATTCAGATTTGTTAACTTTCTCGGATAGCTTTATTCCTAAATAATTTTCATCATTTTCTAAAATTGTATACATAAAAAAAAATTCCTTTCGGCTAACCGCTACAACTTTAAATTTAAAATAACTTCGTTTTTTCATTTAATATATTTGTTTATTTCTACAAGGATAATCGACTAAAATCCGAGCCTTGCAGCAAACAATCAACGATATCCATTTTAATTTCTTTTCTAACCTTGGTTATCACATTCAATACCTTGCGGCTCAACTTCAAGAGTAGAATGCCCAATATTGAAATCATTCTTAAGGAGGCTTCTTACCTTTTTCTTTACTTCCTCAATCTTTTCAAAATCTGTATCGTTCACTACAATATGAGCTTCAATCGAACGAAATTTTTCATAAATAGCCCATATATGAACATGATGCACATTAACAATACCTTTGATTTCACGTATCTTATCGACAATCTCCGATTTACTGAGATCTTCAGGTACAGCCTGCATAAGTGTTTTGATACTGGTTTTAATCAATCCCACAGACTGGTATAGAATATAGGCTGAGATTAAAATAGTAGCTACTAAATCAATCCAATAGACATCATAGAGAAGGATTAATACTCCTGAAATTATCACCACGATAGAAGCTAGTGCATCAGATACGTTGTGGATAAAAGCAGCCTTCATATTAATGCTTTCTTTGGACCCTGCATGAGTCAACCAAGCGGTTAAGGCATCAATTATAAGTGCTATGACAGCTATCCAAATCACCATCCAACCATCTATTTCCTGGGGATCTTGAAAGCGTTCATAGGCCTCAAATAAAAGGTAGATACCAACAATAACTAAAGTAACACTATTAATCAGAGCACCCAATATTTGGGCACGCCCATACCCAAAGGTCATTTCATCGTTGGAGGGTAATCCAGATATTTTTTCAGCGATATACGCTACTATTAATGCTCCTGCATCGCTAAAATTATGAAGAGCATCAGCAAGTAAAGATAAACTACCGGAAAGAAGTCCTCCGATAACCTGAGCTATCGTCAAAATAATATTAATTATAATAGCCCAAAATAGAGCTTTTTTATTGGTGATCTGAGAATGATCATGGTCCATTTTCTCACTCCTCAATTAATGTACGATTCCAGAAGGTTTTACCTGAATTCTATTTTCTAGCAATCTATATGCAACAGGAAGTACGACCAGGGTAAGTAGAGTGGCTGAAACAATCCCCCCTACCACTACAGAGGCAAGTGGTCTTTGAACTTCAGCGCCAGCGCCTGTTGCTAGCATCATTGGAATAAATCCAAATATATCCGTCAAGGCAGTCATCATCACTGGTCGAAGGCGCAATGAAGTTCCCTTGAGAATAAGTTCGTCCCCAGACTTTCCTTCTGTCTTAAGCTGATTAAAATAGCTCACTAAAACGACACCATTCAATACGGCTATCCCAGACAGAGCTATAAATCCAACAGCAGCAGATATACTAAACTCTAGACCGTTCACCATCAATCCGATCACTCCCCCCACAAGTGCCATGGGAATACAACTTGCTACCATAATCGTCTGTAAAAGACTCCCAAAGGCCATATAAATCATCATCAACACCAATGCCAACGCTAAAGGAACGAGTATGGATAATCTTTTCTTGGCTTTCTCAAGGTTTTTAAAGCTACCACCCCATTCCACATAATTTCCAGGAGGGATCTTTAACTCTTTTTCGATAGTTGCTTTTGCCTCGCTGACAAAGCTCTGAGTGTCTCTTCCACGCACGTTGATTAGAACTGCGGCCCTTTTCTTTGCCGACTCTCTTCGGATATCACTAAAAGTTTCAGCAATTCTGACATCAGCCACTTCTTTCATTGGCACAGTAAGGTTTTGGGAAACTCCTACGGGCATTTTTTTAATAGAGCTAATATCTGACCGATCTGATTCACTCAACCTAACGACAATTGGAAAACGCATGACCCCCTCATAGAGAAAACCAGCTCCCGTTCCTCCTATAGCAGTTTCTACGGTTGAAAGAATATTCTCTTTTGCAATTCCTAAACTACTCAATTTTTCGATATTCGGTGTAATTCTTAATACTGGGGATTTACCTTTCACCTCTTCTTCAGAATCCCCGGCGCCATCGATTTTTCCAATTATCTGGGCGGCTTCTTTGGCTATTTGACTAATAACCTCCATATCCTCACCGAATACTTTGAAGGAGACATCGGCACGAACTCCCTCAAGTAATTCATTAAATCGTAGCTGTACCGGTTGCGAAAATATAAGGGATTGGCCAGGCAAAGACTCTTCGAGCTTTAACTTTATTGCTGCAATTAGCTGATCTTTATCTCTTTTAGCACCGGATACTTCAGGCCATTTTTCCTTTGCTTTCAACAACACGTAGGTATCAGAAATATTAACTCCCATTGGATCAGTGGCTATTTCGGAGACTCCAATTCGTGAAATTACTTTATCCACCTCTTCAAACTCTAGGATTAAGTTTTCCGATATTTTTTGTAGCTCAACAGATTGATCAATAGAAATATTTGTAGGTCGTACAAATTGAATGGCGATTGAACCCTCATCAAGCTGAGGAAGAAAGTCGGCACCCAATCTTGAAAATCCATAAATCCCTAATGCAATACTAATCAACCCTAAAACAACCACAGATCGCTTAAACCTTAATGCCATTGTGATAATTGGAAAATAAAGGCTACCCAAAGCCCTCATAAATACAGGTTCTTTGGTCTTTAACTTACCAGATAGAGTGGCTCCTGCGATTGCGGGGATAACTGAGAAGGAAATTATAAAAGCAGAACCTAATGCAAAACAAAACGTTGCCGCCATTGGAGTAAACATTTTTGCCTCCACCCCAGTTAATGCAAAAAGTGGGAGAAACACAACCACAATGATAAGTTGACCAAAACCTGCTGCAGATCGAATCTCCCGCGTGGCAAAAATGACGGCATTTTTAATTTCTTCACGACTAAGACGTCGACCCGCTTTTTTAGCCTTTTCATTTACGACTCTTACACAGTTATCCATCACGATTACGGCACCATCTATGATAATTCCGAAGTCAAGAGCACCGAGACTCATCAAATTTCCAGATACATTAAAAACTCTCATCCAAATAAACGTAGCTAAAAGTGATAAAGGAATAGTAATGACAGTAATAACAGTAACTCTAAGATCTCCTATTAGGATAAGTAGAAATAATGCAACAAGAATTGCTCCAAATAAAATATTATGTTGGACAGTAGAAAGTGTCGAATTAACTAATTCTGAGCGATCATAAAGTGTTTTCATTTCCACCCAATCAGGAAGCGTCTTCCTGATTTCTTGAACTCGCTCATCAACAGTAAGTGCAACTGTGCGACTATTCTCCCCCAAAAGCATTAGCACCGTTCCCATAACGACTTCTTTTCCATTCACAAGAGCGGCACCCGTTCGAATTTGCCGATCCAATCTAACATCTGCTACGTCTTTTACGGAAATTGATTTAAAGCTCGGTAATTTTTTAAGTGGTATGTTTTCGATATCTTTTATGGATCTTACAAGACCATCAGCTTGAATTAGCAGCTGTTCTGATGTCTGCTGAATATATCCACCGCCAGTATTTCTGTTATTATTTTTAATAGCATTAAATAGCTCCTCTAGGTGAACACCGTACTTAGAAAGGTCGTCCATTCTAGGCTGAACAAAGAATTGTTTCTCATATCCACCTATACTATTAACTTCAGCAACTCCATCTACCAGCAATAATCTGGGCTGGATTGTCCACTCATTAAGAGCGCGAATTTCCATAAGTTGTTTTATTCGCTCGTCGCCAGTCGCTATTTTCTTTGCTTCTAATGAATAAAAATAAATTTCACCTAACCCAGTTGTTATTGGCCCCATAGTAGGCTGAATATTCGCTGGCAATGAGTCTTTAAGGCTTTGAAGTTTTTCAGCCACCATCTGCCGCGCCCTATAGATGTCAGCTCCCTCTTTAAAAATTATAGTAACCTGAGAAAGTCCAAATCGACTGATGGATCGTATTTCTTCAATCTCAGGAATTCCCCCCATTTCGCTTTCGATTGGATAAGTTACAAATTTTTCTATCTCAGCAGGAACCAGCCCTTCGACAGAAGTATTAACTTGTACTTGAACGTTTGTAATATCTGGCACAGCATCAATCGGTAGACTTTCGTATGAATACCAACCACCAATTATCATAAGTACCGTGAGGACAAACACTAGCCCTCTATTTTCTACAGACTTTTTAATCAAAATATCTATCATTGTTTACCTTCTTAAAAATTGTTTAATGTGCATGACCTTCTCCACCTTCTCCAGAGGCCTCTAACTGGGCTACTCGTAGAAGTGGCACTCCGGAGACAACTACCTGGCAGGAAGCACTCGTTTTAATGGGTTCTTTAAACCGCACATTATATTCCTGGTCATTGCGAGATATGAGTTCAACCTCGATTAGCTCAAACCAATCAGAGTCATGTAAAAACAAACCGGAGTTTTCGCCGTATATAACTAGGGAAGATTTTGGCACTTTTAGATTGCCATTATTTAAGTCAGCACAAGGAGAGTATTGCAACCCTAAAGTAGCGATAGCCTTTGGCGAAAGTTTAAATCTTTTACCTTCCTTTTCGACTTCTAAAATAGTTTTACTTTGGTTTTTCTCATGTTCACGCTCGCCTTCCCCGTGGTTTTCTTCCTTCTCTTTATGACTGGCGTGAGTTTTGTTCTGACTATGTTCATCGTGATCATCTGGATCTTCTCTCTTTTCACTCTCGTTATCTTGAACCACCCTACTGCTATCCTCATGATCATGGTCACCTGATGCTGCTGAAATATTCCAACTACATAAACACAATAAAATGATAAGTATTCGATGAACTCTATTCATTTTTGACTCCGAAGTTTTCAATATTTTTATTGGCAAGACTTCCAAGAAGGGAATAGTACTGCCATTTCGCTCTAACAGCGGCCAATTCTTGAGAATGAAGAGATTGGTAAAATGCAATTATCTGACGATGAAGCTCTATGACCATTGAGGGGGTAACCACCCCTCTATTTATCATTTTGTGTAATTCAGTATGTTTGCCGTGAAAATTGCTGGATTTTCTTGCAGAACGATAGGCCTCAGAAGATCTCTTATAAGCTTTAATTAACCTTTCAGCTTCAGCTTTTACCCTGCGATTAATGAAGTCACTTCGATATTCTTGTCTTCTCTTGTTAGCAAGTGCTGAAGCCCTACCTCCTCCGTTTATGTTTAGAATCGGAAGTGGTAGATTTACAGCAGCCCCTAGGAAAGTGCCTCCCCGAGGACCTGTTATTTGTACTACTCGCGGCCCAACTGATAGGTTAGGCCATGATTTTGATTTCTCTAGATCATACTGCCTTTCCGCTTTTAATACCTCTGCACTCGCTTGCTTGACAATTGGACCTTTAAATTCTCCATTACCAAGTGCGGGCCAATCATGAATAAGCTTTGGCAGCTGGTCCTTATTCGGAGTGAAATTCACTCCAGTAATAACTTTAAAGTCGGCTAGAATTTGATCTCTTTCGTTCTCTAATTGCCCTAACGTCAATTTGACTTCTTCAGAGGCCATACGAAACACATTGACTGAGATTTCTTGTTCAGGATTCATCCTTCCAATGCGTTTGTATTGAGAAATCATTCGCTCGAATGTATGGCGATTTTCTTGAATCACCTCAATCTCATGGAATATCTGTCGGAGCCGATATAATTGAGCTATTAGATTAATTTTTATTTGATTGAATGTTGCTTCAACGCCAATCTGCTGAAGAGATAACTCTGACTTAGCAAAATCAACCCTAGCCGGTTGCTTACCCCCAAGCTCAATAGTATGAAGGGCATTAACCTCGTTAGAAAAGCCGCCGTTTCCCTGAGCCTCTTGACCTTCCCACGTAAGAACAGGGTTTGGCCTTTGGGAAGCCTGTTTAATGTTTTCCTTTGCAACACGAACATCAAGGTTTGCGACATCAACTTGAGGATGTTCTCTAAGCAAACAATTTAAAAGTTGATTTACGTCAGATGAACTCTGACAATCCGCTGCGTTTGCATTCAAGGAAAATCCGAAAAATACAATACAGTAAAAGATAAGAATTAGCCTCATCATTTTTCACCTCGTCAAATTAGATTTAATTTTTTATTAGAATAAATTGAATCTAAGAATGACGGGGTGGCCTGAAGAGACCTTCTAAGGATCTGGATTTAAAAGTTTGTATAAGTGCTGTAAAAGCTGTTTTTATTGGTCGCTCTTTAGAAAAAGAAAGGACTTGGGGTAATAAACCACAATGTCCCATATGACACTCATGAGAGTCATGTCCATTTTCGGAATCGGGACATCCATTACTTGATGAGTGATCAACCCCGTTTTTTTCAAGATTACTTAGATTTTTCTTTAAAGCAGCACTTTCAGATTCATCTGAATTAAAATGATAATGAGTAATTACGTGGATACCTTCTTCAAGCTCGTGAGCAAGAGCGCTATCATATGATGCCGCGAAAACTATATAAAATATAAATGTAAATCTCAACAGCGACGCCATCCTTACAATCTAAGCCCAAATCTATCCGATTTCAATAATTTAATATTAAAAAATATGCAATTGGAAGCGCTGAGAGTAAAAGTGTCGAACTATGAGTCATAGTTTAGTACTTAGGCCAGGCGATGAAAAACTCACCACCTCCATATGAAATGGTGCCATTATTCTCTGAAGTATTGTTGAAAGAACTTAAGACTTGAGTCCAATCACATAACTTATGTCAGTATTTTGTTAAGATATTTCGGACGCCGAATTAACTCTTCAGTTTGATTTAATAAAGGAGTCTGGATATCCCCCAAGACAATTTTTCAATAACAGTTAATGAGATCGAGACCCTAACGGGCATGGACTTTCTTCTTATATACCAGATTCCCTAGAAGATTTTCTCGAGTCTCGTCACTTTGACGTTCTTTTTTGCACAAAAAAGACTCTTTGATTTCTGCCCTACCGTTTTAGAGTGAAACTCCGTGAAATATCCTACTGTCCCCTTGGTGGCGGTGTAACCCTCCGTGACTTGGATTCCTGCGTCTATTAGCTGGCGTGTAGTTTGCACTGCGCACAGACTGATTCTGCCTTTGTCTGTTTCTTTGGGCCAAATACCTACTATACCTCTGTCTAGCCTGTGATATTTCGCGTGTGCTCGGCTGACACCTTCCCCATTGCCGAGGTCTACCCATATCCAAATGGAAATACTTTCCTTCACTTGCACAATAGAATGCTACCCCTCCACGACCCATAAAGTTTGCAATAAGAAATTGTCTGATTTCAGCTCTAGGCACTCCCGGCACCTCAAAATCGATTGCATTACAACCAACGTGCTGTGAGCCTCTTGCTCCACCTACTTGCCGATTATGTCTCACACTTCGGTTAGCAGACCTGATACTTACTCTTCCAAATCGGGTTCTCAGTTCATCAATAGCTTCAACTAAACGAGGTGGAAAACAATTCGTAGCATCGTGGGTATTAATTTGAACACCTCTCATCTGTGAAACAGAAAGAGCGCTTACACCTGGATTTAATCTAGCTTCTCCATA
Organism: Bdellovibrionales bacterium; assembly: GCA_964230645.1. Classification (GTDB taxonomy): domain Bacteria; phylum Bdellovibrionota; class Bdellovibrionia; order Bdellovibrionales; family JAGQZY01; genus JAGQZY01. The sequence goes on along the minus strand of CAXRHT010000002.1, from coordinate 19,145 downwards.
GACGGAGAAAAATAGTGCGAATAAACCGACCATCCATTTAGTCATCAAATACCTCCCAATTTGTATAATGACTATAAAATGCAATGGATGTACCTAATCAAATCAAATACAAAGCTATCTTAGAGATCTAAATACTACGCTTACCAAGCACTGCTAAACTTGTCAGAAATTGGTAAGCATCTGTCAGTAATATAAACGGATGTCTCGAATTGAGACGACTAACGATTGACAGCTTTTCTTAGTTTGCTCGAAGGGCTCTAGTAACCTCTTGAAGATCTATCGGAGGGTAGTTCATAGTTATGCAATGTATGGAACCCTGACCCCTGGTTGAAAGCTGTCTAGACTTGATCGGAACAATTTTATATCCAAGTTCCAAGTCTTTATATATTTGTAGTGCTTTTTTATCGTTGGATTCTCCAAATATGGGAACAAAAATTGTGTCATTCACAATCAAAGAATTAATGTAGGTCTCATAGTTTCTGTCCGGCTCTGGAAGTAAAATCACCTTAAACCCGGCTTGCTCTAAAGTTTCAACGTATTCCTCTGTATCTGTAAGAACAATATCATCCCTAATAAATTTCACTACCTCATCGGAATGACCAATGCCCTTTAAATGCTTGAATCGAGTCAAAGTCTTACAACCATACTCAATCTCAAATAAAGCATCAGGAATCGACCCGGTATCAGAAACACCACCTGGATAAGACCTATTCCGGTTAACAACAAGGCAATCACCTTTAGAGTTGGCAATAAAATTTCCCCCCTCAAAGAAGTAATCGTGCACAGCCATTTCGCCACCGAAAATACTATTTAAAAACTGATCTGGTTCAAAATTGTAATAGTATTGGGCATCAACCGAAGCAAAAACTCCGTCTTTCCAGATCGGAACTGGGGTATTGTCTCTTGTCCAAAAATCACTAGTTCCACTTGAGGGCACTTCTAAAATCATTATTTTATCTTTTGAGCGGAACTGAGAATAGTATTGCAGCAGTTCTTTTTGGTAAGACTTGTTTTTACTTTGAGTATAAACCACCAGAACAACCTCATCGGGGAGGTTTTCTGCGATGACATTTTTCATGTTTTTAGCCATCCCATAAAAATCACCATCACTCATAAAGATATAACCAGTAGTGTCCCATTCGACAAAAGGCTTAACATCTGCCGAGCGGTACCCAACAGGTCCCAAATAATTATTTTCTACAGACAATTTGGCATTGTGTTCAGCCATTCGCTTCAATTGAGCGTCACTGGGGCCATGCACCAAAAGTTCTTGCGCAGTAACAGTGTGAAATGAAAGTAAAAGCGCCAGTACAAAAAAATATTTCATATGTTCTCCCTTATGGTCAGAGCCAAAAGTTTAATAGAAATTAAACGCTAGGCAATAACGTGCCGCTCTTTATAAGAAAAAACAGAAAAGTCCTGTGACAGACTCTGACAACATCGCTTTTCCGCTCTAATTTTCTTCCACGAATTGCCCGTTTTAGGGATGTAAATGCTTTATTAAAATAGCCACTCCTTCAGAGGAAGTTCAGATAGTGGAATTATCTCTACAAAATTCAATACTAAGATCCGTTTTTCTAAGAGGTATTGGGGCGGGTAACGTCTAGAATTCGGCTCCTGTTACAGTCTGAAATAGCTTTAATAGCCCAATTCCACTGTAAAAATAGAAAACAGGTAAACTCGCACAGACTTCGCCCCATTAGGGAAACCTCAAACTCATCGATTAAGGAACCGATAGGAAAATATTAGGAGGTTTCTGTGCAAAAAACTTTACTTTTCACCTTGCTATTCATTTGTCGTGCCATTTATGCTCAAAGTTTTATTGATCAGGTTATTCCTTGGGAGGGAAAGGGATTTGGCAAAGAAGAGTCGTGCTCGATCTACAAAGATGACTTGCCAAAAGGGATATCCCCGGCTTGGATCAAAGGATTTGAACTAGAAACGTTCCTCCCCTTATCTCTTAACAACCAGGCAATTTCACTTAAGCTAAGCCAGTGGCAGTTAGCCACTACTGACGATCAAGTTTACAAAGCTTCTTGTGAACGGTTGCAACCCCATCTCTTAATCGAAGTTATTCCACGCGCTTCAGATTCCATTCTAATAGGAGTTCGAGTCGATGAGATAGCTAGTCTCGAGGCATTTTTAGAAGAAACAGAAAGTGCCCTGTTGAATAGAAATCGATTCAAGACCATTACCGGTGTACAAATTATGGATGGCAGCAGTCAGCAATTAGTTTGCACAGCTAGCAGTCAGTTAAACGTACGGGACGAAACGCTAGAAAAAACAATTTTCCAAGCCGACCAATTCGAAAACGTCTTGCCTGTACAATCTTTCGATGCAGAGGAAAAACAAACAGTTGTTGGCGGCAAACTATACACATTTATTCATGTACAATTTCCTGAACGAAATAATCAGCGTGGATGGGTTGCAAATGCTTTTATATCGACAGCCGCCAATTGCCCTAGCTATAAAAAAGATTTCGAACCTTTACCTGTTGGCAACTGGCGATTTCCAACCCTCAAGCGTCCAACCCATAACTATAAGTCTGGCATGCGTCGTTTCAAAGCCCGGCGTGGTGGCGGAAGTCGTTACCATGCGGCATCAGATCTCTATCGTGTTCTTAACGAGGAAGTAAAGTCGGTAAATAATGGTAAGATTATTCGTGACATCTATTATTTCTACCAAGGTACCTACGCCATCGAAGTCCGACATAGCGATGGTCGAATTGCACGATATGGAGAGATCACCGGAAGACGAGCTGCTGGTGTTGGTATGAACAAGTCACTCAAAACTGGACAGACCATTGGTTATGTCGGAAAAGTCAATTCAGGATGCTGTAATCCAATGTTGCATTTTGAATTATACTCAGGGGAAGGAACAGGACCCCTCACTCAAAGCGGCAATAAGTTTCGTAGACGATGGGATCTACAAGATCCGTCACGTGAACTAACAAATTGGGAATTTCAAACTTTTGGAGAGTCTTTTTAATGAAAATTAAATATCGATGGATTTATTTTATAGCGTTTTCTTGTTTTATGATTGGGGTCACTGTTTTAACAAACGGGAAACCTTTACAGGATAGTAGTCGGCTCCTAGAAAAGAATCATAGAGTTTCGCTGGAGCCGAAAGAATCTTGGCAAAAAGAAGTAACCAAGAATAGTTCTACCAATATTAGACGACCAGCAGTCGCCTTTCCTGAAGAAATGGCAAAAATCTTCAATGCAATGAAGTTAGCAGCAAGGGAGAGTTTGGAGATGGATCAGTTTTTGAGAGTTATCAAAAAACAAAAACCGGTCGTCACACGGCAGTCTAACCCTTACACGGGAGAGATGTTTATAATTCGCACCCAAAAACCACTTATCGGTAGTCGCTATTTCCATGCCCAAGTTTTCTCCAACGAAGAGGGGGAGCACTTTCTACAACATATGTCTGTGGAATTTAAAAAAGGTGAGAAATCTATGGATCAAGTGTCGACCGCTTTACAGTCAACATTTGGTACCCTCGGTGAACCTCTGCGACAAACTAAACAGTTTCGAAGCTGGAAAGTTGAACCCAATTACGTTTTGTGGGTAAAAAAAATGGATTCAGAAGATTTACAATCCAACCCTTTCAATGCCTATACCTCCCAAGACCTGGGTACAATTCGGGTTGCTCTTGAGTTGCAAGTCCACGATGGTTGATAAAAGTAGTTTGAGAATCTCGTAAAGATTGGATGAACTAAATAGTTAAAATATCAATAGCAAGAGCTTCTATAGCGTTCCAAAATCTCAATTTCAATTTATTCGAATGTCAAAAACTTGGGAGTGGTGCTAAAAGAAATTCATTATCAGTAATCCACAAATTTTAGAAATAAAATTAACTTCGCTGGTAAAACAAATATCAATATTAAATAACACTCAGTCTCCTGTGAGCGAGTGTCCATGTGGGTAACGCTCCCCCAACCACGGCGCCTAATGTCCATAGTATAGCGATACTTAAGCTAATATGGGCTCCGAGCGCGACAAATGTAGCTAGTGACAAGAGACTCAAAGAAAAAATTTGAATGAAATAGTTTTTCTTAACAATATAAAATTCATCTCTGGTTAGAATCATCCAGGCCGCTAAAAGACTAAAACTAACAAAAATAACTCCACATAATGTCATACACACCGAGTGACCGAAGGTCATAAAATACTCTGACAAAGAGAGATGAGTATTAAATGGATTTAGACCAAACTGATTGCACATCATTAGAGAAAGTGTTCCAAATACAGAATGAACTCCAGTCAATTTTAAAAACACTAACCAAGGAGAGGGGTTAACAAGTTTTTTTGTCTTTGTTAGAATTTTATTAGAAAGAGAAATGGGAGGTTTTGCGCCCTCGCACTCCATAAAATTATTAAACTCATTCAGCCATTCTTTTTCTTTAAAATCGTTATTCATCTTTTTCTCCTTGAGAATTAAACGAAGATCGAATCTTTTTTAATCCACGACTAATCAATTGGCGTACATTCTGAGGGCTTGTTTCTATTTCTTCAGCGATTTTTACAAAGCTCCAATCATTCAGGTAACGAAGTCTTAAGGCTCTCTGTTGCTTGTCCGGCAAATTTTCAACTGATATTTCTAGCTGGCTTAGACCACTAGCATTTACAGTATCGGAAACAGCTTCCATAATAACTGATTCCAAACCAACTGATTTCTGAACGGTTTGGGTTTCGGCCTTTTTATAATGATCACGTAAGAGGTTGCGGACAATTGTAAAAGCCCAGGGAAGAAATGGGAACTGTGTATTGTATTTATCCCGAGATTTATGAATACGAGCAAAGGTATCTTGTAACAACTCTGCCGCTATTTCAGCACCAACCTTTGCATTTAAATACTGATAAAAGCGCCCTGAATGTCGATAATACAAAATCTCAAACGCAATATAATCGCTGGATTGGTATAACTCCATAAGCTCCTCATCTGAGAGATTCTCTTTATCCTTTTTACTTTCTTGGCTCATCAGGTCCTTAATTTTAAGTGCCTTCTTTCTTTAAGTACGAGAAGACCACTCATTTGTGACACCAGCTTAAAAAATATGCTGTTTTTCTTAAAAATACACTATTTTGAGAGAGTTTGTCACAACCTCAAATATTTCTCGTACTTGAGGGTATGGAGCTTAAACATCTCAAATTAATGATTATTATGGGTATCCTTTTGATTTCAGCTAAAGCATTAGCCGAAGAAGTCCTCAGTCCTGCTGATTTTGTGAATCGAGCTTTAAAACACAATCTGGATTTACGCCTAGTTGATGCTGAAACCAAAGAGATTACCGCAGAAGCCTCAGGGATACGCCTCCCTCCCCCCTCAGTAAGCGTTACCCAAATGAATATGGCTAACGGTGGTACGGCTCAAGGATGGCAGGTCAGTCAAACCATTCCATTTCCTAGCAAAATTAGTCGCGACTATTCCGCCAGACAACATGCTCTTCATGCAAGAAAAGACGAAGAACTTTCTGAAAAACTAACTATTATGGCTCAAGCAAAGCTCATTTATTTTTTGGTTTGGGAAGCTCAGGAACAGAAGTCTATTTTAGAAGAAAAACGAAAATTATTAAAAAAACATATAAGTATTGCTCGATCAATGGCCCGATCTGATACTTTTGCTAAAATTCACCTTTTAAAAGCTGAATCAGAAAAGGATCGAGTCGAAATTAGTTTAGAGAATAATTCTCAAGTGCACCAAGAACGTCTGTCTATGGCCGCACAGCTTGTGGATAATGACCCTAAGAATTTTAGATTTAAAGCTATCGAACCTCCAATGAGGAAACTACCAAATATATCTTCAATAGAAAATGTCCCACAAATTCAAGCAATGAAGATGCATTTAAAACATTACGAGTCATTAGAAAAAGCGGCTCGCACCGAGTGGCTTCCCGATTTTACAATTAGCTATGGTCGTATGGAAGAGACTTTAAGGTTTCCAGAAAACAATCAAATTATGGTCGGCCTCACTTTGCCTTTTGCTTATTTTTGGCAGCCCCGAGCAAAATCTAGTCAAGGTCATGCACAACGTCTTGAAACTGAAATAAAATTAAAAAAGAAAATTCGACAAATCCAAGCTGAAAAAATAAATTTAGAAGAAGCGTTGAGGTCATTAAAGGCCCAAATCAAAACTCTAGAGCAGAAGATACTTCCAAGAGCTATTCAAAGAAAAAGACTATTCCAAAACATTTCACCAAGAAATCTTAGTAGCTTACAAGAACATTTGGACACTTATTTATCTATTCCTGATACGCGTCTTCAAATTCTAACTTTAAAAACTCAATACGAACAAGCTGTTTCATGGCTTGCACAATATCAAGCTGAGAAGGTTAATGATGCTAAATAAAAAACTAATATTTTCAATTTTTTTAGGCTTGATATCCATTTCTTTTGTTATTTTCTTTTATAATTCTAGTAAAAAAGTTGAAGTTCATTCCCATACAACTGCTGAAGAAGTTTACACTTGCCCCATGCATCCGGAGATTCGACAAAATGAGCCTGGAAGTTGTCCGATCTGTCATATGAAACTCGTCAAGGTTGAAACTAATATTAACACCCAAGAAAAATCGGATATAGATCTTGATATTTCCCCCTATCAAGCTGACCTAATAGGAATTGAACCAACCGAATTAAAAAGAAAAAACGTGGTCTACACTATTCCGGTTTCTGGAAGAATGCTCTCAAATGGAAGCGTTGCTCTACAGGTTTTTGAAAAAGACCTCCGCTATATAAAAAAGGGAGCCGCATTTTCTGGAACAACAGAGATCTATCCAGAAAAAGAAATTGTAGGTAAGGTGACTTCTATTGACAACTTAGCTGATCCAACCAGCCGTACAATTAGAGTTGTCGGTCAAATAGCCAATGGAAAACAAAATTATCCTTCTGAAGCTAGCTTCACCGGCAACATTCAAGTTAATTTAGGAGATAGTCTTATTATTCCAGAACGAGCCGTTTTATTTACTGGTCGTGGGAGTTATGTGTACACTTATGACAACAATACTCTACATCCTAAAAAGGTTGTTTTGGGTCCAAAAATTAAAGACTACTATGTCGTTCTGAAGGGAATAGAGGAAGGTGCAAAAATAAGTTCAGGACCCAATTTTTTAATAGATTCAGAATCGAAAATCAGAGGGTTAGATGATCAAAAGCATCATTGATTTTTCGGCTCATAATCGTTTTTTAGTTATTTCCATAACTGCTCTCTGTGTGGTTATTGGTGTTTTTAGTCTTAAAAATATTCCACTTGATGCAATTCCTGATCTTTCCGACACTCAGGTCATAATTTATTCAAGATGGGACCGCTCTCCTGATATTATTGAGAACCAAGTCACTTACCCTCTTGTCTCCGCTATGCTCGGTGCTCCAAAGGTAAAATCTGTACGAGGAGTTTCGGATTATGGATATTCTTATATCTACGTTATTTTTGAAGATGGAGTGGATCTATACTGGGCAAGAAGTCGCGTTCTTGAAAGTTTAAATAGAATTCAGTCCCAACTGCCTGAAGGTGTAAAAACTGAAATTGGCCCTGATGCCACGAGTGTCGGATGGGTTTATCAATACATCTTAAAAGATGAATCAGGAAAACAAACTTCCGCTGATTTAAGATCGATTCAAGACTGGACCTTAAAATTTCAACTTCAATCCGTACCAGGTGTGGCTGAAGTTGCTTCGATTGGAGGGTATGTAAAACAATTCCAAGTTAAGGTCGATCCCACCAAGCTTCTACTTTACAATCTGTCTATTAAACAAGTTATGGATGCTGTTAGAGAAACAAATCAAGAATCCGGTGGTCGGACTATTGAATTCTCTGGAGCCGAAGCTATGATTCGAAGCCGCTCCTTGGTTGACTCCACAGAACAAATTGAAAATGCCGTGATTACTCATGGTCCTAATTCCAGGTCACCTATTCTTGTTAAACAAGTCGCTGACGTCAGTATCGGTGCAGAAATGAGACGAGGAATAACTGATTTTAACGGACAAGGCGATGTGGTTGGTGGCGTGGTGGTTATGAGACAAGGCGAAGATGCTCCTCATGTCATTCAATCTGTAAAAGATAAGATTAATGATATTCAACAATACTTGCCAAAAGGTGTGATAGTTCAAAGTGTCTATGATCGTTCAAATCTTATCAACAGAGCCATTGATACTTTAAAAGGTACTTTGATTGAAGAATTAATAATCGTCAGCCTTATAATATTATTGTTCTTGTGGCACCTTCCATCAGCCATTGTTCCTATCGTCACCATTCCAGTCTCCGTACTTTTAGCCTTTATTCCACTTTACATTTTAGGACAAAGTTCAAATATAATGTCCTTAGCGGGCATCGCTATCTCCATTGGAGTCCTTGTTGACGGAGCTATTGTGGAAGTCGAAAATGCCTATAAGAAGATTCAAGCTTGGGACGAAGGTGGACGGAAGGGCGATTTTTTTAATGTCAGGCTAGAAGCCTTGAAAGAAGTGGGACCTTCAGTTTTCTTTTCACTTTTAGTCATCGCAGTAGCCTTTATTCCTGTCTTCACCCTCATTGATCAAGAAGGACGATTATTTAGGCCACTAGCTCTCTCAAAAACCTTTACCATGGCGATAGCTTCTTTTCTGGCCATTACATTTGATCCTGCAATGCGAATGTTATTTGCACGCATTGATCCGTTTGAAACAAAATATCCACTTTTAAATAAATTGGGTAATACCCTTTTGATCGGCACTTATTATAAGGAAGAGCGACATCCTATTAGCAAGAGACTCTTTAAACTTTATACACCTGCTGTTAAATGGACACTTAGACATAGAAAAACAACTTTAGCACTAGCTCTTGTCGGCACACTATCAATCATCCCTGGTTTTAAACTTTTAGGTTCGGAGTTCATGCCGACTCTTCACGAAGGTAGCCTTCTTTATATGCCAACGGCTCTCCCTGGTCTATCCGTTTCAGAAGCTCAAAACCTTTTAATTAAACAAGATCGCATTTTAAAGGAGTTCCCAGAGGTCGACACTGTGTTTGGCAAAGCCGGAAGAGCCGAGACACCGACAGACACAGCGCCATTAAGCATGATTGAAACAACTATTGTTTTAAAACCAAAATCAGAATGGCGCAAAAAAGATCGCTGGTACTCAGATTTCCCTGATTTTTTAACTTTTCCTTTGCGAAAAATTTGGCCAGACACAATAAGCGAAGAGCAACTAGTCGACGAAATGAATCAAAAATTAAGTTTTATAGGGATGCCTAATATTTGGACCATGCCAATAAAAAATAGAATTGATATGCTTTCGTCTGGCATTCGAAGCACTGTCGGACTCAAGGTTTTTGGTCCTGATTTAGAAACTATTCAAGATATAGGTCAAAAATTAGAATCCGAAATAAAAAAGCTTAATGGCACCCGATCGGCAGTTGCTGAAAGAATTGCTAGTGGTTATTTTTTAGATTTAGATATTAATCGTGAAAAATTAAAAACCTATGGCTTAACAGTTAAAGAAGTCCAAGATCAGGCAATGGCTGCAATCGGCGGAGCAAATGTTTCTCAAATTTTAGCCTCAAGAGAAAGGTATCCTATCCAGGTTCGATTTGCTCCAGAATTTAGACAAGACATTCCCAGCATTGAAAGAGCTTTGATCACTTCCTCTGCAACAGGCGCACAGATTCCTCTGAGTGCCGTGGCGAATGTAAAGGTCAACAATGGACCCGGAATGATCAGAGATGAGAACGCCTCACTTGTTGGCTATGTATATGTCGATATTGACCTCGAAAAAACTGATATTGGCTCTTATGTTGAAAGAGCTAAAAAACAAATTGATCAAAATGTTAAGATTCCAGAAGGCTATATTGTCGAATGGAGTGGTCAGTTTAAAAATATGGAAAGAGTGAAGAAAAGATTGACTTATATCATTCCTTTAACTCTCATTTTAATTCTATATTTACTTTATTTTAATACTGGATCTTGGATTAAAACTGGAATTATTCTCTTAGCGGTCCCCTTCTCGCTGATTGGTGCTGTTTGGTTTTTAGTCTTTCTTGAATACAATATCTCAATAGCTGCCTGGGTCGGTATGATAGCCTTATTAGGGCTCGATGCAGAAACTGGCGTGTTTATGCTATTGTACTTAGACCTTGCTTATAAAGATCGAAAAGACTCGGGAAAATTAAATTCAAAAGCTGATCTCGAACAGGCCGTGATCGAAGGTGCGGTTCATCGGGTGAGACCTAAGCTTATGACGGTAGCAGCACTCTTTATGGGGCTGATTCCGATTATGTGGTCAACAGGTGCTGGAAGTGAAGTTATGAAAAGAATTGCAGCTCCTATGATTGGTGGGCTCGCTACCTCTTTTCTTTTAGAACTGTTAATATATCCCGTTATTTTTTATATTTGGAAAGAATCAAAACTAAATAAATCATACAACTAACAAGGAGAATTATATGAAATTTTTATTTATTATTTCAATCTTAGTAGGAGGCACTTCGTTTGCTCATGAGGGTGCTCATTTAGAAAATGAAAAAACTGTCAAAGTCAGTATCTCTGAGGATGGATTCAAACCTGCAAAAATTGAAGCAAAAAAGGGTGAAACACTGACCTTATTAGTTACACGTACAACTGATAAAACCTGCATGACTGAATTAAAAAATGTGAACGGGAAAGGTGAAACCAAGCTTCCGTTAAATAAAGAAGTTCGCTTCACTATTGGTCAATTAGATAGGGCTGGCGACATTAAATTACTTTGTGGCATGGACATGAAAGCTGGAGTCGTTAAGGTTTTATAACCAGGAGAATTAAATATGGATCAGCATATCAACTGCACTCATACTAAAAAAAGCACATCACCCGTAACTAAAGACCCAGTTTGTGGCATGAATGTTGATCCACAAAATGCAGCCGGAGGAATCTTTACTTATAAAGAAAATAAATACTTTTTCTGTAACCCTCGTTGCAAAGAGAAATTTAAGAGTGATCCCCAAAAATATCTACACCCAAAACCTCAAAATAAAATCGATCACTCAAATGTAGAATACACTTGCCCTATGCACCCCGAAGTAAAACAAATAGGCCCCGGAACTTGTCCCATTTGTGGTATGGCATTGGAACCCACCGAAATTTCACTAGACATAGAAGAAGATAAAACCGAACTCAATGATATGAGTCGACGTTTCTGGGTGAGTGTCATTTTATGTTTACCACTTTTAGTAATTACCATGGGCGGTCGACACTTTTTCGAGGATATCGTTTCAGGGCGACTTTTAAGCTATCTTGAAGTCTTATTAGCCTCACCGGTCGTTTTATGGGCAGGCTTGCCTTTTTTCGAGAGATTTTACCAATCTTTAAAAAATAAAAACCTAAACATGTTCACCCTCATTGGCGTGGGAGTTGGTGTCGCTTACACTTATAGTCTTATAGCTGTATTTTTTCCAAATCTCTTCCCAGCATCGTTCAAAGATGGATCTGGAGAAGTTGGACTCTATTTTGAGGCGGCAGCTGTCATAGTCGCACTTGTGCTTTTAGGACAGGTTCTTGAGCTTCGAGCCAGAAGCCAAACAGGTGCGGCGATTAAATCGCTTTTAGGACTAGCACCAAAACAGGCTAGAAAAATTAGTAAAAATGGCGAAGAAGAAGATATTCCAGTCGAGGATATTCGTATTGGAGACAGACTTCGAGTGCGCCCAGGAGAGAAGATCCCAGTGGATGGAAAAGTCATTGAAGGCAAATCGATTGTCGATGAGTCTATGATTACAGGAGAACCAATCCCCGTTGAAAAAACCTCCGGTGACCTTGTTGTGGGCGCAACAATAAATGGAACTGGGTCACTTGTGGTCGAAGCTGAAAAAGTTGGAAAAGATACCCTACTTTCTCAGATCGTAAAAATGGTGGGAGAGGCTCAAAGAAGTCGGGCTCCCATTCAAAAGCTTGCAGACCAAGTATCTGCTTATTTCGTGCCTTCAGTGATATTGATTTCGATCATTACTTTTTTTATCTGGTATTTTATAGGACCTCAACCGAGCTTAGTCTATGGAATCATCAATGCCGTAGCTGTTCTTATCATTGCATGTCCTTGTGCGCTTGGTTTAGCAACCCCAATGTCAATAATGGTAGCCACTGGAAAGGCAGCGAGCCTAGGTGTACTGTTTAAAAATGCTGAAAGCATTGAACAAATGGAAAAGGTCAATGCACTTGTGGTAGATAAAACAGGAACAATTACAGAAGGAAAGCCTAAGCTCGTTTCGGTCATTAGTTTTTCAGACTTCAGTGAAGAAAAAGTTTTAGAGCTTGCTGCAAGTCTGGAAGTTGGAAGTGAACATCCTTTAGCAGCAGCAATATTAAATGGAGCAAAACAACGAAATATTGAATTAAAAACCACTCAAAACTTCAGTTCCATTACCGGCAAAGGAGTTGAAGCCGAAATAGAAGGACATAAAATTCTTTTAGGTAATAATGCATTGTTTGCCGATTTAAAAATTGAGCCATCACTTATCAGCAAAGTTGATGAATTACGGACCTTAGGACAAACAGTCATGTTTGTTGGTAACAAAGATAAAATATTTGGAATTTTCGGTGTCGCTGACCCAATAAAAGAAACTTCCAAGGAAGCCATTCTAAAACTTAAAAGTGAAGGCCTTAAAGTCATCATGTTAACTGGAGACAATAAAAAAACTGCTGAAGCCGTTGCCTCTCAAATTGGACTGGATGAAGTTATTGCAGATGTGTTGCCCAGTCAAAAAGCTGATGCCATTAAGAAGCTTCAGCATGAAGGATATATCGTGGCTATGGCTGGCGACGGAATCAATGATGCTCCCGCTCTTGCGCAGGCTCATATAGGTATTGCAATGGGTACCGGCACAGATATCGCAATGGAAAGTGCTGACGTGACATTAGTAAAGGGTGACCTTAGAGGAATCGCTAAAGCTAGAGAGATTAGTCAGATGACAATTAGAAATATTAAGCAAAACCTATTTTTTGCTTTTATTTACAATGGCCTTGGCGTTCCTGTAGCTGCCGGTGTGCTTTATCCTTTTGTAGGAATTTTACTAAGCCCTATGTATGCAGCTGCGGCAATGAGCTTAAGTTCTGTTTCAGTCATCGGAAATGCCTTACGATTAGGAAGGTCCAATAAATGGAAAAATTAGCCTTAGCAATTTTTGTCTTTTTAAGCTCCCTTACCTACGCACATCAAGGAGAAGAGCATGGCCTCAATAAAAAAGAGTCAAAAGTAGCCTCCGAATCTGTCCTTAGTCAAATCAACAAAAAATACCAAAAAGAAATAGCTCCAATTTTTGAAAACAAATGTATGGATTGTCACGGACAGCCTAAAAATCTTCCCTGGTACCATGTTCTTCCCATAGCAAAAGGTATAATGAATAGCGACATGAAAGAGGCTAAAAAACACTTAGATATGAGAGGCGGCTTCCCATTTAAAGGTCATGGCACACCAAGTGAGGACCTTCTAGCTATCTCCGATGTTATTGAAAAAAAAGAAATGCCTCCACTACGCTACAAAATATTGAACTGGAATTCTCGTATCGACAATTATGAAAAAGAGAAAATTAGCCGCTGGGTGGAAGAAAGTAAATCCTTGATTCAGGAATCAAAAAAATGAAATTTTCATTGCGAATGAGAAAATGGCATCGTTGGCTGGCACTGATCGTTGGAGTTCAAGTTCTCCTCTGGACTGTGAGCGGGTTGTTCATGAGCTTTGTTCCCATAGAAACTGTTCGAAGCGAGAACCTCATTAAAACACCCGATTTTATACCCTTGAAAATAAGGGCTGACTTTACTTCTGCTGCTGAAGCTATTGAGTATTCAGGAATGAGCCCTGATTCTATTAAAGAAATCAAACTAAAAATACTCCTCGATACTCCAGTATACGAAGTCACAGATAAGAAAGATAAAGTATCACTTATTGATGCGGTTAATGGTAATAGGTTATCTCCCATCTCATCCCACCTTGCTAGAAGAATTGCACTTTCTCGATACAAAGGTGAGGCAAAAATTAAAAACGTTCGCCTTATAACTGAACCCATAATTGAATATCGTGCAAGTTACCCCGTGTGGCGTATTGATTTTGAGGATACCCAAGATACCAGTTTTTATATCTCATCAAGAGATGGAAGATTAAAAGCTACAAGAGGTAACATCTGGAGAATCTACGACTTTTTATGGATGTTACACATTATGGACTATTCAGAAAGAAAATATTTTAACCATTGGTGGTTGGTGCTTGCCGCACTTTTGGCGGCTTCAGTGACTTTAACTGGATTCGTTTTATTCTTTTTTTCATTTAAAAAACATTTTATTAAACGATAAACTTTGGATACTTCTTTTGTGGTACTAATAAAAAAGAATTTGTTTCAATATCGGTTATTTAGATAAAACTGGCTACATTAAACTTCTTCGTGGTATGAACATCAAAGGAGGAATCATCACAGTATTATTGGCAATGACTCTCTCTCAGATAACGCTGCTTTTTTCGATATAGGAATTTTAGAAATATGGAAAATTTTTTAGATTTATGGGCAAAGTCTGCGACAACAACTTTAGGTCTTTTTTGGATGGCATTCTGGGCTTTTGGACTAGGGTATGTCATTAGCAGTATGATTCAAGTGTTTGTTACTGAAGAAAGAATGAAGAACACAATGGGAGAGGCTGGAGTAAAAAGTGTTGGACTAGGAACTTTCTTTGGATTTATTTCCAGCTCATGCTCTTTTGCAGCTCTTTCTACAACCAGAGCTCTCTTTGCAAAGGGAGCTGGCCTTATTCCTTCCTTATCCTTCTTATTGGCTTCAACAAACCTAGTGATTGAATTAGGTATAGTAATATCCATATTTCTTTCCTGGCAATTTGTCGTCGGAGAGTATTTAGGTGGTCTTCTGCTGATTTTGTTTATGTCCTTGGTGGTAAAATTGACTCTGCCAAAAAAACTTGAAAAGGAGGCTCGAAGTGTTGCAAAAGATAACGAAAAAAGTGAAAAAAACGATAACCATAAAGATTGGAAAACTTTAATAAAGTCCAAAGAGGGTTGGCTTAAAGTCGCACATAAATACGTTATGGAATGGATGATGGTATGGAAAGACGTTACTATTGGGTTTACTGTAGCAGGTATTATTGCCACGTTTATGCCTAAAAGTTTTTTTGAATCACTGTTTATAGGAGCCGGAAGCGAAGATCCAAGTTTTATCGAAATACTTTTACAAAGTTTGGTCGGACCCGTTGCCGCCTTTTTTACATTTATAGGATCAATGGGAAATATCCCCCTGGCCGCCGTGTTATTTTCTAATGGCGTCAGCTTTGCGGGTATAGTGGCATTTATTTTCAGTGATCTTGTCGTTTTTCCTGTTTTAAGAATCCAAGCAAAATATTATGGGTGAAAAATGGCGATTTATATACTCGGTGTTTTCCTATTCATTCTTGTTGGAACTTCTATTATTATGCACTATGGGTTTGCATTTTTTGACCTTTTACCAGATCCTTCGAGTGCAAAATCAGTTTCTGAAAGAAACTTCTTCAAAATAGACTATACGCTCTTTTTTAATCTGGCATTTATTCTTGTTTCTGCTATTTGTTTTGTCGCGCATTGGTATAAAAAGAAGCCAGATAAGAAAAGCAATGATAAAAAAATAAGCGAAATTATTCTGTTCTGGATAGCTAATTTAGCTTTTGCATGGCTAGGCATTGGAGTCATGTTGGCCTTTTAGCTGTGTTTAAATGATAAGAAAAAAACAAATTTTATTAACATTTCCTAGAACTAAAATTAAAATAGATTTTGTAGATTTCGAATATGAATAAAGTCTTTCTACTTCCCTTAATTCTAATACTTACCCCTTCTTTGTCGTTCGCTCAAATGAGCAATCAGTCAATGATGGATAGCTGCGAAATGTGTGGTTCAATGGGCTGGTTTGGAATGCTGCTAGGCGGATTATTCATGCTCAGCATATTTGTTGCCGTAATTTTCTTGATAATTTACATCTTTAAGAAATTAAATGGGCGTCACTCAAATATTAAAGTAAATAAACAACTGTAATGCTGACTTCAACTCCGTTAAATTAGTGAATTCCTATAGGCCCGAAAGTCTTCCTATCTCGGAAAAATCTGTTCGGGCGATTATGGAAGCTAAGTTAATTAAGATTGAAGCGGATCAAGCCTGTCCAATTCCTGCTGCAATCAATGCATCTTTGGTAATCGAGCCAGTCTTACAGCAATCTAAAAGTGATCCATTAACGGCTATCGCAGGTAATTTTGTAATACCATACTTTTCTGCCTTTTCACGGCATTCCATCGTATCACAGCCTTTGTTCAGGTCGTAAACTGTGACTTCACAAGAGTCACAGGCTAACTCATTTACAAGATCTACTGTTGGTTGACATACGGGACACCCTGCTGTGAAAACTTCGACTGTTCTTTTTTTGCTCATTTTTCTCCTCCTTGTTATTATTGACAGTATACGGTCTAAACCTAGGTTGAGAGTCAATATGGTTTATCTAAAAAAATCATGACCGTAAAATATTAAAATCTCTTACTTTTTCTCACCGTTGACTCTCAACCTAGGTTTAGGGTTTATAATGAAGTATGGAAAAAAAATTAATTCAAATAGGTGAATTGGCTAAAATATCTAAGGTCCCTATTGCGACACTCAGATATTATGAAAAGCGTAATTTATTAAAACCTACAAAAGTCAAAGATTCAGGGTATCGACTTTATTCACAGGAGGCTGAAAAAACCATTGGCTTTGTTAAACACGCACAAGAACTAGGTTTCAGTTTAGAAGAAATTAAACAGCTTATTAACTTGCGAGCTCCATCTGTAGGGAGATGTAAAAGAGTTCGGAATCGCGCGAAAAGCAAACTTGAAGACGTTCGTGAAAAAATAAGATTACTTTCTCAAATTGAAGGAACGCTGGAAAAATTAATAAAAGACTGTGAAAAAAGTAAAACTTCATCGAACTGTCCCATAATTGAAGGGATGGAGGACATTAATGACTAATATAAAATTAATATATTTTGAAGGCTGCCCTAATGCAAAGGATGCCCGAGCACTTCTTCTTGGTTCCATGCTTGATTTTGAAGTTATCAAACAAGATGATCTTTCTAAAAACCACCCAATGTTGGAATACTCTTCGCCTTCAATTCTACAGGGAGAAAAGATAATCTATGGTTATAAAATTGCGCCAGGGAGTTCAGCTTGTAGTGCTGAAAAACTAAATGAGGAATTAATTCGATCTAAACTAAACGGCCTAAGTATTAAACAAAAAACTAGTTTTTTTGCTTCAACTGGCTCTTTTGGAGCGGCGTTCACTGTCGGCCTGTGTCCAGTTTGCATACCTGCAATTGGAGCTTTTTTGTCTTCTATTGGATTAGGCTTTCTTGTTACAGAATCTTTTTTACACCCCTTGCTCATTGTTTTCTTAGCCTTAAACTTTTTAGGCTTATTTTGGTCAGCACTTCGAGAACACGGCAATTACATCCCCCTATTGTTAGGAACTTTTTCAGGAGTTAGCTTATATGTAGGTCGTTACATATATATTAATGGTCCCGTTAACATGAGTCTTATGTATGGGGGCATTTTTGCAATAATAGGTGTAAGTCTGTGGAATTTAAAACTAAGAAAATCAGCGAAATGCCCAGCATGTGTTAGTTAAGGTAACTACTGTGAAATCTGTCATCGTAATATTATTACTTTTCTGGTCCAACGTTTCCTTTTCAAAAGAATCTCAATTTATAGCAAGTGTGACTGGCATGACATGCCCCATGTGTGCTTCAGCAGTAGAAAATAAAGTTAAGAAAATCAAAGGTGTTAAGAGTGTTTCAGTTGATATTTCTAATGGAACAGTTTTGATTGTCGGACACGAAATCCATGGAGAAAAATTAAAAAAAGCTATCAACACAACTCGATTTAAAGTTACAAAAATTAATAAGAAATCCAACTAAATCTAACTTTGGGGGCTACGGTTTGTAGCCCCACTATTTCTTTTAAATTTCAATGGAATTATAAATGGCTTCTATCTTAGTGCGAAGAGAGCAAAAATTCGCACTCCCAATGATCTCGCATTCCTCTCCTGCAATATCATACAAAAGATCCAAGCAGGAATTACTAAGATCTAACAACCATCCTTCAGACTGATAGACCTCTAATATACAAGTTCTGGCTGCATCGGGCTTACCTGGATCATGCCCCCCACCGGCTCGATCTGCACCAGTATTAGAATCTCTACCTTCTGGGTCATGACCACCACCAGCTTGAACTTCAAACTATGAATCCCAAACTTTGCCCATTACTCTCGGCTCTGTGAAGGTCATCAAATTACCCGGATCATTACCCCCACCCGCAGCGAGAGTATCTCTACTTGTGAGCATTCTGTCTATCAGGTCACCGACTTGAATTGGTGCAATATTGGTCAATCTCATTATTGCAGGACCACCAGGGTCATTTCCAGCCATCGCTTGTGGTGCAGGCAGTGAAAACAAGACCACGGCAAAAAGCATCCCGAGAATCATATCGTAGAACTTCAGTCGCCGGAATTTCAATCCATTGACTTTACCATTTTTAGAATTTTCGTTTGAGAATTGCTTTGCCTTATATTTAATTGCTGTAAACATATCCTTTAGTTCCTGTGTTTGCTCTGTTGTGAAAAATGAATCAATAGAAAAATATGATCGAGTGGCCCAATACTCTGATTGGCCCGTGTACTCTTTCATAAGCTCAAATATTTTTGCATCTTTCTTAGCTTCCAGATCCGCATCATATTTGTAATCGGAATAATTAATATAATTGTCGGGGTAATTTGAATAGTATCTCCCCTCATTATTGATATGAACTAATCCGCACTCCACATATCTACTGAGAACCGAGTGAGCCTTTTTGGGTGACGGCTCAGGAAATCTTCTTTTGATTTCCCCAAGCGTTAAAGCCTCAACTCTTGTTGCATAAAACAGCATGAGTGAATATTCGTCTGCGTGAATTTCTTCGATTTGCTCAGGCGAAAGCCTGATACTCGGCAGGTCTTTTAAAACCTGTTCTTTTTTCCCGAAGTCTGGTTTTGCACCAAAGCTGGTTCCAGCTTTCGAGACTACTTGTTCAGTTTCCATTATCTCCCCCTTTAATTGGTTTATTACTTTCTTATCCTTATCTTTTCTGCATAGTGACTACGCGGCCTTTGATCGGATGA